>JBGLND010000001.1:0-3705313 GCA_041305945.1 Promethearchaeota archaeon
GCTGGTCACGCACGGCGCCATGAAGCGCGAACCACCGACCATGGAACAGTTGCGCACCCTCGGTCGGTTGGAAGTGATTTCTTCGAGCCAAGACGCGCACCCCGAATATCTCTTGCTTGATGGCATGAAAAAAAAATTAATTCCCGGTGCGATCGCCAAATTATCGGCTTCGAACATCCCGCAATGTGCACGCGTTTCTCTAAATTCCAAGGAAGATGAATCCTTGGCGATTGAATTGGGAAAGGCAGGTTTCGACATCGTGATAGTGCGTGCTGGTGATTGGAAAGTCATTCCCCTGGAAAACCTGATTGCCGAGTTTCAGAAGCTTCCCGGGCGGTTGATCGCGGAAGTGCACGACTTGCCCGAGGCCACAGTCTTTCTCGAGACCTTGGAAATTGGCGTGGACGGCGTGCTCGTTTCGATCGATGCTGGTGCCATTGCGGTTGATGATTTCGATTTCAACGCTTGGAAGCGGTTTTCGGGCCTTGGCACCGCGCTCGACATCGTCGATGCGAAGGTTAGCAAGATAGAAGAGATAGGGTCGGGAGACCGCGTTTGCGTGGACACGATAACCATGCTAAACTTCGGGGAAGGCATGCTCGTTGGCAACCATGCAAAGGGATTCTTCCTGGTGCATGGCGAGGTGGCCGACACGGAATTCGTGAACGCGAGGCCGTTTCGTGTCAACGCGGGTGCCGTGCATTCATACGTGTTGTTGCCCGGAAACAAGACCGGTTACTTGTCCGAATTGAAGGCAGGGGGCGAGGTCCTTATCGTCGATTCCCGCGGGCGGGCGCGCCGGTCGCGCGTGGGTCGTGCAAAGATCGAGACGCGCCCCATGCTGTTGATCGAAGCGACGGCCGGCGACCAGTCGCTATCCGTGGTCTTGCAGAATGCCGAAACGATATGCTTGGTGAACCAGGCGGGCAAGCAATTGTCGGTTTCGAAGCTTAAGGTTGGGGACGTGATCAAGGTATTTCTTGCTGGCTCAAAGGGCAGGCATTTCGGGAAGGACATCGACGAAAAGATAATTGAAAAATAACAAGAACTTGTTTTACTTGATCGTTGCTTCTATTAGACGAAGCAAGCGTATGCATTCATCCGCGTATTGGTCCGCTTCGGGTCGCGCGCTTTTCAAGCTTTCGTACACGTCGGCCGCGGTCGGGGGAAGGGGTTCGCAAGCCATCGAGCCATTGAAATCGATGTCCCGCAGCGCGCGCATGATCCCGTACCAATCCGTCATGCCCCTCCCGCAGCTCTTGCGGTTCGAATCTGCAACGTGGCAATGGATGAGATAATCCTTGGAAGCCCGGATCGCATCGCCGTTGTTGTTTTCCTCGATGTTGGTATGGAAAAAGTCGAGCATCATCTTGACTCGCGGGTGCTTGAGCTTGCCGAGCAACGCCAAGGCTTGATCCGCCCGTTGCAAGAACGCGTTTTCATACCTGTTGATTGGTTCAATCGCGAACAGAATTTTCCCTATGGATTTCGAATGGTCACCGAGCTCCTGCAATCCTTCGATGCAAAGGTCTTGATTCTTGTCCGTCCACCCGTCCGTGACGTTTGCAACACCCGACGGGACGCTCAAGATGAGCCTCGCCCCGAGTTGCTCGCCGATGTCCATGCTTTCTTTCAGGTATTTCATAGTTTGCTTCCGGACGTCCGGGTCAGGGTCTATCATGTTCCGGCGCTTCTCCCTTTCAGCTGCTCCCGTCATCATGGTGCACACGCTGCACGCGGGAAGGTCGTGGGTTTTGATGAGCCCCGTTACCTTGGATATCGAGAACTTAGCGGGGTCCTCGATCATTAGTTCTATGGCATCGTAGCCGTATTTTTTCAACCGCTTGAACGCCATCTCCAGCGGCTCGGTGCCGTATATCCAATTCGAAATCGCGTATGTCACGTGCATGTTTTCCATCTTCTTTATTGTTTCAAGTACTCCTTATCACACACGAAGCATGATCCTTTCGTTAATAAGCACACTCGCAAGCAATTCTCGTGATACACCGTTTTGCATGATTTACATCGCCATATTTCCCCGTAAACTTCCCCGTGCTCCCCGAGTATTTCCCCGTCGCCGTAGGCACATTTCTGGTTGGACTTCTCGAGCTGGTCCGGCGTGATGCGTTCCAAGTTGATAAGGTCTACCTTGGACAAGTCGATCGTTTGGATGTCGAAGATTTCACCATCATGTGAATGCTGTTGCTGCTGTGGCGCGGGGGAGCCCATTTCTTGAAAGACGAGGCTCCCGTCTCCTGTATTGCCGCCGAGCAATGTTTCTTGGAGGACAAGCACTTCCGGGGAAAAAATGCCGTTCTCGTGGCGTTCCTCGATCAATTGCACGAGGAATGCAAAATCCCTTTTGATCTTGCTCTCTTTTTCCTTGATGATGTCATCTTCAATATTTTTCAACAAATCTTTCATTTTTTCGAGGGCTTTTTTATCATCTTGCCTTTCTTGAAGTTTTTTGGCAAGATCATTGTACTTTTGGGCTTGTTGAAGTACTTTCTTGTGCCAATTCGAGTCGGGGGGAATCGCGCGATATGCCATGGTTGTATTCAAATTGGTTCGCGGCGATTTATATCTTGATGTGTCCTAGACCCGTGTACGAGGCCATCATATCCGTGTATTCCCCCATTGATGGGCTGCCGCATTTCACACCGGTCGGTGTTCGAGAAATATCTCGTGATGCTTTCGTTGATGATTGCTTCTTGGAAGCAAGAATTTTTTGCACTGCACGGTTATTTGCTTATTTATGCAAGAAAAAGGATTGCGTCGTGCATTTTCCTGCTTCTCATCAACAAGCATACTTCTTGTTTGCATTCAAAACCGAGATGGCATCTGTGCTCGATTCGCTTGTCGAGGAATCCGGGCTCTCCAAGGCCGTTCTCGTCGATGCACCCGTCTTGGATGGCCTTCATAACTTTATAGAAGCAAGGGTGCAGGACACTTGCTTCGAGCTGGTTGATGACTGGATCGCCCGGGAAGACCCACGTCACTCGAGGCGTGCCGTCTTCAAGCTCCGGTGCATGAGAAAAACACGCGAGAAACCGTTCAAGCATGCCTTGCAGCGTCCTTGCGGTGAATTCGTTGATTTTTTAATAAACGCGACCCGGCTGCGCATCATTCCAGAACGCAATCAAGAATTCGAGATCATGGTTGGTGCATTGAAACGAGGCATTGATAAATTGCGCGCCTCGGGAGCCACCAAGGACGAAGCATTGCTCGCGTCCTCGCTGTTCCAAAAAATCTTGCATGACAAGTCCGTGGCAAGGGGCTCGTAGGAAGCAAGATATAAGTAAAGGAACGAATAAATCAAGAATAAATCAAAACACACCCGAAATCGAAAGGAAAATCTGAAAATAACGTGTTGAAAGTAAAGTCGTTCTTGGAGGAAAAAAATCTAAAATATGAAATGATCGATGATGTAACTATTTGCGTTCCATACGAGATCGCTGGCCTGTTATTCAAGCCTATAATTTCCGTCCAAGGTAAATGGATCGTGTGTTCTTGCCAGATCGTGGATGGTAAATCGCTTCCAACTAACGAGGCGTTCTTGTTCAAGCTGTTTAAAAAGTTACTCGTGGCAATTCATGAATTGCCCGAAATCAATTTCGATGTGGATGATAACAACTCTATATATGCTTCCGTGGACATGCGTGCCGAGATCACTGATTTCAATAATTTTTTCAGCGAATTCTTCGCGGTTCCTTACGGCGTGAAGTATTTCATCGAAAAGATCGTGCCCGACATGGACCCTCCCATCAAGGTAACAGGTATGCCTGACAATTGATCGCTCGTTCTTTTCTTTCTATCGCATTTGACACGTGACCTCGTGACAAGCCATGGATTCCGTTATCTTTCCAATAGTTTTTCATTTTCACCAGCCCGTCGATAATTTCGACCATGTCATTGAATCAATATATAACCGTTGTTACCGGCCCCTGCTCGATATAATAAAAACGACACGGAAGATTAAATTCACGTTGCATTTCACGGGCTATTTGCTTGAATGGTTCGAAAAATATCATCCTGATTACCTTGAAACAATTAAAGATTTATGCAATCGTGGCCAAGTCGAGCTCATCAGCGGGTCATACTTCGAGGCGATACTTCCTTTACTGCCTGACGATGATAAAATCGGGCAGATTGCCATGTTGAGCGAGAAGATCAAGGCAGATTTCCATGTGAATCCACGGGGTATGTGGCTCGCGGAGCGGGTTTGGGAACCACAACTCCCGCGTTTCATCCACGATGCCGGTTTGGACTACATCATCGTAGATGATAACCACCTCCGTTCGTGTGGGTTCAGCGAGGAAGATACTTTTTATTATTACACGACGGAAGACGATGGAAAGGTCATCAACGTGTTCCCAATAAACGAGCCCGTACGGTATCTTGCACCGTGGCAACCCGTATGGAGATTGCGGGACTACTTGAATTCGGTAAAAAATGCGAGCGGGGACCGCATCGTTTTATTCATTTCCGATGCCGAGAAAATGGGCGAATGGGGTACCACCCACGAGTTGTGTTATGTTCGCGGCCACGATGGCGAGGCCCCTTACATCGATGAATTTTTCAAGCTTATCGAGAATTCGGATTGGATACAATCGATGACCCTGTCGCGCTGCCTCGACCGGTTGAAGCCTCGCGGATTGATCTACATCCCGAATGCATCTTACGACAAGATGGAGGAATGGGTCCTTCCCACTCTTGCACGGCGCAAGATGGAGATCATACGCGAAAAATTAAAGAATAACGAGATACACGACGCGAAAAACTTGGATATCGAACGGTTCATCAAGGGTGGTTTCTGGCGTTCATTTCTCGTCAAGTATCCAGAATCCAACAATATGCACAAGAAAATGCTGCATGTTCACGACAGGATCGTCGAATACGAGGAAAAAACAGGGAAAAAGCACTTGACAGCGGGAGCAAGGAAATCGCTGTATATGGCCCAAGCAAACGATTGCTATTGGCACGGGCAATTTGGAGGGGTTTATTTAAATTTTTTACGGCATTCCGTGTACAAGCACGCGATCGATGCGGAAAACGCCATAATTTCGTTGATGAATTCTGATTCATTGGGCGGATTTCCGAGAATTCGAAAAATGTCTTTCTTGAAGGACGGGCTCGATCAATTACTCATAGAGACGAAGTATACCAACGCCTATGTCAATCTCGAAGATGCTGGAACCATCTTCGAGCTAGATTTCAAGCCAATGTCTTACAACCTCATGAACACGCTTGCACGCTGGAGGGAAGCATATCACGAAGGGGGGAATGCAACAAGCCTCGTGTTTGACAAGGCCAGGAAGGTTGCAAGCCGGGAATTCGTCGTGAAAAGTCCCGTTGATTTTAAAGCGTTTCAAGACAATAAATTGGATGATATCGTTGGCTTTTCTAGCGGCCCGTATATTCTCAAAGGCGAACTCCTTGACAGCGATAAGGTCGAAATCGTCTTGGAAAAATGCGGCGTGCTGGATAACTTTCCCATCTTGATCTCGAAAAAAATTACATTTTTTGAAAGGGACCCCAAGTTTACCGTGGGCTATTCTATCCAAGGGCTTCCTGGTGAATTCACGGACCGGTACGCATTCATGGTGGATTTCCCGGTTTTTTTCAACGGCGACCCGAAGGAATTCGTGCTTTCCAGCACCACGGGCCAGTGGAATCCCTTGGACGGGGTCGAGATGGCTGGTGATCGGTTTTACTTGCTCGATACGAGTTATGGCTTGAAACTCTCGTTCGAACTGTCCGAACCGGTACGTTTCGCCACGTGGGCTCACGTTACTTTTTCAAGGATGAACACCAACGATTACCAGTCGAAGTACCAGGGCATCGGGATGGCGTTCAACCCCGGAACCAAACCATTCTCGATCACGTGTACCATAACCAAGACATAACCAGCAACGACGTGCGATGCAGATGGGCCTCTCAATAACGAGGATAGACTCCCCTTTTTCGCCCCACGACTTGGAGCACCTCGAGTTTTGTCGCGATTTCCTGGCTCGTGCAATCCCGTCTATGCGTTGGTCCGGCTTGGGAGGAACAAATCTCGATCCAGAGGACATGAAGTATATCAAGGTGGTTCGTCTCGGGCCAGGTGACGGGCAGCTTCTTTCCAAACACCTTTACGATGACCCGGGCGACCAGTTTTTCCTCTTATTTATCTTGGTGCAAGCAAAAAAAGAAATCGATGCCATAATTTATCCCGTTCCCGTGAAGATCACGGTAACGTGCGGGAGAATGCAACTTCCGCAAGATATCATGCATGCTTTCGAGTTCGATGGCGGGATTCACGTGGGCATCACCGTGGCCCCCCGTGAGCCGGAATTCTGGAAAAAATTCTTGCGGGTATTGCTCCAGAATGCCGAACGGCTAGGCGGCCAGATCGCGGCAAATAGATTGGATCACGCCGCTGTCAAGGCTCTGCTTGATGATGACCTCGACACGTGGCACGCGAGCATCCTTGGCGGGGGTGATACCACCAACATCATTTTCCGCATCGACCAGCAACGCGGTATGAAACTCCGGCTTGTCGTGAAGTTTTACCCGCGTGTTGCTTTCAACATGACAGGTTTGCTTACGCATTTACTTGAAAGCTCTGGTTTCAGCGATATAAGCCACTTGCAGATGGTGTTCACTTACACGCCGGATTTTTTACAAACCTTATTGCACGAGATGCATGGCAAGTCTCCATTTAATGAAATCCAAGAAATGATCATGCCAACCGGTCTATCGGTTCCGGAAATGTTCCCTTTCATCCACGTCTTCGAGTTCGTGCCTAGCAGCGGAGATGGTGGAGCCCCGTTCTGGGAATCGGCTTCACGCATGCGTCCCGGCGTTCCCGGTCAAGACACCCCATCCCCGTTGGTCTTGAATCTGGCCCGAATTTTGGGCAAAGCAACTGCTCGCTTTCATTCAAGCTTGGATAGGGGTGACCTGCGCCATGGCATGGGTAGCAGCGGGCTGTATCGCTCGCTTAAAGTGCAGATCGAAACGAAAGTGAATGTCGTCTCTAAAATTTTGAACGCCCTCTGTTCCACCAATGCTTTACCTCCCCCTTTCTTGGCCTTGGTAAAAATCATTGATGAAATGCTTGGCGAGGCTGGAAAAATCACATCATTCATGCCACCACCCCCCGGGTTCGAGTCGCTCCACCTGCAGCTCGTGCATCAAGACTTGCACATGGGCCAGCTGCTGGTCGACCCGGGCCAGTCACGTTTCATTTTCCTGGACCTGGAAGGCGATCCACAGTTACCGTGGGCGGAACGTTTGGAAACTTACCCCGTGGAGAAAGATGTCGCATCGCTTTTGCGGTCATTATCCTACATCAAGGTTTCAGCCTTGAAAGCAACCGCCCGGGACGTTATCCTTGAAAAAATCGAGCCGTTTCTACCTTTATGCTTTCTCTTGGATGAGAAGATGGTTGCAAGTAACAAGATTGGTGATGCGCTCTTGCCCGTTTCCACGCAAGAAAAAATACTTCCCCTCAAGGTGTCCCTTGACGCGTGGGAACGAAGCGTGCAAGATGCCATCGTTGAAGGATATAAAACTACGCGGGGCCTCGATAGCCAGGCACTACGGGTGTTCTTGCTCGATCGCGTCCTGAACGAGTGCATCTACGAGGCACGGTATCGCCCAATCAACGTGCTAACGCCCGTTATAGGATTGCATGATATCCTCCGGTCAAGGGCGTGATGCAAGGGAACAACATTCTGGCCGAGCCGGGAAATCTATAATAGCCAGCAACAACATTCATCCAACGCGGATAATTAATAGACACCAACGATGGTGGCAGCGGCATGATGTGCGATTGGACGGGAATTATCTTGGCTGGAGGGTTGGGTTCGCGTCTATTCCCCTTGACCCAAGACATCCCGAAACCATTGGTCCCGGTATGCAACAAGGCCATGCTGGATTACGCCATCGATCACCTGCGCTACGCCGGCATTAAAAAGATCATCATCGTTCTCAAGCACCTTGGCGAGAAAATTCGCGACCACATGGAACGAGAATGGTTCGGCAATCCAGAGAAGCTCGGGGACTTGCAGATCCAAATCCCGCACGTTGACTCCCGCGATACCGCGGACGCGTTGCGGCAAGTGAGCCACCTCATCGACTCGGATCATCTCCTGGTGAGCATGGGTGACATCGTGACCAACATGCCGATGCAAAAATTCCTCGATTACCACGTGCAAAAAGGCGGGTTCGCAACGATCAGCATGAAAACCATCGACGAGCCCACGCAATATGGTGTCGTGTTGCTTGATTCTGAAAAGAAGATACATCTGTTCTTGGAAAAACCAGATTCACGGGAATTATATGTCTCTTCCATCATCCAGCGGTCAGACATGTACTTGCATACCAATCTCATCAACACGGGTATTTACGCCTTCAACCGGGAAGTATTGGACTTGTTGAACAGGGAAGGTACCTTGATGGATTTTGGAAAGAACGTGTTTCCCTACTTGCTCGAAAACAACCTCCCCATTTTCGGCTTCGTCGAGCAGTATTACTGGATGGATGTTGGGCAACCACGTCCGTACTTGTGGGCAAATTGGGACCTGTTGCGCGGGTACGGGTGGCCCATCACGCCCCACGGCGTTGACCATGCCGGTCTCTGGTATGATGTCCCCCCGTCCCGAGGTCAAGGTTGTTCATTCGATGCACCCGCCTCGTTCGGGGAAAACATCACCATTGGGCAAGATTCTCGCGTTTCATCGCTTTCTATCATCGGGAATGACGTGAACATCGGTGAAAAAACCACCATTGAAAAAAGCGTCATCTGGAATGGCGTGAACATCGGGAAAAATTGCAGCATCGTTGAATCCATCATTTGTGATGGTGTTTGCATCGAGGACGGTGCGGCGCTCGTGGAGTGCGTGGTCGGCCCTGGAAGCACGGTGTCCAAAGGTACCACCCGGAAGTATGAAAAAATCACCCGCGAAAATTGAAACCTCGCGATCACCGTGTTATTGAACGATTTTTCCAAGAAAAGGTAAAGAAAAAAATGGCTTAGATCTCTTCGGGACCAAACGCGAATTGGCTTATCACGCCACCAACCAAGCCCCCGACAATACCGAACCCGACTGGCACGATGACGACACGTCCGAGGAACGCGATAATGCCGTCCGTCGCAACCGTGTTACCTTGTAGAATAACATCTCTCATTATATCGTTGCCAGCAAGCACGGCCATCAACATGTATATCAAGACTTCAACGATGATGAATACAACGGCCGAAATCAAGCCTTTCTTCGGGGATTGCGTGAAAAGACCTGCGAGCAGTCCGAGCACGACCCACGTGAGAATTCCTGCCAGTACGGGAATGAATTCCAATTCACCTGTGAACACGGCAATAATGTTCGTTGCATAGCCCGATCCTATCGCGGGAGTCGATGACGGTGCTGCGAACGCTGCTGAAAACACTGCCGGGAACCCAGATAGGTCTCCGAGTCCAGTTAGTGCCGTGGACAATACATCCATCGCCGTTGGCAAGCTAATCAATGCAAATATATATGGCAAGAAGATGGATGCGATGATCCCAACTACCATGCCGATGCCTATCGAACCTTTCATACACATTCACCAGGTTTGTTTTCATGAATGTTACACGTTGCACGGGGGCTTTTTATTCGCGTTTCGTCAGATATTTCACGCGATGCGCTCAAGCCATCGATATTTCTCTGTTCACGTGCAATATTCATTCATAAGCGATTTGAGACTTGTAAATGTTTTTCCTTAATCTATTTAAAATTTTATCGAGACTTCCGCTCGGGGACAAGGTGATTCAAGGAGAAAGCGAGATGTTATGGATCGAGGCAATGATCGCATGGTGGTACTCTTTTCGATGGGTGCCCGTTCACGAACCGATGAGACCATGGTCGCGATTTACATGTATGATCTTTTTCACCAGATTAAATGATGCCTTGGTAGAGGTGTCAAGAATCGTTGAAAATATGCCCACGTGATCATCTCCACGCGCATCGATACCAATTCTCAAAAGTTCTGCCAACTTGACCATCTCAAGGTTGTTCTCTTCGATTCCATTCAATACAACCTTGAAGATCGCGTCGTGTATCCATACATCCCGCGTTGACATTGAATAACGTTACACGGGCCCCGTTGATAGGAGCCCGTACCATCTAGAAAATACATGCCACGGGCCGCGGTTATATCTTGGGATTCGCATAGCAGTAGATGCACCCGTGCTTGCAGATCATCTCGTATCCCCCGATATCCTTGCTTCTCGTGCACCCGCATGCCCAGCGTTGGCCGGTATCCCTGGCGACGGACGCGCCCTCACCAAACAGTTTGTTTAACAAGTTGCCATCGATGCAAGATGCCTTCTGGATGATGCCGGTTGAAACGATGTCGTCGTTGGCGCACGCGTACACTTTCATTCCAAGTGCCTTGGCAATCCTCGATATCTCCCCGGCAACACGCGCTCGCGTGCTCGTGTCGGGCTCGACATATTTAAAACCGCGTTTCCTTGCACGCTTCTCGCATTTACCATACCACGTTGCAAAGCTAATCGTGTTCCGGGTAACGCCGATTTCTGCCATTCTTTTCGCAATGAATGCGTAATCTCCAGCATTATCCATCACCCTCCCGTTCTTGTCCTGCCAGAACACGATTGGATCGAACCGCCAATTGATCGATGCGGCCCCGTAATTATCCGCGAGCCGCTTCGCCTGGTCGAGCCGTCCCTCGAGCGACGTTGTCATGCCAGGTTCGAGGAACTGGCTGGCAGGTTGCGTGTACCCGTTGATCGTGAACTGGAAGTACTGGTGGTATGCCTTGAAATGGTGCATGTTGTCCAAGAACTTCCCGAAATCCTTGCTCCACCACACGATGGAATGCACACTTTCCGGTTTCAAGTCAACGACGTAAGTATTCTTGCTGAACGGGTTTTTCACCAGCACTTCCCCCTTCTTGAACCATTGCATGACATCATCGAGAAACCAGCGGGGAAGATCTGTCCTGCGGGACGCAGAAATCACGTGCTTCATTGGTACACGTTCACGAGGAAAAGGAGAAATATAAGGTTACATGCTATCAATCGCCATGACCTCCCCCTACACGTATTTGAAGCACGTGACGGTGAAATTGTGGAAATGCAAGGTGTCCAGGGAATCGCTGGACGACATGGAGTGGTTAACGACCAAGTTCAAGGAGGCGATAAGGCGGTGCCAGACCACCTTGATAAAGCTGGACCACCACGAGTTCGAACCGGAGGGCATCACCATCGTTGCGATATTGGCAGACTCGCACGCCGTGCTCCACACGTGGCCCGAGGAGTGCTTCGCCATGGCCGAGTTTTTCACGTGCGGCGCGCGGGCAAGGCCCATCGACGGGATCACGTTCTTGATCCAAGAATTCAAGCCGACGCGTCATGACGTGGTGGAAACCTTCACCCGCATCTGAAGGCATCGCTACCGGTTCTCCGAGCATTCCTCGTAGTTTTGAATGCGAGGATTTAATGCCTTTCAAGGATTCACTGCATTCCATGCTCACCACGGTGCCCATGATTTGCTATCTCGTCGCGTTCGGCTTGATCTACATTGCAATCGTGCATCGAGTTCGTCATCTTCCAGCTAAAACCAAGAAGGACACTGGCAACGAGTTACTCAACGCGTTCATGTGGTTTGTCGGTGCTTTTTTTTATCCATTCGCGTATTCCCCGTCAATCGATCTGGTGGTGCGTGATTCGTTTAACATCTTCACTGATGTTGCCATGGTTGGTATCTTCCTCGTAATATTCGTCATCCTTGCCCGCCAGAAGGTGCTGGTTAGTAAGCAACCCACGTTGATAGTCCAGCGTTCGTATGACACGTTCTCGGCATCGTTCACCCGCGAGTACACCCTCAAGATGGACATCGCGCGAAAGGCGTTTCACGCGTTCATCCCAGCGTTCGTGATCGCTGCATACGTGCTGGGAAACGTGCTCGTTTCTGTTGCTGGCATCTCTTTCGTCTCCGGGCATGATCTCGGCATTTTTTTCATCATCAATTGTGGATTCGGCGGGCTGTTCCTGTTCGGTGCAGCTGACATCGTGCGCCTGTCGTGGTACTTCAAGGAACGGGGGCTGTCGATCTTCCACCTGCTTCCTACCTCGGTGCTCAACATCCTCACCAAGCGGATGCATTTCAAGGAGTTATCGACGTTCATACCCACGGGGCTCATATTGCTATCGTTCATCCCGTTCCTCCCTGCACCATTTGCCGTGTTTTCCTCGGTTGCCCTGATCGCCTCGATCTCCGATGCATTTGCTAGCATCACAGGAAAAGCGTTCCACGCGCGTTGTCCCGATAGATTGATGTTCCCCAAGAAAAGCTATTTTTGTTACAAGGAAAAGAACTGCGCGGGGTACATTGCCGGCTTTATTTCTACTTTTCTCATCGTTCTAGCAATGCTCGCCTGCTTTCCAATACCCGCACTCCTTTTTCAAACAACGGCCATCATCTCCCTGGTCGTGGCCATCGTTTTCGTCTTGATCGACATCCTCTCCTTGCCCGTGAACGATAACCTCTTGAACCCCGTTGCTTGCGGTGTCGTGATGCTCGTTTTGCTGGCCGTGGCGTGATCCGCGGCGCGTGGATGGAATTTTTATATGTGATAATCCAATTCATTTAGCAAGTAAATCGAGATTAACGGAGCGATGACCTCGAATGGCACAAGCAACCGGGCAAAATCGTTTATTCAAGGAAAAGGTGCACGTCGCGTTTCTCGGGTGGGAGATCGAGCGTATCGTGAAGCCCGTCATGCAGATGCGCGGGGACCGGCTCATCCTGATTTGCTTCCCGCGAAGCCAGGAAGCTGCATGGCCCTACCTGGAGGAGATCAAGCGGCAAGCGGAGGAGAGCAAGATCAAGGTGGAGGTCATCGAGACGTCCCTGTACAAGCTCGTCGACCTGCTCGCCGTGCTCAACAAGGTCTTCCAGGTGGAGCGCCTCCGGGGGAACGATTTGTTCATCAACGTGAGCGCGGGAACGAAAATTTCGGCTTGTGCATCGACGATCGCCGCCATGTCCACGAAAGAAGTCACCGCGTATTACGTGCGGACCGACACCTATTACCCGAAGCTGCACGAATTCAAGCCCCCCGTGACCTTGACCACGGGCGTCAAGGAGGTCGTGGCGTTGCCGGACTGCCAGATCGATCTGCCCGATGCAAAGTACATCAAGACGCTGGGCATCATCGAGAAGATGAAGCGCGATAGGAAAGACCGGGGTACATTCGTGTACGTCAAGGACTTGATCGAGCGGCTGAAGACCGAGGGCTTGATCACCGTGAAACGTAATAGGGAGACGAGGAAGCAGACGAGCTCGGAATACATGGCAGCGAACGCCCTTTTCAAGCCGCTGCTGTCGTGGGATTACATCACGATGTCGCCGAAGCGCCGCAACAAGTACGTTGACATCACCGAAAAGGGCACGAACGCGGTTCGCATGTACATGGATTACGAGCTTGGTGGCACGCACTTGGCCGAGCACGGCAACGACCCGATCACCGCGTGGATCGAGTGGCTCGGCAAGGCCGATGGCGACGGGTAGGTCAGGCATCCAGCAACCGTTTCAGGAACTCCTCGTCGCTCACGTGCGTTTTCTTGGGCTTGATGCTTGGATTGAGGACGAGCGACGTGCCGTCGAACCGGGTGACGGTCCCGCCAGAATCGATGCCCGTGATCGTTGCTGGGAACACGATGCTCGCGAGTTCCGTGGTCGGGGTTTGCTTGTAGTCGATCGCGACGATCTTCGTCTTTGTGGAAGCAAGTTGTTTTATGGCATCCGGCGAGATGCGGGATACCGGGTCCGAGCCGAAGGAAAGCACGAGATCGTGGGTGCCGAGCCGGTCGACCACCTCGTCAAGGTCGGCCACGTTCCCGTGGCCAGACGCGCGCATGGCCTTGTACAAGCCTACCTGGTTGTACCGGTAGGACAAGGGAATGATGCCCATCCTGGCGCGACCGTTGATTCGCCTTGCGAGATCGAGCAGCACGCCCAAGAAACCGGGATTGTTCCCGAGAAACGTCATGTCGAGTATGTTTTCTCCAAGGAACAGCACGATGTATTCGGAAAGAGTTATGGATTTCACCAAGTCTTGTACCAGCGACTTTTTTTCCTGTGAAAGGCTTATGCCATTGCCCCTGGACAAGGTATTCAAGCTCGCTTCCCTTTCTGGCTCCGTGATGATGCCGTTCTTGCTCGCACCGTCGATGATGGATGCAAGGATGCTCGCGTGATCGCCGTCCGGCACGGCGATGCGGATGTCAGCGCGTTCCATCGTTGGCGTTTGATACTCGTCGATCACCACGAATTTCTTTATCTCCTTTCCCGTCGCCCTGTACCGGCCTCGGGAAAAGACCGATTTCACGACCAGCTTGGGCGCGAGATCGATCGGGTTGGTGCCCCAGAAGATGAGCATGTCCGCGTTGTTTATGGCTTCCCCGAGACTGAAAAGCGTGATCCCGTGGTTCATTATTGCCTTGGACATCGCTTCATGAACGTGTAATTCCGGGATGGCTACGGTCGCGTTGTACTTCCTTGCCAAGACGAACGCGAGGTCCTGCGCCTCGTTGCTCACCTTGGATAGCCCCAGGATCACGGGGCTCTTCGCGACGTGCAATATGTCACGCACCGCTTGTATCCCTTGATCGAGGTCCACGACCCGTGAACCACCGGCCTCCTTGACCTGGACCGCTCCTAACCTTTCTTGACTCCTTGAAAAGGCGATCTTCTCGTTCCCTCTGAGGCACGCGTTGTGCACCTTTTGCACCGCATCGAACTGCATGTCAAGGGCGATGTCATCGCAGAGCACCGCGCAACCGGAACAAACCACCCTGTTTCTTGTTTCTACCGGCATTTCATCTTCGTTTTTTTCTGTAATTGTTTACAAGACTATTTTCAAGGCACTTCTCGGGCAATATTGTTCGCAAATCCTGCAGTTCGTCTTCGGGGGAACGTACCTGCGGCATTCATCGATGCTGACGATCTTGCACTTTCCATCCTCCAACGCGTATATGATGTTCTTTGGCAGCGGTATCTCGGGAGCCTTGCCGCTCAAGCACTCTTGGCTGAATCTCGAATTCACGGGGCAAGCTATCACGCAAATCCCGCAACCATCACACTTGTCGCTTTCCAAGATGATGCCTGTTTCCGTTGCTTGCTGGAGCGGCGCGAGCATCTCTTTCAACGCGTGGAGGTTCTTGCTGTATTTTGGTTCCAAGATGGGCGGGCAATCCTCGACACGCTTCGTTCCCTTGATCAACTCTACCGCGAAGGGCATGCACAGCATGCCACATTTCTTGCAGTTCAACTTCGGCAAGTCCTTGTAAACCGTCATTGCGTTGATCGTGCCCATGTCGGGGACCTTCGTTCGTTAAATAAGGATGGGTCTACACGTGATGTGGAGGAACACGTGACGTTTATTAAACATGATGCGGGAACGGGACGTGCTTGCGCGAGCCCCTTTCGCTTGCAATTATGAATCATTATACATAATTATGCCGTATTGGCGCCATCATAAAATTGGCCCGTTCTGAATGATCATTGCACGGCACACGATGCGGATGGATGCGAAATGGCTGGCACGAACCCGGAAGTCTCTGACCACCACGGTCATGACTTGATAGACACCATCAACTCGCACCCGTTATCGGGCACGGATTACTTCGCATGCATTCAATGCGGGCGGTGCGTCGGGAGCTGTCCAGCGGCGCAAGTGAACGAGAAATTCAATATGCGGTTGATCAACCGTCGTATCATAGACAACGACTGGAGCATCATCGAGGACGAGATCATCTGGGATTGTTTTTATTGCCAAGCGTGCGTGAACCTTTGCCCCCGGGACAACATCGATTGTTACAAGACCATCCTCATTCTCCGTGACCTGGCACTCGAGCGCGGCCACGGCATCTCGCACATGAAGAACGTCCTCCCGGTCATGGACATGTACCTCGACAAAGGCGTGCTGGCCGATGGCCCCTCGTGGATGGATGCCGGTGCCGTGGAAGAGGTAAAAGCCATCTTGCAAGCCACTGGTTTGCAAGAACGGGTCGAAAAATTGAAAGCCAAGCACGCGAACTCGGTGCAAGGGGCAACACGGTGATGGCTATGTTCGAGACCCGCTCCCGTTCCCGCGGCATCAACGAGGCCCGCGTGGCATCCATTCCCCTCGCCAACGACCCCATCTTCTATTTCCAAGGCTGCACGGAGAAGGTGTACCCTGGCATCAACGCCGGGTTCATGGAAATCTGCAAGGCCGTGGGGAACACCCCGTTCACCAGCAGTGCCCAGTCTTGCTGCGCGGGCAACTTTTTGGCGTTCAACACGTCGCCAATCGAGGCCGCCGTGGCTATATCCAAGCGAAACTTGGCCGTGGCAGGCCAACACTCGAAAAACTGCGTCACGACGTGCAATGGCTGCTTCACCTCGTTCTGCAATTGCGAGGCATACGTGAACCACGACCCCTCCTTGCTAGAGCGCGTCGGGGTGTTGCTCGGTGCCAAGAACATCGAGATGCCGGCGGATGTCAAGGTGTTCCACGTCGCTGAATATTTTTACAAGAACAGGGACGTTCTCGCCAAGCTGGCCCGCCATTCGTTGAAATCGCTCCGCCTAGCGGTGCATTACGGTTGCCACTTCTTGCATCAAGAAGACAGGGCCGTCGTGGTAGATGACGTCGAGCACCCGCGCGTCATCGAGGACGTGTTGTCCTCGTTCAAGGGAAACAACGTCGACTACAAGGAGAAATTGACATGTTGCGGTGCAGGGTTAAACCAGCGCATCATCAAGGAGGATCGCATCAACTCGCTGCTCCTCACGCGGAGGAAGCTTGCGAGCATTGCCTCTCATGATGTCGACGCGATCGTTGTCGTGTGCCCGTACTGCCAGTTGCACCTTGATAATGCTCAAGTTGAGCTGGAAGTCGAATTCGATGACGAGTTTTCAATCCCGGTGCTCCACTTGGTGGAGGTAATCGGGATGGCTCTCGGATTACCCAAGGACGTGCTTCACCTTGACGCGCACAAGGTTGCCGTTGAAGGCGTGGCCACGAAAATGGGATACACGGGCTGATAACGATATCATCATGGCCATGTCCGGTGGCAGGGAAAAGGGAACGACGTTCGTGGTAACGTTTCCCTCCAAGTGACACGCGGGCACGTTGGTGGCATTGCACGGGTCATTTCTTGAACGTCTTCAACAATTCCTTCCGGAGCGGCTCGAGTTTCTTGAATTCCATCCAGTAGCGCACGTTCACCTTTGCAAGCGAGGCCTTTATCTTGTTATACTCATCGAGCAGCCGTGCCTTGATCTCCGGTGGAATCTCCACAGCGGGTTCCTCTTCCTCGCGAGGGCCTCCCGTATCCCCTGCCTCTTGCCCGGTATCGATCGGGATGGGCGCGTTTCTCGCCGCGTCCTCGGCGATACCGGGATCGTTGAGTTTCTGGATGGCAAGCGCCCAGCCCCTCGTCCACGGCAGGCTTGGCTCGGGGAAATCGTGAGCGACCGCTGACCTGCGCACCTCGATGATGCTCTCGGGACATGCGTTCTTGCATGCCCCGCAATGAATGCACAAGTCCTCGTCCATGGTTATCTTTCCCCGTTCTTGAATTTCGCTTGCTTTCTTCGGGACCCAGAAGCAATCCGTCGGGCAGATGTTTAAGCATCCCTTGCACCCCATGGGATCACACCGGTCGAGCAAATCGTGGCGCAAGATGACTTGTCCCTCGCTTGGCTTGACGGTGGCTTGTGGTAACCTGACCACGCGGCTTGCCGGCTCGTCAAGCGAGCGAACCATGCCACCTTGATGGACGGCATCGACGAATGGCTTGAAATGGAAGCGCGGGAGCGACCCCGGTTCGATGAAATCTCCCGGTTCCGTGGTGAAATCAAACGCCCCGGTGGGACAGATCACGCTGCAGAGCCCGCAATAGGCACATTTCTCGTGGTTCACGAGGATAGCAGGCACGCCTTCGAGTTTTCCAGAAGCAATTTCTGGAACGGGGCCGAGCTCGATGCAAGAGGTCGGGCACACCACCCGGCACAAGTCGCACCCGATGCATCGCTCCGCGTGGAGCACGAGCATTTTTCGATGTCTTGAAAAGGTCCACGAGTGCACCATCGCGCCCGCGTCATCGACGTCCAAAGCTCGTGATGGTGCCGGGCGTCCGCAAGCAGTAGCATCCACCATTCTTGTCATCCGTCACTACGAAGGAGCTGAGGGTCTATGAATCTTGCGATGGCGTGGCCGCGAGGGAGTACCCGTTGCCCTCTGATCGGCATTTGATAACCCCGAAGTATATTTATAGGCGGGATTGCATTAGAACCGTGCTCAGCACGGCACGCTGTGGGAATGTACCCCTTGGAGGAGCGAACCATCCTCGCCCCGTCGAGTATTGCTCCTCGCGTGAATGTAATACGCCGGGAATACAAAACAAAATAAGGAATTACTTTCAATAGATAATAGAGACAGTTATAACGCCGTGGTCCTTCATGATCACGAGAGACCACCGCCCGTTTCGCCACCAACGGGACCCGTCGACTTTCAAGCTCATCACACATCACGAGAAACGAAAAACATGTCCGTTCCACAAAAAAAGAAAGGGAAGAACGAAGAGCAACCTGAAGGCGAGCAAGATGGCTCCTACATGGTCACCTACACGAGGCATCTCGAGCGCCGCATTCGTGCCTTGGAAACCGAGAAGCAATTGCTCGACGCGGAACGCTTGCGATTGGAACGCGAGCTCCATAGCCTTCGAAACGAGCTCGACCGGCTCCGGCAACCCCCGCTGATCACCGCCTCCTTGATTGAAGTGCTCGACGACGGGCGCCTCATCGTCAAGTCGAGCGCGGGCCCACAGTTCGTCGTGAACTCGAGCTCGAAACTCACCAAGGACGAGTTGAAGCCGGGCTGCCGCGTTGCCTTGAACCAGCGCAACATGGCCGTGGTGGAAACGCTGCCAAGCTCGAAGGACCCATTCGTGCGTGGGATGGAGATCGAGGAAGCCCCCGACGTGACGTACGCGGACATTGGCGGGTTGCAAGAGCAGCTGCGCGAGCTCCGCGAGTGCGTGGAGCTGCCCTTGTTGCGACCCGAGCTGTTCGAGAAGATCGGCATCACGCCCCCGAAAGGCGTCTTGTTATACGGGCCTCCAGGCACGGGCAAGACCCTATTGGCACGTGCCGTGGCACACGAGACGAACGCGACGTTCATCAAGATCATTGCATCCGAGCTCATCCAGAAATTCATCGGCGAGGGCGCCAGGTTGGTGCGCGAGATTTTTGCGATGGCCAAGGAACGCGATCAAGCCATTATCTTCATAGACGAGCTCGACGCGGTGGGTAGTCGGCGCTTGGAAGTCGCCACGAGCGGTGACAGGGAAGTCCAGCGTACCTTGATGCAGCTCTTGAGCGAGCTGGACGGGTTCTCGCCCCGGGGTAACATCCGGATCATCGCCGCGACGAATCGCCCCGATATCCTTGACCCCGCGTTGCTCCGTCCGGGTCGCTTCGACCGACTCATCGAGTTCGGGGAACCCGCTGCCGAGGAACGCAAGGAAATCTTCTTGATACACGCCCGCGGTATGAACATCGAGCCCGGGGTGAAGGAACGTGCGGTCAAGATCGTGGCAGAGGCGGAACACGTGACCGGTGCCGACATCAAGGCCATTTGCACCGAAGCCGGCATGTTCGCCCTCCGCGCGATGCGGGATCACGTGCAACTCGATGATTTCACGAAAGCCGTGAACAAGGTGCTCGGGCAAGGGTTCAAGGCTCCTGCCAGCACCGTGTTGTACTCGTAAATCCACGGTGCAGGCTCTGGGGGTATTTAACCCCATGACTTATTTTTTATAACCGATAGACTCTTATTTGAATATGGGGTTGTTTAACTACTGGCTAAAGATCTTGGGAGAACCGTCGTAGCGAAGCCAATCCATGTCCTAGGGTCCGGAATCTCGCATACATATAACGCTAGTAAGAAGACACCCCGCAACCACAAACGGAAAACGTGATACGATGATGAACACTAACACCGATTACCACGCAAGGGGAGCGATCCCCAAGGCACAAGGCGATATAGACTATTTTGGCGACGATGACCTCGCCTCCCGTTGCCCCGAGTGCCAATCGAACGATGTCGTCTCGGACGAGCAGCGCGGGGAGCGCGTGTGCTCCAGATGCGGCCTGGTGATCCAAGATCACGTCGTCAATCCAGAGAACGAGCGCAGGTCATTCACGCAAGAGGAACGTGACAAGCGCTCCCGCACGGGTGCCCCCGTCACGAACCTGTCCGTGGACATGGGTCTCACGACAGTGATAGGGAAGCCCGGGCAGGTGCTCACGAAGAGTGCCTACAAGTGGCACAACAGGCTCGAGTGGGCCAAGCGCAACGTCTTGATCGCCACCAACGAGATCAAGCGCATCGGGTCCAACCTGTCCCCCCCGCGGGACGTCCTCGAGGATGCCGCCATCATCTACAAGAAGGCGAACAAGAAGGGCTTGCTCCGTGGCCGTTCAATCAAGGCCATGGTGATCGCTTGCTTGTACTCGGCGTGCAGGCTCGCGGGAATCCCGCGCACGCTCCAAGAGATCCTGGACGAGAGCAACGTCGACAGCCGGGACGTGCGTAAGGCCTACCGCACCTTGATCGGGGAGCTCCACATGAAGGTTCCTGCATTGGCCCTGGAATCGCTCGTTCCGCGCCTCGTCAGCGACTTGCGGTTATCGAGCGCGGTCGAGCGCCGGGTCGTGGACGTCCTGAAAAAGGTGAAGGACCAGCGCAGCAACGTTGGCAAGGACCCGAAGGGGATAGTTGCAGCAGCGCTGTATCTCTCGGGCCGCGAGCTCGGCGAACCCCGCAGCCAACAGCAAGTTGCCGATGTCGTGGGCGTGACCGAGGTCACCCTTCGCTCGCGGGCGAAGGAAATGCAGAAACTCTTCACGCTCGACGTTTGAAATCAAGCTCCTTGCTTCTTTCCCTCCTTTTCCACGCGCGGTGCCTTCAATACCCGCCCGAGCAGCGTGTCGAACGCGTGGTCCACCGCTGCCTGGAAGCTGGCCGCGTCGGTGTAATCCATCGCAACGACGGGCATCTCGCCACGCGTGCTTGCCCATGCGTTCGCCCTTGCATCGATGCCATCGATCACCGCGTCATCACGTGACAAGGTGACCTTGGCGAGCATTGCTGGTGGCAGCATACCGAGTTCTGCAACGAGTTCCTGCTCGTAACCGTTCAAGGCAGATAGCGTGTCGCCATGCTTTCCCGACGTGGTGAAGGTGTAGATGATGCCATCGGTGTTCTTGTAGAGGCACCTGCGGATGTCCTCGAATTCCGGGTCGAACGAGAGCACCCATGCCACGACGCGATGGTCGCTCGTTCTTGAGGTGACGACCCGGTCATACAAGATGACGGGTTGTAACGTGGGCTGGTCAGCGTCCGTCCTGCCCCAGGCGCGGCCGATCTGGCCCTTTCCCGTGTGGCGCGAGCCGGCGAGCAATATCTTGATGGTTTCTCGGGTCATTTCGGGATCACGCAAATGAACGCTGCTGGCTTGACGCTCATGTTCTCGTAGCCATGCGGTTCGTTTGGTGGCACGAATACGAATTCGCCATCACGAACGAGCGTCTTGGTTCCATCCCCTCCAACGAGCAACAGCTCGCCTTGCAACACGAAGATTTCGTGCTCGGCCGGGTGCGAGTGAACACCGATGTGGCCACCGGGCTCTATTTCAAACCTGCGCATGATGAAATTGGGCGCGGTTTCCTTGTCGATCAACACCCGGATGGTCGTGCCCGTCGACCCGTAATCATTCACGGGGCTCGCGGGG
Organism: Promethearchaeota archaeon; assembly: GCA_041305945.1. GTDB lineage: Archaea > Asgardarchaeota > Lokiarchaeia > Sigyniarchaeales > Sigyniarchaeaceae > JBGLND01. Next base: position 21,839 of record JBGLND010000001.1, read on the forward strand.
GCTTCCGCGTAGGAAAAGTGTTTCATGATCCATCATGCGCAAGGTGTAGAAAAGAAGGTAGGCCCGATGATGTAAAAGGCTCCATCACGAGGAGGTTATTTAAACCCGGACGCGGTTGGTGAGATGGTGCTTGGTGAGTTGTGTTGATACGGAAACTGGCTCCCGCGTTCACGCTGTCGGATCACAAGAACAAGGTGGTTGGCATCACCTCGGACGAGTCCTACCTGTACACGTGCGGGCCGGGGTTTGTTCCCGAGGGCTATTCTTCTCCCGTGGATACGGTGTTCATTTACAGCAAGGAACACGCGTTCTCCATCGACGGGATGCTGGTGGGATTTGGCCAAGACATTCGCTGCGTGGGATCCGACGCCAACTGGATATTCTCGGGTGGTGGCGGGGGGAAAGACCTGACCGGCTACCGGTATAGCGCGTTACGGGTCTATGACAAGAAAACGCAGTTGCTGCATGACGATTGGGGCTCGGACGAGTACTGGGTCACTTCCGTGTTGTCCGACGGCGTGCATCTTTTCGCGGGAACGTCGGACGGGTCGATCGACGTGTACGACGCCGCGACGTTGAGGTCGATCAAGTCGCTGTACCGGCATGATGGCTGGGCAGGCGTCACGCGATTGGGCTCGGACGATGCATACTTGTATTCTGCAGCGAGCGGGAAGACCATCGTGCTGTGGGACAAGAAAAAACTCGAACTTGCACGTTCGTTGGATGGCGGGGGGTGCATGCTCGTGGATCTTTGCATAGGGAACGAATGCATCGTGGCCGCGACGGACGACGGGCACGTGCTGGGCTGGACACGGGACGGATATGCCCCGCTGGGGAACGCAAGGGTGCGAGGAAACGGGCCAAACCACGTCGCGGCGATCGGGGATGGGATCGCCGTGGGCGGTGGGGGACTAGTGGTTCAAGTCCTTTCATCCCCCGGCTTGCAAGAATTGCGCGCGTTTACGACGGGCGAGTCCCCCATCACCGCGCTGCACGCCGATGCATCATTCTTGTACGTCGGGCACCAGGATGGCAGCGTCGGGATTTTCGATATGCCCGCGATCACGGTGCCCCGATAATCCGCGAGGGGACGATCATGGCGAAAAAGAAAGCAACCGGGAAAACGGGTGGCTCGGAAGGTGATAACAAGGCAAAAGCAGCATTGGTGCAAGACCTCATCCGCGACGCGAAGCAAGCGGCATCACGACATGACGTGTTCAAGGCACGTGACATTCTCAAGCAAGCCGTGGAAAATTACCCGGATTGCATTGTATGCTGGCACGATTTGGGCGTACTTTACGAAAAAATGGGAAATAACCCCCCGGGAATAATGGCAAGGCAGGATATCTGGCGTGATGCGCTGGACTGTTACGCGCGCGTGGTGGTACTCGATCCGGCACGCGTCGAAGCACGTTACAGCATGGGCATCATCAACGTGCGGCTCGCGGAATGCTCCGCAAAGGAGGATGAAACACGCGCGTTCTACCAGCATGGACTCGCGCACCTTGCAACCGCCTTGGCCCAAGATGCCACCCATGAAAGGAGCTGGTATGCTTCCGGGGTCATCCAGATGCGCCTCGGTAACCAGCAGGACGCGATACTTGCTTTTACACGGGCAACCCGGCTCGATCCGACCGATGTCGATGCATGGTGGAACTTAGGGCTTCTTCACGAGCGTTCGGGCAATGACCAGCAATCCCTCGACGCATTCGAAGGTGACCACGCGCGAGACCACCTTCGAGCCCAAGGATGGCATGCCGAAGCGTCCCATCCCGCACGCGTGGCACGTTGGCCCGTGCTTCTCGGGGAGCACGCCACGGGAGGCGATTCAACGCGCTATCGAGAAGCAACCAGCCATACCTACCAAGGGATTCAAGAACTACCGAAAGATAAGCGAGGCATGCGAGCGGCACTTCAACCACGTCGTGTTCGGTGGCGTTCCAGGCATGTGGGAACCGATCTCCTTGGGATTCGGATTACCACTGGTCAGCAAGCTCTGGCGAAAGGACAAGGAATTGCTGCACCAGATACGCGATTTCTTCAACGAGATAGGCATTCGCACCATGGAAGGGTTGTTGAAGCATGGAAAACCAAAGGTGGTCATGATCGGGGACGATTACGGCTACAACGAGGGCCTCATCATGGGAAACATCGAGATATGGCGTGACCTCGTGAAACCAACGCTGGTCGAGTACGCACGGCTTGCCCACGATGCGGGCGTGAAGCTATTGCTTCACTCGTGCGGCAAGATCGAGAGCCTGTTCGATGATCTCGCGGAGATCGGCCTGGACGGCGTGCAAGCATTGCAACCCAGGCTCAACGACTTGCCCGCGATCAAGCGGAAGCACGGGGACAAGATCGCCATGCTCGGCACCATCGAGGACACGAACATGCTCAAGAACGCGACGACGGGCGAGGTCCGGGCTTACACGCGTGACGCGATCACCCGGCTGGGCCCGGCCGGGTTCATGCCCGGGCCAACGAACGCCTTGATGGATCACCCCGTTGAGAACGTGGTGGCAATGGTTGACGAGATCAAGAAATACGACACCGGGCGTTCTCGCTGACTTGCACGGTAATCATGATCATTGTTGGACCTGGAACCGGGAAAGTAACGATACCGAAACAAGCAAGATAGCAATACCGATGAAAAACAACGGTAGATGCTGGATAATTTGGCCGAAAACATAAATTCCACCGAATACCGGCAAAACATTGATGATTGCTTGGGAAATGGGCACGACGGTGATAGCTTGGGAACGTTGGAACGCTTTTTGAGAAAACACGATGCCAGCGAACGTCCCGATCACCGTGGCAGAAAAACCGCCAACGAGCAAGACCCACCCGAGCGTCTCGAACCCGGAACCGGCAAGCACATCAAACGACGACGTCATGAACTGGCCCGACGTCGAGACCAGCGCGTAAGCAACGCCCATCAATGTCGCATACCCGAGCACGCGCCGGTTCTCACGACCTCTCGTTAACGCCATGCCAAGAACGATGAGGACCGTTGCAATGGAAAAGAAGACGAGCATTCTAGGGACGAAGCCGGGATCGAGGAAGACCGAAACGGGGACGTCACCCGTCACGTTGCTCAGCGCGACCATAAGCGCTGCCGAGAACATGAAGGTAACGCCCACCCACTCGACCCGCCGCAACCGCTCCTTGAGCAGATACACGGAGCCCGCGATGAATACGAGAAGCCCGGTGGTCACGAGTGGCTGTGCCAAGGTTATACCCAGCAAGTCAATCGTGAGGAAGAAAAAAGGTAGCACCATGATCGTTTGCATCAAGATACCGAGCAACCACAACGGACGCTTGAAATACAGGCCCACGCTAGCATCCTTGCTTAATTTTGCCTTGTCGGTATCATGTTTCTGGAATAATAACCCGAAATTGTTCAAGAACACGAGGATTACCAGGGATACAAGGCCGAGGATGAAATCGGACATTCGAGGCTCACGGTAAATTTCGGGAATGCTTGCATGGATGGAATGAATGGAAAAAAATAAAACAAGGAACAAAACGGGGAATGCACGGGGCGTGCCTATTTCTTCCCGGATTTCATCATCTGCTTGAGCCCCTCGTGGGCCATGTCCATCATGCCGAGGGAGAGGCCGAGCTCTTGCAGGTTCTTTTCCTTGGCATACTTCTTGAGGTCGTATTCCCCGGCCATGATGGAATCGAATGCTTGGCGGAATGCCTTGGCACCGGCAATGGTGCCCATGGGGTGCGCGTGGATGCCACCGCCCGTGCCAACGCCGATGTTGGGTCCGAGGTCCTTCACGAGCTGCGGGATGTGCTGGGTCTGGATGCCTCCCGACGGGAACGGCAAGCACGCCTTGAGCTGGTTCTTACCGTAACCGAGGGGCATGGTGATCGACCTGCACAGCTGGATGTAACGGTCGACGATGTATGGTGCCTTGCCATAGGGCGCGGGAACGAGAGGGATATCGATACCGAGCATGCGCGGGAAGATTCCGAGCACCAGATCCGACGAGATGCCCGACAGTGGCGATACATAATAGGCACCTCCACCATCCGTGTGGCCAAGCATGATAAGCTTGCCCCTATCAGTAAGAGGTTTAATGCATGACCAGCCAGCGTTGATGTAATTAATCATCACGCCGTTGCCGCCGAGCGACACGACCTTGTCATACATCTCCAGCATCTTGTCCATGCGATCCGTGATGTTCACCGTGTAGATGGTCTCCTCGCCCGTTTCTGCCATTTTCTTGTCACGCATCTCCATGTACATGGGAATGCGTTCTTCCAAGGCGTTGTCCATTTGCTTGCAATCGGCGATCATCTCGTCATCCTTGATGATGTCAACGCCCCCTATGGCAGCTTCCCAGAAGATCTTCTGGCCCACGGTCTTCGTGTAGCCGGACTTGGGCTTGATCATGTTGATCGTGACCGGTCGGGTGCCCTTGTCCGGGTGCAGCGGGATCTTGAGCTTCTTGTAAATGCCCTCCACGCCGAACGTCGGGCCCTTGTACCGGTCCATGGTTTCCTTGCCGAAACGCACGCTCACGAGCCGGATGGGGCCGACCATCGAGATGTTCCCGTATATCGATGTCAAGACCAGGCTGAAGTTGTCCTCGTTGAATAATTCCGCCGGGTAGCCGATGGTCATGAGGTACGGGATGAGCGGTATCTGGTCATCGCCGAATGCCTTCCTGTACTTCCGCTCCGGGCGTACAACCTCGTACTGCGGGATTTCAACGCATTGCAGCACCTTGCCGATGAATCGCCTGCGAACCTCGGGGGTTTCCTCGGGCACGTGCGTCCAGGTCCCGATGGACTGTTCTTCCGCGATGACCTTGGCAATGTTCGCGAACTCTTTCTCGTAATCATATGGCAGGCACACGATGTACGTGCACACGATGAACTTGTCAATGTCGATGCCGTCCAACAGTGCCTCTGCCCATGTAGACATGTCTGGACCGAGTTTTTCCATATTGCATCACTCTTTCAAACTATTGTGTAAATCATGCGACCTCGTGCCGAACCTATCCCCATGCAACGGGATTGGCGGGCACCAGAGGTAACAAAACTTGATGTAGTTCTGGTAAGCAGTAAGGTTGCATATACATAGACTTTGACATGATGAAGCACAAGGAACCACGCCGCATCGGCGTTTTAAATTATCATAGTTAAGAAGGAGCGGGTTATCGATCTTGCATTCCTAGAATATCAAGAGAGGTGTCGATCATCTCACATAATACCATGTCCAAGCAAAGGAAAATCGGGATGGCTGCCGCGATCATCGGTTGCATTCTCATCGGCACGGTGGTGGTGGTTCTCGTCGTCCCGCCGGTGAAGCAAGAATCGAACTTCACGCAAATCGGCTTTTCGGAGGTGCAAGTGTTGGGAAGCACCACCGAACAGTTCATCGAACTCCACACGTCGGATGACATCGAAACGACCTTGGAAGGGTGGACCATCAAGCACGGGAGCAAAACGCTCACCTTGCCCGCCATCGCGGGCCTTGGAAGCAACTGCTACATCCTCATCACGTTTCAAGCTGGTTACGATGATGTAAATGCGGCGGACAAGAACGCGACGGTCCACTTGCCACAAGCCACCCCGTTTCTCCAATTCACGGGCAGCCTGGTATTGCAAGATGGTGGCGGGCTCGTCGTCGATTACATCTGCTGGGGAGGGGTCATGCCAGGCGACAGCCCATCCTCCAATTCTTGGCTTCCAAGCGATTGGGGCATCTGGCCGGGTGAAACCACGGGCACCAGCATGCAGCGATGGGGCGAGGATTTCAACAACTCGACCAACTGGTACGTGAACGGCAGCACGCCTGGTGAAGCGAATGCCATGGAATTCTTGGCTGCCAACGGGACGGTACCCGTCATCATCCACAACGGTATCACCGAGGAGTTGCCCTTGGTGGCGGGTGATGACTTCGAATTTGCGGGTGGCCCCGTGGTATCTGGTACACCCGCCAACTGGACGACCAAAGCGGATATAGAGGAGATGGCAAAATTCACGCTTGATTTCTACAAGAGCATGGGATTCCCCGCGCCCTATCTCGGTTCCGACGGTAAACTCGACATCCACATATCCAAGGGAAATAAATCCGAAAGCACGGGTGCATGCAGCAGGGAAGGTTCCGTTTACGTGAATGTCGGGAAGAAGGGGGGTCTTGAAGGAAAGGTTTCGTTGAAAAATTGCGTAGAGCACGAGATCATGCACGCTTGCCAAGCGCAGCTCGGTGCCGATGGAAAGCACGACCACTGGGCGAACGACGCGAACCGGCCGTTTACCGAGGGCTTGGCGGTCTGGGGTGGCATCGCTTCGGCCATGAAAAACTACAAACTCACCTGGAACCAAGTGATGAGCAGGTTCTGGGATGTCGACGATCACAACTGGTTCGAACATTTCCGGGACTTGAACAACACATTCATCCCGTTCGGTCACTCGTACAGCGATTACATGGGTGCCGGGTTATTCTTCAAGTTCCTTAACGAAACATGGGGCGTGGCCAAGCTTGTCGAGATCACGAACGGGATCAAGAATTACTGGAACAAGAGCCAAGGCGTGGACGTGACTGCACAAGAATCGATTGCGAACGCGCTGGGAATATCGTTCGACGAGGTCGTCCGTAGGTTCCACGAGTGGCTCGTGAGCGGGGCTGCCAAGAAGGCGAACGGGTTCCCGCCTCTCCCGCCGCACTCGACGCCCGCGGCGCCCACCAATGCAACATCGCCACCGGTCAAGGACGGGCCGAAAACCGTCCAGCCCTATGGTGGAGATATAGAATTCATCAATTGTGCAGGGAAAACAACCAAGTTCACCTTGAACTTCGGGGATCTTGATGGCAACTCGAAATGGAAGATCACCATCATCTACACGAGGCCCGACGGGACCCAAGAGATCAAGTGGTTCTCCATCTACAGCACTGTGGCCCCGGTGCCCGTGGACCCGACGCAATGGGCGAACATCACGATCATCAAGACCCGCATCGGCGACACCGGGAACGGGAAGATATCCATGACCATCACGCCGGTTCCGCCGGACTCCTACATCGGTGACCGCCGGGAGAACCCGTACCACTCCAACTGCTCGGCAGGCCCCGAGACCACGTCCAACGTCTTGCTCCGGTACCTCCCGGATAGCTTCTTCGACATCTGGTTCGAGGTCTGGATAGAGGAGTTCAGCACGGTCATCATCAACGCGACGAATGCATCGGGTGGGCCCATGGAAAATTACCTCGGGATCGACGTGGTGAGCCTGAACGAGTCGACACCCGTGCACGGGTTATCGTTCTCCCCACCCGAGCTGAACCCGAAGATCGCGAATTACCATTCCGAGGAAACTACGTTCTACTACATCCGGATTTCTTGGGACGTGGTCGCCGCCGCGGGATACATCCCCCCGCCATCGTCCGAAATCCTCGTCGACGTGACGCTGTCGTTCAGTTGAACGCGGATTATTTCTTTTTTTCACTTGAAAAAGTCTAACACATGCATGACTTCCAAGTCTCCTGCCACCCTGAACGCGGCACCTTGGAGCGTGTCCTGGCACGTGAAGCAGGTGTTCACCAGGTAGCTTGCTTGCGTTTCCATGACCTCCTCGATGCGCTTGTCGGCCACCTTCCTCGTTGCACCCGGATTCACGACCAGCCATTCCCCACCAGACCCGCAACACGACGTCATTTCCTTGGAGTTGAGCATGTCAACGAATTTCACGTTCGGAATGGCCTTTATGATAGCACGGGGGCTATCCCAAAGCCTGCTGAAGCGCCCGAGGTGGCAAGGGTCGTGGTATGCAACCGTGGTTTCCCTTTCGAACCCTTGCAGCTCGAGGGCACCGCTGTTAACCCCATTCATGAGGTCATCTGTGTAGAATGCCAGCTCCAGCTTGCCGAATGCCTCGTTTTCCTTCCCGTAATGCTCCTTCACGAACGAGTAACAGCTCGGACACGCGAAGACGATGCGAACCGGGTTCAAGGCAAGGATTTTTTCAATATTGCGCCTTGCAAGATCGTTGAACCGTTCCACGTTCCCTGAATCGAGCGATGGAAGCCCGCAACACGTTTCCTCGTTGCCCGGGATGACCGAGAGTGGCATCCCCATGGTCGCGTAGATGCGGGCAAGCTTTTGCAAGTAGGCCCCGTTCTTGTACGCGGGAATGCACCCTTGAAAGAGCAAGTTCTTCCCGCCCGTGGCCAGCTGTCCTTGCACGTCCCTCGTCCACGCGTCTCTCGACGCGGGATTGAAGGAGAACGGATTGCCGCACGCCTTGATGGCCTCGTTGACGGCGGCCACCGGGGCCGGCGCCTTTCCCTTCTCGAATAATTCGACTCGTGCAGACTGGAACACCTCCCGCGGGTCCATCGGCGCGGGGCAGGTCTCGGAGCATTCAGCGCACATGGAACAGTTAAACATCCGGGCGGCAAGGGCTTCCTCGTCGATGAACACGCCTTCTGCATAGTATTTTGCAAGCATCATGCGGGCACGCGGCGTGTACGACTCCCACCCGAAAGCCTTGAAACTGCAACACGTCGCCGAACAATTTGAACAGAGGCTGCAATAGCTCAGCTGGCGTGCGAGCTTCTTGAGGGTCTTGAGCTTCATTGGGTATCACCCGTGTCGTGAACCGGTATGAAGGGTCTCGTCCTGATGAACTCGTTCGGCCGCCCTTGCTCGTCAACCGGGACCTCGAAAAATGGTCCCGGGTTCATGATGTTGCCCGGGTCGAGCGCGTGCTTGATCTGGCGCATCACCTCCAGCTTGTACCCGAGCTCGTCGGCAAGCTTGGCCGTCCTCGCCCAACCGGTGCCGTGCTCCGCGGACAAGGTGCCGTTCATGGAAAGCACGATGTCCGTGACCTTGTCGCGCACCTTCAATGCCTTGTCAACCTCGCTGGGAGTTTCCGGCGTGACCGCCGATGCGAAATGGACGTTCCCGTCACCAATGTGGCCATAGATGGCAACCACGAAGAAATATTCTGGCTTGGCTATCAATTCCTTCACTTGTTTTAGAAACGCCGGGATTTTCGATGTGGGGATGCCGATGTCAACGATCTGGGATTGCAGCACCTTGCCCGCGCGTGCCTTGGTCAGCAAGGTGGTGAGGGAATGACGGGCGTGCCACAAGGATTTGCGTTCCTCGTTGGTCGTGGCCGCCTGGACGACCAATGAAGTTTCTTGCAGCTGTTTTTCAACGATCTTGCCCTCGGCCAGCACGCCCTCGCTGGTTGCGCCGTCTACTTCCACGATGAGCATGGCACGTCCCACCTCGAACGCGGACTGTGGTAAGGGGACGGTCATTGCTTCCTTCATCATCCCGATCGAGAGATCGTCGCAGAACTCCATGGCCGCGGGGACGATGCCCGACGTGAGGATGCCGACCGCGCGCTCCGCCGCGCCTTCAATGTCCTGAAAAACCGCCATGAATGTCTGCTTGAACTTGGGCGCGGGTGCTATCTTCAGCGTGATCTCGGTGACGAGCCCGAGCGTGCCCTCCGATCCCACGAACAAATCGTTCATCCCGTAACCCGAGGAGCTTTTCAACGAGCGAGAGCCCGTGTGGAACGATTCCCCGTTGGCTAGCACGATCTCGAGGTCGATGACCCAGTTTTTCGTCGCCCCGTACTTGACGGCGTGCATGCCGGAAGCGTTGTTCCCGACCATCCCACCCACCGTGATGTAATCGCTGGAACCAGGTTCTGGCGGGAACGTGAATCCGACTTGGGCAAGCCGCTGGTTCAACTCCCGGTAATACGTTCCGGGTTCGCACGTGACGAGCTGGTCCCCGACGTCGATGGACTTGATCTTGTTCATCTGCCGGAAATCGACGAGAATCCCGTCATGGAGCGAGAGCGACTGTGCCCCGAAGCTCGTCCCGGCACCACGGGGCGTGAGGGGAACTCGATGCGTGGACGCGATCTTGACGATCGACACGACGTCCGCCTTGTTCCTCGGCTTCACCACGATGCGGGGCGGGCTGAAGCGAAAGCTGGATTCGAATCCGTAGGCAAATAACTCGGTCGGGTCATCCGTGACGTTATCAATCCCCAGCGCACGTTCCAATTCTTCCTTGACCAGTCCAAGGGCGATCCGATCCATCAAAGTCACGCTTTTCTATGTGGAGGACAAAAACTATTTAATCTCCTCAACTGAACCGTACTTAAGCTATTTAATCTTTAATCGTAAATTCCATGTAATACAAGGCACGTGCGAATGTGGAATGGCAATGTACAAGCATGATGACCCATTCCATCCAGCGTCTTGAGAACACAAACAATCATACACGAGTGAAAGACGTGAGCCAACAATTACGAAATTTATTGAAAAGGGCACAGAGCAAGGATGAGATGGAGCGGTACCAAGCCGTGATCGAGATAGCCGATCTTGCAGAGAGGGAGTCCATCCAACCGCTCATGGCCATGGCAAATGATTCGTCCGAGGACGTGCGCTTGGTGGTTGCCTCCACCCTCGGATTTCTAGGAGAAAGGCACAAGGATAACACCCCCGTACCCGCGCTAGTGGATATGTTCAAGCAGGCGGGAGAGAATGACTTTTTGAAGAAACAAATCATAGAGTCTTTGGGCATGATCGGGGACCCGAGTGTTGGTTGGCTCGTCGAATCGGAACTTGATAAGGCCGAGCGTGACCCGGATTTGCTCCAAGCGGTCATCAACGCGATCGGGAAGATCAAGGACAAGAAGGTCGCGGGGAAGGTCCTCAAGTACCTGCAACACGACGAGGAATCCGTCCGCCTCGCAACGGCAACAGCGCTTGGCGAGGTGGGCGACACGTCGTTCCTGGATGCCCTCTTCAAGGCCGCCGATGACGTGTCCAGCGAGGTCGCGGGGAATGCGCTCATTTCCATCGGGAAGATCGGCGACAAGTCCGCGCTCGAACGTCTCTTCTCTATGCTTGAACAGGAACCAAAGCTCCCGAGCGTGCTCGAGCAGGCCGTCCGTGATGCTATCGACATGATAAAATAACTTCCATGTGTATTCATCAAGGGTGGCGGGACCATGAAGGACAAGAATGAAAAAGAAAGCAAGAATGAAAGTAAAAGTGAGACAAAGAAGGTTTCTTTGAGCTTTGGTGGCAAGAAAGAAGACAAGGAAGGAAAGGATAGAAAAGATGCAACCAGCAAGACTAAAACCGAAACCGATTTGTTTGACTTGATCACCATCGTGGAATCGGTGGAAATGGAAATCCCGGAAAAAAGGCCACACGTGGAAGACATCCTGTATGATTTCATCCCCGAATCGCTCCAGACCATGACCGCGAGCAAGGAGGACCACGTCTCGCGTGCCGAGCACGGGAAGGAATGAAACCTGTTACCATCTTCTCTTTTTCTTGAAAAAAAAGACATGAATGTTAATGAATGCCAATATTAGTGCTGGTTCAAGCGCTTGTATATGCCTTTCATTGCCTTGTAGATGTTAATATATTCCTTGAAGAGCTTGTCGTAAACGGGTTTGTTGCCCGGGTCCGCCTTGAACGTCCTTGCGACCTTGATACAGTTCGGGATGTCTTGCTCCTGTATGTAGCCAAGACCAAGCGCTGCGATCAGCGCGGCCCCGCGAGCATTGGTCTGGATGGGATTCTCCACTTGCAAGATGTTGCATCCCATAACATCGGCGAATATCTGGCACCAGATCGCGGAATTCGCCCCACCACCGATGATGCGGACGTTATCCACCTTTCGCTTGATAAATTTTTCAACGTAGACTTGCAACCAGCGCACGTTATATGCAATGCCCTCGAAGATTGCGCGGATGATGTGTTCCCTGCTCACGTCCATTGACAAGTTGAACAAGCCTCCACGGGTCGTATCGTCTGCGACCGGGGCACGCTCGCCGTACAACCAAGGGGTGAAAATCACCCCGTTACTCCCGGGGTCGATACGCTCGACGATCTTGTCAAATATCTTGTACACGTCGGGCTGGCGTTCTTGGACGAGTAATTCATCCTTGTGATACAATATCTTGTCCCTCAAGAATGATAATGCCCCGCCAGCAATTTCTTGCTCGTTTGCGAGTAAATATTTTCCTGGCAAAGCGCTAGGGATGGTCCCTATGTTGTGATTCGGGTCACAGCCAATTTTCGGCGTGTGGCAGATAAGCCAGTTGGACGTGCCAACGCAGAGATGCGTCTCGTAATTCCCGATGGCGCCGGAGCCGATCGCCGCGGCATGGAGGTCCGGTGCACCGAGAACCACCTTGGTACCCTTCTGCAAGCCGAGCTCATCAGCAACTCGCGGATCGACGTCACCTAGCACGTCGATCGACCGCTTCAACTCGGGAAACTTGCTACCATCCACCCGTGCTAATTTCAACAAGCTATTGGAGTAGTGGATGTTGCCGGGATCGCGCGCGTCGGTGACCCAGCAAAGATGGATGGAGGCATGCGACGCGGCCATCTTCCCCGTGAATTTAAAATTGATGAAGTCCTGCGCATCGAGGAATTTATGCGTGTGCGAGTAAATATCAGGTTTCTCGTCGCGAAGCCACATGATGTGGGAAATGGGGTCCTTACCAGACAGCGACGGGCCACCACCCATGACCTTGATATACTTCAAGATCAGGCTCAGCTTGTACCCGCTCACTTGCAACAGGCTCTTGTTAAGCGCTTGTATCTGCTTGGAGCCGCGCGTGTCCATCCACGACATCGCGTTCATCAAGTGGTTCCCGTCCTTGTCGACGGGGACCGTGCAAGACCACTGGCTCGTGTCACAAATCCCGACGATGTCCTCCACGTGCACGTGTCCTTTGTCAATCAATATCTTGGACGTGGCCTTGATCGCGTCCCACCACGCGGCAGGATCCTGCTCTGCAAGGCCACCCTCGCCGAAGATCATGGGCGTTTCTTGGAACGCCCAGTCGATGACCTCTCCAGTGACCGACACCAGCGCGGTCTTCGCGCCCGACGTGCCGTGGTCGATCGCTAGGATGTATTTCTTGTCTACCATGATCCACCGAACACCTCGTTGCATTGGCATCCTCCGGCCGAGCACTAGCAATTTCGTGGGATGCACGAGTGCAATCGTAGGTATTTCGCCCGCACGGAATATATAGCATCACGTGCACTGGTGCATTCAGAACGACGAACCAGCGTCAATAATAAAGGTAAAAAAAACGAGAAACGAACGTGACCTTGTTTATTCCTCGCGTGTCACGTAAATGGTCTTGTGCGTCCGTCTCCAGTAGATCTTGATGAATTCCTCGCTCCAGATACGGAACGAGGCAATCGCCAGCACGAAAAGCCAATCGGTCATGTCAATGTCGGTGATCTTGAACACGGCAGCAGCCGCGGGAACGTAGATCACGAGCAAGTTCGCGACGAGGGAACCACCAACCGCGGCAGCAAGGAACCAGTTGTCACCGAGCTTTTTCTTGAAGATGCTTATCGACTCGCTCCGGCAATTGTACGCGTTCATCAACTCGCTCACGACGAGGCTCAAGAACGCGAGCGTGCGCGGGTAGTACAACAGCTCGCCATCGGTCTTGTCCAAGATGTTCTGGTACAGGAAATTAATCTCTTCCGGGGACAAGGAGGGAACTTGGGCAGCAAGGACTGCCTTGAACGCGTCGGGATTCGAGAACGCCTCGAAATAGCTCGTGGTGACCGTGAACGGGGCGAGGTTCTCGGGATGCAAGGTCACCGCGTGCTCGTGGCCCATCCCGCCAAGCCCCCAGTAGAACGTGAGAACGCAAGCAACGGAGATGACGATACCGGATGCGACGTAACTCAAGGTGTTGCGCTTCGTGATGAGCGCCTCGTCCTTCGGTCTCGGGGGCCGCATCATGAGGTCGTTATCCGCCTTCTCGAAGCCCATCGCCAGCGCCGGGAGGCCATCGGTGAGCAAGTTCACCCAGAGCAAGTGGATTGCAAGCAAGGGTGCGGGCAAGCCGAGCAAGGCTGCAATGAAGATGACGAGTATCTCGCCCAAGTTGCATGATATCAAGAAGTTGATGAATCGCTTCATGTTGTCATAGATTGCCCTGCCTTCCTCGACAGCGGCAACGATCGACGTGAAGTTATCGTCGGTCAGGATGATGTCCGCGGCCCCCTTGGAAACGTCCGTCCCGGTGATGCCCATGGCGATGCCCGCATCGGCTTTTTTCAACGCGGGGGCATCATTCACGCCATCACCGGTCATCGCCACGATGTTCCCGTCATCTTGGAGCGCCTTCACGATGCGCATCTTGTGCTCGGGAGCAACGCGTGCGAAGACGTTGCACTCGGTGAGCTCCTTGTCCGAGAGCTTGTCGATCTCCATGCCTTGGATGATGTGGTGCTTTCCATCGCGCGAGCTCGCCTCGAGGATACCAAGTTCGAGGGCAATGGCCTTGGCCGTCGCGGCGTGGTCACCCGTGATCATGACCGTCTTGATACCCGCGTGCTTGCATTCCTTGACGGCGGGCTTTACCTCCTCGCGCGGGGGGTCTATCATGCCCACGATACCGATGATAATGAGGTCCTTCTCGACGGTCTCGGGATCGAGGTCGATCTGGTCCTGGTTCCACGTCTTGTAGGCAACGGCGAGCACGCGGAGCGCTTGACTGGACATCTTATCTTGTGCATCCATCAGCGCGTCCACCTCGACCTTCCCGAGCTTCTTGACTTCCCCGTTGATTAGTACCCTGGTACAGTTGGGCAGCATGGGTTCCAAGCCGCCCTTCATGGAAACCATGGCAACGTGCTTTTCGATGTCCATGTCGACGGTGGTCATCTTCTTGCGTTCCGACGAGAAGAAGACCTCGGAGATGCGCCTGTGGGTCTTGTCCATGTTGTCCCTGGTATACCCGAGCTTCCCGCCAACCGTCAAGAACGCGGCTTCGGTCGGGTCCCCGGTGATGACCCACTTGTTGTTTTGCACGTCGTTCCGGAGCGTGGCGTTGTTGCAGAACACGCCCGCCTTGGCAAGCAAGTTCAAGCCGCCGTGGATCGCGGGCTCGATCTTGTCGCCGTTGCGAGAAAACTCGCCCTTCGGCTCGTACCCGATGCCGCTGACATCGATGAAGTCGTTGTCCACGAAAACGGTCTTGATGGTCATCTCGTTTTTCGTCAAGGTTCCCGTCTTATCCGAGCAGATCACCGTGGTGCAACCCAGCGTTTCAACGGATGGTAGTTTCCGGACGATTGCGTTCCTCTTGGCCATCCGCTGGACGCCAAGCGCGAGGCTCGTGGTCACGATGGCAGGAAGCCCCTCAGGAATGGCAGCAACCGCCAGCGCAACCGCAACAAGGATCGAATGGAGAACAATATCGAGAAGGGGTTCGTCAGTCGGGTTATCAACGATACCACGCCACAAGTAAAGTACGAACGATATGGCACACACGATCAAGATGAGGTAGCCGAGTTTCTTGCCAAACGCATCGATTTTCTTCGACAGGGGGGTTTGTTCGTCCTCGGCTTCCGAGATGAATGTTGCGATCTTGCCGATCTCCGTGTTCATGCCCGTGGACGTGGCGATGGCACGGCCGCGGCCGTACGTGATGATGGTTGACGAGAAGACCGAATTCGTCTTGTCACCGATCGGGCATTCCTTGTCGATCTTGTCGACCGATTTCTTCACGGGAAGGGATTCGCCCGTGAGGCTGGCTTCCTCGCTATTCATCTCGTTCGATTCAATGACGCGACCATCCGCGGGAACCGCATCCCCCGTTTCCAGCACGAAAACATCACCGGGAACGAGTTCAGATGCAAGCACCTCAAATATCTCGCCGTCTCGAACAACGCGTGCTTTCGACGCGCTCATCTTCTTGAGAGCTTCTATCGCGGCTTCAGCTTGGCGTTCTTGGTAGAAACCAAGCAAAGCATTTATGATCAAGATGGTGCCGATGATGATGGCGTCTGTAGGTGGCTCTCCTTGGAAAATAGCCTCGACCATGGCAAAAATCGCAGCACCGATCAATATCCAGATGAGAAAATCGTTGAACTGCGCGAAGAATTGCTTCCACGCGGGTTCCTTCTCTTTTTCCTTGAGCTGGTTCGGGCCGTGTGCTTCAAGGCGTTTTTTCACTTCGGTAGAGGAGAGCCCCTTTGGTGAAGTCTCGAGGAGGGAGAACACCTCATCGACAGGCTTCATGTAAAAGGGCTCTTTTTGTATACTAGGATCTAAAATTTTCGAGGTCATGTTAGAATCATCCGCCAATTTAAAATGGCGAGTTCGATCAACGTGCACGTGACACCGCCATCGGGAACTAAAGGAATAGCCAAGGCGGGATCTATAGTTTTGTATAATGAAAGGCCCCTTATGTTGGTTTAACATACACAACATATGCACGAACGGGTGTTCGAAATTGAAATTCGAGAGCCGTTGCATCGTTCGAATGGTGCATTCGGGACAAAAAGGTAGTTGAAAATAGTAACGGTTCAAAGGAAAGGGGGCCGAAACGAGCGCTTTTAATTCGCAGGGGCTGGCGGCTGGGACGAGGCCGGCTCTTGGCCGTCTTTCATCTTCTCGTCGAGCGTGATGAGCACGACGTTGTCTCCCCGAAGGATGATGGAATCCAGCTCGTGCTCCTCGTTGACCAAAGCATTTTTCTCCCTATCATAATGCTTCGTGACCTCGATCGTGTCTTCCAAGAACAAGTTCAAGTGCTCATCGAAGCTGCGCAACACGGCCTTGATGCCGTGGCGCTTTCCCTTGAGTTTTATGTAGATCTTCTTGTCAACTGCCTTTTCTATTTGAAGCACGGGTTTTGATTCTGCCATTTCGAGGTCAAGACGTATTAGTGATATATATGAAAGGACTTGTAACCATAAAAACCATGGCGTTGGTTTGCCCCCCGGACGCCATCGTAGCAAAAAAGAAAGGAAAGGGGATCGATCATCCTTGCAAGGGATTGTGCTCGATCGAGATCGAAGAGAACACGATGAATAGGGCACTTGTGGCTAGCCACGCGAGGAGCAACAAGAACCCGGAAACCACGAGCCACGAGCAGAAAAATGCCACGCGTGTTTTCACCCGGTCGAGCCCGCGCTGTAAAGACCAGCCGTCCAGCACGCGAAAGCTGAAGAAATGTATTGGAACCGACAATGCAGCAAGAAGCAAGAAGTACATCGTGTATCCGGCAAGCAAGTCATTCAAGACCAAGCCGATGTCGATGTTATTGCCGGTATCCACTTGTGCGTCCGATAAAGCCGCCAAGAACGTTGGCAAGAAGTACAAGATGTTTCCCACGATGCCAGCCGCGATCACGACCGACTGGAGCAGCATGCACTTGCTCGTGACCCCGTAGCATTCCTTGACCCCGACGTCCCTTGCTCCCCACGATTTCATGACCGCACAAAATCCAGATCCGACCCACACCGTGAACATGTAGAACGCCAGCTTGCAAGCCAACGGGATCGCAATGCACGCGACGATCTTGGCCGCGGGCGCGA
Organism: Promethearchaeota archaeon; assembly: GCA_041305945.1. GTDB lineage: Archaea > Asgardarchaeota > Lokiarchaeia > Sigyniarchaeales > Sigyniarchaeaceae > JBGLND01. Next base: position 39,210 of record JBGLND010000001.1, read on the forward strand.
TTGTCGTGATCGTGTTCGCCAGTGAATCCCCGATCTCCATGTATCGTATCTTGTACAGGACGAAATCAACGAGCACGAGGACCATCACGACGAGACCAATGGACTGGAGTCCGCCGAGGACGACAGGGGGTACCGCGGCCAACCGGCCTGACTTGTATTCGTAAGCCGAGAGCGTTGCCCTGTCATACTTGAAGAGCGACTTCATGGTTGCGACGACCTCCTTGCTTGCTCCTGGGTAGGCTTCAAGTACCCGAGGCCGTGAACGACGTGCAACGTGCCTGCAATGGCCAGCGATGCGCAAGCGGCAATCGCGATGACCGCCGAGAAGAGACTGGATGAAACGCGGTACGGGCTCTTGTAAGCCCGCAACGACGGGGATTCGATGTAATCGAGCCACTCGTTCTGGATACAAGCACTGAAACCATCGCTGGTGACGTCCAGCTGTCCCTTGCCGTTGATCAAGGCCGTGTTGGATGCCTCGGTCTGGATCGTGTAATCGTGGCCAGCCTTGCGCCAATGCGGGTAGCCCGGATTGGTGAGGAACTTCTTGCCAAGTGCATAGACCTCGATGGAATTCTCGTCGAGGTGCACGTGGCTCTGCTGGTAATGCTTGTTCGATATCACGAGGTAAGTATCACGGGGTGTCCATCCTGACCGGAACACGGCAAGCCCGCTGTCAAAGTACGCGAAGCCACCGTTGATGCCGACGTCCGGGACAACGGGGGTTATCTCCCGCTCGTAGCTTGTGACGCGAAGCACCTCGTGATAGGTGGGATTGAGCGCGGAGCAATACTCGAAGTACCACCAGAGGTTGCTCGCCAAGGCGGGGTCCGTCCCGTTCACTAGATACGCAACGATGCTGGCAACATTCCCCAGGTTTTCCTTTGCAGCGCAATCCTCGAAAACCGGGGTCCAACCCAGCGGCGTGACCGACGTGACCGTGTAATTAAGATATTTGAGGAACCGGGGATTGCTGAAGTAATCGTACCCGCCCACCCGGGCAAGGGCGACGAAGAAATCGATGGCATGGCGGTAGGCATACCGGCCATAGATGTCACCCTCGAAACACGGGCCGTTCGGGCGCACGCGATTGGCAAGGTAGAAGTCGTTCGCATCTTGCGTGAGCTGTACCCACGTGGCGTTGTTGAAGAGCAAACCCGCGATGCCGAGGGCGGCACTCGATACCACGATGTGGTTATTCGTGGGCACGCTGTTCGATTGCATGGCATCGGCGAGGGCGAGTATCTTGGGCAGGAATTTCTGTTCTATGACGGTGCGGTTCTCGATGCTCACATTGTTGTAGATCATGTCATACGCGAGCAAGTAGGGGTACAATGTCGTCGAGCGGGAGATAAACTGGTCGTGCTCCCAGTCGAAATCAAGGTCGTCGATCCCGAGCATCTTGCCGGTTGCTTGCTGGATAGCGAGCGGGTTTTCATCGATGCGACCGCGGAACGCGCTACCGAGCACGTCCCCGCCGATGCTGGCATACCAGCCTGCCCACGGGCCCGGCACTGTCCCGTTGCACTTGGCCTTGAGATCGACCAGCGATTCCTCGTCGAAAAGCAAGTACGGGTGCTGTTTCACCGCCAAGAGGGCCGGATCGTAGGTCGTCGAGGGAACAACCGGGGCCGGGTCTCCTTGGCCATTCGTGGCCAGCAACGTGCTGTTGGTACCACCAAGGTCGCCCACCTTGAAGAACCCGCTCGTGGTGCAGGTGCTGGCGTGGATGGCATTCCCGTTCCACTCGACGGAGGTCGCGTTCTCGAAGAAAAGCCAGTCAAGCGAGCCGTTGGCGTGGAGGCGGTAGCCGCAGAAGTGACCGTCGACCGACACGGTGCCATCCGTGATCGCCCCCGGGCCGGACGTCGCGAGGGGAAACACGAACGAATCAGTCCCGTTGACGGTGATGGAAAGAAATGTGCTGGTCACGTTCACCGAGACTGCCGGGCCGGGGAGCGTCCCGTTCCCGAACGTGAGGATGGTGACGAGACGGCGCGCGCCGGCCCGGGGGCGGACCAGGATGTAGGGGACCTCATCGTTGGCCGGGTTGCCCGGGTCCGTCTGGTACACCATCCCCGTCTTGTTGGTCATGGTCACGGGCACGCCGGCGAATGCCGCATGCATGAACGTTCCCGACTGGTTGAAAGTGGCCGTACTCGTGGTGTTGGCCAGGTTGCTCGTGGTGAGGGTCCCGTAACTGTGAAACGCGAGATCTATCGTGTCCGATGGTTCGAACTCGTCCACGATGACGAAGTAGCCGGGGTCGCTGGACCCTTGCTCGGGACGCACGTAGATCACGTTTCTCGTGTAGCCGTGGTTGTCCGGGAACAACGTTGCATCGACCGCCACCATCGCAATGATTGTCACGATGGCGAAACCCAGCAACACCGAACCCGTGAGGATGCTTGCCTTTGTCTTGACGTGCTGGCTCATGATATTGCACCGGATAAATTCTTTTTATATTAGGAGCTTCGTTGATTGACATATAAGCCAATTGCACGTTCCACTGGTGCAGATACCATGCTCATCCAAGTCGAAGATTCGAGAACCGGGAAACTTATCAAGCTTGACGTGAAAGAACATCACAAGGTCGAACGCATCGTCGACATCATCTTGAAACACATGGGCCTGCTTCAAGAAAACAGGTCGTACACGCTGGTCTTGGACGGGAAGGAGCTCAACCCGCAAATGACCATCGAGGATGCAATTCACAAGATGGGTCTAAAGGAAAACGACAAGTTGACACTTTGGGCACGAGTTGTTGGCGGATCTGATTAGGCACGCATGAGCCGTGCCCATCTTTTTTACCACCGCGCTTGATGACGCGACAGCACGCGGGCTGTTGATGGATGACCGTCGCGTGGCTTTTTTTCAATCACCTTGCACGTGCACGGCAACCGTGCGGGGGCGGGGGCCATCGAACTCGCACAACATGATGCCTTGCCACGTGCCAAGCACGAGACGGCCGCCCTCGACGATGACGGTGACCGAGAGGCCGACCGTGGAGGTCTTGAGGTGCGCATCCGAGTTGCCCTCGGCGTGCGAATATCGCTCGCCCGCGGGATAGATCCTGGCGAGGTGGTGGACGAGGTCATCCTTGACGTCTGGATCGGCGTTCTCGTTGATCGTGATACCGCACGTCGTGTGCATCGAGAACACGACGCAAATACCATCCTTGATGCCGGACTTGCGCACGATGCTTTCCACCTTGCCCGTCTCGTTCGCCTTGATGATAACTACTATGTGCTCGCGGGGGATGTTGTAAGCCTTTTCGGCTGCATCGGTGAGTTCCTTGACCAGGACGCGCTTCACGTTGATATCGGGGATGCGCGGCCCTTCGATCGTTATGTTCGGCATGGCAAGGCGTCAAAGCCCCGGCGGGATATAAAAATGTGCAGGTAATGGAATCGGACACGGGTCCGGGATGGGGGGAAAAATGGAAAAACGAGAACGAACGATTTAATGGCACCGGCGATGCTCATTTCATCTTGGTACCGCACTTGTTGCAGAATTTTGCCTTGGACGAGACCGAGTACCCGCACCCGGGGCACTTGACGATGTCGGCGTCCATCGACGCGCCGCCAGCGGCCGCACCGCCAGCACTCGCATCTTGCTTCTTCTTTTTCTTCGCCTTCTTGAGGTTCGTGACGTCGTCGGGCACGGCCGACTGGATGAAAAACCCGATGGCGCCCGCCTTGCCGCCCGTGCTGGCAGCACCGGCGCCGCCCTTGGCAGTGAAGCCCGCGGAGAACGGAATGAACCCGGCCTTCGACGTCGTCATGCCGCCGCCAGCCTTTGCCTTGGCCGAGAGCGCTTGCGCGAACGAGAAAGCAGACGATGCTGCTGTTGTAGTGGTGCTGGACGCCGTTGAGGGTGCTTGCTGGCCGCCGGTGCCCTTGTCAAAGATGACCGGGCCCGACGAAGCTTGCGCCCTTTGCGGCTGTGGCTGCGGTTGCGGTTGTGGTTGCGACTGGGGCTGCGCGACCGCTACGGCGGGCCCGGGCGACCCGAACGGTATTGCTTGCGAGACCGGCTTCGGCGTTACGGGGATGGGCTTCGGGGTCACGGGCACGACCCTTGGTTGGGGAGCCGGGGCAGGCTCTTGCCGCGGTTGCGCTTGTGGCAGCTCCGGCATGTCCACCGGGGGAACGTCCAAGGGCTGGGCGTTGGATTGCTGGAACAAGCCGAGGGACGCGGGGCGGCCACCACCACCGGGCCTCGCGAGGGACACGGGCGTGGGCTTGGGCAGCGATTCGACCCTGGGCACGGCGGCTGGCGTCGGCTTCGGGAGGGGCTGCACCGCCGGAACCGCCACCGGTTGCGGTTTCGGTTGGGGCCGTGCTTGCGGTAGCGGCTGCACTTGCGGCTGCGGTTGCGGCCGGGGCAACGGTTGCACTGCCGGGATGGCTTGGGCAGCCGGGGCGACCGGGGCTTGCGGGCGCGGCAAGGGTTTCGCCACGACGGGGACAGGCTTGGAAACGGGGAGCGGTGCGGGCGCGGGGGTGTCATCGAAATCGCCATACTCGTCCGCGGCACCGAAACTGTCCATGGCAGGGGAGGCAGGCACCGGGGCAACCGATGGTGCTGCAACGGGGGCCGGCGCGGTGCCGGCGAGCCCGAGCGCCTTCATGACCTGCGGGTAGGCGCTCTTGGACATGGGCACGCCCATCATGGCGTAGGCGAGCGCGTGGAAGCAATCGCCGACCTCCTCGCCGGTCTTTGCCGACGTCTCGTAATAATACTGGATGTTGAAGTTCTGGCAGAATTGCCACGCCTCTTGCGCCGATACTGCTCTGTTGGGAAGATCGATCTTGTTGGACGTTCCCGCTCGCGCCCGTGACCTTGCCACCGAGGTTCACGATGGCATCCTCCATCCACGGGTCGATCTTGAACTTTACAAAAATGGTGCTGAATTCATCGTCGAACGAGAGCAAGTGCCCGAGGACATCCTTGATCGAGTGGGCATACGCCCCGTCCATGATCCATTCCAGAACCGTGATGCCCAATGGCTTCCCCGGCTCCGTGGACGTGTCCCGGTTCCCGTAGAGATAGCCGACAAGCCGCCCGCCGTCGAGAATCTTGTGAAAGAACCTTGCCACGCCGGGCGCGTGTTCCTCGTGCAACCGGGCCATGTATATATCGTTGGCCCACGAGAACAGCCACTTCTCCGACCCGAAACCCTCCCGCAGGAGCAAGAGGCCGGGAAGGTCGTCCGGGGTAACATCTTCCAGCGTGACGCCCGGCCGGGAAGGCTCGTGTCTCGAGGCACTCGATTGCAGGGATGCCCGGTCGATGGTGATGCCGTACCTTGGCCCTATCAATTCCCAGCCTTTCATGGCATAGAAGCGGGGGACGGGCGTTTCGAGTACCGAGAACACGTGGTTCGATGCCCGCGATATCTCGATGACCTTGTCCATCATGGCGTGCCCGATGCCACGATGCTGGTAGCCCGGGTCGGTCCCGACCATGTGCAATGCATTCCCAGTAACGACGCCGGTTCCCAGGTGAAACTTGAACGGCCTGATGGACGTGTGGCCAACCAGCTTTCCATCGAGCTCGGCCAGCACGATATGATTGTCGGGGGGAAATGGATCACCATGGGCCCCCATGCTGTTGAAACTCCGGTGAATGACCTCGTTCGCGTGTTTCGATTCGCCCGGTTTTGCCGTTCGCACGATGATGTGGCTCATTACAGTACCAGCTCTGGGAAAACATTAGGAGAGAAAAGACTTAATGGTTCGGAATGATGGTGTTCCGTGGTTGGTAGCTGGATATTATAAGGAGAATGCAGTCCAATGAGCGACTACATCGTTGAAACGGAAAACCTCGTCAAGGCGTTCAAGAGCAAAGCAAAGACCAACGTTGCGTTGAACGGCATCAACTTGAAAATTAAAAAGGGCGCGATTTTCAGCTTTCTCGGACCGAACGGCGCGGGAAAAACCACGACCGTCCGGATTCTCAGTTGCGTCCTCAAGCCAAGCGCGGGAAACGCGTTCGTGTTCGGGGAATCGGTGCTGGATCAAGACCCGGTGGCAATTCGCCAGCATATCGGCGTGCTCACCGAGAATCACGGGCTTTACGAGCGCATGACCATCGAGGAGAACTTGCGCTTTTTCGGCTCCTTTTACCCGCTAGGCAAGGGACAACTCGATGAAAACATGAACCGGTTGCTGCAAGACTTCAACTTGGTCGATCGCAAGGCGGACAAGGTGGGCACGTTGAGCAAGGGGCTCAAGCAACGTGCCGCTCTCGTGAAGACGTTGATCCACGACCCCGAGCTCATCTTCCTCGACGAGCCGACATCGGGCCTCGATCCGAAGGCAGCCGTCGAGTTCAGGGATTACATCAAGTTTCTCGGGGACAAGACCGACAAGACCGTGTTCATCTGCACGCACAATCTCCCGGAAGCCCAGAAGCTCAGCGACGAGGTTGCCATCATCGACAAGGGGGTAATAAAACGTGTCGGGCCGCCGTCAGAGCTCGCGAAGGAACTATTCTCGAAAGCGTCCTACAACATCATCTCGACAACCACAATTCCCGGCTCGATCGAAAGCAAGCTTCCTGCGGCCAAGGACGCGGAGATCAGGATCGAGGGGGATGTCATCAAGGTGTTCCTCGACCCGGGTCAAGAAAGGGTCATGATTCCCGAAATCGTATCGAACGTGGTCAAGGCCGGCATTCCTGTTCTCCAAGTCACGAGGGACCAGCACACATTGGAAGATATTTACTTGAAATTGATCGGAGGCGACTAAAATGCTACGGTGGAAGCTACTCATCAAGATCTCGCAAAATGATTGGAAGGAAATTCGTGGAAACAAGCAAATCTTCGTCCCGATGGTGATCGTCCCCATCTTCTTCACGCTGTTTCTCCCGATCATGCTGATCGTGCTCCCGATTTATGCATCGTCGGAAGCCGATTTCATCGCCGAAATGCAAAGCATCTACCCGTCCATCACGACGATGGGCCAAGCAGTCATGGTGATGCTGGAATTGTACGTGAACGGCATGATCCGGTCGTTCTTCGTCATGATTCCCATCATGATCACGCTGTCGGTCGCATCGGACGCGTGGGCGGGTGAAAAGGAACGCAAGACTGCGGAATCATTGCTGCTCCTGCCGCTGACGGACACCGAACTATTCGTGGCGAAGGTGCTTTCCAGCTTCATTCCCGGGGTCTTGATTTCATACATATGTGCCGCGGGCATGATGGCCATCATCGACGTCACTGTCCTCCCCTACATCGGCTACATCTACTTGCCCAATGCAGGCTGGCTCTATCAACTCCTCGTGTTCGTCCCGATCTTGGCGTTCTTTAGCATTTACATAAACGTTTGGGTTTCAGCAAGGGCGCGCGACACGAAATCCGCCCAGCAGATAGGCGGGTCGGTCATCGTCGTGTTCATCGGGTTTCTCATCGGCGGCTTTCTCGGCGTCGTTGACGTGTTGATGTACATCATGACGATCGCGATAGGCATCACCGACGTGCTGATGATATACTTTGCGCCCAAGACCTTTTCACGAGAAAAAATGATCGCCCGTTTTTGAAGAATGATCTTCCATTCTCTTGTTTTTCCCCTCCTTTCTCGCCAAAATCATGTTACCGGGCGGATATTTTTTAAAAAAATGTCAGGTAATTCGTGAGAGCCATTTCTTGATCCCGCGCAGGTCATCATCCACGTTCATCGTGATGCCGCTTGCCCAGAGAAGGCAGAACCACGTGATCGTGGAGCCCATGAATGCAGTGAGGGGGGGCACGAAGGGATCTCCGGTAAACGCGCTTAACGAAAACACGAAGGCGATTTCCAAGATCGAGGGAATGCACCACCGGTAAGCATACTTGCGGCGCCAGCAGATGATGGCTGCAGCGACCGTGAACGCGACATGCAGCAGTAACATGCCAATATATCCCGGATACAAATAAAACCAGATATCTATGATTTCAAGGATGATTGCAGAAGCCCCGAATGCATACAATGTCACGATTTCCTCGCGTTGCTCGGGTTGCAAGGATGCCGCTTTCTTATTATATTTAAAAATTAGAAAGATGAGCACACAAAAGATGGCTACAAAGATGGGTGCAACCCCCAAAATCACGAACCGGTTGCGAGAAATAGGGAAACTTGTTTCGAGCATCTTGAGCTTGATGAATGAATCCTGTGCTCCCTCCCATGTCTCGACGATGCCGCATGTCACGTCAATGACAAGTTGCGATATCAAGCGTTCGCTCGTTTTATCCCATAGCGTGCAAAAAATGCTCGCTTGGGCTCCTGATAGGCCCATTAATTCGGGTTCAAATGGCCAATAGGTAAGCCTTCTATCCACCACAAGGACATACGCCCGTCCAGGAATCCCAAGAAATCCTGTTGGATCAACAACGTCATACGTCGCGCCGGTTTCAACACCAAGCATCATCAACTGATTCTTGATGTATATCCACCAAATGCTGTAATTCCCTTGCATGGTCCCGCCTTGATACACGGTGCCATTTGGATGTGCCAAGAACGAGCTGGAACTCGTGTCATGTTGAATGGTCACGTTCGTGTGCGTTTCGTTGATCACGCGTGCATTTAAGTCCAGCGTCGTTGCTCCATTCAAGTATCCATTTTCATAATTATATCTTGCCACGTAGTCATTCTCGAAGAAATAAATGTCTTCTTTATTGATATCAAAACCGGTATTTTCGATCTTTATTGCGATTTGGTTAGTGAGAAATGCACCTACTGCGATACTAAAGACCAGCCCGAGGATTGCAAACCTTGTGTTCACCGTTAATGTCATGCCATCACTTGCAGATTTGAATTTTTATTGGTAACAATCATTCCAGTGATATTTAATAAACCATGCACGTGCGACCCGTTCATGCATACGGCCAGACTAACTTCCCACCCATGATGATAGTGGCGAGAATTGCTAAAAACAACGATGCTGGAATGATATTGCCCGTCAAGCGCTTCATATAAGCCCCAAGGATTCCAAACATGAAATTAATTCCAATGGAAGCAGCACAGATCAACGGAATCAAGGAGATCCGATAGACAAAAACGCCACCAAACCCGATAATGATATTTAGAGCAAATCCCGAGCCTATAAACACCCCGCTAAACATCGCAGATCGAAGCGCTGCAATCCAATTTGCCCGCCGGCCGTTGGCCTCCATCTTATCATTCATCGATGGCACGTCTGCCGTCCCGCGAAAGATCATCTCGTTGAGCAGGTTAAAGGAGAACATGATTCCAAGGAGCGTGAAAAAATCGATCATGACCGAGAACTCAAGCGGGCGCGGCATCAAGAAGGGCACGTGAAGGGACCATGCAATGACGCAAGCAATCAAGACCCAGGGCATGATTGAAACCCAGGGAAGGAGTGCCGCTTTCCCGTTTTCCAAGAACGAACCGTGAAAACCAATCCAATCCCATCGGGGGCGAGCATTTCGTAATTTGGCCTTCCAAGTAACCAGAACCAAGACGCAAGGTATCATGAACAATGCTATGGAAAGAAATCGCGGAATGACGAGGTCAAAGATCCAGTAATGCGTGATAGATGGTAACTGGATAAAACCAGCGATCCCACTAACCCCCGCGACGACGCAGCCTTGAATCCACCTGCTTTTACCATCATCTTTCACTTCCCGTGGGATTGTTCTAGCGGTGGCCGGGGCCCTACATGAACCCCGCGGGTTTAACCGGCTCAAGCATAAATGAGAAAAAAGGGGCATTGTACCGATAATTACCCCCGTGGCAATAACAAAGCAACCGCCCATCACGAAGAAATGTGGGATGCACCAAATAACCGGTTCTGCAAGTACAAGCGTGATATTGGTTGCCATTGCCTGCGAAAACCAGGCCGTCATGTTATTTACTGCTTGCGATGAAAATGCTTCTTCAAGATGATCTTGACCTTGCAAAATAACAAGCTTCCTGGCAGTTCCATTCGCAACATCACCAAAATCCCATGTATGGTGCGGGGCTGCTTGCACGGCATCGTAGACCTCGTTCCAAGGTACTTGGGGCGCACCTGTCCCGCCTATCGTTGCATTGGCGAGGATATGGCATTGGGCTTGCACACTCGTGAATTGATCCCGGGACCCCGTAATCAAACAATAATTCTTTATATTGGTCGCGTTAATGAAATTTGACACCGAACGGAGCTGTGTTTCTTCGAAAATGGTGGAGGGGTCGTGATTGGAAAACCAACGCCATTGTTGAAGCATGTTTGTAACAACAGGATCGTTCCAGATGTCAGGCACTCCCAGTTGTGCTTGCACAAGTATTTCGGCCATTGATGTAAGGTTATCCCAACAATATACCGCGCAGCTGGCACGAATGCGTCCACCGGTACCCACCATGTTCCCAGTGCGTTCGTTCATCCAACTATCAAAGATTCCTGCCCGTGTCGTGTCAATCCCGCCAAGACTATGACCCGCCACGCCCACCCTATCCGGATCGATGATGGTTTTAAATTCTGACGTGTCTATAAGCCAATCCACTGCGGAATAGATGCCGACGAGTTCTTGGATGCACATATCCCACAAGCCGCTTGAATCACCATGGCCGGGATGGTTGATGGCCAAGACGAAAAAACCATTTTTCGCCAAGTGCCTGGGGAAGTTCAACTGGCTTTCGGCATTCACGCCAAAGCCGTGCATCCAAATCACGGCAGGATACCCTGAAGAGGGCACGGGTTGTTTCGGGAGAATTGCATACCCTCGCACCCAATAATCCTCTAGCAGCTTGTTTTGTGCATCTTCATTAGGGTTCGTTATGCTTCTATTAAAAAAATCATTCATTTCAAGCGTATAGCGCGAATTCGTGAAAAATTCTATTTTTCTAGGGGTCGTTTCATCAGGCACAAACGTTCCGGCAATGATGAAAACCATGCCTGTCAAAAAAAAAACGATGGTGGTTAATAACCAAGATTTCCTATTTAAAAAACTCTTTAGAACCTTTAAAGAAAAATGCTTGAAATTTTTAAGCATGTCACTTCACGGGAGACTTGTTCTCACCTTGAAACACCTGGAAACCGTCTGGTGGCTCCCCGGCAAGGATTTCCCCGCGCAGGTTCGTCTCCATCATCGCCTTGATCGTGGCGGGGTCTTTCTCGTGGCCGAGCACCCACATGAGCTTCACGAGCGCCGTCTCGGGCAACATATTCTTGCCATCGATCATGCCCAGCGCCAGTTGCTCGCGGCCGGTCTCGTAGACGTTCATGCCCGTGAACCCCCACAAGGTCTGCACGACCATTACCACGGAAAGGCCGCTTTCGATTGCTCTCTTGATGGAAGGGTGCGTGTTGTGCGGCGCGTGGCCAAGGCCGGTCCCGGCGATAACGAGGCCCTTGTAACCCTCCTTCGTGTACAAGTCGATGACCTTTGGGTCCATCCCGGGATAGGTGTACACGAGCCCCACCTTGTTCTCGATCTTGATGTCCGCCCGGGTGGTTTTATCCTGCCCGCGTTTCTTGTAATCCTTGTTGAGCATCTCGATGGCCTGTCCATCGACCTTGGCCAAGGGTAGATCGCCGATCGTCCGGAACGTGTGGCGTACTGAACTATGCATCTTGCGCACACGTGTCCCCTTGTGCAGGTATGCAAACTGGTGGTTCGCGGAGCCCATCATGCAGATCACGACCTCAGCAAAGTTACCCGTGGCGGCAGCCATGGTCGCGTGGATCATGTTCATGGCCGCATCGCTGGACGGCCGGTCGGACGAGCGCTGGCTTCCAACGAGCACCACCGGTATTGAAAGCTCGGGTAACATGAATGATAGCGCCGCTGCCGAGAAGCTCATCGTGTCCGTGCCATGCCCGATCATCACGCCATCCTTTCCTGCCTTGGCCGCCTCTTCCACGGCCAACGCGAGTTCTTGCCATTGCTTGGAGGTTGCATCCTCGGAGAAGATCTCGTATTTCACGACCGTTTCAAGGTTGGCGATGTCTTCCAGCTCGGGCACGGCAGAAAACAACTCGGCAGGTGTGAACGCGGGTATCACGCCCCCGGTGACATAATCTAGTCGCGATGCCACGGTGCCACCGGTACCGACCAGGAGCACGTTCGGTTTTTTCGGATCGATCTTCAATTTTCGTTCGGGGAGCTTGTAAGCACCTTTCTGATGTCCCAACACATCGAACGTGGTTTTATCATTCACACTAATCCCGATATTATAACCATTTTTCAGTTTCAAATCGACAAGGCCTTGGACGTCGAACTTGTTCCGGGGAAGCAATATTCCCTCGAACCGCTCGTTTCCATTCGTGATGATCAGCTGGTCCCACGTTTTCACGCCGCGTGATTTCAAGAGCTCGCGAATGCCACCGGAATACCCTGCCAACTCGTCTTCTTGCTTGCTCACGGTTGCCACCTCATGATTTAAGCGCTTTTTCGAGCGCTGCTTTTAGTTCTTGGGCTATGACCTTCCCGTCGATCTTCCCGCGCGCCTCTCGCATCACGTCACCCATGAGTGGCTGGAATGCGCGCTCGCCCTTTTCCTTGATCATGCTTGCATTTTTCAGTATCAAGTTATTGATGATGGACCGCAACGCGTCCACGCTCATTGCCGAGATTTTCAAGCCCGTCATGATATCTTTCAAGGATGAAGCCGGGCTTTTCGCGATTTCTCGCAATATATCATCGATTGCTTCCTTGGAAATCTCGTTTTTCGCGATGGCACCGAAGATATCGAGCAAGTGCTGGTCGGTTAGCACGTCCACGTCGACCCCGTCGCGCGCGAGCGCGGTGAGCGTGTCGAGCAACGTGTTGAGCACCAAGGCCGGGTTGATGTCGTAGGTTCCTATCACGTGCGTGAACAACCCGAGGAACCCGTCAAGGATGAGCTCCTCCACGCGCTTGGGATCAAGCTTGTGTTTCTTGGACATCGTCTCGATGATATCCCACGGTTTTGGTGGGGTGTTAATGGCATCCACGCGTTCTTGGCTCACCACGATGGCCCGGGAATCGGTATCGGGGTATAATCTTGACCCGCCGTGAAGTCCACGCAAGAACTCGGTGTTCCCGTTTTCCATGGCACGCCTCGTTTCCGGGGGAACCCCCTTGGCTGCAAGCTCGAGCCGCTCGATGATCACGGAGAACGCACGTTCGATCTTGTCGTCCGGACCAAGGACCATGATGAACGCGTCCCCGTCCGCGTACTTGATTTTTTTCTTGACAAGGTTGATCTCCTCTGCCATGAACCCATACTTGTCCAGCTTTTCATCCGAATGGATGATGCCGGAGAGCCCGACAAGGACTTTCACCCGGTCGCTCAGCTCGGTACCGAAACGCCGGTCCGGTTGGAGTTCCATCCCGAGCAAGCCAGCCATCCGTGGCACGATCATCGCGACTAGTTTTTGGCCGTTCTTGATCCCGTTCTTGATGAACTTGACGCCCGTGTTCGCGAAATCCTTCGAAACGTCAACCCCCTTAGGTTCGATCCCCTTCAAGTACTCCGCGGTCACCTTCCTTTCAGCCATCCCTGCCTTGATCTTCACAAGGTTGAACTGCCGCACGGCCTCGTTATGGACGAGCAGCGGTATCCAATCGAGCTTTTGAACGCCTTTTATCTCGATGCGTGCTCCATCCTTGATGCTCACGTTGAGATCCTGCCGGGTCACACCGAGGCCTCGCCGTACCTTCCCCGTGGAACGTAGGAGCAAACCCAAGCGTGCAGCAGCCTCCTTGGCTTCCTCGGGGCTCTTTATGTCGGGAGCGGTGGCGATCTCGACGAGAGGGACGCCCAGCCTGTCCAGGCGGAACGTGATTTTCCCGGGTTCTTGGCTGACGCGACGCGCCGAATCTTCCTCCAAGCATAAGATCTCGATGCCAATTGACTTTCCATTCGCGAGCTCGTACTTTCCGTCTTTTGCTGCGATGATCGTTCGTTGAAAACCCCCGGGAACGGAACCGTCCAAGTAATTCTTGCGACATACCTTGAACTCGTCGATTATCGTCATATCAAGCAATTTCGCGAGCTCGAGGGTGATGGTGATCGCCTCGTCGTCGCATTCAAATGGCGGGGTATCATCGAGCTCGTAGGTACAGTTGATGTCCGTGAATCCCTCGTAAACGACTTGGTTTTTTTTCTTGAACTCCAAGAGCATCGCTTCATCGAAGACACCCATTTCACCGAGAACTGGCCTGAAATATCTCGTTATCGTGAAATCAGGATTCCTCGTCGTGAGCTCGGCAGGACACCTGCAGAATAACTTTCGTTTCGTCTTCAATTGCTGGTGTATCTCTATCCCTGCCTTCAAGCCGGCCGCCGTATAATCCATTTTCTCGCTGGAATCCATCGTGACCATCTCTGTCTGTCATCGATCCTAGATTAATAACCATAAAAGACGCACCTTACATAAAAAGACACGGAGGTTCCCGGCGCCGTCACGATGGTAATGCAACCGATCATGCTCGCAACTTCCCCCGGGACGCGCGGGTTTCTCGTGCAATCATGCCCGGCATGCCATCACACCAAACCGACATACTCGCGTCACCGTAAGGTGGTGCTTTGGCGAGAAATAAGCAGAAATAAAAGGGAACGAGGGTTAAAGATAAACAAAACTCGGTGGGCAAGCCATGCAAATATCACAACTAAAAGACGATGAAACGATTTTCCGGAAGATAGTGTTTACAGGCCTCGATAATGGCGGAAAATCCACGATAATTTTGACACTGCAGCGAAGTTTAGCAAAGCTTGCAACATTGGCTCCCACCAAGATGGTTGAACGGAGTAATTTCACCTACTTGGGACACCATTTCGTGGCACATGACTTGGGCGGCCAGAAAAAATACTTGATCAATTACTTGAAGCAACCCGTTTACTTTGCAGAGACGGAAACAGTTATTTACGTCATCGACGCGCAAGATACCGTCCGGTATGACGAGTCCCTTTCGTATTTCAAGGACATGCTGGTAGAGTTCAAGAGCTTGAACATCAATCCGCGAATTTTCGTCTTCTTTCACAAGACGGAGCGCATCCTTGTAGACGGCGACCCTGAAACGGAGAACGAGCTTGAAGGGACAATGACGAAGCGGGTAGATGAATTGAAAGAGAAGATCGTCAAGACGTGCAAAGAAGCCGGCGAGTTCAAGGTGGAATTCAAGCTCACGTCCGTGTTTGATATCTGGTCCATCACGTCCGCGTTCTCGGAGATAATGATGAAAATCATCCCGAGAAGTGAGCTGCTCGATAAGGCTCTCGAGGAATTCAGTAACACGACTGGCCTCGAAGCACTCTTGCTCCTCGATTCCAACTCCCTCATCATCGGCAATCATTACCAGACAGATGAGGCCAAGGACATCTTGCGGGCATCAACCCCTTATTTCCTCACGTTGCTCGATTCTTGGAAAAAAGTGGGAAAGCGTAAGGAGATGACCGTCTTGATCAGCGAGTATGCATTTGTCTTCATCGAGCTATACAAGCAAGGAGAATCGACGTCACTGTACTTCCTTGCGATGACCAAGGGCGCCGAGACAAAAATATACACGGACAAGCTCGATGATTTCTCGAAAATCATCATCGGGATATTGAAAATATAAATAAAACCACCCGGTTCACCCCATGTCCCATGTACAAGATTTTGATTTTTTCAAGCACTACATCCCGACCCACACGTGCGATTTTTCGAGCACTGCCGAGAGCCAAGCCAGGCTGGGTATCACGTCGGCCTTCTTGGATGCATTTCCCGCATCCGATGTTGGGTTCGAGTTCGTCGTGTTCCCCAGGACGCTCGACCCGGCAACGATCGAGAAGCAAGTGAACACCTTCCACCACGTAAGGGACGAGATTGAAAACAAGCACGGGGCACGCGTTCATGCATCCCTTCACTTTCCCACGACGAGCGACTCGAGGCTCTCCCTCGCCTCGGGCGATGAAAAAATCATAGGGAACATTCTCCGGCTTGCAGGCCAGTGCGCGCGCCTGTCAGTCGCGGCCGGGATCGACACCGTGGTTATCCATACCGGCTCGAACATCGCCCTGAACGCGTGGAACGGCATGGACCAGACACGGGAGGCAAAAGAGGCCTTGCTTGATCGCGTCGTGAAGAGCTTTCCCCCGATCATGCACGCTTTTTTCGAGGAGAGCGGGTATGATGGCAAACTGGCATGGGAAAACGTTCCATACCCGTTCGACATCCCCGCGTTCACCCACAGCAACATCGTTTCACATGATTTCATCCACGTATTCAATAAATTGGAAGCTATAAACGCGATGGATAGCAGACTTGGGATTTGCTTGGATATATGTCATTCGTGGATATTATCCCGCGTGGCAACTCATTTTGAAAGGGAATACAATCGCACGAACATCAAGAAAACACCACCGGGCATCTACCCGCATGAACATGACGAGTTCATGGAATCGAGGAACCCGAACCGGTTGAACGTGCTCCTCGGCGACCGGGTTGTCCACGTCCACCTGGCAGACTCCAAGGGAGCGTTCGACCCCGTTGCGGGCATGCAACCAACGGAAGGGGACGAACTGGGAACCGGCGACTTGACGGCATCGGAGGCATTTGTAAGCGGCTTGAATGGCATCATCGAGGCCCGGCAGAAAAAGGGGTTGACGAGAAAGTTGAAATGCAACCTTGAAATCAAGGACACTGATTTTTCCAACCCGGAAAAAACCGCCCGTAGCTTGATATACCTAGGAAAAAGGTTCTGGAAACGATAACGAGTGCGGGAACCGGGCATTGCCAGTAATTCAATACTCGGTCTTGAACCGTAGCAATGCAGCAAGGCCTCCCATCCCTTGCACTTGCTTGCCGGCGTCGTGCAATGTCGAGATGATCATAACTTTCCCCCGTGTCGCCTCCACGGATTTCAGCAACGAGATGAGGGATGGGTCCTTTTCAGCGTTGATCCGGCGCATCACGTCGTCCGTGACGAGAAGGCTCTCGATGGCACCGAGCTCTGCAGCTTTTTGGATTTCCTTGCTGCCGTAAGCGGCAAGACCAGAATCCTTGCCGAGACGGGCGAAGAATTCCTCCACCAGTCCCGTTTCCTGAATAATCCTCGCGTCCTTCAAGAACCCTTGGATCGTTTGCTTCTTGAGCAACTCCCGTATCCCGCTTGCCGACGCGCTGCTCGAAGCCTCGGTGACCAACGCCGGCTTCAAGGAGGGATTCTTGTTCACGCAATACTCGATGAAGTGCTCGCGCGTGAAACCGGGACCCGTGATCACGATCTTGTTGTACTGGTTATCCTTGGACATGGTCTCGATGGCCTTCAAGACATCCGCGAAAAACATATTCCTCGCGTTCACGCTGTCCTTCACATCACCATATCTCTTCCCGGGGATGTTTTCCGCCAGGCTCATGGATGTTTTCTGGTAATAATCCCCGATCTCCGCGAAGACCGCATCCCCGGCATCGATGGCCACGACCAGAACCTTCTGCACGATTCGCCGGTGGGCGGCCTCATTGATGAGCCGCACCACGGGCTGCGTCCACTCGTCCTTGGTGATACCGATCACCGAATTCACTTCTATGTTAAACGTGTGGTAGGTGTTCAGCGTGACATCGTCGGGCCCATCGATGATCTTGCCCTTGGCCCGCAACCTGTTAGCGAACTCGTGGAATTCTATGTGGTCAACGGTGATTTTAAGGTAGACCATGCGCCGTTCGCCCTTGTCATCTTCACGGTCCGTGACGATGATGCGCCTGCTCGTCTTGCCTTCCACTTGATCACCGACTGCAAGCACGTTGAATAACACCCATAAATCATCGAGGGTCTCGATTGAAAGCACGATTAAATTCTTGTTGGGCTTTCTTGCAATGATCTTCACGTTCTATTTCTCCCGTATGATGTTGGACTCGACAAGCCCTTTCAAGGCAGCCCTCTGGTCTTGCCTCATGATGCAATCCAATGAATCCATCGCGTTCACGGCGGCATCGCTGCACTTCTTGATGAGGCCCTCGCAATAAGCAACTGCACCGCTACCAGAGAAAATACTTCGCACGCGAGCAATTTCTGCGGGAGAAATCCCTTCCTTGCCTACCGTGGATTTCAAGAAATCTTGATCCGCCTTCTTGGCCTTTTCCAGTGCATTCAGTAGCAACAGCGTTTTCTTCCCGTCCTTGATATCCCCGGCTGACGGCTTTCCTGTTTTCTTCTCGTCCCCGAAGCTCCCGAGGATGTCATCCTTGACCTGGAAGGCAATTCCGAGGTTGCGTGCGTACGTGGAAAGGGCCGATCGCGATGAATTGCTAGCCCTTGCAAATGCCGCCCCGATGAGCAAGGACTTCTCGATCAAGGCTGCCGTCTTTAACGAGACCATTTTCATATACTGTGCTTCGGAAACTGTTCGAATCTGGACGAAATTCATCTCCATAAGCACGCCATCACAGATCTCGTGAAATGCTTGCGTGTATAATGCCATCGCTTCCTTGATCAAGCTAGACGGGAAGGTGCATAACAAGGCTTCCATCCCGAGGAAAAACGCCGAGTCTCCACCGAGGATACCCATCGTCGTGCCGAAATGGCCAGCGTCCGCGTGTTCGTACCCAGCGTCCTCGTAATACCGCTTGAACCGGAAATGGAAGGCGGGGGTGCCCCGGCGCATATCGTCCCTGTCGATGATATCGTCGTGGATTAAAGAGGCGTTATGCAAGAACTCCACCGAGATCGAGGGCTGGTAAATGCCCTCGTAACCATTATCGCCGGTCAATCCTTTAAATGCTTGTATAACGAGGAACGGCCTCATCCGCTTCCCGCCGGCCAGCATGTACTGCTTCATGGTGTCGTGGTAATGCCGAACGAACGGGTCCTCCACGGCCCGAGCGCGGCTTTCAAGAAAGCGCGTGATGGTGGCATCTATCTTCACCACCTCTGCTCGAAGCATCGACATGAAATCCATGGTTCCATTTCATGAAGGGAGGCTTATAACCCGACCGTGATGTGCATTCAAGGCATCGAAATGGAAAAAAAAATAGGGTGGTTGCAAAAAACAGGAAAGAGGACAGGATTTTACCCGAACAAAGCATCGAGGCCAACGGGTTCGTCGTCTTCCTTCTTTTCCTCTTTCTTTTTCTCTTCCTTCTTGGCTTCCTTGGCAGGAGCAGCACCGGCAGCAGCAGGTGCCGCAGCAGCAGGAGCAGCAGCCATCATGGTTGCACTCGCGAGCACTTCGTCGATCTTCATCTCGCCAAGTGCCGCGACGAGCGTTTTTATTTGACCCTTGTCGGCGGTTGCACCAGCTGCTTTCACGATCTTTTCGATGGCATCCTCGCTTATGTCCTTGCCAATCGCGTGAAGGATGAGCCCGGCATATACATTTTCCATGTTCAATCACTCCAGTTTATTTGATTCCTTCATGATAAGTTTTTCGACATTCAGCCAAACAAGTCACCGAGACCAACATCTGCTTCCTCTTCCTTCTTGTCATTGGAAGCATCCTTGTCGTCATGCTTTTTATTGCCATCATCGGTTCCGGTGCTGGAAGGAGCAGCTGGTGCTACCAGCGGTTCTCCTTTTACGGCCGCATCAAGCGCTAGTGCTTGCGCTTGGGCCTTCATGATGTATTCCTTGACGAATTGCGGGAAGATGATCGGGAGCTTCATCGCGACGGCTTTTGCCCTCGTGTACGCCTTCAACAAGACGAGCTTTGCACTCTTCGGCGTGACATACCCTGCCTCGACCGAGAGCTTCAAGGCATTGGAATATGCAGCGAGCACCTTTTCCTTGTAAGCCTCGATGTTGATCGTGAGCACGTCCTTGGTCAGTATCTCGTCATTCTCGAACGCGGCGTAGAGATCAACGAGCACCTCGACGGGGTTGATATTGAGCATCACGAGCACGCTGTAGAGCTTGTTACCCACGGGGTCGCCGGCCTTGAGCACGGTCGCGTCTTTGGACACCCAGATCGTCCCGTCTTGCACCTTGGTTTGAAGACCGATGGCGCTAAATTCCGTGACGACGGGACCGGGCGGTAACTTCGTGTTCGATGCCGGGATCACCAGATCCGTTGATAGCACCTCACCGACCTTTGCACGCTTTGAAAACTTGTTTTCATCGAGCATGCGACGGAGTTTTATCGCTTTTTCATTCGAAAAAAGCAGGCCGGAAGGTCCACGCTTCTCGTGGAACTGGTCGAGCAACGCCATGAGGCCAGGCTTGTTTTTCACCTCTTGGAACGCCCGCATCATGACCGATTTTTTCGCGACGCGGATGGTGGCGATGCCTCTGAGCTTGGCCCGTATCGAGGTCATCCGGTTTGCTGGGATGCTGGAGACCCGCACGAGACCGATCGTGCCGTGGGATTCCGCGAGCTTCTTGAGCTCCTCGATAGCCTTGAGCTTGCCCGGTGCGATGTTCCTGGTCGTGCTCTTGCTCATGATAACCTCACCACTGGCCCCATCGTCGTCTTGATCATGATTGACTTGATCTGGGCCCGTCCTTTTTCCATCTTGTGCTCGATGAAGTCGACGGCCATCTTCAAGTTCTCCGCGATCTTCTTGGGGTCCATGCCTTTCACGCCGACCTTGAACTGGATGACCGGGTCCTTGACCAACTTGACCCGGACGATCTTCTTGTAGCGTTCAATGGAGGGGGCAATGCTATCTCCCGGACCGATGACGCCATACCCTTGCGGTTGTGGCCTGGGCATCTTGCCCCTGGGACCGAAAAGCTTGCCAAAGTTCTTTGCGACGTTCTTCATCATCTCCGAGTTCGCGATGAAGAAGTCGTATTTCTTCACGAACTTTCGCTGCGAGGCCTTATCGGACTTGGACATCTCTTCCATCTTGTCCTTGTTCATCGCGTCCACGTTCAGCCGGCTAGCCTCGACAAGCTGGTCCCCGTCCACGAAGAAGCATATCTTCGGGTCCGGGTTCACGGGATTGGGCAATTCCAGCTCGTTGTTGAACCGTTTCGTCGGGTCCTTAAGGTTCACGTTGCGCAGGTTGATAATCACGTCGATGGACTCCTCGAACTTCCGCTTCCTTTTCTTCTCGCCATCCACGATTGCTTGCTGCGTGGCTTTCTGGATTTCGTTCATGTGATAGGACATTTACGTTTACCCTCGTTCAAGCGGTTTATTCGACGATCACGGCATCGTACTCGCCGTCATCGACCATTTGTTGCACAACGCGCGGGTCCTTTCCCCCGTCGATCGTCACGCCCAAGCTCACCGCGGTCCCGAGCACCGTTTTCACGGCTGCCTTGAAGGTCTTCGCGGTCATTTTTGCCCTCTTGGTCTTCGCGATCTTCACGACGAGGTCCATGGACAGGTCGCCAACCTTGGTCTTGTTAGGTTCACCCGACCCCTTCTCGATGCCGAGCTCCTTGATCATGAGCGCGGAAACTGGGGGCGTGCCAACCTCGACCCTGAACGCTGCAGGCTTCTTGGACTTGTCAACCCACACGATAACCGGGACTTTCAAGCCAGCGTACTCTTGCGTGAGCTCGTTTATTTTCGCAACTACTGCACCCGTGTTGACACCGAGGGGACCGAGGGCTGGACCCAATGGCGGACCGCCTGTGGCTTTCCCTCCACTTACCAAAGCAACTACGGGAATTTCCTCTGACATGTTTCTAACACTCCTGGTAACGCGCGTTCTGTAAACAACGCGTTGGTGTGCACGATTTCGTGGCGCGCCCGTCGGGCGCGCCCGTGCTCCTACGTGACCAGCGACGCCAAGCGGCAAGCATACAAAATCGCTGTTGTAGTGAGGGGATGCAGTAATGAAAGCGTTTTAAGGCTTGCCGTTGATGGAAGCGCTTCAAGGCCCGCCTACCGGTTCCCGAAAACGATAGAAACCAAGCTTCCCCTTGGCTCGACCTTCCTGGCGGGCACCGAGACGGTGGCACGGGACGCCGGGTCGATGGTGCCCGTGAAATCGACCACCTTGACACCCCACCCGTCGCGCAATCGCCCGATATATTCGCGCTGTTGTCTGCCGGGGGATAAAATCTCGATATCAACGCTATCCAATGCCCCTTGCTCGAGTTGTTCTATCACGGGGGATTTATAGGTGGGCGCGGGGTGTATCCCGAAATCCGAGGGACCGAGCAGCAGCTTGGCCTTGTTCTGTCGTTCAAGCTCCTTGAGGCGCTTGTAAAAGTAGGAAAAGTCGCGTTGCTTGATCTTGCCGATTTTCCGGCCGGTCGTTTACACGAGATAATTCTGTATCCCGAGCTTGACGTGATCGCCATACCTGTCCTTGAACATCTTGTACAGAGCGATGATTTCCTCGATGTCGCCGTCGTTCAACCCGAAGAACCACACGGGGGTTATCACCAAGTCAATACCGGTCTCGAGCACGAGTCTCAAATGAGCGATCAAGGCATCCCGGTTGAAATCCTCGCGCCCCGACAGCCGTTTCAACAGTCGCTCGTCCATGGCGTTCAACGTGATGTTGATCTGGTCAAGCCCGGCTGACTTGAGGTCATCTATCATAGCAGGCGTGAGCAGCGTCCCGTTGCTCTGCATGCTTGCTTATTGCCGCTGAATATCTGGTTCTTCACGTCCTCGATGTCGAGGGTCTATTGCCTGTGAATGCAGAGGTTCCACGCATGGCACACGTCGAACGCGCGATCGGTCAAGCAAGCAATATCATTGCGGTCGAGCAAGTTAACCTTGAACTTACGAATGCCCGCCAAGAGCTGCTTGAGACCAACACCGAGACGGTTCGCGAAATACGTGTACACGCCAACGGCACTACCGGGGATGCTCTTCCCGGGGTACTTGCGCTTGAGCTCGTCATAACACACGAATGCTTGCGCCATCGTGAGCGATTCCGGCTCCTTCTTGTTCTCGAATCCAAGGGACTGGAGCATGGCCGGGGTGACTTTCCCGTCCTTGATCGTTGCTTCAACGAACGCGCCTTTCATTGCCGCGGTGATCGGGGCACGCGCCATCGCGAAAGTCGTGACGTATGGCGCACCCATCGCGAACGCCTTGACCATGTGCGTCTCGTTCGATAAACCACCTGCAATGGCAATCGTGGGAATCTTGACACCGGGCTTCTTTTTCTTGATCATGTCCAAGCACCCTACCACGAGCGCCTCGAGATAGACGGTGGGGATGGAACCCTCGTTCATCATCGTGACCGGTGACATGCCCGTGCCGCCACCGGCGCCGTCAAACGTCATGCCATCAACCTTTCCCTCGACGCCGAGCCTGATGATCCACGCGGTCGCGGACGGCCTATATGCGCCCGTCTTGATAAAGATGTTCTTCGTACCCATGCCACGGAGCTTGTCCAAGTTTTCCAGGAAGCTGCTGGTATCCGTGATGCCAACTCGGGAATGCCGCTCGAAATCGGGGATGAGACCAGCCTTCCACTGCTCGATGACCGTGGGATCGAACGGGTCGGGAATGACGAGGTAACCGCGCTTCGCGAGCAACTGGGCGCGCTCCAAGGTTTCAAGGCGCACCTCGCCGCCGATAGCCTTCGCACCCTGGCCGAACTTCTCCTCGAGCGAGACGACGTCAAGCTTGCTCGTGACGTATTCGAAGACACCAAGGCGGGTGTCTTCCACGTTCCGCTGGACGATGATATCGCCGTGCGCGCCGTCCCACATCTCGCGGTAGGATTTCACGCGGAATTTCATGTCCTCGGTGTCTATGACACGGGGATATTTCCCGCCTTCTTCAAACTTCGCATTGCTATCCATCCCGCACACGTTTTCACCTACCGTGAGCGAGCAGCCAGCCATTGCAGCCCCCATTGCCAAGCCTTCCCAGTTGCGCTTGGCAACGTAGGTCGACCCGAGGCCCGCGATAACGATGGGCACCTTCTGGTGGATGTTGCCCCAGCGGGACATAATATCCACGTTGGGGAAAATGGTCTTGTCCATGTCCTCCTCGATGCCCTTGGCGCCCCGGACCTCGAACATGATCTGGAAGTCACCGAAGGACAACCCGAAATCTTTTGGCGTCCCTGCAGTAGAGTTGCCGAACTGCTCACGCAACGGGTAAATGGTTTCCCGACCGCGAAGTGCAGCCTTGCTCACCTCGCAGAAGACAGAGCAATCGGCAATACAAATGGGACACAAACCGCTCTCGCATGAATCCTCGACGCGCGTGCGCGTTCCTATCATGGAGTTGCGGTGCGTGGTCATTGAATATTTCGTCATGTTTCATCACTTTTTGAAGCAATCGTAGAAGCCTTAGTGAGATTTCGATCGATCACAAGGTGATCAACTTAAAATTCGTTCGTAGCATTTTTGTTCAATCACATTTATCAAGAGAATATCCTATTTTTAATTGCAATAAGAATAGAGGTATACGAAGTGCAATATTAGGCCATTAGCCGGGAATGGATTGAACAAGTTTTTCTTTTTTTCTCGCGAGAATGAAAAATTGGCAAATGATTTCAGAAAAAAATGAACGGGTGATCTATTTTAACTAATTTCTTGAAAAAAATTTCAATCCGTAGGAAAAAGGGGGCTACGAGTTTAAAAAATCATACACCACGAACGCCGAGCTTCCGGAGAAAACCGTGCAGGTGCAAGGCTTTCAGGACTTCGAGCGACTTCACGATGCGGTATTGTTGCTTGAATGTATCGAGGAAGATGCGGGTGAACTCTGCCTCGAATGGATGCCCGTCTGGACCACCTGCACATGACTCGACGCCCCCGAACGGGTCACCCGTCTCCGTGTAGGCTCGTGCCCTGCAACCACCGCACGTCTCGTTGTGCTTGCAGGTACCGCACTTTCCACCCACGTTGCGATTCCTGAAGCGCACCAGCATCTCGTTGCGTTCCCACACGTCCTTGAGGGAATCAACCATCATGTTCCCGCAGTAAATGCGCAAGAACGAGCAGGGATAGATGTTCCCCGCGTGGTCGAGTTGCACGTATTCGCGCCCGGCTATGCAACCTTCCGTGATCTGGGCGATGCGCGCCTTTTCCTTGAGTTCCTTCCATACTTCGGGGTCAGGAATGAACGGGACGTGATCCCACGTCAAGCATTTCCCGAAATTTCGCATGCGCGTCTCGTCGAAGCGACGTGCATCGTCGGGCGTCAAGGCAAGGTCCTCCCGCTCCTTGCCACGACCCTCGAGGAACAACGGGTATATCTCGGAAAAGCACGTCGACCCCTTTGATGATATATAATCGATGATGCCTTGCATCTCGTCGATGTTATTCCGGCCGATGACCGTCTCCACCGTCACGATCATGCCCTCCTTCAGGGCAAGGTCGATAGCGGCCTTGGACCGCTCCAGAACGTTCGGCAACGGTGGCCGCACCTTGGCCACTTGCACCGGGTCTAGTGAATCCAACGGGATCGATAAGAAAAAGGGCTCGATGCCCTTGAACGCCCGCTTGAACTCCCGGACATGTTCACGCGTTAGCATCGTGCCGTTCGTCGCGACCAGCACTTCCTCGATGCCAATGTCAAGGAGATCGGGCGCGATCGCCATCAAGTCCTTCCATCGGATGAGCGGCTCGCCACCGGAGAAACAGACCGACCGCACGTCGCATTCCGCGAATTGTGGCAGCACCCGTGAACGGATCTGGTCAACCGTCAGGTCGGGCTGGGCAGCGGGCGGGGTCTTACCGTATTGAATTTGGTCGAACGCGACTGGCTCCCCGATCTTGGTGTAATCGTTGTAGCAATACACGCATTTCAGGTTGCATTTGATGGTGAAGTCCCATAAAACCGTATAAGGCTTGTACTCGGTACGAGGTCTCATCGGGAACGCATTCATCTCTCGCTGTTGAAGAGGTTAATGGTACGGAATAGGATAGATTGCATCTAAAGGATGCCAATCCGGCATGCCCTCGCGGGAGGCTCGCTAATCGAAAATGTTCTCCTTGTTCAACGCGGCTCGGTCCTTCTCGGGATGGTCGCGGGCACGCTCGTAATGGTATGCCGTGAACTGGTAGACCAAATCGAACGAGATCCACGCGATGGCGTGATACCATAAAACGTATGGAAGGAAGAACGGGAGCAAGGCCGCGATGATCTTCATGATAACGCGCCAATCACCGATGGCATGCAGCACGCGTCCGCGCCAATCACCGATGGCATGCAGCACGCGTCCACGTTTCGAAGCGAATTCGTGGAATATCTCGTCTGCAACCGAAAAAATCAAGACGATCACGAAGATGACGACAACATCCCAGAACGCGGGAAGGCTGGCTGGCGAGGAAATTGTTAGAACTACCACGCATGAAACGTACGAAGCGAGCACGAACATGATTTGCATGATCCAGAGTTTGTGGTCGATTTTCCGCGACAGGATCATGCCAAGTATCAACGCTAGCACGGAGCCGCTCGTGAAGGTGTCAAACGCCATCAACACGGCCGAAGCCACGCCCGCGACCACCATGACGAGCCACATGAATGCTCGTTGAACGATTCGGCCCTCGTCCACGATTTGATCGAGGTATTTCAAGCTAAAGCCTTCGTAGACCCAAATGGCTATCACGCAGGTGATGAATGTCGCGTCCATGATTACGAACTTAACCGCGGAGGCGCTATTTAAACATTGACTAAAATCGTGGCGATGCCACATAATTCTTCTATCACGGTCTACAGCGAGGCGAGCCCTGAAAGGAACATCGCCCCCACGAAAACGACACCGAGCAGTGCCCTCGCAACGGGCCAGGACACGGGTCGAGGTGTCCAACGAATGATACGAATAGAGAACGAGAACATGGCAATCCGGGGAGAAATTGCCTTGCCGGAAAGGCCTTTTTCTCCTTCATCCCCGCGGGGAAGGGTGACATGCACCGCCCACGCCATCAACATAGTGGCAAGCACCGCGTGCACGATGATTTGCACGGCCGGTACCGTGGCACCGCGCGCTGCCATCCCGGCCATTTTTCCCGCCAAGTAAGCAGCGCAACCAACGGCAACCATGGAAATGGCAAGCGGCAGCACGAGCAACCTTTCCCGCGTGATGTGCAGGAGCTCACGTCTTGAATCCATTGCATGAGAATGCATCCACCGCGCGTTTGTATCCTCGTTTTTCAAGACACCCGTCATGAGCAGGCCAAAGCACACCAATGACCAAGCAATCACGTGGTTGATGGGAACAAGGACGAGCCCGGTTGTTATCAAAACATCGGCAACCAAGCCAAAACACGCGATCCCCACGTTCACGACCCATTCAACGGACTTCTGCGAAAGAAGACCGCCACGCGGGTGAACCTGATCACCACCAACAGGAAGGACGCGGTCCAGCCCAGCCTTGGAAAGCATGGAAGCGATGGTGGCCTCGACATCTCCCGGTCGCACCGTGCCAGGGAAACGCAACTCTTCCTCGCCGGCATCGTGGATGACCGACACCAGCAACCCGGGACGCCACGCGGAAATGAAGCAACATGCCATGACGAGAGATGCAACCACGGCAAGCACGATGCCGGTAACCTGAATGCCTTGCGAAAAAGGCAAGAGCATCGTGGGTATCGAGAGCTGGAGCAAGAAACCAGTCCAGCCACACCCGACCACCACGCCGGCAATCGCACCCGGACCGGGATGCCTGCGAAACGTGACCACGCGTATCGATTGCAACGGAACGTTCCTTTCCCGCTTCCCGATCGACAAGAACCACCTTGACCCGATGGTGAGGTGCTCCACGTCTGCACGCACCTTGTACTCACGCCAGCCCGTGACGGTGGCCACACCCATGCAAGCACAACCAACGAACGTCCACAACCCGGTCACGTAAAAATAAGATGGCCCTTGAAAGCCCAACACGGACCCGGTCGGCACGTAACGGCCCGTCCCAGTGTCGAACACGGCCATGGCAAGCAAGCTTGCAGCGAGCAGCATGGCGATGGCCACGAGCCGGGCCACCGGGATGGTCGAAACGGTAACGACGTGCACGTCCCGCGTGTCGCCTATCATTCGTTCACCGCCTCCGTGTGGTTAAACTTGGCCATGTAATACGGGAGCAAGAAGGCCAAGCCCGAATCCTGGCGTAGGGCAGGCGAGTAGGTGTTCCTTTCCCACGGCGACCGCTGCCACAAGAAATCGACGCACTGGTACTGTTCCGCCGTTTTAGGCACCGCCAAGTACTCGGAGTCGGTAAAATACGCGGCGACGTTCACTTGCCTCGCGGGATACACCGGGTTTGCATCGAGCCAACCCGGGAACTCCACGACTGGCCAATTCGACGGGATCAAGCCCTCGAACCGATTGCCCGTCTCGTTCAAGCCACGCTCTGGAATTCGCCTCGATGCCGGGTCGCCGGGTACCCGTTCGACATCAAACCGCATGAGCTGGTCCAGCACGTCAGCACGGATGTTCGGGTCGTCCTTGCCAGTCACGTGCAAGTAAGCCATGTTGAACCAAGCGTTCCGGTGGTTCGATGCGACCTGGTAGAGGCAATTCTCCATGACCCTCGTGTACAGACATTTCAAGGAAGGATCGGTCTCGAACGTGGCCATGGCATAGAATATGACCCAGTTTATGTTCATGGAAAAATAATTGAACAGGGAAAAGTAACCCAAGTCGATGTCGAGCATCTTGTAATCGGCATAGCCGCGATCGTATGCCCAGTGATGGTAAAGGGGCGTGTACTTGACGGGATCTGTAAGCACCCCCATGAACACCGTTGCCAGCACCCAGTACGACGTGTGCTCGGGCATCCATTGGAATGACTGGCCCGTGGTGCGCGCGTTCCCGTCCACGAGGTTCCAGTTCGTTTTCCGGAAGTGTTCGATGATCTGTGCCGAGAGCAGTGCCATGAGCGCGTCAACCCACGGGTCATCGTCACCGACCAGTGCTGCCGCGCAGCTGATGCCCATGATGATGCCCGAATATTGATCCAGGGACGGGTAGCCTATCCAAAGCCAGTCGCTATACGCACCCGCCCCATCGAACACGTCAACGCCATCGGCACCGTTCACGTAATCGAAGCCACTTATTCCCGGATGAGCAATGCTCCAGTTCTTCGGCGATACGCTGCGAGCTAGGACGCCCGGATAGTCAGGACCGATGCCACCGTTCGGCACGGCGAGCAGCAAACCGACCCCACTCGCCAAGCGCCTGACAAGGTCAATCGCGCCCGCCGTCCTCGACGCGTTTCCCTCTTGCTTGATCGACGCGTACCGCAACGCAGCCATGGCGAGGGTCATACCGGTCCATATCGCCGCGTCCCCGGAGGTCCCCCACCCGGCAATTGAGGTGTAATTCGTGTCTTCCCAGTAAGCCGTGAGCGTGTAATTGAGCGGGAGATTGTCCCTCTGGAGGTAAAATTCGAATTCGGTTGCCATCTCGGCGAGGCGGGTTTCGTTTGCCATGATCAAGGAACCATAATCCACTGGCGCGCTTTCATTCAAGTAATCCGCGAACACGAGCAACGAGTTCAAGCACGAGCCGACATACCACGCGAACGAGGCGGGGATCATGACCCCGATAATCAGGGCCGCGACGTGCCGCCGTTGTTTCGAGGTGAGCCGTCCCGGTCGTAGCATGGCCCGAATAGGGACAACGTGCTTTATAAGATAATGCGTCCATTTCAAGAATATCGACCCAAGCACGAATGCATTGGAGCGGACCTCACGTGGATGACAGCAGGCGGGCATCGAACCTAAAGGTGAAGGTCGGGATCATCCAGGTGGCCACGAAGCGGCTCGATCTCGAGGCCAATTACGCTAGGGCGAAAATCCTCATCAAGAAAGCAGCGGATCGCGGGGCACGCATCGTGTGCACCCCCGAATGCATGTTGGATGGTTATGCCTTTGACAAGCCCGCGTTTCAAGAAGAGCCAGGCAGGTATTGCGTCGATCCAGCGAACTCGGTGTATACCCGGGGATTCATGGACCTCGCGAAGGCCCTCGGCATATACATCATAGCTTGCATGTCGGCCATGGATGGAACAGCACGTCGCAACGCGGCAATCGTGTACAACCCCGACGGCACCGAGGGTGGCAGGTATTTCAAGGTGCACTCGACCCACGGCAACAAGGAGGCAACATTCTACAAGCACGGGGAGCAGTATCCCGTGTTCCATGCCGACATCGACGGTGGCGACGTCCCGTTTGGCGTCATGATCTGCTACGACCGGCAGCTGCCAGAGCCCGCGCGCATCTTGAGGGTAAACGGGGCGAAAATCATCTTCAACCCGGCAGCCACGGGCAATTTTGCCATGGGTTGGAATACCAGATTGATGCAGACCAGGGCCTACGAGAATAAATGTTACGTGGTATCCGTCAACCACGCGTGGCCGAGGATCAACGGGATGTCCTTGGCTTGCAGCCCCGCTGGGAAGGTGATTGCCCGCTGCATGCCGTGGGAGACGGTGAAGGTGGTATCATTGACCATGGATGACGTCGAAAGGAAAGCAAAGGACATCAAGACGAGAAGGCCAACCACGTACAACGACTTGTTAAAAAAATAGGTTTCATTGCGAGCGCCATGTCTACCGCTTTATTTTTCCAGGGAGGTAAAAGTCGTACGCCTTCCGCATGATCTTGGTCTTCACGAACCTATCAAGACGTCTCAAGCCCTGGAATATCGTCCAGATCTGCTTGTCACGCTTGTAATAGGTTTTTATTTCATCCACGGTGAACGGTGCAACCCCATAGTCGGGAATGTCGTTGGCGATGAAATCGTTTACCACGGAAACCACGCCAGGGATGGCACCTGGCAACTGCTCCTTGTAGAAGTTCGCTATTAAGTCGTTGATCACCAACCTGAAGTCGTAGTACCTGTTCACGACCTCCTCGAGCATGCCCATCAGCGCACCCCGCGTGATGCCCGGCGCGCTTTTCAAGAAGAGTACGGCGTCCATTTGTTCCACGCCATCGATCCTGAACATCGGGGTGCTGGTATCGAGGTAATCCAAGTTAATAGATTCGGGTAAGTGCACCCCGTCTGAATGTTTGACTGACCAGTTCGATATCTGGCCATCGATGCCGACTTGGATGGATCGATTGGTCTTGTTGAAAAGCCAGATTTTCTTGAGCTCCAGGAGGACTGCACGAACGAACCGTCCGATCTCGTCCGTGCTCACGGCGTGGATCACCTTGTTTCCCACCGTTGCCGGATCGATCTTCCCCTGGATGCAGTACAAGGTGATCTTCCCGTTGCCCGCGGGGAACCACTCGGCACCGGCTTCCGGCACGCGTATTCCGATTCTTTCGGATAATAGCTTGTTGTATTCGAGGTACGCCGTGATGTGCCTCGTGACTTGCTCCTCCGAATCAAATATTGGAAGGCGCTTGAACGCGTAGCCCGTGTTCTTGCCAGATATAAACTCGAACACGAGTGAAATCTCGCCGAAACCGAGAATGTGTATCGGGATACCGCCCTTGTCGGGATGGAGCGTGTCGATCGTGCGCTCGAACTCCGCGAGGACATCCTTGTCAATATCCATTGCATCAGTCACCTGTTTGTTGTTTTGGGTGTGGTAACCCATCCAGTGCGGTCGATAACCGGGCGACGATCAGGTCGATTTCATCGGGTCGCACGACGAGCGGGGGCATGAGCTTCACGACCTTCTCGTTGTTCCCGCAATAATCGGCGAATATGCCATTTTCTATCATCTTGAGCGTGTACCCGAGACCGTACTTGTCATTGATGAATTCAATGCCCCACATGAGCCCGCGACCGCGCACGTCGGTCACCAGCACGTCGTGCTTCCGTCCGAGGTCAACGAGTGCCTTTCCGAGTTTCACGCCCATTTGCTTCACGTGGCCAAGGAACTCGGGTGCAGATAGGAGATCAAGCATCTTTCCACAGACGTAACACCCGAGCTCGGAGCCACCCGTCGTGCTGATGTGCAAGAACGGGTCTTGCTCGAACACGGCCTCGATATAAGGCTTGTAGCTGCACGTGGACATGGGATAAATCCCACCGCTCATTCCCTTGGCAAGAACAATGATATCGGGGATGACCTTCTCGTTTTCATACAATCCACCATAGATAGCCCACATGTCGCCCGTCCGGCCCAAGCCGGCCTGGACCTCGTCGGCGATCATGACGATCCCGTGGGCATCGCACAGCTCGCGCACGCGCGCGAAGTACCCCTCGGGCGCGATGAGGATGCCGCCGGTGGCAGGAATGGTCTCGAATATCACGCACGCGACCCGGTCATCCAAGGCTTGCTCGATTGCCAGGACGTCCCCGAATGGCACTTGCGTGAAATCAGGTAAATCCCACGAGAAAGGAGACTTGAATTTCGGGCTTCCCGCGGCCAAGGCAACGCCAGTGACCCCATGGTATGCCCCGATTGCCGAGACGACCTTCTTGCGTTTCGTGATCCCGCGCGCTAACTTGATTGCGAGGTCGACGGCTTCCCCGCCCGCCGAGCAAAATTGCGTCTTGGTGATCCCGGGCGGGAGCAAGCCAGCCATCTTCTTGGCGAGCAACGCTCGTTGCTGGCTTATCATGTGGTGATCGCCCACGTCGAGGCCCGCGTCAAGCGCCTCGCGCATGGCAGCCAGGACCGCGGGGTGCCGATGTCCAAGGTTGAACGTTCCACCGGCCGTCCGGCAGTCGATTAATTGCACCGGGGCTTCGTTTTTCCGCTTTCCTTCAAGAGTCCAGATGTAAATACCTTCTCGTTTTCCTTGAACCACGCCCAAGCCAATATCCTTGAAAAAGTTTGCTTTTGGCTTGTTCACGTGCTCTGCATACGTCTTGATAATGTCCTTTTGACTCTCCTTCGCGTTAACGCGGTTTGCTTCTCGTTCCAATCCAGATCGCCGAGAGATGGTCTAGCTTTTACTCGAAAGCTCCACGCCACGCCTATAAATATATACACCATGCCCCAGTTGATAGCATCATGGGAAGCATGAAAATCGCGGTCATGGGCGCGAACGGGTTCACCGGCTCGAACGTGGTAAGGGCATGCATAGCCCGCGGATATCATGTTTCGGGAATCGTACGGAATGACGAGGCTGCGGAAGAGGTAAAAAAAGCAGGCGGAAAGGCAACGGTCGTTTCGAGGTATGATATCGAAAATCTCGTTAATGCCATTCAAGGAATAGATGTCTTGGTACACACCATTGCCATCGGGCGCGGGAGGCAAGACGAGATGCAAGCCGTGAACGTCGGCATCGTGGAAAAGGTACTTGTCGCGGCGAAACAAGCGGGCGTGAAGAAGATAATCTACATGAGCGGTCTCGGGACGGCCGAGCTGGGCGAGATGGACGAGCCCGCGATGGTCTACTACCACACGAAACGCGATGCTGAGAAAAGGATAATGGAAAGTGGCATCCCGTTCACGATCTTGCGGCCCTCGTTCATCGTTGGAAGGGGGAGCTATTTCGTCAGGCAAATCTTGACTGACATGGCAAACGGCCGCATCATCGTGCCATCGAGCCCGGATGCACGACTCCAGCCCATCAGCATCGATGATGCAGTGGATGCGATCCTGGAAGCAGCTGGATCCCCGGCCACGGATGGCAAGACGTTCGACGTGGTCGGGCCAGACACGATCACCATCGAGACCATGGTCATGAAGGTCTTCAAGGCCGTTTCCAACCTTGGCGTGAAAATATCACCTCCCGTCATAGAAACATGCCCCACGGCCACGGCGGACCCAGTATGGGACGAGAATTACGATTTCTTGCAGCACGACATCCGGGGAGACCCCGCGCCATTGCGCGCCATCCTGCTCAAGCACGAATTTCGCCCGGTCGATGGCGCGATCCGAGATGCGATAGACGAGATCTTGAAACCAAGCGAACCTGTACCCGAGAAGGGGGCCGTGATGCTCCTCTCGGGAGGGCTCGATTCCATCAACACGCTCTACTGGGCGAGAAAAAACGGGTATGACGTGCATCCCGTGTCCATACGGTACCCGAACCGGCCGCTCAGGGAACTACTCGCGGTAGAAAAGATCGCTTCCCGCATTGGAATTCACGTGACCGAGGTTGACGTGCCATACCTCTATGAGGTGCTCGAACTCAAGCTCCAAGGGTACCGTGTCCCGAGCATCTTCGGGGCGAGCGATTATTACGTGCCTTACAGGAACTTGCTGTTCAACGCGATAGCGACCTATTTCGCGGACATCCACGGGGCAAGATTCATCATCTCGGGTCACATCTCCAGCGACCCGCTCCCGGACGCCAGCGAAGGCTTTTTCAAGCAACTCGAAACCCTCGTCGAGAATTTGAAAGTGGGCACCAAGGCCGTGGCACCGAAATTTTTGGTCCCTTTGAAGGGAAAGACGAAGGCAGACGTGGTTCGCATGGCAATCGAATTGGGTGTTCCGTTGGAGTGGACATGGAGTTGCGCGTTCGACGGGGATGCACCGTGCGGGAAATGCAAGCCATGCCGTGAACGGGCCTCAGCGTTCAAGGACGCGGGGCAGACAGACCCCGTGCTCGGGTTCCGGCCAGCGAGTTGGAAGGATACTGCAAGGGAAAACTAAAGGTTTTTAACGCCAACATCCCACCTATTTTTCATGGACCTAGCAATCGTGATCTTGGCGGGCACGCACGAACGTTTCAACTGCCCGGTAACCAAGGTATTGAAGAAAGATTATAAGGCAACCGGCATCGTCTGGTTCAAGGACGAGGAGAAGGACGCGTGGTACCCGGCCGACGCGTGGACGAACAAGGAAGGCAAGACCGAGATCGCCCTTGTCGTGCCTTATCTATCGCCCTACCAAGAATTGGAACTGGAACTGGACGAGGAAGGGCCTGGCTGGAAAATCGAGTTTCTCGCGAAGGCCCCGGTCGGCATGAAGCAGAAAAACGATAACGAGATCGAGATCAAGGTCAAGGGAGAACAGCTCACGACCTTCCACTATAACGACGCGGAACGGCCCTACTTGTACCCGCTGCTCGGCCCGCACGGACAAGGCATGACCAGGAACTACCCGTGCAAGGAAGGCGTGAAGGGCGAGACGAACGACCATCCCCACCACCGTAGCGTGTGGACAGCCTATGGCGAGGTGGCCGAGGTCGATCACTGGTCTGTCGGGGGCATGCACGGCTTTCAAAAGGTACCCGTGAAGCCCGTGTTCTCACCAGCAGCAGTCGCGGCAGGCAGGATATCGATGGACGTGGAATGGCGAAATAAGTACGGGGACGATGAGAACAGCTTGGATGAAAAACGCGAGATCAGGGTGTACAATCTCCCAAGGGGCATGCAAGCCATCGACTTCGACATCGCGCTGGCAGCTCGCCACGGCGACGTCATGTTCGGCGACACGAAGGAGGGCGGTTTCCTGTCGGTGCGCGTGGCCACGACGATGGACGGCGACAAGGGTGGCTTGATCGAGAACTGCTTCGGGGCAAGGACCGAGAACGAGTGCTGGGGCAAGCGTGCCCCGTGGTGCGACTACTCGGGCACCGTGAACGGCTTCAACGCGGGCATGGCGATCATGGAACATCCACGATCATTCCAGTACCCGACGTGGTGGCACGTGAGGGATTACGGTCTGTTCTCGGCAAACCCCTTCGGCTTGAAGTATTTCACGAACAACGAACTTCACGGGGATTACCTGCTCAAGAATGGTGGTACCATAACGTTCAAGTACCGTCTCTTGATCCACGCGGGCGATGCAAGGACCGGTAAGGTCGCGGACCGGTACCTCGATTACATCCATCCCCCCGAGCTGAAGGAACTGGATTTTTAACAAAAACAAAAAAAAATATTTTTCCTTTTTCCCGCGGCACACGAAAATTTCAAGAATTCCCGCCGGTCACGAGTCACGATGAGAGTAACGCTGCTTGTCCCCAACATGTTCCTCGGCCGCGCCTTCACGTGGGACATCCCGTTTCACCCGCCCCTATCGCTGGGCTACCTGTCAGCATGCGTTAAAGGGGCAGGACACGACGTGCAAGCCATCGACGCGATGGCCGAGAACATGGGCGTTCGCGAGCTGGAACGCCGCGTTGCACGGTTTAACCCGGACCTGATCGGCATATCGACCAACATCGCCACGGGAAGGAAAGGAACCATCACTGCGAGGTGCTTGAAGCGCTTGCACCCCGGCATCCCCATTATTTTCGGGGGGCCGTGGGCAACCGTCGAATTCAAGCATCTCTTGGACACGCACGTGGCTGATGCCGTCGTGATCGGCGAGGGAGAGCAAACTCTTGTTGAATTGCTGGATAATTTTCATGATGTAGCACGCTGGGGCAAGATCAAGGGTATTGCCTTTCCAGACCCAGCCACCGGGGAAACCGTGCTAACACCGCCACGGCCGTTCAACGATGACCTCGATTCGCTTCCCTTCCCCGCGTGGGACATGCTCCCCGACAGCCGGAAGTACCAGTTTTACGCGAGGGGGTACCCGCTGTACCCGGTCATGACCAGCAGGGGCTGCCCGTACGATTGCATCCACTGCACGAAGCTCGTGCACGGGTACAAGTACCGGTCAAGGTCGCCGGAGAACGTTCTCCGCGAGCTCGTCTACCTCAAGGAAAAATTCAACGTGAAAACGGTTCCCATCATAGATGATAATTTCACGCAAGACATGGCACGCGCCGAACGCATCCTTGACTTGATCATCTCGAACGATCTCGGCATCAACTTCCTGTTCTCCAACGGCGTCCGGGCGGACACGATCACCCCCAGGTTTGCCGCGAAGTTGAAGGCCGCGGGTTTCTATTACGTGGGCATCGGGATAGAATCGGGAGACCAAGCCATCGTTAACAAGATAGGGAAGAGGCTGGACTTGGCAAAGGTCAAGAACGCGGTGAAGCTCATCGCCAAGCACGGCATGATCTCGTGCGGCTACTTCATCCTCGGCCACCCGCAAGACACGCCGCGGTCGATGTACCAGACCATTGAATTCGCCCGGCAACTCAAGCTGGATTACACGCAGTTTTTCAAGGCGGTCCCCTTCCCTGGTACGAAGATGTACGACATGATCGCAGCTTCTGGCAAGTTTATAAAGGGGAATGAGGTTCATGACATCGATGGTTACAATATCTCGTCCGCGAGCTTTGAAATCGGCGATCTCAAGGCAAAAGACGTTGAAAAGGCGTTCAAGCATTCCTACCGGCGTTTTTACCTTTCTCCCGCCAAAATTATAAGGCTGGCAAGCCAAATGCGTTCGTTATCGGAGCTCAAGTGGTTCGTGAAGTCGATTGTCCAGATATTTTTGAAAAACCTTATAGCATGAACGGGAGAATACATCACATCGCACACCGAAGGCGAGTTTTCATGGGAAAAAAAACAGCGACACCCATCAAGGACAAGCTGCAATTGCTCGATACGTTCAAGCCGGGGTCCCCGGCTTCGGACATGGCCATCAAGCTCCTTCAAGACATGATCAAGGTCGATACCACGAACCCCCCAGGAAATGAGACGGAGCTCGCGGAGTTTTTGAAAAGGTGGGTGGATTCGAGGAAGATTCCTTTCGTGAAGACGAAGATCATCGGGTCCAGCCCGACCCATGGTGACCGACACGTTGGCACCCACGATCGTGCGGGCAGGAATCAAGGAAAACAACATCAGTCCCGAGGCCCACGTGACCTTCGACATCAGGAGCTTGCCAAGGCACCAGCGCGAGGACATTGATAAGATGATCGAGAAGGCCATCGGGAAGGATCTCTGGAAGGAGGTCGAGGCCAGCGGTATCAAGGACCAAGTGGCCACGACCAGCCCGGTGGAGGACAGGTTCTATCCGATGATCAAGGCCACGATCGGTGAGATATATCCCGGTGCTAACCTCATCCCGTTGGTGAGCCAGGGGTCCACGGATTCCAAGTTTTTCAGGAAGAAAGGCATCACGTGTTATGGATTTGGCCCGGCCGTCAAGGATGACGACCTGACATACCAAGATTTGCTCGGGCTGGCACACAACGCGAACGAACGCATATCGGTCACGAACCTCATGCTTGCGGTTGACTTCAACTACAGGCTCATGAAAAAAATGTAGGAAAAAATGAAAGCGTGGCGCGTGGATTTAGAGGATGTCTTCAGGATTCATCGGTTGATCCCGGCTTAGGTTATGCACTGTCGGGTAAACGATGCTATCCTTCACGGGGAAGTACACCGTTCGTTCCTCTTGCACGGACCTGAGGATTGCCCTGATGACCTCGATGCTCTTGCGCCCTTCCTCGCCCGGCACCATGGGATCGATGTCCTTGTCGATCGCATCGAGGAAGTTGTCGAGCAGGTCATGGCGAGGCGGGTTACCAAACGGGACTTCCCAGTCCTCCTCGTTCTTGTACCGTGTATCGGCGGTGATGAAATTGTTGAATTCCACGTACCCATTTTCACCTTGCACCCGGTAATAGTTTGCAGGGCTTTTCTTGTTTGATGACGTGAACAGCATCGTGCCGACGGCCCCGGCCACGGTCGTGAATGAGACCGCCACCGTGTCCTCGACCTCGATGAGCGCGTGTTCCTTCGCCACCGTTGCTGCGTGAGCAGAAAGGCATTTTATCGGCCCCACCACCCACTGGAAGATGTCGAGGTCGTGCACTGCCTGGTTGATCAAGATGCCAGCACCCTCGGTTTCCCAGCGCCCGCGCCATTGCCCTGCCGACACGCCCGTGGCAGGGTCCACGGGGCTCGAGCTAAGGTAGTAGATGCCCGACCGGTAATGACGGGCCTCCATCGTGAAATCCGTGATGCGACCGAGGTCACCCAGCTCGCCCTTGGCACCACGAGCAGCAGCGTGCATGTATTCATGGTTGCGATTGAACCGGTGCTGGAACCCTATGCCCAGCTTGATGGCATTCTTCCTCGCGGCGATGATCATCTGGTCGCATTGCTGGAGGTTGATCGCCATTGGTTTCTCGGAGAGCACGTTGATATCATTTTCCGCGCACAAGACGGTGAACGGGGCGTGCAAGTAATGCGGGGTTGCAATCACGACGAAATCAAGTCCTTTTTCCTTCTTGAGCAACTCGTGGATGTTCGTGTACGCGTTGCAATTACCGTTCGCCGCGGCAACTTGCTTTGCACGCGATTCGTTGATGTCACAGACGGCGACGAGCTGGCATTCCTTGTGCTTGTGTAACCGCGAAGCCCAATTGCCACCTTGGCCGCCCGGGCCGATGACCGCACATTTTTTTATACCCATGGTTTTCAACTCGATTTTCTAGGCATGATCGTTCACCCTCACGAGTTTCAAATTGAAATCATCAATTTTTGGTAATCTGGGATTTAATGAGGTGGATCATGTTACTATAATGCCATTTGATGAGCGATGACCATTTAAAGCGTTATTCTGAATTGTAGGTATGAGCCATTCGGAAGCTCCCAAAAACCTTATCGAGCTGTGCGACCAGCTCCGGAAAGGGAAGGACACGACGGGTCTTACCACCGCGAGCGCATCGCGGGCGGGAAAGGTTACACCTACGTGTGACCGTGCATCACGCCCGCGTTCTAGCGGCCGCGCGTGCGGGTTCCCCGCAATTGACATCGGCTTGTCCCACCGCGAACCTTTTTTCCCTTCCAACCGGTATATGCATGTGAAACCGCATGAATGGCAAGACTGCATCCGTGACTGAGCACGCGTTCACGAACGAGTACCTCCCGTTGGAGGAACGCGTGCGGGACTTGGTTGGAAAATTGTCGCTAGAAGAGAAATTTGGCTTGCTCGCCGGAGACACGAGCTGGTCGACGATGCCCGTGCCTCGCTTGGGCATGGGCGCGTATTACATGACGGACGGGCCCCACGGGGTTGGACCGCATAGTTCAGGCGGCGCGATCAGCACGTACTTTCCCGTCGGGATCTGCCGGGCAGCAACGTGGAACCCGGGCCTCATGATCGAATTCGGGGTCTCGCTGGCGCAAGAAGTGCGCTCGATCGGGTACCACATGATCCTGGGCCCGGGCGTGAACATCCTCCGGACGCCCATGTGCGGCAGGAACTTCGAGTACCAGGCTGAGGACCCCTACTTGAACAAGCGCCTCATCGTTCCCGCCGTGCAGGGGATCCAGAGCCAGCGCATCTCGGCATGCGTGAAGCACTACGCTTGCAACAACCAAGAACATTGGCGTATCTGGGTGAACACGATCGTCAGCCGGCGCGCGCTGGAGGAAATTTACCTGCCCGCCTTCAAGGCTGCCGTCACGGAGGCGGACGCGTGGTCGGTCATGGCCTGCTATAACCTCGTGAACGGGCTGTACGGCTGCGAGAGCGAGTTCTTGCTCCGCGAGAAATTGATTGACTCGTGGGGCTTCCGCGGGTTCGTCGTGTCGGACTGGGGCGCGATGGACCGCGTCGAAAACGTGCACCGGTGCATCAAGGCCAGGATGAGCTTGGAGATGCCATCGGCCAAGAAGTACGTCCCCGCGCAGCTCAAGCAGATGCTGGATCAGGGGAAGTTCACCCTCGCGGAGCTGGATGATTGCATCTCCAGGCTGGTGCGCGTGATGTTCCTCGTGGGCATGTTCGACCCGGCGGACAAGGTCCCGAAAGGATCGAGGAACTCGCCCTACCACCAGGACGTCGCGAGGCGCATCGCCGAGGAGGGCATCGTGCTGCTCAAGAACGAGCACCGCGTCCTGCCGCTGGACAAGTCACGGCCGCTCAAGATCGCCGTCATCGGGCCGAACGCGAACGTGGCGATGGGGTACGGCGGTGGTAGCTCGAACGTGAACCCGCCGTACGAGATCACGCCGCTCGCCGGCATCACAGAATGTGGCGGGAAGAACATGACCATCACGGGCGACGTGAAAACTGCAGATGCCGTGATCGTCGTTGCCGGCTTGAACCACAAGGGCGGGAACGACAGCGAGGGCTCAGACCGCTCCACGTTCGACCTTCCAGCGGATCAAGTGTCGCTGATCGAAAACACCGTGGCTGCGAACCAGAGGACGATCGTCGTCCTCGTGAGCGGTACCCCCGTGAACATGCTCCCGTGGGTGGACAAGGTCCCGGCGGTCGTGGAGGCATGGTACGCGGGGCAGGAGGCGGGTCGAGCCATCGGGAAAATCTTGTTCGGTGACGTGAACCCGTCGGGAAAGTTGCCGGTCACGTTCCCGCGCAAGCTCTCGGATAACAGTGCGCACGCGTCCGCCGGGACCTACCCGGGCATCGATGACGAGGACAGCGGTCCCACGGTCAAGTATGACGAGGGCATCTTCGTTGGATACCGGCACTTCGATGCCAAGGGTATCGAGCCCATGTTCCCTTTCGGCCATGGCTTGTCATACGCGTCGTTCGCGTATTCCAACCTGGTAATCAACACGCCGCGAGAAAGCACGGGCGCGAAAGCACAAGTTGCAACCGTTTCGGTCGATGTCTCGAATACAGGTCCGTGCCCGGGCTCCGAGGTGATCCAGATGTACATTTCAGACGTGGAAACAAGCGTCCCGAGGCCACCAAAGGAATTGAAGGGATTCCAGAAGGTGAACCTCGTCCCGGGGCAAGTCAAGACCGTGACCTTCACGATCGAGCAGGATGCGTTGTCGTTCTTCGACGAGGGCACGAACCAGTGGCGTGCCGAGGACGGTACGTTCATGGTGCTGGTTGGTTCCTCGTCAGGCGACATCAGGCTGCAGGGCGAGATCACCTACAAGTCGACGTAACACGCGTGGTTATCTCCTTATTTATGTTTTTTTTTCCACTGCAAAGCAAGGTAACCAGGTTTATGTAGAAAATTTCTGCGGACATGATGAACGGGTTCCTATTCTAGACCCTTGTTGATGAAAGATAGGTTCACGCCAAGCATGGAGAACGCAGTTCCGCGTTCCACGAATTTTCCATCGATATATCGGTGCAGCAACAAGTCCCTTATTTGTCGATTGGCTTCGGTCGTCGTGCAATTCCACGTTACAGCCACGGCATCGATGGAAATCACGCCTTCCTTTCCGATGTCGAGCAAATTTTTGACTTTATACGCATAGTCCCTAAAAACGGGGTTTCGCTTGCCCAACGCGTCCCAAGAATTCGGCGGAACCAGCCACGGGCCAACCCGAACGCGCCACGAGAAAACTAATCCAGCGATG
This sequence comes from Promethearchaeota archaeon, assembly GCA_041305945.1. Lineage (GTDB taxonomy): Archaea > Asgardarchaeota > Lokiarchaeia > Sigyniarchaeales > Sigyniarchaeaceae > JBGLND01. The sequence continues at coordinate 80,975 of JBGLND010000001.1, forward strand.
CAGCACAGCAACCATGTGACGTTGAGCAAGAAGAGGTCTATGGGGACGATTGTCGGATTTAACGTCAAGACACGAGGAAAGATGGATAAGGCCGTGAATGCAGCTGCCAAGCTCGTGAAGCACCAGATTGGCACGGTAAATGCCTTGGCAATCGCGGTTTTATCTTGTACTTGATTCGATCGTTTCACGAGGAGATAGATGATGCACCCGACCAATAGAACCACGCCCGCGACACATGAGAAGAGAGCGGGGGAATCTTGCAACACGAGTTCATGTTGGGGATTGAAGTCGGACAGAACACCCCAGATCATGATTATCTCGTGATGGGTGGTGTCCCGCACGATGTAACTTTTCATGCTCAATGGTATGAATAACGCGAACGCGGAAAGCCCGGCCAAAATCGCGACCGCCCCGAAAATGACCTTGCCGGCAGGGACCGGTTTCCAGGAGGCACCTTGGCTTGCCCGACGTGACTGTCCTACCCGGATCAAGGCGATGCTGGCGATCACGAGAACGAGTGCCAAGGCGACGGAAATCAGGAGCGCCACGGCGACCGACGGGAACGGTAGAAAGCAAAGATTGAATGATATGCCATTCCCCGTTCCCGACCATTCTCCAACGCAGTCTTGGTAGCAATTGATCAATATGTTTGCACAAATCACGAAATTGTCAGATTCATCCAATAAAATCCCGTACGTGCCACATCCCGTGATGTAGTTCCCGCCGATCGTGGCATTCGTTGCGCCCCACGCGTAAATACCCGTTCCAGCTGCCGTAGGTTGCACGCGGATGTTGAAAAACGTGTCCGCGATGGTATTGTTGATGATGTTGGTTCCAATCGACCCTGATTCCAACTTCATGCCATAACAATGGTTGTTTCTAAGAACGTTTCCAGTGACATTCACGCCGCCTGAATCCTGCAAGATAAGGCCCGAATAGAGGTTCAAATCAGCTGTTGAATTGGCGATCACGCAATCGTGGCAATCCTTGAGCCAGATGCCAACTTCATTGCGAATCGCGGCAGACGCGTTGATCAAGATGTTGGAACAATTACTCAGCATGATACCAGCATCAGCGGGAGAATATTCCGAATAACCGGCCCGGGTAACCGTGACATTCCATAACACGAGGTGCCGGTCGACATTCGATATTTTAATGCACGTCCCGTTCCATGCCCCGTCGATCACCACGTTGTTGATAACGTGCGCCGTGGCTGGAGTAAGGCCGTCCGTTCCGTTTCCCGCACAGAATAGATCGAGCTGGGTGTTATTCTTGATAACGATCGGGACGCGTGTTGCTTGGACAACGGAGATATCTGCTAATTCAAGTCCTGCCCTCGTGAATTGGGCGCTTAACCCGATTGATGCGACGATAACGAATCCAACTGCAAGGATAACAGGTACTTGTTTCACGGCGCTCATCCTCTTATTTGAACCAAAACGACAATGATCACCTACATGTACCTCGGTCTATATTAATCAAGGCGGCGGGGCACATCGTGAAACCGCCCCCGATGCACGGTGATGACCTCATGCAATGCGGATGATGAACTTGGGACAAGCGTCCGCGCAGTACCCGCATAGCATGCACGCGTCGCGATCCACGACGGGTCCCGTTAGTTCCGAGAACGTCATGGCACCGCTCGTGCATGCTTTCGCGCAGCACCCGCACTTCTGGCACAGGTGATGGTAGATGATCAAGGCACGTGGAACGCGCTCGATGGCACATTTCACGGCTTCTGGCACGGGCTCGTCGTTGAACACGTGCGCGTTGTAGATAACCTCGGACGTGGATTTTGCCCCGATGCACGCGACGTCGACCAAGGGATTGTTCCGCAACCACGCGATCGCCTCGTCCACCTCGTCACGCAGGTGGCCCCCGCCGAGGCTCTTCATGGAATACACGGACAGGTTCTTCCGCCGTGCGCGTCGCAAGAACGCCGCCAGGTCATCGAGCGTGTGGCCCCGGAGGCCGGTTCCCTTGAAGTTCACGACGGGCATCACGACACCGAAATCCCCAGCATGGTCGAGCACGGGGTCCAAGCCGCGAAGCGAATGCGCCGTCCAGCCAATTTCCCGCACGATGCCGCGGTCCTTCAGCTCCAGCAGCTCGAAAAAAGCCCCTTCCCGCTTCTGGAAACCTTTTTCATCCGGGATGTTGTGCATGCAAACGAGGTCGAGCGCGGGCCTGGAAAAATCATCCAACGAACCCGAAACGAAACGTTCCATGTCCAGACCCGTTTCGACCTTCGTCTTCGTCGCGAAGACCATCTGCCCGAGCAAGCCGGGGCATTCTGCCTTCAAGATCGCGATCGCGCGCTTGATCTGGCCCGCGTTCCCGTAATTTTCCGCGGTATCGATGAAATTGATGCCGAGCCTCGCTGCCGTCGTGATGATCCCCGCGCCGTCCTCTATGGACAGGTTGGCTTGCAGCTTGCCCATGGTCAAGCACCCGAGGCAGTACTCGGACACCCGGAGCTTCGAGCGGCCGAATGCTAGGTACTTCATATAAATTCTGGTAATGCAATCTAGCAATAAGTACATGCGCATGGGGTCATCCATGGAACGAAAATTCATCATCATGCACGTGGGCAAGGATAACGTCGCCACGGCGCTTTCAAACTTGGAGAAAGGAGAAGTCGTGACAATAAACGATGGTTTCTCCATAACCTTGAACAAAAAAATCGAGATGGGACACAAATTTGCCTTGATGGACATCAAGAAAGGCGAGAACGTGATCAAGTACGGCGAGGTCATCGGGACCGCCAAGCGGGACATCACGCGCGGGGACTGGGTGCATAGCAACATCAGGTCTCCCTACGTCGGGGGTGCGGACAAGGATGGAGAGTAAGGAATTCAACGGGTACCAGCGGGAGAACGGCACGGTGGGCATTCGCAACAAGATCGCCATCGTGCCCAGTGTCGTGTGCAGCCAGCACGTGGCGAACAAGATCGCCGAAAAAGTAGAAGGAGCAGTCCCGCTCGTGAACACGGGCGGGTGCGGGCAGCTGGGGCTCGATTTCCAGTTCACCGCGAACGTGCTCGCTGGCGTGGCTGCGAACCCGAACGTCTACGGGGCGGTGGTCATCGGCCTTGGCTGCGAGAACATGACCAGCGATATCATCAGGAAACGCATCGAGCAACACGGCCGCACGCGCGTCGAGGCGTTCGACATCCAGGACGTGAGGGGCGGCTCGCCCGCGGCCATAGAGAAAGGCATCGAGATCGCCCGGAAGCTCGCTGCCGAGGCAAAGGATTGCAAGCGCGAGGCCTTCGACCTGTCGAACGTCGTGCTCGGCTTGGAATGCGGATCATCGGACGCGCTATCGGGCATCTCGGCAAACCCCGCGACGGGCATCGCATCAGACAGGATCGTCGCCGCCGGGGGCACGTCAATACTTCCCGAGTTCACTGAATGGGTGGGTACGGAACATCTCCTTGCAGCACGCGCGGCGAATGCTGATGTCTCCAACCAGGTCATGACCGCCATCAAGGCGTTCCTCGACGAAATGGAAAGCCAAGGCACGGATTTCAGGCTCACGCAACCCACCTTGGGGAACAAGAAAGGGGGACTATCGACCATCGAGGAGAAATCGCTGGGAACCATAGCCAAGGCGGGCAAGGCACCCATCCAGGGCTTGTTCATCTACGGCGGGAAGCCGAAGGGCAAGGGCTTGTGGCTGCTGCTGGAACCGGGCCTGGACATCGAATCCATGACCGGCCTTGCGGCAGCCGGGGCGCAAGCCATCATCTTCACGACCGGCCGCGGGAGCCCGGCGGGCAACATCATCTGCCCGACGATCAAGGTGTGCGGCAACCCGCGCACGGCGGAGTTCATGCCAGAGAACCTCGATGTCGACGCGAGCACGGTCATCTCAGGGACGCAGACGGTGGAGCAGCTCGGGGAAATCATCTGGGAAAAGCTCTTGGACACGTTGAACGGGAAGCACACGAAGGCCGAGGTGCACGGGCACCAGGAAATGGCAATCTGGCGCGTGCCGCCCATCCCCGGCAAGATTTTCGAGAAGTTCAGCGGGTTGCTGTGATGCACCGCCCCGTTGTTTCGCCGGGCGCGAGGTCATATCATTAAATATTTTCACATCCATTGAGGAGATTGCCTTTCCACAAGATAGGCGGAGCATGCATAATTGGCTAGGTTTTACCCTAAACTCGGAATTGGCATTCTTTTAGCACTTGTGGCCTGCGCGGGGGCGTTCATCGCGCCGGCATGGGCACAAGACCTTGAAGAGGAACCGCTGGAGGAGCAGACCCACGAGCACCATGCGATCACGAAATCGGGGGGCTGGATGATCAATTTCATCGGGAATTACTTCGGCATTCACACGGTGTCGTACATCGACAACGAGTTCCATCATGGATATGGTTATTATTACAACACGGGTATCAACCTCGGGGTGTATTACATGGATTACGTCTACCGGGCGCATTTCGATGGAAACCACGTCTACGCCTGCGACACGAACGACGGGCTGGTCATCCTCGACTTCGAGCAACCCGCGAACTTTTCGGTCTACGACCCGCAAGAGATTATCACGAGGCTCGGGAACTACCCGCTGTCGAACATCACGGGCATGTGGAAGAGCGGCGAGAAGGTGTACTTGGCATCGCATTCTGGCTTCCACGTGGTCGACGTGTCGGTCAAGTCCACGCCGGTGCAGTCCGGGTTTCATGCCGGGAATTACACCGCGGGGGTTGGCACGGGAACCGTTGCGTACTTGCTCACGTCGGCCGGCCAGCTGGTGGCCTTGAATTGCAGCACCGGCACGATCAGCGAGACCGATTCGTACGCGCCCGCATTTGCCGGCGAGGGCTTGTACATGGGAACCGGGTACGTGATAGTGGGGTCTGGTGCAGCATCGAGATTGGAATTCGTGGACGTTTCCACGCCGGGCAACCTGCAACCGCTCAGCTTGTTCACGTCGGGCGGCGCGGCAAACTTGCACTTGTACCAGGACTACCTGTACATGCCATCGGGAAGGAGCATCATGCTGGTGAACGTCCAGAACCCGTCCGCGCCTCACGTCGCGGCAAGATACAATGAAACGGAAGACGGGTACACATACAACTTGTGGGATGACGTGACAGAAGTTTCAGGTTTTGCCGACATGATCATCGCCGAGAAGGGCGACGGCATCTTGATCCGGAAGAACACGGACATGCTTGCCCTCGTGCAAGAAGCGCTGGACGTGGACGCGTTCCACACGACGTGGAGCAGCATCAGCCTAGGCTTCGTTGCAGTTGCCGCCTTGTTCGTCGTCGCCGAGGTGCTCTTGATGAATAAATCGAAGCGAGGTGCGCCTTGATGGGAACCCACAAGTATTACTGGCTTGAGTACAAGTGCGAGCGCTGCGGCACGAAAGACCAGACATCATCCCAGGGTTCACAGAAAGGGCTGGAAAAGCTCATTCCGCGCTGCAAGCTATGCAACAGGAAGCTGTGCGGGAACTGCTACCATTACGAGCTCTGCACGGAGCACTGGGAACCACTCTCATCGAGGTCCAAGCACGCGATCGAGACGTTCGTGGCGGGGTCGCGCAAGCGCCAGAAGATAAGCGGCATCTTGATCGTGATCGTGATCGGGTGGAACCTCGCGGAATTCTTCAAGAACCTCGACCACAACCCGTCCACGTTCTTCGGGGTGCCGGCATGGGTGCTTAACTTGGCAGCGCTGGGGCTCTTGATATTCTACGCGTTGTGGCAAGAAAAGGCACGCATCAAGACCGTGCACGAGATCATCGATAGCGATCCAAGTTCCAAGAACCCGGTTCCCGTCGAGAAAATTCAAGAAAAAGCCTTGAAGGCGCTGGTCGAGAACGCCTTGTCCGATGCGATCGCCTCGCCGGCCGGGTTCCAACCGGCATCCAGCGCGCCCGTGCAGCAAGGCCTGGCACCGACCAAGAAATGCAACGCGTGCGGGCATCCCAACGAGCTCTCGGGAAAGTATTGCTTGAAATGCGGGGCCGCGCTCCCGGCCGGGCCCGATGCCGGGGGCATCCCGGCTGCCGTCCTGAGCGCTTACTCGGTACCGGGACAGCCGATCAACGCCCTTGCCATGATCCCTTGCCCGAAATGCGGGAAACGCCGGGCCGGCGTCACGTTCTGGCACTGCGAGAAGTGCGGGCGTTGGTTGTGCATGGGCTGTACCTTCAAGTCATCGAGGTACGGCGGGATGTGCAAGGATTGCCTGCCCACGCTGAGCCCGTTCCAGCAACAGCTCATGCAAGCAGAGGCAAAGACGAACGACGGGTACAGGAAAAAAGGCCTGGGATTCTTCATCACCGGGTTTCTCATGCTCGTCCCGATGGTGCTGGTAATGATGTTTTCCGGGCCGTTCGTCTTGATCCCGGAATTGTTCTTCATCGTGGGTGGCATCGCCTTGCTTGCCTTGATCTTGTTCTTCGTGTTCCTGTGCTTGGCGGTGAAATTCCTCAAGAAGTACAACACGGCAAGGCCAGCGGTCGTGTATCCATTACCCGAGGACGCGGTGGGCATGCAACAGCAGGCAGCCATGGCGACGGGGGGCATCAAGCCACCGGCAGGGACCAAGCCACCAGCGGGGTCGTCCCAAGCCCAAGCGACAGCGTTCCAGTCGGGGAGCGTGGTTGAACGACCCGGCGGGTTCTTACAAGAAGGCAAGTGGGTTAACGGCACCATCACGTTCGGGCCAGGCGGCTTGTCGTTCGCCTCGAAGAAAGACTCGCTCACCATCGCCACGGCGGACATCGTTCATGCAACCAAGGGCGACAAGAACAACATATTGCTCGTGCACTTGCGAAACGGCGATATCAAGACATTCAGGATGTTCAAGCCAGAAACGTTTGCAGAGAAAATGTTGCCGTACTTCAAGCAATAAAAAAATATCGTTCTTTCTTTCCATTCCTTCCTTGCTTCGGGTCTCGCGATCACGCGGCACCAGCTTTTCTTCTCGGCCGGAGCAACACGTCAAGGAACAAGGCACCGAATGCGAGGTCGACTATCACGACGACCAGCAGTATCAAGCCAGCATCCCCGAGCACGTAATACACGAGGGAAACCGTGAAGATGAATATTTTCTCGATCACGCTAACGGTGATGAGCCCCCGGTTACCTTGCACGTTCCTGCTGATGACGTACAGCCCGATCCCGAATATAAACACGTATCCGAGCAAGCTGTGGAACCATACCATGCTGTTGGGTACCACCATCCCGAAATCCACGAACATTCCAGGCTGTGCAACCGAAAGCGTAAAGAACACGATGACAACCGCCCAGTTCCAGATGGCACCCGCCAGGAACATTCGCGCCTCGTAAAGGGCTCTTTCCATCCGCATCACGCGATCCGATATTGTTAGATAATCCTAGCCAGAGAAGTATTTGTAGAGTTACCTATAACACTGTGAATACAGAGCGTGTGGATCATGGTACAACTTGCTGATATAGTCACCGGAAACATCCCGAAGAAGGCCATGCTACGGCTTGTGCCCGTGATCGTGGCCATCATGGCCGGGGCGTTGTTCGTCTCAAACTTGCTGTTCCCGACCGTCTACGACTGGCGATACATGGTCATCTCGGATCTCATGAGCCAGACCGACAACCCGCTTGGTTATATAATTGCGTCGCTCGGCATGAGCATCGCGGGCATCCTCATGATTCCCTTCCTTGGATATTACCAGCGCAGATACGGGAAGATCTGCCGCGGCACCGCCGGAGTCGGCACCGCGTTCCTCCTCGTCGGCATCATAGGGCTCGTCTCGATGGTCACGATAGGGCAAATATTGACGGGCGTCGATCGCCTCCACGAGATCTTGGGCGCGGTCAGCTTCCTTGGCATCGTCTTCGCGGGCATGTTCTACAATTGCCCGATATTGAAGGACAGGAAGAAAGGCTTCAAGCAATTCAACATGCGGCTCGTGAACAGTGCCTACCTGGTGTTATGGACCCCCGTCGTGGGCATGGCGCTGAGCGCGGGACTGCTGGAGATCATCCCGAATGACTGGGGATGGGTGGGCATTGAATGGATCGCCGAGGGCGCCCCCGTCATCCTAAGTTTCGCGCTCTGGGAATGGCTCTTGCTGGTAAGCATCATGATTTTCCTCGTCTTGTTCGTCTACCTGACGCCCGATGATGTGAAACCCGTTCCACGATGACCACGCGCATCGATGCATTTTTTTTGAAATCCTATTAAATTTCTTGCATTTTTCATCAAATTTTTTTTTTAGATTCATTCGAGCAATCGGGGCAAATTTTATTTCCATAAAATATGAATAATACTTTGCATTTTTTGAGCAATAAATGATCCGAATATTTCGAGCCTTGATTCGTGCAAAAAATTTCTTGTTGAATGCCATCGGGATTCAATCAATAAAAAAATAGCCTCGTAATGCAAGGGAAAGGCCAATCTAATCGAGCAACAACTTGAACACGTCAACGAGCTTGCCATCCAGTCGGGCTTTCCGGCCAAAAACCTTCAATATCCAGTAGCAGCCAGAGCAATAGGTCGTGTAATAATCGGCATCCTTGAAATCATCCATCCGTTCGATCGCGATCTTGTCGATCACGTCGGTGCGCCCCCAGTACCCGTACCCGCCACCGCAACACCACATGGGCACGGCCTTCACGGAGTATCCGCTTTCCCGTAACACGTGTTCGACCTTCCCGGCAACGTCGGGGCGTCCCCGGTTTTTCAGCTGGCACAGGTGCTGGACCTTGACCGTGCCTTGCTTCCGCTCCTTAGATGGCGTCAAGTAATCGCCGATGAACGTGATCCTCGCGCCCGTGTCCGGGTAATCGGAGCGGAACACGTGGTAACATGCCGGGCACAAGCACAGTATCTCCTTGTAATTCTTGAAAATATCCACGTTTTTCGCCTTGATAGATTCGTAATCGTCGAACGCACCCGATGCATACAAGGGATACCCGCAGCATATCTCCGTGTCGAGGATAGTAAAATCGATACCAGATCGTTGCAAGTAAGCGAGGGCATTCTCGGTAAACTTCGGGATCTTTATCGTGGACAGGCAGCCCATGAAGAACAAGCGCTCGCTCGTGGACGGGATTCCCGCGGGTCGCTTGATCTTCATCTCGTTCGACTGGTACGGCGTGCCGTTGGCGCGGAAGTTCACGAGCACCTCGTCGAGCCCGGGCATCCTGTTGCCGTCCTTCAAGTACTTGTTGTTGATGCACGCGCGCTCGTGCGACGTCTCGCACTCGTTGCAATGCACGCAATCGTACAAGCGCAAGTAATCATCCTGGGTGAATGTCGTGTGTTCCAAGTCCCGCATGCACTCGCGGACCTCGTCGTTCTCCATGAAATGATCGGGGTCCACTTGCTTGCACGGGTACTTGTCTCTGCGCGTCATGGCCGGTCTCCTCCGACAGCGATGCTTAAAATATCCTCCTATTATCCATCATTCAATCGTGGTTACTATCGAAGCAAGTTTGCGCCGGGTGGTCGGGCGTGGCGACTCGTCCGGGTACCCTACCGGCAGGACAGTCGTGAGAACCTCGTTTTTCCCGAGGCCCAAAATTGCACCGGCCTTGTCGCGGTCCATGCTACCGATCCAACACGTGCCGAGGCCCAACGACCAAGCCATCAAGCACGCCTGGTGGCTGGCCATGCACGTGTCGTGCACGTGCCATTTTGACGTCGTGTCCGCGACGATGGCTATCAAGACGGGGGCCTGCGTGATGAACGAGCCATACGTGGCTTGCGTTGCGATTTTCACGATCATGTCCTTGTTCTTGACCACGATGAACCGCCACGGTTGCTTGTTGCTCGCCGATTGGCACCACCGAGCTGCTTCCAGGATGCCATGGACGGCATCATCGGGAACGGGATCCGGCTTGAATTTGCGAATGGACCGGCGGGCCTTCATGATGTCGAGTAGTTGCGCGGGTTCCATGTAGGCATCATAGACCGTGAACGAGATAAACCTTCACGCGCGCGGTGGCGCGTGCTCCTTGCTCGTGTAGAATAGGATATTGCACGTGTCGCCAGTCCCGAGATTCACCGGCTCGGCCTCCTTGAACGTCAAGAGGTCGCCTAACGTGTCTAGAGGGTGCTTGAAAGAAACAACGACCGTGCCGTCCTTGCAACCCACGAAAACGTGATGCAAGTACTTGTGCACGTGAGGCTGTGCAAAAATGAACACGAAATCGTATTTTGAAAGATCGACTTGGAATAGATCGCCACGATCGACCCTCACGTTCCGCGTGACATTCACCGTCCACCACCCGAACGCACGCGAAAGACGTTTTTTCGCGAGCGTGACGAGCGTCGGATCGATCTCGACCCCTGTCGCGTTGATGCCTGCAACCCGCGCGCAACTCTCGATAACCCGCCCGTCCCCCGCCCCAAGATCGATGAATTTCTGGCCGGAATGGCGGATCAATCCATGACGCGCTACGAGAACGTTAAACATTACCTCGATGGCCTCGTCCGGTGTTGGAAGATAGGGAAGGTCCACCCGGCTCTGGATGGAATATGCATTCTCTCTGCTCGTGGCGTCTCGCTTCGATGGCTTCGATGCGCGTTACACGTCCGACTCGTTCAGGATGAGGGCTAGCACGCCGCCCGCGCCGATGTCGTAATACACGACGAGAATTTTATCCCTTTCCACGCGAACCATTGATGGATACGCCATGTCGCCGCCGGCTTGCCCGAACGTCGTGCGTGCAAGACATCGGGGGCGCAACGTGGTAACGGCCGCGGGAGGGAACGCCGTGCCCGACTTGAAGTTGCCGTCGAGGGTGAAATAACCAAGGTAATGATTCTTCAACCTCGTCCGGGCGCGGAACGTGACGAGGTACCGGCCATCCCCCAATTGCAAGATGTCGGGGCTGTGCCCCCACACGGGCGTCGGCGCGAGAGACCACGACTCGCCCGCATCGGTGGATTCGAAATAATACAACAAATTCTTCGTGCACGGCCTCGACCGGGCAAATCCAAAGATGACCGGGGGTGACGCGTCATCATCATACCAGACGTCAACCTCGTTGGTCGGGACCGCCGTGCCACCGTTGAGGTCGGTAGCGTGCGTCCATGTTTCCCCGTTATCCGTGGATTTCAGGAAAAACGTGATGAATTCAAGGTTACCATCCTTTGACGTCCCGTAACATGGGATCAAGATGGTATTGCCACCGTCCAAGTAGACGGGATCGCCGTAACCATTCCCGTTGGCCGCGCTTGGCACGATGGAACAGTCCTCGGAGATCAACGGGGTGAACGCGGACCAGGTATGGCCATGATCGCGTGACGTGATGTACCCGAATTCCTTCCACACGTTGGCCTTGCTTGCCCCCGAATGAGCCGCCACCTTCGCGAAGAACAAGATCACGGTATCGTTCTTGGCCCGAGCGATGCCAATGTTCCTGCAATCCAGGACCCGGTCGTCATAAATCTCGAATGGCTGCGTCCACGTGTGCCCCTCGTCGTGCGAAAATGCCCCGAAGATGCGGCCGTCGCTATCCCGGTCGACGTGCGCGTTTCCCCCGTACCACGTGGCGAGGATCGCGCCACGGGGATTGGTGGACGTGTCACCCGTCCGCAAGCACTTCGGGAACGCGTTGTATTTCCTGTCATTCACGGACACCAGCACGGTCTCACCCTTGATGCCATGCATCAGGGCGAGCTCGATGCGTGCAGCCGTGATTCGAATGACAATCGCCACGGCGATTGCGATAACGATGCCAATGATGACCCATTCCACCATCCATGATCACGCATGTGTTCTTTCGAATCATTTCATGTACTTGTTGAGCCAACCGACCGTGTGGCTGATGAATGCTTTCAAATGTTCTCCAGCGAAGTTATGCGTTGCCCCGTCGATCTCGACCAGCTCGTGGTGCTCGTCGCGCGGCATGTGGCTCACGGCCTCGCGAGTCAACGCGGGCCTCACGTCCGTGTCGGCGAGCCCTTGGATGACCAGCGAAGGGGTCGTGAAGCTCGCCAAGGCGGGACAGGGGTCGATCCGCAAAACGTCATCGAAGAAACTCTTGCCCATGATGACCGGGGCATGCTCGCCGGACGATTTGCGGTAGATGGGCTTGCGCGTGAGAGCCATAATGAACCTTGCAAGGTGAATCTTGCGCCCGATCACGCGCTTCATGAAGAACCCGGGAGCCCAGAACACCGCTGCCACCCGGGTTGGCATCTCCGCGAGCAGGGACGTGATCCCGCCAAAAGACAGGCCGATCGTGGCAGTGTGCTTGTACCCTTGTTCCACCGCCCACTCGTGCACGTCTTCCAAGTCGCGCACTTGCTGCGTGAGGGTCACCGGCTCGCGGGGGTTCTCCCCGGATCCCGAAAAATCGAAGATGAGGGCATCATAACCTTCCGCATTAAGCGAAGAAGCGGTCATCGGGAACCGGTCCCACTCGTACTTGTCACCTGAAAACCCGTGGCACAAGATCACGAGATTGGAGGGCATTTTTCCAGATGCAGAGCCCGCGTGGAACAGCACGGCATTCAGCGTGCCCCCCGCCCGTCGAGGGATGTCGTGTGATTGCCTTGCCATGTAAATTCAGAACACCGTTGGCGGCGACCAAGATATATTTTTATGTTTCCAGAACGGGAAATCAAGCGAGCGCGACATGACATACCAAAAGGGAACTCGGTGGAACTGGAATGATCTCGTGGACTTGAATGAGGACCAGATCCAAGCAAAAGCTCGAGAAATACTCGCAAGCATGACGTTGAAGCAAAAAGGATACCAGATGGCAGGAGATGAGTCGTGGGTTATTGGAGGCATTAAAATGCTCCACCACTACAACGACCACCCTTTACCCGCAGGCCACGACAAGAGGCTGGGCATCGAGGGCATGTTCTTCACGGATGGACCCCGAGGTGTCGTGATTGGTCGCTCGACGTGCTTCCCCGTGTCGACGGCGAGGGGCGCAACGTGGAACGTTGCCTTAGAGCGGCAGGTAGGGAATGCCATTGGCATCGAGGCCCGGGCGCAAGGCGCGAACCTCTTCGCGGGCGTGTGCATCAACCTCCTCAGGCACCCGGCATGGGGCCGTGCCCAGGAAACTTACGGCGAGGACCCTTTCCACTTGGGAAAAATGGGGGTTGCCTTGGTGGAAGGCGTCCAGCAGCACGTCATGGCATGTGCCAAGCACTACGCGTGCAATAGCATCGAGAATGCCCGTCTCAAGGTAGATGTAAAAATTGGCGAACGAGCGTTACATGAGGTTTACCTCCCGCACTTCAAGGCTTGCGTTGATGCGGGTGTGGTTTCTGTCATGTCCGCATATAACCAAGTCAACGGGTTTTATTGTGGCCATAACAAGCACTTGCTTCGTGATATCCTGAAGGAACAGTGGGGATTCAAGGGATTTGTCATGAGCGATTTTTTCTGGGGTATTCGAGACGGGAAGGCCGCCATCCTCGGTGGCCTAGACGTGGAAATGCCGTTCCGCTTCAAGATGAAACCGGCCAAGATCGAGCGGTTAGTTCGCAAAGGCATTATACCCGAAAGCATGATCGACGATGCAGTTTTACGAGTTCTCACGACGAGGCTTAAATTCAACAAAAAACGTGATGCAAGCCACTACACAAGGGAAAAAATCGCATCCATTGAACACGTGGAATTAGCACGTGAAGTCGCACGACAAGGCACCGTGCTGTTAAAGAACGATAAGAACAAAAGGTTTATATTTCTTGAAAAAGAAGGGATCAACATCCCCCGACAAATGTCGGGATATGGTCCCTTGGAACTAGGGGCCATTACAGTACGAAAACAAAACGAAGGGTAAGATCGATGGACAAGAAAGAACTAGCCGAAAAGATCGAAAACGGCGACCTCCAGATAGATGATGTCGCAGATTTTTTCAAGGTCCTTGCAGAAATTGCGAACGATTCCGAAGAGATTCAAGACGAGGTCGAAGGATGGGATCGCGTTCTCTTGTTTGATGTCACGAATGGCCCAAAAGTAACCTTGATCGTCAAGGATGCCAAGGCGGAAGTCAAGGAAGGCGCCGAAGGAACGCCCGACATCACGCTATCCATGAACTCGGACACGGCGATCGGCGTGCTTTCCGGCGAGACGGATGCCACCTCTGCATACATGGCTGGCGACTTGAAAGTCACCGGACCCCTCCCAGATGCGATCAAGTTCAGGACTATTACGGAACTCGTTCGTGAAGAATTGGAGGATTAAAAACCGAAATTTCCTTGTTTGGTGTTCATTTTTCATTTTTTTTAATACACACGCGATCCACCACGTTTCGGTGGACCATTGTGCAGAAATTTGGCATCACATCCCGGTTTGGAGAAAAAAGAACACCGGAACCATGAAGACGGTTCCAAAAACTCTAAAACCTACACGACGTACAATATTCAAAAGACAGCACGTGATCGAGATGGCGTTCAAGGAACTCACCCCGACGTATGATCCAGCAGCGATCGAGAAACCTATCTATGACTGGTGGCTTGAACATGGCTTTTTCAAGCCAGAAAAGCAACGTGAATTGGGACTGGTGGATGATAAAAGCCCGCGCTTTTGTCTCACGCTACCACCCCCGAATGTAACGGGAGTACTGCACTTGGGACACGCCATCACGGTCGCCTTGGAAGACTTGATGACAAGATACGAACGGTTGCGGGGAAAAGAAACCCTATTCTTGCCAGGCTCGGATCACGCGGGCATTGCGACGCAAAACGTCGTGGAAAGGGAATTATTAAAACAGAACATCAAGCGAAAGGAACTCGGCCGGGAGAAGTTCATCGAAAAGGTGTGGGAATGGAAGCATAAATACCACGCAAGAATCACCGAGCAATCCAAATCACTGGGGATGTCTTGCGATTGGAGCAGGGAACGTTTCACCCTCGATGAAAACTTATCCCGCGCCGTGATGGAGGCATTCATGGTTCTTTTCGAGAGAGGGTTGATCTACAAGGGAGAATACCTGGTGAACTGGTGTCCCGGTCGCTGTGAATCCGCCATATCAGACCTCGAAGCCATCCCGCAAGAACACCAGAGCCACTTGTGGTACATAAAATATCCCCTCGTAACGAAGACGTTCAAAAAACCTACAGGGGAGTGGGGCTCTGGAAATTGGGCAAGAGACGCCACGGAATTCATAGAAGTGGCGACAACGCGGCCGGAAACCTTGCTAGGAGACACGGGAATTGCCACGCATTCGAAGCACCCGCAATACGGGAAGCTCATCGGGCACCGTGCGATATTACCGGTGCTTGGGCGAGAGATAATCATCTTCGAGGACCAGCTGGTCGATCCAGAATTCGGCACGGGCGCGGTGAAGGTCACACCTGCACACGATCCAAACGACTTTGAAATGGGAAATAGACACGGTCTTGATTTCATTTCAATCATGGATGGAAAGGGTTTGATGGTTCCGGAATATTCTGGAAAGTATGCAAGAATGGACCGGTTTGAATGCAGGGATATGATCGTAAAGGATTTAGAAAAAGAAGGGCTATTAGTGAAAATAGAGCCGTATGTTCATGCTGTTGCCCATTGCCAGCGGTGCGACACGATCATCGAACCCCGGGTATCCACCCAATGGTTCATGAAAATGAAAACGCTCGCCGAGAAGGCAATGAAAGCCGTCAAGGATGGAATGTCCGTGATCCTGCCGGAGCGCGAGGAAAAACGATTTTTCCAATGGATGGAGAACATCAAGGACTGGTGCATCAGCCGGCAGCTCTGGTGGGGGCATAGGATACCCGTGTGGTATTGCCCCGATGGACATCAAACGTGCTCAAAAGAAACGCCCCCCGCGTGCAAGATATGCGGGAGCACGAAACTCAAGCAAGACGATGATGTGCTTGACACGTGGTTTTCATCGGGCCTCTGGCCGTTCTCCACGCTCGGGTGGCCTGATTTGAACAACATGGACTTCAAGCGGTTTTATCCAACGAACACGCGCGAAACAGGTTATGACATATTATTTTTCTGGGTAGCGAGGGAAATGATGCTCGGGTGCGAGCTCACGGGAAATGCACCCTACAGCTTGATTTACCTTCACGGGATCGTGCGCAACGAGCTCGGTAAAAAAATATCGAAATCCATGGAAAACGTGGAACAATACGACCCGCTCAATATCATCAAGGAACACGGTTCCGACGTGCTCCGGTACATGCTTGTCTCTAATTCAGTACCTGGACAAGACGTCAACCTTGATTTACGGCAGCTTGAAGCGACCCAACGTTTTTGCAATAAGATATGGCAATCGGCAAAGTACGTGCTCTCTCACTTGAAGGAGGGTGAGAAGATACCCCGGATCGATGGCAAGTTCCCGAACGGAAAGCTGAGCATCGCGGACCGTTGGATACTCTCGCGCTTGAATAAGATCATCGACCAAACAACAAGCAACATGGAAAAGCACGATTACTTGAATGCATTGCGCGAGCTGAAGAATTTCTATTGGGATGAATTCTGCGACTGGTACATCGAGGCCACGAAGGTCCGGCTTTATGATGACGCAACGGGGGACGCAACCACCCCGAAAGCAGTCTTGTTGCACGTCTTGAATGCTTGCTTGACCATGTTACATCCTGCGTTACCGCATATGACAGAAGCGTTGTGGCAAGCATTGCCAAGCTCGGTCAAGGATGGGCCCGCGTTGATCGTGGGGAAGTGGCCGTTGGTTCACGCAAAGCTGGTAGACGATGATGCGGAGAATGATTTCAACCTCGTCATGGACATGATCAAGGGCATCCGCAGCCTGCGCTCGGATTTCAACGTGCAGCCGGGGCTACGAATCCCGCTCGTCGTGGACACGGGGGAGAAAAAAACGCAATTACATGACTTGAAAGGTGAACTCGTTGCTTTAGCTAGGTTAGACCAAGAAAAAATAACGATCCGGCAGGATGGAACTGCCCCGAACCACGCTGCTAGGTTAATTCTTCACGGCATGGCAGCTTATCTCCCACTTGAAGGGATCATCGACATGGAAAAAGAACGGGCTCGCCTCGAGAACGAAATACAGAAAAGCGAGAAGCAACTCGAAGGGATCAAGAAGAAACTGGCTGGAGCATTCTCGGAAAAGGCACCAAGGGAGGTCGTGCAACAAGAACGGGAAAAATGCGATCTGCTCGAGCAAAAAATTAAAAAGTTGATAGAACAAGTTTCGATTCTAAAATAAAAACGTGAGGATTGCTGGAAATGTACTCGCCACACCCGAGCAAGGACATCACTGGAACGACATCGACCATATTGAAGGGTAAAACCATCTGCATGTGCATCACGGGATCGGTTGCTGCCATGACGGCACCCATCATAGCACGGGAATTCATGAGATGGGGCGCTGAAGTTTTTTCCGTCATGTCCAAGGCAGCAACACAACTTATCACGCCGGACCTTATGCACTGGAGCACGGGCAATCCGGTGATCACCGGACTCACCGGAGCCGTGGAGCATATTGCTATTGCAGGCGACCGCGGAAAATCCGTTCCAACGGCCGATATCATCCTCGTGTGTCCTGCCACGGCAAACACAATCTCCAAGATAGCAGCGGGAATCGATGATACCCCCGTGACGACCGTCGTGACGACCGCGTTCGGTTCCGGAATCCCGATAGTGATCGTTCCCGCCATGCACGAGTGCATGTACCACCATCCCATTCTGGATGAGAACATCACGAAATTGAAACGACTTGGAGTCGAGTTCATCGGGCCGCGGATGTCAGAGGGAAAGGCAAAGATAGCAAAGATCGATGAGATCATATCACGTTGCAGGGACATCATGATCCAGGACCAGGAGCTTAAACGGGTGAATTTCTTGCTCACAGTTGGTCCGACGAGGGAATATTTCGATCGCGTGCGGTTCATCAGCAACCCAAGCTCGGGCAAGATGGGCATGGCAATCGCCGAGGAAATCATCGCGCGGGGGGGAAACGTGACCGTGATCATGACAAAAGGTGTAAGCGAGCCGCCGTTAAGTTCGAACGTGCGTACCATGGAGGTAACAACAACACAAGAACTGCTCGATGCGGTGTTGAACGAATTAAAGCATAACAAGTATGATTTTTTCATAAGTGCTGCTGCAATCTCGGATTTCAAACCCGCAGAAACGTGGGATGAAAAGGTCTCGTCCAAAAAGGATGACCTGATCATCAAGCTCGTTCCAAACCCGAAGATAATTAAAGAAGTGCGAAAAGCATTTCCAGGGTTATTCATCGTTGCATTCAAGGCAGAAGTCCAGAAAAAGGACGAGGATATGGTGGAAAATGCATACAACACGCTCGTTTCTTCCAACGTTGATTTGATAGTTGCAAATGACGTGGGTGGAAGGAAAGACACGGGATTCGATAGCGTGACGAACGAGGTCTACATCATAGACAAGCAAAAGAACATCACCCACACGCCGCTCCAATCTAAACGTGCCGTTGCAGTAACAATCGTCGACAAGACGTTAGAGGCATTCAGGATAAAGAAATACGAGAAAGAACACGGCAAACAATGATTCATTCAAGATGATTGCATCATGGACGAGAATGTCAAGGATAAACTCCTATTCATCACCGGTGTGCGCGGACTATACCTCCCTCGACCTGAACACTTGCGGTGCCCCGTTCTGGGTACACTTGGTGATGCATGGCATACCGGTTCCGCTGGTATTCCTGGTGATGGTGGAAAAGAAAACGGTGGTGAACGGGAGGTACGTGCTCGTGATCATCGGCATCCTCGCGGTATGGAGTTACAAGATGGATGCAGAACGATTCATCGGATTGCCAGATTTCTGGATCGCGTATCCCGTGGGGGGTTGATTTTTTATTCGTTATACTTGAAAATGTTCACGATATCTGCCTTGCCACCGGCCTCGTTGATCGCCCTTGCTACCTTCAATTGCACCTTGGGATCGGAACAGCAGGCGAGCATGCAACCGCCACCGCCTGCTCCCATCTGCTTCGCGCCGTAAGCCCCGGATGTCTTCGCGATGTCGCAGAGCTTGTTGAGCTTGTCGGTAGCGGCGAGCAAGACGTTTTCTTGAAGTTGTTGCTGGGACATCAAGACCCCGATCCGTGCCAAGTCACATCCGTTTTCCAAATGATGGCACCCCTCCATCACCACGTCATATATCTTGTTAAAAGCATCCAAGAACGAGGGGTTCCCGTTTTCTACCTCTTGTTTTACACGGTTCAACACTTTCTTCGCTTCCCGGGGCTCGCAAGAATCACCCACAACAAGGGGCACGCAATCGACATCGAGAATCTTGACATCGGGCGAGTTCCCCGTCGATATAAACGTTACCCCGCCGAATGCGATGGAATACTGGTCCATCCGGCCACACATAATACCAAGAATGTTATGCTCGGCATTATACGCGTGCTCGGCAATGTCCTTGGTGGAAAGCCCCAGATCAAACAATTTATTCAAGCCCTTGATGAATCCCACGCTTACAGCTGCCGACGTGCTCAAGCCAGCACCGATCGGGATGTCGCTCTTGACCCGTGCGTTGAATCCCCGGATCTTGCCGGCCGCCAGGAATTCTTCAAGTGATTTTAAACAAGCATGCCAGTACTTGAGATGGTTGCTATAATCGAACACCTTTCCTGCATCTCGAATGGAAAATTGCTCTTCCTCATCCGGGTAATCGTCGCTCAAGAAATGCATGATTAAATCATCACGCGTTTCCATTTCGAAGTGCATGAATTTATCAATCGTTGCAGCAATAACCGGCTTTCCCAAGAGATCGATCTTATCACCAAACAAGCAAATCCGGCCTGGAATATCAAACACGAGTCGGGGCATTGGCAAGAATCTACCTTGAACGAGATGCTAGGATGTATGAAATGATCCTCGATGATTAAACTTTCCACGGAAAAAATTTCAAATGCAATCGATGGTTCTGAATTCTCGACATAGCAACCATTCAAGTGAATATCATGCCAGGTTCTCACGGTTCGTTAACAAAAGCAGGCAAGGTTCGCGGCCAAACGCCCAAGGTGGAATCACACCGCCCGCAAAAGAAAATTCCTCGAGTAAGGAACTTCAAGCATTACAAGCAACGCATCATCATCTCGAATTATGCAGGTCAACCAGACTCGTTGGGTGCCATCAAGGCCAAGAGGGCCCAACGCCAAGACTGATCTTATCCATCCTTGTTCTCTTTCTCACTTTTACTAACCCGACGTTCACGTGCATTCAAGCGTATTTCAAGTCATGAAATAAAAAGGAAGAAGAAACACTTTCCAACGGATAATCTTCAGGCCGGCATGAACCCCACGTCAACTTGTGTACCGGCCGGGGTTTGTGTTTCCAAGAACGTTACTTTCATTTTCATGCCAACCTTGATGGAATCGGGTTTCTTAGGGTCTACACCTTGCAGCAAGCCAGTCAACGAGGCTCCATTATCCAAGGTCACGATACCAAACGCGTATGGATTTTTCCCGCTATACCCGCGATCAACGAATTTTTGTGTTCCAACATGAACGCAAGAGAACGTCGACAGCGTGCCGGTCATCCCCGTGAGATCAACCCACGATGTGCTCGTTGCATGGCAGCGGGAGCAAATTTTCCTAGGGGGCAAGTCCACCTGCTGGCACTTGGAACATCTCGAACCCATTAGCTTCTTGTTCTTGATGAAAGCCAAGTAATTTTCTTGCAACATTTCTTTCGTCTCTGCCATCATTCATACACCTCATTTTCGTTTAAACACATGCACGACGCAAGTACCACCCGAACCTCCGAGGTTATGAGCCAAGCCAACTTCAGGGTTGCCTTTCACTTGACGTGCTCCAGCAACGCCTTTCAATTGCTTGTAGATCTCAACCGCTTGGGCGGCACCAGTTGCCCCAACTGGATGCCCCTTTGCTTTCAATCCACCATCCGTGTTTATGGGGATGGAACCATCACGCTTGGTCTGCCCATCCTTGACCAAGGTTACCGCCTTGCCGGGTTCTGCAAAACCAAGATCTTCAATGGCGACAAGCTCCGCGATGGTGAAACAATCGTGCACTTCCGCGACCTTGATATGCTTTGGACTAGTGTTGCTCATTTTATATGCTTGCTCCGCGGCGGTTCTCGCTGAAATGAAGCTCGTGAAGCTATCCCTATCGTGTAATGACAAGCTTGCATTTCCTTGACCCGTGCCCGCGACGAGAATAGGAGTGTCGGTGAATTTCCGTGCCACGTCTTCAGCGGCCAGGAACAAGCACGCCGCACCATCTGTTATCAAGCTGCAGTCATATAACCGCAGCGGGGACGCAACCATCGGGTTTGACGAGCTTCGCAAGAAGTCGTACTCTGTTTTCCAATCGGGAACCTCCCCACCTGATTGCCGTGTTTTCTCGATCTTTTTCTCCATCAAGTCCCGGATCGTGAAGGGCATCTGCGCCTTTTTATTCAACTTCGCATGTTCATGGTTCTTGATGGCAACATCGAACAAGTTCTCGCTCGTGGTCCCGTACTTGGCAAAATGGGCAGATGCAACGTTAGCGTATAAACCAGGGAATGTGGCTCCCACGCGGCCTTCATACACCGAATCTGCTGCTGCCGCGAGGGCCTCGGTGACGCCGGCCGTGGGCAAAGCGGTCATCTTTTCGACACCGCCAGCACAGACCACGTCAGCAACGCCACTAGCAATCGCCAGCACGGCATGCCGGAATGCCAATCCACTGCTGGCGCACGCCCCTTCAAACCGGGTCGCCCCCTTTGGAGTTAAACCAACCAGATCCGCCATCATGGGTCCCAAGTGACCTTGCCCATTGAACAGATCCGCCGTGAAGTTGCCCAAGTACAAACCACCATCAATATCTTTCACGTCAATACCTTTATCGACGCTTTCTACAGCATCCAAGAATGACTCCACCCAAAGATCCGGGTTTTGTTTTTCAGGAAATTGGCCGAAATACGAGATTCCAGCACCAACAATAGCAACGTTCCTTGCTAATTTTGCCATAATTCCCACCTAGTTCAAAAATTTTTCGTGGTGATGTATTATAAAGGACATGAACGGAGTGAAATAATATCTTGTGGCTGGTTGTTAAGGGCCTAAACTATTTATTGCCCGGTTTTATGTCTCCTCTGTGGCGAGGAGCCTATCAAATTAAATTATAGCATCATGAACGGTCTTTGGGAAAAATGTCCAGCGAAAAAGAAAGCAATTCACCGGAAAAAGAAGAGCAAGAATTTCCAACGGTTCACGAAAGTACGAATGTACGTGCCGAACAGGAACAAAATAAATACGTGAAAAAAATTATTGATTTCCCTGTAAAACCCGATATTTCCGAGGAGGAGAAAGATAGCAAGGAAGGCATCATAAAAAAACTCGTGGACACTATAGCACTCTATCATGCTATCTTGGGTGAAGGGAACCTTGAACAAGGGAAACAGTTCCATTTTTCAGGTAACCTTTCACTCATAAACAACCATCAAGATGCGGCGTTCATACAGAACATGATGCTGGTAAAAGCCAAGGAACGGGGATTCTCGGCGTTCATGATCGATGCCGAGAATCTCGTGAACACCGCGGAGCCGGTAGATTTATACCACGACGTGATCGAAACCATCTCCCTCCAAGCGCCAGCCCTCGTTTTCATGAACAAGGCAGACCCCGTCCTTGCCAAGAAACCGGATGAGTCCATGGGAAAACATGCCAAGAAAATCGCCAAGGAAATGCGGCGCTTCCTGGTCGAAAAAAAGTTCAGGTATGATAAGATAGTTTTCGTGTCTATGATTGATGATATCGCTGATATCGACCCGAGAATGGTAAACACGTTTGATTTTTCGTTCGTTATCGATCAACCGACAAAAAAAGAGAGAGAAATTTACTTGCATCATCTTTTCCCCGAAAATGCAGCGACCAGTTTTTCGATCGTTGCGAAGGAAATGGATGGTTGGACGTGGAACGACATCAAAGCTTTTGCAAAGCAAGTCGTGCTCCACGTGCATAAAACGAATGCGAAAGAGATAGGATTGAATTCATTCATGGACCTCATTCGTGCTGATGACGGCACGGACCGATTTGTACCCCCTTCTGTTGTCTTCTCTCCGCGACGTGCAATTGAGAGGTTGTATGCGGCGCCAACTTCAGGACCTCTTAAGCCATCAAGCACCGATGATACTCGACCGAATCCTAAAAACGTGGTGGTGCTGGAACCAATGGAAGACAATTGCAACCCGTTCAAGGAACAACTTTTCCAAAAAGCGGCGTCGAATGATTATGAAATTGTAATGAAAATAATAGAACGCTTGGAAAAGCAAGTTATCTTGCCAAGCGATAAACCGTTTTTCTTGAAATATCCTTTTTTATTACAAGAAGAGGCAAGTATTCTCAAACAAAAGCTTGATGCCGCAAAACAACGGATAGAGATGTTGAAACAAAATTTCAAGCGGTGATTCTTCTTGGAAAAACATGATGTCATCTTGGAATGGATTGAAATCGAGAATTTTCTTTCATTTAAAAAATCAAGGATCAGGTTCCTCAAGGATGATGGTTCCTTGATCAAGTTCTTGGTCTTGACAGGGCCGAACGGCGGCGGGAAAACGTCCATATTCCAAGCATTGAAATTCGTCCTTGGATCGAATAATAAGGACAAGCGATACGAGACGTGGGAGGAATTCATCAACAGGGACGAGGATTTCATGCGCGTTCGCGCGTGCTTCAAGACCATCGATGGAGAACGCCACGAGATAGGTCGCCTCATCAGGAGGGGCCGCGGCTCGTCTTATTACCTTAACGGGGCATCTGCCCAGCTCAAGACCATCGAGGCCATCGTGAAGAAGTTGCGGCTCTCGCCGGACAACATCTTCACGTTCATCGTGCAAGGCCAAGTAAATGCAATCAGGGACCTTCCAGAAGACAAGATCTTCCAGCTGGTCGAATGGGGCATGGGCATTGATAAAATGAAAGAAGAAATACAGAAAAATGCGGATAAACTTCAAAATAACAAGGCGTTGTTGGCACAACTTGAAACGCAACTGGAAAATTGCGTGAAAAATGAACGTGCTTTGCAAGAACGGTTTAAAAAACTGCAGAAAAAACGATTCATCAAGAATGAACTCGTGAAGTTGAATGCCGAGATGTATTGGGCGCAGCGCGAGGACTTGAACCAGACAATCGGCACGTTCCAAGAAACTATTTCCCAGAAAGGCACCATGCTCCAAGAACATCTCGATGAAAGGAAGTTACTGGAAGATGATATCTCGAAACTGGACGTGCAACAAGGGGAAATACGGGATTCCATCGAAAACAAGAGGATTTACGAGCATTCACTTAAATTAGACAAGCAAAACCTTGATGCAGAAATAAAAAAGCTCGACAACGAAAAGAAAGTCTTGTTCGACCGTGTAGAATCGTTAAAAACGCAAATCGAGGAACGGGAAGCATCGTTGCAAGCATTGGACAAGGACAGGAAGATATTGGAACAGTCTCTGGAACAGAACGTCGCTAAAAGAAACGGCTTGTCCAAGAAAAAGGAAACAAACCAAAGGAAACGCGACGAGATCACTCAGAAGCTTACCACGCACAAGGAGTGGTTCGACAATCACGCGAGTCTTGAAAGGAAGATAGATGCCGTGAAGAACGATCTTGATAATTTGGAAAAGGACATCAAGGCAAATGAAACGGCGATCGAGGATTACATCGACCGGATCAGTGAATTGAACCAATCCTTCAAGGGTTCGGAATGGTACTTCTCGGATGAATACGAGGGAAACCCGAAAAAGGTGATCCTTGCCCAGATCAAGCAGCTCGAAACGAAGATCGTAGAAAAACAAAACCTGCTGGATAGCAGCAGAAAGGACGAGGCGGAATATAGGAAGCTCACCGTGAATATACAATACGAGAACAGGGAAGCAACCGCGGACATCCGCAAGATCGAAGCTGTCGTGCAAGAACTGGTGAACCGCGGGTTACAAGAACGTATAAAGGGGCCGATTTATAGCTATCTCAAATACAAGGAAACCCATGCGCGTGCCATCGAAGCCGTGTTCAAGAAAAACGCATTGCTTGGATTCGTTACCCTGACCAAGAACGATTTCCACTTGATCAGTTCCATACGGGCAAAACACAAGGTCACGTCCAGAACATACTTGATCCGGGACGACGTGCTCGGCATCAAGGAACTCAAGGCCCCGGACAATCCCGGCGTGGTGGATTTCTTGTTCAACTTGATCGACGTCCCTCAATGGTTGGAGCCGGTCATCTCGGACATTGTCAAGGACACGCTCGTGGTGACTGACCTTCCATCAGGAACCAATTACTTGGAACACGGTGGAAAACACAGGTGCGTCACGCTCGATGGACACACGCTGAAGAGCGAACAAAAAACGATTTCTTCCGACCCCCCCTATTACGGTAAAATGATTCTCGTCAAGGGGGAAGCCGGGGATGGTTCGACGTTGGAATTGAAACTCAACCGCATCGTTGAAGTTAACACCGCCCTTGACAAGGAAATAGAACAATTGAAAAAGGACCTCTATCAAGCAAAATCACGTTTAGAGCAATCGGAACGCACGCGCATCTTGCTAAACCAGAAAAATGCCTTGGGCAAGAAAAAGGACGAATGCGATGACAAGAAAAAGCTGCTCAAGGGGGATAGGGACCGCGTGGAAAAGGATTACCGAGCATTGAAGGTGGAAATGAAAAAGCTCGAAGAAAGGCAACCGGCCCATTTCAAGGACCTCACGCAGGAACAGGTGGCCATCCAGAAACAACTCGATTCGCTGCAAGCAGAACTGGATGCCTCGCGGGACGAGCAGCTCACCATCGAAAAATCCCTCCAAGAATGCCTTTTCAAGTTCAATGAAAAACAAGAGAAGATCGATTCCTTGAATCAAATGCGGGTCGAGCTGCTCGGGGAATTGGAAAAGGGAAGCACGTTTTACAAGGAACTGCAAGAAAAGTTCGATGACCTGCGCAAGAAATTGAAGGACGCCCAGGCAGAGATTGAAGGGGTTGAGAACGAGAAGCAGCAAGTCATTGAAGCAATCGAAGCTAAGAAAAAGAACATCGATGACAAGGAGGTCACGATCAAGGCTTTACGCGAGGAAATTGAAAAGATCCATATCAGAATCACGGCACTTGAAAATGAACGTGCATACATCGAGATACACCTCAAGGGACTCGTCAAGCCGGACCAATTGAAGCCCGTCGAAACATACAAGTACCTCATCCGTGACCTCGAGGAGGAGCTGGCATCTCCCGAGTATTATTACGTCGACGAATCGATAGAGGAGGAAATCGAGGAAAACAAGAGAAAGATAGCCGCTATCTCGAACAAGAAAGCAGAAGTCCAGCACGAAACCGAGGAAACCATCCGTATCGGAGATGACCTCAAGCAAAACTATATGGGCTTGATGAAAAAACACGTTGATGGGCTCCAAGTGCACGTTAATGAAAAACTTGCCCGGCTACAGATGGCCTACAGGATCATCATGGAAACGAGCGCGGACTATGCAAAGCCAGGCATTAAAATCGCAATCGATTTCTTCACGCCCAAGCCATTCCCCCTCACGTCCCTCTCGGAAGGACAGAGATCCTTGATAGCAATCACCTTGATCCTGACGTTACAAGAATTGAATCCCGGACCGGTCTGCTTCTTCGACGAGGCCCACATCTTCCTTGATGACAAGAACAGGGAAAATATCATCAACCTGGTTCGTATCATCACCGAAAGGGTGCAATTGATACTGACGATCCCCACCCAAAAGCAGAATCTCATCACGAACGCGGATCAAATTCTCGGGGTGTGCAGGGAAGGACAAAACTTCCACGATGAAAATGCAACCGAAAAGGACCGGTTACATTTAGGCCGCTCTTATGTTTTTGAATGCACTTGACCCGGCCACCACGATCTGCATTTGGTAACAAGAGGGTTTGCAAGAATGAAACAAGAAAAACAACAAACCTTGGATTATTTCGCACATCACCTTCAAGAGGTGAAAAACGAGATAGAAACAGGGAACGCAGACCCCATGGCACCGATAGCCGATTTCATATCAGCATTCGAGAAGTTAAAAGAGGACCACGTCTCGGAACTACCACGATACGTCTCCCTTTTCACGACCCTTTGCGATATCCTTGGTTACAAGATACAAGCATATAAAGCACTCGTTTATGAAATTAACCAAGACAGTTTAACCAAGTTCATGCAAGATGGGTCATCAATAGACGAGATCACAAACCGGACGCCGTGGATTTTACCTTTCGAGTTTACCATGGCTTCCACCGTGTTCGTTTCGGAGATCGAAGCAATGCTCGGGAAGGTTCACGAGCTGCCAAGAAAGTTGCCCGAACAAGGGGAGATTGGAATTCTCAAGAGGAACGGGAATTTCACGGACGTGGATGCTTCCTTTGCACAAAAAAGGGACGAATTGTTAGAAATCATCAGGAACGATGGCGTGTTGAGTAAAAAAGAGCACCAGACCATGAAAGAAATACTAGCCATTTTCGAGATGCAATACCAGCAAGAAAAGGTGGTCGCATTCGTGATCATGTTGCATCTCATTCAAGATGGATTCTTTTCCGTCCATGACGACGGGGGCGGGAACTTGAGCTTGACATTTACAAGGAGGTAAGGAAAGATGAACGAGTTTAACGTTATCACGTTGATGCTTAGTAAACGAGGCGACGAGCTCGGTGCAACCGACGAGATGTTGCTCGCACAACTTGGATACGAAGGAAAGGATTCTCTAGGCGATTTATACCGGTTGCTCGATGCCTACGCGAAGCATATCGAAATCATGGGGCTCCGGGTCGAGCAAAATCCGCTCAACGGGCGTTGGTTCTTGTCGCATTCCGAGGAGATCACGAACGCTGCAAGGATCAACCCGTTCCAAGGCAGGAGCCGGCTGGCATCGACGTTGATCGCAATCTTGATCGCGACGGCGAGCGAGCGGGAAACGGCCACGGTATCCAGCATCAAGAAGATCCGGAACGTGAAAGACATATCACCTGACTTGAAAGACCTCGAGGGTATGGGACTTATCACGATCGCGGGAGAGACGATATTATTGACGGAGAAGGTCGGGTATTACGTGGATTTATCCAATTTCATGAAAAATTTCAACGATTACTTGAAAGAAAAATACAAGAACAAAGCATGAACGCATCAAGGGAATCCTTTCAAGCACCGAAGCGCCGTTGTCGTTTCTGGTACGCGCGGATCGCCCGCCAGAAATCAATCTTCCGGAATTCTGGAAAGAAGGCCTCTTCAAAATACAACTCGGAATAAGCAGATTGCCACAAGAGAAAGCCGGAGAGTCGTTTTTCCCCCGACGTGCGGATGATCATATCGGGATCGGGACCTTGCTTGTAAAGATGCTTTTGAACCGTTTCTTCGTTTATGCTTTCGAGGTCCAAGATGCCATCCTTCACCTTGCGCGCTATTTCCTTGATGCTATCGATGATCTCCGCACGCCCGCCGTACGCCACCGCGATGTTCAGGTGCAAGTCATCGTATTGTTCCGTGGATTTTTCAAGGTCAGCGATGGATTTCTGGATGTGCTCCGGGAGCAAGGCGAGCCGACCAATGGCTTTTAGACGGACGCGATTTTGATGAATGCGTTGGTCGTTTTGGATTTCTTCACAGGCACGAAGGATGAGTGCTAATATAGCTTCAACCTCTTCTTTTGGCCGGTTGAAATTCTCGGTGGATAGCACGAACAGGGTGAGCGTCTTTATCTTGAGGTCCAAGCACCAGTCCAACATATCACGCACCTTTTCGTAACCCATCATGTGCCCCCAATTTGCATCCTTGCCAAATTTTTTCGCGAAACGCCGGTTTCCATCGAGAATGATACCAATGTGGTTGGGCATAGGCCCATTCTTTATTTCCTTTTTCAAGCGGCGTTCGTACATGTAATAAAGCAATCGTGTGAAAACAGTCATGGATAGCTACGCGCTCGCGTTCGTCTGGGTATCGTGGTCAATAATTGGAAGCACGCGCAGCAAAAAAGGAATGCGATTCGGGGATCGTGTTTCCATGCTCTGGGAACGGTGCGCTACAAGACGCCGCCGCGCTGTATGAAGGTAGAGATATCCTCGTTCTTCTTTCCACAACCAGGACACGTGTCGCGCACGCCCTCGATATCCGCCATCAAATGAACCCGAGTGAACAAGGAACCGCATTCACATGGAAGGTATTTTGCACCGCATGCTTCGCACATGAGAACTGGACCATTGACGAACGGTAGTTTTCTCTTCAAGATGCTATCATTCTGCATTCGGAACGACGAGCCACCACACTCGTCACACGTGTTGTTAACCATTAATGCACCACCAAGGAGAAAGAAAGAAAAAAATTGTATCTTTTCCTACAATTTATTCGGATTCGGGCTTGTACCATCCCAAGCATGTACATCGGGATTTTCAAACCCGCAATTCCCACATTTTGAAGAGACTTCCCACGCTTCTAGCGCGGGATGGACCCTTGTCACGAAATGACCACATTTAGGACATGCATAAAATTTCGCGCCGCATGATTCGCACATGTGGAGGCCAGGGGCTTTTTCCACGAACCTGAACGTGCGCTTCATCCATGCGTCGACAACCATACGGAATGAAGTGCCTCCGCATTCAGTACATTCCTTTGCCAATGTTCACACCATTTTTTTTTTCAAGCACCGGGTAGCTCGCCGAGAGTGTCGTGAAACTGCTTGTTCAGGTACTTGTCACATATCCTGCCACCCTCGACAGTTAACGTGTAGCCATTATCTTGAGATTTAATATACCCCTTGGTTTCAAGCTCGATGCAGATGCTTTCGAGCTGCGAGCGTGTTGACTTTCCGATGAAATCATTTTCCAAGGAATATAAAATCTCATCGTTCTGCCTGCAATGCATCGAGCTCCTGGTTCAATTGCTCGTCGACCAGGACATCCGGGGTTGCATCTCCAATGAGCGTTGCTGCATCATCGATTATCGCCATGCTCTCTTCCGAATTCGCGATGATGTCCTCGACGTTGAGGCTTTCTATAACGGATGTATATTGATTCAAGATACCCACTGCTTTCGTTAACGCTTTGGCAGCGACTTGCATCGTCTCCGCGATTTCGATGGCATCGATCTGCTCGGTGAGCTTTCGTTGTATGTTATATAATTTCTCTATATCTTTCTCTTGTTTTAACTTGTTCGCAAGGTGGATCTTAGCGAGGCTCTCATTCTTCTGTGCCAGTGCTGCAAAGGCTTTTTGCTTGAGGACTACTATCGATTGCTCCTTTTTCTTGATGGAGACATCCATTTTCTTTATGGAATCCTTGATATCGACGATAGCCTCGTCCTTGTTGATCTTGTCTTTCTTTTTCGGGAAGAGAGGCATGGTTGGCGCCGCGGATTGTATTGATGTGTATATAAAAACCTCTGTAATTAACTCTTAGTATGGACTCGACTGTTGTAGGTTCCTTCCCCTTGGAAAACACGCCGGCGAATTTCGAGCGAGCCTTCCTGGATCAAGTGCACGCGGGCATCACAGTCCCGTGCTACCCGCAGCTGGTTGATATGAACCACCAGATTCTTGATCCCTTAAGCAGGCTCGTGGACGGCCTGCATCTCGCGGGAAAAGAATTTCATTATTCCAAAGAAGTGGATTCTTTCAAGCTTCCCGATGCTATCGTGGCCACGGAATATGGGAAAAATATTCTATCTATTCTTGAAAAGCATCCGGAATGCAAGGAACGCATCCACGGCTTGAAAGCATGCCTCACGGGACCGTTCACCCTGTGCTCGAACATCATCTTGGATGACGATGCGGTGAAGAAAAAATACAAGCCGCTCCTGTTCCTGGAAGCGCGTGGCCACCTCGTTCCAGAGGTTCTCGAAAGGATGGCCGATTATATCGCGAACATAACCAAGGCTTACAAGCAAATGGGATTCAAGATCGTGTCCATCGATGACCCGTTCTTGTCCCAGCTAGTTGGTCGAAAAAAGATATTGTTCCACTCGCGTGAGTTCGTCCTGGATATCATTAATCGAGCAGCGAAGAACATTCATGACGTTGGCTCGCTTCACGTGTGCGGGGTCTTGAGCCCGATGCTGCGCGACTTGCTCCTCGCGACCAGCCTCCGGTACCTCGATCACGAGTTCCGCACGGCACCGAGCAACATGGACTTGTTCGACAAGCAACAGCTGGCTGCTCATGGCAAGGTGCTTGCTTTTGGCGCGTTGCAATCCAACCCGGTACCAATGGAGGGCAAGCCCGTCGATTCGTACATCGAGCGTGTTGAAGAAGTAGCGGGACAGTTGAAAATCGCGAAGGAGAAGTTCGGCGAGAATAACATGATCGTCAAGCCAGATTGTGGCTTCGGCGGGATGGTTGCCTTCGACCGGTTGCAAGCCGGCTTGGGGCAGCAAATCGTGATCAAGAAGCTGGAGAACATGACGGCGGCGATACGTGTGGTTTTCGGGAATTAACCACCCACCAATCTAGCGGAGGTCACCAAGGTGCCATTCATCAAGGACGCGTTGTATTCCTATATGCAAATCCCCGAATACTTCCAGCCGCTCATCGATTCCGCGCCCGTCCAGCGGTTGCGGCGCGTGCGCCAGCTTGCAGGGACAGAATACGTGTATCCAGGCGCAACACACACGCGTTTTGAGCATTCCCTCGGGGTGATGCATCTCGCTGGGAAGCTATGTGATAACTTGAACAATTTTGCATCATTATCTGGCAGAAAGGAAGTTGTTTCGGATCAAGAGAAGAGCGCTGTCAAGGCTGCCGCTTTGCTCCACGACATTGGCCACGGTCCTTTTTCCCACGTGTTCGAGAAATTATACGCGGACCAGGACCGCAACCACGAGGACATCACGAACTGGTTGATAGAATCTGAGCTATCGGGGGTGCTTGCGAAGATGGGACTCGACGTGGGATTCGTTTCCCGGCTTGCAACGGGGAACCAACGGGAAAAGGAAAGGTACTTTCTCGGGCAAATCGTGGCCGGGACGATCGATTGTGATTCGCTTGATTACCTGGTCCGGGACTCCTATTACACGGGCGCGGTCGTGGGGAGCCTTGACGTGGAACGCATCCTGCTCATGACACGCGTGCTGGGCGGGAACCTCGCGTTTGATTTGAAGATCGGCGTCCCCATCATCGAGGGATACTTCTTGCTCCGGTTGAACTCTTTCCGGCAGATTTACTTCCACAAGACCTCCCGCAGCGCGCAGATCATGATTTATTGTGCGCTTGAACACGCGAGGGATGAATTCGACCTTGGAAAGTTAAACGATACCCGGGATTTCTTGAAATGGGATGACTGGGTGATATGGACAGCGATTCAGGATGACCCGTTCATCCAGCGCTTGAAGCGCCGGGACATGCTCAAGATGGTGCACGAGGTCGTCATCTCGAAGCGGCTCGATGATGCACGCATCAAGGCGATGGAGGCGGAGATAGCCGATGCTGCTGGCGTGGGACGCGACGCGGTGTTCATAGATGCACCGTATTTCCCGACGGTGCCGTACGCGCACGCCACGACTTTCGATCCCGAGGATATACCGATCTGCGATTTCGACGGCAACGATGTTTCCATCAAGAAACTATCGGACCTCTCTGCCGTGTTTTCCTTGCTCAAGGGTTTCTGGGGCGGGATACGCGTGTACACTTGGACGGAGCACAGGGATAAGGTCGAGGCTGCCGCCAAGCGCGTCCTTGATCGTTGCTAGAAGTAGGTATCGAGGAGCTCCTTCACGTTTGCCTTGAACGGGTCGAGGTGCGATTCAACCTTTTCCGCAGCTTCTTTTCCTTGGACAAATACCAGGACATTCAAGGTCACTGCATCGTCGATTTTCAAGACGTGGAAGCTGAAATAGTTATCTCCTATTATATACAACGATTTTCCTTTAAAGAAGTCTTTAGAATTCAAGACTTGGCTCAAGTTACCGTGGAGCGATGTGAAGTGGTGCGCGCCGAGTTCAAACAAGTGGCTCTCTTTTTCCGATGCGGCGTAGTCCGAGAGGACGATGCCCTTTTCATTTAACAAGATGACGGCACGGGCACCGGTTGATTTTGCCAAGTTTTCCAATTGAACCTTGAAAACATCCCTGTTCGGATTCAACGTTGCCAAGCCGTAAGAAAACGCGGAGATCAACGTGTATGGCTCGAATATCGTGGTTTCAAAGAATTTTACCGAGAACGAACCGGATGCTTCCTTGAACCTGGATGTTGCCTTCTTGATATGTTCCTTTATGGATTCCTGGGCATCCGGGTCTATCTTGTGCAAGCAGATGATGATGGGCGGGTTCTCTTCAAAATCGCTGAGTGCTTTCAAGATTTTAGAATAATATTCGATGGATTCTTCAAGTCGTTCGGTCTCTCTCACGTCGACCAAGTAAAAGATCAAGTCGCAATCATACAGGTACAATTCGGCGTCTTTCAAGTACTGCGTCCGGTACGATTGCTGTCCGCCGAGGTCCCACACCGAGATACTCATGCCCATGACGGTCGTCGTTGACCTGGTGACGCCCTTGGTGGGCTGGATGTTCGCCATCTTCGAGTATTTCTTTTCGAGGCCGAGGATCATGCTCGTCTTTCCGCTGTTATCTAGGCCAGCGAAGATGATCTTGATGTTTTGTTTTGATAGCGGAAACTTTGCTTGCCTTTGCCCGAAAACATTTACTTCCTTGAGCAAGTCTATCATTATGTTTGTGAATTCATCGATACCGAGCATCCCCCGCATGCGAGATGCGTGCTCGTTGATCAAGACGCGAAGCTCGTTCTGGTAATCATAAAAGAAACTCCTGTCCTTGTCCTTGAGAAGCAACGTGATCGTGGTTGCACGGGCAGACCCGCGTGCATCTGGATCCGGGATCAGAAAGAAGTAGGTTAATCCGTCCATTCCTAAATCCGCGAAAGGTATTACCCCGAAATACTTCAACCCATCAACCGTATCCCCGTTCTGGTAGGTGTGCTCGCTCATGAGCAAGCTAATCGATTTCATTGCAATTTGCAACAAGGAACCGTATCCTATCGGTTCAACAGCGTCTTTTATTGTTTCACGCTTGTATACTCGTATTCCCTCTTCCTCGTTAATCAGCGTGACCTCGGGGATTGGGCCATCATCGCCAAATATCGACAAGACGAGGCCAACTATTAAATTAGTCATTCTCCAATCCATTCCGGATTTATTTTTTGGTGAGGACGGTAACTTTCCCGTATTTTTTTTACCCTTGCTACTCTAATCAATTCTTCTATTAGTTTTTAATATTCCTCAGCGGTGATCATTCGGGCACCAGAGGGCCCACGAATATGCCCCCAAGGATGTCATAATTGGAGTCTGCCAATGCCATCGTTTCAACGAGATTTGCATGCTTTCCCCCTGCTAGGCCGTTTGCAATGAAAGCAGCGCCTTGGGCAGCTATCTTGGAGATACGAGCTATGCTATTAATGATTCGCGGGGAGCTTTGCAACACGCGCCGCGGGAGTATTCGCGTTAGACCCTCCTTGATGTCTGGGGATGCCCTCCCCGAGATGATAATTTCCTTGATATTCTCGATTCTTTCGAAAGACGGCACCAAGGATATGACGTCCTTGACCATGTCGTGGAAAAAACCGTTGACCGCTTCCTTTATCAGCTCGTCTTTCTTTGCCATGAGGAAGAGTTCTTGGGGGCTCAATTCTGGGTGCCCTGCTATGGTCGACAAGCCTCCCGCGTAGATGGTGTGTTTTGAAATGCGATCCAGCAAGTATGCGACCTCGCCATCCAAGGCTCCCGCCGCGGTGAATCCCATGCCACCCAAAGAACCGCCAATCCCGTCGATGATCTTCCCACCTTCGACCGCGAGCACTGCGTTGAAGCCAATACCCACCTCCACGAGGATGAAACTCGTGTCTTGAACGGGAATACCAAGCAATTTTGCTTGATCAACGACTGCAGCTGCTGCGCAACATACTTTATCCGCGGTTCCCATGTCCAGCTTGTTATATTTTAAGAACGGCTTCACGCTACCCAGCTGTTTCACTCCCGGCATGGCAAAACCTTTTATATTTGCGTCACGCAACGCGTACAACACGCGAGCGATTCCCATGATTGACGGGTCCTTGTTGCGACGCAAATTTGCCCTCGCGATATCTTCATCCGTTATGCGCGAGATTTCCTTCAAGGGAATTCCGTGCCCGGACGGGGCAAGGACCGCGTCGAGTGGCTGGTTTTTTTCTATGACTTGCAACAATAATTCGGGTTCTTGGAGGACCTTCTTGGTGGGAATGGAAATGTCCAAGAAAATTTCCTCGTGCCCATCGATATCATCTAGGCCAAGCACATCCCATGAACCGGAACCCGGGTCTATTCCCAGTACTCTAACCATTGTGATCAACCAACTCTCGTAGCCACGTGCAACGGATGCTCCCAATGATGGCGTGTAGCGACGTTTATCGTTGCTCGCCAATAATAATCCGTCGTGGGATAAAAAACACGCCGCTTGTCGTTTGTCGTGTCGTTATGCGACATTTCTTTTCTATCCGTGGGATAAAAGATAAATTTTTTCGAGGTGCAAGCTAACGGGATGCATTCAAGATCAAACGCGATCGAGGTCCCTGTTACCGTAATCGTTTATACTGAATTATTAGAGGAAGGTCCTACCCCGGTTGCTTGGATCGCGACGAAAAAAGCTCGCACGTCGGCCAATGTTCTCAACGTGAGTTTAAAATCTATCGCGTTGCTGACATCAGATGATAACGTGGCTATTACGTGTGCATCCAAGGATCCAAAGGTTGTTGTGGATACACACGATTCATTCGGGATAATTCCTTATCCAGATCAGGATGCCGTGGGCATGTCGTATGCATTCTGTTATGCAAGGCGTGAGAAGGAGACCATTAATTGCACGCTTTCCATCCTCGTGCCCGAAGCAGAAAAAAATTACTTGTTTGAAAATCATCAGAGCTTGAGAAACGTGCTCAAGTACACGGCGTATGAACTGTTGAAGATCGTCGTTGCCAACGAGCCAAGCATGACGCACGGGAAGCTCACGATCCCGTTGCAGAACCTCTTGGAGAAGTTATACAGGCTCGGGGGCGTTCCATCTTGAATGGGGAACGTGTCGCGAATGTATGGCTCATAACGGGAGAGATTGCTTCCGAAACAGTGAAAGAGATAGCGAGGCCCTATCCCAACGTCCGCGTCATTGTTGCACCCGTTTCTGTTGCTTCCCTGCTTACACGGCAGCACGTGAAGGCCATCATCCAGCACGATCTAGAGCAAGAACACTCGAGTGGTATTCTCGTCGTTCCGGGGTCTGTCCAATGGGACTTGAACGCCGTGAACGA
This sequence comes from Promethearchaeota archaeon, assembly GCA_041305945.1. Classification (GTDB taxonomy): domain Archaea; phylum Asgardarchaeota; class Lokiarchaeia; order Sigyniarchaeales; family Sigyniarchaeaceae; genus JBGLND01. The sequence goes on from JBGLND010000001.1 coordinate 117,143, forward strand.
GGAGTTCGATGTTCTTGTCGTCAAAGGCCCTGGAAACGTGGAAGCATTGGGAAAATTTCTCTCGAACATAATTCGGATAGCGGAGAAAAGCTTGCATCTAGATGCCAGCGAGATCAAGCATTTGATAGAGACGAGCAAGCCTTCACGAGAGTCCGATATCGCTCGCTTCAAGCAAGTTATCGAGGAACGACGCGCGCTGCTTTCCAGTTTCCGATTGGGGAAAAAGGCCGGTGATTTGCGTGCCACGAACCCCGAAAATGACCGGTCCACCATCGAGTTGTTGAAAAATCCCGCGCGGAATTTTACGTTGGAAGGCGGGACGTTGTTCATCGGCCAAGATTTTCCCCCTGTCGTGATGGCCGAGATCATAAACGCCCCCGGGATGCACGACGAGGAAATCGACAAGTGGGCACAGTATTTCACCCGTGAAGGAGCCGACATCATCGATGTCGGGGCAACTGCCGGGCTGGAAAGTGCATCGCGCCTGGGCGATATCACGAATTTCCTGGTGCACGAGCGGAAGGTGCACGTGAGCATCGATAGCCTTAATGAGAAAGAGATCGTTGCTGCCGTGGATAACGGGGCGGAGATGATCCTTAGCATCGATGATGGAAACAAGGAAGTCTTGGATTCGTTGTCCAAGGACGTGGCAATCGTCATCATTCCCACGAACGTTAAAAAAGGCGTATTCCCACGCACGACACGAGAAATCATCGATTCGCTTCGTTCGATCGTCGACTTCGCGCTTGCCCGGGGGTACACCCGCATCGTCGTGGACCCCATCCTGAACAGCCCGATAAAACCGGGCCTGGCCGGGTCGATCGATGCGTTCGTCGCGTTCAGGAATTTGTCTAGGGACGACCCGCGCTTGGACCTCCCCTTGTTCATCGGGGGCTCCAACGTGTCCGAGATGATCGATACGGATTCATCGGGCGTGAACGCGCTCCTTGCGGTCATCGGCGTCGAGCTTGGAGCCGGAATACTGTTCACGTCTGAGGATAGTGCAAAGACATTGGGCTCGGTCGCGGAGTTGCGTGCAGCGAGGGACATGGCATCCTTTGCAAGGCTTGCCAAGAGTTTTCCGAAGGACGGTCCTTTCACGGCATTTGGATGCAAGCAGAAGCACCGGGGCTTGCATTCGTTCGAGATCCCCGCGGGCGAAGGTGGCGTGCCGGTCACGGACGTGGCTGTGTCGCCGGACCCCCGCTCATTCAGGATGGATGAGCTCGGCGTGTACTTCAAGATATTCGTGGATGCATTCACCGGTCATGTAATCGTCGGCGTTTTCGAGAAACAGCAGCTCATCTCGATTTTCCGCGGCACCTCCACAGAAACGATAGGAAAAACGATTTTAAACCAATACCCGGGACTAGCACCCATGCATGTCCTCTACCTTGGCAGGGAGCTTGCACGTGCCGAGGCCGCCTTGAGACACCACGCTGTATACATCCAAGATGAGAACTGAGTCAATTTATATCCCAGCATACTTGTATATCCTCGATTTTCATGGATTCTGGATTTAAAGTGGATGTCCAATCCGAGAGGTTGGAATTTGCCGTTGGGATCGATAAGGTTGGCTTGGAAGATGTCAAGAAACGCATAGAAATTGCGCGAAAGGACGGGAGCTACTCTCTCAACCTGGTTATCAAGGCATTCGTGAATCTCCCCCCCACGCAACGCGGGGCACACATGTCGCGGTCGGTGGAATCGATCGATGAATCGATCAACGAGCACGTTTACATTCCAAAAAAAAACGTTGAAGAACTTGGCGTGGACATTGCACAGACCTTGCTAGTAAAGCACACGTATGCAGATCACGTGCACGTTGAGCTCGAAGGTCCCTTGATCGTGCAAATGCGGTCAAGGGAGGACAAGGGATCGACGCAATCGGCCTATTATCTCAAGGTTATGGTGGAAGGTATCCGAACAGCAGGTGCACCGAAATTCTTGATCTTCTTGACGGCGATAGCGGAAGGCATGATCGCTTGTCCGTGTGGCCAAGAAATGTCAAAGGAGTTTTCCAAGGAATTGCTCTCCCGCAGGGATGACATCAAGATCGATGAAGCAACGATCGACAAGATATTGTCCTTGATCCCGATTGCAACGCACAACCAGCGAGCGACGGGTACCATCACGGTGCAAATGCCTGAACCCGGCACTGTTGACGTGCTGGACTTGATCGACACCATCGAGGGCTCCATGTCAGGCAGGATATGCGGGATCTTGAAACGACCAGACGAGGCACATCTCATACGGCTCGTGCACCAAGATCCCCTTTTCTCGGAAGACGTGCTTCGACGGATGGCGTGGAACATAGCAGGTGACCAGTATGCACGCGTGCCCGGGGAAATGGCGATCGAATTGCACCTCGTGAGCATGGAGTCGATCCACCCGCATTCGGTATCCGCATCAACACGGGCAACGATGCAATCATTGAGGGCTGCGAGGGAAACGGCTAGCGCGCCCTCGGGCGGCTGCTCAGATTGAGCAAGCAATCGAGAAAAGAATTTCTATATTTCAAACTCCAAGGATAGTTCCATCAGCTCGCCGCAGTCACACGCCGCCCAAGCCATGACCTTGACACTAACAACGAACATGTCCAGTTTCTTGCGTTCGAACTGGTTCTTGAAAGATTTTTTATAGCCGCAATTAGAGCATGAAAGGGTTGCCTTGACTCGGATGAGGGCCCCGTCAACCGGCGGGGATGCGGCGCCTTGTTCTTCACGAGCGGCTTCATCGGTCACGGTCGAATCACCCTTTCTTTCCCGAATCGAGATCACGTGGACTGCCAACGGGTCTCCGATTCCGTTTCAATCGAGATAACAATGTGGGAATACGCATTTATATTTCTCTACTTGTAAAGGTGCCCGGGTCAATGTAAGGCCGGGATAATGACGGGACATCGTAGAAGATGCTTGTCGTTGCACCAGTTGTCGTCGCCACGCGGGGCGCTAGACTTCGAGTCGCCCGAGGATCATTGCTGCCGGGAGAATTTCATCACGTCGTCGATCAGATCGACGTGCGCGATCAACATCCTGCGGCAACAATACCGTTCCAAGTCCAGTTTCTTGAAAAGTTCTTCCGGTGCCACGGTATCTTTCAATTGGCAGTACTCCTCCCACTTGTCCGCGATGAGGGTGCCGCATGTGAAACAGCGAATCGGGATTATCATGTTTTTTTCCACCTCGTGTCATGAAAAAATAATGGATATTATGGTTTCTGGTCGTTTCATCGCTTGATCTTGCGGGCCTCGCGCTCGGTCTCGCGGAGCATGAGGATGTCGTTCAGCCGGATGGGGCCCTTGACGTTCCTCGTGAGGATGCGGCTCGTGTCCCTGCCTTCCAGGACGCGCACCTTGACTTGGATGATCTCGCCCGTGATACCCGTGCGCCCCACTATCTGGATGACTTCGGCAGCGACTGCTTCCGGCTCTCCTGATTCCGCGGGAGATGCCGCAGAGGATTGCTTCTCTTCGGGCTTGTTTTTCTGGCTCATCTACTCACCCGGTCACTTGAGCTTGCTTGCCCGTTCAACGATGGTCGCGACGCGATCCTTGAGCTTTCCCTCGTCCACTATGGCAGCAGCCGCGGAGTTGATTTTTTCCAAGCCAAGGGCAGTCCCGAGGCTCTTCTTGTCGTCGATGAAGATATACGGGACACCTTTCTCGTCGCAGAGGGGAGGCAAGTAAAAAACGATTTCCGGTGGGTCCACGTTTCCTGCAATGAAAACAAGCTTCGCTTGCTTGCGTTCGATGGCCTTGGTGGTCTCGTTGCTTCCCTTCCTGATCTTCCCGCCTGACTTGATGACCTCGGACAGGATATCCAAGGCCTCGTCTTGCATTTCCTTTGGAACCTTGATGTTGACGTAGCTCATGTTGTGTAACCTCGTTCCGAACCCGGCCGTCGGCCGGTTCTTCATCATTTCATCGGTCGTTATCCCCTTGTTCCGGGGCTCAAACCGAGTTTATAAAGGCTCCCGACTCATATAATGCTTTGCAAAGACATAAATACGAAGAATTTTCCTATGTTATCCTTGACGTGCTGGAACAAACCCGCGTGATACGCGTGCGCCTTGGCCCGGGGCCAGTTTTATGCCAGCAATGCGGGCGGCAATACGAGCCCTGGGACCTCCCCGTGCTCCGGTACTGCGAGGCATGTGGGATAACGCTGGTCGGACCCGCGTTGCAAGTCTCTTATACCACGCATACTCGCATCGATCCAAGCCACCATGACGGTAGCGCTACCCCATCGCGAAAGCCACGGGCAAAGAAGATAAAAATCCGGGCGTTCAAGGTTACACGCCACGAGATCATCCCCGTGGCACGGGACCCATGGATATCACTCCCGCCCGGGGCGCAGCTGGCCAAGGCAAGCTGGGTGCGGCACTAGACCGGAAGATGTTTTTTTGATCTGGTGCCCGTTGTTTCTTAATGAATGTCGAAATACGGCCATTTGCTGAATCGTTCGCGGACGAGACTGCCCGCCTGGTCGCCGCGTTCCGTGTCGAGCTCGCGGCGTTTAAAGGCGTTACCAAGCTTCCGGACCTAAAAACCGCCCGGGAAGAGCTCGAACATTATATCTCGTCTAAATTTCCCATTTTCATCGCCATATCATCCGCCAAGAATGTCATTGGATACTTGGTATGCAGGTACGTGCCAAAAGAGTGTGTCGTGTGGGCTGAATCGCTCTACGTTCGTGAGGAATTCAGGCGGATGTATGTCGGGTCGTTATTATATGCAGAGGCAGAACGGCTCGCAGCCAACACGGGAAACGATACCGTGTACAACTGGGTACACCCGAACAACGACACGATAATCAACTTCCTCGCGAAGCGGGGATACAACGTGCTTAACTTGGTCGAAGTGCGCAGGCTCCACCACGGGGAGCCACGGGGCTGCCGCATCGTCGTCGGCAGCCACGAGTTCGAATACTAGGGAGGTCAGGGAGTGATGGTTAGGGATGCCGCGGCCGAGAGGGACCTGTGGAACGAGCGATACAAGGACGAATGGCGTGGCCGTGATGGCCCCTCGACGTTCCTTTCGAAACACGCCCGGTTGTTGCCCCGTGAAGGCCGGGCATTGGACGTGGCGTGTGGCACGGGGCAAGATACTTTCTTCATGGCTAGCTGTGGCTTGGATACAACGGGCGTCGACATATCCGACGTGGCGATCGCGATTGCAAGGCAAAACGTGAAAGATGGCGTGCCGGTTTCGTTCGAGGTTGCGGACGTTTTCGACTTCATGCATCGCGTGCAAAGCAACGCGTATGACGTGATTGCTTGCTTGAATTTCTTCGAGCTCGCCTTGGTTGGTGAATTGAAGCGTGCATTGAAGCCCGGTGGCACCATCATCGTGCAGGCATTCACCACTGGCGATGTCAAGCTTAAGGATTCTCGCATCAAGGATGTGCTCGTCACTGGCACGACATTCTTTGAACCAACCATGTTTGGTGGTTACTGGATACTCGTCCACGAGATCGAGAGCTACACCGATGACAAGGGCCTGGCGCGCCAACGGCTTAATATGTTCGCCCGGAAACCATTCACGTGATATGGTGGCAGCGCTTTTTTTAACCCGCACGTCGTCATCTTGACCATGGATGCAAGGCACGACGGGATAACGGTCGGCAAGGATGACCGTGGCGTGTATTTCATGATCGAGTTCAGCCCCGGGAAAGCCGAGAAAGTGTATGCTGACGAGTTTTTCGAGGATTGTATCGAAAATGGTGAGCGAATGGATGTTCGCATCGCGTCGCACTCGAAGCCCCGGCAGAGGCCGGCAGCTTTTTTCGATAGCATAGACCCCTCCGATCTCGGCCGGATCCGCAAGGAGCTCGACTTGCGGGAAGATTACAACCCCGTCCGTGATGACTTGAACTCCTACCGGTACCTGGCAAGCGTGTTCAAGGACAAGCCCCCGCGTTTGGAATTCACGGCGAGCAGCGTGGCCGATCACGTGGCGTGGGCGAAGGACGTGAAGGAGACCGTCGCAACCATCACGGGCTACAAACAGCTCGCCGCGGAACGCGTGCCCTTGGATGTCGAGGACGGGCCCTCATCCTCGTACAAGCATGTCGTGCTCAAGAAGTACTACATCACGACCGCGACGCACTTGAGACTCCCCGTGATACTGGCCCACCCTGAAAAAATGGATGCTCCTGCCCCGGGCATCATCTGCCTCCACGGCCACAACAAGGGCAAGATAAACACGATAGGGATGCTCGAATCCGCGAGTAACTCGTATTACGGGATAGAGTTGGCAATGCGAGGCTACGTGACCTTGTCCCTAGACCAGTGGGGTTGGGGCGAGCGCAAAGGCGTGAACGCCAAGCACGAGGACAACCCCGAGGCCATTTTTTCCTTGAGCGCGCTGCTCCTCGGGCGGACCGCGGTCGGCATCAGGTGCTGGGACGTCACGAGGGGCATCGATTTCTTGCAGCAGCTCGATATCGTAGCGCCCCGGTTCGGCGTGATCGGGCAAAGCGGAGGCGGCACGACGGCGGCGTTCAGCAGCGTGCTAGATGAGCGCATCGACGCGGCGATCGTGAGCGGGTATTTTTGCTCGTGGTTCGCTTCTATTTTCGCCATGCACCATTGTCCATGCAACCACGTGCCGGGCATCATGCAACACTTGGAACTCGGGGATATGATGGCCGCGCGGGCACCGAAGCCGACGTTCGTGGTGTCGGGTGATTCAGACGGTATCTTTCCCCAGCAAGGGGTGCAAGACGCCTACGAGAAAGTCAAGCGTGCTTACGATCTGTACGGGAAACCCGGTAACCTTGGCATCGACGTGATCCTGCGCACGGGGCACGTGTTCAGGGGCGATCTTGCGTACCCGTGGCTTGATAAGGTCCTCGGTCGAGGATCGTGATCCCGGGGCACGTGGCGGGTGCTGGTCGCGGTTGAAGGTTTTTATGCCTTGGAATTGCTAAATAACTATTCCATGCTCCCCGAGCATGAGTGACAGCTATCGTTGCGTGTTTCGATGCTGGAACGGTTTTAATGAAGGTGAACATATATATGACATATAAAATAACAGTAAACAAGGATAAATGCGACGGCGATGCTGCTTGTCGAGACGTGTGTCCTCAAGAATGCTATGCGGACCCGGTCGGTGGAAAAATCGTCATCAAGCCCGATTACGAATGCATTGGTTGCGAGGCTTGCGTGAACTCGTGTCCAAACGATGCGATCACTATCACGGAAGAATAAAAATATCAGACCTGTTCGAATTCTCTTTTTTCATTTTTCCCCGCGTTTGCGGTCTCTTTTTCCGAGCGTTTCCTCTTCACGGCATGTGTGAATGCCAAGATCACCCATAGATACACGAACGTGATGGCCGCAGAAAAAAAAGCTGACATGGGCATTCCCGCGCTCCGGTCCAGGCCGATGGCATCCACCAAACCACCGATTGCCGCCTCGCTGAAATTGGAGCTCGAGGTCATCATGCCAAGAAGGCTCGTCCACGAGAACACCACGCCAAGGGATAAAAAAAGGATGATGACCTGGTTCCTCGTGTATTTCCGCATTTGGCTTAGTTGCGTTTGCACCTCTTGTTCACTTGTCACTTGCACTCCCCCGGGTATCTCGCAAGAACTTCTCGATCTTGCGTTCCATGGACCGGATGATCAAGAATGAGGTAATCACGCCTTCCGTGCCAAATACCGAGCAACCAACTGCCCAATTTGATATTTCAACGCCGGGTATCATTTTTATAAGTTCGTAGCTTAACATTGCAACGCCATAGAACAAAATCGCCAAGAAAATGAATTGCATATACCGCATCACGATGACAAACGACCGCAGCCGTTCAGCTTCCTTTTCCACTGACATGTACGTTCGACCGTGGTAGCACCATGCTCCGGCACGATATCCCCTTCCGGCTGTATATACGTGTTTTGGTTCGGGTGTTTTCCAAGCATCGCCCGAGGCGGGAGTTCCTACCACGGGGGACCCGGAGCGCTCTCGTCATGGCTCCCGGACCGAGATCGAGCACGTCTTGATGTCGCTGGCAGGGACAGGGAGCACCAAGCTGGTCACGTACCCCATGATGGACGCGGCGATGGATTGCTGGACGAATTCCTTGATTTTCACCTGCTTGTCCCCCGTTGCATGCTTTCCAAGCGTGATTTCCATCTCCCACGTGTCCTTTGTTTCAGCCACTCGTCGCTTGATCTCGACGTCGATGGCAGCGACCGGGTCATACGTGCTCCAATGCAACGAGGCGAACGTGCCGACCACGATGCTTTTCAAGGTGGTTGCTATGTACTCCTTCATGGTGATGGGGATGCCGTTCACGTGCAAGGTGCATCCTGCCTTTTCCATGGGCATGGAAAGCCGATTCCTGTCTAACCTGCCACGTTTCGCGAGCGGTTCGATTTTATCAATGAGCTCGGAAATGCCTTCATCCGTGTCCAGCTTGATGGCGTCACCTTGGTACTCGCCCGTGGCCAGGAATGGCCCAGCCACCGCTATGACCTCGTCCCCTTCCTTGAGTTCCCCGGTTCTCTCGTTGTAATCTGCCATTTCCCTTGCTACGATGATCCTCCTGCCGGTGTGCTCCTTGAAGCCTTCGGCGATGATGAAATCGACGTGCGGTGCTAGCATTGTGGCACAAGCATCCAGTTCGCATTGCTTTCTCGTGATAAATGATGTCTCACCAAGCCCCCGGGCACACACTATGCTAGCTCCTGCATCTGCATGGCGCCACGTATCCTTTCCCCGCGCGTCTATGGAAAATCCCTCTATATGAATGTCCTTGATGATACCAACGGTTATTCCACGGTCGACCAGCTTGGGTAGTATCCGCTCTATAACGGTAGTTTTTCCACAATCGTGCTTTCCCACGACGAGGAGCAAGTTATCCGGTGTCATTTCACGTTGCCTCGCGTTTGGTAGAAATTATTTAAGGCGACGTGACAAAAAAAAGGAGTGACTACACGGTCTTCGCGATCCGGGTGGCATGCCCCGGTGGCCGGTACCCGGTGGCCGGTATTCTATTCGATGGAGTCGATTCGATACATGAAACTATTGATTATGGGGCCCGCAAATGCAGGGAAAACGTCTTTGCTTCGTGCGACGATGGAAAACACGTCGTTCATGGCCATCGAGAACATCCCGGCGACACGCGGGGTAAACAGGGAAGTGTACTTGTTCCGCGGGTTGCTAGAGATAAACGCTTGGGACTTGGGTGGTCAAAAAGTGTACATAGAACGATATTATAACCAGCAAGAAAACATCTTCGGGGACGTGGACTTGCCCATCTACATGGTGGACGCCGTCACCGTCGATGACGACATCAAGGCAAATTTCGAAAAATTCATCACCACCGTCCTTGAAAAGAATCACGGGATAAAGAAGGTGCACGTGTTTGTCAACAAGATCGATTTGCCAGACTCCCGTGGAAACGAGGTCATCGAGCTGCTGTCGAAAGGCGTGGCTCCCGAGGTAAAAAGCAAGATCGAGTTCACGCTCGTCTCTGTCAAGGCAGGCAGTGCCCAGTCCAAGCTCATCGCGATTTGCGACGAGGTGATCGATGCCCGGCTCGAACGCATGGCAAAAGCAACGAAGTTGCGCCAAGTCATGGAAGACCTCAAATTTTCTACGCGTACACGACCGTGCCGCGCATGGGGTCCGACCCGTTGTACTTGTTCCTGAGCATCATGAAGCTGGCGGGTGCACTTGTAGGGATCATCGCCACGGCATTCTCGCTCGAGCTAAAATACTCGTGAATGCCTTACAACGTCATCTTGGGCAAGCTAATCCCGCGTGCATCTTCCCCGATCAAGCATCGCAACGCGGTGGAAGTGTACCCCGCGCCCCAGTTCCTGCCATGGCCGACGCAGAACGAGTGCACCATCTGGGCGCTGCACCCGTGCCGCCTTCCCTCGTCGAACATTCGCCTCGCTTCGAGCAACACGGCCCTTGCATACTCGAGCGCGATGATCAGGTAGCGCTCGTCGTGATACCAGCGATACAACAATCCCAGCGTGGCGGGCCCGGGCACCGGTATCCCCCGGCCCGTGCGTGCATCCGATACCTCCACCGTGGGCATGTCCTTCCTGAACCCGATCGTGTTCTTGAGCTGTACATTGGCCCCGGGTACCGGCTTGTTAACCTGCAATTTCATCCCTGCCACATCCAGCCCGTCAACTGCCTCCTTGATCGGGTGCAATATCGCGTCTAGCTCGCGCACGTGGCGGATGCGGTGGAGGTGCCACGCTAGCTCCGGCACCGGGTGCGCGTACGGGGAGTTCAGTTGGCCGAGCACTGGCAAGATGATGCGTTCCGCGGCATCCAAGAATACAGCGTTTCCCGTGGCCTCGTGCAAGGAGAAGAACAAGTCCGGCGTGCCGTTCGCGACGTGGATCTCGGCACGGGTCACGTCCGTCATCTCCTTGGGGGCAGCACCGATGAAATTGCTCAGCGACGCTTGGAACTGGCGTGCATTCTGCTCTCGCTTGGGCGCATCGGGCTCGGTGAATTCGTCCAGGTACACGGGGATCGTTGCCGGTGCTCGGACGATTTGTTCTGCCCACTCCTTGCTGTAGGCTTCAATGATCGTTCCGAGGTGCTTGTCCCCGCCTGCTGCCAGTCCCAACCATGCAAGCCGGACGACGCGCAAGTGCTCGACGATGTTGATGTTGCTCTCGAGATTGACGATCCGCGATCCAAGATGCGTGCTCGTGAACCTGTTCGTGGCCGGGTCGTACCACGGTGGCCGGTGCGAGCCACGATACGTGATATTCGCCGCTGCATCTCGTAATTGCTTGGCGTGGAGTTCCTCGGACGGCTCCAGCTCGTGCAACCATGCCAGGAAGATGATGAAATGCTCGACGCCGTGGTGCACCTCGGCCTTTGGATTGTAGCCGTTCACGAAGTGCTTGCCCATCCACGCGTCCGCCTTGCGCAGCATCTCGAACGCGTATTCTTTCACAAGTGGATCGCCCGTGATCAGTTGGTACTCGCGCCACGAGGTCATGTAGGTCGCCTCGTCGTGGACCCCTTTCCACTTGACGCGCTTGTTTTTCTTAACACTTTGCGTTAGCCATTCCTTGAATCCCCGGATGATCCGGTCCTTCGCGTCATCGAGGGTTTCCGCACGATTGCACACGAGCTCTTGCATGGTCTCCTTCCTTGTGGGAATTGTGGAAAAAAAGGTTAGATTATTTCCCGTGCTTCTTGAGCAAGGCGAGGGTTTTCTTCACGCCTTCCCTGGCGGGCATCTTCCCCTCGAACTCGATGGAGAAGTAGCCGTCGAACCCGACCTTGCGCAGCTCCCCCATGATGCGCTTGAAATCGAGCTGCGTTTCCTCGCCATTTGCATCGAAATCATACGTTTTCGCGTGGACGATCTTTATGGCCTTGCCCAGCTTGCCGATGTTTTTGTAAACGTTCGATTTCGGGTCGTAATTGCCCGTGTCGAGCAAGAACCCGACCTTGTCGGACGGGAACCGTTGCTTGAACTTCACTTGGAAATCGACATCAGAACTGTGGCCACCATGGTTCTCGAACACGTACGTTATGCCCAAGGATTCCGCATGCTTTTGAATGGGCTTGAACGTGCCTTCGATGCCCGCGAGGGCATCATCGTCGCTGGCAAACAAGCCAGGAAACGCGTGTCCCATGTTCGACCGCACGATGGTGATGCCGGCCGCGTGCGCCGCATCGAGCCATGCTTTCATGAATTCGAACTGTTTTTTCCTGTCCGCTTGGACATCCTCATCTTCCTTGTCGTCCGGGATGAAGAAATTGTTGCCATCAACGGTAAGCATGATGGGCGTGATGCCCTTGCTCGTGAATGTCTTTGCGTCCGTGACGAGCTTCTCTGGCGTCGTGAACACGTTGTTGATCTCGACGAACTTGATGCCCAGCTCGTTGAGAAAATCTGCGACGCCGGCCATGCCGATTTGCTTGATCTCGTCGCGTAGCGAGTAGCTTGCACATGAGATTTGCATTTATACGATCACCGATCGATCCTCAGCCTCGATTTCTTATGAGATTATACTTATTTTAACCATCACGGGCTATTGGTTCTTGCGTTACCGGTATTGAAGGTGAAATGTTCTGGTGCAGATCAAACCCCTCCACCTCGTCTTGCTGCTGAGTGCCATCGGCGTGGGCGTGATGACCCTCGTGTTTTATTTTACCGATTTGGACTTGATCATCACCGGTTATTTTTACGATCCCGTTGGTGCCGTGCGATTTCCCATCGGTGAGATGGAACCGTGGCACTGGCTGTATGAAGAGGTTGACATTTTCATATACATTCTCGCGGCGATAATGATCACGATGCTGGTCATTGGCTTGACCAAGCGCCGTTTCAGGCCATTCCTCGTGTACGCGATGTTCGTGTTCCTTGCCTACATCATCGGTCCCGGCTTGATCGTGAACGTGTTGTTGAAGGGGCTGGAAATCGATGATTTCTACATCGGCTGGTCACGTCCAAGGCCACGGGAGATCATCCAATTCGGCGGGACCGAGCAGTTCTACCGGATCTGGGAGCCTGCTTTCTTGGATGGCTTGAGGAATGATAATAGCAGCTTTCCATCGGGCCACGTCACCTCGGGTGCGATATTCATCGCCATATTTCTCGTGTTCAACAACGTGGATTTCATCGCCGAGATGCTTGGCGGGAAAACGAAAACGAAGGTAACATTGATTAACGTCTTCAAATATGGCGGGCTGGTTACCGCGATCATCACGGGGCTCCTGCTTTCGGTTGCCCGGATTAGCCAAGGGGGGCATTTTGCCAGCGATTGCATGTACGCTTTCGTGTTCACCTGGCTCCCGGCGGCTGCCTTGTACTACTGCGTGTTCCAGATCCCCACAAAGGAAAAACGTGAAATGGACAAGTTGATCGCGTCAAGAACATGAAAACACCTTCGGACGAAAGTTCTATCGGGCATTCATGTATTCTCGTGATTATGGTGGGATGTTTTTATTTTATATCCCGTTTTTATTTATATCCATCGGGTTCTATTAGAACAACTTTTTAATAGAACACAATAATTTTTCACTGGCACATAAATGTGTAATAGAACTTCTTTTCATTTACAAGAGTCATCTTCGATATTAGCATCGCAATGTCCAGTCAATTCGAGGATTTCTCGCACGGTTCTTTTCAAGTCTTGATCGTGAAGAGGCGAGTTTTATCCGCCCATCCCTACATGACTAATTGGAGGACATTCCTCGGACTGTTAACATTTTAAAGTAATTTGTTTTATCGATACTAATGAGTTGGAAAACGCCACTCGTGTCTTTTTTTATTCAAAGATGAATCAACCAAACAAATAGTTTTTTATAAGTTTGGTTGATCTAGTATGTTGTGAAAATACCGATTATCAAGAAACTAAGGAAACGACAGCAAATCCAAATCGCCCAGCTTCAAGACATCCTGGTTGACGTGATTTACAAGATCGTTGATCATGCCGTGTTGCACGGGGGCACCGCTATTTGGCGTTGTTATGCGGGTAATAGATTCTCGGAAGATTTGGATTTTTACTTCAAACCAAAAAAAGATTTCAAAGCACGTCTTGGAGATGAATTAAATTCATACGGGATGCAAATCACGAAATATAAAGACACGGGAAATGTCATGTATTGTAAAATTAGCGATAAAGAAACAGAAATCAAGTTGGAATCCAACGTGATAGAAATTAAGGATAGTATCATCCAGGATTATGAAAAGGTAGATGGTTCTCCGGTTACCGTGCTTACATTGCCTGTGGTTGTATTGATCAATGAAAAAATGTCAGCGTATCTTGATCGGCGGTATGTAAGGGATATTTATGATATATACCATCTTTCAAGCATGGTTGATCCTGGTGAAATTAACAAATCCGATGTGAACCAATTCCTCAATGCAATAAAATTGCCCGTAGATGAGCCTGTCTTGAAAACTTTGCTCATTTCCGGCGCGGTTCCTACGTTTGACGGGATGATCAAGACAATAAAATCGAGGTTATCATCATGAAATATATGAAAGCATTCAAGGAGAAATTTAGGGAATATCCCGTGTTTACCATCAAGGATGCAACGCTGTTTCTTGAAAAGAATGGTGCAACAAGGGAATACGTGTACACGACCATCCACAATATCTTGAAATCGGGGGATATAAAAAGGATCACCCGTGGAAATTACACATTTCACGAAGAAATCACGGTTGTTGGCTTTGCTTTCACGCCATTTTATTATGGCCTGCAAGATGCACTTTCATGGCATAATAGTTGGGAACAAGAAGTGAATCCGGTCGTGATCACGCCGAGAAAGGTGCGGACCGGGGTGCGGTCGTTTCTCAGGAGAAATTACCTTGTTCGGCATATCGAACGATCCATGTTTTTCGGGCTTGATGCCATTCAACAAGGTCAATTTTGGATTCCAGTATCGAATCCCGAAAAAACATTGATAGATTTCGTGTATTACAAGGAACGAATACCAGAAATGGCATTGAATGAATTATTGAGCAAGATACATAAGAAACGCTTGGGTGAATATCTCAATCACGTGCCATTACCGATTAAACGACGTGTTCACGAATTGATAGGCGGCAAGATTACGAGGACTGCCCACAGTCCACGGACAATGCTATCCTGAACCGTGATGGTAGATAAAACGTTCAATTATTTTCAATCCCCGCCAAAAAACCCGATGGAACAAAACAAGAGCGTGGGCACGACCAAGTCGTGGAGGATGGATGATGCCCGCGCCGGGTCTTCCTGGTTCCGGGGTGATGCGTTCATGCCGGCCACCGGTCGTGTCCCACCGTGCTATGTTACATCTCGGCGCCGCACCCGTTGCAGAAACGAGCATCGGTCGCGTTTTCCTTTCCACATTTCGAGCAAAACAGTCTTGCTGGCTGGCTTGCCGGTGCCGGAGCATTTGTACTTGGTTGTTGGGCTTGCTTGGGCGCGGAACGTGCTCGTTCAGCCGCTGCTTGTATGGTATCCAAGGCGTCCTTGATGCTGATGCCTTGGAGGTGATGACGTTCCCCGTTGATGGATAAAAACTTGTTAGTGATGCCTCCCGCTTTCACGTTGACGAATTCCAGCTTCAACGAGTACATGATCTCCCACGACTCGGCATCTCCCTTGACAAGCGATTTGACGATCTTCTTGATGACGGGCGCGCGCCTGAAGAAGAGCACGCGCTGGGTCGTTATGGCAAGTATTCCTGAGATGCTTTCCGTGTGGCCCATGGTCTTGTGGTAGACGGTGTCGTACATCCCGATGACATCTTCGCCGGGATTGAGAAATTTCGAGACATCCTTGAATCGGTCAGACATTTTGGATCATGTCTTACTTCGCTGGCTGTTCTATTAACCTTTATTTTTCGGGGGCAATGGTGCATCACCTTGGAACTCGCTAAATATGTTTCATTACGGTGAAAAGAACGAATCCCGTATGGATTGAATGAAAAAGGGAGAAAATAGAATTCGATTTGGTGGTTTTGGTGAAATATCGCGTTCTTTACAGTTTCTTGTAACAGAACCACCAGTCGTAGCACGAGCCCTTGTATTCCTCCAAGCGTTTCTTGGCCGTATCGACATCCTTCGCTGGAGGGATGATAACCTTGTCTTGGAGGAGCTCGTTGTTGGGCCAGTTTGCAGGGGTGGCGACCTTGTTGGCATCGGCGGTCTGCAAGGCTTTCAATGCACGCAAGAGCTCGGACATGTTCCGGCCGATCTCCTGGGGATAGTACAAGATGATCCTGATGATGCCTTCCGGGTCAATCATGAACACCGCGCGTACCGTGTTGGTGCCCTTTCCGGGATGGATCATGCCCAGCCGCTTTCCAACCGCGCCGTGATCGGCGATGATCGGGAAGGGAATCTCCACCTTCAAGTTTTCCTTTATCCATTCCTCCCACTTGATGTGGGCGTACACTTGGTCGATCGAGAGGCCAACCAGGTCACAGTTCAGTGCCTTGAACTGGTCATACATCTTCGCAAAGCTGTAAAACTCGGTCGTGCACACGGGCGTGAAATCACCGGGGTGAGAAAACAATATGAACCACTTTCCCTTGTAATCACCGGGAAGTTTCTTCATTCCACGGGTCGTGAGCACTTCCATGTCGGGAAACTTGTCCCCGATGAGTGGAAATGGCATTTCTGACATGTTTATTGCACCGTTGAGAACTTGGTACTTGATTCATTTCGAATTAATATTTAAAATTACTGGAGTTCAACCATTCGGCCGAGCGAGTGGCCATGCATTGCACAGAAGCTTTGAATTTTCCTTGGACGATGATTACCCATGACAAGACCAGATTCATCACCCGCCCGATTCTCGATCAAGGCACATTCCGTCGACCCGTCGCGGGTCCCGAAGAAGCTAGTATATACTGGCGCGAAAATGCCCGCCATAGGACTCGGCACGTTCGGCTCGGATCACGTGTCCGGTGACATCGTTGCGAGAACGGTGCTGGACGCGGCGAGCATTGGTTACCGTCATTTCGATTGCGCGTCAGTCTACGGAAACGAGCATCTCATCGGGAAGTCGTTCAAAGCCATCCTTGACAGCGGCGAGATACGGCGCGAGGACTTATGGGTCACGTCGAAACTGTGGAACGACAAGCACGGCGAGGGCGACGTGATACCCGCGTGCGAGAAGTCATTGCAAGACCTCCAGCTTGACTATCTCGACTTGTACCTCGTCCACTGGCCCTTTCCTAACCACCATCCCCCGGGTTGTGATTTGAACGCCAGGAACCCGCACGCGAAGCCTTACATCCACGAGGATTACATGAAGACGTGGCGGCAGATGGAGAAGCTCGTCGACATGGGCCTCGTCCGGCACATTGGCACGTCGAACATGACCATCCCGAAGCTGGAGCTCGTGCTGCGGGACGCGCGCATCAAACCCGCGTGCGAGGAGATGGAGCTGCACCCGCACTTCCAGCAACCCGCCCTGTTCAAGTACGTCATCGACCACGGCATGGTTCCCATCGGCTACAGCCCCGTCGGGTCGCCCGCGCGTCCTGAACGCGACCGCGTTTACGGCGACACGGTGGACATCGAGGACCCGGTGATCGCCAAGATCGCCAAGCGGTTGAACGTGCACCGGGCCGTGGTCTGCATCAAGTGGGCTATCCAGCGCGGCCAGGTCCCGATCCCATTCTCGGTCAACCATTACCACGAGAACTTGCAGGGCATGCTGGGCACCCCGCTGACGATCGCGGAGATGAAGGAGATCGAGGACATCGACAAGAATTGCCGGCTCATCAAGGGACACGTGTTCCTGTGGAAGGACGGCCAGACGTGGGAAGACTTGTGGGACGTGCACGGCGTGATCACGCCCCCATGAAGTGGTCCTTCGTTTTTACTACAAGACAAAAGGTTTTTTTTTCTCTAGATGCGATGGGAGTAATTATGGCCGGCTCCGGTGTCTCGAACGTCCTTGCAACGCTGGTTCCTGCCATCATCGAGAAGAAACGAATTGACCAAGGTATTCGATATCCCATTCTTTTCCAGGGTCACGAACCTAGAACGACAAGGTTTTATAATCTCGGGTCGATTGTTCATCCGGTCTAGAATACACGTGCTATGCACGAAGGTGTGTCTGTATGGGTGCAAGCCCTCCAACGAAAATCACGGTGGTGGTTTCCGGTCTCTTGCTCGTTGCGGGTATCGTCATTGCCCTTTTTGCAGCGTCCGGAGCTGGTGCTAGTGCCGTCCCCTTCATTCCAGGCCTAGATGGCAGTGGTTCCCTCCTTTCTCTTGGCTTGATACTCGAAGGCTTCAGCTGGTTCTTGTTTTTCTTGGGCACGAGAATCCGGGGCATGTGACCGCGCGAGAAACGCAGGTGAAAAATATGGGATGGAGCCCGCCTAGCCGATTGACCACTATCATTTCAGCACTCCTCGTCGCTGCAGGCATGTATCTTGGCCTGAACGGGTACCTTGATGGCTTCCAGCCAGACTTGCTTGCCATCGGGATGGATACGAACGATTTCTTGATGATCGTCGGAATTTTCCTCCCGGTCGTTGGCTGGCTATTGATGTACCTTGGCATCACGACGAGGTTCTTGTGATCTCGTGAAAAACGAGTTTTTCTCTTTTTTTTATGACCTGCTATAGCGTGGCGACATGCTTCCGGTCATAATCATGGATGATGGATGAAAAAAAGTTCATCTCAACACTTTCTTGACTCTTTCCAGGATGAGCTGGCTCTCGGCGCTGAACCAGTGCACGTCCTGGAGTTTCGGGCGCCCTGCGCTCATCTGGGTGGCGAGCTCCATGATCTTCCGTTCCGGCGGTTCGAGCATGACCCTCGTTGGATCGACCTTCACGTCGATTCCATGCTCGGTAACATCGATCTTGTACGCGGTTGCCAGTTTCACTTCTACTTCGGCCCAGAGCCAGATGTACACGTCATACGAGTTGTGCCACGACGCGATCTCCTCTGCTTTTTGCTTGATTTCCTCGTTGGACAAGGAAAACGTCAGTTCTTTTGGTATTCCTTTGTTATCGTTGGTTCCGGACATCATCATCAACCAAGCATGTTGTACATGCTTAAATCGCGCCCCCGCTATTTGTGTCTATCGTGCCTCGTTCCAAAAGTCATAAGACCCACCACGCGATTCTCTTGACCATCATAGCGCTCGACGCTTGGTGGTTTCATGGACTGGATCGCTCTCGTGATCGTCGCCGGTTTCGTGCTCATCGGCATCCTTGCATTCGCCGTCATCATCCGTCTATCCTTGCCTGCCATCTTCCGAAAGCACGTGGCACCGCGCTTCGAGGGGAGCTATGCCCCGAGAGACGACCCGGTAGAGCTTTTATCGGGCACGCCGGGCGTCGGTCCCCAAGAACACGTTCCAACATTGGTCGTGGACCCGGCTACGGGTATCTACACCATCTCCTTCGGGAACGGGCGAGCATTCAGCGAGGGCCGGGTGACCGCTCGTCACGGGGGTACGTGGTATTCCAACGGTTTGCTTCACGGGGAAAGCGTTACAAGCCTCACATTGACCGGGCACGAGGTTGGTGCGCGTGACACGAGGCTCGGGAAGGCCAAGGTCGAGTCGTTCGCATGGTCCGTGGGATCCGGTGGCGTATCATTCGAAACGACGTTCATCACTTACGCCGGGGCGAATTACATGATGTTCGAGATTCGCTTCAACGGCTTGGTTCAAGACCTGCAAACCGGACGCTTCGAAAACCCGCCCGTGCGTTTCCCATCCTTCACCAACGAGAGCCCGAACCGCCGTGTGCTCACGTTCAAGACGCAAGTGTTTTCACCGGCCACCCGCGATTTCACGTTCGTGACCGCCCCCGTGATGCTGTTCGATGACGACCGGAATGCTTGCGTGCTTTCAGCCCTTGACCACTTCGTCACGCACGGCGTGCACAAGGAAACCGGCGGGCCGGGAAGCCCGCGCATCAGCTGCGGCCCCAATGGCTTGCTCGAGGCTCTCCCCGCGGGATTCACCCAGTCCTACCTGCTCGTCTTCGGGCAGGGGATCAACGCCACGTTCAAGCAATGGGGCGACATACTGCGGGTATACCACGGCTCCGCGTCCAAGGACAGGTACATGGACGTGATCACGTCGAAGATCGGCTACTTCACGGACAACGGGTCTTACTATTACTACTATCCCGTCAAGGGGAAGTTCGACGCGACGTTCCTCGCGATCAAGGAGCACGCCGACAAGGAAATCATCCCGTTCCGGTACTACCAGCTTGACTCGTGGTGGTACCCTAAATCGCTGAAATCGAGCGCCAAGCGCGCGCTGGTGAACAAGCTCCGGCTGCGCTTGGGTGGCTCGATCTACGGCGGGGCAATGACCTGGGAACCCGACCCGTACTACTTCGACATGTCCATCGGCGAGCTGTCCCGGCGGCTGGATGGCTTGCCCTTCGTTGCCCACCATCGCTGGCACGACCAGGCCAGCCCTTACAAGGACACCTACAAGTTCGTCGTCGAGGGCGGCTGGTCGTACCCGGTCGACCCGGCATATTGGGATA
Organism: Promethearchaeota archaeon; assembly: GCA_041305945.1. Lineage (GTDB taxonomy): Archaea > Asgardarchaeota > Lokiarchaeia > Sigyniarchaeales > Sigyniarchaeaceae > JBGLND01. The sequence goes on from JBGLND010000001.1 coordinate 137,108, forward strand.
ACATCATGGACTTTGCCAAGGCCAACAACATCGCCGTGTACGAGCAAGACTGGATGATCAGCCATTTCAACCACTTCAAGGCTTTCAAGGCGGACATCAACGCCGCGAGCGACTGGCTGTCCCAGATGGCGTCCGCAGCAAGCAAGCGAGGCATCACGATCCAGTATTGCATGGGAATTCCCGCGATGTGGATGGAGGCGGTCAAGCACCCGAACGTGTCCAACGTGCGTGGCTCGAACGACTACCATAGCTGGATGCCGCACGTGTTTGACGTGCCGTATTTCACGCAATCGTCGATACTGGCGCGGGCGCTGAACCTGTGGCCGTTCAAGGACGTGTTTTTCACCACGCGGCGGGGCTGGTTCCTCGGCGAAAGGTGCCCCGAGCTGGAGATGCTGCTCAGCGTGCTCAGCGCCGGCCCCGTCGCGCCCGGGGATCCGATAGGATTCATCGACAAGCGCTTGATCCGGGCGGCGTGCGCCGTCGATGGGACGCTGCTCAAGCCTGACCGGCCCCTCACCGCGGCCGACATCATGTTTACCAAGCATGACAAGTACTACATCTGCACGACGGAAAGCATTCATGATGGCCTCGCGTGGCATTACGTCCTCGTGGTGAACTTGTGGCCCAACCGGGTCAAGGACGAGGGGTACACGCTCCGGGAACTCGGTATCACCGGGAAGCACGTGGAATACGACTTCGCGAGCAAGCAAGCCCTTGTCGTGAATGATGGCGCACGAATCGAGCTGCACTTGAAACACGAGCAGCACGCGTTCCGCGTGTACGCACCCGTTTCAAGCGATGGTTGGGCCCTCATCGGCGACACCGACCGGTTCGCGACCATGAACGACAAGACATTCTCTCGTGTTCAAGCCACGGCTGACGGGTTGGAAGTTGACTTGCACGGCGTGGGCGGGGAGCAAGTGAACCTGGCCGTGTTTTGCCCGCGCACCCCGAAAGCGATTACAGCGAATGAAATCGCCCTTTCCATCGAGGAATTTGCCCGCAATCAAGATGGTTGCTTGATGATGCTTCCCGTTAAAATAGGCGAGACGGGACACGTCCACTTCTCCATTCGATGACACCGCGTTGCCTTACGCGTTCAGGATATCTTTCAAGGGAACCTTTAATCCCTTCAAAACATGGCTGGTGATCGCACCATCGTGTCGTTCCTCCTTGACGTACGTGCCATCGTCTTGGAGATGCTCGATGATGATGCTGCTGGCGCTCAAGTCAACGAACCAGATTTCCGGGATGCGGTTTTCCTTGAACCATCCATTTTTTTCCACGAGGTCGTGGTCCCGCGTGCTTGGAGAAAGGATTTCAACGATCAATTTTGGTATGCCATCGTAAACGGAATCATCATCTTCAACAACGCCCTTGGGTACGACCAGCACGTCAGGTTCGGGGCGTTTACCATCCGGTAACTTTAACGCGAATTTTGAACCGATCGCCTCCCCCAGGGCCGGGTGTTTTTCAAGAAAACTCTTTAAAATAAAGAGCAAGTTGAAGACAACGTTCTCGTGTTTTTTAGAAGCTGGTGGATGAATGTACAAGCACTCCCCATCAAATTCAATCTTCAAGTCTTCATTTGCAAGCATCATGTAATCTTTTTCAGACGCGTTTCTCACGATGATCATGCTGTCGTGAGGTAGTTCAACTCTATGACCTGAGTGAGACAATACAAGCATCATCGAGACCCATTTCACTTGGTAGGAATACCTTGGGAATCGAGATTAATATACATTCTTTGACCGAGGAATTTGTGATTCGCGCTCGTGCAAACGAGGGGCCGAGCACGCGCACGTCCCCATCCCGTGGGTCAGCGGGGCTTCAAGCTTTTAAACTACTTGACCAAGTGTAATACATGGAAAGTAACAAGATTCAAGGCGTGAGGTTCCTTGCTTCGATCGGCATGCTCGTGGTCATCACCGCCATGCTTGCCATCGTCGTGGAAATCCTCGTGCGGATATTCTTCCAGCTGTCCCATTCCATATTCGACGTGATCCCGTCCCCGCTCACGTTCGACGATGACGAGCACTTGCTCATGCTCGGCGTACCATTGTTGCTCGCGTCGTCCATCATCCTGTTCTTGGTGGGTTCGATGTCGAACGTCGCCACCGGGCACAAGGGCTGGGCCATTCTTGCAAGCATCTCGCTCGTGCCTGCCGTGCTTGCAGCAAACGCGAGCGCGCTGTTCGGCGGGGGCTGGCTCGTCGGGCTGGTTGGCGTGGATGTCGGGACGTGCATCTTGCTGGTCGCCATGGTCCGGGCACGGAAGGTGCGGCTGGGTGCCCCCGGTGAAGCCGCGTTCAAGGTACCGGCCACGCGGGCCCGGAAGAAGGCAAAGGCAATCGTGGCCGCGTCCTTGGTTGCCGTGGTGGTGGTGCTCGCGACGGTCCCGCTCTCGGTGCGGGTCGCGAGCATCCCCCCCTCGCTGGTGCCCGCGGCGAGTTCCAAGCCCACGGGCGTGGTCCCCGGCCACCAGAACACGTTCTACATACTGCCCATCTGGGAAGAGAATCCCTGGAATTACACCGAGGCAGTAGGCAAGATCAATTATCTCAAGGAAGCAGTTGGCGGGGAAGCCTACACGGGAAACGGCTTCGTCAAGATCGGGTGGTCCATGAGCTGCTGGTATACCAACAATCTCCATGCCAACGGCTCGTACGACCCGGCACCCATCATCCGTGCCCTTAACTTGAGTGCCAACACGAACACCCCGATCTTGTTCCACATGAACGGCGGAAACTGGGGCCAGCACTGGTCGACGCATGCGAATATCACGGCGCTGCGCGCTAACGTGTCCAACACGCAATGGGACCAGAAGAACGTCTCGCATCCCAGCATGCAGCGGCCCGGGCCGAACGACCGGTTTTGGAGCTTCTGGCCGGGCTCGGACTGGGAACTGTTCAGGGAAGGGCGGATCAAGGAAGCCCTGGCCGTGATCAAGAACTGGTCGGACGCGCATCCCGGCCTGCTCGTGGGGTTCAGCACCGACTCGGAAATCCACTTGAACAATCGTGACTTCCACGACGTGAATCCCGGCGGGTACAAGTCGTACTTCGATTACAATCCAGGCACCATCCAGCAATACCGGGAATGGGCGCAAGCAAACTGGTCGTTGGAAGCATTCAACCAGAAATGCGGCACCTCTTTCTCATCATGGGCGTTGGTTGATGCCCCGCGTGACGGGGGCATTGTCGGGGTCATCGGCAACCCGTGGTGGGAAACGTGGACCGATTTCCGCATCTGGCACGTTAAAGCGGCCGGGGAGCGCCAATGTCGGTGGATCAACGAGAGCGGGTTCCCGCGGGACATGATCTGGCACCACCAGATACTATCGGAACCGAACGACACGGGCTCGCGGTACCAGCGGTGCGATCCCCTCGAAACCGCGGTCAACAACTACTGTCGGGTCGGGGTGACCCGCTACGATTGGATATCTCCCGAGACCTGGAACTCGCTCGGCGAGCTGGCCTTGAACGATGGCTCGGGTGATGCCATCCCCAGCTGGGGAATCTTCGAGTGGAACTTGTGGACGCAACATGAATACTGGGCATACCGGGAGATGTTGAATTGCATCTACCAGTACGGCGGCCACGTGATCTGCCCGAACGAGTGGACGAACTGCTCCGTCAACGAGGGGTTATGGATACCCGGCGATCCCCCGTTGCTCGACGAGGGCGTGGCCGTGAATGGCTCCGAGCACGATCCCGAGGACTTATGTCCGGTCTGGCAATGCACCGACTGGGACGAGTACGGCACGTGCAACGCGTCGAAGGTAAAGTATTACTTGAGGCACGGCAACCCTCACTTCTTGCATGCGCTGCGTGATTTCGTTGCCAAGGCACAAGATTACGAACGAGGCACGTGCCCAGGCCTGCGGGTGAGCCCGCTCGACGTAGTGTATTACTCGGACCAGCATGAGACCTATAAAATGTTTAACGATGAGCCCGGTATCTATTTTTGGATCGCGGCGGGGCTGGCCACCTACGTGTTCTTCTTCATCTCCCTCGGCGCTGGGGGTAAAAAACAAAAGCGCAAACAAACGGATTAATTATCCACGCGTGGCAATCGATTTTTTTTTTCTACTTCTTATTTCGTTCCATCCACGCCGTCCCAGCAGTACGTGCACAATTTTTCCTTCGGGAGACCGATCGCCTTGATGAGGTTGTCGAGCTTCTGGTATTTCAACGACGTGAGGTGCAATTTATCCCTGATATGCTCGACCATCGCCTTGTATTTCGGCGAGTTCGTGTCCTTATAATCGTCCAGATTGCCCCCGTCCTCGCCCGACAATTCCTTGATCGCGGAACGGCCCGCAAGGTCGAGCTCAGACTTCGATCGGGAGAAGTTCAAGAACTTGCACCCGTAAATCAGCGGCGGGCACGCGGGACGCATGTGTACCTCCTTGGCACCGGTGGTGTAGAGCCTGTCGATCGTGTCGCGCAGCTGGGTGCCCCGTACGATCGAGTCCTCGCAAAAGAGAAGGCGTTTTTCCTTGATGAAATCGGTGATGGGAATCAGCTTCATCTTCGCGACGAGGTTCCGCTGTGATTGGTCTTGTGGCATGAAGCTCCGCGGCCACGTCGGCGTGTACTTGACGAACGGGCGCGAGTAAGGCACACTCGCTTGGTTGGCATAGCCTAAGCCGTGCCCCGTGCCTGAATCGGGTATTCCTGCCACGAGGTCAACGGCCACGTTGTCTTCCCGTGCCATGCATGCCCCGCACCGGTTCCGGACCAGCTCGACGTTGATACCCTCGTAGCTCGATGCCGGGTAGCCGTAATAGACCCACAGGAACGAGCATATCTGGAGCTTGTCGTGCGGCGCTTTTTTCTGCTCGATGCCGTTTTCCCCGATGAGCACGATCTCGCCGGGGCCAAGGTCCCGCACGACCTCGTAGTCCAAGTTCGGGAAGGCGCACGTCTCCATGGTTACCGCGATCGAACCCTCTTTTTTCCCGATGATGAGGGGCGTCCTCCCGAACCTGTCACGAGCCGCGTATATTCCATTATCCGTGAGGATAAGCAGCGTGCACGAGCCATCGATCGCTTCCTGGGCTTTCTGGATGCCGTCCTCGAAGGTCTTGCCATGGTTGATGAGGGTTGCCATCATCTCGGTCGGGTTGATCTCACCCCCGCTCATTTCCGAGAAATGGGTGCCATTTTCGAACAAGCCCTTGGCTAGCTCGTCGATGTTGTTGATCTTGCCAACGGTCGCAATCGCATACACGCCAAGGTGGGAGCCGATAATCAACGGCTGGTCATCGAGGTCACTAATTACCCCGATGCCCTTGTTCCCGTGCAGTTTCTCGATATCATCTTGAAATTTTGACCTGAACTGCGATGTCGTGATGTCATGGATGTAACGCTTGAAGCCACCAGAATTTTTCGTCACGAGACCGCCACGTTTCGTGCCCAAGTGCGAGTGGTAGTCCGTTCCATAGAAGAGGTCCTGCACGCAATCGTATTTCGAAGAATACACGCCGAATAAGCCACCCACGAAACATCACCTATCTGTTTTTGTCGTTCGCGACGGTCAAGGAATGAGAACCGGAATTCCAACGATCTAAAAATTCGATCGTGAAGCATGGCCCGGTTTCAAAACGAGCAAAGGAGAAAGGGCAATGACAGGAAAAGTTGATGGAAAAAAGGACGGGAAAGAGGAGATGGGTCGAGACGGACAGGAGGGTAAAACGAGCGAGCTGAAATTCGTTGCCATGCTTTCAAGGTGGAACCCACACCCGAGGAACCTGTTCCACGTGAATACCGTGTTGTTCGAGTTCACCGAGAAGATGCCGTTCAGTTGGTCGATGAGAACGTTCCCCGTTACGGTCTGGCCGGCAGGCAACCCATTAAGGTAAATGCCCGTGGTCGTGTGGTACCCGATGGTATTATTGCTGATCGTGTTGTTGGCGCAACTTTCATAAATATAGATCCCATACGACTGGACCGTTGTAAAGAGGTTCCTGATCGTGTTATTGTGGATGATGTTATGGCTTGCTAACGAACGCATGTACATCCCTTGCGCGTTATTGTCGATGATGGTGTTGCATTCGATTCGATTGTATTGTGCCCCGCTATACACGTAAAAACCATGGTTCGTGGAACCGCGGACGAGATTGTTTCGAAATGTATTGTTGTTTGCTGAACTGACTATATATATTCCATATCTATGCCCGGTAATCGTGTTATATTCGACCGTGTTATTCTTTCCCGCGCCTCCCGCGATGGAAATTCCTGCCTCGTCCCCGGTGTTTATGATGTTTCCCTTTATCGAGCAATTCCCTGCCGATGTCAAGTAAATTGCATAGTCGTTCGTGGTGAATGAATTGTTGAGAACATGGACCCCCGTGGACGAGGTCGCAAGATAGATACCATACGTTGCAGAGTTACTAAAGGTGTTATTGTACACCGCGCTAGCCTCGAAATCATACAAGCAAAGCCCATACGTATTCCCCGTGAACGTGGAATTGTACACGGTGTGGTTCGTTACTTGATTGTTCGAGTAAATGCCATAGGTGTTGCTAGAGAACCGGCAACCAACCACCGTGTTATTCATGCAAGAATATCTCAAATACATGCCATAGATATTCGTGCTTGCGGTGATATTGTGGAACGTGGTACTGTTCGTGTTGATCGCCGTGATCCCGATGCTCGCGCCCGAGAGGTCGAGATCGGAAAGAAGAGCGTTCGAGCAATTGACCAGGAAGACTTGCCCCGCGTTCGTGAAGTTGGACGCGTTCAAGCCGATTGCGTTGAAATAATAATAGATGGGCTTCCCGTTCACGAGATTAGTTGTTGATATGATGCTGTTATTATAGTTTGCCAAGGCGCCATCGATGACTAGTCCCTCGTTGGTGAATATATTTCCCCTAACCGTTGCATTGAAAAAAGAAGCCAAGGATATACCGCGCATTGCATTCGATTCAACGGTGTTGTTCTCGATCGTTGGATTATCGGAGCTGTACACGTAAATGCCACCGTTCACGTTGTTCTCCGCGTTGTTGCCCGTGATAGTAGCGTTATCACAACCCGTGGTCACGAATATTCCATAATTCTGGTTCGTGGTCGCTCTATTCGTGCAATTATTCCCCCGAATGCCATTGTTGTCACAATTCGTCCAAACGTACACGCCATAATCATAGTTATCGTGAACATCGTTCCAAGTTATCGTGTTATTATGGCACGATGAATAGAGATGGATGCCATCGTTGATATTCAGGAGCACTTGGTTGCCGGTGATGGCGTTCCTGTCGCTCCCCGCGTACAAATATATCCCCTCGTCAGAATTACTATTGCAAGTATTGTTCTGGATGATGTTATCATCCCCGTTTGACAAGTATATTCCATGGTCCCCGTTCGAATTGCACTCGTTCCAGCTCACGTTGTTTTGATGGCTCGTGCCGAGTAGGATACCGTGATTCACCAGCGAGTTTGCCTGGTTCTGGGTCACCGTGTTGTTATGGCTCTGAGACAAGTATATCCCGTAATCCTGGGCATTGATCGTGTCCGAGACATTGTTACTCGAGATGGTATTAAACGTGGATGACGTGGTAATAATGATGCCATAAGCACCGTTGTTAATGGCCGTGTTATTCGTGATATTATTATGGCTGCTATTATACACGTAGATGCCGTTGTTGCCGTTTTGATCACACGTGTTCCACGAGATCGTCGAGTTATGAACCATGTTTTGTAGATAGATGCCGCCATTCGTGTTGCCCGAGCAGAGGTTTCCCGTTACGTTTCCATTCGTCACGTTCTTGAGGGTTATACCCCGAGGAGCATTGTACACGATGCAATTGTGTATCACGAAATGGGCTGTCGAATTCTCGATTATGATGCAGCTCCCCGTCGGGGAGGTTTGCCCGTTGATCGTGAAGTTTTCGATCCAGTAAGGATTTGATACAGAGCCGTTTCCGGAACACCAATCAAATCCCGCAGCCACGGACCAGTTCGCGTCGGTCAGGTGCAAGTACGTGAAATTCGTCCACGTGTCTGCTCCCTTGATGATGCTGACATCGTCTGGAAACTCCGTTTTTCCTTGAAAAACGTTGCCGGGGGTCAAGCTTTCAACCATCAACACGCTCGCGAACGCCACGATCGATAGCAACGGGATCAAGGTGCCATTCTGAAAAGTTCGTTTCATGCGAGAAGCATTCGCATTGTACTATTTATAACCATAGGTCGTGAAAAGAGACATTAGTTCAGAGTTAAGGCCGCTGGGACAGACCATCTATTCTTGATCGGAATATCCTGCTTGGAAAATGACTATCAAGCGTGTATGAATGAATGAAAAATAGCAATGTGCATTATCTCGCACGAATATTCTTCAATCGTCGCTGCTGTAGAGATGTTCAAGTTCCTTTACATCATCATCGGATAGCTCGTCCCCGACCTCGCCGCGCTTGACACGCACCATGGCGAGGTACCCGAGCACGGACATGACCAAGCAGAACGGGTTCAAGATGACCCACACGCCGGTCGTTCCCAGCCATGGCGTGAACGTGGCCAAGATCCCACCTACCGCGAGGGGGGCCAGTACCGATCCTGTTTGCTTGAACACGTAATACAAGCCCGTGTACGTTCCCACCTTGTCCTTCGGTGACAACTGCCAGATGATGGTGATGGCGGCGATGGCGAGCAGCCCGCCACCCATGGCCTTGAAACCAAAACACATGGCCGTTGTTATGAAGCCCGGCAAGAAGAAGCCCGCCCGCAGCACCTCTTGCGTGATGATGATGCCGGCGTGGCACGCGATGTAGAACAAGAGCCCGGTCCTCATGGTCCACAAGCGACCCTTTCGCTTCGACAAGATAGCGCCCGGTAGGCCCAGGATCATCACGAAAACCATCATGACGATGAACAATGACCCCAAGAATTCGTCCGGGAGCATCGCGTATTCCGCACCCCACAAGGACAGGTTCGTGCTGAATGCATCGTCCGCGGCGGTCCAGAAGAAGATCGCCATGAACGCGAACGCGGCACTCCTCTCCCTGACCTTGAAGATCGCCCGCAGTTCCTTGAAAGTGTTGTACGGTTTCTTGGGTTTTGATCGCGACGATTCGCCCCCTGCATCTCGTGGTGCAATGATCTGCAACGTTTCACTATCAAATTCTATTCGTCGTTCGCCTACTTTCCAAAACTTTGTTCCCGTTGGAATTTCCCTGACAAGCAACATGTACAGCCCGAGCACGACCAGCATGAACGCCGCCGTTGACCAGAACACCGCCATGTCCATGGCAAGGAAGTCCTGGTCCATGAACGTGGTGTTCCCGGTGGTCGCGTTCTTGATCGCCGGAATCCCTCCCATCACGGGCGGGATGATGAACCCGATCGCGGTGCCGATCCCGCCCATGATGTTGATGATCACGTTCGCCATGCTGCGGTGGACGGAGGGCGTGAGGTCCGGCATCAACGCGACGACCGGTGCCCGTTAAAATGCCATCGCAAGGTTGAACACGAGCACCACCGATATGAAACCGACGAAAATGACCCAGAACGCCGGTAGGATGGTGAGAAATGGTAAAATGAATAACGCCAGCGCTGCCACGGGGACCCCGATGAGCAAGAACGGGGTCCTGCGACCGTGTTTGGATTCTAGCCGGTCGCTTAGCTCGCCGAAGAATGGTTGCAAGAAGATGGCCAAGATGTTATCGACGGTCATAAGGAAATTTGCCCAGAACAGCCTCGCATCGCCCGTGAAATACCCGACGCGATAGGCAACGTCGCCAATGTACTGGCCCGCGAGGATGCGGGGGAAATAAAAGTTATACATGCCCCACGCGAGCATCGCGGACATGAAGCCCAAGCCGATCAAGAAGGTTTGTTTCACGTTGAACTTGGGCTTCGTCTTGGTGCCCGTTCCTTCGTTCATGGTATGAAAGACGAATGGCAAATAAAAAAGGTTCCCACTTTTTATACCAACGAACAAAAGCACATACCACGGCACGCGCTTTTTTTTTGACACGGCGCGCTAGTGATTCATGAAAGGTGTTCCCGGATGGAAAGCAGCAAAGACCTTGAATCTCTGGTTCGAAAGTTCACGTTACTGAATGCCGCAAAGTACAATGGCGTGGCGCAGGTAGGTTCCGTTCTGGCCAGCATTATGGCTGATCACAAGGAACTGCGTCCCAAGGCAAGGGACATCAAACCCTTGGTAGAACGGGACGTGCAAATCGTCAATGCTTTGGGAATTGATGCCGTTTTGAAAGAATTAAACGCGTTAGGCATCGACTTGGATGACCTTCGCCCTAAAAAGGAGGAAAAAGGCTTGCCCACGCTCCCGGGACTCGATGGTAACAAGACTCCCACCTTCCGGCTCGCCCCATATCCCAGCGGGCCCCTTCACATCGGCAACGCCCGCATGGTGGTGCTGAACGACGAGTATTGCAAGCTCACCAAGGGAAAGCTGGTGCTTTGTTTCGACGATACCATCGGCGCGACGAAGAAGAAAATCGCGGTGGATGATTCTGGTGCGAAATTCGTTGTTAACGAGGCTTATGATCTTATACGAGAAGGCTTGGAATGGCTGGGCGTGAAGTGGCATGAAGAGGCCTACAAGAGCGACCGGTTGCCCATTTACTATGATTATTGCAAGAAATTCATCGAGAACGGGCACGCCTACGTGTGCACGTGCGACGCCGGGGATTTCAAGGTATTAAAGGACAAGAAATCCGCTTGTCCGCACCGGGAGCTGCCCGTTGAAGGCCAGCTTGAAGCATGGACCCGGATGCTCGATGGTGTCTATGACGAGGGCGAGGCCGTCGTCCGCATGAAGACGGGTGTTATCTTGAAAGACCCCGCGCTGCGTGAACCCGTCATCATGCGCATTTCGCACGCCGAGCACCCCCGGGTTGGTAGCAAGTATCATCTCTGGCCCATGCTCGAGTTTTCATGGGGCATTGACGACCAGCTGCTCGGGATATCCCATATCATTCGCGGGAAGGACCTCTTCAAGGAAGATTTCATCGAGGAGTTCATCTGGGACTTGCTCGGGTGGAAAAAGATCAATATTTTGCACTACGGTATCATTTCGTTTTCCGGCTTGAAGTTGAGCAAGACCTACGCGAGGGAACAGATCTCCAAGGGGTCATTCCTGGGATGGGATGACCCCCGCACGTGGTCATTGCAATCGCTCAAGAAACGTGGGATAAAGCCGGAAGCGTTGCGAACCGTGCTGTTAGGCATGGGTCTATCCATGGTGGATATCGATTTCCCGTACAATATCCTCTATGCCGAGAACCAGAAACTCATCGATGCAACGTCGGACCGGTACTTTTTCGTACCGAACCCGTGCGTGTTAAAAGTAAATGGAATTCCCGAGGAAAAATACGTTGCCAAGCCTCTTCTAAACCCCTTGGATGACAATCGCGGCAAGCGAACCATCACCATCCAGGTCACCAACAAACACAAGGATTTGCTGGTTTCCCGGGAGGACGTCACCAAGCTCAAGGGGACAGGTACAAATACCCTCGTCCGCATGAAGGACCTGTTCAACGTTCTCGTAGAAGCCGGTAACCAAGACACCGAATGCCTTGCAATGAACGCGACCTACCACTCGAAGGAACTCGAAGCAGCGCGGGATGCCAAGGCATCCGTCATCCATTGGGTTGATGCAGACACCACGAACCATATAAACGTGAAGGTTCTAACACCTGACGGCGATTTCATCAATGGGTTTGGAGAGCTCAACTTGGTGGACGTCAAACCCGGTTCGGTCTTGCAATTCGAGAGATTCGGTTTCGTGAAAGTACAGGAGAATTCTGACAAGGGGATTGTAGCATGGTTGGCCCATTAGGTGATGCCGAGCAAGACATTGGCGCTAGCGCGGGAAAGGATGGCACGGGTTCTGGTGATATCCCCGGGAACGTGTTCTTGTGCAGGCTTTGCGGGCGAAATATAGAACGATTTTTTACCTTGGGAAGTTTATTCTGTCCTTATTGTGGTGCTGCCCTCAATCCTGAAGCAGTACCAGGTAGATACAAGAAGGATTCCAATCCCATTTCGGGACGGGCGTTCTGGTCGACAGGATGGTCGATCTTGGCAGTAATTATCGGGATGGGATTTCTCATAGGTGTAACGCTCGTCATTTCTGTCATCATCATCGTCCCGTTCGTTATCAGCGATCCGGATGCATTCTTAAGCGATCCTGATGCCTTGGAGGGGCTTATCATGGCGATTTTGGGTAACCCGTACGCGACAGTGTTGCTCTCGCTCTCGGAATTCTCCTTGTTGCTCGTGCCCCTGCTCCTCGTGAAGAAATACCAGAAGCCGGTCGGGAAGCGATTGCAATTGCTCGGTTGGCGGCCATACCGCGTGCCGGATGTTGGTGCCACGAAAGCACTATCACGGTTGGCGCGGGACTTGCTCGTGGCCTCCACTATTGCCATCGCGATGGTCGGTTTCCAGTTCTTGCTCACGCTTGGAAACGACGCGTTCTGGTCCTTGTTCGTCCCCATCGACCCGCTCCAAGAGACGTTCTCGAAAATGGACCAATCGCTGGTTGCCCTCGATCCATTCCAGTTGCTGGCGTTAACTGGTGCCATGATCCTTGTTATTGGACCTACGGAAGAATTCTTGTTCAGGGGATACACGCAACAAGGGCTGGAGGCGAGGCTTGGCGAGCGAAAAGCATTGTTCATCACTGCAGTGCTTTTCACGGTCGTCCACATCATCGGTGGGCTTATTCAACCCCTTATATCCTTGTATCTTTTCATGCCGTATTTCGGGTTGTCCCTCGTCTTTTGTGAGATGTACCGCAAGACCAAGAACCTAAACTTGTTGATCTTTATCCACGGAATCTACGATGCAATGCTTGTCGTGTACGCGTACATTATGAGCTTGAGCATTGCCACGTCTATGGCATTCGTAATCGTTTCATTCGTCGCTTGCGGTGCCGGTTTCGTGTATGTCATCCGGAACTTCATCCGGGAAAAAAACGCTTCAAGGAACATGACCCAGGTCGTGGTGCAATGAAGGTGGATAACCTGTGCTGGACACCCTGGTAACCATCGCGCGTGATTACCTCGTGGGAGTGTCGAGCAAGAAACCATGCATTGGCATTGGTATCGAGGATGACTGTTCGTTCGTTCAAGATATGCTTGATTGGACGAAAAATCTCCCCGTTGATGTTTCCCTAGTCGATCTCGTCTTGTACGGTAGTATGAATAAGATGCCCGTGAATGTTCCTGACGGCATACGTTGTAACGTTAGCAAAGACCCCTCGGATGCACTTGTCAATAACTTGCGTGACGGCACCGTTGATGCCGTGATCAGGGGCAAGCTCCCCTCGTCCCCGTTCTTGAAATCCATCAAGCACGCGTTTTCGATGGAGGAAACCTACCGCTTGGCTTGTTTAGGCACCGCTTCTGGGAAGACGTTCTTTTTCGGGCCCGTGGGCATCGACGAGGCTGGAACCACGGCGAAGAAACGACAGCTGGTCATGCTATCATCTCGCCTCCTCGGAAAGCTCGGAATACTGCCATCGATTCACGTGTTATCGGCCGGGCGGCTCGATGACGTCGACCGGAACCAAGCAATAGGGGATTCTATACGAAGCACGATCGATCTTGTTGAATCAATGAAGAAGGATAATGATCTCGTGGCCGGTACCATCCATCACGGCGAGATACTGATAGAAAATGCGATCGCATCGGACGGAAACGTGATCATCGCTCCAGACGGCATTTCAGGCAATTTGGTGTACCGGACCCTGGTTCACCTCGGCAACGGCCGTTCTTACGGGGCGTTTTACCTTGGTGATCACTTGCCTGGTCCGGTCATCGATACATCGCGCGTGGGGCCGCCGTCGGAATATGGTGGTGCCTTGATCCTGGCCTTGTGTGGCCTAGCGTTGCGAAACAGGTGAAGTGCACGATGGGATGGAAACATATTCAGAAGCCTTGCATTGGCGTGATACACATGCCCCCGCTACTCGGGAGCCCGGGATTCAATGTTGATTGCGGGCTGGTGCACGTGATCGAGCGGTGCACGAGAGATTTCAACGCGTACGTGTCTTCTGGCATGGATGGTGTTATTTTCGAGAACTTCGGGGACGCGCCGTTCTTCCCCGGTCGCGTTCCTCCCGAGACCGTAGCTTCCATGACTCGGGTAATTTTAGCGGCGATGGCGAGCCTTGATACCAAGGGGTGCAAGCCTCTTGCCATCGGCATCAACGTCCTGCGAAACGATGCGATATCCGCGCTCGCCATCGCGAAGGTTGTAAATGCAGATTTTATCCGCGTCAACATTCATTCAGGAACATGCGCGACCGACCAAGGTCTCATCACGGGAGAAGCACACGAGACTTGCCGCTACCGGCAGCACATTCACGCCGAAGATGTTGCCATCGTCGCGGATGTCCGGGTAAAGCATGCAACGCCGTTGATGCTGCGTTCACTTCTCCGCGAATCCCAAGATCTCGTTGGCAGGGCAATGGTGGACGGCGGCCTTGTTTTCACCGGTGAAAAAACCGGGGTGCTTCCAAGCGACGAGGTACTTGCCGAGCTTCCCGTGATAAAGGCGAACTTTCCGAAGATTCCTTTATTCATCGGGAGTGGCGTGAGCATTGAAAATATCGATCATTTATTCAAGCAAGCAAGAAATTGCATTGACGGGGTCATCATTGGTACCGCTTTAAAGGTCGGCGGTGATATGCATAACGGCGTAGATGAAAATAAGGCGAGCGCGCTCGTGAAAGAATGGTTAGACCGGACCAAACAGAAATGATAAATCCCGTGGGCGTGATACTAGGAGGTAAGCCATCCATGTGTCTCTCGTGGTCCATCCATGCTAAAATCGTTCTACGTGTTCAACAGCAACGGGTCGCTGCTGTTCCACCACGATCTCACGCCGGAGAAGATTGATGCCAAGCTGGTGTCCAGCTTCCTTTCCGCCATCAACAGGTGGGCAGAAATGTATTCATCCACCGGGATATCCTTGTTTATGACTGGTGCGGTAAAATTCTTGTTCGAGAGGTCGATATATTCCCAAGAACTCATCTTTACCGTTGCAGCATCGGTAAATCACCCGGAATCTGACTTGACAGAAAAGATTGGAATGATCCGTGAAAATTTCGTTCATTTCTTCTGGGAAGACATGAAGAACATGGAGGGCGGTGAGATATCCATGGAAAAAATAGAGGGATTCAAGAAAATTGCGCAAGAATTCCTGAAAAACGCTGGTTGATCATCCTTCCGGATGTTCCTTCGCTAGTTTTTCGGCTAATTTTTTCGCATCTTCAATGCGCTTCTTTCGTTCCTCCTCTTGCTTCTTTCGTTCGTCATCGGGAACCTTGCTAAGGGAAGCGCCAGATTTGATAGCCTTCTTGAGCTCTTCATCCATATTATGACACCGTGTGTGGTTTTGGCTGAGTTATGGTGGTGGAATTTCCCTATTAGAGAAATATTTCACTAGAATTGATATACCTTTTCTGCCCTTAAAAAAATTTTGAGCGTTGTGGTTTGATTTAACGTAGCAATTTTTTTCGAACAAAATCCGGGTTTTAGAATGGCAAACAATGTCGATGATCGTGTTAAGGAAATCCAGCAAGCATTCAGTATCGTCGGTCGTGAAAAGGAACTGCGCGTGATGGTGCTGGCACACCTTGCCAAGAAGAACATCTTGCTTGAAGGCGAGATTGGCACTGGAAAAACGACCATCGCGAAAGCGGTGGCCGAGAAATTTGACAAGGGATTCCATCGCGTGGAAGGGACAGAAGACCTTTATTCAACAACGCTGATCGGGACCTGGCAGCCTCCCATCTTGATTCAAAAAGGATATGTTGAAGAGGCATTCGAGTACGGGCCCCTTTCAAAGGCGATGATGGGTGGAGGGTGCCTTTTCATCAACGAGATCAACCGCGCTCCTGAAAGCACCCAGAACTTGTTGCTCACCGCGCTCGACGAGGGCATCCTCGAAATCCCGAACCTGAAAACCTTGAGCTCGAAGGATGGATTCTTTTGCATCGCAACGCGAAACCCCGCGTCCCACATAGGCGTGTCCGTCTTGGGTGAAGCCTTGAAGGACCGGTTCGTGTGGATAAAGCTCGATTACCAAGGCGAGAAAGAAGAATGCGAGATCGTGCGGATACACACGGGCTGCACGGATGCCAATATGGTCGAGGCCGCGGTCCGGATCATGCGCGGGACGAGGAAGATCAAGGAGTTACGGCGCGGTTCCAGCGTGCGCGGCGCGATCGACATCGTTTCGATGCTCATGCTGCTGGATAAGGAGCGCGTGTGGTCGGACCAGCAAGTCTGGATCGAGATCGCGATTTCCGCTCTCGTCACGAAAGTCGAAATTGAAGAAGGGATTGACCGAACCCCGGAAGACATCGTTGAATTGCTTGTTCGCACCGTGTTGAACAAGGATTTCGATTTTTTCCACTAGACGAGGCTGCAATCCCAGACGCGTCCGATGAATCTAGCAAGGCAATGGAAACGAAGTTGCTCCGGGGCACCGCGAGCAAGAGAGAGATCGTCAAGCTTAAGCTGCGCCTCCAAGGAAAGCCCCCGGGGTATTACGAGAAGTTAGCCCAGGACCTGGATTACCGGGAGATCGAGGAACTCGTGCAAGTGTCCATCAAGGAGAAGAATCTCAATGCCTTGCGAGGGCTTGCCGAGCTGAATCGTGCTGCCGTGTCGAGCAAGCTGGAAGACGCGCTGGGCTACGAGCTGATCCAGGAAGCAACTGAAAAAGGTTCGGAGATCGCGCCCGAGCTCTTCTTCCTCGTGCGTGGCGTGCTCACGCCGCACTACAAACAGCTATTCAAAAATCTCACGAAACTTGTCATCCTCAAACAATCAAGGAAGGTCGCCGGCCGGGGCTTGAAAGGCTGGCACCGGCTCCATACACGGTACATCCCGTACAAGACTGATATCGACATACCGCGCACGATCTTGAATATCGCCGGAAAGCCCATCGAGCACATGAGCATCTCGGACCTTGCTGGCATCGAGAAGGTCCAGAAGCGGAAGGCCGGCGTCTTGATCCTTGACACGTCCGGTTCAATGTATGGCCGGTTGATATTCAACGCCGCGTTGACTGCGGCTGTCTTGAGCTACCACATGCGCGATAACGAGCACGCTATCGTGCTGTTCAACACCAATGCCGATGTTATGAAAAAAATGACCGAGAAGAAAGAGATCGACACGTTGCTCGATAACATTCTCGAGACCCAAGCGTCGGGTTTCACTAACATCACCGCCGGCTTGCGTCGTGGCTTGGTGGAGCTGAAGAAAGCACGTTCGACGTTCAAGTTTGCTATTCTCATCACCGATGGCAATGCAAACCGGGACGTCGAGGAGCTTGAAAGTGCAGCGACCAATTTCTCGAATTTACACGTTATTGCCATCCCTTCGGAAACCCATAACGTCGGCGTTCGCAACTTGGAACGCATCGCCCGGCTCGGGAAGGGCACGTTCGTCAAGGTCGACCGGTTCAAGGACATCCCGCGGGCCTTGCAGCGCCTGCTCATGAAAATTTAACCGGCGCTTGCCGCCATTTCATTTCTCCACATCGAGACGCAATGCCGCGTAGAATGCTTGCCCCGCGGAGATACCCCCGTCACCCGGCGGGATGCTTTTGTTATTGAGGAATCGTAGCCCGCGCGCGTGGACGGTACTCTTCATTGCCGGTAGGATGAAATCGTTCAATGCGACGCCCCCCGACAAGCTTATCATGTTCACGTTTTCCCTCGTTGCGATGTCCGATGCAACGTTTCCCAGAAACCTGCCCGTCGCGATCAGGAATGCACGCGCGTGCTCCGAACGGCGATGTTGGGAACCACGATCGCGGATCATATCCAGCGCGACGTGGAAGCCGCGCGCCAAGTCAATGACGAGCATGCTCTCCTCTGTTCTCGTGGTGAATTCGGACAGGTATGCATCGATCAATTCCTCGCTGGTTCCACCTGGTTTGCTTGCAAGTCCCTCCAAGCGAATTGCGGGCTCACCCTCGTAGGTGGCCTCGGTGCAACACCCGAGCAAGACGCTCATGGCATCGAGGACCCGTCCCATGCTCGAGGTGACCGGGAGCGTGTCGCGGCTTGCAAGCTGCCCAAGGACGACCCGTATCTCTTGCTCGCCCCGCGGGAAACCGTCAATAAATCTTTCCTTCAACAACGCGGGCAGCTCGCTGGCATCCACCGTGCCATGCAAGATCGATGCGAGCATCCTTGCCGGGTGCTTCACGGCGGCGTCACCGCCGGGCATGTTCTTGTAAGCAAGATGGCCTGCCCGTTTCAAGGCGAGCAATGGTCCAGCAAATATTTCACCGCCCCAAGCAGCCCCGTCTATCCCGTATCCAACACCATCAAGCGTCACGTGAACGATCGGTTCCTCGTGAGTTAACAAGTTATCCAATACAATGGATGCACAATGGGCATGGTGATGGTACACTTGGATGAGCTTTGCATTGTATTCATTCGATAGTTCTTCGGCGAGCGTCGTGGAGAAGAAGAGGGGATGTGCATCGCATGCGATTCCTGCTATCTCGCTTGGTTTGACACGGAGGAGCCTCGCGAGGTGACCAATGGCTTGCTTCAAGTAATCCAGCGTCTCGAGGTTCACGACGTCACCGATGTATTGGGTGAAGAATAGCTTGTTTCCCTTCAAGATCGCACCGGTTGCATGAAGTTCCGAGCCCACGGCCACGATGACGCGATCCCCGGTATCGACCGGACTCGGGATGTACTCGGGAACGAAGCCACGCGATCTCCGGATGAGGAAAAAATCCCCGTTCACCACCTTGGCGACGGAATCGTCGCATCTCTGGTGGATACGCCGGTCGTGCATCAAGAAATAATCGGCAACGTCCGAGAGGTGCTGCTTGATGTGCTCGTTCGTGATGGCCATGGGGAGCCCCGATTTGTTCCCGCTCGTCACTACGATAGGGCCAAGCCCCATGTCGCGACCATGATGGAAGAGCAAGTGGTGCGTTCCCATGTACGGGAGCATGATGCCGATGCGTTCCAAGCCCGGTGCGACCGAAGGCGGGATGCTGGAACCGGCAGCTTTTCTGGCCAAGATGATGGGTCGCCTGTGTGACAAGAGCCAAACTTCCTCGTCAAGCGAGAGGCAGGTGTGTTCCCTTGCCATCTCGATGTCCTGGACCATGACGGCGAACGGCTTGAACTTCCGGTCTCCCTTGTGCCCGCGTAGCCGGTCGACAGCAGCATCGCTGGTTGCATCGACGACGACGTGTACGCCACCGATGCCCTTCATGGCAATGACCTTCCCGGATTTCAAAAATCTCGTGCATTGCTTGAGCGCGTCGTTCTCCCTGGATAGGACGTGCCCGTCGTGGTTTATCAAGTAATAATTCGGCCCGCAATCGGGGCAAGAAAAGGTCTGTGCATGAAACCGTCGATTGGCTGGGTCATGATATTCCTTATCGCATGGAATGTCCATGGGAAAATCGATCATCGTTGTCCGCTCGCGATCGTAGGGCAGGTCCACGACGGTCGTGAACCGGGGGCCACAGTTCGCACACGCGATGAACGGGTACTGGTGATACCTGCCGGGCAGGAAGAGTTCCCCGATGCAATCCTGGCATGTGGCAATGTCCGCGGGCAGCACGATGGTCGGTCCCGATGCGTCCTCGCTCTGGCGGATGGCGAGCGTCTGAAATCCTTGCGGCGGGCCTGCATGCTGTTCGATGATGCGATCCACGCGTGAGCTGGGTGGCTTTCTCTCGTGGATGGCGTTGATGAACCTGTTGATCTGTCCCGGTTCCCCCTCGACATGGAGCCGGACGCCCGCATTCCCCCGGTTCAAGATCCAACCTTTCAACCCGTGTTCCATGGCGAGATTGTACAAGAAAGGCCTGAAACCGACTCCTTGAACGATGCCATCGATGTCGAGCAACACGGCTTCCATAACTACCTAGAGAAGCACGCAATGAAAGTTAAAACTATCAAGCCGGTTGTATGATTGATGGCGCGCAAAATTGCCGGGTGCATGTGGGGCCTGGCCTTGGGCGATGCCCTTGGAAAGCCCGTGGAATTCCTTCCCTATCCGCGCATCGTGGAGCACCATGGTCCCGCTGGAATCACCAACGTTCCACGGAATGGCATCTGGACCGATGACACCGAGATGACCATCGCCGTGGCAAAGGGCCTGTTATCTCTTGACCCGAACGGTGCTTCCATCGAGGCGACTGGTGCTGCAATTGCGCGCGAGTACGTCGCATGGCTTGATCACCCGGGCCATGCCCCCGGCCAGACGTGCCGGCGCGGCGCGTCGAGGCTGAAAGGGGGCGTGGATTGGCACGTCGCGGGGATCGAGGACAGCAAGGGATGCGGCGCGGCGATGCGGGTGGCGCCGATAGGCTTTTTCTTCGATGACCTGCCCACCGTGGTGCAGGTCGCGGTGAACTCGTCCTTGCCCACGCACCGGCACCCGACCGCGCTGGCATCGGCTGCCGGGGCTGCGGCACTTGTGTACCTTGCCATGGATGGCGTTCCGGTTCACGAGTGGGGAGCACGGGTGAAGAAAATCATTCAAGGGTTGGATGGTGTTGGAATGAGGGGAAAAAACGAGTTCACCGTAGCGATCGACCGTGCGATCGATGTACTCGACGTGGAGAACCCTCCCGAGGCTTTGTCGTACATCGGGGAAGGCTGGATAGCGGAAGAAGCAGTCGCGCTTGCTCTCCATTGTTGCATGAGGTTTCCAGGACCGGAACAATTCAAGCAAATGCTTTTAACCGCAGTCAACCATTCGGGTGACTCGGATTCGGTCGGATGCATCGCTGGTGGTATCATGGGTGCCTTTCACGGGTTTTCCATCGTGGAAATTCTTGTAAAAACTTGGTTGGATAACTTGCGACGTCGGCGCCGACATCAACATGCTCAAGGGGCCGGATCGCGTTCGGTGTTGACGCGTCGTTCTCAACACACACGCGCACGGAAAGGTTTTTTTCCTCGATATACCGAATGACACGCCCCGCGAACGATACCAGCAACTTCACGTCGTACGGCGTCGTGGGACTCCCGAAGCTACTGAACCCGCCGTGCAAGACCACGAGGGACGAACCGATGCTGGCTGCAAAATCCACGGATTTGAACGCTTCCCGGAGCGCTAATTCTTGCACGGCAGGATTGTAGCAAACAGGATTGATGTCGATGGAAGCAAGGTGCGAAACGGTGTCCACGCCGTGCGATTCCTTGTACGCCCGTATCGTGGCCGTTGCCCCAGCACGGTCCGCGTCGCTTGCAAGGAGGTAAAACGGCGTGTCATACCAGATATCAACGACATCGATCCACTCGTGCTTTCGCAACGTATCAAGAAATGCTTCGAGCGTCATGTCCCCGAAAAACATGCTCGACACGCCTATCTTCATGGAAAAGTATCCACCTCAACCTTCCTTCGTGACTTTCGAGATGTACTTGAACACGCCCGGTTCCACGCCCTTCACCGCAGCGAGCCGGATGATCAGCAGCTGGACGATGACCATCTCGATCACGGGGGCAAGAAAGGGATTCATGATATCGTGCACGAGTTGCATGATCCGGGGCTCGCCATCGAGTTGCTCCACGTGGCGATTCGTGATGAAGACCACTTTTCCGCCGCCCCACTTGTGCACGATGTTCCACGCCATGTCTGGATTCAAATTGCGGGTAACGTCGTCGGAGCATAACATGATGCACCGAAAATCCTTGTCGATGATTTCAACGGGCCCGTGCCGGAATTGACCCCCTGAATTGCATTCAGCGGCAATCTTGTCAGTTTCCTTGATGTTCAATGATGCTTGCATTGCGGTTGCAAGGGATGCACCCCGCGCGATCACTTCTATGAAATGCACGTCTTTCCCAAGGAAATCCACCAATTTATCACTTAGCGGTGCCTTGTTCGAGAGGATATCTTGAACATCGCGCGCCAGGCCATCCAGCTCGTCGAAACAACCGTGGAGAAACGACGTCATGTGCTCTCCCGATGGCGAGGTAAGCGATCGCCCGAGCATGTACATCAACACGATGGAATTGCAGAACGTCTTCGAGGTGACGGAGGTTTCGACCCCGGCTTTCAAGAAGAACGCGATGCTCGTGGTTTTAGCCAGGGTGCTTTGTTCGCCGTTCGTGATGCCCCAAACATCGGCTCCGGGGTCTTCCGTTGAAATGGCATCCAACAGCCTCACGACCTCGACGGATTCACCACTCTGGCTCACGAGCAAGTACAGGACCTTCCGCCCGGGAGTGGCCTCGAGGAATGCATCCGCGTCGGGATTGAGCACGTAATACAACAGCTCGCTTGCATCGAACAGGGTGCACGGCACGCCTGATGCATGAAACACCATACCGGCGATGTGACCCGCGAACATGGATGACCCCATACCGGCGATCCGAACCTGCGTGTACCCGGCCTCGTTCCATCGCTTGCGGGCATCCGATAACAACCCGTACCCCGCCTCGCTCCTGTAAAATTGCACGAGGCCAGCAATCGCGTCTGGCTGCTCGAACACCTCGCGAACGTACGGGAATGACCGCTTCAGGTCATCCCACCCGAGCTTTGATGATTCTCCCATGGATAGCACCTTTTCACGTTGTATCATGGTACCAGATCGAATTCCTTGACATCCCGGTTTTCCCGCGCGCCCGTGAATTCCCGTCCATCGACCGATACGTGGTACGCCACGCCCTGCTGTTGAATCTCCATAACCATGTAAGAAGGTTTCCCGGTCGCGACAAAACTCCAAGCACCAGTCGCGCTACCCGGATTCAAGAACAAGACTTGCTCATTGGCGTTCCCTTGTTGCGGGTAGAGATGAATGGATTGAGCATGCGTGTGCCCGGAGATCAAAATGCGAGCCTTGTTTTCCCGGGCGATGGCTGCCAAGCCGTCGATGTCGCCCCGTGGATGTACCTGATGGCCGTGGGTCATGCAGATCACGAGGGGAGGCTCGCCTTGGATGAACCGGGACGTGTCAATAATCACCCGGCGCGAGAAACCTATGGCATTGCGCATATCATAATCCATATTTCCTTGAACGATCGAAACATTGGCCGACCACAAGTTCAACGTTGGAACAATAAGATTGACCCGCGTGAGGTCCCCCGTGCAGCATACCACGTCGAACGGTCTCTCCCGGTATGCAGCATTCACGGAATTGAGGAGGGCCAAGGGGATTTCACCAGCACGATCAGGCACATGAAAATCCCCGATCAAGAGCACGCGCATCTTGACCTAAATGTACGCGAGAATCTTTACAAGCTTAGCTATTACATCCCCGACCGATGTTCCGAGGACGTAGGTGAGCGGTTCCATGCCGACCGAACCCTCGAAGACCAAGGCATCCATCGAGTTTCCCGCGTTTTTCGTGATTGCAGCACGTAGCACGTCGTCGTCCCGTTCATTGTCGAGCATGATGGATGAGTGCCCGGTTTTGCCCAATGCAGCTCGGACCGCAGGATTGAACGTGATGCACGTGGCAGCACGAATCTCGGGGCGTTGGTTCCGGACGGATGACACGACCCGGGAGATGTGTTTCGACCCACCGAATGCAGGGGAATCGATGACCCTTGCTTCTCCCTCCGTCTTGATGATGCGCCCGGGAAAGCCGGCATAGTCGTGTACCTCGTTTTTGCGTTCATTCTTGAAGCCACACACGAGATTCGATTGCACCTCAGGGATAAGATCAATATATTTCCTGTTATATCGAATGGTCTCGTACCCGTCAAGCAATTCTTTCACGACTTCCAGCTCGTCCGAGCCTCGCTTGAGCAAAGCGGGATCGACGTATTTGCTGCAAATCTTGCACGATTCGGTCGCAAGGCTGCTTATTTCTGCCATGTGCATGGTACAAAACTTGTCCCCGGGCATCCGCGCTGTCTTGCACGCGGTGCACACGTCATCCATCACCTCGCTCACCCGCACGACATCCCGCTCCAGCTTGGGAAGGGAAGCATCGATGGTCTGCTGAACGATGCGGTTGAACGCGTCGTCCCCGTATTTCCGGTGGTCCCTTTTCATGTGCTCGGACACGGCGGCTTGGGTGATGTTGAGCGATTCCGCGATCTTTTGCTGCGTCCAGCCCGCATCGGAAAGCCGCTTGATGAGACCCCGGCGATAGGCGGTCAGGAAGTTCTTCACGACAGATTCACATGGAAAGCGCAAGACGTTTCACCTTTGCTCGATAATTTTTTTGAATACTGGCCAAAACGGGTCGGAAATGCTCTCGTCAATGGTGCCAGCGATGCCCCCGAGAGAGAAATCCTTGCGACCGCCCTCGCAGGTGAACTGCCCGATCCGCACGGAAAGCATGCCCTTCTCGCGACACGCGTCCAGGAACCTCGACGTGAACGCGGGTTCCATGGCCACGAGCAACCCACCTTGGCCGCTGGCACGCCAGATGCTCCCAACATCGCCGAAAAAATGCTGCCAGAATTGTTCTATCCCGTTCTCGAATTTCCAGCGGTCCAGGACGAGATCGCACCCGCGCCCTGCAGCCTCGGAAAACTCGAAGGCCGCGCCCAACACGCCCCGCTCGGCAACGTCGTGCATCCCGTGCACGAATCCGGGAAGCGGCAGGCCCGTGTCCTTGGCAATACCGGCCATCACGGGAAATGCGTTTTCAAAGCTCAGCATGTTCCAATAACGTTCCATGACACGTGCATGGTCCGCGCCGAAAAATTGCATGGTAGTGGCATCGCTTGCCTTCATGATCGAGGCGATTGCTTCCAACCCCGGACCGTTCACCAGCACGATGTCATCGTGGTCTTGGACAAGGCCGGGATGAACGAGGTCCTGCTTGTCGCACACGGAGAGGAAGGTCCCGGAACCGATGATGGGAAGATTGCAACCGTCGTAACGCCCGGTGTGACCGCATGTTATGGTGATCCCGAGCCGCTTGCATTCTGTATCAAACATGGCCCATATCCTCTTGAAAACACGCGGTTCCATTGTCATGGGAAGATTCAACGAGAATATACCGTATTGGGGATAGTTGCCACTTGTTATCATATCTGAAAGGAGGATCTGGAATGCAAGCCACGCACCAGCCTCGATACCAAAGGCATCGTTGAAATATATTGGGTCCGTGGTCATGAGCAACAAGCGCGTCCCGTCCCCATCGAGGGCTACGGCATTGAAATCCTTGCCGGGGCCAGGCCCGATGGTGACGCGGCTCGATGGCGCGCCGAGGTGCCGGTAGACCAGTGACTTCAAGTCGCCCGGATGGAGCTTACCAGGTGGCAGTCCGGTGCTCGGAGTATCGGGACGTTCCATGGTACCATTCGACCCGGCTTAGTCATTCGGATCGCCGAACAGGAGGCGGTCCATGTATTCTTCCTTGAAATAGCGTCGCACGGCGTACACGACAGCGATACCCGCGGGGATGAGCGTGAGGTCGATCAGGACCCACGCGTAGAATGCGATCGTTTCGATCAACGTCATGCCAAGGAAGAAAATGTAGTACAAGGAAGCCACGAAAACATACCCGAAGAATTCCCAGACCCCGCCGATCGAGATTATAGCCAGCTCCCGCAAGTATTTCTGGCGCGGGGCGAGGTCCTTCCCTCTCACGAACGCATTCTCGAGCAAGCTTAGGATCAAGCCCTCGATGCCCCGGGCGACGAACGCGCCCGGCAGGTACAACCACAACCAGCCCGCGTACCCGAACGCGATATCTGCAAGTAGCTCCCCGATGATAGCCCCGATGGCACAGATAGCGAATGCTCGACTTGGTTTGAGTGTTATACCAAGGAAGAAAATAACAAGCGGCACAAACGAGAAGTAGGCAAGCGGGGGTGGGAGCGGGATCGATATCATGCTCAGCACGACGATCAGGGCTGAAAATACGCCGGAAGAGGCGATCACGCGGGACGAGGCGAACATTACAAGTCACTTAACAATCAAGTTATATCAAGGTTTCGAAGAAAATGGCAGTTATTTTACCACGGAAGGTTATTTTCCCACATGAGCAGAGAAGGCAAGAGCATCTTCAGCGCCAGCGTCTTGCTGTTTATCATTAGCGTCGCGATCGTGTACTCCATCCAGAACCTTATATCGCCGGGACTGTTAACGATGTCCAACTATTTCGGGTTCGGTGGCGATAAAACGCAACTAGGGACGCTTACGTTCTCGTTCACGCTCACGAGCGGGGGTTCGATAATAATCTTCGGGTACTTGACCGATAAAATCAAGCGGGTTCGGATGCTGATCTTGGGTGCGGCGATAGTTGCCGTGTCGGCAATGCTGACGATCTTGGTCGTCCCCAACCTTGACGGGTTCAATTTGTTTTTCGCGCTCCAGATGGTCTTCGGCATGGGGGTCGGTGGAATCATTCCCACGACATTCTCGTTGATCGGGGACATCGTCGCCGAGAACGAGCGGGCCAGGGGATATTCCTTCTTCTCCGTTGCGACGCTGATAGGCACCGCGGTTGGCGTCGTTTCCGGCAGCATCTTGATTGAAATTGACTGGCGGCTCTCGTACGTTGCCATCGGGATTGCCGGTGCCGCGGTTACTGGCTTCTTGTTCTTCTTGAAGGAACCCAACCGCGTGGGCAAGGATTACTTGCTCACGGCGGGGAACGACGCGGTCGAATACACGTACAGGATCAAGGCGTCAGACTTGAAACAAATTTTCAAGAAAAAAACGAACGTCTGGCTTATCGTGAACTTCGTGGACACCATCCCCACGGGTATCATCTTGTTCTTGCTGTTCGCGTATCTCGAGGAAATTCACAACGTGCAAGAATCCCACGCCATCCTGTTCCTGGCATTCGTCCTCGTGAGCACCCTTGTTGGCACCGCGATATTCGGTTACGTGGGAGACAAGCTCTTCAAGAAGGGAAACAAGCGTGCCCGCGTGTTGCTGGCATTGCTGGCAAATGTTGCCCCCATCCCGTTCGTGTTCGTGGCACTGAACATCCCGTTCTGGATACCCGATGGTGCCCCGGTCGAGGCGATCCTCACGAACCCGGGGGCGATATTGATGATAGCCCTCATGTCGACAGGCTTGTTCATCAACGGCGCCACGAATGGTTGCTGGTATGCGACCGTGGTCGACATAAACCTGCCAGAACACAGGGGAACCACGCTCGCCACGGCAAACTTCTTCGACATCATCGGTCGCGCTATGGGGCCGTTGATAGGTGCCGTGCTCGCGGACACGTTCGGGATGATGACGGGCATCAACTTCTCGATCATATCATGGGTTCTTATCCCGCTATTCTGGATTGGTGTTTTGAAGAACGTGATTCCGGACATGAACGCAACAAAGAAAACGTTCGAAGCAAGGCTCGCGGACCTCGTGAAACGATCATGAACGGCTCCCGCATCTCGCTCGCGTTGCTCTTGCTCGCGTGCTCGTGCACCGTGGTCTCGCTCGTTGCTCGAGATGCACCGTCGACACGCGACACGTGGAAGCAAGGCCACGCGATGCTTGAATGCATCTCTTGCGGGACGACCTATTACATCAGCAGTTCCACCGGGAATGATTCGAACGATGGTCTCTCGCCCGGCACGGCGTGGAAGACGTTCGACAACGTCAACGCCAACGTGAGCATCACCTACCTCGTGCAAGCGGTGGATAAGAACGGGAACCCCGCGACCTACGATAATGGCACCGCCGTGTACACGTGGGTCGAGTCCATATCAAACGGGTCAACCACCTTGCAACCCGGGGACACGATCTCCTTGCAGCGAGGTGACACGTGGCACCAGACCTTGCGGCTCCCGGTGAAAGGTAACCGGACATGCCCCATCTCGATCACCGCCCACGGGACGGGGCCGAACCCTGTCATCTCGTTGAACGGGAACGAATGGGAGAAATGCGTGGTGCTCGACGAGGCGTCATTTTGGAACATCAGTAACCTGTCATTGCGCTCTGCCAAGATAGGTCTCTACATCCGTTACTGGGATACGTACGGGAACCAGAACGTGACCGTGACGGGCTGCGATTTCCAGGACATCAGCAGTCCCGAGTGGGAACGCACGTGGGAGCACAACTTCGAGTATAGTTGGTCTACGGGCATCTTTATTGGTGGAAAAGTGTTTAGCGAGCAAAATTCCACCGTACTGGAGAATATCTCGATAAATAATTGCAGCTTCACCAATTGTTCGAATGGATTTCTCAACAACTGGTACTGGGCAGATCCTACCTTCCGAAGCCGGTTGCGAAATCTGGTGCTGGAGAATTGCACGCTCGCATGTGGGGGGACTGGGTTTGCAATCAACACCGTCGACGGCGGTCGAGCAACGGGATTCCGCGTCTTGGATGGGGGAGGGCATTACAGCTGTGGGACCGCCGGGGGTTTTGCACAAGACTGCCAACATTTCGTGATCGAGCGATGCATCTTTGGTAATATCAAGCGAGATCGGGTTCCCGATGGCGTAGGCTTCGATTTCGAGGGAAACAACCGGAACATGACCTTCCGGCGCAACGTGCTGTGCAACAACGATGGAGCCGGCATCCTCGTCATGAGCACGAACGGCCCGAACGCGGGCATCCACATCGAGCATTGCTTGTTCTACAACAACTCCCGGAACCCGTCAGGGAACGATTACGCTTTTGAAATGCTGTGTTATGATATTAACACCAACGGGACGTTGAAGAACGTCCTCGTATTCAAGGGCAATGACATGAACCGCGTGACGGGCATGCTCGGCCGTACCATCGACCGGGAGGGGAGCCAGCCAGAGCAATATTCCACCAAGTACCTCGGACAATACCGGCGGGACGGCCGGACCAACTGGCTGAACTTCCAAGACGCGTGTCAAGTGGACTGCAAGGATATGGACCCGGGCTTCGATTACACGACCTTGTGGCCGGTCGATGGCTGCTCGTGGTGCATCGACAAGCAATGCCCCCCGGGAGTCGATCAATACTTGGTGGTGCTGCTTCTGGTGAACGTGGCTACAATCGTGGCGATATCTGTTCTGGTACTGTTGCGGAAGGCGATGAAACGCCACCGGCCATGACACGGGCGTGGAATTCCTCGACTCGATTGACCGGGCGAGCTTCAACGGCCGCCAGCCGGCCACTACGCCCGTGCACGATAAATGAAGTATAAAATGAGCGAGGTTATAGACGCGATGACGCACACGAGTCCCGTCGCGACGAACGCCATCGAGGGGTTGGCCAGCTCCAGCACGAACCCGCCAAGCAACGGGCTGATCAAGTTGCCCAACCCGATACAACCCTCGAACAAGCCAGCAGCTTGTCCTTTCCCTTCGCGTGTAATGGTCAAGAGCTTTTCCAAGGTCATTGTATAGACCAATCCGGACAACACACCCGTGATCACGAAGAAAAAGCACGTTGTTATGAAATCTTCGGTAAACACGAACAAGAAGCAACAGCTCCCGAGCAAGAACGACACCAGCACACGCGATAACAAGCCTTGGTTCTTGAACCTGTTCTGCACCACGAACGTCAGCGTCCTCGCCACCCCGAAACAAAAGAACACGGTACCTGCTTGCAAGCCCGACCAGCCGAGGTAGTCGGGGTTCTTCGCGACATCGGGGAAGACGCCGATCAAGAATGCCTTGGAGAACGCGTAGGTGAAGATCAAGCAGACGAGCATGGCAACGGAAATCCAGTACCGTGTATTAGGGGCACCAGCACCTTGAACGAACCCGGCACCGTCACCGTGAATGACCTTGTTTCCTTCAACCCGTGGCAAGGAGGTGATGATGATGGCTAGGTTTCCCAGCGAGAAGCATCCCATCAAGATGAAAGAAAACATTGGCCCGAAATCGTCCATGATGGGTGCTACGAACGGCCCCAACATATAACCTAGTGACCATGATATGCAGAAATTGTTTATGCTCGCTTGGTGCTTCTCTTTCGTGGCATTTTGCGACGTGTAGGCTTCTATCGACGGCCAGAAGAGCCCGTAAAGTATCCCGACGAGGACTTGGCCAACGACGAGCACCACGATCTCGCTATAGAAACCAAGAAACACGAAACTAAGCACGGAAATGCCGGCCATCGACACGACCAAGCTCCGCTTCTTGCCGAACTTGTCGCTGAGGCGCCCGAACAGGACGGGGGATAGCATATACGTTGTGCCGTACGCAGCACCGATCACGCCGATCATGGTGCCGGGCACGCCCGCCCTCGTGCCGGCAAGGACGCAAGCAACGATCATGGTTGATAGGATGAAATCCCCTGAAAATGACAGGAAATACAAGGGCTTGAAGTTGAACCCGGGCAGTGGTCTTGCCGCGCCTTCCACGGCTCGCGGTGGCACGTTCGGTTGCACGAGTGACATAACCGTCGGTTAATTAGATAACCTCGCATTATCCTAGGTGAGCAACCATGGGCAAGAAAACGGAGAAACCAGCACCGGAACGGAAGGAAGGTGCCCCGAAAGCCAAGGATCAAGGCGCGCAAGGAGACAAGAAGCCCGAGAAGGCAATCACGGTCAAGAAAAACGAGAATTTCAGCGACTGGTATACGGACCTCTTGATAAAGGCCGATCTCGCGGACATCAGGTACGGCGTCAAGGGATTCGTCGTGTACATGCCTTGGGCAACCATGACCATCAAGAAAATGTACACCAAGTACGAGCAACTCTTGGAAAGGAACGGCCATTACCCGTTGATAATGCCCACGGTCATCCCGGAAAGTTACTTCTACAAGGAAAAGGACCACGTTGAAGGATTTGCCCCGGAAGTATTCTGGGTCGAGACGGCGGGATCAAAGGGCGAGAAACTCGAGGAACGGTTGGCGTTGCGCCCGACGTCCGAGACTGCATTGTACTCCATGTATTCCCTCTGGATCAGGAGCTACCAAGATTTACCCTTCAAGCGTTACCAGAGCTGCCAAGTTTTTCGATACGAGGGACGTGCGACCCGCCCGTTTTTCCGGGCACGTGAATTCCACTGGATAGAGGCCCACAACGTCTTCGCCACGCTGGAGGATGCCAAGAAGCAGGTCATCGAAGACATGGAAATGACCTATGCCATCGTCCGCGATGAATTTTGCATCCCCATCATCTTCTTCGAGCGACCGCAGTGGGACAAGTTCGCAGGCGCCATCAACACGTACGCCGCCGACGCGTTGATGGACAACGGGAAGGTCATCCAGCTCCCGTCCACCCACTTGCTCGGCCAGAACTTCTCGAAACCATTCGACGTGAAGTTCATCACCAAGGACGGGACGCCCGAGTACGGCTTCATCACGTGTTATGGCCCCGCCATCAGCCGCATCTATGGCGGGATGATCTCGATACTCGGGGATGATCAAGGGCTTGTCTTGCCCTTCGACTTGGCACCGGTGCAAATCGTCATCGTCCCCATATATTTCAAGGGGAAGGTCGAGACGGTGGCTGGTAAATGCAAGGACGTCGCGAAATTGCTCGAAGGAACGGGGTACAGCGTCAAGCTGGACGACAGGGATTTCGTGACACCGGGCGAGAAGTTCAACGAGTGGGAGATGCGAGGCGTGCCCGTCAGGATCGAGATAGGACCGAAAGACGTCGAGAAAAACCAGGTCGTGATCGTCACGCGGACCCCGAAGGAAAAGCTGTTCGTGCCAATGGAACAACTTGTGGAAAAAGTTAACGGGATAGCGAACGGGTATACCAAGCAGTTGAAAGAAAAGCACTTGAAGAAATTCGACAGCTTCATCAAGCCTTGCAACACCATAGACGAGGCAAGGGATGCAATAGAGGGTAACAAGATAGCAGCCATCGGCTTGTGTTCCATCGGTATGGACGGGTACGATTGCGCGGGCTTGATAGAGAAAGGAACGGGTGGACTCGTCAGGGGGAAAAGGGTCGACGATGAACCCATCAAGTTCAAGCATTGTGCAGCGTGTGGCAAGTTGGACCCGGTCACGGTATACGTGGCACGGAGCTATTGAACGATGGGGGTGCCGGAGATGGACAAGGAAAACGAGGGCTTGGTGGATCTCTACGCGAACCTCTTCCAGACGCTCGATGGGCTCTGGTTCTTGAAGATGGAACAAGAATTCGGGTTCGACAAGGCGATGGAAATTGACGATGCCGTGTGGAAACTTTATGGCGAACGGGAAGCACGTCGCCTCGTCCGCTTTTATCAAAATCTAGGCTTGTTGAAGGATAGCGACGGCCCATTACTCAAGCTTAAAACCGTGATAGGAAAATCTCTATTCAACAAGACACTCGGATTTTCAATCGAACTCGAGGGAAACCAGCTAGTTTTCCTAGTAGACACGTGTAAAACGTTGGAAGGCATGAAACGCGTTGGTAGGTCGGATGACCAGATGCAAGACGTCTGCTTCCGGATTGGATTCACGTTTTACCAGTCGTTCGCAAAAGCAATCGATGAACGGTTCACCATCGAGTGCATGTTCACGCCGTTCTCGAAGGAAACAGGAAAGCACCCGGACAAGTGCGTGTGCGGGTGGAAGTTCTCCCTTCCAGCGTGAATAAGGCACGCACCAATGTTTCACGCGTGCTGGTAATGGTCTATAAGACACCGGGTTAAAAACCATTCAATCAGATAACCCGTCATGGACCTCATCACCAAGGAACGCATCTTGAAATCCCGCTATGATGTAATCGTGATCGGTGCGGGACTCGGGGGCTTAGCTGCAGCGAGTCTCCTCGCTAAAAGGGGAGTTGACGTGCTGCTCGTGGAACAGCATTGCCTTCCGGGTGGTGCATGCACGAGTTTTAAAAGGGAGGACCGGACGTTCGATTCTGGGGCTGCATTGATTTTCGGGTTTGGAAAGGAGGGTTACCACTTGCACCGTAACTTGATGAACATGCTGGAAGAGCCCATCACGGTCATCCCCCGGGACAAGTTCTTCAGGTTGGATTTCGCGGGCCAGCGCATCGATTTCTGGAAGGACTTGCGTAAGTTCCTTGCAGAACTCCAGAAGCACTTTCCAGACGAATCTGACGAGCTCCAAGCGTTTTACGACCACATCACGACCTATTACGAACGTAATATCAAGGGACAGGACTTGCTAACCCCGCCAACCGAGCTCTCAAGCGCGCAAAAGGTGAAAATGTTGAAATCCTCACCCGCGCGCATTTTCAGCCTCTTGAAATTGATGACGCAATCCGCGGCGGATTTGATACGTCCGTTCATCAAGAGCAAGAAATTAATCGAGTTCTACGACAAGCTCTGCGCGTCATATGCTTACATAAACATGAACGAGACGCCGGCCATCATGGCCATGACGATGTTCACCGACAATCACGTTGGTGGCACCTATTACGTTGCTGGCTCTGCACAAACATATAGCAATGCATTAGAAAGATCGATAGAACGAAACGGGGGCACGGTGCTCTACCGAGAGAGGGTAGAGGAAATCCGCTTCGACCGGAAGGTTGCGACGGGCGTGCGATTGGCAAGCGGGAGCATCATACATGGAAACAGCGTCGTATCAGATACCACGGTGTGGAACTTGTACTCGCGCCTCATCCCCCCCGGGCTCGTATCGGCCAAGCAGCGCAAATGGGTCGAATCGCTGGTACCAACCTATCCCGCGATGGTACTCTACATCGCAGCCCGGAAGGAGGTTTTTCCTTCCGACACGAACGCCGTGGAATATTTCATATCGAACACCGCGGACATTGACATGGGAGATATCACCATGTACATTCCGACGGTCGATGACCACAGTCTCGGGCCAGAGGACGAGCACATTCTCACGATCTTCTCCCCATCCCCGGATCAAGAATGGCCACGACCGGACGAACCAGGATACCAATCGGAGCAGTACAAGCAAAAAAAAGAGAGACAAGCAGAGCTCATCATCAATGAGATCGAAAAACGTTTCCCCGGTTTCCGTAGCGGGATCGTTAGACTGTACATCGCAACGCCCTCAACCATCGAAAGGTACACGCTGAAGAACGGGGGTTGCGTCGGCGGGCCCAAGCAAATGATCGGCCAGCACCTTACCAAGCGGTTGCACGCACGCACGAGCTGGAAGGGCCTCTATGCGTGCGGGGACTCGACGACCATGGGGATGGGCATGCCGGCGGTGATCGCATCGGGTTTCGGGGCGGCAAACGTCATCCTCAGAGATAAAGGGATGGAGGAATACCACTACACCACCCCGGATAAAGAATTTGTAAGCTACATCAAGGCATTCAACAAGCCCGTGATCCCGAGGAGTATTGACGGGAACCCCGAGAACGCACGGTTGATCGCCAAGGAATGCCAGCACTGCGAACACCCGCCGTGCGTGGCGGCGTGCCCGGCACGTGTCGACATCCCGGGTTTTATCCGCAGGATCGAGTCGGGAAATTTCGAGGGTGCTGCAAGGATCGTGAGGGAAACGAATCCGCTCGCGGAAATATGTGGCACCATTTGCTCGCCAGATAAATTTTGCCAGCAAGCGTGCGTAAGGAACGCGTTTGATGGGAAACCGGTGCGGGTGCAGGAATTACACGGATGGGTCGCAAGGCACGCAAGCGCGGGTGGCTGGAACAAGGCACGACCTGCCAGCAACGGGATGCAAGTCGGCGTCGTTGGAAGCGACATCACCGGCTTGATCGCAGCCCATTTCCTTGCCCGGCTGGGCTACACGGTCAAGATGTACAACACGCGTGAAAGTTTCTCGGATGCATTCCATCACCACGCGGGCGCCGAAAAACTTCCACGCGATGTCATCGAACGGGAGCTGGAAGGGCTTGTGCTCAGTTCGGTGGTCTTCATGGGACAGGTTTCGTGCGATGACCAAGCATCATTACGTGAACTGGCTGGCTCGCATGCTGCACTCTTGTTAACAACGAAATGCAATGGAACCATCACGGAGAACAACATGCTTGAAGGATTTTCAAATATATTCATTCAAAACGCACAGCGCCAAGATGGAAAACGCGAGATCGTTCACCATGCACGTGACGGGAGAGACACTGCAATGGCCATCCATGAATTCTTGTCTCGTTCTTGAGCCTTCTTTTTCATGCACCAAGAACAAGGTACCGCATCATGGCTCCAAGATGTACTTGATCGCGTTCCCCTTGCGATATGAAAGGTCCTTGAACGCCTCCACGCCGCGCGACAGGGGGTACACCTCGGAGATGAGCGATTTCAAGTCGATCTTTCCGGCTTCCACCAGCTCGATCGCCTTGTCGAACGGGCCGCAGCGGGACGTGAAGAGCGAGACCTCCTTGACTACTGCAACCGTGAGATCAAACGGGACGGGGACGCCATGCGTTGACTTGAGCGCGATCTTCCCCCTGGCGCGGGTTGCATAAATGGCTTGGTTCAATGCCCGTGGATTGCCCGTTGCCTCGATCATCACGTCCACGCCATGGCCTCCAGAGAACGCCTTGACCTCTTCGATCATCTTGCTTTCCGGGATGTTCGACGTGTTCAAGACACGAGTTGCACCGAACTTCCGTGCAAGCTGCAACTTGAAATCGTGATGGTCGATGACCATCACCTCGCAGCCCGCGCCGTGCCGAGCCACGAGCACTTGCAAGATGAGCAAACCAAGCTTGCCTGCCCCGATGATGGCAATCTTCTTGTCGCTCGCGCCCAGCGGCATCATCTCGAATGTCTGCACCGCAGCGGCGAGGGGCTCTATGAACGTCCCTTCCTTGGGGTCCAGGCTTTCGGGTAGCGCGTGCACCAGGTCGTGGCGCACGGCGATGAAATCGGCCATGCCACCGTTTACATCAATCCCGAGAGCTTTCCTTTGGGGACATTGGGTTGGCACGCCCGAAATGCAAAACGCACATTTCCCGCATGGCGACGGCGATGTCGCCGCGAGGGCAGGCGGGCCTTTCTGGGAAGCGCGACCCGACGCCAAGGCATTGAGAGATGGCTTGTTGTGCAAGATTTCCGGCCTCGGGGGGCGCAAGGTTTCCCACGGGTGCCAGTACGGTGATTCGGCGGTGGTCTGGGGTCCTTCATTCGTGTGGGGACGCAACGACGGGTGGGAGATATCGCACGCCGAGATCGCCACCCGGTTAGAAATATACAACCACTTCAACGACTTGTCGAAGCATAACCCGGCTATCAAGGATGGGCAAGTATACGTGGCAGAAACGCCCCCGTCGATTGGCATTCGGCAGACGCGGTTCATCGAGGGGGAATACAAGCTGGTGGCGTCCGATGCACTCGAAGGCCGCCGGTTCGACGATGTTGTGGCCATCAGCTCGTGCCCGGTCATCAGCTATTACGGTTACAGGCGATATTTAACCCACGAGGGGTATGATATCCCCTACCGCTGCCTCGTTCCCTTGAAGGTCGACAATCTACTCGTCGCGGGTCGCTGCATCTCGTCAGAGCAAGAACCTTACGAGTCACACCGGGCCATGGCTCCCATCATGGCTATCGGGCAAGCCGCTGGCGTGGCGGCTGCTCTTGCGTCGAAGCACGGCGTGAAACCTCGCGCGATGCGCGTGCATGGCATTCAAAATGAATTAATCGTGCAAGGCGCGGAACTGAGGAAGAAATAAGCCCGTATTAGAAAAAAAAAGTGAATTATTACCAATTCACGCCTTTATCTTCGGATATTTCACCAGAAATTCGATAAAAAGGATCGCGGATGCTAAGTCTATGATGCCAACGATGAACTGGAACTGTGAAACGAGCCCGATGAAAAAATAGGTCGTGAAGGATATAAAAACCAGTGTTTTCGCAATGATGGAGAGAATCACGATACCGTGGTTCTGCGTGATGTTGATACCAACAATGAAGTATCCGATACCGAACAGCAGAACGGATAGCATGAAACCGTTGTAATAGACCACGCCCACCTCTGAAAGGTTCATGTCCGTGGTTGGTCCAGACATCAGCGCGCTGGCAGACAAGAACCACGCCCAGAGCGCGTTGATGACGAACATCCACTTGTAATATTTCCTCTTGTCCATTTTCTTTTCACCTTCTCGCAAGATAATGCACGTTGCATTTTCCGTGCACTCCGTAGCTAAAAATTCATGAACGTATAAAAAAAATAATCGCGATCGTGGTGGATGTTGTTGGATAGGATGCGGGTACAAGCGATCTTCCCAGCATCCCATCGCCGGATAGTCCGCGTGCAGACACCTAAAATCGAGGCGGCAATACCAATCCTCACGCATGATGACATGATGACCGTGTTCACGCAATCAAGACCTTAAAACCACGATATCATCCATGACGTGTCCACGTTTGTCTAGCAAAAAACGAACTGTTTACGACCCCCGGCACGCGGTCCATTATTTAACGAGCATCTTGGCGATCTTGAGGAATGCCTGCTCGACGTTTTTTCCCGATTCCGCAGATGTCTCGATCCAGTCCACGCCAAGCTCGTCGGCCACGGCTTGGATGTCACTTGAATGAACGTTGACCTGGTCTGCAAGATCGGCCTTGTTTGCCAGGAGGACCGCAGGGATGTCGCGCTTGAGATGCGACTTCAAGTCCAAGTGCCATTTCACGGCATTTTGAAGCGTTTCCGGCCGGGTGAGATCGAACACGAGCAACTCAGCGCGTGCACCCTCGTAAAAATGCGGGCGCGTGAGCGAGAACTTGCTCTGGCCCGCGATGTCCCAGATCGCGAAGCTGACAAGCGTATTTCCATCAAGTTCGATGTTTTTCCCGGTAACGTTCACGCCCATTGTTGTTATGTAGGTCTTCCTGAACACGTTTTCTGTAAACCGTAAAATCGTTGATGTCTTGCCCACCTCGGGGTCGCCGATCACCACGAGCTTGAACGAACGTTTTTTCATTTCTGTCCCTAATTTTTCCGGTTGCGCGAACGCGACGGCGCTTTTCGAGCCGATCTCCTCGTTGAACAAGTCGTGCAATATCTCGGAAATGCGGTCATGAAAGGTGGTGAATGTGCTTATAAAGTTCCGTGCTTCCCCGTGGTTGGCTTCCAGCGCCATGACCTTGCCTGCAAAATCCGAGAACGGTGCTTCAAACTTGTTCTTGTACTTGTAGAATATCATGTCATCCTTTTCTTGAAATAGCAACGTGATGGTCGCATTCACGAAGCCCCCCCTTGCCTTCTCGTCCTTGAGCTGCAAGAATTTGATGAGCCCCTTCCGCTCGACGGTCGGGAATGCCAGGATTTCCAAGTCCTTCGGGATCGCGTCCTCCTCCCCAACGAGCACGTACAAGGATTTCGACGCGACGGTGTTCAAGATCGAACTGTCAAGCTCGTTTGGAATCCAGTAAAATGCTTCCGGCCCTGAAACGTGGTCATATTTTGAAAAGATGACGCCGTTGACGATGTCGGTCTTCATGTCCCGGTTGCACCATCCTCGCGCGTGAAGATCATTTCATAACAAATCCGCGAGCGAGTTTGTTGTTATGTCGAGCAAGTTCGAGAACGTTTCTTGCCTGAATTCTTTGCACAAGCTCGTGAGTCGCACCTTGAAGTCCAGGAATAGCTTCCTTTTTTTAAAGACGTATTCTTGGAGCCCATCTTGCACGTCTCGCCGCATTTTCTCCGCGTTCAATCCCGCTATCGCGTCCATCTTGTGGCCCAAGATGTACAGTTGCGCGGATGGCGCGTGCTGCACCCGGATGTTATCCGTGATCATGACCAAGTTCGAGATATATTCCCTGTTTTGCGGGTCGTTCCAGTCGTTGAGCTGGAAAACGAAGATGATAACACTGGCACCCGTGAACACATCATACTGGCGTTCGTTCAGCCACGTTTCAAGTTCTTGCCCTGCTGTATCGAGGACCGCCAAGTTGAACGGCGTTCTTTCCGGGTTCGCTCCAACTCTTTCTATCGGGTAGGTGTATACGTATTCATAATGGCTGTATTTCATCCCGATTGAAGCGGGTTCAGAATGTTGGAGGAGCTGGTCTCCGGATATTCCCTCGAAAAAGAACTTGCGAAGGCTCGTCTTGCCCGCTGCTGGCGGGCCTATCAAGATGATCTTTTTCGCCATATTCGGTCCCTAGTTTAATTATTCGCCCCGGAGAATTTAATCGTTTATTATGGTTTCTTGCCTTTCTCCAGTTGGATGTAATCATGTTCATGAACACACCTATATCTTGGGGTAAAGAAACCATCGACGGGTTCATACCAGCCAGCCATTCCAAAAACGTGGTGTACTTGAAACCGCCAGCGGAATCAAGGATAAAAACGTTCAAGGGTAGCTTGCACGACGCATTAGACCACGTGCTACGCCATCCCATCGGTGGAATGGAATCGTTTGATGATTTGATCAAGCATCATTACGTGCCGGGAAAACCGGTCGTGTTTGCCACGGATGATTACACTCGCCCAAACGAGCACACCAAGATCATCTTGCCGATGCTCTTGGAGCGCGTTAAGAGGCTCGGGATTCCAAAAAGCGACGTTCGGATCCTTATCGCGACGGGTACGCATCGCCTGCCGAAAGAGAGCGAGTACCCCGAGATGGTCGGGCTCGACATTTGGACGGAATATAAACTTCAAATCGTTTCCCACGATTGCGAAAAAGATGTCGTGATGATTGGAGAAAGCGATGCTGGAACCCCCATGGGTTTCAACAAGCTGATCTTTGACTGCACCATGCTCGTCCCGGTTACCGATAGCGAGCTTCATTATTTTGCTGGCGTGGCCGGTACAATCAAGGAAATCTGTCCTGGCATTGCGAGCAAGACGACCGTGAGCCAGAACCACCCGAAAATGTTTGACCGCCAGCTCGGGTTCGTGCCGGGGTGCAAGCTCGGGAATACGGCAGGCAACCCGGTCATCACGGATATCAAGAACATGGTTTCCATCTTGAAAAAACGGGTTCGAATTTTCGGTGTAGACACGGTCGTGAATGAGGGTGAGATCATCTACGTGAATGCTGGCGATCTTGTTGCCCTCCATGAAGAAGCCGTGAAAATCACCGTGCCCATCAATACAGTGCATGTGCCATCTCCCGGTGGCGATCTTGTCATCGCCGGGCTGCAAACGTGGGGTATAAACTTGTACCAAGCAGGAAAAGGAATCCATGCCGCGTGGAACGCGACCCGGAAGGATGGGAATGGTAAGATCGTCATCTTGGCACCGTGTCCCGATGGGGTTGGTAACACTGCGTTTGAAAAGACCATGGTTGATTGCAACGGGAAATCCATCCAAGAGTCACTGGAATTCGTGCTTGACCATTATTGTGACGAGAAAACGTTCAAGATAGGCAATCAAAAGCCTGTTGACTTGCTCCGCATCATCAAGACCGTCGGTGAAGGGCACGTCATGATCGTGTCTGATATGGACGAAGATATACTTCGCAAGCATTACCGTTTGGACCCCATCAAGAAACCCGGCGAGAAGCCCATTGACGTGCTCAAGCGCGTGGTGAACGAGACCATCGCTGCAAATCCGGATGCCCGCATCTATCTCCTGGATGATCCCGGGCTTAACGTGATCATCGATCATTGAATGACGTCTCGATGCGGTGCGCCTTTATCCCAATCTTTTTTTTCCCCGCGGTTCTAAGCTTCCATTATGAAAGCAGCGGTCCTTGAACGTGTAAAAAACATCGTGGTGACGGATATTCCAACACCCGTTGTAAAGGGAAACATGCTTCTCGTGCGCGTGAAGGCGTGCGGCATCTGTCTCACCGATTACAAGGCTTACTCTGGAGAACGTACTAACGTCACCTTTCCTGCAATCTGTGGCCATGAATTTTCGGGCGTTGTTTACCAAACCGGGGATTCGGTAACCCGTTGGAAGAAAGGGGATGAGGTGATTGTCTCCCCGGTTTCCAATTGCGGCATGTGCCCCGAATGTCGTCGCGGCTTCGCCCAGTATTGCAAGCATGGCGCCGTCATTGGTGGTGATGGCATGCCTACCATCATCGACGGTGCTTTCGCGGAATACGTGCTCGTCCCGGAGATCGCCGTTTACAAGAAACCACCCAATATATCGTTCGAGGCAGCCGCGTTGACCGAACCCCTTGCAGGTTCCTACAAGGGCTTGATTTTATATTCGCAGCTGACCATCGGGGAGGACTTGGTCATCATCGGCGCGGGAAGCATGGGCCTGCTAGCGTCAATGATCGCGGAAAAGGCGGGAGCTGCCACGGTCATCATGGTGGACGTCGATGAGTGGCGCCTGGATTTCGCCATGAAATGCGGTGCGACGCATCTCGTGAATTCCTCCAAGGTGAACCCGAAGAAAGCAATCTATGGTATCATCCCCGATGGACCAGACCTCGTTTTTGAGGCCGCTGGCCCCCTTCCAGCCGCGCAGCTGGCATTTGATTTGTGCCGGCGCGGCACGCGCATCAACGAGTTTGGCGTGACAACCGATGGCACTATCAACGTGTCCCCCGCGAACATCCACTGGTTGGAAACGCGCGTCGACGCCTCTTTTTCCGTGCACCCCCGCGCGATGCTTGGTTCCATCCGGTTGCAAGAGCGGGGGATCGTCGACGCGGGGAAGATCATCACGCACCGGTTCCCGCTCGACAAGATAGAGGACGCCATGGCAATGATGAAAAAACCCGATCGCGTCAAGGTCATCATAGAACCGTGAGGCTGCAATCCCATGATCAAGCAAACCACTGACATTGCCATCGAGACGTTGACGGCACCCGTTCCCGGCCAGCTCATCCACGCGCATTGCAGTTCGATCGTTGCATTTCCCGATGGCGAGCTTGTCGCCGCGTGGTATTGGGCAGTGAATGAAGCAAATATCAACGAGGAAATATTCATCACCCGGAAGAAACCCGGGCAACCGTGGGAGAAACCAGCCGGGTGGGGGCTCAAATCAAGGATCATGTTTGACGGGAATCCGGTGTTATGGGTCGCCCCTGATACTGGTATCTTGCATGTCTTTTACAATGCTGGCTGGGGCTGGAGCTTGGTATTCGCCAAGCACAAGACGAGCACCGATCGCGGGCGAACGTGGAAGAGCGAGCGGAATGTCTACCCATTCGTGTCTCGTGGCTTGAAAAATCCCCCGATCTTGGCATCGGGTGGATACTACGTCCTGCCTGCCTATGTCGAGTTCAAGTTCCTGCGCGGCGTGTTTTTCATCTCGCGCGATAAAGGGAAGACGTGGAAACAATCGAAATTCGTCGATCTCGAACCGGGCATCATTCCCGCTGGCTACGAGCAGAAAAAAGGCCGGCAAGTGGAGCAACCGACCGTGATCGAGCGGTCCGATGGTTCGTTGCTCGCGATGTTCAGGAATGATGGCCAGCCGATGCGCAAGATGCTCGCTTCCGAGAGTTTCGATGGTGGGCTCACGTGGACCCCGGCGGTGCACGGCACCTTGCCCAATCCCGCGGGTGGCTTTCACATGATGACGCTGGCCAGCGGGAACGTCGCCATCGTGTACAACCACGCGCCTTCTCCTGGAAACGATAAAAAATGGCGAAACCCGCTGAGCATTGCCCTTTCAGAAGACGACGGGAAGACGTGGTCATACCGGCGCAACATCGTGGAGTGGCATCCCGACACGGACGGCGATGAACGATCGGAAACGTTCCAGTATCCCACCATGACCCAAGGTCCCGGCGGGCGGCTCCACGTCACCTGGTCCCTGTCCCACGTGGTGCCCTTGGATGGCGTCGACCAGCGGGTCACCGACATCCAGTACACGAGCTTCACCGAAGCGTGGGTGAAGGAACGCCCGTTCTTCGAGGGCGCGTGGGAGTCGTGATCAATCTCGAAAGGTGATCTTGTCCGTTATCTTCACGAGCATGGCCGGTGTATCCGGGCTTGTATTCTCTTCAGGAAGCATCCTCCCAACTATGA
This sequence comes from Promethearchaeota archaeon, assembly GCA_041305945.1. Lineage (GTDB taxonomy): Archaea > Asgardarchaeota > Lokiarchaeia > Sigyniarchaeales > Sigyniarchaeaceae > JBGLND01. The sequence goes on from JBGLND010000001.1 coordinate 179,687, forward strand.
TCTTGATGGTACTTCCTTCTCGCTTTACCAGCTCGGGGGAAACAGGAACTTGCTGGCAATCATCCATTCCATCGTTCACGAAAATTCCCTTCGGGGTTTCGATGATGCGACCGGTGCTCGTGGCACCGAATAAATCCAAGCGGACGCGCGAGTCTCCAACATCTTCCAGCAATTCCATCAACGGGATCTCGATCGGGCCGCTCATCATGTAGCTGGTCACGATGTCGGGCAGTGCCGTCGCGTGGTTTACCTTGATCTTTCCAACGATGCGCGCGAACGGCCTGAGCTTGGACCTTGCCCAATCCCTTCTCATCGATTGCATCTCGGCCGTGATGGCCACCGAGTGCGTCGTCCTTGCCACGCTGCCTTGGAGATCCCACTTCCCGCCTTTTTTTCGAATCGCGAGCCGCTGCTTGACGGGCGGGGGATCGAGGACCTTGGTCGGGTTCCTTGCATACCAGTAAGCCACGCTACTGATTTCATTCCCAAGGTGGTTCCCGTGACCGGCCTCGATGGTCACCTTGATTTCCTTTGAAAAGTACACTGGATTTTCCAGGTGGAAAACGTAACTCGTCTGGTACCCCCCCGTGTCGTGCTCGAATACCGACGAGCCGTTCCGCAAGTAAGCATTCCGTTGCATGCCCCACCCGTGGTTGAAGTAGTCCTCGGACCCCGTCCCGTGAAAATCAGGCGGCCACTTGTACCCGTCGACCCATATCATGTCGTCCCCCTCGCCCCACCACGATCCTTGGAGGTTCGTGACGCTCATGTTGCAGCCGATGTAATGCCCTTCACCGCGAGTATCGAGTATCACGTAATTGTTCTCCCACGCCTCACGGCGCGTGTTCATGATCGAATCAGTTTCGGGCGAGTTGACCTGGACCTCCGGTCCCCATCCCCCGAACGGGTTCTCCCGCCTGAACTCGGCGTGGAAGTATCCCGCCTCCTGTACCTCCTCGGGACTGGCACTCTCGTAATCGATGTAGAACCACGCCCAGACTTCATTTTTAGACTGGTTTTCTAGTTCGACGACCGCTCGTTTCTTGAATGGCATGGGCACGTAACAATTGTGGGCGCATGCCCCGTCGAACGCGTTGTTATTATTTGTCGAGGTGGAGAACAACGCGCTCTGGTGTGAATTGGCTATCCCGTGGCCGAGCCCGAAGAAGTCACCGAAGGGAACGTGGATGCTCGGGTGACCCGCATCGTCCCAGGTGAACTTCAAGAGCAGCTCGCGCCACGGCGCGTGAAACGCGCTCCAGATATGCGTGATGATGGCGGGACCTTGTATGTCTGCGAGCACGCGGGTTTCTCCGGGTGCCAGGATCCAGAAATCTTGGTTCCCCCCCTTCACGTCCCATGACGAGAACCTTGCTGATTTCTTTCCCGGTTTCAATGCAAACAAGTGCTTGAACATTTTTCATTCCCATCTTGTAATTTCTGACTTGTTACACGATCTCGATCGTTTTGGTGTGCTTGATATCCTTGGATGATGGCCCCACCATTATATCCACCGTTCCCCTCAGCACGATGAATTTACCTTCCACATCGTCATAGAATTCCAGCCTCCCCACCGGTATCTCGATGGCCAAGTTAGCTTGCTCGCCCGGGTTCAACCTTGTCCGGGCGAATCCCTTGAGCTGCTGCCGTGGCAACCGCTCGTTGCACCTCTTGGTACCCGTGGCTTCTTTGTACCGGGTGTAGACCTGGATGATTTCGCTTCCCGGCCTGTCCCCGGCGTTTTCGACCTCCACGTTCACCACGATCGTCTCGCTCGCTTGAAACTTGTCCTTCTGCAACGTGATTTTCTTGTACGCGAATGTCGTGAAGCTTAACCCGAAACCAAACGGATACAAGGGCTCGCCATCGAAATACCAGTAGGTTTTTCCCTTCGCGAGGTCATATTCGTTGAAGGGCGGGAGCTGGTTCGTGCTCTTGTAGAACGTGATTGGCAACCGCCCGCTCGGGTTCACGTCACCGGAAAGGATGCCCGCTATGGCCTCGCCGCCCCTCTCGCCGGGGTACCACGCGAGCAAGATGCCCGGGACGTGCTCGTCTATCCATGGAAAGCTCAAGGGGCTTCCCGTGATCATTACGGCAACCGTGTTCGGGTTTGCCGAGACGACCCGTTGCATCAGCTCGTTTTGTTCCGGGGGGAGCTCCAAGCTTTTCTTGTCCAAGCCTTCCCGCTCGTAGCCCAATCCTAACCCCAAGCACGCGATCACCACGTCCGCTTCCTTGGCCGCGGCGACCTCCCGCGGGAATGAAGGGTCTCCCGCGGTTGCTGGCATTTTCCATTGCAGGGAGACTCTTGCAGGCAACCCCGCAAGGTGATGCCTCCTGCGCCTGTGGCGCGCCAGCGTGTTCAAGAATTGCTTGACCATTCCCGCTTTTTTCCCGCCTTTCATCGTTTCCACATTGGATCCAAGCCTAGGGAGCTCGATGCGCACCTCGCAAGGCGTTCCCGGCTCCAATCTGGCAGTGATGCCCTCCGTGGCATCCTTGCCTTGCACCATCACGGTAGCACCGTTCCCCCTTTCAATGCCACCCACGTCGAACTTGATGTCATAGATACCTGGAACGTCCACGCAAATGAAGCCAGACCATCGAAGTGAAAAATTCTTCGTTTCTCTTGTTGGCACGTCAAGTTCTTGCTCCAACCCGGTTGCCTTAAACGCGTTCGAGATCGACGGGTCGTGCACATCCGGCTCCCAATCGAAGTTGATTTGTGCATCCACGCTGGTAATGCATTGCCCTTGGAAGTCAAGATCCGGGTAAAATTCACGCATCAATCCATCGTGTTTCGTGCAATCCTTGCTTGGTTTCAAGTTCCTTGCGGGAATGGCCATGAATCGTTGTTTTTTCCTAGGGGGGTTCCACTGGACGTGAAACACCTCGACATGCTTGAATATTTCCTTGATACCGTCAATCGGGCTCACGGGCTTCCGTACTGGGGTCCCGCTGTAATCCCCGAATTGGCACACGTCCGCGTTCGGGCCAACGACCACGATGCGTTTTACTTGCGTGGTATCTATCGGTAAAATGGAGGAACCATCCCTGCGCGTGTTCTTTAATAGCACGATGGACTCTTGCGCAACCTTCAATGCCAAGTTCGAATGCTTGTCGCACCCGACGACGTCGTACGGTATCTTACTATACGGGCAGCTTTCAACTGGGTCAAAGAGTCCCAACATGAACCTTGCCCTCAAGACGTTTGTCACGGCACGCTTGACCGTTTCCAAGGTCACCATGCCCTTTTTCATGGCTGTCTTGAGATATCTCTTGAAAAACGGGCCGCATTCCAGGTCAACCCCCGCGTTTATCGTTTCCGCCACGGCTGCAGGGAATGTCAAAACGTGATTGTGCAAGAATGGCATCGCATCGCCAACGGCACCGCAATCCGTCACGATGTATCCTTTGAATCCCCACTCGTGCCTGAGAATGTCGGTGAGCAGGTGCTTGTTCTGGCAGCAAGAGCGGCCGAATATGGCGTTATATGCCCCCATGATGCTTTGTGCTTTTCCTTCCGTGATCAATGCCTTGAACGCGGGTAAAAAATACTCCCTTGCATCCTTCATGCTTATGTTGGGATTGCATTGGTGCCGGTTGTGTTCTTCGTTGTTGCCCGCGAAATGCTTGGGCGTTGAAACCACTTTCAAATACTTGGGGTCATTTCCTTGGAGGCCACGGACGAACTGGATGCCGATGCGGGACGTGAGCCACGGGTCCTCGCCGTAAGTTTCCGCCGTTCGCCCCCACCGGGGGTCCCGTGCCATGTTCACGGTCGGGCTCCAGAATGTGAGCAAGCCCGTCGGTCCGGTATCGATGGCGTCGCGGTAATGCTTGGCACGGGCCTCGTCGGAGATCGCCGTTGCCACATCAAATATCAAGTCGGGATCCCATGTTGCCCCGAAAGCTATTGCCATGGGAAACACCGTTGCTTTCCCCGGCCGCACCACGCCGTGCAAGGCCTCGTTGCCGTGGTTGTAATGCTTGATCCCGAGTCGGGGGATGTCATCCGACTCGTGATAAAGGCACTTTATCATCTCATCCGGGGTGAGTAATCCCACCAGGTTGTGTAATCGTTCATCGAGGGGAAGCCCGGGGTTCTGGAACGGGAACGTTCTCGGTTCATTTGCGGTCATCTGGAACATCAGCCGTGTTATTTTGAAGTGATAGTTTCCTTTGCCTGTATATCCTTGTTTTCTTGAAGCGCGGTTCGCTTGATGGCCATCAATTCCTCGATCTCGCGGTGCGCATCTTCGTAGGGGATGGGATATCGTGCATGCCAGCCGTGACGCTTGGCAATCCCCACGCCCTTGAGGACCAGCCACTCGACGCCCTTGAATAATGGTTTCGACGGGCCCGCCAAGCCGACTGCCTTCCGGAACGTGAATAACTGATAATCATCGAAACCTCCGAGCACGGCCAACAGCGGGAAATAGGTGAAAATGACGATGATGAAGAAAATGGCAATGGCGATTGCCAATGTCATTTCCAATCCCAAGACCGCCTTGATGGGGAAGAAAAGCCACGCGTAAAAGAGCTGTGCGATGAGGACGTTCGGCATGGACGCGATGACGGGGGTGATGACCGTTGATTTCCAGTAAATCTTCACCTTCATGACGCGCTTCTGGATATAGGCATAACAAATGATCGTTTTTATCCACGTCGGGACCCAATCCTTGAAGCCTATCAAGAACACGAGCCCGACCAGCCCCCACGAATCCTGGACGCGCAGCAGGATCACGAACAGCCAGACGAAGAATACCTTGGCGCATTCCTCGCCCACGCGGATGGCGTTTATCTGCGTGATCCGCCTGGCGCCCCACATGACCGCATCGGGCAGCTCGACGAAAGGCCAGAGCAAGCGTATGATCACCCCCGGCAGGATGAACAGCTCGGCCCCCCGGTAATATTCCAACGCTTTCATCTCCTTGATGAGGACCGTGAAATAGGGGGTGACGGCAATGATGATGAAGGCGAGCATGATCATGAACATGTACCGCCACTTCACGCTGGAAGAGATGTAAAACTCGGACAGCTTCTGCTTGCCGTTGGGATAGGCCTCCGCGATCATGTTCTGGAGCGCGAAATCCCCGAATTGCCGTATCTGGCCCGCGAAGGAAATGCCACGGCCGATGAGGGCGGACCACGTCGTGTACGCATTTATGTAGCCAACGTACGCCAATAAGGCATACACGCTCGCGAAGGAGCTGATGAGCGGGAGGGCAGCACCTTGCAAGCTGTAGAACACGATGTCACGGAGCACGTCCTTGTCATATTTCACCTTGAACACGTCCCGCAACGACAGCCCGAAATATTTTTTCAAGATTTTATGCAAGTAATAGCCGGCAACGAACTCGAATGCCACGTCATCCACGTATGCCCCGATGACGGTCCCTATGGTGATGCCCATGAGGATGCCCAGGCCCGCGTCCGTCTCTCCATAATACCTGAACAAGAGCACGAAGCCGATCGTCGTGAAGCGTTCCACGACTTGTCCTTGCAAGAACCTGATGATCTCGACCTTGTTGTAGTGTTGCAGGCCCTCCAAGGTCTGGCGCAAGATGCCGAGCCAGCCGGGAAATTGCTTTTGCAAGCCAAGGAGCAGGACCCACGTGAGGTACGAGAAATTCGACTTGACGATGACCTCGAAGGCGAACCACGACAACATCGTCACTTGCACGAGCCCGGTGAACGATTGCCACCAGATCGTGTAGGATATGTATTGCAACATCCTGTGCACATTCTTGACCCGGTACTCGGCGATGAACCGGCCCAGCCCGAAGTTGGTTCCGAGGTCAAAAACCGTGTACACCAGGGCGAACAGGCCGCCTGCCACGCCCTGATACCCGCCGATCTCCGGGAACGGTGCAAGTATCGGGACGAGTATGGCAATGATGAACACGTTTCCTGCCGTGCCGAGGAGTTCTATGACGATCTGCCAGAACTCGCGACCCACGCCGCGGTGGAATCCTATGGATTCCCAGCCCTGGAACTCGGGGTATTGCGAGTCAAGATCGTATTTTTCGTCTACGGAGGGTTGCGTTCCTTCCCGATTGCTCGTTTCCTTTGCATCTTCCATGGGATATCACGAGAATGGGGCCATCATCTTGCGATAGCCCGTGTGATGAGCACTTTCCATTCACTTCCTTGCAAAAAACTGCGGAAGGTAGTTCTTTTGCAACTTTAGCATCTCGTCGAGCAAGTTCCTCGCTACCTGGGGGCTCGGCACCGTCGGGTCGACCGAGAGGGCCTGCACGGCAACGTTGTAATCGCCAGTGATGGCTGCCTCGACGACGAGGTCTTGGATGCTTGCCTCGTGCTGGAGCAAGTTTGCAATGCCCCGCGGCAACGCGCCGATGGTGTCGTGCTTCGGCCCGTTCCTGTCGACGCTCCCCGGGGCCTCGACCGTGCAATCGATGGGTAGGTTGGAAATGCACCCGTTGTTCTGCATGTTCAGGGCAAGCTCGGCTTGCTTGGTGTCGTGCTCGATGCCGACGATGATGGGGATCGCGCGCTCGCCCGTCGGGTGCACCCACCAGAAATTATCCGCTTCACCCTTGACGGATTGTTCGAGGTGTTGCTTGTATGGCTCGTTGGTTCCCTTGAAGCCATATTTCACGTGGGGACAATAATGCTTTGCAAAGTGGAGGTACTCGCCGGGATGGCTTTGTTCCGGGTAGGTGAAGTACCCGAACGTGTTCAAGAGCTCCTCGATGAGGTAGAGTTCCTCCTGGCGTGCCCACTCGGCGCCTCGCTCGCGGACGTCTTGGAGCAAGTCATCACCGGCCCTTGCTTGCTTCGCGGGGAACTTCCCGATGGCCGGCATGGTGAAATCCTTCTTGGCCTTTACCTTTATGAAGAAGTAGAAATGGTTCAATCCCGCGGAGGTGAAATCGAGCATGTGGGACCCCGCGCCCAGCACCTTCGACAGGCCGCCTAGGCCACTCCCGATCCCGTGGCATAGCCCGACGTTCCGCCTCGGGAACGCCGGGTCATTCTTGGACGCGTACCGGTTGATTGCCCACGTCACGCGGGGCACGGGGTTCGAATAGTTCAACAAGCACGCGCCCTTCGCGACGTCGTGCATGGTATCCACTATCTTGAGCATGGGCGGGACCTGCCGCCACGTGTGGAAAGCACCACCGGGGCCGCCGTTCTCGGAATAAACGGGCGTGCACCCGTGCTTGAACGGGATGTAAAAGTCTTGCTCCCACGTCTTGAGCCTGTTCCCGTGCTCGATCGTCATGATGACGTAATTCGCATCAAATCGGCGATCGCCGCGCCGATCATGAACGAGGGCATTTCTTTATCTGTCATTCTCGATACCACGAAACAAGGTGAGACATGGAATGCTTACTCGGTAAAGAATTTCGCGATGTCTTCAGCGACAACGAGGGCCGCGGCGACCTGGTTTTCTTCCGTGGAAGATGCGATGTGCGGGGTAAGCACCACGTTGTCCAAGGCTAAAATCGGGTCCCCGTGGGCCACTGGTTCCGTTTCGAAAACGTCCAGCGCGGCCCCCTTGATCTTTCGTTTCTTCAGGCAATCCACGAGGGCGGCTTGATCAATAACACCCCCGCGAGACGTGTTGATGATGATTGCACCAGCCTTCATCTTCCCGAGCCGCTTCGCATCGATCATGCGCGTCGTGTGCTTGTTCAAGGGAACGTGCAAGGAGATATAGTCTGCCTCGGCCAAGAGCGAGTCGAGGTCATCGATGACCTTGCATCCCATCTTCCTCGCCATGTCAAGGCTCTCCTTGACCACGTCGTACGCGATGACATCCATTCCAAATGCAACCGCGCGCTTGGCAAGTTCAACCCCGATGTGCCCGAAACCGAGGATGGCGAGTATTTTTCCCCGTACCTCGTTGTTTTCATATTCCTTTTTTAGCCACTTTCCAGCTTTCATCGACGTATCGGCCGCGGGGATGAACTTGGTGATGGCAAGCAGTAACGCGAACGCGTGCTCCGCGACCGATACCGCGTGCGCGTACGGGGAATTTACGATCTTTATGCCGCGTTCCTTGGCGCACTCCACGTCGATGTTATCAAGCCCGGCGCCTGCCCGTCCTATGATTTTCAAGCCGGGCATGTTTTCCATGACGTTCCTCGTGATCTTGGTTGCAGAACGAACGACAACCCCGTCGAAACCCGTCATCTTTTGAACGATATCATCCTTGGGCGTCGGCATTACGGTCACCGAAAAACCTTTTCCTTCCAAGTAGGTTTTTGCCCGGTCGCTCACGCCATCGGTTAGAAGTATCTTTTTAGGTCCCATGCGATTCCATCACCACGGATGCCTCGATAGAATATGTCTCTATATCGAGAAAAATGTTCGCAAGGGCTCACGCGCCTCGCCATGAATGCATAGTAAACTTCATTTCGCGGCTTGTATCTTCACGACGTCATCGGCTTCAAGCTCGTAATCCTCACCGAGGCGCTTCTTGTTCCTCGCATTTATCCCGTATATGAAATGATCCGCCAAATCCGTATGGATCGCGCGCCTTACAAAATCGATAAGCTTGGTGCCCTTCTTGACGAGGAACACGTCGGGCAACACGCGGCCATCGTGATCCGTGAACTTGTTCGGGTCTTGTACCGGGTAAACGTAAATGTAGCCGAGAACGTCGAAGATCGCCTTGTCCAGCGCGTCTTGCACGCCTGTTGACGAGAACACGTCCAGGATGTCCTTCTTGATCCTGGCCAAGGCTCCCTTTTCCTTCTCGGACACCTTCTCTGGCGCGAGTATCTTGAAATCACGCGCGCCAGGGGTGTACTCGATGACGCCGTTCTTCGCGTAGGTTCGCAGGTAGAATTCAGCGAGCGCGCTGCACGGGAATATCTTTCCCTTGTACTCGGGCATCGAGGCAACGCGCGCGTAATTCTTCCGTCCTATCTCCTTGTCTATCTTGTTGGCAATGATGATGATCGGCTTCGAGATGGCTTGCAACTCCCTTGCAAAGGACAGCACCGACGCTTCCGTCCAATCAGGAATCTTCTTTTCCAGCAGGCCGGTCGCCCGCAGGGCGGCTTGTATGTGTTGCTCGGCCACGCCCAGCCCGCTCAACCGCTCGAACATCGCAGCCATGATGGGGGTCTTGCGGTGCTCGCTTTCCCGCACGAACTTGTCCCAGTCCGTGCGCTGGATGATGCCCTTCATCCAGTAGGCGATCTCGTCCTGCAGGAACGTGATATCGACTAGCGGGTCGTGGGAACCCGCATCAACGTTATCGCCGTTCTCGTTCAAGGACCCTGATATGTCTACCACGTGCAACAAGACATCAGCCCTGCTCAAGTCGTTCAAGAATTTATTCCCCATTCCCTTGCCCTCGTGTGCCCCGGGTACCAAGCCCGCCACGTCCAGCAGCTCGATGTGCGCGAACCGCGTGCCATTCACGCATTCCGAATTCTTGGGCTCGTCCTTAATGTTTAAGCTCTTGCACGCGCACGGGCGCTGAACGGACGAGCTGCCAAGATTTGGTTCGATGGTGGTGAAGGGATAATCCGCGGTCTTCGCGCTGGTCATGCAAGCAGCGTTCAAGAACGTGCTCTTACCGGATGAGGGCTTTCCAACGATGCCGATTAACATGACAAATCAATTTTTATGGTATGTTCAAGAAATCTTCTTTATCTTGAAATCAGGCTCCTCGATCTCGTGCTTGACTTGTTTCACTTCCATTTCCGTGCCGTCATCGTCCCAGCTGAACAAGCCGTCATCCTTTGGCTTGCTGGCGGGCTTGGCCGGTGCCGTCTTTGCTGGAACGCTCGCCGGTGGTTGCGAGACCACCTTCGGCGTCGCCCGATCGGCCGGCGAGAGCAAGAGTGGCTTTAATTCCGGGCGCTTCACGTCGGTGACCGGGGAGAAGGTATCGAGGTCATCCACGGAGGGAATTGCAAACGTCGGTGATTGCCTCGCGACGGGTTTCACGGCCGTTGCTGGCCTTACCACGAGAAGGCCGGGAGCCGGCTTGGCCGGGGGCATGTCAGGTGGCGAGGCCCGCGGGGGAGGGGTGACTTGGTCGGGAGCGTGATGTTCTTGCAGGTCGCCCGATTTATGGACATCATCATCGAGCTCGTCGACCGGCTTGAATCTCGGCTTGATGACGAAGGTCATCTTTGGTTTCTCTGGTTCCTTGACCGGGGGGGGCCCCGGCACATCATTTTCAACCGGGACGGTGGTCACAGGCCATGCGTCCTCCATCAAACCCGTCGGGCTATCCGCATTTAAGTCGGTTACTGGCGCGGGGGTGATGTACTCACGTGGCTCCTCCTCTTCCTGAGGCTTCCCCGGCCTCGACCGGTAGAGCAGCCTATCGGCAAATAAACTTGACGGGGAAGGACCTTCGTCCACCGGTTGCGATTGCTTGCCAGCCACGGTGGCTTTCCCGGTGGGAATTGGGACGGAATCCACGCCCGCGCTTGATTTTTGCTTGGATATTCCGATCAATTGCTCCAATTCACTCACGAGGTCCACGATTTTATGAGGTGCTTCCGGATTCCATCCCCGGTACAATTTTGAGGAACTCACGACATCCACGACACCTAACGGAAGCGTGACCGTGGGCTTGTTTGGATAGCTCGAAAAATCAACTTCAATCTCGTGGTAGACGCCCACGTTAGCGTAGATGAAGGCCCGAACCTTGGAAACCACGTTCCCGATCATGTCAACGTTGTACATGCTCGCCAATTCCTGGTATTCCTGGAAGAGCACCTCATCGATCTCCTCGGGCGGGATGATACCGCCAGGAAAACGCATGCAAGTTCGTTGCACCGAAGGAACGTTATGTTGTGCTTGCTCGGGTGCGGGCTTGGGTTCCACGCTCGAACGATGGGAAGAAACTACGGGTGGCCCGCCAAGGAAATCTTGAATGCTTTTAGCCAGGATCGATGCAAACTCGCCAAAGGCTGCATCAATATCGCACGCGCCTAATTGGAACTCGTCGATGTCGGGTTGGTAATGGTTCTTGAATTGCTTCCCGATCTTCGATACCAAGTTGGTTGCTTCTTGTTCACCTTCCTTGAAATTGCCCAGGTGGAGGCAAGTCACGATGTCCTCGTGGTTGATGGCCACGAATTGTTCCCCGCCCACGTCAAATTTTCGCCCCTGCCCGATGAGCAAGGTCAAGCCTTCCTCGAACACCCGTCCCAATACATTTTCATCCAGAACGGTGTCGTCGAGCTGGCCGTAAAAAATCACGCAACTCTGTCCGAGATGGAAGACCAGGCAGGAGTGGATCGTGAACATGATCAAGCAGGGCCTCGATGGGTGCGCCCTCGAGAAGGGCGACTGGCATGATTCTTACCGGCGGAATGTATCTAACCATTTCCCATATATTAGGAATTAGAAATTTCGTGGCCGTGACGAGTTAAATACAACTCGAGGCGCGTATCATGTATTGGTAACACGGGCGGTATCCCATGCTTAGCACCAGCCAAAAAATCGAGGTCCTCGGTTCGTCGGCGAGGTACGACATTTGTGCTGCCACGAGCGTCAACACGAGGCGGATATCACCCGCGACGGGAGCTTACATCGGCAGGAGGCTTCCCGCGGGTTGCTGCCACGTGTACACCGCCGATGGCAGGTGCGTGTCCCTCTTCAAGGTGTTGATGACCAACTGCTGTAGCAATGATTGTTTTTATTGCCAGAACTCGACGACGTGCTTGAACAAGGGAAATAACAAGAAAACAGCATTCACGCCCCAAGAGCTCGTGCACACGTTCCTTGAATTTTACAAGCGGAACTACGTCGAGGGCTTGTTTCTATCATCGGGCATCACGGGGGACCCGGAGATCGTCATGGAAGACATGATAGAGGTGGGGCGTGTCCTCCGCGACCAAAACCAGTTCAAGGGCTACGTGCACATGAAGGTCCTGCCGGGATCTAGCATGTCCAGCATCAAGGAACTGGGGCGATACGCTGACCGCCTTTCCTTGAACCTCGAAGCACCAACGAAGGGATTCTTGTCGGAGTTCTCGACCACCAAGGACTTCAACACGGACCTCATCACGCGCTTGGCATGGATGCACGGGATGAACGAACGTGCGAAACTCCCGGCGGGCCTCACGACGCAAATGATCGTCGGGGGAAACGAGGCAACGGATCACGACATCATAACCACGTCCCACGGCATGTACAAGCGTTTCGGGTTAAAACGTGTCTATTTCTCTGCATTTTACCCCATCAAGGGGAGCCCGCTGGAACGGCACCAGGCAACGCCATTGATGAGGGAACACCGGTTGTACCAGGTCGATTGGTTGTTAAGATGCTACGGTTTCAAGGTGAACGACGTGCTTCCTGGAAAAGGCTGCAATTTGCCCATGGACATCGACCCGAAGCTCCATTTCGCGCTCCAGAAACGCAATGATCTCTTCCCGGTGGAAATCAACGACGCGACATACGACCAGCTCTTGCTCGTCCCGGGAATCGGGCCAAGATCTGCAAAGCGAATCCTGTCCCTGAGGAACGCGGGGATAGTCATGGAAAAACTATCAATGTTGAAAAAAATTGGCGTCGTCGTGAAACGCGCGCAGCCATTCATCAAGATCAGCGGCACCCGGCTCGCATCGCTGGACGAGTGGACAAGAACATCACGAATATCGAGGGAACACCTGACGTGAAAAAAAAGATTGCCACCATCGTGCAGCATGCCAAGCGCCACCATGATTTTTCCCCGAACGACGCGAGGGCCATCGAAATCATCTCGCACGGGGTGACGAGCGTGAACCAGCTCCGCATCCAACACCCCGAAATATTGAAAAAATCAAAGGCAGTAGCAAACGAAATCCAGAAAGCTCGTGGCCTAGCCCATTTTATCCCGTATAAAGATTTTCTCATCGGCCAATACCACGCGCGCCACCAGATCGAGGATATCATCGGGATTCACTTCAAGAAACGGTATCCGATGTTCAACGTCATCACGTTCAACCAAGCAAGCCAGAAAGGCACCGTCTCCCTTGCACGGTGCACGGGACCGGCCGAGCAAGCCTCGGGATTGCGAGCAATCGGATGCACCGTGCAGGTAGGCTGCGATCTGTTCACGTTCCACCTGGGCCACGGTGAAACCCTCGATCGGTTCGCCATCAACGTGGTATCGTTAATCCATGGACCGGGCGACCTCGACGTGAACGGTGACACCTTGCTCGATGATTCGGCATTTATCAAGGATTGGAACGCGTTTTACGGGTCTCAATGCATCGACAGCAGGATAAATTACAAGTATGCCATGAAAATGCTCGGGAAAAGGCACGTGCTCGATAATTTAGGCCATGACAGCATCGTGACCCAACGCGTGTTCAAGAAAATTGGAAAGGACCAGAAAACGCTCATGGATTTCGACAAGGGATAGTCGCACGGTTTTTAAGGGGATGGCGCGCCTTCTGATCTCGATGCGGTTGCTCGAGTCATTCACTGCCCGTGGCCACGGAAACGTCACGGCGATGCATAAAACGACGATTGAACTCACCAAGGAAGGTGACCTCACGCTTCGTGGTGATTGCATTATCGGTGTTGGTGCAACAAAGGCTCCCGCGCAATTCAGCGAAGCAACAAGACAAGCATTGAAACAAAAACGCAAGTTTCTTTTTATCTTTCGTGTTGGCGGGGTGGAAGAACACGTTGAAGGCATGGGGGACCCCGCGCTCACGCTCGACGACGAGCACGAGATGGTGATCAGGAAAAGCACCTTCATCTCGGGACGCACGGTCTTGGTGGGGTGCAACAAGGCCTCCATCGATCTCTCGCCAGCCTTGCGTGCCGCGCTCCGGAACCCCCACGCTACCATCTCGATAGAGCTGCATGCCCTCGATTAACGTGTTGAAAGTACGTGTTTCCCGAGCTCGATACAGTAGATGTACTTGTACGGGGCATACGTTTTCACCCGGGTGATGGATTCGACATGCAATCCGGCGGATGTTGCTTCTTGCAAGCCAGCCATGCAAACCGTGTCGACCGGATTACCAGCGGCCGTGCTCGCGCCGCGTTCAATGGAATCGAGAATCGAGGCCAGGTCAGGTGCATCCACGTGCTTTGCCTTGAAAATTTCCTTGCACACGGTGTACCAGAACATGGTCCCGTCCGGAGAAAGCAACCTTGACGCGTTGCCAATGAATGCGTGCGCGTTTTTTGGAAGGTTCATGATGATCGCGTCGAAACCTGGCCCGGCACCATCCCGGGACGTGCCTTCGCGAATGAACTCGCGGGCATCCATCGCGCGTGCATCGATCCTTTCCACTTGGAGGCGGTTCAAGATCACGTTCTCCTTCAAGAATTCTATCGCCGCCGGGTTTATATCGACAGCACACGCCTTCACGCGGGGAACCTTCAACGCGGGAATGACGAATGGTCCAACCCCGCAGAATAAATCGAGCATTGCAAAGACGTGGTTTGCCAAGGCATTGGACATGGCCCGCAGGGCGATCTTCCCGGTGACACGCCGGTGCTCTTCCATGAGCCTGGGATCGAAAAACGTCGAAGAAACGTCGACCTTGAACCTGCAATCGTTTTCAACATGAATGGTGACGGGATTTCCATCTCCCGAGATGAGGCGAAGTGCAGAGGTCCTGAATTCCCCTTCCCGTTCTGATTCCTTCGAGAAAATGCTGGTCAACGACGGGTGCAACGCAAGCAATTCCCGGGCGATAGTCCCCTCGTGCGGCTCGAGCTCGGGTGGTAGCTCGAGGATGGCGATCGTGCCGACGATGTTGAATGAACGCGGGACGAGGTCACGGAGCCCCGGTGGCAGCATGCCTGCCAGCTTTTCAGCCAAGGAACCGGGCTGCTTCCGCCGCGTTGCGGGACACGCGCCGCGCCGAACCTCGTACCCCGCGTTCACGACACGCCGGATATCGGCCTCGCTGCCCACGACCGGAAAACAAACACCATCATCTTCACGGGCGGGGTCCCTGGTAAAATCGATCAATCCATGGTTCAACAGGATTTCTTTCACGGACTGGGCATCCTTCTTGTGAACTCTCACGCACAGGCCGGACAAGGTTCGATTACCTCTGTTTTTCCATGTAATTAATTTGAAAAAATGATAGATAAAGAATTTTAACAAGATATTACTCTTAACCTCTATCGAAATGGGTCTATATCCTAGCACGGATAAGGAGTCGGACTTCTAAGTCGATTTCAGGCCTTAAATCGAGGAGATTCCGAATTTCGCAGGTTCAAATCCTGCTAGACCCGCCATCACGAATTTTCTTCTTCCGTTAGGTGTAATGTTCGAAGAAAGACGAGATAAGATTAAAAAAATTCCAACGCCCCCTTGTCCCGCTTGGCCGTCGTGCCCCGCGTGCCGAAGGGCACCTCGTTGAGCCATGCTCCCGGTGTTCCCGCCGTCGTCGCCATGCTTCTCGCCTCGCCTCGCCTCGTTTCACGCAAGGTAGCACGGCAGCGCCTCGCCGACGATCGCCTCGACCAGCGCCAGCAATTCCGCGTCGCAAAGGGATGAAGCACTCGCCCGGGGGGTAAAAATAATTATTTATCGTCCGAGATAGCGCCAGCTATCTCGGGGTTTTATTCCATGCCTCCCCAAGGCCGCCCGGCACGTAGCCGGTCGCCATGCCCGCTCCACCACTTGTCCTCTTGGTACATCGCATCGCGGAAAAAAAAGGGGAAAAAAACCGGGGCGCGTTCACGCGCCGGGTGCACGCTCACGCTCCCGGTGTCGGCCGCTGCCGACTACACGTCAAACTATGCCTACCTCACGGGAAAGGCGTTCGGCACGCTGGTGGCCACGCTGGACGGCGCGGCCGAGCTGCTGGCCAGTGGCGACGCGGCGTTGAGGCCCGCTAGTGATTCTACATTTTTCAAAAGTGCCTTCGCGGGCACCATCGCGCTCCCGTTCCTCGTGCGCTTGGATGGCCAGGACGAGCCCACCCAGCTGGCGTGGTTCGAGATCGAGGTGGACGCGCAGTCGGGCGAGGTGTCGACCGCGGTGAGATTTGTCATAACGGGTAAAACTGCCATATTCTACGACCTGGCCAGCGACATGACGTGCTTCCCGCCCGTACCCTATGTGAAACCACCAGGAACTCCAAATCCCCCGAACCACCCGACCTTTCACGAATGGATCGTGAGCACCTTCGGCGGGGCACCGGACTTCGTGAAATCGGATTACTTCACTCCGGAGTACTTCATTTACTACATGCAGTACATGTCGTATTATTACGTGATATGAACCGATTTCACGACCCATTTTTACCTTTTTTTTTTATGATATGATGAACGAAAACATCCGTTGAATGAATCGAATTTTTTTTTCATTGAAATGCACGTGGATTACCATCAAGAGAAGATCCTTTACCATTCGATAGATTTATAAGCCCGTGATGCAAATATTGACAGGATGACGCATGTGTGGCAAGAAACGAGCGGGGACACCGTCCAAGGTACCGGGTGCAAGGAAAGCCAAGAACCCCCATATGGCCGATATTTACAATTATTTCGAGCTATCACGAGATTTCATCGCCAAACATCCAGATAATTTCAAGCCCGAAGAATGGCATGATGAAACGATAAAAACAGTTGGAGATTTAAGGAGAATAGTTGAACTTTTCGGCCCCCGCATCGACGAGTTCGCGGCCGATTACAAGGCGTTCACCGGGCTGGACTTCGCGGGCTTGCTCCGCAGGTTCCCGGGGCTGCGGGTGCTCACGAACCGCAAGCAGGGCGCGGGCGACTGGTTCGAGGTCATGGGCTGGTATCCCGGCGAGAGCAGCCCGCCGGTCGAGCGGGACCTCGATCTCGAGACGTTCTACCACTATCTCACGTGGATATTCGCCCCCGAGCGGTCTTACTGGAAGGATGGGAAGCACTACGACGGGCTGGACAGCCTCCTCCTCGCATGGATCGACCAAGCATTCGTGCGGGACTGGCGCATCAGGCTCGGCGTGCAGCCCACGACGCCCATGCGGGACTGGATGCTGGACGAGTGGGTCTGGTACGGCCCGAACGGCGACCGACCCTACGCGTGGTCGCCACGTGGCCATTGGTGGCGCGCGCGTGATGAAATCTTGCGCATGTATCAAGAGGCGGTGCGCGCAGCTGCCGGCAACGTGCCGTGGCACGCGATCGAGGTGCTCGAATGGTCCAAAGACCCGGCGACGCGTGACTTGCTCGCGCGCTACAAGCGCCGCTACGTTGCCAGCGATGATGACGACGAGGGCAACAAGGGCGACGAGGGCAACAAGGGCGACGAGGGCAACAAGGGCGACGAGGGCAACGAGGGCAACGAGGGCGACGAGGACGACAAGGCCGCGCACGGCGGGATGCTGGTCGCCAAGGCCTTCGACATGCGCGTGCGAAAGTACGACCTGCTCAAGTTTTACGAGCCCGGCTTTGAGCCGTGGCTGCCTGGCCCCGGCGAGGCAGGCGCGGTGCCCAACTTCGTGGTCATCGCGCCCGGGGATGGCTTTACCTACGACTGGTCGTGCGCCGCGTTCGTGAGCAGGGACGGCGTGCTCGACCTGTCCGCGGGCGTGTACCCCGCGTCCTCGTTCAAGGACGTCTTGATCACGCCGTGGTGCTTCGGGGGGCTCGACAAGGTGCGGGGCGTGCGGGAGCTGCGCATGCGCGGCCACAAGAAGGGATTCTACCCCGCGGGCTACGAGGGCACCATGCGGCCGCAAAAGCAGCGCTGGGGCGACAAGGGCGAGCCGCTCGTGCCGCGCGAGCGGGTCTCGATGCGGCCGCTCGTGCCGCCGGGGGCACCGCTGCGGGAATCGCTGGAGGTGCTGGACCTGTCGGGCAACTATCTCGACAGCCTCGGCTTGCTCCTCGAAGGGCTCGCCAACCTGCGGGTCTTGCACCTCGACGACACGAACATCGCCGATGCGGGGGCGCTGGTGGCCACCCTTGCCAGGGACTGCCCGGACATCGAGAGCGTCACGCTGCCGGGCACGCTGCTGGACGACGAGGGTATGGCCGTGGTTGCAGCCGCGGTGCGCTCGCCCGGCGCCGGGTGGCGCGGCACCGGGCTCCATCCCGAGGATACATGACCCGTTCTTAAGGGCCATGACCCGTTCTTGCGAAAGAAAGCATGACCCTTTCTAGATGCATCCCCTCTCCATTGGCGAATAACTAATTTATGTAGGTGATGTATATTCTTACTTCAACGATAGGTGCATACTGATGGGTAAAAAACCGGAATTCTTGGACGATGGTAACTTCAGCAACATGAACTCGCTGGACGAGCTCTTGCTCTCGAAGGACCAGCACGAAAAAATCACGAATGAATTGAACCAAGCCAAGGAAGCAAATGCAAGGCTCTCGGAAGACTTGACAACCTTGAAATTGAAATTTGAAATGCTCACCAAGGAAATCGACCAGAAATCTGCGGAATTGGGCAAGCTCAAGCTTTCAATGGAAAAAGATAAGGAATTAAGAGATAATTTGGAAAAACAACTCGACCACTTGAAAAAACAGTATGAGGACCTCGTGGAAGAGAGCAAGCAATTGAAGAGGACCGTCCAAGCCAAGGATGACGCGATCAACGCCAAGGATGCCGCGATCGCGACCAAGGACAAGCAAGTTATCGACAAGGACGAGCAGATAAAGCAACTCGATGCCAAGATCCACGAGATATCTTCGAAAATCGAAGAGGGCTCGGGCAAAGCATCAACGCTGCAAGATACCATACTTGGATTGCAGAAGGAAAACGAGGCACTTCGATTGAAAGAAAAGGATTTGCACGGCAAAATATCGGACGCGGAAGAGAAATACGAGAAATTGAAACTACGGTTCCGCGATTCAGGGGATTCAGTCCTGGGAACGACGATGGAGCTCGAAAAAATCAAGACGGAACTCCTGAAAAGGGACGAGGAAATCACGGTCTTGAAGGGAAAGCTGGGATCGATCCTGACCGGCGGGAGCGGGATCATCACCACGAAAGAACACTTGTTAACGATCTTCAAGGAAAAAGTGGCAGGAGCTCACCGGTCAATCAGGCTGTGCATACCTAGCCTTTCGTTGCTCGATGAAAGCGGGATGCTCTCGATCCTTCAACAATTCCCGAAGAATGTGGTAGTAAACATCGCGGGGGATATCAAGGCCACGGACGAGCATATCATCCTTGATCTCAAGCCTCGCGGCATGACTTTCACGCAATATGACCAAAAGGACCGCTGGGTCTTGAACCGGGACGGGGAAGACACGATCTTGGCGTTGGAGAAAAACGACGGGACCATCGTTGGCTTTTTCTCCAACGAACCGAAGATCGTGACCATGCTGAACTCCGCGATTAACGAGCCGTGGGTCCGCGGCATCAAGATATGACCGCGGGCAATGAAATTTTCTTTTGCCCTTTTTCTTTGCGCCTATACGAGTCCAACCGAATTAACCTCGACTCATGCAAAAAAAGATGCGGGATCGATACCGGGGGTTGAGATCCAGTCGATCTTGCCCGGGCGGTACTCGCCGGGGCTCGTCTTGCCGGAGATGATCCCGTGTATCGCTTGCACGACTTCCGTCACGTTCTTGTCCGTCGTGTCAACATCAGCAAAATTCTTTCCGATCGATTCGATCATGTGATAGGTGCACGTGCCAAGTAATTCAGCCTGCAAGTTTTCCTCAACTTTTAATTTCTTGTATCTCCTTGCTTCCAAGCGGTGCTTGAGCACGCGAGGGTCCAGGCGCAACACCACCGCATGATCCGCGACGCTGGCAACGATGTCAACCATCAAGCCTTCGATAATAAAAAAACCGGCAGATTTCTTCCTTTCAAAATCGATCTCGGAAAGTAGGGCGTTTCTCAACACATCCTCGTCAACAATGGAAGTTTCTTTCTGGGCATCCCAACGTTCTTGCAACGAGTGCTGCTCGATAAACTCACCAAGGTGCAAAACCCTTGCACGGAGCAAGCGACCAAGCTCCAGAGCGATCGTCGTTTTTCCAACACCCGGCGTCCCAGAAATGACTACTACGCGCATCATGCAAGCCCTTGTTTAACCAAAGGATAAAATACCTTTAAAACTTTTAAAAACAACAACCAAGATACGATCAGCCAAGGAAAAAAGACCAACGAGAGCCTTCGAAGCACCAACGCACGGGGTTCAGATTAGGAGGAAAACGCCATGGATACCCATACCGACCACAAGATTATCTTGAGGAGATGCACGATTGACGACTTACCCCGGGTCATGGAAGTGAACGAAAAAACCCTCCCTGAAAACTACCCGACTTTTTTTTACGAGTCAATTCTGGAGCGATTTCCCGAAAGTTTCCTTGTCGGCGAAAACACCATCACCAAGCAGATCGTGGGTTACGTCATGTTCAGGGTCGAGCGTGCCATGGAAACCGGGCTGAAATTCGTGAGGAAAGGCCACTTGGTGAGCATCGCGGTCATCAAGGAGTACCAAGGACGGGGCATCGGAGAATCCATGCTCTTGGAAGCCATGAAACGAACCTTGGATTACGGGGTAGATGTCTTCGTCTTGGAAGTAAGGATATCGAATAGCGTGGCCATCCAGCTTTACAAGAAACTGCTCTTCAAGGTGGAAAAAACGATCCCCGAGTATTACAGGGATGGCGAGGATGCGTATTACATGGTCTTGAAACGGTCAGAGTTTAAATCGTGATGGCACTTGCCCGGGCCTGTTCCCGGTGGCCGTGGTGAAAAGGGAAAAGCAAGGGCATGATTCAACCGTCTTGGTGTAGTTCCACGCGCTCGGCACGGAGTTCCATCTCGCCCAGCTGGCTTTTTTTTTCAGCAATGTCGTGTTCAAGGGTCTGCACGTCACACAAAATGTAAGCCTCGTACAGGTAATTGCCGCTTTTTGAACAAAAGCCAGACACGTGGATCGGCGTGGAGAAAGAATTCACGAACGAGGAGACACGCGTCACGATATCATCGTTCATGTGTTTCGTGATGATCGTGATCTTCATCACGTCCGCCGTCGACAAGTAATACGAGGTTACCTTGAAGAATTCCTTCCCCGGGGCGTAGATACCAAGCACGTATTTCTTTCCCTTGGAGCCTTGCTCGACGATGCCGTCTGGAACGGGGATCATCAATTCGTGCTTGACCATCTTGGCCGGCCATATCAAGCTGCGGGTCAAAATGCAGTGCTCGTCGCCTTTCGCGGTCACCTTGCATCACGTGTGGAGAGTGATCCTTGCACATGAATCGCCTTTAAAATCATTTCTCTGAGGTACCTTCGTGTCGTTCTTGAGGGAGGTGATCGTCGGGCTGGGCGTTTGATTGTGGTTCAAGAGAGAGGGCCAGATGTAGAACGTTGTCGAACTGTTGTACACGTCAAACGTTGCCGTTTCAACGTAGTCGCCGTTTAACTTGAATTGTCCATAGCTGAGATCGTAATTCGTGGTGGTTCCCTCGGAAGGAAGCCACTGGCTCGCGACGCCGCTCGCTTGCGGGAGCGTCGCCAACAAGGTAAGGGAAATCACGATGAATCCGTATATCCCCGTGTGTATCATGTGCTTGCTATTCATGCTAATCACGCGATGTGATCGTGTCGTCCAGTCGAGGTAATAACCGAGGTTGGTGAAAAACCTACGCTTTTACATTGAATTGAGCTGCGGTTCAAGAACGGTACCAGCACATCAGTCCGGGAAAGCGCGGGTATGCACGATGTTTTATGTATGTAGTTACATGTAGTGATCGGGTTTACATCATGGCCTCGAAAACAATCATGATCCAAGAAGAAACATACAAAAAACTCGCAAAAGTCAAATAGTGCCGCAGAATACTTGTTTATCGAGAACTAACTCAAATGATTAATTGTTGAATACTTGTTTATCGAGAACTAACTCAAATGATTAATTGAGAATTCATCTTGCTTCCAGAAGGCCTCTAATTCTTTCCATGTGATAATCTTGAAATGATCGTTATATCGTGCAATCAAATCGGTGGAGCGCGGACGACTTCGCCCGAAATGCGTTAGATTCAAATAGCGGTGAGGGATATGATGCTTGAAGGCGATGATTCCAACTTGCCCACCGTTGATTTTTGTATGGAATTAAAAATAATACTTGACAATTTTAAGCCGCTGCAATAACGATGCTGGTATTTTCTTCAATTTTTTCTCAATCGTGTGAAAGGGGAGCTTTTTATTAATCGCATACGCAATTACCACGCTATCTACAGTCGATAGCATATCATTGTTTTGCCATTTCAAGACACCCGCATTTATCGCCAGAGAGGTATCGATATCAATTAATGAGACAGGAACCTTATGTAAAAATGAAAGAATGATTGTTTTTGCTTGATCAATTGCATTTAACTTGCACAAATGTTTTACCGCTTCCACGATGATCGGTTTTAATAAATGAATGTTAATTTTTCCTTCAATACAATCCTTGAAGAGTTGGGTAACTTTTGGTGTAGGATCGTTCGAAAAATATATCATCAGAACGCCGGTATCGATGCAAATGTCATTCAATCTTTTTCTAGCTCCAACTCTTGATCATGCGAAATTTCAAGTTCTCTCGCAATTTCACTTAAGGAAGGCATGTCTTTTCGCAACTCTTCAAGATCCTTTATCGGAATGATGATAAGTTTTCCCTCTTCCTCGATGAAAGCTATTTCCGTACCAGGTTTGAGGAGATATTTTTTCCTGAGAATTCGAGGAATGGTAACACACCCTCGCTCGTTGATCTTGGCAATTTCTTTTAACGCCATCCACATCAAATATGTAATGATTACATTCTTTATTAGTTTTTTCTGTCATTTTTCACGATTGGCTGAAAAATGGTAAATCTTCCACGTATTTAACCCCATGATATTATTGCGAGCATGGCCAAGGATCTCATGCTTTGCATCTGGGACGTGAAAGCACGCAGGCTCGTGTTCACGTTCACGAGCGAACGTGGCGAGCACGGCTCCTTTACCGCGATCGGGTTTTCGAGCGATGAGCACGCGCTGGCCGTGGATACGCATGCTGGATACATGCTTGCTTGGCGATTGCCTTGAACTCGCACTTTTGCTCGAAACCATGCTTACCGCGGGAAGAATGCATTGAATAGAATGATGATAGATAAGAAATTGGGTATTGGGTGGTAGACGAGTATGCCATGGCGACACGCGGCGTTGGTGTTGCTTGGGCGGGTGCGGGCGAGCACGAGGCCGTGAACGAGACGGGGGCAGTGAAGGGCGGACGACTTCACCCGAAATGCGTTAGATTCAAATAGCGGTGAGCGATATGGTCATTGAAGGCGAGTCGCGCCGCGCGGCCCGATGCACCACCGCGGGCCGCGGTGAACGACGCACGGCGCACGACGGCTTGCCTTTTCTACATGAAAACGTTGAATACGTTCACTATTGGTGAATTTGCATCATGTCAACCACTGAAAAGAAAAAGGAAGTGAAGGATTCTAACGAGCTGCTGAACATCTTCATGATCGTTATCGGCGCCATCTTCATCTTCCAAGGCGTGATTTATTACGTTGAACTGTACTTCCCCGGGACGTTCGGGTTCTTGCCCGCGTTCATCCTGGATAACCTTGGCGGCACGGGAGGGGGCGACGCAACGCAAGCGTTCCAGAATTTGATGGGCGACTCGGCTCTCATCAGGCTCGTGCTCGGCGCGTGGTGTTTCATCGCCGGAATCGGCATGTTCCAAGAACAGGAATGGGGATGGGGTCAAGCGCTCGTCTTGCTCTCGATCATCATCGTCACCACTGCCGGTGGCGTCATCACGTCCATCGTGAACTGGGACCCGACGCTCGTTGGCAACGTCATGTCCTGGGCGTGGTGGCTCAGCATCATCAGCGTCGCCTTCGCTGCCCTCGGCATCCTCTGGCTGCTCGGCACCAAGGAGCGCTACCACTAAGCACCTGGCACGCGCCAGGAGCAGGACAATTTTCCTTTCTTTTTTTTCCACCGGCACGAAAAAAAAAGCACGCGTGAGCCAGCGCCCGTCACCCACGCCCGTTCACGCTTGTTCCACGCGGAACACGTCGACCTGGAGCCGCTTCACGTCCCACCCGCGCCGCCAGCCGTCCACGATCTGGTTCCAGTCGTAGGGGTCCATGCGCCACCCCCTGTCATCGTGGTACCAGCCGTGCTTCACGTAAAACGCGGGCCCGGTCGCCCGGAGCACGTCGCCGGCGGTCAGCGCCCCGCCCGGCCCCGACCCAGCCAGCGGCCGCCCGTCCCGCCCGAGATGATATGTCTATTTTTGCGTTATAATTCATCCCACGTCCCGATCGGGTTCTTGACAGGTTTACCGAGACCGGTAATACTCGCGTGCAAAAAATGCTTGTCAGAAGTATAGACCGCATCCACTTTATCGATGATCGGTACGATGCAAAGGTAATCCCAGACATGGATGCCAGATGCTAACGACATGTTTACGCATTGCTTGATAACATCCGTTGATACCTCGATTATCCGGGTCGTGCTTGCAAGAGACAAGCTATTGATGTACTCGCGAACGAATGTACCGTCCAGCTTGGTCCCGCGGAACATGAGCACGTGGTAGAGCTCGCACACCTGGTGCGTCGTGAAGAAAAAGAAGGTGCCGGGGGGGACATGCTTGAAAAAAGACTTGGCATCAAGGTGTTTCTGCATGTCCCTGTTGTATATTGCCTCGTCGGGATATTTTTTCTTGTCCGGGCGTTTCAAGGAATAGACCCACAGTTCCGTGTCAACGAAAACGTTTCGCGGGCTTTCCGGGGAGCCCGCTTTGCCAGCATCCCTCGCGTTCCCGTCGTTGCTGCCAACACGCATGTCGTGCCTTTCATCAACGTTCCCCATCGTTCTTGGTTACCCCGCTTGTCATTAGATGTCGTCGTAATCATATTCCTTGTAATCTTCTGGCGAGCCGGGCTTGTTTGCTTCAACCGTGATCTTGAGAAACTCGGGCATGCCAGGTGCATCACTGTCACCGGGTCTTGATGCTTTCGAGAGTTTTTCCTTGAATTGTTCCATGTGTTCTTCAACGAATTCAGTCATCTTCTCGATGAGATCGGGAATCGAGACTTTATGACCGTTATCTTTATCCAAGATGAATCTTGCTTGGATCTCGTCCAATTTTTTCTTGGTCCTCTTGGAGAGGCGTTGCGAGATGGACATGAGTTTCTCGACACAATGCATGCATTTATACATTGTGATCATTTTTCCCCGTGGTTAACCATTGCTCGAGAAACGAATCCAGGCTGAGCGCCCTTGGGGCTTGATTCCCAAGGTGGACAAGGTCGAATTGGCCAGGCACATACAATATACGAGAGACGAGAGTGAAGCAAGAGAAAAAGAAGGGATTTATTTCCTTGGAAACACGCGTTTCACTAATGACTAGTAAAATCACGCCGCTTCTCGATGGATTCCATAGTCCAGTTGCTGAATTCCGCCCGCAGTACTTTTGGTTCCTAAATCATGCATGAACTTCTGGTGCCTACCTTCTCGGGTCCCGGTTGCCCTCGGAAAACAATCATTAAATCATTTGGTGCCATAAGCCACGTCCTCCATCCAATACCACCAGTATCGACGGTGTTTACTACTCTCCACATGGATATATAAAAATTAAAGCGAGCCTTTCACGTGCTCAAGTTTTAATGTAACGATTTATAACGAATCATGATGTATCATGGACAAGATGACAACCATCCAGATAAGGTGTGATGTCAAGGAAAGGCTCGACAAGTTGAAATTATCCCGCCGGGACACGTACAATGACGTTATCGAACTGCTATTAGAGGATTCGCAAGAGCTCGGCGAGCAAGCAATTGAAGACTTGAACGAAGCCTTGGAAGATGTCAAGAATGGGCGTGTCGTCCCGCACGATGAAGTGAAGCGGCGGTTGAATTCGTGAGTTTCAGGATAACGTGGTCCGAGAAGGCTGCCAAGCAGCTGGAAAATCTCCCGAGATTGGTTGCAAGGCAAATTTTTAACCGTGTTGATGAATTGAGGCTGCAACCTCGTCCTTCGGGGGTAAAAAAGCTTGTTGGTCTTCCGTATTACAGGATCCGGGTTGGAGATTACAGGATTATCTTCGATATCCATGATGATGAGTTGGTAATATTGATCTTGGAACTCGGCCATCGCAAGAACATTTACAAATGACGCCCCTTCACAAGTCCACAATGTCGTTTGCGTTTCTCGCTCGTTCAATCACGTCCTCTATCATGCCCCGTCATCGCCGGCAAGCACGTCGTCATAAGGATCAAGATTTTTAAATCGACATCTCAAGCACCGGATGGCAATATTAAAGGATCCGGGTCACGCGGTCTCGTTCTTTACCGAGCACGTTGTCACGTGAAGGCATGCAAGGCAAGCTATGCAAGGGGGATTCTCTGGAGGGAGAATCCTTGATCATCTTCATTATACAAGATCATGGCTTGGTGGTACTACGCCATCATCGACCCGCATCACAGGTTCAAGTGCACCCGAATCGCATCGTTTATCTTTTCTTGAATGGTCGTATCATCAATCTTGCCCGAAGAATCACCCAATCTCTTTTTTGAGATCGTGCGAATTTGATGAGCGAGCACCAGCGAATCCCGCGGAAGATCACCCGTTCCCGCGGGTAGCAAGACTTCGTTTGGATACACGCGTCTTCCTTTTTTCAACGACGTCAATGGGAGAATGGTAACGACGGGCATCACGTCATTGTATGTTTCGTCGCTAATGACGACAACGGGTCGTTTTCCCCCTTCTTCCGAGTCGATGACAGGATCAAGATTTGATAGGAAGATGTTCCATTTGAACCTCATGATTACATTACACCGTCTCGAAATCCACGTGCTTGAAATCTTGTTCAATCTCTGCTATGTCCGCGATGAACATTGGGTCTTGGCTTGCCTCGATGATTTCTTGGCGGATCTTCTCCCTGTGGAGGGTTTCAAGCTTGGCCTTAAGTGCAGATTCCACGAGCGCGTTCAATGATTTAAATAGACCATCTTCTACAACTTTCTTTGCTTGTGACATGAGTTCCTCGTCAAGATAGAATGTCGCGTTTTTCGCCGTGGTCATTACCTCCGGGGCTGGTAAAATGTACCAATGGTTTTTACAATAAAATCATGCAATATATATCTGTCCCGTACCTTGCATGCCTGCTCGTTCGCCATCCGCACCAATCCAGCATCTTGCAAATTTCTTGTTGGAAGACAAGACGCGCGTGGCGTGAAAAAAAAAGTTGCACGCGAATCTATTGAAGCAAACCTTGGAAACAAGGTAGAAATGGAACATGATTCTAGGTAACCTTGAAACCGGCAAGCCTTTCAAGAGTTGCTGTTAACCCTGCAATTTTTACTTTCGTTTCAAGCCACGCGTGGTCGACATCGTTTTTATGCTTGTTATATAATACAAGGAAATCGAGCGCATCGGTAACATCGAGAAGTTCCTTGTCGGGAAGCTCATCGATACGTCCCAGGTAGAGAATTTTACCGCACAAGATTTCCTCGATCGTGGCTACCATGATCGATAGCCGGCCATATCGCTCGGTCTTGGCAGTCGAGACGACTTCACGCTCGTCTTCGGTGCGTGCCCTCTTTAAATCCAACCGTGCATATGATCCCGTGTTAAAAATGCTGAGATTCGTTCCTTCCTTCAAGGCGAGCAATGCCTGTCTTTTCATCACGTCAAGGCCGGCTTGTTCGAAGCAATCGAGAAGGACCAATATTTCTTCGGTCGTTGCGTTGACCACGATGTCGATATCAGTCGTCGTCCTAGCACGGCCACGTATGATTGCCGCAAAATCCCCCACGATGGCGTAGGGAAGCTTGGATCGATCCAAGCACGAGATGACCTTTACAAAGAAATCCTTGAGTTCGGCCATGCCTACATCACGTCTCGACGCTTGAAGCGCCGTGCGGCTTCCTCTTCTTCCCGCATCATGCGAATGATCCCGGCATCAGTCATGTGCGGATGGTTTTTCTTGAGAGCCGCATGCCTGAGCGCCATCATGACATGGAACATGTCATCGAGAACGTCTATTGGATGCAAACCGAGTTTCTCGATGCGCGTGGCAGATTCGATTTCCATCTTGAGCTTGTGCAGTCTCTCGGCGAGGACCTGCTGTGTGTCCACCATCGCGAACTTATCCGGTTTGATTGAATTAAACGTTGTGGATATTCGATGTTTTTACTCGGGTTTGGGAATAAGAATCATCACCACGAGTCTCAAGGGATGTTCCCGGCGATCAAGGTTATTATGCATAACTTCATGTCTATACATGTAGTGCTTAACGTCTCGCGATCCGCGAAGCAAGGAGCGATTCCCGATGAAACGGTGGAACTTGAAGCGGCTGTCATTCGCGTGGAAAGGATCTGCATCACGCGTGTGGGCCTTGTTTCGCAACGAGATCGAGGCGCTCCTCAAGGACAAGCAATCGCTCTTGATCATCTTCCTTCTTCCCATCATCATCATGATCCCGTTCTGGGAACCGCCAGCAGGGGAATCCGAAGGAGAGGGTGATGGCGGCGGGATGTTCTCCGATTTTTCCCTGGGTGGTGGCAGCGGCATCAACGTGTACGGCGTGCTCGACCTCGACACCACGACCGACTGGCCGGGCGAGGACTTGTCGGAGAACTTCACGGGAATTTTCAAGGGATTCGCCAACATGACCATCCTGAACGTCACCGATTACAAGGACGGGCTTGACAAGCTCAAGAATCGCGAGATCGCCGGGTTTCTCGTCATTCCCGACGGATTCGAGCGGAACATCACCAATCGCGCCATTGCCGAGGTCCTCATCGTCAACGATGCAACCGACGTGGAGGCCGTGGGCACGATCACGGCTGTCTTGGAAATCACCTTCATTGCCTTCAAGCTGTACCACGGGCTCTTCCGGGACGAGATATACCCCGTCCCGTACTCCAAGTTCGAGGCTAACTCGCCGCTGTTCAAGAGCGGGCCGCTCATCTTCTCGATCCTCATCTTTGGCTCGGGAGTGCTGCTCGCGTCGCAAGCCATCGTCGGTGACGAGCCGCTGCGGCGCACGCTGCTCACGCCCGCGGGCAAGCTGGAGGTGGTCATCGCGAAGACCATGGCTTACTCGGCCATCCACGCGGTGCAGGTGCAAGCATTGCTCTTCGTTGCCATGATATTCTTCTACCTCCCGGTCTACGGAGAGTATTACATCTCGTTCACGGTCTTGTTCCTCGTCGCGTTCTGTGGCGCCATGATCGGCATGTTCATCTCCACGATTTCGAAGACGAGGTTGCAAGCGAACCAGATGTTCTTGCTGGTATTCATCTTGTGCCTGCTTGCCTTGATATTCATCCCGAACCCGCAGGTCAATGATTGGATGCCCATGTACCAAGGCGTGAACGGGTTCGTGAGTGCAGCATTCAAGGGATTCGACTTTTCGTTGAAGCCATGGCCCGTGTTCTCGTTAGGCATCTTGTCAGCGGCGTTTTTCGTGCTCACGAACGTGGCGTTTTATTTCAAGAAAACGGTGGAATGAAGGGGCTCGCAGGGGCCACTACCGTGCCTTTCCCAGCGACGAGCCGCATTTCTTGCAAATGTATTCCCCGGACGGGCTTTTCAATTTTTTGAAGCACGCCGGGTGGTACAACGCCCCGCAATCCACGTTGATGCATTCGAACAGGAAGTCCTCGTCCTCGAACATCTCGGAGCATACGGGGCACGTCGCCTCCGAGAGCAAATCGGCACCGAGTTCCCTGAGCGAGACTTTTGTTGCGACGACCGCGCTGAACTCGTCCGAGGCGATGCCCTCTTGATTCTCGCCTTGCGATGCCTTGACACGGGCCTCGGCTTGCTGCTTGGCAACTTGGAGTTCACGTTCTTGTTCCGCTTCTTGGACCTCGGCTGGGACCTTGAGCAAGTAGTAGCAATGGACGCAGCGGAACACGTTGGAATCGGTCTTCTTGTCGCTCTTTGCCCACTGGGCTGCACAGTGCAAATGCACCGGTGATGAGCATTTTGGACAGTAACGCCCGCCGGTAGAAAACGGCTGCCGGCACACGGGACACGTGCTCTGGTGGCATATCAAGCACTTCTCTCGCTCGTGCTGGGTCATCTTCTCGATGAGGGCCTTCTGGGACGGGGTCATCTCGTCCATCCGGACGAGCTCGCCCGCGAGATCGGACATGAGCGGCTTCTTGGATTGCAGGTACTGCCGCGTGTCCGCGGAGAGCGGTGGCACGATGGTGTCAACGATGTTCTCGAGCATTGCACCGTCCGTCGCGGCGGCATACCGCCCACCGGTGATGCCAGCCACGTGGTTCAAGATATCATTGGTATCCTGGACACCAACATTTATCACGTCGATTTGAATGCCAAGCCCGCCGGCCAACGTCGCCATCTGGATGGGGTCCATGGCAGTGCGCCCCGAATACCGCCCGTCCGAGAAGAGAACGACGCGAGAGACCTTGCCGCTGATCTGGCGGAGCATATCGACGTGCATCTGGATTGCCATCGCTATGGCCGCGCCGATGTAGGAAAGGTCTCCTTGTATTGCCACGGCCGATATGCTCGATTCGATGGCACGGGCATCGTTCGTGAGGAAGAGCACCTTTTCCGGTTGCTCGCCAAACACCACGAATCCGATGTTATTTTGCGGGTTGAACGCCATCTTTTTCCTTGCGAACCGTAGGAGGGCAGACCGGCATGCCTCGAACCGGCTCGGGTGCACGTCCTTTCGAGCCATCGAACGCGACACGTCCAAGATGAGGATGGTATCCTCGACGATTTCCGAACTCATCACGGTAAAGCTTGGTCCCGGGCCTAAAAAGGGTTTCCTCGAATTGGGGAATCCTCGCCAGACGAACCGCCGGCATCAAGCGTCGCGTCCTCGTGCTCGACCGTGCAAAACGCGCGTTATCGATCAAGGATGATAAAAAAAAGCAGGAAAATACCATGGCAACTTGTCATTGCGTTGCACGGAAGATTTCCATGACTTCCATCTTCTCGATTCTCCGCAACAACAAGATCATCCCTGCTAAGCAGGCAAGAATTGCCACGCCAAACGATTGCATTATCGTGAGCCACGGGATATTTGCAAGGTTCGTGATGACGGCAATGGGAACCTCGGAGATGGCCGTTTGCTCGTAGGCGTTGATCATGGCCGACAGGATGCCGATGATCGCGCCTCCCGTGGCAGCTGAGACCAGCATGATGACCGATTCCATGATGAACATGTTTCTCGTGTCACGGTTCCTGAGACCGATCGCCTTCAATATCCCGATCTCCCGCTTCCGCTCGATCACGGTGCTGTACACCGAGCTCATCAAGCCGAACAACGCGATGAAAATCGTGAACACCAGGAGGGTTTGGAACAGCAGGTTGACCGTCGACAAGCTCTCCTCTATCAATTGGACGCGGGCTTGCGAATGTTCCACGATGAAATTGTATTGCTCGCCATCTTCCTTGTATTCCTCCTCGTAGGTTCGCTGGATGTTGTTGCGCAATGCATCGAGCCCTTGCACCGACGTGTCGTTGCAATCGATGAATATCTTGGCCACGGGCGCGTTGTCGGTCGGGAGGTCCATCCACTCGAGGTAATTTTCCTTGGAAACCATGACGCCGCAGTAGAAGCTCGTCAGCCTCGCTTCCCGGAATTGCCAGAACCCGGGCATGCCGTCGGAGATGCCCGCGATGGTCGCGTTCACGAGACGGACGCGCGTGTTGTGGTCCCAGAACGTGAGGCGGATGTTATCGCCGATGCCAAGCTGCGCTGCTTCCGCCGCGCTTTTCGCGATGATGATGTTGTTGGCATCGGTATCGAAGAGCGACTCCACCGTTGCCTTCCCGCCCGTCACTTCCATGAGCTCCTCGGGCATCAACTCGGCGTAGTTCTCGTCGACGCCGATCAACGCCGCCGTGTAGTCATAATAGCTGATCAAGTCACCAACCTCGACGTAATACCGGTCGCTCCCGAATAGCGTGCCGAAATCAAGCTCGCCCAGCCCGGACTGCGATATCGCGAGTTGGATGGTGGCGATGTCGATTGCATCGCTGTAGGCCATGGAAATCGCGCCGACGCCGGGCGTGGACAACACGTCCGCCCCGAGGTCCTCGTCGACCTGGTTTCGAACGTCCAGCGAGTACAAGACCATCGGCGTGCCATAGTTAACGGTGATGGTGTAGGTCTGGGATATCCGCATCAACTCGACCATCGTGCTGATGAACAAGATGAACGCGAACGTCATGGAGAACATCAACACGGTGCTCGTGTTCCTGCGCCTGTACCGGTACAAGGAGGTGCGCACCACGGGCGTTGTCTTCTTGTTGAAGATGCGGAACACCTGGAGCGCGATCCATTGCAGGCCAGGGATGAATCCCAGCGAGATGAACATCAACCCGAACAGGAAGGCCAGCTGGACACCGATGAACGCGGCGATGATGACCGACACGTCACCCGTGATTGCAAGCTGCGGGATCAAGTAGAACACGAGCGACCCCGCTGCAACGGCGGCGAGGCCGGACGAGATCAGCTGCGTGTTGATGCGGCCCTCCTTCTTGACGACCCACCCCGTCTTCTGGTGCCGGTAGGGGTTGATCGCCTCGATGATCTTGGTCGACGCGGCGCGGTAGGCGGGGAACGCGGTGACCAGCATGGTCATGCCCACCCCGGTCCCGAACACGGTGATGATGGTCAGTGGCTGGACGATGAGCTGGATCGGGTTCGTCCACATGTTGAGCCAGTTGTAGAGCACGGGCAACGCGACCTGCGCGAAGAGCGTCCCGAGCACGATCCCGATGATGGCACCGATGACCGAAAGGGCAAGGCCTTGATACAAGACGAGCTTGAACGGGAACGCACGCCGGCCACCAAGCACGCGGAAGATACCAAATTCCTTGATGCGTTCCTCGACGGCGGTCGTGAGGATGGAATTTATCAAGATTGCCCCGATGATCATGGAGATGATCGAGATGAAGATGAATGCAACGCTCATGGCAAGGTTCATCATCTCGCTGCCTTCCAGATCCTGGAGCTTCAGCATTTGCACGTCGTACTTGTCCCCGATCGCGGCCTGTATCTTCCCCGCGATCTGGATCATCCGGTCTATGGTCCCGTCGACGTTCCGCGTGTCGTATATATATTCACGGTTCTCCATCATGCATTGGAAGTAATTCACGTTATCTTCGAGCGCGTACGATTCTTGCACCCATTCGAGATTGGTGACGATCGTGTCGACCTCGATCATCGTGAACTTTTGCTCCTGGACCACGACCGCGAGCACGGTGAGTTGCCTCGGGGGAAACGTGAGGTACCGCAGGGTGATGTTGTCCCCGACACCGACACGCAGCGTCGAGTTGATGAACGTCGATATAATGCAATACCCTTCGGGAATCTGGCCGTTGAAGGTGCTGCCGTTGCCGGCATGCGTGAACCTGCCCAGGCCACCGGCATCCTCGGCTTGCACGTCGAGCCCGTAAAGCGTTACCGTCCGGTTCAGCCGCTCTTGCGGCAAGGGGTTCACGATGTCCGCGAGCGGGAAGAGCACGAGCCGGGGGTGCACGCTTCCCAGCTCGTCCACGGTGTCCAGCCTTGCTTGGACCTCGGTCTGGTTCATAAACAGGCTGCTGATGCCAAATCCACCACCGCCGCTGGTGCTGAAACTTCGGGTGATCGTGAAATCCGCGGCGCCCATGTTCGTCGCGGACGCGTCGAGGTAACTGTACGAGAGCGAATCGGTAATCACGCCCACGACTTGCATGATGAAGATGGATATCGTGATGCCGGCAATGGCGAAAAACGTCTTTGCCCGCTGTGACTTCAAGTCCTTCCACGCGTAGACGAAATCATTCCAGTTATCCTTAAAGAAACGCCCGATGGATGCACCTTGGCGTGGTTTGGTTGTTATCATGGTCTCATTCTCACCATCCGGCTTGGTCAATCCAAGTACTCGCTGTATGATCTCTTCTCATCTTTCTCGATCTCTTCGTACAAGACCTTGTCCGTCCGCTTGAACTCCTCCCACGCGCGGCGTTGCTTCTTGCGGTCGTATGCCGAGAAAGCAACGACAGCCACTAGAACGCCGACGCTGGTACCGACGTAAACGAGAACCAGGACAGGCTTCTCGTTCACGGTCACGGTTATCGAATTGCTGCTCGTCGACCGCCGGGTTATGAACAGGTACTCTTTCTCGACGGCACCGAGCTCGTGCACGCCAACCTTGGTTGCTGTCACCGTGTACGTGAACGAGGTGGAATTTCCCGGCTCCAGGACCAACGCCGCAGCCGACACGTTCCCCGACACCACGACGAACGCGGCTTGCGGGTACCCGAAGTTATCGCTCACGAAGAAACCGAGCGGGTTCGATGCATCCTCTTCCTCGACGAGGCCGAGTGGGAGCGTTCCCGTGTTCGTGACCTTCACTTGCACCGAGACCAGTTCGTCCCGCGTGATGGTCATCGCGTTGCTGATCAAGGTTGCACCTTGCAAGACGTACTTATCAATCTTGAGAGCAACTTGCCCGATCTGCACGTGTGCAGGTGGCACGTACCGCACCAGGGAGCCCAGTGCCATGTCGGGCACGAGCCAGCCAAGCAGCAAGTATCCCCGGGGCGATGCCTTCGTGGTATTGGAGAGGGAAGAACCCGTTCCTTGCGCCCCGATCGAGACGCTGACCGTGCCTCCAGGCGCGGCGTGGTCGAAGAACGGCGTGTCGAGGAGTGGCAGGCCCACGGTGGTAACCCATGCTGGCAACCCGGTGAATGATAACGAGTAATTCACGGGGAACGACTCGCCCACGTTTGGAACGTGCGCCGGGGTGGCGAGCAAAGTGGTACCGTGCAATTTAATAACGGCAGGGGAGGTGCCCGCGCTCTTGTAATCCACCGGAGCATCGATGTAGAGGTCATTGGTGATGACGGCGAAATCGCTACCGTTGGCAGATATCTGGGTCTGGTTATCGTAGGTGATGACCGCCCCTGGCACCTTCTCCGAGTTCGGCACCGTGAATTGGAACGATCGCGTGACGGTATTGCTTGCCGGGATCGACGGGATGGAGATCGTGGCGTGCCAAGCTTCCAAGACGAGGCCTTCTTGTTCGAGGTCGAGACGTGGTCCAACGGCACGCCGTGGCGCCAAAACACGACGATTTCGGTCAACTACTATGACATGGGGACCACGGACTGGTTCAAGGACAATTGCACGGAATGGGGCGAGTGGGGGTACTCGTTCCACCACCTGACCGGCGGGGCCGTGGATGGCGCGGGCGTCGTCCACTGGGGCGGGTACCCCACGCCACCAAGGAACAAGGAAGAAGCGTACGGCTACATGCGCCAGTACGTCGTGAACAAGACGGCAACGTTGTACAACAACACGAGGCCATGGATTTCGTTTAACGGGCATTATCCCTACCACCACTACGCTGCGGAGTTCGGGTTCGACAAGATCGGGTCTGAAATCGGGGAAAACATGGAAAACTACCAGATGCTGCTGGCGTTCAACAGGGGCGCAGCCAGGCAATACCATCTTCCCTGGTTCGTCGATTTTTCCGCGTGGTACGGCCCCGGCATCACGGATTATAACGATCCCCCGGTATGGGGAGAATATAGTGGCGCGAACCATGGCCATTCTTTGAGCTTGTACCGCAGGTCGTATTACATGTCCTACATGGCGGGCACGAGCAGGCTCGTCGCGGAGGGGGGAAGCGCCAACTTTTTCTACCTGCACGAGAACGTGCAACCAAGCGGGCTCATGCAGCTCACGCCGCTTGGCGAGATCGGGCGTGAATTCGCACATTTTTCCCGCGATCACCCCGACCGAGGCATCCCTTACACGCCCGTCGCCCTCTACATCGACGAGCTGCACGGCACCACGGGTCTCGGCGAGACGACCACGTTCAATTCCATCCCGTACACGCGCGGGGACTGGATGACGTACTCCATCTTGGAAACGATATTCCCGGGTGGCTGGAACAGGAACGGGCCGGAAACGTGCCAGCTGGTGAATAACGAGTACGGGGACCTTTTTGACATCATTCTCCAGTACGCGTCGAAGGAGGTGCTATCCAGCTACCCCGTCATCGTGATGAGCGGGGACTTGAATTTGGACGAGAACGAGATACACCGGTTGGTCGAATATGTATTTGATGGAGGAACGTTGGTTGCCAACTCGGCATATCTTGATATGCTTGCACCAAAACTTGGAAGCCAGAACCCGTCGATCCACGTGCCGTTCAACTTTCATGACCGCATCAAATTGATGCCGGTCGAGAATGGTAACGGCGGAAATATCATAGCTTACGGGCCCCGGTACAACGGGGTAAATGTAGGCCCGATATTGAAAGAAGTTGTTGCCCGGCTCAGCCCGTTCGTGATTTCAACGCTGGATGGGGATGGCATCAAGATGCAATACGCGATAAACCGGCACGCCGGCGGCTGGCTACTGACCCTCATCAACAATGACGGCGTCACGAAAACCCACCATGACTCGCCGGTCATCGATCCAAACCAAAAAAGGGAGGTTAAGATTCGATTGAACGAGCAATTCATCGAATTATATATGCAGCATGAAGAATTAACGCGGATAGATAATTGGGTGTTGAACGAGACGTCTTGGGCTAGCGGCGATGGTAATTTCGACGGGTTACAAATCGGCATCGAGCCCGGAGGCCTTGCTGTTTTCAATTTCTCATTTTCCTGACGACATTACGAAAGGAACCGGTGAACGGTGCCGGTTACACCATTACAGCGAAATACTCGGGAGAACATCATTTCCTTCAAAAAACGTTACTGGCCTGTTCGCGGTTGGGTGCTCCGCGCAACGCGGTAGCAGTAACCAATGCGCAAGATAGAAGCAATAAATATCCGGATGGATGTTCTATAGATCAAGGTGTGCTTGAGGTGAGATAAGCTTTGAACGGGAATGGCATGAGATCGATCAATGGTGAAGAAAAGAAACGAACGCCACGGCAACCGAGCCAAGAAACCATCGATGCCTTGATGCTGCAAGTCCAGTCCAATACGAGCGCTTCTGACGCGTGGGCTGCTTTGGAACATGCGATCCACATGTCCGATAGCACGAGGTTCTTGTTCGATATCATACTCGGCGAGGCGAAAAAAGAGCCGGGATTTGCTAACCCGTGGATTAACATCGGCATTCTCATGATCGTGACGCGAGATTGGTCGGGTGCCATTAAAGCATTCCAGACCGCTCTATCAATAGTGCCCGCGAGTTGCACGGCAATGGTTTTACTGGGAATCGCGTTACATGCATCCGGAGATAAACCTGGTGCTGTAGACGTCTGGAAAAAAACCGTGGAATCCGATCCCAATCAAGGTGACGCGTGGAATCATGTTGCGAAAGCATATCTCGAATCGCAGAGATGGCGAGACGCGATACTTGCCTGCGAACAAGCAGCAAAACACGAGAGCAGTCGTGCAATTGCATTGAGCATGCTCGGGATCGCGTACTACAAGGAGGGTGAAAAAGAGAAAGCCCGTGAATGCATTCACCAGTCCTTTATTTTCACGCCCCGCGATTCGGAAGTCTTGTATAACATCGCAACATTCCACGCGTTGACAGGAAGTATCGACGCATCAATCCGATTTTTAGACGTTCTTTGTGACGAAACATTCTTGAAGGACTACAATGTCACGAAATTACTTGACCGCATAGCGAATGACTCCAATCTTGATAACCTCAAGAAAGACAAGCGGTATTCAACGTTTCTTTCACACCACGAGGAAAAAAGTATAGATGTGGATATCCAATATATCGAAAAAGTAAAGAAGATTCTCGATGTGAAACACGCCGGTGTTCAAGATACAGCCCAGGCTGGAGATGCGGGGCCAGGCATCAACAACGAGAACAAGACAACCTTGATAGAAGGAATCGACCGGATAGCACGTCTTGGCATGAAAGAGATGGCGCATCTAGAAAACGAGATATTCTGGCTTGCGTGGGCAATCGCCTTGGAAAACCTGGGGGAAACCCATCGTGCTGTCATCTGCCATCAGGTCATCCTGGAGATGCACCCGGAGATGTTCTATGCATGGTTCAACGTGGGATTGATGTATTGGAAGGATGGATTGCTGGACACGGCGGAAAAGTACTTCCGCGTGGCAATTGAAAAAGACCCCACGGCCGAACATGGCTGGTCTGCCTTGGGTTGCGTCCTTACCGAGAAAGAACAGTTCAAGGAAGCAGAAGAATGTTACCGCACGGCCTTGTCGATCAACCCGGAGTTCTCCATCGCTAAGCAAGCATTGGACAAGCACGTCGCAAGAAAGGGGCAAGTGGTAATGGAAACAGGGGCATCAACATGCCAGGCGTATGAGCGAGAACTGCCCATCAAGCAGGAATCGAGTGCCATTTTGCCACCGGCTGCGGGAGTCGAAACGTCTCGTATAAAAAAATACGTACTCAAGGTACTGTGTGTCGGGGACAGTGATTGTGGAAAACAAGGTATTCTCCATCGCTACGTTTCAAACCGATTTATTACAGACAGTTCGATGACGGTCGGTGTAGAATTCCACCTGAAGAACATAGCATACGGCGGCATCGATATAACGTTACAGATTTGGGATTTTAAAGGCCAAGACCGATTCCGTTTCCTGCTCCCGACCTACGCATCGGGCAGCAAGGGATTCATCATGTTTTTCAATCTCGATAAGCCAAGCACCGTGTTAGACTTGGAAAGTTCGTGGTTACCCATCGCGCGGAAGGAAGACCCGAAGTCACCAGGTATCTTGATGGGCATACGGGAAGAAAATGCTGCCCAGAGCAACCATCCGGTCGATCCTGAATTCGGTCGCGAATTTGAAAAGGATCATAACTTGCAAGGATATTTCGAGGTCTCGGTGAATGATGGTGCCGGGGTAGATGCTGCGTTCAAGGCCATCGTTAAGGTTATTTTGGATTACCTCGGGATACCTTATGACTCAAAATTGAATTCAACGTGATTTTTTTTCTTATCTAGGAAATCATGGAAGAAACAGGGATGCTAGAACGCGGGAAATACCATGACTCGTTCGGAATCATCATTCGAGACCAGCTTAGTTAGACCGTGGTTCACGAGGAACCACGGGCTTTCTATCGCGGCAATCCACGTATACCAGGCCTCCCATCACGCGGGCACCGAGAATAAATCGAGCCGTGTCCCGTTTATCCAGTTCATGGATGCCGTCATTCCATTCAAGGTGATATCCACTTGAATGAAACCGGTGCCATGGGAAAAATGAGCGAAATTTCCACCAACACCGGCCAAGACGTACCACGTTCCGTTGACATTATTAATGCCATACTCGTGATCGTGCCCGAAGAAGACCGCGTCGACGTCATGTGCATCGCACAATTGCGTTAAAAATGCCATGTTGCCGTGCGGCGTGCCATCCCGCCCCACCGGAGGGGGATGCATGCAAATTACCTTGAAATCCATGGCGGACGCGTGCTGGAGGTCAGATTGCAACCACCCGATTTGGGTCGGGTTAAAATCGCCCCACCAGCCGGTCGTAGCGTTCCACGGGTCCAACACCGTGACGTGAAGCTGGCTGTAGTTGAATGAATAATAGAACGTCGGTTGGCCGTCCAGAGGGTACACCCGGGCAAGCATCTCCCCGTTTTGGTCGTTATGTCGTTCGTGATTCCCGGGGACCATTGCCATCGGTCTTTCGGTCGAGAGATTGCTGAGCATTGATATATCATCGAACCACGTCTTCCACGTCGCGAAGTTGTCACCTTCACCAACAAAATCCCCACCCACGATTGTGAATGCAACGTTCAAAGATCTCGCGTCGATCTGCTCATCCATGTACCGGGGGAGATTCGGCAACAACGGGACGGCGAATTCACCATCGTTCTGGCGAGCATCCGCGAAGAAAAGAAAGCTGAAGTTCGAGGGTGTTTGCGGCGCGGACATGAACGAGAACAGCTCGTTCTCGCGATGGCCGGGAATGCGAAAGTAGTATCGTGTTTCGGGAACGAGCGCGTTTATGGAAATCTTGTGCCACTCCGACGTGGTACCTGGCGCGAAATACTCGTCTAGCGCGCCGGGATCGGGGCCTAAAAGAACGCAGGTCTCCGTTGCATCTACGGTCTTCCACACGATGCTGATCCCGGTAGAAGGGTCCTGTCCCGTGCCCCACGTCAAGCAGGGGCCCGAGCTGTACCGGATCGCCGCTAAATGGGGAGTGATGAGATACACGAGTATAATGTTGAACAGCACGCAAAGCGTCGTGAACGTCACTTGCGCGACCCGCGTTGGTCGCTTTATTTTAGTCTTCCCCTTGAGCTTCCTCCAAGCCACGACCACGAAATGGACGGTTATCAAGGTGAAAAGGCCGATCAAGGTGGGGATCGCGATGGATGCAATCTGTGCCTGGAATTTTATCATTTTTGCCCCGTAATAAAAAAGCGTGATCGCCCCCAACACCCACAATGACAACGGAAACAGCAAGGGAAGAAGGTAGATAATCTTGGAATTCACGCGCTTTCGTTCGTCGTGTTGGCGAGTACCAAGTTCGGACGTGCTCATGCGTGTAGAATCAACCTTTTTCTTCATAAGCCTTTCTTTCCCGGAATGGGGCAAGACCGATACTTTTCTTGAAACCATCGGACCGCGTCCTTCACAGCGAGTTGCCACGGCCGCGGGTTAAAGCCGAGCTCGGCCCTTGCCCGCTCTATCGACGTGCCCATGTTCTTGTACATGATCCTCGCGTTTCCCACGGTAAACAAGGGCGGCTTGTGCGTCACGTGGTTGGAAATCGCCTCGAGAACGGTTGCAATGATCAAGACCACTCCTTTCGGGATGGCAATGGGCGAGGGGGGCTTTACCTTGGCGACCTTGCACGAGTATCGAAGCAACGAGTATACGGGGATCGGCTTCGAGCTCGCGATGTTATACACGTAACCGGGGGTCCCTCGTTCCATGGCAGACACGTGTGCCCAGGCTACATCTTCCACGTGGACGACCTGCGTGTCCTGGTTAATGTACCCTGGCATGCCCCCCGTGATTGCCCGTAGCACCAGTTGCCCTGGCGTGCTCGGTCCCGTGTCGCCCCAACCGAGTACCTGGTGAGGCCGCATGCGAACGGTCTCGTAAACGCCTGCAATGTTGGAATCCTTGGCAACGCGGTCGCCAAGATATTTGCTCACCGCATAAACCCCAGCACCTTGCAAGTCGAACGGGACATCCTCGGAGGTCATTGAAGGATACGGATCGGGGCAAGAACCGTTTGCGGACATGGTGGACGTGTGGACGGTGCGCTTGACACCGGCTTTTTTCGCGTGGCGATGGACATTCATCGCACCCTTGTAATTGATGTCGAAGACTTTTGAAACGGGATGTGCCCATTCTGCCACCGTGCCCGCGACATGGAAAAGGTATTCAATGCCATCGAACTTGCCCTGCACCGACTCGGGCTTGGTGATGTCCATCGGTAGGATGACGCCCTTGGATTCGCGCACGCATGCGGAAATGCTCCCTGCCGGCGTCCCGGGATAGATGAGCGCGTGGATGATCGCCCCTCTTTCATGCAATATCTTGCAAATGTGCGATCCAATAAACCCGTTCGCGCCGGTGATTCCCACGTGCTTGTTCTCGAGAAATATCACTTGCTTGTTCATTATACCACCCATCCTTTGATTTATTCAACTCCTGATCCGCATGTGGTTTACTTGGGACACGGCAATGTCGACCAAGCACGGTCCGGGGCTCGAGAGCGCAGCCTCGAGGGCCGCCTGCAACTCGGTGGGCGTGCTTGCCGTGAAACCCTCGATGCCAAGCGCCCGTGCCGTGGCGGCGAAGTCCACGCGTGGCGTTTCGGTGAGCGGCCGGCATTTTACCCGCAAGTAATCGCGTATGTTCCCGAGGCACTCGTTGTTCATCACCAGGTAGATGACGGGAAGGTTGAACTGCTTCGCCATGTTCAACGCGTGGAGAGCCATCATCATCGCGCCGTCCCCCTGCAGCGCAATCACTTTCTGGTCCGGCAAGAGCATCTGCGCGGCCAAGGCACCTTGGCATCCCCACGCCATGCCGCCCATGCCACCGGGGGCCACGACTTGGCCTGGCCGGCGGGTCTGGAACAGCTTGGTGAACCACGCCCGGGCGTTACCCGAATCCAGAACCAGCAAGTTATCCCCGATCAGCTCGTTAACGACCTTCACCACGCGCTCCGGATCGATCGGCGTGCGGTCCCTCGTGAAAAAGGCACTCTGGAAGAACTCGTTGGCAGGGTCCTTTTTTAACCGTCGAAGCGCGGCGACCCGTGGACCGGGATCGAATGACGGGGCCAATTCATGGATGACTTTCGAGATCTCTTGCAACGCGAGCCTCGCGTCGGACGTCACGCCCATGGTCACGGGGAGCGTCCAAGCAGCGTTGCGGGGGTCGATGTCGACATGGAGTATCTTCTGGCGTTCCGGGTCGATGAGCTTGGGATTGAGATTGTCGGTGTTTTCGGGTGCAAGGCAAGTGCCGACGGCAAGGATCACGTCTGCTTCCGCCACGCGCTGGTTGGCGAGCTTCTGTCCAAGGGTGCCCAGCACCCCAAGCGCGAGATCGTGAGTTTCCGGAATCGCGCTTTTCCCCATGTAGGTCGATGCTACGGGCATCCCGATGAGCCCGGCGAGCTCTTGCACACCAGCATAGGCATTCGCAGCGTGGATACCCCGCCCGACGATCATCACGGGATTCTCGGCAGATAGCAACGTATTTGCCATCTTCCGTGCATCGTGCTGGCTGATCGAGGGCGGGGACACCTGGAGAAACCCTCGAAGGGGATATAACTTGGGCTTGACCTCCGCGAGGTTCACCTTGCCGGCCATGGTGTTCCACCGCATCAAGACAGCGGCTGGACCCGGGCGCCCCGACGTGGCGTGCTTGATGGCGAGCTCGATGCAATAGGTGACCTCGCCAGGCGTGTCCGCGACGGCAACGTATTTCGTCATGGCCTGCATGATGCCGAGCAAGCTGACGCTCCCGTAAACTCCCGTCGAGACTTGGTACGGTGCCTGGTGGCTCACGCCGTACCAGTCCGACAGCTCGGCGAGGACCAGCATGGGGGACCCGGCATACATGGCCTCCGCGATGCCGAACGACCCGTTGGTTCCGATGAATGCACCTTGCCCGATGAGCACCCCGGGCTTCCGGGTCAGTCGCCCGTACATGTCCGCCATGCAAGCAGCCGTGGCCTCGTGACGGGTGATGATGCACTTGATCTCGTGGTCCCGGAGGTAGATGTCTTCCCACAGAAAATCCGTAACGCCACCAGGCATGCCAAACGCGTGGTCGATGCCCGCTTCCACGAGGAGGTCGATGATGAGCTTGTTTACCGTGATGTCTGTCATGATGTCCTGTTACCCGTGCTATCGTTATAGAAACATAAAGTCCGAGTACAAAGACGAGCCATCGCACGAGATGTAGTTCAAGTTCTCGAGCAGCAGCCACTCGGTGATGCCGCTTGATGTCTTCTGGGTTTGCCCCCTTCCATCGAACAGGTAGCAATTGCTGGCATTGCTAAATATGGTCCAGTTCAAGTGATGGTCCTTTCCCCAGCCCGGGTAGCCGGGATTGGTGAGTAACTTTTCACCGAGCGCGAAGATCTCGATGGAATTCTCGTCGTAGTGCACGTGGCTTTGCGGGTAGTCTTTACTGCTGATGGTCAGGTAGGTGCTCGTCGTTTCCAGCCCGTCCCTGAGGCACGCGATGTCGCTATCCGGAAACACGATGCTCCCGTGGGCCCCGATAGAGGGCGTGCTGGCGCTCACGTTGTAATCGTAAAATACCAGTGGCCTGATGCCATAATATCGCGTGAAAAAGTCCCCGTGGAACGCGTTCGTCCATCGCATGTGCTGTGCCAAACCGGTGAACCCCGCATCGTTGAACCGGGACGCGTATATCCCGTTGATGGTGTTCGTTCCCAACGAATACGAGCAATCCTCGAACATGGGGTAGTACCCGTTCGGCGTGATGCTCAGGACCGTGAAGTTCACGGTCGCTGCGAGGCGCGGGTCTTGGAAGTAATCGCGCAGCCCGTGGTACCGGAACAACTCGGCCACCCTCAGTCCGTACGTCCACGTGTACCCAGCATATACTTGTCCCTCGAACACGCCACCTTCTGCCCGCGTTCGGTCCCGTTCAAGGTACCAGTTGAGTTGATCATCGGCAGTCCAGACGTAATCGGCATTTCCAGTCATGAATCCCGCCAAGGCCAGGCCATCGGACATGACCACGCGCCAGTTGTTGGCTGCCGAGTGGTACATGTTCGTGAAAAGGGGCCGGGCGCCTTGATCGAGCAAGAGCTTCACGCGATCGATCGTCGTCTCGTTCATGAAGTCGTACACGAGGTCAAACGCGAACGCATAGTCAGCAATGCAATTGGAACGTTCGAGGTGCTGTGGATACACGGCGTCCATCTCGTCCATATGCAACAAGATGTTGATGGCAGCATCGGCCGATGACTGGTTGCCTTCCATGTAGGCGTGGAACGCGAGGCTCTCGGCAGCCCTGCTCCGGTCGTAGATGCCCTTCCCCGTCAGGTTGTACGAATCCCACGTTGGCACCTGCCCCAGGAATGCTTGGTACCACGATTTCCACGGGTCCGTGGTTGCACACCTGGCAACGAGGGTTGGCTTGTAGGAATCGTTGAAGTAAAGGAATGGATGGTCGTGGTCTCCAGCCAGCAAGTCCGAGATGGCCGATTTCTCGATGGTCCATGTTGGATGCTCCACCGGCATAAAATTGCTAGCCTGCTGCAATGCGATGGCATCGAACGTGCCCGGCATGACCCCGATGCTCGCGCGCACGCTGGAATTGTAGACCGTGGTGCCATTGATTTCAAGAACAGTAGCATCGTTCGCGAGCATGCCCCCCGGGCCATGATACAAGTAGTCCCCTGAAAAATTGGTACCATCAATCCCGACGGGCGAGTGTG
Organism: Promethearchaeota archaeon; assembly: GCA_041305945.1. Lineage (GTDB taxonomy): Archaea > Asgardarchaeota > Lokiarchaeia > Sigyniarchaeales > Sigyniarchaeaceae > JBGLND01. Next base: position 224,448 of record JBGLND010000001.1, read on the forward strand.
CTGGCACGTTCAAGTGGTCCTCGTGGAACAATAACGTGGAACCATTCCCGATATCCACGCGCACCATGCCGTGGTCGCACGACGTTATCGTGGTCGCGGGAACCGGGATGGTGGAATTATAGGGGTATAACAGCGTGACGACGCGCGTCGCGTTCACGTCAGGCCGGATCTTGACGTACGGGATGTAATCGCGGGCCTGCGCGTACCAACCCTCGTGAGCGGAGATGGACACGCTGGCGGGATGCAAGACGCGGGCGAGCAAGCTGACGTTGGACGACGTCGTCCACGTGCACTCGTTGCCTTGCACGACAAGATCACCTATCCCGTGCAATAGCATGTCGACCGGTAGTGGTTTCGACCGGAAAATATCGTCGATGATGATGAAATACCCACCCGTGGTTCCCGATTGGTCCTTGACGAACAATATTTCCCGGGTATACCCTCCTTGAAATGCTTGCTTGGACAAGAGCGTGGGCACGAACGACAGGTTAGCAAGGATGCTCGCGGATAGAATGAGGGCCGCAACGGCGTGGAAGCGCCAGCGCTGGTTCATACATCATAAACGCATCTTACGAATAAATGAGTTCCATCCTAATGGAACACATGGACCAAGAAGCAGCCCCCGTGCATGACTGGGAAAATCCCCGTGTCTTCAACAGGAACAAGGAGCCACCGCACGCCACCATGGTGCCGTACCCGGATGTCAAGGCAGCGATGGCACCGGACGAGTTCGGCGAGTTCTCGGCCAATTACAGCACGCCGTGGTACGCGAGCTTGAACGGGGACTGGTCGTTCTCGTGGGTGAACGACGTGAGCAAGCGTCATATTAAATTCTACGAGACGAACTACGACGTTTCGAGCTGGAAGAAGATACCCGTTCCTTCTTGCTGGCACTTGCACGGGTACGGCATCCCGATCTACACCAATGCAACGTACCCGTTCGTCGTCGACCCGCCCCGGATGCACGGCAACCCGTGGATCGGCGAGCATGGGCCGAGACCCGTGGGCTCTTACCGCCGGGAGTTTCTCGTTCCTCGATCGTGGGGCAAAGAACAGCAAATCTTCCTCCATTTCGATGGCGTGGAAAGCGGGTTTTACGTGTGGATAAACGGCGAGCGGGTAGGCTACTCGCAAGACAGCATGACGCCGGCGGAATGGAACATCACGAGATTCGTGCACGCGGACCGGACCAAGCCAAACATCATCGCGGTCGAGGTCTACCAGTGGTGCGACGGGTCGTACCTCGAGGACCAGGACATGTTCAGGTTTGGGGGCATCTACCGCGAGGTCTACCTTTTCTCCACGCCACCCGTGCACGTGCGTGACGTTTCCGTCCGCACCGAGCTGTCCAACGCGTGCAAGGATGCCACGCTCCAGGTATCCGCAATGGTCAGGGAATATGCACGCGGGAACAAGCTAGACGTGATGGTGGACGTCATGTTACTGCAACGCACCGGCCTCGGTGCAGGTGATACGGTGGTTCATTCGACCAAACACGCGACCATCGAACCCGGTTGCGAGGCCATCATCGTTGCAACTTTGCCCGTGCAGGAACCACGCTTGTGGAATGCCGAATCACCCTTCTTGTACACGATGCTCGTCGTTCTCAAGGACGCGATCGGCAGGATCTTGGAGGTGCAACGCCAATGCGTGGGGTTCCGCCAAGTCGAGATCGTTTGCGATGATGATTTACCCGTGTTCACGATCAACGGCAAACCAGTAAAACTTAAAGGCGTGAATCGGCACGAGCACTCGCCAGATCACGGTCGCGGGCTCCCTGTCTCCATGATGATCCAAGATCTCGTGCTCATGAAGCAACATAACATCAACGCCATCAGGACCAGCCATTACCCGAACCACCCTTTATTTTATAACTTGTGCGATTTCTTCGGTATCTATGTCATGGACGAGGCGAACGTCGAGAGCCACGGGCTATGCCACAAGCTGCCCACTAACCTTCCCGAATGGAGGGATGCTTGCGTCGATCGCATGGTCCGCATGGTCGAGAGGGACAAGAACCACGCTTGCGTCGTGATCTGGAGCCTCGGGAACGAGGCAGGCATGGGACCGGTGGCAGGCAATAACTTCATTCACATGGCCGATGCGGCCAGGAACATCGATCCGACGCGCCCGATCCATTACAATCCAGATGCATTCGCCTGGACCGTCGACATCGTGGGCTCGGGGTACATGACCCCTCCCGAGTTGCGGGCATGGCTCCAGGACAAGAAAGCCCCTTCAAAGGGGCACGGGATGGAACCAGAAACGCTATCCAGGTGCCCGTTCGTGCTGACCGAGTATTTCCACGCCATGGGAAACAGCGGTGGAGGCTTCAAGCAATTATGGGATATCATCGATCGCCACCCGAACGCGATGGGCGGGTTTATCTGGGACTGGGTCGATCAAGGATTGCGGAAAAAAGATGCGATGGGCAGGGAGTTCTGGGCTTACGGCGGAGATTTTGGCGACAAGCCGAACGACGGGGACTTTTGCATCAACGGGCTGGTCGGTCCCGATCGCGTGCCCCACCCGACCTTGCAAGAGGTGAAGAAGGTCCAGGCACCGGTCACTTTCCAAGCAATAACCGTCGAACGAGGCAATTTCACCATCACCAACCGCCACGACTTCACCAGCCTCGACGGCAGCACGCGAATCTGGTGGGAGATCACGAGCGACGGGACCGTGATCGACCGGGGCACCGTCGATGCCCCGCGCGCGGGGCCCGGCTGCAGCGCTGCCCTGGATATCCCGTTTCGACTCGATGCACCCGTCGTGCCACCGGAGGGAGAGGTGCACGTCTTGCTGGAAGCACGGCTCTCCGCGAGCAAGCCGTGGGCGACCGCGGGCCACGTGATCGCGTGGGAGCAGTTCGCGGCAAGGTGCCCCGCGCGACCGCAATCGCCCGAAATCAACGCCAGCACGCGCTGCAAGGTGAACGTGGAACCCAGCACCGGCACTATCGCGGTGGGTAATGGCCTTTTCCAAGCAACATTCAGCAAGACGACGGGACTGCTCGAACGACACGTGTGCCTGGGCATCCCGGTGATCGTCGCGCCGTTGAAACCAAACTTCTGGCGTGCCATGACCGACAACGATCTACGGGGCGTCCCTAATTACCGGTTCGCGCTTGGTTTCTTCGAGCCATCATTCATTGCCCAGGAGGGAAAGCTAGCATCCATCGATGCTCGTGTTAACGACGACGGCACGGCAACGGTCACGACCGTGCTCCGGTTACCCAACGGACGCGACGGGGATTTCAACGGCGAGCCTGGGGACTTCAGCGATTACGTGCTCACCCACGACATCAACGGCTCGGGAGACATGCGAGTGACCGCGCGGTTCGAGTCCAAGCACGCCATGCCCCGGTTCGGCATGCAATGCGGCGTGCCCTTGCGTTTCAGCCATCGCATGGCGTATTTCGGCCGCGGGCCGCATGAAGCCTATTGCGACCGGCGCGAGAGCACCGTCGTGGGCATTTTCGAGGGACCGGTGGATTCTTTCCAGACAAGTTACGTTTTTCCCCAGGAAAATGGCAATCGCGTCGACATCAAGTGGTTGGTGCTCGAGGACGAGCACGGGAGGGGCATCAAGTTTTCGGGATGTCCCTTGTTCGACGGGAGCGCGTGGACTTGCACGCACGTGCTCGTTGGCATCAACTTGCTTCGTGAAGGGCTTGACATCCCCGAGGTTGCCCTCGTGGCCATCCTCGACGCGGACAAGGAAGGATTCCTGCGGGATGCAAGGTCACTCATCCAGACCACCGGCCGGGCAAGCAGGAACGTTGACGGGCGGGTCATCATGTACGCGGACACCATGACGCGGAGCATGAAGACTGCCATCGATGAAACGAACCGCCGGCGGCAGCTCCAGATCGAGTATAACAAGGAACACGGCATCAAGCCCACCACCATCAAGAAGGCAATCCCGGAGTCCTTGTCGGAGGAGCTCGCCAAGAAAGAGAAGGAAGTCCAGCATATCGAGGAGCAAATCAAGGGGAAGCTCGACTCGGAGATCGAGGTGCTCGAGCTCATCCACACGCTCGAGGTCCAGATGATGGAGTATGCAAACCAGTTGAAATTCGAGCAAGCCGCTTACTTGCGCGATAAAATACAAGACTTGAAAGCTACCTACCTTAAGAAGCATTGAAAGTACATTATTCCCTTGCACCAGCGTGAACGTGATGGTCGTCGTGAACTTGATGGTCACCGACGCGTGCAACTTGAACTGCACGCATTGCTACGTGGATAGTTGCGCCGATGTCGACCATGCCAAATACATGACGGCAAGGGATGTCGAGTTCATCTTGAAATCGTTCGAGCACGAGCCCGTGGAGCTCGTGCACGTCTTCGGGGGGGAACCATTCCTCCATCCAAGGATACGAGATATTTGCGAGGTATGCCGTGATTTCGGCGTTCCGGTGAACGTCGCGACCAACGGAACGGTCATCGATGGTCATCTTGAATGGATAAAGAAAAGCAACATTTCACTCTCCATCAACATGCTCGGCGATGATGCAGCACTTCGGCCGCTCATCGGGTGCGGGTATCCCCTCGATCTCGTCGTGGCACGTGCACGGATGGCCGTGGGGGCAGGCATTTCCGTAAACGGGATATGCTGCACCTTCCCCTTCGGGTCGAATGCCATGGAAACCAGCGCGTGGTATTGCGATTACTTGCACCGCCTCCACGAGAGCACCCGCGTCGAGGAGTTCTTCCTGCTGTACTTCTCGAAATTGGGGCGTGGCAAGAATATCTGGGACGGCATCAACCACGCGTTCTACCGCGCGGATAACTGGTTGCTGTTCCTGAAAACATTGAGGCACAATCTCGGGGAAACCAAGGCACCGTTTAGCGTGTATGTGGAGCCCGCGTTCGAGACCGAATTATTCTCGTTCCTTCCTCCAGCGTCCTTGCAATGCGAGATGATCACGCGCGAGAATGTCGTGATCACTCCTGACCTCACGAGCTACCCGTGCGTGCTCATGGTCGGGAGCAAAGAATCATGGTGCTCGAGAAAGTTCGACGGCAACGTGGGTGCCATCCAAGCTTTTTTTTCGGATGTCCAATCGCGGACAGTGACTCGTTCCGCTAACACATGCAAGCATTGCATTATGACGAGTTATTGCGGGCCATGCGTTCCCTACGTGCAAGATATGCTCAAGGATTATCGTTGCACGGGCAACACCGGGACGGAGACCATGATGGGATGCCCACTGGCGACGGTCCGGCTGTGGTAGGTCGTTCCTTCTATCCCATAAGGTCAAGGTTAAGGGAGGCCGGCCATTCCCGTAGTTGATCCACAAATTCGTTCCACAACAACTTATATAGATGGTTATCAAGGCTTACATCTCATGGCGGACGAGTACATCCACGTCAAGGGCGCGCGCCAACACAACTTGAAAAATATCGACGTGAAGATTCCACGTGACCAGCTCGTAATTGTTACTGGTGTGTCTGGTAGTGGAAAGTCTTCGCTCGCGATGGACACGATCTATGCTGAGGGGCAAAGGCGTTACTTGGAATCACTCTCGACATATGCAAGGCAGTTCCTTGGCGAGCTCAACAAGCCGGACGTGGATTTCATCGAGGGACTCTCGCCCGCCATAGCCATCGAGCAAAAAACCGTGTCGAAAAACCCGCGATCCACCGTGGGCACCGTGACCGAGATACATGACTACCTGCGCTTGCTCTTCGGCCACATCGGGAAGCCGTTTTGCCCGCAATGTGGCAAGCCCATCACCCCCCAGACATCGCAACAGATCATCGAGAAGGTACTCGCCTACGACGATGATACCAAGATCCAGGTCATGGCGCCCGTTGCACGACAAAAAAAGGGGACGTTCGTGGACGAGTTCAAGACGTACAAGCAGCAAGGGTACGTGCGGGTGAAGGCCGACGGGGACGTGCTGTCCCTTGACGATAACCCGAGTCTCGACAAGAACAAGCGCCACGACGTGTTCGTCATCGTCGACAGGCTGGTCACGGGCGCGAACGTGAAGACCCGCCTTGCCGATGCCGTCGAAAACGCCCTGCGATTATCTGACGGGATGGTGTATATTGAAAAGGGGGATGGCACCGTGCAGGAATTCAGCGAGAAGTTCGCTTGTACCGCATGTGGCATCTCGTTCCAGGAAATCACCCCTCGCATGTTTTCCTTCAACAACCCGATTGGTGCTTGCCCCGCGTGCAATGGCCTCGGTTCGATGATGGATTTCGACCCGAACTTGATCATCGTGGACACCGACCAGCCCATCTACCAGTCGGGGCTCGAGAAGATTCCCGGCTTCGGGAACGTGAACTCGTACAGCTGGCGCATGATCAAGGAGCTCTTCAGGCTGTTCAAGCAAGACTTCGAGGGCCCGGTGAACCAGCTCGATAAGGAATTCCTCGAAACACTGTTGCTCGGCTCTGATGACCAGAAATTCGCGTTCAATTTTCAATTCGGTGGAGATGATTCCGAGCTCATGTACACGGGTACCATGAAGCGGGCATGGGAAGGGATATTCAACACGATAAACCGCAGGTACCATGAAACCAATTCCACCATGGCCCGCGATTATTATTCCCAGTTCATGTCCGAGAAGCCATGCACGGAATGCAAGGGAAAGCGGTTGAAGCCCGAGAGCCTGTCCGTGACCATCGAGGACAAGAACATCTACGACGTGTCGGAGCTGGCCATCGCGGACGCGCTGGTATTCATGGACGGTATCGAGAAGAACCTCTCCGCGCAAGAGAAGCAGATCGTGAAGGAAGTCATCAAGGAGATCAAGGCACGCTTGAATTTCCTCGTGAACGTGAACTTGGATTACCTGTCGTTGAGCCGCACCGCCGGCACGTTGTCCGGGGGTGAAAGCCAGCGCATCCGGCTTGCCTCGCAAATAGGGTCCTCGCTTGTTGGGGTTTTATATGTCCTCGACGAGCCTTCCATCGGGCTGCACGCGAAGGACAAGCTACAGCTCATAAAAATGCTGAAACAACTCAAGGATATCGGGAACAGCGTCTTGGTCATCGAGCACGACGAGGATTTCATGAGACATGCCGATCACATCCTCGATCTCGGCCCCGGGCCCGGCGTGCACGGTGGTGAAATCGTCGTTCAAGGCACCATCGATGACATCATCTCCGAGCCAAAGTCGCTGACCGGCCAGTTCTTGTCCGAGCGGGAATCGATAGCGATACCGCTGGAGCGGCGGAAGCCTGGCCCCGAACGAATCAAGGTCACCGGCGCGAGGCACAACAACCTCAAGAACATCACGGTTAACTTCCCCCTCGGCGTGCTCTCGGTCATCACGGGCGTTTCGGGTGCGGGGAAGTCGTCGCTCGTTAACGAGATATTGTACAAGGCACTTGCTCGGGCGATAAACAAGGCAAAGGAGACGCCCGGGGATTTCGACGGCATCGAGGGCACCAACTTCATCGACAAGATCATCGACATCGACCAGTCGCCCATCGGCCGCACCCCCAGGTCGAACGTGGTCACCTACACGAAGGTGTTCGATGACATCCGCGACATTTTCGCCGCGGCACCAGGTGCGAAGGCACGGGGATACAACAAGGGACGTTTCTCGTTCAACAACAAGGGCGGCCGGTGCGAGAATTGCGGCGGTTCGGGGTTCCTCGAGATCGAGATGCACTTCTTGCCGAACGTCTATGTCACGTGCAGCGTTTGTAAGGGAAAGCGGTACAACGCCGAGACGCTGGAAGTCCGGTACAGGGATAAAAACATCGATGACGTGCTCAACCTCACCGTCGAGGAAGCCATGGAATTCTTCGAGAACCACCCGAAGATCCGGCAGAAGCTCAAGACATTGCTCGACGTGGGCCTGGCATACATGGAACTCGGCCAGATCGCCCCGACGATGTCCGGCGGGGAAGCCCAGCGCATGAAGCTTGCCAAGGAGCTGAGCAAAACTGCGACGGGGCGGACGCTGTACATCCTCGACGAGCCCACGACCGGGCTGCACTTCGCAGACGTGAAGAAATTAATGGTGGTCTTGAACGAGCTCGTGGACCGCGGGAATACCGTCATCGTCATCGAGCATAACATGGACGTGATCAAGTGCGCTGACTGGATCATCGATCTCGGCCCGGATGGCGGTGGCAAGGGCGGGTTCCTCGTTGCCGAAGGCACTCCAGAGGAGGTTGCACGGAACAAGAAATCCTACACGGGGCACTACTTGCGGAAAACGCTCGGGATATAAAAATAAAAAAACAAAAAGGTACGCGCTCAATCTCTCTTCTTGGAAAACCCGTAGTTCATGATGAACAAGGCCGCGAGGGTGATGATGGGGCCGAGTAAATTCTCGCCTATGAAGTCGTCTCCCCGTGAGAGTTGGTTGTTACCGAACATGAGCATAACGACCATCAGCAAGATGCCGATGATGAAGGAGATGCTCCTGTTCCAGAGGTCGGATCGCGGGGGGGCATTCTTGGCGATCGTGCCATACAGCAACAGCAGCATGACTAGAACGAGCAACAAGACGGCGTATATAACGTAACCGAGATATTCAACCACTTCAGGGTAGACCGGAAAGATCGCGAGCTCGATCGGGCGCAACAGGATGGAAAACACGAACCCTCCTGTGGTGATCCAAGCCAAGACCACCTTCCTGTTCAAGATGTATTTTTCGACGACATACGCCAAGAAGATCAATCCTATGCCGAGGCCAACGAACGTGAGCAAGATATAATCCCTGTTTATCGCGGAGACAAAACCGACACCATAGTCTGAATCCTGCCAGAACAGCCGGCCATTATCAGTCGAGCTTTGCGTGTAGAATCGCCCTATCCTGTCGGCCACGTACGTCCCGTAACCGATTGCAAGACCGATGAAGAAGAAACCATATCCCACGTTCAATTTGCGTTCAATCTCGAACGCCGACCGGTCGCGGGATTTCTTGAAGAAATTCATGCCGTAGTAGAGGAAGTAATTGACGACGACGGCCATCAACACGAGCTCGAAAAATTGCATTACATGTTCGACGCCCAATAGGCTAAATAATGTTTCACCCGGGGGAAGCTGGAAAACCACGTGACTCATCTCGTTTTGATTTAGGTGATATTACAATCTTGTACGCGTCTCCTTAAATACGCGCTGGGCTTCTGCACGTGGCCATGTACCGCGGGAAACTCCCCGTGCGGCCACGATCTGGGAGCCAGATGGGAACCTTTCACCAGTTAATCTTCCAATTCGTTATTATACTAACGTAATTTCCTCAAATACGCACCTTGAACTTGGCAAGGAAAAATGCGCGTGAAAAATCCTTGTCCGGAAACGTGCGCACCACTTTCGTGGAACATGAATAACCCTTCCATCCTGTTGAAAATCCCGCTCTTGCCACGGGCGAAACATGAGGGTCGTGCAAGTCCACCAAGGAAATATCCGCGCTGAACTGATCGATTATATCTTCCCCCTCTTCAGGGTAATACGAACACGTGCTATACAAGAACTCCGTGTTTTTCCAATCCCATTGTTTCGCAGCGTTGATCATGGCGGCACAGATATCCCGTTGGATGCCGGTATGGCGAGCGACCGTCTTCTCGTCCTGCATGAATTTCAACTCTGGATACCCCCCGATCGAGCCCGAGCCGCTGCAAGGCGCGTCAATCAGCACCTTGTTAGGCGTGAATCCCCGCAAGGCACGATCGAGCCAAGTGCTATCCGTGGCCAAGGCGTACCACCATGTTCCCGCGTTCGTTCGTTCCAAGTTGCATGCCATGCGGGTCACGTCCCGGTCGATCGCCACGATGAGCCCCCGTTGCTTGCATTTCCACGACATTGCTCGCGTTTTCTGGAACGGCGCTGCGCAAGCATCCAGCACGGTGTCACCTTCTCGAATCCCGAGTGCTTCCACGGCGGCCACGCTACCGAGGTCTTGGATGATGATATCGTCGCGCCGGGCGATCACGCGGGAAACGACGTCGTGCTTCCATCCGGGGATGCTTGGCACGTGGATGAGGTTTGGAAAGGTGCGGTCGCGTTGGAACACGAACCGTCTTGATTTCAAGTACTTCAAGAAGTCGAATCCCGCAATTTCATCCTTTAAAAGCACGTAGAAGCGTTCTTCTTGCTGGTGGTGCTGGAGGAGTAGCTTGGTACGGTCGATGCCCACCAGGCTTACCAGCCGTGCCACCATGTAGCGCGGGTGGGAATACCGGAGAGAGTACCACTCGTGCAATTGCATGCTTGCGGGTTTTTCTGTCCACTTGCCCTCGAGCAAGCATCGCGTGACATCGCGCCACGAGGCCGCGTTGAATCCGTCCCGTTGCCCTAAGAGGTCCGCCTTTCTCCTTGCCTCGTTTTTCTCTCGCGTGTCGAATGTATCTGGCCCTCCCATTTCAAGGAAATGGCTCAACAAGTAGCAAAGGACAGCGTTATTTATGAAATCATGACTTTCCGGCATGTTTGAATATAACTTTGGATTCATCTTGCACCGTGTAGAGATGTAATCGAGAAATTTATGATATTTAATGCCCAATTGGATATACTTGAAGACTTTCTCTTGTTCAACCCGGTTTTTGTAAAGTTCACGGTACCTCTTGATAATGACCACGCGCGGCTGCTTGTTAATCATGATCTCCTTGTATGCCCTTGCCACGTCCAGCAAGAACCTTATTGTAGGGATATTCTCCGCCGTGCCCAATCACCGGTTGTTATCTAGTAAAAAGGAAAGGATCTTAAAGGATTCTAACTACCTCTGTTTTAGTTTCCTCCATTTTTTACTGGAGATTGGCACAATGGAACACATGAACTCGCAGATTTCGATTGCATTCCACGGACGAGGCGGTCAAGGTGCCGTTACCGCGGCTAATATTTTCGTGATGGCAGCGTACAGTAAATTTCCGCACGTCATGGCTTTCCCCCTCTTTGGTCCCGAACGACGTGGTGCTCCGGTAAGCGCATATGCACGGATATCGAAATTTGAAATTTATGACAGGGCCAAGATATACGATCCAGACATCGTCGTCGTCATGGACCCGAGCATCTTTAAATCTCTCAATCCTGCAGAGACGATAAAAAAAGGTGGTATGTTGCTCGTGAATTGGAACGGCGACATGGACGGATTAAAAAATGTTTGTAAATTTCCCGAGGGCATCACCGTTGGCGTCGTCGATATCATGAAAATCTGCCTCGATATCAATCTCATGAAGGGCGGCAACGAGCCCATCGTGAACACGCCCGTGCTTGGTGCATTGGCCAAGATGTTCGATGCAATCCCCCTTGAAATTATGATCCAATCGATCCGCGGGCAATTTCCAGACCCCGAGAAGGCAGCGCTCAATGAAAAAGGCGCTAGGCTGGCTTACGATGCTATAAACGTATTCAAGTGATGCGCAATGGATAAGATCGATAAAAACCCGAAAACCGTTATTGCAGCCGTGCAACACCCTCGCGTCGGTGAGGGTGGCAAAACGGGAACGTGGCGCGCTTTCAGGCCAGTGTTAGACCGGGAAAAATGCGTGCTAACTAAAAGCGACAAGGCAAGATGCCATTATTGCTGGATGTACTGTCCAGAAAATGCCACATCCCGGACGCGCCCGCCTGTCGTGAACTACGATTATTGCAAAGGTTGTGGCATATGTGCTCATGAATGCCCCCACAAGGCGATAAAGATGGTTGAGGAGTGAGCTATGACCGTGACAAAGGATTCCCCAAACCCCGGGCGCGAAGGCCGGACGACACTCATCATCCCTGGCAACCACGCGACGTCCCATGCCGTCCGCCAAGCCCACGTGCAAGTCATCGCTGCATACCCCATCACGCCACAGAGCCCTGTCGTGGAAAAATTATCCGAGTTCATTGAGAACGGCGAGATGGATTCGCGCATGATACGCGTGGAATCCGAACAGAGCGCGATCGCGTCGTTGTGTTCTGCAAGCATCACGGGCGCGCGCGTGTTCACCGCTACGTCGTCGCACGGCCTCACGTACATGAACGAGCAGCTTGCATGGGCAGCCGGGACGCGATTGCCCATCGTCATGTGCGTCGTGACGCGCGCGATAGGCGCCCCGTGGTCGGTGTGGACAGACCACCAGGACGCGATCAGCCAGCGGGACACGGGCTGGATGCAGATATTTTGCGAGGATAACCAGGAGATTTACGACACCGTGCTCGAGGCATTCAAGATCGCCCAAGATAAACGGGTGTACCTTCCCGTGATGGTCTGCTACGACGGGTACATCCTGAGCCATACCATGATGCCCACCGAGTTGCTCGCGCAAGAGGAAGTCGATGGCTTCTTGCCCCCGTTCCAATCTCATCTCATGCTCGCCAATCGCATGGACGATCCCGTCGGGGTGAACCCCGTCACCCTTCCCGATCCGAAGGAAGGGTTCCCGGCGTACATGGAACTGCGCCACCGGATGCAAAAAGCCTTGGAAGGCTCGATCATCGTCATGGAAGAAGTGGAGAAGGAGTTTGCCGCGATTTCTGGCCGTGATCACGGTGGTGCCGTGCGCGGGTACCGGTTCGATGATGCCGATGTTGCCATCCTCGGGATGGGATCGGTGTCGAGCCAGGCAAAGACGGCAATCGATGCCTTGCGGGCACAAGGCATCAAGGCCGGCGTGCTCACCGTCAGGTTGTTCAGGCCCTTCCCGAAGCAGCGGCTTCGTGATGCCTTGAAAAACGTCAAGACCGCTGTCGTGTTTGATAGGGACGTTGCATATGGCTTGGAAGGCGCGTTATGTTCCGAGTTGAAGGCCAGCTTCAGCAACGTTAAAGACGCTCCTTACATCACCGGGTTCATCGTCGGCATCGGGGGTCGTGATTTCACCACCGATCATGTCATCAAAGGCACCAAGATTGCTCTCGAGCGCGCGAAGAACAACGAGATACACGACGAAACAACGTGGCTGGGGTTGATGGACGAATGAAGGACACGATTGCTTTTCCCAAGCTCAAGCCGGACGACCTGCCGGGGGATGAATTCGTGCTATCGGGCAACCGGTCGTGCCAAGGATGTTCCATGAGCTTGATGTACAGGATGGCCCTCAAGGCGCTCGGCAAGGACACTATACTGACGGTTCCCGCGTCGTGCCTCACCGTCTTGCACGGTCTCTACCCGAGATCGAGCGCCGTGAACCTGAACGTGATCCACACTACATTCGAGACCACCGCGGCCTCCGCATCGGGCATCGTTGCTGCCTTGGAGGCCCTCGGGTTGGATGACAAGATCACGGTCGTTGGCTTTGCAGGTGATGGCGGGACTTCAGATATCGGGATACAAGGATTGAGCGGCGCGGCGGAACGTAACACTAACTTCATCTATGCCTGCTACGACAACGAGATGTACTCGAACACCGGAACGCAGCGGAGCGGGCAGACCCCGTACATGGCTTACACGACCACCACGCCAAGGGGCAAGGTGGAGCACAAGAAAAACATGCCCATGATCATGAGGGCACACAACATCCCTTACATCGCGACGACGTGCGCGTCGTATCCACAAGATGTCTACCAGAAGTTCTTGCGCGCCAAGCAATTCAAGGGGACGAGGTACTTGCACATCTTGGCACCCTGCCCGCCTGGCTGGGGGTTCCCGACGGAACAGTCCATGGAGATCGGGCGCCTCGCGGTCGAGACGGGTATCTTCCCGATGATGGAGATCATCGATGGCAAGATGTTCTTGAACAAGGAGTCCGAGCATTGCTTGGATCCAGCGAAGCGCGGTTCCATCGAGGAATACTTCAAGGCACAGAGCCGTTTTCGTCTCATCGACCAGCATGCCATCGATGTTTACAAGGAATACGTGGACACGCAGTGGGACTGGATCAACAAGTGTCTCTGACACGCCCCGCGGCTCGCTTTTTATTATCTTCCTATCTTGTTAACTCTGTCCGAGAAAAGTTAAACTGTTGTAGCACCCTAAAGCTCTTTTTCCTTAGACCGTTTTCGAGATCGGATATTGATGAAACACGAAGCGTTCACCTACCTGGAGTCTATCGCGCGGGATATCAAGCTAGCGGAAGGCGTGAACGGTATCAAGCGGGTGCTCGTGGCGTTGCACCGGGCTGGCAAGGCAAGCATTCACGATCTCGCGGTGGACACGCGCATCGCGCCCCCAATCATTTCCTTGCTGACAACCAAGCTCGCGGAAAGCGGGCTCGTGCACCGGGATTCGAGTGGCATTCGGTTCACGGAGCGGGGGATGAAGTACGTCGAATCGGAGATGCAGATCGTTTCCTTGGCGGTCAATCCGTGCCAATGTTGTGCCGGCACGTCGATAGAGACAGATGCCGGTGGCATCCACCAGCGATTGTTCGAGCGCCTTGAATTCATCGTCAAGGCTCGCCCGAGTGCCGACGTCGCCTTGGATCAAGTCAAGTGCACCACGGAAACCATCTTGCGCCGCTTGCTCCTCTTTCACGAGGAAGGCGCGTTTGACGGGACGCGCATCCTGTTCTTGGGAGACGACGACTTCATCTCGGTCTCCGCGTGCGCCAAGGAATTCCTGTCTGATTACTTCATCCAGCCCGAGGGCGAGGTCTCCGCGCCGTTCTCGGTCACGGCCATCGACGTGGACCCGCGGATCGTTGGCGCGAACCAGGCCATCGCGAAGGACATGAACGTGAAAAACCTCTCGTCACACGTCCACGATGCACGGGAACCCCTTCCCAATGCTTTGAAAGATTCATTTGATGTCGTCTTTATAGACCCTCCTTACACGCTCGCCGGTTGCAAGCTCTTCTTGTCACGTGCCATCGATGCCTTGGTGAAGCAAAATGGTTCCAAGATATTTCTCTCGTTCGGCCACGTTTCCAGCACGGTGCTCCAGGCCGTGCAAAGGCTCGTGGTGCAGTCGGGATTGTTCATCGAGCGTGCCATCCCCTCGTTTAACGAGTATGAAGGCGGGAATATCATCGCAAACATGTCCCAGATGCTCGTCCTCGCTGCTTCGGGCAAGCTTGTCCCGTGCATCCCGTCCAATGAATACTTTTCCGAAAGCATGTATACCAACGATGAAGGAAAAAATGAATAAAAAGAGAAATGACAAGACACGATCGTTCCGGTTATCTCATCTCCTTTTCAACAAGTTCCGGTAGAACACGCCAGAAAGGTAGGGGCCAATGGGTATAGCAAAGAGGCTCACGATGCTGACTACCCATAAGCACCCTTTCCAGGCGAGCACGTTCTTGTAGGCGAGGATTCCCGTGGCAATTGAAAATCCCGCAAAAATACCGAATGCAGCGACGATCCAGTAAATGATGTTCCATATCTGGAACCGAAGCTCGATGTATTCCGCGTTGTTCAAGAATTCAACGGGCAAGAAATACACGGCGGGTAACACGAGTAACAAGAATCCCCATGCCAAGGCCATGAACGCGCCGTAGTAAAGCACCAGCGTGATGGCCTCTCGTTCCTCCATTGCCGGGCCGTCCCCCGCGAAGTGTTCCGGCCAGGCGCGCAGCAAGGACAGCAACGTCACGGCAAAATACGTGCCCACGGGCGGGATGGCGACCTGCAAAATGCTGGAAATGAGCGCCAAGATTTTTGCAACGCTTGCCTTGTTGCTTGCGACCATCCCCGTGGCTATCATTGCCACGACGAAGTTCCCTATGTTCAGCAACCCGACCACGAGCATCAGACCCAACGTGACTGGCGAGATCAAGGGATCGGCGTATGGCATGTATTGTGCAACGTCATCGACAAAGTTTAAAACCGCCCAGATGGCCAGGAGCAAGGTGCCCCCGATAAGCGAGCCGATCCCGGACCACGTGAAGAGGTTCATCAGTTCCACTTGCAAAGGTTTGTAGGTTTTCACGTCCCTCACCCTGAAGTCACGTCGAGCGTGATGGTTGGCCTGGTGTTCACGAAATTTGCGAGTGCCAAGGCTTCTTGGAGCGAACCTTGGATCATGATGAACGAGTAATGTACGTCCTTGACGGTGTACGGGCTACGCAAGCTGGTTTTCTCGAAGTACCCGGTGAACTCCCTGCTTGCCATGAACGCGACGTGGCGCGACGAGCAGTTCTTGATCACGGCCATGCCTTGCGTCTCGTTCCCGCTGAAGTAAAGGCCATTTGAAAGCGGGAGGAAGAACGGCTCGTCTCCTTCGAGCGTGTACTCGATGGCCCTGTTCTCGTAAAACGTGGGCGAGTACCAGAACGGGTACCCGCTGCCGACGTGCAATCTCAGCCCCGTCGTTTCCGGGACCGTGATGTCAACCTTGGTGTAGGCGTGGTTCCCCCACGTGCAGTTTGAAACCTCGGCGGAATGCGTCCCGTACCCGGTATCCAATTCCAAGGACAGGTGGACGGGTAAATCGTCCAGAGATAGGCTTGTTGGCGTGCACGTTTCGTTCATCCATGTCGCGGTGGTGTTCGAGAACGCTGCATGTCCAGCCCCGAGGGACATGTTGCCCGTGTACACCTGGATGGCATCTCCCAAGCCAAGGGTCACCGACAAGTTTTGCAACACGGTCCAGGCAAGTTGCCTCGCCCACCTGTTGTGGTTCCTCGAATAATCCGTCTCGTGCAGCACGTTGTCCGTGATCCAGCCCGGTTCCCAGCCCACGGGATCGGTTCCTTCCGCCTTGAAGAGCAGCTTGTACGCGTTCACTAGGCTTGCGTTGAGATCGTCCCTCGTGGCCGGGGCGAGTTCATTCCAGTTGGCAAGTAACAGCGTCTTGATCGCTTTCAAGACGTTGCTTGTGCGATAGGTCTCTGCGAGCTGGTCGCCATCGTCGTTGCCGGGATGCGTGGCATTCCCCCTCGACGTGTGGAACCCCATCCACGTGAACAAGCCGTTGCTGTCGTCCCGGTTGATGTTGAAGCCGGGCAAATCACGCCACGTCGTTTCAGGAACGTATCGCTCCAGCATCTTGTATTCCCCTCGGTTTTCGAGCCCGGTCACGTAATCGTGGATGGTTATGAGCTTGTATCCAGAATCATAAAGTTTCCTCAGATGCTCCTCGTGGACGATGGCTAGCTCGGGGACGGGGATGTACTTGTCAAGGCCTTGCCCGGATCCTTGCGTCGTGAAGTCGTTCCCGCTGAGCACGGTTTCGCCCGTGGCCAGGAACGTCCAGAAATGGAATCCATCTTGCACCTGTTCGATGCTCGCGTAGAGCTGCATTCTATCCCTGAATGCACCACCGAGCAAGACGTGAACAGGTAGGCGCGTCTTTTTTCCAAGGATGTCCCATAACGCGATATCGATACCAGCGATCGCTTCGGGTTGAATCCCTTGGACCCCCATCTTGTATGTCTTGAAAAATAACTCGTGCCATAGCTTGTCGATCTCGAGCGGGTTCTTCCCCAGCAAGAGCGGTCTCAACGCGTGATTGATGAACGTGGCTATCACGTGGCAATTCATCGGGGAACACTCGCCAATTCCCGTGATTCCTTCATCCGTGAAAACACGGACGAAAATTGAAGAGCTCATCAAAACGTACGTGCGAATGTCGGTGATCTTCACTACATATCATCTCGGGTAAAAATCCAGCACGGGTGACTAATTACGCCGATTGTATATAAGGGAAAGCTAATGGAGGGGATGGATGATGCCATGTTTCATGTCATAATCATAACATGCCCACGCGTTCCGGACATTGGCCGGGAAATCCGACCTGCTTGAAAGAGATTGTGCAACGTAACAACGTTCCTTCGTCACGATAATAACGTAATGGTGAAAAATTCCGAAATCACGTTCAATATATTCGAAATCGAGCGGTGTCAAGATGATCAATTCCAGCCCCTTTCCCTCCTGCGGGACGCGAGATGCCACGTCCTTCCCGGTCGCGTAGGCAACCGTGACAACGTCCTTATACGGTATCACGAGCTTCCCGATGATGACCCCATCCGTGAACAGGCATATGCGGTTGACATGCGTGAAGCACCAAGACACCAAGACGACCACGAGGCCAAGCATGGCAAGGCCGGCAGCCGACGATGTAACGTCTCTCGTCGAAAAATCGCAAGAAAAGCAAGAAACAAAACCCGATGCAGCCAGCATCCCGAGTGCCAGGGCCTGAAAGCCCGCCACGAAAAAAATCCGTCTTTTAACAAAGAAGAAAGCCTTGGTCACGCCAAATCCAACCAGGAATGACGTTGGAACGATCACGACGAACATTAACGGGACCAAAAGAACGTTCCCGGCAACCAACGCGCACGAGACGACCCACGAGAAAAAATCAATCGCGACAGATAGGCTAGCACAGAGAATGTAGATTATCTCGTTTCCAAACGTGTACGAGTAAATCGGCCTATCACCCGTGTTCATGTACCGTATCTTGCCTGCCATGTTCCGGGTAGCTTGACGGAGGAACCGCGTTTAAGGTTAACGGCCGGTGCCATCATTTCATTTTCTTGGCTGCCGACCTGGCCGCGTCCTCGACCTTTCTCAGGTTGTGCTTGTAATTCGCTTCAAGTATGGGGTCGCCGATTTGCTCTGCAACGGCGATCATTTGCTTTAACACGTTTCCTGCCTTGGTGAATTCTGCCCGTTCGAAGAAGATGGTTGCTTGTTCCTGTAATTTTGCGAGATGGGCCTTGCAACCACGATTTTTAGCATGGTCTTGGCTTTCCGACGACCCGGGCAGCACGCCGGCCTTTGCTTCTTCGGATCGATGGATGAAGTCCATACCCTCGTCGAATTTTTCTTCCTCGAAGCAAATATTGGCCAGCTCGTGAAAGATCTCGCTTGCACGCTGGTAATTTTTAGAGGCAGTTGCAAGCGCGATCTCCCGGAGTAACTCTTCCTTTCGGTTGCGGTCTCGTGGCTCTTTTCGGCTCGGGGACATGACGGGTTCGATGAACGTCCAGATCACCTCGGTTGGTTTTGGCGTCAGACCAGCCTTTCACGGAATTATTTCTTTTTTTTTCAATGTATACTTGCTTTATTCAAGTATTTATGTCTTTTCATAAAAAATAATAAAGCAATAGCATCATGCGCCAAGAATTTTGCATTTTAGTATGAACACGACAGTGTGACCGAAAATGTCATTACTAAAATCTCCGTGCCTCGTCAAACCGACGTCAACGAAACATTAAAACGATCGGAAGGAAAGTGAAAAAAAAGAACGTGAGCAATCCCGGGTGACCTGGGCTTCAATCGTTGCGCAAAAACGCGAATAATTCGGGCAACAACGTTGATATTTCCTTGCTTGCCAGCTCGATCCCGGGAAGCACGTTTCCTTGCCCGACTGCGATGAAGTGCAATCTCATCGACCCGGTTCCGGTTTCCAGGAACAACAATTCGAGGCCTTCCATGTCCACCTTAACCTTGGACGTGGTGATGCCTTGTAACTTCCCCACGGACGACTTGAACGTGTAGAGGTAGGGCGCGCAGAATCGCAAGAGGTCCTTCATCTTCGGTTCCGATGCATAACCCGCGAGCTCGATGATTCGTTGATCGAAAAGTGCCACTGCACTGGCATTCAAGCGCGTGGCAAGCTCCTTCATGGTTTTTTCTATGAGCTGGTCCCGGGGGTACAATTCCTGGAAGATTGCAGAAAATGTCGATCGAATCGTCCAGAGATCGTAGATGGTGGTCATCGCAAACTGGATGTCGAACCGGTCCTGGTTGATTTCCATCAAGCGTTGCTTGAACAGTTCCACGCGCCTCGCGCTCTCAAGGTCGCCGTCGAAAATATCTTCCGCTTTATGGAGGAAGACATATATTTTTGGCTGTATCTGAAGCGCGTGAAATTGCTCGAGAACATCCTTGGCGTAATCCAAGGTTTCACTGAAACGTCCGATATCACGCACGTCAACGACATATATGCAGATATCGGTTCTATCAAAATATTTATCCGGCTGTTCAAGGTACTTGATGAGGTACTTTTTTTGCCCGCCCAGATCGTGTTGGATGATGGTGTAGTCCATGAATTGGAAACTAGAACGCTCTATGAAGGTGGTTGGTGCCAAAGATGACTTGATGAATCGTTCTGATTCGAGGCTCTTGATAATGGATGTTTTTCCACTGTTATCAAGTCCCGTGAAGAGCATTTTCTTGGAGTACTTGGCTCCAGCCGTGCTTTCCATTGTAGTGTCACGAAAGTTATTTGTTGTAGGAACCTTCCGTGCCCTAACATTAAGAAGATTCCTAACCAACGGTATGACCATGAACAAGCGTGTTTTGATCACCGGCGCGTCCGGGTGCCTTGGTTCTAATCTCGTTGGAAAGTTGATTGAACAGGGCACCGATCCGTCCCTCATCACGGCGTTCATTCCCGAAGCCTCGCCACTCGGTGGCCTGGAGGGGATGCACGGAATAACCATCGCCAGAGGAGATGTCCGGGATTCTCGAACCATCCATTCAGCGATCCAAGACAAGGAAATCGTGTTCCACGTGGCAGGAAGCACCACTTTCGACCCGTTCAGGAGGGAGATGCAGTGGCTCGTGAACGTGGAGGGCACGCGCAATGTTCTCGAGGGAGTAGCGGGGGCGAATACCGTGGAACGCGTTGTTTTCACGTCAACCGTTAACACGCTTGGCGCGCCGAATCCCCGCGGTAGCCTTGGAAACGAGGAAACGAGTCCATATGCTCCTGAAACCAAGAGCATCCATACCTTCTCATCAAGGGATGAATACTTGGAATTCGCCGATGCCGTGCACGAAAAGCGTGTCCCAAACAACTGGTGGAAGAGGATCGGCGTGGGATATTACGACTCGAAACTCGCCGCGCACGAGCTCGTGACGAGAGCGTGGGAGGAGAATGGCTTGCCCGTGACGTCCGTCTTGCCTGGAACGTTCTTCGGCCCCCGGGATCATTTCATCGGCGGGGGGACCTACATCTTGCTTGTTTACCAGCAAAGGATGCCGGGATTCATTGAATCGGGGTCAACGCTCGTGCACGTGTTGGACGTCGTGTCTGGCCACCTGCTTGCGGCGTTGAAGGGAAAACCCGGCGAGAGGTACATCATCACCGGACGTGAGAACGACAACAGGTTCATGGGTGACATCTTGCACGTCATTGCAGAGGTCATAGAAGCCGAGGAGCCGGAAAAAAAGCTGAAGAAGAAATGGGTGCAGGTGAAACCGCGGGTCGCCATGATCGCGGCAAAATTATCCGAGGCATGGTCCAGGCTTTCCGGCGCACCTTGCTTGCTTAGCCAAGCAATGGTACGCGCGGGGCGCATCATATCATTTTATAGCCACGAGAAAGCAACCATGCAACTCGGTTACTCGCCGAAATTCTCCTTCCGCGAGGCCGTGGCGGACCATTTCAGGTATTACAAGGAACACGGCATGCTGGACCAGAAGCACATGATGATATGACCCGGGAATGGCCCGTCTCAAGCCCTCAATCGCCCGGCCCGGAAGCCACCCTTGCAAGGAGCAAGCCAAGCTTGAAAAAGTCCAATTTCCATCCGTTCGTTTCCACGTCGAGCATGTACAACATGGTCACCGCGTGATCGTGCGCTCGTTTCGTCGTAAGCCACGACACGAGCTCGGGGGTGGCCAAGGGAAGTCCATCCGAGAAGCAAGACGGGGCGCATTCCAAGTCACCGCAAGGGAAGAAAAGGTACCCGCCCGGGTATATCTTGCACTCGAGGGGTTTCCACTCGTGGATCGAGCAACGCTTCCCGCGCGAGTCATACAGCACGCAACTGCCATCGTCAGTACTTGCCAGTTCCACGGACGGGTTCAACATGGCAACCGCGTCTTGCATCTCGCGCGACAGCAGGTGGGAGATTTCCTTGTATTCTTTCTTCGAGAGGAGACGCAGGTACGGCCGGTCCTCCGACAGGATCACAAGGCCAAGGACGTGCTCCAATCCGTGTTCAATGAAATTTTTTACGTCATGTATTGAAACCCCGATAACGTGGGTCTCGCAACACCGGCCGCACCTGTCGCACGTGAACCTGTCCAGGGGCACAGCTTGTTCTCCTTCCTTCTTGATCTCGATGGGATCAAGCATATCTTCATATTCTTGGATGAACGGGCTAGGAATTTCCAAGATAGAAGCAATCTCCACCAAGACTTGTTCCTTCGAGAACGTCCTGATGCGTGCCGCGTAATCGGTTAATGCCCGCTGCACCCTGCCATCCTTGCAACCTTTCATGAGCGAGGAACGTATCCTCTCGATCCGTTCGTGAACCAAGTCCATCCAGATCAACCCGCTACCGCGCGTGTAAGGAAGCCATCTCAAATGAGGCCAGCGCGCGAGAGAATACCAGCCGCGTCCAGCGTTGCTGGATCGAGGGTGTTCAAGATCGAGTATGGAAAGTCCCGCTTCGCGACGAACTCCCTGGCACTCGTGATGGCAGATGCCATGTGACCGGGGGACACGCCGATCGCATCGAGCTTGTACGGGATGCCAAGCACATCAAAGAACTCTCGAAGGTCGCGTGGGGACACGAATGCCCGATCGCCGTGGAGGATAGAGCACGCCAGCGTGGTCGCGGCAATGACGCGGCCGTGCGTGAGCGGGTGGTCGCTCGTTTCATCAAGGAAATAATATAAGAAATGCTCGGAACCTTCAACCGGGCGCCCGGACATTGCCGCCCCGCAAAGTGACAGGGCATCCAAAAAAACGTGAAATATCTCGGGAATCACGTCCGTGAAAGCACCCTTGAAACGTGTCGGGTGTGCCAGTACGTCGCGAATGTAGTTCTTGAACGCGGCCACACCATGCCGGGATATCTTTTCCCCCCTCTCGCTCGCCAATTCCCAGTCCGGAATGGCGGTGCACGCCGCGAGGATGTCCGCGAGGCCACCGAGGCTCAACGACGGGGGGGTCTTGCTGATGAATTCCGGATCGACGATGATCTTGTTCGCGTGCTTGCTGCCTGCAAAATGCAATACCTTGTTCTTCCGGAGGGCGATTGCCATGTTCAACCATGACGTGGTGGACAGGACAGGCGGGATCACGCACAACTTCGTCTTGGACTTGAGCGCCAGGTACTTTGCCGCGTCGATCGCCCGGCCACCGCCGATGGCAACCAGCCACCCCGGCGCGACGCGATCGACCATGGCATCCAGCGCGTCTACCTCCACGGGGGGGTCTACCAAGACACGCCCGGGGAGGGCACCGAGCATCTCCTTGACGTGGCTCGCGCTGCTCGTGGACAAGACAAACGTGGACCCCGCGGCATGTTTTTTTAACCAGTCGCTCGCCGTGCCGGGGGCCAATAACACGGGCTTCGAGAGGTATACCCGCGCGATCTTTCGCATGAACGTGAACATGGATATTACACGTGGTTCAATCGATTTTACGCTCTCGTTGATTCTTCCACCGGTTTCGGAGCATGTCATCCAGCCGGTAATGCGTGTCTATGCGTTGCTGGAAGGAGGTTTGTTTTATTGTATCACCTATGACATATTCGTTTCCGGTTTCTTCCTTTTCAGTAAGGCCACAATCCCTGCAGTGATAGATGATGATACCAACGCTATGAGCACTCGGCGGCGTGTCCTCGTAATCCACGTTCACGCTTCCACAGTTCGGACATGTCGGCATGGGGTTGCATCCCCTTCACGGGCTGTTGATTCTCTTGATGCGACCGGGGCATTTATACACTACCGTAAATTGTGCCTTATTACTGGATACGCAATGCTTGCACACCAACCGGGCACGGGGAAGGCATACAAGGCATCATGCATCCTCATCGTACCGTTTTCCGAACTTGGCACGAAATCGGCAGCAACCAGGAAAAAAATGATCGACCAGCTTCTCACGAACGTGAAGCACGTGCTGAAACACGTTGCCGGGATCGAGTGGACGAAGTTCAGGGCGAAACCCGAGCGGCTGGTCTTCTGCTTCAGGCCGGGCGATGCCGGGATCGCGATGCAATGGCTGCAAAAGGTGCCCGGCATCTTGCGATTGCACCCGTCCGTGGAAACGTCGACCATTCCCGTGCAAATCACCACCCGCGTCTTGGGGCTGGTCACGGATGGGACGATACGGTTGGATTCAAGCGGGATCGATATCAAGGTCGTGGGTATCCAGGATAATCGCCGGCGGCAAGCAATCAAGCATAACGCGCTGCTCGAGCTTGAACGGCTGGCCAAGGACGTTCCGAAGGGAAGCTCGCGTGGTATCGCCGCGCGTGTCGAGGTGCACGAGGATTTCTCCTACATCCTGCTTGGCGAGACAAGCGGCATGAATGGATTTCCCGTTGGCACGCAAAACCCCGTGGTGGTCGAGATCATGGGCAGGCAAGGAGACGTCGTCGCAGCAGTGCTTGCTGCAAGGCGTGGCATCGTGATCACGCCGATCTTCTTCGATATGAGCGGGCTTTCAACCGACGAGGGGCGCCACGGCGCGGCCATCGCGCACGCGAGGAAAACCATCGATGAGTTCCACGGGTTTCCCGTGAAAAAAACCGTGACCGTTCGCCTGGATAGCTTGCTGCAGGCCATCGACCGGGAGTTCCCCGTGGCAAGCAAGGCAAGCCCGTGTGCTTGTTGCTTGGTCGCCAGGCGGGCGACCGCCGGCGAGGTGGTTAAACGACTATCGATGAATCTGTTCGTGGTGCAAGGCATCGTGGGAGCAGGGAAAGAGGAAAAAGGAAATTTCCAGCGGACGTGCCCGGTCGAGGGATCATTGCACCCTCCGAACCTTGCCGGGCTGTACTCGCTGCACCCGCTCGTCCCCCGGTCAACGATCGTCGACGAGATGGCGACCCGGGTACTCGGTGATTTTCCCGGCGGGGATGCGAGCGAGGGCCTCTCTTGGGATTTCTGCACGCGCCGCACGGCAACCGACAACGGCATCATGGCCCAGCAGCACGTGGACGAGATCGCCGCGTTCGCCGGGGAATGGGCGAGAAAAAACGTGGAGATAGAGACGTGGCCCTGAGCCCGCCCTACATCGGGAAGATGGCTAACTGGTCAAGGCCGGTCGTTTCGGGAAGCCCGTTGATGATGTTGTAGCATTGCACCGCGTTGCCAGACGCACCCTTGACGAGGTTATCCAGCGCCGTCACGATCACGAGCCGGTCGGATAGCGGGTCGAGCTCGAAGCCAATGTCGCAATAATTCGTGCCGATGATCGTCTTGGGGTCCGGCAGCAGGAACACGCCGGATTGTTTCTTCACGAACCGTATGAATGGGTTGTCCTTCGTGAAATCCCGGAATGCCTTGTAGATCGGCCTCTCGTCCTCGGGCTTTTCCTTGAGGAACACGTGAATCGTGGAGAGTATACCCCGGACGATGTCAACGGCATGTGCTGAAAACGAGACCTTGAACGCGGCCTTGTCCGCGTCAGGGAGGGCATTGCCTACAGTCTCCTCTATTTCCGCCGTGTGGCGGTGCCCCACGAGCCCGTAAGGCCGGATGGTGTTGGCACGGATGGGATGGTGGGTCGACTCGCTGGGAGACGCGCCCGCGCCGGTCGAGCCCGTTTTCGAGTCCACGATGACGGGAAACGGCTTGATGAGCCCCGCCCTCGCCACGGGGAGCAAGCCATAGATAGCAGAGGACGCGTGGCATCCCGGCACCGCGACGATACGCGCGTCCTTGATGGCAGCCCGGTTCACCTCGGGCATGCCGTACACGGCATCCTTGCAGAGGCCCGAGCACGAGTGCTTCCCGTAGAAGTACTCGTATTGGCTCAAGGATTTCAACCTGAAATCCGCGCTTAAATCGATGATCTTGACGTTTTTTTCCATGAGGCCCGGGACGAGCTTCTGCGATTCGCCATGAGGTGTTGCCAAGAACACCACGTCCACGCCTTGCGTGATCGCGTCGATGTTGGGGAGCACGAACTTGAGGCTGGTGCGACCGTCGAGGTTCGGGTTCACCATCGAGACCGGCTTCCCGGCATACTTGCGAGACGTGACGTGCTTGATTTGAGCGCCAGGATGCTGGAGCAAGATGCGGAGCAACTCGCCACCGGCGTATCCAGAGCCACCGATAATTGCTACGTTCATGGGGTCGTTCACGTGGAGTTTGTTGTGGAACCTTGATATCTCTCGTTATCCCCACAAACGCACGGCGTGACATTAATCTTGCCGTTCAAGAACCAATCAAGCAGTTTTAGCTTCCCGGAATGCCTCGGCGAAACTGGTGGTAGCGGGTCAAGGAGGATGCGATAAAGGAAATTCGGGATCCGGAAACGTTACTGCGTCGGGAGCGTTGCCCAGTAGACCATCCACTTCCCGATGCTCATGAACGCGTCCTCGACGTTGACGGCGCTCTTGGATGAAACGTATGCCGCGCCGATGCAAGCCGCGTCCTGGGCGTATTGCGCCGCGATCTCGTATGGCACTTGATGGTTGGGCAAGTCGTACTTGGTGCCGACGAGCAGGATGGGGACGTTCGGTGCCTCCTTGCGGATGATCGTGATCCACTCGGGAAGGGCGGTGAACGTCTCGTAATCGGTCACGTCGAAGGCGATGAGCGCGCCCGATGCCCCGCGGCAATAATCGCCGAGCAAGAAGCGAAACCGCGTTTCACCCGCGAAGTCCCAAATCTGGAGCTTGATGGAACCGCCGTTGTCGAACGTGATGTCCTTGATGGAGAAGGCAGCGCCGATTGTCATCTTGTGATCGGTCACGAACGTGTTCGTGCAAAAACGCTGGACGAGGGCGGTCTTTCCGACCCCGCCCTGGCCCGCAACGACTAGCTTAAATATCCAAGATGCGACACTGCTCATTTGCGTTTCAACCGTTCGACGTGGATGGTCATGACGCGGGTGCTCGCACCGCGCCTTCGATTTCTAGTAATTTCATCATAAATAAGTATGTTACTAAATATAAAGGTAGTTCACCACGCCGGACCGGCACCCGTGCGTTCAAATGCATGCACGGAGGGGCGGATGACACGATAAAACCATTTAACCCATGGTAGGTTCACTCATGGTAGGTGAACGCAGCATGAGCGGTATCGTGTATTATTGCGCGAATAAAAAATGTTCCAAGGAAATAACGCCTGAAGACCTTGAATCCTTGCCTGGCGTGAAGTGCCCGTATTGTGGCGGGCGCATCTTGTATAAAGCTCGCCCGAAGGTCATCAAGCGCGTGAAAACGGTGTGATGCGGGGCATATAAGCTCGCCCAGCCGTGCTTGGCATTTATTTTTTTAACACGTGAACGATGGAAGGAAAAAGGCATCATGGCAAGGCATTACACGTGCTTTGCTAGATTCCAGTGGAGGGTTTCCACATCTCGGCAAGCTGGCGCCGCTTGAGCTCGTCGTGCTGCTTTTGCAAGTACTTGTAAACGCTGGAGTGGTTTTGTCCCCCGACGAACCGGTTTATGGCTTCTCGGGCGATTTTCAGTTCCTCGTACTTCGCGATGATGGCAATCGTGTTCCCGTAGATGGACAGGTTGGCCTCGGACAGCGTTTCGATGGTCTTCCATGTCTTGCCATTCTCCCCGATAATCCTCGACTTGATGCGCTGAATGGTCTTCTTGTTGTGCCCCAGCACGCGTTCGAAATCGATGATTTCAAAGAGGTAATCATCATCAACGAGTTTTTCTGCAATTTTTGGATTAAAACCCCTGGCGATCGCCTTGATGATGTTCTGCGCGATCCAGTCCCCGATGGTATCTTCCGAGGTTTCCGCCCGCTTGATGATCACCGCGCCCGTGGTACTATCGATTTCAAGAAGCGTGCCCGTCAATTCCTCTATCCGTTTCCGCACGCTTCCATCCGTGCCGATGATCACGGCGATGCGGTCCTTGGGGATTAAAAACGACATGTTGGTGCACCGTTAGAAGGGGAGTATTTTTATTCCCCCGGCAGTCTAGGACAGTAAGATCAAAGATTCCATCCCCAAAAAATGTATCACGAACTTCCATGAGCGACCGAGACGACGATGATAGCCTGTCCTCCTATCAGAAGGGAATAAACAATTTACTAAACGACATGGAAAAGTTTGAGGCCTTGATCTGGGCATACGTGCTCAGGGTAAATTCCAATTTTCATTCGAGCGAGTTTCCCTCGACCCAAATCGCGAAAATCATCGTGGACCAACTGGGGCTTGAAAAGACCAAGTTCCCGCTGTTCCACAAGGTGATCCGGGTCATCCTCGACATCTGGACGGGGCAAGGGATATGCAGCTTGGTAACGCAAACGAAAGGGACCAGCGCTAAGAAGACCAAGGAAATATACCGGTTCAACGAGGGTGGAATAGAAAAGATCAAGGCCAAGTTTATCGAGAAATCGATCGACGAGATCATCCGTGACACGGATATCAACAAGGAAATGCAAGTCTTGAAAACGAGGGAACGCATCATCGAGGACTTGAGTTTCAAGCTCAGGGAATTACCTTGAACCCGCGGTCATGCTTTCTCATTCGTGTCCAATGCTTGGAGGAACTGCTCCCCTTCCTTGTTGATCGTAAACGATGACCCGTTTTCCTTGATCAAGTTCAAGCTCTTAAGCACGGGGATGCGCCCTTTCACGCACGCGATGGGAACCCCAGACAAAAAATTGATCCCTTCCATGTCCATGGTGCCAAATCTCAAGACTTCCAGGATCTTGATGCCCATGTCCCCGAGGATCATCTTTATGGATTCGTGGTATTCCAAGGTCGAGTAAACCCCCGTGAGTCTCAAGTGTTGGTGGGTCCTAGCCGGTCGAACCACGGCGGGGAAACGTGTTGGAATATCCTTCGTTAGGAGATAAGGTTTACCCCACAAAATTTTATTTGGTTAGGGGATTTCTTATTCAAACTCGGCAAGTAGGACGACGAAAAGGAACGACGAGCCCGGGTTAGAAGGGTTGAACGAGATGAAAAAAATCAAGATTGCCATAGCTGGCTTGGGTAACTGTGCAAGTGCCTTGATACAAGGATTGGAATATTACAAGAACATTCACGGGGATGAAGCATACTTTCACGGCTTGATGAATCCAGAAATTGGAGGATATGTCCCGTCGGATGTCGAGGTCGTTGCGGCATTCGAGATCAACGAAAAAAAAATCGGGAAGGATATTAGCGAGGCCATTTTCGAGAAACCAAACTGCTGCGCGCCGATATCGAACGTGCCGAGCAAGGGCGTCGTTGTCAAGCCAGGACCCATCCTTGATGGCTGCGCGCCCCACATGAAGGGCTCTTTTTTCTGCTACGATGAAACGAAGATGCCACCCGCAAACGTTGCAAAAGAATTACAGGACGCTCGTGCAGAGATCCTGATCAACTTCATCCCGGTCGGGAGTTACCATGCATCGAGGGCATACGCACAAGCTGCAATCGACGCGGGATGCGGGTTCATCAATTGCATCCCCGAATTCATTTGCTGCGATGATGGGTGGGTGAAGAAGTTTGAGGAAAAAGGCCTCCCCATCGCGGGCGATGACATCAAGAGCCAAGTGGGCGCCACCATCTTGCACCGGGTCCTCGGGAAGTTATTCCTCGACAGGGGCGTCATTGTCAAGAAAACATACCAGCTCAACATCGGGGGCAACACGGATTTCGAGAACATGAAAATGGAATCAAGGCTGAAGACCAAGCGGATTTCCAAGACATCAGCCGTTTCGTCGGTATTTCCATATGACGTGCAAACGAGGATAGGACCGAGCGATTATGTCCCGTTCCTGGAAGATAAAAAAATATGCTACATCCGCATAGACGGTACCACGTTCGGTGGCCTCCCGTTGATCCTTGATGCAAAACTGCGGGTCGAGGATTCACCAAACTCCGCGGGGGTGGTGCTGGATATCATCCGGTGCATGAAAATCGCATTGGAAAGGGGAATCAAGGGCCGCTTGGATTCGATAAGCTCCTTTAGCTTCAAGCACCCCCCGATCCAACCGCCATCGGATGTTATTGCAAAGGACTGGGTGAGGGACTTCATTCAAGGAAAGAGGGAACGATAAAAGTAGAACCAGTGAAGAAACGAAAGTTTTCTTTTTATTCCGGTTCATTACCGGCGTCATGAACCAGCCCGCTGCAAGGCGACTTCCGCGAGCTTGAAGAACGCATCGTTCACGTTTTTCTCTGTTTTTGCAGACGTCTTGAAGGTCGCGACCGCCCCTATCGTTGACGCGTACTGTTGCAGCTTGGAATCATCGACGGCTGGCTCCAGGTCAGCCTTGTTTGCGAGGAGCACCAGGGGGACATCGCCACAAAATTCCTTCACGTCGTTCATCCAGTGAGAGAGTATGCTTTCGAAGGTGGTTGGCCTCGTGAGATCACCGACGAGGAGGATGCCGGTCGAGCCACGATAGTACATCTTGCGCATCACGTTCCATTTTTGCTCGCCAGCAATGTCCCAGCATGAAAGTTGAAATATTACATTTGGCTTGACTTGCAACTCCTTCACGTACAAGTTCGTCCCGATAGTTGGACGGTAATCGTTGGGAAATTTATGGTCCACAAAACACGAGATCAATGACGTTTTCCCGACAGCGCTATCGCCGATAATGACGCATTTTCCCTTGAAAACCTTGGTAACCATCTCGATCCCAACCGGTTCGTGTCGATCGTGACATCCAGTCTTCGGGTGAACTTGTCCCGCAAGAAACTAAAATCGAGTGGTGGGGACCTTCACGGTCTAACGAGAAGAACAACTACTTGCCCTACTTCTATCTCACTTACCTGAACCAGTCATGGAACGGGCTTCATGCGGCGTTCCAAGTCGCCCTTGCCAGGATCGACGCTCTCTCGTCGGACCGGGACAAGATCAACTGGACGGTCGTGAACTTCACGGCCGGCACGTTTATCCCGACATCGAGTGCGTTCAACCGGTTCACCATCGATTCCGCGTTCCTCTCGACTGCCGCGAACGGCTCGTTCGCCGGGCTAACGATATATCAAGAAATACGCGAGACTTTCAATAGCACGTTTCCAGAAGAGGACAAGAACAAGCTCCTACAGTATTTCCACGGTTACGGCAATGATATGCTTGAAAAAACCATCGCGTACCGGGTCGCGTGCATTTCACTCGTTGGGGTGCCCCAGATGACCTTTTACAGCGAGGGACGCCTTCCAAGTATGAGCACGGACGTGTTCGGCATCAACAGCTCGGTTGTTGAAGGTGTTTGCAAGGACGTCATTCACGTTGGTTTCAACGACCCGGCAAACGAGACAACGACCGTTGCACTGTTGTTTTCTGACGAGTCCTTCCTACTGCAACGCGTCCGGGGGCAACCATATGTTACCAACCTTGTTGCGGTAAAATATCTCAAGGTAGCCGCTACTGGAACCACCGGCGGCATTACCGGCGATCCTTACGCGCT
The DNA here is from genome assembly GCA_041305945.1 of Promethearchaeota archaeon. Classification (GTDB taxonomy): domain Archaea; phylum Asgardarchaeota; class Lokiarchaeia; order Sigyniarchaeales; family Sigyniarchaeaceae; genus JBGLND01. The sequence continues at coordinate 255,518 of JBGLND010000001.1, forward strand.
CGATGATGGGTTCACAGCGTCGGTAGTGCACTTGAGGTGTGCCATCTCCAAGCCACGGAACACGTTCATTCCGGTTGATTTCGACATCGACGGCGAGAACATGACCGACATCCCCCTCCCGGGCACGATCTTTAACGTGACGATATTCAACAAGGTTAACGTGCCCGTCGTTAACGGCCCGTACCTTGCGTTCACGTCCCAGTCGGGGGTCATCCAAGAAATCTTCTTGACCCTTTATTCCGACGAGTTCAGCTTCACGAAGGATATCAACGGTGATAATATTGGCGATTGCCACCTTAAAGATGCGTTGCTATACACGCAAACGGAAAAAATCGTCCAGCAGAACTTCGTCGAAGCAAGGTTTTCGGATGATACCACGAAAACCTTTTTCATTACCGGTATTATTCTTGCTGCAGCAAGCGTTTTGATATTCATCGGTGCATCGCGAATAAAGACAAGCAGCCTTCGGATGGAAGTGACCGAGAAGAAGCGGCCCGTGACACTCATCATCTTTTCCATGCTCCTGGTGCTCGCGCTATACATCTTGCTCAACAACGTCACCAGTGCCATCAAGGAACAGGAGTTTTCCTTCATCGGGACAAGCCCCGAGGCAACCGCGCTGGAATCCCTCATCAGGATTTCTGGTTTTGGGACGTTCGTGTTCTTGCTGGCCTTGCCCGTCACGCTAGGGCTTTATATGTTCGCCGCTGCGCCCGTCGCGGACGGTATCGTCCTGGCAAACCAGGTATTCTTCGCGAAATTGGCCGGGTTGCGCGCGATCATCAAGAAAGAACCCATCAGCAAGACGAAGGAGCTCGCAAAGGTGGATTATCGCATCGTCATCGTGCCCCCGTTTGGCAGGAACCTGAACCTGATCATGATCATCACCCGGACGATCTCGGTCCTTGCCTTGTCCACTGCAATGGGCTTGTACGTGTTCAACTTCCTAGTGAAGGCCGATGCAACCATGGTGATAACCAGCATATCCGACGAGGATTTCGTGAATTACATCACGTCGTTGTTCTTGTTTCTAATCGTTCCCGGCATCGCGTCGATCCCCGTGTTCTTTTGGTTGTTCCCGTCCACGTGGTTGCTGGACGATGCGGGCGTCTTGTATTACTTGAAACGCCTTAACAACCGGCATCCGGAAGACGTAGAAAGTGTTGGTGGCTGGTTCTCCAACTATCTCAAGGGATTCTTGGGCATTTCCGCGTTCATCAATTACATCGAATTCGTGCTGGGAAGCCCCGTGCTCGCCGCGTACCCCGATCTCGGTGATGCCCGGAACTCGATAGTGTTCTTCGTGTTTGGTTTCATCGTGGTCGCGGGCATCACGTTTGGCTTGCTTACCGTGGCATTGAACGAGCTAGTATTGCCCTACAGCGCGGCCAGGTTGTACAAGCGCTTGGCCGACCGGCACGTCGACGTGGAGCGCAAGACCATCGAATTCGGGACGTACGAGAGGTTGGACCCGGATCACGCCATCGCCGGCTTCCTCGGCAAGGTACCGCGGGACCCGGACCCGGCCATCATCCCATGAGGGTCTATTTTTTTATTCGTTTTCCTTTTCAAGAACGGAACTATAATTCTCAAGCATTTTAAAAGGAATAAAGGAAGAATGTTGGATGTTGAATTTACAGCTTGAGTTTTAACTTCTCACGTTCCAGTTCACGTGCTTCAGCCATGGCACCATCGAAATTCTGGATGGGGAAGCGCCCGTGCAGCCCCGGGCTCACCTTGCACCCGAGCGCGGCAGCCTTGTACAAGGCCACCGCAAACACGTTCACGGGCTTCCCTACAAGCTTGGTTGCTTTCTCGTATTCCCTGATGGTGTTACGGTCGTAGCACCCGAAAAACCCGCACAAGAACGAGTACACGAAGAGAAACACGAAAATCGCCAGGATGAATTCCACGAGGATGAACCAGCCGGTGAACACGCGCGTCAATCCTAACATGACGATGAACATGAGCACCGCGGCCGCGCCGGGCGCGACCCACGAGTTCCACAAGTAAGCCTTGGGCTTGCCGACCTTGTGCCTGATGGTGAGCCACGACAGGATGATCTTGGCCCCGAGCACCGGTACGTGCGCCCACAAGATGATCATGATATCCTTGAAGTAGACGATAAGGATGGAAAGCAAGAGCATCTTTCCCCCTTGCTCCACGATCCAGATGATCGCGGCACGCCCGGTGTACCCGCTGGCGGCAAGGGCTTTATCACCGAGCCACGCCCACGGCTGCATGAGGTAATACACGAGCATGAGCGGGACGAATCTCGCGGCCCCGAGCCAGTTGCTTCCCGCGAGGAGCACGATGAACGGCTGGCCAATGGCACCGAGTAGCGCGATCATATAGAAGATGATGAAGTTGGCCCACTTGATACCTTGGGCAAGCGTGAAATCGAGCAGTTGCTGCTTCTTATGCGAGTGAGCCTCTGAAACCGGTGCAAGAAAGCCCTCGGTGAGGAAACCGACAAGAGCAGTAACTTGCATCAACATGTTCGCGTACCCGTAGAGACCCATCTCCTCGTTGTAATTCGGGAGGAACGCGCCCAGGATCATGACTTGATACCCGTATGCCAGCGGTACCCACACGTGTCCCAGGGCTTCCTTCCCGCCAAACACGAGCGCCTCCTTGAGCTCCTGCCTCGTGAAATCGACCCTGAATAGCGTGGATATCGAAAATCCTAATTTTTTGTAGAACCCCATCATGATGAAGAAGATTCCCCATTCGGCGACGTACTGGCCGACGCAATACCCGATGCCGCTCCAGAAAGCCTCGCCGAGCGGGTCATTCTTGAACGCGAAGCGGAAGATGAGTATCCACGCGTATTGGGACAAGAGCATCAAGACAGCTTGGTACAACAAGTTGCTTAGGTTTTGCAAGTCCGTTCGCTGCATGCCTTGGAAGACGTATTGAAACACAACGAAAAATCCCGGGTACTGGATGAGGGAGTGGAGCACCACCATCCACGACAAGTGCGCGAAGTTGGTTTGCGGGAACACCATCGAGCCGATCAGAGATATCGTGACGATCTGAATAACGCCTGACAAGACTTGCCACCAGACAAATATCTGGATGTAATGCACGGCCTTCCTCGGTTGCTTTATCCTGTATTGCGAAAAATATTTAGCAAGGGCTATCGAGGTGCCGACATCGAAGAGCATCCAGATGGCTTGGAAAAATTGCTTGATCCAGTCGAACCAGCCCGCGACCTGGGGAAATGGCATGATCCACCGCGGGAACACGATGCCGGTGAGCACGATCTGGGGGATACCGAGCAAGATGCCCGCGAACAAGCCAAAAAGGAACCCCGAGATTTGCTTGTGGGTGCCGACTTGCTCCCACGGGTCGGACGTGTCCTCGAGCTCCTCTTCCGGGGTTGATATCCTTTCCTTTCCCATCTCGGTGAGTGCCTTGTCGCTGAACTCTATCTGGGACCTGCGCGACTTGGCCCGCTGGACGAAAAACAACGCGAACGCGATGGTTCCAAGGACGGTGACCAGCACTGCGATGATCGTGGTGTCCGTTACGTGGGGAACGGGAGAGTATGGCCATGTTGCGAATGCTGGGAGCGTCGCCGGGTCGCTACCGGCCAGCCACCCTGTCGACAAGTAGATGAAGTAGTTGAAATACGGCCACAACTCGACTTGGTAGTTGTTCCCGTCTTGCGTCGCCCAGATAGTGAAGAGCAAGATGCGTCCCTGGTTCTGGTTCGAATATGATGCAAGGAAGGGGTGATCGTTTGCATTATTATCGTTCAAGAATACATTCCAGCTCGCGTTCAAGCCTGCCACGATGCTATGGTTCCGCACCGACGGGCAGCTTGACCATTGCACGTTCTCGAGAAGCAACTGGTTATCAATGCCGGTGGTATAGTTAATGCTTGTCGTGGCCCCTCCTTGCAAGGTATCGGTGGAAACCGAGATGGTCGGGTCCAATTCTTGCAACAACATCTCGTTCCCATCGCTATCAGGCCCCCAAATCATGAAAATACTACCCCCGGATGATAGGTACGTGGACAGGTTTATCGCTTGGCCGTTAGCCAAGGGGTAGTTGGCAAGAACTACGACATCGATCCCCTCGGAAGCCAGGGATGCGGCCGTGAACGACGCGTTTTTGGTGACGTTGTACGTGCCATCAAGGCGCAATGCCTTTTCTACTTGGGAATTCTGGTCGCTCGATAACAACAACACGTTCACGCTTGGCATCGCTTGTCCCGGGGATATGCCGGTGGTGTCACTCGTGATGGCAGTCCAATCGCCCGTGGCAATGATGCCGATGATGCCCATGGCCAGCATGCCCACGATCAAGCCTGGAAGGAACCTTTTTTTCCTCCCGTCATCCGTGCTGGGTCGTTTCCGTTCCATGAATGACCTCATGTTCTATGCGAATAAATAGGGAATTGGCCATGGGAAAAAACATTTTAACCGTATTTCATGGGTTTACACATGCCGAACGCGTCAATGGATGATTTCTGGATCGCCGACACGCGAAAGGACAAGCTTGCCTCGATTTTTCGCTCCATGAAAGGCAAGGACGCGCTGCGCGTCATCTTCATCTGCGGCGGGAACATATGTCGTTCACCTTATGCCGAGATGAAATTCGAGAAGATGCTTTCCGACACGGGGTGTTCGAAAAAGGTGATAGTGTCCAGCGGTGGTTTCATCATTCAACGAGACGTGTACCTTCATTTTCTCACCGAGCGCGCCCTTAAGGAAGCAGGAGTGAGCGAGGAACGGATCAAGCGCCACAAGCCACGCCACGTGCGCAACCACAAGGATGAAATGGATGCGGTGGATCTGATTTTGTCACCCACGAAAACGATCATCGAAACGCTCTTGCCCCGGAAATATTGGCACAAGGCATTCTTGATGTCCGAAATCGATGATGGCGCGCAAGTCAACATCGAGGACCCGGCACCGATACAAGATTATGACGAGTATATGAAGATCATCCGCCAGATAGACCCGTTCCTCGTTGCGCTTTCGGAACGGCTGAAGAACGAAGGCGCGTGCTGAAGGCCGGCCCACTCGTTGCCCAGCACCGTGGGACTTTTCAAGTTTGCATGACTATGTCAGATGTCATGGTTGCATGGAACTAGCAACCAAGAACCACGCGCGTGTTGAAACCCATGGCAAAAATCAAGATTCCAGAAAACCTCGCCCCGGACTGCAAGCAATGCAAGAAGGGCAAGATCCTTGAATTCAATGCTCCAATGTTAAAGATTGAAAAAGATCTCGTTGTTCCCTTCAAGATTCACTTGGACCGTTACAAGCTGGATTCAACCAAGTTCAAGCTCATAGATTACAAGTCCACCCCGATCAAGGGCACCTGCAGCACGTGCGGCTTCCAAACGGAGGCCAACTTGCTCTTCGACGACGAGGGACGGAGCTTCGGCATCTTCACGAACGCCATCGAGGACCGGTACCTCTTCCAGCACAGCTCCGGCATACAAGACAAGGAGAAATATTACAAGGACTTGTTGAAGCTCGATTTTATGGATTGATTTCCATCCTTCACGACCTGCTCTCGATGAGCGGCAGGTTGGTATTCAGGATCTTGTACTTTATTTCAGCGGCGTAGTTCTCCATCATATCCATGAACTTGAAATCGTTCATGTACTGTTTTATTTCCGCGGACGGGCCAGGATCGATGAAATAGTTCGGAACGAAGTCGTCGTGACGGCCGGCATTCAATTCCTCAATGATGTCACCGGGGATCATGCCAGGGAGCGAATCGAGCACGCCGAGCAACTCCGCGAAGAGCATGGTCCACGACCGCGGCACGACTGATATGTTATACCCGCCACCACCGACAGCAACGAGCTTTCCTTTCGCGTACTTGTCCGCTGCCTTGTGAATCTGCTTGAATATTTCGACGTGTCCCTTTGTAGTGAGACCAAGCTGCGCGAGCGGGTCCGTGCAATGCGTGTCAACCCCGTTCTGGCTAAGAATAATATCGGGATTGAACGCATCGAGTAGCTTGGGTACCACGTCCTCGAAAATATCGATGTACAAGCTATCCCACGTGTTCGGGAGCAACGGCAGGTTGACCGCGAAGCCCTCGCCCGGGCCTTCCCCTATCTCGTCGCTGAAGCCCGTTCCCGGGAACAAGAATTTCCCGGATTCGTGGAACGAGATCGTGAGCACGTTCGGGTTGTTGTAAAACGCCTCTTGCACGCCGTCCCCGTGGTGGGCATCGACATCGATGTATGCAATCCTCGGGTTCTCCTTGGCGTGTTTCTTGAGCAAGTGCGCGATCCCGATTGCAGGATCGTTGTAGATGCAGAAGCCCGATGCCTTGCTTGCCGCCGCGTGGTGGAGCCCGCCGCCCGCGTTGAACGCCTTGTCGATGCCGTTGTCATCCCACACCGTGTCGCACGCGACGATGGTGCCCCCCACAACGACGGCGCTCCCTTCGTGCATTTTCTTGAACACCGGGTTGTCCCCGGGGCCGAGGTTGTACTTGAACCCCTCGATTATCGATTTCTCGGGGAGGGGGCCGGCATCGAGCTCGCGTGACACGCGCTTCACGAAGGTGATGTAATCCTTGGTGTGGAGCAGCTCGAGCTCCTCGTCCGTTGCGAGCCGTGGCTCGAGCACGACGCAATTTTCATGTTCATGGAGGTGGAGGGCCTTTATCAGTTTCCACGTGAGTAGGACGCGTTCCGGCTTCAAGGGGTGGTGTTCCCCGAAGTTATACGCAGAGTAGGCGTCACTCATCATCAAGGCGATGCGGTTCATGGTTCCATCGAACAAGGTTTTTTAGGATTCGATCGAGATAATCAATGCCCGACAGAAATCATACTACCGGCGTGGTACATCGTTATTATTATTTGACCTCGTTAATTGTTAAGTGATGCTACAATGGCAGAACCGACCAGTTTTATGAAGATGCTCGAACGCCTTGCGCGCACGACCAAGTTCAACACGTTCAATGACGTCTTGAGAAACGGGATGCTTGCAGAATGCAAGCGAAAGTACAAGGCCTACCCGGGCTTCACGAGGCGGCTAGCATTGAGATGGAAGAAGCAAGTGCGGACGAACCAGATATCTTCCTTCATCAAGAACAACATGGACTTGTTTTTCGAGTACTGGTTCTGCTACATGTTCCAGTTTGACCCGAAACGCTTGAAGATTCTCGAACCGAACACGCGATCGGATGTAGATTTCAACGCGAAGTTTCACTACTTGTACTCCAAGGACGAGATCGCGTTCTTGGAAGATTTGATAAAGAAACACGAGCTCAAGTACGTGAAGCCGCTTCAGGTGTTCAACCAACTCATCCTCATCGGCTTGCGGATGCTGGGTCCGATCATCGAGGTTTATTTCAAGAGGCCCTATGATTTTCAACCGGAAGAAATGAAAGACGAGGATTTAACGGAAGGGAAATTGGTAAAAATCTTTTTCAGCTCGCGTGAAGCGTGAACCACGCTTTCAAGCCTATTTTAATCCTTTCTCGGATAAGAATTTCATGATCGCCTTTTGCACGTGCATCCGGTTCTCCGCTTGATCGTAAAGCACCGAATGCGGCCCGTCGCAGACCTCGTCCGAAACCTCGATCCCCCGGCGCAGGGGCATGCAGTGCATGAATCTCGATCCCGGCTTTGCCCGTGCCATCTTGTCGGCGTCCAGCATCCACGGGGTGCCATCCCCCCGGTACTTCATGCGCACTTTTTTCTCCGATTGCTGGTTCCCGTAATGGTTTTTCGAGCCCCATGATTTCACGTACACGATGTCGGCCCCGTCGCACGCATCGGCCATACTCGTGGCAATCTCCAGCTTGCCCCCGGCCTTCTTGGCGTTCTCCTTGGCGGTTTTCATGATCGATTCGTCGAGATCGAACTGGTCATCGGGCCTTGCGAACGTCACGTTCATGCCCATCCGGGTCATGGCAAGCAATGCCGAGTTGGGCACCGCCATCGGCAGGGCCTTGGGATGGTACGCCCACGAGATCACGACTTTCTTGCCCTTGAAACCGCCTGCTGCCTCCTTGATCGTGAACAGGTCGGTGAGCGCTTGGCACGGGTGGAAGAAGTCATCCTCCATGTTGATGACGGGCACGCGGGAATGCGTTGCGAACTCGCGGAGCTGCTCGTTGCACTTCCCCCATTGCCAATCGACGACGTTGGGAAACATGCGGACGGCGATGAGGTCGAAGTACCGAGAGAGGACTGCGGACGTGTCCTTGATGCTCTCCGAGTCCTGCCCGAGCCATGACGTCTTCGAATCGATGTACACGCCATGCCCGCCCAGCTGGCTGATCCCGACCTCGAACGAGTTCCGCGTGCGCAACGACGGGTTGAAAAAGTACAAGCATATCGATTTATGCGCAAGGGTCGTCCAATACTTCTGCGGTTCACGTTTCATACTGCCTGCAGACGCCAGTATCTCGTTGATCGTGTCGATGCTCCATTCTTGGGTGGATAGCAAGTCGTGCTCGTTGGCCGTGAATTTCATGTTCCTTACCGAAAGGTTCCGTGCGTGAAAACAAAAATAAAGGCCCGCGTCTTTTAAATCCATGCGTCCCTCGCGTGATAAACTGCTTCCAAGATGTTCGCACGGAAACGCGGGGGCCTCCCACGGGGACGTGAACAATGGCAGGCAAGAAAAAGACGGCTGTGATCGGGTGTGGCTGGTTCGGCCGTGCCCACATACGGAATTTCTCGGCATTATCCGAGTTGGTGGCTGTTTGTGACAAGGACAAGCAATTGGCCGAAAAGGTAGCGAAAGATAATAACGTGCGGGCGTATACCGACGTGAATGACTTGCTATCGAAGGAATCCATCGATGCCGTGAGCGTCGTGACGCCGCCGCAGTTCATCCCCGAGATCGGCCTGGCGTGCGCGAGGAAGGGGGTGAACGTCTTGCTCGAGAAGCCTTGCGGCATGAAGCTTTCCGACCTGAACCCGATGTTCGAATTCAAGGACTCGATCCGCATCATGCCCGGCTTCCTTGAACTATTCAATCCCGTCATGGACGACCTCAAGAAGCACTTGAAAGACGTCGGCGAGGTTATGACCATCGATTCGACGCGTATCGGGCTCTTCCCGAAGCGAAATTGGGGCGTTGGCGTCATGATGGACCTTGGCGTGCACGACGTGTACTTGCACAGGGAACTGGCAAAGGCCATCTCTAACGATTCAACCGTGGTCGAGGTGAACAGCGTCATGAAATACTTGAAGCCCGAGGAGAAGTTCGAGGATGCCATCTTCGTCTTGCTGAAATTCCACAAGGTCGTGACCTGCATCAACGCCAACTGGATCACGCCATCGAAGTACCGGCACCTCAAGGTGGTGGGAACCGATGCATCCTTGGAAGCAGATTTCATGGCCGGCACGATCAAGAAGATCTGGGGTGAGGACCTGCGGGAACCATCGGCCAGGACGATCGAGCACCTCATCATGCCGCTCGTCCGGGATGAGCCCTTGAAACGGGAGATCGACACGTTCCTCAACGCGAAGACCCCCCCGGTGAACATCCAAGATGCCTACGACGTGCTGAAGGTCACCCTCCAAGCCTTGCACCAGATATAGCCGTTGCATACAAGCCTTAAAATCCTCACTTCCTTGTTTCTACTCGACCCGGGCACATGACGTCGCGCCCGGCGGGTGTATCACCATGGCACCGGACAACGACGACGACGAGCTTGCCGCCTTGCGAAGGAAACGCATGGCGCAACTGCTCTCGCAGCAAAAGGAACAAGAAATTCAAAAGGAATTGCGATCGAATGCCGACCTCATGCTAGAGCGCAAGATCGACCTTTCAATTTCGCACCTCTTCACGCCACAAGCCGTTGCATATTTGAACCACATCCGTGCAAACAACCAAGCGTTGCACAACCAGATCCGTGGCATCCTGTTCCCGATAGAAGTCGTCGCGAGCATTGATGTGCTCTTGCAGCGCATCCAGGCGGGCTACGTTCCCCGCGGCGTTATCTCGGAGATCGACATCCAGCAAATCGAGCGGGAGCTGCTCGGCGTGCGCTCTTCCATCTCCTACAAGAAGCGCGGCGACAAGGAACGCGTCGACATAGGCTCGCTGTTCAAGGGGGATTGAATGCCGTGGCCGTGCACGGCGTGCTCGACGATTTCACGCTCGGGCCGTTTTCCCGCGAGACCATCAAAAACGTGCACTCCTTTTTCGAGGACAATGCCGGTCTTTACTCGTTTGACTTGGCCACCTTCACGCGTGCAACCATTGATGACGAGGATTTCGACTCCGACGCTTCATTGATCGCCGTGGACCCGGGAACCGGCGATATCGTTGCTGCTATGCTCGCGATCATCCGCAAGGCTTCCGTGAATTTCAAGAAGCATGAATTCACGTACACGTTCACGACGCTCAATATGTTCTGCGTGCATGTAGCGTGGCGGCGGAAGGGCATCGGCTCCGCGATGCTGGCAGCCTTGCTCGCGCGGTTGAAGGCCAAGGGCCGGAAGAAAGTGCGGTTGATGGCCTCCGCGCCAAATTACTTGTGGCCCGGGCTCGACCCGCGGTACACGGCGGCGTACTTCTTCTTGCGAACGAACGGTTTCAACAGGGAGAAGGGCGAGCGCCAGAACTTGCTGTATCACATGCCGGGGAAGATGGCCGAGCCACCCGTTAAGGTAGGGGACGTTTCCATCTCGAGGGCTGGCCCGGGCGACCGGGACGACACCGTGGCGTACGTCCGGCGCGAGCATCCTGGCGTCTGGCCGCAGGAAGTGGGGCTGTCGTTCAAGCGTGGCGAGCCCGTCACGACGTTCGTGGCAAGGAACGGGCAAGGCACGGTCGTCGGATTTGCGAGCCACTCGATCCAGTTTCCCGGGTCGTTCGGTCCCACGGGCGTCTTGAAATCGCTGAGGGGAAAGGGTGTTGGCAGCGCGCTGCTGAAATGGTGTGCCCATGACCTCAAGCAGCGTGGCATGGACCGCATGATCATCATGTGGGTCGAGGGCACCACCATGAAGTTCTATTCCAAGAGCATCGGGGCGCGCATCCACCACGTGTACTGGAAGATGCAGCGGAAGCTGTGACCGCGGGGCCGCGTGTGGCCTGGTTGCAAGGTTGCCTGGTTGCCGGGGTGCATTGTTACATTTGCTGGACAGGCGCCGCTTTCCTTTTTCTCAAGGTGATGGCTCCCTCGGGACACTTGCCAACGCAGACGCCGCAGCCGAAGCACCGCTGCTGGTTCACGACCAAGGTGTTACCGTTCACGATGCGGCGCGCGTCGAACGGGCACGCGCCCGTGCACGACCCGCACCCGGTACACGTGGACATATCGGTGCCCTCGATGAAATCCGACTTGACGACGGCGGGGATGCCGAACCGCTTGAAGTCGTGCAATGCCTCGCAACAGCACGTGCAGCAGTTGCAGATCACGTAGTAGTAATCGGGTGAGGGGAAGAAGATCGCCTGGTGGACGAGCCCGCGCCTGTCGGCATCCTGGAGCACGGCGAGCACGCGATCCTTGGTGACCCGCTTGAACTCCGACGTGCGGTAAGGGATGTCAACGAGGGCCTTCGCCCCGGCCGGGCCGAGCAGGATGCACGTGCCCGTCGGGTTGTCGCACCGTTGGTGCTTCTTGCGGCAATAGCACTCGCCAATGGCGAACACGTTGGAGCGGCTCACGAGCGATAGAAATTCTTGCGTCGGCAAGTAGACCGTCTCGGCAGGGATGTTCACGTCGAGCGGGATGACCCGGCCCCCCCACCTGCCCTTGAGCAGCCGCGAGCCCATGACCCGTATCTTGAAATGCGGGGACACGCGAGCGCCGATGAAGTTGAAGAGGTCAAGCATCGTGACCTCCACGAGCCCCATGAGCAACGCGAGCAGCTTGCCGATCGCTGGTTGCCGCCCGAGGAGCTCGCCGAGTCGCGTGCCGGGACGGCGGGAACGGTGCACCATGGCTTGGGTGTGATGTTGGCCGGTGCCATAAATGGAATTGCACCCGCCCCGGGGGAGGCGGTAAAATAGGCCGCGGGCGACTATCACGTGTTTCAATGCAATATTTTCATCGGAAGCACGTGAAACAATGTGTTGAAGCAGTTCTTGGATAGTATCACGGGTTCAACATGTATTTCGTTGAATGATGGTCGCGTGGTCTTGGTTTTTTTATGGAAACGTGCTGGATTCACTCCCGTTCGCATGTAAAGCGGATCACGAACGCGTGAAGATTGTCTTGAATGAAATCGAAAACGATGTTATCGTTACCTTGTACTTGCTTGCATGCAACGATTCGTACTGATCCGGAGATGGCACGATATATTTAAACCGGTTCCCCATAGATCCCTTGATCGCCTTATTCCGATATATAATGCCATGCGATCTTAAAAAAAATACACGACAAGAGCAAGAGGAGACCGTGATGCTGGGTGAAAACGTCGATGACGCGTTGGCTCGCGAGTTCAAGCACGCGTGGACCGTTCGCATCGCCAAGCGAAAGCAGCTCATGCAAGAAAAGAAAGCCAGGCTCATCGACATTGCCCGGCGGTGTGCAACGATCTTGCGCGATGAATTTTGCATCGAGGTTATCTTCTTGACTGGGTCACTCGCGCTCGCGCTCCCCATCAACGAGCGGACCGACATAGACGTCGCCGTCCGGGGACTCCCCGACCGGCTGTACTTCCACGCCCTGAACGCGCTTTACGCCGTGCTCCCCCATGACGTCGAGCTGGCACGCGCTGCCCGAACGCGATGTCTTCCTCGATCTCGACGTAATTCACGGGCACCGGTGCCCCTTCGGATACCGCCAGCTCCACCGACGTGCAATCGCCGCCGTCCGGTGCCATCGCTGCAAGGGGGAACGAGAACAAGGTTTCCACGGCAGAACCGAGTTCCCTCGCGGCGTTCCGGTCGACGGCGGGGATCAAGCCATCCCTGCCCGGGGCAAGGTTCAAGAGCAAGTTCGCGCCCCGGCCGACCGACCAGAGATAGACCTTCACCAGCTCCTCTTGGGAGTTGATGCACATCTCGTTTTTTGTATTGTAAAACCACGTCTGGTACCGAACCGGTTTATCGCACTCGGCAGGGAGCCAGAAATACCCCGGCTTTCCCTCCTTCAAGCCGCCGTATTGATCGCGGGGTATCACGTTCCACAAGGGGTACGGGGCAAGACCCGCCTCGTTTCCAGCCCACCGGATATCAGGCTCTCCCATGTTGAAGATAACGGCTTGCGGCTGGTGGCGCTTGCAGACGCCGATGATGTTTTTCCAATCATATTCGCGCCCGTGGCTCCCGGCACCATCGAACCAGAGCTCCGTGTATTCCGTGTCGTACCACGTGCACAGCTCGGTGAGTTGCTTCTCGTAGAACTTGTCATACGCGTCCTTATCCTTGTAACAAGGCTCGTGCCTGTCCCACGGGGAAAGATACAAGCCGTGAGCCATCCCGGCGTTCTTGCACGCGTCAACGAATTCCCTCACGACGTCACCCTTGCCACCCTTCCACGGGCTGCTCTTGACCGAGTAACCGGTGGTGTCGGTCTGCCACAAGCAAAATCCATCGTGATGTTTCGCGGTCAGGACCATGTACCTGGCACCCATCTCTTTAGCGACGGCAACCCATTGGGAGCAATCCAGGTGCACGGGATTGAATATGGCAGGATCGAGCGTCCCGTCAGACCATTCTAGGTCGGCATACGTGTTCACCCCGAAATGGAGGAACATACCGACTTCCAAGTCGAGCCATCGTTTTTGCTTTACCGATGGAACGGGCAAGGAATGAGCGTGTAAAAAGGCCGCGTAAGCAATATCATCGGCAGAATAATCGTTTTTCGATATGAGGCCAAGCTCCGACCGGTTATCTTCTTCCATGGCCGTCATCATGGGCGAGCGCATATAAACCACGTCGCGCAAGCTCGCGTGATGTCCATGAAAGAGAGATTGTACAAGGACAATGGTGAAGAGATAAAGGATTTCGAGTGGGAACGGGCCATCAACGTTATCATGAAGAGCGTCCCGCCCGACATCATCCAGGATCTCGCGAAAGCAAGGCAACTTGAAGGGAACTGCTTGGTCAAGGTGCACCACACGTTCGGCATGGAAGTACGAAACTTGCTCCGCAAGGAAGGCTTCAACTGGGGTGCCATCGCCTTGGACCAGAACTGGACAGCGGTCGTCGAGGATGCCATCGATGCGTGGCTCGCGCGCCACAAACAGCCGTGATGGACAACCGGGATACCCGGCCGCGGCGTTCCCTCACGTTTTACTCGTTGATGGTTCTATGAAGGAAAAATGGTACAAGATTGCAATGCCAAGCGATAGCCCTGCCCTCACGACCCGCATCGTCGAGCCCGCGAGGCCCGGAAGGCCGAGGAAGCTGCCCATCTCCACCAAGACCATTAACATGGTCACGGCGAGCAGCAGCGAGAGCTGGATGCCGATCGAGAAGAGCGGTCTCATGTTGGTGATGTCTTGGGAGGTGTCCCGTATCCGGAATATCCGCACGATGGTGAGCACCACGAATATCACGGTAACCCCGAAGAGGGAGAACCCGATGCTTCCCACGAGATATTCGAACCACGAGCCGTCCGGCACGTAAATGAACAGCACGATGATGACCCCGATGATGAAGCCAGACACTTGCAAGCCCATGATACCGCGTTCGGTTCTCCTCGATGTTTTTTCCATTCCAAGGGGCTTGATGAACACCTCCATCGCCATGAACGTGAAAAATAGGAGCGCGAGGATGCCAAGCGGCATGAACATCTTGAAGCCGATGTAGACCAGCCCGTTGATGTCGTACGTCGACCCGGAAAACATGTACACGATCTCTAGCAGGTACGAGATGCCCTGGTATATCGCCGAGTAGAAGATCAAGGACGAGAGATACTTGTCTGCTTTCCGCTTGCGAATGTCACTATATACAAGGGCCATGTAAAAAAACGTGGAGGAGGCGATGGCTGCGATGATGCAAAAGGCGAGTTGCAAGGCATCCATCTCGTGCAATACCCAGACTTGTATCCACGCGATGGGCACGGATCGGGACACGATGGAAATGTCGTAGGCCAGCGAGATGACGGGTACCGTGACGAGCACGATGATCAACAGGTAATTTTGCAGCCTCAAGTTGATGCGCACTTGAACCATCTCCACGCGTGTCTAGCAATTGATCCCATATACTCGAGCAATGAATAAAAACGAGCTCGCTCAGGGGCCTCGATCGGGGGGCATCCCGCGTTCCCGCAGGAACTGGTACAGTGCAACCACGAGAAGCCATCCCGTGATGGAGAGCACGGCGAGCCATTCCAAGAACGGGGCGAGCCAGAATTCAGGCCTGTTGAGCATCATGTCGGTGAAGCTGGTGAAATTTCCACCTCCTGAAAACGACAAGGACAAGAAAAGGCCGAATATCCCCGCGACCACGAAGCCGGGAAGTGCCATCCGCTTGGATACCTTCACCTCCTTCTGCAAGAGGATCACGATGGTGAACACGAGGATCGTGACCGCCGCGACGAAGAAAAACGTGAGCGCAGCGATGGCATGGCCAATGATGAGCGATTCCTCCGCGGGAAACACTCCCACGAACGAGCAGCTCACCGCCGAGATGGTTCCCATGACCCCCGCCAGTCTCGTGGATAGCAACCGGGATAGGCCGATGATGAAGAGCAGCAGCAGCAAGCCACCGGCGATCAAGCCGGCGTTGAACACGGGCGCCAGCGGCGAGATGCCGGAGACCCCCAGCTCCGACACGAAATGGTTGGCGATGGAATAGCCCTCGTCTGCGATCCCCTTGTATCCCACCGCGGAAATGACAAAACATGCAAGTATCGTTGCCGAACCAACGATCCCGAAATGTTCAAAGTTGATCCTTTCAAGCACCCGTTTCATTCATTCCACCTCGGGAAAATGTTTCCTTGCAAACGTGATGTACTGCGTCCAATCATATTCAGTGAGGTCGTGCCTGCCACTTCGCATGTGGTACCCGATCCTGCC
The DNA here is from genome assembly GCA_041305945.1 of Promethearchaeota archaeon. Classification (GTDB taxonomy): domain Archaea; phylum Asgardarchaeota; class Lokiarchaeia; order Sigyniarchaeales; family Sigyniarchaeaceae; genus JBGLND01. The sequence continues at coordinate 271,437 of JBGLND010000001.1, forward strand.
CATCACGGGCTGGTTGGCCGCAGGTATCTCGGTCGCTGGCAAGCCCTCCGTGCCGAGCAGCTTGTAGACCGGGTCAGCCGCCAGCGCCGAGAGAAACTCGCCCTTCGGGTCTGCCCAGATATCCTTCTGCGCGCTGGCAACGTACACCGGCCGTGGCGCGATCAATGCAACGAGCTCGTGCTGGTCGACGGGCAAGGCAGCCTCGTTCTCGTTGTAGCGCTTGAAGTTATCGCAAAACCAATGTGGAAAAGCGATGTTTATTTTTGCCACCGTCTCCCCGAAATGACGCATCGACAAGGCCGCACCGCCGCACCCGGAATCGTTCGAGATGACCATCGCGAACCGCTCGTCTTGCGCCCCGGCCCACAATGCAGTCTTGCCAAGGCGGGAATGCCCGATGACGAACACGTGCTTCCCATCGACATGGTGATCTTGCTCCAAGCAATCGAGACACCGGCTCAAGCCCCAAGCCCACGCGCCGATGGCACCCCACTCATCGGGTGCCGGGCGTTCCTGGCCATCCTTGTAATAGCGGGATGTGATGCCGGACGACAGGCCGTCCTTGCGATCCGGCACGATGTCGCCATAGTACGCCGTTGCCATCCCGAATCCCCTTTCCAGGATGAGATCGATGGGCCACCGGCTTGCCCGTATTCCCCGGACTTGTTCGGGAGAACGTCCTTTCAATTCCACGTTGTCGGGTAGCCAGCTTTTCGTGATGGTGATGTTCTTGTCCGCGTCGATGGTGTGGTTGCCCCAGAAGTTTAACCCGATGAACGTCTTGACCCGCCGTCCTTGCTGGATCGCCGCGTTGGGAAGGTACATTAGCAACAAGACCGTGGGGCCGCCTTCCGTCCCGGTGAGGCTCACCGCGAATTCCTTTCTCGTCGCCAGGCCGCCACGCGCGTGCTCGTCGATGCTCACCACGTCGAACTGTACCGAGCGCGGTGCCGGGGGGGATTTGCCATACACGTTGGTCTGGAACAGTTCCAGCAGCTCCGGTCGACGCTGCTTTGCCCACGCCTCGGGCGTGACAACCCGGGCGCCGTCACGGGTGACGAGCGGGTCCGGTAGCGTGTAGGCTGGCACCTTCCGCTCGAGTCCCTGGTACCTCGGGGACGCGGGATAGACCCCCGGCACGAGGAGAAACTCGATCCCTCCAAGTTGTATCCTCAACCTGTTCCAGAGAGATTCTTTCTTGGGCACATTCTCATGCAAGCGCGTTCACCCGACCACGTGGATGTATAACGTGAAGAAATTTTTACCATCTAACTCTTTTTCCTTCCACCCTGCAATGGAAACATCGTTACCAATGATATCATCAAGAATCGTTGCCAAGGAAACTATTTGACCATCATCCATCGCCAATGCAAGGCTCGATGCACCCGATGCTTCCAACCAGCCAGAAAAAACCTGCAGGCTGTTGCTCGTTTTAATCGAGAGATGGTGTCCGATAAGTTCCTCGATTATTTCGACCATTGGCACGTCAATCAAGTTAGTGCCGAAATGCGTCGCGGATATCCGCATCGCGAGCGCATCACCATCGCTAGCTTCCAATCGTCCGTGGTGCAAGAAGAAACCTGGACGCTTGCTTGCACCCGGCGGGAGGAGGGCGAGGAGGCGCGGGGTGGCATTCGGTTGGGGCACGTGCTTCGTGATCTCGCCCGAGAGGAGTGCACAGACCATCTCGAGCTTGACGTGGAGGTGGGCAGGATCATCCCAGAGGTTATGCAACTGGGTGGGATCGGACTTCATGTTGTATAGCTCCCCGTATTGCTTGTTTGCATAAAAACACAGCTTGAACGTGTCGTTGATGATGACCCGCAAGGTGAACGGCTTGTCATAGGGTCGTTCCTCGACGATAACCGATTTCCGGATTGCTCTTGGTGGATCTTCCCACGCCGCGCGCTGGTCAACGCCCTCGAACGTGCGGGGAACGGGGAGCCCCGCGAAGGATAGCATCGTAGCGGGCAGGTCGACCGAGGAATGCAAGGCATCGCTTCTCTTGCCGCGCGGTAGCCTCACGGGATGGCTCGCCACCAAGGGCACGTGCATGGCCTCCTCGAAGCCGACCAAAGATTTCCACCACATCCCATGGTCGCCGAGGAAATCCCCGTGGTCCGCCGTGAAGATGATCAGCGTATCATCGGCCAGCCCGCATTGCACGAGCTTGTCGAGTATCTTCCCGATGTACTTGTCCATGAGCGATACCATGCCATAATACGCGGCTGCATTTTCTTGGACTTGGCGAGGTGACCAGTCTAGCGATGACACGTTGCACGACCCGCCGATGTCCCCGTCGCCAGGGTGCCATCCATACGCACCTGCCCGGGAGACGATCTCCTTGTAAAACCCGGGCTTCTGGTCGAAGCTTTCCGGCTCACCGGGCGCGAACCCGTGCCTTGGAATTTTATCCGGGTCGTACATGCTCGCCCACGGCTCCGGCACCATGCACGGGTTGTGCGGGTCGGGAAAGTTCACCGACAAGAAAAAGGGTTGCTTCAACGCGATGCTGCGGTCGATCGCCTGGATCGTGACGTCCGCGATCCACTTGCTGGCATGGAATTCCTCGGGCAGGTCCCAAGCTCCATATGCAGTGTATGCCGTGTTGCCGAAATACCGCTTTATATCCACGCCATGGTCGATAAGCCACGCCCTGTAATGCATGCTTGCCGCCACGCCCTCGGTCGAGTGGCCAACAGAGATGTCGGCATTTGTGAACCCGTACCATGGTCCGTGCCACTTGCGGAAATACCCGTAATTGAACACGTGCGGTGACCCTTCGGGGCTTGCCTGGTCATGCATGGAGTTGAGGTGGCTCTTGCCGATGATGTGCGTGTAATAGCCTGCCTTGGTAAATTCGGAAGCAACGCTTGACGGGTATTCCTTGGGCAGCGTGCATTCGTTGTGCATCGCGCCATGGGTGGATGGATACTGGCCGGTCACGAGCGATGACCGGCAAGGGAGGCATACTGGTGTCGGGGCATAAGACCGCTTGAACAAAATCCCGTTATCAACCAGTCGCTGTATGTTCGGCGTTTTCACGTGCGGGTTGACCGCTTGGATGCAATCGGCCCGCATCTGGTCCGCCGTGATGAGGATGACGTTCGTGGGGGTACCGGGTGGTTTCATCGTGGTATCGAGGGACCATTGACCGGGGCGTGTATATCTCTATACATTGAACAAATCACTCGCAAGCATACTTCCAGAGTAAATAATCGACGATGTAATGTATCGTTTCTTTCACGTTGATGTCCAACTTGGAAGAGGTTACCAAGAACGCGTTCAAGTCAAACAAGGCAACTTTTTCATTGGCAAGTCTGTATACATCGTCCAATTGCTGTTGATCCCGTATGAGATCGAATTTCGTTCCGACAAGCATCACGGGCGTTTCTTGCGAGTTGTATTTCCGTATTAAATCAACCCACCTGTCAATTTCCATTAACGTGCTGATATCAGTCATGTCGAAGATCGCGTAACCCGCGACAGCACCGCCAACATATGCAGGATGGATGACGTCGAATCTCTTCTGGCCACCAAGATCCCACAAGATGAGATTTATATTCCGGCTTTGTCTTTCAAGATATTGGCTGTGGTGCGAACAACCAATGGTCATGGTCATATCTTCCTTGAATTGGTTGTACATGAACCTGTGGATCAACGTGCTTTTTCCTACCCCTCCCGATCCGGCGATGATCACCTTCCAAGCAAAGTCTACGCCGGGCGGGGAAGCGTTCCCGTGCATCTCCATGTTATGAATTCCCTCGAATGGAAATATGCAACAATATGATTTAAACATCAAGCTCGTGGGACACCCGTCTCTCCTTCGAAGCAGGGAGAGCTTGATGGTGAAGGCCATGCTCGCCGTTCGCAGATTCGCTCGGCGGCCATCCCCGCCGATGCCCCATAACCACAACCTTGAAGTAACGAGGCGTGCACAAATTAGATGGTAAACGAGGTGAAACGAGATGTACAACAAGATTCTAGTCGGGATCGATGGTTCCAAGGATTCCGACCACGCCTTGGAAGTAGCGCTTGAACTCGCAAGAATACACGGTGCAAAGGTTCACGTGTTTCATAGCGTTCCGCACCATTTTGAACTCCCGATTTTCTATCCGCTTGACATGATGGCCCGAACACCCGTTGAAACAACCTCCATGAAATTCAACGAGGCGCAACTACAAAGGGAATACGAGAACGCGGGAAGGAGCATCATCGACCATGCCAAGCAATTCGTGGCAGGAAAGGGGCTGCCGCCATCGATGGACGTGGAATACCACCTGGAACTGCAAGTCTCACCGGTGGATTTTGCAGTGGACTTTGCAGCCAACAACGGCGTCGATCTCATCGTCGTCGGTTGCCACGGGCACCATTCAAGAATACGCCGGGCGATTCTAGGAACCACCGCGTTCAAGATCGTGAATGAGTCTCCTTGCCAGGTCCTCGTCGTGAGATAGCAAGGAAGATTTCTCGCGCGCCGCGTGCAAGAATCGCCACTTGCCATTCCTTTTCTCTCCAAGGTTTAACTTGGATTGCTCGTACCTACGACCGTAGAAACCCAGCGAGGATTGTAGCCATTTCATGCCCAAGGACATGCCCGTGAACGCCCCGAAGAGCGAGAAACCCCCGGCTTGCATCACCCCGTGGCCACCGGCCGGGTTTCACGTCATGATCAAGCCGCGAGGGAGCACGTGCAACTTGCACTGCAATTATTGCTTCTATCTCCAGAAGAAAGAACTCTATCCGGGTTCTTCCTTCCGCATGAGCGAGGCCGTGCTCGAAAAGTTCACGCGCGAGTACATCCGGTCCCAGAAGATTCCTGAAGTCACTTTCGGGTGGCAAGGAGGTGAACCGCTGCTGATGGGCGTGGATTTTTTTAAGAAGGCGCTTGCATTCCAGGAAAAATATGCCAAGCCAGCCACGCGCGTGAACAACGCGTTGCAAACCAACGGCACCCTTATCGATGACGAATGGGCGAGCTTCTTCCACGACAACAATTTCTTGATAGGGATCAGCATCGATGGACCGCCAGCCTTCCATGACAGGTATCGCACCGACGCTACGGGGAAGGGTTCTTTCTCGCGCGTGAAGAATGGCCTTGATATTCTCAAGAAACATGACGTTGAATATAACATTCTTGCTTGCGTGAATGACGTTACCGCGGAGCACCCGTTGGAAATATACCGCTTTTTTAGGGACGAACTCGCGGCACGCTTCATCCAATTCATCCCCATCGTCGAACCAACGCCCGTGCCGGGCGAGCCGGGACGCGTGAAAGCGAGCGCGTTCTCGGTGTCGGGGGAGCAATACGGCAGGTTCCTCGTCGAGGTGTTCGATGAATGGGTCACGCGGGACGTGGGAACGGAATTCGTCCAGATATTCGATGTCACGCTCGGCGCGTGGATGGGACACCCCGGCGGGTTATGCGTGTTCTCGAAAACATGCGGGAACGCGCTTGCCCTCGAGCATAATGGCGACGTGTATGCTTGCGATCATTTCGTCTTGCCACGCGAGAAACGAGGCAACATCATGCAAAACCAGCTCATCAATCTCGTCGCGAAAAAGGAACAAATGCGTTTCGGGGCGAAAAAATGGACCGAGCTCCCCGTGCAATGCGTGACGTGCGAGTGGCGCTTTGCCTGCAACGGTGAATGCCCGAAGAATCGCTTGGACATGACCCGGGACGGGGAACCCGGGCTAAATCACCTCTGCGAGGGGTTATTCGCGTTCTTCAAGCACGTTGATCCCTACATGAAATTCATGGCAAACGAGCTTCGAAACAGGCGCCCGGCGGCGAACATCATGGAGTTCTTGAAGGAGCACGACCGAGCAGACCTTGAAAGGCATCGTTCATGATCTTGTTAATACCATGATCTTGACCTTTTTCACGGCGCTTTTCATAGCATTTGGCATAATTTTCATCGCTGAACTTGGCGACAAGACCCAGCTCGTCATTCTCACGCTTGCCACGCGCGGGCACAACGTGAAGCTACTCGCCGCCGGTGCTTGCTCTGGATTTGCCATCATCGTGTTTCTAGGCGGGGTTATTGCGGTAGTCTTATCAGCATTCTTCGACTTGGCTTGGATCGCCATCGCCTCTGGTATTGCGTTTATAATCATCGGCCTCTTGCAACTATACCAGCTCTGGAAGGCACATAAGGCAACCAGCACTGAAGGAGAAGGGGAAAGGGAACCCGAGATGAGGGCCCGGAACTCATTCCTCGTGGGCATGCTCGCCATCGTCTCGATGGAACTCGGTGATAAAACGCAATTGATGACGATCATGCTCGCTGCAACGTCGGGATCGCTTTTCGGGACGTTGCTCGGGTCGTGGGCTGCACTTTCATCGCTTGCGATCATCGGGGCGTTTGCCGGGGGGTGGCTTGCCCGCAAGGTTCCCAAGCGGAAGATGGATCTCGTGGCAGCCGTGCTGTTCGTCGGCATAGGGGTGATAGTCCTGGTTTCAGCGCTGATTTAAACGAGGCGTTCCGCGCCCGGGGAATAATCATCTTGGAAAAACGATATATCTTCCAAGGCATAGTAGTGTTATATTCTATAGTATTTGCCAAGATCCACGTGAACTCGCAAAAAGAAAACGGGAATGGTTATATGTTCGATTGGCAACAAGATATGGAAGCGCTCAACAACATCATACTCGCGAATGCACTTTCCCCGTTGGACGCACACTACCTGGTTACCAAGTTTGGCTTCCGCCGGGAAGCATTCCCGATTTTCTTCCAAGGTAACTTGATGAAAGCACGGGTGGCAATTTTCAGCTACAACCCGTGGACCGAACCGCTCATCGACGAGTTCGAAACCGCGCTCATCAATCACGCCATGGCCATGAACCCGGACTTCGCCATGTGTCCCGATATCAACCAAGGCTTCCGGCTCGCCATCAACGACTTGTATAATATCTACTTTGATGAGAAGATCATGCACGAAAAGGTAGGCCAGTTCCTCTCTGGAGGGTACTGGAACGAGCTGCGTGCCACGATGATCAACAACAGCTTGTTCAAGGACGCGACGAAGGTGTACCATTCCCCGTTCACGTTCATGTACTTGCTCCCGTTCAGGTCCCCCAAGCTGTACCTGAAATTGTTCGAGGACCCCATGATCAAGGACGTCGTCCACAAGAGCTGGGCATATAACGTGATGAACCTGCTGGCCGCGGAAAACCTCAAGATGATCCACTTCTCGGGCAAGGAAGTTTTCAAGAAGGCGCTGCAGCAAAACAACGATGTCATCATCCCGGGTGATCTCGTGGAAATCACTACCGTGAACGGCAACGGGAAGGTCATGTCGGGGGAGTTGTTGCTGCACAAGCCACCGGATGCGCCTTGTGACATCGTGGGCATCGATCGCAACACCCTCCCCGAGAGCAAGAAAGTTCCCTTCGTCCTGACCAACCAGATCACGTCGAAAATAGGCCCGGACGTGCTCAAGGAGATGCGGGACGTGACCGGACCGCTCGGTATCGTGCTGACGTTGCACTAGGAAAAACCCATGATGATGAGGTACACGACGGGCGAGGTGAGGTAGACCGCCATCGTCCCGAGCACGAAGCCCGCGACGCAGAATCCATCCATCCTCCATCGCCATCCCCCCGTGACAGCCAAGATGATTGCTCCAACCGCCATCGAGGGCCACGTGACGATCATCACGTAGATGAGCGTCACCTCGACATGGAAAAAATTGAGCATGTAGTTAACGAAATATCCCGAAACCGCCGCGGCACCCATGCATGTGGAAACCACGTTCTGCACGCGATCCTTGAACGACTTGAATCTTACCAGCAACAAGGGGATGACAACGCACCCGGCGACCATCCCACCGTAGACCAAGCCGAAGATGGCGGTATCCACCGTGCTTGCCACGAGCACCATCCGAGAATTCGCTGCAAGTTCGACGATATGTGCATCAAGGACCTCGATGCGCCCATTTAAATGTTCTCCAGCGGGTGATATTCGGTTGCGTCTCAAAACACATCGTTGAACGACCACGTGCACGAAGGTTAGATTTATCAAGCTTGCCAATAACGGGACGTCATGGAACATGACGCCCGTGGAAAGAGGACGCTTGCACTGGAACCCGGCGCCGGGTTCGAGGGGCTTGCCATCACGTCCCTTGCCGGTGCGTGCGTGAACCTGCCGTTTTTATTCTTGGTTTGCTTCCCGTTCTTGTTGTCCGAGGTCAGGGACAACTACTTTACATTTGTCCCCGTCGCCGGGTTGGCGTGCGCGCTATTGGCATTGTTTTTTATCTGGATGGTGAGCAAGAAACCCGGCTGGGAGGTAATGAGAAAGGTCCTCGCGTACAGGATTTGCACGGCAACCATCGGGCTCGTGAACATGGTTTGCATCGTGCCATTCTTGTTCCCCGCGATACCATCGAACCTCAACTTCATCTTTTCCGCGGTTTTTGGCCTTGCCATTGGCACCATCACCTTCATTCTCGGCATCAAGGCCAGTTCCATCATGTTTCGTTTTTTCAAGGCATGGCCTACAACTCCAACAGCGACTCTCGGCGCTAATTTCGCGATGCTGTCCATCATTGGCTCGTCGTTAGCCATGCCCAGCCTCGTGATCACGACTTGCTATCACTTCATCTTGCAAGCCGTCACTAATACGGGGATTTATGACATCCCGTTTTATTTTTATCAACTTCTTTTCATTGCTGGAGCATTCAGCATCGCGAACGAGGCCGTGGGAACGTGCGTGGCGTTCATGGCAGCAAAGTTCTACCACGTTGCAAAGCACGTTGAAGCCCTCGATAAAGCGGGGCCACCAGCAACGGGCGTGGTACCGGGCGCGGCGTTACAAGGTTCATAATCCATGCTTGCCGGAGTACAATGCAATGGCATGCTTTTCTCGTGAAACATACGGGGCCATCTTTGACGCTCACGTTCACACTTGCTTTGATTTGCACGATGGCTTGATCACGCCCAAGCAGATGGTGGAGCTGACGCGAGCCCGCGGGTTCAACTGGGTCCTGGCGATGAACCACGACACCGTGCTGGGAACCGGGAGAGTGAGGAGGCTGGCAAGGGAACGTGGCTTGCCTTGCATCGTGGGCGTGGAGGTATCGACATTTTACAATCACATCCTTGCGTATGGCGTGCAAGAATGGCCGTGGCGTGCCAACGCGTGGGATCCCGAGACGTGCATCGACCGTCTCAGGGAGCAGGACTGCGCGATCTTTCTCTCGCACCCTTACTTGAACCCGTTCAACGGGAGGTGGACGCCCGACGTGGTGGAGCGGCTCGACATCGATGGCCTTGAATGGGTCAACGCCTCGAACTCGATCAGGAACAAGAAGGTTCCCGCGTGGTTTCCCAAGTGCCCACCCGGGCGCCGCATCGCCGGCACCGACGCGCACTCGCCCGCCGCGTTCGGTTACGCCTACACGCAGGTCGCGACTGCATCGGATAACCCCGATGATCTCGTGGCAGCAATGAAAAAGGGGCGATGCAGGCCAGGGGGTCAATACGTGCCGCTGGCCGTCATGGGAGGGGAACAATTCTACATCGCCGTGAAGAACAAGATCATCAAGAAGATCAACGTCGACGGGAAGTTGATCGATGTTCACGAAGAGATCCCGGGGAGCAAGGCACCCGAAGGCTTCCCCCCGGAGAACACGGTACCTCTAAAAGAGATAAAGGCACGCATGAAGCCCGTGGCACTTGCATGGAAGGAACGCGTGCTCGAGAAGCCACGCCGGTTCTCGTGGAGCTAGCCGGGGAAGCAGTGTAGCGGCCTCCCTTTTCCATAACAGGCCGTTACGGGTGCCGACAAAAATGGCGCGGTGGCATAACAAGGACATAACACCGGGCGATGGATGCATAACACGTGCCGGTAAATGATATAAGAAGGAGAAAGGGAGTGAAAGAAGGTTTTACACGTTTACCTTTAAAAAAGGTTTTCAAACAGCCATGGTAATCCAATCGGACACCTGGGGAATCATGGTGGGCAGCCCCTTCTGGAACGCGTTGATGATCCTTGGCCGGCGCGGGGGCTGGAGCTGCCATCAAAATGACCGTGCACGATGCTGAAGAGATACTCAACGACACGGGAAAGGCTCCTGAAGAGATGTCCCAAGAGGAGCTTCACGAGTCAATGCACAAGCTTGGAATACAAAAAATGGAGCTCTCTCCCGAGGAGCGGCGTGACGTCGCGTCGGCGGGGACGAAGGTGAGCGACGTGTTTTACTGCTCGCAATGCGGTGCCACGGTCGGCCCTGAAGACAAGACATGCAAGGGTTGCGGTTACGAGCTGGAATGACCTCACCACGCCTGTTTTTCATGCACCAATAATTCTGTACCACGAGACGGCAAATATCACGTACGCGTGCTTTTCGGGATCGCCATGGACGAACGACGCTTGGTCACCCTCGTCACGGTCGCGGGATCGACCGTTGGAGCATTGCTCGTAATTTTATTCGCCCCGATAGATGCCTTGAGCAAGATGATCGTCATGTTCTGCATCATCATCGCCGGACAAGTCACGCGGTACATTATCATCAACATCATCAACAAGCAAGGGCAAAATACGCGGTTGACGAGGAAAGAACTCGAAACAGACGTGCGCGGGTTCTTCGACGGGCACCCCGAGATCGCGGCCCGGTTCCTGCGCATGGACGAGCTGGCCAGGAAGGGGCGGTACGGTGATGCCCTTTCCCTTGCGAACTCCTTGAAGAAGGAGCCCTCCTTGTCTCCCGTCGTCAAGCGGTACTTGAAGTACAAGATCGACCAGTTCCAGCGCACCAAGGGCTTCGGATTGAAATGAAGTACCTTGGACGGGCGAAACCCCGTGATCGAGTTGGAACATTTTTATGATTTGGGGGGATCATAGGATTTAAGGAAACCTTCAATCCGTTTTCTTACTCGCAATTTCGCACGAGCACTTGGAACGCCATCAGGAAAACACTTGAAGGTTTCGTGTATCTCACCAAAACACGGAAAGGAAGGAAATTCATGTCGCAAGAAACACAAAAGGTGATGAACCGCGGGACCATCGTCGCGGCCGCGATGCTCGTGCAATTCGCGCTCGGGGCGATCTATTCCTACTCGTTCATCCTTGCTCCCATTAAAAATTTCGTGGGAACGACTGATGGCACCATTGGTTTGCTGCCATTCGCGTTTGCTTTGCTATTCTTCTCCATCTTGATGATCCCGGCGGGTAGGTGGCAAGACAAGGCCGGGCCGAAAATCGTCGCCATCACCGGGAGCCTCGTGCTTCTCGCGGGCGTCGTGCTCGCGGGCGTGCTCGCGCTCGGGGACTCGGGCGGGAGCGTATGGGGCATCGTGGCAACCTACGGCATCATCGGCGGGGCGGGTATCGGCCTCGCGTATGTCTGCCCGATCGCGTGCGCGACGAAGTGGTTCCCCGACAAGATAGGCCTCATTAACGGGCTCGCGGTCGCGGGCTTCGGCGCGGGCTCCATTATGTTCAACTTCATCTACTATTTTATGGAACCCGTGGCGGGTTTTGGCATGACCTTGATCACCGCTGGCCTGCTTATGGGTGGCATGGCACTTGCAGGGGCGTTTCTCTTGAAGAACCCGCCTGCAGGCTTCAAGCCGGCTGGGTGGGAACCACCGGCACCGAAAGCCGGTGCCACGGCTCCCGTCGTGGAGAACTGGGAATCCAAGGACATGGTGAAGACCAAGACCTTCTACATGCTCTGGGCAATGTACGTGATGTCCGCCATCTGCGGTCTCATGGTCATCGGGAACTTCGTGCCCTACGGCAAGTCAATCGAGACCGGCATCGGTGCCATTGTCGTCTACGTGGCGGCCATTGCTGGCTTGTGCAATGCAGCGGGGCGCATATTCTGGGGCAAGCTCTCGGACAAGATCGGCCGCGTCAAGGCAATGACGTTCCTGTTCCTCATCCAAGCCGCCGCCATGATGCTCTTCGCTATTCCATCCATGGCCACGTGGGCTATCTTCGGGAACCTCGTGTACTTCTGCTTCGGCGGTAACCTGTCGCTCTTCCCCGCCACGACCCGGACGTATTTCGGCGCGAAGTACATGGGCTTGAACTACGCGCTCGTGTTCACTGCCTACGGCACGGCGGGGATACTCGGGGCACTTCTCGCGGCTCCGTTGCTCGCCGCGCTTGGTAACGCGTACACGGGCTACTTCATCCTGTTCGGGTGCATGTCCTTGGCCTCGCTGGTGCTGTCGTTCATCACCAAGGCCCCGGAACGCAAGGCTTGAACGTAACCTTTTTTTTCCTATTTCCTTATTAACATGGTCTCCACGAATGTAGTGGCGTGAAAAATTAGCATCCGGTAAAATGAAGGACGGAAATAGTTCACAACAACGCGGGGAGCGCCGTCGGGAACAAGAACAACGTGAGCAAGTACGACACGAAGCACCCCGCTATCGGCACGACGAGGTCGTCGATGTTGCTCGGCGATATGACCTCGATGAGCGTCGAGACGGCCGCGACCAGTAACGAGAGCAGCAAGACCCACTCGACCGTCATTGTATGTGCGTTCCGCGGGAACCAGTGCCCGAAGAAACTGAACGCGAGCAGGCTTAACAAGAATCCCGTGACGAGCATTGCCGTGGAGCCTTCAACGCTCCTCACGGTTTTCGTGTACGGGATGTTTATCTTGTGCTTTCCGTACTTCTTGCCAAAGAACGACGCTGCCGTATCGGATATCATCATGACCATGATGGATGCCGCCGGAAAAAAGAAGTGCTGTGGGACGAACCCGAAAACGAGAACCAGTATGTTTATCGAAAGGGCATACGAGAACGGGCCCGCGAGGTACCCGACTTCCCGCTCGTTTTTCTCGCCCATCATCTCGAACACCTGCGTGCTCGGTTTGGACACGCGCGTCACCGCAAGGAAGAGACCGGATATGATCAGCGCCAAGTGGGGGATGTACAGGAACGGCACGATGAAGATCGAGAACCCCGCGAAGAGATGCACGATTTTCCTGGCCATGTGCCCCGTGATGATTTCTTTTTTCTTCAAAACCATTGAAAGCCCGATGATCCCGACCACGAAGAGGAACGCGCCAACCAGCAACACGACGTCGTTCAGCACGGGATCTGGGTGTATCTGGAGTATCATGTGCATGCTTCCCTTGTATGTATCATTCGTTTAATGGTTGGTTAGAACGGCGCCACGACATACGCGACGAGCCCGAGGAACGCGCCGCCCTTGAGCATCAAGCTCGCCTTCGATTGGGACTTCTTGGAATCCTTGTCCTTGAGCAAGAAGGCGACCGATGCAACGACGGCCGTGTCCCCGAGTAACATGAGAATCGTGAACGCGATGCTTTTGATGAGGTAGAACGCGGGCGCCGTGAAGGTGAATATTGCCAATCCCGAGAACACGAATGACATGGCTCGGGCAAGGGACGTCCCCCTCGTGTTCGCTATCGTCTTGATGTTGAACTTCCGGTCACCTTCCATGTCCTCCATGCCCTTCACGAGTTCCCTGCTGATGAGCAAGAACGCCGATGTGGCAAAGAAAAACCATATCTTTTCGGGAACAAGCGTGTAATCGACGATATAAAACGATCCAAATGGTATACCAAATGAAAACGATGCGCCGACCATTAAGTTGCCCGGGAAACCGGACGGTTTTCCTTTCCACGCGTACACGTACCCGATCACCAGAAAGAACACGACGCACCCCGGGATCAAGACGGGCCCCGGCGTGAGCTGTGCAACAAAGATGGACAGCAGCGTGGCAGCTACACAGAGCACCAAGAAGTATTTCATGGCTGATGTCTTGGTGATGTCGCCCCGCGGGATCGGTCGGTTCGGCCTGTTAATCTTATCGATCTCGAGGTCGAAGTAATCGTTGATGAGGTTGCTCGCCCCCGCGACGATAAAGTAGACCACAATGCCGCCTGCAAGAATGACCCACGCGTTGGGCATGGCCAAGATCATCATTGGCGTGGAGCCTTGGATTGCATTGAACATGCCAATGATCACCGTCAAGGCTCCAAAAACACAGTTAATTGGCCTGAGTACTTCGATGTATGCCTTCAATTTACTCGACCCGGCACTCGGTCGGCTTGCACGTGCTTCTTGCGCACCTTCGTTTGTCATGTGGGTGCCACAAATGGATGGTTGACGTTGGATTGGGCGAGGCCTAACCCTCTATTCCATCCGACTTGGGAGTTGCTGCGTCTGCGTTATCGCTGGCCTTCAGGTCGCACCTTGCTGCCATTCTTTCCTTTCCCGCTTCCTTCAGCGCGGTGATGATCTGGGCGAGCGATTCTCCCTCGTCACGGATGACGTTTTCCTCTATGAACGTGCCTTGCACGATGATGTCCGCTCCGGCCAGCACTTTCTCCCGTGCGTCATCGGGCGTGTACACGCCACCACCAACGATGATGGGGATGTCGACGAACTTCTTCACCTTCTTGATGATCTCGCAGGGCACCGAGTTCTCGACGCCGGAGCCAGCCTCGAGGTAGACCAGCTTGAAACCCATGTACTGCGCCGCGAGCGAGTACGCGATCGCGATCTCGGGCTTGTACCTGGGCAAGGGCTTGGTGTCTGAAATCCAGCCCGCGGCGCCTCCCGGTTCTACCACCAAATAGGCCGTGGAGATCGCTTCCATGCCGGCGAGCTTGATGGCGACTGCGCCGATGCTCTGCCCGCCGATGAAAAAGTACGGGTTGGTCGAGTTGAGGATGCTCAGGAACAAGATCGCGTCGGCGGGTTGGCAAACGGCATTGATACCGCCTGGGAATATGATAACTGGTTTATCTGAATTCTTCTTTATTGCCTTCATGGTCTTCTCGATGAAGGCTTGGCTGAAGCACGTTGACCCGCCAACGAAGAACATGTCCGTGCCTGCCTTGTCTGCCAAGGCTGCCATCTTTCCCGCCACGAGAGCGCTTTGCTTCATCTCGTCGGGGTCGATCAAGGTAACGTGAAGGGCGCCATCTGTTTTTAGCTTGTTTAATATATGCTCGTATTGCGTGCTGCGCTCCATTATGGCCATCTCTGGGTATTATGGTGAGGATTACTCGCCAGTATAAAAACGATTCCCACGGTTACCCCGGCAAATCATCGGATTCGTGTCCGGTTCATGCTTTCTTAATAATGTTGGCTCGATTAGTTATGAAAAAGGGAGACCGGTGTTCCTCGGTAATCGTTCCGCATGTTGGCACGCGCGGCGCATGCCGTCATAGCTGGTAGCCAATCGTGGTTGCCATAAAAGCCCAAGCCTTATTTCTCGTTCATTCCTAGAACACACCATGGAAGACGCGCCGGCGCAGCGAGGCATTGCCAAGAAGCCCGCGGCGATCACCTACGAGGGAAAGCGATACGAGTTTACCATCAAGCAGGTCATCTTGTTCGCGGTTGCAGCCCCCGTGTTCATGGTCGTCTGCTACCAGCTGCTCGAATATGCCGCGTGGATTCGCATCATCACCGCTGACCACACAATCAGCAGCCTCAATTTCGTGACCGTGATGGGTGCCACGCTCAGGTTCCAGTTCGCCGGCCAGACCATCTATACCTACACTGACTTGTTCAACCTCGCCGGTGCTGGCAACATTTTCTTCTCGTGGGTTGACGACATACGCATCTATTTCGATATACCTGGCCGGGGGCCAATACAATTCGTCACGTTCTGCACGGGCTTCCAGGCCATCATCATCTTCGCCGGCATCATCCTGTTCACGCCCCATCCCGTGGACAAGGATGCGAGGAAAGGTATCTGGCCCCGGAAGCTCAGCGCGCTGTTCTGGTCATCATTGATCTTTTACATCGTGAACCTGGCCCGCATGTGGCTCCAGCTTTACCTGTACTACATCGGCTTTCGCTGGGATGACATCCATTACTCGATCTCCGCCGCGAGCTCGTTCATAGCGGCGATCATCGTGCTGCTCATGCACAAGGACATTCCCGAGTTCGTCCTGTCCATCGTGTGGACGGGGATATTCATCAAGGACCGCTACTTCCCACATCTTGGATACAAGAAACCTGAATGATCGGCTTCATGTAGGAATCACGACGATGCGGCGTTTACCTTCATTGTTATTCGAGCTTTAATCACATCACGTGCTGAAGAAAACGGTTATTTATAGAGCACTTCGACTCTGGGAATCTCAGGGACGTTTTTCCATCATGGAAATCAAAAAATGGAAGTATTACCTTCAAGGTACCTCTGAGAACATGCTTGGTTAACCGGGTGTTCATCAACAGAGAATGAATCCGAACCATGACATGTCGTCGACTGGAAAGGCTCTTGAAACACGCTCACGGCATGATATTTCGGTCCGGACTATTGTTGGCTCGCGTTCAAGATGGTGATGCGGATTACTTCTCCCTTTTCATTCAATCCCAATACCACGTTATCATTATCGGCCAAGACCTCGCTATCTACCGCTTCAGCATTTGCCGTGAAATGTGCATAGAATACATCACCCTCTTCATCGTATCCCATGCGAACGATTTCCCTTGGTAAATTCAACGCGTGTTTTATTACAATTGCGTTCAAAATCGCAATCCCGTCCACCTTCATGTGGAAAAGGGTTTTACTTGCTTCCATTTTTTTCTTACCTTTTCAATTTTTTTTCCAGATATTGGAAATGAAGTTACCACGTGTGCGTCATCATCGTGATGTTTCACGTATACAACGAGATGGTTCGTTATGAAATTCTCCATTTTCTTTTCGAATATAAAGAGGTCAACATAATCTTCAGATCGATAAACTGTATCTGGTGACTTTAAAATTTGTTCTACCTCATCTCTGCAATTTTTCAACTCGGGATGGGATTCAATAATATGAAACCACCTTTCAGCGGGGAATCGAATCGAGATCCCAAGCCACTTGCTGGTGATAGCATCATCCATGTTCACATCTAAAATTTATGCTTTTAAACCCATCGAATCGAAAAAAAGAGGAGAATTGTAAAAAGTATTCCGTGGTATAGTTTCACGCCACGAACACGTATCCCAAGGCGATCAAGAGTTGCGCCGTGATGTAGGTCGCCATGACGACTGCATGGTTGTACACTACCATGTTCTTGAACTGCTCGAACGCCAATACCGCGTCGGAAATGATGAACATGACCGAACCCAGGAACACGAACCAGAACGATAGCGGGTTGGTCGAGAAGCCCCGTAGAAGCGCGAACGCGCTCATGGCAAGGATGATCCCCATGTACACCATCGCGGGTATCTTCATCTTCCCCATGTGCTCTTTCAATGACTTGTTCAGGAGCAACGCAACGACCGGATAGGGAACAACCAGGAGCACGGCCCACCACTGGATTGCTTCGAAAAAGTTCGTGCCCAAGCTGAATGCAATCATGTACACGATGTGGCCTATCATGAACGATAGCAACCCGATCAAGAACGCCTTCTGGCTTTGCTCCCTGAACATCAAGGAAATATCCCCTCCCAATCCAAAAAGTAACCCTATCACGATGAACCAGTTGATGCTCGATGTCGATGCGATCATGATGAGGATGATGATCGGGACCAAGAGCGGCTTTGTTACCCGGTCGACCGTCTTTTTGTCCTTCACGCATCCTACCAGGTGGATCGCCGATACCACGCCGAGCACGGTGCCGAGTATGATTTGTGCCAGCATTTTTTCCACTGAACTTCCTATCGATGGGAACTTATCTATTTATTTCGTTTTTGTTTCGACCCACGATTTTCTTGCCAGAATGCTTCCATCTTCCGGTTTGATGCATCGATGCGGCGTCGCTCACCACGCAAGTAGAATTTCAAGAGGAACCCACCAAGAAATTTCATGTACTTCCTCTTGATGTAACGTTCCCTGGGGATGACCCCGCAGCGAGCGCTCCACTCGTCGTAAGCCTGTTGCATGACTGAGGATTGGTCGGGAAACTGCTCGATCACGTTGTGCAACTCGGTCCTATCGGTTTTCATGTCGTATAACTCCCAGCTGCCGGGGAAATCACGTACCAGTTTCCACTTGCCTTGCAGCACCGCGGCATTGCCCTCGTGTTCCAAGAAGATCATTCCTTTTCCATTCGGTTCGTCGTGGAAGAGCGGAACCATGCTCGTGCCCTCGACGGGAAGGATCATTTGGCCGTGGAACTCGCGGGGATACGTCGCTCCCGTGATCTCGAGGATCGTGGGCATGATGTCCGTGAGCTGGGCAGGATGGTGGATGGTCTTCCCCCGGGCTTCGATCCCCGCTGGCCAGTGGGCGATGAATGGTGTTGCAATACCTCCCTCGTGCGTCCAGTGTTTGAACTTCCGGAACGGCGTGTTCGAGAGGTTCGCCCACGGGAGACCATACGACGCGTAGGTATTTTCTGCGCCAGGCCAGACCTCGGGGATGTTCCCGAAATTAACGGGGCGCCCGTCCTTGGTCTCTGCGCGGCCAGATTGCCGCTTGGGATTCGTTATTCCCGGTTTTGACGACCTAGACATCCCTTCCGCGCAGCCACCGTTGTCCGAGAGAAAAACGATGAGCGTGTTATCGAGCTGCCCCGTTTCGCGTAATTTCGAGATGATGCGGCCTATACCTTGATCCATCGCGTCGATCTGCGCTGCATAGACCTCCATCCTGCGGGCTTGCCAATCCTTGTTCGCGACCTCGCTCCACGGGATGCTCCTCTCGTCTCGGGGGGATAGCAGCCATTTTTCGTCAATGATACCCATCTTGACCATACGTTCGAGGCGTTCATGCCTGAGGACATCCCATCCCGCGTCGAATCGCCCGTTGTATTTGGCGATATCCGATTCCTTTGCATGCAAGGGCCAATGGGGCGCGTTATATGCCACGTACAAGAAAAAAGGTTGCTCCCCGTGCTTGGCAACGTGTGCTTGGATGAATTGTACCGCGTTATCGCTGATAGCATCCGTGAGATAATACCCGGGGTCCGCCTTTGCTTCCGCCTCCACGTTGGTCGTGTTGCGCGCCAATGTTGTTGGGTAGAAATAACTGCTCGCGCCGTGGATGATGCCATAAAACTCGTCAAACCCGCGTCCATTCGGCCACCCGTCATTCGGGGTCCAGCGATCGTGAACCACGTGCCATTTCCCGCTCATGTACGTGCCGTATCCCGCTGCTTTCAAGACCTCCGCGATGGTCACGCAGTTGCGGTTGAGAGTTCCCGCATATCCCTCTGGTCCATCGTCATTGACGAGTATTCCGATACCTGTCTGGTGCGGGTGCAATCCCGTGAGCAACGATGCCCTTGATGGCGAGCAACGTGCCGTGTTATAGAAACTAGTAAATCGCAAGCCATTCGATGCAAGTCCATCCAAGTTTGGCGTTTGTACTTCCCCGCCGTAGCAGCCAATGTCGGAATAACCCATGTCATCGTTGAGGATGACGATCACGTTCGGCCGTTTGGTCATGATCTAAACTTGGACGGTGGAGATAAAAAAGGTGATGGCTCAAGGAAAATGGGAATCCCGGTAGATTCATGTTGCACCGGGCCGTTACTTGACTTTTTCCGGGTATCCACGGGTACCTTGCATTTTTACAGGAAGCCTGTAAACCATCCCTTCACTATCATCGTAAAAATAAAGTCTCGATTCGGATGGCATCCTGCAATCGCCATCCGCCCAGAACGCGAGGAAACTCGGGTGAGCGTTCAAGGGCTTGCGCGCAAAGGTGTGATTGTACTTGCTATTCTTGGTGAGCTGCTGCTTCAAGTCCCATGATGCTCCCTTGTCGGTGGAGGCCCAGCAAGCCATTTCCCCGCCTGGATTCCCGGGTTGGGGCCCGGGTTCGGTTGGAGCAACGATTTTCCATTCATCCGGGTTATTCGCATGGATGCATCCCGTGTCGTAGTTGCTATCCGAGCTCGTCACGCGGGTGCAGTCCCACGCGCGCCCCGACCAACGGAAGACCAGCCAATTTCTTGGGCCATTTTCTGGCCCAGGCTGGAATCCCTTGCTGTTCACCACGACGATGACCGGCCTATCCGGGTTGTTTCCGTCGAAGGAAATATCCACGACGTATATCAATGTTCCATCCTTGCCCGAATCGTGAACCAACGCTGTATTGGCGGGTTTCTCCAAGGGAAGATCGATGCGCCGTCCATCAACGGTTGTCCACGTCGAGCCGCCATCGTTCGTCCGTAGATAATACAAGTTCCTGCGGAAGTTGAGCCCACCCGGTTCCGGGTGGTAGTTGAATGCAGTGCCGACGGTGAATGGTTGCTGGCCATCGCCGCCCACGGGCCAACTCACTTGGTAATGCCCCTTCTCGATTCCGGAGAGCCAATCGGCATCCTCTTCCACGATTGCATCGATCCCTTTCGACCAGAAAAGGAATCGCTTCCCGGCAATATATCTCGTGTGGAGGAACAGCAATTCCCCGGAAGGCAAGAACCACGGCTGGGGATACGAGAAATTCGTCGTGGTCACGTGCTCGAACGATTCGATGCAGTACGGTTCCGTGCTCTTGTGTACGTAGGACGGCCGGGATATGCCATGCGAGCTGGAGAACAACCATATGTGCCCTGTCGCGTCGATGGCAATGACGGGGTTGTCGTGGGCATCGCCGGTTTGCTTGTCCACGACCATGCACGGCATGGGAACCTCGCCCGTTTGGTGATCGTAGTAGGAGACCATGTGCACCAGCCCGTTCCTGCCGGGTAACGTGCCCCCGTAACAAAAGAAGGTCTTTTGCACCTCGGGCCTGTAAATGGCCATGGGGATGTGGTCAGCGCAGTACGTGCCAAGCCCCCCGCTGTACTTGAACCGGTGGACGGTGCTAACGGGCTCGTTATAATACCATATCCCGTGATACCCGTCGAATGGTTTTGCTTGTATGATGGTCCCTTTCATGTGCTCGGCCTTTTTAGTTTCTTTGTTTATTCTTTAGCAAAAAGACAATACGAGCCATCCGGGTCCCGTTTTATTACTGTGAATCCTGATTTTTTCATTCTCCGGATCTGTTCGTTACCGAAATCCCGTCCTTTCATTATTCCGTGACGGGGCAGGTAAAAAACCAGGCTACCCCTTGGTTTCAAGACCCTGAATAGATTATCGGCATGTTTTTGAGAAAAAAACTCACCAGATTGGTTTGGCATCCCTCCATCTTGAATGATGTTATCAAAATGGTCACTAGAATATGATTCAATCTCGATCGTGATATCCCCTTGAACCATTTCAATTTTTTCAGAGTTAAATAATTCCCTCGAATAAGGATTGTACGAGGCAAATTGGAGCACGTTCTTATCCCATTCGACTGTTATGATCTTGTCGGCAGTTCTTGCAGCGATAATTGCACTGTATCCAAGACCCGTCCCCCCGTCCAATACTATACCCTTGAATTTCAAGTGTTCTATATAATCAAGGAACGGTTTCTTGTGCATTTGAGTCGCCGAAACCCTTAAAATAGGACGTGAACTGGTTGGAACGAGTTTATAATACAAATTTGTATCCACGTCGAATGTCTCCATCTTAAAGAACTGTTGATCCGTTATGAAATAGCATATATTATCCCTTTCATCGAAACTTGCAGGGAAATGAATTTTTTCACCATTTGGGAGAACGAATGATTGCTCTTCAGGAATGATCGTGATTTCCGTCTGGGATAACTGCAAGTCTAGTGAGACCGTGATCGATTTTTTATCCGAGAGAATCCCGTCCTGGATTACTTTCATTGCCTTGTGGCTTAACACGGGCATGTTTTTTGGAGAATAATCCACGGGATTCATCCTCGTTCTAACATTGTAATGGCGGTTTAAAATAAGCCATTCTTGTAGCTTTCCTCGATCGCGTTGAGAAGTCCTATCGCCGGCTTGAGCGTGTCTTCCCGCTCGCACACGAAGTCGCCGAGCAAGAAGGTCTTGTATCCCATTTTCAGCAACAGCGCCGCGTCGGAAATATCGGCACATGACGGTACCTCGCCCGGCTCCAGCACGGTCTCGAACAACCTCGATGCACCGATCGCGTTCGGGTCCGCGGAGATGATGATTTTCACGGCCTCCAGTATCTCGTGGGGCCTGTCCAACTCGATGTAGAGATCTCCCCTCGCTGCCATGAGCCTAACGCGGTCCTTGACGCGCGAATAGTCGTTCCTCACGAAGTCCAGCCCCCTCGTGGATTCGATCTTGGCGATGACCTCTGCACCGGGGTCAAGATCAACGATCGCACTGATATCCGCTTCGGATTCGACGAAAGAAAGGCAATACTGGTGGATGTTTGCTTCCAAACAGGCAATAATGAAGTCCTTGTCGTTCGTGGTGAGCGGCGAGTCGGTCACCTGGGCATCCGGCATGTTGAACGATGCGTTTTTTCCAAAGGATATCTTGAAATCTTGCTTGATGGTGGATGGCAAGTAGACGTGGAGCTCGTTCCCGTTCGTGATCCTCTCGACCTGCACGTGGTTCTTTCCCTCGTTGTAGTACAGCGGCGCCGGCACCGGTGCCTTCACGTGGTGGTTGATCTTCAACACGCGATTCGCGGGTGTTATCTCCGTTGCATCGAGCAACCGCAACTCGCGTGATTTCAAGTCAATCCACGGTTCCTTGGGCCACACGCGAGCCTTGAACGCTTTCAATGCTTGTAGCTTGTCGCCAGTAACTGGCCATCCCGTGTTGAACCGGAATCCCTTGATCGATGGAATGCGGCTCGCGTCCATGATGAACGGGGCATCGGGGGGTATGGTCACGAAAATTTCCATTAAATCACCTTGGTGTAGAAAATGCTGCCATTCTATACTCGCAAGCAAGGCAATGACCACATGGTGTCTCACTATCACCAAAGCATGACCTCGTTTTCTCGATCGGTATAGCGTTAGCCTTGCAATAATCGACAAGGTCCTTCTTGAACATTCCACCGGGTTTGAACGAGCCATCCATGAGTGGTGCCCCGTACTGGTAGTTCCAGACACCCAAGCAGATGCACGCGTGCAAGTTTTGCGAGAGCACCGAGAGGTAGCCCGATTCCGGCGAGTCCCGGTCCTCCCCGACCGACCCGGTCAGGATAGTTCCACGGTGGCTATCCCTACCACCACGAGATCACGGGCGTCCTTGACCGGTTTCACAACGCTTGCGTTGACCTGTGCTGGTTGCCCATCTTGAGCCGGGATGCCACGAAGCACCTGGTGAAGGAATGCATCGCGATGGGCGTGTCCGACCGCGTGCTCGCGTTCGGCGGCGACTGCGTCTGCGTCGAGGGGTCTCACGGAGCGTTGCTCGGCACGAAGGAAATCCTTGCAAGTGTCTTGGCCGATTTGGTCTCGACCCGCAATCTCGCATTCGATGATGCCCTTTCGTTGGGCCTTTCAATGCTCCACGACAACGCCGCTCGGGTTTACGGGAAAAGAACATAGGTAACGTTCACTAGCCGGCGCTCCTTTTCATTCTCTGAAAGAATCGTGAATCTCGTATACATTCGTTTTCATTCTCTGAAAGAATCGTGAATCTCGTATACCTTCATTTAGATTTATTATGAACGTTGTTTCACGACTTTATTTATAGAACTTGGATCACGAGCCGTGTGAAAGAGGCCAATCACTATTACATGCTGATTTTTTATAATGTAATAAATTGCATAAGGAAACCGTCGCAATAATCGACGGCGACATTCACCTTCTACTTTTTGCCAAGATAATGGTGCCCTGGAAAGTTCACCCACATATCCATAGAATATTCGCAATAATTCTTCACCAAGGCCCGACGATTTTGTTTCGAACCAATTATAGGCAAGAATTACGTCTCCCTCGACATCCGGGTGAAAAACGAGCGTATATTTCATTTGCCTGCATCAATCCTGGCCTTTAATTCTTCGAGAGTGAGAAGTTTTCCGATAGCGTCTAATGAAGCTATTCTTTTTCGAACTTCTTGTTTATGGCTTTCAGGAATTGGGATTGCATCCTCCTCAGAAATGATACTATCCCATAAATCTTCGAGAAGGAGGATTTTTTCTGGAATGCTTAGTTTTAAGAATTCGGGGATGTCTCTAAGCTGCATATCAATCATCGCTATTCAAAGACCTTATCATTAAATATAGTTTGAAACTGCATATATTTTTCATTTCAGCATTACCCCTTTGCATTATAATAATTCGTCGAAAATACATTATCTTGAAGGATTCGTGTAACCATTTCCCTTGGTCTTTTTTTTCTAGAATGAAATTTATTTCCTTATGTCATATTTCCTTATGCCTTATTTCCTTATGGCACGCTTGAGCTGTACACGTCCGTGACCAGCCCCGTGTCGATCGATGGGTATTACGTTCGCCCCGCCAACAAGGGCACGTGGGCGGTCGTGCACCACCCGACGAAAGGCTGCTTGCTTACATTTCAATTTCAGTACCGGCGATCAGGAGAGATCCAGCGTGGCATGACGTGCAAGGCGATGTATCCTTGTCCAGCGCGGGGATATTGTTAAATTCAGTGCGCGATTTCGTGTTACTTGGTGCACTTTCCAAGTTGGTCGGGTAAAATGCCCTTTTTCCCCTTTTTTTACAATCATCCGAGCCACGGTCTTGGCAGACTTGGTATCGTCACGAAACCTCACCTTCGACGATGCGCTTTCGTTGGGACATGCAATGCTGCACGATAACGCAGCTAGTGTTTACGGGGTAAGCATTTAATTATAGCCGTGCATCCTGCGATTCACTTGCGTGTTGTGCGTTTTGCATTTCTTTCCTTTCTTAAGTAGAGTTTGATTTTTGAAACCGGAAGCCACTTGATGCCAAGATTGGATAATCGGCAGGTTTATATATGTGTATTACAAAGATATTGTTAGCAACAAAATGTTGCATATAAAAATATTCTAGATAAAGGTGATTAACGTGTCAAAATCAAACCAAAAGGAAAAAATCCTCGGAATAGACTTGGGTACATCAAATAGTGCCGCGTCCGTGCTGATGGGCGGGAAACCAGTCATCATTCCTGCTGCTGAAGGTACGACAATCGGTGGTGGTAAAGAATTCCCGAGCTACGTGGCTTTCACCAAGGATAATAAGATTCTCGTGGGTGAACCCGCCCGGCGCCAATCCGTTTCGAATCCAACCCGCACGATCACCGCGATCAAGCGAAAGATGGGCACCGATCACAAGGTGGAAATCGACGGGAAGAAGTACACGCCGCAAGAGATATCCGGCATGATTCTGCAGAAGATCAAGAACGATGCGGAGGCGTTCCTCAACGAGTCAATAACCAAGGCCGTCATCACGGTCCCGGCTTATTTCAACGATGCCCAGCGCACGGCCACCAAGGATGCTGGCCGCATTGCCGGACTTGAAGTCGTGCGCATCATCAACGAGCCAACAGCGGCCGCGCTTGCATTCGGGCTGGACAAGCAAGCATCCAACATGAAAATTGCCGTGCTCGATCTTGGTGGCGGGACGTTCGACGTCACGATAATGGAAATGGGCGATGGCGTTTTCGAGGTGGTCTCGACCTCGGGTGACACGCAGCTCGGGGGCACTGACATGGACAAGCTTATCTTGGAAGACATCGCCCGCGAGTACAAGCGGAAGGAAAACGTCGACTTGCTCGCCGACCCGACGGCAAAGCGGCGCTTGCTCGAGGCTGCCGAGAAGGCCAAGATCGAGCTGTCATCGGTGTTCAGCACGCAGATCAACCTGCCGTTCATCACGCAAGATGCCAGCGGGCCAAAGCACCTCGACATGGAATACACGAGGGCGCGCTTGGAGGAAGTCATCAAGCCCGTCTTGGACAAGCTCGATGCCCCGATGCGCACAGCCATTTCCGACGCGAAGCTCAACACGTCGCAAATTGACAAGGTGATACTCATCGGCGGGCCGACCCGCATGCCCAGCGTGCTCGACCGGTTCGAGAAGGTCTTCGGGAAGAAGGCCGAGCGGGGCGTCGATCCCATGGAGGCCGTGGCGATAGGTGCCGGCATCCAGGGCGCGGTCCTCTCCGGGGACGTGAAGGACATCTTGCTGCTTGATGTCACGCCGCTCTCGCTGGGCCTTGAAACCCTCGGTGGCGTGTTCACCATGCTCGTGGAACGCAACACGACGGTACCCGTCCGGAAGGCCAACGTGTTCTCGACGGCCGCGGACAACCAGACGTCGGTGGAAATACACGTGCTCCAGGGCGAGCGGCCCTTGGCGAAGGACAACTTTTCCCTCGGGAAGTTCTTTCTCGATGGCATCCCACCCGCGCCGAGGGGCATGCCGCAAATCGAGGTCACGTTCGAGATCAACGAGAACGGTATCTTGGAAGTCACAGCAAAGGACAAAGGTACCGGCAAGGACAAGTCAATTCGCATAGAAGGCTCCAAGAAATTATCGGAGCAAGACATTACCCGCATGCGGGACGAGGCAGACCGCAACAAGGATAGGGATGAGCAACTGCGCGAGGTCATCCACAAGCGGAACGAGCTGGACAGCCTCACGTACCAGGCCGAGCGGCTCATGAAGGAAAACGCAGCGAAGCTCGACGAGTCTTTGCGAGAAAGCCTCGTGAAAGCCCTTGCCGATGCCAAGGACGTGGTCAAGAACAAGGGTGATGACCCGCGGGCCATCGATGATGCGAGGGCCGCCCTCGAGAAACCCCTGCACGAGTTCTCGCAGAAACTATACGGGTCGCAGTGCAAGGGTGGTTCTTGCGGAACGGGCCAACCTGATCCCAGTGCTTATGCGGGTTACGATCCCGAGCCGGGTTACGGGGGCCAGAACAAGGACGGCGATGACGTCGTCGACGCTGATTACTCGTGATCGCGTAGCTCGAAGCTTGGTTCAAGCTTTTCTCCCATTTTTTTTCGCGTAGGAAAGAAAGGGAAGAGAAAGCAAGCAGGTGATAAACGTGGCCCCAAAGAAGGATTATTATGACATTCTTGGCATTCCGAAGGCGTCATCAAAGGAAGAGATCAAGCGTGCGTTCAGGAAGCTCGCGCGGAAGTACCACCCGGACGTGAATCCTAACGATCCAAACGCGTCCGAGAAATTCAAGGACATCAACGAGGCCTACATGGTCTTGGAAGACGACAAGAAGCGCGAGATGTACGACAAGTTTGGTGTCGTCGATGGCGATGCATCGACCTATCCCGGCGCGGGCGCGGCGGGCGGCCCCGGCGGGCCGGGCGGAAGCCGTGTGTACCAAGGACCTGACGGCACGACGTACGTCTACTCCACCGGGGACGGGGCCGGCATCAACTTCGAGGACATGTTCGGCGGCATGGGTGGCGGGCGTCGTGGCGCGGGCAAGGCTGGTAATGCCGGTGGTTTCGATTTCTTCAACGACCTCGGGGATATATTCGACGTGTTCAACCGCGGTGGTAGCACGCGGGCACGGGGCACCCGCACGAACGTCCCTCGGGAGGGCGAGGACCTCCGCTACGACATGGAAATCGATTTCATGGATGCATTTAACGGGGACCAGCGCAAGGTCTCGTTCAAGGACCCGACCACGGGCGAGCAGAAAACCATCACCGTGAAGATACCTGCCGGCGTGCGTGACGAGCAGAAGTTGAGGCTCGCGGGGCTTGGCATGCCTGGCGTGAACGGTGGCCCGCCGGGTGACTTGTACATCGCCGTCCACGTTCGTGGCAAGCAAGGTTTTGAACGCAAGGATAACGATGACGTGCTGGTAAGCGTGGAGATACCATTCACCACGGCGGTGCTGGGTGGCAAGGCAAACGTTGAAGGCCTCGATCGCGCTCTCACGGTGTCCGTCCCACCTGGCACGAGGGATGGAACGACGTTGCGTCTCAAGGACCAGGGATTCTCGCGCGTCCATTCCAGCACCCGCGGTAACCTGCTCGTCGAAATCAAGATAACGGTGCCAGAAAAGATCACGAAAAAGCAGCAAGAATTATTGAACGCGTTACGCGAAACCGGGTTGTGACCCGGAAAGGTGAATGCCCATGATGAAAATGGATAACCTCACGATAAAAACGCAAGAAGCCCTTGTTTCGGCCAAGGCGCTTGCCCAGGAACACGATAACCAGTACATCGAACCGCTTCACGTGTTGAAAGCGCTTGTCGATCAAGCCGATGGGATAGCGCCGCCGCTGCTCGAGAAGCTCGGTGTCAAGGTGGATTCTATACATGCCGACATCCAGCAAGAGCTCTCGCGCATCCCGAAAGTGCACGGCTCCCCTGCTGGCGAGATTTACGTTTCTCGGTCCACCAATGCCATGTTCGACGAGGCATGGAACCAAGCACGGTTCCTCAAGGACAAGTTCCTCAGCAGCGAGCACTTGCTCATGGCGATGAGCACGAGCGCGGACGACGCGATGGTACGGGTATTCCAAGGGCATGGCATCACGCGGGACAGGATCATGCAAGCACTCGTATCCGTGCGCGGTAACCAGTCCGTGGTGGACCAGGACCCGGAAAGCAAGTACCAGACCATCGAACGATACGCGAAAAAACTCACGGACATGGCACGGCGCGGCAAGCTGGACCCCGTCATCGGCCGCGACGACGAGATACGACGCGTCATGCACATCTTGTCGCGCCGCACGAAGAACAACCCAGTCCTTATCGGGGAGGCCGGCGTCGGGAAGACTGCCATCGTCGAGGGACTCGCCCAGCGGGTCGCAAGCGGTGACGTTCCCGAATCGCTCAAGCATAAAGACTTGTTGGCGCTCGATCTCGGTGCGATGATAGCCGGGGCCAAGTACCGTGGTGAATTCGAGGACCGTCTCAAGGCATTCTGGAAGGAAGTGGAGAATTCCGATGGTCGTTTCATCTTGTTCATCGACGAGCTACACACGCTGGTTGGTGCAGGCGCGGCGCAAGGCGCGATCGATGCATCGAACATGCTCAAGCCAGCCCTTGCAAGGGGCGAGTTGCGATGCGTCGGTGCAACGACGATCGACGAGTACAGGAAATACATCGAGAAAGACGCTGCACTTACCCGCCGGTTCCAGACCGTGCTCGTTGAAGAACCCAGCATTGAAGATTCCATAGCGATCATGCGCGGGCTCAAGGAAAAGTATGAAGTCCATCATGGTGTTCGCATAGCTGATGCTGCCGTCATTGCAGCCGTGAAACTATCACGAAGGTACATCACCGACCGATTCTTGCCTGACAAGGCCATCGACTTGATGGACGAGGCTGCATCGAGGTTGCGCATCGAGATTGATAGCATGCCAACCGAGATCGACGAGCTGGAACGGCACAAGATACAGCTGGAAGTCGAGAAGCAAGCCTTGGCGAAGGAAAAGGACGGCGCGTCGAAAGACCGATTGTCGAAGATCGATGCGGAGCTGGATGACCTGGAAGAAAAGGTCGACGCGCTCAAGCTCCAATGGCGAAACGAGAAGGAAAAGATAGGCAAGATCAGCGAGGTGAAGAAGAAAATCGAGAATGCGAAGATTGATGCCGAGCGGGCCTTGAACGAGGGTGATCTCGGGCGGATGGCCGAGCTCCAGTACGGAGTCATCGCTGGGCTTGAAAAGGAGCTTGTTCACATCGCGGACGACCTCCGGGAGATACAAAAAACCAAGAAAATGCTCAAGCAAGAGGTCGACGAGGAAGACATCGCGAAGATCATCTCCCAATGGACGGGCGTGCCTGTTTCGCGCATGCTCGAAGGCGAGCGCGTGAAGCTGATCGAGATGGAAGGTCGCCTTTCAAGACGCGTGATTGGCCAGGACGGGGCATTGCTCGCGATTTCAAACGCGATACGCCGTGCCCGTGCCGGGATTCAAGACCCGAACCGGCCGATCGGTGTTTTCATATTCATGGGTCCGACCGGTGTCGGTAAGACCGAGACTGCTAAGGCCTTGGCAGAATTCCTGTTCGACGACGAGAACGCGATGGTTCGCATCGACATGAGCGAGTTCATGGAAAAGCACTCGGTTGCACGGCTTATCGGGGCGCCACCCGGTTACGTCGGGTACGACGAGGGCGGCTTCCTCACCGAAGCGGTGCGCCGCCGCCCATACTCTGTCGTGCTGTTTGACGAGATCGAGAAGGCACATCAAGACGTGTTCAACGTGCTCCTGCAGATAATGGATGACGGGCGCCTTACCGATGGACACGGCCGAACCGTCGATTTCAAGAACGCCATCATCATCATGACCAGCAACATTGGAAGCCAATCGATCATGGAAGCAAAGGAACGCGGCGAGGATGCAGACAAGAGCCAGAAATCGGCCATGCGCGTGTTGGCATCCCACTTCCGTCCCGAGTTCTTGAACCGCATCGACGAGGTGGTCGTGTTCGACTTCCTCGATGAAAGCTGCATCGAAGCCATCGTAGACATACAGGTCACCAAGCTGAACAAGTTGCTCGCCGACAGGAATATATCGATCGTTCTTACTCCCGCAGCGAAGAAATTCCTGGCAATGCACGGGTTCGATCCGAAATACGGGGCTAGGCCTTTGAAACGTGCCATCCAAGCGTACCTGCAAAACCCGCTTTCGCAGCTCATGCTGCGCGGTGATGTCGCAGAAGGTGATGTCATCATGGTCGACCATGACGGGACGAGCGAAGCCCTGGCACTCCAACGGGATGGGATCAATGGTCCCGTGCATGAAAACATGAAGGCAGGAGGGTGAAACGGTCGTGTTACCAACGCGGTATTAGCAACACCTTTTGATACTCGCGTGCAATGATCTAGCAAGACGCGAGACCGGTGCTATCCAAGGAAAGGAAGCCACGTGCAAGGTGCTGATCGCAGGAGAATGAATGAAGATGTGGAACGACGAAGATGATTGGTTTTTCGACGTGCTTGGTAACGATGTCAGGCGCAAGATCATACAGCTACTCTCGCGTGGCCCGATGTCCATGAAACAATTCACGGATTCGGTGAGCGTTTCCCGGCAAGCCATCCTCAAGCAGCTGGAACAATTACAGAGCCACGGCTTGATAGAAACCAAGGAAATGGAAAACGACGAGGAGGAAAAAAGGAAGGGACCTCCAGCGCACGTGTATAACCTTGCCCAGTTCTTCAAGATCGAGTTTGAAGTGAATCCTAGCTTTACCGAGCCACGCGTCACCAAGGTGCAATTGCTAGCGGGGGACGTAAAAGGTCCAGACGGGGCACCCAAGGCCAACGAGAGCCTTCCCGACATGAAACAATGCTTCGAGGACATGCGCGCCATGGACCGAGAGATAGAGACCTTGGTCAACAACCACCGGGACTTGTACCAGAAAAAGGTCTTGATGCTTAACCGGATGCGGTTGCGCATAGAAGAAAGTTTCGACAATGATGAGGAAAAGGAAATCCTACTTTTCTTGCTGGCAAACCCGAGAAAAGCCCTTGAAGGAACGAGCATGGATGAGTTCTCGTCCGTGCTCGGCTTACGGCTTGATTTCGTGGATGCCGTGCTGAAAAACTTGCAACAGCAAGGCTACTTGGAGAAGAAAGGTGGCTTGTATTACATTGCCCCGCCGCGGAAGCCGCAAGAATGATGCCTTCTCGTCGCCGGCGAGCACGGCGTGCCAGTGGGGGAACGCCTTGAAAAATGCGACTAGCATCGGGGACGATGATATTAAGATAGTACCTAGCATCCAATCGATGCCTTAAAACCCCCATATCATCCCCTTCATGTCCCGCTTTGTCTGCGAAAAATTAGACCTATTTTTACCGTTTCATGCCCTCCAATCGTAGGGCAGGTCGGCCGGAATATCGGGGAACCGTGGCCGGTAGAAACCGGGGTCCTTGCGAACCAGGTTGCTGCGGTGTGACCGCATGAAGGGCTCGTCGATCCACGGCGGTGCGACGGGTTCGCCCGGGACGAGTGGCAGGAGCTCGTTAACATGGTTGGTACATTTCTCGTTGCAGTAGCCCCTTGCAGCCCATTCGCCCATGATCGCCTTCAAGTACACCTTGAGGAGATAAGGCTCGTACCCGCGCCACATCTTCACGATGGGATGGTGCTTCCAGCCTTGGGATGAGATGCCGAGCAAGGTTCGAAGTATCTGGATCGCCTCGATGCGTTGCTTCCCGAGCCGGCGGTTGTCAAGGTTACGGGCATTACGTTCCATGTCCGTGTCCGTGATGAACGTTTGCACGCGAGATTGGACGCTCGGGCGGTATTTGAACACGACGCTGTAACTTGAAAGGCAACATGCCATGACCGTGCCCGCGATAACTTCGTGCCGAGAAACTCCGTGCCACTTCTGCTTTACACTTCTGGCATGTTCTCAAGTGCTTTCAAGAACATCCCCAGGTCGCCAAGGTCTTTCTTGATGATGTTGAACAACAAGGCATCATCTACTTTTTCATAGATGTGGGCAATGATGTTTCGTAATCCCATCCATTTTTCCATCTTATCGGCTATTTCTTTTTCCAACAAACTATTTTTCGCGAGAATAGGGAATACATCTTTGTACGACTCTGGAATTGGAAGCTTGTTCCAAGCACAGATATGGAAAGCAATATCCAAGCAAATCTGGACGGATTCTTGTATGGCGTGTCTTGTGGCCAAGATTGATTCGTAATTGTTCAAAAAATCATCAATTTTTCTCTCACGTACGCCTTCAAGGTAGCGTATATTTTCCAAGACCTTGGCGATCAATGAAAAGGATCCCGTGGATGATGGCTATGATGTGGAACCCGTCTATCTCTCATATGAGATAGCCGGGGGGCGCAAGTTCCCGTTCGAGATCGGCCCGTATTGGGATGATTATGATCACCACGACATCAGATTACACCCGGGATACTTGCTTGATGGGGCCTATTCTCCAGAATTCTCGGCCGTCACGAACATCATTCTCGTCGAGACGACCCAGGAGCGTGGCATCCATGTTGATGACTTGCTACGCTTGATTTCCGAGACCGAGCAATGTCCCTTGTTCACGGCCTTGGCGGGAAAAATCAAGGAGATTCTCGGCACGACCATAGGCGTGGACCTGACGTGGTCGTGATTCGATTATCAGGATGAACCGTGAATGGCTCGCGATCCTGCCATCGAGAAAGCCATCGATCCTTTTTTACATTGACCGGCGACCACGCGCGGCATCACCGGCACCCGAAACTATGGTACCGGCGTTATCCCGGACATTCCATCGACGACAGCCGCCAGCCGCTCGATCGATGCAACGTGCGCTCGGAGCATCTCGATCGTCCCGTCGGTCTTTGCCAATCGCTTGGCCTTGTCAACGAAGTACGAGAACGGGTTGCCACCACCCCCCATGTCTTGCACTTCCCCCAAGCTGCCGGCCTTGCTATTCACGTCAACGATCACCGGCATCCCGTCACGAATGACATAATCGATCGACGAGAATGCAAACGGCATAGCACGGCGCGCGGCATCGTCGATCGATGGTGGCGGGACACCCGGGCAAACGGACGGGTGCACGCTCGTCAACAAGCACGGCGTCCCGTCGTACGTCTTGAACTTTCCATCCAACCCGGAAAGGACGACCCGGTATTCCAGCAACTCGCCGGGGATCGTCCCGCCGAACACGTGCACCTTGAACATGTCTTGGACCGTGCCACCGATGAACTCGTCCACGACGATTCCACCAACGTCGACCACCCGTGACGCTTTTCTCGCGAACTCCTTCACGCGCTCGTTCACGTTTTTCACCGGGGTGATGACGTACGGGATCACGTTTCCGGAATGGTATCCTTGATCGTCCTTTATCATCACGTGCGTTATCCCGCGGGATTCAAAGTGCTCGCGAAAATCATGCGACGCGACCTGATCGATCGAGCATTCGGGAACGTGGATGTAAAACGGTACCATGCCGGGGAATAACGATGCGCGGGCGCGCTTGCTGTTCAAGACCGGGTGCGTGACGGGAAGCGCGACTTTATCCAACGACAGGAGATTCTTGACGGTACCGATCGTGTCGTCCATGTTTAGCGGCAGTATCACGAGATCGTCCGCGTCTCCCGGCGAGAAATCATCCAAGCAAACCACGCGGGCATCCGGATCGGACGCGGTCGCGATGCCGAGCATTTTTCGATAAAACACGCGCAGGTCGATGTTTTCACGGCCCACCTGGTTGGAAACGACACCGATCTTGGAAGCAAGCTCGCTGGCAGTACCGGGAATGGTGCCGATCAACCGCTTCAAGAACCCTTCAACGACGAGCATCATCGATCAACGATAGGCCCGGTTGCATTTATGTGAACGCGCGCGGCGATCGCCGGGATGCGGGGCAAGTGGAAAGTATTTAAAATGGCGCTCGGTGTCGGATATCGGGTTCCCGAACCGGTATGACATTTTTACGGGTCCTTGGGTGGAAGGATGGTCACGCGCAGGTCGAACGATTCCGAGAAATGCTTCTTGAGGTTGTACCACGCGAGCAGGTACACGAAAATGAGCGATAATTCTATGAAAATGGAGATGATAAAGGGTAATCTCGGAAAAATATCCCACATCACGCCACCAAGGATAGGTGCAACAACCTCCCCGCAATTACCCAACGTTGCCTTCAACCCGAACATCTTCCCCCGGTGCGCGATGGTCACCCTGCTCACGACGTTCTCTATCACGAGTCCCGTCGCGATCGCGAACGTGGAATCGAACACGAGCAACCCGGTGAACGACCAGAAGTCGTTAACATTGACGATGATGGCGGTGATGGCGGCACCGCAGCTGCAGAACAGCGCCATGCCCGCCATGGGATGCATCCTGTCGGCGATCCTTCCGAGCTTCGGAGCCAAGAAGAGGGAAACCATGCTCGCCGGGATGAACCCGAGAATGGCCATGTTCTCGTTCACGCCGATGGTATCGAGCAAGTACCAGCGGAGGTAGGGCTTGGTGATGGATTCGTTCATGCTCGTGAAGAAGAACGCCATGAGCAGGAACAGCATCCCGAACGCCATCGCGAGCGAGTTTTTCATCCTGGATTGATCGGAGACCTTGGCGATCGTTTCTGGGCTTGATGGTTTCGCATGCTTGCCATCAAAGGTGATGGACTCGTCCACCTTCTTGTAAAATGAAATACCCGCAACGATGTTCGCTGCACCAAACAAGAGCAACCCGGCGTGGGGGAGGAACGGGTTCCCAGGGAAAAACGTGTTGGAAACCACGAACAGCGAAACGCCGATGGTCGTGCCGATGAGGATGCCGATGCCCTTCGAGTATTGTCGTTTTCCAAATGCCAGCGACCTGCACGTCTTCGCTGATTTTTCCGACAAGAGCGTGCTGATGGGAACCCAGAAAAAACTCACGGTGAACCCGAGTATGGACTGGGCGATGATGACACCCGCGTATGAACGCAGTATGACGACGATGTAAAGCACGAAATACGCCGATCCCCGGCCAATCGCGCCGAATAGGACGAGCTTTCGCTTGGACATCCTGTCGGCCAGGTAGCCCGCGAGGAACGACGAACCCGCGTGTGCTGCCGTCTGTATCGAGTAAATGAGCCCCATTTCCGTGCCTGTCGTCCCAAGAACGAGCAAACTGACGTAAGGGATGAAAAAATCCATGAAAAGAAAGCCCAAGCAATTCCACTTGATTATAGAGAGCACGGCATCGAAATCGGGCGTGAATCCGGGACAGGGTCCCGGTTCGAGCGAGGGCTTGGGACGTTTCAAGTGTATTTCCGTGGTGGTCCATCTGCTTGGAAGGTGGTCTAGTCCTTTTCCTTGATTTTCAAGATTTTTCCATCGTTAAGAAAGTTTTTCCTACCGCAAAATAACCTTTTTCGTCGAAAAGGCATTTTCCCACCCGTTCATGCCGAAATCTTATGTGCCTCGTGATCTTAAACACCCTCGGTAACGAAGTGATTTACCATGGATTTCTACGAGCTGGTGGACAAGCGCAAGTCTATCCGGAAATACAAGCCGGACCTGGTGGACAAGGCCATCGTGGGCAAGATACTTGAAGCCGCCAGGATGGCGCCGACGTGGGCAAACATGCAAGGCGTGAGGTACATCATCGTGAGCGAGAAGGAGAAAGTCGAGAACATCAAAGCCGCGATCGGGCAAAAATGGCTGTCATCTGTCCCGATGTTCATCGTGGCGGCGATTAAGGAGTCCGATTCGGGAATCCCAGGCGCTCCAGTTGCCATCATGCTTCCCATCATTATAACCGCCGTGCTACTTTCCGTGTTCAAGACAAGTCGTGAACTCCGCCGGTCGGAGAAACCCGGGTCGAACCCAAGCGCCCGAATTTGATAGAATTTCCCAGAAAGAGAATAAAAAACACGGGAGATTTTTGTACCTATACAATCATAGCGTGACATTCGATGCCTTCAGGAAAATATCGCTCTAGGACCTTCACCCGGAAGAGAACAAGGCTTCCCGGGAAGAAAAATGTCATCCATTATGCCCGCCGGAAGCCTTCACGAGCTCAATGCGGCGGCTGCGGCGAGTTGCTAGGTAGCGTCCCTCGCGTTAGGGATGCCAAGCGCAGGAACCTTTCGAAAAGCCAGAAACGTCCTGAGCGCCCGTTCGGAGGGACTTTATGCCCCCGTTGCTTGAAGCTCTCCATTAAAAAGGCTATTTTTAGTCCTCAATAAAACATATTTTATTTTTCATCGCACCTCATCAGTTGGCACCCCATGCTCATCACCGTCGCTGGTTTACACGGCACGGGAAAAACAACCGTTGCTGGAATCGTCGCAGAACGACTTGGCCTCCGGCACGTTTCAACGGGTATGATTTTCAGGGACATGGCAAGGGAAAAAGGGATGAGCCTTGTCGAATTCAGCAACCACGCGGCCTTGCACGAGGAGATCGACAAGGACCTGGATGCTCGGATGGCATCGATCGGCAAGGACGGGAATGTCGTCCTTGATGGCCAGCTTTGCTGGTATTTCTTGGGTAACCGTGCCAGGTACAAGTTTTTTTTGAAATGCTCTGATGACGTCCGAATACAGCGCATTTTTTCGCGAGAATATGAGAAGGGGCATCTAGTTACCTTGGACGCCGTGACGGAAGAAACTTTGAACCGCGAGAAGGTCGAACAAGAGCGATACCGTCGCATTTATAATATCGATCTCGGTAATGCAAGCCTCGTGGAACGTTCCCACGACCTCGTGATCGACACCACCCGTCTCTCCATCGACGAGGTCGTTCAACGAATACTTGGTTTCATTCACAAACACTAGGTAATCCCTCCGAATTCGACTCGAATCCCCTTTTTCCGATCCGTTGGCCTTTAATCCTATCTTTCGTTATCGTCAAGTGGCACGGCGTATCTATGGCTCGACCTGTGTGTGAATCACGAGAAACCACGGTTGATGCACGTGGCGGGTATCCGACGTGCTCGAAACCACAATCGTAGGAATGAAACCCATGGCATCCCTTGAAGTAGGACGGATTTGCATCAAGACAGCTGGTAGGGACGCCCTCCGGCGGTGTGTCCTTGTCGAGATCATCGACAAGAATTTCGGACTGGTGACAGGCCCGAAGAGCCTCTCGGGTGTACGGAGACGCAAAACGAATCTTGGCCACCTGGAACCAACCGACGATAAAATCACGATTGACAAGAATGCATCCGACGAGGAAGTATCGAAAGCTCTTGATAAAGCAAAGCTCACGGATAAAATGAAGGAGAAAATCAAGATATCTGCTTGAAGATTAATTTTCTCCTCATGCATTATCGAAATTTAACCACGAGATGAAAAGATTATCCCCTTTATTTTTACCTCCTTTTATTTTTCTTGCTCATTAGTAGAAAGAACACGCGTTACCATCCCGGAAGGAATCACCGTGTTATCGTCTGGGATTACCACCACATTTTTTTTCTCCGATCAAGTACCTTAGTGTGATGTCGAGAACAAGTAAGGTTGCATCTTCCCCATGCCGCGAAAACTACCCGTGGACCGCAAGCACGAGCTGCTGGTAAAGGCCGATGAGGACACGGACCCGGCTTTCGGGACGGAACCCTCGCAACGAACGATAGAGCAGCAACTCGATTGCGGCTTGATAAGCTTGGACAAGGTTGCCGGTCCGACGAGCCACGAGGTTGCAGCATGGGTAAGACGACTTTTCGAGAAAACGAACGTCTCAAAAACGGGTCATGGCGGGACTCTGGACCCCAAGGTGACGGGAATTCTCCCGATCGCCTTGAACAAGGCCACTCGCGTGGTGGACGTGCTCCTCACGTCCGGAAAAGAGTACGTGTGCATCATGAAACTTCATGGAGATGTACCCGAGACGAAAATCAAGACCGTGCTTTCCATGTTCGAGGGCCCAATTTACCAGCGACCCCCCGTCCGGGCCGCGGTCAAGCGCGTGCTCCGCGTGCGGACGATCTATTACCTCGACATCCTCGAGATACAGGAGCGATGCGTGCTGTTCAAGGTCGGTTGCGAAGCCGGCACATACATACGGAAGCTATGCACGGACATAGGAGAGGTTGCCGGGTGTGGCGCGCACATGGAAGAGCTCCGGCGGACGCGTTCTGGTCCATTCTGCGAGGATGGCACCATGGTAACCCTTCAAGACATTGCAGACGCCATCTTCACCTGGCAAGAAGACGGGGATGCATCTGATATCACGGCAATGGTTCGTCCCATGGAAGACGCGTTCGTTCATGTCCCGTACGTGGTGATTCGCGATTCCGCAGTTGATCCTATCTGCCATGGTGCCGATCTCACGGCTCCTGGCATCTTGAAACTCGACAGCGACATTCAAAAAGGTGATGAAGTTGCTATCTTCACCCAAAAGGGTGAAATCATTGCCCTCGGCAAGAGTATCCAAGATGCAAGGCAGATCATGGACGCGCAAGCGGGTTTCGCCTGCGAAACCAAGCGCGTGTTCATGGATCCGGGTGTATACCCGAGATGGGCTAAAAAAATGACCTGCCGCAAATGATCGTGAGAGCGATGCCAAGCGGAGAAGAGGAGGGGTCTTTCCAGCACTATTTTTCAAGGAGATACCACGGCGAGGTGGATAAAAAAACGTTCACCATGCACGTCGGCACCGTGCCATTCTCGTTCTCGACGGTTACAGGGACCTTCTCCAAGGACAAGGTCGACACCGGAACGATGGTGATGATCGACGAGTTCAACCGTCACGAGCATCCGGCGGGAAAATCTATCCTGGATCTGGGGTGTGGCTACGGTGCCGTTGGT
Organism: Promethearchaeota archaeon; assembly: GCA_041305945.1. Lineage (GTDB taxonomy): Archaea > Asgardarchaeota > Lokiarchaeia > Sigyniarchaeales > Sigyniarchaeaceae > JBGLND01. Next base: position 310,291 of record JBGLND010000001.1, read on the forward strand.
GTCATCCTTGGAAAGCTGCACCCCGGGAACGAGATAACGTTTCTGGACATCAACGAGGACGCGATAAAGGCTTCGAGGGAAAATGCGGGGTTGAACAAGCTTGAAAACGCGGTGTTTCACGTGGTGGACTTCCAGGATGCATCGTTCACGGGTGACCCGTCGCGCAGCCGGTTCGACTTCATCCTGTTCAATCCGCCCGTGAAGGCTGGCATGCAAGCGATGGAACGCCTCGTGGTGAATGCCATGGGTTGCTTGCGCGCGGGCGGTGCCTTGTACCTGGTCATCAAGACGTCCCTTGGCGCGCGCAGGTGGCAAGATTGGTTGTCGGCGCAAGAGGGTGTGGCGGTGGAAACATTCAAGAAGAGCGGGTACCGGGTTTTTAAAATGACGAGAGAACAAGGTGGTTGAATGTCTCACCTCCTATCCATCGCCCGGTTACGGCGCAGCATCCGGGAGTACGATCCCCGACCCATCGAGGACTGGAAGCTGAACACGATCTTGGAAGCCGCACGGCTCGCTCCGTCTTCCACGAATAGCCAGCCATGGCGGCTTGTTGTCGTGAAAAACCAGGCATCGCGTTACATGCTTTCGATGGCCACGCCAGGCGGGATTGCACGCCACCCTTGGTTGAAAGACGCACCCGTCGTGATTATCTTGTGTGCGTCCCCGTCCACGGTGCAGCGCGTGGTCCAGGTGATTGGGAAGGATTACCACCTGGTCGACATGGGCATCGTGGGCGAGCACATCGTGTTGGCGGCGGCCGACCTCGGCATCGGGAGTTGCTGGATCGGGTGGATCGACAAGAAGAAGATACGCGCCACGTTCAACATCCCGGTCTTCTGGGAGATCGTGTGCTTGATCTCGCTGGGCTATCCCAAACAACAAGAAGGTGACCAAGAACCGTTCACGCATCTCCGGCAACGGTTCGAGTGGTTAGAATCCCCGCAACTCGAAGGCGAGCGGGGAATGGCAGGGATAGAAGCCAGATCCCGCCAGCCGCTGGACAAGATTGTCTTTTACGAGACCGTTGGTGTATAAAAAAAGAGTTTATTTGAACCGGGAGCTTTTGATCCTCCAGTTGTACCAATAGAAGGCGTGAATTATCCACTTTAACAAAAAAACCTTCAAATATCACGAATATTTCAAGAAAAGAAGAAGTTTGTGGCCGTAGTCAAGTGGTTTAAGACGCCAGCTTGGAGATAAATCAAGAATGATTTACCCGGAAAGCTGGTGCCCTCACGGGCTCGTGGGTTCGAGTCCCACCGGCCACGCCACTTTTTCCCGCGAGTATCTTCCAACAATGAACGATCCAGATCACGACAAGGACACGGATGCAATCGAGCCCCTCGGTTTTCAAAAAGCCTACGAACGCTCCAATTACCGGCTTGTCGGGAAGCACAAGCATTCCGCGCTGAAGCCATGTCATTGGCTCACGGCCAAGCTCTACACGGGTCGCCAGAATAGGAATTGTTACAAGGGTTATTTCGGGATAAAGAGCGAGAAATGCATCCAGTGCACGCCTGCCTTGCCGTTCTGCACGCACAACTGCGTTTTTTGCTGGCGCGATATGGAACGAGGGAGCATGGGTCCTGAATTCACGATCACTCCCGACGAACCCAAGCACCTGGTGAACGAGTTCATCCGGAACCAGCTGAACGTGCTGGAGCACCACATAGGGTTCGATAACGCGGTTGATAATTACACCATCATGCACGATATCTTGGAGTTCTTGGTGGATGGCGATGGCCACGTGACGCACGAGACCGTCCAAGCAAGAACGCGATATTCGATGAACAAGATCGACACCGCATTGGTATTGTTGAAGACCCTCGACGTGCTCATGACCCGCGATAACTCGAGCTTTCGCTTGAATCCTGCCATGGGTGCCGGGGGCCTCGATGCGGATGGTATCTTGGAAGCCCACGTCACGACCATGGTGGAGATCAAGGGCGTGTTCCAAAGCGCCCGCGAGCCATCCCACGCGGCCATATCGCTCGCGGGCGAGCCAACCTTGTATCCCCATATTGCCGGCTTGGTTTCCGAGTTCCGGAAGCGCTCGTTCACGACGTTCATCGTAAGCAACGGCACCACGCCTTCCATCTTGGCCAACCTCGAGCACCTGCCAACACAGCTTTACGTTACCTTGCCCCCGCCCGACGAAACCGCGTACAAGCGTATCCACCGGCCTGCCATCAAGAACGCGTGGAGCCTCGTTAACCAGACCTTAGAATTGCTGCCCTCGCTCTCGTGCCGAACCTGCCTCCGGATCACACTCGTGAAGGGCTTGAACGATTTCACGACGGATGCCATGATCGACGCGTACGTGCGCTCGATAGAGAAAGCCAATCCCGACTTCCTCGATATAAAAGGATTTTCAGTCGAGGCAAGGGCAATGCTCCTGAAAAAACGTCTTGGAATGGGGGGCGAAGGGAACACGATCGGCGAGAGCTCGGTATTTGCACCAAGCCACGAGGAGGTCCTCGCGTTCGCGAAGTTGATATCGGATCGATCGGGCTTTCCAATTGTTGAATCGGTGAAAGCAAGCAGGGATGTTTTATTACTCGTGGACTGGCCCCGGGATGATAGTTACGTCATCCAACAGCCTTGAAATGAACGTTATTTGCAGTCCCGTAACCTTTTCTGGTATTCTGGACCTGTTTCTTTCATTTCGCGTATAATTTCAATGCAAATATTGTTTTTCTTGACTAATTTTTGATGTTTTTTGCAGAAGAGCACGATCTCCCGTCGGCATGCTCCCGTGGTGTTGTCGGAACCTTGTACGGTTGCATGTTCGCACGTGAAATCACACCATTTCATGGCTACAGCCTCGGTCGACGCGCGGGGATTCTTCGGTTCATTCATACAAGATCGCGCGGTTCTCGTTCAATTGAAGTGCAAACTTCAAGGTTTAAAGTTAAGTCTACTTTCTATATCCCGTGCCGGGATATAAACGCCGGTTCTCCATTGAACGATAGGAACCTTACGTGACCACGAATGCCGTCTAAATTCTTGTCGATATTCAAACCGTTCTGCCGTATCATGCCAGAGGTCAAGCAACCTGATCGCGAGGTTAGTTTCAAGGAAAAATTCCTCTGGACTGCCGTTGTCTTGATAATCTACCTGTTCATGAGCCAGATTCCCGTTTTTGGCGTCAGTACAGAAACAGGCACCGACCCGTTTTTCTGGCTTCGTGTTATTCTCGCCAGCAACCGGGGTTCGTTAACCGAATTGGGCATCGGTCCCATCGTGACAGCGGGTTTGATAATGCAGCTTCTCCAAGGGAGCAAGCTCATAAACGTCGACATGACGCGTCCGGAAGACCGGGCACTCTTCACCGGCACCCAAAAAGTCTTTGCCATGGGCCTCACGGTGTTCCAGATCGTTGCGTACTTGTTGGCAGGTGCGTTCGGGACGGGCCTCGACACGGGCTCGATCGTGGCCATCTTCTTGCAACTCATGGCCGCGGGAGTCATCATCATCCTGCTCGATGAGGTCATCCAGAAAGGTTGGGGAATCGGTAGCGGTGTTTCCTTGTTCATTGCTGCGGGTGTTGCCCAGCAGCTGATGTGGAACTCCTTCAGTTTCGTGAATGCCCAAGGCCAGCCTGAATACATGCACGGTGCAATCATCGCCTTCTTCCAATCACTCGCGAATGGCGACGTGATGGCAAGTTTCAACCGGCCCGAGCCAAGCTTGCCCAACATGGGCGGCGTGATTTTAACGGCCGTGATTTTTTTCATCGTGGTATACGTCGAGACGATACGCATAGAAATCCCCTTGCAATACACCGGTTATCGAGGGTTCGTTGGAAAGTATCCCATCAAGCTCATGTACGTGTCGAATATTCCCGTCATCCTTGCCCAGGCATTGTACGCGAACGTGCTCTTTTTCGGGCAGATGATCGCGGGTCCGAATTCTGCATTGCGGAATTCGGGAAATCCCGTGACCGATTTCATACTGAATCTCATTGGGTCGTACACGAACGTGCCCGAGGCAGGTTCAAACGAGGCATTCAGGTTTTCCGGGGGATTGGTCTATTATCTCACGCCGCCACGCGGATTGACCGGGGTAGGATCAGTGTCGGCGGATCCATTACATGCCGTGATATACTTCATCATCTTTCTCGCGCTTTGTGTTTACCTGGGTCAAATTTGGGTAGATGTGAGCGGTTTGGCGCCTCGTGACATCGCGCAGCAAATCCTTGATTCGGGCATGTCCATTCCCGGCTTCCGCAAGAGCGCCAAGCCGATCGAGCGGATCTTGAAGCGATACATCCCGACCTTGACGATTTTATGCGGTATCATCGTCGCGGTATTGGCCTTCGTAGCGGATGCATTCAACGCTCTAGGTTCTGGGACGGGTATCCTGTTGACCGTCGGCATCATGCACAACTACGCGGAGCAAATAAGCAAGGAAGCAGCAGCGGAACAATACCCCGCGCTGCGCGGGTTTCTCGGGCTGGATTGAGACCGGCCGGCCCCCTTTCATGTTTTTTTTGTTCTCAACCTATTCATTACCATTCATTTCTTAGCGGAAATAGTAATCCTGGTTGTTTCACGTGGATGGCGGGACGGCAAGCGCCGGCTGCCAAAAGTGTTTAATGCGTGTACCTCGTAATTCGCGTGGATAAGTACATACCTTGTCAAGGTTTAGCCGACATGTCCAGTAACAATAAATTGTTCGATTACGCAATGGAAGCAGCACGGCAAGCCGTGAATTTCGACCGGCAAGGAATGATCGAGGAAGCATTCGCCAAATACCTTCGAAGCGCGGAGACACTCCTTGAATTCTTGAAATTTAACAAGAATAAAAAATTAAAACAAATTGTCGAGTCGCGTCTCGAAGAATATTTGGCACGGGCGAACTATCTCAAAAAGAAGATAGGTATCGTTAGTTCAAATCCTAAATCTGCACCCGGGAATAAAGACCGTGCGCCGGGCTTGCCCGTGACGAACACCGTCGGCGACGATGATGAGGACGAAGAGACGAAAAAGCTTCGCGAGATGATAGGGGATACCATCATCACGGAAAAACCTAACGTGAGCTGGAAGGACGTTGCTGGCTTGGATAAGGTTAAACAATCGCTTCGCGAAGCCATCGTCTTGCCGGTCATCAAACCTGATATCTTCAAGGGTGCCCGGAAGCCGTGGACCGGCATCTTGCTCTTCGGGCCGCCGGGGACCGGGAAGACCTTGATGGCAAAAGCAGCAGCGAACGAATGCGCCGCGACATTCTTCAGTGCCGATTCAGCGAGCCTTGTATCGAAGTGGCTGGGTGAATCGGAGAAGCTGGTTAAGACCCTCTTCGAGCTTGCCCGCAAGTCCAGCCCGAGCCTGATTTTCATCGACGAGGTCGATTCGCTCACTACATCCCGGGGTGGTTCCGCCAACGAAGGCGGGGGAGAACGCCGGCTCAAGACCCAGCTCATGCAAGAGATGCAAGGCATGAAAAGCACTGAAAAGGAGCGCTTGCTCGTCCTCGGGGCGACGAACCGGCCGTGGGACCTCGATCCCGCGTTTTTGCGTCGTTTTGAAAAGAAAATATACGTGCCACTGCCCGATTTGGAATCACGCGAAGCTATATTCAAGATCCACACGAAAGGCATCGACCTGGCTCCTGATGTTGACCATGGCGAGCTCGCGAAACTGTCAATCGGCTATTCCGGTGCCGACATCTCCCTCGTGTGCCGCGAGGCCATCATGGTCCCCGTGCGCGAGCTCGACATCCAAGGCATCATGGAAACACAAGACAACGTTGACATGCGTCCTGTTACAAGGAAGGACTTCATCGACGCGATGGTCGTGCAAAAGCCGGTCTCGACGCCTCAAGACCTGAAACGCTACAATGAATGGTCTGAGGAGTTTGGTGTATAGTCGTGGAATCAGAACGGGAGAGACCTCGGGAACCGAAACCCCGCGTGGATGATGCCCCCGGGGTGACTAAGGAACGGCAGGAGCTTCCCCCCGCCATCGGCACGCGAACGAGTCAACTGGAATTCTTCAAGAACGTCCTTCGCGAGATCAAGAACGACCTCGCCCTTTCCGAATACGTGGAGTCCATCATACAACGGGCAGAGAATAGCGGGGAACCTATTGCAATTGCCATTGATATTTCCGATATCGAGGATTCGACAGCAAGTGCCCCTGCAGTGGTGCAACCCGAGCACCAAGCTGTGCTTGACAAGGGAGAACAGAATTACATCGCGCTTTGTACCCTTCATGACTGGTTGGAAAGTGTACGGCACGGTTTCATGTATTCCTTGCCTCCAGACGAACGAAAGAAAGACAAGGAAGAATGGCTTGAAGAATGGTCCAAGGTGTTATTCGATTTTGCAGCTATCGAAAAAAAACACGTGATATACGTGCAAGAACTGTTGAAAAACAAGCCATTTAGCAAATTAAAGACCCGGGAAGCATCGGTTGACGTCATCACCGAGAAGCTGGTGAAGAAGAGGCTCGCCATCTGGATCGTGAAGCGCGACAAGCTGCGGGTGTACTGGAAATCGCTGGAGGAATGGGCAGACGTCATCTATAATTGGGCATTTGACAACGTGAAAACGGACCCCATCTTCATTTACGAGTTCAAGGACCAATCACAAGACTTCGCGACCCTCCCCGATGAAGAATTTCCCGAGATATTCAAGATACTCGAGAAACAGAAGAAAGGGCACGTCGTGAAAACCAGCGATAAAAAGATCGCGTTCAAGTTCGACTTCTAGCATTCACTTCACGCCGGGGAAGAACCAGCGCTTTCCACTCAGGAATGACTCGTCGTATCGAGCGATGCCCGACCTAGCAAGGCTATCGAGCACCTTCTCGGCGCGTTGCTGTCCCCATTGGAGGCCCAGCAAGTCCTCGAGCCCGACGATGCCCTTTTCCTTCGCGATGGCGAGAACGACCTTGTAATCGGTGGTAAACTTCTCGTCGAACAAGTAGACGACCTCCACGCCCGATTTCAACGTTTCGTAACCCGCGATGGCCTTTATTTTTGCCATGTATTCCATGGCTTTTTCCACGTTCTTGATGGTGATGCTCTCGGGAATATCCAATGCCTTCAAGAACAGGAACAGCTCGGGAATGGTGAATATCCCTCCCGTTTCGTCCTTCTTGATGAGCACCTCTTGGAACGCGAACCACCCAAGCTTCTCGTGATCGACCTTGCCTTTCTGGTCGGCGAGTTCTTCCTTGGTCACGATCTTCCGGATGATACGGCTCTCGGGAATGGCATATTTTTCCCGCAACGTGTCGATTTCTGCCTTGATCTCGTCGTTGATCGCGAGGATGAACCCGTGTCGTGCGGCGATCTCCCGGATTTTTTCCGCGGTGAACTTTTGGGTCCTGGCTTTCGCGTCCAGTTCTTGTGCCCTGAGCTCGGCAGCTTTCTTTTCCATTGCTTCCCTGAGCTTGATTTTCTTTTCGATCTCTCGGATTCCCATGAGGACATCTCTATCGCGTATCGTCTACCATTGGTGTAGGAACGGCTCCTAATAATCGTAAAGGCACCGGGTGATCTTGTTGTCTAACTCGCGGTGGTGGCACGCGTGCTTCCCCGGCTGAAAAAGGCTTATTACACCACCCTCCGATGTTGGAAGCATGACAAGGGAATCCAGATCGATATTGAAAGATACGTGGGGCGCGGTCTTTCTCGTCGCGATCCCCATCATCGTGGGTATCCTGCTTATCTGGTACGGGTTCGACGGGAACTACGCCACGGTCCACGGGCGGTACCGCTACACCGGTACCGAGGAGATGAGTATGTTCGGGTTGCTCGATACAGCCCATTTCCGCAACATCGCCACCGAGGAGTTGCTGGGGTGGCAGTTCTTCTTCGGGAATCTCCCCTTTTTCACGATCTACGCGCTGGTGATTGCTGGCTTCTTGCACGTTGCCCGTCCCCGCGCGGTGCATGACGGGGGCACGGAACCTGTTGACATCGAGCCAGGAAAGGGCTTGAAACGGATAGGTATGGTGTCGGGCATCGTCGTCCTGTTTGTCTTGGTCGCGGAAGTCGTGTTATCCGTTGCCGGTGCACCGCAAATCGGCCTCGGGAGCCATATATTCGTTGGTGATTTCTACCGGGACATCCCGACTTTGCTTTTGAAAGGTTATATCCCTACAAACAATATCCCGGCAATTCCCCAGACCTTGATGACCGTGATTCCCTTTGCTTGCGGTCTCGGCATCGTGCTGTACACCGGTAGCCTCGCTAATTTCAGGAACCAAGGCATCGTTGCAAAACATGTCAAGATACGTCCTGCCGCCATCATCATGCTCGTCATCGCGCTTGCGTGGTGGGCCATCATCGCGTCGGGCGTGGACTTCCGCGTCCCGGAAGCAATGACCGGTTATAGCATCGCGTTGATGGCGTTTCTCTTGCTCAACACGGTGGCCGTGACCGGCATCATGATCCCGGTCACGCGTGCCATGCTCCCAGCCCCGAAACGTGCACCCCGTCCGTTCCTGTCACCCTTGGCATTCATCATTGCCATTGCCGCCGTAGCCGCGATGATCGCTTCAGCGGTGCTCGTTGCATGGCCATTCCTCCCGCTGCTTGAAATAGAGATACCAGCAATCCCCGGGCTCATGATTTATCAAGGCTTGGCCATCGGGAGTATGATCGCATTGGTGACCTTTCTGGTCGTGCTTTCAAGAAAGGATCACGTCGAGGTTATCAGGGTCGTCTCGTTCTTCGGTGGATGCTTCTCGCTCTTGATGTTCATCGTGTACTTTGCAGCAAACACCGACGGTGGTGATATGGAGTTGATGTGGCTCTACAATCTGATCATACCATCGATTTTCATCAACGCGCTCGTCATAGCATTCTACGTGCTTGGTTTCAAGATAAACGCCTGGATTCAACTTGCACGACACTTTATTTCAAAGAAAATCTCTGGCTTAATCAAGCCGGTGGATAAACGCCGCGCGAGGCAGCTCGAGGCTTCCATGGTGATCGTGCTCGTCACCGTTTGCGCGGTGGCCGCGCCCGCGATCATCGGCTGGAAGATGCTTGGCGATCACCCACGGATCTTGATCAACAACGTTGGCATGCTACCGGGTCAGGAAAAAACGTTCTTCCTCACCTTGTCGAACGACTTGCCAAGCACGAGCGGCTCGTTTGACGTGGTTGACGCATCGGGAACCATCGTGCACAGCGGCGTGCTCGGCTACCAAGGATTACTCTGGCAGAAATACAACTGGAAAGGGAATTTTTCCACGTTGGATATGCCCGGGGTCTATCGCGTGGTGGCGCGTCTCGGGCAGCACGTGGCTTGGTCCAACGAATTCACGATCGATTCCCACTACCTCGATGCGGCGCGAAGCTTGGGCTTGTACTGGTTCTATTACGCCCGTTGCGGGACGAAAGTGGAGCCCGTCCAACATAATGCCATTGGTCACGAGGCTTGCCACCAGAATGACGCGTGGTACCTTTATAACAACTCGGGCACCTATGAATACCGGCACGACTTGGATTTGACGGGGGGATGGCACGATTCCGGTGATTACAACACGTACGGGGCCATGATGGCCATGGCCACTCCTTCTGGTTGATGAACGAGCTGATGCCCGCCTGCCTCGAACCCATGATGATAACGTGAAGGTTGAGATCTTCCTTTGCCATGGGACGTCACAATACTGCAAGCAATTTCAACTTCCCGCGGGAACGGGAACGGTTCATAGCTCCCCGCGGGAACGGAGGGCGACCCGCAACCGCTGGCTTTCCTTGTTGAAATGCCCGGCGAGTTCCATGTTATCCATCTGGGTGTACAAGTCTTGGAGCATCTCGTAGATATACAATTCCCGTAACAAGTTGTCCGTTCTGCCAACGATCTCGTTGCCTTGGAGCAAGTATCGTTCTGCCGCTTGGAGGTTCTTTTTCTTACCATACAAGTATATGCGGCCGATATCGAGGATGATGTCGATTTGCACGTCGACCAGGTTGAGCGACTGGGTTTCGGACAATCCCTTGCGAAACGCATCAAGAGCGGTGGAATCCTTCCCCTTCTTGCCCCAGAACAGCCCCAGCACGCGATAGTAATGGGAGAGCACGATCTTGTCCTTGTGCTTGTCTGCAAAGTCCTTGATCTTCTTGAAGTAATCTTGTATTTCGCTCTCCAATGAGGCAAAGTCATGGCGCTCGATATATATCTTGTTCAGCTTCAGCAAGATGTCGATGCGCTTGGAATCGGTCTCTGGCCTAGCCCGCTCCAGGTAATTGAACAAGATGGTGAGCTGCCGGATGGCATTATCGAGATCCTTGTACCTGACGCAAGCCATGGCATACTCCTCTTGGATAACGACGAGTTCATCTGGATTGACAAGATTTTCAGTTTTCAATGCGAAATCGATGGCAAGCTGGTATTTTCCCTTGCACTCGTCATAATTATTTAGTTTCGTTGCGATCCGGGCAAGCTCGACGAGCACGAGGAAGAACGCGTACTTTTGCCCGGCCTTGTTGAACACGGCGAGGGTCGCCGAGAGGGGGGTTATCGTGTCGCCGAACCTGCCTTGCTTCGATTGTTTCTGCGAATCCAAGTATACCCGCCGTGCTTGCAGCTCGTCGAACGTTTCCGGGGGCTTGATGAACACGTTCCACACGGGCACCGAGAGGGTGCTCGATCGTACCGTGTCAAACCACAAGTTGGGATAGGGGAACACGAGCTCGGCCGAGGGGTCCCCTTGAAGAGCATCCATCTCCTTTATGTGCTTTTTCAGCAACAAGTCCAGGTTCTTCTGGATGAAGTACACCTTCTTGAATTCCGAGATGCCGGTGTAGTTCAACGCGGCGGAAAAAGCGAGGCGTGCTGCCTTGATCAAGTTGGAGACCAGCGAGGCGAGGTCGACTTTCCACGTGTTGTATAGCACGTTCATGGCGATGCTGTCGATCAAGAGGCGCATCTTCACGTTTTCGATCTCGAAGTCCCTGAAATACACGAAGTACCCGGGTTCCAAGAACACGACCTCGTAATAATCGGGATTCTTGTACACGAGAACCTGGTCCACCAAGGTGATCGGGATGCCATCCTTCAACTCCAGCACCTCGTCGAATTGCATCGTGGGCATGATCTTCAAGGAGCTCAACGCTTCCGTGATCTTTCTCGTGATGTTATAGTCAAGCACGTGCTTGCTGTTGGCCAAGCTCAGCCGTAAACGTTGGTAAAAAACGTTCTCATCCTTGTCATCAACATCAGGCAACTGGGCCAAGAATTCCGACATGATCTTGTTTTTCATGTCGGGGGTACTTGCCAAGTTCTTAAATTCCTCGAACGTGAAGATTTGCGAGAGGATGGGTTCGATCTCCTTGACCTTGATCCCCCAGAACGTCATCAATTTCTGGAGCAGATCATCCCGTATCATGCCAATGGATGCAAGTATCCCGAATTTCACCCGCGCGAGGGGCATGTACTTGTGCGTTTTTAACGGGCTCGGGATTTCGTGTTCAAGTGCCATGCTCACGATGCGGTCCCTCGGATCGATCGAATACCGGTATTGATTCCCGGTCCGATTTTTCTGCACCCAGCCTTGCCCGTTCAAGGCTTTCTTGATGAACTCGAGTTCTGAATTCGAGAATGGCGAGAACGACATCAGTCAACAATACGAGGTGCTGAGTTAATAATTTATAGCGGCATTGCTACAAGTATCAACGTGACGCGTGGATCCGAACCCTCGAGGGAACCCAACAAGGAACTTCACGTTCAAAAAGATGGACAATCAGAGCGCAAGCCGGGGTCCTATGCCTTGATAGACAAGATACGGGGATTGTATCGCTCGGGTGATTTCAAGGGCACCATGGACGAAATAAAACATTACCTTCAAACCTTCGCGTTCCACGTCAAGTCACCCTTGATCATTCAATTAATGGACTTGTTCAAGCTTGTCATCGTGAAGGACATTGAACGGTTGGACGAGCACCTGGATACCCTCGATCTCCTTTTCAACCGGAACATGGCCGTCGATATCCGCTCTGAACTATTGGATATCTTTGCAAAGCTATCTAGCGTGGATACTATCAAGGGGAAACTATTTTCCAGGTATTTCCCGGTCGTGAAAACGCGCGTCCACGAGATGGACGTGGAAACGAAGTCATCCATCATCGACCTCCTGGTGTTCGTCTCGAACGGCACCAAGGCGATGCAGGAAGCCATCACGCGATACTTCATGGAACGGATGCTGCTTGCAGGCAACGACGAGGCGGTCGAGATTCTCGCGGGCTGGAAGAAGATGTTACGTTACGAGCCCGCGCTCGATTTGCTATTCGATGACAAGCTAGCCATGTTGTTGGATATGTATTCAAGCCTTGATGGAGAGGACGTGGATTCCGCGTTTTATGAACTCGTCCCGCACCTCCAGAGATATCACGTGCGGATCATCGAAACCTGCCAGAAATGGCTTGGCTCTGGGTATTTGAAGTTGAATTACAAGGCAGCTCGCTTGATCCCGCACTTGCACCCGACGGCGGGGGAGAAAGAATGCCTTGATGACCTCATGTGCCAGCTGGACACGGAGGACCTCGAGTACCAATCGAACGTGGTCGAGGCCATCGTCGAGCTTGCCGCGAAGAATTTTCCCTATTACTTGTCGCGCATCGTGAACCGTTTTGCCTCGGGCCAGGTCTCCAAAAATGAAAGGATGGGGGTCATTGAACTATTCACGGTGCTAGCATCCAAGGATTTCAACGCCATATTCGATATCGTGTTTGATGCATGGCATGGAGGCGAGGCAGCGAGCGACAACCTTTTCCTATCCGTGCTCAAGAACTTGGCATATGAGTATCCCGTCAGGTTCGAGACGGCTTTGATGCAAGTGGCAACGAGGTTCCAGCAGTACCACACGGGCAAGAAACACGTCATGCTCGATAAATTCGCGACGATTTCAAGGGAATTCAAGGTGGAAACGGTGCTCACCTGGCTCGCCCGGTTCTTGAAAGAAATTACCTTCCAGTCCCACATATACGACGAGGATATTGCGGCAAGGGCGATGAGCATATATAACTACATCGGCAAGGAAAAAATACCGGGTCTAGAAACCGAGCTGATGCACATCCAATCGGAAATTGACAAGATCGAGCGCGAAATAAAAATTATCAAGGACCATCCCCGCCGCCTCCGGGAGCAGGTCGACGCGTTCATCACGTCGGGGGACGTCCGGCAAGGAACGAAGTACTTGGACAACGAGTACTCGCAGATACTACAAAATATATTTCAATTTGATGCATTCATCGACAATCTAAATTTCAAGCATCTAATCGTTGATATTATTGATGAATGGTATCAAGCAAAAGAATATATCATCGAGGACTTGAATTTAGTAAAGGATTACCATGTTAAATCAATAAAAAAACATCTACGCGTTGAAGAATCAAATACATTGCATGATGTAAAGAATCTAGAATCTAGAGCATGCATTCTTGATGCCACCATATCAGACATTGCTGCAGAAATCGACCGGTTGGATGGCGTGAACGACCATGAAAGGTTGGAAATGCTAGGGCGGGTCCAAGACTTCGAGACCAGTATTCTAGCATTGGATAACGAGTTTTACAAGTTCTTTTTTCTAAAATGCGATGACAAGGCTAGACCAAGAAAGATACTCGATGGATGGGAGGAAAACAAGAAACGCATGCAAGCCACGCTCCACGATATAGAGACCAAACTACACGCGGGCACCGGGACCCCATCAAATGGCGTGCAATCGAACAGCATCGAAATGTACGAACAGCAGGTAAAGCAAACCATCGTTGAATACAAGGGATTGCTCCAGAAAATCGATGGTGAAAACAAGGCTTTCGATAACGACACATTATTGCAAGATATTCAAGGCGCTGAAAAAACGTTGACGTACATCCAGAACCAGTACATGGATTACATCACGCAACGGGCGTCCGCGGTTGTAAAATATTGGAACAGGCTCAACGAGAACAACATCGAAATCGCCCAGCTCGTGGCCTTGAGGAAGCTACACGATGACATGGAGGGAACGAGGGCCAACCTGGTGGAAAAGATTCAAGAGGTCTTCAAGAACAAACTCGAGATCATCGACGTTGCAAGGATAAAGCAGATGTTGAACGTGTTATCCCCCATCCCGGTTGATATTTTAAAACAACGGTTGAAATCAATTTCAACGGATGATAATACCTGCTTCACGGATGAATTGCTGACCTTGATCAGCAAGTACAACATCAACACGAAAGTCATGGAAAATAACATCTACAACAACGAAGCACGCTTCCAGAGAAGGCAAAATGCGGATTTTATCAAGATAAAAGCATCTCTCGTTGACAAGGATAACAGCATCCTGCTGAAGGGAATCGTGGAAAATAATTCCATCCAAGATATATACGACGTGTCGATAAACATGATGCTCCCGAGTGGCTTCCGCGAGAAGGACGCGGGTGGGAAACTTCGCACGAGGTACCAGTCGGTCCTTGAATCGAACAAGACGCTCAACCTGGCGTGGGAGCTCGAAAAGCCCACGCGGGACCACGCGACGCGGAAGGAGGAGGGACAAGCCTCGCCACGGATCGTCATACTGGTGAACGGGAAAACTTCGAACCGCGAGACCGTCACCAAATCGGAGGAACTTTACTTGTTGTATTGATGCCCGGCGGCCCCCCGACATGCTGGCGATAACTCAATAAACGACCACGCGATTCAATCATTCGATAAATGATCATCATCACCGTGAAAGGCCTCGATGAGTTTTTCGATTTCATGTCGAGCAACCGCGCGTCAAACCACGTGTTTTACGAGGTCAGGCAAGCTGAGAAATACACCAACGTGTCCATCGAGGGAAACGCGGATTTACGGGTGCTCAACTTGCATTTTCTAGGCACATTAGGCGCGTCGACCGTGCTTTTCCAGCACGTGATCGAGGTGCAAGGGAAAAAAGATTTCGATGCTGTTTTGGAACGATTGCACGATAAAACCCGCGATGATGGTATATCCTTCATCGAGGGAACGATACGGGAAATTTTCATGTCCATATCATGAAATGTGATGCCAATGTTCGGAAAGAAAAAAAAACAGGACGAGATCAGGTTATGCCCGTCTTGCAAGCAACCCACCTTGCAGCAAGCAACCAACGTCTCGGGATGGCTCGATTCAGCGTTGTTCCAGTGTTCCAACAAGGAATGCGGGTACACGGGGAGATTTTTTATCATCATCGATGCGAACGCGCTAAAAAAAGCAAGCGAGGAAGGCGAGGACGAGGAAACGGATGACGGGCAATGAAAAAAAATTCATCGATACCTTGGAAAACTGCGTTGCAGCCTTCCAAGACATGAAACCGGCGCGCGCCATTTCCATATCGCATAACGATGGTGACGGGCTCACCTCGTCTGCATTGATTTGCAAGACCTTGGACATCTTGAAGGTTCCCGTCGTGCAAGTGATCTTCGAGCGGTCCCAGCCGTGGGAAGATTTCTTCCGGTCAGTGCAGGCCCGGTTTCCGGGCGCCGATACCATATTCATCTCGGATCTCGGTAGCGAGGAACGCCAGATATGTAATTATTTTTCAGGGACAAGAACAAGCGTGTTTTTATTGGATCATCACAAGATCCTTGAAAAGGAAATGGTGGATGCATACCCGGATAACGTGTTTTCTGCCAACCCGACGAGGTTCGGCTTCGATGGTCTCAAGGAAATAGCGGGTAGCACCCTCGCATACATGTTTTGCGAACGCTTGACGTCACGGGCTAGAAAGCTGTCGTGGCTTCCGGTGGTTGGCATGGCAGGTGATACCTTGAAGAACCCTGCGGATTACGTGAGTTACAATCAAGCCGTGGTCGAAACAGCGCTGGAGGAGGGGCTCGCGTCCTACCACGAGGGGCTCGCCCCGCTGGGGGGCATGGCCGAACCCACGCTAGACAGGAGCCTGGCTTTCTCGATCGTTCCCTTCATCCGGGAGGCCGGTGGGAGCCCATCGAACGCGAAGAAATTCATCGAGAAACTGGGAGTGGACCCCGGTAAAAATGTCATGATGCTTTCCACGAGAGAGCAAGAGATGATGGTCCAGAACATTGAAACCAACATCAAGGGAAAGTCAATCTTGCTGAACGGAAAAGAAGGCCTGCTCCGGCACGCGTTCGAGTACAACTTCTTCATCAGCATGGTGGGAGATACCGATCACAAGCAAGCCTTGGGGACCCTCGACATGAAAAAGCCATCCAAGGAGCAGAAGAGGGCGTTCGATGAGTACATGCAACGGCTGGTCTCCAACCTGGGAACGATCTCGGGAAGGTCATCCGTCGAGGGTGCGTCGTATAAATTTTACGAGCTCGCTGGTGCAAGCAAGCAAATCGTCTCCGACACGGCATCGTTCACGTCGATCAACGGCTTGATCCCGGATGACAAGATATTGATCATCGCCACGAGGGAACCGGAGGACCGCGTGAAGCTAAGCCTCAGGAGCTCGTGGGCTTTCCTCGAGAATCGCCGCACTGGTATTGGCAACATCATCGGGGCCTTGTCGAGGGAGTTCGGCGGTCGCGGCGGGGGTCATGACGTGGCGGGAGGCTGGAACGTGCATGTTAAAGAGTATGATTGCTTTTTGAAGAACATCAACAAGGTCGATGAAATCATCAAAAACGCGGAGCGAACATGAGCCTTAACTTCCTTGATGGCCCGCAAATGCGTGCTTTATTCAAGTTTTTAGATATTACCAAGGTTAGCATTCCAATCATAATATGGACCAAAGAATACTTGGAACGCTTCATGGGCAATAAATTCAAGTTCAGGTACTTGAATCTCCTTGCCGTTGGCCAGTCGCATCTCGATGCAGCGTGGCGTTGGCGAAAAAAACAAACGGTCTTGAAAGCAAGCGCGACCTTCAAGAAAGCAATAAAGCACATCAAGGAAAACCACCGGTTTACCTTCGCGCAAACAAGCCCGGCATATTATGAATGGATGAAACGACATTACCCCGACGTGTACAACGAGATCAAGGTCCAGGTGAAGAACGGGCGTTGGATACTCATGGGCGGGATGTGGGTGGAACCGGACCTCAACTTGCCAAGCGGGGAAAGCCTCGTGAGGCAAAGGCTCTACGGCATGCGTTTTTTCAAAAAGGAGTTCGGGAAGATGCCCGACATCGAGTTCCTCCAAGATACGTTCGGGTTTAGCTGGTCGCTTCCACAGATACTCGTCAAGAGCGGCGCGAGGATGTTCGGGACGGGGAAGATGTTCTGGAACGACACGAACAAGTTTCCCCTCGGCATGTTCCACTGGCGCGCCCCGGACGGGAGCAGCATCCCGACGCTCCTGATCCATTTCGGGTACTTCCTTCCAGTCATCTACGGGAAGGAATACCCCAACATTTACAGGCTGACCAAGGACACGGTGAAACCCGGTACCTTTCCCATGTTTAATTACGCTTCGAGCATCAAGAACATGCGGGAGGCCCAATCAACTGAATTGATGCGCAACATGATCTTCGGGTACGGGCTCGGCGATGGCGGCCATGGCCCGATCGAAGCTGAGTTAACCATCGTGAATGCACTCAAGGCCTTGTTTTTCAAACGATTCCACTTCTGCCGTGAAGGAGATTTTTACAAGCACTTCCTCCCGTTTTTCAAACGGTGGCCGACGTGGAACGACGAGCTGTATCTCGAGCTCCACAGGGGCGTGTTCACCACGAACGCGAGAACGAAAAAATACAACAGGTCCCTGGAAGCCATGCTGGAAAGCGTTGAAAAGGGATGCACGGTATCGACGTTCCTCGGGGCGATGTATCCACGGGACGTCCTCGAGTCCTGCTGGAAGATCGTCTTGTTCAACCAGTTCCACGACATACTGCCGGGCAGCTCCATCTTCGAGGTATACAAGGATGCATTCGAGGAGTACGAGCAAGCCAGCGTGATGCTGGGGAAGCTCGCGAGTGACACGTTGAAGGTCATGGCGGGTTCCGGGGACGGCCCGGCACGTGCCATGGTCTGGAACCCGCTATCATGGCAACGGGACGAGATCGCGCGATTGCAGCCCGGCCGCCACGATGCCTTGCTGGAAGCCATTAAAAACGGGACCGCGCGCCTTGCCGTGCAAGAACTGGACGATGGCTCGGTCCTGGCACGTGTCCAGGCACCACCGCTAGGATTCGCGGGCATCGATTCCTCCAATGATGAACTCGTGGCGTCCTTCAAGCCTACGGTGGTGGAAAGGGCAGGCATCACCCGGCTGGAGAACGACAAGGTCAAGGTTGACGTGGACAAGGCTACCGGTTACATCACCAGCCTGTTCCACAAGGAACAAGCCCATGAAATGGCAGCAGGCGCGTGCAACAAGATAATGCTATTCAAGGACGAGCCGCGGGGCTCGGACGCATGGGAAATCGACCATGACTACTTGGCCAAGCAATTGGACATGGACGAGAAATGCACGAGACTAGAAATCATCGAACGTGGGCCACTCAGGGCTGGCATTGAAGTTGAACACGTGTATGGCAATACAAAATTTGTACAGCGTATATTCATCCAATATCACGATGAATTAGTTCGATGCGAGATGGACGTGGATTGGCAATGCAAGAAAACGCTGTTCAAGCTGGCCTTTCCCACGACCATCAAGAGCGAAATCATCCACTCGGAGATACCGTATGCAGTGATTGCAAGGCCCACGAGGCCAAGAACGGTTCTCGACAAGGCAAGGTGGGAATACCCTTGCCAACGATGGATCGATCTCTCCGATGGCACGCGAGGCGTCGGGTTCGTCAACGACTCGAAGTACGGGTTCAATGCCATCGATAGCGAGGTCCGGATGACCATGCTTAACGGTCCAAAGTACACGGGATATGCGAAAGAAACGATATTCGTCGATCGCGATGACACGACAATGCCCACCCACGTGGACCAGTTTTTCCACGAGAACATCGTGTATGGGCTGTTCCTTCATGCTTCGGATTGGCGAGAAGGCACGTGGAAGAAAGCAATGGAAGTAAACACGCCCGTGACCGTGTTTGCAAGACACGGGACGAAAGACGATAAACGCGCCTTGTCGATCAGCACGAGCTCGCCCAACGTGATCGTCACCGCGTTCAAGGTGCACGAAGACGAGAAGGACCTCGATTCGCCGTCACGCCACGTGATGCGCCTCGTGGAAATGGAAGGCCGCGATACCAGCGACGTGAAGGTCACCATGAAAGGATTTGGAACCATCGAACGCGTCCAGGAAACGAACTTGCTCGAACTGGAGGAAGGACGGAGCATCGATGCTGCCGGTGACTCGTTCACGCTGGATGCCGGTGCCCACGAGATCAAGACCGTCGTGGTGAAGCTCGCCACCCGAGGGCATTTCACGTGATCAAATCCTTGAAATCGAACTTGTTCATGCCAGCTTGGACGTTAATGAAGAAAATGACGGCATTATCCGTCGGGATAACTTTTTCCCGCGATGCAACCAGCTTGATCTTGAACAAGGGATTCCAAGCGATCCACGGGAGCTTCGTGTAGAACTTATCCGACACGATCGTGATCTGGTATGACATGTCGGTGGAGACCTCATCGACAAGGTTGATCCTGGGCAACAACGCGGGCGGGTACTTGCCGTCCTCAGGCTGGCTCCAGTTCTCTTGATTGCGGTAATCATACACTTGCACGGGAAGGTGATAGGGCTTGTATCCCAGGAAGAGAAAATCCCTGTCGAAAAAAGCAACGTGGGTCGGGAGGCGGCTCGATGGGAAGTGCTCCACGATGATCTTGGCAAGGTCCTCGTCATCGAGCGGGTCGTGAATCTGGGCGATGATTTCCGAGTGCACGCGCCTGAAGGCTTCCCGGGTCTTGGGCACGAGGGGGTCGTCCAGCTCGAGGACCTGGGAGGGAACCGCGTTGTCGGGATACTTGATGGAAAGCCATTGCGCGACCTCATCGAGCGTTGCAAACACGATGCTAGGCGGCTTGTCTTCCATCAGCACGACGAGGAAATCATTGAGATAGCGGTTGTAATCCTCGTTGCACGCGTCGTGGTCATCTTGTGAGACAATGAACACGAAATAATCATTATACCGTTGATTCTTGAAATAATTGAAGAATACTTCCATGAGGTAATTGGGTTTTTTCTGTTCAAGGATCATGCTCTTTTTCAAGCCTGATGGGCTCGTCGTGAACAAGGATGACCCGCGGGGGCTGAGATGCAGCGAGTTCACGAGGTCGCGCGTGCTGGATTGGAACAAGAAGAGCTCGAACCTCTCGTTTTTTCGTGCGGGGATGCGGAACTGGTACTTGCTCGGCTTGTACGCGTCCCAAGGCGCGCCCACGTGAAACATGGATGTCTCGGCATTGTCCTCGTCCCATGCTAGTCCCCAGAGCCCTTTGAAACCGAGTTCCACGGCAGCCCGCACGAAATTGCTTCCCACGGACCCGAGCCAAGCATCGACCCCGGCAACGTTCGGGTACCGGGAAAAGCCTTGCCCGCGGAACGCCGCAACCACGCCATCGAACGACGCTTTCAAGAGCTTCTTTGCATCGGTGATCCCCCGGTCAATGTTATAGTTGACCTTGCTCTCATCCCCGTAGGAGGACGGGATGACCGAATAGGTGTCGCCGAACTGGCGGTTCCACTGGATGATCTTCGAGGCCATGCCTTCGGCAACCTTTGGATCGATGATCCAGCTGACCGGAATGCCTTTTTCATGGTACACGCGCTCGAGGGGCGTGTACGGCAGCGTGCCCCCGTTTACCAGCGTGTCGTCGAACAAGCAAGCGAACCACGGGTTCACGTTACCATCGTGGGAAGTTCCAAGGTGGAAGTTGGCTTGGAGGCAAAATACCAGGAAAAACTCGCGGTCCGTGAATGTCCGGACGGGTACCTTGACGTCCTCGGCACCCAAAACCCCGAACACCATGAAGCTGTTGATCTCGGGATGGTACAACCGGCCGAGAATGGTCAGGATCAAGTCGTCTCCATCGACGAACAAGTGCAAGGGTTCAACGAATTCTGGATAACTTTTTATCGTCGTTTGAATGCGCCCGGCGTTGATCAAGCGGACCTTTGCTTCCTTGCCCGCGATCGTGACGATCGACTGAGGGAAAAGTACTGTTTCGCCGAGCATGAATATGATTGTCTTCCAAGAAATAAGAAATGGATCAACTATACAGCCGGATCATCTTCTGGCACTTCACGCAGATGAAGAAATGCGTTATGCCCTCGTCCGCGCTTCGCGTTTGTTGCTGCCGGTGGATCATTTTTCCCCCGCACCTCGGGCAAGAGCGGTCCGAGACATTATCGCCGTATTGTTCCTTGTAATACTTCTCGTCCATCACGAGGGTCTTATCTTGCGCGTGATCGATGGTTTCGCTGAGCGTGAAAGCGCTCAAGTCTGCCCCATCCGCGGATTTTTCATAACCGCATTGCTTGCAAACGAGGTATTTCTTGCCCTCTTTTTTCTTTGGATAGAGGACGGAATCACACGACGGGCAAAATTCAACCATTCGATTCGACCTTTGATTGTAGAAAAATGGGTAGGGATCATTCCCTTGTGACATCCCGGGTGATGGCCGATGCATCCCCCGTGAACACGTCGATCGGGTAATCCTTGTATTCCTTCGATGGCAACACGCGCCGGATGATGATCGGCAACACCTTTTCTTCCAACTCGACCTCGGCGATGTTGATGGGTTCCGATATCTCGGGCGTGATCAGCTCGTCGCTGATGAGCGGGGGCGCGCCCAACGACAGTTGCAATGCCCTCGCGCCAACGATGCGGCTTTTTTCATACTTCGTGATGAATGGTGGTCCAACGAGCACGTTCTTTTTGACGCTACTAATGCTCTTTTTTTCCATGGAAAGCTTGTTCGTGAGAGTAACAAGCAATTCGCCACCATGCGGGATGACATACACGAGTTTTGGGTCAAGATCGGCAATTTTCTTGAATGTAAAATATCCAAGTTCGGTCAGTCTCAGTCCGCCTGTTTTGCGAATATTGTAGCCGTAAGAGCTCAGACAACTCAACCTCGAATATCTTTCATTATAAGGTTTTTTGTGGTCGAACCCTACAGTTAACAATATTGTAATAACACTCGCTCCAGGCAAATCACTTACAAGTTTATTCAAGGATCCACCAGCCGGCGATGCGACCCAGGGCGAGGGCGAGCCAGCCCACCTGCCAGAATGCCAGCCCGAGGTACAGCATGGTGGCCCGCGCGATCGCCTCGGCCCCGTTCGTGTAAATGTAATACTCCGGCTTGTCGCACCCCATGAAAAAGTCTGCATTCACCGATCCCGTGGTCTCGGCCGTCCGCCCGATCACCATCACCTGGATCATAGGTGCCGCGAGCATGAACTCGGAACCGGCGATGAGTCCGAGCAAGGGCGCAGCAAGGAAGATGATCACGACGAGGAAGCCCTGGGATATGCCCACCCAGCGGTACGAGCGTGTGAAATAGTTCCGGACGAGCTCCACCTTGCCGTTGTTGTACGCCTCGGCGACCGTGGCTACCATGTTGAACTTGAACGTCCCGACGATCCCGGATACTGTCTCCGCGAGCCCGAACAGGCCAAGAATCGTGCCGTAGTTGGGCAGGAATGAAAGGACCAGGAATGTCTGGAAGAACTGGTTGGCCTGGTGGAACGTGCTTGGCAGGATCGCCTTGATACCATACCACAGGCTATCCCGGACAAGCTTCTTATCGAAGCCGGTCCCGAACATATCACGAAGGCGCCACGCGGGGTTGACCTCCTTCAAGAGCGGTGCGGTCCACCACGCCGCGATGGCCGCCGCGACGAAATCGTCGATGTAAGCCCCGATGATGGAACCGATCGTTGCCCCGACGAGCTCGCCTATTGCAGGGTTATTCTTGCCTATCCATCGGCCGATCAAGATGCAAGCAACTCGGGTGCTATTTTCGAGCAGGACACCTTGAAGGAACGAAATGAGGTTTGCCTTGTGAAAGCGTTGGAACGCGGAAAGTGCCCCGTGGAAGGACCCCAGCATACCGGGCCATTGGATCGTCGAGTATATTGCAATGAACCACGCTGCATATGCCAAGTTCGTGTTTGGAACGAAATATATTGCCCAAACGGAAATGACCGATGTTTGGACGAGCCCCGTGAACATCTGGAACCAGTTGAAGAACTGCAGGTAGGCCAGGGCCCGCTGGGGGTTCTTGATGTTCTCGTCGGCCACGAACCGCTGGATGGCCCGGCCTACCCCGACATCGGCGAGCATGAAGTACACGGCAAATAAATTCCCCACGAGGTTCTGGAATCCCATGGCGTCGGGGAACGGGAGAATGTAGTTGGGCATGATCCAGAACATGAATAGCACGGCGAATACAGCTGACCCGAGCACGAGCGTGTAGTTGTACCAGAACCCGCCGAGCGCGCGGTGAAATCCTATGCGCCGCCACTCCGCTTCCACGTCGGACTTGTTGTACTGCCCCGCGGCGGTTGTATTCTTTGGGGTGGTGCATCGCGGTGCCGGCCCGGGATGGCTCATGATATATTGTCCGCGGGCCGGCACATAAAGGTGACAACCGTGGTGTTATAATACGTCGTGACAAGGTGTCACTAGGAAGATAAGAAAAGAGACGTTCCGGGGAACGAGGACGCCACTATTGGACCGCGTGGCGTGGCGGGTTCCCGCGTGTCGTGATGTTGACGGGCTCGGGGTCTTCATTGTTGGCGTTGAACGAGCATTCGCCGGCCTGCATGCACCCGTTGCACCCTGCATACTTCCCCTCCTCGAATTCAAAATCGTAGGGGAGCACGAAGTCACGAATGCATTTCACCATGACGCTGGTTTCCACGAGGTCGACATCGGCATCCGCCCGGATGCATTCGTCGATCACGTCGTCCAGCTTTGCGAGCGAGTGCGTCGCGAACAAGGCCACCACCGGGGCATCCCCGATCAACCGGAACCCCCCGATCGCGTTTGGGCAAGACCGCAACTTGGCCATGGTCGACGCGCTGTTGCGGGTGTGGATGGAGAGCATCACCAGGTGCAGCGATTCGACGTCCTTGAAGTTGATGCCCTTCTGCATCGCGAGGATGCCGGATGACTTCATCTTCGCGACGCGGCTCCCGACGGCAGGCTGGCTCTTCCCGATGTGCTTCCCGATCTCGGTGTGCGTCATGAACGGGTTAGACTGGAGGTAGGTGATGATGCGCTTGTCGTCATCATCGACGCCAAGGCGCTCGTTGATGGTGCTTCGCCCCGTGACGGGAGCGTACTCGCGCGGGTCCTTGATACCTGCCTCGCCAAATGCCCGTGCACCGTGCTTCACGCCGACGCACTCCCGCGTGCACGACGCGGTGGCGTGGTGCTCGATGGTGAAATCAACGGGGATGATCATGTCTTCGTTCAATGACTCCACCATGACGCCCATCTTGACGTGCTTGACCCGTGGATCGGACCGGAAGTGAACGTCGACGATTTCCTCGAGCTTGTCGAGATCAGTGCCCACCAGCCAAGCGACCAAGTTGTGGGAACCCGTAGTCTGGAACGCGTGGACAACGTGCGGGCAACCATCAATGCATGCCATCACGTCGCTCTCGTGGATGGAAACTTGCATCTTGACGACGGCCAAGAAAAGGCGAGCTTTCACGATGTTCAAGCCATACTGCGCGGAGATGAGGCTCATGCGTGAAAGCTTGTTTATGCGTGCACCAACTGCCGGCTGTGACTTGTCGATAGCTTTCGCAACCTGCGAGTGGGTGAGATCCGGTTGCCTGTAGAGCATGTTCATGATGCGCCTGTCATCCTTGTCAATTCCGAATACTTGTTCAATTTCCACGTTGCTATCGATTGCCATGTTTCATCATCCTCCAATCTTGATTTGTCATTCCAATTTCAATAATATTCTGTTCAAACGGGTGGTTCGTATATCTTTGTTATAACCCTCTAAATTTTTTGTGGTTTTTATCTATAAACTGCATGTATTTGGGGTGTCATATTATGGCTTATAGCACATCAAATGCATGACCGGGAAATTGCTTGATTAATGCCTGCACTACCACTGAAGGGGCCTCGAATTGTATCCACGGGTTGCATCCCTTTACCTTCTCGAATCCAATAGAGAGACTTTCAAGGATAGAACAGAGACCATCATCTTGGCGTACGGGAACTTGGACGAGCAACCATTCATCCTCGAACCCATCGTGATAGCACGAACGAATACTCCTTTCATTGATCGAAGAATGTTTGATTCTGTCGTTGGGATGTGTTTGTTCAACGAGCACTTTCATTCTCATATACCTTCACCGGTCATCCTAGAAAAATCGTTGAATCGGCATACGACGATTTTACAGATTTCTGTATCGTTATATGACGCTATATCTATAAAAAGGTTTCGGATGGGGAAATAGGTGGGTATGCCGTAGTTTCCTTGTTTTTGATCAATCTGGTTTAATATATGATTTATTATCTTGATCGTTGGTGGTATGAAATGGATTCAATAAATCATCAAGACGTTTCTCTAAGACCCATTTTTAATTAAAATTAGATGTTTTATATTTTTAAAAGTGGCCGTGGATCTAAATTGATAGATCTTGGTAATTTACATATCCTCAAAGATTCGTGGCTTGAACCACGTGGCAAGAAAGAAACCACGGTGCCCCTCGCTTTTAGATGATAAAGTACAACCTTTATGTGCAGAATGGTCATTCATATTCCCAATACACACAGTATGAGGCCCATTCACGATTCTTACCATACGGTGATGCCATGAAAATCCCCTTGGAGCCCGCGTTCACCATCCTCAATGCACTCGCGGACAAGACGCGATTGCAAATCATTGAATTCTTGCAAGACGGGGAGAAAGTCCAAGGCGAGATAATGGGTTTCATAGGTAAGAAGCAATCCACGACGTCACAGCATTTGAAAGTGCTGCTCGAAGGCGGCTTGGTAACATACCGATTGGATACCAAGCAGAAATATTACAAGATCAAGGATTCACACGTGTTCGGAATACTGGTTGCTGTATCGAAACTCATTTCCTCCCAGAACGACGACAAGATCGATGGTATCACGTCGCAAAACATCAAGGACACGCTTCTCTAGGATATCACCGGACGACGATGTTTGATAGAAATGAATAAACCACGAAAGGACGCCAAGAAGATATTGCTAATGGGGTTGGACAAGGCAGGGAAGACCTCGATATTGCGCAGCTTGCAAGGGAAAACGGAATTATCTGCATTCACCCAGCTCGATCCCACCTTCGGCTTGAACCGCGCGTTCATAGAAGATGAAGAAAAGGAATACACCATCTTTGATTTCGGTGGTCAAGAAGCATACGTCCAGGATTATCTCTCGAACCTCGATACATTCCTCGCGGGGACGGACAAAGTCATATTCGTCTTCGACATGCAAGACATGGACCGGTCACGGCTTGCCATGGCGTATCTCGACAACATCTTGAAGTATTTCGACGCGAATGGCATGAAGGTTCCCGTGTCCGTGTTCTTCCACAAGGTGGATAGGGACTCGCCGGAAAAGCTGGAGTCGCTCACCCGAGCTGCGCACGAACTCGTCGGAATGATATCGGGAATGGTCCCGCCTGGTTTTGAAATCGAGTATTACACGACCCACCTCCTCACACTGTTCCGGAAGGAACGGATCAAGTGATTCTCGTTTCCACGTGATTTTCCCTTCCCTTTTCACATCCATAGGAATTATTTTATTCTCCAGACCGCAACTACAATCATTGATAGAAATCATGGTATGCACGAACCGGGCGCTCGTGGGACCGAGAGATTTATCTTCCTTTCCATAACCCATGGTTCCACCGTGCAGCTGCAAGAAAATACAGGTAACGTCATGCAATCAAACAACGGTGCACCGGACACAAAAAAACCAAGAATTGGCATGGACGTGCTCGCGTTGGTCTTGATCACGGCGGGTATCAGCTCCTTTGAAATCCCGTTCGTGCTGACAGGCACAAGCGTGTACTTCTTGTTGTTCCACGTGCTCGCGGAGTCGTTCAGCATTGCGATCCTCACGGGTGTTTTCATCATCGGGTGGAACACGCGTAACTTGGCATCCAACTCGTTTTTCCTCGTGCTTGGCACGTCATCCTTGTTCGTGGCTGTCATCGACCTCTTCCACATGCTGGCGTACAAGGGCATGGGCCTGTTCGCTTTTTACGTTCCTGAAACAAATCTCCCGACCCAGCTCTGGCTTGCGGCACGTTACTTCCAGGCCATCACGATCCTCATTGCCTTGCTGCTTGCCCGGGTCAAGATCAACCCGGCCAAGTTGCTCTTCGTTCTTGCAGCGTCGTGCGCGAGCTTGCTTGCCGTTATCTTTATTGGTCTCTTCCCGATGGCGCATGATGGGAGTTTCCTCACGCTGTTCAAGATCTCGAGCGAGTACGTGATCATCGGCTTGTTGTGCGCTGCCATGGTCGTGTTGAAGATGCGCAAACCTTGCTTTGACCGTGTCACCTACTATCTCACCATTGCATTGCTCGTTTTACTTTGTGCGTCCGAGGCAACATTCACGTTATATACTGACGTGTTCGGATTCTTCAACATGCTCGGGCACGTTATCAAGATCGTCGCAGCAGCTGTAATATACAAGGCAATCATCGAAGTAACCCTCCAGCGACCGATGGACAGCTTGTTCAAGGCGATCAAGGATAACGAGCGCGTCCTGGAGCATACCAACACCACGCTCAGCACCGTGAACGCGCGGCTGGAGCGGGAGATCGAGGAACGGACGAGGGCGCAACGCACCCTCAATGAATTCCTCTCGATGGTGACCCACGAGCTCCGTTCGCCGCTCACCGTTTTATGGCAATCCGTCCAAAACCTCGTTCGATACAAGGAAAAAATGAGTCATGAACAGCATGAACGGATCATGGATGGCATTGCCAGGAACATCGTCGCGATGGACGAGCTTGTTGCCGACATCTCCACGATCTCGCACATGGACGAGAAACGCTTTGCCTTGGTGATGGACCATTTCAACCTTCGGAATGCAATCGGGGACGTCTTGAAAGCCCTCGACGTGGTCATCAAGCACAAGCATGCAGATGTGATCGTTGACATGGAAGAGGGCATGATGATGGTTGCAGACCAGAAGCGCGTCAAGCAGGTTATCAAGATTTTGCTGGATAATGCCTTGAATTATTCAGCGGATGGCGTTCGCATCATCATCAAGGCTTGGATGGTGCACGAGGACAACGTGCTACCCGAATCCAGCGACGCGATCCGGCTGCAAGTGTCGGATACCGGCATGGGCGTGGACGAATCGTTCTTGCCACGCATCTTCGAGCGGTTCGCGCGTTCCGAGAGAACCAAGGGCATCCCGGGCACGGGGCTTGGCCTTTGCATTGCCAAGGAGATTGCCACAATGCATGGGGGCACGATCTCCATGTGCACCCGCGTGGGGGCTGGAACCGAGGTCACGGTGACCTTACCAAAACATCCAAAAACTAAACGGGCGAACTAGGATATGACCGAACTGGCAGTGGTTCCCGTGGACGACACGCATCCGAAGCCAAGGGTCCTCGTCGTTGATGATAACGAGGACATACTCAACAACTTGAAGGTGCTTCTCGAATTCAATGATTTTGACGTCATCGCCGCATCGAACGGGAAGGTTGCATTGAAGCTGTTGGAGCGGCAAGAGAACATGCCAGACGTGATCTTGAGCGATATCATGATGCCAGAAATGGATGGATACGATTTTTTCAAGGAATTATCACGGGAACCGGCAACTTGCCACATTCCTTTTGTTTTTTTAACTGCTAAATCATCCCCGGAGGACGTGCGTCTTGCCAAGATGCTCGGGGCCGACGATTACATCATCAAGCCATTCAACCAAGATGATCTGCTAGCCATCCTTTCGGGAAAGATCGCACGGAACAGGCGCATCACGATTTTCAACTCCGAATTGAAGGAATTGATGCCATCCCTTGCATCGGGCAGTAAGGTCCCGCCTGGCGGCAGCACCTTGTGCATCATTCACGCGGAATGGGATGACAAGGTCGGTCCCGTTCTCGTCCGGGATCTCAACGTGGATGCCGATATCCAACCAAACAACCTCGCCTACCGGCTCTTCAACATGGCAAGGACGATCTACGGGGAAAAGCTTGCCAACAATGCAGAAAGCGTGTTACTGACGCTTGTAAACATCAACAAGCAAGCATTCATTATGTTTGACATGGCCCCGGATGCTAGCAAGCGGACGAGATATAACTTTTACATGCTGGGTGCCATCGCACCAAGAATCAATTTCCTCGAATCCTTGATAATCAAGAAAGAGTTCCAGCAAGCCAGCGTGAGCATCAAGTCCGGCACGGACTGGGACATCAAGCGTCTACACGACAAGCTCATCGCGGAGCTCTCGTGGTAGCAAGTGGTCAGGTGCATCGAGCCGAATCACGACATCTCGAACGCGCGCTTGAACGCCAAGATGGCTCCTGAAAGGTCACCTTTGGAATACATTGCATCCCCCAAGTGGAACCAGCCTTCCTTGTACGTGGGGCATAGCTCGATGGATTTCGAAAAGGCGTATACTGCATTCTCGAAATCACCCTTGTCCTGCATCGCCAAGCCCAAGTTGTCCCAAATAACGTGATCCGGTTTAGAATCCAATATTTGCTTGAAATTCTTGATGGCACCATCGAGGTCACCAACATCGTGCAATGCCATCCCGAGGGCGTTTCTTGCATCGGTGAAGTCTGGTTGTATGTCGATGGCAGTCCTGTACGCTTTTAAGGCTTCTTCCAGCTCGCCTTTCATTTCGTACAACAAGCCCACGCTCACCCACGTGCCGGGATGTTTGGGATCGATGGTCAACGCCTTGAGGTACGCGTCGATGGCCCCATCACAATCATCGATTGCATCGAGTGCCCTCCCCAAGTTCTTCCACGCCTTGTGGTCGCCGGGATCGAGGGCCGTGGCCTTCTTGTATGCGTCAATAGCCCCAAGCACGTCACCTGTTTGCTGAAGCGCGACAGCCAAGCGCCGCCATGCCTTCTCATAACCAGACCGTATCTGGACCGCCTTCCGGTAGGCCTCGATTGCACCCTCGATATCCCCGGACGCTTCCAAGGACTCGCCAAACTCGTACCACGTTTTCTGGAAATCGGGCTTGAATTCCATGCCCTTTGCCTTCATCGCGATCCCCAAACCATACCACGCTTCCTTGAAATCAGGATTCACGATCAAGGCTTCCTTGTATCTAGAAATTGCCTCGTCCATATTCCCCTTGAAATGCATAGAGATTGCATCCAAGAAAATCTTGCGCTGCTCGTCGTCGGCATCCGGCCTCTTCTTTTTCAAGAGGCCCCGCTCGCGCCACGTGTGAAACGTTTCCAAGGCGATCCACTCGGTATCCCTATGCTACGTACCCTGATAATGACCATACAACGACCGGTCTAAAAATCGTTGCTATTGCACCGGGCCCGTAAGGATGAAACCTATGCCCCGTTCACACGGGTTCCTTGGCCACGAAGGCATCGAAGAGTGGCTTGTTGGCGGCTTGGTGTAAATTGACCGGAACGACTGACTTGAAATGCCTTGCCAAGGTCTCCTCGATGTTCTTGTTCGACACGAAATCGGAATAGAATAACCGCGAATACAAGAGTTCTGAAAACAAGGCCATGAGGTTTGAGGAGACTTGCTCGTCGAATAAATCCTTGAAGAGGTTTCCGATGCCCCTCAAGATGAATGGCGTCACGTCCCTCAAGTTTTCCCTGAGCGTGGCCGCCACGAGGATGCCCGTGGGTTTCAGCAGCGAGAACGTGCTGGTTTCTGCATCACCGGTGGGGGAAAAGGCACGCATCATCAACAACAAGTCGATCGATTGCGGTTTCAACAGCATGTTCTCGTCCAGGAACTGCACACCTGCAGGGGCGCGGTTGAGCGCGTGGCTCTTCGTATGTTCCGGGTTTACCTTGATATAAAACACGGGTGATTTTTCGAAGTACCGGTGGATCTGGTTCACGATCAAGAGTTGTTGCTCGATTGGAATCGTCAAGTCGAGGTAAACCCGCTCTGAAACCTTGAAGATGTTGGCGAGCTCGCTGTGCAACTGCTGCGCGAATCCCTCGCCGAGACGGCGGATTGCCGTTTCCGATATGAGGTTCAAGAACGCTTTCGATGCGTCGAACAAGCGCTTGTAATACATTTCTATGCCCGAAGGCGTGATCTCCAAGATTTCACGCTCGCGCCCGTTGACTTTCTCCGTGAGGGCAACTTGGATGATGCCGTCCTGTTTCATTGACCTTAGCAACTTGTAAAGTTCCGATGGATTCTTGATCTCGTGCATCTCTCTAAGCTGCATGAAAAGGTCGTAACCGTGACCCGGGCCGAGCATCAGCTCCTTGAGGATGGTAAAGTACAAGTCATCTGACTTCATCGCGAGGACGGGTGGCTGCCACTATTCTTATTGTTTTTCGATCCACTTTATAGGGTGACGGATGACAGCATCCCGGGCGCCATGGCGCGTGGTTATAACGATTTGCACCTATCGATGTACGATTGCACCTTGAATTTCGATCTGGCCCCGTTGAAGCTCATGTACCTGATCTTCCCGAAAACGGGTCTTGAATTCCACGCACGGTCGTGCAGTCCCCCGATGCTCCACGCGATGCCAACGTAGCCGTTCGGATCGCGCCCGTCCAGTTCGTACTTGTCATTGAGGTAGATGCATGCTTGCACAGCTGCTTCAGGGCTCTCGCTCCATTCAAGAACCTTCTTTGCCCAGTACATGCGCACCCAGCCGTGCATATACCCCGTGTGCACCATCTGCAGTTGCGCAGCGTTCCAGAGCTGGTCGTGCGTTCTCGCGTGCTCAAGATCCTCGATCGAATACATGTAC
Source organism: Promethearchaeota archaeon (assembly GCA_041305945.1). Taxonomy (GTDB): domain Archaea; phylum Asgardarchaeota; class Lokiarchaeia; order Sigyniarchaeales; family Sigyniarchaeaceae; genus JBGLND01. The sequence continues at coordinate 342,045 of JBGLND010000001.1, forward strand.
TCCCGCGGGTCCAGCCTGTGCTCGTCCAGCGTATTTCTCGCCCAATCAGGAAAACCCTCGAAGGAGTCATAGTTCTTGTTATAATAGCAATAATTGTCGGATAGTTCCCTCCTGACGACCAGTTCCTCCAAGAATGCATCCCTGGTTTCTTGGGACACGCCACCTGTCCTTTCCACCGACAGGGCAACCCGCTGTGCCGATACTTGGCCGAAATGCAGGTAGGGGGACAGGCCAGACGTCGCCTCCTTCGTGGGATCGTTCTTAGCGCTCGAGTACACGGGCAACCGGTCCTGGATGAGCGCGTCCACGGCGGTGGACCCCGCTCGGCACCCGGGTTCAAAGGGCGCGTGGATGCCCACCGCGTCGCCCGTGCCTTCATCAAGCTGCTGCAAGAAGGTTGCCGCGGTGAGTCGGGGTGTTTCCTTCCACTGCGTTGCTTGCCTCGCCACGGCAGGGTAATCGGTCAGGAAATCATGAAGCCATCGCTTGATCTTGGGCCGGAAGAATCGAGCGGAGAATTCTTGCTTGCCAGACGCGATCCAACATGGCACAATGTTGTGCGCGTCGACCTCGTCCACGGGTACCTCGAGTCTTGTCTTGATGGCATCCATCCACTCGGCCTTCACGCGAAGCGGGGAGAAATCGGTGACGAGATGGCTTGCCCCGTGTACCTTCACGAACGAGGGAACATGCTGGCCAGGATGCCCTTGCACGATGTAGAACGGGATTGAAAGCTTGGAAAGGTCTTGTCCCGTCTCTGCAAGGCCCTTCAGCATGAACCAGTACTGCCTGGATTGTGCGCCGAGGAAATCACGCGTCATGCAAAACATGACAATCAGCGGCGCGCCGCGTGCCATCGCGATGTCCTGCGCGTGAAGCAACGCCCAGTTATCGTTCACGCGCTGGTCCCGGCTCATCCAGTACACGACAGGGCCTTCCCGTGCATCCCCGGTTCCAGCATTGATTTGCCGGATGCGCCTTGGATCGACACTCGCCAGTGCGATGTTCGCGCTGCTCATGGTGCATCCGTATCACGCTGGCACGTTTATGTAGGTTATGCTAGTGCAAAAAAAGCACGCGACTAGTACGAAATCTCGGGGTTGTAAATGACACGGTAAATATCCTTCACGAAATCATCGAAATAATTGATGATATCCATGGGATTTGGCGTGTATATGAAGAACATGTAGCGTACATGCGAATCAAGCCCCACTATCTTCCAGTCCGGGGTCATCTCGAACTCGTCGCTCCATTTCTTGCAGACCTCGTCGAGCAGCATGGCGTTCCTTGCTGGCTCCTTCTTGAGTTGCAGCGTGAACGTGTAGCGCACGAGCTTGTCCTTGCTGATATAGGGCCCATTCCGGTGGCTTGCATACTTGTCGCCTTCTTGGCCACCGTTCTCTGCCATCTTGCTTGCGCGATTCCCCAAGTTCTCGAATTCCTTGAGCCGCATCCACAAATGATGTATCTTTGCTTCTTGATGCTCTATGATCGGTTCCAAGAACTTATCCGTGTTTTTCGCGAGACGTTCCTGGGTTTTATTCCACATTTCCTCAATCGATGCTACTTGCTTCTTGAGCCACTTGATCGAGACGGAATAATTGATGATGGTCGAACCAAGACAGTCCACGTTCGGGATAAACGTGATGTTGCTTGTTTTATCCAGAATTTTCGTGTAGTTCAAGGAAATTCCAACCACCACCCCTTCGATCCCGTTAATATCGATATAATCTCCCACGGCGAACGGCTTCGTGAAGGTTATCCAAACACCGGAAATGAAGTTGTTGATGGCCCGGATGGAGCCGAACGTGACGGCCGTGGCAATGATCGAGTAAACCAAGACGATGTACGTCCATTCGATGTTAAGGAAGTAAAAAGCCAAGCTCACAAGGACGAATCCTATCACGAGGCGGATGATGAAGCGAATCCCGTTGTAAAGATCCGGGTGCTCCCCCTTGAACCTGGCGCGCTTGTCGAGCACCCGCTTCACGATGGCATATGTAGCCACGAGAAGCACGATGCTCAGGCCCAGGAGCGCGATACCCGCGACCGGTATCTCCCACGAATCCAAGATTATGTACCCCCAGAGCCCGAAGCGTCCTGTCATTTGGTGTCGCCCTCCTTTTTGATGCTGGTGCCGTGCAAGGCTTCGATGATATCACCCATGAAGCTGTCGTGGTTGTTAATGATCAAGACCGGGTCGGGGCAATATATCTGTACCTTGATTTTCGCCCGGTAGCTGAGGTCATTGACCATGTAACGGGGCCTATAGCCATAAACGAACGTGTAATTCCGGCAGATGCTGTCCAGTTTTTGCATCGTTTCATGGGGTTCCAGGGCAAAATCCAAGTCTATATCGAACGTGAATCGCGTGATTTCTTGCTCGAACACGAACTCGGACATCTCGCCGAGCACGTTCCACAGTTTCGTCCACGCGATCTTCCCTTTCTTGATGTTGTCTTGGGTTATCTCCGTGTCGTGTTTCGAGTACGGCATGGCTTCTTGCCGTTTCTTGATTTCATCCGTCATTTTAATCGTGAAGTGGCCACCAGGGGGGCCTCGGGGCGGAGCAGCGGGACAGCCTGCCGTTGCATGTTAGCGCCCATCAGGGCGCGGTTGGCATCATCATGCTCAAGGAACGGTATCAACGCTGTGGCCACGCTGACAATCTGCTTGGGGGACACATCCATCAACTGGACCTTGTCCGCCGGTTCCAGCAGGTAGCTATCGCCCAGCCTGCCTTCGGGTCCATCTGGTATCCTTCAAGCCACCAGCCATCGAGGGTGGAAAAGTTGAGCACGCCGTTGAGTGCTGCCTTCATGCCACTGGTCCCGCTGGCCTCGTTATACCGGCGGGGATTGTTGAGCCACACGTTGCATCCCGATACCATCAATTTCGACAAGTCCCAGTCGTAATTTTCAAGGAAGGCAACCCGTATCTCGTAAGAATTCCAGAGTTGATCGGAGATATCTTGTATCCGCTTGATCATTCGCTTTCCGTTGTTGTCCGCGGGATGCGACTTTCCCGCGAACACGAATTGCACCTTTCCCTTGGCGATCCCGGCCAGCCGCTCGAGGTCGGAAAAGACGAGCAAGGCCCGCTTATACTCGGCCACGCGGCGCGCGAACCCTATCGTGAGCATGTCCTTCTTCATGTGCACCCACGAGTGGGATTTCTGGTAATCGATCAGGTCCGCCTTGGCCTTCTCGGCGGCATTCTGTACCTTGAACGCGTTCGCGTGGTCAATATTCGAGAGCACGGACGGGTCGAAGCGCCACTTCGTCCCGAACTCCTCGTCGAATACCTTTGCCATGTGGGGCGATACCCACGTGTTCACGTGGATGCCGTTCGTGATGCCATCGATATCATGCCCGGGAAACATCCTCGCAGAGATTTGGCCGTGCTTTTGCGAGACGCCGTTCGTGTACCGGCTCGCGTTGAGGGCGAGTTTCGTCATGTTCAAGCAGTCGGAACCTGCCAGGTTCTTGATCTCGGGCGGCACCCTGTCACGGAACACGTCGTTGACCAGCGCGTAGTCAAAACGTTCATGGCCTGCCTCGACGGGCGTGTGCGTCGTGAAGGTGCAATGGCGCCTGAGCTCGTCCACGGTCTTGTACTTGCCGAGTAACTCGATGGTCAAGAACGCGGAGTGTCCCTCGTTCATGTGATACGTCTCGATGTCATTGTACCCGAGTGCACCGAGCATCTTGGTTCCCCCGATGCCCAAGATGATCTCCTGGGAGATGCGGTTGAACGGGTGGGCATCGTACAGTGCTTGGGTAAGGCTTCTCTGCCAAGGCTCGTTTTCCGTGATGTTCGTGTCCAGCAAGAGCACCGGAACCTCGTGCCCGGTCACGCCCTTGATGGTGTATCGCCATGCCTTGATGGCGATTTCCTTGTCTTGGATCTTGACCCGCACGACCTTTTTCGTGTCCTCGAGCGCGTCCAAGAAGTCCCAGCGAATGGGCTTCTCGACTTGATTCCCCTCTTGCGTGATGAGCTGGTAGAAGTAGCCGCCGCTATAGATCAGCGTGATGCCAACGACCGGTAACGACATATCTGCCGCGGAACGCAAGGTATCGCCCGACAACACGCCTAGGCCGCCCGAGTACGTCGGGATGTCTGGCTCCAGCGCCACTTCCATTGAATAATATGCAACTTTCTTCATGTGACAAATACACCTCGCCGCCTTGCATTCTCATGCGGCCCGATGTCCTTAGTATGCAAGGAGGTGCTTAAAAAGGTAGCTCGCCCGCCGTGCAATCGTCCACGGATGGACGTGGCTGAACCAGAAACAAGAAAAAAAAGGGAGTTCACGGGCAACGCATCGCGTGCAAGATGCCCTCACGCGGTGCCGCCGTCTATGATGATCCAACCGTACGTGTCGATGATGTATTGCCTTGCAGTTGCAGCAGGGCTTGATGCGGTGTATTTTGAACCCCCGGCGTTGAACGTGACCCCCGGCCGCAAGGACTGCTGGGACCACGAGACCAGCAACGCGTCGTAATTCGCCGTTGAGAGGGTCACGCCCGAGAACATGTTCGTCATTGACGTCACGGATGCAACGTTCCAGGATGACACGTTTTGGTTGAAGGATAGAGCATTGTTGAACATGTTATTCATGTTCGTTACCTTGCTGGTGTTCCAAGCGGCTAGGCTTTGGTTGAATGCGTTGGCGTTCTGAAACATGCTTGCCATGATCGTGACACTCGACATGTCCCAACTGCTGACATCCTGGTTGAAGCTCGTGGCACCTTGGAACATGGATTGTGTTGTTGTTAGTCTAGACGTGTTCCAATTCCCTACCGGCTGGTTAAAGGCGGTCGCGCCATAGAACATCGAGTCCATGGATAGTACATTGGAGGTGGTCCAGGCACCGATGGATTGATTGAAGGCAGTTGCGCTGTAAAACATGCTCGTCATGGTGGTCACCCTAGAAACATCCCATCCGCTCAAGTTCTGGTTGAAGCTCGATGCATAACGGAACATGTAGTTCATGCCGGTTACCATCGAAACATTCCACGATCCGATAGATGTATTGAACTTCGTCGCGCTTTGAAACATGTATGCCATGTTCGTGACCTTGGACGTGTTCCATCCATTGATGTCTTGATTGAAGACGGTTGCATTTCTAAACATGGCATTCATGCTCGTCACGTTGGCGGTTTCCCATCCTCCAAGCGGCTGGTTGAAATGTATCGCATTATGGAACATGTTATACATGCTGGTAACGCGTGCGGTATCCCATCCCCCGATGGACTGGTTAAAATCGTAAGCATCATGAAACATGGATGACATGGTCGTAACGCTCGAAACGTCCCATCCATCAAGCGGTTGGTTGAATTTTTTCGCCCCATCAAACATGTATTCCATCGACGTCACGCGAGATGTTTCCCAAGCATTGATTGGCTGGTTAAAGCTATTCGCATTGCGGAACATGTAACGCATCGTTATCGCGCTGGAGGTGTTCCATGATGCCAGAGGTTGGTTAAATGCGCTCGTCCCGCTGAATGCATAGCTAAAATCCGTCACCCTTGAGACATCCCACGTGTTTACGGTTTGGTTGAACACGGATTCCAAGAAAATACTTCCAATGTTCGTGAGGCTCGAGGTTTTCCACGTGCTCAAGTTCTGGTTGAATGCATTCGTGTAGCGGAACAATCCATACATGTATTCTACATTCGAAACGTTCCACGAGCCGATATTTTGGTTAAAAATATGTGCACTGGAGAACATAGATGACATGCTCGTTACCTTCGCCGTGTTCCACCCGCCGATGGGCTGGTTAAATTTAAACGCAGCATTGAACATCGAAGTCATGCTCGTCACGTTGGACACGTTCCACGTCCCAATGGGCTGGTTGAATTCAGCAGCATGTTCGAACATGCTACTCGTAGTCGTCACGTGTGAAATATCCCAGTTCCCGATGGCCTGGTTGAATTTATTCGCGTAATAAAACATATTATTCATGCTAGTGACCATCGACGTATTCCACGTGCCAATAGGCTGGTTGAATGCCTCCGCGTGGTAAAACATGGAGGTCATGGAAGTCACCTTCGAGGTGTCCCACGTGCTAAGATCTTGATTGAAGGTGACGGCGAAATGGAACATCCCGGTCATGTCAATCACGTTCGCCGTGTTCCACGAATATATAGGATTGTTGAATTTATACGCGCAGTAAAACATGTGGCTCATGTCAATCACGTTCGCTGTATTCCACAAGTCTAAAGGCTGGTTAAATTCAATCGCGTTATGAAACAGCCAACTCATGTCCGTCACGCTGCTTGTTTTCCAAGCATTCAAGGGCTGGTTGAACGCCATGGCTGAAGAGAACGCGTGACTCATGTAGACAACGTTCGTGGTGTTCCACGAACCCAACGACTGGTTGAATGCATATGCGGCCTCGAACATGTGGCTTATATCCGTCACGCTGCTTGTTTTCCAAGCATTCAAGGGCTGGTTGAACGCAAACGCGCAGGAGAACATGTGACTCATGTCGGCCACGCCCGACACGTCCCACGCGTTCAACGGCTGGTTGAATGATTGCGAGTAATAAAACATCGCGCTCATGTTCGTCACGTGGCTGACATCCCATGCATTCAAGGACTGGTTGAAAGACCCCGTGTTATAGAACATGTGGTTCATGTCGATCACGCTTGAAGTGTTCCAATTCAAGGAATGGTTGAAGCAATAGGCCTCGGAAAACGCGTAGCTCATGTCCGTTATCCCGGACGTGTCCCATGCACTCATGTTTCCGATCAAGGCAAGCGCCGAGCAACCTTCAAACGCGCGATGCAGCGATGTGGTCCCGTTCAAGTCCAGCACGTCGGTCGCGGTGATGTTCAGGTTCTCGCATCCTTGGAAGTAGCTTCCCGAGTTCCCCAGCCGCAAGCACCCCCATTGCATGATATCAAGCAACTTTGAATTGTCCACCGTGCCGTTGAACGACCAGCCGATGATGGTGCCCCTGATGCACACCGTGTATTCACCTTGCACCGCGTACGTGTGGTTCGCTTCGGGCTGGTTCCAAGCAGTGATCGTGCTGTTCGTCCCGTCCCCCCATTCGACCGTGAAGTTGTAATTTCCCCCTTGCACCAAGGGAAGCGAGACCTGGTTATCGGGACTTGAACATTCGTCCATGATCGTCGTGTCCCATTTGGACACGAACCCCGGGTAAACCATCAAGATGACGGCGGCCTTGCCAATGTTCCCCGATGTGTCATTCGCCCAAGCACGTATCGTGGTGTACCCCTCGCCGAGCGTGATGGACGCGGCGGACGTGTAGGTCACGTTCGTCCCGTTCCAGTTGAACCATATTGTATCGATCCCGTTATCATCCGTTGCCGTGATGTTTACCGTGTGCATCATAACGTTGTACGTGGCATTTGCTGGAGATTGTATGACTACCACCGGGGCCACGGTATCGTTTTCTTGTCGCGGGATGGGAAGCGACGAGAAATGGCCTATCACGATGAGCGTGGCGCCGATGATGGAACATGCCAGTATCACCCGCATGTAGATTGTTTCTCGTGAACGTCTCATTCAAATTCTTACCCCGAATGTATTATGTTGAATGTATGCAGAAGATGCATAAATAGGCATGAACGCATACGTGTATCCAACGACACGGGTGGCATGCAAGACATGGATATCGACATCGACGGGTCGACCAAGGCAATGGACGCGGCGATCGCCGCGGGCGTGGACAAGTACAAGATTCCCGGGCTCGCTGTTGCCGTCGCTCGAGATGGCAAAATCATGTATTTCAACGGCGCCGGGCACGCTGATATCAAGGCAAGAACGCCAATCAGCGAGACCACGGTCTTCCGCCTCGCATCGATATCCAAGCTGTTCACCACGGTGGGCTTGCTGCAGCAATGGGAACGAAAAAAGTTCATGTTAACGGATCCCGTCAATAATTACTTGGACGCTGGCAAGGTCGTCGTGAAGCAAGGCTGGCCTGATGTCACGTTCCACCACTTGCTCACGCACCGTTCGGGCATCGGTGAACTCCCACGGCTGTCCGATGCATTCAAGCCGGGTTTTGGCATGCTGGTCACCGGCAAGGATGCATTCGTGCCCCCTCTTCGCTCCATCCATGCACGTCCTGTGCGCCCGAACGTCCCCCCAGGAACCAAGTACGCCTATTCCAACTTTGGATTTTCCTTGCTCGGGTACTTGCTTGAGCTCATCCACGGTAGCGGCAAGAGCTTCCGGGACATCATGGTTGACGACATCCTCGACCCGCTCGGCATGGTCCACTCTGATTTCGACCGCACGGACCGAGTCATCGAGCTGGAGGCAACTGGGTATAAACGCGTTGCAAGTCGTTTCAGCGTTGCAAAATACTACCAGAACATCACGAAACCTGCCGGGAACTTGTATTCGACCGTGCAAGACATGGCACGGTTCGGTTCGGCACTCCTCGGTGGTGGCAAGCATGCTGGCGGTCGCCTCCTCGATCAAGAAACCATCGACCTCGCATGGACACCCCAGTATTGGTCGCACGATGCCCTCAAGGACGAGATCGCGATGGGCCTCTGTTTTCATTTGTACACCGTGAACGGCACGAAGCTGGTGGAGCACACGGGCGCGACGAGCGGTTTTTCCAGCTCGTTCACGTTGATCCCCGATGCACGCTTGTGCGTCATGGTGTTCAGCAACCTTGACGAGATATTCGTGACCCGTGGGACCCTGCTCTTGAAGAAGGACCTGCTGGCCACCATCATCGGGACGCAACCAGCACCAGCCGGCATTCGCCATGACCCGGTGCCCAAGGAACGGGCACGGGCGATAGCGGGATATTACGGTTCCTATCCCGGGCTGCTGACCAACTTTCGCACCCTTGCGTGGGGTGGTGGCGATTTTCGCGTCTCGCTGAAGCGCGATGCACTCTTTTTATCGAATCTCTGGGGGGACAAAATGCGTCCCGTCGAAATGCTGCCCTTAGACGATGCATGCTTGGTGTACCAGGCGGGCAAGGATCGTGTAGCATTCCACGGGAACGGTAACAACCGGATAACGGGTATGGCGACTGGATTCTACCAGTTCAGGAAAAACCCGTTGTGGAACACGCTACGGATCAAGTTATACCTGCTGGTGTCGATGGTGGTAGCTTTGCTCGTCGCTTTGCTCGTGATGGCCGCCGCGCGCCCGTGAGCATGCCACGGGCTCGACCGGGAGAAGGGGGGCTAGACGACGTTCATGCCGAGAACCTATAAATGCTGCTGGTCCTTACCTAGGATCAGAACCACGGTTCCGTGACCATCCACGCGTTGAATCCCGGGCCCGCTGCCGGTGGAATCATCCCCACCGGTGCTTGGCTCGTGGGAAAAGCATACATCACCCATGAGACGTGCGATCATGCCTTTTAAATGCAATAAATGCGGTGAGGTTTTCGAAGTCGATCTCGCGAACGACGAGGCATTGGATAACATGAAGTGCCCGAAATGCGGGAACGATGCCGATGACGGGTTCCAAATGGTCTGATGGTTCGTGCCGGTTTCTCGAGTAACTTCCACGATCTTTTATTAAACACGCGTGCCACGCATCGCCGGTCGCCGCATGCCGTGCACGGCATTCACGTGCCCTCGTTCTTCCCGCGTCGCGATGTGCTCGTGTGCACCTCGATCCTGAACGATTCGAAATCCTTCACGTCCCACGCGGCCGCCATGTAGCGTGAAAAACCACCATGCAGCAAGAAATCAAGCCTGCAATCGCAATCATTCAAGCAGTTCCATGGCTCCATGAACTCCTCGTGCCGGTTCCAGAATGTCTTGATGAACATCATGACCTTCCTTCCGAACCCCGGCAATTCCCTGAACGCCGTGTTCTTGACGAGCTCTTGCACGATTTTGATGGTTATAGCGTGTCCCGTCGACAGTTGAGATGCCAGCATATCGAGGGTCTCGGCAGCGTTCCCGCGCGCCAGCACGTTGCCGGCATCGAAGGCGAAAAAGGGGTCTTGCAACAACTCGGCCGTCACGCCAAGGCGGTTCCATGCTTCTTGGACGAATTCCTTGTCCCGATCGGGCAAGTGCCGGGCCAAGAATGCTCGTGCCAGCTCTGATGGATTGTAGAGCAACGCGGAAAGTATTGCCAGTTTTTCCTCTGGCAAGAGCGAGCTCGAATACGCGTCGACCAATATCTGCTGGTACGTTTCCATGTCCGCACGGTCCTTGGCAATCCTGCCCACCACCATCCATATCCTCACGTCCGGGATGTTGAGCGGGGCCGACCGCCACTCGGACAGGATGGCTTCCCGATCGAACGCCAATCGGCTGAAGATGTCATCGATGCCGTCCAGCCAGGTGATGACCTTCCACGCGTAGGACGTTGATGCATCGGTGCACAAGAGCGTGAAGGCTACTTGTTTTAGCACGTCTCGAGGGAACAGCGGCCAAGGCACGAAGTGGATGGTGCCCATGTCCTTGTTCTCGATCGTGTCCACCTCGTCGTGAAACAAGCCTAAAAAGTTCCTGTCGATCACGTGCTCCCATGCAACCGATCCCAAGGTCGTTGTCGAAACGTTGCATCCAAACGGGGCGCAGTAGGTAATGGTCGTATCGAGCAAAAGGTCCCACGGCACCGGACGTCCAGCATCCGGTTGGAATTTCACCTTGCATAAAAAAAACGCCAGCCTTCCCGCGGGAGTTCCAATCGATTCTACGATGTTCAATGCAATCTGAGGGGGCATCGAAAACAGTCTCACCATGGCCGAGAAAAAGCAGCCTGGCGTGCCCCCAGCACCCACGGCGATGCCATCGATGATCTTGATGGTGTCCAGTGTGCTTGCTATGGAGATCGTCTCATCCGCATTCATGGCCACGGTGCATCCCTTTCGATTGATTGTTCTCTGGCCGTGCTCTTGCCTTGGTATGAAAGAATAGCGGGCGTTATCAGTCGATCACGTCGCTGAACTTGAACTTGAAGTTGAACTCGGCTTCCTCCACCTTTCCCTCCACCTTGTACTTCAACGACCTGATGATGTGCAGCATGGCCCTGTTCTCCATCAAGATGGTTCCATAGAAGCCGGACACGCCTTGTTCTTGCGCCACGCGTATCAAATATTCCATCATGACCCTCGTGATGCCCAAGTTACGATAATTGTCATTCACCGTGAAGGCGATCTCCGCGAAGTTGGTGTTTGGATTCAAGAAATACCCGCCCGATGCTATCATTTTCCCGTTTTCTTGTTCTTCAACCACGCCAACGATGATCATCGTCGTGTTATAATCGATGTACACGAGGGGCTTGATCTTCTCCCGCCTGAAGGTCTTCATGGGCGTGAAAAACCTGTAAAACCTGTCCCTGTCGCTCAAGTCGTAATACAGGTCCTGCATCGACCGCTCGTCGGTCGGCTTGATTGGTCTTAACAACATCCTCGTCCCGTCCTTGAGGATGAAGTATTTCTCGTACTTGTCGGGATACAGTATCACCTGGCCCTCCTTCGTCGTCGCGAGCTCCTGGTCCTTGTACACGTAGTTGATTTTCTTCGCTTCAGCGAGCAGTTCCTCGCGAAAATCCGGGTGCGCGATGCTGATCATGGCCATCACGCGTTCCCTGATGCTCTTACCGTGCAAGTAGGCGATACCGTATTCCGTCACGATGTAATGCACGTCTCCCCTGTTGATCGTGACGCCCGCGAATGGGGCCAGCGTCGGGACTATGCGGGATTTCATTTCTCCCTCTGGCGTGGTGTACGTGCTCGGCAAGGTCACGATGGGCTTCCCGCCCTCGGATCTCGCGGCCCCGTAGATGAAATCGACTTGGCCGCCTATACCGCTGTAGAATGCGTTGCCGATGCTATCCGAGTTGACCTGGCCCGTGAAATCCACCGAGAGTGCAGCGTTGATGGCAATTTGCTTTCGGTTTTGGGCTATCACGAACGGATCGTTAACATAATCCACGGGATAGAAGTTCACGAACGGGTTATCGTGGATGAAATCGTATAGCTTGTCGGAGCCCATCACGAAGCTGCAGATGATCTTGTTGGGGTGGAGAGTCTTCTTCTCGCACGTCACGACGCCTTTCTCGACCAAGTCCACGATCCCGTCCGAGAACACCTCCGTGTGCACGCCAAGGTTTTTTTTATCGCCGAGGTAATTAATGACCGCGTTCGGGATTGCCCCTATGCCCATCTGGATGCACGCCTCGTCTTCAACAAGCAAGCTGATGTGTTTTGCTATCTTCTGGGCGACTTCACCGGGGGGATCATACTTGAACTCGATCAAATCGCTACCCTCGCTCGCGACGAAATGGTGTATCTTGTTCATGTGGATGAATGAATCGCCATGCGTGCGCGGGACGTGGTGGTTGATCTCCGCGATGACCATGGACGCGCATTCTGCGATGGGTTTCACGATGTCAACGTTTGCTCCAAATGAGCAATTACCGTGGACGTCCGGTGGTGACACCAAGATTATCGCGACATCGATCAAGATGCGTCGTTGCTTGAAGATGCGCGGCATATCCGAGAGCTTTATGGGGGTATAGTCCGCGCCACCTTTTTTCACGGCATCCCGCAGCGTGTCAGCGCCGATGAAAAACGCGTTGTGCCGGAAGACATCTTGTGCCCCGTACGAGTCATCGAAATATTGCTTGTCCCTCAAACACAGGAACTGTATGATCTCGACGTCTATCATAATCTTGGCATTAGCAACGAGCGCTTTCACGATCGTCTGGGGTTCCGATACCCCCGAATCGATGTATATCCTGTCACCGGGTTTGATGACCCGCATGGCAACATCCTCTGCTCGTATTTCCTTAGACTTGTACTTTTGCTGCCATCCGCTATCAAACGATGAGAAAGGACGCCCGAATGAATCCATAGCTGATCTATGATGTTAAAAGCCTTTAATCTTCTTGAATCAAATACCGATGTGGTGTTATAGGCAATGAGTAATGATGATATCCATTCCGAAAGGAGCGGCCCGCTTGAAAAACTACTCGAAATCATCGGTGTCAAGAATCCCGGCGACGCGTTGAAAAAGGTCCTCGAAACGTTCAACGTGAAGTCGTTGAACGTGAATGAAGGTTCGTTCGACATCCAAGCGATTTACACGGAGCTTGAAAAAGCGGTGATGGATGCAGGACTGGGTTCCATCTCGCGAACGATGGCGGGTATATTGAAAGATAGCGCGTCACGAATCAAGATGGAAGACATCAAGGCCGGCATACAGAAGCTCAAGGTAAAAGAAAACATCGCGTTGCTGGACAAGTTTGCAGAAATCGCCAACGTGTACACGCAATACCGCGTCATCAAGGATGGGTTCGAGAAACTGGGCGTGAAAAACGCCGGTTCCAAGTTGAAACAGATCGTGGAGGAGTCCGTGTTGCAGGAACGCATCGAGAATCTCGAGGATTCCCTCACTGATATCGGGGTGGCTAAGCCGCGGGAAAAGATCATCGAGTTGCTTGAAGCGATGGGGCTCAAGGGGGCATACAACGAGCTCAAGGACCTCCTCGGGTGGAACGACACGGCACTCGTGTAGGTACCTTCGAACCCGCTGGCCGTTCAAACCGTGGTGTTTTACTCCATCACGATATTTTCAATCGGTGCATCCAAGAGGATGATCGTGATGTCGTTCACGTTCGTGCCCGTCAGCCCCGTGTAAATGGTGTCATTCAAGGACTCGAAGAATGCATGTGAATCGTTCCTGCTGAGAAATTGCTCGATATCTAGTCCTTTATCCAACGCGCGATTGTATGTCTGGTCGTCAACGATGGCACCCGCTGCCGGGCTGTTCCCCTCGATGCCGTCCATCCCGCACGAGATGATGGCGAATCGTCCTTCGTGATGGTTCACGTGCTCGATGAAACCAAGGAGCAATTCTTGGTTCCGTCCACCCACGCCCGTTCCACGAAGCGTGACCGTGGTTTCTCCCGTCAGGACCAGGACCGAGTTCGTGCTCCCGTATCGGCCGGCGGGTTTGTAGCACACCACGGCTCGCGTGGAACCACTGCCCGGACGAGCTGCCGGGACGTCGATGGTTTCCTTCCTTGCAAGAATTGCACCCACCATGTCGTGCACGAGGTGGCCAACTTGCCTTGCCTCGCCTTGCACGTCGTTTGAGAGCACGAACGCGCTTGCACACCCGGGTTTTTCAACGGCGGCTTCTTGCACGCGAGTGGCGGCAACGGCCGCGCTTCCAATAATGACGCTCGTGACGTTCTTGAACGCGCTATCGCCGGGTTTTGGGGTTTCGGGGACGAGGCGTTCGAGGCCTCGGGCCAAGTAATCGACGACCCGGCCGGGAACCTTGGCCTTGATTCCACGCCTCTCGAGGACAAGCATTGCATCGGCGAACGATGTCGGGTCGGGCACCGTCAATCCTGATGCTATGGTTGACAGGTCATCGCCGACGACGTCGGAGAGGACCAGGCCGAACACGCGTGCCCGTGCCAGGTACGTGGCAAGCCACCCGCCCTTGATTTTCGAAACGTGTTTCCGCACCGTGTTGACCTCGTGGATGGATGCACCGGACTCGAGCAACACGCGGTTCATCGCCTGGAGATCGTCCAGCGTGATGTTGCTCGCTGAGGTTTCCATGCCCGCGAACGCGTGGTTCCCGTCATCAAACACGACGTAATTTTCCGGTGGTAAGCCCAAGAACTTCTTGTTGATCTCGAAGTTCTCGTAATTCAGGACGGCATCGTTCTTGCAATGGGCAAGGAGCACGCGATACGTGTTGTCGACGGGCCACCAGATCGGGTGACCGAAGAATCCCTTGCGCCTGTTGAACGAGTTGTAGATCGGGCTCACCATGCGATTTTGCAAATTGGTCGGGTTCAAGTTGAAGCCCATGAACTCGTATCCTGCCTTGATAATGGCCTCGAAGCGGTTCTTGAGTTTCCGGGTCACCGTCATCTGGAGATCTGCCCACGTGCAAATGCCAATCACGAATTTCACGCGTTCTTGCTCCAAGTACGACTCGTTAAGCGTGGTCGCGCCACCCAAGGATGCTCCCCACGCGATGACGTTCTTCGCGTCGAGGTCGCCGACGGTGCGGGCGCGTTCCTCGATGAAATCAAGCACCTTGCTGTAATCCTTGATGATGTACCCCGTATCCCACTTGTTGCCGAACGTGTTCTGACCGTGACCCCTTGCATCGTAAAACACCACGGCGAATCCCAAGAGCGTCATGGGGATGCCGAACGGGAAGAAATTTTCCTTGCACCCGCCCAAGCCGTGCGACACCGTGATGACGTGCGCGCCCTTGGCTGGGGTCGACGTGCCCTTGATAATGACAGATGGCAGGAAATGGCCACCGCCGATGGGGATTTGCACGTGCTCGTAGGTCACTTGGTCCGAGATGATCTTGACGGGGAAGCGGGAGAAAGAGTCCATGTTCGCCTTCACCCACATGATCAGCGCAACGGTGAACAAGAAATAAGCAAAATTCAGCAGCAGGCTCGGCAATGCCGGGCTCCCCGCCAAGGACCAGCCAATGTCCGTCCCCGACGCGACCTGGATCCAATGGGGTATCCAGAACGCGACGTGCGGTATCGTCAAGAGCATCAGCAAGCGTGCAACGAAGCCTTGGAGGAACTTGCTTTCCCAGTTGATGCCGCTCGCGCCTTTAACCTTCGGCAATGGTTCTTTCTTTGGTTTCTTGTATTTCACCATCATGCAACGCCCTCCACGTCTTGTTTCTCGACCTGCCTGTACACGGGCTTGAGCCGCTCGTGCACCTTGATGCTGAAGAATGCGGAGAAGACTGCCTCTTGGCTGAGCATGTTGTGGCCCCCGTAATCCAAGAGCAAATAATCGTGATCGCCCGCGCCAAGTTTTTGCTTGTTCGCATGGAATTGTGCGACCGGGACTTGCTCGTCATCCTTGCAAAAACCCAGCACGACCTTTCCCTTTGCGCTCGCTGACACATGCTCGTCTATCTCCCGCATGCCGTAGGTGCAGATCAACCGGACGTCCTGGTCCGATCCGCCCGCGTGGATGGCGGCCTCGGCGGAATCGCATTCCCCGAACAGGACAAGCTTGGCAGGATCGACGTTCTTGCGCTTCACGAGTTCCGCCTTGATCGCTGGCCACGCGCTTGCCATCCTCGCAACGAACACGTCGTATGGTGATTTCTTGTCAAAGGTGTCGATGCACAGCGTCGTGAACCCCTGCAAGGCGAAATGCGCGCCCCAATGCTCGAAAAACGGGTATCTCATGTCCCGCCGTGGGAGCACCACGATGCCGGGGAACGGGTCATTACCGGCGCTCACCGAATCCGTCGACTCGTAGACGTACCCCTTGACGGTTCCGGATGGCGTGGCGATGTCGATCACGTCCTTGCGCAGGTTGTCGGTCGGCACCAGCCCCCACCTGGGCTTGCGTTTTATCTTTTCGATGCTAATCAAGATGAGGGCCGATACCACGATGATACCGATGAATGTTATCCAGAAAACGATGATCATTGTATGTCGCTCATCCAAGTATGGTTTTCAATTCTTCGGGCGCATGTCGAGAATGCGTTTCTCCTTCAACTGGGTTTCCATGCCGAGCGCCTTCGAGATGGCGTCCGGCGACAGGACATTCACCACGTTCGGGGATATTTCCATCTTTTCTTGGATGTACCCTGCAAGGGCTTCCGGTATCTTTTTCTCGGTAACTCCCTTCTTGGAGCTCACGTTCACGATGAGCTCATCGATCATCGTGTCGTTGTTCCGCTGGAGAATGATCTGCCACTCGTCGATGTCCTTGTACTCGGGCATGATCGTGTAAAACTGGTTCAAGTCCAGCAACGTGCCCTTGACCTTGTCGAAGCGAACGTCTTTGACCTCCGAGACGCGCGATATCATGCTCGATATGATGGGCACCGAGCGCCCGCAATGGGGGCACTTCTCGTAGGTGATGCCCTCGTCCGCCACGTCACCGGTGCGGTAATTCATGACGATGGTGCCGCGGCCACCAAGCGCGGTCCAGACCAGCTCGCCCTTCTCGCCGGGACCGACGCGCTCGCCCGTCTTCGGGTCGATGCAATACCAGAGTTCCAGGTCCGGGTAGGTGTGGTAGCCCGTGAGCCCGCCATCGACGCCTTGCGGGTGCGGGCACTCCAGCGGTGCGATCCTCGATTCCGTGAACCCGTAGGCGGCGCACACGGTCGGGTTCGGGGCGTTCATGTCGTTGAGCATGCCGACCACCTGCTTCCTGAACGCGAGCGTGCAGCGATCGCCGCCCGTGATAAGCAACCGGATGTCCGATAGGAACCTTTCGGCACCCATCGCGGTCTTGAACACGTGGTGCATGTACCCCGGGACCCCAACGAATACCGATCCTTTCATGCCGTAGGCCATGCCCACGATCTTCTGCGTGCCCAATATCTTGCCGCCGCCCGTGTGGATCGCGGTGAGGCCTTGATCGGTCGACGCGAAATACACGAGCCAGAACGCCAGGTGGGGCGAGTAGGGGAACGAGTTGATGACGACATCCTTCCGGTTCATGCCGGTCACCTCGACGAGGCGCCTCGCGACGACGCGCATCACGTTATCCAGGTCCCAGTTCGTGTACCAGAACGGCGTGCTGAACGCGGTCCTGCCCGTCGTCGCTATCATGAACCGTGGCTGGTATTCAACATCGTCAACCTTTTGCATGATGTAATAATCGGGAATGTACGGGTTCTCGTCGGTCGGCGCGATGTCTTTCTTGCTCGTGAACGGAAACTTCTTGATGAAGTCATCGACGCCCTTGATGTCCAGGGCATCGATCTTGTTCTCCTTCATGATTTTCTTGTAGGCGGGGTGAATTTTAGATACCTCAAGCATCACCGCTTTGATTTTCTTGTCCTGGAGCCTTGCTTGCTCTTCGAAGGACATTTTATCCCAGTTCTCTGCTGCGTGAGCCATTGTTTTCGTTCCTCTAATCAATTTCCTCGTCGGTCAGTTCTCGCAATCGCTTCGACTTGCAATGCTTGTTCGGGCATTTGTTTCCTTTCTTTTTCGCGCATTTCTCGCATACCACCCGCAAGCAATCCTCGCAAATGAGCAACTTGTTGTCAGAAGCAACGCCTAAATGTCCGGATTTTAAGTATCCGCATTCATTGCAACTTTGCGTCATGATCTATACCCTCTGTGCATCTGCATTATCTCGACGGGTCGTCGTTGATACCACTGTTCATCTTGTGGTGTAAAATAAGCTTTGCACGGGTCGATTGAATGCGCATGCCTCATCCCGTTCCCTTGCTTTTCGACCTGCCAAGGTAATGCAAGGCGATCCTGCTTGCACGAAAATCCAGCAACTCGCATGGCACGCAAAATAGATGCACGCTGTATAATTGCTTGTATATGGGTATATCGTTCGAATGAACGTGCCCGAAAATGACCGTGCCCACGATCTTGTACTCCCGGATGATCCTGAACAGTTCATATTCCTGCTCGCCTTGGCCGGCGAAAAACTGGTGCGTCGGGGGATAATGCAAGAGACAAAGGTTCGCTACCGTGCCGTGCTCCACCGATTTCTCTTCAAGCATGTCCAATGCCTTGCGCATGTTGTCCCGTTGGATGGACATGAGCTCGAATTCATCTTGCGAGTGATCTGCTTGGTCCATCATGAACCCGCGCGTCCCGCAGATACCGATACACTCGTCACTCGTGCTTGAACCATCGTCACTTGTCGGGAGGGAGAAAATATCCGCTCGACCGCCGATGTAATAAAAATCGGGACTGGAAAATAATTCCCATGCCCGTTCCTGGCACCTTTCGAAGCCAGGCGCGAGGTTGTCAAACCACGGGTCGTGGTTCCCCTCGATGAAGTACTTTCTCTTGCCCGCCAAAGCCCGGATGCGCCACATCTCGTTGACCGCGTCATTGATCGAGCCAAGCCATGTAAGATCGCCGGCTACCAGCAACACTTCCGGCTGCACACCGGCTAGGAATCCAGCCAGCTCGTTGAAATACTCCCCGTTGTACCCGAACTTGGAAACTTGCACTTTTTCAGGCAAATGCGGGTCCCCGAAAGCGAAGATGCTTGGAAGTGGTGTCATGCCGGTCTTTACCCTTTCCCCGGGTAATCGCGTTGTATGGTATCACTTGCCTTGATTTGGCCCTCGGCCTAACCCATCCATGATCTTCCCGCAAAACTCGTTGATCCCGACCCTGAGACACTTCCCAATTTGTGCATCGTTGGCCTCGAAGGTCACGTCCATGAACGTGAACACCGGCTTGCCCAGCTTCCGTGACATGACCTCCGTGATGGAACGGGACAGGATGCCATGCTTGAAATCGGACGACGGGAGCGCGGATGCAACGACGGGGATTTCCTTCAAGGCCGTCGGCGTGCCGATCGCTAAAGACCCTAGCCCGGGGGTACCCGTCTCGTGGTCCGTGATGAGGACGATGTAAGCGTTACGTAGGGGAATTGCGTGCAAGTGGAACGTGATATTGCCGCACGCGAGCACGTGCTCGTGGATGGTTCCGACCGGCATCATCAATCGACTTCGATCTTGCTACCGGCAAACAATTCCTTGATGGCCTCGGCTGCCGTGTATTTTTCATGGACTATTTTTACCAACGCCTTGGTGACCAGGGTCGGGTCCTTCGATTGGAAGATGTTCCGCCCGAAGGCGACGCCGCCCGCTCCCGCCTGCATCGCGTCCTCGACGACCTGGAGAAGGCGCTTTATGCCGTCCACCTTCGGGCCGCCGGCAATGATCACCGGGGCAGGGCACGACCTGGTGACCTCCTTGAACCCGTCGATGTCACCGGTGTAATTCGTCTTGACCATGTCCGCGCCGAGTTCCGCGCCGAGGCGGGCCGCGAGCTTCACCGCTTCGAGGTCATGCTCGGATTTCACCTTCGGGCCGCGCGGGTACATCATCGCGACCAACGGGAACCCCCAGTGCCGGCATTGCTTGGAAACGGCCCCGAGGTCCTTGAGCATCTCCGGTTCGTTCTCTGCTCCCACGTTTATGTGAACGCTCACTGCATCCGCCCCGAACTTGATGGCCTCCTCGACCTCGGTCACGAGAGTCTTCTGGTTCGGGTCGGGAGCCATGACGGTCGATGCCGAGAGGTGGATTATCAAGCCGATATCCCTGCCATACCCGCGGTGCCCGTAAAGCGGGACGAAGATGTGGCCGAGCACGGCATCGGCACCGCCATCGGCGACCATATTCACCATCCTCGGAAGGTCCTCGAGGCCAGCAATCGGGCCGACCGTCACCCCATGATCCATGGGGATGATGACGGTCTTGCGGGTTTTCCGGTTGATGATGCGCTCCAAGCGCACTTTCTTTCCAATCATGCTCATGGCGATTGCACACCCTTTGAAAACGAACGGTTTCTAACGACCAGAAGGAGTGGGATTATATGTAGTTTTCGTCCGACGCGAATGAAACTAGCGCGTTCACCGCCGGAGCGCGTTATCCACGCTGGACGGGCAGTCCGGCGACCCGCGCGGCCGCGGGTTACCCGTCGACCTTCATGACCTCCAGGTCGACTGCCTTGCATTGCGGGATCTTCAAGAACTTCTCCCTGATGAGGGGAAGGTCATCCCGCTTGCCCATTAACTCTACATATGCCTCGTAGCAACACTCGCTGGCGTGGAAGCATATCCCCGACGTGTGGATCGTTGATATCTTCAAGTCGTAGATGATATCGGCGATGGACTTCAAGGTTGCAGGGGAGAACTCGGACAGGTGTACCAATATCTTCAAGACTTCGAGTGATTTCGAGGGGATGATCGTCACGCGGACCCCGTCATCCTTGGGCACGAACACTATCAAGAATTGTTTGGCGTTGGTGCTGAGCTTGTTCAAGACATCGTCGGGGATCTCGACGTGCTTGAGCTGGTCTCGTTTCATTAGCTTTCCTGTGGATACTTGTTGGCTCATGTTGGTTGTTCCTCTTTCTGATCAGGCTCTTTCTTGTCTTGCTTTTCTTGATTGGAAAACTTTATGCTAACCTCGTTGAAGATGAGATCGAACGGGGATTCCACCAGCGAGTTGATGGCACCCGAATCGCATGCTTCCCCGTGCATCACTTGCCCCCCGCCGGCTCCTTGGCTTCCATGCGTGGCTTCGTTACCCGCTTCGGGCTCGAATGCCTCGTCCTTGAACAAATCGTGCAACTCATCTTGCGGGCGATGCATGGATAGCCGTGTTCTGGGGTCGACCTGCTTTGGTTTTTCTGGCAACGCTCGTTCTATGTATTCGGGGAACTCCACGCGAATGCTGATATCGCATTTCAGGAACACGTAGTGCTCCCCGTTGATCTCTTGCTCGTCGATGATGTTGGCAGCCTTCAGCTCGCCTATCACGTTCAACTTCGATGCGACCACTGGGCCCTGACGGAGGAGCTTCGCGAGTTCCACCTTCGTTTTCGGGCCATTCCGCAGCTCGGAAATCACGTTGTAATGGCGGGGCCTCGCCAAGAACGAGTATAGCTTGAGCTTGTCATCCTCGGCCGCGTTGTAGTTATCGAAGTAGTTGGCCACGGTGGCCTGGTAATGGCAGACGAGGGGGTCATCCAGGTCACCCGTCTCGAACAATTCCAAGGCGCACAAGGGTGGCACCCGGGTGATCTTGACATCCTTGACGAGGAGGACGTACGTCTCGTGCCCGATGTTGTTGATGAAGATAAATTTCTGCTCCTCAAGCATTTCAATGATCTTGTCGAAGAAGCGCAAGAATGATTTGGATAGAAACCATGCCTTGAGCTCGTCGATACGGACGGGATATTTCGAGAGCTTTCGCACGGTCTGGTAGATGGCCTCGTCTACCATGAGGCTCGCGATGATCTCCTCGTCGGTCCTTTTACGTATCTCTTCCTTGATCGACAGGTGCAACGCGTCGATCCACTTCCCCACGTCTTGGTAATTCTTTTCGATCTCGTGGCGTTCCTCGAGATCGAACGTCTTCTCCATCGAGGGCTTGTAGAATGCCTTGAAGACGTTCTCGTTGGTTTTCATCTTCTGGATGAAGTCTATCACCCACGACAGGACCTCGTGTTCCTTTTCGGAGGTGAGTTTATCCTTGAACACCAAGGAGATCATCAGCATTTCCTTTTTCCCGCGTGCCCACTCGGACCGTACTTCAAAATAATAATTCAAGGATGTCGTCCAAGGATTGGCCAAGCTGTGCCAAAAAAAGCCTTCATTCGGTGTTTGATCGAACACCTGCGACAGCACGAGCTTCACGTCCTCCCCGAGCTTCTCGGTCTCGAGAAAAACTTGCGGACCGATCTTGTTATCAAAGTATGATAACGCGATCACGACATCTGCCACTGATATTCACCAAGATGGAAACTTTGTTCTTGATAGTCACGTTCATTCTTGGAAACGGTGCACGCGAGGCGATAATGGCCGAATGGTGTGTTTTATCCCTTGAACTCGTGACTATTTCCGTATGATGTTCTTGTTGCACGAGATTATTAAGATTGTTTTAAAATATGATGTGTAACATCTCCTATACAAACAAATCAAATCACCGGTAACGGCTTCCTATGCAAAGTCTAAAAATTCTCTTCGCTGGGCTCGATAACGCCGGTAAAAGTAGCATATTGAACGCCCTTGAAGAAAAATACAGCACTTTGACGAAGATGACGCCGACAAAAGGGCCGGACCGGCACGAATTCCAGCTTTTCGGGTTTACGATATCGAACTGGGACCTAGGTGGTCAAAAAGGCTACCGTGACTTGTATTTTCAAGAGAAGACAAGGTTCTTCACTGAAATAAACACGCTATTTTATGTTATAGACGTGCAAGACACCGCCCGTGATAACGAGGTTTTTGATTATTTAAAAAGCATCCTCGACACTATACGTGAGTTTAACGAGAAACCGGGTCTTGTCGTGTGCTTGCATAAAGTCGATAAGGACATCGAGCGCGATCCCAGGTACATCGAGCGGTTGCAGATGCTCGAGCGGCGGTTGAACGAATGCGCCGGCGATTACTTCAAGATGAAGCTGTTCAGGACGACGATCTTCGAAAAATGGACGTTGTTGAAGGCATTTTCACAGGGCGTCGTTGCGATGTCGCCCAAGACAATCCTCTTGGAATCGCAGCTCAAGGAATTCGCCAAGCGGACTTTTTCCAGCGCCGTGATGCTGGTGGATTCCAACCTGCTCACGATGGGGGCGCATGCTTCCCGGAACGAGTTCATCCAGATATGCGAGGCGGTCGTGCCCCACGCGGCGCAGGCTTCTGAAAATCTCCTCCGGTACGACATCAACACGGACAACATCGTGGTCTCGGTGAAGCCCGGTTCTTATTACGATGAATTCAAGGGAAAGGACATGGTGCTGATGTTCGTGCCGATCGCCGTTGAAAAATACAAGTTCTCCATCATCTCCTTGACGCGCAACCCGAAAACATTGAAGCTCTTGTTGAAGCACAGCGGATGGCTTGCTGATAATTTAAGCGACATCATTGCATCGTTTTACTTCTAACGTCCACCCAAGAGTGAAGCATGATGGCCTCCTCCCTGACCGATATCGATGCAATTTTTTTCGATCTCGATGATACCCTGTTCGATGCAACGTCCCTGGCGGAAAAAGCGCGGCGGGCTGCCATCGAGGCGATGATCGAGAAGGGCCTGAGTTGCATCACCCCCGAGCAAGGGTACGATATCTTGAAGGAGATCGTCACCGAGTTCGGGTCGAATTACGACGGGCATTTCAACATGCTCCTCAAGCGCTTGAACGCGTCATCATCCAAGCTGATCACCCAGGCCATCATCACTTACCACCGCATCAAGGTGCAAGAGATTCGCCTCTACACCGACGTGTTCGGGTTCCTCCAAAATCTGAAGCAGCAACCGGCGTGCAAGCTCGGCATCATCACCGATGGCCTTCCCATCAAGCAGTGGGAGAAGATCATCAGGCTCGGCCTCGATGTCTTCTTCCCGTTCGTCTTCATTTCCGACGAGATCGGCATCCGGAAGCCAAACCCGAAATTGTACACGCTGGCTTGCGAGAAGGTTGGCGCGCCCGTGTCCCGATCGTTATACATCGGGGACAGATTTGACCAAGATGTCTTGCCCGCGAAGCAAGCGGGGCTTCTCACCTGCTTCTTGCACCGGGGGGGTAAGTATGACCGTGCCCTATCGGACAAGGAAAAGGAGTCTGTCGATTTCGAGGTGCGGGACCTCGACGAGTTGTTGCAGCAACTCTCCACGCCCGCTTGAATCTCGTTCGTTTCAGTCGTCGGGCAAGCGCTCGCTAATTAGTTTTTTCAAGAATGCAATGTCCGGCGTCAAGATGCCCGTGAAACGTGCCAGCGATGCATTCAAGACTGCCTCGCGTTGTGCGTTACCTTCGCGTTCTTGTTGGTCAGAGATGAACTTTTGCACCCACGTTTTCACGATCGCCTCGTAATCGAGCTTGGTGTGCCCTTGGATTTCCCCGGCTTTCGGCGCGAAGAACCATCCCTCGTTGTCTGTCCACGCGTAGTCGCCCGATAGTTCCAAGAAATCGTTCAGCGTCGCTGCGGTGTCGGGCGGGATATATCCCCTGCTCAGCAGCTCGAGATCGAGAATGCTCAGCAAGTGATTGTAAGGCACGGGTGCATTCCTTGCTGAGAAGATCGCGTCCATCACGCCATGCAACACCGTTTTCACGTCCCCCGGGGGGATTTCCCGGAGCAACCTTTTCCCGTCACTTTCCTTGCGGAACGTGATCATGTAATCGCCCACGGGAGAGCCGAACTTGTGCAACAAGGATTTTTCCGATGGGCGTGGTGGTGGTTGATAGACAGCACGTTTGTAGATAAATCCTGCATTTTGGATGGCCTTGATCAGGGCATTTCGCGTGCGCATGTCCGTATTGTGGAATGTCACCGTCATGTACTTGCCATCCTTCAAGACCCGGTGGCATTCCAAAAAGCTAGCATCCAAAGCACGAGAATAAGCCGTGATATCCTTGGATTGGCTTGCATTGATCGTGATCTCCGTTTCAATCGATTGCTGGATGATGTCCTCGAGATCACCGGCCAACCACGCGAGGAAAAAGGATGAGAGTTCCATGTATTGAATTGAATCGCCGTAAGGCGGGTCGGTGAAGATATAATCTATGCTGGCGTCGGGGATGTCTTGCAAGTGCCGGGCGTCTTGCTGCAAAAAGAGGGCAGCGTCCCGGTTGCTCGAGAAGAAATCTGCCGGGCTAGCCGCCTCCTTGAACGGCCGGGGCTTGAATCCGACGCCCGGGGGTGGCGGGTGGGTTCCCGTTTTTACCTTCTCGAGCCACCAGCACCCTGCACTGCCGGGCCCGGGTTCACGTCGTGCCCACCTTTCGGTGCCGTCTGCCCATGTCCTTGCCTCCTTGAACCCCCTCGATGCCTTGGAAAGCCGTTCATGGTAACCGTTCAGCACGTTCACCTCGAAAAACTCGGTGGGATTCCAGAAGAAGTGATGCGTCCACGACCCCACCTCCAGCCGTTTTATCGACCTCGCGGCACGTTTCTTGATCACCCAGACCATCTTGCTTGCTTGCGGGAGCATGCTCGAAAACAAGAAAAGCATTGCATCGCGAAGCCCTGCCGGGTCGTCATGCTTGAAACAGTCATTCGTGCCTATCGTGCACCGGTCAATTTCCTTCCTGATCGCGTGCAGCGCGATGAGGTTCCTTGACGTGAAAAGCATGGACAGGCGCGGGTCATTGCGGAGCCCGTGCCTCAGTTGCATGAAGTGCTTGCCCCCCGGGTATGCAAGGTGAAGTTCCAAGCCGGGAAAGTCCTCCAGCACGCGTGCACGGGCGGCCCCTTGTTCGATGTCCGATATGGCACGTGCGTCCGCGGCATCCGGTTGCTTTTCGATCGTGGTCTTCGGGCTGCATTGGCAGTTCACGTAATATAACCATGGCCGGGCCGTGTTCCCGTCTCGTTCGTCTTTCCAGACCGCGTGCGTGATGGTGGCTGTACCACCGCACGACGGGCAAGCCGTCTGGTACAATGGCTGGATGGCCGGCGTGACCCGTTCCACGACCTCCCGTGCGAGGCTCTCGAACACGCCAACGTCGATGGGCCTTGCGGTGGTGCGGGCAATGAACGTGGCCAACGGGTTCACGTCCGCGTGGATGCTCCTCCTGCCCAGGTGCAAGGCCTCGTTGGCAGTCACTCCCGAGCCCCCGAACGGATCGAGGACCACGTCATCTTCCGCCGTGAAGTGCGCGATGTAGGTCGCTACGATGTTGTGTGGCCGATATGTAATCGTCCCTGAACACGAGTTTCAGGCCGTTCGGGTGGCGCGTGATGGTGTTCACGGGCCATTCCACGGTGTTCGCGATGCCCGCGGCGATGCACCACTCGAACCCGGCGTCCTTGATGGGTCGCATGATCTCGTCGTTCACGGCCATCTCGGGCGGAAAGAAGCCCCGTGGCTTGTACGCGTTCCCAAAGAAATAGCGGTTCGTTTGATCGTTCAATTCGATCTGGCGTGCAACCTCCGTGGGAACGAGGAGCGGCAACAACGGGTGAAACTTTGCACTCCCCGTGAACTCGACTTGCCCGCGGGATGCAAGCACCGCGAGGCCGTCCAAGACATCGGCGTACCCGTAATCCTGCAATTGCTCCGTCAAGGTCCCGTTGATGTTTAACGTTATGCGTGCTTCCGGGTGCGTTTTCAAGGTCTCGATGAGGGGCCTGTAGGATTCATTCACGACCTTCTTGATAACGGTCGGGATCTGGACGGGAGGCTGGTAAATATGCAGGAGAAA
The DNA here is from genome assembly GCA_041305945.1 of Promethearchaeota archaeon. Lineage (GTDB taxonomy): Archaea > Asgardarchaeota > Lokiarchaeia > Sigyniarchaeales > Sigyniarchaeaceae > JBGLND01. The sequence continues at coordinate 368,691 of JBGLND010000001.1, forward strand.
CGCGAAATGGACGACCATGTTCGTTCACCTTTTTCGGAATTGCACTCTTGCATTTCCCTTATCGCGTGCATCCATTATATCAAAATTCCTTTTTGTTGCAGAGCACCTCAAGATACCATGGAAACACCCAGTGATCATGTTTCAAGTGATTCTCGCTGTTGATTGAAAAGAAGGGAAGGGAAGAGCGTCCACCTTTCTAAGGGTGAAATCGGCAGCGAAACGACGTACTTCGAGGACTTCATCGATGTTTTGAAAGATTGGGCGCGTTTTGGTGCCAAGATAATCCAAATCATTGCTCTCGATGCAGCAACGGGAATTGAAACCAACAAGGATCTCATCAAGCACTTGATCGAGATGTGCGGGAACGGTGTATCCATCCAAGTGGTTATTTCTTGTATAACTTGAGAACTCAAGAACGATAGAAGTAAAAAAAGGAATTGAACAGGTTTTTTCACTTGATGACGTATTTTTCTATCCCTTCCGGAGCCGGGGGAAACCGTGGATCCATCTCACGTAGCGTGTCCTCGATGATCTGGCTTGCAACGTAATTGCGATACTTCTCGTTATTTGACGGGATGATGAACCACGGTGCATACTCCGTGCTCGTCGCCGAGATGGCGTCCTCGTAGCACTTCATGTACGCATCCCAGAGATCCCGTTCGGGCAGGTCCCCCGGATTGAACTTCCAGTTTTTACTTGGCGTGTGAATGCGTTCCTCCAACCGGTGTTTTTGCGCGTCCTTTGTTATGTGGAGGTATAACTTGATGATTTTCGTCCCGCAATGCGATATCAAGCGCTCGAAATCATTGATCAGCCCGAAGCGATACTTGCATTCATCTGCCGTTATCCAATCGTGGACTTTAACGACCAAAACGTCCTCGTAGTGAGACCTGTTGAACAAGGTGATCATCCCCTTCTCAGGTGTTTCCTTGTGAACGCGCCATAAAAAATCATGCGCGAGCTCTGGCTTGGTAGGGACCTTGAAGGACACGACTCTCACGCCCGCCGGGTTCACGCCCCGGAACACGTGGCGAATCACCCCGTCCTTGCCCGCTGTGTCCATCGCTTGGATCACGACGAGCAAGGATTGTTTCCCTTCCGCGAACAGACGTTCCTGGAGATCGTCGATATCACCAACGTTATCTTTCATATCGTCTTTTAATTCGCCCTTCCCTTTTTTTCCAAGGTAATCAGGGGAGATCCGGGCGAGCTCAACATTCGATCCCGGTTTTACTTTGTACTGGTTAAACATGGTTGATCATCCAATCACCACGATAAAATGATATTACCATTTCGGTTTCTATTCCAAAGGTGAAAGAAGTTTGGATTGTGATCTAGTGAGCGTCTTGGAGCAACCACGTGAGGATGTTCTGGCGTATGATCACCTTCTGCTTTTCCTTCTTATCCAAGAGCAATTCCCGAATTTTTTCTAGCATGGGAACCATGTCTTGATGTTTTTGCATGTAATTCCCGATTTCATCGAGGCAAGAAGTCAGGTCCATGAAAAATCCGAAACTTTCTTGGATATCCATCAATGCATCCGTCCTGACTATTTCAGGCGGTAAAAAACGTGCAAAGGTTTCAATAACGTACCTGAGTTTCTTGAACTCGATCCGCAACCGGTGGATATCGTCATCGTGCAATTTATCGAACGATAATAGCAGGATGCTGCTCAGCTCGCGCACCTCATCGTTGAATCGCGCGATCTGGGACTTTGCAAACCCCGCGACAGGCATGTAGAGGTTCCTCGCATCGAGCCTGAAAAACCCCGGGGCTACCGCGATTTCGAGGGATTTCTTTCTTGCAACCTTGTATCTCTCGGTCTGATACACGGCCATCACCTCCTTCCAGCCAGATGCTTGTTCTTCTAATATCATGTCAAGCCATCGTTCGAAATCCGCCTGGTGGTTGCGTCGAAAATCTTCAGGAACCAGATCCATTACTTTTTCATAGAACACGCTTTGGCTCCACGCTTTTCCTAATGTTTGCATGATCCAACGCCATTCCCCTTGATAATAATTAGATGCTTCTGGCAGTATTAGATTTTTAAAATTGGACAAGATCGATCTTGATTTTCGCAACCCTACCCGGAAAGCGTGGAAATACTCGGGGTCCATGTTGGGACACGTGGCAGACTCGTTCGAAAACGTGTCTTTCATGAAGTATGAAAGTTGGTTTTTCAGGAAGGTGATTTGCAGCTCGTTCGGGAAGAAACCCGGTTGTGTTGGCACGTCGCTTGCTTCCTTGAGAAGGGTGGCAATCTTCGCCTTGCTTGAAATCTTGATGCCCTTCTCTGCCTTTAATTGCTTGACCAAACCTCGTATTGCTTTTGGAATTTGGTTGGAATTCGTTAGTTCGAGTTCAATCTTCAACTCGGTTATGACCGGCATGACTTTATTGCTTGCTTTCGCACGGTGCGGCGTGGTCCCGGTGTGAAAATAAGTTGATGTGAAATCCGGTGTCAATTTGTACCTGTCAAGTTTCATCTTTACTGGAATCCCTTTATAAACTAATAAGGTCTCCGCCCGTTCATTTATCAATGCCGAGACCGGTTCCAATATCGGGAGAAGTTTTAATCCGAGCAGGCTTTGCAATTGTCTCGTAAGTATTTTCGGGTCGGGGTCAATCGATGCAGAAAGCGGTCTTTTTTTCTCGAAATAATGCCCGCGCTCCCATTTCTTCGGGATGGCGATCAATTCTAGTGTGGTGTTACCAAGCACTTGACGTTCCCGGAGCGCCACCCCTGCTTTGAATAATCGGGAATCCTTGGTATCAAAATATATATCGACGATGTGAATGACATCCGGCTTCTTGCCTTTATTTTCTGCCGGAAATATCTCCATCACCTTGGATTGTATCTTCTCTCCGTTAGCATCGTCTTGGATTAAAAACTTGTAAGTGTACGCATATATGCGTGCCATGGGACCACCAATAGTTCGAAAAACACGATACCTATAATGCATTTAATAAATATCTTGTAATTCTTCCCAATCCTCCTTTGATTTATCTTTTATTGGCCTATCCATCCTGAGCTTGAGGAATTCTGGATACCCAAGGACCTCATCTCGAATTTCTTCAAGTGGTACTAGCAAGTTCTCGTTTAAAAAATTATATACCATGTCCAATTGCTTTCCTTCTACCGTTACGGTGTACCACGTTTCATCGTCGATCAACAACTTGGTATATTCGATGAGAATTCCATAAGGCGGGTGCTGGCAGATTGAGCGGTTGATTTCGGGGAGAATCTCCCATCGAGCGTCTTGGTATGTGTAAAATGCCGTTATCTGTCGTCTTTGCTTGAAAATTTCAACGTGTGTCATGTATTTCGATTTAATGATCTCCGCACAATTCTCATATTTTGGAAGGTAATACGGGTATATGCTCGTTTTTGCATTCTCCAAATATTCTAGAATCAATTGGATCTCCTTTGATCGTTGCTTTTTAAGTGTTTTTTTCAAAGGAATTTCCCATTTTTTCCAGAGCTCGGCACCCCAATGGACTTTATCGATGCGCGCTTTAATTTCGAGCAAGGGCACGTTATCCTGACCTGCCGTTCCCCTCTCCTTCAATCCGAAATCTTCATGGAAGTAATTAAAATAATCATCAACACGGCTTTCAACGGGTCCATTGACGATGATTCCATAAACGTCTGGTTTTAGGATCGCTTGTAGATCTTGTCTAGAGAACACTCTCCATTCCCACATTATTGGTGCACGCATCTTGTCGTGTAATTATTATATTTTTCTTGTCCTACATTCGGAAACCATGTTTACTCAAGAAATTGTCAACATCCAAGGCTAGATCTGGCGAGAATTCTTCGTAGAATAATAGCAGTTCATTGAATATATCTTGTTCGCTTGTTTTGGTTAGATACGCCCGGGTACCAAGGTATCTCATCTTGCAATAGAATTCCGTCGTTTCCGTGGTTTCCTTGTCCTCGACCTTTCGTTCTATCGTGAGCTTGAACACCCTGTTGGTGTTCTTGTTCATGACCAGCAACCCGTAGGATCTATAGTAGGTATTGCCTTGGATGTGGATGCTCGGGTGGAGCACCTTGTCCAAGTCCGATTTCGAGGAAACCAGCACCGACCTCACAGGTTGGATGCTCTGTTCCAGTATGAAAAATTCCGGTTTATCTCTACGCAACACCACCGGATATGATTTTGGCGGTAATGAATAGGTGATGTTCGGCCCCTCGACCGTGATAACCAACGACGGGAATGGAACTCCAACATGTCCCGTTACAATCGTTTCATTTTTTACAATGATGCGTGGATTCAGTGAATATGGCTGAAACGTTTTGGATTTCTTTACAAAATTAACAAAAACCTCGGGTACATTACCGTAACTAAACCACGATTTATGGACTGGAAAAAAACCAGAATATGTGGCGTTTAATGGTTCTTTCCAAATTTCACGCTTTTGAATGAACCGTTCTCCCGCAAGCGTGATGCCCGTCCATTTCTTTGAAACCGTGGCCAAGGCACCATATTTTACCAAGATATTTTTTATTGCTTCATTCATCCTTGTTTCTGCGTTTAGAAAAGCTTGGTCTACCTTGAATTCCAGCCTGCTGAATTGTTCCCGGGTCATGTATTCCGCGATGATACTGTTGTTCTCGATGAAATCGTCCTTGTTCTCGAAGGACGGGTCGTAATACTGGACGCCGGGGTCAATCGTGATCCGGATTTTCGAGGAGATGGCCTCGTCCGTTGGCACCAGGTGTATACGGGAATACTGCGTGACCACTGCGGGGTCGAGGGTGTCGAATAAAATGGGTCGGATTTTATCGTTCAACACGTCTCTCAAGCGCTGCGAGAGTTCCCGATCCAGGTCGCTCGTTTCGCAGAGGAGCGTGATGATATCGTGGAGGGATATGTCTTTTGCAACTGGTTTCGTTTCTTGTTCTGTTATTAATGCAGATGCTTGGATGCGGTTTTTAGTTTTCAAGGTAAAATCCTTCAGAACCCCATCTTCCGCGGCACGCTGGATATGGACGAATAATTGCCGCGGGTTTGCCGGTTCTAGCCTGCTTTCCACTGGTAACCGTTCCGCGAACCCGTCGTTAAGAAAACCATGTAACGAATCATCACCCTTATCGGTAGAGGCCTTTATTTCCAAGAAATTGAATTTCGTGTCCCCATCCAGCTTCCAGATGTTCCCCAGCATCTGAGACGTGTAGACCCGGGCCTTTATCGAGAGCCCCGGTTTCAATCCCAACCGGGATCCAAAATAAAGCGTCCTCGTGATGGGTGTATCCTTGTAGACGAGCTCGGTGAATCCAAGCTTCCGGAAATCCTCGATCACGCTTTCCTGGTCGTACGTGTAGAAGATGTACCTGAGCTCGGACCGCTCGAAGTCAATGGATTTCGTGAGCCTATCCATGGCGGAATCACCATCACGTTACTTGCGACGGTAGAGGGAAGGTAAAGCGTGGAATTAAAACTACTTGCGATCCTTGAATAAAGGCAACAACCGTAACGATCTTAAACTCGTCCCTTCTTTTGTTCCTTTGAAAAATGTTTACAGATTTTCTATCCAAGCTTGAGCCTCTTTTGTTCCCGTCCCAAGTCGTCCGGGAAGATGGATTGAATCGGGTCATCCAGCAGATAAAAAAAGGGAAAAAACCGGAAGCACCCTCGCCCCTTTTTTACGAGGCATTTTCCGATTTCTTCGACAACGACGAGAACTTGAAAAAAGAAGACGTCACGACCCTTTTCTTGAAGTATTACGGGTACACAATGGCATCCGTTGAACGGATGAGCCTCATCGTTGCGCGATACAATGCATTTCTGGATATATCCAAGAAATTGGAAGGCGAAAGTTTCTCTGCTAAAATCAAGAAGAATAGCATTTTCATAGTTGGCGTTTTTGAAGGATGGATCCTCAAAATTCGTTATATTGCGATCTTGAAGGAAATCAAGGAATTCTTGCACGTCGAGCTGGAAAACGACACGAACACCTTGAAGGTTGATAACAAGCTCGTGTTAACAAATGAAATGCTAAACGACATGCTGAAGAGCCCTGATCTTGCTTCGCTCAACGTGAAATTCAAGGAATCCCTTGTCCGGAAAGCTGGAATTCTCGAGCGAAAGTGGAGATGCAACCTCGAAAAAGGTTCCAATTGCCTCGAATTTCTGAGTGAATGCATTGACAATGACCCAAAATTGCGCATTTACAAGCCAGAAGTCGTCATAGGTTATTCCGAGTTGAAGTTCAAGACAAGCCAAGCAATCCCCGTGGCGTTTGATTCGGACGCGAGGGAAATTCCCGCGATCCAAGTCCAAACCGATAATTATTTCCGGAAGAAAGCTATCGTCTGCCATTTCACCTTGTCTTTAGCCACGGACACCATCACGCGGGAATCCTGGGATGACTTGAAACGACATCTCGTTGGATTGATGCCAATCTCCAACACGAATATCGGGTCTTGATAGAAATGGACATATATATCATCCGGCATGCGAAAAGTTCCCACGGCGAGGCGTGGACAGATGACTTGGACCGCCCCTTGGCCAAGAAGGGCAAGAAACGCCAGCTCGAAATGTCCCGCGTGATGTCCGAGCACGGGATATCCATCGACCAGATATGGGTATCTCCCGCGATGAGATCGAAACAGACGGGAGACATCATCGGGCTTGCTTTCGGCGGGGAACCAAGCATCGTCGAGGTTCCTGAAATTTATTATTCTCGATCACACGATGAGCTTGTTGCACGTCTAGATCAAGAGTTCGCGAGCAACCCGTCAAGCAAAATTGCCATCGTCGGGCACAATCCCGTGATCTCGTGGTTGGCTGCATTTCTCACGAATGACCCGTGCACGGATTTAAAAACCAGCGAAGGGGTCTGGGTGCGGCGGGATGAGGGTGGCTACAAGCTCGTGATGGCGTTCAAGCACCTTGAGAACGATACCGCGCCTTGATCCCGTTCCCTAATGGTCGCATTCACCAAAGATTAAAAAGCTTCGTGGTGAATGAATCGGTAGCACATTTTTGGAGTGATAACAAATGAGTTTGATGGAAGAATTGAAAAAATTCGATCTGGTCTTCACGATCGATGCGCAGAATTTCGTGGACAGCCTCAGGAAAGTTATGTCGGGTAGGAAGCAGTCCAAGAAGGTATCATCCTTGTACATCGGGGCTTTAAGCGGCATCATCCAATCCAGCAAGGCAACCATATCGAAAGACGAGCTCGTGAACTTGTTGTTAAACGTCTACGGGTACGACACGGAAACCGTGAAAAAGCTTGGAAAGTCGATGACGATGCTCAAGCAACTGGCGGTGACCGCAAAGGCCGAAGGTTACAAGGTAAAGAAGAAGGGATCATCGGTTCGCGCGAGCAAGGATCTCGACGGGTTGAAACTGGACTTGAAACTGGGATACAACAAGAAAGATGCAAAGACGAAAGCATCGGTGGAATTAAGCACCAAAACGTCGCCCGATCAAATCCAGCTTGCAAAACTATTGCAAAGCCCCCAAGTAAAGGCGCTTGCCAAGGGAGATTTCAAGATCAAGGCGCGATGGATCGATTATTCGGCGAAGAAATCCAAGAACGCGTTGAAGAAGAAATGGTCCGACGGTGACTTCCAGCAAAAATCGGGAGACCTCTACAAGGACTTGCTCTCGGTGGTCAGCATCGACCCGGACATGAGCAAGTTCCGGCCCGAATCCATCTTCGAGACCTTGGCAGTGTCAATCAAGAGTGCAAAGGATGCCGATATCTCCAGCGAGCTGGCAATTGGATGCAGTACCAAGAAGAAAAAGATCAAGAGAGTGCTGGATTTCTGTGCCAGTTGCATGCCGGCAGACAAAGCATCGTGGGACAAGCTCAAGGCACTGGTGAGCGAGAATGCAGCGCTGCTGAAAACTGCACCTTGAACCAAGGCCATACCACGAACGTGTTCTTTTTAGTCATCCTTTATTTTTCTTTTTAAGAAATATTCGCCATGATTTTCCATCTTCTCTTCATATAGAACGAAGAAGAGATATGTTCCTTGATATCGCTCATGAGGGCGCTCAAGGTCGAGAACGTGGTGTTTTGCGGAATGAAAATGAAGTTGATCGACAAACCAAAATCCACGGGGAAATAGTCCCGAGCCTTAATGCCTTTATTTTGGCAATGCCCCGTTGTAACCGTGATATGCCACATGCTACGTGAGGGTTACGTTGATATTCAACGTGATCCGTGCGTTCAGGTGGTTTTTTAGCGTGTTAAAGAGCGGTTAAAATGATTCTTTCACTATTTTCTTGATTGCAGTTGAAATATGCACCGGTGGAAGGTAGACGTGTATTAGAAACGAGAAATTGGCGACCAAGGTTCATGCACCTTTTATGGACATCCACCACTTATATCGTTCACGCCACTTATATCAGTGGTCACCCCTATCCACAATCCTTAAAGCGAGCTTCCATGTTTCAAGTAATTCCTGCCATCGATCTCCGGGACGGTAAATGCGTCCGCCTCACCAAGGGAGAAATTGGAACTGAAACAACATATTTCGAGAATCCTGTTGATGCATTAAAGAATTGGACAAGAATGGGTGCCAAAACCATACATATCGTCGATCTTGATGCTGCAACAGGAATCGGGAGTAATAAAAACCTCATCAAGTACTTGCTGGAAATGAAAGGGAATGGTGTTTCTATCCAAGTTGGTGGGGGTGTTCGAACCGCCGAGATCGCCGATGATTACTTGTCCTTAGGTGTTGAACGCGTCGTGATGGGAACGGCCGCGGTAAAGCATCCCAATCTCATCAGGGACCTCGCAAGACGGCACGGCTCGGAGAAAATCATCGTCGCCTTGGACCACAAGCAAGGTAATGTACAGATCAAGGGATGGACGGAGGATTCGGGCAAGGACATCTACAGCACGGCCAAGCAGCTCGAGGACAAGGGTGCCGGGTGGATATTACTTTCCGCTGTCGAGGCAGATGGCGCGTTCACGGGTCCCGACATAGGGACAACCAAGCAAATGGTCGAAACAGTGGGCATTCCCGTCCTTGCAGCGGGCGGCACCAGGAACTTGGAAGACATCATCGCCTTGCGGGACAAGGCCGGTGCTTCCGGGGTCGTGATCGGCAAGGCCCTCTACGAAGGGCGTATAGACCTCGCATCTGCATTGCATTTCAACATCATTTGACGGAGAGTGCACGTGCATGTCCATTCGTACTTTGCCGTTCGATTTCGTTGAAAAACAAATCCGCAAGAAGAAGTTCTGTTTCATTGGTAGCGTGGATTCTAATGGAAATCCGCATTCAGCCGGCGTTATGTATTCCGTTTCACCCACTTTGAAGAAGTTCAGGATGTACATCATGACGGGGGCAACGGTTAGGAAAACACGTAACATCAAGCAAAATCATCGTGTGTCGATATCGATTCCATATTCACATCATCTCATGCGATTCGCGCCTGATTTTTGCATACAATTCCAGGGAACCGCGGAGATCGTTCCGTTTTCGGATGATGGTGCCCAAGAAGCATTTCGTTCCAATATGCTCATGAAAATGATGTTGGAAAAAATATCGAGCAATCCTGAAGAGCATGTCGCCTTTTGCATCAAACCAGACGAAAAAATTCACGGCTTCGGCCTTGGTAGGAATCTATTCCACCATCTCAAGGATATTGGTGCAAGCAGGTTTGTTTCCTTTGTCCCACAAAGCAGGCGTTGATAAAATTCTTGTTTCTCCCGTTTTGATTGTAAACTGGCTCGATACAAGTGCGTGCGCCTTACCAGGGGCGAGATAGGCACTTGATTGATAATTGATGAATACCGCGAGACTATTCGGGAAAAGTTTGACATATCCCATTGATTCGAGCCTTGAGAAAGAATGGTTCAAGGTCGTTAATCCGCCCTCCAAATCAGAGCCTGATTCCTTTCACGCGTGGGTTGAAAATGTATTCAAGAAGAAAAAGTTGAAATACATTTTAATAAACACGTATCTCGTACACTGCAACTTCCGTTCCCTCGTGCACGGCGTGGAAATCAACCCGTACCTTGCTCGCCTTGACGGTCGGGAAGCGAAACACGTGCTTCCGTAAAAAGTTCTCCTTCACGTCGGCGACGGTTATCCACTGGCCGGCCGATTCAACGCCTACCGTGATGTCCTTGGCGCACTCGGGAGCCTTTCCCGGCGTTTTCCACTCGTCCCCGAGCCCGTACCCTACGTGGGGGTAGGCCTTGTCCAGCCGGGTGTCAAGCGTGAGGTGAATTTCCGAGATGAATGCTCCTGCCCCGTCCTTGCTGACGTCCAGCTCTAGGTACTGCGGAAATGTTCCCGATGCGCTTGAACGCCACTGGTTCGACGATGAACGTCCTGGCCTGTGGAAACCGTTCACCACGTTCGTTGCGGGGTATGCCACGATGCCATCGAGTGCAAACGTGAACACACCCCTTGGTTTCACGACGGGTGAAAAGAATGTTGCACCGTCACCGTGCCTTGCAAGGCTCCACGTTCCGGCATCCTCGTCAAAGAAGCCTGTCCTCGTTCCTGGATAGTGCGACGAGCATTTCCCGATGGAGACATCTCCCGATGCATCGCCAAGCCACCACCACCAGACCTTGGATGACATGTCATCCTTTCGCGCGAGCACGACGGGCTTGTCAAACGATGCCCGGGTCCATCCCTCGAACCGTGGGGGCACCGTCATCGAGAACGCGGTGACATCCAATTTGGAACCGAAATCGCCAAGCTTGGTTGCAGCACGAAGTCCACCCTTCATGGTATAACTTTCCGCGCCACCATTCTTCATAAAGAAACGTATCTTGTCTTGCAGGATATCCTTCCCTTGCCAATCAACGCAGAATTGCATGGCGATGGGGAACGCGCACGGTATCCACGCGTCTGTTTTCGTGAATTTCATTTCTGCTGCCGATCTTGCTCTTCCCGGCGGGGATGCGATGGTCTATCTTCAAGCAGTCCGTGACGCGTTTTGCAAGGCGAGCACGCTCTCCCCCGTGGTCGCGCTGCACGACGACACGTTCGTGCCCCATTTTCCATGCAAGCTCCCGCTGCGAGGCCGGGGCTACGGCTGGATACAAGAAACCTTGGAGGGCGCCATGCACTTGATCCGTTGCTGGATCGTGCACCCTTGCTCGAGAGAGGCAACATGGATATTGAAAGATTATGAAGACAACTTGTTCTTGTCGGACCGCTTTGGATACGCGATAAGCAAGGATGATTTTAAACGAGAATGGTTTACCTTGGGTGGTTTCAGCCAACAGCCGTTCTTGTTATGCAACCAGTATCCATACTTGCAACGTGGCGAGATGCATCATTACTTGCGAGCGGTTATCAATGCATTCTCGGTGAATTACCGCGATGACACGGTGTCATTTTGCGAGCACCCCTTGCCAACCATCATGGATGTCCGGGGAGATTTTTTCAAGACGTCCGACGAGGCAAACTTCTGTGGTTGCTTGCGTGACATGCTCGTGCTCGAGGTGAAGAGAACCATCTACATGGAACATTTCGGGAATAAAAATCACGAGTTCACGAAACGTTCTGACCAGCAATTTGGAAAGCACGGTCACGCGGGTGGCTGGGAAGCACCGGATGCTCTCGCCTTGTTCCAAGGAACGCCGAGAGAATGGCTCCAGCCAGGCAAGGAAATACATGTCAAGAAGCTGCCAACCTATTTCGGCGTGGCGAACGTGGATCTTGCATCCCACGTTGACGAGGGTAATATCGAGATTTCAATTCTCATCGAAAAACCCGAGAACGCGGCACCATGGAAGAACATTACAGGTTTTTTTATCACGACACGCCATCCGGACAAGGAAGAAACCATCATGGACGTGAAGGCGCGTGTCCTCATAAACGAGGTCGACCTCGACAACTTACCCGTGCAACGACTGGTGGTGAAGAACCAGTCCTTTTTCGTTGATGTCGGGACCGCCACCGGTCAGTGGAACTCGCTAGGCGTGCACGTCGATGTCCTTTTCAAGAAGAGGTCAACCCTCAAGTATGAGCCAGAGGTCCGGGAAGAAAGCAAGTATTCGTTTGATGAATTATTCAAGTAAGGATATCAAAATTCTTGGAAAACGACACATCGGGAGATAAAAATGAACATCGTAGACGGCATCGTGACATCCCTCAAGCGCGAGGGAGAACCAGACAGGGTGTATAGTTTCGTGCAAGGCATCATGCCCATCTTTAACCGGGTCTTTGAAGAGAAATATGGTGATATCCTGGAAGACGACGAGATCGTCCTGTTGCCAGGAAAGGACATCGTCTTGCACAAGAAGCTCGGGTTTGACTCGAGCTGGTATGGCTCGCCGAGCCCGCCAATCAGATTTGGCGAGAAACACGGCGCTTTGCTCAAGCAACTAGACGAACAATACAATAAGCTGAATCCAAATTATCACGTGAACGGGGCTGGTGGCGTGTACAACACGGGAACCTTGAGTGGCTACGCGTACCATTACCAGGTCGATGGTGCCTTGAAGATGCGAGAATTGTGGGAGGATTGGTACGAGGACTACCACGTCGGGGATATCCCCGACTCGCAAGTGGATTACATTAACGACGCGTTGAACGAGGGCATCAAGTACGAGTTCTTGATCATCCCGAGCACGGGATTGCTCATGGAGCCGCTCATCGGGAGCATCGGCATCGATTCGATCGGACGTTTCGCCTACACTGACCCGTCGTTACTCGAGAAGATATGCGAGACGATCATGATCGCCACGTACAAGAGGATGGAGTTCTTGTGCAAGACGGACGTCCCCGTTATCATCATTCCCGATGATTGCGCGTACAAGGGAAGGCCGATACTATCGCCTCGCATGTATAAAAAGTTCATCATCCCTCATTTTGCGAAAATGATAGAAAAGGCACACGCGAAGGGGAAGCTCGTTATCTTCCACAGCGACGGTGTCGTCGAGCCATATTACAACTTGCTCATCGACGTTGGCCTGGATGCACACCAATCGGTCGAGCCGGTCGCGGGAAACGACTTGAAGCAACTCAAAGAAACCTATGGAAGGCGCCTTTCCTTCATCGGGAACATCGATTGCTCGAGATTGCTCCCCTACGGCACGCACGACGAGGTCATCAAGGCTACCAAGGATTGCTTGCGATATGGTGCCCCCGGCGGGGGATACATGTTCAGCCCGTGCACGGATTTGACCGACTCCTGCAGGCTGGATAACGCAGAAGTGATGATGGAAACTTACAAGAAATACAGGAGATATCCCATCAAGATCGATTGATGCCAAGGTCAAAGGTCGTTCATGGAGCCTGTCTTATACCCTTCCAGGTCCAGCGAGACCTTCTTGAACCCGATTTTTTTCAGCTCGAGGACGACGCGGGGTAACCGCACAACCCCCGACGAGAGGACGGCTTCCAAGTCCGCGGGAAGCAGCTCTATCCGTGCAACATCACCCGGGTGCACCCTCACGCGCACTGTCGAGACGCCAAGACGTTCCTTCACGCAAGCTTCCGCCGCGCCAATCTTCCGTAGCAATGCATTATCAACGGGCACCCCGTAAGCGACCCTCGATGCAAGGCACGCGTTGGAAGGACGTTCAGCATTCGGAAGACCCAACTGCCGCGCGATATCCCGCACGTCTTGCTTTGTTATGCCCGCTTCTTTCAATGGAGAGAGTATCCCAAGCTCGGCTACTGCCTTGAGGCCGGGGCGGAAATCCTTGGCATCGTCCGCGTTCGAGCCCTCGATAACGGCATCGTGGTGGAGTTCGGACTTGATCCGTGCCAGCATCGAGAAATTTGCCATCTTGCAATGGTAGCACCGGTCCTTCGCGTTGGCCTGGAATGCAGCAAAGCTCGCGGGGTCCGCCTCTATAACCTCGACATCAACGCCCAGCACGCGGGCGATCCCCATCGCGTCTTCTCTCTCGGCTGGAACCACCAGCGACGAATCGATGTACACTACTTTCACGGAATGGCACCAGCATACTGCAAGAGCGAGCAAGACCGACGAATCCACGCCACCCGAGAAGGCCACGACGACGTTTTTCCCCTCGAGCATCGCCCGTGCAACGTTCAGCTTCGCAAGGAGGTCGACATGCAAAGAAGTGCCCCATTCAAGCACGGAAAGGTCTATTTTTTGCACGGTATTCACCCTTCAAGTGGCAGGACCGTGATTTCTTCGAGATGATCGAGCACGTCATTCACCAAGGCATCCAGGTCCAATTTCGATTCGAGGCACTTCAAGTGGTCGATGTCCCCGTGGGTTATCGGGTACCGGGGCACAGCCAAGCAAGGGTCCCTTGCCGCGCTTGAAATATCGAACGTTCCTATCTCTCGGGCCATTGCTATCACGTCAACCTTGTCGGTCGTGAGCAACGGCCTGATGACGAGGAACGACCCGATCGATTCTTGGATCACGGCTAGGTTGTCGATCGTCTGGGATGCTTGCTCCCCAATGATCTCGCCGGTCGAGATGGCAGGGATGCCGTGCTTGTCGGCAATGGCCTTCGCAACACGGTAGTAGATGCGCTTGCAGAACACGCACGTGTACTTGAGCTCGTCATGGTTCCAGACGTGATTGACCGCGCGTATGTTTTGCTCGTGGCGAGCCACGTACATGGTGAGTGGCCTTGAAGCGTGCCTTGCAACGACTCCCGCAATCTTCACGGCCGCGTCCCTCGTCTTTTTGGTGTTGAACCCGGGACTTGCGTCGAAGAACAAGAACACGGGTTCGATGCCCGCCTTGACGAGCAAGTACGCGGCAACGGGGGAATCGAGGCCGCTGGAAAGGAGGTGAACGGTTCTATCCATGAAGGCGAGTCAACCCCCCGTCAGTGCGAACATCTTGTCGATGGAATCCTTTGCCCTTTTCTCAACGACAGGGTCCACGTTTATAACGTGGCGATCAGCATTCCCTTGCTTGATCTTCACCAGGAGCTCGTGAACCTTTTCGAGCGTGGTCTTTTTCATGTTCCGGCAGACTAGTCCTGTAGCGACGGGGGATAGCGAGTGGAGGCTAATGCCGGGAAGCTGCCGCGCGAGGTGGTCGATCATGCCTTGCTCCGTGCCGATCACGAAGCTCTTGATGGAAGAATGGTTATCCCGAACGAACTGGATCATCTGGCTCGTCGATCCAACGAAATCAACGATGTCTTGGACACCGGGTGGGCATTCTGGATGTACGATGATTTTTGCATCAGGGTGCAGTTTCCGGTGGCAATTCACGTCTTCCACGGTGAACTGGTCATGCACGATGCAACATCCCGTCTCTGGCATCGTGATGACGTCGATCCCCGATTGCTTTCGAACGTGGTACGATAGATGCTTGTCGGGACCCATCAAGACCGTGTCAACGCCCCGCTCGCGCGTGATAGCCTTGCACACTTGCACAGCGTTCGCCGATGTGCAGATGGTATCAGCCTCGGCCTTCGCCTCGGCGAGCGTGTTGATGTACAATACCACGGGGATGCCAGGGTACCGTGCCTTGTAGTCCCGGACTTGCGCGGCCTTGAGCTGGTTCGCCATGGGACACGTCGCGGTGGTGTCCGGTATCAAGATATGCCTCGAAGGGTTCAATATTTTCGCGACTTCTGCCATGAAATCAACGGCAGCGAATATGATGTTGCTGACATCTTGAACGTGCATTGCTTTCCTTGACAAATCCAAGCTATCCCCGAGGAAATCACCAACATCTTGCACGTCCACTACTTGATAGTAATGCGCGAGAATGATGGTGCTCGTCTGGCGCTTTAGCAGTTGAATCTCTTCCTTGAGGTCCACGATCATCAGCCACGGTATAAGTCGAGACGGTGGTATCTAAAGGGCACGTCGATGGAATAATCGAAAAACGACGGGAACGCGTCATGTGCGAGAGGAAGGTCACGAGTACAAGTTCCCGCCCGTGCTATCATCGGCACCTTTCTGCCCCGGCGGTAACTTCGGGGGTGCTTTCCCGGCAGGCAATATTGCCATGTTCAGCACTTCCTCGATGAGCATGTTCCCCATGATAGCCGCGTTATATAGATGACGGATAGTCTTGAAGAACTCGTGCTTTGTTATCCCGTCCATGTGCATGATATCGGACATGATCCACTGGTTATTGTTCGCGTCGACGTTGTATGAGATGTCTTTTTGTAGAAGCACCATCTTCAACCGGTGGTAGAACAGGCCGAAGGCGACGGGGCCCTTCTGCTTGAGCATGGCTTCATGCTGCGGGCTCATCTTCATGGCGATTTGGAGCACGATGAAGTCCTTCTTTCTTGGCTGCAAGATCACAATGCCAACGGGAGCCGGGTGGTTAAAAGGATAACTCAGCTCGATAGCCCATATAACGTTGTCCTTGGCCGGAAGCTTTACCTTGAAGATTTGTTCCTCCATGCACCAAGCCTTTATTTCATCCGCAACACTTGACTCGTCCATTGTTTCGAGCAGCTCTTTTTATGCAGTAACGTGGATCGTAGGGAGTGATCACGAATAAAGAGTTGGTACATGATGGATGAAGATGAGATAACCAACCTGGTAGAAACGTTCAAGGCCTCGTTGGATTCGATATTCCAAGAAAAACTGGAAAGCAAACCGTGGCAGGAGAAGCTCCAGGGGTTTTCAGCGCGCGTGAACATCGCCATCGTGGCGAAGGAAGGTATTAAGATAGAGAACATCTACGTCCACATCATCGCGAATGGGTTAGATATTTCCGTAACGCCGGGGAAGTTGGATGATGCGGAATTCGAGCTTGCAGCATCGTTCGAAACGTTTTTCAACATCGCAACAGGCGATGCGAACTCGATCCT
The DNA here is from genome assembly GCA_041305945.1 of Promethearchaeota archaeon. Taxonomy (GTDB): domain Archaea; phylum Asgardarchaeota; class Lokiarchaeia; order Sigyniarchaeales; family Sigyniarchaeaceae; genus JBGLND01. The sequence continues at coordinate 385,410 of JBGLND010000001.1, forward strand.
TGAATTGCTCAAGGGAAAACTGAAGGTCAAGAACATGTTGAAGAACATGAAGAAGGTGCTATTCTTGAATAAATTGCTGGTTCTCGAGAAGAAATAGTCCTTGCATTGCCCGTTCCGGCATCGCCGGCCTTCGCTTATTTTTTCACGTTCCGAAGGATGTCTTTCACGTTGCTCACGAGCACGGGACAGATGCTCCCCATGCGCGCCCAGACGCTCTTGCATTGCTGGTTTTCCGCGCTCGTGTACCACGGGCACCCGTCGTGCGTTTCGTAGTATTTCATAGCATCGGAGAGCAATTTTGGCGATCCATCACGCCCGACAACCAGAAAATCATCAATGCTATATTGTTCCGCGGGAGCTTCGGAATCAACGAAATGCTCGATTTTCTTCCGCATTGCTGCCATCTCTTCTTGAACCTCGTGCGTTTGACGTTCTATCACGTCACGCTGGAGTTTCAGCAGCCTGTATTCGCTCTCGATCGAGTTCATGGCCCTCAACGACCGTCAGGGTTGGTTCATTCTGAACAAATTAGAACCCTCTGGAATCATTTTCCAATCCAGTGCATAAAAAGATATGCTCGAAAAAGCAAAGTGTAGAAATCCTTATTTTTTACCTTCTTTTGCGACAGGTACAAACACCCATAATTTCGGGTTCTTCACCTGCTCGTATCGCTTGATGGCGTGCTTTTTCTCCAGATCAAGGAGCAATTGCTTGGCAGATGAGATCTTGATGCCAAACTTGGATGATAACTCGTTCGGGGTGATGTACCGCATCTTGGGGATGGCTTTTTCTATGTTATCTTGGACGTCTTTCGTGATGAACAAGTCCCGCTTCGTGATCGTGATCTGGCGCGATTTACCGAAAGCGGGTGATAGTTTTACAGTTTTTGACTCAGGCAAGGCACGTGACCGCAAATTGGTTATTGGTGGTATGCATAAAAAGAGTGGAATCGCTTTTAAAGATTGTAATAAGAATCTTAATCCAGTGACAAGGGTAGTAACGAAAAGAAACCGGAGTCCAGTAACAAGGACATCAACGACAAGAAGGTGACCCACGGATGAAACTCGGTGCGCACATGAGCGTGGCAGGGGGATTCGAGAAATCGATAGATAGAGGTCTCGAGATCGGTTGTGAGGCCATACAGATTTTCGTGAAGAGCAACCGTAGCTGGAAAGCAAGGGAATTCAAGGATCAAGAATTCGAAACGTTCAAGAAAGCTCGCAAGGCACACGAACATGAAATTAGCTCCGCGTTCGTTCATGGCACGTATCTCGTTAACCTTGCAGCCGAAGACAAGGACGTGCTGGCAAAGAGTATCGAGTGCTTCGAGGTGGAATACGACCTGGCGACCAAGTTCGGCCTTGACTTCCTGGTATTCCATCCCGGTGCCCCGAAATCGATGGGCTTGGCAGAAGGCATCGCCCAGATCGCGAGCAACCTCAACGAGATCGCGAAGAAATTTCCCAAGAGCCCCGTGAAAATCTTGCTAGAGAACACGGCGGGGCAAGGTTCAACGGTTGGAAGGAAATTCAGCGAGATTCGGGAGATCATCGACAAGATCGAGGAACCGAAGAGGTTCGGCTTGTGCTTCGACACCTGCCACGCGATAGCGGACGGCTATGACATCCGGACGGAAAAACCCTACGAGAAAACGATGGCGGAGATCGATGGCGAGATAGGACTGGAGAACCTCCATGCGTTCCACGTCAACGACTCTAAATTCGAGCTGGGAACCAACCACGACCGTCACGAGCATATTGGCGATGGACTCATCGGATTGGAAGGATTCCGGCTTATCGTGAACGATGACCGGTTCAAGAACCATCCGGGCACGATTGAAACACCCGATGATACGAAATTTGCCGAGGACCTCCGCAAACTACGCTCGTTGTTGAAATGACATGGGCCGGAACGCGAAGGTCCCCACCATCCACTCGTTCTCGGGGGATGGTGCAAAGGAATACACGTCCGCGCGGTGGATGGAGCGCATCCAGAAGGCAACCACGCGCAGGGCGCTCGAACTCATGCACGACGACCGGATAGGGGGAATGGTGGACGCGGCAGTCGCCCGGGGGTGGGTGTGCCTCGATCTCGGGTGCGGGAATGGCTACTCGACCCGGGTGTTGCACGAGGCTGGCTTCACGTGCACGGTCGGGCTTGACGTGTCGGAAGAAATGTTGCTTGCCAAGGAAGGAAAAGAGCCAGTCGTGCTCGGGGACATACAATACCTCCCGTTCAGGCCAAGCACGTTTGATGGCATTGTTTCGATTTCGGCCCTCAACTTCATTTCCCAAGAGGTGCAAGATCAAGGGATAATCCAGAAACAATACAAGCACGTTGCCAGAACCATTTATACCATCCTACACGAGGGAGGCAGGGCCGTGATCGAGTTTTATCCAAAATCCAAGGAGGAACTCGACATCATGTGCACTGCATTTGGCTTCAAGATGTCTCGATTCGAGTCATTTCTCGTCATCGACAAGCCCCGGACGCGAAAGGAGCAGAAATTCATCATCATGCAGAAACGGAATGTTTAAGGACAAGAAAACAGAATCTATCATGATGGGCTATGGGAAAATTAGTTTACTCGTTACTATCGTCTGCTTACTTTGTCGACGAGCACTGGGGTTACGGGTCCCCGCACGAGGGAATCCAGGTAATGGCACGCATCGCGCACAAGGAACGTGCACGCGGTGGAAAGAAAATAACCATACCTGTCACGTGGTTGGTATCCCCGAAATCTGCATTGATCGAGCGTGAATTGTTCACCGAGTACCACGAGAAACACGGGGACGTTGTTGGGTATATGCTCACGTACAATGGCCACGGGATGAACCGTCACGCGGATTTGTTGAAACCCGAGAGAAAGGACGACTTGAAAAAGCACGTCACGAGCGAGATCGCGATCATCAAAGATGCATTACCGTGGGCAGTGATCAGGGTGCTCGGCACGGGGTACAGGAGCAACACGCTCGTGCAGGTGATGGAGGAACTCGGGCTGGGCGGCTTGTGGGGGTACTGCCCGTTCCAGATCGGGACGGATGGCATCACGGACTTCGGGGTCCCATGGGGCTCGTGGTACGTGAACCCGGCGGATTTCAAGAAGCCGCAGAAGATGATGGGAAAGGTCATCGCGTTGGAATGGACGATGCGTGACTTGAGCAAGGCATTCCACCAGGGACGGGCGGAAGCATATTCCACCGACCCGAACGACGTTGAGTCGGACCGGAAGTGCACGGATACCAACATCAAGTACTGGGAAGCCTTGCTTGCACGGTACCTTGGCAACCTCGACTTGAACGAGTACATCTTTTTCCAGCAGCACCAAGAAGCACACGAGATGGACACAGTCCCGGTATGCATCCCCTTCACGCGAGAGCGTGTCGAGTACACCTCGAAGATGCTGGACTTGTTTCTCGATCACCTTGCATCAAAGGACAGCGTCATCATTGCGGATGCGAACGAGGCCATCCGCATCTTCCACGATCACAACAAGGGGATACAACCCGCATCATGCATATATTGGGAGGACATACCCATTCAAGATGCAAGCCCGGAATACAAGAAGGCAGTGGAGAACAGGCCAGGGAACGCGAAGCATGTCTGGCTATCGTTCAACGAGAAGTTTCACGCGTACGTTGATGGCTTTTTTTCCCAGGAAAACTGGCTCTTGAAGGAACCGCCGTGGAAGCATTCATTCTTCTACCACGACGCCGAGTGCATGCTCGTGTTCGACAAGCCCAATGCTGAACCGGTCTGGATATGCAATTACACGGACGAGGAAGGGCGAAAATGGCACGACGAGCTCATGCTATCCGAAGAAACCATCCCGGCTGCAGAGGTGGAACAAGCACTGGATAAGGAGGGGGGCGAGACTTTAAACTTCACGATTTCCGTTGCCTCGAAAAAATTCATGCCATATGGTATTGCAATCTGGGGAAACGATTTTAGCAAGCATGCTATCATCAAGGGACCCGCGCGGGGGAGCGCCAAGATCATCAACGATACCCTTCTCTTCGTGCGATTGAACTTGCGCGAGGGAGAGAACGAAAGCAGCATCAAGGTTGGACAGAACACGTGAAAGAAAGCAAGAAACAATGAAACAACGGGCTAATCTTCCTTTTTGAAGGATACACCGCAGTTCAAGCAAAAGTCGCAATTCGGGCACGCTGGAAATCCACATGCGGGGCAAGAAGTGACCGACAAGTTTTGCACGTGATAAGCACCATCGGGAGGTTCTATATCCCCCTCGGCATCCAATAAACTGTCTCGTGTGTTCGTTGCCCGCGCGGGGATGCCTTGCAGCACCCTCTTTCTGGTGTCTTTTCCAAACAGAGCCTTCATACATTATCGTGTCTCGGCACGCGCTAATATCGATTTCGTGGATTTCGACGCGCGAGGCCTACCACAAAAAGATGTGACAAGACACAAATAAAAAGTTTTCGCGAGCACGAAAAGCATTAGAAATAGGCTCATATGGGGGGATGTCCAACAATTCACTGCATGCGTGATGCCGTGTCGATAGAAACGTGACCGTGGAAAATGAAGAAAAATTTTTTCTAGTATTAGGGGAGAATGGCATCCTTGTTTAGATATTCACTATTTTTTAAGATAACTGGCACCGAGATTTGAAATTACCAAGTAAATCGATCACCATGGAGTAACGAGCCACCTCATCCTTGATTTTTAGGTAAATTTTACGTGACATCTCTAAAATAAGAGCCTTCATATCTTTTTCAAGAAACATTCAAGGGATTTAACGGCCACGCGCCACGTGATATCGAGGAAAGCGCTACGCGCCACGTGATATCGAGGAAAGCGCTACGTATCACGCGCAACGTGATATCAAGGAATTCCGGGGGATAGGATGGGATTAATTAGATAATTTTTATATGGCCCCTTACCTTTTTTCTCGTTAGATATACCAGTATAATCGAACCAATACTACCTATCAAACGGCGGGTTCACCATCCAGCACGGTGCATCACCGCCATCAATACAAATCAATAATTGCTCGTGGTTCCAATGTCCGAAAAGTCAAAAATGGCCCTCTTGAACCGGAACCTTCGTATCTGCGTGAAAACCGGCAAGATCGTGCTTGGCCACAAGAACGTGATGCGCGCCATCCGGACCGGCCAAGCTAAACTCATCATCATGGCTAATAACCTTCCAGAAACGACCAGGCAGGAATTGCTGCACCACGTGGCCCTCCAGAACCGGAAGCTCGACACGTTCGTGTACCCGGGAAGCTCGTGGGACAAGAGTGTTGAAACCAATCATGGGATATGTTTTAGACGAGAGATCGATACAATACATCAGCTATTTCGAGAACATCACGGGCGCGTCCATCGACGATTGCATGAACGAGGACGACCGCATCGTGTTCATCGTGAAGAAAGGCCAGATTGGCTTGGCGATAGGGAAGAAAGGCGCCAACATCAAGAAGGCCATGCGCGACCTCAAGAAGGAGATCGAGGTCATCGAGAACGGGGTGGACGCCGCGGAGCTCATCCGGAACGCCTTGTCCCCCGCCGAGATACAGGAGATCACGATCTCGAAAAACGAGGGCAAGGAAGTCGCCTTGGTGAAGATAGATAACAAGTTCCGGGGCATGGCGATCGGTAAGAACGGCCAGAAGATCGACCGGTGCAGGAAGATATTGCAACGCCACCACAACCTGGACGAGGTCATCCTGACCAAGTTTTAGACCGTGGCTTTACTGCATTTTGCCTTCAATTCACAGTAATATAAATCTAATCTTAGCTTGAAAATTTGCCATATTTCGGACGTTACTGGTTCACGTTCTTTTCCGCTTCTTTCCATTCCTTCGGCGGTTTCGAGACCTTCTCGTTTCCCGACGGGATGTAAATCGGCTTGTCAATTGGCCGGTACTTCAACGTGCCGTTTAGAAGATCGGTTATCCGTGACCCCGCGATCTTCACGTAATTCTCTTCCTTTTCCACGCCCGCCACTCTTCGCTTGTGGATGATGCCCGCAAGCAACGTGGAACCCACGCCCATGAACGGATCGAGCACCCAATCATTCTCGTTGGTCAGTGCCAAGACGCACCGCTCGCAAAGTTCTATGGGAAATTGACAAGGATGCTCGGTTTTCTCGGGATGGTTAGCCTTGACGTTCGGGATCTCCCACACGAGCCTGTCCCAATCATGCACGACGATGTCCCAGTAATCCGATGGATTCTTCCCGAGGGGGTTGCCGGACGGCTTCCCACGGTTCGGCCCTTTATAATGCCTTTTCCCCGGGTATTTAGAAGGCACGCGCACGGGGTCGAGGTTGAAAACGTACTCGTTACCTTTCGTGAACCACAAGACCGTCTCGTATCGACCAGAAAAACGGTTGCTACAATGTAATCCGTGGTTGAAATGCCAGATGATCCGGTTTCTCAATTTTAAATCAAAACGTTTGAATATCGTGTAATAAAAAATATCTAACGGGAACACCTCGCCCTTTTCAACGTAATTACCCACTTCCCAGCATATGCTACCTGTGTTCGAAAGCACACGGATAAGTTCAGTTATTATCTGCATTTGCGCTTCGAGATAACTATCGAGATTTTCTTGTTTTTCGTAAACCTTTCCGATGTTATAAGGGGGGGAGGTGATGATCAGTTGAATGGAGTTATCAGGGATAGTTTTTAAGAAATCCGCTGCGTCCCCGCAATTCATTACGATATCATTCTCGATGGAGAAATTTTTGGCAACTTCTCGCTTTTTCTTGAATGATATCGGAGGGTCTTGGCCCGATATAGGATTCGACCCGTCCCGCGCCGGCATGGGAGGGCTTTTTTTTTCAATAAAATCTTCTAGCATCAAGAAAAGTTATCGAATTGAAATTTATAAATGTCGAGATTAGCTGAATAACAAACGTGGGGGCATCCAAGTTTCCCGACATTATTCTCCACACGCATTGTTTAAAATATCATCATTAATTGGCGTGGAAGTCCAATTTGCCATCGGGCACGTTGCACACTGCTCTTTTAATCGTGAAAACCATTCGGCAAATTCAACTTGGCATGAATGCTTGAATGATTCTTTGAGCTGGCCGATCGAGCGAATTTCCAAGCCGTGAGAAGACAATAATCCTTGAACCTGTTACCATATCAGGAACACGGAGCTGAAAAATAAAGCAATAAAGTAGTATTACACGCTGAGTTCTCGCCACTTGCACCCGTGGATGTCAAGTTCTGGCTCATATCCCAATAAATCATCTCGATCGTTCAACGTAGGGTATATATAGACAAGATCGTGGCTGCATCCCATATCACGTTGTCAGTAACGAATACCTTCGCGTTCCGTTGTTGAGTTAAAACAGTCCACGACATCTATGTCTGGGCTTGAATGGGGTATCACCTGTTCGTCCAAGGACGCCACGCCATCTTTTCGCATGGCCAACTTCACGTCGTGCCGCACGTTTTCGATAACGGTATCAAACATAGCCGGCATCTCTACGGCAAGACGATGGATATCATGGTAGAAGGTGGATTTGCTATCGCCCGTTACCAACTCGCGATGAATCTTATTTGGCGAAGGCTTCTGTAACAAGATCATGCCAGTAATTAACGCCATCACGACCTTCCTGATGAACTCGTCAACGCCAGAGCCGTCATTAACAAAGTCTGGGTCGGCGAACAACCAAGGGATTGAATTGGTCCAGCACTCGTACAGATGTTCTGTCATGTTTGTGCGACGGACTTTTCGAGCTTGTCGGTGATGGCCTTCACCTTGTCGTAGTCCATCTCAAGCAAGCTCATGATCTGCGATACGGTGGCCTGTGGCATGCCCAGGTACCCGATGTAGACCTTCACATCGTCTTCCATCAGCCCGTATTGCGTGAAAAGATCCATGTATACTTCCTTCGTTGACATATTCGCCACTTGCACTTGTTATTTCTTTTTCTTACATGAATTGTTCCCGTTGCTCGCGAACGCTAGATCAAAGCGAGAACGGGGCATTTTGTATGATCAATTCGTAGTTACATTATTTTCTATGTAAAAGCATTTAAAATTTCTGTCGGGTAATCATGAACAGAATATTGTCTCCATTTTACCGCGTCGCCATCAGCATGGCATCGATCTCGATGGTGGCAAGCATCCCCTCGAAATTCGATGGAAAAACCGGGTTTCGGACGGGCGCCAGCACGCGTGATCCCCGTGGAATCGTGATGCACCCGCGGGCACGGGCGCCGCCAAGCCTTTCCACCATCACAATCCCCTTGGAGCCCGGATTTTCGGACCTCGAGCCGTGGCTCGCCCGGGCTCGCCACCGGTGCATCCAACTGATGGCTTCATTTTTAAGCGAGCTATCGTTCCACTCACCCAGCATATCACATGAACACCCCGCGCCAGAGACTCCCGTACTTGCGGTTTTACACCATCATCTACGTCACGATGCTCGTTTTCGGTGTCGTTGAGACGGTGAAGAGCGTCGCGTTGCCCGCGATCAAGGAGGAGTTCGGCATCACCTACACCGAAACGGGGGGCCTGATATCCTTCGCGTGGTTCGGGTACGTCGTTCTGTGCTTCGTTGTTACCTTGTTCCTGCAGCGGTTCGGCATCAAGAACTCGATTCTGGGCGGATATGTCCTCATCATCGGTGGGTGCTTGCTCACCCTGGTCGCGAGGGAATACTATCTCGTGATGGTTGCCTTGTTCATGGTGCACGCGAGCTTCGGGTTCTTCGAGGTCGGCGACAACGCGCTTGCCATGAAAATTTTCACCACCAAGACCGCCTTGCTCTTGTCCCTCATGCACTTCTTCTACGGGCTGGGTGCCGTCATAGGCCCGCACGTTGCCTCCGCTGTCATGCAAAGCCCTTTGGTCGTCGCGGCGGGCAACGGGGGCTGGCGCTGGATATACCTGGTATTGGGTATCCCGCTTGTTGCAGTGACGTTGCTGGTCCTCCTCACGAGGTTTGGCGGGAATTCGAGGAACGCCAAGCAGGAACAAGGGGGGAACGCCGTGATGGGTACCGGCACCGCCGGTGCTGGCGTGGAAACCGACATCGATCGCGTGTCCCAGAAGCTCACGTTCTCCAAGGTGCTCGCCATCCCGTCCGCGTGGGTTTTCATCGCGATGCTTGGATTGATGGAAGTGGTGGAATTCGGCGCCGCCAACTGGGCACCGTTCTACCTCCGAGACGTGCACGGGTTCGACCCGGAGGTGCAAGGTGCCATGTTCGTGTCCGTGTTCTACATCTTGTTCACGCTGTCCCGCCTGGTCGGCGGCTTCGCGACGGAGAAAGCCGGGTATTACCGGTCCATGATCGCGTGCGTGGGCATGACCATCGTGTTGTACCTCGCTGGCTTCCTCTTGCACGTGGACGGGATATGGATACTCGCCTGCACGGGGATATTCATCGCGCAGTTCTGGATATTGATCCTGGCCATCGCCGAACGGAAGTTCAAGCAGGAAGCTGCCATCGTCACGTCCGTGATCATCACCATGTCCGGGCTCATCAACGGCCTATTCCAAGTCGTCATCGGCATGACGAACGAGTTCATCGGGGACGCGTGGGGGTACCGGAGCTGCTTGCTCTATGCAGCGATCGTCCTCGTGCTGGGGATCGTGTTCAAGAAGAAACTGCTGGAGAAGCATCACGTGGCGCCATCAAGCCACGCGGGTGATCTCGACTGACTCGACGTGCTTGACCTTTTCCAAGCCCGAGGTGATCCTGCGTGTCTCCTCGTCGATGTTGGAGGACACGGAGAAGTAAGCCTCGTAGGAACACCGGCCCGCGCGCTCCTGGCAGATGCCTGTCGTGAACAGCAGTGGCAGCGCGATGATCTGCGATGCGCGCATGATGAACTCGGGCGTGAGCTCGTCAACGATCACGCGAACCTTTATGACTTGCTGGCTCGATGGAATCAAGTCCACCTTCATCATATCACCTATCTTGCGGAACACGGCAAACAAGGCGTTCCCGCCCTTGGAACGGGCTAGCTCGCGCAGCTCGTTCAAGGCAGATCTCGGGACTTGCAAGCCCGACGCGCTCACCTCGCTCAAGTTGGAGACGTACGCGTGCGTGATGGGTGCATCGATCTTCACGTGGTCTTGCAAGGTCTCCGCCATTTCTTTCAAGACGCGGTAGCTTTCCTCGATCTCGGGCAGAACTTTCTCGACGTCGATTTCCATGCTCTTTAGCAGCGCTTGTTGCCTGTGCCCCTTGTAAAATGCCATGTACGCGGTGGGCCTCGCCAAGAGAGTGTTTTTAAACTCGATCATCGACCGCTTGTATTGTTCGACTGCCGGCGTCTCCTCGGTCGTGATGATGGACAGTAGGGTGAGCTCGGTTTTCCCGCGCGCCCATTCAGACGGCACGTTGATGACAAGATTCAAGGATTTGACGCCGTCTTCCGGATTTTCTTGGATGAAAAACTCGTCTTGAAAGAAATCCATCAACTTGGTGGTTTTTTTCACGATCGCCTCGTTGAAATTGGCCGGGACCACGATGAATTGCACGGGACCAATGCGCGTGTCGAACACGCTAACAAGCACTGCCATCCTTAGCTCGATTTGTACAACAACCCCGGGGTTGAAAAAACTTGCCTAAAAGCAACCATCACACGGGGGGATGGCCGGTTCATGCCCGTCGCGTTTCATGCCCGCAAGGCATGGTGGTAAACCAGACGTGATCAAGAAACGGGATCGCATGTCGTGCAATGAAAGAATGTCACGCACGGTCGCGGAATTATTCATGTCGCGGGCAGCTTGCACCTTCATCCGAGACGTGCGATCGAAAAACAGTGCCCGTGGCCATCACGAACGCTAACCAGCCGATTCTCGCGAAACAATGGCTCGCGAGGTGGCGACCCCGCGCGCACTGTACTCCCCAACCACTTGCGGGCGCTGGGAAAATAATTAAAGAGAAGGATGGTTCTTAACGGAGAAACTCGAGAATCGACGCAAGAATCCATCACGTGCCGGCCAGTGCCTTGTTTTGGAATCGTTTCGTGAAAGAAACTAGGACGTGGCATTCTGATTAAAGTTTGCGGCATGTATTTGCATTCCGCGCGTGCAAATCAAAAATCAGCAAGGAAAGTGGAAATGGAATCATTCATCGAGAAAGATTTTGATAAAGACTTGAGACCGTTATTCAAGGGGAACGTACGTATCGATAACAAGGCATTAAAGAAAGTTCTCGATCTTAACGTGGACTCCTTGCAAGGAATGGACCAGAAATCGAAGGACATGCTTGCAGAGGGCGGGATAAAGACCATTTACGAGTTAAGCCAAGCAATCCCCGAGCAGCATCCCGTCGACCAGACGTTCCTGAAGAAATGGTCACGAAAGGCTCGCATCATCACGAACTACATCGAGAATCCACTCACCAAGCGGAAGCTCATGCTCGTCGGGCTCGACTTCGCGGGCAAGACGAGCCTCTTGTCGGTGCTCAAGAAGGATTATTCCATCATCCAAGAACTCATGCCCACGAAAGGCGCGCAGCGAGATAACGTTGAGTTTTTCGGCATACCCATCGTCGTGTGGGACCTTGGCGGGCAAAACCTCTACCGCATGGAATACCTCGACGAGAAAAAATCGAAACTCTTCTTCTCCGATACCGACGTGATATTCTTCGTCATCGACGTCCAGGACGAGAAACGATACGGCGAGGCAACGGATTACTACGACCGCATGCTCAAGGCGTACGTCAGCCTGGGCGAGGAACCGAGCCTCATCATCTTGTTCCACAAGCTCGACCCGTCCTTGCGCGACCAGGAAGCATTCATGCAACGCATTGCAAAGCTGCAACTGGAAATAGCAGAAATTTCAACGAGTCACGGCGTGTCGCCCGTCTTCTCCACGACATCCATCTACGAGAAAAACTCCGTGTTCATCGCGTTTTCGCAAGGCATCAGGAACATCTCGCAGACAGCCGCGCTGGTCGCGTCGCTGCTCGAGGAGTACTGTCTCAAGGCGAACGGGAAGGCAGCAGTCTTGCTATCATCCGAGGGCGAGGTGTTCGCGCAGACGGGCGTGACGAAAGAATACATCGAGCTGGTGACAAACAACGGATTGCTCATCGACACGCTCGTGAAATACAACGTCAACAAGGGCCTTACGCTTGAGAAAAACCCCGTCTTGAAGTTCACGAACAACGAGCTCTACTTGATCGGCCACCACATTTCCACCTCGTTCAACCGCACGGTGTACTTGTGGTTGCTGCTCCAGAACCTTATCGATTTCACGAGCACGCTCTCGTTCTTCAAGAAGGAAGTCGAGCCTTTGCTAAACTTGTTCATCGTCTGAGCAAGCTTCTTTTCAATCACCATTCCTTTACCGTTCGGGCAGGTGCCGCGAGAACGCCAAGCACGTCAGCGCGAGCGCGGGCGCGACCACGAAGATGACCTGGTACACGGTCACGGGCGCGATGCCAGCCCCGAGCATCGCTGCGGACACCGCCGAGAACACGCCGAGGCCGATGCTCGAGCCAAGGTTCATGAAGCTCGTGAAGAGCGAGAAGTGCGTTGAGGTCGCTTCCTTGTTTTCTTGCGTGATGGTCGCCACGTATGCCATGGCAATGGTGCTGGTTCCACCAAGTGCGGTTCCAACGAAGAATGCCATCACCAACCCGCTGGCGAAATCGATAGTGAAAAACCCGGCGAGCGGAATCGCGGCCATCATGTTTGCAACAACAATGAATAGGACTTTTCTTCTCCCGATGCCATCCGCCAGTCGGCCGTAGATGACCGACGATAGCGTGACGCCGGCCGCCGAGCACAGCTGGATAACGAGGATGTACCAGAAGAGGTTGGGATCGAAATACAACGACAAGCCACCGGTGCCCGTGGTGATGATGCCCATCTTTATGAGCACGAAGAGCCCGAAAAGCATCGCGACGACGTTGTCGGCAAGGTGGGTGGACATCGAAAAGAGGTAGCCGCTCCAGTATCGCTTGTTGCCGAGAAGCACGCCCAGCGTCTTGAAGTTGAATTTCCTGGACGGGACCGGAGGTTCCTTCACGACCCACACGATGACGCCGCACGCTATGGAGATGATGCCAAACAGCACGAACACGGGGGCACCATCCCCCAAGATCGTCCATAACATGATGCCAAGGGTGCCACCGATGATGCCACCGATGCTGTAGCAAGCCCAGGTTGCTCCCTCGACTCGCCCGAGCATGGCCCTTGGCGTGACGTCCATGATCAAGCCATCGAGAGCCGTGTCGGAGAAGCTGGCACCGATGTTGATCATGATTCCGAGGAAAGACAGTATCCAGAGGTCCAAGGTGTGCACGTACGGGAGCACGCCGATGAGCACCAGCCAGAACGTGCCGCAAAGGATGATCATCGACGAGATGTACGGCCGGCGACGCCCGAGACGCCCGATGGGAAACCGGTCGGAAATGATGCCCCAGAATAGCTTCACCGTGAACGGGATCGTGACCATGGTCGCGAGCGCGAGGACGAACGGCTCGTTGATACCCTGGATGCCGGAATTAATCAAGAAGATGGGCACGAACACGGTCAGCAAGCCGTTGTTGCTTCCCTCGACCAGGTAATAGAACAGGAAGAGTGCCAAGTAGGAACGACGGAGGGATTGCGGCCCGGCATCGGTACACGATGCATTATCTGGTGGAACCATGGATGGATGTTAGCGGGTGGTGGTAATAAAGCGCTCGACCGGCGGTGAAGGCCGGGCTTGCTTGCACGATCAGCCCCCGCCAAGCACGCGTTCGACGTCGTACAGCACCCGGGCCACGACAGTCCACGCGTCGAGCGGGATGCCCGAAATGGAATGCCACCGGGACGGGGGAATGCCGAGCAGCGTCGGGGATGCAAGCTGGCCGTCCTGGAATGCCCCGATGACGAACGCTACATCCCCGTGATCCCGCACCAACCGCGCTGCATCTTCCAGCGCGCCCCGGTACGAATCGGGCGACGCGTGGACTGAAAACGCGTGGATGTTCGCGGGATCGAACCGTTCCAGGAAGGTGCTCAATGCCATCACCTTGAGGTCGATGAGCTGCATGCCATCGCTGCCCTTTGCCCGGTCCCGGGAAGTCGTGCCGGTACCGCCAGAATCTTGACGGGATTCGTGAAGTAGTTGCGAGAACAAGCCGTCGAACCGGTTCCGCGATCGCGGGACTCGCATTTCTGGATGCATAGAAATGATGAGCTCATCCGGGTGGCTCACGTGAACGCAGACGCGAAGTTGCTTGAAGGCGAGGTTCAAGGGGGTTTTCATGGCGTTGAGCAAGCACAAGTGGAGAATGTCCGGGCGACCCCGTTTCTCCTTCCCCGGTAGGCTCGCCATGCTGGAATGGTGGTAGTTCGTGTCGAGCAGCAACCGCCCGGGCTCCACGCCTTTCCGTCTCGCGTCGGCCAGGACATCGTGGTTCCCGAGAAGCCCGGGGGGGACGAGTTCGACGGCAGCCTCGGCCAAGATGAGCCACAGCACGCGTCAATCGCCCCCGCGGTTTTGTCTATCGATGCCCTCGACTACCTTGTTCTCGAACCGGTACGGGGAAGGCGGGGTAGGCGGGGTAATACTACCCCTGCGCAAGTGGTACCGGACGGCGTGCCCGCAATGGAGGCACGTGGCGACGACGTGGGCATTTTTTCCCCGTCCTTGGATTCGGACGCGGCTGCTGCAACCGGGAACGAGGTACGAGTTGCATTTCTTGCACGCCCGGCGCCGGTATTGCCATGGCAAAGGCTCGCGCACCCGCATCGCGATCTTCTTGGCAACGAGCACGTACCTGCACGAACGCTTGACGGCTGGGTCCTCCGCCCACGGGAGGCGTGCCTCCCACGATGTTCGACACCGTTGTTGCATCGCCTTCCCGGCCAAGGCCATCAAGATGTCAATGCGGGAACGAGCAATGGTGTTGATCATCACCTTCCGTCTCGCGCCCTTGTCCTTTTTCTTGCCCGTCACCGTCACCTGTCATGCAACAAATTTTTCGATCGAATCTTGCTTACGTCTTGGCCAAGGTAAATGTATGACCCCGGATGTCAACGACCTTGGCGCCAAGTTTCTTGGCAAGGTCAGCCGCGACTTGCTTCGTTGAAACGTCATCCTCAAATGCATTGCGTAATATTTTCAGCTTGACGGCACCTTGGGCGCGCAACGTGTCCGCGACGTGCGAGACAAGGGCATCGGTAACCCCGCTTTTGCCTATCTGGATCGATGGACGTTCTTGAGTTCTCGGTTTCATGCGTTTCACCGTCGTTTGGCGTGACGACTGAATTTCATGGTACTTTTTTATTAAATCCTTATTTCACATCACGTGATGCGTTTGTGATAACACGCGCAGAGGCACTCAAGGCAAGAAGCATCGCATGCATTTTGTCCTTTGGTGTCACATCATTTACCGGTATCAGGTAAAACCAAACATGAAACCATTACCACCCGTGAGTAATGTATATTCGGTGGAACCCGCCATGTTCATCAAGCGCATGGCCGAGAAATTGAAAATGTTCCCCGAGATAAATCCTCCAAAAGAACTCAAGTTCTGGAAAACTGCAGCAGCAAAGGAATTCCCCCCAGAGGATTCTGATGGATTCTGGTACGTTCGAGCGGCATCCTTGCTGCGAAAGCTGGCAATGAAAAGCACGATCGGCGTGAACCGGTTGCGCAAGGATTACAGCACGCCCGACAGGCGAGGCCACAGGCCACGAGGTCACTCCAAGGCCGCCGGGGGGATCATCCGGCGGTGCTTGCAGCAGCTCCAGAAAGCGGGCCTGGTCACCATCGAGGAAAAGGTGGGCAGAAAGCTCACCCCGGCGGGGTTCTCGCTCGTCGACAAGGTATCGCACGAGATCATCCGCGATACAACAACAAAATAATGACCACAGGACACTTGCAAGGAAATGCATGCACCCAGGTGAACGGCCACATGAGCGACGACGAGCTTGAAGAGATTCGCAAGCGCAAGATGGAACAACTGCAACAGCAAGCAGCCGCGGAGCAGCAACAACAGGCGGCGCAAGACCGGTTCGAATCCCAGAAGGATGCGTTGTTGCGGAAGATATTGTCCCCCGAAGCGCGCCAGCGGCTCACGAACTTGAAGCTGGTGCGTCCCGAGATCGTGGAGTCCATCGAGATGCAGCTCCTCCAGCTGGTGCAAACCGGCCAGATTTCAAGGCTGGGCATCCCCTTGCCCATGTCAGACGAGCATTTCAAGCAGATACTAGAGAAAATCACGAATTCGCAACAAAAACGAGATTTCAGGATAAAAAAGATCTGATACAACAAGGTTGTTATCAATGAGCAGAAAAAAACCTTTTGCAAAGAAAATGAGAATGGCAAAACGCATGAACCAGAACCGTCCCGTGCCAACGTGGGTCATGATGAAGACGAACCGGCAGGTCCGGTCTTCCCCGAAGCAACGCCGGTGGCGCATGACCAAGATGCACGTGTAAGGTGATTGAACATGGGTAAAAAAGCAAGCAAGAAACCGGTGGAACCGGTCGAGGAAGAGATCGAGGAAAAGGAAGAAAAGGTTGATGAAGAAGAAACCCTCGAGACGGACACGGGCAAGGATGCTGGGAACGAGGACATATTCGAGGAACGCTCGGAAGTCGCGAAACAATTCGCAGAGGAGGAAAACAAGGAAGAGATCACGGAAGAGCGGTTCTACGTGGTGCCTCTATCACGGGCATACATGCGGCCACCGAAAAAGCGTGCCAAGCGGGCGATTTTCCTTTTACGTGAATTTTTCAAGCGTCACATGAAGGCAGAAGAGATCGTCGTCCTCCCGGAAGTCAACGAATACGTCTGGGAACGCGGCATCGAAAGCCCCCCTAGGAAGATCAAGATAAGGGCAACCAAGTCACTCGAAGGGACGGTCACCTTGTACTTGAACGTGTGAGCGAGCGTGGCGCGCCTTCCCGTGAACACCTTGTTTTTTTCATTCTTGAATGGAGACGAACACGACCTGAATTGGTGAAAAATCGATGCTTGAACGACTGGATGCTTTCGGTACAACCACCGTCGGGATACACGCGTGCGCCACGGACAGGTATTGCCTCATCCCCGGGGACACGAAGGCACGCTTCCGCGAGCGGCTCGAGACGATCTTGGGCGTGCCGTGCATCCCGCTGGAGGTGTCGTTCAAGAAGTTGATCGGCGTGATGGTGGCGTGCAATAGCAACGGCATCCTCCTTCCAAACCACGTGCATCCAAATGATGAGGCATTATTATCCAAAGCATTGGAAATGCTACCCGGCCCGCAAGTTAAAGTGCACGTGCTCGAGGAATCGAAGCCCAATGCACTGGGAAATCTCATCGCTGCGAACGACAAGGGCGCGATCGCGAGTATCAAGATACCGGAGGCAGCCTTGCCCGCCGTGGAAAGAACTCTCGGTGTCAAGACGATACAGGGGAAGATCGCGGGATCGCCGCTCGTCGGCACCAAGATCGTCGCGAATACCAAGGGTGTTCTCGTGACGCCGCTTGCCACCGATGAGGAAGCGAACCAGTTGAAATCGTTGTTTGATGTCGGGAACATCGACTTCACGACGGTCTGTCTTGGTATAGAAGCAATCCGGGTGGGCATAGTTGCCAATTCCAACGGGGCAATCGTGGGGAATGCCACGTCGGGTCCAGAGATGGCCCGCATATCCGATGTATTGGAGATTTGATCCCCGGCGGGACGACATACCATAAATTTTATTTAAAAGCGGCGATTTTTCGCGCGTGTTAACTACCAAGTGTGCTTGCCAATGACGAACGTGATCGTTAAGAATTACAGGATAAAGGGCTATTACCAAACGTTAAAGAGCCCGAATTTATGCTATTTTGAAAAAGAAGTGCGGGGCGTCACGCCTGAAGATGCCATGGCAACCGTGAGGAACGGCATCGCATCCCAGAATGTCGATCAAAATAGGATCGTCATCCAAAAGGTATTCGAGATAACCGACCCCGAGCAGCTCAAGAGCCGCGTTATCAAGACCTTCGCGACGGAAAACATACGGGTATAACCTCGTTCTTTTTACCCCGACGGAGGACCGTGCCCATGGAACAACAAGACGAGATGCAACAGATGGCTTACTTTCTGCAGGTTGCAGAGGAGCAAATAAAGACACTCGATGCGCAGCAGCAAGTCATGGAGCAAGGAATCCAAGACATCACCACCACGCTCGTCACGATCGAGGGGCTCGAGAAAGCGGACCCCGATCCTGCCACCGGCACGGTAAACACAATGCTCCCCATCGGGGCGAGTTCGTTCGTGCGAACCAGCATCACGAAGCCCAAGAAATACACGATCTCGATCGGGGCACGCTATTACGTGGAACTTGATTTCGAGGCCAGCAAGAACTGGCTAACCGGGCAGAAAGAGAAGATGGAATCGACCAGCAACGAAATCGCCACTCGAATCCAGCAGCTCGTGGAACAGGCGGAAAAGATACGTCCTGTACTGGAGCAACGGCTCAGCGCGTTCCAGCAACAAGGACAGCAAGGCCCTTCGATGCCATCGTCGAAAATCAATCTTGATGACATATAACTCTCGTTTTCCCAAAACCGACGGGGATAACTCCCGATGTTCGACAAGATCAAATCCGGTTTCAAGACGTTCGTAAACAACGTGAAAACTCGCGAGCTCACCGGAAAAAACCTCGACCAACCGCTCGATGAGCTCGAGCTCGCCCTCGTGCGTAACGGGGTTGCCCTCGTGGTCGCGCAGAAGATCGTGGACACGGTCAAGGAAAAATTGCTGGGAACGCGATTGGAACGAACGAGCAAGATAGAAGCATTCTTGAAGGACATCATCAAGGCATCGCGTTGATCTTGAAGTATTTCCTGTCCGATTTCACGCCAGCGCCGGTGTTAAAACCCGGGACCGTGCTGTTCAAGGCCAAGGTCGCCGTTGATGCGTTCACGCACGTCGCGGAGGCATTGAATACCCCTAATGTCCCGTTGAGAGATGTTTCGATACCCTGCATGGTCGAGGTGCCGGCATCCCAGTCATCGAGTTTTTCCCCGAGCCGGTGCCAATTACGGTAAATGTATTCACCGAAGCCCCCATCCGGGTGGCCGTACCACGTGTACAAGTTTGCCATGACGAGTTTTTCCGAAGCAAGTGGCAACGCCGGCGGCGTGGCTTGGAGCAAGGGGATCGCTACCCCAGGCACGACCAGCAAGACCAACCACGTGATGATGAAAGCCCTGGTGTGGCCATCGAGGTTGCTCCCCATCATGCATCCATCCTCCTTCGTGATCTGGCCAATCGAACGATTTCCTGGGCAAGTACAGGGGAAAACACAACGAACGTCGCGTACGGGAAGAACACCAACAAGGAGAGCACTGCCAGCGTGATGATGCTCGAGATGGAGATTATCCACGTTAGAATAAATGTGATGTCGATATTGTTGACCCGTTCTTGCCTTGCGAGCTTGATGTTTTGGAGCATTGCCATGAACAACGCAGCCGGCGCAACCAGCATCCCGGCAAGCACGAGCCATGGTGCTTGTATAACTTGCGATAGCCCCACGCCTATCGAGGCCATCGCGAGCAATGCCACGACCAGTATATCCCTTCCTTTTTCGTGGCGAGATGCAAGCACCCCGATGATGGGTGCTAGCATGATCGAGAGAAACGAAACGTATGCCGTTGCCCAGTAGGGAAGCCCGGTTATCGCGGCCAGCCACTCGTACCGGTTGAACGTGAACCCGAGAACCGCAACGCACGGGCCAAGCAACAAGACGTGCAAGGTCTTGCCGAACCGTTTCTCCTTTCCCGCGTTGAATCCTTCCGTTTCGTCCAAGTTCTTGATGATGTTATGCTTCTTGTCGACGAGGACATACCAAGTTATCGTGAATACTACCAGCAAGCCGGAAAAGAAGGTGTTAACCAGCATGGTTTCGGCAAGCTGGACCCCCGGCATGCGGGTCACGATGTTCATCCCGAAACCGAGCATCATTCCCGCGATGATGGCTGTCGTGTGCAATTCCCTTCCATTACCTCTTCCTTGCACGGTAATGTTCTTGAAAATGAAACCCAGCATGCCGGTGAAGACGAGCGCGTGGCCGAGAATCAAGAGGGTCATGCCGCAAAAGTACACGATGTTTTGCTGGTCGCTCGGTACCACGAGAAGCACCCGTGCGAATGCCTGGATGAAACCTCCGGAAAGAGCCAAGAACGTCCCGTTGAACACCACGGTTAGCATTGCAACGCAGAACGGTACCAAGAGCAATCCGACCAGAACCGGTACCAGCTCTTCCACGATCCTCGGGGCAACGAGCACGGCACGCACGGTCGCGACGAGATTGTTCGTTGATATCGCGTTCACGACGATTAACGAGATGACGAGTCCCAGTTCCCCGAAATGAAATCCCGCGTCAAGCTTTGCTTCTAGCTTGCGCGTTAATTTCTCGCTAAGCATGCTTAACATTCAAAACCCGTGGCTTAAAATACTTCCAACAACGGGTAGCACCTGGAGCTGACGTTTATGGCCGTTGTCTACATGAAAAAACTCGAGCGAGAGCCCGCCACGTACGAGAAACTATTTACCGGCCTTACCGGGGGCATAAACATTCAAGTTCACGAGTGGATATTGGAAAAACTAGCACCCGGAAACTCCGTTTTGGAAATCGGAAGCGGTCCCGGCACGTTAGCATTCAAGATGTCAAGTCTCGGGTGTTCCGTCGTAGCGTTCGAGAAAAATCCGGGTATGATAAACGAAGCAAAGAAACAGAACGACGCAACCCCCCATAATTCACGACCTATTTTCAAGTGGGGTACGGTTCGCACGATGGATGTAGAAACCGGCGTACATGATTTCGTCGTGAGCACGTTCGTCTTGTCCGAACTGAGACCTTTCGAGCAACAGATTTTCTTGAGAAAGGCATGGAATTCCTTGAAACCCGGCGGGAAACTCATCATCGCCGAGGAATTCGAGCCAACGGGTCTTTCGAGGGTGGCTTATAACTTGAAACGGTGGGTGTACAAGCGCCGGCTGGGCAGGCTGCGCTCGGGCGAGATGCATCCCTTGCGGTGGTTCGAGAAATACACGGCCCCCGTTGGTTTCAAGACGGCCGAGGAAAAGCAATGGGCCCGTTCGATCAAGGGAATCATCTACGAGAAGCCTGCTGGCAGTCCTGAAAATGCTGGATTTTACCGCCCGCCTCCTTTGCCGTTCAAGGGTGCCCGGGCGTCGTTGCGGTCCGCAAGGTGCTTGCTTGGAGGCCAAATTGACCATGTCCCGGTTGAACCCGGACTATACGAGGCAGGAAACCCCGGCCCGACATCCCCCGTCATCGTGACAGCGAATTACGACTACACGTACATCAAGGTCATGAGCGACTTGGACCGACAAGGGATTGATGCGTGGGTGCTATGCGTGGATTCACGTGGCATCAACGTCTGGTGTGCTGCCCGGGGGGGTGATTTCGGGAACAGCCAGCTTGAAGAGGCGGTGCAAGCAACCAACATCGCGGACCTATCGCGTTCCACGGTCTTGTTGCTTCCCCAGCTATCCGCGGGAGGCATCGAGAGTCCCAAGCTATCCAAGAATACTACAGCCTTCCCTTTCTCGGTCCGGTTCGGGCCTGTCTGGTCCAAGGATATCAAGCACTTTATCGAAGACAAACCAGCCAAGAAGCCGGATTGCATGAAATTGGCCAAGTTTTCCGCGTTTCACAGGTCTCGAGCAGCACTCACGCACTTTACATTCTCGATAAGGAAAATCTTCTGGATTCCATTATTGGTCCTCCTTGGCGCGTTCGCGTTCACCCGGATTTGGGCATTCGCGATGTTCTCGGCCGGGATGTTCCTTTCTATCTTGTTGATCAACTTGCTCTTCGTCATTGCCTTTCCCGTGGTTAATTTCACCCGGAGATTCATCCTTAAAGGAATCATCCTTGGCTTGATTCACGTGCTGGTGATGGGCATGGTATCCTGGTTCGTGCTTGGTGCCAGCTTGATGAGCATCGCTTGGGACACGTGCTTTCATTTCTGGATCGCATTTTTCTCCACCATGTCGTTCAGCGGGTACACGTTTGACACGAGCCCCAGGGAAATAGGTGCTGAATATCCTTGGTTCACCAAGCTTAACGTGGTACTGGCGATCTCGGGTGCATTCCTTGTTGGGCTACGTTTTGCCTTTAATTTCCTAGCATAACATTCAAGAACATGGATTTATTCTGATGAGCACGAAGAGCAATGAAGATGGACCCCGCGATCATATCGATGATCAAGCCGCTGCCACGGATCTACATCAACGATCGTTGCACGGGGTGCGGTACCTGCGCGGAAGTGTGTCCTTTTGGCTTGCCTGCACCGGTCGACGGCGAGAAAACCTATCACATCGCACGCCCCGAACTATGTACTGACTGCAGTGCATGCAAACGAAATTGCCCTGCAAACGCGATAGTAATGGCCGAACAACCAGGATGTGGTTGCTTGTGGGACGTGGCAAGCCGGCGAAAGGGTAAGGAATGTACAAGTTCAAGTTCTTGCTGCGGGTAGCGCGCACTATCCTCATTCTTGAGATTATAAAACCATTTTATATCCGCAACGTAAGCTTTTAACCATGAAATCTAGAAAGGAAAGAAGCTTGGCAGTCCTCACGTGCTGCTTATTGGCCGTACTCATTCCTGCTTCTATGTGGTTGCTGTTCGATATAACCGGGCAAGTATCCGCTGCGGATCCTTCTCAAGATATTGGAGACATCCAGATCGGGGTTTTCGTTTCAAATTCCAGCTCCAAGTACATTGATAAATTCAAGACCGCGCTTGAAATCGATCCCATCTTCAACGTCACCTATTTCACGAGGGAAAACATTTCTGCATTCACGTTACATGATCCCGCGAGTCTCGATCAAGCGTTTGACGTTTTTTGCATCCTGGACCTCACCGGGGATTATGGAATGACGTCGAACCAAGCACAGAATATCACCCATGCCGTTGGAAATGGAACAGTCGGGTTGTTCTTCCAAACCAACAACGAGAACCAGCCATACAACGTCTCGCTCTTGAACATCCTCCTTCCCGTTCTCCCGTTGCATCCCGGTATCAACAGTTCTGGCCACGTGCTCGAGCTGCAGAAATCGGCCACTGACACGATTAGCACGGTCGTTGTTGGTGCCTCCCATCCCCTCGTAGACAAGGTAGGGCTCATTTCCCTTCCCCAACTACTGAATCTAACCCGTTGCACCGCTACACCCTCGGCGGCCTTGCTGGTGAATGCAAGCCTAGGCTTGACCGTTGGTAGCCAGCAACACCCGTTGATAGCGTCCTTGGAAGACCCTTCCGCGCCCGATGCTCGCGTGATCGAATTGGTAGCCCCCGTACGGGTCAAGTCCAACAAGCAACTTGGCAACTGGCCATTCTGGACGTATTTCATCCACGTGTCCATCTTGCACCTCGCGGGCAAGCCGGGCTCGAGCATTCCAGTGTTTGCTGACTGGGCATACTCGCCCATCCCGCAAGACCAAAACAAGGCTTTCGTCATGTTGCTCTTGGTCGGTTTTGGATGCATCACGGCGGCCTTATTCATCTATTTCAAGAGATACAGCCGAAAGACACCCCTTACCTTGATGCCCTTGGATGAGTTTAACCAGCGATCGAAAGCGAGGGAGCTGAAATTACAGGAGAAGCGAAGCAGGCTGAAAAAACGCGAGAACCTGCCGGCTGAAATCCAAGATGCGGGAACTCATATCATCGATGATGCAGGATCCGGTAAGACATGGCGGACTCCAGGGTATCACAAGCCGTTGAGCGGTTTTTTCACGATGTTCTTCATCACGCTCGTCGTGGTTGCACCCCTCTTCGTCGTGATCATCTACGTTCTCCCGACGTTCATTATTCAAGACCCGAGCTCGTTTGGCATCCAGTTCATCATTTCCTCCATTTTCAGCGCTGTATTCATCACTTTGGACTTCGGTCTCGCCCAGGCGTATGACCGGTTCGTGGGTCAATACTGGAGCACCGAACCGCAGCGAGCCTTGAAATATGTCCAGTTCTTCATCTGGTGGCAGACGTTGAGTGGACTTGCTCAAACAACCATCATCTCCTTGATTGGGCTGTACCTCGTGCCACGGGTCGTTTCCGTCGCGTTCATGTCGTGGTTCTTCGTTTTGAACACGCTCGTCCAATTTCCTGGCATCGTGTATGTCTTCACGCATCTCTTGAAATCCGCGCAGCGAACGGACTTGGAAGCGCTCGTGAACTTCCTTAGCTTGATATTTTTCCAGATCGGGTTGATGGCCGTGTTACCCGGCATCTTTCAATCCATCGGCGCGGCAAATCCCCTCATCGGGGAGGTGATCGGTTCGAGCATCGGCCTTTCGATCGGCGGTTACGCTGCATCAATGGCGCAGATGCTGCTCAGCGCGGCATTCTTGAAGAAAATCGACAAGCGGTTTTCCATGAAGCAGATGTTCAGGATGGATTTCGACGGCGCGCTCATCAAGGAAACATTGTCTTTCGGCTTAAAATCCATGCTCTCCAACGTGATTTATCTTTTCGGGAATTTTTTCTCAATCCTCATCATCACGCTCTTGTTGAACAATTATACCTACTACGGGTCGTTCATCGGCATCGCAACGTATCTCACGTATCCCATCTTGTTCATGACGACCTTGTACGAGAATGCACTGCCCTCCACGAGCGAGGCCTATAACAACAAGAAGTTCAAGCTTACCGAGGTATTCATTTCTTACGGGTTCAAGTATTTCGGGATGTTTGCCCTGCTCTTGTTCACGTTGTTCGTCCTCCCGTTTTCGGTGAACCAGATAGTGACGAGCATCGTTCCTGATCTCTTCAAGCCGATGGGTTTCGTCGTCATGTTTTACTCGGTTTCCCGCATTTTCGTGGCGCTCGGGGACTATTCCAAGCTGTTCCTGATATCGATAGACCGAGCTGGCACGTACGTCGTGGCCGTTACCATCGAGCAAGTCATCCGCATCAGCTTCTTGCTGCTCACCATACAACAGCTCCAATTCTTCGCGTTCGTCTTCGGGGAGATACCCGGCGTGGTCGTGAAGGTCATCCTGACGTGGGTACTCACCCACAAGCGGGTAATCAAGGTGAGGATAAACTGGTGGCAGACCGTCATCGCGCCGGGTATTTCTTGCGGGATCGTGGCACTGCTTGCGTGGTTCCTCAACGTCTTGTTTTTCAACATGGCAATCGTCGCGTTCACGCCAGTGGGTGGGGCCACCATTTTCATGGTCATCTATTTCTTCGGTTTTGGTAATTTCCTGTATCCGTTCTTGCTGGGATTCTTTGGAGGTCACGATGAGGAGACCCTCGCCCAGATGGCGTTCGCGGCAGACAAGTCCGGTCCATCACGGCCGTTCGCGCTTGCATTCGTGGCTATATCCCGTCTTGGCTGCCGCATGTCGCCCAAGCTACACGGGATGCATGCGATCCCGTATGAAGAAGCCGAGAAAGAAGCAAGCGAGTTGTTGGTCGCGTCTGCGAAAGGGGAATAATTCATTCCACATTTCCTCGTTATTTTTTTCCCTCCCGGTATAGATGAAAACCATGGCTCGAAACGGAGATGTGAGGCAAGGTCGTCCTCCCTTGAAAAAAATCTTCATCCAAGCTATTCTCGTTGCTGCTGTTTGCATGCCCCTCATCTTGTTTTACGGCGTGTACATGCCAAGTTATCAAAGGACTCCCGTGCATCAAACCGCGTGGGTGTCGTGGCAAGATGACCCGTCAACTGCTGTGCATATCGGGTGGGAAACCATCGAGGAATCCACTGGTGTCGTCCGGTACGGCTTGTCCACTGGTAATCTCGCGTTATCCGTCACCGATCCAACATCGCGGCGCATTCATTCCGCCAATCTCACGGGTTTAATGCCCGATACCGTGTACTATTACAAGGTCGAGGTTGCTGGGGCTGAACATGCGTCGGGGCGATTCCGGACTGCGCCTGCCGTTGCTGGCGCCCCTTTCACATTCGGTCTCTATGCAGACACGCAACCGAAGGTCGGTCCCGGCTGGCACTTCCGGACTGCCCAGCTCTTCGCGGGCATGAACTTGAGCTTCGTGTCGATGGTCGGCGATTTCGTGGAGGACGGCATCAAGAACGAATGGAACGAGTTCTTCTCGAAGGCAAGTGCATACCTGGATACCATCCCGTTCGTGCCCGTCCAAGGAAACCACGACAAGCCGCGGGACCTGGACGGCGATGGCGTGAATGAATATTACTTCGGGGAGTACTTCCCCCAGACCAAGGATACCATCACCAACACGAACCAGTACGATACTGCCAAGCAGTTCTATTTCAGCTTCAACTGGAGCAGCGTGCATTTCCAAGTGCTCCATTTTCCAGAGGTCGACATCGATGATTTCGAGGAAGAAGACGGTATCAATCCCCGGGATTATTGCCAAGCATTCACGGCCGACCACCTGGAATGGCTGGAAAGGGACTTGAACAATTCTCGAGACATGCCATTCAGGGTCACGCTGTTCCATTGCCCCATCACCGGTGCCGGTTTTTACGGTCCTAACTTCGTGCTGGAACAGCAATTGCTCCCCATCCTTCAACGGCATAACGTGTCAGCGACCATCCACGGGCACGCGCACCATTACGAGCGCGGCTTGCTGCTCAACAGCACGCACTATCCGGATAACCCGTTGACCTATCTCGTTGTAGGATGCGGTGGCGGGTTGACAGATGTCGGCCTGCGGCCGGTTCCCGAGACCATCACGTGCATCGCGAGCCCGTGCTACACGCTGGGGCACGCGACCGAGCACGCCCTCACCTTCACGACATATACGTTCGAGGGCACGATCGTGGACACGTTCACGATCCATGCTTGACCCGCGAGGTGCAATGACATGCTAACGCTAACCTTGAACCCGATGATAGGCGTGCACCTTGCCGCCGTGTCCCAAACCGTCCTCGTCGTGCTGTTCATCATCTATCCCGAGGGCTTCACGCACGCGGAAAAAAACGTCAGAAAAGCGTTCAACCTGTGGAAGTATCTTGGTTCGGGCGTGCTGTCCGTGCTGGGCATTTTCCTTATCGACATGGGCATCATGTGGTTTTTCAGCGGGTGGGGCCTAGCGGATTGGCGCGTCCAGCTTCCCAACGTGCTGTTAATCCTCTACACGGGCATTCAATACGTTGTTGTCGGTTTGTACAGAAAGGGGAACGTGCTGGACATGATTTATGCCCCGGTCGTGCTCCTGGTCTTGGCCTTGTTCGTGCACGTCATCGTGCCGGCGCAGCCCGTGATGGCAGCGTTCGAGAGCGACGTTCCCGTCGTCCTGGGCTCGTTGATGGGGAGCTACATCGTAATCGCGATCCTGAAAGCATTCGTGCTGGACGAGAAGGAGCAGAAGGCACGAGATACAAATATCCGCCCGGTGTATCTCTGGAACATCGGGAAGCCGTTGCGGCGCGTGTTCAACCGGAAGGTCAACATTGTCGTCTGGATCGTAGCCGTGGTGCAGAGCATGCTCCTTTTCTGCGGGTATTCCATCCTGACGTGGTTTTAAGGATGCAAGTGTACCTTCAATTTTCCAATATTCTTTCTTAAACCATCTTTAATCACTTCAAGTATGATGAACCTCCGAGTTTTGCGAGATGGCGTGTTCCCGGTGGTCATGATGGCCGCATTCGGGTTGTTTTTCTGGGCAATCCGGGGCACCGGTGGTTATGGCGGCTCGACAGGCGGGCTCTTCGCGGGCATCGGTTGGGCACTTTGCTGGTACTTTCTCTCGACGAATGACGGGCGTGGAAGCGAACGGCCGTATGGAAATCGCTGGGCTATCCTCGGCCTTGCCGCCGGTGTTGCCATCGGGGGTTTCCACGGTTATGGGCAGTTCTTGAGCTGGATCCGGGGCGTTTTTCATATCACCCTCTCGAATCCAGTAAACGTGGATCCCGTTTGGGGATGGCTGGCTCTTCTCCAGTGTGGCCTGTCGTGGGGTGGTATCACGGGCGTGACGCTCGGATATGCCATGCGCGAGGGGAAGCAAGACATGGCCACGTTGAAACACACGTGGATGGTCCGGCTCGTGCTTGGGGGGGCAGGTGCGGGCGTTGGTGTCTTGATATTCTTCGCGATCCCCGGACTATTACTTCCTAACCTGGACCAGGGATATTATGCAGACTTGGATGCGTGCGTGCAATGCGCGAGGACGCTCGAAACCGCCTTGTCATCCTCCGTCCAGTTCTGCATCTTCGCGGGCTTGCTCGTTGCCGAGATCGTCTTGAAGAAGTGGCGGAACGTCGCCCTGGTCTCGATCCTCGCTGCTGGATTTGGCATCGCGTTCATTGTTGGCACCGTTTGGTTTTTCCTCCCGTGGGGGCCGGGGTGGAAGGGCTGGGAAATGAGCATCGGCGCGATCGGTGGTGCCGCGATCGGCATTTCATACACGGTATTGAACCGGCGTGGTTCAGCCATGCCGGGTGGCGAGCCCCGTGAGTTCAACTCGTCGTTCCCGATGTGGAATCATTTCTCGGTCCACCGGACGCGCTACGAGACGGCCATCGGGATGAATGCCCCGATCACGTGGGGGGTAGCAGTCGCGATCACGAATGGACTCACAGGTCACGGCGTGGTGTACCGGTTCTTTCCTGGTGATGAAGTGGCCAACGCGATATTTTGGGGCATTGCCGCGGTCATTTGTACCCCGATATTCATTTGTTTCATCTTGTCCGTGAAACATGCCCGTGCTTACCCCGCGTCTTCATCCCGGCCGAAGCCATCTGCCATCGGGACGCCCGCGCGGGCGTTCATCGCGGTACAGCTTATTCTCACTGCGATAGGGTTTGCGGCTAGCCTCGGCCCCACGATCACGGCGGATATGATGGAGCTGCTCGTTCCCTACGCGATCGCCCAAGCCATCGGCTATGGCGTATTCATCATCACGTGGTTGATCGACAACAAGGCCAAGGTTCAAGGAGACTAGTGCCAGGGATTTCAACTTGCAAGAATTTATTTTTCCCTCTTTAATGGGGATATTTCCTTTTTCTTTAAGCAATCGTGTAAATATGCCTTGTAATCCCCCTTGTAGCTTACCATCGCATCCTCCCACTCGTCAT
Organism: Promethearchaeota archaeon; assembly: GCA_041305945.1. Classification (GTDB taxonomy): domain Archaea; phylum Asgardarchaeota; class Lokiarchaeia; order Sigyniarchaeales; family Sigyniarchaeaceae; genus JBGLND01. Next base: position 414,382 of record JBGLND010000001.1, read on the forward strand.
CGATCTCTTTTTCTTTCTTGACGAGGTCCTTGATCTGCTTCCCCTTGAAAACCTCGGCTCCCGGGATGGGGGGAGATTGGCGGGCGCCAGGGCAGAATGCCGCGAGCTTTTCCCAGCCTTCCTTCGATTTCGTGAACATGTTCCAGAACGGGTACCCCATGCACTGGAATGGCCGCGCGGGATGCACCTTGCACAACCCTCGCTCGTCCAAGAACTCGCACGCGCACAGCTCCCCCACTTCATTGATGGACAAGATAGGGATCATTTCCGGCTTGTCGTGGTTGAGGGTGGGTGCTTGCTCGACCTTCACGTGGCGTTCCAAGAATATGTCGATGTCCTCCCCGAGAAATTTCGAAAGAGCAATGATATCGTCGGCGAAGATGTAGATCGTGCCCGATCCCGTGCAACATTTCCCGTTGCAGCCCCCTTCAAGCACGAGGCACTTGAACTTAACTCCTTTCTTCACGGCATTGCAGAGCACGACCATGAGGTATTGATGCACGCACGACCAAAAAGGATTGCCGCGAACCGGTAAATTTAGCCGGGATGCGACGGGACCGGACGAGTACACCCGAGCAATTGGATGCCGTGAAGGCATGATGTCACGCGAGGTGCTTGTTGAACCTTGCCTCGAACGCCTTTGCTTCCGTCCAGATGGCTTCCAGCTCGTCCATTGACAGGGTGGATGGCTTGCAGACCAAGTGCTGGCAGTCGTAATGGTCGAACTCTTTGTCGAAGTGATTTCGTGAGCATCCCGGAAGAGAGCAGTGCAGCGGATGGTTCGGGTTTGCTGTTCGTCAACCCATATGCAACCGGGGAGATCGGTGCCAAGATAGACCCGTTGCAGGACCTGAAATCGTTTCTCAATAATGTAGACCCGTCAAAGCCTCTCGACCCCGAGTTAAAAAAGCTCCTTGAAATCATTGCGGAAAACATGGAAAACGACGATGACGTCCTTAAAGATTTAAGGACCATCAAGAAGAGCGTCAAGGATAAGAAGGTCGAGGAGCTCATCGAAGAAACGATCAAGAAAATAAACCAGAAAAAGAAATAAAACGCATCCATTTTTTTCCTTTGTACATCATTTTCTTTATTCTTCTGGCTCTTCCGGGCGGGTGCTGCCGCCGAAGGATTCAATGATCGACCGCACCTCATCGGAAACCTCTTTCACGACCGTGCCAAACTCCTTCTCCCCGTAACCCGACACGTGCATGAGCACGTAGTATCCAGATGGGCCAGACCGCGCGTGGCTCTTTATCCAGATCCGTGGATCGATGCGGCACATGAGCGATTCTATCTTTTCGGCCATTGTTGACTCCCCGACACCATCCACGATGAAAGAAACCTCGTGCAGCATGACACCGGGGTTGCATGACTCCAGGATAGGAGCGATCTCGCCTTGGAATATTGCCTGCAGCTCGCGGGGTACCCCCGGTAGCACGAAAATAGTCGACTTGCCCCTCGCGATCATTACCCCAGGTGCGGTCCCGGCGCTGTTCCGGAGCGGGATGGAACCCGACGGGAGGTACGCCATTTTCTTCCTTGCCGGTGTCAGCTCGGCGTCCTTGATAGTCCCGTTCTTGTATCCACGCTCGTAGCGTTCCCTTATCCACCCCAGCGCGGCTTGGTCCAAGGCAAGCGGGCATTCCAACCCGTTCGCAAGACCTTGGAGCGTCTGGTCATCGAAGGTTGGACCTAAACCCCCGCTGGTGAAGATGTACTCGGGTTCCCGTGCCAAAAGTTCATTGATGGCACGTGCGATCACGCCGACATCATCACGGATGACGGTCACGCGTTGCACGGGGATCGCAAAAGTAGAAAGATGCTTTCCAAGCCAATACGCATTCAAGTCGCGGGTACCAATCAATAACTCGTTACCGATCAGCAATATCTCCGCTTTCTTGGTTTTATCGATTTCTTGCACGTATCCCATGTGCTATCTTCCGGAAGTGGTGCTTAATAGAATTACCCTCTCGTGTTGCGCGTGTGCCTTTGAACCGATGAGCAGCTGGAAAAAAGTATCGCCGCCCGTGGTTGTGACTTCTTGCACGGTCGCGGTCACGGACACGACATCATTGATTTTGAAAAAACGAGTGACTCTAGTGTCATACACCATGATCCGGCGAGCGTCGAGATGGCCTTCTATCGTTCTAACCCCCACGAAGGCAGGATAGAACATGGCATATTCATCGTCAATCACTTGGAGCGTGAACCGCTGCACACCCAGCTCACGGTAGCGCTCGGTCCCGTACGTGACCGGTAATTCCCCGCGACGCAAGCACCACCGGAGCTGGATGCCGGGCGTGAACCCGGCCATCTTCAACTTCGGTTTCCGCGAGAGGGCGGTCCCGGGGAGCGACGGGTCGCGGGAGAGGAACGGCACGTCATCGAAACCCTTCATGACCACCGACAGGTCGGCAGACAAGGAATGCGCACCTGCAGCGCGTGCTGCCAAGGCGTCGTGCAATTTCCTGCACGCGTGCTTCCCGTAGACGTTGATGTTGATGTCGGATCTTTCCGAGTGGCCGTTCCATAATACTGACCCCGTTATCCCGAAATCCGTTGCCTTGATGCCCGAGGGCTCGAACGTCGTTGCCAAGGTCGTGACCACGTGCTTGACCTTCCGCTCCAGCGGGTCGAGCGATTCGTCGCGGGCGCGGCAGATGCCATCAAGCCGTTCCTCGGGGAGCAAATACTCGCGGATGCTGCCAACCGGGACTTCCAAGTAGTCCGTGCCAAACACGGGATCGCGGACCAACCATAACTGGAGGGGTTCGTGACCGGTGCTTTTCACGAACGACTCGGTCTTGAGGAACACGTCGACGCCTTGATGCCAATATGAACGCAGGTAGGTAACTCCAGTCTCGCGATGCATCCACGTCCCGCTTGGATCGGGAACGTATTTCAAGATGGAAATGACGCGGTCGCGAGGCTGGTAATGCCCGAGAACGAAATAGATGCGTCCCGCGTGGTCGGTGAAGATGTCATGGTCGAGGGGGCCACGCGAGCCGGGAAAGACCTTGGAACCTCGCACGATAGCATCGCCTCGAAATTCGTTGGAGATCAGCTAGAACGTCCCACGTTGTTCCCGAGTTCCATGGGCACGGACGGGGATTCCACGACCAAGCGACCTTGTCTCAATTGCGCGCACCGGATCATGGTCCTCAAGAACTCGGCGTGGTCCATCAATGGATCGTTGAGTATCGAGAAATCGGCGGAGCCAACATCAGGTGGGGGGTAAAAAATGCCACAATTGGGGTTGATCTCCAGCATGTAGATGACGCCGTTGGCATCCATCCGGTAATCGCAACGCGCGTACCCGTTACCGCCAAGCTCCATGAACATCCGGTACGCCTGGTCCCGCAACGCTTGGTTGACGCGCTCGTCGCACACCACGGTCACCGTCATCTTTTTGTATTCGAACCATTTCATGTCGTAGTGCTTGAACGATTCACCGGGGGGAAAGATGAACTCGACCGGCGCGAACGTGAACGGCTGCTTCGGGTCGTCAGGATTCTCTGCAACAAGGCACGTGAACTCCCGGCCTTCGATGAACTCCTCGATCAGCACGCGCCCGAAAGTGTTTATCCCGTTCTGCACTTGCACGAGCAATTCCTCTTTGTTTTCTACCCGGGAGTTGCGATTGATGCCAACACTGGCATAGCCTTGCGGGGGCTTGACGATCATGGGAAAACGCAAGCACCCAACCAGCGTTTCAACGTCTTCAACGCGGCTAGTAAACATCCAGTTCGGCGTGGGGATGGAGGCATCAGCCGCTGCGCGCTTCATCGCCTCGCGTGTCGGATCGTAGAATTTTGAATCGGCACCGGTGAAGGCCACGGCGTATTTTTCCAGCACTTCAACAAGCGCTAGGCCCGAGATGACATCATCCATGGTTCCATCATAAAAATTGATGAACACGTCAACACCCTCGTCGATTAATTCCCGGACTTGTTTTTCAACGTCCACCGGATGTACCACATGCTGTTTCCACCGGTACCCGTTCATGTATGACGAGAGACCGTCCACATCTCCCTCGACATCGGACTTGTTTGCTAGAATGCAAATGTACATGGTTGGTCCGTTATTGGTTTTCCTTTGTCGATCAAGCGATCCTATTTTTTAAGGTTAATAAGTGGATTCTTAATTGAAGAATCCAATTCCACGCATGACGTGAGCACGAATGTTCCTCACAATAGAACAACCGAGCGTTTCCAAGTGCTGGATTGCCGCATTACAACGCGTGTTTTTCGAGGGGGATGAGATCAAGAGCGATTATGATGCTGGAAATGATTTCCCGACGCGAGACGCGACGAGCGCGATACACGTCACGTCCCCGCGTTCGGAACCGTTTTCCATCCGGGGAAAGGTCAGGGAAGTTGCTGGAAGCATCATCTATTGCCACCCGTCCGACGTGTATTGCATCGAGGCCATCAAAGGAGGGTACCTCAGCGAGGTCATGGCAGGCGACCGGGACAAGGACATCTGGGAAAGCGAGACGAGCTATCCCTACACTTACCACGACAGGCTTTTCAACTACAAGGCCATGAACATCGAGGACAAGCCCCACGTGGAGGGGATATCCTCGGAGCTCCTTCGATCGGTATCCGAGATACCGGGCGTCAACCAAGTCGAGCTTCTCGTGAAGAAGCTCAAGGAATCGGGCTACACGCGGAGGGCACAAGCCATCACGTGGCGCCCCCTTTCCGACATGGACAGGTTCGACCCGCCTTGCCTCCAACGCATCTGGTTCCGTGTCCACGAGGGAAAACTCCGCATGAACACGCATTGGCGTAGCCGTGACCTCTTCGGGGCATGGGAAGCCAACGTGAACGGTATGTTCCAGATGGCACAGCACGTCGCAGGCCAGCTGGGCGTGGAATTCGCGGAATATTTTGATTTCTGCGATAGCTTGCACGTCTACGGCCGGCGAAAGCTCATCTTCAAGGAAGTTATTCCATTGCTTGAAAGAGTGAGAAATATCGATGGCCTGCTCAAGCCGGAATATAACGCAGCCTTGGACACGTGGCTTGCAAGGGCGGAAAAAGAAGGGGCATAATTCTTTTCATTCATTCGCTCATTCATACTCGATCGTCGCGGGGGGCTTGTTCGAGATGTCGTACACCACCCGGTTGATGCCCTTGACCTCGTTGATGATGCGCGTGCTGATCTTGTCGAGCAGGTCCCAGTCAAGGCGTGCGAAATTCGCCGTCATGGCATCCGTGGACTGGACTGCCCGTATCGCGCAAGTATACTCGTAGGTCCGGAAATCACCCATGACGCCGACGCTCTTCACGGGAAGGAAAACAGCGAACGCCTGCCACAACTCGTTGTAGATGCCGGCATGCTGGATTTCCTCGAGCAATATCGCATCGGCTTCCCGCAACATTTCGAGATATTCTTTTTTCAGCGCACCAACGCACCGGACAGCCAAGCCCGGCCCGGGAAAGGGATGCCGGTTGATGATCTCGTCGGGAATCCCGAGATTTTTTCCAACCCGGCGCACCTCGTCCTTGTAAAGGTCCTTGAGAGGCTCGATGACATGCATCTTCATCACGTCCGGCAACGTCACGTTGTGGTGCGACTTGATCTTGGCCGCGCTCTTGGACGTGGCCGCGGTCTCCACCCTGTCTGGGTAGATCGTGCCTTGAGCGAGCAGATCGAACTTGCCGTGGTCCTTTTCGAGTTCCGTGGCCTTGCCCTCGAACACGTCGATGAAGGTGAACCCGATGATCTTGCGTTTTTGCTCCGGGTCCGTGATGCCCTCGAGGCGGGACAAGAACAGGTCTTGCGCGTCGACCCGGTAGAATTGCTCGTAGTGCAAGGTCTGCTTGAAGTAATGCTCGACATCCCGGCCCTCGTTTTTACGCATGACCCCGTTGTCCACGAAGACGCAATGGAGCTGGTTGCCGATGGCACGTTGCAAGAGCACGGACACGACCGTCGAATCGACACCGCCGCTTAACGCGAGCAGGACCTTGCGGGTGCCGATCTCCCTCTTCAAGCTGTCGATGGCGACCCGCGTCCAGTTCTCGATGGACCAGTTCTTCTCGCACTTGCAGATCTTGAAGAGGAAGTTCTCGATGATGGCTTGTCCCTTGGGCGTGTGGTTGACCTCTGGATGGAACTGGAGCCCGAGCAGGAGCCCGTCTCCCGACTCGTATGCCGCAACAGGGCAATTATTCGTGGATGCCAGGACGTGATATCCAGCAGGGAGCGACGTTACTTGGTCGCCGTGGGACATCCAGGCGGTCTCTTGCCCTTCCAGCCCGTCCAGGAGCTTGGAGGGGCGCAAGATAGTCAAGGCCGTGCGGCCGTACTCCTTCACCTGGCGCGGCTCGACCTTGCCACCCACGAGCTGGCCGATGAGCTGGTGCCCGTAGCACAGTCCCAGCACCGGGACGTTCGATGACACGCACCAGTCGAGCATTTCCCGTTCGATCCGTGGCGCGCCGTTCTCGTACACCGAGCTCGGTCCCCCGCTCAAGATGATGCCTTTCACGGGGACTTGTTTCAAGGCATCAAGGGACATGTCGAATGGCCGGATTTCTGCATACACGCCGGCATCCCGCACTCGACGGGAGATCAAATGGGCGTACTGCCCGCCAAAATCAACAACGATAATCATATTGTCATTCACGTTCGCATCACCCGACGAGAAACGCTCGTGCTCGAGGTATAAATGCTAACAAATCATTTCTACCTTGCTACTTCACAATGTTAAAGTGACAATAACAACGTTTTTCATTGGAACGCGATTACATTTTGTAATGATCACCACCAAGATGAAACACCATGCTCACGCGGGAATCGATCCAAGCCATAGTCGAAGGGTACAACACTAGTAACATTCACGTCGGAATTTTTGGCAGCCACTCCGCGGAAGAAACCGCCATGGCTGCGAAATCGATGGGCATGCCGACCTTCGTGGTGTGCCAATCGGGAAGGGAAAAATTGTATCTCGATTACAACAAGCATCTCTTCCACCACGCGCTTGTCGTCGAAAAGTTCTCCGACTTGATGCTCGAGGAAAACTTTTCCAAGCTCATCGAGAAGAACGTGATTTTCATACCAAACAGGTCATTTTCAGTGTACTGCGGGTACGATAAAATCGAAAACGACTTCAAGGTCCCGATTTACGGCAACAGGTCAATTCTTCGCGCCGAGGAGCGCACCGCGCCGAGAAACCAGTATTGGCTGCTAGAACAAGCAGGCATCCGCATTCCCAAGCAGTTCAAGCGTCCCGAGGACATCGACCGGCTCGCCATCGTGAAGGTACAACAAAAAGGGAACCCGCTCGAGCGTGCATTCTTCTATCCAGCGAGCCACGAGGATTACGTTGAACAATCGGATGCCATGATCAAGCAGGGAATCATTAGCGAGGAAGAGTTGAAGAGGTCAGTGATCGAGGAGTTCGTGCTCGGCCCGCGGTTCAATGCCAACTACCAAGCCTATGCACTCGATGAACGATTCGGCCGTTTCGATTTTGTGGGATTGGATGATCGCATCCAGACCGATGTGTCGGGTATCCTCAATTTACCAGCCAAGGAACAGCTCAAGATACACGTGCAACTCAAGAACGAGGAGATAGGCCACAAGGGCGTCACGATCCGGGAGTCAAAGAAGATGCTCCTCTACGATGCGGCCGAGAAGTTCCTGGACGTGGTGCGGAAAGAATACCCCCCGAAGATGATCGGGTTGTTCGCGCTGCAAGGAGCCATTCCATACAACCCGGCAACGAAGGAACCCGATTTCGTCGTATTCGATGTCTCCCCGCGCATTCCAGGGTGCCCGTGCGTCGGCCCAACGTCCCCCGAGATGCGACGGCTCTCGCTCAAGTATGGCAGGGAAATCCACGCGCCCTTTGAATTGTCTATCATTTAAATAATGAGTGCCGCTTAACAAAAACGACTTCAAGATATCGTCACGTGATACAACGCACGAAAAAAAAAATTTTTCATTTCTTGAGCATGGCGTGCATATTTTCGAGGCACTCGTACGAGATCTTCGATCGATTGCGCAAGACGTGCGTTTCAAGCGAGTAATACCCGGCATAGCCTTTTTGTCGAAATAACGAGAAGTACTTGTCGTACCCGAGCACGCCCTTTCCCACGGTCGTGAAGTGCTTCGCGAAGAGCGTCTTTTTCCCGTCCTTGACGTGGTGGTGGCCAACCCTGTCGATCTGGCTTGCATACGTCTCGGCATCATGAACCTCGCCCGCGAAGAAGAAGTTCCCCGGGTCCAGGAGGAGCTTGAAATACGGGTCATCGATATCTTGCAAGATGCGTAGCGTGTTTTCCCACGTGCTCACGGGAGACATGGCCTCGTTCTCGATCACGATGGTTACCTTCTCTTGCTTGGCCATATCGACGAAACGGGTGATGTCGTTGACGAGTTGTTCCCATTGCTGGTTGGTGACCTTTGCACTACCAAGGTACCCGAAGACCCTCGTACGATCGGTGCCAAGTTTTTTCACGATCTCCAGCGCCCGCCCGAGCGCGTTCCTAGACACGTGCACGTTGCGGGAAAAACTCTGGGACGTAGCATCGTGCATCTTGTGCCACGGGGCCCAGCACTTGAAGAGGGGACCCGCGACGTTCGACACGCCCATGTTATTATTCTTCAGAACGTCGATGAGGTTATCGAGTTCCTCGTCGGAAAACGAGATTATGTTCTTTCCCCATACATTTCGCAACTCCACGGCCTTGATATCGTATTTCTTCAACGTGGGAAGTATCAATTCGACATCTTGGCCGATCTCGTCCGTGATCACCGAGAGCTGTCCCGTAGCATCCATCAAGGTCTCCTCGTGTCATCAAGAAAAAAAAGGTTGTATTAGAAGCAGATATCATTGATGCGGCCGACATCAAACGCGTCCTTGATCTCGCGAGCGATGCGCCGGCCCATGGACATCGGCTCGCCCCACATGACGTAACTGTACGGCGAATAGGGGATGAAGAAGTTCGTACCGGCAACGATTCGCCCCGAGAACTCGAACGTGTAGACGTTCAAGTTCTTGTCGACGGACATCTCCAAGCAGAATGCACCGTTCATGCCGGGGGGGACGAGACGTTTCGTGGCTTCAACGAACGATTCCCCATCTTTCTGGACCTTGATAGCCAAGGATTCTCGCAAGACGAGGGGATAGTTACCCGTGATGGTGAACGTCGGGTCCTCGAAGAAAAACGGGCTAACGCTACTGTCGACATCGCTCTCGTACCGCCGGTCCACGCAGAAAAGCTCGACTCGATTGCGGATGACGGAATTGAAGAATGACGGGTAGATGTTCGCACCGCGGATGAGTTCTTGAATGATCTTTGGCCGGTCTTTTTCTCCAGGAATGCTGGCGATTTTCTTCTTGAGTTCATCTGCACTCCTGGCAATGTAAAATCCTTTCCCGCCATGGGCACCAAAGTGCTTCACGATCACCGGGCGGTCCACGTCGTCAACGCTGTCGAATTCTCGTGGCACGAGCAGCCCGCCTTCACGCATGAGCCGGCTTTTCTTGAACCGGTCGCTTTCCCATTCAAGCATGTTCTTGTTTCCAAAGACGGGAATCGTGAACTCCTTGAGCAGCCTGTTCAAGTCATAATACGCCACGAAACTGCCGTGCGGAATGATGATGCAATCGGCCAACCGGTCTTGAATGTCGAAAATTTCATTTAAATCGTTTACTTCGATGGTCTCGTTGCATATACCGAAGCTCTCGTAAAAACGGGCGGTTCCTTTTTTCGTTATGAGCAACGTGGAGAACCCTTCATCCATCGCCCCGCGCAAGACATTCAAGGCAGAATGCGATCCGATCGTACAAATTATTGGCTTTTTCACTGCAAAATTCGCCTTAATTTTCTTCTCTTTATACATTCTCCCTTTTTATACTTTGTTAATAGAACGAATCAGCCGTGGGCATGCTTTCCCAACCCGAGCTTCTTCCAGAAATTCTCTACACCTTCCCGACATTTATACCGGGCGCACGCTAGATAGATCGATTAATGATGATAGACGAGAAAGTCTTCGTGAGATCGGTCATCCCGTCAAAGACACGGGAGCATGCAGTCGATCTAGCCCAACGCTGGTTAAAGGAGCGGGGCTGGTTTCTCGTTGAAAACGATAATTTTGATATTCTTGCAGTGAATTCCAGCAGCGAACGTGTCATCATTAAGTTCTGGATCATGCCGGACAAGCATCCCATGCCCAAGCATTATATAAAGAATTTTGACAGGGAAGCACAGAAATTTATTCATGAAAATAGCATCGTGCAAGATACATGCGCCTACATCGTGTCAAACGCGGTACTGGACGATGACGCGTACACGTACTACAGCAACGTGGCGAGGCACACCATGAAGCTTGTATTTGCTGCAAACGACATCGCAGCGCAGGTGAGCAGGCTCCGCGGCGACCAGGACGAACACCAGCGTAGCATTATCCAGAAAAACTTGCAGCACTACATGGTCGCGTGATGCTTTATCATCTCGATAAGTGATGGGGCTGCTTCTTGATGGCAAGGTAAAACCGCTTGAAGGCGCGCACGTAAGCATCCTTGTCCAGCAAGAATAATATGGAAAATATGGACACATACATGTACATCGTGACGTAAGTGTACAAGGGCGTGGCAAGGATGAACCAGTTCAACGCGAGCACCCCGGCCACGAGTAAGATGGACGTGCAAAGCACGTTCAACCAGAAATACGCGTGCCGTCCTTGGAACGGGTTACCAATCTTCACCAAGAATAACCAAGATGCCCATTTAACGACTTTTGGCTCGTGCTGGTGCTTCTCCATGGAAATGCGAACCCTCTCGCGTTCCTTCTCTATCTCGTAGTCGCGAGGGTACCCGAAGAACAAGGTTGCAAGGATGGACACGGCCACGGCGAGCAGCACCAATACCCCGACATTGCTCGCGATCAAGTCCACGTAAAACGAAATCTCTTCGATATCTTCCCCGGTTACAACCAGCGTGTCCCCCATGGTCGTGTAGATGTTCTGTCCCCAGATTGGCACGTTACCATCCAGAAAGATGCCGTACACCCTGATATCCCGCCAGTGGTTCAGGAACACGCACGGCGTGGTCTCGTTGACTTGCACCGCCGTGAACCAGTGGCTCCTCCCGCATGCGATGTAGGCGCGCCCTTGGATGAGGCCCGCTGCCTGCAATCGCCGCAAGAAGCTCGTGGTCACCACGGCAATGCCATCACAATCATCCCATGCTTGAAGCGAGCTGTTCAAGGGGTCATCACGCCACGTCTCGTTGAATTGCCACCGTGACAAGGCTTCATCAGGAACGGGGACGTGATCCGAAACGCCATGGGTCGTGGAGTCTTTTGTCCAACGCAACACGTGTGATTGTATGAAGTAATCAACGATCACGAGCCGCTGGAAGTCGTTCAACGCGCCGGGGGCGCTCGCGTTCTTGAAATTCTGGGAGGACAAGGATGAACCGAAAACCGGGTAGCCCTTGTACTTGTAAAAAGCATCCTCCAAGGGCTTGGATGTATCGGTGAGGTTGTCTGCATAGTAGGTCATGTACCCCGTCGCGTTCATCGCGCCGTTATCCAGCCACCAATCGAACGCGGCCTCGAGCTCGATGACCTTCTCGGCACCCGGCTGGATCAAGCCATTCTTGTCGATATGACGGGCGATCTGGGAACCCCCGCGGGTGGTGCTCGCGAGGGAGATGTCCTCGTGCTGGTGTGGGACCCGGACGGCAAGAGAAGCCCCGCGGGACAGTACTGGGACACCGTCTCGTTCAAGGACGCCCGCGTCGTGCAAGGCAAGCGCAAGGTGATGCACGAGCTAGCGAGGGCGCGTCTCGTCCATGCCAGCAAGGACGTCTCCGATGCCGGCATCTTCGGGACCGCCTTGATGATGCTGAACCTGTCAAGGGTGGGATGCGACTTTCCCTTGCCTGGCCTGCTATCAACGTGGAACGTCGATCCCGACATGAAAGACGCGGCGGGCGAGTTGTACTGGTGGTCTACTGCATATCTCACGACCGGTTTCTTGGTTGCAGCAGCAATCGAGCATCTCGATGCCATCAAGGAGATGTCCGTATTGCACGAGATGGATGCTTGTGTTCTTGGCAAGATCGTTGCCGGAAGCAAGCTCCAGCTCGTCGCGGGTGGCAAGAAACACGAGCTGTTTGATTGGAGCGCCGACCCGATCTTCCCTTGACCGTGTTCCGGGGCCATGCCATGAATGAACCAGAACCATTTTTGGGATCGCAGCACAAGCCTTCATGTTCCACGAGCCAGAGGTAACACCTACCATGTCCACCGTTCCCGGGAATATAACCCTCATCGTGTTGGCGCAAGACCGCCCGGGGGAGCTAGTGAGGATCCTCCAGCCACTTTCTGATAACGGGGCGAACATCCACGGCGTGTTTCACGAGCACGATCCATCCGCGTGTCCCGGCAAGGTTCCCGTGGAAATCGTATTTACCTTCGATCAAGCCTTGTCGGAAGCCGACAAGGAACGCAAGCTTGAAAAAATTAAATCAACGCTAACCGCTCAAGGAATCATCATAACAGAGATTTCCATGGGTGTCGTGATCAAGACACGTCATATCATCCTCGTCGGTCACGTGTTTGACACGGACATTCGAGACACGATCATCCGGTTAACGAATACCGGCGCTAAGCTGGTGGATTTAAAGGCAACCTTCACGAGCGTGCATGCTGAATCGACCGTGAAATTCACGGTATCGTATGATAGTGACGAGATCGAAACAAACGTCCTTGCTGAAGTTGATAGGTTGTGCAAGGATAAGAACTTGAAATTCATCACGTCTTGAACAGGAGGTATCATCTCATGGTAAACACCATTCGCATTGGCATGGCGGGACTTGGCACGGTCGGCCGGTCACTCGTGAACATCCTTGCAACCAAGAAAGACCGTCTCCTATCCAAATATAAAATGGAATTCAAGATCGTTGCAATATTCGAGTATGACGGGTCTCTTGTTTCCAAGGACGGGCTCGATCCCGCCGAGATCGTGTCTTGCGGAAACATCCGTGCCCACCCTGCTTGGCAAAAAGGGAAGAAAGCAACGGACCTCATCAAGACCCTCGATTACGACATCCACGTGGAGATGACCCCCACGAACGTGGAAACCGCAGAACCCGCGCTTACCCACTTCAAGCTCGCGTTTGCATCGGGCAAGCACGTCGTGAGTTCCAATAAAGGCCCGTTCTTGCTATGTTACGACGTGGTGATGGATGCTGCCACGAAGGCCAACAAGATGGTCCGGTTCGAGGCCACGGTTGGCAGTGCTATACCCGTGCTCAGTGTTGGCACAAGCGGGATAAACGGGAATGTGGTAACCCGCATCGAGGCCATCATCAACGGGACATCGAACTACATCCTCACGCGCATGGCGACCGAGAAGATAGACTTCTCGACCGCGTTGAAGGAGGCGCAGGAGCGCGGCTACGCTGAGGCGGACCCGACCTTGGACATCGGGGGCCACGATGCAGCGGGCAAGCTCGTCATCCTCGCGAATGCCTTGATGGGATTGAAGAAAACTATCAAGGACGTGAAAACAGAGGGCATCGAGCATGTCAATCTCGACGCGATCATGATGGCCGACCGCGAAGGTTTCACGATCAAGCATCTTGGCATCGCCGACGAGCGGGGCTATCTCGAAGTCCGGCCCACTTTGGTTCCCAAGAATTCTCCCATGGGTGCTGGCATCACGGGCACGCTGAATGCCATCAAGCTGGTGACTGACCTCGCGAACGAGATCATCTTGAGCGGGCGTGGTGCAGGCGGCATGGAGGCGGCTGCTGCCGTGTTGACCGACGTGATAGAGATATTCAAGAACAAGAATTGATAATGTGTTTTGAACCAAGAGATCAATCTTTTTTCGACCCGTGGCGTCGCAGCATTGCCGAGCCGAGCGACTTGAATGATTCCCTGACGTTTTCCCCCGTGAGCGCGGAGGTTTCCACCGCCATCATGCCCAAGCTCTCCCCGAGCTTGGCCACGTCTTCCTTGTTCACGGCGCGCTGCTCTTCCAGGTCCTTTTTATTGCCGATGATCAATCCAGGCACGTCGCCCGCGGTTTTCTTTATGTCTGCATGCCATAAAGACACGCTTTTAAAGCTTTCGGCGCTGGTAATGTCGTACACGACGATCACGCCGTTGGCACCTTGGTAAAATTGCTTCCTGAACAGGTTGAACTTCTGCTGGCCGGCAACATCCCAGAGAACGAACGTGACCTTGAGATTGTCGATGGAGACCAGCTTGTTGCTGACGTTGACACCGATCGTGGGGAGGTAAGACCTGGTAAAAGCGTTGTTCGTGAATTGCAGGATCAAGGACGTTTTACCGACGGCGGCATCCCCGCAAACGATGATCTTGTACTTGAACTTGTTCTTGGACTGGTCTTCCTCTTGTTCTGCAAATGCAGTGCTCGAAAAATCGGAGGTTTCCCTGGCATGCAAGCTTTCAAGGAGCGCGTGGACGTCCGATTGGAACGACACGACTTTATCGTGAATCTCGCCCTGCGACTTGCAGCCGGCCTCCTGGCACTCGACGATCTGCAACATGTGGCGATCGAACACGTCCTCGAAATCGTGGATGTACTTGTAAAAGATGAGATCATCAACTTCATTAAATAGAAGTGCTAGCACCGTGTCTGCGGCACCGCCACGGCGAGCTTTATCAAAATACCTTGAATATTTCACGAGTGCCTTGATGCCAAATTCTGGAAATGGAATGACCGAGAGCTGTTTCGGTATCTTTTCTCCAGAAATGTTAATATTCATGCACTCGAACGTTACTTTTTCCCTGAGATTCTTTGACAAGGATTGGGGTTCCCAAGCGAATGCATTGGGGCCAAGGCGCTCGTCGAAGACCGAATACAATATCCCGACGATGTAGTCACGTTCCATGGTTCTTGCCGTTGTTGTTGATGCGTGGTGGCAATGCAGAGCTGGTTGGTCTTAAGTCTCCCGGCAAGCTATTTCATTCTTTCCCTTGCAAGCCCGCGACCGGCGGTTCGGGTGTCCCGGCTAGCTGAGCATGTGCTTGAACCACGCGATCGTGTATTCCAATCCTTTTTCCAGCGGCGTCCGGGGTTGCCAGTTGAGGATTTTCTTCGCCTTGTCGAGGATGGGACAGCGGCGTTCGGGGTCGTCCTTTGGCAGGCCCTTGAATGATATCGTGGAATTTGATTTCGTGATCTTCACGATCAAGTTGGCCAGCTCCAGGACCGTGTTCTCGACGTTGTTCCCGACGTTGATGACCTCGCCCCGTGCTTGCGGGATGTTGGGATGCGCGAGACGCAAGAGTCCCTCGATTTCATCGCTGACGAACGTGAAGCTCCGCGTCTGCGACCCGTCCCCGAACATGGTTATGGGTTCATCCTTAAGGGCCTGTTCGATGAAATTCGGGACGACACGGCCGAACAAGGGGCCAGCGCGAATCCGAGGTCCATAGGTGTTGAAGATGCGTGCGATCCTGATGGGCACGTCGTATTCCAACTCGTAAGCCTTCACGAATGCCTCCCCGGCGCGCTTGGACTCGTCGTAGCAGCTTCTAGGTCCCACGGGATTGACGTGCCCCCAGTACGTCTCGGGGGTGGGAACGTACGCGTGGTCGGGATTCCCGTACACTTCCGATGTGCTCGTGTAGAAGAAGTCGGCATCGTATGCCCTGGCTATTTCCAAGGCATTCATGGTGCCCAGCGTGTTGCTCTTTAGAATCTGTATGGGGTGATGTTCAAATTCGAACGGGGATGCACGGCTTGCCAGGTGCATCACGATGTCGATGTTCTCTTTAGGGTCGAACGGCATGGAGATGTCGTGGTAGTGGAACTCGAAGTTCTCCCGTCCCAGCAACTTCTCGATGTTTTCCTTCTTGCCTGACGAGAAGTTATCGAGGCAGATGACCTTCTTTGCTCCTTGCGAAACGAGCACCTCGCAAATGAAGCTACCAAGGAAACCGGCGCCACCGGTGATCAGGACCTTCTTGTTCTTGTACGTTAGGTTGCTCTTCTCCAAGTGATGTCGTATGTCTTGAACGATCGCCTCGACGACCTCGTCCTGGGAGTTGAATCTCGTTTCGAAATTTGCCATTGGCCTGTCCATCCAGTAAAATGATAACCATTGGGAAACTGCCATGCCATATAAAAAACACGTCCCTCCGGGCTTGAATCGCCCGTTTAAACGTCGTAGTACTTCCCGAGCTCGATTTGATCGATGACGTTGATGTCCCCCGGTAATTTCTCCTTGAACGCGCCCGGGTGTTCGGTGTGGATGGGAAATACCTTGCCGGGATGAATCCTTTGTATCATGTCAATGATATCCGTTCCCGGGGCGTGGCCGGACGCGTGGATGTCGACGAGTTCGAGGCGAAACCGCTTCATCCAATTTTCAAGCAATTTCCGCTCGCCCTCGCCTTCATCGTCTATTGCTTCCGTGCGCATGCTGAAGCACGCCCCCCCGTCCGGATTGATGTCGATGAGCTCGTTGAGCTCGTAGAATTCCATGTGAAGCAAGAATTTAGCGGGATTCTTGCTTATTTCCGGGGCACGCACGTGCTTGCTACTCCCGTACACGTCCCTGTATAGGGTGTAATCCTTCGTTTCCTTGTCCCAGTTGACATCAGCGGATATGGCACAGCGAAGGAACAAGTAATCGCCGTCCGAATAGAGCATCGATAGCTTGCGGGGCTGGTAGATGCGGATGTCCTCGTTCTTTAAAACGTTCGTGCCCATCAAGATCGGCTTCCCGCGGAGCTGGTGCAAGAGATACGCGAGCTTCGGTTGGATGACCAAGCTTCGACCCAGCTTCCTCGCGATCATGTAGACCGTCAAGAACCGGGCCACGCTCTTCCAGGGAAATGAAGCGATGATGAGTTTTTCTTTAAGATACTGCTTGTCGTTTGAAAAGGCAACTGCTTTTTCAAGAACCGTTTCCTCGCTGCTCCGGTTTGTTGATTGGATGCGGGTCCCTTCAGAGATCATCGCGTCGACGCGTTCCTTGCTTGCCATCTTCTCGACAAAAGCCAACGCATTTTGCCTTTCTTGAGCCACGCCGTGGAACCGTATGTCGCCCGTGTACACGATGGATTTCCCGCTTGCTGTCGTGATTTCATACGCGAGCGCTCCAGGGATGGAATGGTCGATCGGGTGCGCGTGCACCGTGAACGGCCCAAAGGTGACCGGTTCCGGCCTCGGGACGATGATGATATTCCGGTCGACGCAGTCCGTTTCCCGCTTCCACTCCCCCGGAAAGAACGATCCCCCGCTATAGGTTGCCAGTCGTTGCGTGCAGAAGTTAAGGTAATCCACGTTCGAGACGTCCTTCATGACCTTGAGCATGTCGCGGGTGGTATCCGACATCACCACTGGAATTTCCCTTGCCATGAACGCGAGGTTTCGCACGTGATCGACATGGGCGTGGCTGATGAGGATTGCATCAATGAACGGTTTCCCATAATTCTGTACGTGATCTTCATAACTTTCAAGCACGTTCTCGTGCATGTACCGCGCGTCAGCGTCGACCTTATCGATGGCGGAATCATTGATGGCACTCCTCGCGTAGATACCGGGGACGGGATGAATGATACCGAGTGCAAGCAAGTCACGCATGCCGTTGCCGGAACGTGCCATGAGAAAATCCTTGTAAAACAATCCGTCGACGCCGAAATTCATACCGTTATCCAGCATCACCCGGTGTCCCTCCTCTTCCACGATGATGCAGTTCCCGCCGATCGCCCCTATGGCGCCGAAAAATTGCAGAGATACCATGTATCATTCACCGGTTCCTTCCTATAAAAACACCGAGACAAGGATGCTCGGCCTTGATCCATGGCTGGTGCCTTGGATTTTCATCGTAGGGGGATGTTTTCATAGATCTTTGCAATGTTCGGGAATTGGGATAACGACTGGTAGGGAAAGTACAATGATTTCGCGAATTCCACTTGGAACGACGGCGAGGAGGATATCTCGTGGTACAATACCTTGAACGCTAGCTGGTTGGCAAGCCGCCGGGCGTCCGCGTTTTTCAGGCAATCCTGGGCGCCCAATCCCGCCGCGTTCCCCACCTGGAATACCCTTTCCATCGGTAAGTCGGGGAAGAGCCCGATGAGCTTGGCGTTTTCCTTGTTGATGTAACTCCCGAACGCGCCGGCAAGGATGACCTGCTCTATGTCATCGATTTTCTTATGTTCGTGCTGGAGCAACAACAGCGTGCCGGAAAGGAAGGCGCCCTTCGCGAGTTGCAACTGTCGGATGTCCGGTTGTGATATGGTGATCGAATGGGCCCTTTCCCCGGTTGTCTTCTCACCATTTTCATCGCCCGGCCTTGCGTCGCGTTCTGGATCGAACAAGATGAAATGATAATCGTCCTCCTTCTTGATGATCCTTTCGTGATCCTTTATCCGGGATGATTTTATGTTAAAGTTTCCATTCCTGGTGAGTATCCCGGCCTTCAGCATCTCGGCAACAGCGTCGATGAGGCCCGACCCGCATATCCCCGTTGGTTGCATGTTCCCGATTGTGCGGATCGTTGGCTGGAGCGTGCCTGGATCGATGCTGATGCCCTCAATTGCACCGTCCGCGGCGCGCATCCCGTGCGTGATCTGCGCACCCTCCAATGCCGGGCCCGCAGCGCAGGACGTGCAAACCATGCCATCCTTGTTTCCCAGGACCAGCTCGCCGTTCGTTCCAATATCGATGAAGAGCGTGTACTCGTCCATCACGTCGAGTCGCGTTGCCACGATGCCCGCGATGGTGTCGGTCCCGACATAACCCGCTATAACCGGTGGGCTGTAGACATTTGCTGCAGGCAACCCGTTGATCCCCAACGTGGCAGCCTTGACATTAACAGGGGCCTTTACCACGGGCACGAACGGCGAGACCGCAAGGTATTCAGGGGGCATTCCAAGGAAGAGCTGGTACATGGCGGTGTTCCCGACGAGCACGAAGTCCACGACGTCATCTGGTTCGATATTCCCTTTTTTACATGTTTCTTCGAGAATCTCGTTGATTGCTTGTATCACGAGGTCCTTGGCACGCTTTCCCGCGTTATTTTTGGTAACGTGTGCAATCCGTGACACCACATCCTCGCCGATCGAAACTTGCGGGTTCAATCGTGCAGCGACGGCTGCGGGCAAGCCCGTGTCCAGGTTGATCAAGTAACCCACGACCGTGGTCGTTCCCACGTCCACGGCAAGGCCGTACACGCCTTGAACGTTCTTGCCCGGGTGCACGTCGATGACCCTTGGCCTTGCACCCTCCATCCCGGTTTGCACGGTAGCAACGACGTGGCCATCATTTTCCCTCAACACCTTGGGAAAACCAGCCCTTGCCACCAATGCCAGCACGTCGTCGTCGACAAGGCCATTCAACGTTCTTGCGATCTCGGGCGGCAATGCACCTACCAAGCGAGTGTAGTCCGCGGCCGGTGCATCGAGCGTGGGTGCTGGCACGCGGGTCATGATTTTTTTAACCACCGGAAGGAGGGTAACATCACGCGATCGCCCGATCGCTGCAAGATCGTCCTTTATCAATATCCTGTTCTGGCTGGGAAGGAGCGCACCCGTGAGCAAGATTCTCACGTTGCCAAGAATTTTCGTCTGGCACGCTAGGCGCATCCCGTCATCGATGGCGGAACCGAGCATCTTGCGTTCCCGTTCAGTCGGGGGCGAGACGGTGGCTTGATCGCCCTCGATCTTGACCTTGCACTTTCCACACGTGCCAGCGCCACCGCACAGCGCGCTGACCGGGTAATCCAAGGCCGATAACGCCTCGTATATCGTGTTTCCAACTTGCACGTTGAAGCGCTTCGAGAGCGGCTCGATGATCAAGGTGCTCCGTTGGTTTTCCGTTCCATGGCCAGCCATCACACACCATGATAAGATAAAGGCTGATATTTTAAGACATCAATCAATTGCGGATATGTTGCTTGTTTTGAATAGGCTACCAAAAGACGAGGTATAGTCTAAATTAAAAATCAAAATCCGTATTTTCTATGCTTTTCTTGAAATTCATCAGCTTTCTACTTATTTCAAGCCGTTCGTTGAAATCCTTGTAATTTTCCTCATTCAGGAATCTTATTTTTATGATTTCTAAATCGGGCTTGTGGTTATATTCTGCGAAAATAATCGTGTTGTTAAATTTTATAAAACCGAACAGGCCACTCAACAAGAAGATCAATTGCCTGAATGATTCGGCATTGGAATGTATACGGGACGGTAGCGCGGGCTGATACTGGAGAAGGAAGTAGTTCATTTTGCTTGCTTTCAAATAATCCTCAATAAGCCTATCCGCGCTTAAAATGCATCCAATCGTGGCCGTTTCCTTCTCGAATAATTTCGTTTCGAAGACTATCTTGTAATCATTCGATGTTCCTTCAGGATATGAATCCTTGTTACGGGGCAGGTCAAACGTGTCCAAGGCGCCCAGCTCCCGCATCGCGAAATACGCCCTCTTCCTCGTGTGAATCGAGCGCTTGTTGTAAAGTTCCGAATAGTATTCAGCGTGCGGTTTAGACTTGAGTTTTATGAAATCGATGAATTCCTTGGTAACACGGTGGTTGAGGTTCCTGTTCACCTCATCGAAAACGGTGGGGGCAATGCCGATTTTTTCGCCCTTGAAGACATTACTCGAGTTCGTGATGAATCGATGGTACAAGATGTTCGTGTCGGGGATAAAATATGTTGGCTTGAAACCGGATTGGCCCTTGAGATTTTTATAAAATTTCTTGAAGTCATCCATGTTCCCATATTGTATGCATCCTGATGCCAAGAATGTTTCCCGGAAATCATTGAAGCGGGGGACCTCATCGAATCCGTTCATATCTGCTTCAAGTGATGCGAAATCCGGATTTCGCACGTCAAGTTGGTAGCCGCTTGGTTTGGGTTTGGCATCCAGGAGGGGGAAATCCCTCGTGCATGGATATGTAAGGGCAAAGGTATCATACGAGTTGATGAGAACCTGCAGCTCGTGGATCGAGATGACCGCCTCATTCCTCGCTGGCATGCTTGCCCGCCTCCTTGAATTCGTTGTTGAACTCGTGCATGAAATCCCTCAAGGTTTGCATGGTCTTGGGTATCATGTCGTAAGGATAATTCACGTTCACGATCGTTGCGATGTCGAGGTAGAAGAGGTGTTCCACCTTGATCCTCGACCCCGAGATGGCCATCAACAAGCCAGATACCAGGGCTTTCCGACCCGGCGTGATATCGACATCGATCGAGTGCCCTCCGGATGCCACTTGCTTCAACAACGTGCTGATCTTTTTCCCCGCGGACACGTAACTTCCTTCATCAACAACGCTCGTCTCGATACGTGCCTTGATGCCGAAATGGTCTAACACTACCAAGATTCCTTCCTTTGTCTTGGCCAGTTTCTCCTCGATCTGCGGCTGCCTCTTCAGCAGCCAGTCCATGGCTTGGTAGAGCGCGCGGTCATCCAGGAGCTGGATGCCAAGCTCGAGGGCAAGAGAGGAGGTTGCGCTTTCCGCTTTCAGCCCGCGGGAGGTGGCGAGTTTAGAGCGCGGCTCCAGCAGGCGCGAGACGATCATCGCGGTGACAAGCCTGCGCTCCAGTGACGGCCGTGAGCCGATGAGCTCCTCCAGCCCGATGTGGCGAAGGGTACCCAGGACGGCGGCGACGTGTCCGTGGGGAAGGCTGCGCAGGATCTCAAAGTGAGCATCGGCAGCCGCAGAGGCGTCGCCGCGCAGGTGTCGGCGAATGGTGTCGATGAGCTCGGCGGGGAGGTGGGAGATATTGCCTAAGGTCTGGTGCTTGACCTTGCCGTCTTCTCGATAGGTGCGACGCAGGAGGTGGGTCTGGTAGACTTTGCCCTTGTACTTGCGTGTTGTCGTGGCTACGTGCAGAGCTCCTGATCTCATCGCCATGCAGAAGATATTAGACGCAACTCACGGCAAAGTCAAGAGAGATCTCCATATTTAGTGGCTACAACATACAGATTGAGACGCCCCTATAAAGCACGGACAGCTAAAGACTTAGGAACCAAAACTGAGGGTAGAAACCGTGCAAAGTTCGGGCTAAAACTAAACCGGCCCCCTGCCGATACTTTTCAATATTTTCGCCCACTCGTGAGAAGTTAACTCCTTATCCTTTACTTGGGGGTTTTCCGCGTATATCTTCCATATATTGCATGTCTTGCATCGCGCGATGCATTTATTCGTTATGGACAACGTCACATTGATGGGTAAAGGACGAGGCCAATTAACCCAGCGTGATACTTTATAAAGTGCCAGGTAATATCCTAATTTCAAAAAATTAATCTTAGCCAACGATAGACACCCATTTTTTTAAATTTAATGATGAGAACCACGGGAAAATTCGCCAAGATGTGCGCGGGCAAGGAAAATAAACAAGAAATTGGCCCTGAAAGAACGGTCGTCGTGGATATCGTCATGTCAATGAAAAAACAAATGGTGCAGGTCGAAACAACATGCAAGGAGGCCATGAATGATGGGAGATCACCCGATGAAACCGGGGTGGTCTCTAGTTACTTGGCCAATCTTTTCGGCACGATTTCATCCGAGAGGCACGGGCAGGAGGTCTCGTTCCACTGGCTGGATGCGGCCTTGAAAAACGGGATAGGACACCTTTTCAATGATTATGAAAAGGTATACCAGCCATGGCTCCCTCCCGGCGTTGAAATATTCATTTAATTGAAATCAAGATGAAATTTAGAGGAACTTTTTAAATCACGTGCAGCTTCGTTATTGAAAGTTGCCAGAGGTTAAGCACATGGATTTCCCTACACTTGAAAAAACACCATTAGGTGCTGCTCTTTCGCCATTCGGGAAACGCGTGTTCCTCCCGCAAGGTATTTTCTACTGGGCGGGCCTTGCAAAGAATGCTGAAATCAACGGGACGATAGGTGACGCGAAAGGAAGCGAGCTGAACGAGTACTTGGGCGTTCCAGCAGGAAAACCGATCACGTTCTTCCTCAAGGACATGAACAAATTCCTCCCGGTACCAGACGTGAACGCGAGCATCGTCTCGCCTTACGCGCCGATCGCGGGTCTACCAGATTTACGTGCTAGGTGGAAAAACTGGATCATCGAAAAGTGTGGATTGAAGGGAATACCCAACATTGAACAGCTAATAACGCTTCCTATTGTGACATGTGGTGTCACAAACAGTTTATTCCACGCGATACGGCTATTCATTGGTGAAAAAGAATCCATCATAGTTTGCGACAAGTACTGGGAAAACTATGACACGATCATCAACTTGAATATTGGCGGCAAGGTTGAGGTGTTCAAGACGTTCGACGGGCAGGAATTCGACGTCAAGAGCATGAAAGCGAAGGTGGTTGAACTTGCCACGCGCCAAGGAAAGGCCGTGATACTATTGAACTTTCCCAACAACCCGACGGGCTACTGCCCGTCAACCGTCATAATGGAAGAAATCGCAGACGCCCTCGTGGACGCTGCCGAGCAGGTGAAGAAACCAGTCATCGTGCTGATAGATGATGCCTACGAGGGATACGTGTACGACCCGGCTGCCGATGAAAAAAGCCTCTTCGGGTACTTGCTCAACAAGCACCCCCTCGTCGTGCCCGTGAAGCTTGATGGGGCATCCAAGGAATTGCTCTTCTATGGTGGTCGAGTCGCATTCCTCACGTTTGGCATGTCCGACAAGTGGAACGTGGATTTAAACGGCGTCCAGAAGGACCTCGAGAACAAGATATCCGGGGCCATCAGGGGCACGAACTCGAATGCAACCCACCTCGCAGAGCTACTCGTGCTCAAGGTCATGGAACACATGGAGAAAGCAATCGAAAGCCGGCAAAAGGTCATCGATGTTCTCACGGAACGCTACATTACATTCAAGGAACATGCAAAGAAGCTGCACCAGCCAAGCAAGGGAATTTATTTCGACCCCTACCAGGGTGGGTTCTTTGCATTCTTGAACCTTCCACCGTCAATCCCGGCCGAGAAATTCGCCCGGAAATTGCTGGACGAACAAAAGCTCGGAATCATTCCCGTGGAAAAACCAGAACACGGCGTGAATGGCATTCGCATAGCCTTCTGTTCGATGCCCAAGGACGTTATCAGCACCGCGCTCGACCGCATTTCAAAAAGTTTACAATAGATCCCATTTTTTTTTCGCATACCAAAGAACGACGCGAACAGTATGGCTGGATCCTTGATCGCCGTTGACATCGGTGGTACCAGCGTGCGCGTTGCTATCGCGCCCGTGGATGATATCCAAGTCACTTCGATAAAGAAATTGAAACAAGACACTTCTAAAACGGATCCAGGTGCCATTAGCAGCCAAGTCATTGAAATGGCAAACACCTTGTTATCAAGGGGGAATGTTGCCTTGTCCGACGTGCAAGCGATCAGCATCGCAACCGCGGGGCCAATCGACATGGCAAGAGGGGAGGTTTTCAACAACGCGAACCTCGGATTCAAGATAATCCCGTTAAAGGAACCGGTCTCCGCTGCATTCCCCGGAATCCCCCTTCATATCATCAATGATTGCAACGGGGCGGTGCTCGGCGTCCATTGTTTCGAAGCAACACCCGACGAGCGGGATAACCTGGCATACGTGACGATTTCCACGGGGATAGGCGGGGGGGTCGTGTCGAACGGCCACTTGTTGTTGGGAAAGGAAGGTAATGCTGCTGAAGTTGGACACGGCGTGCTAGCACCGCATTCTGGCGTGCGTTGCAACTGCGGGGCGGAAGGATGCTGGGAAGCATTCAGTTCCGGAACGGGCGTGGCCAAGCATGCAAGGGATAGAATATCCCAGGATAAAACCAAGGGGAAAGCGATCCTTGACCTTGCCGGGGGCGAATTGGCACGCCTTTCGGCAAAAGACGTGTACGCGGCGGCAAGGAAAGGAGACGCGCTTGCCAAGGAACTCGTGAACCAAGCAAACAATTTCAACGCGATGGGTATCGGCCTCATGAACAATTTTTACGACATGACGGTGGTGTACCTCGGAGGTTCGATGCTCAAGGACGAGGAACAAATCATCCCGCCAATCAGGGAGATGTTTTCAAGCAAGAGTATCGAGTTTACCATCAACAAGCCCCCGCAACTCAAGCGATCGCGGCTGGGTGATGAGGTCGGCCTCATGGGCGCGCTTGCACTCGGGAAGTATAAGATCGAAAAAAATCCAATTATATCGTGAGGAATGATGAAATCATGGTAGTTGACATCAAGCTTTTCGAAAATGTTGATTTGAAAGGGAAATATCTCGTCACTGGATTTCACGGCATAGGCGTGGTGGGCTACATTGCCGTGAAATACATGATCGAATCGACCAAAGCAAAGAAGATCGGGCTAATCATATCCCCGCTCACCCCGCCGCTCATTTCCCTCGATGAAAAAGGAACCATCCAGCTCCCTTTCGAGCTGTTCATGGATGAGCATCTCGTGTACCTGCTCGTCCGGTTCCAGCCGCATCCAGAAGAACTTCGCGAGTTCACCACGACGCTGGCGAATTTCATCGAAGGATCGGGTATCAAGGGCCTCGTGCTTCTAGGCGGGCTTGACATCGGGTTCAAGCCGGAGGATGACCAGAAGGGATACCGGTGCGTCGTCTCGAACGATTTCCCCATACAAGACCCCCCCTTGATCGACCCGGGCCTGTTCATATCGGGCGGCATTGCCATGCTCTTGATTGAGTTACAGATGCGCCACGTGCCGTCACTGACGGTGTTCCCCTACGCTGAACGCGAGCACGCGGACATGAAAGCAGCGGCGAAGGCGATCGAGGTCCTCAACAGCCTATTCCCGCTCGGCATCTCGACCGAAAAGTTGCAAGAAGAGGCAAAGGACTTGGAAAAGGAAGTCACCCAGATTCTCAAGCAACAAGTCCGGGAGAACCAGCACAATTTATACACGTGAGGTCCTCACATTTTCTTGCCTTTCGTGCCATGCTTGCTTTTTAATCTTCGTTCCAGCACGTCGAGGCATGACACGTATTTCTCGAGCCCCCATTCCAAGGACAATATTCCACCTTTCTTGTCCCACCAAGCGGTCAGGTAAACAAAGAGCAAGATGATGACGAGGAGGACGGTTAAAAACAGGGGCAGTTCAAGGCGAAACGGGAATGCCTTGAAAACGTGGCTGTACATGAACACGGAGAATGAGTATTTCCCGAACACGCGGATTTTTTCCATGACGCGCGATGGCCGGCGCTTGACGTCCATGTAATAAAACAAGATCGAGAAATGCAGGAGAAAAATGCCTAAATTGTAGAAAATGTACTGGGGGGTGTGCCGGATGAGGAAAAGGGGGACACCAGGAAGGAACCAGAATGAAAACGGGTCGCCGCTCGTGAGGTCGCGAAACACGACAGACGTGAAGCCCTCGCCGGGCAAGAGAAGGAACCAACCCGACACGGTGACTGCCATGGCAGTTAACGCTACGCCGATGATCGCGAACCTGCGGGCGTGGAACGCGTAGAGATGGGCGAGGAACCGGGAATGGTCCGGGCTCGAGAACCTGACCCTTTTTTGCGAGAATCGATGGAATGCGACGTAACCCCGGAAAACGAGCACGCTAGCAACGGAGAGGAGGATCCAACTATACGCGGGAATCATTGCCTCCATGTAGAAGAATATGAAATAGATGATCGTTTGAGGCGTGTTTATTGTTGATGCTTCGAGTATTGCTGTACCATAATTGTCTAATTGGACGCCTTGGTATGACCACAAGAAGAGCGGGATGAAGAGGAGGGCCATGGTAACGAGGACCGCGAGTAAATGCCGGTTTCTCAATTTCACCAGCCCGTACACGAGAAGCTGGGCAAAAGCAATTGCTGTTATCATGTTCATCCCGAGCACGTGCCACGGACCCGACTTGTACGTGTTAATAGAATCGATGATGAGGTTCATGATCTCCCCGATGGCAAACATGAACGTGAATTTTCGAAGGGCCTGCTTGAACATGCCGCGTTTCTTGTTGGTCATTTCTTTCCTCTGGATGGAAAGCATCGTGCCGAAAACGGTCACGATGATGAAGATCGTCGGCCCGAGCCAATCCATTATCACCCAAAGAAATCGCCATAACGACACCCACGAAGCGGGCCCGGACGTGAGCCCCCAATAGCTTCCAAGGTGCACGAAAGTGATCCATAGCATCGCATATCCCTTCAAGAAATCGAGTGCTTGAAGACGATCGGAGATGTTCGTGGGCACTTGGTCGTGTTGGGGATGCAGTATCTGCATGTTACTCGTTTCTTGCCTCTGGCATGATATATAAAATGAATTTAAGAAACTCATTTTAACTTTAGCCCTTTATGCAATTACATCGTGCAAGAAGCTCGGCGAAAGTGAAAAAAATCGATGGCATTCGGAGATTACCACGTGCACACCTCGGTCTCGCATTGCTGCAAGGAATCTTACGGGATACCCGAAGCAAGAACGAAAGCTGTCCTTGAAAGAGGGCTGCCCCAAGTGGGTATCACGGATCACGATGTTCCATTTAAAAACCAGTTCATCGCCAAGCACAAGGATACCATCCAGCAGAACAATTGGAACGACGTGCTGTTGGGGATCGAAGCCTCGATCCGCGATGAAAAGGGACGCATCGCCATCTCGAGGAAGAACTTGGCGTTGCTCGATTACTTGATGATTTCGGAGCACGTGCACATCATGCCAGCCTACACCTTGATGCGGAAGGGACGGAAGGACCTGGAACATTGGTGGAACGATGGAGGGAAACGACACCTCGTGGAGAAGTGGTACGCCCGGCACGCCGCCATGACAGCTCTTGCCATCGAACGATACAAGCCGGACGTCCTTGCCCACCCGTGGCGCTATCCATGGCACAAGGGATTCTTGGACGAGGCTACCATCCACGCCTACGAACCCGTGTTGAACGCTGCCGCGAAGCACGGCGTCAAGCTTGAAATATCAAGGGTTATCATGACCGTGGTGAACCGCGATCTAGATGGTGGCCAGGCAGGCCAATTGATCCAGGAAGTAAGCACGTTCAAACCGTGGCAGGGTACCGTGGCACACGCGCTCCTGGAACCAGTGGCATTCTTCTCGAAATTCTACTCGACTTGCCAAGACAGCGGGATCACGTTCACCATGGGATCGGACGCGCACAATCTGGAAAACGTCGGGGATTTCCCGCGCTTGGAAAGGTTCTTTGATGCCATCGGTCTTAAGCAAAAAAATATCACCCGGGTCTTGAAAGAAAAATGAAACGGGCATAGCAGGATTTGAACCTGCGAGGAGCTGACTCCGGAAGCCAGTGCCCTATCCGTGCTAGACGATATGCCCAAGTTATTTGTTATATTTCACCAAGTTCTCTTGATCTTCAAGAGGGTGGAACTACCACGATAACCCGCGGGTTTGACGCTTGTTTCAATGCCATAAAATCCCCTAAACTATAAATCATTTACTGGGACGCGCGCGTGCGCGGTGGCTCACCGGAAAGGATGCTCGCCGTCACTAGTCCAGTCAGAAAAGATGTTGGGGATACAACCACAAGAACACGAGCGCGTAACAACCGATCGCAAGCATCGTGCCTGCAATAACCTGTGCAAGGGTGTGTTTCTTCAAATACAAGCGGCTCCAGAGCACGCCCGCCGTGATCGGAACGGTGATGAGCAATGTCCACCACCCGAACACGATGGCAATCCCGGTTGCCGGGCCAACAGAACCGGCGGCGTGCGCGGATATCTTCCACTTGAGATTGATAGCAAGCATCGACCCGTTTAAAATGGCCGACACGACCGAGATGCAGAAAACGGGCCACGATGGAAACACGATTCGTGAAAAAACGAAGACGCCAGCAAGGTAACAACCTTCGATTGCAAGGTAATACGGCGTGCGCGATTTTTGGTCGGAAAAGTCGAAATCCACGTTCTTCCATTTCATGGCAATGAACAATATCGCACCAGGCAAGAAGACCATCAAGAGAAACGTTATAATAAAGATTGCCCAAGGATGGATGGCTTGGGGCAAGCAGAACGAGAAAAGCACGGCAAGCGCCACGCTATACGTGATGGCATTGCCGATATCGCTGAAGCGGCGGGCAACAACATGCCTTCTTGATGGGACGGGCGAGCTCGCGGACGTGTCCATAGGTGAATCATATCGTGGCAGACTTCATTTCAACCTTGTTCCCGCGGGAGATGCAATATCCGCTCGAGATTCCCCGCGAGCATTTTCTGCTTCACGTCCGGCGGGAAGTCCAGCGCGCGCATTTTCTGGTACTCGGTCATGAAAGGGCACGCAGCGGGCGAGTCTGAACCAAACACCACGCGGTCTGGCCCGAAGAGCTTGACATATACCATGATCCCGTACAAGATGGATACCGACGTCTCGAAAATCACATTCTTCAGCCCCACGGTCGCGACGACCGTTTCGATGCAGAATTCCATCGTCGACGCGGCGTGCCCCACGATGAACGTGGTGCGCGGGTTGCGCCGGGCCAACTCCGCGATGTCGAACGGGTCGGTCTTGCCAGCGCCGGCGAGCAACCCGGAACTCAAATGCACGAACACCGGGACGCTTGCATCAGCGGCAAGCCGGGCCACGGGATCCAGCCGCGCCACGGGGCAAGGGGTCATCGCCAGCTGGATTTTCACGCCCTTGTACCCACGGTCGAGGGCCCCTTGAAGCTTGCTCAATCCTCTTTGCTGGTCTCCATCCGCCGGGTCCGCGGGGTTGTACCAGAAAAAAGGGAACACGCGGCCGGGCGCTTTTTTCAGGATCTGATCAACCATGGCGTGGTCGGGTTGCCCTGCAAGCCGGAAATCCTTGAACAACTCGTATCCGGGGTCCTTGGCTTGTTGCTTGATCGAGCCGGGGTCTTGGCTCGTGAACGAGGAGAGATTTGCTTGCGTATTGAGCGTGTTCACGACCGCCCCGTCTATGCCGTTTGAATCCATGTAATCAAGGATGGACGTGCCTTTCGGGAGGAATATGCCCGAGTGGTGCATGTGTGCATCGTAAACCTTGAAACCATCGATCATGGTCTTGTCATCTCGAGGCACGCGGAGAACTGCACGCCTCAGTTCCCACAACGTTCCGCGAAAAAAAATAGCTTGGAATCCGCGGCTCATTCCGCACGTGTATCGGGAACGGGCAGACCGAAATACACGCGCAAATTGGTCTCATCAGCGGCCAGCAAGCCATTGCACGACACGCACCGGAAGATGTGGACGAAACCAATGTTGTGCTCCCCGGCGTGATCGAACGCGCATGGCTCGTGGTACATGGCACCGCACCGCCCGCATTCCAACATGGTACCAGCATCACTAGGGTTCTTGCAAACAACACAACAAGCGGTTTGGGGGGTGCCCAGCACCGGGACGAGTGACCAACTGATTGCTTCGAAGTAAGACTTGTAGGTTTCGGGAATCCTGCTTGGAGGTAACGTCCCGACGTTCTCGTCCAAAATACCCGGGGCCGCCGGGGGATTGGAAAGCGCATCGAATGAATCCTTCAATGAATTCGAATCCACGCCGTAATAAAGCCGGCCGCCCGTCGTGAGCGTGATGAACTTGAACCGGCGCTGGTCGCGTGGATTGCTTTCCACTTCGGTGCCGATCATTACCACGTCAATGTGCACGGGCATGAATTTCACGTTTTCGAGCAAGTCGATCAATGCTTTCGTCAAGATAGCATTTTCCTCCGAGTGCCCGTCGCTTATCGCGATGATCCGCAGGACCGCGTTCCCGTCTGTCTTGAAGCGCTCGATGAGATAGTACAGGGCGATCATGATGCCGTGTTCGAACGGGTGCGACCCGCAACACGTCTTCACGTTGCCCTTGATGAGCTTGTCAAACCCGTGCTCGTCATGCGAAAGGTGTTCCAAGAATGCAGGATTGTTATCTTGTTCATTGAACAGCACGATGCCATAATCATTTTGGGCATGGTTACTGTTGTTTTTTTCTGCTTTCTTGATGAACTCGTGAATATACTTCAATATGGTTTTTTTCGACACCGGCCGGTCTTCGAGAACGTCGATATGGAAGATCACTTGTTGCGGGGAACCCGTCCGGTCATCAAACAACAGTTACACCCTTGCGAGGGGATCGATTTGATCCCTAGGTTCTGATCGGTCTCAGCATTCATAAAAGCACCTCGAGCCGTGCCCACGAGGCCGGTCGTTTCACGATTATAATGCCATGATGTCCAGGAATGGGGAAACAAAACGTGAGAGCACGATTTTAAAGGGAGAACAAGCGCCATCCATGCGGGATCGTGAAAGGTGAACAACGCGCCGTCTTGTACATGTAAAAAATCGCGGGCACCAGTGCACGCCATCCATGCGGGATATCGAAAACGGCTCGAGACATCAGCATCAAGCGAGACGTGCTTGGGCTTTCTGGTGGAACGTAAGTCTTGGTTCCCGAATCTCCATTCAACCAGACTCGTCGTAGGCCTTAGGACTTCGATCGCACACGAAAAGAATACCTTGATTACCACGTAAAACACGCTTTTAAGGTATTTAAATCTTTATGTCGCGATGCCACAGAATTATGTGTCGATGTCAAGGGACGTGTGGTGGCTTTATACGTGCCACGCCGGTGATCGATACCAGCGGAAGACAAAAAGGAGGCTTGCACGAAACATGCCACGGGTATATTTTTATCTGGAACACGCGAGAGATGCAGCATGGTGACACGAGAGAATGCGTTCGTTGTTGAAAAATATAGGTTCGTTCAACTCGCCATCTTCATGCTCATTGGTATACAAACCCAGATATTATGGGTGAGTTACGGCGCGGCTTCGAGCCTCGCAGCAGCGTATTATTCCGTCGATGTCGACATGATCACGCTGCTTGCGGCCCTCTTCATGATAATGTACATCCCGGTTACCTACCACGCGAGCAAAGCGATCGACGTGCTTGGATTACGCAACGGGGTTGGAATCGGTGTCATCTTGAATGCAATCGGTGGGCTCATGAAAGCAGTGGCGGGACCAAGCTATTGGGTATGCTTTTCCGGGCAGGTCGTTGCTGCGGCAGGCCAGCCATTCGTCTTGAATAGCTGGACGAAGCTGAGCACGAACTGGTTCCCCGAGCAAGAGAAAACAACGGCAACTGGCCTCGCGTCGATATCGCAATTTTTCGGGGTCATCATTGCCATGGTATTTCCCATCGATGATTTGGGTATCTACATCACGCTCTGGTTTTACGCTTTCATCGGCTTGGTACAGATGATCATTTACCTGGTCTTCATACGCGATAAACCGGCAACACCGCCCAACGCGTACGCGGTAAAAGAACGAAGTCACTCGTTCGGGCAAGGCGTCAAGGAGATTCTTGCCCACAACAAGGAATTCTTGATCTTGTTCTCCATATTATTCATCGGGTACGGCATGTTTAACGCGTTGACGACCGAGATTGGCTTGGTATTCGCCCAGACCGTGTATAATGGCCTTGACTCCGGGATACTCGGCGCGCTCGTGATTGCCGGAGGCGTTGCTGGAGCGATCGTCATATCCGCGATATCGGACAGGTATCGAAAGAGGAAAGTGTTCATCTTTATAGCGTTCCTGGTTGGATCGCCACTCGTCGCACTGCTCTTCATCTTTCGCGATCCCGTTGTGATATACGCGCTCTCGTTCTCGCTCGGGTTCGTGATGGTGTCTTGCATGCCGGTCGGCTTGACCTACGCGGCAGAAATCACGTACCCGCATCCTGAGGAAACGTCTGCCGGCATCTTGATGGTTTCCGGCCAAGTATCCGGGTTGCTGTTCTTGCTCATCAACCCAGCGGAATTCTTGATGTGGTTTGTATTTTTGTTCATCGCGGGATTCATGATGGGATTGTTCATTCACGACACGCCGTGGCACGAGGCAAGGCGGAAACCAGTTTAAAACGCCAAATCACGAGAAACACACGAGAGCTCGTTGGTTCCAGACCCCCCATCTGCCCCGCGAGCGAGCGATCAATGTATTTTAGGACGCGTGCAGATACATCGATGGTTTCTACAAGGCAAAACAGAAAATCGAACTTCTCAAGCAAGTGCTCGGCGAGGACGTGAAATGGCGGGTCATAATAGAATCCATGAGCGCAGTCGAGGGAAATCGTTTTTCAGAAACGGTCAACGATTTTTATGACAAGATCACAAGGAGGGATGTAAATTAGACCACGCATCGTCATCGTAAGTCTTGCAGGATGTTCCGGGTGCATATCAACGCTTTTTTCTATGGACGTCTTGTACGAGCTCGTTGCAAAGTTCGCGATCGTTACCTTTCCGTTCATATTGGATGAAAACGAGATACAAGAATCGGATATTGCCCTTGTCGAGGGGTGCGTGCTCGATACAACTCACGTGGAAACGCTCAAGGTCATCCGAGAGCGATGCAAGAAGGTCTTCGCGCTGGGCACGTGTGCTGCATTCGGCGGCATTGCAAGCTTGTCCGAGAAGAGCCTTGCTCGACCGGTGACCGCCGTCATCGACGTGGATGGCCTCATCCCGGGATGCCCCCCGCCTGCAGCGTTGTTGAATGATGCGGCCATTCGCATCATGGATGGCAAGCGCGTCGTGCTCCCCGAATGCAACGTGTGCGCGAGCTGCGAGCTGCGTGTCGAGAACATGGACTTGTTGGCGGCTCCCATCACGTCTTTAACACCCGATCCATCGAGGATGGGCCCGGATGGCGTTCCCGAGCGATGCTTCTTGCACGACGGTGTCTTGTGCATGGGGCCGGTCACCCGGGACGGGTGCGGTGCGAAGTGCATGAAACGAGGCATCCCTTGCGAGGGTTGCATGGGCCCCGTATCGCAAGATTTCACCGCGAACGCCGTGAATTTCATGAGCAACATCCCGGCTCAGCCGGATATCAAGGCTTACAAGGGCATGCTCTTCAGGTTCTCCAGGCCAGCCATAAAAACAAAGCCATTCGTGACGTCGAGGCGAGCCGAACCATGATCGTTGACATCTGCACGAGGATCGAGGGCCACGCCCAGATCGAGTACATCGTTACGAAGGACGAGATCGACGCGGTCAACTTCAAGATGGAACTCGGCCGGGGGTTCGAGCAGATCCTTGAAGGAAAATATCTCTGGGACGTGCCCCGCATCGTTAGCCGTGTTTGTGGCCTCTGCCACGGCTCTCAAGGTATTGCCAGCACCCTTGCTGTCGAGAACATGAAGGGCATCACCCCGACAAGCTTGGCAACGGCAATCCGGGAAATCACGTTATGCGTGGAGCTGGTAAAATCTCATGGCTTGCATTTGTTCTTCCAAGGGTACCCTGATGTGTCGGCATACCTCCTTGGAAAGCACATCGGCTTGGAGGAATTGGTGAAAAAGGAATCCACCCTCGCTGCACGTATGTTCGAGACGTTCAAGCTCGCGAAAGATGCCATCGAGATATTTGCTGGCCGTGAAGTCCATGGCATCACGTTCATGAACGAGACGGCATCCATCCTGCCCCAACAACGGGAATTGTCCCAGGGCAAGAAACTCTTGGAACGCATCAAGGCGAACCTGGAACCGGTGCTGGACCGCGTAGTGGATGCATTCAAGGGCAAGGACGCGAATGACAACTTCGCGTTGAAGAATGCAGTGGCGATGGTCTCGGTTCCCGTCGAAACGACAATGCCATTGATTTCACGGCAAGGAAATGGCGTGGCGGCAAAATTTCCTAACGGCATCGTGAAAAAGGTCACCGCTTTGGACTACGGGAAATTCATCCATGCGGAGGAAGGCATGCGGGAGTACGAGACAACATTGGATGCAGCGATGCGGTACATCACGGGGCCGGTTGCAAGGGTTTCCCATCGTGGATTCACGCCGATTCAAGGCGAGGGCGAGGACGTGGCAAGCATAATCAAGGTATGGAAAGATAACACGTTCATCAATTACTTGTATCAAATCCACGAGATGCTCGATGCAACACAACAAGCAATTGCATTGATCGATGGCTTGTCAGACGTTCCACGGGATGATGGCGGTATCGATGAAACCCGTTCAAGTACGGAGGGCATCGGGATTGTTGAGGCCCCCAGGGGCATCTTGATACATCACTATATTTCTGGGGACGGGAAGACGCTTGACAAGGCAAGCCTCCTCATTCCCACGCGCATTAACTCCCCCGTGATAGATAGCATGCTCACGCGACGGTGCAAGGAGTTGCAAGGAAAGGGATATGCAATCGAGGAGATCAAGAAACATGCCCAAGCCATCCTCCGCACGTTCGATCCTTGCGTCGCGTGCGCCACGCACGTGATCACGAAAGTTTGAGCCCTACATCCTTTCATCCGTAGGCAAACGTCGTTGCCCACTCGCCGGTGATGACGCGTGGAGTGAGGTACCTGGTCCAGACGGGAAAATCGAGTTTCCAAATACGGACCGGATCGGGTCGAGGGATTTTTGCACGATGTGAACGGTTTCTGCAACCCCTGCGATGAGATGGGAGTCCATCGTCTTGGATCGAATCTGGGCATCGACGACATCCATCCCCCCCCTTCGCATCCGATATCGCCGAAGATCCAAGGAGGCGCAATTTCTGCAGAATCGCAAGAGTGTTCATGGCCATTCATGAATGGCCATGCAACTAACGATACAAGAACGCACGGCGTTAGTTCACGCAACTAACGATACAAGAACGCACGGCACCGGCTTGTATCTGATGCACTAGTAAAAACACCGGATGACGCACATCAAAGCGATTGGCCTCAATAGGTTTAAATACCGATTCGAGGAAAAATAAAGGGAGAACTATGAAATCTCATGCAAAAAAGCTTTCATTCTATAAAGATGAGACCTTCTGGGAATCCTATTTGCTCGAAATCAATCCGGATGAAGTCCGGGAGGCCGTGCAAGAACAATACATCGATTTTCATGGAGAAAAAATTCACCTCGATATTTATAACCAAGGCATCAAGCCAAGCGCTCCAACCGTGATATGGTGCCCTGGCACCAGTGCCTATAGTCGTCTCTATCAAGAGTTCTTGCTGCGCATGTGGAAACGCGGGTACCGCATCATCGGGGTTGACCAAATCGGACATGGCAAGTCCGGCGGTGCGCGGGGACATTTTACAATGCCTCTCCTCATCGAGGTGTTGCAAGCCGCAATTACATTCGCCCAGCAAGAATTGAACGTCACGGGGAAGATCGTTGTAGGGGGATCATCCCTTGGAGGATTCACCGCGTTTTACACCGGTGAAATGGACCCACGTGTGGCCGCAACCATCTGCCATAACATCAAATATGGCATGATGTACACGGGACCTATAAAAATGGCGGACCGCCTACGCTTGGGCTTGCTCGAATTCATGGTAAAAATCGCTCCAAAATCACGCATGAGCGTGTGGACGTATATCAACCCACAAGATCTACTAGATCCAGGTCTACCAGAAAAAACGAAGAACATGTTCGGGACGTTTTTTGCAGATCCCAACCTCTCCGCCAAGTATAGCTTGCTCTCGATCCACTCCCAGTTTAAATGGGCCCCCCCGGTAAAACTCCAGGATTTCAAAACGCCTTGCTTTCTCTTGCTCGGGTCCCAAGACCCCATTTTTCCGCTGGCGTTTCAGAAACGCCTGTTTGACGCCATAGGGGCACCCAAGGAAATGGGCTTGGTCGAAGGTGGGGCTCACATGATCATACTCACGCAAGCAGAGAAGTGCGTGTCGATGGTGGACGCGTGGTTAAAAAAAATTCTTAAATGAATCCAAGAACAAGGCTTTTGGGCGAGCCAATCTGGCCATGAATATGCTTACAACTTGACCTGATACTCGTCCTTGAGCGTTTCGAGGACAACGTTTACTTCATTCTCTAGGCTTGGGTGCTGGATTCGTGAACGCGAGTTTCCTTCGTGCGTTGCTGAAAAAAGGCAAAAATAAAAAAAAGCGCGTGTCATGGCATGGGGTACTCGTCGACGATGTCGTCAATGTAAATGACGTCTCCCGTTTCCGCGGACAGCTGGGCGGACATGACGAGGATAGAGCTCCAGTAGGCTGCCTCGATGCCCGCTTTTGCTTCACGTTTCTCGCCCAGCGCGTTGAGGAACTCGATCATCTGCACGTCATCGCCACCACCGTGCCCGTCTCCGGCTGCTGCAGAGCATTCGTAATAGAACGACTTGTCCCCGCTGTGATCGTGACGTGCATCGTATCGCAAGACTTGATCGGACAGCTTGCCGGTGATCTCCCCCTTGGATCCAATGACGCGCCAGAACCGGTCGCTCTGCGCGATGCTTCCAGAGAAGACCATTCCCATGGAAAGGTTGACGCCGTTCTCGAATTCGATGATGACCTGCGCGTTGTCGGCAACATCATGGTCCCCGTTGTAGACGCACTCGTCGGAATACGTCCTTGAATTTTTCGTGCAGAAATACGGGCAGTGGTTCTTGCATTCGGAACAATATTTAGCATCGGAATCCCATGATCCCGGCTTGAACTCGTTGATACTATCGAACGCGGCCACACGTTTTGGTTTGCCGAACATCCACGTGTGCAAGTCCATGTCATGGCAAATTTTCTGGACCATGATCCCGCCCGTGTTTGCATTCTTGCGCCACCAGCCCCGGTTGAAGTGATATGCACCATAATATGATTCTAACGCGGTGACGAATAGCGGGCGGCCGATCTTTCCCGTGTCGATGATTTCCTTCATGCTGATATAAAACGGCGAGTACCGGAGCACGTATCCAACTTCTAAGGTCTTCCCGGATGCCCGCGCCGCGCGCAGGATGTCGTGCATCTGGTCGAGGTTCACGCCGACGGGCTTCTCCAAGAACACGTGCTTGCCCGCGTTGAAAGCATCCACGGCCATCATGTGGTGCAAGTAATCAGGTGTCGAGATGATAACGACATCGACGTTTTGGTCCATGATCAATTGTCTTGAATCCGAATAATGTTTCGTGCCGTGGCCCAAATGGGATTGCACGATTTTCTCGTAATGATCGAGGGCCTCGGGCCGGATGTCACAAAGAGCGACAACATCCCCCCGTTTTTCCTTGTCACGCATCAATGTTGAGGTGAGCGAGCCAGACCTGGCTCCCGTGCCAATCACACCGAAATTAAATTTCGCCATGTCAATCTGCCTCCCATTTATTTGTTAGCGGCGTGATTTCCATGGCGATTTTCTTATCCAAGAAATCCTCAAGCAATTCCTTCAAGGGAATGTCTTCAAGGTTGGGATTGTGAGGGGACAATCGCATCTTCACCGATATCTCCCCGTCGTCATCGAGGACCAATTTACCGAGTATTTTCATGTTAATCACGACAGATACTTGTCTTGAAAGGTAAAAAACATTGATCCCGGAACGTGATCAAGACTTGAAAACGTGCACGCGAAAGCGTTTTCCATCCCCGGTCGCATCGCCCGGTGCAAGGTCGCCCGGTGCATCGAGTATGACGTGCAAGATGCTCCCGATCAAGTTCCCGAGCAATTTTTCAAATGGAACGATCGATCCGCCAGAGGAAAGGGCGAGAGTGGTGCCATCCACGATCACCTTGCCCTCGAAACGCGTGTCGTGGCACTCGACGACCACCTCGTGCCCCACGGCGGGCTCGAGAATCTCAGCCAAGGGAACCGGCAGCGCGATCCCGTCCCTGCTGGGAAGCGTGTACACGTCCATCAGGAGCAAACCGTCATTATCCACGTGCATCTTCCCTGTTACTTCCTCGATGACGTTCTTGGGCATTTGATGATCAAACAAGATGCGTGGTTCGTCTTCCCCAATATTTATCATGTATTCCTTTAACCGGCGTGCAAGTTCCGTTTTAACGCCGAGCAAGCCCACGTTATCGATCATGTTTTCTCGCTCGTGCGGGTCGTGTTCCAAGTCGTACAAGCAATCATCAACGTAGAAGCCGCTTCTCGAGAACAGCGCCCCGTTCTTGCCCGGGGCAACGATGGAGTACTTCCACTTCCTCGTGCGGATGGCGCGCCCCACCTGTGACTCGCTGATTTGCACGAAGATTTCGTCCGGCCAATCTTTTGCCGTGCCGTTGGCGATATCTTGCAATGGCCGTCCACGCAGTTGCGCTGGACGGTCCACGCCAGCGGAATGCAGTATCGTCGGGATGAGATCCATCAAACTCACCATTTCAGAGATTCGCTTGCCACCAAGGAAGCCCGGGCCCTTGATGACGAGCGGAACGTGGATCGAGCTGTCATGGCAGGATCGCTTGTACTCGTTGTTCCGCGTCCTGAAATGGCTACCGTGGTCGCTCGTGTAGATCAAGAGCGTGTTTCTTGCAAGGCCAAGCTGCTCGAGTTTTTCCGTGATGCGATGCACGTTTGCATCGATCGAGCTGCAACAGCCTAAATAATCGGGATAACTCTCGCGCCAGTCACCTTGCGTGCCGGCCAGATCTCCGGGTACATCGAAGTCACGGAATTTTTCCTTGCTCCCGGGTGGCCCCTCGTACCGGTTTCGATCGTTCTGGTGGTGCGGTTCGATGTAGCTAAGAAACAAGAAGAATGGTCGTTTTCCATCCCGCGTTGCAAGGTAATCAATGACGAAATCAGTCACGCCGTCGACGCGGTATCCTTTGAAATCGACGCGATTCATGTTCCCGTCGAACATGAAACCCCCCTCGTAGCCGTGCGACGTGTGCTCGAGCACGTCCGATGCAAGCCAGAAATCCACGTAACCGCCCCGGCGTTCTGGCGGAACAGGGGATTGAACGAAATTCACCCCCGGTTCGAGGGTCTTATCGAGGCAACTCCCGGAGGTCGACGCGAGGTGCCATTTACCTATGTACCCGACCTCGTATCCCCCGCGGGAGAGCCACGTTGCAAGGGTTTCCATGCCCGTCGGCAGGGCGATTCCATTCCTGAAACAACCTGTTTCAGTTGCGTACATGCCCGTCTGGAGGCATGACCTTGCCGGGCCGCAAACAGGCTGGGGAGTGAACGTGTTTTCGAAGAGAACGCCGCTTGCAGCGATGGCATCGAGGTTTGGCGTGACAGGAAGTTTCTGGCCGTAACAGCCCATCGTATCTGCCCGCTGTTGGTCGGAAAATACGAAGATGATGTTCGGGGGTCTGTTCTCGCGGGTAGCAGGAGTCATCGTGCGTCGCCGTCAATGGTAACCTTCAGTGCATACTACTTATTGAATTGGCTTTTCCGTATACTATTGAGGTATTGAAGACCGAAAGGAAAGTGCAAGATGCTCCCCGATTACGACGGAAAAGGGCTCGTTAATATAATGAGTACCATAGAGTCCCACCTTGGCGGGAACAACCCGTACCCGCGATCAACCTTGCTCCAACAAGCGAAGCTTGATGGCGTGAAGAACATCATCGTAATCATTATTGACGGGCTGGGATATAATGCTGCAAGGCGGCACTTCGCAAAAACTGCCATCGCGCGTTACTTGATGGAACAACCTGCCACGTCCGTCTTCCCGTCCACGACCGCCGCGGCCATGTCCTCGGTGTACACGGGCATGGCGCCCCAGGAACATGGCATCCTCGCGTGGTTCACCTACTTCAAGGAGCTCGGCGCCATAGGCGTGGTCCCACCGATGCTCGTGCGCAGGGAAAAAGTACCCTTGTTCCAGAAAGACCCGAAAAATGCAAAAAAATTGCTCGGTATCGCACCGATATTTGATAAAATAGATGCGAGGAGCTTCATCATCTCGCCATCTCACGTGAAAGGCGTGTACAACGAGGCCATTTCTGGAAAGGCCACGCGCGTCGAGTTCCAACAGGTCCCCGATATGCTCGCGCGTGCCGCGAACGTCGTGCGGAACTATCCGGGGAGGAAGCTTGTATTGGCCTATTGGCCGGGCTTTGACACGATGGCACACGAAAAGGGACCGGGGAACAAAGATGTCGTGCAGCATGGAAGGGACGTCCTCGATCAAGTAGGGACATTCATGGAATCGGAGGGGGATAAGCTCCCGAACACGCGCATCATCGTGATGGCGGACCACGGCCAAGTGACCACGCCTCCCGACAAGGTCGTGAAGCTGGAGAAGCACCCCGAACTGGAACGCACGTTGGCGATGCCCTTGACGGGGGAACCCCGTGCCGCGTTCTGTTACGTGCGGCCATCCCGTGTCAAGGAATTTGAGGAATATGTTTGCAACAACCTGTCTGGCATCTGCACGGCGGTTCCCGGGAGCCACGCCATTGAAAATGGCTATTTCGGGAAACCTGGCGCGGGAATCCACGCCCGGTTGTTTGATCGCGTCGGTGATTACATCCTGCTCATGGACGGTGATCACGTGATCAAGGACACGTTGCTCGGCGAGGCGCGCACGCCGCTCGTTGGTCACCACGGGGGCTTGGACGAGGAAGAGATGTTAATACCTTTCTACATCAACTGAATGAGGACGGATGCATGCAAGCTCGACTCCCGGTCGACTTGATCGACCACGCTATCGACATCGACTGGCACGTGCACAGCACTAGCTCGGTCGATTCACGCATGGAGCCATCGCGGGCGTGCCACGTTGCCAAGAACGCCGGCTTGAAAGGCATCTGCTTCGCGGAGCACATCGATTTCGATCCCCGCGACGCGGGTTTCAACTTCTTCAACTGGCCATCGTACCTGGCATCCATCGATGATGCAAGGGCACGGTATCCCGGGCTGGCGGTCAAGTCTGGCTTCGAGTTGAACTGGCAGCGTGAGTTCTCAGACAAGATAATGGCGTTTATGTCCGGAAAGCACGTTGATCTCGTGCTCGGGAGCGTTCACTGGGTGAGCTCGGGTCACTTGTGCGAAAAGCCCACGTTCCAAGGCCTGTCGTTCCAAGCGTTCATGGACGAGTGGATCGAGGAATCGATCGACCTCCTGGAGCGGGACATCTGCCACGGGTTCGCGCATTTCGATTACTTCTGCTGGCGAGGGCTCGAGTTTTGCAAGGAGTTCCGGCGTGAGGACGTCTTCGACCGTACGAGGCAGGTGGTGGATCTCTTGATCAAGAAGGGCGTCTCGCTCGAAGTCAACACGTCGGCATTCCGGAAGGGATTCAACGAGCCCTTTCCCTCGTGGGACTTCGTTGAAAAATACTTCAAGGAAGGCGGCCGGCACGTCCACCTGGGAAGCGATTCCCACGATTACGGCCATGTCGGATTGGAATTCGAGAGGGTTGCACGAAAGCTCCGGGAGACCCGCGATCGCTATGCAAGGTGACGGGAAGCAACGCGTGCAACAACTTCAAATTGGAAGCGTCCCACTTTAAAATAGCCACTCGTCGTGGTTTCTTGGAGTCGGATCATCATGAGAAAAGTGCTAGGGTTTCTTGGAGGCATCGTGACCATTGTGGCCATCATCCCGGTCGAACAATTGGGATGGTGGACTATTTCGGAACTGAATACCATCACGGATGCAACGCGGAACGCGTTCGTGAATGCATTCGGGATTTACACGCAATTCAACAATTCAACTGAATCTTGGAGCACCTTCTACATGCTCGCGGGCATCTTCGCCATCTTGGGTGCGATCGTGATGCTGGCATCATCGATCAAGAAGAAAGGCGCATTCGTGGCGATCGGTGGCATCATTGCCATTGCTGCACCCGTGCTTTTCGTGCTGGCACATTTCAACAACGAGGACCTCAGCACGCTTGCGAGCTGGTTCAACTTGGATAGCACGTTTTTCGGTTCTGCGACGGTTCTTGTTGTCAAATACACTTGGTTTCTCAACGTCGGGTTTTTCCTGCCAATTCTTGGCGGAATCATGGGGATCGGTAGCGCCGGCGGGAAATGACGCGACGATCCGCATCATCCCCCTTCTCATTTCTTTCCTCGTTCGGACAGATTTTTATGGAATAACTTGGTAGATGAGCATGCCGTGAGCCCCGATACGTGCCCGAAGTGCAAGAAACCGATTCCAAAGGACGCAATCGCATGTAGCAATTGCAGGCTGGTCGTGCGTTATTTTTGCGAGAAATGCAACAGTCCGGTGTACGTGGGGAGCAAGTTTTGCACGAAATGCGGCGAAACCAACAAGGAATACAGTCATAGATACGACCCGACTCCAAAAGGGGGAAAAATGGGAGCACGCGTCGAACTGGGTTCAACGGACATCGACAAGGCATTCGACGAGAAAAGCATGGCGATCGCGAGGGAAATCGCGGAATTGAAAGCAACGCTCGGCGGGGGAGGTAGCCCGCGACCCACGGAGCGCGTGGTCTTGCACTGGCACTCGGACGTGGTGCTCCACTCGAAGGGACGCGGGAACATCATCCATATCGGGTTCGGCACAGACCCCGACCACGCAAAGGGCGTCCCGGGCATCTTGTTCTTCACGGGTGCACGGCTGGTCTTTTTCTCCTACTTGGATGCATACGAGAATGTTTCCGGTATACTTGCATATTTCACGGCTGAACTGCACAAGCTCACGGCGTACGATTTCAACCCTGAAGACCCGCGCCGCAATTATCTTGCTTTCGAGAACCATGGCATCTTGAAGCACAACTTTCCTGATACGAGGGCCATCATGGTTAATTTCACGTGGTCAACGAGCCCGGAACGAGGCGCCCCGAAGAATCAAGCGTTTATCTTGAAGTCGATGCTAGAATGGGAAAAAATAGCGCCGGGAACCTACAAAGGAAACGCTTGCATCGTCGCGAATAACGGGAACGGTGGTACGTTATCGTGGAACGTGACGCTGGAAATCGACGTGGTTGATTACCAGAAACCGTTGCGCTACCAGATCGTCACGAGCATCGGGGCTGGGTTGCGACCACTCGCATCCCTCTGGCGCCATGGGCGCACCGGGTATTACTCGCCGTTTCCCGAGTTCAAGGCTGAATTTGACGTGACCATTAACTGGTCGACAGGCGCGTTCAGCATCAATTGGTCCAAGTTCGACGCTGCCCTCAACGCGTCTGCAGCCGCGGGTTACATGCAACAGCGACTTCACATGTTCAAGCATGCGCCCTTCGACGGTGACCTGCCAGCGCCCGAATTCTCGTCATCGTGGAATGCAACCATGCTGAGCGTGCTCGCCGCGATGCGGGCTCA
Organism: Promethearchaeota archaeon; assembly: GCA_041305945.1. Lineage (GTDB taxonomy): Archaea > Asgardarchaeota > Lokiarchaeia > Sigyniarchaeales > Sigyniarchaeaceae > JBGLND01. The sequence continues at coordinate 458,239 of JBGLND010000001.1, forward strand.
CGTGACATCGACGTACTTCGACCTTCCCCACGGGCAAGGGAAAATACGGGCAGATCGCCTGATCACGCTCGACATCCACGACGAGCCCGGCGAGGACCAGGTGCGCGAGATCGTAAAATGCGGCGCCTTGCTCGACCAAGCATTTCCCGAGTTGCGGTTGCTCGTGACGTCCGGCTTTTCCAGCACGCTTTTAGACAATCCCTTGTACCAGGAATTCTATAAAACCGTGGATATCATCGTGTGGCACCAGACCGGCTTGCGAGAGTACACGGACATCCCCGAGCTGCGCGCATTCGTCGACGCGTACCACGGCGAGGTCTGGGTCTTCCCGATCAACTCCCCGTGGCCTCCATACGTGAACAGCGCTCAGGCGTACAATCCTGGTACCAACCTGCGGAGCCACGGCATCCAGGTCTACACGCTCTTGAACATGACCGGGTTCTTGTTCTGGACCGCTGGCGATACTGAATGGGCCGAGGGCGGCGACGGGTACGCCGGCTGGGGATCGGGGCAGTACTTCTACCTGGGGGATGCTTCCACCGACGAATGGGATCCCGGCTACAGGTTCGAGATGCTCGATGACTCGCTGGAAGACGCTGAGATGCTCAGGCACCTTGACGCGCTGATATCGGGCGTCGAGGGGAACGTGACGGCAACTGCGCTGGTGGCAGCGACGTCCATCCGCGATACGTATAATTCGATGTATCCCACACTCACCGCGTGGCCCTCGCCGCAAGACGGGGGAAAGATCGCTGCAGCCCGCGATGCACTGCTCGGGTTCTTGGTTGCGGTGACTTGAAAAGGAATATAACGTGGCGGGGGGTCACACACCACTTTTTTCTAATTCTTGAATGGATGGTTGCTGATGACTTGCACGCGTTTCCGTGTTAGCCGTTCGATATCTTTCAACAGCGGTATCTCGTTCTCGTCGCAGAATGAAATCGCGATCCCGCCAGCTCCCGCCCTTCCCGTCCTGCCAATGCGATGAATGTACGTTTCAGGCACGTTTGGCAACTCGTATTGAATGACGTGAGATATGTCATCAACATCTATGCCGCGTGATGCCACGTCAGTTGCCACGAGCACGCGAGTGTCTCCCGAATGGAAATTGTTCAGTGCATCCTGGCGTGCGGTCTGGGACTTGTTGCCGTGGATCGGTTGTGCCCTGACACCTGCTCGAACCAGTTTCTTCACCACGCCGTTCGCGCCGTGCTTGGTCCGGGTGAACACGAGTGCTTTCGTGATTGTTTGACCCTTGAGCAAGTATTCTAGCAAGGACTGTTTCTTGTTTTTCGTGACGAAATAAACGTACTGTTCTATGATCTCCACTGCCGGTTGGTCGGGCGAGACGTTGATTTCGACGGGATCCACCAGGAACGTGTTCGCGAGGTCGATGATTTCTTGCGGGATCGTCGCGGAGAATAACATGCCTTGACGTTTCCTTGGCAGGTATTTCATGATACGACGGACGTCGTGGATGAAACCCATGTCGAGCATCCTGTCGGCCTCGTCGAACACCACGGTCTCGACCTTGTCCAATTTTACAAACCCTTGGCCGATCAAGTCAAGCAACCTGCCTGGCGTGGCAACGAGCACGTCGACGCCCCCTTGAAGGGCATCAACTTGGGGGTTCTGCCCGACACCACCGAAGATGACCGTGTTTTTCACGCCGGTGTACTTTCCATACTCGGTGAAGTTATCATTTATCTGGATTGCAAGTTCCCGGGTCGGGGCCAGGACAAGTGCCCGGATTATCCGATTGGTCCGGGTTTCCCTTCCCGTTTTTTTCGTTTTTTCAGGTGCCATCACGTTTAATTTCTGCAAGATGGGCAGGGCAAAGGCGGCGGTTTTTCCCGTGCCCGTCTGCGCGCACCCCATCAAGTCCTTGCCCGAGAGGAGGAGGGGGATGGCGAGCGTCTGGATGGGCGTTGGTTGGACGTACCCCGCGTCTTGCACAGCGCTTAGCAATTCTGGCTTCAAAGCAAGGTCCGTGAACGTTGTTTCATCGGTTTTTGCGTCGGGATGTTTTAATTTGGATTTCTCTTTCCCTTCACGCGATGCCACACTGTCCGTGGTCGATTTCTCGGCACTCTTCACGACCTTGGGTTTCTCGTCTCGCGGAGTCCCTTTCGGCTTGACGGCTTCCGAGACGGTTTTCACGGCCGTGGGTTTCTCGTCTCGCGGAGTCCCTTTCGGCTTGACGGCTTTCGAGACAGTTTTCACTGCCGTTGGTTTCTCGTCTCGTGGAGTTCCCTTCGGCTTGATGGTTTCGTTGGTCGTTTTCCCGTGACCCGTCGAATTGCTCGTCTCATTAACGTCAAGCAATGCAGCTTCAACAGCGGTTGGACCCTTTTCTTGTATTTGAACATTATACGTGACGCGGACACCGGAATCGATCTTGGCATCGCTATTTTTCTGCAACCCTGAACGGTGCAAGAAAACTTCTTCCCCGCCATCATCCGGTGTCACGAAACCGAATCCCTTGCGTCGATTGTACCACTTCACGGTTCCGGATTGCCTTACTTCTTTTTCTATCATGTTATTTCGTTTTTCTTTTTTCTACATGGGGTCTCGTTCGTTAAACTCCCGGCGCATCAAGCATCTCTTGTATCGTGGACATCACGGGGATAAGATTGGAAACCATCGTGCTACCGGCAAGAAGTTCAAGCTAGCGAGAACAAGTCTCGTGCTCGCCCTCGATTGTAAGGAGTGTTGAAAAAAAACCCATATCACGGTGAACAAGGAAACCGTCTCCTAAAGAACTTTTTTTACTTGGGGGAAGAGAGCCAAGCACCGGTTCCATCACGCCACGCACAATTATATCTTCACGCGGTCCTATGTCATCCCATCGATGCGCGCAAGAAAATGACCATGAACAAGGACAACGACGGGGAATCTGGCTCCGAGATAACCCAAGCTTTCATCGATTTGATCGACAAGGCCGTTCAAAACGATTTCATCGTGAAGGAGATCACGGAAGAGGACATGCGAAACATACATTATAAGGCATTGAAAGACACGCTCCACAATGCCTACCAAACAGATGTCCTCTACGAGCGAAGGGTCTTCTCCCACTTGGAAATCTTGCCAAAGCTGCAATACTTGTTCGGGTTCAAGCCGAGAGATGGAATATGCCTTTTCCTCAACAAGCCCATCCATAAAGTGATCGCATGCCACGATCTCACGAAGTTGAACCAAGGATGTTACCTCGTTAACGGGCTCCAGTTCTTGCTCACGGAAAGCGATGCAGACAAGACGTGGTGCTTCGTTCCGTTGTGCCCGTGCGAGCAAACGTGCGAGCTGGTCTCGACGGCAAAGGATTTACGAACCCGTCTCTGGGTGGACAACGAGATCGTTGAAAATTTCGAAATCCTTTGAGGCGTTCGCACGCGCGGACAGGTTGTTATGCGACGGTTATGTGAACGGAAGGTTACTTGTTCATCTTGTTATGAATTGTTATGGATTGTAATGAGCTGTTAAGCCGCGCGCCACGGCTCACTTGCACGATACTGCCCTTGCATTCAGCCCCATCCTTGCGAATCGGTCCATCGCGCCCTGCAAGCTGTCGGCTGATTTTTGTTGCTCTCCATTCTTCTTGTAAACACGAGCCAAGCGTTCCAAGGCCTCGGCCACGTAGTATTGCTTGTCATCCGCTTGGTAGATATCCCTTGCATTCATAAATGCATCGATCGCACCCTTGAAGTTGCCTTGATGCTCGAACAAGGTTCCTTCCGCCAAGAGAATGTCCGCCTGGGAAAGGGCATAACCGGTTTCACTGGCAACCCGGCGTGCCTCGTGTATCTTCACCGAAGCCTCGACGGACGAGCCGCGTTCGGCCAGTACCTCGGCAACCCGTGCTAGCGTCGAGATTACCATTTCGTTGTCATCGAGTTCCCGGAAGCAACTTTCCGCGCGTGCCAAGGTAACAATCGCGAGATCGAAATTACCCTTTCTAGCGGCTATCTCGGCAACCTGGAAGTAGAATGATCCCTTGTATTGCTTGATGTCATGTTTTTCAGCCACGGCCGTTGCCTCGTTGATCAACGGTTCCGACCGCGCAATGTCCCGGTCGTAAAAATAGATCAAGCCCGCGTTGAACGCGGTTGCCATGATCCCGTACTTGTTTCCGTTGGCACGTGCAAGGGCCAAGCTTTCGAGGTAAAAGGTTAAGGCCTTGTCGTACTGGCACGCGTTATCGTGTGATACACCGATCTGGAAGAGCATGTTTTCCTTGCCGGTCTCGTTACCGGCCTTTGCATGGAAATCCTTTGCTTTCTGGAATGCATCGATCGCTTCCTCGAATCGTTTTTGTTGTTTCAATAATTTTCCCGAGCTCTCGCTCGCGGCGGCTGCCCAGGGCCAATTGCTTAGTTCGGTGGCCGATTCCAAAGCGAGCTGGTAATGCTCGAGGGCACGCTCGACGTTGGAAGCAGCGGCCTCGAGATCGCCCAGGTTGACGTTACACTTGATGACCCCCGTGCTGTTTTTTGCTTGGTGGAATAACGAACGGCTCTCGGTGAACTCGTCAATTGCCATGACCCGCTGTCCAGCATTCATGAATATCACGCCCTTCTCGCACCTCGCGTTGGCAAGCCAATGTATGTTACTAGTAGCGCGGGCAACCGCGATGCATTGGTCGTAATACTTCAAGGCGTCGTCCGCGTGCTTGGCCAGCATGGCAACCGAGCCGAGCCGAAAGAGCACCTCGGCCTTCCCGTTTTCATCGTGGCGTGTCTCGTGTACCGATAACGCGTGCTTGTACGCGTCGAGGGCATCATCGAGCTTGTTTTGACCTTGATATATCTTGGCTAATGCAGCCCACGTCTCGGCTACGCGCGCCTCATCATTTGCATCCGTGCTGATCTTGATGCTTTCACGATAGTTTTCGATGGCAATCGCCGTGTTGCCCGTCGCGTGAAGGTGTGCAGCGAGTGCCGACAGGTACGCACTTTTATTGCGTGGAACCGAGAGGGCGCTGTCGAGGCTAGCCAAGGCTTGCAGGATAGACTCCAGACGCCCATCCCCGGATCGTTCCGCGGTGTTTTTCGCTTGCCTGAAAGATCGCTCTGCTTGAAAAAAATGGTGTTCTTGAAAGTACAACTCACCTGCACGAACGCCGGTGGTGATTGCATCGGCAACACGTCCAAGTTCAATGAATGTTTGTGCCAGTTTTTCTGCACGCGTTGCAGCACCAATCGGGTTGCTCTTGGCTTGCCACTCGATATTTTTCAAGTCATTTAAAGCCGATGCGACCGGATCCGCGTTCTGGGTCTCCAGATTTGCGATCAAGGGAGTGAGGGCTTGTACTTTCCCTTGATTTCCAAGATGGGCGTAGATGTTCGACGCTTCGTTGAGATTATTAATTGCATCTTGGATGTCGCCACTTTTTTCAGAAAGAACAGCAATCTTGATGCAAATTTGCGCGATAGAATTTAAATCTTTTGATTGTCCTGTTTTCTCGTCGATCTGGCTCGTGTATAAATTATATGCATTTATGAAAGCCATGTACGCCCCGTCGTCATCCCCCGTCTTGCTCAAGATTTCTCCTTCTTGAACGAGCGAGAATGCTTTCCATGTGTATTGTGTTGCGTCCGACTCATCTGCGATGTCGATGCATTCTTGAAATCGAGACAATGCCTCATCCAAATCATTCCTACGGTGATAGATCACACCTGATCCAGCAAGTGCCATGACCCGTCCAAATAACTCGCCTTTTTCCTCGAAGACTCGAAGGGCGAACTCGAATTTATCGAGCGCGTCATCTTGAACATCCCCGGTCTGGGGCAAGTTTGCCAAGCCCGCCGCCGCCCTTGCTTGCAACAACTCATTGCCCAGTACGATGCCGCTATAATATGCTTCCTCGAATTGTGGCCTTGCAGCATTGTATTCCCTCCCTGCTACAAGGAAATCCGCGATCTTCAGCCGTATATCGACCATGGTAGCAATGTCTTGTTTCTTGGCAAGCATCGTCAGGATCATATTGAACTTGTAAAGAGTCTCGATATAATTATCATCGTGGTCTCTCTCTAGCATCTGGACCGGATCCTTACTTTCATTCTGCAATGCCATTAGTTTTTCAGCGGCCAGGACGAGATCGCTTTTTTGAGCATCGTTCGTGGCATCGGCATCGATGATTCCTTTTTTTGCGGGAGCCGATTTTAGGTTTCCCGACAGGCCTTCCCGGATGGCATCAATTGCTTTTGCTTGCTCGTCTTGCCCGATGGTGTGTAAAATCCTGCTGATTCGCTCGTAATCCTTGTCAAGTGCCCCGATATCCCCTGCAGACAGATGGATTTTTACGTGCTCTTGGAGCTGCTCGATTTCAGATTGCAGTCCCTTCAACCACTCTTCCGTTGACACCTTTCCGGATGATAACTTCAGCGACATGATGGCTTCCTTGATGGTATCGACCATGTCGTTCCGATGCAAGGCATCATATAGTTTTTCAGCACGTTCAAAGTGGTCGATTGCAGCAGCATGGTTCCCACCGTTCATCTCGGTGAATCCCTTCTCGAACAGGGCTGTGGCCTCGTGGAACATTCTCATAGTATCCCGGCTCGGCAACCATTCCGCATCTCGCGGGGCAATCTCTAGGTCATCTCGCGTGATGAAATCGTACTGGTAGGATATGGTTTCGACGGGAAAGATGGGTAACCCCGAAAGCCATGCATCATCGTGCACAGCAATTGCTTTTTCTTTCTTGTTAGCAACCAGCAACAAGAACATCCCTTGTTCGAGTAGCGACCGGGCATTATCAAGCTGGCCTAGATGCAAGTTAGCAATGCCGTTGTCTATCGCGATGGATGCCAACTTCAGCGGGGGGAGCTTGTCTTCCTTTCCAGCCACCGCGGTCAGGTTGTCGTCGATGATCTTTTGCGGGTCATTCTTGCCCCTCGATTCATCGGAAAGGTGGGGGATCAAGCTTTCGAGAACATGCTTCGAGCCGGCAGGCGGGAGGTTACCGAGCAATGTGGCGAGATGGTTAGCGCGTGCTGCGCGTGATCCCCATCCACGTGATGTGAACAGCTGGCTGGCGTTTTCATAATGTTTTTTGGCTCCGTCCATGTCTTTTTTCAGGACCGCATAGTACCCGGCCACGAGGAACGCTTCGGCTGCTGTATCGTCATTTTTTATATCTTTCCAACAATCGATTACCCCGGTAATGCTGGCGATGGCATCATCGATGCTCCCCTTGAAATAGTGCACGCGACTCAATGCTACCGACAAGCGTGCTTCCATCCGTTTATCCTCCACTGCTCGCACGTGGGAAAGTGCACCCGTGTAGGTCGCGATGGCCTCGGCATCCTCCCCGAATGCTTCGTGGCGCAACCCGATGTTCAACGCCACCCTGCCGGCCCCGGAATTGTCCCCGAGTTCTTGCCTGATGGCAGAGCATTCAAGCAGCTTGGCCACCGCATCGTGGTTGTTACCCAGGGCACCGAAAATAACCCCGATGTTGTTCGAGAGCGTGGCCTTGAATTCCAAGTTACCAAGCTGGATGATGGACATGTATGCTTCGAGCAGCAAGGTAATGCCGTCGGTTAGTTTATCTTGGACAAGGTCGATCTCGGCGAGATTATTGATGCACGCCACCTTTCCCCATTGGTCCTGGTAGGATTCGAACATGCGCATGGCTTCCTTGAGTAGTGACCGTGCCTCGTCTAGCTCGTCATTCCCGCCACGCTGGCTCTGCTTGATCTTGGCGAGCGCGAGGTTGGTTTCAGCGATGGCGCGCTTGAACGGGGTCGGGGCGACAGCCACGCAGTTGGTAAACATCTCCCGGGCCATCCCGTATTCCTCCTTGTGCAAGAACACGATGCCACCTTGGTTCGCGAAGTAGGAAATGGCAGCGAGGTCCATTATCTCGGTCGCGAGCCGTGTCCCCTTTTCCGCGACCCGAGCAACGCTCTTGTAATCGTTCAAATCGCTGTAGATGCTGCATGCCACGGTGTACTTGGTCAGGTCCGGCACGGTTCGATCCTTGAACTCGTTCGTTATCCAATCCTTGAATGGCGGGCGGCTCGCAGGTTGAACGGGGTGTGCCATGGTTCCCGGCACGGGCACGCCGGGGAGCAGCGTTTTCCAAAGCCCCCGTTTCACGATATCCGTGGTCCGCCCCCGGATGAGGACGGGACTCCCGGTGATTTTGCCCCCCATCTCGGCAAGCAATCTTTCGAGGCGCGGGAGGGTAGCCGGGTCACCCTTCCACCCAAGCTTGTTGAAAACCTTGACTTGGGGTTCATCGAGTTCCGCGTGCTCGATCCAGATGATCCTGAACAAGTATGGGATCATCCTGAGCGTCGGGCCGATATCAAAATCATCCGACCCGGAATATCCCATGACAACGAGGGTCCTCCGCTTCGTGAGGTTGAACACCGCGTGTTTCTTGTAAGACTCGATGGCAAACGTTTCCGTGGATGATCGGTCCTTGCCGAGCGCGCCGATCGTGGTCACTAGTGAGCTTGTCGTGTCCTGGTTCGTGATAGCATTTCGCTTCGCGCCGTGTATCTTGTAGACGGGAAGCTTTCCTGCCTTGAACAAGTCAAGGGGACGGCGAAACGCCGTGAAATCTTGCTTCGTGATGACGGGCGTGATGATGCTCGTGTCGTTGTCCCCGATGCATTCCTTGAGAGCCATTTCAATCGCGTGATCGAAATTTGTCGTGACCACGTTGCATTTCTCGTGGATCATGGCACGCGCCAGGAAGTGATGGATCAAGTTGGGCTCCTTGACCAAGTCAAGGTAATCCAGGAAGTGGAGATCCGGGTCAAGCGTGTTTTGGATTTTTTCCACGACCAGTTCGTACCGCAACATCCGCAACGCCAGTAGCGAGTCTATCTCTTCAGCTGGCGCGCACAATCCTAGCATCGCGCGCACGATCTCGCGTGCCGACGGGATCGACGATGGCGCGTCTATAGATATGCCCGCGCCAGCAAGGAACGTGTATTTTTCCGAACGTGAAAATACTTTCTCGATGCTATCATGCACGTGGACGAAAGCGTCCTTGTTTCCTAACAAGCTCATGGTTGAACGTCCCCGGTGGTCCATCATCTTGCTTGCAGAAGCTCTTGCACACGTCATCCCGCGGGGATATAACACTTTCAGCCGGGATCTCAATCCTGCCAATCGAGACGAGACTTGATATTGCCCCGATGTAATCATTGTTTAGCATGCCGGGCACCGAGAATAGTGATGGGAATGGAAGTCTCGAGGCTATCGGGAACCGAATTGGTTCCATGTTGGCCATCGTTGCGCTGGGTACGTACATCGTCATGGTGGCCACATTCATCGCATTCGTGAGCTCGGTCTTGTTGCTCGCGCTTGTTCCCGCGCTGCCACCCCTCGTGGTTGCCCTTGCAAGGAAGGATAAGGTCCTTGCTCTCCGGCGCGGGAAGGCGGCTTGCTGGGCACTCGGCTTCGTCATCCTCGTCCTGTTCCCCGCGTTCTGGTTGATCCCGGATCAAGTCTACCGTCGCGTCAACCGCCAATCGGTCTTGATCACGCCCGGCGCGCCGGCGGTGGTTGCGATGGGACAAGAGTTCTTGGAAACGCACCCGGGATATTCAAGCCTGCCGTTCGATGACAAGGCACGGCTCGCGTGCACCTTCACCCTCGAGAAGGTCCAATGGAAGCTCGATCTCGAGATATATGGCCTTTCCGGCCACGTGGCGACCCCTTCCGAGTGCCTCTCGGCCGAGGCCGACGATTGCCAGGGACAAGCAGTCACCTTGGCCTCGCTACTCTTGTACCTCGGGTTCGAGCACGCGTGGGCGGTCGAGACCCCCTTCCACTGGTACGTGCTCGTGCGCGACCCCGCCCGCGGCGCGCTCCCCGCGGGATGGGAGCTGGACGTGGAATCGCTGCAAGCCTCGGGCGAGGTGCTCGCCCTCAACCGCGATGGTGGCGGTGACATGCCCCCGTGGCGCTTCGAGGAGGTCATGTTAATATTCAACGACCGCGAGACGCTGTTTCCCGTGGATGCCCTCGCTCAAGCTGGGTCGCATGCCCGCGGTGATCATTGCGGACATCAACGGCACGATCCAGTACGCGTATTTCGGGGAATCAATGTCCGACATTCCCAGCAACCAAGAATTGCTCCAGGCGTTGCGAGACCTGACGAGATGAGCTCGTCGCCGGTGGCCTCCCGTCGCAAACATCACCCGATGGACCCGAGGACCGTGCCCCGCCAAGGGCCCGGCGTCTTTTTTTTCCCTTCACGGTTTCGTTTATCGCCAGTATTTTTTTCCCCACACGTATGATCATAAAAAAAAAGGGACGCGGGCCCGCCACCCGCGTCCATCTGCGAGACCAGGCAACCCCCGAAGCGCGAGGAGAAAGAAGTGGGAGGAGTTTTATCGTGGAAGAAGTGGGACCCGTAACACTCGGGTTGCCCTTTGCTCTACCTTTCTATCGGAGGTGCCTTTTTAAAGACCACGTACTTCCGGGACGTGCCTCCTTCGTCGATGATGACGGTTCCCGTGCGTGGTCTTCTTATCTGCGCCCGAACCAGAGTTCATTCCACGCGATTAATCGATCCTTGCTCGCCGTGACCAAGCCCTCTGAATGGATGCCAAATTCCAACCTGTCGATGAGCAATACACCGGCAACAGGGCAGTGAATCTCGAAATGTATGGTCACGGGACCGTTCGTTTCAAGCTCCCGTGAGAACTCGTACCACGTGTGATCCTGCCCGGGCGCGTAGTAGATGTCCACATCGGAAGACCTTTCCTTGGGGTGCCCATCCTTTCCAGGAAGCGTGATTTCCACTATCTTGATCTTGGCTGGTTCCTGGTTTCCTGGTTCTCCTTCGAACCGGAGGTGTGCGCGCACGGTTATCCTATCCCCCGCGCGCGCGTCCCCATGCAAATCTTGCCAGATGCGGGCGGGCGACGGGTCAGTCGCGGCGATCCGTGCCACGACATTCCGGCCCGGGCCATTTATCACGTCCTTGGTCGTGAATGACGCCGTCTCCGGAAAAATGTTCCAGAACATAGTTCCCTTGTCAAATTTAAGATTTGTAGGTGTAACTTGGAAAGCTAGTGGCGTGCGTGTCGATGAAAGGGTGCTTGGCTTGTGGAGTTGCAAGATGGGACTGTATGGCGAGTTCGGGGCGTTTCCCCACCTGCCCCGGTTCAAGCCCCACGACTGTTCGATGAGCGGGAGCACCGGTGGTTGCCACCTTGGTCCCTTATCCCGGGGGTCCCAACGAACCTGGTCGGCTACAGATTTCGAGAGGCCGAGTAAGAAACTCTTGACGGGGTTGGGTTCCGATGAAGGATTGATGTCCAGTCCCGTGCGCGATCCGGCGGTTATGTAATTGGAATGTGATTTCCGAGCCACGTAGAACACCGGGTGCGTGTCCTCGAACGCCGGGGTGACGGGAATCGTTTCATGGTTCAATGTGCCTGTATGCTGGCCAACGAAATGCTGGATGCTTTGCTCGTCCACATTTCCAGCATCGTCAACGGTCACGAAAAAACCAACCCATTCCCAATCCCCTTCATGCCCGGCGACATCAGGGAAACCAAACGGGCTCCGTATGTCGACATGCGAGTAGTTATAATAAAGCCAGTAAGTCACGGCGAGCCGCCTTGCATGCTTGTCTTGCACGGCGATGTAATAGGCAGGTGTCAACGGGTCGAATGCTCGTGGTTTTTCAGCGGGCTTGTTCTTCTTGCACCATTCCCTGAAGTCGTATGACGTTGCCAAGGGCACCGCGGGCCAATGTACCTCGTCTGGATGGAGGTAGAACACGGGCGAGCGACTGCCCGTCGCGTCCAAGATCATCTCCCGTACATCCATGGCTATCACGCGTCGATTGCAGTTACCGGGACCTTGACGACGATCTTCCTGACCTTGATTGGCTCCGGCACGCCGGTCGTTGATGGCGGGGACAAGCACGGGGCATGCCAATCGCTCGGCCAGAAGATCGAGACCATTCCTTGATGCAAGACCAAGCTGCTAGGAACAATGCCCGTCGTGAAAAAGAATTCGATGTCTTTCTCGTTCGAGTAGGTTTCAGCACAGACTGCATGGCCGTCCGGCTTGCACCACGCGATGACCTCCCACCCTTGCATCATGTATTGGATGTCGATGTATTTACGGTGATTTTCGAGGCGCATGCCCGCCGGGTCGTTTGTCTCGTATGATTGCACGATCGCGAACATGCCCTCTTCCATCTCGTGGCGGCCATCGGCTACCGAGCCCGCCGTCATCTCGATGATCCAACGGAATGCATCGAAGAATGCACCCGGGAGCACCTTGTGCATCGATCGCAAAGCAGGTAGTGTGTCACAAATCATTGTTGTTACCTCGGTGAGGATGGTCGCCACGGGGCGCGTAAAACTTCCGGTTCAACCACGTGAGCAACCATTCGAAGTGATGGTATGTCTTGATTTGGAGCCACGAAGGCACGAAGTACTGTATGAACAACGTGCGCTTGTAAAGCTCCACAGTCTTGGGTGGTATGTAATTTTTCTGGACTTTACTGACGGTGTCAGCGTCGGGAAGTGCTGATCCGGGTAACACCTCCACCTTGATGTCGTTGCCTTGCCGGTTGATCTCGTGGTAAGTGATGCGGCGCGCGGGATAGCCAAGCAAGGTCGCGCAGTACTCGTCGCACGACAGCATGTCCCGGGCGAAGATAGCCCGATGAAAGTCGAACGGTATCGCGAAGTGTGGGCCGAGGCCAGCACCCAGTTGCTTGGTTGCAATGATGCACAAGCGCGGTTTCATGATTCTCGAAGCGGCAGCCACCACGCGATCGATTAACTCATACGTGCGATGGAACCGGCTTTTCTTGTAATTTGCGATGGCACCGTACATGTTTTTCTGAGCGCACGTGATACCACATTCCCAATGGTGCTTTGGTGGTGCAAAGCTGATGACCTTTACATTTTCGCGTAGCAAGAGCAAGGGCATATCGACCGGTAACTGCAGCCCCGAGCAATAAAAACGAACCGCTTTCGTGCGCGACAAGTTCACGAACGGGACTTTCATTTCCGTCAACAGTGGAAAGTATCCCCGGACCTTGAGCAAGCCTTGCGTGATCTCGTGCCCTCGCATGTTGGCTTCGCATATGAACGGGCGCGCCCCCGCGGCACGGATCCACGTCACGACCCCCTCGACGAGCTCCGGGTCGGTGTAGGTAGGCAGAACGCCGTGGATACCCCCGCCCAAGTTCACCTTCAACGCAACAACGTCCCCTTTCTTGATCACGTCCTTGGCGTTTATGGCATCCAACCCTTTGCCCATTGAATCGCGTGGTTCGCGCGAGATATCTTGGATGAAGATGCGCCCATCATTGGTGTAGGCTTGGTGGGGTTTCTCCATTCCAAAGTATTCCCCGTCACGTTCGAGAACGCGAAACCGGTCATTGTCGATGACCGGCTTTCCATCCACGGCCATCTTCGTCATTTCACCCAGAGCACGTCGCCCTCGCCCGCCGGGAGGGGAAGCACCAGCGAGTTACCTGTAATTTCCACCTTTTTATCCTGGAGCAACGAGACCACCGTCGCGTGCTTGCCCAAGTCGATCTTGGCCTTGTCCACGATCAACTCGACCGCGTCGATGGCTTGCGTGCCAAGATTCACCACGCCAACCACGTGTTCTTGCCCGTTCTTCAAGACCGTGCAGAGCACGTCCCTTACCTTGGTCTTGATGGGCGACGTGATCTCAATCGCGTTCATGACCGGGTGGATGGAATCGGGCGTGACGTCAAACCCGAGTACGACTATCTTTCCTTTCCCTACCTTCACCAAGTACCCCGCGTTCACGTGCATGTAATGGAATGGCGTCGCGCCATCAAGCCCGGAAATGTCGTAATCTGCCATGAACGACGTTGTCGTGGAGAACACGCGGGGGAAGGACTCCCTGTCGGTCTCGCCGTACTGGATCATCGCGGGGCCGGAGTGACGGTGCACGCCCCGTGCCGGGACGAGAACGTTGCTGAACGTGTCGATCTTGTCGCCGTTGATGGTTTTCACGGGGTAGTTGTGGTAGAAAACGACCGTACCCCCGGATCGGGCGTGTGCAAGCATTTCCTCGGCGAGCGCCGGTTCACAATAATCATGTGCCGCGTAGATCAAGACCGGCTTGCTCGTGTTGTACCGGCCACCAGGCACGTGCATGTCGAATTGCATGTTGCCGAAAAGCAGCGCGCGAAACATGTGATTGAACGTCGTGTCGGAATCGAGCTGCCCGCCGTCGTTGTACGGCTCCGTCGGATCAGGTTTAATCGTGTAGGCGTGCTTTCGCCACCAGACGAGGTTGATGTCGGAGACAAGGCTGTTGGCGAAGCGCGGGTAATCCAAGGTGTTGTACGCCTTGCATATTCTCTTGAAGATGGAATACAGCTGGGCAGTTCCTGGCCGGCCCACCGCATCGATCGGGCAATTTGCCCACCTGTGCCTGTCGACGATCATGAAGTAGTTCACGCCGTGAAAGCCATATGCCATCCAAAGCGCCGCTTGCTGGAGATAACGCTTATCCGTCATGGCAACCTCGAACGTACCGCACCGGAATTCCGCGCTTGCGGTGATCGGTTGGGTTGGCTTCAAGAACTTGGCATTGTAGGGCAACATGGTTTTTAGGGCTCCTACATAATACAAGTCGGTCATGCAGATGGTATCCTTCAACCGGGACGGGTCGTGCGGGAACGGGCCGCCTGTCGAGTTCACGTAAAACGGGATGTCTATGCCGTTTTCCTGGTACGCGTGCTTGCACCATTCGAAATACTTCTGGCAGTACCACTCGTTGTACATGGCCGAATCGATGAATGCCACGAAATCTTTCTTATTGCACGGTGCAAGCGTTGGTTCCACCTCGTCCCAGCCTTCCCACCTGGTGCCGTACGCCCGGTTGATGCTATCAAGGTCGCCACCGTAGTGCTCGTGCAAGAAATTCGCGTAGGAGCCGGCCTCGTCCACCCCGCCCCCGATGATCTGTCCCTTGTTCTTGATCATGGAGACCTCGTTGTCCAGCTGGCAGAGCACGATCTTGCCCCCGTTGGTCGCCAGGTGCGGTTTCAGGACCTTGCACACGGCATTCAAGTAATGCCCGGCCAGTTCAAGGAACCGCGGATGGAGGCGGTGGTAATGGCGATCCGACGCCTCCTCTGGTGGGCCACCGAATTCCGTTTCGGCATAAATGTACGGCCCGGGGCGCACCGTCAACCAGAGCGTTTCGTCCTTGTCGATCATGTCAAGGTAGCCGGCGAGATCGCGTTGCTGGTCTGTCTTGCCGGTGAAGTCGTACTTGATGTCGGCCAATCGCGTGCCGTTAGGCGTTATACGATGGAAGTCCCACTCGACGTAGGTCGCAACGTGCTTGAATCCAATGTCCTTGATCGAGGATATGATGCGCGGCCAGAAACAACGCGTGTTTCGCCAGAAATGAAATTCTCCTTGGAGGAACGGCACACGTTCCGACCCCACGTGAATGTAGCCGTCCTTGACATCAACACGTACCATAATCACATAGAATGGCCTTCATCTAAATAAAAAAACCTACCGGCACGCGACTCACTCGTTCGGGTTGGTAACACCCTTTCGTATCATCAATTCGGGCTGGTTGGTGATGATACCCGTGGCGCCCCACTTAGCCAACCTTTTTGCAACCGTGACCGAATCGACGGTCCACGGGTAGATGTCGAGCCCCTTTTCCCTTGCATAATCCATAAATGCTTGGTTGCATGTCAGGTAGGGCGGGTTGATCGCGTGCGCGTGTATCTTCAAGGCTTCACCAACAACAGCGGTTTGCTTGGTATTGAGCATTTTTCCCAGTGCCATCCGCGTGATGATACCTGGGGACGTGGAAACCAGCGCCGCGATCCGGATCCCGGGTTCCAACGCAGATGCCCTGACGAGCAAGTCGTGGTTGAACGACGATAGCAGCACGCCAGATAGCATCCCGTGGTGCTTCACGAGCTCAATCGACTTAACTTCGGTGCCACGCGCCTTTAACTCGATGTTCAGGAACGTGTCGTGTTTCTTGCACAAAGCGAGCACCTCATCGAGGCGCGGTGGATGCTCGCCCTTGCCCGCATCCAGCTTGGCGATCTCCGAATATTCAAGGTCTGCTATATTCCCGGTCCCGTTCGTCGTTCGGTCGAGCTTTCCATCGTGCATGACGACAGCCTCCCCGTCCTTGGAGAGGTGCACGTCGAGCTCGATGCCATCTGCCTTGATTTCAATTGCCTTCTTGAACGCGAGCATCGTGTTTTCCGGGTACTCGCCCGAATATCCACGATGGGCGATGATCATGGTCATGATTTCCTTGCCTCATGGTTATTATTTTTCAATCCCATATAATTTCACATGGTGCATCGCATCCCGTTATCGGGAAAAGGCTGGTACTTGAACCCCGATGGCGCCAACGTTGGGGAAACAAGTGACGCGTGGCATGCCCCGGCGTGGTTTCACAGCCATAAAAAGGAGTTACATGCCGTCTCGGTGCCGAACTCGTGGCAGTCAATGCACGGGTTGAGCCGGTACGAGGGTGTCTGCTGGTATTTCACCGAGATCGAACGTGGTACCTTGGAAAAGCAAATTGGCACGGAAAACCACGTGTTCTTGCGGTTCAACGGCGCGAATTACATCGCGAAGGCGTGGTTGAACGGGGTTGTCCTTGGCGAGCACGAGGGCGGCTTCTTGCCATTCACGTTCGAAATAACCAAGAATGCCATCAAGAACGTGCTGGACGTGCATCCTGGACCGGTCGTGCTATCCGTGCGCGTTGACAACACGCGCTTGCGGGACGGCGTTCCCGAGCTGTCCACGGACTGGTTCCAGTGGGGCGGCGTGTACCGGGACGTCGTGCTCGAGGTCCACCCTGCGTTGCACGTGAAACGGTGCCTCGTGACTCCCGTCCTCGGCCTGCACCGGCCGTCACCCCGTGGCGTGCCCGGTGTGGAGATCGACTGCGTAGCGTCCCCCGGGTTCGAGGGTACCATCGTGGTCGAGGGCCCCGGCTCGTCGCGCGTGGGATCCAAGGCCATCGTCGTTTCCCATTCACCTGGCAAGTACGGCAGCACCAAGGCATGGATCCCGGTCGACCAACCTGTGCTGTGGAGCCCGGTTGACCCGAAATTGTACATGGTTCGGGTACTAGACCGTGACGGGACCGTCGTTCACGTGTCGCGATTCGGGATGCGCGAGATCGCAGCATCGTGCAATGCCATCCTCCTTAACGGGACGCGCATCGTTCTCAAGGGGTGCTCGCTTCACGAGGAGAAGTTGCCGGTTGGGCGGGAATATCCACGCGCCGAGCGGGAGAGGGACTTACTCTCCATGAAGGCACTCGGGTTCAACTTCCTGCGCACGGCGCATTATTCCCACGACGAGTCCTTGATGGAGCTTGCCGACGAGATAGGCATGCTCGTCGGGGAAGAGATTCCCGTCTACTGGAACATCGATTACCGGAACCCGCGAACGCTGAGGCTTGCCATGTCGATGATGCGGGACTTGATTCACAGGGATTACAACCATCCCAGCGTCATTTGGTGGTCTGCAGGAAACGAGGTTCCGGTGTCCCGGCGGGATTGCCAGTTGTTCTTCCAACGATTGCTCGGGCTAGCGCGGAAGCTCGACCCGTCCCGGCTCGTCGTTTACGTGAGCAAGGCTTACCTTTACGATCCGCTTCGCAAGCATTCGGACTTGCTCTTGCTGAACACGTACTTGGGCTGGTACTACTTCAACGTGCGCATGCTCGGCTTCACGATGGATATGGTGCACTCGAGGGCTCGCCGGAAGCCCATGTTGTTGTCGGAATTCGGGGCAGGCGCGCGGCTAGGGGTCGGGCGCACGAGCGCCCTTGACATGAAGTTCTCGGAATGGAAGCAAGCATCCATCCTCGGCAACGCGATCAAAGCTTGCAACGCCAGGCAGCACGTGAGCGGGTGGGCATTCTGGATATACAGGGACTTTCGCTCCCACATGCGCTTGAACGAGTACCAGCAAGGTTATAACCGGAAAGGCATCGTTGATGAGCGGGACAAGAAGAAACTAGCGGCGCTCTGGATGCCCAAGCTATCCCGCATGCACGGCAAGCCACCATCTACATTTCACACGATCATCGCGGCGTTTTATTCAAAATTGTTGCTGCTCCCGGCTGCCTTCCTTGGTATCGTGATCGACGTGGTCTTGCCGGCATTCATGCACAAGCGAGACACGGGATATTACCTCAAGGAACCGTGGAATGAAGGGCCGCTCCCCGTACGAGCAGGCTTATGATGGCTCGTCTACTTCTAGAGGATGGTGCAAGTGAAAAGAAACATCGCCGTTTTGCTCCCTGACCCGCGCCTTCAAGACGAGGTCGTTCCAGGGGGTGTCTGGGACGAGGATGACCTCGAAACGGTAGTGAAGCTGAAAGAAGCCTTGGCCAGCTTGCCCGGTTTCGATTTCATCTATCTTGACAACCACGATCGATACATCCAGGACTTGCAAGCGAATGCCGCGACCATCGACATGGCGATGAACTTGTGCGACACGGGGCTTTTCAACGATTTCAGGAAAGAATTCCACGTGACCGCGTTGCTCGAGATCTTCAACATCCCTTACACGGGAGCCTCCCCGAGATGCCAAGCGTACTGCCTCGACAAGGCGCTCGTCAAGGCCGTCGCGCAATCCATGTGCATCCCGGTGGCGCGGGGCACGCTCATCGAGCCGGGCGATGCCATCCCGGTCATTGAGCAGTTCCCCGTCATCGTGAAACCCAATTCAAGCGACGGCGGCCAAGGCATCACTGCAAAAAGCGTGTGCAAGACGCAAGACGCGGTGCGAGATGTCGTGTTGGTTCTCCGGGAAAAGATATGCAAGCACCATCCCGTTCTCATCGAGGAATTCTTGCCCGGCAAGGACCTCACCGTTGGCATGCTTGGCAATCCCGGCAATCCCACGTTCACCATTCTTCCCATCTTGGAGGAAGATTACTCGTCGTTGCCAGGGACGCTGCCGAAGATATGCGGATATGAATCCAAGTGGGACCCGGCAAGCCCTTACTGGAACCAGAAATCCGTGCCCGCCGTCCTTCCGGGGAATATTAATGACAAGATACATGAATGGACTCGCAAGCTGTTTGTACGGCTCGATTGCCATGACTACGCCCGGTTCGATTGGCGCCTCGATAGCAACGGGATGCCACGATTGCTCGAAGCTAATCCAAACCCGGGCTGGTGCTGGGACGGCCACTTGGCGAAATCTGCCGCGATATCTGGCATATCATACCCGCGTATGCTTGAAATGATAATAACAGCTGCATTTCAACGCAACGGGATTGGTTGAATTACATTTTCTTTGCGAATAAATCGATAATGGGCGCGGCATTACTTGCATCGCGGGAATCCGTTGCCACGGGTGACATGGGACGTTTTTATTTCATTCCAATTTATAGTAAAACCTTTAACCCGATTCGTTTAAAGTTCCATGTATTTAACGATAGATTATTTGTCGGTCATGCCTTGCAGAAGTACAAGATGCCCTTTTAGGTGGCCATCGGTTCCATTTTAGAGTTGCGTCAATTTTAAATATCTATCAGCGTCCTCTACATTCAATACACGATCGAAAAGGGATGCATTGTCAATAATGCCCCGTTGGAAACGGGTGAAACCCCTTTTCGAAATACAAAGTCTAACCATGCTTGCCGTTAACGGCGCTGGAACGCGATGACAACCAAACCGATCAAAGAGAAACCCAAACCAGAATTACCAGCAAGCAAGATAAGCAAGGAAAAATCCGCCCAAAAAGCAGAAAAAGCAGAGAAAACACCTCCTAAGGGCCCGCCCAAGGGTCCACAAATAAAGACTCTTGGTCCGGTGAGTGATCTTGGAAAATATGTCACCCGGGATTGGTGGAAACGAATTTTTGACGCGTATTACCTGAAAACCGATGGAGACGTTGTCAATGATGCTAACATCACGTCTACAGAAGTGAACTTGTTTTCAAACGTTCTTGAATTGAAACCCGAATTCCGGGTGCTCGATCTCTGCTGCGGGCAAGGACGCCATACGCTCGAACTGGCGCGTCGTGGCTACAAATCCTTGTACGGTCTTGACCAATCTCACTACTTGATCCAGCGTGCGAAGTCCCAAGCACGCAAGGAAAACCTGCACGTGAACTTCCAGAAGGGTGACGCTAGAAAAATACCCTACCCTGTTGATTATTTCGACACGGTCATGAAACCCCGCATACAGAAAATCGTTTATTCCAAGGACTGGAAAGATGGTAAGCCGACAACAAGAGATACAGGTATATCGCACTGCTTCAAATACATCCGTTTAGAATCCTACGAAGACGCCCTCAACAACCTTCGCTTTGACGAAAACTCTGCCCGGGAAAAAGCTCTTACGTCCAATAAAGATAGTATTTTCCAAATTTTAAAGTGTTTTCCTAATTTGCCAATGATCTAATGGTAATCAACAACTGGCTGCAAGTCATTGAATCCACAGCACTGGATGCCGCGCGGGCAGTCAAGCCGTTGTTAGGAACAGTGGATGCAAGAACCGGCCTTGGCACGGGCGCGGGTGGTGATGAAACGAACCTTGTTGATGACGTTGCAGAGCGCACCATCCTCGAATGCTTGGAGAAGACAGGCGAGCCTTTGCACGTTGTTACCGAGGAACGGGGCTTGTTATTCCTGAACAACGGGCAAGAGAACCCGAGCCGGTACTTGATCATCGACCCGGTGGACGGCAGCTTCAACGCTGAGCGGGGCATCCCCTTGGTCTCCATCAGCATCGCCGCGGCAACAGGGCCCAGTGTCTCTGACCTGTCCGAAGCCATCGTCGTCAACATCCCTTCCGGCGACACCTACACCGCGCAAAGGGGGAAGGGGGCGTGGTTCAACGGGAGCCCCGCCAAGGTGCCTGGCCCCGGGCAGGGACCCGCCTCGCTGCGCGAAGCGGCCATGGGCATCGACCTCAACCCGAAACGGGCCGGGACCTCCCGGACCGGGTACGTGGCAGGTCTTGGAGCGCTGATGGACCTGCCCATGAAGGTTCGCGTGCTAGGATCGAACGCGCTCGGCATTGCCCTCGTGTCGACCGGCGCGTTGGACGTGTTCGTGGACTTGCGCTGTAACTTGAGGTTGCTGGACATCGCTGCCGCCTACCTGGTCGTGACCGAGGCAGGCGGGCTCGTGTTCAGTTTCGAGGACGGCGCCTTGCGAGAGTTTGGAGAGAAACCGCTGGACATCCAATCGCAAGTGTCGGTCGTCGCCGTCGGGAACCACCAGTTGAAACGGTCATTCGAGGAGGCATCCCAAGGTTTATTTCTATCTGGACGAGATCAATGATTCAAGTACGGTGAATACACGCACCATGTCGCGCAGAAGCACAAGGCAAAGGCGGTTAACCCCAGCAGAACAAAACCGTAGAAAACAGTCATTCATATTGATCCTCATATTGTTCGTGAGCATGTTCATTGGAGTCATCGTGTTATTGCAAGCATTCCAGGGCGGATGAAATTGACGTGACCACGGGTAGCGGTTGATAATCGATGGAAGAAGAAAGGAAAGAAACCATTTCGACGAGGCTGTTCAAGTTCAACAAGGATTCCGGGGAGTTTGAAGAGATACCCGCAAGCGAAATCCCGGCAGAAGGGATAAAATCCTTGATCCATCAAGATAAGGTCACGTCGTACGCCCTCTTCCAGATTGACAAGTACGTGGTGTGGTTGTATCACGGCGATGAAACTAGCACGCAAGTCAAGTTCATGTCGGCCCGCGAGATCGGGCGCTTGCGCGATACCATCAACATGGGCGCTAAGATCATAACGGTCGACGAGGGAAGCGAGCCTTTGCCTTTCAAGTTCGTCACGAAGATGGCAGACCCCGCTGAATTCGGTATTGATGAAGGCCCCGCCGTGTACAAGCCAGCATACACGGGCTCGGATGAGGACATGACTGCCATCGAAAAAATGTCCTTGGAGCGCGTGGCACTGCTGCTCGAGCAGGTGCAGACACCCAATGGCTGGGAGCGCGAGGCGATAGTGCACGAGAACCAAGTATATGCCATCAAGAACGTTCGCCGCAGGTTCATGGGAACTGAGCTCGAGGAAATAGAGCTCGTCCCCTTGCCCAAGGACGCGACAATAGAGAACGGCACGTACATGGCCACGGACCTCAATCCGCGCATGTTCTTTGAGAACAACAAGCTGGTACTCGTCGAGCTGCTCAGGAAGACGGAGCAACGCAAGAAGCAAGAAACCTTGTTCGACAAGCTTGACCCGACAGCACAATAAACCAACAAACGTGGGCACCATGGTCGATGAAGGGGAAAAAAAGAAGCAGCTCGCGGAGAATCCCACAGACAATGTCAAGTGGTTTCCCGTGGAATTCTGGCAAAAAGACGGAGGCGATGGTGACGGGCCAGTCATCGTCGAGATCACGACCCCCGTCGAGAAGGGCAAGTGCATCGTGTGTTACAAGCCGATTTTCGAAACTGATGCCGATCTCTTCAGCTGCCCAAATTGCGGCCGTGAGGCCCATTACCTTTGTGCCACGATATTTATCACGGAACACGAGATCTGTCCGGTTTGCCAATCACGCCTTAAAAAGGAACCAGGAACGGGGAAATACGTCGTCGTGAAGAAATGACCGCGTTAGACCAACGTTTATACTTCTCGAAACACTGGTAATCCAAGCACCAGTTTTCTCGCGTGCACATCGATTCTGGATCAAAGTGACCGACACTTGGGCAAGAAAAAAGCAAAGGCAGCGAAGGAAGCGGACGAGCACCCCGGAGAGATGGAAGTTCCGGCCAGCGACGCGATCGAGCCGGGCCGCCCGGTCGAGAAAGCACCGGAGCCGGGCGCCGGCAAGGGGAGCAAGGTACCAAAGACCGAAAAGCTCGACAAGAAAAAGATCACCTTGAAGGACGCCGAATCGTTGCAAGCCGAGATCAACCTTGGTACCGTCGGGCACGTCGATCACGGGAAAACCACCCTCACGGCAGCGCTGTCGGGGCAATGGACCGACCGCTATTCGGAAGAGGTTGAAAAAGGCATCTCCATCAAGCTAGGCTACGCCGACACCATCGTTGCCAAGTGCACGAAATGTCCGGAGCCCGATTGCTACTGGACCAAGGAGATGATCAAGCAAGATTGCATCCAGCAAGGAAGGAAGAACATTAATTACGAGGCATGCCCCAAGTGCAATGCGCCCGTGGAGTTCCAGCGGAAGATCGCATTCGTTGACGCGCCCGGCCACGAGATCCTCATGGCAACGATGCTGTCCGGTGCCTCCTTGATGGACGGTGCCATGTTGCTCGTTGCAGCGGACGAAAAGGTGCCCCAGCCACAAACCAAGGAACATCTTGCCGCGCTGGAAATACTCGGCATCGACAAGATCGTCGTCGTCCAGAACAAGATCGATGCCGTGGAGAAGGAACGCGTGATGGAAAATTACACGCAGATCAAGAACTTCTTGAAGGGCACGAGCCTGGAGAATTCCCCCATCCTGCCCATCTCCGCCGTGTTCAAGGCCAACCTCCACGAGCTGGTGATGTACATCGAGAAGACCATCCCGACGCCCGCACGGGACTCGGAAAAACCAACGCGATTCTTCATCGCCCGTAGCTTCGACATCAACAAGCCGGGCATCGAGATCGACGAGCTGCAAGGAGGTGTCATCGGGGGGTCCTTGGGCTGCGGCAAGTTGAAGGTGGGCGACACCATCGAGATCAAGCCGGGCATCAAGGTCGATAACAGTTACATGGAACTCTCGACCATCATCGAAAGCATCAGCGTGGGCGGCAAGGAGATGGTCGACGAGGCTGGGCCCGGGGGCTTGCTCGGCATCAAGACGAGCCTCGACCCCAGCCTGACCAAGGCGGACGGGTTGATCGGCAATCTCGTCGGGAAGAAGGGCGAGCTCCCGCCATCAACCGACGCGGTGACTATCGACGCGACGCTCATGGAATACGTGCTCGGCACGGAGGAAAAGACGAGGGTCGAACCGATAAAACAAGGCGAGAAGCTGATGCTGTCCATCGGCACGACGACCACGCTCGGCACGGTTACCAACCTGAGCAAGGGAAGGGTGCACATCTCCTTGATCCGGCGCGTGTGCGCGGACACGAACATGTCCGTCGCCATCTCGCGCAACGTGAGCAATCGCTGGCGTCTCGTGGGGTACGGCACCCTGCTGGAGCTCGAGTGAGGCCATTCTACCAATACGTTTCCTACAAGAACTCTCTTTATTTTAGGCTGCTTCTATCCATTACGTGATGCCCCATGAACGAGGACACGAGACCCCGCGTGCACCAACCCCGCGTGAAGCCGGGGGAAAAAATATCCGAGATGATGGGAGACTTTCGCGGCACGGGATTCAACGCGAAACGGCTTGGCATGGCTTGCGAGATATACGAGAAAATGGTCCGGCACGATGGATGCTTGAAGATCATGACGCTCGCCGGCGCGATGGTACCCGCCGGGATGCGGGCAGTCATCTCGGGCTTCATCAAGGCGGGCTTCGTTGACGTCCTCGTAACAACAGGCGCAAACCTCACCCATGACCTCATCGAGGGCGTGGGGTGTCATCACCTCCAGGGCTCGGATCGAGCGTCGGACAAGGAACTCCACGAGCAAGAGACCAACCGCATCTTCGACGTGTTCATGGCAAACGAATCGTACGAGGTCATGGAAGATTTCATCAAGACCTTGCAATTCAACAAGGAATCGGCGCTCGTCGATTTCCTTGACTACCTGGGCGGTGCGATGGGCAGCCTCGAACCGGGGAACATCGAGGATTCCATCATCCGAGCTTGTCACCTCAAGAAGGTGCCCATCTACTGCCCCGCGTTCACCGATTCTGGCTTGGGCATCCAGCTCATGATGAACCATCGCGGCTTGAAGCTCGACTTGTTCGAGGACTTGAACCGGATGATCAACACGGCGTGGGATGCCAAGTCCGTGGGTGTGTTCATCGTCGGCGGTGGCGTGCCCAAGAACTTCGCGTTCCAAGCGTTGCAATTCTCCCCGAACAGCGCCACCTATGCCATCCAAATCACGATGGACAGGCCGGAACCCGGTGGCTTGAGCGGCGCCACGCTGAGCGAGGCCGTGTCGTGGGGCAAGGTGAACGCCGAGGCACCCTCCGTGACCGTGATATGCGATGCCACCATCGCCCTGCCGCTCATCCTCGCCTACTTGAAGGATACCCTCGGGACACCAGCATAGAAGCGGGCCGAGCTACCCCGGACGGCGTACGATAATGGAACCAAGCACCCCGATGCGCGTGAAGCTGCATGTCTTGCACCTCGACGAGTGCGACCCAAAGAAGTGCACGGCGGTGAAGCTCAAGAAGTTTGGCCTTGTCAAGTTCCACGATTCCCTCCGGACAGTGCCCGTCCGCTCGATCAAGCTGAACCCCTTCGCCGAGCGGGTCCTGGCAATTGCCGACCGGGATGCCATCATGCACGCCGGGCTCACGGTGATCGACTGCTCGTGGAAGCAAGCGGGGGACACGTTCAAGAACATGCACTTTCGCAACGACCGACGATTGTCCACGACCTTCTTGGCTGCGAACTCTATCAACTACTCGATACCGGGCAAGCTGAGTTCCGTGGAAGCCTTCGCGGCCGCGCTCATCTTGACGGGGTTCTTCGAGGAAGCTGAATTTCTCCTGTCGAAGTTCGGGTGGGGGCACACGTTTCTCGAGCTCAACCACGACAGGATCGAGGAAATTAAGGGGACCATGCAACGAGAACCCGCCGTGCAAGATGATAAATAGAGGGAAAGAAAAATAGTTCAATCCATGTCGTCGCCGCCGGGCATGCCGCCGCCCGGGGGACCGCCCGGGCCGCCGCCACCGCCGCTCAGCCGCTTGGCCTGGATCACGTCATCGATGCGCAGGATCATGCTCGCGGCCTCGGTGGCCGACGATAGAATCTGCTCTATGACGACCTTCGGGATCAGCACGCGCGCGGCGAGCATGTCCTCCACCTTGCCCGTGAAGAGGTTGATACCCGCGTTCTTCTGGCCCTCCTTGTGCTTTGAACGCAATTCCACGATGATGCTCACGGGGTCCAACCCACCATTTTCTGCGAGGGTCAAGGGTATTACTTCAAGCACATCAGCGAACAGCTCGATGGCGATTTGCTCCTTACCACCATAGGTCTCTTTGAACGCGCGGATTGCTTTCGCGAGTTCCGCCTCTATTGCACCACCGCCAACTACGAAATAGGGATGTTCTATCACGTCAGTGACGACGCACAGCGAATCATGCAACGCACGTTCCAGCTCGTCCAGGACATGCTCGGTACCTGCCCGGATCAATATGGAAACTGCCTTCGGGTCCTTGCATCCCTCAACGAAGATCATCGGGTCCTTGCCGATCTTTCGTTCCTCGACCAGCCCAGCAGAACCGATGGACGTTTCGGTGAGGTCCCTGAAGCTGCTACTTATGCGGGCTTGCGTTGCACGTGCAAGCTTTTCCATATCGGATTTCTTGACGCGCCGGATCGCCATGATGCCTTCCTTGGCGAGGAAATGTTGTGCAAGGTCATCGATACCTTTCTGGCAAAACACGACGTTGGCACCAACGCTCTTCAACGTGTCCACCATCTTCTTCAACATTTTCTCTTCCTCGTCGAGGAAACCTTGCATCTGGGTGGGGCTCGCGATCTTGATCTCGCTGTCGAACTCGGTCTTCGTGATCTCCATGGCCGCATCGATGAGAGCCACACGCGCGCCTTGTATCTTCTTCGGCATCGTCGAGCTGACCACTTCCTTGTCGATGATCAAACCCTTGACCAAGATAGTATCCTTGGTGCTCTTGCCTTCCTTCTTCAGGATCTGGATATTTTTGATGTCGCAGATGATCTTGCCATCACGAATATCCTTGATTTGACGTGCTGCATCCACAACAATGTTTGCAAGCAAGTCCTTTTCACCCATTACCGCCTTGCTATTCATCGCCGTGATGGAAATGTCCTTCAAGATAACAGGATCATCATTATCGATCTTGATGGCATTCGCGTTGAGTGCTTCAAGGCTCTTCTTCATTGCAAGCCGGTACCCCTTTATGATCACGGTCGGGTGGATGGATTGTTCCAGCAACTCTTGAGCAACCTTGAGTAGCGTGCCCGCGATCAAAACGGTGCTGGTGGTCCCGTCACCGACTTTCTCGTCAATACTTTTCGAGAGTTGTACCATCATCTTACCTGTCGGGTGTTCCACGTCCATCTCATCAAGAATCGTTCTTCCATCGTTGGTTATTGTCACGTCACCAAGGCCGTCAACCAACAACTTGTCAAGGCCACGCGGGCCAAGGGTTGATTTTACTACCTCGCTAATGGCAATCGCGGCAGCTATGTTATTTTTCTGGGCATCTTTGCCAGATTTTCTCTCTGCTCCGTCCTTCAAAATTAAAACGGGTATGTTACCGCCTAAACTCACGTTTATTCACCTGATCTCGTGAAATTCTTGTGTATACTGGAACTTAAAAAAAGCGCTAAAATTTTTAATTTTTCTGATTTGGGCTTCTATATATATAGGCCCTTATAAAATAGTACTTATAAAGTAGCACTTGTATGACGACTTAGCGAAGCGATATCACATCACGTGAGGTCTAAATGTCTAGTATCGCGAAAAAAAATCTGAAAAGAAAAACCGTCATTTAAGTGATTCCGGGCCTCTATCACGTTCGCTTTTACGATCATGGTCATGAGCGTGGTCGCGATCGTGGTCCCGGGCATGATCTCGGACTTGGTCGCGATCGAGGTCCCTGGCATGATCTCGGACTTGGTCGCGGTTGAGGTCACGAGCGTGGTCACGGGACCGGTCGCGGTCGTAATCACGAGCCTTATCACGGGCTTGGTCGCGGGTTTGGTCGCGTTTTTTTTTATTTTTAATCGATTGTTTTTTTCCGTCGAGAACATCTTGGTAAAGCTTTAACATTGATCTCTTTAGCTCGTCCTGTTTTTTTTCGAAATTTTCACCATTACCTTGTTTTAGTCGGTAGAAAGCCTGGTATAAATCAGGGATTTCTTTGAGGCGCATTACTGCGGTAGACAATATTGCTTTGAAGAAATCAAGTTTCTTTGACCGAGAGATGATGGATAAACAGAGCATCTCGTGATTTCCACGAGCCCATTCAGATGGAATTGTAAAATAGAAATTCGCAGTGTTATAAATCTTGAAACTATGGGAGAAAAAGCCGTCCTCCATTTGAATATCGATTAATTTTTTGATTTGCTGTTCTAGATCGGGATATATTTTTGCGGGGCGATTCGGATTATCAAGCGATAATGTGTGAGTAATTATCGGACCCGATACCGGGTCAAAATAACATAACACGATTGCTTCCACACAAATCACCAGGTAGATAATCTTCCTTGAATGTCCATTTTTTTTTAAGGTACCAGAGAATCGGAAGACAAGGTTTTCAAGTTGAATGACTTGTTTCATGGTAATAAATAAATGCCGAATAGAGAATATCGGCTACAAACGGGATCGAACAAATAAGACGAATAAAAACGATATCATGCTGGTGTGTAAAACCAACTCGGTATCACGCGACTCTGTTGAATTGCCAATCCAACAGGACATTCCACCGTGCCATCATGGTGTTACAATAACCGATGGCATGCAATCACTAATTGAATCCTGCGCGGATATGGTAACCGGGGGTGTGAATGATGAATTTGCCGACGAAAAAATTTCCAGTAATTTTTTTCATATTTTTTCAACTCTGTTGTTTCATCAACGACGTGATAATTAATCCGTCGACATAACCTTGATGAAAATATGTGCTTATAAAGTTAAGCCAGTTTTTGAATAGGAAAAAACAATTTTTGTTTCATTCGACGATATTTTTTGAAAAAAAAAACCGTCCGAGATTATATATAACAACAAGATATGCTTCTTGAATTTTAGCAGCCATCATACCAATCGGGATTACATTTTTCTCGATGGAACATCTACAATTTTTATCATTAGAGAGGTAAGAAGGGAAACGCCTATACGCGTGTAGTATAGGTGGAATTATTAACCAACATTTTTTATGCCCTCTACAGATAATTGGCTATTGAATGCGATTCGGTTAAAGGAAGCGGATATCAATGAGCGATATCTTGAAGAAAATCACGGATGCTATTATCGAACTTGAATCGGACGACATACAAACCCTTATCAAGGGGGCCTTGGATGCGGGCTGCAATCCCAAGGATGTTCTAAATGCAGCGACGAACGGCATGGACGAGGTTGGAAAACGATACGAAGCGAAGGAATACTATCTCACCGAGCTTGTCTTGGCAGGCGAGATGATGAAGGACGCGTTCCAAGTGCTCGGCCCGGCGTTGAAACGCCAAGGCGGGACCACCGGGGGTAAGGGCAGTATCATCACCGCCACCGTGAAGGGCGACCAGCACGACATCGGCAAGAACATCCTCATCAGCTTGCTCGTCGCGAAAGGATACGAGATTCACGACTTGGGGATGGATGTCGATGCCAGCAAGGTCGTCGATGCGGTGAAAAAGACGGGAGCGAGCGTCGTGGCGCTTTCATCCTTGCTCACGATGACCGTGGACCAGATCAAGGTGGCGCATGACGCCCTCGTGGCCGGGGGGCTCAGGGACAAGGTGAAGCTCATCGTTGGCGGCGCCCCGTTGAACATGGAGCTGGCGAAAAAGCTCGGCGCGGACACCTACGCGGATGATGCAACATCCGGGGTGAAAGTAATCGATAAATTGTTCGGGAATTAAGGAAATAGCATGCTCCACATCGTTCTGCCCCTTTTGTTTCCATACGACTTTAGCCTGACAAATTTACCTGATTTTTAAATACTTGCTTATCAAGGGTGGCTCTGCATCTGTCTTCTACATGAAGGTGAAATTAGATCAGTTAAGGAGTTGTTTTCTATGCGCTTGAACAAAAAGGGGGAAAGTATTCGCTCGGGAAATAACGGGGAAATGCTCCTAAAACCTATGAAGCTTCTCGTGAACCGTTGTTGAGTTCGGGTGCTCTCTGCGCGGATATATTTCTCGGCATCAAGTTTCCAATCATTAATGGGGTGAATTTCGATAAGCTCGCCACGATAAAAACCGGAACGATAATTCTCGCCACCGGAGACCATAGAACCATCTAAATCGTCTGAAAAATAAAAGATCGAGTTCCGCGCTCACATACCCCTTGGGGAAATCATCGCGTTTGGACGCTCATACGTAGGAGAGATCATCGCGTGGAACGTGTAACTGATGCTTTTCTCCCCTTTTAATATCAATTGGATAGTTCCCGAATCTAATAGTTTATCTCCGCGATAAACCTCCATTCGAAGACAAAGGTGTGACGGACGGCATTTGCGAGGAATGCATGAGGAAAATGTTCGAGAGCGCGGGGATGAAGGTGAAACCGTCGAGGTCGTCCTCGAGCTTCTTCAATTCCTCGACGAAGAAGAGGTCCTCCAATAATACGTGAAGGACGTGGCCGTCCGCACGGCGACGAATGACCCGGCATCAGACACCCACCACGAACCCCCGTAGATTTGCAGCTTTGCAGACCCAGCCGCGGATATACCCAACCGCTTGTAGAAAATATCGCGATCGGTTCCAGACCCGCCGAAGTTCGTGGCATCCGACCACACGACATGCACGTTATTCGATTCGTCGACGTGAAGGACAGGGTAGTTCGAATCCAAGGTGCTTTCCGTGGAGATGACCTCCGTGATGGTCCACGTTCCATCTTCCGTGCGCTGCTTGTAGAAAATGTCGTAGTCCGTGCCACAGCCTAAGTAGTTAGTGAGGTCCTGCCACGCAACGTGAAAAGTACCCGTCGTGTCAATATCAATGAACGGGTAGTAAGAGCTGCTGCTGCTTTCCGTGGAGACGACCTCCGTGATGGTCCACGTTCCATCTTCCGCGCGCTGCTTGTAGAAAATATCATTGTCCGTGCCCGACCCCATGTAGTTGGTGCCATCATACCAGACCACGTGCAACGTGTTGCTATCATCGATAAGTGCCACGGGGATGTAGGAAGCACCCGTGCTCTCCGTCGATGCCACCTCAGTGACCGTCCACAATCCACCAGGAAGTCGTTGCTTGTAGAATATATCGTTATCTGTCCCGGAACCAGAGTAATCGGTGTTATCTTGCCACACCACGTGCACGGTATCTTCTTCATCAACAAGAATGAATGGATACGTGGAAATTCCCGTGCTTTCGGTTGAAACGACCTCTGTTGTTGTCCAAGTGCCGCTGGAAAGGCGTTGCTTGTAGAAAATGTCGTTATCCGTGCCGCACCCCAGGTAATCTGTCACGTCGCTCCAAGCCACGTGCACGGTCCCTTCCTTATAATAGATACTCGGGTAGGTGGAGCTTCCCGTGCTTTCGGTTGAAACAATCTCGGTGGTGGTCCACGTGCCACCTGGAAGCCGTTGCTTGTAGAAAATATCGTAATCCGTGCCACAACCCAAGTAGTTGGTGCCATCATACCAGACCACGTGCACGGTCCCGGTATCATCGACGGCAACGGTTGCGAAATAGGAAGTTAACGTACTTTCGGTCGAAACAACCTCGGTGGTGGTCCACGTTCCATCGGGAAGGCGCTGCTTGTAAAAAATGTCGTAATCCGTGCCACATCCAAGATAATTTGTATTATCATGCCAAACGACGTGTAACGTGCCGCCTTGATCGAATACCATATCTGGATAATCCGAGCCACCCGTGCTCTCCGTGGAAACAATCTCCGTCATCGCCTCGCTCCAGATGCCATCGCCGAGCATGAAATACGAACCACGGGTAGATGAGGTGGTATACGCGCGGAACGAGACGACCCCGGTCTCTGGCAAGACCCCGGGCAACTCCCACCAGGCTTCCGCGGCGGAAATGTTGGACGAGTCTTGCAATTCCAGGTAATATTCGGACGGGTCGCCTTTCACCTTCGATGTGCATCCGGGACCATTCACGGATGTCCAGTAACCTTGCCCGTCGATGCCATCTTGGAGCGTGTATGCCTTGAAATTGTCCGTCTTGTAGGAAAGGAGCCTCGTGGTGGAGACCACTTGCACGGAATAATTCCCGCTGGACACGGACTGGTGGTTCACCGCGGAAATGATGTCGAGCAGCCCGTCCCCGTTCATGTCGGCAAGATCGACCGACGCGATCTCCGAGTTGCTGAAGGCCCGCAAGTCGTACACGCGAAGATTATCGATGCAATAACAGTTGTTGGCGGATGCACCGCTGGTTGAAAACTGGACCGAGCCCAGCAACGTGCTGGACGTGGACATGTAAAACAGGGGCTGGTAGATCGCGTGGCCATTCACCCACACCTTGTAAAACCCGGTTGAACTGTCGTAATCCACGGTGATGGTGTACCACCTCTTCCCTTCGAGCCGGTGGCCGAGATCGTACAGTCCCCAGTCAAAATTGCTCCCGAAGAGCCAGCCACCCGTGACGTCAAGCTCGAGCTTCAGCTCGCCAACCGACGTGTAAAAGTCAACGTGCACGCTCGTTGCCGTGGTATCATCAATGGCAAGGTCGAATTCGACCCGGACATTGCCCAAGGCAAGGAACGAGTTGCGGATCAATGCGTTACCATTAACGTCGGGGTCCGAGAATTGCAACACCTCGCGATGGTCGCCATAGAGCCGCAACGTCTCGATGTCGTTGTAATATCCGGTGCTCACGTCGTTCCAGCCATCAATGCCATCGGGATTGATGCCCATCTGGTAGTTTGAAAAGTCAACCTCCTTCACGACCTCGCGTCCTTGGTCGTCCAGTGTCCTGAAATCCTTGACCGTGTACACGGATGGAGCAAAATTCAACACGATATATGCAGGAATTTTTGCGGACCCGAATGCTTTTTGTATGAAACCCCCGAGCACGATCTCCGAACGTGTATCGAAGTCGATATCGGCAATCTTCATTTCGTTCCAGACGGCAGAATACAAGCCAGCATCGTATGCAAAATTGTTCCATCCCGCAGGATTGTAATTGCTCGATGAGAGGTACGGGAACGTGTACATAATGCTCCGGTCGCCGTTCCCGGTATACGATGCCCTCGTGTTCACGACGAGGTCGGGGTAGCCATTCCCGTCGACATCGGCAGCCTCCATGTCCAGCACGGTGGTGCTCCAGCTACCGTAGGCATTCTGCCATTCATTGATCAAGTAAAGGCCATACCGCAGCGGGTATCGCCTGTACAAGGCAAAGGTCTGGCTGCCGATGGTAATGTTCCCACCAAACACGATCTCCGGTTCCCCGTTCTTGTCGAAATCAGCGATAACCACCGAGCTCCACGCGCTATTATGGCTCGTGCTGCCGTTCCACCATGCCCTGAAAACCAGGTTAGGCGTCGAGGTCTCATCGATCTCGAACAACACGAACGCCCAAGTCGTGTTGCTGCCGCCAGCCATTGCATTGACCCATTGTTTCCCCGCAGCGATCACGTAGTTTTTTTTCTCGACCGTCGAGTACGCGTAGGCCATGTCCTCGAGCTGGAAGTCGATCCCCGGCATCACCCAGTCGTCCAGCACCGCGGGGTCAAGGTCGATCGACTCCCTCGTTTCCTCGTCCACGCCGGGCAGATCGAGCGTCGGGGGTTCCACCGTGGAACCGGTGCTCGATACCTGGCCCGGCATCTTGATATTTTCCATGATCACCGGAAGGATGAATCCGGTGAGTGTTATTAAAAGAGGCAATAATACCTTGTTAGATACGTTCGTGTTCGTCATGATTGGCCAACCTTTCCAAAAAGGAATGGAGTTTCGGCAACCGGGCTGGTACCGGCCCGGCTACCTTTCACATATGTATAAGCGAGGGATACGAGCGCGGTTATATAAACGGCAATAGCCCATCCTTCCAACTGGCCGCGGAACGGGAGGGACAAAAAAAGGCCACGACAAAGCAACCGAGGAAAATTCAATTTCACGCGCGTGGAAACGCGATGGCGCGTTAAAGGAGCACGGTACGAGTTAACCGGAAAACCCGGGCGAGATGGTCAGGATGTAAGCCCACATGTCCGTGTTCACGCTGTACCGGGATTGGTTCGTCGTGGGATCGGGAACCTCTTGCACCAGTGCAGTGTTCACGAGCTTGTCGGCGTGGTACCTCACGGTGGATGGATCCACGGAGACGCGTGCACCGATTTCCACGACATTCGAGTTGGGTTGCACGTAGATATCATAAAACACGCGATACGCGGTGTCTTGCCGCAACATGCACAAGATCTCGTCGTATGACTCGTCGGCGAGTGTCGTTGGATAGTACGAGAGGTACTTCCCGAACCGCTTGCACCGCACGAACCCGAACTTCTCGAGCACCTTCAGGTGCCACGCGCTCTCGGCATTGTCGATACCCATCGCCCGGCGGATGTCGCGCACGCGGCTTCCAGGGTTCTTGGACACGTGGTCGTACATGGAAGCACGCAACGGGTTTCTCAAGACGTCGTTCTGGGTGAGCTTGCTCCCCTCGACGAGCATTTTTTTCTTGAGCAGGTTGAAAATGCTCGCATTTGCTTGCGCGGGGGTCATTCCAAGCCTGCTTATTGCTTGGGTGAAAAGATCGTTGATCTTCAATGGCCGGTTCGTGTAATTGATGATCTCGATGGCAAGCTGGAAAAGCACGTCATCGGGGTTGCTGGGCGCGGCCAAGTGAAGGAACACCGGAAAGGGGTTATTGGGTAACCGTGTGTCACTAATACAATAGTTCAAATTGCTTTTATGGGATTAAATAGATTAAAGCACGGACTTCATTTCCCTTCTAAAGACACTGATGGCTATTTAAGATTAATTTTCACCGCGATGTCCGCCCACGACCTCAAGAACACCTTGAAAGCGCTCCCGGATGCGCCGGGAGTGTACATCATGAAGGATGACAAGGGAATCCTGTACGTTGGGAAAGCAAAATCGCTCAAGAAACGGGTTTCGCAATACTTTCAAGACCCTTTTTCGAAACAAAACATCGATGCCAACAAGATCGCCCGTCTCGTGCAATCGATCAAGGATATCGAGATCATCTCGACGAATAACGAGCGCGAGGCCTTGCTCCTCGAAAATGACTTGATCAAGAAGTACCAGCCCCCGTTCAACACGCGCTTGAAGGACGACAAATCGTTCCCCTACATCATGATCACGTGCGAGGAACCGTTTCCACGAGTTGCCATCATCAGGGGGCCGGAACGGTACTCGAAACAGAATTTATTCTTCGGCCCTTACACGGACAAGCATTCCGTCATCCGCATCTTGAAGCACGTCCGCTCATTATTCCCGTACTGTTCTTGCCAGCGATGCATTCCCGCCAAGAAGTCTCGCCCGTGTTTATACGCGCACATGGGCTTGTGCATCGCGCCGTGCACGCACCAGGGGGAGGAGGGTTTCGCGGAACGGTACAGGACCGGAATCCGTAACCTGGTGCTCTTCCTGCGGGGAAATTACACGGGGTTGCGCGATTCCTTGGAGGGGGAGATGGACGAGGCCTCCAAGCGTCTTGATTTCGAGCGGGCTGCAACCATCAGGGACAAGCTTGTTGCCATGGAGAAGATGTTCAGGCCGCAATCCATCTTTTCACAAGATAGCAAGGACGTCGACACCGTCACCCAGGTCAAGAACGACGAGGAGATGCTCATCCTTGTCATGGAAGTGCGGGATGGCAGGTTAGTTGGCAAGATCCCGTTCATATATGATGTCACGAAGAACATCAACACGGATGATGAGATTCTAGCTAATTTCTTGATAGAATATTACCACGCTGGAAAAACGAGCTTCCCCAGCAAGATCATGGTTTCTAAGCCCGTCGATAACGAGAACCTCGTGCTGGATTTGCTGCGCAAGTGCTCGGGCATGAAAGTCGATGAAATGGAAATCCCGAGGGAGAATGTTGCATCCAGCAACCCGGATCTCATGGCGATCGGCCGCAAGAACGCCTTCTTCCTCTTGCACAAGCGATCCTTGAACAGGGACCTTGCCACGTTCGACCACCAGGAAGCCTTGCAGGACCTCGCGCAAGCATTGCACCTGGATCACCCGCCCGCCATCGTTGAAGGATACGACATCTCGAACATCCAAGGAAAGATGGCGACCGCATCCAAGGTCTGCTTCAAGGACGGAAAACCGTTCAAGAACGGGTACCGGCGCTACCGTATAACGTCTGGTGACACGCCCGATGACTTCCGCATGATGGGAGAGGTGATACACCGGAGATTTGCCCGTGTCGTGGAGGGAAGGGATGAACCTCCCGATCTCATCGTCATAGATGGAGGCCTTGGTCAGTTACATGCCGCGATCGAGCAGCTCGAACGTGCCGGGTTGGATCACCTTTCGATCATCGGGCTCGCAAAGCAAGAGGAGGAGATTTACGTGCCGGGGACGAGCACACCCATAAAGCTACCTCTTGATTCTAAGGGGCTCCAGTTCTTGCAAC
This sequence comes from Promethearchaeota archaeon, assembly GCA_041305945.1. Classification (GTDB taxonomy): domain Archaea; phylum Asgardarchaeota; class Lokiarchaeia; order Sigyniarchaeales; family Sigyniarchaeaceae; genus JBGLND01. The sequence goes on from JBGLND010000001.1 coordinate 494,588, forward strand.
GCGTGCGGGACGAAAGCCATCGCTTCGCGTTGAAATACCACCATGAATTGCGCGACAAGCAAATCGACGAAACCGCTAGTGAACTCGAAAAAATAGACATGATCGGGAGGCAACGCGCCCAAGCCCTCAAGAAGCACTTCAAGACCTTGGCAAGCATGAAGGATGCTTCCATCGAGGAGCTCGCGCTGGTATTGCATTCGAGGAAGGCGGCTGAAGCCGTGTACAAGCACTTCCGGGCATGATGGCACCGAGCAAGGTAAAAAGAAGTGAAAAAACGGCGGTTACAATTCCCCGGACGTGAGTTTCTTGATGAGCTCTTCTTTCTTTGCCTTTTCACGTTCAAGGTCGTCGACGAATTTTTGAACCATACCAATTTCCCGCGCCCACTTGTCACCGAGCGACGTGAACACGTCCAGTGCTTGCCTGGCACACTCGACGGCCTTGAATATCTTGCGATCGTTCTGGAACTTACGTGCATCGTCAAGCAAGGCAAATCCCCGGTCTGATCTTGTTTTTTCCGTGTCCACCGTTTCTGCAACAAGCTTCTTGCCTAGATCTGCTTTTAACTTTTCAATCTGGTTTCGGACCATCGTTGCTTCCTTGGACCAGCCCACTTCCTCGAACACGTTCAAGGCTCCAACGTAGCACGTCATGGCCTCGTCAGCTTGCTTGTTCCGCAAGCAACGCTCGGCTTCGTTTATCGCGTCGTAGGCTTTTCGCGTCTTGACGGCTTCCATTTCCTTGGATGCAGCGACCTTCTCCTTCTCCATATCACGCTCGATGTTCTTGACTTGTTGCACGACTGCATCCTTTTCACGGGTCCACCCGATCGTCTCGAACTTGTTCATGGCGTTTTTAAAGACCCGTATGGCTTCCTCGCGGTGGCCATTCCGTAGCAAGGCATTGGCATCATCCAGCAAGGCAAAAGCCTCGTCACCCACGAGCTTGTCGCGCTGCCGCTGCGTGAGAACGGGCTCCTTTCCCTTATCATCTATCACGGGTTCCACGGCAGCGGAACGAGCCTCGAACGCTGAAAGATCCCGTGCCTCGGCGGTTTTCACCCGTTCATTGGCACGCAAGTCATCGAACCGTTGCTTTTTCTCGGCAAGTTGTATGAAATCCTCCAGGTCCCGCACTTGCGAGGCCCAGTTGAGCTCCCGCGCGATGGGCAAGGCAAGGTTGTAATTCTCGATGGCAACAGCGTATTGCCGGTTGTTCAAGGCTTCTTGCGCACGCCCGAGCACCGCGAAGTACTCCTCTTCCTGCCGTTGTTTCTGGGCTTTTTGCTCGAGCAACCGGCGTTGTTTATCGGTGCTCGTCTCCTTGTCTTCTTGTTTCTTGATCACGTCCATGGTATCGTAAATTTGCTCGACACCACGCGTGAATTGCCCTGCATCTTCGATTGCACGTTCCTTCGAGTTAAGGAGCTTCTCTCGCGCCTCTCGCTTCTCCCGGATCATTTTCACCGTGTCCATGACCGTGCTGGCCTCGTTCTCCCACCCGTTTTCCATCATGAGATCGTAGGCGCGCAGGTAATACAGCTCGCTCTGGGCATATTCAAGCCGGTTGTAGTGATGGATTCCTAGGTCGAGAGAACGATCGATGTCCGCGCGTACCGATTCTTTTTCTTTCTGGCGCGTTTCCAGCTTCGCTTGCAGTGCCACGTCGCGCTGGTATTGCTTGGATATCGCGGGTGTTCTCGGGATGCTGCTTGCACGTTTCGATGCTTCACCCTCTTTCGCCTCGAACGCTGCTTTTTCAACGAGGAATTCCTTCTCTTCCCTACGCAATATCTCGATCGATTCCTCGATTTTTGCGGCTTCGGAAAGCCAATTCGCTTCCTTGAAGAGGTCAAGTGCCTTCCGGTACATGCGAACGAGCTCGGGATATTCATTCTCCTTGAACAATTGCCCACCGAGAATCTTGGACTTCTTGTTGAACGCGTCGAGCGCGCTTGCAGCTGCATCGAGCGCCGCGAATGCCGCATCACGCTGCCGTTGTTGTTCCTTTTTCTTTTCCAATATCTCCTTTGCAACGATATCATGCTTTTCGCGGGCAATTTCCGCGGCTGCAGCAAGGCCGGTCATCGGTTCTTGAGCAGCGGCGATCTTGCCTTGGGCGGCAGCCAGCTTACGCGCGAGGGCATCGAGGCTCGCATCCCGGTCCTTCTTGACTTTAATTACGGTGTCCTTGACCTTGCTTGCCTCGCTCGTCCACCCGAGCTCGTTGAACTTGGCAGCCGCGTCTTCGTACAAGGAAATGACTTGATCGTACCGCTCCTTTTTTGCATCGGCGCTCACGAAATTGAGACTGCTTGCATCCTTCAACTCTGCATTAGCCTTGTCGAGGATAGCCATTGCCTCGTCGACGAGCTTCGTCTCCCTTGCTTTTTTATCCTGGATAGCCTTGACCCGCGCCATTGCTTGATCTTGCGTCGTTCCCTCCTTTTTCAAGTGTGCCTCGATGCTAGCAACATCGGTGGTTACAGGCTCTGTTTTGACAGTGCCAGCAGCCCGCAACATCTCCGATTTCTTTCTTTCGGCGCGCTGGATCGCATCCTCCACAATTTGTATCTCCCTGGTCGCGTTTATCTTCCCGAGCAAGACGAGGCTGTCGTGATAGAGCTTGATGGAAGCGTCCCAATCTTTCTTTTCAAATTTTTCTGCTGCATTTCCCATGAGATCGAGCGCTTCGTTATACGTCGACGTTACTTGTTGCTTCTTGTCCAGGATGGATTGTCGGTGCTTTTCCTCCGCCGCCATCGATTTTTCCTTTTCCCGGGCATCATACACGAGGTCCTTTATCATCGCCTTCTTGTCGTTCCACTGGAGCTCGTCACAGACAGGCATCAACGCCATGAGCACCTTCACGCCCTCGTCGTATTTTCGTTCCGAGATGAGTTTTGACCCGCGTTCCATCTCATCAATAAAAAATTTCTCTTTTTCTTCCATGGTTTTCTTCTTTTCGAAATAATCCATGATTCTAGATTCCTTGTCCGACATCTGACATCGTTTTTTCTCGTGATGGCATTTCTCGCTGTACAACATTGCATTGGACGCGAGGCTATATCATTGTTTTTGTCGAGGGTCGATAGCCATTGGCAACCCACGGGTACCTATTGATCGGTCAGCCGGGGTTTCAAGAAGAATAGAACCAACGTGGTAGCCCCGGCTGTAAAAATGATGGTCATGGCCCACCAGGTGACGGGCTTCATCATGAACAAGGCATAAAAGGTTAGGTGATCCGACCAAACAGTAAACCAACTTATCCAGCTAAGCGTATCAGGATCGATGGAAGTATATGTTGCCGAAAATAAGATGCCGTTGAAGAGCTCGGTGAACCAGAATCCAATAAGCGCACACCCAAAGATCGATAGCCAATACACGACCACCTTCTTCGCCAAGCGAGATGCAGACATGTTTCCACCGTTGGACCGCGTGTTAATGTAGTTTGCATGCCATGATGCACGTTTGTAATGCCTTATAAAACAAGCTATCACCTTTTTTAGGTCGAGATTTAATAAAAACGTGCATGAGCACGTTTTAATAATCACGTGCATGAGCGTAAACTGTGATGGATATGTTCGGATTCTGGAAAAAGAAAGAAAAAGAAGTTCCAGGCGTGAAATGCGCCAAGTGTGGCTCCGAAAACCCCGCGGAGGCGAAATTTTGCCTTGGTTGCGGTGCCAACATGGAAGAACAGAAGTCCATGAAGGCAAAAACGGACGAGGCAACTGAGATCACCGAAGACTTTAAAGATAAAGGTGGTTTCTGGGCTAAGATCATCCCTGGCTACCACGGGTACAAGAAAAAGGAAATCCGCCGGGAAGCCGACAAGTTATTGCGGGATCATCTCGTGAACCGGTTGGCCGAAGCAAAGAAGGACATCAACAGCATCATGGAAGAGGCTGTCGAGTCGCAACCTGACATCCTTGGTAACGAAGGCACTTGTCCCGGCACGGCAAGAAGATGCATTGGCACGTGGACTTCTTGCTGCAATACGCCTTTATTGAATTTCTTTGCTTTGCCGACACGTCGCACTCTTTCTTGAGCGTCGTTTCGGCAAAGCAAAGAAATTCAATAAAGGCGTATTGCAGCAAGAAGTCCACGTGCCAATGCATCTTCTTGCCGTGCCGGGACAAGTGCCTTCGCAGGCGTGGCTGCAGCCCGCAAAGGGCAGAGCCGACATAGACATACCGGCCGCGGGCGAACCGGATGCTACCCAGCTTCCCGACGGCGATGCCATGCCCGTCCGGAACGTGAATGCACAAGGCATAGGTGCCCGTTGCACCGGCATGCACGTTCACTAAAAGCTCATCCAGCAACGGCACGGCCTCACCCTGCGAGTTCGCTTGCCATGATCTTGACGATCTTGGCGGGGATGTCGCTGACGCTCTCGAATGGCACGGGAATGGCACCGGCTTCGATGAATGCGGCGTAATTGTCGCTGGAATAATTCTCGCGCGGGATCGACACGAAGAATTTCTTGCAGTTGCGGACGATGCCCTCGAGCAACTCGTAATCGAGCGACCCGCCGATCGTTTCCTGCAAGTCCGAAACGAAAAACACGATGGTGCTTTCCGGGTGCGGCGGGGTGAAGGAGTCGCCGCGCGTCGGCTTGCCCGTCTTGATGGTCTCGAGCGCGGCGTTGATGTCGGTCAATCCCATCGTGTGCTCCGTGAGCAAGCCGAGCAGTTCTTCCTTGTTATCGCCCCTCGATTTATTGGAAAGGTGCGCGAACGTGTCGTTGGAAAACGAGACGAACACGATCTCGGACTCGATGTCTTGCTTCACCGCGTCGATCAATCCCTGGAAGAGCTCGACTTGGCCGATGTACGATGCGATCATCGAACCGGACAAATCGTTCACGAGCAAGATGTTCCTGGACGAGGCCTTGACTTTTTGCTTGTACACGGGCGTCCACATCTGCATTTTCTTCATGGTCTTGAACAGCGTGCTTTTCACGTCGAATTCCTTTTGCTGGAGTGCCTTGACGAGCTGGTTGAGGTCCTTCAGGAAGCCCTCGCGCACGAAAAATTCCCGGAAGAATGACGCGATGATCTCGATGATAGCCTTCCGCCTGCCCTTTGGAAGGTCGCGGTTCAAGAACTTGCGTATCAAGTTCGAGATCGGGTCGTTCATGTCCACGGCCTGTACTTTCATCCGTTCCGCGGGGTCCATCTTCATCAACAAGCTGAGCGTGATGAGCTCGTCCGTGTTCTCGTACTCGAGGATGTCATCAAACTTGATGACGCCCGAAAGGAACGCGTTGACGGAGAACCTCGTGAATTCTTGCTTCACGGCCTCGGTCTGGGCGGCAATCTTGTCAACGGTGAGCAAGGTTTGCTTGAGGTAGACCAGGTCGTTCTTGCTCAACAAGTGCATGTTTTCCCCGAGCACCCGCATCGCGCTCACCGCCTTCTCGTTCAAGTTTTCCTTGTAGCGGTAGAAGCGCAACGCATCCTGGAAGCTCATCATATCCTCCTTCTCGCCCATGCGGATGGAATAGAGACCCTTGATCGCGTCGAGCAGGATATCCATGGGCACGTTCAAGTTCGTCGCGAGGAATTGCACCTGCGCGGCCATGGAATCGAGGTACTTCATGTAACGCCCGAAGTTTTGCATGCGCTTGGACACGACGACCCCGAAGCGGCTTCGCAAGATTTCCAGGAAGTGGGGGAACAGGTTCAAGTCCTGGGAGACTATGGGGTGCAGCGAGACGACCTTCCTGCCACCGACATCGCCCACGATGACGATTTTCATGCGCTCCAGCGCGGTCACGGGATTCTTGGAGACGCCTAACTTCTTGATGGCCTCGTTGATATCATCCTCGGCCACGGGAACGCCTTCCAAGGCCTTCTTGATGAGCATGTCGATGACGAGCTCGTTTGTGGCCTGGAAAATGTCGGACGACGAGAACAGCCTCGCCAAGTCCCGGGAATCGAACGTGATGCCCATGATTGTATCACGTGGTGCCTTTTCGTTCGTTTATCGTTCTTTCTGCTTCTTTTTGCTCTTTCTTCAGAATAATTATTATTTGTCCAGCGTATATATCTCAATCCTAGGTCGGCGATACGCGCGACGGAGAATCGATCACGAGCAAGAACGACACGCAAAACCAAACCCCGGTGGAAGCATTCAAGAAGGTCTTGGAAGAGGAACGAAAGGTACAACAAACCATCAAGAAGGTGGCGACAAGATCGGTCATGGAATACCTGACGAGCCCCATCCCCATCTCCCCGGTCTTGAAGGACGCGTTCGTGGACCCGGTAAAGGCGTTGAAGAAATTCATGGCGGCGAACACGACCAAGGTGCAAGAGGACCTCGTCGAGTTCCAGGGCATGATATTGCCGCGGAACGCGGTGACCTTGTCCGTGGCTGCGATCTTCGAGTATTCAAACATGATACAGTGGAACCACGAACAATCCAAGTCGCTGGACGAGAGGTTCAAGAACCAGTGCCCGATACCCGTGCTCTGGGGAAATGAGGGTATGGGTAAGACAACCTTCGCGTTGAGCCTTGCAAGGAAGATCAGGAGCGTCAAGGACGACGATCCCGGCGTTGCATTCGCGAACTTCGCGCCGTTCACCGAGCCCGACGAGATCGTGGGCGAGATCAACGCGCCGAAAATGTACGCCAGGAGCCAGCAGCTCTCGTTCTTCCTGAACTTGGCGACCAAGGAGCCCAACGCGGTACCCCCGGACGTGGTCTCCGACATCACCAAGTACGATCTCTCGTTCGAGAACGTTGCCTTGTGGGACTTGAACGCGCTGATCATCGGTGCCATGGCAGGCATCGGTGTCGTGGGCGACGAGATAGGGCGCATGCCGCCACGCGCGCTGGACGGGCTGATGACCGCAAACGTCGCGACGTACAGCTTCGGCGGCCATGTCGTGCAAGGCACGCCGGGCCATTTCTTGATATGCACCGCGAACCCGAAACGCACGGGGGACGTGCACTTCACGCCCGATCCCGCGCAGCAACGCCGGTTCATCTTGATCGACTTCAACTACGACATCCCGCTCGAGTCGATCGCGAGCCGGCTCGAGAGCCAGCGCGCCGGCGAGTACCTCCGCGAGATCATCGAGCAGGCCAAGCAACGCCAAGTGCAAGTTTCCCCGCGGCAGCTCTTCTACTACATAAAGCTGGCCAGGTACGCTGATGAATCGGGGGACAAGAAGGGGTTCTTGCACGGGTTGACCAACGGCTTGTTCTCTGGATAATGTATCAATAAACACGTATTCATCTAACACAACATCATTTTTCTGGTTGTTATTGATGGCTGAAAAGAAAAACTTGTTCATGATATCGCATACACATTGGGACCGGGAATGGTACCTCGCGTTTAACGAGTTCCGGTTGCGATTGATCAACGTCGTAGACAAGGCATTGGCCTTGGCAAGTAATCCACGGTGGAACTCGTTCATGCTCGATGGCCAGACCGCGCCGCTGGAGGATTACTTGGAAGTGAGGCAAGGGCAAGAAAATGCCCTGCGAAATGCAATCGCCGGGGGAAAACTCGTGGTCGGCCCGTGGTACGTGCTGGCAGACGAGTTTCTCGAATCCGCGGAGGGGCTCGTGCGCAACTTGCTCATCGGGCACGCGATCGCCGCAAGGTACGGCACGCCCATGCACGTGGGGTACGTGCCAGACACGTTCGGCCACGTGTGGCAGCTCCCGCAGATACTGGCGGGCTTCAACATAAAGTCGTGTTACCTTTTCAGGGGCTATCCACCGCTATTCGGCGGCCACGAGGAAGCGAAAGGGCTTAACGATAAAACACCGCTGGAATTTCACTGGGCGAGCCCGGACGGCACGAAGGTACTCACCTTGCACCACATAAAGGGATACGGGAACGCGTCGCACCTCTCGGAAGGGGCCGCCACGGGCGAGTACCAGCACATGGGTGCGCTGGTCCAGATACTCTCCGCCGTGGAGCGGCTGGCGCCGCGTTCGGCCACCAAGAACTTCCTGATCATGAACGGCACCGACCACCTCTTCCCGGATGAAAACGTCCCGGATATCGTGGACTTCTTCAACAAGGACGAGGAGCTCTCGGAGGCTATGGTATTGCGGCATGCAAAGCTGGAAGATTATTTCAACGATCTCCAGGAGGTATCCTCCGATTTCCAGGTGCTGGCTGGCGAGATGCGAGGATCCGCGTACACGCAAGTCACGCCGGCATGCTTGTCATCGCGGATGTACTTGAAACTAGCGAACTGGGAGGCATCGACGGAGCTGGAAAACTGGACGGAAATGCTATGCTCGCTGGCATGGTATCTCGGTGCAAACTACCCATCCGACGAGATCATGCACGCGTGGAAGCTCTTGCTCAAGAACCACCCGCATGACTCGATTTGCGGGTGCAGCATCGACCGCGTGCACGACGACATGGAAACTCGGTTCGCGGAGATCATGGACGTGCTGCAAACGCTCGGGAACGGCGCGGCTGCGTTCATCATGGGAACCATCCCTCGCCAGGAGGGCAAGCGTGTTCCCCTCGTGGTGTTCAACGCGACCAACTGGATGCAGAGCGGGCCGGTCAGGGTCTTGCTCGCCCCGCCGCTAGCATTTCAAGACAAGGAGATACTGGTCGTTGATGAAAACGGCGAACCCGTGCCTTGCCAAGCAACGCGCATCATCGAGGATTACCGGAATATTGAAGAAGGAGACAGGTTATACCCGCTATTTGGAAACAGGTTTAAACTACACGAAGTAGAATTCATCGCGGGCAAGGTACCGGCCCTTGGTTTCAAGAAATGGTTCCTTGAACCAAGCACGGTTCCCGCGGCTATCGAGCCCGCGTCCGGAGCGAGTAACGTGCTCGAGAACGAGCACTTGAAAGCCACCATTCACGCGGACGGGACGGTGTCGTTGCATCACAAGAAAACCGGGAAAACGTGGAACGACATCTTTCTGTTCGAAGACGAAGGTGATGATGGGGACGAGTACGATTACGCGCCCATGCATGAACCGGCACCCGTGCATTCAAGGGGCTTGAAGGCGACCGTTGGCCCCGTCACCCGGGATGGCGTCAAGCAACAAGCACACGTGCAGGTCGTGTTACCCGTGCCGGCGTGCATCACGAAAAACCGGAAACGCAGCGACGTCATGGTCGACTTGCCGGTGCACGTGTTGGTGGTTTTATATCCCGGGGAGCGCTTCTTGCGCGTCACGATCGACGTCGATAACTTTGCTGAGGACCACAGGTTGCGCGTGCTGTTCCCGACCGATCCCGCCATCACGAAGTCGTGCGCGGCCGACCACTTCATGGTGATGGAGCGCCCCGTCACGCTACCAAAGGATGATGGCTGGTACCAGCCCGCCCAAGGATTGTATCACGCGGATGGATTCGTGGACATGTCCGACGGGAAAACGGGACTCGCGATCCATGCAAGGGGACTGCCAGAATTCGAGATCGTGGAGCGCGAACGGAACGCGATTGCCTTCACCTTGTTCAGGTCCGTTGGTTGGCTGAGCAGGGACGGCATGCCCGTTTCACGCGGGCACCTCGGGCGGCCATCGGGGCTCAACGGGCCGTTCCTGCCCACCCCGGGCGCGCAGTGCAAGCGCCGCATGCGGTTCGAGCTCGCCGTGCACCCGCACGCGGGCAGCTGGGAAGAGGCCGGGCTTTTCAAGGTCATGAAGCTCCTCCACGTGCCGCTGCGAGCAGCGACACCCACCTCGTCCGCCCGGGACTTCTTCTACGTGCCGCAACCACGGTTCCAAGCACCCATACCGCTGGAGAAGAACGAGGAAGGCTTCATCACCGTGGAACCGGGCTCGCTGGTGGTCTCCGCGGTGAAAAAAGCAGAACGGGAAGATGCCGTGGTTGTGCGCGTGTACAATCCCACCGGCCAGCGCGTGCAAGGAACGCTGCGGGTCTCCTTCGGGCTGGCGAGGGCTTCCCTCGTGAATCTCAACGAGGAGTTCGTGGAATCCTTGCTCGACGTTGATGGAACGATCGATTTTTCCATCAAGGGTAGCCAGATTCTTACATTCTCCCTTGTGCCTAGACGATCCGCGTGAGGACAGCAGAATCATTACCTCCATTCCCCTTTCAAGTTTTTTTTATTCACCTCTTTTCGAGTATTTCCTTTGCGATCGAGTCGCTCGGGCGATTGAGGGATGCGGGCGTTAATTTTTCCTTAACCAAGAACGTGTTAAAATAATCATAAAAATTGTGCAACCAGCAAGAACCCAATCAACCACGAAAAGCGAAAACGGCGACGTGTAGCATAACACTACTAAACTACATCCCGAGCACCACCATGGGCGAAAATTCACCCCGAAAACATACAAGACCAAATTTAAAACCAATAAGCAGGATATGCTAAGAGTGAATTGTTTCATTGTTAGTGATTGAATAAATATTCTTACTTTGTTAAAAACAGATTTGAATAAAGTAGCATTCGTGTCTTGAATGTCGTATTCTGGAAGAGAATTTTGAGATGATGAAGAATGATGCTTGATTTTAGAGAGATGAAAAAAAATGATGATTGTGAATATATTACACGCGAGTGCAATCCAATCAATAAACGAAAAGCCAAAGGATAAAGGTAAATATCTTTCTGGCGTATTGTATGTCGGAAAATTCATGCGCGGACGAAAAGTTACACCTATTGCATACATCACGAAAAAACTCCATGTGATACAGGTTAGAGAAACCCTAATTTTTTTATTGTTTTTCAATGTTCTTTGTAGATTGGTTTCTTGCATGTTTTATATTCACCATGTTTCCTCTTCTCCTCGTGTTATATGTAATTACAACTGAAATGACAGACATAAATGCAAGGATAAAAGCCATATCAGAGAAAAACGGTTACAAAGATAAACACCCCCGGCAGGAAATGGCCATCATTCAAGGATAACGGTAGCGATACGTATTTATCGATCGCACACCAGCGCCCGAAAAAAACACGGATATCGGTGTAACGAGCAGCTTACTTGGATCTTGCCTTGCGTTCGTGGCGCGAGATGGCATCCTTGAGCTTGTCGATGCCCACCGAATCGATCACCTTGTCAATGCCCACCGAGTCGATGACCTTGTCAATGCCAATCTCCTCGATGATCGAATCGAGCCCGAGGTCCTCTATCGCGTGCTTCACGTTCCGGCGTATGTCCGCCGGCAGTATCTCGTTCATCTCGGTCATACCTTTCACCTCGTCGTGGTAATAGAGATAGATCGTGGTAATAATCCTTTCCATCGCGTGGCGCAACTCGCGGGTCGAGCCCGCGATGTGGCGGATGCCGGCCTTGATGGTATCGATTGACCCGAGGACGAGCAACGGGACGTTCTCCTCGTTCACGGTGACCTCATCGCACACCACGACCCGGCACGGGCACGGGAACCTGCCAACGATGTCGTACACGCCGGGCTCGCCCGTGGAAGCGGCGGTACCGTGTGCAACCAGCCCATCGAGGAACGCGGGACGTTTCGCGGTGACGTACCACGCGGTGAGGCTGCTTGCCATCGCGTCGATGCAGATGTCATGCTGCTCCGCGTGGAGCCCGACGTAGCCGAGCAGCTTCGAAAGGTCGGTCGCCTTGGGATGGTCCCGGCTACTCTTGTACTCGAACAAGTTCTCGCGGGAGAAACGGCTGCCCAGCAACGGCACCTTGGACGCCGGCGGTGGTCCATTCTCGCACGTGACGACCATGTCGACGCGCAATGGCAACTTGCCAACCTCGCGTGGGCTGGCATTGCACGCGCCGAACAGGACACGCATCACTTCCTTGAAGACGTGGTCGAAACTCATGGCAACCCGCCGGGAACCCGTGGTCGCGAGATACCTCGACCCGGTGGTACTTAAGGCTTCCACGGAACCGAATTTCTGAGATTTGTGGTGGACGAGTGCGTTGACCAGCAGATCGTCGAAGCACTGAGGTTTGAAGGGCATTTTGTCGTTTATATAAAGGAAGTGGCGAGAAGATCATTGGACGAGGAGGTTATCAATCGAGCCAACGATGAAAATGCAATTCTTGTAACAAGGCTGTTCAACCCCACCAAGGACCGCATTCAAGGCACGCTCCGGGTCTCCTTCGGGCTGGCAAGGGCATCCCTCGTGAATCTCAACGAGGAATTCGTGGAATCGTTGCTGGACATGGACGGAACGATCGATTTCTCGATCAAGGGCGGGCAGATCATGACGTTCTCCCTCGTCCCGAAGCGAGCCGTGCGGTGACGGTGGCACGAGGACGTTGCCCGAGGACGGCCCGAGGACGTTGCCCGGCAATTTTATTATAGCACTCAGCATTCTCTCGTAGCAAAACACCACTAGGCTCTTGCCGAGGACATTGCTCGGGACAGTTATGTCCTTCTTCGTGGCCGTTACGACCATGCTGTGGGGCGTTTCCCCGTTTCGAGGACGTGAGAAAAAAGGAATATATGGAATGCGCCCTAGCGTCTTGGCGTTCCGGCGTCCTAGCGTTCCGCACGCGCGTTCAGTGGTAGCGGCCCCGGGTGGCGATGAGATAGATGATGCCAACGGCCGAGAAGAGAACCATGATGAACGCGATCCAGTCCGCCCACACCAGCCAGAAGTTGACGGGGTCCGAGATGATGGCCATGATGACGCCATAGGCACCGTTGACGAGGATGATGGTGAGGCAGACGAACGAGACGCCAAGCGCCCATGCCTTCTCCTTCCACAAGCCGAACGCCGCGATGAACATCCAGATGCCGACCGGCAGGCTACCGACCATGAGCAAGAACACCAACGTTCCCATGCCCACGAACGGCCACCACGAGGGGACGCCGGTTACTTGGAAGATGTAATACGTCACGGCGAGCGTGATGGTCATGCCACCAACGATGAGCATGAACAGGTTCATGAGCCAACTCGATTCTTTCACTTCGCTTTTCTTTCCAGTCATTTGTTCGTTACACCTTTTGTTCTAGTCGATTTTAGGAACATTCGTCCTAACGGGACGGGCCTTTCCGAGTACAAAGCCTCCCGTTGGTCTGTATGCACCCTTCCTTATTTAAACATTGCCCGAATCTCCACGGTACCCACGACCAGCCCCGCGCGACGGGCACCCGGATTCAAAGACTATTTAATGCCACAACGAGAAGGGAGAATGGTGAACTGCGAAGTTCATTGGAATGGCGCCCGAAGCGGTTCGGGGGCGCCGAGACACCACACGGGTGAAACAACATGCTGTTCATGTCACAAGAATGGGTAGAAGCGTATTCCAAAGCACTGAACGACAATCCAGCCTACGAGACGGCTGCCGCAACGTGGGAAGGGGATTTCATCTTCATCGTGCGAAACGATGCAACCAACGAGGTCATCAACGCCGCGTACTTCGACCTGTGGCACGGGAAATGCAGGAAGGCATTCGCGGTCAAGGACCCGAAGGACCCGGGCGTCAAGCCCGAGTTCGTGTACGACGGGAAGATTTCTAACTGGAAAAAGGTGCTCACGAAGGAACTGGACCCGATACAAGGATTGATGAGCGGCAAATTCAAGTTAACAGGAGCCATGCAGAAAGTGATGCGAGCAGTCAAGGCAGCGCAGGAGCTCGTGAACACGACGATGAAACTGCAGACGGAGTTTCCTTGAGACTTCCATTTCGTTTTTTTTCCGCTTTTCTTTTGCCACGTGCACGAGAAAAGAAAGGGGAGAGACGTGCATCATGTCCCGGCGGAATGCTGGTGCAGCAGCGACAGGTCGACCTGCCCGGCGAGGTACACCGGCGGCAGGCACGCGATCGACCCCGCGATGCCTTCCCTGAAGAACGCGTGCAGGCTCGCCCCGCAATCGACGCCCACCCACCACGCCCTACCGTTGCAGGTCACGTCCTTGCACTTTCTCCCTTTTTTACTTCTTGATTTTCATCGATCTATGTTTTGACAGGTTGAAATAGGTTGATAAACAACCCGAAAAAAGCTGGTCGTTATTATAGATTCATGCGCTTCAACCGGGGGCAAGGAACCTTGACCCCGGATGATATAGCGTGTACATGGCAGACGTGAAGGAACCCTGTCCCCGGTGCGGTCACGCGCTCACGTGGGCGGTCCGGATCCGCAACCCGCGGACCGGGCGGATGATGCCTTCCCATCTAGACATTATGACCCCCGGGGGCCGCGGGGACATCATTAACGGTGGACATTGCCCCGTGATACTTGCACGCATTTTTTTTTCAAGGAAACCATCCACGCCCCCACGAGCGACGATTGATGATGATCTGGGGGATTTACCCGGTGGAAAATCGTTTTAGATTGCCCTTCTCGTTCCCGTTACACAAATTCATGGCACCACTTCGGATAAAAAACATGACATCTTTACCTTGTTAAAATAACAAGGGTTATAATCGCACGAGCGTGACGGTAGATAGAAACAGTGCAATTTCCAAGCTCGGGTCATCAACATACATAGAGGTGCATTCTCGTGGGGAAGCTTGACAAGGGTATTCTTGCTGAATTCATTCTTTCGGATTGCGAGCGCCAGCTCTTTTTAAGACTAGGTGATGGAGAACCCGCGTGGATGGCCCTCGTGAGACCCGTGAAACAAGGCGGTCGTAAACGGTCTCAATATCTCAAAAAGATGGGTAAGGAATACGAATCGAAACTCTACCCGCTCTTCCATAACATGCCTGGCGGATCAGCCCATAGAAACGTCAGGTTAAACGGGGCGTTTTTTTCAGGCCTACACCCTATCGTCCTGGCTTCTCCCGCTCGCGTAGCCATCCTCGTGGAACACGAGTATGAGCCCCCGTTGGAGTTCAAGCAGGTATTTTTTCCACAGAAACCGGGTGTCGTGACTCCTGAATTAAAAAGCTTGCGTCCCGACGTTCTGATAATCGAAAGAATGATCCCGAAGAGTAATGAGGCCGTGCAAGAGTTACTTCCGGACGGGAATGTCAAGGACGTTCCGGACCGCGACTTGGCAACTCGCTTGGCCATTAACATTTTCGATGTAAAGTACGTGCTGGAAGACAAGGTCGGTAAAAAGCAATTCATCGAGGTCATGTATTACGCGTGGGCCCTCAGTTGTTTTCTCAAGGAGCAAGGCGTGGAGGACAAGTATTTCGTTCGCATCGATGGGAACGGGATCATCCCACGGGTCGAACCTCCTTACTCCATCCCAGACACGGATGCCGTGAGGAAGCTGGCCATCATCGTGAAACCGGACGAGGGCTTGCGCATCATGAAGCATGCTTCATCAACGGTTCGCTCATTATGGGTATCCGCGCCGTTGAAGGTCGAGGCTGTTCCCTTGAAAATAAAGCCAACTTGCGGGTATTGCCCGTATCTCGATGATTGTGTGGACACGCTTTGTACCGGCGGGAACGACCATCCAGAAACCTGGGCGGTAGATTTGATCCCGTACGTGTCACCATCGTTGGCCCAGCAGTTGAAAGAAGCAGGGTTCCTTACCGTGGGAGATGTTGCGAAGCGGATTCGCGCGTTTCCAACAACATCGATTCCAAACCCGATCTATCCCGAGATCTCTCGCCTGGAATTGAAGGCAAAGGGGCTATACTACAACAAGGACCTCTATCCACCCGCCGGCTTGGTTTATTCGTTCGCCATCCCCCGGTTCACCCCCTTGGCCGTGACGTTTTGCGTCGAGTTTGACCAAGGAAATGCCATCGCCTTTGCCGCGGGCATCAGGTTGTCTATCGCCATGCCCCCGGGTGCCCCTTTCGCTCTGGCGTTCGATCACTGGTGTGGGATATGGGGGAAAGACCCGGCTAGCCAACCTGACTTGAACATCATCAAGGCCAACCTTGAAGGTGCGTTGTTGAAGGAAGTTAGCATTGAAGACGTGAAGAGATACAAGGATGCAATGGGCATCTTAAAGGAAGTAAAGGTTCTGTTAAAAGACGAGACAAAAAAGGATGGTACCATTGCACAACATTCACAAATGCACTATCATTTTTCTCGCATCAATCAAGGCATCGATTCTTGCAAGGAAGCAGAGCTTGCGAAAGAATTCGTTTTGAGAATGCACTCGATCATCACGGTATGTAACATCATCGAGAATTATATGGCAGTGAGCGGTATTAACCCAAACCAAGTCATGATGCCTAACACGGGGATATTCTATTGGGCGGAGGAACAAAAGATCCACATGCAGGAGATGCTGGAACGGAACTTGAATTCATTCATCAACACCCCTATCTGGAACAAGTTTTCGGAGTTGATCGCGTGGTTCACGCCCTCGGAATCCGAGGTATCCCACCCCTACCAGCACAAGAAGCTATACGATATCCAAGCATTCGTGGAAAGCGTGGTCGGGTTTCCCTTGAAAATCAATTACACGTGGCATGCCATAGACGAGCGAGTCAACAACAAGAAAAAGGTTTCCGATTATTACTGGCACGAGCATTTCAACTACATGGATTTTAACCCTTGGTATAATTACCTCAACACGAATCCTGCAAAAATAGCGGAACTAGAAGAAAAACGGAAGAAGATTGAAGGCCAGATCTTGTACAAGATGGGCGTGATAGAAGGCCTGCGCTGGAAGTTCCAGAAGGACGGCAAGAGCGTATCGAAATTCGCAAAACCGGTGACGAACCGGGATTACAATGCAGTCCGCTTGGACGAGACTTACCACCCCGTTTCCAGCGTGTGGTACATGTATTCAAAACTGAGTGGCGCCGAGGCCGAGTGGGAGGTCGAGAACTTCAGGACCATCTATCCGGATTACAGCATCGGGAAGCTCGTTGCTGCAAAGGTCACGGATTTACAATGTAGAGATCTTGGTAATAATTTATTCATGCATATTTTTTACTTGCGCGGGATGAGCACTAACATGAAAGTCGGGGAGGAAGACCGCGTGCTGCTCATTCCCGAGGAAAAACGTGACATGTACATCGGTCAATGGGCGAGCGAGTGGCAAGTGACGATCCAGTCCATTCATTGGGACTCGAGCGAGAACGCGTACCGCGTCTCGACAGCCCCTGGCAAGCATGATTTGCTTGCTCTGTATCGCGACGAGGTCGGGCAGGATCCCGCGCAGAGCCCGTGGTACTTGTACCCGACCTCCATGGACGCGTGGTCAAGGAAGCTGTATTCCGGTGGCAAGCTACCAGGGCTGCTGGAACGGGAATCGCTTGGAACGAGCTTGCTGGGTTTCAAGCTTGCCGTGGCGTGGGAGATCACGTCGAACCCGCAGATGCCCGGCTCCACGTCCGGGTCGTTTAAAGCCCCTGAAACGTACATGTATGCGCCATTTATCTTTACCAAGCACCAACCGCTCAGTGTCTTGCCTCCATTAAACACGAACGTCTGGCCATCGCCCGATGCATCCCAAGCAGCAGCCATCATTGAATCACTCCGTCATGTCGTTTATGCAATTCAAGGCCCACCTGGCACGGGGAAAACACAAACCATCGCAGCCTTGATCGACGAGTTTTATCACCGCCAGAAGCAAGCCGGTAACAAGCCCGTCCGGGTTCTTGTCACCGCGTTTTCGTATGCTGCCATCAGGGTGATCGTGGACAAGCTGCTCAAGAGTCGCGACCGCCACGGTACCCTCACGAGAGCTGCATCCATGATGAAGGTGTTCTTGCACTCGCAATATCAAGGTCCCGTGGACGAGGTCAGCGGAAGCCCGCGCGTGAATGACCTGGTGCGAAAGTCGAACGGTTCATGGACGTGGAACGGTGAAAAAAACAAGGTGACGGAATCCAAGCCTTTAAACAGGTTACTTGAATCGGATTTCATCCTGTTTTCGAATGCACACCAGTTATACTATCTCAACGAGCGCTTGGATCAAGATCTTGAATTCGCCTTTGACTTGATCATCGTCGACGAGGCCAGTCAAGTTCCAACCGATCACGTGCTCGCGTCCCTCCAGTACGTGATCCCGGCTTCCATCCCCATCAGATGGCTGCCGTCTGGTGAACTCGCGCTTGAAGGCACGCTCGAGGATCGTGCACTCACGAAGCTCGTGATCGTGGGGGATCACAACCAGCTGCCCCCTGTTCAGCCGGTGCCCCCGCCGAAAAACCTAGAAAAAGTTCTCGGGAGCTTGTTTAGCTATTACGTGGAACATCACGGGATAAACTACATGCAGCTCGAGACCAATTATCGCTCGCACGCGGACATCGTCGAGTTCACGAACCAGCTTCGGTTGTACAAATCGTTGAAACCGCATGCGCGAATCGGGACCGAAACACTGCAAGGAAATCTTCATGCCGTCAAGGAATCGTGGGTCAAGGACGTGCTCCAGCCAGGCAAGGTGGTCGCGACGATCATCCACGAGCGGGAGTATGAAATCTCCGTGAGCCCGTTGGAATGCGATATCGTGAAGCAGATCGTCTTGGAATATTACCGGATGGTTGCCCCGCGGAATTCCACGGAAGAGGAAAACTTCTGGAAGGAAAAAGTGGGCGTGGTTGCACCGCACAACGCGCAAGGGCGCATGATCATCCATGCTATCAACGAGGAGATGCAGCACGTCACGAAAATGCCTCCCGCAAAATTGATGCAATATCTCAAGAAAATCGTTGTTTCCGTGGAAAAATTTCAAGGATCCGACCGGAATTTGATTGTTGCGTCTATTGGCATATCGGATCCCGACCAGATCGAGGCCGAGCGCGAGTTCATTTATGACATGAACAGGTTCAACGTGCTCACGTCCCGTGCCAAGAACAAGGTCATCATCACGTGCAGCCAAGCATTCCTTGATTACATCCCACATGAGAAAGAGATCATGAGCAACGTGGCCGATGTGCGTCGCCTTGCCATGGTATATTGCAATTCAAGCAAGGACCTCGTTATCAACAACGAGAAAGGAACGACCGAGGTGACGACATTGCGCTGGCATTCACGGGCAACCGTCACCGACCCCCTTCCCTTTGATTACGAGACGCGTGCCGATGGATTCATAGTCACGGGTAATCATGCATCCGGGCTTGAAACGCTTGTCACGAAAATGCCTCCCGATGTAACCCGCGTCCTGGTGAAGGATACACCAAGCGAGCGTGCATGGAAATTCTCCTACACCGATATCCCCGAGATACGGAAAATACTACCGTTGAGGCAGCGCGTGTTAAAACAATACCGTCCTGTCGTGCAACGGGCTGATGAACCCCTTCCAAGCGATAACGATGGAGATGGATTCCAAGAAGGCCGGGAAGAAGGAGAAAGAAGACAAGATGATCAAGACCATGAAGAGCAACACAAAAACAGTTACGATGACTTGTATTAGAGAGGTTTACGGATGAAACCATTCAAATTCATGCACATTGCCGATACCCATCTCGGCTTAGAACAATACCAATCGCAAGAACGGTTCAAGGATTTCAACCGGGCATTCAAGAACGTGTTGCAAGTCGCCTTGGATCACGAGGTTGATTTTGTTCTCATTGCGGGTGACGTGTTTGAAAAAAGCAACGTGGCTCCTGCAACGTTAACGTCCATCCATTCCATCATCACGGCATTCAAGGGGGCGTGCAAAGAAAGGTTTCACAAGGATGTCCCAATCATTGCCATACAAGGAAACCATGATGCCGGGTATAATTACGGCGTGAAACGTTCGTGGATGGACTTTCTTGCCGAGCTAGGCTTGATCATCTTGCTGGATAAAGAAGAAAACCAAGAAAATGATAAAATCGTTTTCACGGCAACTACCCCCGCCGGGAAGAAAGGCGGCTACATCACCATCGGTGACGCGATGATTTATGGCGTGAGGTATCTTGGCATCAACACTGCAAAGTATCTCGTCCCGATACGCGATGCCATCAAGGCGGACGAGAGCAAAATCACCATATTGATGATGCACATGGGTGTCAAGAACTTGGGCGTGAAAGATGATGAGGAGGATGATGCTGACGAGTTGATGGTTACCCTTGACGATCCCGCATTGGAATCCTTGCACGACAAGGTTGATTACCTTGCCCTCGGGCATTATCACAAGCAAGGCATGCGCCCGGCAAGCGACCCGTGGATATTCAACCCCGGCAGCACGGAGGTGACCAGTGGCAAGGAATATTTCAAGGAATTCGATCGCGGGGCGATCATCGTTGAATATCTCGACAAGCACACCAAGAACGTCCAGACCGTGAACTTCACCAATGGCAAACCGATGGTTCCCGGCATGCTCCCGAACCGCCGGTTCACGGCGATAGGCATCCAGCTTGATAGCGACCACAATGCCACGTTCGAACAAACCTTGGAATTCGTCGTTAACCACCCCGCCTTGCGGGATTTGAAAAAAGCCGACCCGCCCGCCGTGATAGACGGTTCCGACCTCGATGTCCCGGTGCTTTTTCTCTTCATCGACGGGCGCGTCCCGTATTCGATGATCCAGTTCAATTCGAGGAAGATCAAGGAAGAGCTGGAGAAACAGCTAACCGTGATTGTCGTGCGCGTGAATTCACGCGTCCGGTCTAAATTGGATGACGTCACCGTGGATTACAACGAGGGAAAGACCATCCTGCAAATAGAAAAAGAGACGTTCGAGGGGCTCGTGGCCACGCACGATGTCTACAAGGCTCACAAGGAGGTCGTGGCCGCCCTCATGAGCATGCTGAAGCAACAGTTGAACACGTCGAGTTCTAGCATCGATGAGATGGAACAATCCATCAAGGAATTTTGGGTCACAACCCTGAAACCTGAAGGTGGAACCATTTTTGATGCCCGATTCGAACCAGCAACGGGTCCATCCCCCGCTTCTCATGTGGCAAGGCAGACCAGCACCACGCAAGAAGAAGTGACATTCACCGACAAGAAGGCGGGCGGGACCAAGCAAGAACAGTTCATAGACGAGCTCGATGGGGAAGATTATGACGATGGCTTGGACGGGTGAGCGGAATTCATGAAGATCACGAAAATAATCCTGGATAACATCACGACACACAAGCGGACCACGGTGAATTTCACCGATGGTATCAATGTCTTGTCCGGCTTGAACGGTTCGGGAAAATCAACCGTCTTGAAGATGATCGGTTACGTGTTGTTCGATTGCATCTCAGAAAACCAAGGTGACTTTGTTAGAACCGATACCTCCGGCCGTAGTTCGAGTACCGGAACCGTCACGGTGTATTTCACGGGAAAGGATGACGTGGAATATTACGTGCGCCGCGTGATTGGCGGGGGGAATACCATGCCCCGCGTGTGCTTCGCGGATTCTGGTATCGAGAAAACCTTCGCAGCCCGTGGCGACGTGTTTTCGTGGATTCGAGAACAGATGGCCATCGATAGAATGCTTGACATGAAGAGCCTTTTCCAGAATGCGATTGGTGTCGATCAAGGAACGTTCACGATGCCGTTCCTGGAAACACGCGCGAGACGGAGGGACATTTTCGGCCCGATTTTGAACGTGGACGTGTACAAGAAAGCGTACGACAAGCACATCGAGATCCAGCACACGTTTGATGGCGAGATCAATGCGTATACCATCCAAGAGAGCGGGTTGTTGGGAGAAATTAGCCAGAAAGGTGAGCTGATCTCTGAAAAGGAGGGCATCCAAGCCGAGATCGCGATCATGATCGAGAAGGCAAGGGATGTTGCTACCGGGCTTGAGTCAGCCAAGAACGACGTGAAGCGCATGGAAGCCAACAAGGCTGAAGTTGAAAAGGTCCGGCAAGCATTTCAAACGAAACAAACCTTGCTACGTGAACGGGAAGGCATTCTTGCTATCATCGACAAGAATCTTGCGGAAGCAAGGGTTGCGAGGGAAAAATGCAATGAAACGACCCAAGATCACGATAAACATGAGCTTCTCTCGCGCAAGGAGCAAGAATTGCGGGTTTCGGAGTCCGAACTTGCCAAGATCAAGGAGCAGCTCGACGGGCTCGAGCGAGAGCACGCCGTGGTGAGCAGCGAGATTGCGAGCGTGAACGAACGCATTGCAGCAATCGAGGCCTTGAAGGTAACCGTCGCCTCGTTGAAGGCCGGATTCGACGAGTACGAAGCCATCACGAACAAGATCATGAACATAAAGTCTCTCTTGGACAAGCTCGATAGGGACACGAAACAGCTCGTGGACTTGCAAAGGAAAAGGGGCGAGCTTGCAAGAAAGGTGGAAGATTGTGCCGTTGACGAGCAACAAGTTGCCACGCTTGAAGGCTCCGTCAAGATGATCCCGGACAACGAGGCGGAGCTCCAGTCCCTCATCTCGCGCATTGCCAGCATCGATGCCCGCGTTTCCCAAGCAAGAGATAACAAGGAAGCGGCAAGCGGCGGGTTATGCCCGTTCTTGCACGACCATTGCAAGAACATCAAGGAAGGATCCTTGGACGAGCATTTCCAGCATGAAATCGATGAATACTTGGAGCAACGCTCCGAATTCGCCGTTCAGAAAGATATCGTGCAAGCACGACTTGAATCCTTGCGACGCGACGCGAAAGACTTGGAAAACATGAAGGGGCGCAAAGAGCTTGCCGGGACGATCATGCAGCAAGTCGCCGACACGGATGGTGAGATAAACGCGCTCGAGCTCGCCATTAGTTCCGCGGCGGACCTACATGCGACGTTCGATAGATTAACTGCTGATCGCAAGAAGCTTGAACCTGTTGTCGATAAATACAGGACCAACAAGCAAAAAATCGATGAGGAATTACCCGCGCTTCTACACGAAAGGCAAGCCAAGGAACGACGCAAGATCCTATTCGAGGAATCCATCAGTCCCCTGAAGAAGCACGCTGGAAAGCTTCCGGATGTGCGGGCCCAGTTGGCTTCAATACAGGCTGACCTGGGAAAAACGAAAGCTGCGCACGACACGTACAACCAGAACAAGGTGCTCGCGGGCAAGTTCAACGCCCTTGATGACGAAGCACGGGCGATCAACGGGGAGGTGACGCGCATGAAACAACACCTCCAAGAATTGGGGAAAACGCTTGCCGATGTCGAAGCCAAGTTTGACGAGAAGGCATTCAATGATGCGCGTGCACGGAAGGACGAGCTTACCGCGGAAAATGCAAGGCTTGAAGCCACCATCACGGGGAAGAGGAATCGGCTATCCGATATCGATGCTAGACTGGTGAAAATTCAAGAGCGTGTTGACGAGCTTGAAAAGGTAAACAATATCTTGAACGAATTGAAAGAAATTAAGGATTTCAGTACTTCAATTCGGGACTGGTTCAAGGCAGCGGGTCCGGTCATCACGAAGGCCCTTCTCGCTACCATCAACAGCGTGGCAAACGAGCTGTTCAAGCAATTCCTCGACGAGGACGCCGTCCGGCTCGAGTGGAAGGAGGATTTCGACCTTGTCGAGAGCACGCCTCAAGCCCAGAAATCCTTCTCTCAGCTCTCAGGCGGGGAACAAATGGCTGCCGCACTCGCTATTCGCTTGGCAATATTGCGCGTTCTCACGAACGTGGATTTCGCATTTTTTGACGAGCCGACGACCAACCTCGATCCGCAAAAGCGGGAGAACCTTGCCAGGTGCATCAAGAACATCAAGGGATTCAAGCAACTATTCGTGATATCACATGACGATACATTCGAAAGATACGCGGATCACGTCGTTCATTTCACGAAGGATGCAGATGAAATAACACATGTCGAGCAATCCGGCTTGTAAAGGGAAATACAACCGATTCACTTTTTCTTCTTGGCCGATGCCGGGTCCGCGACGATATAGCAGTTGAGCCCCGTCCAATCGACCGGCCGCCAGAACCTGAGCCACTCCCGCTTGAAGCCCATGACCGCGTCGGCTTGCGGATCGTTTGCGGTTCCCGTGATGTTATAACCCGCGTTCCAGCATGTCCCGTCATGAACTGCATCGGGATACTTTGACCTGTAATCCAGGTACCAGTTCCCAAGCCATGCCTTGTCCCACGCCGTGCCCGGGGTTCCATCATCCATGGCCGTTGTTGGCGCGTGAAATCGATTTAACCAGATACTATTATTCACGTTGGAACCAAGAAGATAGATACCTGTCATGTTGCTGGTCATGTTGTTACCCGTGATCAGGTTGTCGTTGCATGACATGAAGTACAGCCCGAAATACTCGCCCTCTAATGCATTACCCGATACCGTGTTTCCATTGCATCCATCGGACATGTATGCCCCTTGGGTCCTGCCGGTAAACGAGTTACCCGAGACCGTGTTGCCCGTGCATGACAAGAACATTGCCAAGCCCGTTCCATTGCTGGAAACGATGTTCCACGAGACGTGGTTAGTGCTGCTCGAGATGGACAACATGATACCCTTGTCTTGCACCCGCGAGATGCTATTGTTCATGAGCCAGTTACCGGTCGATCCTTGCAAGAGGATGCCCACCTGGGCAAACGAGATGGTGTTGCGGAGCACCGTGCAATCGTACGTGTAGTTCAAGTGGATGCCGGTGCTTCCGCCGGCGATGGTATTGTATTCTACGTGGGTGGAAGGTGATTGGAAGCAATAGATGCCCGTGATCTGCGAGCAAGTCACGTTATTCCAGGATATGGTGTTGGATTCCGAGGTTTGCACGTGAACGCCAACGCCAAATGCCGTGATGTTGTTGTAATCGATCTGGTTTCCCGTGCTGCTGGATTCCACGTGGATACCCGTGTCCCATATCACGTTCACGTCATTGGCATGTATCCAGTTATACGTGGACGCCTCGACCCGTATTCCTTTCAATTCGGCCGAGACGTTGTTGTCAAGGATGTTGTTGAAGTCCGAGAACGAGATGAAGATGCCAGCCGTCGTTCCCGTCACGTTGTTATCCGAGATCGTGTCGTTCTGCGCGTGTTCGAAATATATCCCCCGGTCCTGGCTTGACACGTTGTTTCCCGAGATGGTCACGTTCCCTGACCACCTGATCGACACACCCGGGCCCGTGGTCCCGGATATGCGGTTCGAAAGGACCGAATTCGAATTCGACGAGCTAAGGCACACGCCAGTGGTGCCCCCCGCGGTGTTGTTGAATATCTTGTTGAACTGGCACGCGTTAAGCAGGCATATACCCGCGTTCGCGTTGCCCGTGACGTTGTTGCCCGCGATCACGTTGTAGTGACATGCCCCGTCTAACAGAATGCCTGCATCCGAGTTTCCCGAGGCGATGTTTCCCGTGATCGTGTTGTTGGTGCTTGATGATTGCAGGTGGATGCCCACGACGTTCCCGCCCGAGGCATCGTTCCCCGACACGATGTTGTCGCTCGACCCAGATAGATAGATGCCGTCGACCGTCCCCGCGAAGGTGTTATCCAAGATCACGTTGTTATCGCTTGTCGTTAACCTGATGCCCGTGCTCCCTCCCGTGACATGGTTCTGCTCGATCGTGTTGTTATCGCAGTAGGTGTCAAGGCTAATTCCATAATTCACGGACGACGTGATGTTGTTCGAGATGATGCCGTTGTTACTCGACCAATAGACGTAGATGCCACTCGCACTTCCCGTGATGTTGTTACCGAATACGTAATTGTCATTGTCTGCAGATTCAATGTACATCCCAAGATCGTTACCCGTGATATTGTTATCAATTATCTCTTTGTTACTGGACAAGTAAATATAAAGCCCTGCAAAATTTCCCGCGATGTTATTGTCCTTGAGCGTGTTGTTGTTGGAAGTGCTCGTTATCACGATCCCGTAACCGCTCATGACCGACGACGAGGCGAAATTTCCGGCGAGCGTGTTCCGGCCTGCCGTTGATAGATACATGCCCGATGTCCCACCCGATGCATTGTTGCCAACGAGCGTGTTGTCGTACGATTCGACGAGGAACATGCCACGCCCGCCTGATGAAGAAGTTACCTTGTTCGTGATCAACGTGTTGTTATCCGAATAATACATGGCGATACATGACGCGTCGCTCGTGATGTTGTTCGCCACGAACGTGTTATTCGTGGAAAATAAAGTATAGATCCCGCACACGTCACCCGAGGCGTTGTTATCGAGCACCGTGTTGTTACTGCAAGAATACAGCATGATCCCGTAATCGGACGAGAAGATGCGATTCCCCGTCACGTTGACGTGCGTGCAATTCTCCAAGCGTATGCCCCCGTTCGTGCCCATTGCCCCTTGCAAGGTGCAGTTCTTGATGACGAGGTGCTTGTCCGTGTTCTTGATCTCGATGCACGAACGGCTGGCATTTCCCGTGATTTCCAAGCCTTCAATGACGTACGGGCTCGATTCCGTGCCCGCACCCGTGATGCCTGGAAAGGATTCCAGGTCCGTGTTGTTGGCAATGAGGATGGGGTCATGTGGTGCAGATATACATAACGAGTTCGCCGTGAACGCTGGTGTAGGAAATGCATTCATCATATTTCCTTGAACGATATGAGAGATCAAGCAAAGAATGGTGATCCCACATGTAAATAGCGAAATCTTCGTGAAAAAAAGGCTTTTCATGCTTGTACACCGCGAACATGGATTTCCATCATACATGCTAGCAATGGTCATCTCCCGCGACAAAAAACCTTTTTCTCTAGATATTCACGTGGCTTTGGAATCGGCGACCCGGTTCAGCGTGTCCCCGGATGGGTACCTTTTCCCATCGCGGGCATGCCAACCGCTCGCGCGTGCCCGCGCTGTGTCTCCACGCCATTGGCGAGAACAGCGAAAAAAGAACGGGCATAGCCGTAGGCAATTTTCAAATTTCATGCAAGATTTTTCCAGCGCAAGGACTGGTGGCCGTGAAAAACCACGAAAGACAGGTTTGTTTCCTCGTTTAATCCGCCGGTCCGTTGCAAGGAACCGAATAGACAAGGTTGCATGGATTCATGAATCATAAACAAACGATAACGGGGATCGGGACGCTGGCTGGGGTGCTCGTGTTATTATGGGCCGTGACGGCATCCCTCGATCCCGGAACGAACGCCAGCGGGCAAGGCTTCTTCATCGCAGGGCCCATCACGGCGTCTGACAACCCGGACTCGTTCCTCAGCAGGTGGGACACCACGCGGACGAGCACCGGGTCCAGCAATTCGAGCCAGGTTCGGCTCCCCTTGATCCCGACGGGCACGTACAATTTCACGGTCGATTGGGGCGATGGCAGCGCCAACGACACGATCACCGCCCACGATCAAGCGGAAGTCACGCACAGCTATGTCACCCAAGGCACGTACAACGTCAACATCACCGGCACCATCATCGGGTGGCGGTTCAACAATAACGGTGACCGCAACAAGCTTCAACAGATCGCGCAATGGGGTAGCCTCCGGCTGGGCAATTCTGGAGCGTATTTCTATGGGTGCGGTCTCTTGAACGTGACCGCTACCGACACGCCCGATCTCACGAACACGACGAACATGTACCAGGCGTTCAGGAACTGCTTGACCCTGCGAAATAGTCCCTACTGGAACGCGTGGGACGTGTCGGGTGTCACGGACATGCGCTGGCTGTTCGATGGCGACACGAATTTCAACGCGACCATCGGCGCGTGGAACGTGTCGAGCGTCACGAGCATGGAGCGCATGTTTTATAATAACATGTACTTCAACCAAGACATCAGTGGATGGAACGTCTCGGGCGTCACGAACATGAATCGCATGTTTTACAATGCCCAGCGATTCAACCAAGACATCGGTGGATGGAATGTCTCGGGCGTCACGAACATGTACAGCATGTTCGACCACGCGTCCACGTTCAACCAAGACATCGGTGGATGGGACGTTTCTAGCGTCACGAGCATGCAGCAGATGTTCAACTACGCAACGCAATTCAATGCTGACATCAGCGGCTGGGACACGTCGAACGTCCTGTACATGCCAAACATGTTCACGAGCGCGAGCGTTTTCAACCAGCCCATTGGCTCGTGGAACACGTCAAACGTGATCTCGATGGCAGGCATGTTTTCCAGTGCCGGTGCATTCAACCAATCCCTCGCCGGGTGGAACACCTCCAATGTCTTGTACATGCAAAGCATGTTCGACAATGCAATGTCCTTCAACAACAACATCACCACGTGGAATGTTTCCAACGTCCAAACAATGTACAACATGTTCATGAGTGCAACTGCCTTCAACCAACCCATCGGGGGATGGAACACGGCGAGTCTCCAGCAAACCTATAGTATGTTTCGAGATGCCACGTTATTCAACCAGCCTATCGGCTCGTGGAACACGTCGAGCGTGGAATCCATGGCACAGATGTTCATGGATGCAACGTCATTCAACCAACCGATCGATTCATGGGATATCTCTGGCGTGACGAGCATCTATAGCATGTTCCAGGGTGCAACGTCATTCAACCAGCCATTGGGAAGCTGGGATTTCGCAAGCCTCACCGATATCAACGCCATGTTTTACGGTGCCGCGTCATTCAACCAGCCGCTTGCATCGTGGAACACGTCCACGATACAAAACATGGATTGCTTGTTCCAAGAAGCAGCCGCCTTCAACCAGCCGATCGGTTCGTGGGACACGTCAAGCGTGCAATCCATGATGCAAATGTTCGTAGGGGCAACGTCCTTCAACCAGCCGATCGGCTCATGGAACACGTCCTACGTGCAAACCATGAGTTTTATGTTCCAAGACGCGATTTCTTTTAACCAACCGATCGACTCGTGGGACGTCTCAATGGTAGTGGATACTTCATTTATGTTCAATAATGCAACATCCTTCAACCAAACCCTTGAAAACTGGACCCTCGTGAACCTCAAAGGCATAGACTATATGTTTCAAGATGCCATATCATTCAACCAGCCGATCGGCTCGTGGAACGTTTCCAGCGTGACGAATTTCCACGGCACGTTTATGGGCGCCACGTCCTTCAACCAGCCACTTGGCTCGTGGGACGTTTCCTCCGCCGACTACATGGATGCGATGTTCAACGGCACGGTCTCGTTCGACCAGCCACTCGGCTCGTGGAACATGTCCCGGGTAATTGACGTGACTTCGATGCTCCAAGGCGTTACGCTTTCCACGGCCAATTACGATAACTTGTTGCTTGGCTGGTCGCAGCAATCCCTCCAAGGTGGTCTCGCGTTCCACGCGGGCACGTCCAGGTATAGCAGTGCAGCTGCTGCCGCGCGCCAGTCAATCATCACGACCCATGGCTGGACGATCATCGACGGGGGCCTAAACGAGTTTCCGGTCATCGCCAGCTCGGGGAACATGTCTTACATCTTCGGCTCAACAGGCCATGACGTCACGTGGACGATCGCCGATGCGACCGTGGGCACCACATTGTATGTCATTCACGTGGATGGCGTTCCTGGCACACCGGGAACGTGGACACCGGGCGTGGCATTCAACGTCAGCGTGGATGGCTTGGCGGTCGGCACGCACAACATCACCATTTTCGTGCTTGACGGGCTGGACACGGGAACAGCACAAGCCACGGTCTACGTGATGGTCTCTGAACCGTCCACCGACTTGACGGGAGCCATCATTGCCGTGGTGATCATCTCGTGTGGTATCGTGGCGGCCTTGATTGCGTTGTATTTTCTCGACAAGAAGGGTATCATCACGCTGAAACGCAAGCGCGCCGGGCTCGCCCGGGACACCACCGCCCGGCAGTGATCGAACCATCGCGTCCAGGTACTCTATTTTTTTTATCCTTTCTTTAACGCCCGGTTGGATTCCCCGCTTTCCTCAACTTCAGCACCACGCCCTCGCGGGCCGCGATCCAGCCGAGCACATCGCGAGCCCTTCTCGCTCGGTCCTTCTTGCTCGCCGGGTCCGGTCTCGCGGCGCCATTTTCCTTGGAAATCTCGTTCATTGCTTCTTCCAGCGCCTCCAAGGGCAGCAACGCGGTTGCCAAGCAGAAGAACGATTTTGACCGCCCGTCATCATGGCCATCAAGCAGCATGGCAAGCATCTCGATCCTGCGTCGTTGCTTGGAAAGGAACGCGTCCAGCCCCGCCGTCTTGATTTCCTGCAAGTTCCGCAAGGATACCACGTGGCTCACGAACGAGTCACCCGCGTCCCAGCCCGCCAGCCGGTTGCAAGGACGTTCCCCGCATTCCGCGCAGGTCTCGAATCCCCGCTTCGTGACGCAACATGTCAGTATCCCGCACGCTGGATGCTTGCTTGCAAAATCGGGCCCCCCGCACCCGGGGCATCTCGATTCCCCCCTCGAGTGGAATTGCGGGCACAAGCCGCAATCGATCCCGCAACACGCCACGGCCGGGTGCCGTCTCGCTCGTTCGCCTGCCATCTCGATTCGCTCGCGTTCGGTGGTGGTGATGTCGTTCCTATCATTTATCAATGTACCTTGCACAGGTTTTGCCCGTCCACGACGAGGACCGGTGCACCCGGGGAAGGTTCATGGCACGGCACGCGGCCGCGTGATACCGGCGTGATAGGAGCCCTTGAAAGCCACCGGCCGGTATCCTGTCACGATCGCCATGCAAGCCAGTCCATCCCCCGGCGAACCCCGGGACATCGACCGCGACGCCTATCAAGGCCATCGTGAAACCTCTCCCGGGCAACAACCATGCCACGAAACCCCGTGTTGCGAGAACATGCATCTCGAGATGATAGGAGACGAAATGACTTGCGTGACGTGCGGCCTGGTGCACGAGCCCGCCAAGCCGTTGCAAGTGCTTTTCCACCCTTCCCGCCACGATCCCGGGCAAACGCTGGCCCGCGCCATGCACCGGTTCAAGGAACGACGCGCCAGCACCCCTCGCCCGGAAGGCCCGGTGCCCGCATCCCCCGTCCAAGCGCCAGCACCCCGGGCACGCGCTACCCGGCAGCGGCCGCGCGTGTCGCTATCGAGGCCATTGGCGAGCAACGCGGCTGCCCTCTCGCTTGCCACGGTGGAACCCGGCGAGGATTACTTGAAGGCCTGCGTGGTACGCATCCTCCAGGAGTTGTTCCCCGGCCAGGAAATTCAGGAATGGCATGGAACCTCGCGTGGCCCGGCGCCATGAAACGCGGGTAGGGAAAATATCTAAATCCCGCGCCATTGATCCCCGTGCCGTTATGCAGCCCGACAAGGAATTTTCCCTCGTTGCTCACCCGCGTGCCGGGTGCCGTTCCATGAACAGGCTTGTTTCTTTTTCCATGCGCTATGCCAAGGCGACGACGTGATGAGAGTATACGAAAAGGAAATGCTCATTCCTCCCCCGGATAGAGGGGGTCCCTTGCTCGATTATTTTTCGCGAGAAATCAAAGGTCACATTGCCCCGGACGAGATCCCGGTTCGTTTCATAATCACGCGATCCGGCACCGCGGGGTACAACTGCGAGGTCGGGGTGCTCGTCGCGCCCGGCGCGGCCAAGCAGGAATACCCGGCCTTGGGCCGCTCTATATTCGAGTTCCGGCGGCGCGGCCACGAGAACGGCCGCACGTTCGTGGCAGCCCTCGTCATCCCGCCGGGGACATTTTTCAAGCATTCTTGCATGTTTGACTCTATGCTGGTGCCAAGTAAACGTTATATGGTTTCTATCGTCTACCATGCATCGAATCTGGTGCCCATGGTGAAAACCGTGTTCCAAGCCATGAAGCCAAGGCACCCGGCCCGCGCCCCCATGTCAGTCCGGAGAAAATCCTCGACCCAAAAAGTGAAATGAATAAATGGGGGATGACTTGACAAACACAAGGAATGCCTTTCAAAAATAAAGGCCGAACCAGAGACACGCGCGTGGGAACATCATGGTAAACGGCGACAGGTTGAATCTGGACATCTCCCCGCCCTTCGATGGCGAGACAAGCAAGGGTGGGTTAAAGGACATCCCATCGAACGACGTGCTGGACCAGGGCCTGCAAGCCGAAACCAGTACGGGGGTACAATCGTTTAATTTCTTGCTTGACATGGAAGCATGTGAAGGCAAGGTCACCATGGCGACCGTCACGTCCAAGCCACGTTCCCAGCTCCCCGATGACCCGTTTCACGGGTGCCACGGCGTCGAAGCAGAGACCATCGTCGCCGCGGAGCTCGTTGAAAAGCCCATGCTAGCGCTGGACAAGGGCCCCGATGGCTGGTCGTTGGTCGTGCGGGAACCGATCGGCGAGGCCACGGTGGTCTTTGACATAACCGGCGAGCATTTCACGAGCCCGTCCAAGTACTCGATTCAAGTGGGGGAGAACTTGCATCTCGGGGGCGACGAGGTGCACGCCGTTGATTTCACCGATCACTCTTGTCACCCGAACTGCCGGCTCGACGTGCAAGGAAACCAGGTGCATCTCGTGTCGGTCAGGCGGATCGATGCAGGCGAGAAGCTCACCTTCAACTACTTGACCACCGAGTGGGACATGGCAGAGCCCTTCGAGTGCAAGTGCGCCGCGGAAGGTTGTTTCAAGCACATCGCGGGGTTCCGGTACCTCTCGGTATCCCAGAGAATCGAGCTCTACCCGTTGCTCACGCCATTTCTCAAGGGAAAGGTAAACGAAACGCGCGGATGAGTACGGCCAGCGATCCGTTTCCTTTTTGAACATGACATCATCATCACGTCATGTGGTTTCCATTGCACCGGTTTGGAATTTCGAGGTACGTCATTTCCCATCTTCGTTGATAACGAAAGTCAGGGAGATGGACAATGGGGCCAAACCGACGATGGAAGACGTGGCGGCGTTCCACGAGCTCGTGGAGCTGTTGCACGAGCAACTTGCTCGTGCCCGTTGCACCCGCCCCGGTATCCCGACAACTTGCCGGGCGAGCTTCGCACCGGCTGGTTATTGCACTTCGCAATCGTGGATGAACGGGTGCTGCAGTCCCGACAAACGGCGCGTGAACGAGCAAGCCAGTTGGTGGCAGAGATGCGAAACGACCACGCGTTTTTCGCGGAGAAACTAAGCTTAAATACCCATAGTTGCTCTATATCGTTGATAGAAAACTACGTGAAGGTGATCCACATGGCCTACGTGATCGAGCAGTTGAAACGCGACTTGGAGGAGGAACGACGCCTTCGGGAAGAGGAACGACGCCGGCGCGAGGAATCGGAACGCCAGAAGAAACTGCTCTTGAAAGCCTTGAAAGATGCTGGTATCCCCTCGCCGCTCGACGACCCGGATTCCCCCTAATCCCTTGAATAATTCGTAATTTTACGGCAATTACTGGACATGTAAATGCCCACCACCAGAATGGAATAGATTGGAGGAGTTGCGGGACGTCCGTCTCTTCCCGACCGGATATCCCCTTCGATTCCTTCTTGATGAAGCGCCACAGGTTCAAGCGAGCCATTCCTTAGCCCAATTGGACAGGAACTCGAACAAGTTCTCCAGGTTATCTCCCGACGTCGTCAAGGAATATTCCACCTTGACCGGCATCTCGTTGACCACCTTTCGCTGGATGATGCCATTCCTTTCCAGCTCTTTCAGCCTCGCGGACAAGGTTTTCGGGCTGCACTTGATCTCGTCCAAGATCTCGTTGAACCTGTTCTTACCGTTCAATAGCAACGACCGGAGTATTAACAAGCTGTATTTCTTGCTCAATATAACCAGTGCTTTTCGTAACGAGCACTCCTGGGCACAATCCAGCGCGTGGTCGTGTTCCAAGCAATGCCATTTGATATCCTTGGCTTTAGCGGGTCCTCTCACGAGCTTCCATTCACTTCCCATGTCGAAAGTTGGTGTAGTCCTAGAAACTTGGTCATACTTATACTATCGTTTGTATAGTTAATATAGAAAATGTACTGATCACGAGGGCCGCCATGGTGAAGGGCCAGGCACGGTATCGTTGCCCTCCTTCCTGCCGCCCGTGTCCAAGAGCCAAATGGTGCCGGCCACGAGTGCAACAAACACGAAACGGATCGGCGCATCCACGATGCTCCCCGGCCTGAATGCCATGTACAAGGCTGCCGCGAGGGCACCAAGGTTCAGCTCGTGAGAGAACTGGAGCCTGCCCGTGCCCCCCGTGGCTGTTGCGAAGAGGAATGGTACCATGACATAGAACATGCAAGCATTCGTCCAGTACAAGAAAGGCTTCACCAACGGCGTCATGTAGCCGAGGATACCGAACATCCCGCCCGCCGCGCCAACGGTAGCAAGGTCCGGCGCGAACACGCCGTAGTACTGGTAATAAGCGGAGAACGCCAGCCAGTTCAAGGCTGCCGCGGCGATCAATGCCGCGAGCCCCAGTACCGACATTGCATTCTTGAGGGCCACGGGGCGCTTCCATCCAAGGATGGAAAGCACCACCGTGACCAACGGGGACAGTATCGGGGCGAGGATGAGCAAGATGTCCTCGGCCGGTAGCTCACGGAGGTTCATGTTGAAGAAATTCAACATCAATTGCAGGAAGAACGGGAACCACTCGACCACCGCGACGAGCAAGACTGCCCACGCTACGGTGCGCGTGATATCAACGGATTTCAAGGATTTCATCTTGTCATCACCTCAATCGAGTTCCGGCACCACGCGCAGTGACACCACGCTTCGCGAGGCGGATGGCACGCGTGCATCTATCCACCAGTGAGTCCCGTTCGTCACGCGTGCCCGGATGTACGCGCTTGTCGAGTTTCCAGCTGCCAAGTTCCAGTGGTAACCTGCCGGGGCATTCGGGAGCAAGAACGTTGCACGCGCTGACGGCAGCATCTCGTTTCCCGTGTTGTTCAAGTACCACGTTAACCCCGCTGCGACGTTCGTGCCGAGACCGGCATCTTGCACGTGGTTCACGCGGAACATGCCCACGGGATAGCTCACCTGCGGGTCGCGCGTCCCGTCGCCGTCCAAGTCATACGTGTAATTCGAGGCAAGGTTCTCGCGTATGGTCAGGAGCCGGTAGCCGGAGTAACGCAATTGTTCATTTGTGAAGTTACCGACGGGGGTTGTGGTGTCCCCGTTTTTCGCGGCGGTCCTCGTCATCAATATCTGCGGGACGGCGATCGGGTCCAGGTAAGATGTCGTTTCGTTGTCCGTTTCGAGCACGTCCATCAAGATATCCATGAACGCGCTGTAACTCCCGTCAACCAGCACGTCCACGTTGTTAAAAATGGCAGATTGTAAATCTGCAATGCTACCGACAAGATCTGAGTGAGTATGCCCGACGAGGATACCCGTTATGTTTTTTTCGATCATGATGCTGCTGATCCCCATCCAACCGCTCTGGAAGTATGACGGGTCGATGTTGTAATGGCTCGTGATGAACACGGGTGCCCCGGGCACGGTTCGAGTCGCCTCGTGGGATAACCAGTTGAG
Source organism: Promethearchaeota archaeon (assembly GCA_041305945.1). Taxonomy (GTDB): domain Archaea; phylum Asgardarchaeota; class Lokiarchaeia; order Sigyniarchaeales; family Sigyniarchaeaceae; genus JBGLND01. The sequence continues at coordinate 529,501 of JBGLND010000001.1, forward strand.
CGTGCTGCTCCCGACCGGGAGCGTGCTGTCAAGGCCGACGATCCTCACGTCATCGAATGTCGTTGACCAGAACAGCGGCCCGAAATAATGCTTCCACGGGCCAAGATTCTTGTTGTCGTGGTTCCCGGAAACCATCGCGATGGGCATGTTCAACCTTGAAAGGCGTTCATACGCGAGGTCATATTGGCTCGCGCTCCCTGCATCCTCAACACCCGGACCTTCCATAACGTCTCCTGATAGCACGATCACGTCTGGAGCAATCACTTGGGTGTCGTTTTCCCATAAAGAATTATTTCCTAACCAGTTTTGATTGTCCGCATAATAATGCACGTCCGTCACGTGCATGATGGTGAATGGCTTGACGGCCTTGCCTCCCGGCGCGGTTATCAGCCCGTCCGATGACCTTGCGTCGTAGATACACGGGATGGAAACCGCATTGCGCTCAACCAGCAAGAACGGGCGGTTTCCCGTGACCATGCTTGCCGACGCGGAGCCCACCGGGCCCCTCCACGTGCCGATACCCGGTTGCAAGTTCACCGACGCGTTCAGCTGGTGCGCGGGCGTGACGGTTGTCTTGAACCCGATGGCGAGGTTGTGCAAAACTGGCAGCACGTCTGCCGGGATGCTGCACGTGATGCCCACGGCGGTCGGGTAGGCAGGGTTGACATCGAGCCCGCCACCGAAGAGCACGAGCGGGTTCTTCCCCGTGACCACGGAATCCACCCGCAAGGGGGTGCAAGTGGCATTCGGGAGCACGGACGGGACGAGCGCCACGTTCCAGTTGTTCTCGTGGAGCCATTGATCCGGAATCGGGCTGGTCGCCGGCTCTGGCGCGACCCAGACCGTGATGGTTTCTTCGAGGTATGTCGTGGTGTTCAGCCCCGGGCCGGGAGAAAAGGGGCCCCTGATCGGGCTACCGAATCGCGGGTACACCAAGGTGGCTGTGGCGTTGGAATCCACCACCGACACGACGTAGGTTCCCGCGGCCGTGAACGCCGCGATGATGATCAAGCTCTTGACGAGGCGAGTTGCTTGCATCAGTGAGGCACTTCCATGGAATTGTAGCGTGTTAAACCATCCGATGGTGGCATCCGTGGGTATAAAAAAGGAACCTTGAAAACACGAGCATCGCTCATTGATTCGAGTAGCATGGATTTTTCCTTGATCGCAGCGCCGGTCACCCCGGTGAAGGATGGCAAGATCGAGTATGGCGTGGTGGACGAGTACGCACCATTCTTGCACCGGAATGGTGTGAATGGTGCGTTCGTGAACGGAACAACTGGCGAAGGTGTATCTTTAAATATTGCAGACAGGATGGCGCTTGTCGAACGCTGGATTCAAGCAGCACCACGCGGGTTCAAGATCATTGTCCACGTGGGTCATACAAGTTTCGACACCACGAAACAGCTCGTCTTGCACGCTCAGAAGGCTGGTGCCCATGCGGTCGGTTCCATCGGGCCGATGTTTTTCAAGCCCGGTTCCGTGGACGATCTCGTCACCTATTGCGCGAAGGAGGCGGCCGTTGCACCTTCCATACCGTATTACTTCTATCACATTCCGGTGCTCAGCAACATCCACTATCCAATGCTGGAATTCTTGAAGAAGGCACACGGCAAGATTCCTAACCTTGCCGGGATCAAGTACACGTTCGAAACCTTGGCAGATTTCGATTCGTGTTGTCGTTTCGAGGCCAGCAAGTACGAGATGCTCTGGGGTCGCGACGAGATGTTTCTCCCGGCCATGGCGATGGGCGGGGCGCGTGGCGCGATCGGGAGCACGTACAACGTGGCCGCGCCCTTGTACACGGCGCTGCTCGATGCCTTGCAGAGGCATGACCTGGATGCAGCAAGAAAATTGCAGCGGGCATCCATCGACTTTATTCGGGTGTTCGTGGCGTCCGGTTCCTTTAATTCGGCGCTCAAGGTCACCTTGGGGTGGCTCGGGATCAAGATGGGCGGCGAGGTACTTCCCCCCTTGCACACCCTTTCCGGGCCCGCGATCGAAGCGCTGCGCGCCGGGTTGGAAGCAGTGGATTTCTTCAAGTATGCCAACAAGTGATGCCATCTCTCCCTACCGCGCCACGAGGACTTGCACCGGGCCGAGGAGTCCCGATGGCTTCGGTTGCATAGCATCGCACGTGAATGGCTTGTATTGCATGTTCACGAAATAATAATCCGGCTTCCACGGCGTGTTGTTCCTATCAAAACCGATGACCTTGTTTGTTAGCAAGTTCGTTACCCGTATATTCAACACGTTCTCTCCTTCCTTGATAAATCCCGTGACGTCCATGATTCTCTCGTCGTGCCAAGCTACACCAGCGTGCCGTCCGTTCACGGTCACATCTGCAATCTCGTGTACCTCGCCCAGCGACAAGAATAATCTTGACGGTTCTCCCGTTGGAAGGTCGTTCAAGGAAAAACACGTTTCATAGGTTGCCGTCCCGCTGAAGTAACGCGTATCCGCTTCTCGCGTCCAATCATGTAAATGCACGGTTTTTTTCACGGTTCGATGTCCATGTTCCCTTGGAAATTGGTTCTCTTGCCAGTTGAACTCGATATTCCACGGCCCGTTGATGTCCAGGATTGCTTTCATTTCATGATGCCGTGCCGAAGTGCCGGAAACCTTTACATCTGCATCCTCGTGGATCACGAACCAGCCTGCCTCGTGGGGCGCGAATCGCTGTGGCCCGATGGACGTGTACCCGTCCTTGAAGGTCCCGCAAGCGGCTTCCGTCGTCCCGTGCTCGGGGTTCCAGCGTTCCACCACGCCCTTTGCTTTGAAATACACATCAGCATCCGTGTAGCCTGTTGAATCATTGATCACGAAAAACAAGTTACAATTGCCCATTTCCCGGTGAAGAAACTGGATGGACGTGCTTTCAGGATCGCTTCTTTCCACTCTCACTGATGGCGCGATTCCATGTTGCTCGAGCGTTTCGTTTAACCGTGCCATCAATTCGATGCGGTGTATCCGGTCTCCGGCCCGTGCAAACAATCGTGCCGGTTCGTTGCTCGTCCCTTCGATCGATGCCTTGTATCCCGGTGCCCGTGCCGGCGGTTCCCCAACAACGATCACCGGCAAGCCCCGCTCCGCGAGATCGCACACTTTCATCGCTGTCTCCACGGGGACAAGCTCCGTCTTGAAGAACACCAATGCCCCGTATTTTCCGTGGCCGATTTCAAGTTGTCCATCCACGATGCTCGCTGCATTGAGGATGCGTTCATCGTTAACATAATCGTAATCCGACACATGACCGTTTGATTTCAATGCCACGCGAAGTTCCTTCAAGATGCCGTTATTTTTGCTCCATTCATCGTGGTAAGGAATGTATATGGCGAACCGGGCAACATGCCGCCCTTGCACTGAGAGCATCGCATTCCTCGCTATGCATGCATTGAGCAAGTGCACGTACGGCCACCACGTGTTGTTGTGGTTGGCCATGATCGACGCGTAAAAAACCCAGCCCGGTATTCCCGCGCAAGGTGGGGAATAGGGATACCCGTGGTAAATGACCCGGTTGACCCCGTGCATGATGATCTGGTCGGCCTCGTGCTTCAATTCCTCGAGCGTGGCGCAGAAATGCTCGCGGAGCCACGTGAAACTCTCGCACGACACCATGTCCTTGCCATACACGTGCGCGCCGCTGGATGCAAGCCTGGGGTCGACGCTCCCGTAGTACATGGTCCCGATACCGTGCTGGCCGAAGCCTTCTATCTCCAAGATATCAAGCAAGCCGTAAGCATTCAATAAATCCGTGGGAGCACTGTATGGTTGTACCCTGCATTTCACGCCCGCGTCGTGACAACGCGCAACGAAACTTGAAAAAAACTCCTGCAAAATCAAGTCAGCATGGTGCTTCTTGTAATCATAGATGATTAACTCGTCGAGGCTCGTTTTCTGGTATCCTTGCACCATGCTCGCCCGTAAAATCGGCAAGAACGGCTTGAGATCGTACTTGAATTCCCTCTGGAATGACGCGAGGAACGTGTCCGTCCAGTCCTCGCCGTAAACCTCCCAGCTGTCGCAGAAGAACGAGCCGAACGCCTCGCCCAGGTCACGCCCGAATGCGTGTCGCAACGCCGTGATGATCGTTGAAGCGTGCAAGTCGAGCGCGTCGCGTGAAAGGTGGTCCAGCACGGGTCCTTCACCACCCGGTGCAGCGCGCTTGACTCGTTGATTCGTGTTTTCCACGAAAAACCAGAACAAGTGCCAATTCCCATCCGGGACGTCCCAAGAGAGCACACCATTTTGTATGAACGTGTCCAGCATCATGATATTTTCCGGTTTCATGCCGGCCGCGGCGTCCTTGACCGCGCAGACGCACACGATCCGTTCAGGCTCCTGGTGCAGCTCGTCTACCTTGATCTCAAGCCGTTCGCCTTCCATCAAGGGCGTGGAATGCCCCCCGAGCCTCTTGCTTGCCTTTTCGGGGGGTACGTGCGGTCCCCCGAAAGGCCACCCGCTACCAAATGTCATGTCGACTTGCAAGCCCGTTTCCTTGCCCGTTTCCACGGCCACCGAAATCATGTCGAGCCATTCATCACTTAACCACTCTATCTTTTCATGATCAGTGACATTTCCACCATCAAGCGCGCAGTATATCGATTGGATTTCGACACCCCCGAATCCCTTCTCTTCCATCTCGTGCATCTCGCGTTCTATTTCCTGCTTTGTCGCGGTGCCGAACCACCACCACCGCACGAATGGCTTGAAACCTGCGCTTGGTTTCTTGAAGTTTTCCCTGATATCTTCGATATCATTCATGATCCGGGCCTGAATGATTGTTCTTTGTTCACAAGAAGGGCTGGCTTCCTTAATGTTTTTTACCCGCGGAGCGGAGTGTCTATCACGATGAGCACACACGTTGGATGGTTCGTTCTCGTGGTCTACGTGATCTACTTCGTTATTGCTGGACTCTACCTTATTTCCCCGCCGGCATCGAACCCGCTTTCATTCTTGAAGCACAAGGAGATAACGTGTCCCGGTAGAAAAAGGATCGTCGTGATTGGAGATAGCATCACTCACGGCCATGCTAGTCAAGATTACGTCAAGATATTAAAGCAGCGGCTACGAAAAGCGGGTAAAATCATGGACGTCATTAATGCCGGGATCAATTCGCAACTTGCATGGAACATCGTGCAAAAGATCGATCAAGTCGTTGAATGCAATCCGGATTTTGTCACGATCTTGATCGGAACCAATGATGCAAATAGCACTCTCGATCCGATTAACTTGCGAAATTACATGATGCAATGGAAGTTACCCCAAGTACCGGACGAGGCTTGGTACAAGCAGAATCTCGAAGAAATCGTGAGCACCTTGAAGGACTTGACCAATGCCAAGATCGCCATCCTCTCGTTACCGGCCATCGGCGAGAATCCCGATGATGCCGCTTTCAAGGTCGGCCAGCGGTACAGCTTGATTGCCAAGGACGTCGCGACGCGTGCCGGAATCGCCTACCTGCCGTTGTGCGAAGCCATGGTTGCTCGAATAAAGGAAAATCCTTCCAAGATGATGTACAAGGTGCAATTGCAAGGATTGATGCAAGCCGGTCAACTCCTGCTGCACTATCATGGTATTCCCTATTCTTGGATATCTAAATTGTTCAAGCTCAAGTTCCACGTTGATTACCTCCACTTGAACCGGGTCGGGGCCTCGATGGTGGTGGACTTGATCGAGGGTTTCATCCACGGGAACGCTCCCGTTCACGAGCAGGTGAAGCCACGCAAGCTGAAATACAAGGGCCTGCTCGCCCAAGAGTTACCAGATTCCCTCCGGCTGGACGCCACGACGGTGCTGGTCCCGAAATACATCGATCAAGAAGGCTTGAAAATCGGTTTCATCATGGGTATGGTCACGCGCGACGATTTCAAGGCGTTGTGCCACATCGACGAGGCCATGACCCTGGACGCGTTCGCGGGGAAGATCGGTTGGGACCGCGAAAAAGCAGAAAGCGTGGCGCGTCACTTGTTGCGCCAGAAACTATTAGGCATCTCTTGAACCGGTAGAAGGGAAAGAGAAAAGATGTCTTTTTATCACGAGTTCATTTATTTTCGCGCGATCTCGTTCAAAGGGCCCATTGCTGGGTGGTAAGGCTGCATCGTGAACGAGTACACGTGGTGCCCGGGGACCACCATGAGCTCTTCCGGTGGAAGCATTCCGCAACCCCCGCCACCAATCCCCATTTGGATGAGGTCAACGTTCACCGTGATGTTCTTGTCGTACGGCAACACCTCGTTGATGTGGAGCGCGTCATCAAGGGTTTTTTGCGTGTACGGCCACGCTGACGTGCTCAACTTGTTGCCTTGCCCGCTGATGAGCAGTCCCGTTCCTCGTTCATCGAGGAGAGCCATCCAGCGAACATCGATGTGGTTGGCATTTTCTTGCGGGACCACATAATGGTGGAGCAAGCCCGCGACCTTCCCCGAGTACAATCCGATGGCGGCACTCCTGTACCGGTCGACGTAATTCTCGTGGGGCCCCCGTCCAAACCATTTCATGCGATCGTACTTCCCGGGGACTTGGAACTGCATGCCGAACCGCGGGCCGACCGACAAGGTCGTGAATTCCATCGATATCGTGATGGCCCCGTCTCCCGATATCACGTAGGTCAGCACGCATTCCGAGTCATGTTCATCGTCCTCCCCATCGACACGCTGCTCCTTGCACGTGATACGAACCGAGCCCGGTGATAGTTGCTCTGCCTCGATGCCCTTGAACTTCTTGAACTCGTCTTGGAACTCGGTGGCAAAATACCCCATGAAAAACCCCATACGGCCTGCCTTGTCATTTTCGGTTTGTGCGCGCCAGAAATTCGGCCGCGGTGGCATGCAGATGTACTCTTGCTCGTCCACGGTGTAGGATTCCAAGACTCCTGTTGCCTTGTCGAACACCACCTTGAAATACTCGCCTTTAACGAGTAGTTTCACGGAACCGGGTGCGTCTTCGAGCGTCACCTTGCCTCGTGGCAGGACCGGTGATGCTTGCACGGGCGTCGATGGAAGCTCGAACTGTTCCCATGCCACCACGTGCCCCGCTTGACCACCGCGCCGTCACAGGTGACTTCCCAGTGGATGCACGTAAATCCAAGGTCAGTGAACCGATAATCGTTCTTGATACCGATCTGGCCCCTTGGAGCATCGATTGCCTTGATCTTGATCGACTGGTACCCTTTCTTGACCTCGATGAGGTGCGGGTGCACCGTGCGATCGGGACCGACGAGCCCGTTGATGCAAAAACTCTTGTCGTTCGGCTCGTCGCCGTAATCCCCTCCATATGCCCAGAACTCGCGCCCCTTGTCATCGAGCTTGCGTAATCCTTGATCGACCCAGTCCCAGATGCACCCCCCGGCTATCTGCTCGTATTTTTCGAACACATCGATGTATTCATGGAAGGAACCGCAACTGTTGCCCATCGCGTGGGAGTACTCGCATAGCATGATGGGCTTGTCCTTGTATCGCTCGGGTTCGAGCAAGCCCACCTTTTCGTGCTTGGCAAGTTTCTCCATCTTCTCGACGGGCGAGTACATGGTAGACTGGACATCAGCGATCTCCATGGCATAATCGCCCTCGTAATGGATGGGGCGCGTCGGGTCGGCTTGCTTCGCCGCCCGGTACATGTGGATGAAGTTGGACGGGCTTTCCGGGGAACCACCGAACCCTGCCTCGTTTCCCATCGACCAGATGATCACGCACGGGTGGTTCTTGTCGCGCTCGACCATGCCCACCATGCGGGCAATGCAGGCATCCTTCCATTGCGGGTCGTCGGCCGGAACGTACCTGGACGCGCCGTGAGATTCCACGTTCGCCTCGTCGATGATATATATGCCGAATTCATCGCAAAGGTCATACCACCAAGGACTGTTCGGGTAGTGGCTCGTGCGCACCGTGTTGATGTTGTGCTGCTTCATCAGCATGATGTCTTGCTCCATGCGACTGTACGGGGTTGTTTTTCCCCCGTCCGGGTCATGCTCGTGGCGGTCCGCGCCTTTCATGTAAAGTGGTTTCCCGTTGACAAGCAAGCACGCGTTCTTTATTTCGACTTGTTTGAACCCGAACCGTGCGCTCTCGACCTCCACGATATTTCCCGCCGGGTTCTTTAACAAGATGACAGCATGGTATAAATAGGGGATTTCAGCATTCCATTGGACAGGGTGCTGGAACAACTGTGAGAACTCGAATTGCGTCTCGAAATGGGCACTTACAAACACGTCCTTCGACATTGGTGAACCTACGGCGTGTTGGTTCGAGTCGTATACTTGCACCGTAACATGCCACCCGCTCGCTCCAGCCCCCGAATAATCTCGAATCTTGACCGTGACGCTGGCGGTAGCATCCTTGTACTCGTTGTCAAACGTGGTGCGGATGAAAAAGTCCCTGACGTGAACGCCAGGGGTTGAATAGATGAAAACCTCGCGCCAGATGCCCGACATACGCCAGTGGTCCTGGTCCTCGAGGTATGCCCCGTCCGACCACCGGTACACCTCGACCGACAAGAGATTCTTTCCTGCCTTGCAAAATTTCGTGATATTGAATTCCGCGGGAAGCATACTATCCTGGCTATACCCCACCTTCTCGCCGTTCACCCACACGTAAAATGCAGACAAGACCCCACCGAATTCAATGAACACTTGCCTCCCGCCAGATAACCATGAATCCGGGATATCGAATATTGTCTTGTACGATCCCACAGGGTTGTTCTCGTGATCGATGCTCGGTATCTTCGCGGGGTCAGTGCCGATTGCAAAAGGATACCGTACATTCGTGTAAATGGGGATGTCATGTCCTTGCATTTCCCAGCAGCTTGGGACCTTTATATCACTCCAAGCCGACGTATCATATTCATTCTTGAAGAAATCAACCGGTCTCTCTGCGGGCTTCTTGACCCAGTTGAACTTCCACGTCCCGTTCAAGGATTTATACCAGCCCGTGTGATAATTCACCGAATGTTCTCCATGCCCCGGTTTTTGCAATGCGTTTTCCACGTCATCATACGGAATCAATGTGCAATGCGGCGGCTCCTTGTTGATGCCAAAAACTCGGGCATTTTCCCATTCGGGTTTTTTAGTCGTGTTCATGGGGAGGAAGAGCGCTGGAGAATATTTCAACCTATCATTAATTAATGGAGTATTGGCCCCGGGTGAGCTACATCCGGACCACGGTTTTCACGAACGTTCTCTCCCCGGGGACAAGGTACCGTTTGAATGCATCATCGATCTTTTCTATCGAGATCATATCCGTGATGTAATCATCCGGATTTACATTACCTTTCTTGAAGAACCCAATCGCGTTGATGATGTCTTGCTCGTCGTGCCCAAGGCATCCCTTGATCCCAATTTCCCTGTTGTTGATGAGGAACATCGGGATCGTCACCGTTCCCTTGGTGAATCCTTCGAGCAATATCGTCCCCCCTCGCTTGACGATATCCATGGCCATCATGATGGTATCTTGGTTGCCAACACAATCGAAGATGTAGGTTGCATCGCCGGATTCCTTCATGTACTTCCTGATTTTTGGCATCACCGGCTTGAACGCGGCGCTCGCCCCGATCTTCAAGGCTCTTTCTCGCAGGAACTCGTGCGGTTCGATCACCATGATGTACTCGGGCTCCGTGAGCTTGGAGAGCACGTTGAGGAAGCTCAAGCCGATGTTTCCCGCACCGATGATCGCAACTCGTTCTCCCTTGCCAATCCCCGATAACTTGATCGCCCGAAACGCGTTTGCGAAACTCTCGATGAGGACTGCCGATAGCAAGGGAATGTTGTCCGGTAGCGGGAACACGCACGTCTCCTTGATTTTCAAGAACTCAGCGAACGCGCCGTCCTTGAAGATGCCCATCCCATCCGTCGAGTTCACGTCGAGCGACACGTTGATGGGAATGACGCGATCGCCTACATTCAAGGTCGTGTTAGTCCCCACCGCGTGGACCACGCCCGATGCCTCGTGCCCCATCACGAGCGGGACCTGGTAGATCACGTGCTTGTAATTCGTGATGTCCGAGCCGCATATCGCGCAATAATGAACCTTGATGATGACCTCGCCATCACCCGCAACGGGATCTGGATAGTCATCATGGACCTTGATGTCCTGCATCCCCTCGAACACGGCGGCTTTCACGGTGAATCACTCGATCCCGTCCAAGCCGATTGCATCGTTAAACGCATCAGCAAGGAACCTCAAAGCTCGCGTGGCGGGGCTCCCGTCCACGACGTCGTGGTTGACGGACGCTGTCATGTGCAACATTTCATGCTCCGTTGGAACGAGACGTCCATGCTCCATGCTCCGTTGGACCAAGACGATGACGATGTTGCGCATTTTCGGCATTTTCTCGACTTTGAACGGTACTTTCTCATCGTTCCTCATGAAAACATCATGCTCCCTATCACCCGGCGTGATATGACGTGTAATTTGCATGCTATGAATTTAAATTAGATGTCCGACCGCGATGGTTAGGAACATAAACACGCGTGTTAAAGATGAAAAAAGCAATCATCGTAGGTTTAGGCGGTCATGCTAGGAATTCTTGGCTTAAAGCCGTGTATAACCATCCTGATTTCGAACTCATTGGCATCGTGGACACCGATACCGAGCTTCTTGAAAACGTGCAGAAGCTATGTCCCGGTTTATCTAATGATCAAGCTTACATGACCATCGAAGATGCCGTCCGGTACGGGCAGAAACCCGATCTTGCCATCGTTGCCACGCCGATCTACACGCACCACGTGCTGGTGTACGACGCCATGATGAATGGCATCAACGTGATTTGCGAGAAAAATATGGCATCCACGATCAACCAGGGCCGGCAGATGGTCCAGCTCGCCATCGACCATCCCGAGCTTTGCACGGCCGTTGGAAACCAGTACAGGTTTTTCAAGCGGAACTGGACCGCGCACAAGTACCTCAACGGGCCCGATAACCAGATCGGGAAGTTGTGCTTCGTGCGTGCCCATGAATCGTTTAACTGGGGCGGCATACGCGAGGGCTGGCGACGCTGGTTGCAAGACTTGAATCTCGAGGACCAAGCAGTGCATTTTCTCGATCTCATACGGTACATTTCTGGCATGGACATCGTGCAAGTCAAGGCAGACGTGTTCATCCCGAATTTCAGCCACTGGCAAGGAAGCAGCACCACGCTTGCAAACTTGGCCTTGGCCAAGAAGGAAGATTACAACCATCGTAGAAAATGGGTATGGGGTGAATACTACAGCGATTGGCAAAGGCGCGGGCCGCCTGATTTCTTCTGGGAGTTTTCAGGCGACAAGGGTCGGTTCGTCATCGATCAGAAGGACTGGGGATTGCAATCGTGGATTTACACCGATCCCGAGGGCACAAAGTGGGAAGAGGATGGCTACCCGCTTGAGTGGGACGTGAAAAACCTTGGCAAGGGGTACGACGGCCAGATGGTCATTCTGGAACAAATGAGCCGTGGCATCGATAGCGGCGGCAAGACCCAGCCCGATACCAACTTCAAGGAAGGATTCAAGTCCTTTGCCGTGACTATGGCTGCCCTCGAAAGCTCCCGCACAGGAAAGTCGATTTGGGTTCCCGATTACTGGAAAGACCTTGACATGGAGTAGAACCTGCATGACACCATCCATCCCCCGATCCGAATACCCTCGTCCCGACGCGTCGAGGCCGGACTGGCATTGTTTGAATGGCGAATGGGAATTCGAATTCGACCCGCGTGACCAAGGTTTAAAGGAATCGTGGCAATCAAAACCAGCATTCTCGAAACGCATCATCGTGCCGTTCCCGTTCCAATCCACGCTCAGCGGGATCAATTCCCAAGAGTTTATAGAGACCGTGTGGTATGGTCGACAAATCAGCATCCCTCCAGAACACCAGCAAAAGCAAATCCTTCTCCATTTCGGTGCAGTTGATTACGAATGTATCGTCTTCATCAACGGCACCTTTGCCTTTCACCACGTGGGGGGCGTTACCCCATTCACGGTGAATATAACCAATCTCCTCGTTGAACCGGTAATTGGCCCACAACGGATTGTCTTGCGCGTCCACGACCCGCAATTTAGTTCGGAAATCCCGCGTGGAAAGCAAACCACGAAGACAATCTTGGATGGGTGTTCCTACGAGAAAGTTACGGGTGCTTGGCAGGCTGTCTGGCTTGAATTCATCAACAATCCCGTGTATCTTGATCGCAACGACGTGAGCATACGTGCGGACCCTTTCACAGGCCGTATAACGGCTGGCATACGTATATCGGGCGCAGATAAGGGTTTTTATGTCGTGGAGGCTCAAGCGTTTGATGGCACCCGCCTGCTCGGGGAAGGAGTTTTCCAAGCTGGCTTTAACTCATTCGCGGCGGGTGGACGCGGTTTTTCCGCGTTCCAGGAAAACCACATAGAGACAGATCCCACTCGGGTCATCCCGTGGAGTCCCGAATCCCCGAAATTGTACAGGCTCGTGTTCCGGCTTATCGATGGCGATTCCGATGAGGAGGATGTTATCGACGAGTTGACGTGCACGTTCGGATATCGTACCATTGAAGCCCGTGGTAACAAGCTATACCTCAACGGCAAGGAAATTTACTTGAAAATGGCATTATACCAAGGATATTGGCCTGATGGACTCTGGACGGCACCCGATGATGAGAAGATCAAGAAGGATCTACAATTCACGCTGGACATGGGATTCAACGCGCTGCGCATCCATCAAAAGGTCGAGGATCCACGGTTCTTGCACCACGCGGACACGATGGGCGTGATGCTCTGGGGCGAGATGTCCAACGCGTTCGATGGAAGCCCAAATGCAAAGCAAGCATTTATCCACGAGTGGCAAGATGTCATCCGGCGGGATCGAGGGCATCCATCCATCATCGCGTGGACACCCCTTAACGAATCATGGGGTACCGGGGATTTAAGCAAGGTCGAGAACCAGGAATGGTTACGATCCGTCTACCACGTCACGAAATCCCTCGATGCGACGCGCCCGGTCAGCGAGAACGATGGATGGGAACACGTTATCACGGACATATGCTCGGTTCATGATTACTCGTTGCCTCCTGCATTTGCCGCGAGATGGCCCGTGTCCAAGCCCGATAACATCATTGCCTACATGGCATCATCGGCCCCCGGAAATCGCACGTGGGCTCCCGGTTGCATTTCCCGCGATGAGCCCATCATCATCAGCGAATGGGGCGGGTGGAGCATGAACGTGGATAACTTGAATAACGAGTCCAACCGTGAAAAGGGCTGGGGATATCACGGGCTGATGTTCAAGGATTTCAATGGCGTGTTGGACTTGTACGAACAGATCATTCGCATCCTGGTCGATCGCAAGGCGTGGATATCCGGCCATTGTTACACCGAATTCTGCGACCAGTATCAAGAGATGAACGGGATGCTCACGTTCGACCGGCGGCCGAAAGGAGATATAGCTCGACTGAAACGCATCAATGGTCTTTTATAGACCTCGCCCATGTTTTTTTTTCCAATATTCCACGCGTGTCGGATGACATTTTAAAGAAGGCTCGACTGACCTCCGTGGCATACCAAGGATCGGTATCGAACGCCATGGCTCCTATCCCCCACCCCCGGTTTCGCTCGTGGATGCACGAGCGGTGCGAGCTCCCAAGCGTGTCCTTGAAACAGAAGCTGGAGTGGTGGAAGCAACAACCAGATTTCGTGCAAGCGATTGAAGCGGTCGTTAGCCGGGTCATGCATTTTTTTCGCGTGTATCATGGCGTGCGCCCTTGGGTCATGTTCAAGCTCATCATGAAAGTTTTTTGGTTCTATTTCAAAATTTTCAATCAAATACGTGTTTTTGGGAAGAATAACATTCCCCGTTCTGGATGCATATTTTACGTGAACCACCCGGGTAGCTATGATCCGATCATCATGTTTTCGACCATCCCGCACGTCCAACCTGGCGGGTTCGTTTCCTGGGGGAACAGCTGGTTTGCGGATATGATCGACAAGCAATTCAACTTGTCTGCATTCAGGTACGGCAACGTTAATTTCGCAGTCGAGGACATGGTAAGGAAACTCTTCAAGAACCCGTATTTTGCCATTTGGCCCGAAGGCCATCCACACATGGGACCTATCGAGCAAGGTTTTTCGAGCATCGTGCGGGTCTACGCCACGGTAAATTTCGACAAGGACCGCATCCCGTTCCTCCCGGTCTTGATACGAGGCGATGGGACGCTCCGATACGGTGTTTCACACAAGATGGGGTCCATCGAGGTCCATTTTTTCAAGCCATTCTTCATCCCGCGTGAATGGTTGAAGAAACCAGAGGACGGGGGAAAAACTCCACGCGAGATCATCGACATCTTGATGTGGTTCCTTGCGAAACGGAATGGCCAGACGGAGATCGCGAAGAACCCCCGGCTCGAGCACCGCAAGCATTCATTCGACGTCAGGGCAGAGATTAACAAGATACTTGCCGGCGTGAGCATCGCTTCCGATCTAAAAGCAAGGGCCGCGTGCCCGGTCTGCGCGGGAATCCCTTCCAAGGTCGGGTTCGAGGAGAAAAAATTGAAGACCATCCCCGATGCATTTTCCAAATTGCATGATTTCGTTGAAGACCCGACCGGCATCCACCGGATCTTGTATTGCCCATCGTGCAGGTCGTGGTACAGCATCGCTCACCGGGAAGGTAGTTACAAGGCCCTCCAGTTGAAGTCGCTCGACTGGGTTCGCTGGATTGCTTCCCACGTGCTGTCCGAACACCAAGGGAAGATAAACCCCATTTCGTGACCGGCTTCAGATTGCTTTTTCGACATTGTTGACGTGTTCATACATATTAACTTGTATATCGAGTATCTTGTCCTCCCGCCTGATCCTTTTCAAGAAATCCATCTTGTTGCGCAAGCCATCCGAGCTGTGCATGCATTCCCTGTAGAACTCCTTCAAGCGTTCGTTATATAACCCGGATGCTTCCAAGAAGTCCAGCTTGCCGCTCGCGTCAATGATCGACCCCGCGAGCATTGTTTCATCCCGGCGCCACCAGTCGGTGCAATAAAACACCGTGCCGTGCTCGTGCCTCCAGTAATCCATGTTGTTGAAAATGCGATCCCCGGGGCAGATGAAATAAAATTGTCCCTTTGCATCTATCTGTGCATTATGCTTTATTATATCGTTGAGAAACGCGAATGTTTCTTCTATTGTCTCCCTCGTTTCTCCAGGAAAGTTAAAGATAAGATTGCAAACGATCGGCGCGTAACCAATTTCCCTCGCACGGCTCGCCAAGCTCTTCAAGTTACCGAGATAGGCTGTAGGATTGTGCGTCTTTCGCATCAATTCCAGCACGCGAGGCGACCCCGATTCGAGGCCGAGCATGAAGTGCACGTCCGCCGCTTTGAATGCTTCAAGGTGTGATGGCTTGATCGTGTCCACTCGCGTTTCACACCAGGTCCGATATCCGGAACGTCTATCTGCCAAGTATTTCAATATCTCATCCCGCCATTGCAGGTTATTTCCAAAGATGGGATCATACAAGCCAAGAACCTTTTCACCATCTGCTTGATGCATATATTCTTCTGATACTTGAATGACACGTTCTAATTCAACCTTGGCACGCTGGCTGCTATAGGTTCTCCAGCGCAAGTGCCTTGGTTTCAAGCACGCGATGTTTTCCTCCATGCAGAAGCTGCATCCATTTGGACATCCCCGTGACAACGTGATGGCCAGGTGATGGTAGTGTTTCAAGTAGGATTCGTAAAGCGTGAAATCCAACGCGGGAAGGTCATCGAGGTTTTCCACGATCTTCCCGTCGATGATGAAAGGAGCTCCATCGTTGATCGTTTCACGTGTTCCACGGTGGTCCTTGGATGAAACACGCTTGGCAAGGTCAAGGAAAGCCATTTCTCCCTCCCCCCTGACGATGTAATCCACGCTCATGCCACTAAAATCACCCGGAATTGCGGTAGCATGGTAACCGCCAACCACGGTGGTTGGCAAGGGAATTGCACGTTCTCGTGCAAGTTCTTTCAACGCTTGCACGACCAAGCGGCTCTTCGTGTAGTGGAAGCTGCTGTAACAAGGTATCCCAACCATGAACGCGTCTTGCTGGTGGAAAGAAAATGTATCATCAACTTTATTCTTGATAATCGTTTTCAAGAAATTGACATCATCAAAACTTTTATCTTCAACATTATATATCTTCCGTTCCGCCATCATATCAAGGAAACCAAGCCTGACTGGCGTCGGCAATTTTTCCTTCAAGAATGACGCGATGTAAATGATGTGCGTCGGGATTTCCATTTCATACTGGTGGTTCGAGAAGTACGCGTGGGGATTGATGAATAACACGTTGACGAGCGTCATGCCATTTGATTTCATGCGATTATTTATACCCCTAAGGTTGCAGTCTCCCTCGAATTCGAGAACAGGATTAATAATAAAACCAAAATTTTTTGTATTTAATAAAATAGAAGTGAAAAAATATTGACTCGAATATAAAGGTCATGATCATTTCATGAATTTTATTGAAAAAATATCATATTTTTTATGTAATCCGAAAGCGGGAGATTTCAAAGCGCATCCTTGATGCCTTGTGCAAGGTTTTGCCCTCGTACGTGCGCCCCAATCAGGACGAGTACGAGTACAACGTTCCCAAGATCGAGACGGCGCTGAAGAAAAAAACCCATCCCCTCTTGCTCAGGCAGCTGGTCGTTGCAAGCCAGAAGGTTGAGCTGGGGCCGAGCCCTCAACAAACAACAATCGAGCCACGGTCAAAACCGCTGGTTTCCAGCACCGATGATGACGAGGTGCACGTGCTCTCCATAGAAAACATCGATGATACTGGTAACAACACCGCCCGCGATAACGAGGCTTCCACGGGGCAAATTGATGGTGAACCTGAAACTACCATCGATAGTTTCCTTGGAGAAGAGCTGGAACACGGAGAACTTGTCACGCCGGTGGAAGGTGCATTGGATTTGGCCGAAGGGCTATCCGCGGATGAAACTCTCGATGAAGAGGACGTCGATGGTGGCTGGTCGCCCGCTCAAGAATTAACGTTTAACATAGATAAAAGCGTGTTATTCGATGATGGAAAGGTGGGAACGGAGCTGGAAAAAGGCTTGTCCTTCATCAACCCGATCGAACGGGAAAAGGAGATCGACCGGCAATTCTCATCCGCGTCCGGATACCGCGACCCGTATCAAGGCATGGGGAATGAAGCACGGGGGTTTTCTCCGGAAAAGGCTATTGGTGGGCCTTTGAAAAGGCTTCCTGCTTCCCCGTTCGTTGGTACACGGTGTGCGATGGATGATGGTGACATCAGCGAGGAAGATGGCCACGTTTATCAATGTCCTAACTGCCAAGTATGTTTTCATGCAGGCTGTGCAAGACTGATCGTCGATTTCCAGCACGGGATATGCCCTGTATGCGGGGCCATGCTCGAAAAAACGCTCCAATGAGCGCTTGCGCTCAACATCCCGTACCAAAAACGTTTAGAATCCCGACATACGGGAAAACACTATCGAACTAGGGTCTCAACGACAATGACACATCACTTGAAAAAAATGCTCGCGTTGTACACGTTCGTTTTTGTATGTCTCTCATCGACTTGTTACATGACTCAAGCACGTGCCGCAACCCAGGTCGTGAATCCAAGCCAGTTGATCGTTTCGAGCGGCTCGGCCAATTCAACCGACCTCGCGTACATGTCCGAGAAAGATGGCTTGTTGATCGCGGCGAGCTCGAACAAGTCCGGGGACCGCAATTACTATGAAAGTTATAAGATCGAGAAGAAGGACCATTTTTTATCGTTTTTCACGCTTCGGGACACATACACCTCTACCTTGATGGTTGATGTCAAGGAAGAGAAAGTCGCTGCTGATGGGAAATCGCACAAGAACGTCATCAGGTTCCAAGATGATAGGCTCTACACCTATAATAACACCGACGTCTGGTACAACCAGGTTGCCAACCAGAAATCTCCCGTCGCGGATGCAAGCGTGAACAAGACCACGGGATTCTTGGAATTTTACTTCCTGTCAGAATCCAAAAACGGGACGTTCATGGTCTGCTTCGGCGAGCACGCGTTCAGGCGGTACATAGAAAACTCCTATTTCAAGGGGATATCCTACGGGATCAATTTCGGGATCGCGCCCATCGTAAATAGCACGAATTCGTCGTTTTTCTATTCCACCTCGTGGTTGGATGACCATCACGTCATTCAAAACGTTTCGTACATCCCCAACAAGTGGTACCACGTCCGCCTCTCGTTCTTGTACAACGCGTCGTGGTCGATTCTTATCGATAACAAGACCGTGCACGATTCCGGGAACTGGACGATGAATCCGGCCCTCACGAAATTCGACAGCGTTTCCATGTTCACCTCAACGAGGACAAAGGCAAGTTGCCGGTCAGATCACGTGTTTTACATGGATGCCTTGGGGCTCAGTTACAACGTCACGGCACATAACCTGGCATCAGCCATGGATTTTAACGAGGGATACGAGGAATACGTCGACGTGTACTCGATAAACAACATCAACGATCACGTGGTGACTGCCTCGCTCGAGCTTTATATTTTATTCGAGTTAGGAAACCTCACCAAGAATATCAACAGCTACTTGCTTCAAATCAAGGGATATTTCTCGAACACCGTGAACAGCTCCAAATTACTGTTCTTGCACAGGGCGTTCGGGGTATACGAGACCTTCAAGGATTACCGCATCATCGTTCCTGGTTACATTTCCAACTTCACGTTCGGGAACAGCCAAAATGCCACCGTCAACCAGGTCAATGCTTCGCGGTATGTTGGAACCCAAGGACGGTTTGCAATGAAGATCGAGGCGGAATCTAGCAACAATTTCGAGTATAACGTCGATTACATCGGGTTCGAAATCTCGCCATCGCTCTGGTCTGATGCATTCGGCATCATCGTTTTCTCGATCATCGGTGCCATCTTTATCGGTGTCATCCTCAAGATTACCCATAAAGGCGGTTTCGGTAGATCAGCCTCGCGCAGGAATGGTGCTGCCGGGCGTCGTGTATAGTGCATTTTGCACGATACCGATCCTTTTTTTTATGGCGATGATTTTCATATAACCGGGAATTAAGGTTTCTATCAACAGTCCGGCATGGTGAACATGGTCGATATTGAATTATTTAGGCTGCATGATACTGGAGAATACTCGAAAATAGAAAATGTCACGCTAGAACGCGTGGAACCCCATTTAGTTAACGAAAACGAAGTCATCATCATACTGCACCCCGAAATTCGTCGATTATATATTTGGCAAGGGCGGAAGGCTCCCGTGAACAAGAAGTTCATTTCTAGCCGGGTCGCGGGTCAGATACAACGTGAACGCGTGAAGAATGCCGGCATGCAACATAAAATCGTTGCCGTCGAGCAAGATGAGGAACCTGACGAGTTCATTCTCAATTTATGCTTGAAAAGCGTGAAAACAGAAGCGCAGAGGATCGAGGAGAAGAAAAAACAAGAAGAAGAGGAGGCCAAGCGTTTCGAAGAATTAATGACCCGGCCCGATATCGTTCCCGATGAAAAACCCACGGAACAAAATGCAGTTCACGCGTCGTCCCAGCTGGCTGAATTCATGAAGCGGGCATCAGCGAACATCGCCCCTGCATCCATTGGTTATGGCCCCGTGGTGTCTCCCGGTGCTCATACTTCAACGGGCTTATCTGACAAGGAAAAACAAGAAATTCTTGATTCCGTTCTCAAGGAATCCATTCCTGATGGATTCAAGCGAGAAAATCTCGTGTTGGACGGGAATCTCTATGTAAACGTGAAGAAAATCGGCGAGGTCTTCGGGGAAGAGGTCACCATCGAATCATGGGACCCGTTCAACGGGGCCTTGAAGGAAGGCATCATGGACATACAACACCGCAGGGTTCGCTTACTCGTTCAAGGCAACAAGATCAAGGCCGTTGAAATTCTGAAGCCTACAACTTCCCCCCCGTCTTGATTCTCGTATATTTCTTTTTTTCCTTTTGCCTCCATTCGTGAATTTGGATGGTTTGCTCATGTTTCCAAAATCTCGTTATTCCATGATGATCACGTCGATCTTTTTTATATTCTCTGCCATTGTATCGTGAGTATCGAGGCTCATGCACGATTAAAAAAAATTATAAAAAATCGGGCATTTATTAAAATATGTTCATATTATATCACCAAATGTTGCATAATTTTACATACGCTTATAAAAATAAAATGGTCGAATTGGCATGTTCGTGAAAAAAAAGTTAAAAAAGGTTCAAAGTCATTAAATCTTGGAGGAACATTCGCCCCGATTTTTTGATTGCCATGGCCAAAAACGACAAGAACAGCACCGCGGAAAACGAGAAAGGCGATAACGCTCCAGATATCGAGAGTGCTGTTTCCCGGATGAATAAACACATGGAAGCGGCGAGGAAGGACTACGATGCCAGCAAGATAAAGGTGCTGGAGGGCCTCGAGGCAGTCAGAAAGCGTCCGGCCATGTATATTGGCTCGACGGATACCACCGGTCTCCACCATCTCGTCTGGGAAATCGTCGATAACAGCATAGACGAGGCCCTTGGTGGTTTTTGCAACGAAATTACCGTGAAGCTGAAAGATACCGATATCATCGAGGTCGAGGATAACGGGCGAGGTATCCCCGTCGGCGAGCATCCCAAGTATCCGGGCAAGTCCGCACTTGAGGTCGTCATGACGACCCTCCATGCCGGGGGGAAATTCGAGGGCGTTGCCTACAAGGTCTCGGGAGGGTTGCACGGCGTAGGGCTATCGGTCGTGTCCGCGCTGTCGGAATACCTCGATATCGCCGTGAAAAAGGATGGATTCACGTGGACACAACGTTACGGGCGCGGGAAACCCTTGACCGGCGTGATAAAGCAGCACGAGACCACTGAAAGCGGCACGCTGGTTCGTTTCAAGGCCGATGCTGAAATTTTTGATGAGACCTTGTATTCATATTCCATCTTGTCGAATAGATTGAAAGAATTGGCATTTCTCAACAAGGGCCTCATCATTAATCTCATCGACGAGCGGCAGGGCAAGGAGAAATCCGACACGTACCAGTTCAACGGTGGTATCGTCGAATTCGTCGAGTACTTGAGCGAGAACAAGAAAAACATCTACGACACGCCCTTGTTATTCGAGTTTTCAGAGGAAGGCATTGGTGTTGAAATTGCCATGTTGCACAATCATGGCTATCAAGAATACATCGTCTCGTTTGCAAATGACATCAATACCAAGGAAGGTGGAAGCCACCTTGACGGCTTTAAAACCGCCCTGACCCGGGTTTCCAACGTCGCGGCACGTGAGACCGGCTTGTTAAAAGAAAAGGAAGAGAATCTCTCGGGGGATGACGTGCGTGAAGGCCTTGTCGCCGTCATTTCCGTGAAATTACCAAACCCCCAATTCGAGGGCCAGACAAAGGCGAAGCTCGGGAACGCCGAGGTGCGGACCATCATCTCGCAAAAATTTGGCGAGCAGCTCACCGAGTATTTCGAGAAAAACAAGCAAATTGCAAAGTTAATCCTTTCGAAGAACATCAGTGCAGCCAAGGCGAGGGAAGCAGCGCGCAAGGCAAGGGACTTGACGCGCAGGAAAAACGCGCTAGATTCATCGTCGTTACCGGGAAAGCTCGCGGACTGCCAAGAGCCAGACCCCGCCAAGGCGGAAATATTCATTGTCGAGGGAGACTCCGCGGGCGGGTCTGCAAAGCAAGGCCGTGATCGACGGTTCCAAGCAATTTTACCCCTTCGCGGGAAGATCATCAACGTGGAGAAAGCCCGGATCAACAAGATACTTGCAAACGAAGAAATAACATCCATTATCAAGGCTTTAGGGTGCGGTTTCCACACGGAACATGATAGTAACGGGGCAGGGAATGTTGCAAGTGACAATGACACGAATAATGGAAATTTTACCCTGTCATCCCTTCGGTACCACCAGATCATCATCATGTGTGATGCCGACGTCGATGGCGCGCACATCGAAACGCTCCTGCTCACTTTCTTCTTCCGTTACATGCGGAAACTCATAGAACAAGGGCACATCTACATCGCCATGCCTCCCTTGTACAAGCTTTCGTACAAGAAGGATAACAATTATTTCTACAGCGATGCTGATTTAAAGGCTAAAATGGATGTTTACAAGCAACAAAGCATCGAGAGCGACAAGCTGAAAATACAGCGGTACAAGGGTCTTGGTGAGATGAACCCGCAACAGCTCTGGGAAACAACCATGGACCCCTCCACTCGAATGATCAAGAAAGTGACGATCAAGGATGCATACGAGGCCGATCACATTTTCTCTATTTTAATGGGAGAAGAGGTCCAGCCTAGAAAGCAATTTATCATTGAAAATGCTAAGAACGTGAAGTTTTTGGACGTATAATATCCAAACATCACGAATTCCGTCGGTCGAAGCACCAATGCCAGAATCACCAAATGCAACGCCTCCCGCGCAGCAAAACGTTGCGAACATCATCCACAAGAGCATTCACGATGAGATCAAGGAAGCTTACTTGAATTATTCAATGTCCGTCATTGTAGGCAGGGCGTTGCCGGACATTCGTGACGGGTTGAAGCCCGTGCATCGTAGGATACTCTTTTCCATGCACGAGATGGGTCTCCGGCATAACACGGCGCACCGGAAGGCCGCGAGGATCGTCGGTGATGTCATCGGTAAGTTCCATCCCCACGGCGACCTGTCGATTTACGACGCGCTCGTGCGCATGGCCCAGGATTTCTCGTTGCGGTATCCATTGGTTGACGGCCAAGGAAACTTCGGTTCATTGGATGGCGACCCCCCGGCCGCGTACCGGTACACCGAGGCCCGGTTGTCCGAAATTTCCAGCGAGATGCTCGCCGATATCGAGAAAGAAACCGTGGGCTTCGATCCCAATTTTGACGAGACTCTCCAGGAACCGAGGTACTTGCCCGCCCGGGTACCGAACCTGCTCATGAACGGGGCTGCAGGCATCGCCGTTGGCATGAGCACCTCGATCCCGCCCTACAATCTCGGTGAATTGCTCGATGCGGTTGTTGCCTTGATCGACAAGGACCTTTCCTTGTCCGAGCTCATCAAGATCATCCCTGGGCCGGATTTTCCAACCGGTGCGCTTGTCATGGGGCAAAAAGGCGTCATGGACTCGTACCGGACGGGCCGGGGTTCCATCATCATCCGTGCACGTGCCGACATCGAGGAGATCGGCCACGACAAGCAAGGGATCGTGGTCACGGAAATTCCCTACATGGTCAACAAGGCACAGATGATAGAGGCCATTGCCGAGAAGGTGAATGAAGGCTCCTTGGTCGGCATAACCCACATTCGTGACGAGTCGGACCGCGACGGGTTACGCATCGTTTTCGAGCTCTCGAAAAAGGCAGCCCCCAAGGTGATATTAAACAAGCTATTCAAGGTATCGAGGTTGCAAACCAGCTTCCACATCACGAACCTGGTCCTTGATGAGGGCCAGCCCCGCGTCATGAACATGAAGGAGATGCTCCTGAAATTCATCACGCACCGCGAGGACATCATCACCAAGCGAACTATCTATGACCTCGCCAAGGCAAAGGCGCGGGTTCACATCATTGAAGGGCTGCTGGTTGCCATCGATAATATCGACGAGATCATCTCCATCATCAAGAGTTCCGCGGATTCCAATGGCGCAAAGGCACAATTGATGTCCCGCTTCTCCTTGTCGGATGCCCAGGCCGAGGAGATACTCAACATGAGATTGCGCCGGCTGACAGGCCTGGAGCGCCAGAAGCTTGTTGACGAGAAGAAGGAACTCGAAGCCTTGATCGTGGAATACGAGAAGATACTCGCGTCGAAACAAGAACGCATGAGGGTCATCAAGGAGGAATGTGCCGAGATAAAGGAGAAATACAAGAAATCATTGCCGCGGAGAACCCAAGTCGTGTCTATTGACGACGAAGACGTTCATATCTCGGAGGAAGACTTGATCAAGGAAGAGGACGTTGCCGTCATCTTCACCAAGACTGGCTACATCAAGCGGATGCCTCTTTCACTGTACGAGACGCAACGCCGCGGCGGGAAAGGGAAGCGTGCGACGAAGCTCAAGGAAGACGACGCGATAAAGGACGTGTTCATCGCGTCGACGTTGAATTACCTGCTCCCCCTGACGAACCAGGGTCGATTGTATTGGATCAAGGTGCACGAGATCCCCGAGGGGTCGCGTGAATCGAAGGGAAAACCCATCGAGATGCTAGTGTCGCTAAGACCCGACGAGAAAATAACTACAATCGTTCAAACAAGCGAATTCACTGAAGATTTATTCTTGATCATGGCCACGAAGAATGGCCTTATAAAGAAAACGACATTGGATAATTTTGCCAACATACGGGAACCCGGCATCATTGCCATCACGCTTCGTGATAACGATGCCGTCGTTGCCGCGAAAATCACCACGGGCGAACATGAGATCGTCATTGGCACGAAGCACGGTATCGCGTGCCGGTTTATCGAGTCCGACATACGTCCTACTGGCAGGGGTTCGATGGGCGTTCGTGCAATAAACCTTCGCGAGAACGACGAAGCGATAGGCATGATCACCGTCGAGGAAGATTCCGAAAGGACGCTCTTGACGGTCACGAAGAAAGGGTACGGGAAGCGAACGCGGTTCGAGGATTATCGCAAGATTCACCGGGGTGGCATGGGCGTGAAAAACATCGACGTCAAGCTAAGGGATGACGCGGTCATGTGCATCCGTTCCGTTTCCAATGATGATGACCTGTTGCTCGTCAGCAAGCTCGGTAACATGGTACGATTGCTCGCGAAAGATATCAGCGTCCTCGGTAGGAGCGCGGCCGGGTACATCTTGATGCGTTTCAAGGACGATGAGGACGAGCTCGTGGGTGTGGACCTCGTCGTCGGCGAGGATGAGGAAGAATGACCCGGCACGGTCTGGAGGACGGCTTCAATCCCCTTGGCATCAAGAACGCGGGCCGGCCCATCTTCCACGCGTATCCCGGCTTGAAAAAGGTGCCCTGGCTCCCGTTGATGGAAAATATCCCCACGCCCGTCCAGCCCCTCGATAATCTATCGAAGGCGTATCCCGGCTGGCACATCTGGATCAAACGGGACGACTCTTGCTCCGGCATTTACGGCGGCAACAAGCCGCGCAAGTTCGAGTTTCTCTTCGCGGACGCCTTGTCGAAGGGAAAAAACGAGATTGTCACCGCGGGAGGCACGGGGACCAACCATGGCCTCGCAACCGTCCTGTTCTCGCGCGAGCTGGGGTTGAAGTCCAAGATTTACATGTTCAAGCAGCCCTTGACGTGGAGCGTGCAACGGAAGCTCTTGATGTATGCAAACCTGGGAACCGATATCTCGCTCGTTTCGAATTATGGCGAGTTGGCACTGAAAGGGCTGGGCTTGTTTTTGTTCCGGCCTAAAAGTTATCTCATCTTGCCGGGGGGTTCGCCGTTATTCGGGCTCGGCACGGTGGCTGGTTGCCTTGGATTGGTGAATGCCGGGTTCGAGCTCAAGCAGCAAGTAGATGCCGGTATCATTCCCGAGCCGGACTACGTGTTCATTGCCGCCGGGTCGACAGGTTCCGCGTCCGGTCTCATTCTCGGGTGCAAGCTAGCTGGATTGAAAACGACCGTCGTTCCCGTTCAAGTGTCCGAGAACATCGTAGCAAATCCTTCATCTATTCAGAAAAACATTCGTGGCACCTTGAAATTAATGCGCAAATACGATGATTCCGTTCCGGACATCAAAGTGACATATCCCGGGGATTTCTTGTTCGTTGATGGCTATCTCGGTTCCGCGTACGGGTGCGTGACACGAGCGAGCCAAGCCGCCGTCGATAAGGTTGCCGACACCGAGCGGGGCTTGGGATTTCATTTGGAAACCACCTACACCGGCAAGGCGTGTGCCGCAATGCTCGATTTCTTGTCTGGCAAGAAAGATGCCACGGGGAACAGCGTGGCACTTCTCTGGAACACCTACAATTCACGCGACCTCGCTCCGTTTCTATTGACCGCCCCACCATCGTACACGCGATTGCCTCGTTCGTTTCACAAGTTCTTCGAGAAGGTTGCCGTGTGTTGGCAAAGCGAGCAGTGCACGGCAGAGAAACTGGACAAGTGCCCTGTATTCATGGTCGATGACAACCGGTTCTGTATGGTCAAGCAACTCGCGGGACACGACGTGTCTCGATGTGAGAATTGCCCCGGTCGAGGGCGGCGGTACCGTCGAACTCGATCCCCAAGCTTCAAAGCCTGCTTGGTGGGATTCGTGATTCTTTTCTATTTTTTCTCGTGCCAAGCCGAGACTCGTGAGAAAGGCTAAGGTAGTAAACGATTCAGTGAAAAAAGGGAGAAAATTAGGAAAACTCAAATGCGCATTTCTTGCAAACATGTTTCTTTGCATAAATAGGCACATGACCCACGTAAGACAATACCTTTGTCTTGTCCTCGATCTTCTTGATGTCGATGTTGCCGCACATGGGACACACGATCCGGTCGCCGCCACCGAATTCCGTTCCCGTCACGGGTTCGAGCTCCTTGATCTTGGCATCCTGCTCGGCCACCGTGCCTTCCAAGCCGGACACCTTCACCGAGAATTCCTCGATGGTGGCGACGTTCTTCTGGATTTCTGAATCCTTCGCGGCAAGGTTGTTTTCGAGCGCCGATATCTTTGCCTCGAGTTCGCTGATCTTGGCGTTAAGCTGGTTCTTGGCCTGCTCGAGCCCGGCGATCTTGGATTCCTTCTCTGAAATGTTCGACTTGGCGCTGTTGAGCTGGTTGGTCAAGTCGCCTATCTTGGCATTCAAGGCTGCGATCTCGCCTGCCTTCTGCTCGACCGACTGCTTCTCGCCACCAAGCTGCCCCTCGAGCCCGTCGATCTTTTGCTCGAGCATGGCCACCTTCGATGTGAGGTCTTCCTTCTCGGATTGCAAGCCGCTCTTGTCGGATTCAAGCCCCGAAATCGTTTGCTTCAATGATGCAATTTCCCCATCAAGCGATGCTATCTTAGCCTCGAGACTCGCCTTCACGTTGTTCAAGGCCTTGATCTCGCCATCCTTCTTGGCAACGGTGTCATTCAAGCCGGCAATCTGTCCTTCGAGGCCTTTTATTTTTGCGTTGGCGCCGTTCAAGCTATTCTCGAGTGCGGCCTTGTTTGCTTCCAGCTTTGACACATCATCCTTAAGATTGGTAATTTCTACGGTTTGATCTTGAATCTTGGATCTGAACTGGAGGAGGATGGTGCCTTCTACCTTTGCTTCCTTTTCAGGTTTCTGTTCAATTTTCGACCAATCTATGGCCATATATCTCACCGAAATTTCGTTGTAATGTGGTTAGTACAAGACACGCGTGGTCGTGCTTGATTGGCTGCAACGAAATGCACACCGGACGTGCCACGCGCACGAATTGTAATATATAGACATATTTCGTTCAATGTTTTTGAAGATAACTCCGTGCGATCAGAGCGTGCATTCGTATATTCGCTCGCCGCGCGGGACGCGTGTTCCGTTCCCGATCATGTTATGTCCGGTTCACGAACCTACCCGAGGTCAACGGCCGCAGCGGGATTCCCGCCGACGCAGGCTCCCGCCGGCACGTGCTCGTCCAGCCGCAGGACGGATCTCGCGAGGACAGTCGCCCGTTCCCCGATGGTGACGCCCGGCGGTATCCTTGCCTTTTCCCCGATGATGGCATCCTTCTCGACGTGCACTGCCTTGACGATCAAGTATTCCGGCGTGAAATAATGGCTGGTGATGGCTGCATTGCGCCCGATCAAGACCCCATCGTCTATCGTGACGAACTCGACGTCTATCCACGCGCTGAACAAGCCTTGTGCCGTGCCGGACACCCTCGTTCCCAGCTGGTTGTAGATGAACGAGCCCCGCAGCCACGGGAACGGCACGAGCTGCAGCAACCAGCACGGGAACTTCTTCAACAAGCGTCGAGTATTCCAGTGCCGGTAGTCCCGGTTTTTCATGTCCCTCGGGAAGATGCCCTCCTTGGGCTTGCAAACAGCAGTCTCGAGCAACAAGAAGAATCGAGCTACGATCAAGCTTGAGAGCACGTAAAGGTAAAACGCCGCCAGCAAGTCCAGCGGGAACAGCAGCCACGCGACGATGGAAGCCCACGGGTCCAGCATTGTTGTCACGTCGATGATGCCCTGGAATAACAGGCTGATCGCTGGAAGCACCGTGCCCGTGGCCCCGGCCAGCGGGTTCCACTTGAACAGCACGCAAGCATACATTGTTTCCAGCACCACCGCGGGAAGCGCTCCCGCGCAGATGATGATCGCGACCAGGAGCACGTGTCCCTTCGACGGGACCAGGCCATTCGTCAGCGGTCCCATCTTGAACGCGACGGGGGATGCCATGCATGTCTCCTCTGTTGTTCCTCATTCGATCATTCGATTTTCTTCAGCTTCCTTGCCGGGTCGCCCGCGTACAAGTACTTCTCCTCGAGAACCTGGTCGATGCGCGTCCCGGAGTTGGCGCCGAGCACGCAGAGCTTCCCGACCTTGACGCCAGGAGCCAGCAGCCCGAACGCGCCGATGACCGCGTGGCTGTCCAGCACTGTTTTTTTCACCAGCATGATGTCGTGATCCATCACGTGGCTGAGCACGATGCTGTTCATACCCACCATGCAGTAATCACCTATCTCGACAAGCTCCGGGTCAACCCACGCCTCGTGAAGCACGACCGTTTTCCCGACACGCACGCCCAGCGCGCTGTAGGCGATCTTGTCGATCCACGGGAACATCGAGTGCCTCGTGAGCCAGATCGCGTAGTGCTTGAAGAACAAGCGCGCTTGGTACCGCCGTATCTCGGGGCTGTCGTGCGGGAACACGCCTTCCACCGGCGGGTGCTTGCGTTCCAAGACCTTGATCGCCACCATCACGAAGAACAGCGACGAGAGCATGAACACGTACACGAACGCGAGAATTTCCAGCGGCAGCAAGAGCAGCATCCACGGGACTTGCTGGATTATCATGTAATACGTCCAGCCCATGACCACGCAGAGCATCGTCGAGCACCAGAAAATGAACAGCAGCCACTTGGGATGGGAGGGAACCAGCGGCGGTGCCAGCGTGATGTATCCCTTTCCCACGATCTTGGAGTCCGGGGTGGCTGGATGGTCATTCATGGTTACTTATTCATAGCACGTCGTGTTATTAAACGCGGTAGATGGTGAAACGCCCGTGGTGCGAGTCCCCGACGTGGAATGCTTGGCAATGGACCTTGTCCGGATACGTTCCGACCCCGCGAGCACGGGCGAGCGGGGCGTGCTGGAATTCTTGCGGTCGTTGTGCTCCGATCATGGCCTCATATGCATCGAGCAACCCACGCGCCTTGGGGTGGGTCGCGAGAACCTCCTCGTGGTAAACCATGACGTGGACGGGACCCTTTCACCCGGGTCGATGCCAGGCGGGCTGCTGCTCGCCGGCCACGCGGATGTCGTTGGGCCAGGCAACATGGACGGCTGGCAACGCGACCCGTTCGAACCATGGAAGGACGATTGCGGGCTCATCCACGGCCGGGGTGCTACAGACATGAAGGGCGGGATCGCAGCGTTCGTCACCGCGTACCTTGCAAACCTCGATGCCATCATGGCACGGGGCAGCCCCTTGGTGGGCATGCTTTTCACCGTTGACGAGGAGGTGAGCCTCGCCGGGGCGAAAGCGTTCGCTCGGTCCCCCCTCGCCAGGTGCTTCTCGAGTGCCATCGTTCCCGAGCCGACGTCCATGGTGCCTGTGCGGGGGCACAAGGGCGTCATGTTTGCCCGGTTCACCACGCGTGGCAAGGCAGCGCACGGTTCAGTTCCTGCTCTTGGTATCAACGCGATCACGCTGGCCATGGACTTGTACCGTGCCATCCAGATCGATTTCGAGGTGATCGCACCGTCGTTCGACCATCCCGTCCTTGGCAGGCCCACCATGAATCTCGGCATGATACGAGGTGGCACCGCTGCCAACGTGGTGCCCGACGCGTGCGAGCTCCAGCTCGACCGCCGCATCACGCCCGGCGAGACCGTGGATTCCATCAACAAGCAATACCAAGCAGTGGTCTCGGGATTCGCGACCGAGCATGGCGTTCGCGTCGATCACGAGGTGATCAACGCGGAACCACCCTTTTACCTCGATGATGGCGATCGATTCTTGCAATTTATCCAGTCACTTCATGGCACGGCAACCGTCATGAACGGGTACACCGAAGCTGGCGTGTACTTCAACGATGCGGGCATGTCCTCGGTCATCCTCGGCCCGGGATCAATCGACCAAGCTCACGTGCAAGAGGAGACCGTGGATGCACGTGACCTCCACCGTGCCGTGGATGCTTTCGGAACGACCATCCGCGCTCATATCAAGCTAGCATGAATTTACCCACCAAAGAACGGCAAGTACCGATGCACGAGACACGCAAGAAACTGGCAATCTTCGACATGGACGGTACCGTGGTCGAATTCACGCTGGATTTCACGGCAGCACGTTCGGAGGTCATCCGATATTTCGTGAATATTGGTGTACCCGAAAGTGCCATGAATAAAAATTCCCTCATTCTCCAGATCGTAGCGACGGCTAAATTGCACGTGGAAGCAAGAAAGATCGACCCTGTTCGGTGGCACGAGATACAAGGTGATATAAAGGCCATCATCCATCGCCACGAGGTGCTGGCTTCGGCGAGCACTCGTCCGATGCCTGGTATCGAGTCCGTGCTCTCGGGCCTCGAGCGAGCGGGCATTTACATGGCCATTTGCTCGTTGAACACTTCCGCGACCGTGCAAGATGTCTTGGAACGTTTTGGCTTGTCACGGTATTTCAAGGTGATTGCCGGGCGTGATTCCGTTCACGAAAACAAGTTCAAGCCGCATCCCGATCATGGCCTTCACATAACGACCTCCTTGGGCATTTACCCATCCGATACCGTGGTCATCGGGGATCACCCCAATGACGTCGAGATGGCACGAGCGATGGGAGCAGCGGGCATTGCGATCACGAGTAAAAGGCATCCTGCTGCTGATTTCGGGCACGTTCGTGGCATCACGCTTGTCAGCGACGATGATTACGCGATCCTGGCAAGCACCATCCTTAACATGCTCGGGATCGACGAACGAACCTCGTGCCAAAACAGAAATATAGCATGAACGAATGATGAACCATGAGCTCGCGGAACGCGCGAGCGGTGCAAACACATGGCCCCGTCAAACCTACGACGTATCGTGCTGGATGTTCTCAAGCCGCACGAACCCCCCCTCCCTTACCTCGCTTCCGAGCTAGCACAGCTCCCGGTTGAATTTGGCGTTTCTGGCGTGAACATCACGCTCATCGAGATCGATTCAAAAACGGAATCGGTGAAGATCGTCATCGAAGGCCAGGACCTCGATTTCGATGAGATCCGCGAAAAGTTGCGCGAGATGAATTGCGCGATCCACTCGATCGATCAAGTCATCGCGGGCAAGAGGCTGGTGGAATCCGTTGAAGTACCGGGCCTCGACTAGCACGGGCTTCGTATGGTTGCACGGTCACCATCCCCGAATTCTTTCTCTGACCAATCGAAAGATATAGAAGTGCACGATCCATGAGCAAACCCTCGGTTTTCATCGCGAGCAACGTGTTCAAGGAGATCGCCTCCAATCCCAAGGTCAGCCCGAACGTGCGTTCTGCCATCACGTCCGCGTGGAGCAACCTCGAATCCGTGGCGAGAACCGACGTGTTCAACGGCCGGTTCCCGGGCGACGATACCTTGCGAGCCAAGGTAGTCGATCCAGAGGTCAAATTCGTTGGCTGCCACTTGTCACACAAGATCGACGCGTCGTGGTTGCAAGAATCGAACGTGGTCGCCGTGTCCACCGGGACCATGGGTTACGATCACGTCGGGCAGGTGCCGGGCATCATCATCACGCACACGCCCAGCGTGCTGCAGAACGCGGTCGCGGATTACACGATGGCGCTCATCCTTGCCACCCTCCGGAACGTTCCCGAGCTGAATGACCGCGTGTTTTCTGGTTCTTGGAAACCTGGCGAGAGGTGGGACCTCGATGGCGACCTTTCACGCGGGCTGGACAACCAGGTCCTTGGCATCGTTGGCCTTGGCGAGATCGGTCTCGAGCTTGCCAGGCGAGCCAAGCCGTGGGGCGTCAAGACCGTCTATCACGACATACAGAGGCGTCAAGACCTCGAAACGGGCTTGGGCATCGAGTACAAGGTAGACATCCGGTCGGTGTTCAAGGAAGCCGACGTGCTCTCGCTTCACTTGCCGCTCAACCCGCGCACGTTCCACGCGATCGACAAGGACTTGCTCGACGAGATGAAGGACGACGCGTTGCTGGTAAACACGGCACGTGGTGGCGTGCTTGACACGGCTGCCTTGCTCGACTTGCTCGAATCCGGGGAGAAACGAATCCACGTGGCTCTCGACGTGCACGAGCAAGAACCGATCGATGAAATTACCTTGCAAAGGTTCAAGAACATCAAGAAAAAGTACCCGTCGCTCCGTTTCACGTTGATGCCCCACAACGCCTCGGCCGACGCGAACACGCGGGGCAAGATGGCCATAATGCTACTCGAGGACCTTTACTGGCTGGTCAAATCTCGCGCGGTGAACGACCTGCGTGAATGCAGGATCATTCCCCCGCAGAGGCAGCTCATCTTCCAAGACGGCAAGATCGACCAGTTCCGGATACACGATTACTGGAGGTGCGCCTGAAGTGGCATTGAAGGTGATGATCGTTGG
The DNA here is from genome assembly GCA_041305945.1 of Promethearchaeota archaeon. Taxonomy (GTDB): domain Archaea; phylum Asgardarchaeota; class Lokiarchaeia; order Sigyniarchaeales; family Sigyniarchaeaceae; genus JBGLND01. Next base: position 562,147 of record JBGLND010000001.1, read on the forward strand.
GGAGATGCACAATGACTTGTTCTACAAGTGCGATGCGTTCACCACGCTGGAACAGCTGGTCGTGGACAAGTTTCTTTCTTCCCGCGACGCGTTGAAGGCGATCAGCGACACCGAAACCCTCAAGTCGCTGGTCGGCGAGGCGATACGGGACCTTCCCAAGAAGATACCAGGGACGGCATCCATCAAGCGTGGTGGCAACGGCAACAATTCCACCGAGCTCTTCGGGAAGCTCGGCGTTCCCGTGAAGTTGATGACCGTGGTCGGGAAGGGGTCGCGCTGGATGTTCGAGGAATTGAAAGAAATGGGGGTAGACACGTCGTGCGTTTTCGAGGTGGATGCAACCACGCCGATATCGACCATCATAGAGGACCCATCAACCACGAAAATATTCGTGGCACCGAACTTGAAGCAATCCATGAATTTCACGTCGGTCACGATATCGCCGGCCATGTTCGGCGATGCATCGCTCGTGTTCTTCACCCCGCTGGCACCCAAGTTCAAGCCCGTGCTGGATGCGATGGCTAAGGGTAACGTTCGTGTCTTGACCGCCATCACGATCGAGAGCCAAGCATTGGACGATCTTGCATCCATCGATGCAACGCTGGCGAGAAAGGTCGATATCGCTTTCATCAACAAGGCAGATGCCCTCTCCATTACGAACGCCGGCTCCGTTGCTGCTGCCGATGCCGTGCTCAGCAAGGTGGCGCGCATCCGGGTCATCACGCTCGGAAAGGATGGTTGTTTCATACGATCTGACCTCGCGGGCGAGGTGTTCGTCCCCGTGGTCACCGTTCCCGTCGTCGATCGAACCGGCGCGGGGGACGCGTTCGCCGCCGGCGTGCTCTTGCGTTGCCACGAGCTCATCGAGCAGCACGGGAATTTCATGGACCACCTCGATTCACTGGCACCAGGCCAGCGAGCCTCGTTGCTCGAGGACATCGGCAAGTTCGGGAGTTGCGTTGCTGCACTGAAGGTGTCGAAGGCCCGGACCCCCACGAAAGCAGAACTCGAAGCATTCCTGGCAAGCCACTAGGCTCTTACCCGCTATTCAAGGGGCTACCATTCAAGGTAACCCGTGCGCGTGATACGTTCTGCCTTCATGGCTGCCCGGAGCACGAAATTGTCCTCGAAGTTGATAGCGCCCCACCCCGGTACCATGATCTTTGGCTCCAATGACATCGTCGTTCCCGGTTGAAGCACGGTCTCGGTGTTTTTCACGACGAACGGTGGCTCGTCGAGTTCTAGGCCGATCCCGTGTCCCAAGCCCTGGTAGAACGTGCCGTTGCCCTCGAAATATTTCGTGATTCCCTTGCCTAGTTCCGGATCGCCAAGGCGTTCAAGCTCATCTTGCATCGTGGCGTACAGCACGTTCGTTTTCATCCCTGTTGCGAGATGGTCGAGCGTGCGTTCGTAGGCAAGCTTGAGATTGGCATATCGTTCTTTATACAGCGCTGGAAAGTGACCATCGATCACGTAACTCCTTGCATGGTCTGCATGGTACCCGTCCACGAGAACCGCATAATCGCACACGACCATGTCTCCCGGGGCCAGTTCCCTGTCGGAAGGGCCATACGGGACGGCGGGCGAGAAGCCCGTCCCGCTCATGACCGGGAACGTGCTCGGTTCCCAGAGCGCCTTGCCGCTGGTGACGATGAAGAAGTTGTTGTAATTCGTGAACGGGTTGTTGTCGTACAAGCAGAAATGTTCCGAACGATTTTTCTTGGCGACCCTGAGTACCTCCGCTGCCACGTCTCGTTCCGTCGTGCCGGGCTTGAAATGTTCGACTAGCATTTTATGCACGACATCTTGAGTTTTTTCTGCAACCTTTGCAGCGGTGCGAACCTTTTCAATCTCGCCCTCGTCCTTTACCATGCGCAGCAATCGCAGGTCCTCCGAAACGTTTTCTATGGTCACGGACGTTCCGAATCCCTTCTCGAACGTGAAGTAATAAGATGCCGGGAGCCCGTTCAGCTCCATTCCAACCTTCACGTTTTTATAATCCTTGATCATTCCACGAGCACGTTCAATCGTGTCTTTCGTGGAACCCAAGGGCTGGATCCATTCGGCGGGAAACCACGAGTGCTCCTTGGCGAGGTCGATGTTCCTCCTGACCAGTAACACTGGATCGTTTCCCCGTGCGATCACTAGGTGCGAGGCTTGTGCCGATCCGGTGATCCAGTATATGTTACGCGTGTTAAGCAAAATTATCCCTGAGATGCCCCTCGTTTCGAGCATCTGGTAGACCTTTTCCAAGCGTTTCTTGAAATCGAACCCTCTTGCGTCATTCATCGTTGGCTACACCGTTTACAACCCAACGCGAGGTAGCATAAGGTTGTTTTTCTTTGGGATCTTCGATCGCTCATAATGAACCCGCTACAACGAATCATGAGGGATTCATTCTACAAGCGGCAGCCTGTTGACTTGCATGTCCATACAACCTTTAGCATCGACGTGACGCGTGGAAACACCTTTCTTGAATATATGGAAGAAGGGGATAAGCTTGATGTCGTGCCCGGGTTTCTTGACCACTTTCAATCTGAAAAGCTGCTCGATGCTTCCTACCCGTTTAATGAGGCAAATCTAAGCAAGTATTTCGAGACCATCGATATCGCGAAGGCATCTGGCTTTAAAAAATACCTTGGGTTGGAGGTCGACTGGTACGACACTGCCCTTCACCAGGACTGGAACGACATGACGGCGGACTTCTTGCATGACCACAAGAACGAATTCGATTATTTCGTCGGCACGGTGCACGACGTGTTCACGGGAACGATCACGATTCCATTCGAGTTACAAAAGTTGATGGAAACCCACGATTTTGCATCCATCCAAGACGCGTATTTCAAGGTCTTGATGTCGGGCATCGATTCCGGGCTGTTCGATGGGTTTGCCCATCTCGACGTGGTATTCCGTTTCTGCGGGGAGGGCGGCTTGATCGCGGGTTCCGAGGCATACCATCGTGATGCAAGGACGTGGGCTGCGATGGAAAGATGCTTCGAGCGGAGCGTCATGATCGAGCTGAACTTGCGCGGGTTCGACCACCCGTGGCGTGATGTTTATCCAGCCGAGTCACTCTTCACCCGGTTCTGCCAGCACCACAACGTTGTCGCGTTCTTCCAAGCCCTCGTTTACGATTTCATCACCGCCAACTCCAAGGCAAAGCTGGCCGGAACCCCGTGGATGAAGATCGAGGTCTCTGAACCGTCATGCAACGACGATGACGAGGAAGCAACCGAGAAGGGCCCGGAGGAAACACCATGGGTGAGGATCGTCATCCATGCAAGGGATGGAAAGGAACGCAAGGAAATAACGGGCCTGGAACTCACCTACATCTCCTCATCGACGAGCGTCACGTTCGTCGAGACAGACGAGGTAGGATAAATCGAGTTCTATCGCCGGTCTCTGATACGCATCAAGCTATCGATTTCATCCTGGACGCCGGCGATGTCTGTCGGGAACCGGGCATGGAGCGGGGAAACCCGGGTCACGTACAAGGACAACTTGTAGATGATGTTGACAAGCGGTTTCGACGGGCCGGCCATCCGGGTTGCGCACGCAACGATCTGGAGAGATTCCTCATCCCAGCCCCCGACGGCAGAGTATACGGGAAAGTAGATGAAAAAAGGCCCCGTGAGAACGCCGATCACCACGGCGACGATCGCGGCCGCGACGTTGCCAAGGATGCCAATGAGTAGCGGGTATAATGCTGCTTTCATGACAAGGATGTACACCACCTCGGCGAGGGTGGCGATCGCGGGAGCAACGAATGACTGCCACGGGTTTATGCGCGTCAGGTGCATCACCTTCAAGTTAAAGACGACATAACCCGCGACCCACTTGGCGATCCAACCGAAGCCTTGCGATAGAACAAGTGCAAGCCAACCGCCTTCGGCACCCACGAGCATGACGAGGAGGATGAGCACCCGCACGGTTTGCTCGGCTGCAATGAGCAATATGTTCAATTCCGGCTTTCCAACGCCATGGAATATGCCGTCGTGGAGCCCGGCATACATCTCGCCGATTCTGAAGAAAATGAGGGTCTGGATGATGGGCACCGCGAGGAAGAAGTTTTCACCCGCGATGACACCGAGCAATTCAGCACCGCCAAATAACAAGCCGAGAATGAACGTCCCGTTGATCATGGTCCACGTGTAGGATCGTGCAATGTAATATTCGGTGAGCACCTTTTTTCCGTTGTTATATGCTTCGGACACGGTTGGTGTGATGTCGATGGTAAAGGTTGTTATCATCTGGCTGAGCATCGACCCGAGCTGGTACATCCCGACTATTGAACTATAGTTTGGCAAATATGTGACGATGAGGAGAACCGAAATGAAATTGGCCATCGGTGATATCAAGCCAGGGACCATCGCGCGCAGTCCGTACGAGATGCACCGGATTGCGACGTCCTTGCCAAACTCGATCTTGAAAAGGTCGCGAATTTTAAACGCGGGATCGACGCGCTCGCACAAGACTTGCGAGAGCCAGTGGGCGCTGAGCCACGCCGACAGGAAATCCCTTGAGATCAAGCCTATCAAGCTCCCGACGACGGCACCCATGAGCTCGCCGACCTGGGGATACAGCGTGCCGAGGTAGCGCCCGGTAAAGATGAACAGGATGCGGAGCAGGTTTTCGAACAGCTGTACTTGGATGAACCCGACGAGACGAGCCTTGTCAAAGCGCTGGTAGGCTTGCAAGCCACCGTTGAATATCCACAAGCATCCAGGATATTGGATCGTGCTATAAATAACTAAAAACCAGACTGCATATCCCAAATTTGACCCGGGTGCAAAAAAGATCGCCCAGATCGAGATAGCGGTTACTTGAAAGAGCCCGCTTATCATCTGGAACCATATGAAGAATTGCAGGTAGAAGATTCCCTTCCGGGGGTTCGCTGGCAAAAGGGAACACGATGTTGGGGATGAACCACACGGCAAAAACGATGCCGAAACCAGCAGCGATGAACACGAACACGAGATTGAAAAGAATCCCGGCGAGAGGACGGTGGAACCCGATTTCTTGCCAGCTCGCCTCGGCATCCTGCCCGGGCGTGGGAGATTTCATGAGATGCACGCAAAAAAAGAAATGTAAAAGAAAAGGTTACGCTATCGTGCGCTCGACTTCGATGTGGACGTTCACGAGGTCTACAGTGATTTCTAACTTGGCAGCGTCTCCTTTTTTCATGGAAGACGGGAAGAAGAACTTGAGCTCAGCACCGACGGGAATCGGTCCAGCAGTCTGGATGTTCCCCAGCATGAACTTATTTCCCTCGAAATCGATTGAAATCTTGGCCTTTTCGTCAGTAGTGAGAGCAACCCCGTTGATCTTGATGTCGATGAGATCGAGCGGGTTGCCGGGAATCTGGTCGACGGGTATTGTTGTAAGGATGTTCTTTAGCAATAATTCCACGCCGCCCGCAACTTCCTTGAACGCGTCCTCAGGGAAGAGGCGCTTTAACACGTATTTTGGCACGTATGACATTTTGATCGCCTTGTGGTGTGGTACTGGTACAGAACCACCAAGTGGTGTGCGTAGAACTTAAACCTCAAATGATAAAAAAACATAGTGTGAAACATGAAGAAAGGAGATGCCATCCCCCGCTCGGCCGAGGAGAAACGGGTGCTCGTGGAGGCAACGTGGGGTCTTGCAAGCAAGTCATTCCAGCGCCCGTCGTTCCATTTCCGGCCGAGGGGAGGCTGGATGAACGACCCGAATGGCACGATTTATGTAAACGGCGAATATCATCTTTTCTACCAGCATTATCCCTACGCGGGAAATCCCGTTCCTCACATGCACTGGGGCCACGCGAAGAGCCCCGATCTCGTGCACTGGGAACATCTCCCGGTCGCCATCGAACCATCCATGGACAAGCACGAAACCTCGTGCTGGTCCGGTTGCTGCGTGCCCGACAAGCAGGGAATCCCCGTCATCCTATACACGTCGATCAACGACAAGTGGCCCGCGCGCTACGAGCCCTCGATCTGGGCAGCCAGGAGCACCGATACGCTCCTCACGTGGCAAAAATTCGAGGAAAACCCTGTCAACACGCCGGTCACGAGTGACGGGACGGAAATCGAGGACTGGCGTGATCCCTACGCGTGGCGGGAGGAAAACACATTCTACTGCCTGGTCGGCGGGCACGTCACGCTCGACAAAAAGGGGGGCATACGCCAGCCCGTTGCATCGCTGTATACCTCGCCCGATCTCATCACGTGGAAGCACGTAGGGCCCTTGTGCATAGGCCCCATCTTAAACGTCGGGATGAAAGGTAAGATACCCGGCATCGGCATTACCAAGGGTGCGGTGAACACGGGCGAGAACTGGGAATGTCCGAACTTCTTTCCAGTCGACACCGCACGGGACCTGTATTGCTTGGTCGTGAGCCCGCACGACAAGTGCGTCTACGCCATCGGCACCTACAGGAACCACCAGCTTGTCCCTGGCCCGTGGAGCGTGCTGGATCACGGGCGGGTGTTCTATGCAACGAACACATTCATTGCCCCGGGGAACCGCGTGATCATCGTCGCGTGGATTCGTGGCGGGGATTCCGGCAAGACCAGCGCCGAAGGGGGCTGGGACGGATGCATGAGCTTGCCACGCGAGGCAACCCTGGACCCGGATGGCATCCACCTCGCGTTGCACCCCGCAAAAGAACTCCAAGCCCTCCGTGGCAGCCATATCGGCATTTCGGGCATCACCTTGGAGGCCGGGGACTCGATCGTGCTCGGGAAGGACCCTGCTTGGCAAAAAATACTCTCGGGATGCGGCCGGAAGCTCGAGATCATCGCCGACGTGGAAGTCACCGTCAAGGATAAGCAAGGCCTTGGCTCTTTCGGGCTCAAGCTCTTTACCGAGGATGAAATGGCCACCCCCGGCCTTATATCGGACATCGGAATCGACTTGGAAGAGAGCTTGCTATTTTCCGGGATGGAAGCAGGTGCAATCGAGACGAGCAACGTGAATAGGTTCCAAATACATGCATTCCTCGATAATTCGGTCGTGGAGACATTCGTGAATGGGCGCGAGTGCATCACCTCGCGTTGCTACACGAGCAAGGACGCGGTCCCCTCGATCGAGTGGTTCTGCGATGGCTTGGGTCTCGCCATTCACCATATAGACGCGTGGGCCATAAAGCAGGCACTCTAGTAGGTGGACAAGTCTTGGAAAAGTCCAACATAAGGTTAAATATGGTTACTTTTTCCATAATAGGTGGAGGAACCGGCAGAATGGTGGTGACACGCATGGTACAAAGCAAACCAATACAAGTCAACAACAAGGGGATGATCACTATCCCCGCGGACTTGCGAGAAAAATATGATATCCGACCGGGTGCAATGCTATCAATATTGGAAATAAATGGTCACTTGGAAATCGTTCCAATCGTTGATATTGAACGTTTGAGAAAGCACACGGCAGGGGAATTCATGAAAAGCATCGAAGACTCCCACGAGAAAGAGATAGGTCTAGAAAATGAAAACTAAAGCATACTTGGACACGGGAATCTTGACGCTTTTTCTTGCAAGTGATTGCCCGCAGAAGATCAACGAGCTGATGGGGAAGGTCAAGGACGGAACGATGGAGGGGCACGTGCTGGCACAAGTGCTCGTGGAAGTTTTCTTCCACGTGTGCAAGCTGGACGGGATCGAGGATGCAAAGGTCGCCTTGAACAGCTTACGTGAACAATATCCCTTGAAGATAGCCGAACAAGACACGTCCCTCGTTGTTTCGGCGGGGATCCTGAAATGCCAGCACAAGGACACCCTTTCTTACACGGATTGCATGTCCATCGCCTATTGCTTGAACAATAAATGCATTTTTCATACTACCGAGAAGAATATTAAAAAAATACCAGCGAACACGCTCCAGAAATTGAACGTGGTGAAGTATTCCTTTTAAACAACCGATCAGCGTGCTAGAACATGAAAAGATCACGAACAAGGCTGCAAGATGCGTATTACATGTTCCTCGTCGGATTGAAGTTCAAGGGAAAGGGGGAAAGCAACCTGCGAAAGCTGGCCAAGAACATCAAGTCGCTGGACGATTGGAAGGCCCGCGCCAGCACCATCAAGCAAGGCATCTTGGCTGGTGCAGGGCTGTCTCCGTTGCCCAAGCGAACGCCGTTGAACCCGGTGATCCACTCGAAACGTGAACACGACGGGTATTCCGTCGAGAACGTGTATTTCGAGAGCATCCCCGGATTTTACGTCACGGGCAACTTGTACAAGCCTGTGGCCAAGGATGGGACGCACGGCGGGATTATGAAGCACCCGGCAATATTGAAGCCACACGGGCATTTCAAGGATGCACGCCTCAACCCCGACAACCAGCACATCTGCGCGACGCTGGCCCGCGCGGGCGCAATCGTGTTCACGTACGACATGGTGGGTTACGTGGACAGCACCCAAGTGGAGCACAAGGAACCCCGCGTGCTCACGTTCCAGCTGTGGAACTCCATCCGCGCCCTGGATTTCCTTGAAGGCCTCTCTGATGTCGATATGACCAGGGTGGGAACGACGGGGGCATCGGGTGGTGGCACGCAAACATTTTTACTTGCGGCCGTCGACGAGCGGGTTGCATTTCCCGCACCACTCATTATGGTGTCGGCACCGTTTTTTGGTGGCTGCAGTTGCGAGAGCGGCCTACCTATCCACAAAGGATCGGGGTATACAACGAACAACGCCGAGATCGCTGCCATCGCAGCACCCCGCCCGCAATTGATCGTTTCCATCGGGACGGACTGGACCAGGATGGTGCCCACGCGCGAGTTTCCCTTCATCAATCGCGTGTACGCGCTGTTCGGGGCGCACGGCAACGTGGAGAACGTGCACATCCCCGGCGAGAGGCATAATCTCGGGCCATCGAAGCGCCAAGCCGCCTACGACTTTTTCATACGACGAATGGGATTAGAGGCTCACGCCGCCAGTTTCAAGAAAGCCGATGGCACCTACGGGGAAGAAAAGAACACGGTCGAGGACGGGACGTTCATGCACGCGTTCGACGACGCGCATCCAAGGCCACCGGACGCGTTGCAAAGCGGTGGTGCAGTCCTTGATGCGTTGGTCAACTTGCAAGGATGATCGAGGGCACTATGTAGTAATGATGGTGAACCTTATGCTTCATTTCCACGGGGGACCCATACCTTTCGTGGCGTAGGAGGAACCAACATATATCCATCCGTGGCAAGCATGATCAACGTGAAACAAACATGAACAGGTGAATAACGTGGCAAAACCAAGCGTAGGGGATAGCGCACCCGATTTCAAGATACCGGACCAGTCCGGGAAGGAACGTTCTCTCAAGGATTTTAAAGGCAACTGGCTGGTACTTTACTTCTACCCGAAAGATGACACGCCAGGATGCTGCACGGAGGCAATTGGCTTCACGGATATATTCGAGCAATTCCAGAAGCTGGATGCAAAGGTTGTCGGCGTGTCCCACGATACCGTGGAATCGCACCAAAAATTCATCAACAAGTACAAGCTGAAGCTGACGCTCTTGTCGGACCGGGAATGGGAGGTCATCAAGGCTTATGGTGCCTACAAGGCGGATGGTGGCCACATCAACCGCAACACGGTGTTGATCGACCCAAAAGGTAAGATCGCGTTTATGTGGGACAAGGTAAAGCCAAAGGGACATCCAGAAGAGGTCAAGGCAAAAATCGATGAATTAAAGAAGTAAAACGTATTGTGTACCTATTTTTCTTGCTTTTTATCATCTCGAGATCACAAGGCAGCCACGATACCGAGGCCGATCCAGTTCACCACGCCTCCCACGAGCAAGGCTACCCCGATCTCCGCGAGAGTGACGATCAGTGCGTATTTCCACCCACATTCCTTCCCCAAGACGATGATAGTCGTGAAGCAAGGGACATAGAGCATCGTGACCAATGCAAATACCATCATCTGCAAGGGCGTCATGTAAAGGGTAATATCCATGCCGATGGATGCAACGAACGTTGCCAGCAAGACAAGCGTGAGCTCCTTACGTAGCACGCCATAGATAAGAAAGATGCCAACACCCGCGGGCAATCCAAGCCAGAAAACCGTGACCGGCGAGAGGAATGCATTGATCGGGTCGAGGATGTCGAGCATGAGCATGATCTCGAGCCCCATCCCGATGATGACGATGAGGAGCAGCGCCTTGGACAAGAATTCCTTGCCGCGAAACCACGTTTGCTTCAAGATAACCCCGAAATTGGGCTTCCTGAAATCATGCAACTCGATGATCATTTCAGAATTCGCGCCCTTTATCATCTTGAATGCTAGGCGCCCGAGTACTAAGATAATCGCGAAATTGATGGCATACAACAAAGCAGCATATAAGATACCCACGTAGGTGCCCACGAGGCCCAACACGACCGTGGTCACCGCCGCGCATGGAACCATGGTAGACACGAACATGTTCAGCTTCTTCTCCTCGTGTGTTTCCATGATCTTGCACGCCGTGCAACCGGGAACGTTGCACCCGAAGCTAATGATCAACGGGATGATGCTCTTCCCGTGAAGGCCCATGCGATGCATGAGCCCGTCCATCAAGAACGCCGCGCGTGGCAAGTACCCGCTATCCTGCAAGACCTCCATGAAGAGGTAGAACAAGAAAATGAACGGCAGGACCCCGCCGATGGCACCGAATAGACTCCCCACGCCGCCGGACCACAAGATCGAGAGCCAGATATCCGACTCCCAGCCCCCGGGAAGGAGGCCGGTAAGCAAGTCGTAGAGCGCGTCAACGTTGTCCGAGATGATGCTCCCTATCGTGAACACGCCAAAATAAATGACCAGGAGGATGCCCGCAAGGACCAGGTATCCGAACGCGCTGTGGGTGGTCACGTGATCGAGCTTCTCGGAAAAACTTGCCTTGACCTTCCCGCGTTCAACTTTTTGGACTTGATTGACGATCTTGTTCACGTAAAAGTATATCTCTGCTGAAAGAATGGAAGTGATATCTTCACCGTGCATTTTTTCGAGTTCTTGGGCGTGGTGCTTGGCCATAGCAACGAGTTCCTTGTCCAGCTTGCCTACAGCCTCGGAAATGCTCGAGTCACCTTCGAGCAGCTTGAGAAGCGTGAACCTCGAGCCGGGCAAGGCGTGGATGCCACCGGCACGTTGCGATAGCTGGTCAAGCCGGCTCTCGACCTCCTTGCCGAAACTGATGTGGTGATCGGCACGACATTCCCGGTGTGCTTCTATCCATTCCAGGATCTCGTGCGTGCCGCGGCCGTGCACTGCAACGGCTTCGATCACGGGACAAGACAGGAGATCGCCGAGCCTCGCAGAATCGATGACCAGGCCCTTCGACCTCGCGACATCCCACTGGTTTGCAACGACAATGACAGGACAAGGGCTCAGCATCAACAGCTGGATCGTGAGGAACAAGTTGCGTTCGAGGTTCGACGCGTCGATGACGTTCACGATAAAGTCGGGCTTGTTCTTCGTGATGTAATCACGCGTCACGATCTCTTCCAACGAGTAGGTGGAGAGGGAATAGATGCCGGGCAAGTCGACGAGCTTGAATCGCAAGCCATGAAAGGTGCATTCCCCTTCCGCCCACGAAACGGTCTTCCCGGGCCAATTCCCGATGTACTGGTTCAACCCGGTGAGCTGGTTGAAGACAACGCTCTTGCCAACGTTCGCGTTCCCAACGAGCGCAACGGTAACGACCGGTGCGGAAGCACGGGGGTCCTCGCCACCATCGGGAATGCAACCGGAAAGGGCATTACCGTGGCAGCTCACGTTCATACATCCCCCTTTCTAACCATAATCCGGTTCGCGATTCCGCGACCGATGGCCAAGTAAGATTGGCGAACCTTGATACGAACGGGGCCATGGAACGGGGCTGATTGCATCTTCACCACCTTCGTCCCCGGCAACAGGCCGAGATGGCATAAACGCATAAAAGCATTCTGGCCGGAGGTGATGTGGACGATGGTTCCGGTTTCTCCCTCGTTTAACGACGTTAACGGGACGACCGAACCATCATTGGGGACATTTTCCACGCCATCGCCATCATTGCATCGATCGGGTTCCATGGGCATCACGTGGATATTATCTACCGAGCCGGTCAATTAGGCGCACCTAATAAATTTTGTTGTTAAACTCCCTCCCCACGGCACCCGATAAGCCTAATAAAAACACGCTTGGAGCGTTTGTTTTATGTAAAGGTATAACATTTAGATCTCCATGCAACCACCCGAAAGATCACGAAAGCAACGAACCACGTTCTCGTGGGGTTATGTACTCTTCCCGGTCTTGGTTTCGCTCCTGGCAGTCGTCGTGCTTGCAATCGACACGCTTGACAAGTCCCACATACCATTCTGGTGGCGTGGGAGGAATGGATTAACATTATGGGAAACGTTATGGGACGCAAACGTGTTTTGGGGGGAATTATGGTTTAACTTGGCATTGATAATGGTCTCCACCGCATTCGTCCTGTTCAAGCTCGGGCAAGGCACATGTATCGGTTGGAAGGTGTCCGTCCAAGGCGAGCGAAAGGCAACCATCGTTTCCGGGAGCGTTGCCCTGGGGCTCCTCATCGCGATGGGCGTCACGTGGACCGAACCATTCCCGCTCGGAGAGCCGTGGTACACTACACAGTATGCATACCAGGTTCTCGCGTGGCCAATTCCGGCAGGCAAGGAATACAAGTACTTGAGCCCTTCCGGGACGATCAACGGCATCAAGATACTCCCGTCGGGAGAGAAATACAACTGGTACATTGACGGGTACCTCCAGAAGAAGGAGCAGGCTATCGCGTGGTACGACGAGCACGGCTGGCTCGGGGAGCAACCGGCCGGGAAGGCACAAGCGAGCGAATACGCTGCATTCCAGAAAAGCCACGGGGACAAGATCTACCTCGTCCCGCAGATCGGGGGCGTGCAGCTGTACGAGAGCCTGTGGGTCATCATGGGACAAGCCCGGTTCGGGTATTATTGCCGCAAGGATCCAGAATACATCAAGCGGCTTGTCGACGACCGCAAGAACGCCCAGCTCAACATTCTGAACGAGCTCGCAAGGTACAAGCCCGAAGCGGTCTTCGGCGGCGACGACATGGGACAGAAGGGCCGGCCGTTGATGTCACCTGAGGTCTTCCGGACCTTCTTCAAGCCAGCCTACGCGGAGATTTTCAAGAAAATCCATGATATGGGAGCAATCGCCTTTAACCATAGCTGCGGGAACATCACGGAGCTGCTCCCAGATTACATCGAGGCAGGGCTCGATGGCTGGCAATCGCTGGAGCCAGCCTCGAACATCGACCATGCAGCGCTCAAGAAAAAGTACGGCGACCGGTTTCTCTTCGTCGGCGGGCTCGATAGCCGGGAGATATCCTTTGGAACGCCTGGCTCCATCAAGCGCCACGTCCGGGACCAAGTCTTGAAGATGGGAAAGGGTGGCGGGTACATCCCCGGCCCGACGCACGATTTCTTGACCGAGACGCCCTTGGATAACTGCATCGCCATGCGGGACGCCGTCATGTCAGAAGGGCGATACCCGCTCGTGCCTTGAGCGCGTGTTTACCCGGGCGGCTTAACTGAAATCGTTGAGCACCAGCACTTCTTTTATCTTCCCACGCCGTTCCGCGTTGCAGTTGATGGCCCGAGAGGCCATGATCGTCTCCACGCGATACTCCTTGTAGAGGTCCAGGACGAAATCGCAATGCGAGTTGGAGAGCATCACCTTGCACCCCCGGGCATCGAGCGCCTTGAAGACGTTGTAGAGCGCTTGTTGGGCAACCTGATCGAATGCATCGCTCGTGTAGCTCGTGAACGATGATGTGACCGACAGCGGGACATAAGGCGGATCGAAATACACGAAATCCCCGGCCCGGGCGTGTTCCAAGCACAGGTCAAAATTGCCCGTCACCAGTTTCACGTCTTGGAGAATATCATGCACAACCAGCAAATTTGCCTCGTCACAGATGAGCGGGGAAGTGTATTGGCCGAATGGAACGTTGAATTCCCCGCGCCGGTTAACTCGGTACAGCCCGTTAAAACAAACGTGGTTCATGTATATCGTTCGAGACGCCCGCTCTACATCGGACAACTTTTCGAAAATATTCTTGTCGCGGTCCATATCACGAATGGCATAATAGTAACTTTTCTCGTTCTTGTGATGCTTCAAGGATGCAATGAGCTCGTGCACGTCATGTTTTATCACGTTGTACACGTTCATCAATTCAGGATTATTGTCGATCAAGACCGATTTATCAGGACGCAAGTGGAAGAACAAGGCACCGCCACCGACGAATGGCTCGATGTAAGTGTTAAACTCTCGCGGGAGGAACGGGACGAACGACGCCAGCAACTGTCGTTTCCCGCCTGCCCATTTCAAGATGGGACGCGGGAGCCCTCCGAAAGAGGTGGAAATAGGTTGCATGATTTGTGTCGAACCGGGACGGGGATGCAAGGGCAGACAATCGGGAGCGAGACCAAAGAACGTGTCTAGTAGATGTACAATTCGGTAGAAAAATTAAAATTTTACTTGAAATGACCGGATTGAAACCGCGGGACGATCCACGGTTATTTTTTCAGGAAGAGGTCCCTGCGCAGGTTCGAGTAAATGGCAGCCTTGTACAACGACGATGCGTTCCGGGCATGGAGTTCCTGGGAAGGAATGACGAGCATCTCAGGGGATGCAGGGTGCATCAAGGGAATACTCCCGCACTCTAATGAGGTCTCGTCAACGGCATCGAGGTCATCTCCTTGGAGGCCTTCATTCTGGGATGTAGTAGTACCGTTCGAGCTCGAGCCCATCTCGGGGATGTCCTCGAAGATGGGATTGTTCCACACCAGTGAAAGCAGGATGTCATTCATCACGTGGCTTTTTTTTTCCACCGTACCATCAAGCGAGGGAATCACTGAAAGGGCGTTCAGCATCGGCGAATTTTTGAACGAGATGATCGAATTCTTATCAGGCAAGGAAAAGGGCGTTTGCTTCGGGGGCCGGATGACACGCATCTCCGGCCGAGGGGAGATTATAGTTGGAATCATGATACTCGATGCGATCATGAGAATGGCTGCTCAAAGACAGAAGTGTCATCGTGATAACATGCATTGAAAGGTCATGGAAATGTCATGGAAAGGTTCTTTATGGCTGGACGCGAAGTCATCCCCAGCAGGTAGGGCACCACATGCGCTATTATAAGTACTTGATCATCGGCGGCGGCATCACGGCAGATGCCGCAACCCAGGGAATCCGCGAGATCGATCCAGACGGGAGCATTGGCATAATTGCAGCCGAGGACCATAGCCCGTATGATAGGCCGCCATTATCGAAAGGTTTGTGGAGCGGGGAGCTCACACTCGATGATATCTGGCGTGATACGGGGAACCGTGGCGTGCAACTCCATCTATCAAGGAGGGCCACGAGTTTGATACCCTTGCAAAAAAGAGTGTTCGATCACGAAGGCGCTTCATATACCTACGAAAAATTGCTCCTCGCAACGGGTTGTAACCAACGCCAGATAAAAGATAGCCCTCGAAACATGATCTACTACCGCACGATCGATGATTACTTCAAGTTGAAGCAAGCAATAGAAACCCAAGGCAAGATCGGGATCGTAGGTGGCGGCTTCATAGGTGCCGAGATTGCGGCCGCGTTGAACAACGAGGGAAAGAACGTTACCATCATCTTTCCCGAGAATGGGATCTGCCAGTCGATATTCCCCCGTGATGTTTCCGCCTTTTTAAACGACTATTATTCCAAGCAAGGCGTGAACGTCATCCCGAACACGCTCGTGAAGGGAACTCGGGAGGATGGTGGAAAAATAGTCTTGTCGACAAGTTCGGAAGGGGAATTAACGTTTGAAGTGGTCGTGGGAGGCATTGGCGTGACCCCGGAGGTGACCATCGCGAAATCCGCGGGCTTGGAGATCGACAATGGCATCGTCGTCGACCAGTACTTGAGTACCTCCAAGCAAGACATCTATGCGGCGGGGGACGTCGCGAGGGTGCCGTACCCGGCGCTCGGGAAGGCGTTGCGGTTCGAGCACGAGGACAACGCAAACGCCACGGGACTGACAGCTGGCAGGAACATGGCAGGGGCAAGCAAGCCCTACGACCACCTCCCGATGTTCTATTCGGACATGTTCGATATTGGTTACGAGGCCGTAGGCGAGATCAACTCGAACCTCGCCATGGTTGCGGATTGGAAGGAGGAATTCGAGGAGGGTCTCATCTATTACTTGGAAGGAAATTATATCCAGGGGGTCTTGTCGTGGAACGTGTACGAGAAGGTCGATGCTGCACGCGAACTGATCAAGGCGAGAATGCCCGTTAACCAATCGGACGTGGTGGGTTCGATCCCCTTCGAATGACCACCACCAGCCCGTTCCGAATGCGCGCCATTCCTTTTTTGGGATGGCCCTCCATTATTCATGCAAGCACGAATAGCACCCGGTGATCACCACCATGGTACTTGAAAACCTTGCACCCCGCGACGCGTGGGCCATTTTCGAGAACGTCTTCGCGAAAACTCACCGTGCTTCTTCGATGGAAGATGCAATAAAGCAGCGCATCAAGCAATGGTTGGAAAGCAATCCGAACACGGCAGGTCTTGCCATCAAGGAGGACCGGGCGGGAAACTTATTCGTCGTCAAGTATCCAGCCCCGGGATTCGAGCAAAAACCAGCGCTCATGTTGCAAGGGCACCTTGACATGGTTTGCGAAACGGACAAGAAAGATGGCTTCGATTTTTCCACGCCATTGCTCCTCCGGGTTGACGGGGACTGGGTATCTGCGGACGGAACGACCCTAGGTGCCGACAATGGCATCGGTGTTTCCGTGGTCCTGGCATTGCTTTCCAGGGAGGACTTGGCCGCATGCACTGGACGGGTCGAGGTGTTGCTCACCGTTGCAGAGGAATCGGGACTGGAAGGCGCATCGAAGCTCGATCCAGCCGGACTCGGCATCGAAGCCCGTCACGTTCTCAGCGTGGACTCGGAAACCTTGAATGAAATCACCATCAGCGCTGCAGGAGGTGGTAACTTGGAGGTCTCGATGGAATGCACGCCGGAGCAGCCAGTACCCGGGCCTGCTTACCTCGATATCCGCGTGGTGAAATTGCAAGGTGGGCACTCGGGCGTGGACATACACCGCCCCCGAGGGAACGCCATAAAGATGGTGGCTCGGATGCTCGGCGCGGTGGTCTCCAGCGGCATCCCGTTCCATCTATCATCGTGGACAGGCGGCAACGCGCACAATGCAATCCCTAGGGCGTCTTCGGCAAGGATCGCCACGGCCATGGATCACGTGGACGCCTTGGAACGCGTGCTCCTCGCTGAAAGGGATGCCATCCAGGGTTACTACAAAAGGAAGGAAAATGTGCTCGAAGCATCCCTTGAAATCGACGTCACGAAGGCAAGCCTGGCGTCATTGGCCACAACGATCACGGTCGCACCGGTGGCATGCACGACCCGCATGGTTACCACCGTTGATGGCATGCATCACGGCCCCATTCGCTTCTCGCCCGTGGTCCCGGGACTAGTTGAAACTTCGCTCAACGTGGCGACGATAGATTACCATGACGGCCGTTTCAAGATTTTGGCAAGCGCCCGCAGCAACATAGAGGCGGAATTGGAGGCAACCCGCCGAGGGGTGGCAAACGCATGCCGCGACCGGGGATTCACCGTATCCATCGACGATGCATACCCGGCATGGCCTCCAGCGCGCGGGCAATTCATCGAATTCCTGGAAAGAGCATACCATGACACAACAGGCGGGAAAATCAACGTGAAAGGAGTGCACGCGGGCTTGGAATGCTCGTGGCTGGTGAAGCGGATGCCACGCGTGGGAGATAACATCGCGTCAGTGGGGCCAACGATTCTCGATGCCCACTCGCCGGGCGAGCGTGCAAGCATCACGAGCGTGAAATGGTTTTACAAGTTTTTAGAACGTGTCATGACCAGATTTTTCCTCGAATTCGATTGAACGTTGGACTCGACCGAGAAAAAAATAAAAAAAATGACGTGAATAGAACGGACGAGAGTCGGGGCAGAAATTATTGCTCGACTCGCGCCCCGGGTGCCCCGGCATCCTGCACGCCATCAGCAACGAGGTCTTGCGGCGCCTTCTTCTCGTCCTTCTGCACAGCGATCAAGATGCCTTGCAGCAAGATGAGCCAGCCACCGCCGTTCAGGATGATGCCCACGATGCCGGCGATGATCAAGGGAGTGTCCATGCCCCAAATGTTGCCACGAACGAGTTCCACCCGCAACGACCGCTCGTATAAAGAGTAAATCGCGAACCCGAGCGCGCCCGAGATCAACGCCCACGTCATGCCCAAGGGAGTGAATTCAGCGAAGCGTGAGATGCCCGCAATGGTTGCGAGAAGCATCCAGGTCCCGGCAATGGTCATCGATGCTTGGAACGCACGTGCCCGCCATTGCTGGCCGGTCAACGCGGGATACTGTTCGGGCGTGTTCTGGGTGACCAAGAGCATGAGGATGCCCTTCACGAGCACCATGAGGCCGGCTCCCGCGCACAAGGAACCCATGAGCCCGTACATGATGAGATCGACCCCCCGGGACGAGTAATTGTGCTCGTAGACCCACCGGGAGAACGTGTTGCGGTCCTTCTCCATGACGACGAATCCGAAGGGAAGCGCAAGGAAGCAACTGGCGAATATCACGTAATTCCCGAGCAGCAACGAGACGAGCCCGGCGATGATGCTGACGACCATGGCACCAATGGCCCAATTCGAGGAGAACGAATCGATGTTGACGATCGCCCGTTCCCACGCCTCGATCTCCGCCTCGGTCGCGAGCTTCTGCTTCCCTTTTCCTGGCGGGGAAACGGCAGGCCGAGATTCAATGGCACCTGGTGTTGGAATCTCGATGTATGCTACCGGGCGTCCTGCCTGCTTGGTGGTATAGCTTGCAGCGGATTTAGCCATCGCGGGCTCATCGCCGGCGATGTTGACGCCACAACCAGGGCAGAATCGCATGCCCGCCTCGACTTTCGAGCCGCAGAACTCGCAATACTGCCGCCGCACCAGCGACTGGCCGGGGGTGGCTTGCGGGGGATATCCAGGCGCTTCGACGGGTTGTTGCACGCGTGGAACCGCGGGGTGCACGTGGGTGGCGATATACACGCCGCGGTGCGACGCTGGATACACGCGGGGCGTGGGCTGCTGGAGGGACGACACGAGCGTCTCTGCGGCCTCGTGTGTCGTTGGCGGGTGC
The DNA here is from genome assembly GCA_041305945.1 of Promethearchaeota archaeon. GTDB lineage: Archaea > Asgardarchaeota > Lokiarchaeia > Sigyniarchaeales > Sigyniarchaeaceae > JBGLND01. The sequence continues at coordinate 581,323 of JBGLND010000001.1, forward strand.
TTGCTCGCAGCGAAGCTCCCGATCGCGGGAAGGATGGATGCAAAAATCAGCCATAAAACGAGATCCAACCATCCCTCGCCCCACACCACGAAGAGCTGGAGGATGACGTGGTTTAATCCCCAGAACCCGGCGATCGCGCCACCGATGCCCCAGAAGACGACGAATCCTGCCAAGCCACCGAGGTAATGCCCGAGTGCGAATTTTATACCAGCGGCGGATGGATTGTGCCCCGGGGGGAGCTTGTAGCCCAAGTACAGGAGCGCGGGGATGAGGAAGATGAACGGCACGATCATGAGGATGCCGGGCACGGCCAAGTACTGGTTGAACAGCCCATCGAACCCGGTGATGCCGTACCTGTTTTCAACTAATGTACCAAATTCTTGCGGAAACACGTCTGCCAACAACGTGTTGGTTGCATTTTCAAGATAGAACAGGGTCGTGAATGGCTTGGCGAGGATCGTGAAGAGGGACGTGAATTTCAAGAATGCAATTCCCCACCGAACATCAAACGTGCCCGCCAATTCGATCACGACAGGAATGGCGAACACGAGAACGATGATGGCGTAGAGCAAGTTGAAAATCCGGTCTGCATGCTCCTTCGCTCGCTTTTCAGGTTGCTTGTGCCATGAAAATGGTTTTTGCGTCATGCGTGATGCACCTGTAGACTTGATGCTATATATGTGGAAAATGAATGTATGCCATTCCGGGGCCAGTTGTTGTAACGAGCCCGCGGAAGGGGGACGCCATCAGAGCTTGCTTCGCGAGAACACCCACGCGGCGACGAAGTAGAGCAAGCTTGAAATGGGCAAGATCAACGTGATGAAGAGGGGATTGGTCTGGTTGCCCTCGGTAAGCAGGAACCCGATGATGATGTCCCCGATCGCGTTGGCCATGTTGAGCATGAACAAGAATGCACCATAATAAGAGCCGGAAATATTTTTCTTGCAAGCTGGTTCCTCGGGAACGAGGTCAACAAGCTTTGCAAGTATCGGATTGGGCAAGATGTATCCGGTAACCAAGCAGAGCAATATCGCGCCTACGATCACGAACGAAACGCCGATGCGGGCGTACTTATCCATTTCGAATACGAACACGAACGTCGCCGCGAGGGCAATGGCGATCAAGTAGGTCGACTGCACGAAGGCTGGCTTGAGCCCTTTCTTCGCCCGCTTCTGCCAGATGACGAACCCCACGCCGACGAATGGAAGCAACAAGAAGATGTACACGTTGAATTCCATACCTTGCAGCAAGAGAACGTAGGTGAGGAGAGGCGCCAGTATCTTCGTGATCATCCGCATCGACGTGTTCGTGAGGAAGCTGCTTGCGAGGAACTTCCCGCATTCCTTGTCCTTGAATGGTCGAAAGATGTCCACGAACATTTGCTTGATCGACACCTTGCTGGTATCCGCGTGACCGTGGAACTTCTCGTCAACGGAGATAAACGCCCACGCGGTGAACACGACAGCCATGATAGCAAACGCCAAGGCTATCACGGGTAATGTAGCCAGCAAGTATTGCCCGTCGGCCGTCTCGTGAAATGCTTGTTTCGGGTCGTCAAGCTGGCTCTGGAGGATGACGGGGAGAAGCACGCCGAGCACGGTCGCCACGATGCTGAACATGCCTTGCTTCCCCGATATCGAGATGCGGTTTTTCTCGTCTCGGCTGATCTCGGGGAGCATCGAGAGGTACGGGCTCCGCATGCACGTGAACCCCAGGTAAAACGCCAGCAACAAGACCCAGAGGTACAACGTGACGGTGGCATCCTTGCACCCCTCCACGGGACACAAGAAAGGCGAGAGCCAGATGAGGACAACGGTGACCGTGACGAGGGCGATGCCCGCGAGCATGAACGGCTTCCGCTTGCCCAGCTTGGTGAGCCGCGCGTTGTCGGAGGCGGCCCCGAAAAGGGGAGAGCCGATGCCATTGAGCACGGCAGCGAGTGCCGTGCCTATCGACACGAGCAACGGGTCCAATCCGATCGTGTAGACGTAAAACATGAAAATATAGGCGTTGACGAGCGTCACGGGGAGCAATTGCCCGAGCACGCCGCTGGAATATCCCCACGCCCGCCATCCAAGCAAGCAACGAGGCGGGTCGTTCGATCGTTCTGTCATCGTATTTCATTCACCCTTCAAGAATTTATAGCAACGACCGCGAACGCGGGAATGCATACTCCCGTCCCGGCCCATTTCCTTTTATGCTTGCACGTCAACCTTCAGAACCAAAGGTGAACACCAACCATGGGAAAGAAAAAAGCATGCATCACGTGGGGCGGCTGGGACGGCCACACGCCGAGCGCGTCCTGCATGGTCATGCAAGACGTTCTTGAAGAAGAAGGTTACGACGTCGAGGTGGTCCAGACGCTCGACATCTACACGGACGCGAAGTTCATGGATTCCATCGACTTGCTCGTGCAGTCATGGACCATGAGCGAGATCACCGGCGACCAGGCAAAGGGCTTGTCGAACGCGGTGATGGATGGCCTCGGATTTTGTGGATGGCACGGTGGTCTCAACGACGCGTTCCGGCAATCAACGGACTACCAGTTCCTCACGGGGAGCCAGTGGGTCGCGCATCCCGGCGGGGTGCGGGACTACGAGGTGAACATCTCGGCACCGGATGACGAAGTGGTCAAGGGCATCAAGGATTTCAAGCTCAAGTCGGAGCAATATTACATCCACCTCGACCCGGGAATCCTATCGGGCATCAACGGGAAGGTCCTCGCAACCACGATGTTTCACTCGGATTTCGAAACGTGGATAGACAAGCTGGTCATGCCCGTCGTGTACAAGCGCTGGTGGGGCGATGGAAAGATTTTCTACGCCTCGTTCGGCCACACGTTTCAAGACTTCAGCGTGCCCGAGACGGTCGAGATCATGCGGCGCGGGATGCGCTGGGCGACCCGTTCCAGCGATTAACCTGCCCATAATTCTTTTCTTATAGAAAAGCGGTGTCGGTATTTTTAAACACGTAAGGCCCCGCGCCGATGCCGATGGTCGGGATGCTCACGTTCTCGGTGATGATCTTGGCAAGCTGCCATGGAATGCTCTCGAGCACGATCGAGAACACGCCTGCCCGCTCGAGGTTCTTCGCGTCGAGCACGAGTTGCTTCGCGGCCTCGGCAGTCTTCCCTTGAACGAGGAATCCCCCGAACTTGTACACGGCTTGCGGCGTGAGCCCGATGTGTCCCATCACTTGGATGTCGGCGTTCACGATGGCCTCGATCGTGGGAACCATGTCGGTGCCTCCCTCGAGCTTGACAGCCTCGGCTCCTCCTTCCCGTATGAAGCGCCCCGCGTTGAGCACGGCATCCTTCAAATCCACCTTGTAGGATAGGAACGGCATATCGCCGACCACGAGGGCGTTGGTCACCCCGCGGGAAACTGCCCTGGTGTGGTGGATCATCTCGTCCATCGTGACCGATAGCGTGGTGGGATTGCCGAGCATCACCATCGATAGCGAGTCACCAACTAGAATAAGGTCAATGTTCGATTCATCAACGATTTTCGCGAAGGAATAATCGTACGAAGTTATGGTGACGATCTTCTCGCCCCGTTGTTTTTTTTCAACGAGTTTCTTGGCTGTCATCTTCTGCAATGCCATGGTTCGCTCACGACGGGCTGTCCGAATACGGATTGGTGCCACTCCCATTTGAACATGTTGCTTGCATTCCTTGCGGGCGTGACGTGTTTGCCATTTTCAGCGATTGCTTAATACTTTCCGGCCATTCACGGGTCGTGTGAAATTGATTGCGGCCATTCACAATTTACTTGCGGCTAATCCTCGTGGCGTTGCTATGGGGCACGACATTTAGCATTAGCACGGTCTTGTTGCGGACGATCGATGTCTTCGCTCTCATAGCCTTGCGCATGTTCTTCGGGTTCGTGACCATGTCGTTGTACCTCGCGTCCACGAGAAAGCTTCACGAGATCAAGCCGTTGTACAAGGCCAACAAGAAGTGGATGTTCATTATCGGCATCGTGTTTTTTGCACTCGCTTACATCGTGCAATACATTGCCTTGCCATTAACTACAACATTTAACCAAGCAATCCTCTTGAACTTCCAAGCATTTTTCGTTGTTGGCATTAACTTTTTCCATTTCAAGAAAAAAGCACATTACATGACCATTGTAGGAGCGGTCGTGGCGTTTTTCGGAGCCATGATGATCAACCTGACACCCGAACTGACGTTCTCGATGGTCACCATCTGGGGGGACTTACTCACCATCGTGAGCTGCGCGTTCTGGGGCGGGTTCACCGCGCTCTCGAAGCCCATCTGCGAGCCGGAAGAAAACGATCCCCTCGTGTTCAATACGATCATCATGTTCATCGCGATGTGCACCCTGGTGCCGATCGGTGCGATCTCGCCAACCGGATTCGCCCGGCTTGGAAGCTTCGGCATCTTGGAATGGCTAGGCGTCATCTGGCTTGGTGGTGCGTGTGTTGCAGTAACTTATGTCTTGTGGTTCACGGGATTGAAGTACATCGACTCTTCCCGGGTCGTTGTCTTCGTGTATCTCGAACCCATCTTCGCAGGAATCCTTGCTGTTCTGTTCCTCGGCGAGGTAGTCACGTGGTTCTCCGTGCTGGGCATGGTCATTTGTTTCATCGGTGTCTGGCTCGCGCAGCAAGTTCCGGGATGGAAATCCAAGGAAGCACCACCGGGCGCGTCGGTCCGGCCAGCAACCAGGGCTGGCGAGGAGGTGACTTGAATGGTGGAACTGCCATCCTTGGATTTCTTGCTCGATCCCGCCGCGTTCAAGCGCGTGCTTGCAGGAGCCGGCAACCTCTCGAAACAAGAAGCCGAGGCACTCGTCGACCGGCTCGTGCAGTACACGGGAATGTCCTCGTCATCGTGGGTGACCACCGAGCTATTCAAGCCCGGCATCAGGGACTTGTTCATGCAAGAAAAACTGGGCGCCACGAACATGATCAAGAAGATGGAACATTTTCTGGGGGACCAAGAATATTTATTCAAGTTCTTCTTCCAGAACGCGATCGTGAACGGTTCCGTTCCCACCGTCATCGACTTGTTGAAACAAGGCATCAACATCCCGCTGTTCCGGTTTCGATTGGATGCCGTTGATATGCTCGTTGAATTGGGCGATGCAAGAATCATTCCCGTGTTATATAATCTCGTTACCGGGCTGGACACGAGTGGAGAAGGTAATAGAAACATCATCGAACGTTTAGATCATGGAATAGAAGCACTGGAGCTAATGATTAATGGTCAACCTAAATTTGCAGATGCATTTCGCCAGTTACGGTTGCTCTTGGTGCAGTTGCGTGCATGGTAACCGTTATTTCAAATCGCGACAAAGTTGGACATGCAGGCCAAATTCATCTCGATTAAGGCTTGTCTACCCATGACAAGCGAGTGTCAGGGTAGACACTCGACGTGTCCACGTTTGTCTAGCAAAAAACGAACTGTTTACGACCCCGCGGATCGAAACGATCCGATGGCAGGTGCAATGCCCCTACAAGCATATTTTTTTATACCACATCGCGTAGTTACCACCTAGTGTGCTTTTTACCGGGAGAGAAAACTTGTCATGAAAATCGCGCTGGTCTTTCCAAATTACTTGGAATCGTTTTTCATCATTCCAGCATCGTCGCACCAGCCCCTTGGCTTGGCAATGATCGCTTCCGTCTTGGAACGTGCTGGCCACGAGGTTCGTGTTTTCGATGCGATGGCCGACAAGTTGAATATCCATAGATTGGCCAGCAAGGTGAAATCATTCGATCCTGGCATGATCGGCATCACCACGAACGTTTCGTATGGCTGGAAAGCGGTGCTCACCGGTCGCTGGTTGAAGCGCGCGTGCCCGGGGGCCACGGTCGTCTTCGGGGGGCCATGGGCAACCACGGAGCATGGTTCCATCCTCGAACAAAAAGCGGCTGACATCATCGTGCGGGGCGAGGGAGAAATCACCGTCGTCGAGCTGGCAGGTGCCATCGCGCGAGGCGATGCAGACTTCGCCTCGATCAAGGGCATCGCATTCACCGAGGCTGGAAAGGTGGTCGTGACGCCGGCAAGGGAACTAAACACCCGCCTTGATGACCTTCCCTTCCCGGACTGGAGGTTATTCCCGAAATCCACCAAGTACAACATCGGGTTCAAGGGTGAACGGCACTTCCCCATCATGACCTCCCGGGGCTGCCCGTTCGATTGCATCAATTGCTCGAAATTCATCCACGGGTACAAGGTTCGGACGCGGTCCATCGAGAACGTGATCGAGGAAATCAAGCACTTGAAGCGCGAATTCAACGCGAACGAGATCGTGTTCATCGATGACGCGTTCAATTTTGACGTGGAACGGGCAGAGCACCTGTGCGACGAGATCATGAAGCTGGATTTCACGGTGCACATCCGCTGCCCGAGCATCCGCGCGGACAGGCTGACGACGCGCTTGGCATGGAAGCTGAAGCAAGCCGGGGTCTACGATGCTGCCGTTGGCGTGGAGTCTGGCAACCAGGACATCGTGAACGCGATCGGGAAAAAATTAGACTTGAGTCGCGTCCCGAAAGCGATCCGTGTCCTGAAGAGATTGAACATCCTGACGACCGCGTTCTTCATGGTCGGGCTTCCCGGGGAGACCTTGAAAACCATCATCGATACCAAGAATTTCATCATGAACTTGGACGTGGACATGGCAGACGTGTTCAAGATCACGCCCATTCCAGGCACGAAACTCAATGACATGATACTGGAACGCGGTACCATCAATGCTGATAGCCAGAAGCGCATGCAATTCTTCTCATACGACGAGCAGACCTTCGAGCTCGATGGCTTGCCGCGGGCTGTCGTGTCCCATGCAATCCAAGAAATCAACCGTTCGTTCTATTTCCGGGTTCGGAAGCTCTTGTTTTTCTTGAAGCATCTCAACCTCAAGAACTGGAAATGGTACACCAACGCGTTTTTCCTCGTCATCTTGCGGGTGTTCGGAACCAGGGAAGCACCATCGCCCGAGTCGCTGAAGGTGCTCGCTCGCCAGCGCGGGAAGGTGGCTCCGACCAAAACTGGTGTTTAAGCTTTCTCTTTCCTTGCGGGCTCGTCTCGGAAATTTGCGTGTTTCTTCCTAAATAGTAACGAAAAGATCTTGAAAAACCGGTAGAGAATGTTTTCCGATATTTTCATGACATGGTGTTCAATTTTTTAAACGATTAAAGAAATACGGTGTGGTTTTCACCACGATCGCCACGTTCCGGTGCACATTTCCCCGTATGGCCGGCCGCGGGCAGGCCATCGACGATGCTGCTGGTCGAAATTGATAAATGCAACGAAGAGAATTAGGCCCCATCACTTGGATTGATGACCTGTCATGAGCTACGTGCCAAAATACATCATCAAGCGGATGGTGCCCGGGGATGCGTTGAAGAACGTGGACACCGGCGGGAGGGGGAAGCCCGACGGGTTTACCCTCAAGTACGTGAACGTGCTGGCACCGATGACCATCGAGAGCAACTTCAACGTCGAGGATATCAAGAAGCAATTGTTCGATGCCGAGATCAAGATCGACGACACGCCGTTGGACGTGAAATCGGGCGCGATATTCGTGGCTGGAAAAAAAATCACGATTGACAACATCGCCGACCTTGGTGGCACGTCGATACCCGTCGGTGGTCACTTGTTCATCTTCTTCCCGAAAGAAGGTGGCCTCTCTGGGGGAAAACACGTGCTCTTCTTGAAAACCAAGTACATGGAGCGGGTCGAAGAGACTATACTCGAGCGGGACCTCGCGGGGACGCTTAGCGGCAGGGACCTGCTCGCATGAACTGCCATCAAGTGAAAAATCGCAAGTAACCGTGATGCAACATGACAAACGTGCAAATGCAAACGAACCGGGGCAACATCAACATACGGCTCTTCGATGCGGATGCTCCGATGACCGTCGGAAGCTTCCTGTTCCTGGTGAACAAGGGTTTTTACAACGGCCTCACGTTCCACCGCGTGATCCCCCAGTTCATGATCCAGGGTGGTGATCCCCTGGGAAACGGTACCGGTGGTCCTGAAAACGTCGGGGTCGCAAGCTTCCCGTTCAAGGGAAAGCAGGTCGAATATCCCTACTGGGACGAGTTCCAGTCGGGCCGGAAGTTCGACAAGCCAGGCATATTGGCAATGGCCAACGCGGGACCGAACACGAACGGCTCGCAGTTCTTCATCACGCACGTGCCCACGCCCCACTTGAACAACAAGCACACGATATTTGGCGAGGTCATGAGCGTGCAAGATCAAGCCGTGGTCAATGCCATCAAGAAGGGAGACAAGATTAACCAAGTCGTTGTTATTTCTTGAGTTCCCTACCTTTTTTTCATTATTGGTTTCCCAAAACATATTCGTGGTAGCGTCGCGTGTCGAGCAGCGTCCCGATCGCGTTCACGTCGTACCGGAAATCGTTTGCATGCACCGAGAACAATCGATGCACGGTGTAATTCTTGCTCTCGAGGACGGAGATGATCCGGTCAATCGACTCGATGGACGTCCGTGGCGGGACGTGGTTCGGGTTCGGGTCGCCCCGGCCGAGCCACCAGTCCCCCGTGATCATGGTACCCCTGAACACGACCATCATATCGCTGAAACAATGCTTGGGCGCGTGGATCATGTACAAGGGTTCACCCGCGACGCCCATCTCGTACGTTTCCTGCGAAAACACGACGTTGAAGAACGGCTTGAGCTTCCTCGCCTCGTCGATGAGGGACGCGTGGCATATGCGCGGGAAGTCGTGGTCCAGCAGCGCGTCCCAGTAGGCGGCGATGCCGTTCACGTGGTCCCAGTGGTGGTGCGTTTCTGCAAGGCCAACGGGACGGAGCCCGTGCCCTTCGATGTAACTTGCAACCATCTCCGCGGGGATGCTGTCACCGTCTATCGCCTTCGGGGGCGTTTCGAGGATGAAACACTCGTTCCCGTTCACGAGCAACCACGAGCCACAGATCTGGTCCTCCTCCATGACCAAGACCACGCCCGGGGCGACCTCGCGTGCGCGAGTATCCGGCTCCATGATAGACCGTAGCTCGCGTGCATCAAAAAAGGTTCGCTCCGACGGACAAATGATTCTTATGTGGTGAGCGCGAGCTTGTCATCACCACGAGACGCCCGCGTTCATCCACGGGCGGTGACCGGCCCATGAAACCACACATCATCCTCATCATGACCGACCAGCACCGGGGCGATTGCTTGGGGTGCGCGGGGAATGCAACCATAAAAACGCCCAACATCGATGCTTTGGCAAGGGACGGCGTGCTGTTTTCCAAGGCGTACACGGCCACGCCAAGCTGCACCCCCGCAAGGGCAGCGTTGCTCACGGGTACATTTACTTCCGGGCGACCGGGAAGGAGCAGATGTTCGACTTGGACAGTGACCCTGGCGAGCTCCACGACGTGGCCGGGGATGCACGGTACCGGGACGTGCTCGCAGCTTGGCGGCAACGCATGGTCGTCCACCTGGCAATTAGGGGAAAAAAATGGGTACGCAAGGGCAAGCTCAAGAAGAGCCGCCGCTCGGAATTGTATTCCCCGAATTATCCCCGGAAAGCATGATGCTATGTACATGATGCCATGTACGAACGTGAATGGGCTCTTTTTAACAGTACGGCTCGAGCTTGCTCGCCTCGAAGGTGAGCTGGCGATCCTTGACGATGCGGTACGCGTCCGAGAACACGGTGGTGGGGATTTTCTGCGAGATGTTGTCAAGGAATTGCGTCCAGAACCGGTCTGCCCGCTCCATGATGCGGGCTCGGTGCTTCTCTAGCAAGGGCTCGCAGCCAGGGTTCTTCTTGCCGAAAAGCATGTTGAACTTGCACCGGTCGCGGATGAACGTGGTCGTGTCCGCGAGGAACACCCCGAGGTCCCTGCCGATGGGGCCCTTCACGAGCTCGCCCCAGTCGATGAGGTACCAGCGCTTGTTGATGTAATCGTAAAGAAAATGCTCCCCCTTCATGTCGTTGTGGCGTTCCCCCATGTTCCACAGCTTGAGCATGATGGCGATGATGCCATCCGTGAGGTCAAGATATCCCAGCTCGGGGCGTTTCGAGAGCACCTCGAATGCCCCGCTTGCCTTTTCCAGCTCGATGCCCCCGAGGCGGTCGAACAGTATCTGCTCGAACGAGATCGTGTTCTCGATGTATTCCATGAACAAGAATCCCTTGAATTCGAGGTTGTCGAAGATACCATCCGCGAGCGACGAGAGGTCGTCCCTGAATTTTTCCAAGAGGTCGTTCCGTCCATCCTTGACCGTCCCGAGCGCCACGTCGATGATGTTGGTTATGCGCTTGGTGATGGCCGGGTCCTTCAAGGCGTTGAAATCCCGTTTTTTCACCTCGATTTCCCGCAAGAACGACAGCAGCCAGGTGACCTCGCGGATGATGCTGTGCTCGACCGATTTTCGCATGTCCTTGAAGAAAAATTCGACTTCAGTGAAGTAATTGCAAAAAACGTACGGTTTCGGCGTAAAAAATCCTTTCTTGTAGAACATTTCCTGCCGGCGGAATTCCTGGTGGCCGTAGTGCGAATCGCAGATTTTCATGACGAATTTCTTCCCGGGCGCGCCCGGCCCCGTGAAGGTGTCGTAACGAAACACGACATGGGTGGGCCGGATCTCCCCCGGCCCTGGCATGTACGAGTAATTGTTCACGCTCGTGATGTTCTTGTTCATGTCGAGGTCGAAGTACATCTTCCACGTGTTCAAGAACCGCATCAATTGCTGCCTGTCCTGAAAGTTGGTTGAAATCGGTTCTATCACGCGTGGATACATGAAGCGCCCGTCTTTCGCGAACTTGATGATGTCGTGGTAGTCGTCCGGCACGTAGCCTGCCCGGAACTTCACGGCATCGATTTTCGACAGGTCAATCCATGTCATGGCATCCAGCCCGTTTTCCTTGCTCAGCGCGCGCGAGTCGTGCCCGCTCCTAAATAACCTTGCATTGGTGGTTATTCGCTGGCGAGGTCCCCGGCTTGCTGGCCCGCGCGCGGTCGCTTGTTCCCCGCTTGTTCCCCGGCTACAGCTTCATATTCGCTGGGGATGAGGTGTGTGTCATGGATGCTAGGGAAATGACCTTGTCAGCGATGGACGGGATACCCGGGCACGTGCCGTTTAACCCGTTCATCATGCATCTCGCGGCCAGCGTGATCGGCGTCGATTATGCACGGGAGTATTGCCGCGATCCCGAGCTGATCGCGAGGGGCCAGCTCGCGTGTGCGCGGAAATTCGGGATACAACACGTGAACGTGAGCACCGACGCGTATCGCGAGGCAAGCGCATGGGGCGTGAAGTTAAACTTCGATGCTCACACGCCGATGCCCGCCAACGGGGGCACCCTCGACTGGCGCCAGTTCAACGGCATCGAGACACCAGACCTCGCTAGCGCGCCCCGCGTGCAGGAACGCGTCGAGGCCGTGCGGTTGCTGAAAAAAACAGCTCCCGATCTCCCGGTTTTCGGGTGGGTCGAGGCCCCTCTCGCCGAGCTCGTGTCCTTGTTCGGCATGATGGACGTGGTTTCCATCATCAACCGGCAAGGGGGCGAGAGCATCATAAAACAGTTGCTTGACCGCATCTTGCCTATCCAGCTCGAATTCGCCCGCATGCAAATCGAGGCCGGGGCGGACGTGATCGGGGCCGGGGATTCGGCGGTCTCGCAGTTCGGCCCGAAACATTACAAGGCACTAACTCTCGGCCCGACCACGAAGCTCGTCAAGGCGTTGTCGCGAGACGTGCCCGTGGTGTACCACGTGTGCGGCGATAACTCGGGCATAGACAAGGACGGGAACGACATGTTGCTCCTCATCGCGTCGACGGGTGCAACGATGGTCGACATCGATACCGAGGTTGACTTGGCAAAGGCAAAGCAAAAGATCGGGAAGGATACGTGTCTCCGCGGTAATACTAGCACCAGCCTGCTCGGTAGCGCGGTTTTCGGCACGGACAGGATCATCGATGCGGTCACGAAAACCGTGCTCGACGGGAAGCCCGGTGGACGGTACATGTTCGGAGCGGGGTGCGAGTTCCCGTGGGCACCATTCGACCTCGCTGCGAGAAATCTTGCCATCTGCAAGGAAGCCGTGGACAAGCACGGGTCCTATGATTGACGCGCCCGGGACCGCGCACCAGCGCTTAAAATCAACCGAGAACACCTATAACCATGGGTCAACATTGCCTCGAGCGGATCGTTTCCCCGCGTTCCATCGTGATATTCGGCGTGAACGACAACGTCATGACCATGGGAAGCACGCAACTCCTCAACATCATCACCTCGGGCTACAAGGGCGATATCTATCCCGTCCACCCGAGGCTTGACACCGTGCTCGGCTTGAAGGCGTACAAGAGCCTTGCAGAGATTCCAGACCACGTGCAGATCGACCTTGCATTCATCGTGATCCCATCCGAGGCCGCCTTGGCCGTCTTGGAGCAATGCGGGAAACGCGGGATCACCAGTGCTGTATTAATCACTGCTGGATTCAACGGCCTGAAACTCGTGTTCAGGGACGATTACATATCGGTGGATTGCGCGTTCGATCGCATCAACAACGTGGAGACGTTCGCGAGCCGGTTGAGATACCGGAACACGCAAGATGATTACTACGTGGTCCTGGCAATGGACGGGGAGACATTCGGCCACCACGTGAAACACGCGTTCCACGCGTTCTTGAATCCCTTGTTCGACTCGTTACCCCGCCGCAACGATATCAAGCTCTGCACGGTGTCGGAGATAGTCGATACGTTCCCGGTTGGTGCAGTCCAAGTCCCGCGGGACTCGAGCTGGAGCACGATGCCTTACGACCTGGCAGCGGACATCCCGTTCCCCTTGTGGTTCAACCCGCACAACGACCTCCACGTCCAGCAGTACAGGTTCATGATGTTCGCCGTGGTCCTCGTGAACCTTGCAGGAAAATACCGGGAATCGATGGACGACGAACGACGAGGCATGTATGATAACGCGAGGAACTTTCTTGATAGGGGGCTTCATTCCTGTCAATCGTGGTGGGCATCGAAGCGACCATGGTACTCGCCAGACATGATTTTGCGCGGCCTGGGTGAAATATTGCTTTCGACGATCAATGCAAAGCGAAGCATACCGGACATGGCGCCAGAAATCAAGGAAGCAGCAGGGCTGATCATAGCCGACATGCTCAAGGCACATGAAAAAATCGTCCTTTCCTTGTAATCATTTATTTCTTGGGCACGGGTTCGTGCTCTATCAAGTAATTGACGACATACTCGCACATGTCGGCGCTATGCTCCCCATCGGCTTGATATCAGACGCTATCTGTGCGAGCCATCTGCGGAATCAGGTTGCCGTGTCTCCGAACCATCGAGAACATCATCACCGGTCGGGGGCCCGGGAACCACTGTTTCTACCGGGACGACCGGCCCGGGAACGGATTTCTTTTTATTTGAACGGTTGAGCATCTTCTCGAAGTCCAGCCGGATCATCAAGTACACGATGATGAACAACGGGAGCAACGAGAGCATATCGTCACCAGGATTCGACTCGGCATCGGGCACGATCCACGAAAGCCACGAGATGGATTGGATGGCGCCACCCAAGAAATAGCCGGCAGAAGCGGTGATGATGCACAACGACATCTTCCCGAGCATGCACGGGATGATGGTCTTCCAATAGCTGTATTTCATAACGCCAAACGGCACCAGTATCGCGTCGTCGGGGAGGGGGGTGAGAGCGAAAATGTATATGAACAACGGGATCATCTTGGGATGCTTCTCGAACGTGACGCGCATTCGGTCGAACTTTTGCCCGAGATCGGAGTTCACGAGTTTTTCCGATTTCCCGAAGAGGCGCCCGACGATATAGCTGGTAACTTCCCCGACGCCGGCGCCCAGCCCGGAAACGATGCCCAAGATGATGGGATACCACGCGGTGAACGATGGATCGGGGCCCGCGGCCAACGCGAGTGCCCAGATGATGTATGCATACGGGATCACGAGAAAAACGGACGTGTTACCGAACATCGAGAGCAAGAACGCGGCCCACAAGCCGTTCTGGATGCCGAACGTTGCCATTCCGGTCGACATTGATTTTATTGCTTCATTGAAGTCTGGAAAGGCTTCGGAATACATGATTAAAGCCAGAATGATTGCCACGGAACAAGCGATGATAACGAACAATTCCGCGTTCCTAATCTTCCCGCCTAGCCAATTGACCATGCTTGTTTCACTCTTCGTCGGGTGTTCTGCCGTCTGTAATTTAACAATATTGGTTTGATGATTAAATACTTGAATATATCATCTCGATATCGAACATGAGGTCCGTCGATCCTTGCTACGAGGCGGATTCATTAGCTCGCACGATGGTACGATGGCTCTCAATGTCCGGGGGATTCACGCGGGCCGGCCTTGATTGGCGATCGAGACCGCGCGTCGCATCATCAAGATGTCGCATGCAACAAGCAAATATATACCGGGAGATATCCACGCCAACGCGTACCTTGGCAACAAGAAAACGAGTCCAATCCCTGCCAAGGCAATTGAAACCGGACCAGCAACCATGATGCCCCGGTGGTTCTTTCTTGGATTGAGCAGGAACGCGTGCGGCACCATGCCACCTAATGCAAGGATGACGGAATATAGCACGAACACCAAGTGGAAGCTAATCGAAGCAGGACTCGTGCTGAGAACAAACATCGAGAACACGAACACGGGCGCGTTGTTAATCACGGGCGCGATGGTCAACGGCACGATGGCGAGTATCAAGCATTTGAATAATAGCAAGCGGCGCATGCCAGGTTCCACGTTCCGGTCCGGCCGCTTCTTGTACCTCGACCCGGGCTTCAACCGGAGGGTTGCACCCGTGGCGGCAAGAGCAGCGGCTGTGCCAATCAATCCCCAAATGATAAAAAGGATGGTGAACCGAAAGTTGTTGCAAAATGCAGGAACATCATCGACGATGATGGACATTTCATGCATTCCAGACGCGCCAATGATGCGCGCATACACGGGTACGCCGCGAAGACCTGAAACATCGCGAGCAAGCTCGTACACGGGGCCTGCAACGTGTGATGCATTGTTCCACGTCGTTTCATCCCCGATCTTCACTTGAACCGCGGTCACACCTAAGGGATCCCACGCGAGCACGCGCACGACATCTGCATCCGCGATTGCAAGCCCAGGAAGGCCACCAGACAAGTGATCCGCGGGGGCAGGGTTGGTTATGATTCCCTGGGGCCAAGTCCCGACCAAGGCAGGCTGCGAGGACAACCGGAACCCGTCGATGGCCACGATGCGGTAGCTCCCGCCGTTATCCGTGAACTTGTCGGTCTGGATGGCCCTGAGCCCCCCAAGCTCGGGAATGTACTCGTTCAAGTTCATGTGGTTGTGCCCGTAGAAGTATCCGTCCACGCCCCTGGTGCCAACGAGCATGTCAAGGGTCTGCCCGGTCGCGCTGATCCCCGAAACGAGATCTTGCAATGGGTGGTGCCCGAACACCACCGTGTAGTCCGCGTCGCCATAACGGCCCAGCTCGTTTTCAAACCAGTTCAATTCCCGGTGGCTCATTGACCCGAACACCTCGAACGGGAATTCCGTCCCGAAATTGTCGGGGGTGTGAAGCCCGATGAACGCGACTTGACCTTTTGAAGTGGTCACGTTCCATGAAAGTTGTAACACGTCGTCATCTTGCGCGAATGAACTCCCTATCATGGAATAATTCCTGTAAAACGAGTAGCCGTAATCACCATAGCCATCGTGGTTTCCCATGATATCGATGTAATAGCTTGCATTCATCATTTCCTCATCCAAGACTTGCCGGTACCTGGACCACTCGATATGGTTCTGTCCTTCAAGCGGTCCAAGAAGATTATCGTAGACGGTGTTCACCAGGTCACCCGTGTTCACAACAAACGGTGGCTGGATCGTGGCCACGCTTTCGTTAAAAAAACGGTGAAACCACCCTATGCGGTTCTCACGGAACCAGCATGATTGCGTGTCCGTCACGTGGACGAACCACATCACGTTCCGCACACCATCATCAATTACACCAGTTAATGAGGGCGTGAGGTTCCTTGTTTCCAAAAAAATAGGTTCATTTTCATCGACAAGGGGTTGAAAAGCAGAATTGGACGCTGCACGGGGAATTGCAACGAGCACGGGCACGAGAAGCCCGACGAGCAGGATAAACACGGGGGGATTCCGGGTCATGGTGATCTACGTTATCTAATCAGCGGTCAAGTACATTACGTACGGTTCCAATTTAACCGCGTGATACATCCGATGGCAGACGGGAAACGCAAGTTCCTCGAGGAGTTCCACGATCTCGTCGAGCATTACGAGGCAATGCGGGACATGAACAAGTACTCGGGAGGGCGCGTGTCAACCAAGGTTTTCTACGGGATGTTCCTTGAACGATTCGACGAGGTGTTCAAGGACGTGCAGAACCCGAGGATCAAGGATGTCGCAATCCCGTTGAGGGAGAAAGCGGTGATACTAGCGGAATTCGACCAACACCAGCCCACCCACGAGCTGGCAACGAAGATGGTGGTACGCTTGTACGATCTTGGCATGAAGCTGTATGCCATGCCCGACGTGGAATACATCCTCGAATCAAGCCGGGACATGGAGATCAGCGTTTTCTTCACGTGCTGCCCCGAATTTACCAAGGAGAACGACAGCATCGGGTGCAAGGGCACGGTGAAAACGCTCTCGGTTCGCCAGGATCAAGACATGCAAGCTGCGGTGCGAATGTTTTACGAGAAATATTGCAAGGACTGCGAGAAGCGGGGCGTCATAGAAAAATACTTGGCGTGTGGCGATCAAAAATGACACGGCGTTCCTTCTCCTTTAGGCAATAGCACATCAAGTTAAATTGGGTCGTGGCTAGCTTGGTTCACGACGACTCGTTGAAGTGAAAATGACATGACATCGGAGAAAATCGTTGATGGCATTTATTGGACGGGTGTGAACGTCTACACCACGGATTTGTTCGAGGGCATCTGGCCGATCCCGAACGGCGTCTCAATCAACTCCTACGTCGTGAAGGGCGAGAAGATTGCCTTGATCGATCTCGTGAAGGCAAGCGGGGGTGGATCGTCCGAGAACATCATAGACCAGCTCGCGTCCATCGGCATCCACATGAAGGACATCAATTACATCATCTTGAACCACTTGGAACCGGATCACACGGGCTTCACGGCGCACGTCAGGGAGCTTTGTCCCAACGCGCAGATACTAACGTCCGACAAAGGCGTCCCTCTTGTCGATGCCTTCTATGGCTTGAAGGATGGGATACGGGCGGTCAAGGATGGTGAAACCCTGGACCTTGGCGGTGGAAAAACGTTGCAATTCTTCTACGCGCCGAACGTGCACTGGCCGGAAACCATGGTCACCTACGAGACATCGAGCAAGGTGCTGTTCCCGTGCGACGCGTTCGGCTCGTTCGGGGCCATGAAAGGCTACATCTTCGACGACCAGCTCACCGAGGAAGACCACGCTTTTTTCGAGGCCGAAACGCTACGATACTACGCGAACATCGTCGCCACCTTCTCGAACTCGGTGCTCAAGGCCATAGAGAAACTGGGCGGGCTCGACATCAAGGCCATCGCACCGAGCCACGGCATCATCTGGCGCAAGAACCCCGGGGAGATCATCCAGCGGTACGTGCGGTACGCTAATTACATGAGCGACCTTGCCGAGCCGGAGATAACCGTGGTCTGGGGGTCCATGTACGGGAACACGGAGAACATAATGCGGGCCGTCCTGCGGGGCATCGCTCAAGAGGGCGTCAAGGTCACCATCCACAAGGTCCCGGAGACCGACGCGTCGTGGGTGCTTGCTTCCGCGTGGCAATCCGCGGGCCTGGTCATCGCCATGCCCACCTACGAATACGATATCTTCCCGCCGATGAAATATATCCTCGACTTGTTCAAGCTCAAGCATTTCTGGCACAAGAAGGTGCTCCGCATCGGTTCTTACGGCTGGGTTGGCGGGGCACAGAAGCATTTCGAGGAGATGACGGCGAAGATGCAATGGGAGTGCATCGGCCCGATCGAGTACCAGGGAGCACCCAAGGCCATTGACCTCGAAAATGCAGAGAAGCTCGGAAGGGAGCTTGCAAAGGAAGTCAAGACGATCATCAGCAAGAAATGACAGTTACCCACGAGATGAAACGACATGGATTTCACGTTCACCAATGAGCAGAAAGCCCTGCAACAGAAAGCAAGGGAATTCGCCCTCAAGGAAATCATGCCCGTCGTGCGCTACTTCGACGAGCATGATCGCATGCCGGTGTTCCTGATCGCCCGCGCGCACGCGGCCGGCCTTGCTAACCTCACGATCGAGAAGAAATATGGCGGGGCCGGGCTGGGACTCACGGAAAGCGCCCTCGTCGTGGAAGAGATAGCCGCGGCAAGTCCTGGCATGGGCACGAGCATCTTCGGCAACACGCTGGGCCTTGAGCCACTCATGATGTCGGACAACGAGCAAGCAAAGGAAAGATACCTCCCGATGTTCGTCAAGGAGCCGAAGATCTGCTCCTTCGCGACATCGGAGCCCATGATGGGGTCGGACGTGGCAGGTATCAGGTGCCTCGCCACCAAGGACGGGGACGGCTACGTGCTCAACGGCACGAAATACTGGGTCACCAACGGCGGGCACGCGGATTATGCATCTATTT
Organism: Promethearchaeota archaeon; assembly: GCA_041305945.1. Lineage (GTDB taxonomy): Archaea > Asgardarchaeota > Lokiarchaeia > Sigyniarchaeales > Sigyniarchaeaceae > JBGLND01. The sequence continues at coordinate 599,940 of JBGLND010000001.1, forward strand.
TTGCCACTGATGATCCCAAGGCACGCCACAAGGGCATCGGCGCGTTTTTCGTGGACATGCACGGGAAGGGCGTGAGCGCCGGGAAGCCGATCCCGAAGATGGGGCACAAGGTATCCAACACGGTTTCCGTCAAGTTCGACAACTACAGGGTGCCGGCGGGGGATGTCCTGGCACCACCGGGCAAGGGGTTCGTGCTGGGCATGAAAACCTTCAGCCGCACGAGGCCCATCATTGCAAGCTTCGCCACGGGGGCTGCACGGTCGGCCATGGAATTCGCCATCGATTATGCCAAGAAACGACGGGCGTTCGGGCAGCCGCTGGCCGAGTTCCAGAACACGCAGTTCCGCATCGCTGAGATGTACCAGAAGGTCGAGACCATGCGCTTGCTCATGTACAAGTCCTGCTGGGAGGCGGATACCGGGCTCGACCCGACGATCACCGCGTCGCTGACGAAATTCTACGCGACCGAAGCTGCGCAGGAAGTCATCATGCAAGCGCTCCAGATTTTCGGCGGTTACGGGTACACCCACTTGCTGCCACTAGAGCAGATACTGCGGGACATCCGTGTGCTCACGATCTACGAGGGCACGTCGGAGGTGCAGCGCATCGTCGTCGGGCGCCACGCCATGGGTGCCTACCAGCCAATCATGCCCCCGCTGGATGACCTGGTGAACTTGAAGGCGGACGAACCCGAGCGTGCCGCCCAAGAAGGCATGCCGGGGCAAGTGGTCTGGCGCTGCCGCATCTGCGGCCACATGCATTACGGCGACGAACCTCCAGAGGAATGCCCGTATTGCAGGTTCCCGAAGTCCGCGTTCAAGAAAGTCTGGCCGAAATGAATGCCCGGTTCGTATCTCCCTATTTTTTCTAATTTTCTTTCCATTATCAAGGCAAGGAAAAAAAGATCATAACTTTTTCGGATAACACACGTGCGATTCGGAGGTTGCAGCCCGCCCGCACCGCGCGCAGATGACCGTCGCGTTTTTCACGACGTCAATGAACATATCATCCGCGCCAAAGGGAGCGATGTTGCATTGGTGGCTATCGAAGCCTTCGTGTTGCTTGTGCTCGCTACTCATTGGTGCATTCACCTTTATCGGTACATAGAATACCTTTCTAAATGCATCCATTTCTGCATTCCCCTTCTACAACGAATGCACGCGGCATCGCGTGCTTATATCACGAAGCCAACGGTCATTTTTTCACGAGATTCGGGTCGATGGCTGGCGATTCCTTCGTGAAATCCGTCACGTCCGTGAACGTGCTTTTCTGGTTGCACGTGGGGCAACACTCGATCGCCTCGCATCCCGCGTCGAGATCGAACACGGCAAGGCACCTTTCGCATTGCCAGTAGAATTTCACGCCAAATCACGACCGATGAACCTTTCACTTCTTGACCAATCGGCTATCGATGTTGCCAGGACCGCCACATTCGGACGTATAATTCGTCACGTCCTTGAAGCTGCATTTCATGCTACAATTCGGGCAGTTTTCAACGGACACCGAATCCCACTCGAATATCTTGAGGCAATGCTCGCACTGGTAGAATGTCATGATAATATGATCCATCTTCTTTCAGATATAAACCTTCGATTTATGCAACAATAACCACCACGTGATAAATGCCAAAAGGTAAAACGGGAAAAAGAAGGAAACAATGAAAGGGGATTATTTCTTCTCGAAATCAACCACGCTGGCGCCGCACACGGGACATACCCAGTCGCTCGGGAGGTTCTCGAATTTCGTGCCTGGTTTTACCCCGCTATCCGGGTCTCCTTTTGCCTCGTCATACTCGTATCCGCATATCGTGCATACCCAAACTGCCATGTTTTCATGTCACTCTCGTGTTATTAGTTGATCACGTACCGCGTTGTTGACAATACACCGCGTTGGATTAAAAATGCTTACCATCCATCCTAAGGGGTTTCCAAATAAGAGTGAAGGCATATTCTTATAATGGATGGAAAGGACATGACGATCAATCGCGTGACCAAGGGATCGGGAGCGATGTCTTGGAACACGACACGCGAAAGGTGAACCGACCATGAGCGAACTGTACAAGAGTGCTGATTTCAAGGCTGAAAAGCACGTGCCGGTCATTGAGGCCCCGGCAAGCATCAAGGCAGGTGAAGTATCCACGATCAAGGTCACCGTGGGAAAGGAGATCCCGCACCCGAACACGACCGAGCACCACATCAGGTGGATAAAGGTGTTTTTCTGGCCAGACGGGGGCAAGTTTCCCATAGACTTGGGCGGCGGCCAATTCGAGGCACACGGCGAGTCCGCGGAAGGACCGAATAAGGGTGGCGTGTATGTAGAGCCACAGGCCATTGTCGCGCTGAAAACGGATAAGGCTGGGAAGATCATCGCCACGAGTTACTGCAACATCCACGGGTTATGGAAGGCGGAGCAAGAAATTAAACTGGCTTGATGAGCGGTCATTCTATCATCTTAGCCTTCGTTTTATTCCCCTTTTTTCACGGGGAATACTATACCGTATAGTTTTTGATTGGCTTTACAATCATATCATAGGGATGTTTCGCTTGAAACGATCGGCGATTGTTGCAACGATATTTTGCTTGGCGATGATCGCGGGTTCGGCGTCAGCTCGTGGCACAGCATACACGAGAATCGTGCAAGTACATGGTATATACGTGCATGATAACATCCAAGGGAATGAAGGACCAGTCGTGTATAATTTCAGCACGGGAAACTGGTTCGAGATATCCACGAACGTGGACACCGAAATTAGCCTGTTTACTTTTAACCCATTACAGTTCGTGAACGTGTCTCTTTGTATTAACGGTTCTAGCCCTTTATCGATGTCGATGCAGAGTCTTGAATTTAGTTCAAGCTTCGGCGAGTCAGAATTCTTTGATGACGATAACAACGAAACATTCTTCCAATTATGGGGCTCTTACATCTTCCTCAACTTGGACGATTCCTTTCACGGCTTGAAAATAGGCGTAGATATTGAAAGCGGACATAACCTGTCAATAAATGATTGCTGGTGCACGTGGGATGAGGATGCGTGGAGCCCGTTGAATTCCACGGTGATGGATGGGAGGATCGTCACTGAAATAGCCGTATACGAGGAGTTCTACACGTTGTCAATTTTCCACCACGAAACCACGGAACCAGAGAACCCCGTCGACCCGCCCGTCGACCCGCCCGTCGACCCGCCCGTCGACCCGCCCGTCGACCCGCCCGTCGACCCGCCCGTCGACCCGCCGTGATTGCATATCAAATGCCAAGATGTCCCACGTGGCGGGAATTCAAGCGAGAAAATCAACGATCCCGCGAATGCGGCTTTGATTTTGGCGGTATGATGTATTTTGTCGTATCGTTATATAAATCTTGTGTCGAAAACGTTGTTTCCCACGATTATTACCGCATTATATAAGAACAGCGCCGTTCGGGAATAAATATATTGGAGTTATTGGACCGGACACCCGAATCATATAAAGCCTTGCACGGATGTGCAGCTCCTTATAAATCCCGCCTTGAGAGATGAACATCCTATTTGCCCGTTGTTAACGCCGTTCCTTCTCCCGGGAAATGCGTGATGTTTTTTTATCGTTTTCCGGAGAGAATGATTCAATGAAACAACGAAGATTCGAGCTGGACCCTCCTCGAGTGAAGATCGAGTACCTCCCAGCTATCGTGAATGTCCCGTTCATCGCCATAATCATCTATGTTCTCGTTGAAAATAGTTCTTACTGGCCCATGTTCAACGAAATTCTTGGAGGCGTGTTCCACCTTGGTGGGTTGCCATACGTAGAGATGTTATTTGGGATGGCCATCGGGTTCGGCGTGTTCACGATCGGTTTTGGCATCACCGGCATTTTCAAGCTCCAGATTTTGCATAAACCGTTTCTTAACGTCATGCCGACTATCATGCTCGGGTTCATGGCCGTCCTGGTCATCGTCTTGCTGAACGTGAATGTACGTGCCAACTTGGATTACTTGTTCTTCATGCTTGGCCCGGAAAGGGGATTTTACGTGTACGTGGGGGCAAGCCTTGGTATCTTCGTGCTCGTCTTGTTGCTCGTTGTCGGGCTCAAGCAATTGCACGTGTTGAAACCCGACGACCGTGGGTTGATCGATGGCAAGGAGCTCCATCCCCGTGTCGCATTCTGGACCACGTTGGTCTCGGCGACCATAGGTTTCTCGATGATCATGGCCATCGGGTTCTACTACCCCACCACCACGATTTACTGGAACAACATCGTCGGTATCCATGCAAGGTACGTAGACTGGACGAGCACCGAAGTCCTTTCCCTCGTCGTGGCGGGAACCGTGGCAATAGGGCTGGGAACCTTGTTCTTGGCCAAGCAACGCCTGCCCGATGTGATCAAGTCGCGCCTGACGCGAACCACCTTCTATTTATTGACTATCATTATCGCGGGCATCTCTTGCTTGTGCCTCGCTTGGTTCAGTGTCGTGTTCGAACAAAGCATGGTACCTGCATTACCAGGCTTGTGGATATATCCGGCAACAACGCTTGGACTGTTCGCTCTTGCTTGTTTCATTCCCTTGATGGTGGCGTTGCGAGTGGCACTGCCGCCCGTTTCCACCCATCAAGACAGGCTCAAACGACTCGTGATGTCTCCCCGCCTGCAGAACGTCATCATGTTCGCCGTTATTGCTACCATCCTCTTCATGCCGTTCTGGTTCGTGTTTTACCAGCCAATTGCGACCGGGCCACCGAATATCGATGTCCCGTTCCAGACGCGGATGATGGACCTCAACGGCATCCCGGTACCGTTCAACGAGGACACCGTCTATCCCGGTTTCGAGATGCAATCGAACGAAACGAGGGTGTTCTTGAATATGGGCGGGCAATGGCGCATGCAACGACTGAACATATCTGATGGGAACACGCTGGCTCCACGCACCGCTAAATTCATCGAGAAAATCGCTACTGGCCAGCACGGGCTCGCGCACGATGACTCGGGTTGGGAACTCGTTGACCTTCCCTCCCCCGTATCCCATTTCGAGGACGCCGTGCACTCGTGGGGCGTTACCTGGTACCGCCGGCTCGTGACCGTTCCCGCGTCGTTCGCGAACAAGACGATCCTGTTCAAGCTGCTGGGCGTGAATTACTTTTGCGACGTGTGGGTGGACGGCACGCATATTGGATACCATGAGGGCGGATTTACCTCCTTTGCCTTCGATCTTTCCTCCTTGCTGGACCCTGGCACGCACTTATTTGCCATCCGGGTGGACAACCCAGAATGGGACATCAAGAACATATTCTATTACACGACCCAGCCAAACGGTGGCGATTTCTTCAATTATGGAGGCATCACGCGGGAGTTGTACCTTGAAGCCTCGCCTCTCGCTTCCGTCTCGCGGGTTGACGCCCGCCAGGTAGGTTTTTCAACCAGCAATCATGTGAACGGGTCCGTCGAGCTGGAAATCGACGTCACGTGGAAGTGCGTCCCGCAAGGTGTGGTGCACGGCGATGCTGGCACCCTCGATATAGGCATTTACCCGCTTTCATTCGGGAACGAGTCGGCCTTGAGGTCCCGGGAAACGTGGCGCTTCGCACGCACCAGTACGCCCGCGTTCACGGCATCGTTCCCGGTATCGCTCCTTGGTATGGCAGGGACTGGATATGCCTCGCTCAGGTGCAACGCGTCGGTCCCGCTCGTGTTTTACTGGTCCACCAAGCAACCCAGCTTGTACGCGGTGATGGTGAACCTCACCGCGGGTGAAATGTTCGACAGGTATTGCACGCAAACAGGTTTCCGGAACATCACCGTCGATGGCGAGGAACTCCGGTTGAACGGCGCACCGTTGAAGCTTGCTGGCGTGTCGTGCCACGAGCAATACCCGGCGCCTTTCGGTCGCAGCTTGACGGACGAGCAGCGGTTCTGGGACCTGACGTGCATCAACGAGACGCGATCCAACTGGTGGCGCGGGTCCTACCCGTTCCATCCCATGATGTACGTGTATTCCGATCGGTTCGGTATCGCGTGCTGGGAAGAGAGCCAGGTGTTCTGGTGCAACGAGCCCGACATGATCGCGGGGCTGGTGCGAGGCACGTTCAAGTCCATGTGGGTCGAGATGCTGTACCGCGACTATAACCGCCCGAGCATCTTGATGTGGAGCGCGGGCAACGAGCCGTGGGCCTACGAGGCATTCTTGACGTACCTGCGGCAGACGAAAGCGTTCCTCGATGCCCACGACCCGAATCGCATCTTATCCTTCGCGTGCGTGAGCTCGCAAGACTGGACCCGTTTCTTCCGGGAGACGCCGCTCCGGGTGGTGACGCCTAATTGTTACGGCGGGACGTTCGAGGGCGAGAAATACGCGTGGTACGAGGAGATCACCGCGAACCTCCAGCGTTATGGCAATAACAATCCCGGGAAGCCCATCCTCAACATGGAATGGGGGTACTGGCGCGGGGAAGGAAAGAACCAGAGCAAGTGCTTTTTGGATGGCTTCCGGGCATTCACGGAGAACCCGCGCGTCCAAGGCTTCACGTGGTGGATAGCATTCGATTACTGGGGTCCAAATTATTATAACAGCATGGGCGTGTACAACATGAACCGCACGTGGCACGAGCAAGACACGTTCGATGCCATGGTCGCCAATTTTTCGGCGTACACGTCCACGAACCTTTGATCTTTTTTCACGTATCGATTACAACCCGCCGTAACACGGTGAACATACGGCTAGATGCCACCGGTCATATGCGTTTTGATTACCCTCGATCCCCCGTGTCACCGCATGGTGGAAGATACCAGCGACGTGATCTTATACACGAGCACTAACTGCGCGCCGTGCGTCGTGATGAAGAGGAAGCTCGAGGAAATAGGAAAGCAGATTCCCTTTTCTTTTTCAACAGTAAATATTGATGAAATCCCAAGTGACGATAGGTCTAAACTTCGCGTGGCACCCGTGTTAAAAATTGTTGGCATGAACGAGCACATCGTGGGTGACGTGGATATCGATGACCTTCGGAACGTTTTAATGAGGTCATTGCTTTACAAGCAGTGATGCCGGATTCCTCGATTCCCCCCGGGGTCGACATCTTGGCGAGCACCCCGTTACCCAACATACACCAAGTGCTAAACAGCTGTGGCATTGCCAGCGTCGTGATGGTTGCCAAGCCAAACAAGAACAAGGTGGTGGACGAGTTCTTCAGGAAGCTTGAAAAAAAGGTAACGAAGGAACTGAAGATACCTGTAGAAAAGTACGTGTTCGAGGAACGGGTGCAATTTGCCCTCGCGTGGCTCCTGGTCCACGCGCTGTTCAAGAGCGAAGCTACTGCATCGACTCTCCGGAACGGGGGCTTCGAGCTAGAAAGCATACGCGCCTTGGTGATGTCCAAGTTCGACGAGATGCTCGTGTACCAGTCCGCCAAGGGAGATACACGGTTCGACAAGGAAATAGAAAAGGCAACAACCCTCGGGAAGGCGAGTTTTTCCTTCTTGCACGCGTACCTCGACGAGCAAAAGACCGATGCGGAGCTGAAAGTGCTCGCATACCTCACCGGATTCAAATTTGTTGCCGTCCCTGAAAGCGACGGTGGCAACCCCCTTGGCGAGCTTTCACGCATGACCCCAAAAAACCCGGAAGTATATGCTAAAACTATGGGCATTCTTTTAAATAACTTGATGGGCGGTGCCGTGCTGGCACATTACGAGTATCACTGGTTGGCTCTCCGTGAAATCGGGAATCAACTCGAAAAATTCAAGGATTCAGAGAAAGGCAACCAATCGGTGGAAGAAATTCAAACCACGCCGCACTACTTCAAGCTAAACAATCCTTTATCGGGCACGGTCGTGACGGTGACCCGTGTCGAGGTGCTCGAGAAATACTCGTGGTATTGCTTCGTTCTCGATTATGAACTCCAGAAGAAGTGCTTAAATGCCCTACAGAATGAACTTAAACTATAGCAAGGATGGCATATAGCATGAAGCGCATCGTTGGCACAGAATACCCGATTGTGAAGCAAACGCTGAACACGTGCGGCTTGGCATCCATGTCCATGATGTTTTTCCACCACGCCCCGGAGATCCGGACGTTCCTCGTCGATTTGTACGAGAAACGAAACTTGGGCGGGCGGCGCGATCATAAAAAGCATTCAAACGTTTCGATTCCAGAAGACACAAAATGCATAACCTCGCTCGGGTATCTCTTGCTCAGGGCAAAAGTGACTCGCAAGTTGGGGAACATCATCAAGAACGGGACCGGCGGTTTTGAATACGATGATTTCAAGCTCGAGGTCGACTTGCTCGTTGAGGCAGCTGAACAATCAAGGAACAACTTGCTCCAGTTTCCCGGGTTCAAGACCCTCGCGCGCTATTACCGGCGCCGCGTGGTTCGGAACGCGTTCCTCACGTTCTACCTCGACCAGTTCAAGACGCAGATTGAGCTCAAGGTGCTGGCGCTGCTGTTCGGGTTCCAGTTCGTGCCATACCCCGGCGATGTCCTGGGAAACCTGTATTTCGGCGAGCGCGATGCCGATGCCAACAAGAAGTTCGAGTTCATGAAGGGCATGCTCGGGACGCCCGCCCACGCGACGTTGCTCGGGCACGGGCAATCACACTGGATGGTCCCGCATAGCATATGGGTGAATGATGGTGCTCCAAACAATCAATACTTCCTTGGAATCAACGATCCCCTCGGGAGTTCTGGCCACGTGCCTTTCAACACCTTGAATTCAAGTTATATCTTCTACTTCTTCAAGTTCAACAAGGATGCATGTGGTCAAGCCCTTGAAAAGTTGCAAGCTTGGTTCGAGCTGTGACATCGCGCGCTGCCAACCGCTGCCCGGGTGTACGGTCGGGACGGCGGGCGTCCAACACGCGCGCCCTGCGGGCTCATTCATCCTTCTTTTCGGGCTCGGCTTTGGGCAAGTAATACAGCTCGGAAACGTAATCCCTGCGCGATTCGAAGTTCTGGTCCAAGTACACGGTGAGTGCATGTTTTTCGTCATGCATGATGGTGACGGGCACGACCTCGAGGGGGTTCGACAGGACGAGGGCACGGGGGAGGTCTATTATGAAGGTCTTGTCGCACCGCTCGCACTTCACGAATATCCGCTTGCTTCCCTTGATCTGCTCGGGCGGCAAGGTGTTCTTCTTGGCTGACTCCGTGGCCTTTCCGGGCATGGATGGCACGGGCGGGGGTGCAGGGGGTGCCGGTGGCGCGCCAGGTGGGCAGCAAGCTGGTTTTAAAGGCTTGTAATCTTGCGGCCCGAATGCCATGCCGAGGCCGGGCTTTGGCGGGAGCTTTATCTTGTTAAAATCGACGGGCGGGGCTTCTACGCGGACCTTCGCTTCGCCCTCGTTCACTTGTGCGATATTCTTCATGATGTAGGAAATGAGCTGGTTCTTGCTTAGCTTGCGAAGCTCTTCCTCGTTGACTGCGCTCGGCATGGTGTATCGTGGCTCGGTGCGATCCGCGTGGTCCATCGAGATGGATTGCGCGTATATTCAAATCGGCCGTGGTTTTAAAAAGGGAGCTTGGGCACCCGCCCTTTTTCAGTATGGTTTCATGCGGTTGCCAACACGGCCGCGAGGAAGTACGCCATGAACAAGTTCCCCATGATGATGCCGACATCCTTGATATTCTTGGCTGGTATCACCGTCGGGGACCTGAAAATGTACATCGTCGACAACGGGACGAACGTGAATGGAAGTATGGTTACATCGAGGCTGATCAAGAAGAGAAATGCCCCTGTTGCCATCAAAACGGCGGAGAAAAATGCCACGATGGCGCGAACTGCCCGGGTTGAAAAGTGGCTGATCGATTCGCGATCGACCGCCTCGTGCACGATTTGCCCGAGCACCCCGAACTCGTATACCGCGAGTAGCCAGAGCCATTCTTCTCCCGAGGTCGGGACGTGCACCGTGAAATAAGGCATCGGAATTTCAGCAAGTACTTGCACGAGCGAGCTTGCAACGGGAATTTTCTTCAACTTGAAGCAATACGCGAGGATGAGCACGACGGCAATCGCGATCCACACCAAATTAAGCACGTTCGTGATAACCGCGCGGCTCAAGCACAGGAAGCCGAGCATGATTGCCCCGAGCGCGATGGCAGCCAGCTCCTTGGAATGCCAGTCCATGCCCAGGTCCCGGTCCTTGTCCACCATATCATTGATGATGTTGCCAGCGATGCCCAAGAACGCCCATCCCGCGATGGTCATGAGATGGTCGCCAAGGGCAAGGCCGTTCACGTAGACGGCGATCAAGCAAGGAACGATCACCGAGAACAAGTAATCAAGGCGGAGGACTTGCCAGCGACCCATGGGAATCGAGTATTAGAATGACCCTCCAAGTAAAAAGGAAGGCGGGGGATGGTTTCATCGACTCGATCGGCTGGCCGTGTTGTCTATCGTGCTTTCATGGTTGTTCCATGGCGAGATGGCGCCGGTGAGCGGGCAGGTGTCCGCTATGGTGCAGAAGGACAAGAAGGCTGTCGCCGGGAAATCCGGTCTCGGCACGGCCATCATCATCCCGGTTGAAAACATCATGTTGGTCGATGAATTGGAGCGAGAAAGTGAAGATAAAGACGCGTTATTGGATAGGAACGGTTGAAAAGCCGGGTGGCGGCGCTTCCAGCTTGATTTTCTCTTATTTGAAAAATTCACTCACTGGAACTTTAAAATTCTTGATAGTTCTTGATAATAGCATCATTTCTCCTTTGAAATCTTTGCATGCACTAAATTTTTCACCATCCTTATTTAAATGATAGACGGATACGTGTCGATCATCCGGATCCACGATCCAATATTCATTCAATTTGAATTTTTCATATAATGCCATTTTTTGAACGAGATCCCTGCTCTTGTTCTGGGAAAGAATTTCAACGATCAAGTCGGGGACTCCTCGCACGTTCTGAGGGCTTAGGACCCCTTCCCTCTTGCTGGAGACGAATAAGATGTCTGGTATTACCACGTTATCATCGGACAAGATGACATCTACAGGTGCGGTATAAATCACTCCTAATTCATTCTCATCGATAAAAGCCTTCAGTATCGTTGCAATATTCAATGATATTCTCTGGTGTGTCAAGGATGGTGATGGTGCCATGAAGAGTTCGCCTTGGATGATCTCGATCAACGGGCCATCTGGCCATTCGGGGATTTTCTCTATCGTGTCGTAGGTGAAATATACTTTCCCGCTATCTGGATGGTATTTCAAGTGTTCGCGGTCTAATTTAATAGAGATTTCCATGTTTAATGTGCCTCGCCATGTCGACGATTATCTATCCGGTTCGTGCTTAATATCTATTCTTGGTATACTATTTGATAGAATCACGTTATGAAGATTGTTCGAAATGTTAACCTTTGTTAACATCCGGCTGCGAGATCGCGGTGCAGAGCGTGCCGGGAACGCGTTGCCCTCGTGTACAACGCGTTTCGCTTGCCCGCTCGCGGCGCGCGGGCGTTGATAGGAACGGGAATGACGAGGAGGTCATGTCCGCGTACTTCGCGTTCATAATCATGTCCGCGTACTTCGCGTTCATAATCATGTCCGCGTACTTCGCGTTCATTGAAGATTTCCTCGGCATCTGGTCGAAACTGGACAACACGGGCAAGGTGGCGACTTCCTTGCACGAGCAAAGCGGCACCCGCCGGGCGCAGGCCATTTCGAGCGCCATCACGCGGGGCATGGAGATGCGGGTTTTCGGGGGCGGGCAGGCCTCGTTGCTGAGGTGGTGGTCGGAGGACATCAGGGCGCACGTCCCGCTCGTCCAGTTCGAGCACCTGCGCTTGCTGTCCATGTTCAACGTTGCGGAGCATGTCCAACGCATCGGGGACTGGCACGTGGCCAAGATCACGAACGAGCTCGTGCATCCCGACATCGGGCCAATCGAGTATTACGTGGCGTTCCGCGCGGGCGCCGACGCGGACCTGTTCACGAGCGGCGTGCGCGTCTTCACGACGCGGGGCACGCTGGCCGACAAGGACGACCCGGGCGTGACGTACCCGGGGTGGGCGATGCTGGACCCCCGCACCCAGGGCGCGCAACTCGATACGTTGCTTGCCATGTCGCCAAACGATCAGCGAAGGATCTCTTTATTAAACAGTATCATGGATCCTTCCTCGAATGATTACATCCCGTGGACGACGTTCATCAGCCAGGACAACGACGGGGCAAACCCGCCCCACCCGACGGGTTCGTTCGTCTGCTTGATTCCCGATATTTAAAATGACATTAAGGTGCGAGAATGGTAAAGAAAGATAACAAATGGATGGAATTCACGGTCCAGGCCGGGGGGAAGAGTTTCATCGGGAATTACGATCCTGCAAGCCTCCAAGGCGGGATTCTCGTCCAAGATGCTTCGTTCGACCATGTTGCCGACTGGCGCATCGACGGCTCACCCGCGACGGAAGCGAGGCTCACCGACGTTTGGATATGGGAATCGACATTCGCCGATCTTGAGGGATTGGATAGATTCCCGAATGTACGCTGGCTCATGATAACGTCATCAAAAATTGGATCCGTTGCAGGCATTGAAAAATGCACGCAATTGAAGGTCGTTGATATCAGGGGATGCCACCTCGATTCGATGGCGTGGGTGGCGCCGCTGGCGAACGTCGAGCGGCTCGACCTCGGGAAGAACGACATCACCCGCATCGAGGGCGTCGCAAATTATTCATGAACCACCTTTGTCAGCCGATATTGCCATAAGGATACCCAGCGTTGATAAAGCTAAAGAGATACTTGGCTTTAAGGCGAAAGTTGATCGAGAACATATTCGTAACGGAACGGAATAAAACCATTGGTGTCGACATCGATCTCTACAAGTTTCAACAAAAGAACCCCCCCTTCAATTATGAAATCGTCATTTTCGATCTTGGCGGGCAAGAGATATTCAAGGGAAACAGGGAAGAATTGTACAAGGGGTCATCCGCAGCGTTCTTGGTATATGACGTCCAAAACAGGCAAACGTTCACGAACCTTTCTAAATGGTTGGAAGAAATCGTGGAATTTTACGGGAAGATTCCTTTAGTCGTTGTAGCTAACAAGGTCGATCTCCCCGATCCGAGAGTTACTAGGGAAGAGGGTCTCGATTTTGCAAAGTCCATAAAGGCCAAGTTCATAGAAACATCGGCCAAAACCGGGATGAATGTCAAGGAAATATTCGAGGAAGTGGGTAGGGAACTGTATTTCGAGGAATGCGGGAAGATCATTTCCAAGTTCCGCGAGAACACGCTGTTTCCCCGGGCGGTCTTGAATGAATTTTTTGACAAGGGATGCTCGGAACTTGAAAAAGACTTGAACATGGGGTTGAACGCATCCCAAAACTTGTTAGATTTGATGATTTTCTACACGCCTTGGGACATGTTGGATATCTTGAAAAAATTGTTGGTGACCGGGATGCCGGGGAGCCCTACCGGCCCGGCGCTCCAGGAAGAGCACCGTGAGCTGTACGCGGTCCTCCAGAAGTGCTGGAGCGGGTACATCTCTTACTTCCAAGGGAGGGACCCTGCAACGCGCGCGAGAAAGGTACCCGAAAAGTTATTCGCATTCATCACGATTTCAGTCTTGCAATCTTACACGTCCGTGATCCTGGGAAACGCGAGCTTCTCCAGTTACTCCCGCCTTGCGAGAACGGTAAAGGAGTACTCGGGCGAGGATCCTTGCTTCCTCTTCGACCAGTTAAGAACGTGCCTGGACTTCACGACCTTCAACCCGGCCGCTGGCGCGCGCGTTCCATTTGACCCGATATCAACCTTTAGTGCAGATTTCGAACCTTTTTTCAACATATTCTCGTCTTTCCTGCCACAGATTGACGATTCAATTCCAAAGATGTATATTTTCAGGAAAGGCAAGTTGGAAAACGCCGTGTTCAAGGTCAAATTTCCATTCGACCAACACCTCTTCGATTACGATAACATTGAATGTCTATCGGACGACGATACCGTTTCCATACATTTGCTTTACAACAAGATTGAGGAGTCCCTGCACGCGATTTTCTTTTGTTCATCCGCAAAGGATTTGGTTGGCACAACCCTCCATTTCACTTTTTCATATCACGGGTACCTCTTCAAACAAGACGTGAAGGATGTCAACCTCACGATCATCGATGCTGCATTCCAATTGCAACCCATCAATCTTCCGACCACGGTCGATATAAACACGCCGATCGTGTTTGATTACGAGGTGATCTGCAACGAGAGATTCGAAATCACGAAATTATCTCTCCCAACCTTGGTCAACGCGACCTTGCGGGGGTACACGATCGAGACGCGGAAATGCAACGATGAGGCACAGCACGCCGGGGAAAATCCCATTTTAAGGTTGCAGTTCGATGCGAAAGGACCCGGGAGCATGACGTTCGACGAGATTCATCTTGAATACAAAATTAACGTGATACGGGACGTCCTCGTGGTAAAAAACCTGGTGAGTTGCCAAGTTGTTGAAGAAAAACCCGTCATCGACCTGGGGGTCATCGATGAGGACCCCATCTGGTTAAGGCGCAATCAAGGCTTGATCAAGCTGAGGATTATCAATCGAAGCAAGCAAACCGTCGATGAGTTGAGCATCCGCGTTGAATACCCTCGCGACCATCTTGAACTCGAGGATTACAAGGACGATACCATTGTCTGCAAGAACCTCGACCCGAACGATTTCACGGTTATAGACCTTCTCTTCTTCAACACGCAGGTAGGTGATGTCTTGATCAAGTTTTTTCCCCGCGCGTTGTATAAGAAATCCGTCTTCCACCTTCAACACCATTATGTCGAAAAGCAAATCGCGGTCATGCGTGACCTCTATTCAAAAATGAGCTCTGACAAGATCATCCAAGCGGCGAAAAGGGACGGCATCATATTCATCAGTGAAATTAGCAGCATGGAAAACAGGAGCATCCCGGAAGTCAAGAAAATTTTATGGGATGCCGTCAAGGCAAAAAAAATCGTCTTGAAAGAAAAGGACAAGCTTGGTAACCAATTCGAGGTTGGCATCATCGAAACCGTCCTCTGCCCCCATTGCAATGCCCCCGTGGAGTTCGAGGTGTGGCAACCGAATAATCCCACGAAGGTCTACAAGCGGAACGGTATTTGCCCGAGGTGCGGGGAGGTCGTCCCGTTCTACGTATTTTCATGTGGCGATTTCATCAACACGTCCGGCGTCGTTGAATCTTACGATTTAAAGGGTAACAGTGGAGTATCTTGAGTGTAGAATGCATCACTCCGGGTGATAATCTTGCTTGGTGAACATGACATCGAGGTATCGTTAACTAAACTCGCATCCTCCCACGCGGGGGAACGAGCAGAAGCATTGTACGCGTTGTACGAACTCGCAAGGAACGATCCAAGTATCATCGAGAAAATACAAAAGGTAGCCATCGGGAATGAAAAGATACCGTTCGAGTTGCTTCTATTTTTCACGCGTGATTTCAAAAACCAAGCTCTCGTCCATCATTTCTTGAGTAACTTCCACCACGCGAACGATTATGGCAGGAATTCCATAATAGACGCCCTTTTCAGCACCACCCGGTCTCCCGAGACCGTTGAAAAATACATTCAAACTTACTTGAAGGGCCTTTCCAAGGATGACATGGCCGCGGGCATGCCGGCAAGCCCCCCGATGTTTACCCTGATCTCCCAGTTCGGCACGATGGAACATTTCTGGAAGTTGCTGAATAATTTCGATTGGAACGATCCCCTCTCCTACAAGTACCTTTACCCGTCCTTGGGAATCCTCTGGACCCGGTACCAGCTTCCCGAGGCGGTGAAGCGCAACGCACGCGGGATGATCGTTGATAATTTTAAGTCCATTAATCTGCGTGAAAATTTTTCTGAGATCATTAAATCCATACCATTATTCAACGACATGCACATCATCGACGCTCTGGTAAAAACGGACGTGGTAAAGCAATCGAGAGCAAGCAAAACAGGTGTTCTCGTTTCTTTATTAGGCTCGCTCGTTAAATGTGACCGTCTCCAAGATCGAAACGGGGATGTTGCGGCCTTCATACGTGATCTGATTCAAGACGATTCATTTCCGGCAGACGTGGTGCGGCTTGCGGTCAATTCCTTAGATTCGATCCGCCATCCCGATAACGTGCCGTTCTTGGTCTCTCTCTTCGCCAGACGCGGCAGCGTCATGTCTGCGGGAAACGACATCATCAGGGTGATCGGTTCGTACAAGGATGACCGGTCCAAGCAATTCCTATCCGGGCTCATCTCCGGCAACCTCCCGGTACCCATGTTAAAAGAAGTGATCCTTGCTCTTGGTAACCAAGACCTGGATCCGGTATTGGAAGGCCGGCTCTTCAATTTTCTCTTCTATCCCGACATGGCGGTTGTTGCTAACACGTGTTCCATCCTCCACGGGATTGATCCCCGTATAACAAGCAAGAGCTGGCATTATGTATATGCAAGCATTGCTCCATCCCATTTTCCCGCATTCGAGAAGAACCTGATCCCGTTCTGGTACAGCAGCGAGAAGCAAGGTGGAGACGTGGAGCGTGTCCATCTCACGATTCTTGACATGCTCGAGACCTATTCTGGCATCGTCGAGTGCCATGAATTCTTGATCGAGCAGTTTTCGAAGACGAGGTCGGACCTGCTCCTTTGGAAAATGCTCCCGATGCTCGTCCGGTTGAACTATCCAATGCTCAAAGACATGCTTCTCGATTTCGTTCGGAAGAACCCCTTGTATGATAAGACGTTCCTCCAACTCGCCATTGACGAGGTTTACAAGTATTACACGCGTTTCAGCGACTTGAGGCAGAAAATATCCGTTGTCTTGGGCAATTATCGAAGGTTGATCAACCAGAAGTTGGACGAGTATCAGATCAAGGCGGTCCTTGCCCAGTTCAAGACCGACCTTGATGTGTTTCGACGCGCGTGGAAGTCGACCTTGATCGCTCCATTCCCAGAACCCACGGACGTGCCGCTGTCACAATCGGGATTGCCGGAGGAAGAACCTTCGGACTACGAGTTCCGGGAGGCGGCTCGGGACATGAACCGCGTCCCCCTGTCATGGCATCGAACGAAAAACGCCTACGAGTACCTGATCAACTGGCCCCAAAGCCAACTAGCGGAACGTGCTGCACAACCTACGGCCAAGCGCTCGACCATCAAGAGCACGGTCGAGCGAATGGAAAGGCGTGTCTCCTCCAATCGCACGTCCAAGACCATCAACAGCCCGCAAGATCAAATAACCAATCTCGAAGAAGATGATGGTGAAGAGCTCCCGGCACTTGGAAAGGCGAATCCTAAATACATGCGGGCGGTCGCGAAGGTCGCGGAGTACCTGAACCAATTGTACAATCTCTTTGATTGCGACGCCGACCTCAAGGAAATGCTCGGCCATGAAACCAAGGATGAAAAAACATATTACAAGCATCCGGGCCCCGTGCGTGAACTTGGCTATTCCTTGTTGTGCAAGATCGGGTATATCGACGAGTACTGGGGGCGGCAAGTGAACTTCGATTTGCTCCGGGGCCCGACAAGGGAACTTGAACTGCGGCTGAACCAGTACATGGCAATCCTGCGCGAGAGCCTGCAGAAGGTGAAGGACGAGATCGAAAACGAGGTGAAGGTAACTAAGAAACCCGTGGTCTTGATGAACGCGCCTCTCGCACGGCAGGATGAAATCGAGAACCTCTTGAAAACGGCCAGTAAATTTTTCATAAACCGGCAAGTCGACTCTTGGTACTTGGACGTCCTCCAATACTTGGAAGGCAAGCAATTGCAATTCGCGAAGGCTGAATTGGCATACTTTAGAGGCAAAAAACCAGGTCAAGAACCACGGTATCAAGGAATCAAGAAATTTTCCCTTGATTAATGCTCAAACAGGGCAATTACCAGCAAGCCAAAGCCATGCTTCAACCTAACCTCGGTCCCCGGTACCCCAGCGCTTCCTTGAGCCGGTTCAGCTCCCGTACCATCTCATCGCGCAAGCTCGAAAACGCGGTGCACGTGATGGTGCCGGTGCACCGGCGTCGTTCCACCTCTTCAAGGTGTTCCTTGTACAACTCGGGGTACATGCTCGTGTACTCCTCCTTGAACACCTCGAACGGGTCGAACGCGAACAAGTTCTTGCCCATGCAACCTAACTGTTCGAACTTGACGATTTGCTGGTGAAGCCCGCTCGGGAGCATGTCGTACAAGAGCGCGACGACCTTGCTCAGGAGCAGCAGCTCGTTCTGGTTGAAGGTCGGGGCCCCGTTGGCCTCGGCCCCCTTGCGGGCTTGCACGATGCACACGCGGCACGCAACGTCCGGGTCGGCACGGGAGACGAGGTAAACTTGCGTGTCGTGGAGGCTGATCCTGAAATAATGCCCCGGCTTCACGATCCACGCGAACCCGAATCCATCCATGTGCACGCCGATCGTTTCCAAGAACGGGACCAGTTTCTCCTTGTCAAGCGGGAGCAATGCGTATTGCTGGAGGTCGGCCTCCTCGTCGGTCTCGTTCCTTGCACGTGACCGGTCCAGGACATGCTGGACTTGCTCGACCACCGCGCGGCTCTCCTCGTCAAGCGTTTCCAGCAGGCCCTCGACCGTGCCCGCGTGCCTGGCTTGTTGCATGTCCATGATGAGGGACGCCTTCTGCTCGAGCATCCCCACCAGGGACGCCACCCGCTCGACGGGAATCACCTTGGCGTGGGCAGGGTCGGCCTCGTGGTCGAAGATGAACCTGGCCTTGTTCCTCAATGACCCGTCGACTTGCTGGAACGCGCCCAGCTCATCCGGGTACCGGAAGCTCCCGGGACGTGCCATGTGCTTCTCCTCGCGGACCGCGCCATGTCGCCGGTCCTCCGAGGCGTCTGACCAAATCCTCGTATAAATGCTTTGGGATGGTGGGGCGAGCACCCGCCACCCACGAATCACCAACCCGGGGTGGGCGCGAACGCCATGGGCTTGGCTCGTCGCCCGGCCAACCGTGGCGAGCCACGTTCACGCGGATGCCCAAGGATGTTGCATAATCGAGGTGCATGGTTGCGACTCGCTCGAACCATCCACGCCCGCTTGCCATGCACGCACGCGTTTTTCCGGGATACTTTAAATACTCGCGTGAAATAGATGATAGCGAGGCACAAGGGGTTCCTACTACCCAACATCGGACAGATGTTTCCTACCCCTCGCCTGGTGATTTTCACGCGGTCCACCATCAGACTATTCAAGGCCGTCCCGATCGAGGATGCCAGCAAGGTCGCCAGCGCAGCCCTCCAAGCCTCCATTTTATCGGAGACCCTGCCCAGCGGGTTCATCATCGCCCCCCAAGTCATCGCGAACCATGCTGCGGACGAGATCAAGGAAATCATCAAGATTGCAAGGGAAGAGATCGGGTTATCCGGCGCCCAGATGAACAGCGCGTTCCACAAGTCGTGGAACAAGGTCAAGGACGCGCCCATCTGCCAGCTCGTCTTGGAGCAGCTTGTCCATTACGTCACGACGTACGGGTTCGAGCGGCTCGGCGTGTACAGCAAGGAGTCGGTGTACATACCGAAGGAGGAGCTGGACGTGCCTGGCCTGGACGAGGGCTTCCCGGTGGTCGTGATCAAGGGATGCACCCGCGACGAGATCGCCGGCAAGCTCATGGCCATCTTATCGTCCGGGATCGCGTTGAAGGAGGACACGGTCAAGGATATCGTGAACGTTGCCATCTTCTTGGACTTCGGCGACGGCGAGCTATCGGCCGTCAAGAACAAGGAAGTCCGCGTGATGCTCTATGATTACCTGGACAAGGTCCCGTCAAATCCGGTCGAGTTCTTGCGGTTCGTCGTGTACAAGGCAACGAACACGACGCTGCTCATCAAGAATGACAAGCTCATCAACGCGATCAAGGGATCGAATCCAAACGCGTCACGCGCGTTTGCGGCGTACGGCGGCAGCAATTACCGGGCGCCGTTGGCTCGGGATGTCCGGACCAAGGATAACCTTTCAGGAAGCACGGGCAATCTCCAGATCGTCAAGTACTTCAAGAAATATGACGACGAGATCGGCTTCAAGAAGCTATCGGCCATCTTCAACCGCTTCAAGCCGTTATTCTTGGCCTTCAAGACGAACGATGCGTTAAAGCATTACGTGAACCAGATAGCGAAGCTATCGAAGACGCACCACGTTCCCATGCCCGAGGATTACTTGAATGACGTGACTGCAAGCATTCGCAAGGGAATTCCCATCGTTCCTTCGGAATTGCAAGCCAACCTGGAAAAGGCGAACATCTTTCGCAAGGTGCGGCTCGCCTACGCGTTGAAGTTTCGCATGGAAGCCCCGACCTCGATCATGTACAAGGTCCGTAACGGGACGGCATTCGCCACGGCATTCAGCTTCCAGGAAACGACCAAGGCGGGACCCGTGCTCGATATCGTGCTCGATTCCATCGCGAGGGACTTGAAGGTTGTTGAAGGAAAGACGATCTACATCCCGGGTAACATCGTGTACGCGCTTCCGGCGACGGAAAAGCAATTCACGGGCGACATCCCGTCCGGGTCATGCGTGAGCATGAAGAGCAACATCATCGCCGGTATACATTGGAAGAACCTCGTATCCAAGCGCGTGGACCTCGACCTCTCGCTGATAAACGCGACGACCAAGATTGGATGGGACGGTATCTACCGGGCGACAGGAGCGGGCATCTTTTTTTCCGGCGACATGACAGACGCTCCTGGTGATGGCGCGTCGGAGATGTTCTACATCAACAAGGACACGTTCGGGAACTATCTCCTTTCCGTGAACCACTTCAATTACGGCGGTGAAATAGTCCCGTTTTTCGTCTTCGTCGGCGAGAGCACGCCACTGCACGAGCTGCCACGGAATTTCATGATCGACCCGAACGCGATCACGTGCAAGGCGCATTCAAGCATGGACCGAAACCAGAAGATTCTCGGTTTAATATCCATCGTGCCCGGCCGTGTCAAGTTTTATTTTTCGGAGACGCATGTCGGGAACTTCCGGACAATGACGGTGAATGACTACACGTTGCATGCGTTCAACTACCTTTCGAGCTTCTACACGAATCCAATCAGTTTGAACGACTTGCTACAGAAGGCGGGTGCCACCATCATCTCCAATAAGGAAAAGCAGAAAGATTGCGACCTTGACATGTCCCCGGGGGGCATTTCCAAGGAGACATTCGTGAATCTCCTGGTGGACCCGGCGGTGCTGTTCCCCTCGAAACCCCAATAAGGACCAGCATGCTAACTTCCTAACTTCCTTCCAAGAAAATAGCTCGGGAATGCGTTAATTCACGAGCTTGGCATTCATTCCTTGATGATGTCCCCCGCGATGACCCTGATGCCCAAGGACGTTGCATAATCGAGGTGCTTGCGTTTGATGCGAAGCGCCACGAGCAGCAAGCCGGTAGGCTTGACGTGATGCAACCGTTCATACAATCGAGCATGGTTGAAAAAGGTGTTCACGTCGTGATTGTCGGCGGTTGCCTTGACCTCCACGAGATACGTGTTTCCATCTTCCAAGAGAACGTCGATGTCTGTCTTGTATTTCTCGTGGTACACCTCGCCGTTCACGTCCGCGATCATTTCCTTGCGAATCTTGCCCGGGTCGATGTGCTCCAGCTGCAGCGTTGCCGCCATGACCTCGAGAACCAGGTTCTCCAGTTCGGTGCCGGTCTTGTTTTGCATGGCGATGAGGGTCGCTTCTATCCGCTTCTGGCCGGTTTCCAAGCTGTCGAGACGTTTCTCAACACCGTCGAAGCGCCTGTCCATCTCCGCTTGCATTGCCTCGAAGCGCTTGTCCATTGCCTCGAAGCGCTTGTCCATTGCCTCGAAGCGCTTGTCCATTGTCTCGAAGCGCTTGTCCATTGCCTCGAAGCGCTTGTCCATCTCGCGGATCAAGTCCTTGATGTCGTCCCGGGTTGCAACATGGTGTTCATTGCCATGGACTTATATCTAACTGGCATTAATAAACATCACGGTTTGGTGATGCAATTCGCCATGAAAGCAACGAAATCCACGCATTTTAAAAAATTCTTAGAAGCCTCCCACATCATCATGAAAGCAACGAAATCCACGTTCCCGTTGACACCGGTGCGTATAATAACGTGGAAGCAAATCATTCCTTGAGAGCCGTGCGAACGTCTATAAGCCCGGAATTCCCGTGAAATACCCTCGGGGGATTCCCGCGACCGTGCGACCCCGCGAGGTTTTCTCGCACGACTCGTTCCCTCCATCATAATCCCCCGCTGGTGATCCCGCCCATATGCCCCGGCACGTGGAAGAGGGCGCTGGCCGTCCTTGGCATCGGCACGGCAGCCGTGCTCGCAACGAGCACTGCTCTTTGTGCAAAATCAAACTCTATAATTCTCTCTTCACAATACATCTCCATGCTTTTTTTGCTGTTACTGTAGCTGTTAAGAATTTATTCCACTCTAAAGAGTTCAAAACAAGATGGACACCCGGCAGATATATTCAAATAGGGAGAAAGGACCTTTTGACCAAAGCATCTCGATCATGTCCGCTGATTCCACGACCCAAATAAATAGGGTGCTTTCATCACGACTCAAGTGCCACCTTCCGTTCCGCAGGAGACTAAAAATCCGCCAAAGACGTTTGCCAGCGGCATCATGATTCTAATATTGGTTCAAACGGTTCTCTATTCCATCAAGGAGGGCAAAGAATTCGCCTCGATCCTATCCGTGATTGTATCAAATATGATATTCATAATCGGCACGTTTTTTTTAAACCGCAAGATGAAATCGGGACTTGTTCTTATAGGGATAGCAGTCATCATTGATCTTCTATTCAAGTCATATTTCATCTCGGCAGAATCAGACCTGTTAAGTCTTAACTCCTTGGCAGGCTTTGCTAGTGAAATTGGAAAATGTATATTGATCATTTATTATGCAATGACGGTTGCTATAGAGGATAAAACGTTTCCTGCACGGTTTAAGATAATTGCTTTTATTTTCGGTTTTGGATTCATCACGTGCTATACGATAGCAATATTAACTCCTTTTTTCGGTCCAAATATCAGGCCAACCGTTTCCTTGGCATCGTTCATAATAGGATTATGCATATTCATCATGTGGGCGATTATCATAACACATGCATACAATCCAACCAACATGCCCGTGCAAGGAAAACAACGAAAGCGGCCAAGAAAATGTGCTGTATGCGGCGAGATGATGCCGGCAGGGACACGATGTGGTTCATGTCATGTAAATTGGTGTCAATCTTGTGGCGAGTGGAACAATAAAGAACGCGACCATTGCTATAAATGCAATAATCCGTTATTTCCTTGAATATGTAATTTATGGAATATATAAACACGTATTCATCATGTTTCATTCATTTCCATTGAGTGAGGCAGACCGGACACATCACACCGGGGGTGAGGCCGTGAACTGTGGCCGTATGAACGACGCATTTGATGCAGAAAACGTTCTTGCACCGCGGGCATTCCATGGGTATCTGTTTCTCATGGGTTGTGGCGCCCTCGCCTTGGGATAATAACTCGCACCGGCAATTTGCACAGAATAAATCTTGACGATCGCCGGTTTGTTCTTCATCCGGATGTGATTGGGATGCTTCTACGTACGACGTAACACGGGCTGCAACTAGGCTCGCCGTGACCGTAGCCGCCGTTTCTTTCAAGTCAGGTCGAGGAGATCGCTTGTATTCATCAATGAATTCTTCCATCACGATGACTGCATTTACATTTCCTTTGGTCTCCAAGCCATCCAACGCGGAACAGATGGAGTCTCGTGAAAAAGACGAATGATACATGTCCATGATATAATCCCTGGAGATCGGAAGAGGGGCACGGGAAACACGGTGGTCGTCATCGAGGGCGTGTCGAAGGATCATGTCTACGTGCACGTCGAGGAATCCGGCGCGACGTTCCACGATGCATCCACCTTGTGGGGCAAGGACACGATCGCGGGCCTTGGCCCATGGAGGACTGGCAGTCGCCGACACGACGTTGGGCCGGCGCCGCCACGACGATTTCCTGAGCTCCGAGTCGAAGCCACGTTTCTGTGTCATGCGGATTCTCGGCCAAATATTCCTGCATTCTTTCAATCATTTTATCGGAAGAATCACCGTTTTCATATAACGACCAACAACATTGTCCATTCTCTGGTCCGCTCCAACTATCCCAATGTATCTGTACTTCCGTATTTTTATCCTTGGCATAATCGCGGCACGTCTCCAAAAAAGAAAATAAGACCTCGTCATCATCGGGGATGTAATCTTCCGCATCCTCGTCAAAAAACCCGTCCTCGTCCTCGTTCCAGCCATTGGGTGGAACGAGCGCCACTTCCTTGCCACGATTGGTTATCCAGTTCCGGACATAATCCATTGCCTTATTGAGTACATCCGCAGAAAGCCAATTTGAATGAGCCTTGTCTTCGTGCATCCCAATGATTGGCTCAAGCATGGAAAAACAACTCTCGTAAACGGTGGATTGGTGCAGCTCGGGTGTCTCGCCACGCACGGTCATTCCTTTTCTATCGGTTGCAACGACATACCTGCTCAAGGCAATCACGCGCCCCCATTATCATTCTTTCTAGGCCACTTGCCATCACGTGCCCCGCCGCCGCTCGCCACGGGTTCTGGCGCGACCACGGTCATACCTACCAACATAATTCCCGCCCCGCCTATTTAACCGTATCGTTGGTCCGGGTGTCGCCGGTCAGTTGAATTCCACCATCCAGGAATGGCTCCGCTGCCACGGCATCACCGAATCCGCCGCCCTGGCGTGGACGCAAGCCCAGCAGCTCGAATGCTTCCTCGAATTCGTGCAAGGGAGGACCTTGCCCGCCATGAAGCCGTGGATGACTGCTGCCATGCTCGTGCCAGGCCATGACTTCGGCTGGGAGTCGCCCGATACCGTTGAGACCCTCCTCCCCGAGTGGTACCGCGACCCTGCCACGGGATACGTGGAAATTCTACCATCAATTAGCGGCGATAAACGGTACCAAGAAAAATGGATCAACGCCATCAACGCATTGCCGAGCGAGATGGTTCTTATCTTCAGGAACATCCCGCAGTGTTTCTTCGACCCGCTTTAATTTTTTATTTTCCCCTTATTTTGCCCGCATCTTGCTCGCCAGCATCGCACGCTTGACGTTCTCGTGATGCCTATCAACGCGCTCGTTCTGGATGATGTCGTCCCACGATGCCGGCGTGTCCCACGACTCCTTCACCGGCACGTCCCACGTTATATCCAGCTGGTCCGCGATCGCCTTGTCCCCGTCGCACATCGGGTTCCTAGCGAGATGCAGCCATTCCAATCGCGCCAGGTGATGGATTCCCTCGATACAAGACAGCCTGTGGCCAACTTCGAGGAGCCGCAGGTTCACGAGAGGTTCAAGGTTCTCTATATGCTGGATTTTGTTACCATCAAGAGACAAGGCTTCCAGATCGTGCAACGCATCAAGATTTTCGATGCAAGAAATCTTGTTCCTTGTTAACACCAAGACCCGCAGCTTCCCGAGCCCGTCCAGCCCCTCGATGCGCGAAATCCTGTTCCCGCCAAGGTTTAGCACCCGCAAGTTGCCCAGCCCGGCCAACCCCTCGATCTTTTCGATGCGATTCGCCGACAGGTCCAGCACCTCCAGCCCGCCCAAGTTGTCCAGCCTTTCCAGCCCCGCCATGCTCGTGATGCTGTTGATACCCAGGTGCAACTCCCGCAGCCCTTCGACCTCGCCCAATCCCTCCAGCTCATCGATGCTCGTGATGCGCTTGTACCCGAGCTCCAGCACGCCCCCCACGACTCGAAACGCTCGCCCCTTGTACCGCACCACCGCGTCCCCAGCACCGCCAGTGCGGGCTCGTCGACACCCGCGGCCAGCGGGAGCAAGACATGATCGTTTACCTTGGTTCAATAAAGACTATTTTGAACTCTTTTTTGGTAATTGTGGTTTTTGACCAGGTTTTTTTGGGGGTATTTGGGAAGGAGTCATTACGAAAGGTATATTCGGCCCTCTTCCTTGTACAGGTAATATTAGCGGTTTGACATCCCTTCTCAATATATACGAGCTCGATAATTGGTTCTCAATGATTTTACATGCAGGCGTTCTCATTAGAGTGATGAGACAAGAGTGATGAACAGAAAGTATAAGGTCTTGCAGTTTTTGATCGTCCTCCATTTTCTCGATGATTAAACCCATGCTTTCACAATCTTTCAAGGTAAAATGTCGTTCATGGGTTTTTGAGGTCTTGTGATCGGCCATTCCTCTCAATATTAGTTCTATCTTATCATCCGCGTCCGGATCCTTCAAAAACATGCCACGTTTCAACCATTTAGAGACAAGCTCTTCTGTCATCGCATTTACTTTAATACATTCCCCAATCAACGTGGGGTTATATTTCGCAATAATGGGTTGCCACAACGGGATCTTATCACGGTCCGCTTTGCAATCTTTAATGGCAGTTTCAAATTCCTCAACGACTGCGTGAGCCGCCATTCCTCGATATTGTGGATCCATGGGACCAAGGCTTGATTGCTTCCCCATCATGATTCTATTACAACCACAAGTTATCATGGTTCCTGCTGACATTGCAAGTTGAGGAACGATAACCCGGATATTCGCGGCTTCAGGCTCGTCCCCTGGTTTAAGGGGCTTCGTAAACATTTGTGTTATATATTCCACAATTGTCTGGGTCGCTGAAATTTCACCGCCAGGCGTGTGTAAAACAAGATCTAACCCCCTTTCTCGTGGTAACTTGTTTATAGTCGTCATAAAGCCATTAATGTCGTTGTCATTAATCATCAATTCATAATTCTCGATAGGATTAGTTGGTGGTTTTTGTAACCAACCTGAATAATAGACAATAACGTTTCGTTTGGTGTACGACGCTAAGCGTTTTATATACTTTCTACGTACAAAGTCTTCGGAACTCGCGATCTTGCCCATTTCATCAAGGACTTGTTTCCAATTAGGCATTAAATAAGCGCGCCTCGCATTCAGGTAGATGTCTTATTGTCTACTACACAATAGCACGGCATCTCTTCTTTAACAAGAATGAATACGTTTCCTTGTGCTAAAATACGTTCCCTTTCGTCCTCAGACTCTATTCCTAGTAATTTGAATGCTTCCACGATCTCTTTCTCATCCATACATTTCACCATTCATCATTTTGGAATATTATTCCTTGCAATTGGTAATACAAGCTTTCTCTATGGAAAACTTGCCGATATTGGAAAGAATCCATAACAAATCCATCCTTCCCGTGGGCCGCGGGGCACCCGTGAATGGCACGGGCAATTCGGGTTCTTTCATGGTCGTTCCGCTCCTGTATCGATCGAACAGATATTAAGTGCACGGTATGACGGGCGTGTCATTATTCTGAACATAGAATATATGAACATTACGGCCTTTATTTTTGGCGGTGTCACAACATAATTTAATTCCAAGACGCCGCATTTGCACGTTCACGAACCTCTTATAATGTGTTTATTGTGCCGTTGCTGGGTCCTGTTATCTTATCTTCCCTTTCACTTGTATTTCACCTTGAGATCGGCATCCGTGTAAATATCCGGTTCATTTTCCAAGAATGATTTCAATGTATGTTGTGACACCTTGGTCATGAACGCCACGTTGATACCACCCTCGAAATCATTATCATCCTCCTTCTTTTCGCGTTTCATTTTCAATACATATACAATATTGTCCAATGTGGTCGATTCGCTGGGCAAGCCCCCCACCGGGCTCGAACCCATCTTCAAGCCGCTTCCTGGCAGGTTCTTCATTCAACCTTGAAGTTTCCTTCTTTTTATTCATTGTTTTTAAATAGTGACCCGCGTCTTGCTTGCCTGAATTGTCTTTGCAATATTTTCACGATGGCGTTCTATTTTTTTAAACGCCTGCTTGTAATATCCCATGAATTCCTCTGGGTTCTCTTCAAATTCTTTTTTTGCCTCTTGATCGCGGTCATCAATGTTAAAACTTGCAAAATTGAATCCGCTGCCCACCCACTTCTCGATATACACCACCACTTCCATGCCATAGTTCAAGTGTATCGCATCGGCGAGCGCCTTCTCCGCGGGGTTGGCAATCGGGTTGTACCGCAATTCCAGCATTTCCAGTCTCGACAGGCGCAGTGCTCCGCACCTGCAAGTCTTCGACATCGCCCAGCCCCTCGATATCCGACAGGCTCGTGATGCGCTTGTACCCGAGCTCCAGCACGCCGCCCACGACTCGAAACGCCTGCCCCTTGAACCGCACCTCTCCCTCGCCGCGTCCATCGCGCCTTGCCACGGGACCGCCCCCCGGTTGGTCATTCATGGTATGCTCACGCATCCCGGACCGCCCCGCCTATTTAACCATTGTGCCACAGCCCGCCGAGGCCACGTGATGGTGTTAATATGTCGTGAAAATGAGCGATTCAATTAAGGCATCTTCCACCCTGAGGATGCCTCCCGCATCCCCGGGAGTCTGGATGGGATTGTTGGCGAGTGTTAGATGTTCCAGCAATGCCAGATGATGAACGGCACCAATCAAGAAACGAGAAGAATGAAAATGTATGGTACCTCATTGTTATCGAAAAGGCAGGACAGGAGTATTCTGTCGGCGCCCGTCACGCGCTCGGCCCGAAGACCATTCCCCCGCGCTTCTTGATGTCCTCGATCCACGCCGTCACGGGAGCGGGTAGGGATGCGATCGGGTTGCCATCGAAATCGAGATAATCGAGCCCCTTCAAGCTCGTGAGCGATTCGGGAAGCGTGGCCAGTTGGTTGCCGCTCAAGAAGAGCGAGAACAGCGATGGAAGCATCCCGATCGGGTCGACAGATACCAGCTTGTTGTTGGCGAGGTTCAAGGTTTCAAGCGACGTCAACCCCCCGATGGCATCGGGGATGGATGTCAACTGCGAGAAGCTGAGATCGAGGGTCTTCAGCCGTGCCATGCTCGTGATGAGGGGGGGAATCGATTCAGCCTCGCAAAACGTGACCTTCAACTCTTCAAGCCCGGTGAGAGCCTCGATCGATGCAAGGGATTCGAGCGTCGTGAGCCTCGATTGGTACGGGGGCCGATCAAATGATGGCTCCCCGTTCAAGGCCAACTGTGCCAGCGAGGTCAATGCAGACATGGCCGCTGGCAGGATGAAATCTCCACTTAATTCCAGGCGTTGAAGGGACGTCAAGCTCGTTATCCCGGCTGGCAACGAAGACAAGCCGTGGTTAAAATCCAGCATGAGTTCCTCGAGGGACGCGAGTGTCCCGAAATCGAACCGCACGGCGGTCAAGTTATTGTTACTTAGATTCAGCGTCTTGAGCCATTTCAAGGCTTCGATCCCGGCGGGCACCTCTGTTAATCTCATGCTGCTCAAGTCCAGCCCTGTCACGTGCCCGTCCTTCACCTCGAATTTTAAAGGCCCCGCCTCGCCTTCGGAATCCCCCGTGTCCTGCCGCGTTGCCGCCACGCTCGACTCGATGGCAGCCAACGCGGCCCTCTCGGCAGGGCTGATCTCCAGGGTTTTTTCTGCATTCATGAACTCTTCGAGCCTTTTATTCATGTCTTGCTGGATGTCGTGCAATTTTCTCTTGATGGCTGGATTCGACTTTAAAAATGTAGCGATTTCTTTCTTGCGTGACGTGTCGAACGCGTTGAACTCTTCCATGGTGGAGCCAAACGCATGTAATTCCCTTTCGATCAAGCCACTGGCAATTTCCTCGCACACCTTGCCCGATTGCTTTTTTTTCTCGCGCGCATCCGTGATGGTGCTCGACATGTCTTGCCACTTCGGGACGAATAGATCGAACACCTTGGGCAAGGTCTTCACGAGGATATCGAAGTACATGGCCACCGTTAATCCTTTTGACTGGGCCTCGTTGCTTTTCTTGGTTGGTTTTTCCTTCTTTGAACTCATGGTACTTCACGTCTTTTGTCCGTCGATTATCGAGTTACGAGTGCTCTGCGTCGTTACCAACATGCGAGTAATGGAATCCCCGCCAGGACAACCCGTCTATTCCATGCACTAGGTGTGCCCCGCGGGTATTAAATGATGGTGGCTTCCCTGTTATCGTGTCACTCTTGGCAAGTATCTTAAACCAGATTCACGAGCGCGTGCTTCAGCTTGATTCACGAGCACGAGCACGAATCAAAAAATCCGGTTTCCTTTTTATTTCTCGATAGAATAATCGGACAAGAACCGATGGTAACCGCGAACCGGAACAGAACTCGATGAGCATGGCAAGGGAACCTCGACCGAGGTCACTTATTTTGTAGCTCAAAATAAGTAGCCACATGCCGCGCACCGCTCGTCATCACCACCGTTCATAGCACCGCAAGCAACGCATTTACGAGCGGACGCTTTGATGCTATCTTCAGTCTTCGTGTAGTGATACCGCTCGACCACGCTGAACCCCCGCTTGATCAACATGTAATGCATGGTCACCGCCAACGTGATCATCGAGAAATCAAACAGCAGAATAATACCCAAAGTGGAGAGATTTGTCATTGGGGGAGTATAGTGCCAATATGCTGTGTTCAGTCTAAAGGAAAAATCTATCACACATAAAACCAACATCATGATTCCGATGCATCGCGCTATTTTAAAGTCATACTTATCCATATGGGGAATCATTATGATCAGAACAAGGAATCCAATAACGAAATATATAAAAAAACTAATAATGTACAAGTTTATTATGAAAAAGTTGGGATACAAAATTAAAACGTGGGTATGATAGTTAATTGCGCTGATCATCAAGATCAAGCATAGCAGCGTGATGAACGCGCACATCACCGATATACCTTTCCTGTCAACCATCACGGTTTCTGCTCCTTTTCAAGTCGTTTAAATGATTTTTTTCTTTAAACATCTTCATCATCCTAATCGGGGCACCCACCATCTCACTTGCCGACCTCCATCGTCGCCTGCTTCATGGCCATGAGCTGCCGCATCTCCTCGTGGGCTTCCCGCCACGGGATCGGGAACCGGCCGTGTAGCCCCCGTTTCTTGGCGAGTCTTGCCCCGATCATTGTCAGCGCGTACACCTGCTTGAAGATGGGCTTCGATGGGCCGCTGATGTTGATGGCCTTCTTGAACGTGTGGAGCTGGTAATCGTCGAAGCCGCCGAGCAACGCGTTCAGCGGGAAGAACGTGAAGAGGATGACCGGGAACAGCACCGCGACGCCGATCGCCAGCGTGGGCACCAAGCCGATCGCCGCCTTGATGGCGGGAAAAAGCGTGTGGTAGAACAGCTGCGCCACGCCGATGCTGGGCAAGGACGCGACGAGCGGGATGGCGAACGTGATGGTCAAGTAGAACCGCACGGGGAACAGCTTCTTGTGGATGTACAGCATGCCCCCGAGGGCTTTGATACCGAAATACGGCACCACGTGCCGGTACCCGACCACGAGCGTGAGCCCGACAATGCCCCACGCCTCGTGAATCCGGAACACCACGACGAGCAGCCACGTGAAGAAAACCTTCCCGCATTCCTCGATGACACGCAGGACGTTGTGCTGGCTGATCTTCTTGGCCCCGATCATCACGGACGTCGGGATGTCGACGTAGATACGGAGCAGCTTGTAGATGATGCCCGGGAGCAAGAAGAGTTCCGCGCCCTGGTAGTACGTGAACGCGCCGAGCTCCTTGATCGCGATGAAGAAAAACGGAATGATTGCGACGACGACCATGGTGAGCATGGTCATGAAGAACAGGCGCCAGCGCATGCTGTAAGCCAGGTAAAACTCGGCGAGCTTCTTCTTGCCGTTCGAGTAGGACTCCGCGATCGACGTTTCGAGGGCGAAATCACCGAACTGGCCTATCGGCCCGGCCAAGCCCATGCCCAGCCCGATGATCGCCACCCACGTGGCGAAACCATCGATCTCGGCGACCCAGATCAGCATGACCCACGTTTCCACGAAGCCCGCGAGGATGGGAAACACGGAACCTTGCGCCCCGTAATATAACACGTCGCGGATGACGTCGCGGCTCCAGCCCAGCCGGAACGTGTCCTTCACCGACAAGTGCAAGTAACGGTGCAAGATGTTGTGCAGGAAGTACATGGACACGAAACTGAAGACCACGTCGTCCACGTAACTGCCTATGACGTGGCCTAGAATGATCATCATCAAGATGCCATACTCCACGTGACCCTCGCCATAGAAGCGGAACACGATGACCAGCAAGAGCACCGATGCTTGCTCGAGGATCACGTTCTGGACCAGGTTGAGTATCTCCACCTTGTTGAAGTGCTGCAGGCCCTCTAAGGTGCCCTTGAATATCCCCAAGCATCCCGGGTATTGCTTTTGCATCTGCAGCAGCAATATCCAAGCAAGGTAGGCCAGGTTGGAATGCACGAAAAGCTCGAAGACGTATATCGACAAGACCGTCACCTGGACCAGCCCCGTGAACGACTGGTACCAGAACGTGAAGGAAATGTATTGCATCATGCGCTTGGTATCCTTCACGCGGTATTCCGCGATGAACCGGTTCAGGCCAAAGTTAGACCCCATGTCGAATATGCGGTAAATGACCAAGAAGAGCGCGTTCGTCACGGTCAGGTACCCGTTGATCTCGGGGAACGGGTTCAAGATCGGCATCAAGATGGCCAGCAGCACGATGTACAATGCTGCCGTGATCAGTTCTATGACGATCTGGTAGAACTCCCGCCCGAGCCCCCGGTGGAACCCGATGCTCTCCCAGCCTTGGAACTCGGGAAACTCCTCCTCGAGATCGGTGATACCCGTCCCCGCGGAGCCAACCCCCGCCGGCGGCGAGGCCGCTTCATCGCGCCCGGCATCGCGGCCCGGCTCTCGAGGCGATTCCATGACCATCAATCGTGCCGGGGCTTATTAAACACGCACGCGTGCCCGCGTCACAAGATGGCCATCAAGAGTTGCAAGTAGAAAATCCCGATGACCACGTGCAGGACGGCGAACGATGCACCCACCTTCGTGAGCCGCTTGAAGTTCATGTCGTGCACCCGGAAGAGCGTGTCGAAACTCGAGAGCGCCCCGCTAAAAAGGTCCCCGCTGATTTCTTGCCCGTGCTTGAAATGGTACTCAAACAAGAGCAATCCATTGGCCTTGTGGAGCACGTATAGAGCGACCGGGTTCGTTTGCACGAGGACCGGGGAGTTGGTGTGCATCAGCAACGTTTTCAGCGTAATGATGCCCTCCAAGGAGGCCTCGTGGAGCAAGGGCATGTGTTTGATACCGTGGCGCTTCATGAACTCGAGGCATTCAACCAATGTCGAGCTTCCTTCCAAGGCAAGCAATGGCTTGGACATTATAGCGTCGATCGCCAGCCCGTGGTAATCCTTTTGCTTTGCAATCAACTTCATGAAGTCCCTTTCGGTCACGATACCAACCGGAATATCATTACTTGTGTCAACAACGATTAGATACGAACTATTGTAGCCAACCATCGTGCTCGCGGCAACGTGCACCGGAGTGCCGGAGTGAACCGTGATCGGCGTTTTGTTGGCAATATCCCTAGCCAAAATAACGTTTTGCCCGAGGTTCATGAAGAAGACCCTTGATACTAGCGTATGACTAACTATAAATGATCGAGGATTAAAATGCATATTATCGGTGCATGGAAAATGGAAGGAAAAACCACGATCAAGAAATGCTGCGATCTCAAGCACGGTGCGGACAAGGATGCAATAATGATTGTCGGTGTCGCAAACGCGGGATTGGTCGGGAGCATCGCTGCGAATCATATAATTGAAAAACTCAAGATGATAGAAGTAGCCCACGTGTACTCCGCGACCTTTCCCCCCGTTTCGGTGTTCATGGATGGCATCTTGAAGCACCCGTTCAGGATATACGCGGATAGCAAGGACAAGCCAGCAAAGGTATTCCTTGCCACGACGGAACTCCCCATAAATCGGGAGACGTTCCATGACGTTGCCCATGTCTTGGTGGATTATATAGAAGAAATGAAGATCGATTCACTCGTCACCCTCGTTGGCTTCCCGGTCAACGAGATGGACGACAGCAAGATCGACGTTTTCTACGCTGCAGAACCCGAACTCGTCGAGCGGCTCAAGGCAATCGGTAATGCGATCCAACCCCTACCGAAGGGGATGATCTACGGCATCGAGGCCCTCATCCTCAACGAGGCACTGGAGCGGGAGCTGGACGGCTTCACGCTCATCGTGCCGGTGCGGGAATACCTGCCCGCGACGCGGAGCGCAGCGGCCTTAATCGATGCTTTAAACAAGATTTACGCGTTTTTGAACATCGATACCAAGGACTTGCTCGAACAAGACAAGGCGATTCAATCCAAGCTGCAAGAGCTTGCCGAACAGATAAAACGCTCGCAAGAGCCAGATCAATACATCGCCCCGCCGCCCTCGAAGAACACGCATAGCTTGTTCACCTGATTTGAAAAAAAGAAGTCAGGCTGAATTTTTTTTTCAGTTATTACATTCCAAGGCCCATGACGTGCTTCCCCGGGGGCGCACCGTGATGAAGTCGAGATCACTCTACGACCGGGTACGCCTTCGCGATTTCTCCCGCATAGTACCGGAACACGGAAACGATCTTTCCCATGTCCTTCAACGCTGTAGACGCACCGGCCAGGAAAAAACGTCCCGCGGCGGATAACACGAGGAATGCATTCCCGCCTCGAAGCACCACCTCGAGGGTACACTTGTAGCCAATTTTTTGCACGGCTTGGTCACCGGATTGTAATAGAACCGCGCTCATGCTCGCGAGCATGTCGGGGTGAATATTGGAGCCCGGTACCGCGGAGAATGCCAATCGGTCTCCCGTCCGACCAACAAGAGCCAACGCCTCCAATTCCGTGTGGCTAATAATCTGCCCGAGGTATGCCGCCAAGTTCTGGGCCTCTGCTTCGCTTAATTCAGCCATGTCATGAACACCGATACGCTGTCACTCGAACGACCCGTGCTTCCATGAAATCTTGCCCGGAGAATGTCCCGCGTCGAACGAGTGTTTCTCTGTTGACTTTTTTGTTGCTAAAGTATAAAAATTTATTTTATCTGGGGCCTTCAATAGTTATTGATATCCTCACGAGAAACGATTAAAGGATGTTATCATGAGACCCTTGGACCTTTTGAACTTAAACGTGAACCGTCCCGTTACCATCATCGTCAAGCGAAACCAACGGTACCTTGGCATTTTAACGGGGTTCGACGAACATCTAAACTTGTTCATTGAGAAAGCCAGGAGCGAGAAAGTAGTGCAAGAAAATAGCGAGGACAATGAACCCGCCGGGACGGATGATGAAGATGATATCCGGTTAGACAGTCCAGATCAGAAATTGGGAACTCAAGAGGACGAGGAAGCCGAAAAACCGCTGCCGCCCGTGGTCAAGGTCGAGGAAGAAGTGGGAAATATCGTTCTTCGCGGCGATAACATAATCTTCTTGAAGTTCGACAAGCCAAATTTCGGAAAGCCACCGTTCCAAGGGCAAGACAGAAACAAGGGCTACCAGAGGGGAGGATACCAGGGCAGTGGGTACAATAGAGATTACCCGCCCCGCCAGGACAGTGGTGACAGGGGCTATCGTGGCCGCAGCCAAGGGTACAACCGCGGTGACAGGGGTTCCCGCGGGGGAGACTCCAGGTACGGTGACAGGGACCAGAGGCCCAGGGGCCCGCCACCGCCACGGGGCAACCAACGAAACGACAGGGACAGGACCCCGCGTGACAAGGATTGAAAGGAAATCCTTTCTTCCGAAAACTTGCAAGCATGAACTCAATTTCTTAATTCTTTATTACGCAGTGCAGCCTGTATCAAGGAAAGCTCTTTTCTCGACACGGTTGACCATCGAAACACGGTTTCTACGCGATTCCGGGCATTCTCCCTAAGCACCGAGTAATATGACGTGCTGGCACTGGCCAATTGCCGCAACACGCCATC
The DNA here is from genome assembly GCA_041305945.1 of Promethearchaeota archaeon. GTDB lineage: Archaea > Asgardarchaeota > Lokiarchaeia > Sigyniarchaeales > Sigyniarchaeaceae > JBGLND01. The sequence continues at coordinate 635,683 of JBGLND010000001.1, forward strand.
GGTGATCTTCCCGGCAAGGCCAAGGGCACCGGCCACGTTACCAGTCTTGGAAAGCTCGCATACCTTGCTCATCAAGAGGCTATCAACGAGGGCACGCCCCAGCACCTCGGGATCGTTCGCGTTCAACAGCAACCCGGTTGCATGTTCCGGATCGACCCGAGGATCGATGATCGTTTCTTTCAAACCACCCACCGCGGAGCCGACAACGGGTAACCCGAGCGAATTCGCCTCGAGGACCATGATGCCGAACGGCTCCCACCGCGATGGCCCCACGTAGACGTCCGCCGCGATGTGTGCGAGGTGGTAGACCGACAGTGCTTTTCCCCAGAGGAGCCGGACATTCTCCTTGAACTGTGGCTGGCATGCACGTTCCATGTATTCGCCGATGAGCGAGAACTCGCCCTGGGTGGGGATGAGTTTTAAGATAAAACGTGCATCGGGAAATGTTTCCATCACGCGCGGGATCGCGTCGAACAGGACCTCGATGCCTTTTTGCTTCGAGGCACGCCCCGTTACAAGGAGCAACGGCCCGTCCCCGGAAAAAGGTTCTACGCGACCATCGACAACGAAAGGCCACCGGCCTGAATATTCATTGATTTTTGCAAGGAGCACGGGGTCTTCCACTTGCGGCTCTCCCGGTCCCAAGTGCCCAAGCTTCCACGTGAGCAAGAAACGTCGCAATGCTTCCCGATTGAAGGGGGGGCCAGCACGATCGCCTGCAAAGGAGGCGAGCTCGCCCCGCACCGAATCGATCACGGCGGGATAGATCAAATTATAATCCCAATCACACCCGTTGTGTATGAAATCTGTTTTACCTTCAAGAAATGCACCACCACAATTTGGAATGACATTCTCATCAAGATATGTTTTAGAAACACTTGTTACAAGGTCTGAAGCATATGCAGCCATGTATTCAAGGCGATTGCTAGCGAGCTGCATTAATTCCGTGATGCTCTTGGTGACGCGCGTTCCATTCACGGTGAAGGGCATCAATATGCTCGTGTCTATGCCACAACAAGAGAGATACGCTGCATCAACCCGTGGCCACGTTAACAAGTGCACGGTGAATATCGTAGCAACGTCAAGCCCTGCCCGTAACAATTCTTGCCGCATCGCGATGCACGCGGGAATCTCGTGGTAATCATGAACGTGAACGACGTCGGGCAGAGCATCTCGACCGGTAGCAATGATCGATGTGACGTGTTGCTTGATCGCGTTGGAGAAGACCGCGATCTTGGACCGCAAGCCAGCCATGCTATAGATCACGGGGTCATCGAGGACCTTCCGGGAGAGCGGGTCAATGCCAGAGAATGCAAGCATGCGAACGCCCGGGAAGGGCAGGGAAACCTGGAACGGTTTCACTGTCAAGTCGGCCAGCTTCGGAAACCCTTCGAGAAAATGTTGGCCATCCTTCGCTTCTTGTTGCAAGACCCCAAAATTTTGCGTGAATGAAAGGTTAGCAGGTTCTGGCGTGCATGATATACCGTCTTGGTTTCCTTGCACGAGCCAATGTGCAGGTGAAAAGACGGTGATTTCAAGATCATCTTTCAAGTGTTTTGCTTGGTTCGTTGGCACTTCACCGAGGCCACCCATCTTCGCGGGGCCGAACTCGAATGAGAAAATCCATAGCTTCTTCCGGGTTGCCATCATCACGCCTCGTTAAAGTGCAATATACATTTTTTAATGAGTGCGGGATAAAATAAAGATATGAGCGGGAAGTCTTGTGCCGCGTGCAAGAAGGAAATCAACGATCTCAGCACGGCGCTGTATTGTTTCTCGTGCGATAGCATATATTGCGGGACGTGTAAAACCAAGCTTCTGGAGCCCGGAGGAAAGACTTGGGCGTGCATTAATTGCAAGCAAAGCCACGATGTGGATGGGTCCATGCTTTTCAAGACGGGCCATTAAGCGAGCATCGTGCCCGCCTAAGACGTTCATCTACTATCTCTCTTGTGGACCAAGAATGCCTTGATGTCACCGATATTCTTGAAAACCGTGACGTGCGGCATGTCACGGGCGATGCGAACGTTTTCGAGGTCAACAGGGCGGGGATAAAGAGCAATGGTTGTTTTGTCCTTCAAGATGACCTTTTCGCCGATCGCTTCTTGATCGGTCGGAAACAGGCCGACTTCCACCGCAGCCTTGAGACCAAGGGCAACGCAATTGGGAACCAACGCATCGGCAATGCCATGGGCAATCTTGGCCATCGTGTTACCCGTCACCGGCGCAACGATGATGAAATCGTACCGCTTCTTTTGTATCGGCCCGCCAAGGAAGGGTGCTTTAGGACCGTTCTCCTCGTGGACGATTGCAAAATTATCGTTCAATTTTTCCCACAAGTGATAATATTTCAGCACGAATGGTGTTTCTCGAGATAGCATCACTTCAATCTGCCACCGCTTCCAGGACCTTATTGCTACCATGAGGTCGATCGTTTCTTCGAGCATGCATCCCGAAGACGTGATTCCCCAAAGCAATCTTGGTTGGTTGGCTTCGCTCATGGATCATCGCGTCGGCGTTCAGAAATTCCAAGCTTCAAGTAGTTTATAAGCCTCGGTCTTCAATAACCGGTTAAGAAGGGACCGTTTATATCGTGTTAGATCGGTAATCCGTTGAAACTGACAAAAAACACTCCCGTGAATTACATGGCAAAAAAAACAGCAAAATCATCCAAGAACAAGAAGGGAGATTCGGAAGAGAAAGCAGAACTTGACGATCTGGAAGAGATAGAAGAGCCCATTGACGTTCCGCTGGACGATGACGAAATTGAACAGAAACTGATGGCATCGATGGGCGGTGAAAAGGATGAAAGCATCGAGGGCATCGATGAAGAAGTTGAAGCGGACAAGGGAGCCATTGATTTCCCGGGAGATGGCGACCCGGGAAGCGTGAGCGTGAAGAATATCCCGGGCGTGGGACCTAGCACCGCAAAGAAGCTGATAGAAAGCGGGTATTCTAACGTGAAAGCGTTGGCCACAGTCGCACCAAAAGTTTTACAGGACGAAAGTGGTATCGGCGAGAAGGCTGCGCAAAAAATCGTGCAAGCCGCGCAAGAAATGTTGAACATCGGATTCACGACCGCGGACGTGATCCTGGAAAAACGCCGCAATCTCGGCAAGATCGTCACGGGAAGCACCGCCTTGAATGAAATTCTCGGTGGCGGGGTCGAGTCGGGTGCAATGACGGAATTCTACGGCGAGTTCCGGACCGGAAAAACACAGATCGCGCACCAATGTTGTGTTAACGTTCAATTACCTGAAGACCAAGGTGGTTTGAATGGAAAGGCCCTGTACATCGACACGGAAGGGACGTTCAGGCCAGAACGCATCGTCCAGATGGCGCTTGCAAAAAGCCTAGACCCGAACGGCGTGCTGCGCAATGTCATCTATGCTCGCGCGTACAACAGCGAGCATCAAGTAAACATCATCCGGCAAGCACGGCGCCTTATCGAAAAGGAAAACATTCGTCTCATCGTTGTCGATTCCATCATCGGGCACTTCCGGTCGGAATACTTGGGACTCGGATCACTTGGCCCGAGGCAACAGCTGCTCAACTCTCACCTGCATAACTTGATGTACCTCGCGGAAACATACTCCGTCGCGATCATTCTCACGAACCAAGTCCAAGCCAAGCCCGATATCTTCTTCGGAAACCCCATCATCGCGGCAGGTGGAAACATCTTGGGACACGGGAGCACGTACCGCTTGTATCTTCGCCGCGGGAAGGCGGATTCGCGAGTTGCCAAGATGGTAGACGCGCCCGGACTGCCCGAGGCAGAAGCGGTCTTTAAGATTTCGGAGAAAGGTATAGAGGATATCGAATAGACCTCTTTTTTTCATTCCTTGCCGCGGGTACCAAGCATCCCGGCTATCCAATAAAGGTCCTTTGTGCGTTTCTTTTCTATTAAATAACCGAAGGCCTTTTTGGACCCGGGAAGCTTGCAACATACATGGCATCGACCATCACCGATGGAAAAAAACGTATTCCGGACATCGACGAGCATGCATGCATGGGATGCGGCTTGTGTCAAGACGCGTGTAATTTCATGAGAGAAGGTTATAATTGCTTGATTCTCCGGAATGGCGTGATGTGTTGCATCGAGCCAGATTCTTGCATCGTATCACAACCCGCGTGCGAATACAAGTGTACCAAGTTATGTCCCAATAAAGCATTTCGTTTGAAACTGGTAGACTGATTCTATCGAAAAACGATGCATTCGTCGTGAATGGATATGAATCGAGTTCAACCACATCACGAATGATTTGTGTAACATTCATGAAACCCGGCATTTTCCGATTCCGGACAATTCCAGAGAATCTCAAGCTTTAAATCACAGTGCGGACGTTATGGAATTACAAGGTTGTTGGAGATCTCCAACTCCGCCTCGCGGGTGCTCGCATGGGAAAAGGCTCCTTGTTATTGAAAATCTTGATGGACGAGGTGCCAAGAACCGTCGCCGAGCTTGCCGAGCTTGTCGGGATATCGAACACGTATTGCTTCACCTTGTTGGAAGGGATGGCCGAAGAAGGGGCTATTTCCTTGCGCAAGTCAATAGGCACGTGGATCGCGTGGCGCCATAACAAGCGCCTCGAATGTACTTCCCACCCTGGCAAGATGCAAGAACAGGGACCAGGCCGTCCCGGGGCGGACGCGGACGAAATCGACAAGGACACGAGAGAAGAGAAAGATGAAAACTGAGAAATGCTTAGCTGATTTGCAGCTTGAAGTCATATATAATGATAAATGCATAAAATGCGGGTCGTGTGGAGCCTTTTGTCCGAATATATTCTACACGCTGGAAGGAAATGACGTGAAAGTAAACTTCAAGGAACAATGCTCCGAAACCGTTGGTGTGTGTTACAATTTCTGCCCGAGATCGGAATTAAACGTTGCCGCCCTCGATCAAGTGCATTTCGGGCGGGCAAGGGATGACCAGGCCCTTGGAGTTTATATTTCTGCGAATAAAGCAACGTTGAAGAGCGAGTCGCTCAAGGACGTCACCGCAGCCTTGCTTGTTTCTGGCTTGGAATCAGGAATGCTAGATGCCGTCGTGACGGGAGACGCAAAGGTGGAAAAAGCCTTACAACCGGTGGTATGCAAAAACAAGGACGAGGTCCTGGCGAATAGTGGCGAGCGCAAGGGGCTCGGGCCCCTCGTGTGGGGTGCGGGCAAGGCAATCCACGAGGGTTTCAAGAAGATAGCGGTGGTCGGGCGGCCTTGCCACGCGCAAGCGCTCGCGAAGATTCGAAAGAACAAGGATTTCCTTGTTGCCCAGGAAAAAATCGCACTCGTCATCTCCCACTTCTGCCTCGCCCAAGGAAAGGGATGCACGGTCTGCATCGATTACGCGGGCGAGTTCGCGGATATCTCCTTGGACCCGAAATCCGGCGAGATGCTCATCAGGTCGGAATCCGGAAAAGCACTCGTCGACAAGGCAGTAGCGGCAGGATACATATCGTTGGAAAACCTCGATGTCACTGCAATCAGGGATGCATCAGCCAAGAAAAAGGTCAAGAATTTCTCGAAAGTTCTTGCAAAGGCGGGTGGCAAGATAGTCGTTGATTACCTGGGCATCGATGGCCAGACGATGAAGTTCGTTTCGAAGGAGTGATTTCATTCCTTTTTTGGCTTTCTTTCTCACGCAACACGTTTACCGTGGTCGTTACCAAGGTTATATCTTGTTTTAAAAAAGTGAGCAAGACAAAAACCGTTGATAAAGACTGCCGCGACCTCATCTTTTCATGCGGATGAAGTCATCGGCGATGAACTTGTTCCGCAACTTGCCCTTGAACCTGCTTGACACGTCAAGCTCCACGTCAAGTTCTGCTTCAAGCGCGGCTAGCTCGTCAAGCTCCAGCTGGACTTTCTTGGCATCATCCTTCAAGCCCAAATTATTGAAAATTCCTAGCGCGTTCTCCAGATTTCCCTTTGCGGTTTCGTAATCGCCGGAGTCGACTTGGCTCTGGCCCACGTAAAATAAACCAAGGGCTTCACCTCGCCTGTCCCCAAGCTTGCGCTGCAAATCAAGGGAAGCCGTGTGTGCGCGTAGCGCCAGCACGTGGTTGCCGAGCTTAGTGTGGATCATGCCGATGTTCTTGAGCGCAATGGCCTCGCCTTCCTTGTCATCGAGCTCCTGAGTTGCTCGCGACCATTCGTGACCGCGACCCCGGACGGCTGATCGTGGCCGACGGTGCCGATCTCGGGCAGACTCCGGTGCCGAGCCTGGTGGATCTCGGTGTGGTTCAGAGCACCCGAGGCTACCTGCCGAAGGCCCTGAGCCACTACCGCGCGACCTGGGTCCCCGAAGCCGAATTCGAGAGCTTCGCCCCTCCGGAATGGCCGCTGAGGGACGCTTCCGGGCTGCGGTGGGACGGAGAAACCCTGCGCCGGAAGTTGATCGAGCCCTGGCGAGCGGTCACCGAGCGCGGCGTGCCGGTCCACGTCGGCGAGTGGGGTTGCTTCAACGAAACGCCCCACGAGGTCGCTCTCGCCATCAACATCAAACCAATAAAAGCTTTCACCGAAAGCCGATGCCGGGATGATGTTCACGTTTGTCTTGAACGAACGGTCATCGTGCAAGTTTCGTTCGATCCACGCTCGCATCGCATCGATGAATGTTTGCAAGCCTTCCTGCATGTATGACATGATATCGATGAGGATGTCGACGTGAACCGCCATCGCAGGAATTAGGGGGTTTTGAAGGATGTCCTCGCTCGCAAGGTGCTTGAACTTGTCGGGAAGCAACCTCCCCAGCTTGGACGCATCTCGTTTTACGCGGGTAGGCCTGTTTTCCATGATCGCATGAACCATCGCACGGGATGCCATCATTCCCCTCGCGGGATTTCCTGTAATGTAATATATCGCCCGTCGTGCGATGATCAAATCCGAGGGAATGATTAGGATGATTTTATCGAAATTCTCTTGCTGCAGCACGCCATGGTCGAGAAAGTATTGCATCACGCCTGCCAGCGTGTAGAGCGGCCCTTTGGTGTAATCGATGAGTGGATTGGAGCGAACGAGATGGATGTCACTCGCACGTGCATCCGTTTCGATGTAACGTGCTATCTTCTCTTCCTGATACCCCGTCGCGATGTAACATGTTTCTATTCCCCCTTGGAATGCCGAATCGAGCAAGTGACCTAGGACTGGTTTTCGTTCGTTATTCATCGCCCCGGGGATGGAGACGGGGTACAGGCACTTCGGGATCGGGTAATCGATCTCGGGCGGTAACGCCCGTTTTTCACGAACGCTTGAAAAAAATCGCTTTCCCTCGCCCGCGGCCAAGATGATTGCGTCCACGTTATTTTACCCCGTCGCCCATCAAGTTGCGGTCGTTACCTCGGTATCGTTCTCGTGCACGATGACGGTGTGTTCCGCTTGGCTCACGAGCCCCTTTCCTTGTTCCATCAATAAAGGATAGGATTGCAAGGCGTCTGCCTTTGCAAGCATCGTTATGGCGGGCATTATTTGGTTGGCCGGGATCTTTCCTTGCAACCAACGCGGGCTAAAGGGCAGCTGGTTGAAATTTTTTCGGATGGTTTCGAGGTAACTCATGAATTGCATGTTCATCTGCCGCTTCGGTCGCTTGTTGAACCGGTAGATGAGGGCCTTCGGCCCATCAAAGACGACGCCCTTGCCCGTTGTCGCGAAGGGCTCTATGGCGAACACGTCTCCTGGCTTGATCTTGTACGGGAATCCCGAGCCGGTGTTGGGGACGAAGACCCCGCCGTGCAAGCTGTACTGGCCGAGATTGTGGCCCCCCAGGTTCCTGATCGGGAGGAATCCAGCGTTCGTGATCGTTTCCTCGACGTTCTTGCCGACGGTGACCACGTCTTGACCTGCCTTGAAATGTTCTATCGCTGCACGCAAGGCTTTCTCGGCAGCATCGATTAATTTTCGATACACGCCACCCGAGCAGCTGATATCCACAGTGATGGCGTGATCCGCGATGTAACCGTCAACGTGTGTCCCGAGATCTATCTTGAGGAGACCCTCTTGTGGAAGGGTGAAATCATCATCGATCGAGGGGGAATAATGTGCAGCGCAATCATCCAGCGAGATATTCACAGGAAATGACAGTGAAACACCCTTTTCCGTTATGAAATGCTCTATCCTCGTGGCAATTTCTTTTACCGAGATACCTGGTTTCACCAGCGTTCGCGCGAATTCGCCCGCCTCGGCGTTGACTCGCCCGGCTTTCCGGTACTTTTCGTAGATTTCCTCTGCCACGTAAGAACTGATGATTCTAGTGAAAAAAAGGATTGCCACTTCCGATGAATCGAGTAGCATTTCTGCTCGATACATGGTTTAATCTCTGTTCTTTCGCGACAAATTCGTTCTCTTTTGAAATGATGCAACCAAAACGATTCCACCCGATACACACACCATCATGATTCCTGTATCGAGCGTGTAATTATGTTTTGGCTTGCTTGCAAGTATATAGGTTTCTTGTGATTCCAACGTGAATTGTACGAGGTTGGCCTCCTTGTCGAGAGTCGAAGGGGCATAGTTCCACATCCCGCGTTCATCCGTCCATTTCAAGACTACCAAGGCATCCTCGTAGACCCGCTTGGCCATGTCTTCTTGTTCGTACGAGAACGTGCCAAGGGCATCTACAATTGCACTGGTGTTATAGAACCATGATGTAAACGCCCATGACGTTGCGGGAACCAAGCCATCGGGCATGAGCCGTATTTTTGGGTCGGATGGGTCGATATTCGATGGATTGATGCATAACATGTTCCAAGAACTGGTTGTTATCTGAAGCATCAACCCATTGGTGGAAAAAGGATTGATCTCGTGGGTGCCCGGTTGCAATTCAAATCCAGCCGTGCAATTTATGCCGGGTGGTAAAGGATCACCGGGTGGTAAAGGATCACCGGGGGGTAAAGGGTCAACGGGTGTCTCCGGCTCTTCCGGCTCTTCGATTGGAGCTTCCGGGCCCTCTTGAACCAACAATGCAATAGAATCGATACTCGCACATCTCCGCACGAATACCCAATCAACATCGACGATGGCTTCCAAAGCCGGGTAATTGCTCGTGTAGTCGTGCTGTATCCACGTGTGCATCCTGGTGCTGTAACCTAGCCCGAATGTTTCTGCTGTCTTGAGCGTTGCCCCGTAACATGATCCCGGCCCCCAATATACCCCCCTTGCAAGGAACATGACGGGCAAATCACAATCGGGGACGTCTTGATCGGATGTTATTGAGACATCATCATCCTGCTTGGTCTCGCTGAATTTCACGCTAGAATTGCTATAACGCATGTATTCCGTCGTGGACCAGCGCCGGTTAAGGGAATACGGGGTATTACATATACTTCCATCCTTTCTCGTTGTGAGATAATCATCGTAAAAATACAGCCCGTTGTTGATCGTCGTGCCGTAGGTCTTGCCGTCCAAGTTGATCGCATCGATAAACCCTTGCAATGACGCCATCAAGCACGGGTTAGGAGGCAAGGATTGCACGCGTGCGACATGTTTTCCATCACGTTGTTGCAAGCTCACCGTGCTATACGTCTGGTTTATGGCTATCCATTTTGAATCAAGCGTGGCGAAATCCTCAAATAGCACGAAGGTTGCATGCCCGTTTGATGCTGGTGCCAAGGAGTGGTCGCCCCATTCCATCGATATGCGACCTGTATCCTGCGCCGGGATGTTGATCCATATGATGGACCTCCCGGCAGGTATCCATGATTCTATCCAGTAACTCAACTCTGCACCGCTAGCATCCTTGAACCTGATATCTGAACCATCGGGATTGCAGGCTTCATAATTGAAACTCCCGTCAAGATCTAGCCGCACCGTGTAGTCTGGAATCGGTGTTACCGGGATGATCTCGATCGCCTTGGATAGGGGCACATTTACTACTTTCATTGGAAAATCATCACGTTCAATCTCCGTTCCACTGGAAAGAGATGTCATCACACAACTGAGCACTAAAACGATACTAACAAACGTGATTCCAATCCGTGTTGCTTGTTTCATGAGACCAACCAGACTCTACGTTCGTGCTTGTCCTCTATTGTTACCAATAAGGCCTATATAAATGCACATCTAAAGAAAATGGATGGTTTCCATCCATATCTTCCGCCCCCTCGTGGTTCATTCTCGCATCGATAATCATGTCCGTGCTCGCGCGTAGGAGATGAAAACTAATTTTCTGTCATGTTCAAAGATACTGGTTCTCCACCTTCATGATTTCCCTGAGGAACATCGTGGCGTATGTTCCCTTGGGAAGCTCGAACGTGAGCCGCACCACTTGCGTTCCCCGGTTCATGGCATCTTCGGTGACGTCTATGAGCCTCAAGTTCCTCGGGAAGATGGCGAGCGGCCTAAACACTCCCTTGAGACTCAAGTCGAGTGTATTGTCCAGCATGAAGTCTAGCCTCGTAATACCCTCGCGTTGCAGTATTTGGTCGTACAATTCATAAAACGGATTCTTTTCACTAACGCGAACCTTGGAACCAAGGATCGGGACGGTTATAACCGCTTTCCCGCGTTGAATATGCTTCGCTAGCATGTCAATATTCGAATCATCGACGGCATACCGCACGCGGGTTATTTGCCCGTGGCGTATGTCCAGTAACGAAACAAGATCGCCACGCAGCGGGCGGGTGAGGTCCTGGCTTAGTTGTTCCATTCTCATGCTCACGACCTCGTTGAACAAGTAGGATTGGTAGGAATATATGTAGATGCTGACTATCGTTTTTGGTAACGCGAGGATCGCACCCTTGTAGTCTCCCGGATGCAGCGCAAGATAATTCAATAATATACGCTCGTAATACAAGGATTCCGGCATGATGGCCAGTGTTTTAACGGGATCATTCGTTTCGGCGTAAATTCTCCTGGCTTCCGTAGCCTCCGATGTTTCCCGGGGAAATGACGGGGCAAGCAACTGGTAGACGGCACCTTCGTAGTCATCCTTGATGAGGCATTTCCCCACCACGTGCGAGTTCGGCCGGTGCGTGCCAAACCGCTGGAGCCCGAAGTAGTTAAGGAACCCGCCGCGATCCTCGAGAACCTTGAACAAGTCCAACGTTGCATCCCGCGCGCGGTCCGGATCGAGCGGGACGTTCCTAATCCTGATCACGAAACGGTTTCCCCACAAGTTCCCCGTTTTCACGGCCTCGCTCGTGTAATCCACATCTTTTATCTCGAAGTTTGGCGTGTCACGGGCACGGGCGATCGATACAAGCTCGTTCCAGAAATCGCCTTCCACCGTGACTTGCTGGGCGGTGATGGCCTGGTTATCCTTGATCCCGGCGAACGTGAACAGCTCGGACGGGATTCCCATCCTGCCGGCAAGGTATTCGATGGCATAGATCGTGTCACAACCGAATTTCTTGAGAATGAACTTGGTATACTTGCGGTTTCCCTTGTTGGGTTTGCGCCTCTGCACGTTCTTGCCATCATCCTTGTCAACGACGGTGTATTTCTTGTCATCATCGTTGTCCGCGCTCGTGTTGATCAAGGCCTTGTCTTCCGTGATTTCCTGAACGATGAAGTCGGAGATGAGATTCTTGATGGTTCCCCCGATACCTTGGCAGTCCTTGGTAACATAACATCGAATCCCTACCACGTGTTCATACGAAAAGTCATCCATAATGTCACCGCGCCATTTCATAACAACGGGAGGTCTCCCGTGATGGGATCAATGTCGTAATCCCTCGCCGGTCCGATTCCAAGTGCCGTGACCGTTCCGGGTTCGAGCTCGGTCAAGCCCGCGTCTGCAACGATCGCGCACGGGAGGTTCCGCTGCTCGGCTCTTGCTTTCAGATCGAACAACGCCTCGATGGAATCCACCTTGCAAGCAATCTTCCGCATGCCCTCTTCGTACCACGATTGCCACGCGCCTGAGTACAACTTCCGGGCACGCTCCGAGGCTAATATCGATGCATGGGCACCTTGGACAACTTTCTTGCCCGCGGACATCTTGATGTCCGTTCGGATAATCAACACTTGCTTGTAGATGAATTCCATGAATGCATGACTTGTTTTCTTTTTGATTTTTCTTTACCATTCACGGCTCGTTCTCGATTTCGATGCGGACGAGATTGTCCGTGAGTTCCTTGATAAGTTTCTCGATGGTGGCTTTCGACATGGGGAGCCTGTCCTTTTCCTTGATAAGCACCCTTGCTTTGTATTCAACGTCGCCGGTGGGCAGGAACATCTTGTTTACCCCGAGGAGCTTTCCCGGTTGGACGAAATCGCTTATAACGCTTTTAAAATCGATCCCTTTGCCCTTTTCAATGAAGTTTATCCTTCCCAGATGCAGTTCCTTTTGTAACTCTTTCACGAATTTCTTGAGGATGTCGATTTCCCCCTTGCCAATAACCAAGGTTACGTTATCCTTCCCGAGATCGATTGCCTTGTAAAAATGCACCTCGTTCAGCTTGGATTCAGGATTCTTCTCTTCTTGTTCCAGCAGTATTTCCGCTATGTCCAAGTCAAGGTTCGTGAGATCGCCAGATTCCAGCCGTTCTTGGCATGAATAGCATAAAATTTCACTTTTGGCGCACGATATGCAACATGGCAGCTTTTTCACGCTTTGCACCCGCACTTCATGTAGTATTCGCCAGTTCCGTGTCGTTGCACGACCAGAACCACTACTTAACGCATTAGTCTCAATGCATTATAGCATAAATTCAATACCTTTTATAGAAACCAGTATTTTTTGACGTGGTTGTTGTGGTTATTCAAACAAGTATTCATTGACGTGGTCAAAAATGAGTAATGCCGGCAAGGTAAGGGCTTCCCACATCTTGGTCGACAAGATGAGCCAGGCCCAGACCATCATGGATGATCTCGCATCTGGAATAGACTTCGTTAAACTAGCGAGGGATCTCTCGCAATGCCCGTCCAAGAAGAAAGGCGGGGACCTTGGATTCTTTGGCAAGGGTCAGATGGTACCAGAATTCGAAAAGGCCGTCTTCGGCATGAAGGTGGGCGAGGTAAAAGGCCCCGTGAAAACGAAATTCGGTTATCACGTCATCAAGCGGACTGCATGATCCGTCGTGACAGTTCAAGAATAATCCTCGTGGTTGGTGCGAGCTTGACACGTGATTCTTTTACTTTTTATTCGCCCGTGCTGGATGACCGGCATCTCGCGACTTGCGGGAAGTGCAACGCGTGCCGGCACGCGTGTCCCGTACATGCCATCACGGTGACGGTGACGGGCGTGCAAGTCGACCGCGACGCGTGCTTCGACGTGATCACGCGCCGCGGCGGCGAATGCTTCGATTGCATGCTAGCGTGCAAGCATAACATCCTCAAGCTGCGGTGCTTCGAGAGGGGGGATTCGGGGACATGGGAGACGTGCACCCGGTAACTTTTCCCGGACGGCGTTGATGAAGTTTAAATATGCCGATGCAAGGATTTCCGTTGATGAAGGACCGAATCGTGGCCATGGATTACTTGAAAGGTTTAGCCGTGGTGTGGTTCACGATCGGCCATTGCATAATGTACTGGGAAGATGGCACGTGGCGTCCCTTGGGCTCCATAACTGCAATCTGTCTCGATTGGACAGGTCCAGGCTTGTTCATCTCCTTGACGGTGCTCGGGACCATGATTTCCATATCCAAGCGCGAGAAGGCCGGGAGCACGAGGGCATGTTCAAGAATGCCCTCCTCAAGGCAAGCTTCCTGCTCATCGTGGGCGAGGTACTGAATCTCGTGATCAACATCTTGAATGGCGGGACTTTTGGCATCTGGCACGTCTTCGGGGCGAACATGATCACCGTCGTCGGGCTTGCACAGTTGCTGACCTACGGCCTCATGAAGATGTCCATCCGGGGCAGGATCGTGCTGGTCATTGCCTTGGCAACCAGCTACCCCCTGCTGCTCGCGGGGTGCTTGCACTCCATGGGATACGCAGGGGACGGCTCCTTGGCCGTTAGCGCCGAGAATTTAACGTCGCTTCCCTACATCCTCTATTATTTACTATTCTACATGGATGCGATGGCACCCACCATGTCATGGCTCATCATCGCGACGCTTGCATCCGTGTTATTCGTCCCGTATGTCAATTCGTACGTGAATGACGTGGATGACAAGCATGAACTGGATATGACCAAGCATTCCCGTCACGTGTATCAGCTCGCCACGTTCGGCATGGTCCTTCTCGTGCTTTCCATCCTGATAGGGGGGTTCCTGTTATTCAGCGGGCTCGGCATGAGCGCGTGGTTGTACGACTGGCTGGTGACCGACGGTCCCTTCCGTTTTTACTTCCTCCCCGGCCTTCCCATGTTCCTCGTGCGCCACACGCCCAATTATCTCGTGTTCAATACCGGCTTGCTGGCGATCGCGTTCGGCTTGCTGCAACACCGGTCCTTTGAAGTAGAGCTCGAGGGCAAGGTGCTGCCCGGCCAAACCACGATCTCGCGCCTCGGCAAGTACTCGTTCTCGATCTTCGTCTACGGGCACGTGTTTGCCCTCATTCCCATAAAATTACCTCTTTACTGGTTCGCCATCATCGTGGGTGCCATCGTCATCGTGATCGCGATCCTGGTCAACCCGTGGGAAACGAGGGCAAAAGGCATCGGTTCGTTGGAATGGTTGCTCGTGAAATATGTTGCCATGCTCTCCAAACCAAGGAAAAAGCAAGTGGTGCCAAGCAAGAACGTTCCATTGCGGGAGCAAGCTCCCGATCCGAAATAGGGAATTGATGGCGTTATGTTGGTCCTCTTCGTGCTTTTATAAATAAAGAAAGAAGATGCAGGATGACTCATCTTGGGTGGATCGGGCTTGCTTTTTATCAATTCGTTTTGGCTCGTGAGGTCCCTTTCTCGTTGTTCTTGCTGGTTACCACCGTTGGTGACAACCCTGGTAGCTCGTTCCCGCAAATCCGGCATCGTTGGCTTGCTGACGAGTTATAGGCTTCGCAAGACGGGCATTTTATTAAATTCTCCACGAGCTGGTCTGTTAAGAGCAATTGCTTGCCACATTTGCCGCAAAAGTTACCTGAGAGCACGGAACACTTGCATGACGAGCACGTGGTCTGCGATGAAACGATTCCCGTCGGGGGGCGAGCACGTCGACCGATCGTCCAGAAGTACACGAGCATCATGGCGACGCCGAGAAGGAGGCCACCGCCAAGGAGCATACCGAGTTGCTCGTAACGGCTAAGGTCAACGACGAGCACGAGAGAATACCCGACAAAAAAGATGAAGCCAACGCGTTCGATCTGCTGCAAATAGGCGGACAAAAGTTCAACGGGGGATATTTCCTTCCTGCGAATGAGATTCGCCTGTTTCGTCATGGGGAAGAAACAAATATCGCGGGTTTCCATCAGGTTTACCTGTTCCAGAGAAAAATAGCTGCGGGTTCAATTTTCTCGATTCGTTCCAAGCATTTTGAAACGAGCTCGACGGGTGTCAAGTCTCCCGTTGAAAGGCGGGCAAGCAATTCCGATGCGGTACTTTCATGAATTCCGGTCATCGAGTTTCAACCAAGCAGTGGCTTCTTTGCTTGACAAAACAAGGCAAGCACTAAAAATCTTTACAGAGCACCAAACATCCGTGTACCGGCCGGCGTTTCCTTTCATTTTACCTTTCCAACGTACCCGGCTCCCAGCAAGAAATCAAGTATGGTGAACCAGACGGCAGCCTCGATCACGGGCACCACCCGGGGCACGATGCACGGGTCGTGGCGGCCCTCGTAATTTAAGGTCACTTCTTTTCCTTCGTGGACGTTCACCGTTCTTTGCGCCTTGCCTATCGACGCCGTCGGTTTCACGGCTACGCGGATGATGACAGGTGCACCCGTCGTAATACCGCCGATGATACCCCCCGCGTGGTTGCTGGCTATCGACACGTTCCCGTTTCCATCCAGGAAGTAAGGATCGTTGTGCTCGGACCCGCGTTTTTTCACCCCCGAGAACCCGTCACCAAATTCAATGCCTTTCACGCCACCGATGGCAAAGAGCAATCTTGAGATGTGCGATTCAACGTTGTCGAAGAACGGGTCACCCAGTCCCGCGGGGATGCCTGAAGCAATGCATTCAACGATCCCACCCACCGAGTCCTTCTCCTTCATGGCATCCTCTATGGCAGATATCATCTTTGATGCCACGTCCTGGTCGTAACAGCGGGCCGAGTTTTGTTCCACTTGCAAGTGGAGGTCAGCGAGGTCCACGTCTCCCTCGAAGCGGATACCTCCGATTTCTCTCGCGTACGCGCCCACCGCTATTTCTTGCTGTAGGTTCGCTTGGGTAACGATTTGCTTGGCGACGGCGCCCGCCATGACGATGCCCGACGTTAACCGGCCCGAAAACCGCCCTGACCCGCGGTAGTCATGGCATCCCCCGTAGCGGAGCAGCGCGGTGAGATCTGCGTGCCCGGGCCTCAACACGTCCTTGTATTTTTCATATGCGGTGGAGTCTGCATCCTTGTTCCACGTGACAAGGACGAGGGGGGCACCGGTGGTGACGCCCCCGAACAAGCCTCCAAGGATTTCAACCTCATCCGTTTCTTGCCTGCCGGTGGTCACGCTACTCTGACCCGGCTTACGTCTTTTCATTTCCGCGTTGATCTCGTTGATATCAATTTTGTAGCCTGCCGGAACGTCATCGATCACCACGCCAACGCATCGGCCGTGGCTCTCGCCGATCAACGTGATCGCGACATTTTTTCCGAAAGAATTTGCCGGGCTCATCTGTCTCCACCGCTATGGTTCTTATTTCCCTTGCTGGCATTTGTCTTTTTCGCTTTGAACGCGAGCAAGGTGCCCGCAAGGATGGACGTGACGGCGCTCGCGGCGATGGTGATGGCCAGCACCTCGGCATGGTTCCCCGCCACGTCCCAGTCCCGTTCAACATGGCTTGGTGTTGTTTTCCAGCGCCCGTCCTGGAAATACAGGCTCGCGATCCGGCAGCGGATGTCGCCGCCGTTTGGCTGGTGGAAGCTGATCCTCAAGGCGTCGATGTCACCACGCGTGGCGAGGTCGCCCACGCAATCCCACGAACTGTTCAGGAAGAATAGCGCCGCGTGGCCACCATCCGTGTCGACCAAGGGTATCGTGGCTTGCGTCCATGGACCCGTGAGGTTTTTCGACCATGCGTATCCAGTGGTGTACTTGCCACCTCGCGGGAAGGAGCTCCAGGTGCAATAATATGTCCCGTCGTGGTACCACACAAACGGGCCATCCGTGACGACATATCCCCACCTTGCATCGATCGCGGACCACAAGTTCAGCGGGGTACCCACCAGCGCGTCGTAAGCCGGCGACATCTCCTGGAGCCATACCTGCCCCGTCCCGTTGTTGATCCACTCCATGCAGTAGATGAAATATTCCTTTGCACTTACCGGGTCGTAGAAAAGGGTCCCGTCAAGGCAATGGAGTTCCGGGGGCGTGAGGGCGTCGACCGCCAAGGTACCATTTGGCCCGATAGGGCGCACGGGGCCATGGTCGATGAACGGACCCAGCGGGTTGCCCGAGATCGCGCACCCCGTGCGGCGCTTGGTCCCATCCTTGATGCCGGAAAAGAACAAGTAAAACGTGGGCGTGCCATTCACGTCGGTACGCACGTGGAGCTCGGGTGCCCAGAAATTCTGGTCTATCCACGGGTTGCTATCGTTCTTGGTATATGCAAGCGTCCCGTCATCCCACGTTTCCAAATCGGTGCTTGAAAAGATCTTGATTCCGTGGCCGCAGCACGTCCCCGTCATGTAATACGTGCCGTTCCAGTGCTGGATGAACGGGTCCCGGATCCAGATATCTTCCCGTGAAAGCGATGCGACGGGACCCGCGTCGTCAGTCGAGCAGCTCGTGCATCCGTGGAAATCGGCCGGAAATAGCGCGATGATCGATCCTGTACAACAAACCCAAGCGAGAATGGCTACAAATGGCACCACGTTCGCTCGATGGTGGGGTATCTGCATGGTAGGCACACCGGATAAGTATTCCTATGAAAAGTATTTTTATGTATCCTCCTTATAACACTCGTGAAGAGCCCATCGCGCGTCGATATCCGGCCAATTCGGGTGCCGTTCGACGTGACACTGCACGTTCCCGGGTCGAAAAGCATCACGAACCGTGCCTTAATAATCGCAGCGTTATCGCGCGGGGAAACTCTCCTCCGGAACGCGCTTTTTTCCGACGATACCGAATACATGATCCAAGCATTGCTGGACCTGGGAATCGATGTTTTGGTGGACAAAGGAGAGAGTACAATCAAGATCGTTGGTCAAGGCGGGAATTTACGCGTGCCATCCCGTCCGTTGAACGTTGGCAATTCGGGCACGTGCATGCGGTTTCTTGCCTCGGTCGTTGCCCTCGGTCACGGCACCTTCACGCTCGATGGAAACCCGCGAATGCGCGAACGGCCCATCGAGGACTTGATCGATGGCTTGCGCACGCTTGGCGTGCAAGTAACGTATCTTGGCAAGCAAGGCTTTCCTCCTGTCGAGATCAAGGCGAATGGCTTTCGTGGTGGTGCCACGCGCGTCAAGGGGGACGTGTCAAGCCAGTACATCTCCTCGATCCTTCTCTCGGCACCCCTCGCGTCCTCACCGGTCACCGTGGCCATCGACGGGACATTGGTCTCCCGGCCATACGTGACCATGACGACTGCCTTGATGCAAGAATTCGGGGCCACGGTCTCGTGGAAGGATCTGCATACCATCGAGGTGAACATCGATGCACGGTATTCCGGCAAGTCGTACACCATCGAATCCGATTATTCGAGCGCTTCGTACTTCATGGCCGCAGCGGCGGTAACCGGTAGCACGGCAAGGCTCGGGTACCTTCCCCGGAGGACGCTCCAGGGTGACGCGGTGCTCGCCCGGGTCCTGGTCGACATGGGCGCGAGGGTGCACTGCCACGAGGATGCGGTCGAGGTGCGCGGCACGGGAGGGCTGCACGCCATAGACATCGACATGTTTGAATTTTCCGACCTCGTCCCCACGGTTGCAGTGCTCGCCGCGTTTGCACGCGGAACTTCGCGAATCAAGAATGTGGGTAACATCCGGTTCAAGGAATCGGATCGATTGCATGCACTTGCGACAGAATTGACTAAAATCGGAGCAACGATCGTTGAACTCGAGGACGGGCTTGAAATCATCGGCAAGGATTCGAGTGACTATCACGGCGCGTCCATCGACACGCATGATGATCACCGCATAGCAATGGCGTTCTCGATAGCTGGCTTGAAAGTCCCGGGCATCCAAATCAACAATCCCGCGTGCATCACGAAAACATACCCGCGATTCTTGAACGATCTTGAACGATTATATCAATAATCGATGATTTTGGTTTTTAACGTGTAATCGTCAGTATCTTGATTTTATCCTCGCATTTCATCATAAATATTTTTGCGTCGACACGCGTGGTTCTCTTTTTTTTTGGAACATCGTCAAGGTCGTTTCCCGTCGTGCATGTGAACGGTGTTTTTATTAAAGTTCGGTGACCCGCGTCATAATGCGAGAGGCAAACCATAAGCTTTTTAGGTACCTTTTTTTTTGAACCAAAAAACTTATAAGATTGAATTTTGTACATACTTTGGTGGCTAAAATGAGCAAGGACGCTATCGAAGAGATCAACCGGATCAGCCAGGTTGCCATTGCCGCGGCCACGTTCTTCTCGGTGACATTGGTGCTCATCTTGCAATTGGATGCCATGATATCCTTTGCGATCATTCTTCCCGTGCTGGTGGCCGGGATTTTAATGAAGATCATCATGGCCCGGAGACTGAAAACGGTTCAATCACCGTGCAAGGACACCAATCCCCTCATCTCTTGCCCGGCGTGATCGCATCCATATCTTTCCTTTTCCCCTCGCGAGTTTTGGATATGTTTCACACATATAGACGGCATCAAGACTCCGGCGCGCCCGTCCCGATTGAATCAAGGGAACAAGGCTCTAACCAAAGCGAATATATGGTTCCAGATCGGGTACGTCACGAGCACCGTGATGCAGAAAATCAGCATTCCCGAGCCGAAACCCGCGATCACGTCGGACGGGTAATGCACACCGACGTGCACCCGGGATATGGCTATCAAGATCGAGGTGACAACTGTCGCTGGCACGAGTATCCAAGGTAGCACGGGGGAAAGGGGCCCGAGAACGAGCGTTGCAAGGCACATGTTAGAGAAATGGAATTGCACGTGGCCGCTTGGGAAAGAATGTCCTCTCGCATGTCGCAAGCTCACGCGAATCTTGACATTTCTCAGCACCTTGTAGGGCCTCGGCCGGTGGATTCTCGCCTTGACGATGTAGATCACCATGACGCTCCACACGTTGGAAAACCCCAGTTTTACCAGTGTCCACGCGACGGGTTCCTTTGTTAGGAGCGCGAGGCCAACAATCCCCACGAACACGAGTCCCCAAGCTTGGTGGCCGCCGAAATGGGTGAACACGTTCAAGAACCGGGCAAATGTACCTTCCCAAGTATTGATCTCGCGGAATTTTTCCACATCCCATTCCTTGGCGCGCGATTGCATGGCGTTTTAATAGAATTGAGGAAAAGAAAAAAAGAATCGTAAGGTTCGCTACTTGCATTGATCGATGCTTAGCACCTTGATCGCATCCGTCCTGTTGATGTTCCCGATTCGGGTGCCGATGATCGTGTCCACTCCCTCTTGTAGCGATATGTCAACGAGCCTTTGGCTGATGATGCCATCGAACACGATCTTCTTGACATTTCCAGCTTCTTTTTGTAGCTCGTCGACGATGACAGATGTTGGAACTTGCCGCACGACGTTAACATTTCCGTCGAAGAAGATGGCTTGCGCGGAACCGAGAAGCGTGCCGCATGCATCTCGCATTGCTTGCGGAACATCCACGGCCTGCCCCGGTGTTGGCATTTTTTGCTGCCGCGGCGGGGGCGTGTTTACTCGTGGTTGATGCCGGCCAACTATCCTCTTGTTCTTCGGTCCCTTCATTTTCAAGGAGTGATTCTTGAACTTGGAGCCTTGCATGGACTCGTCTTGGTGCTTCGGGTACATGTTATGTTGGTTTGGTGGTGGCCTGTTGTGTTGCTTCTGGCCCGCTGCGGATTGTGACGTGGGTCCCTGCTTCGCTGGAAGGTACGGCATCTTCGCCTGGAGTGCCTTGAGCAAGTCTTTCTTCGTGAGGTCCTCGACTTCCTTCCCGTCCGGTGCCCTGGCCACGAAATCGATCTTTCCCACCTGGAGGAGCTCGTTGAGGATCATGTCCCCGCCGCGGTCGCCATCCAGGAACGCTATCGTGGTCTTGGTCTTGCTCATTTCAGCAATGGTTTTCGGGATTTGCGTGCCATTCGTGGCGATCGCATTCTTAACACCTATCGAGAGAAGGTTCAAGATGTCAGCCCTGCCTTCGCAAATGATGATGGTATCGGACGTTTCCACGTCGGGCCCTGCAGGTAACTGTTCTTCCCCGAATGCGACGATGTCATCCGTGAGCCTCGCCACGTTCACTTGGTCCGTGATCTCTTGGGACTCCGGCGAGACTTCCATGTCCCATTTCTGGAGCAATTCAGTTGCCCGCCCGATGATTTTATCACGCTTCGTCTTCCTAACATCCATCAAGTTCTGTAGTGCAAATTTCGCTATGCACGGTCCCACCCTATCGACCGTTTCTATCGTTGCAGCCAGCACGGCAGTTGCGACCTTATCGAGGGAGCTCGGTATAGTGATGAGGCCTGACGTCACGCCTTCCTTGCTTTCCATCTCGACGTTGATACGCCCTATCCGACCGTTCTTTTGCAGTTCCCGGATATCGAGGTCTTCTCCAATGAGCCCTTCAGTCTGGCCAAAAATTGCACCGACAACATCGCTCTTTTCAACGACACCGTTGATTTCGAAGGAGATGAGTATCTCGTATTTGACCGTGCTGAATTCTTGAAAGTCTTTTGACGCCATATTTGTATCTCACGTCTTGCTTTCAAGATATCGTCCCGTTCAAAAATTATCTAAGATTGCCATTCACTTGCCCATGCCATCGTCCCAGTACTAGAAATGTCGTGCTC
This sequence comes from Promethearchaeota archaeon, assembly GCA_041305945.1. Taxonomy (GTDB): domain Archaea; phylum Asgardarchaeota; class Lokiarchaeia; order Sigyniarchaeales; family Sigyniarchaeaceae; genus JBGLND01. Next base: position 657,628 of record JBGLND010000001.1, read on the forward strand.
TTACCCATTACCCCCGTTCGGGCGGTCGTGGTCGTTCCTTTGGCCGATGATACATGATCTTCACAACGTTGCCAATTCGAGTATAATCCATCTTTTTTCTCATTGCTTGAAGGGATTTCCAGCGAATGTGGATTGTTCATGACGTGAAAGTGAATGTGATGTGATTATGGAATCTTGAAGATTTTTGATGTTGGATAATATCTTGAATGTGTTGTTCTTTTCACACCATTCAGGTGAATCAATTTCATTATTCATCGCTTCTCTCTGCGAGAGCGCGTGTTAATGATGATTTTGATGTGTTTTTTGGTGGAGATCTGGATTTTCATCCAGATTCAAGCTTTATAAAAGGCTGTTTCTATTATAGTTTACTCTTTCTCATTGTCCTTCGCATCGAAAAACGCCTTATAAAGGAACAAGAGCCTTATAAAATCGTTTCCTTTTTAATGTGAATGGACCCGATGCATGCTCTCGCACGCGTTCCGCGCGCGTCGCGATGCACCATCGAGGCATACCAACCAACGTGACGATCATGGACGTGGACCTGATCTTTTTTGGCGGTAAGGGTGGTGTTGGTAAAAGCACGACTTCCGCGGCGACTGCAGTACATCTCGCAAAATTGAAACCAGATAAACGGATATTACTGATTTCTTTTGATATTGCCCATAACTTGTCCGATATTTTTAACATGGACGTGGGTGATAAGGAAACAAAGGTGCTGGATAATCTATGGGTGATCGAGCCCGATGCAGATCGCTACACGGAAGAATTCGTAAAGGTATTCGTTGAAAAGGCAAAGGAACTTGCCTACATGGCACCCCTCGTCAAGAAAATCACGAACCTCGAGCAATACATCGAGGAAAGTTTCTCCGCAGCGTCAATCCCCTTGGCCGTCAAGAACTCGATCTTTTTCGAGGAGATCATCACCAAGTCGGATAGCTATGATTTATTCGTGGTTGACATGCCGCCCACGGGGAACATGATATCGATCTTCGAAATCCCGAAGACTACCATCCAAGTCTTCTTGAAGAGCACCTTGGAGACGATGGACAAGGTCATGGAATTCATGCAGACCATCCGGAAATTCAATCCCGTGTATTGGTTCAAGCCCGTGTCTGAAAAGCGCCGGAACATCGCGAAGGAGCTCGTTCAAATGCTCCGCGAACTCGACGCGCGGGGAGACAAGATAATGAAGTTGCTCAAGTATAACTCGTCGTTGCGCTTTGTCACGATACCCGAACGGCCCAGCTTCGAGGAGATCAAGCGTGCCGCCCAGATCGTTGGCAAGTACACCAGATTGGACGGCGTGGTGGTGAACAAAATCATTCACGACGGGATCGAATGCAATTTTTGCCAGAGGGAAGCGCAGAATCAAAAAAAATATATCAAACTCATAGAAGACACGTTTCAAGGAAAAAAGATATGGAAAGGTTATAAAATGGATGATGAAGCTATCGGGATGGATAAAATGTTAGAATTCGGCAGAATGATCTACCAAGCCCAAAATTTTAACGATATCGTCCATCCACGAGCCGATTGAATAATCCGGATTGGGTCGCCCATGGAAATCTTGTTCTATCCCGAGAGGCTACACGGGCTTGCAAGGTCCGGTGTGCTCCGTGCCAGGTCACCTGCGGATGCAAGGGTCAAGACGCCCGTGTTCGTCCCGATGGTGCATGAATGCTTTTTAGAATTTCCCGAATACATTACTTTTTTGAAAGATTACACGCGCGCGGGAAATCAATTTTTATTTTTACCCGCGTTGTCATCAACACGAAAAATTATAGATATTTTTGAACAGAACCAGATGTCTGCCGGCGATCTCATTTTCTTTCAAGAGCAGGATAACGTTCGTTGCTCGCGTCCCGACAATACCATTGCTTCATTCGACATCGAACTACCTCATGGCAACGTCGGTTTGAATCGTGATGACCCTTCGATGGACTCGCTCGTCATTGATACCGTGCGTGAAAATCTCATTCAGTGTCCGGTATCCATCATGAATATAGAGAACATCACCTGGCTCCCCCGGATATTAGATAATTGCTCTTCCATCTTGAACGAGCGTGGTTTTGGAATCTATATTGTTGGATTCGATCCAAGCGATCGAAATAATCGCGAGAATGTTGAAGTGGCCCGGCTCCTTCACGACAGGTTGAGACCGGACCTGCTCCGCGTGGTGTCGGGGACCTCCTCGCCTTCAAAAGCTCGGGGCATCGGGCATCAACATCGGGTTTTTATTCTCCTTCTTGATCCTGGGGTCCAGCGTGTCCGCGATTATCGTTGGCATCCTGGCGGACAGGAAAAGCAAGACCACCCTCGTGCTAATCGGTGCTTTCGGCCGGGGAAGCTCCTACTTGATCATCTTCACTGCCATCCTGGTAAAATCTTTACTGCTACTCAACATCGCCACAACGGTCCTTGGATTGCTCGTTGCATTTTATTGGGTGCCGTTCGATGCCCTCGTGGGGGCGAAGTCAAACAAGAACAACCGTTCACATGCTTTTGGTCGCAGGCACGCGGCTGTCGGCCAAGGCATCTTGGTAGGGGGTATCATCGGGACGAGCATCTTCATTTTTTCGTTGAACGTTTTTCCAGATAACGATGCCATTGCGTTTAGCCCGTTGCTCATCTACTTTTCGAGTAACATAGTAGGCGGGATATTATTCCGGAAGCGCGTGGACGAGCATCTCACGTACAGCGACTACATGAAACAACAAGGATACAAGGTGAACGGCACCGCGGGGGCGCTGGATGCCCAGGGAACGAGCGACGGCAAGGGTAACGAAGCAAACCAGCCGAGCGGTTTCGTGCGAACCTTGCGGGCGCTGCCTGCCGGTTTCTCGATCGGGTTCTCGCTCTTGATCGCTAGCTTCTTTCTCTCCAACATCAACGGGACCATGGCGAAACCTTTCATTCAAGTCTACATGCTCAACGTCTTCACCAACGATCCCGTGCTCGTGCTGCTTGCGTACATCCCGGTCGGCATCGTGTCCATGTTATTGGCACCAAAACTGGGGAAACTGGTCGATCGTCTCAATCCTGCAGTTGGTGTCACGATTTTCGGGATTCTCGGTGCGGTCCAGACATTCATCCTCGTGAACGTGAACAACCTGCTCGCCTTTTCATTCGTGCTCGTGTTAGATGCAGCCCTTGCCAACGGGGGACAGTTACTCCTGCAAAACATTTTTTCCCGCGTATCGGTTAAAAATAGGGGCACGATCATCGGGACCGGGCAGGCTTTCGGTAATGCGGGGGGAGCCGTGGGTCCCATCGCCGGCGGGGCAGCATGGGATGGATATGGTCCCCGCATGCCTTTTATCATCTCGATATTCGTGGAGCTGGCACTCATCATCCCGTACTTGTTTGCATTGAAGCGCATCAAGCCATATCTTGCAGAATCATTCTCGAAGGACACTGGGCTTGAATCAAAGGTGACCGACCTTGCGACGGAGCTTCCGTGAGCCGGGTTCAAGGTCGAATAGAAAGAGCATCGCGGCGATATCTTCCGCAGGCAACATGGAGGAAAAAAACATTTCATTTCTATTATATGATTCTTGCGTGGTATCAGCAAGCTCAATGTTCATTACGAAATCAAAATCTTTTACCACATTTTTGGCACTTGCTTGCACCGGTTTTATTCATCGTGCCACACTTGGGACATTTTTCTGACCCGGCACGATAACGGGAGGAAATCTCCCCTGATGCAGGTCTGCTTCCATGTTGACCATCTCCGAAATGAAGGTTAGCAGCCCCATCTTTCATGGTTATACCATACGTTTTCTCTTTGGCTTCGTTTGCACCCAACTGGGTGTCTACGCGTTTGGGGACGGAGCAGCCGCAATATGGACAAGCCTTACCATTCAGATCGATTTCAGCGCCACAACTTCGACATGTTGCCAATCATACCACCTTGGAATAAATGGTGGCGGGAATGCATTTCAACATTTCCCCGGCTGCGCGTGTCAAGGCTTGAAGAATCGTGCCATCAAGGCAAGGGAAACTCGCGCTGGACATCAACCACGCGCTTCTTCCCCGCGGCTTTCTTGATCGCGAGCAAAATGGCTAGCGTGTTCAAGTTATCGTGGATATCTGTTACCGGTTGCCGGTTATCCTTTATGGCGTGGTAAAAATCTTCAAGAACATATGCAACCTTCTCGAATTCGATCAGTGGGAGGTATTCATCGAGATCATCGCCGTATTTATCGTCCAAACCTATTGGCTCGGATTTCCCGTCTAAATAAACATACGGCTGCCCCGACGCATCCCGGTACGCGCAGCCCTTCTCGCCGAAGACGTGCACCCTGCCGTACCACCCGACATCGTGTCCTTTCGATGCCATGGAGCCGAAATACGAAACATTGACGTTATCTTCCATCACCCACGTGCTCGACGCGCTGGCAGCCGTGATGCTCTTGATGGGATAGGAGGCCGGCGTCCACGTGCTTCCTTGCACCTCCATGGCCTTCTTGTTCCCCGCGAGCATGCGTATTTCGTCGATCTGGTGCACGCCGATGTCGTCCAAGAACATGTCGGGGAGCTGGAACCGCCAGTTCCTGTGCGACCCCGGGTCCTCGACCACCCAGTTCCAGTGGCTCTCGAACAGCAATTGCTCGATCTTGCCGATCATGCCATCCCGCAAGAAACGCTCCATCAGCCGGATCATGACGTCCCCGCGGAGCGTTTGCATCACGCAGGCTTTCTTCCCGGGATGGGCGTCGAGCCTGCGGACAAGATCGACGGCATCTGCCCACGTCTCGGTAAGGGGTTTTTCAACGACGATGTTAAATCCCTTATCCAGCACCAGCTTTGCCAACTCGTGATGCGTGTTGTTGGGCGTGGTGATCGCAACCGCATCGATGTCAGACAAGGTGTCCAAGGCAACTTTCAAGTCCGTGAACCGCCTTTTCTCGTCGATGCCAAATTTTTTACCGGCCTCTTCGAGGCTCTGCCTCGTGTTCGCGACGACGCCACCGATCTCCCAGTTCGGCGACGCGCGTGCGGCTTCAAGGTAATTGGAACCAAAACGGGTACCCACAACGAGCAATTTCATGATGGGTTATATAACCGCGGGAGGTCTTATAACCATCGTCCATGATTCGACCATGCGTTGGAAGCGATTTCGACGACATTTACCGCATCATCAACAGTGCGGCCATCGCTTACAAGGGCGTGATCCCCGCGGACCGTTGGCACGAGCCTTACATGTCCAAGCAACACATACAAGAAGAGATCGATGCGAAGGTCAAGTTTCACGGGTGGGTCGACATGGACGGAGCCATCAAGGGCGTCATGGGCATCCAAGACGTCCGTGACGTGACATTAATCAGGCACGCTTACGTGCTCCCTTCTTTCCAGCACGAGGGTATCGGTAGTGCACTCCTCGATCATTTACTCCGCATAGCAGGCCATCCCGTGCTCGTCGGCACGTGGAAAGCCGCAACATGGGCGGTTGCCTTTTACGAGGCGCACGGGTTTCGATTAGTCAACGATTGCACCAAGAACGAGCTGCTCAAGACGTACTGGTCGATCCCGGATCGGCAAGTGGAAACATCTGTTGTCTTGAGGCACCACCGGGACCGCTAGTGGCCGCCCACGATATCGAGATAGCAAGCCTCGTCGTAATAGTTGCACTCATCCTTGGAATGGTTCGGATAGTATACTTGGGAGAAAAATTTGTCTTTTTTTGCAATCTCATCGTAATTCCAGGGTGGTGGCGAGCATACCGGGCACCAGTGTCCCGCCTTGAGCACCGTGTAGGGCCTTGCTGTGAACGCGTGCCCGAACCCGCATTCCCATTCCAGCGATGCATACATGTCACCGTCCCATGCTTTCGACGTGCATTTCCCGCCCCGGAACCGCGCTGCCCCGGCCAAATCTGATAGGTCCAAGCGAGGCTTGGCCTCGTCGTAGCCGTGATCCAGCCGCTGCCAGGTCATCTCGTCGGCGGGCCTCGGTTCCGGCAGCGGGACATCCCATCCCGGAATCGCATCGTACGCATCGTAGCTCCCGTAGAATGCCTTGATACGGCCGTCGTTCCTGCGGGTGTACCACCCGAGCGTGCCGTCGGGCCGGCTCGCGAGCTTTTTCATGCGGTTGTAGGTGGCTTTCTCGATGATTTTCTTGAACGGCAAGAATTTCGTGAGTTTCGATGCAATCTTTAACGACCGAGGAAGCGCGTGCAACATCCGTTCCGTGTACGTTTCCATAGTATCGTTCCAGTTGTGGATGTACTCGTTCAAGACGTGGCTGTCCTCGAAATATTGCATATGAAAATTTCGGAGTGCAAACCACTTCCGTTCGAAAATGTTGCGGTAATCGAGGCCGAGCATCTTGAACGCGATGTTCATGAACTCGATGTAGGTTGTCCTGCATCGCTCGCCACCGGCCATATTGTAGACACGTCTCCAGAAATCGGAATCATCGGGAATGTCCAAGCAATTAATGAGGCCACGACCAGCGTCCTCCGCTGTGTTGCTTTCCATGCAAGAGTGCAAGGGCTGGTGGAACATGATCGGGTCTTGGAGGCTCATCACGTCCGGGATCATGATGAATGTCTGGCGCAACACGGCCCAGTGCTTGATGCCCGACTCGATGATGGCACGCTCCCCGGCAATCTTGGTGCAAGCATGGAAATCGTACACGCTCGGTTTCAGCGGATCGCCCACCCGTCCCACGTGGATGGGGGGAAGCCTGTCCCCTGTCGCAGCAACCGTGCCGACCGTCACGACCTTCACACGTTCCTTGCCCCCTGGTTGCTGCTCGATGGCCTTGATCATGTATTCGATCGCCGTGGTGTTCACTGCTTTTGCCATTTTAGGGTTCCGGTCTGCTTCAGGAGATATGAATGCCATTGGACATAAACACCAGTCAATGTCCCTCGAGGCGTCCACCATGTCATCGTAATTGGTTGCATCCCCCCACACGATTTTCAAGCCGTTGCCTTCCACGGTGCCCTTGCCCGGCACGGGCGTGATGGCGCATGAACGTTCGTATGGCGCGAATGCATCCTTGTTCTTCTTGGAGGGCCTCTGGAGTAAGATGATATCGTAGGCGTCCCGCTTTTTCCACAACTCCTTGAATGCCTCGAACCCCATGGAGCCGGACGCGCCCAACAGGAGCACTTTTTGCTTCGTCATTGGTCATCGCCGTTGATTTCCTCGATCACGTCGAGGATGTACCGCAATCCAACATCCGTGCGGGGCATCGACATCACCGCGTGCACGCCGGGCACTTTCCGTTCGACAGCCTGCAAGCATCTCACGAGGTCATCAACGAACATTACCTCGAAATTTTGTATCGGATCACCTTGGCACTCGCCGATGTTGAAGTCGTGGATGATGGCTGCCACCCAGTCGCCCTTGCGGGAGCAATCCTGGTTGATGTCCCCCCTTGCCATGAACGCGTGACGGAACAACGCTCCCATCCCGAACGCCTCGACCATGAAAGGCGTGTAATCCGGGTCCGCAGAGCTGGCTACCCCGAGCCATATCCCGCGCCGTCTTAACTCGTGGAGCACTTCTTGCACGTGCAAGAACGTGCATTCAGCTTTTCCGGGCCGGTCGGGTGGTGCCACGACCGTTGGCCAACCCCTGGCGTCCCGGTCGAGCACTTCCCACGAACCCGTTGCCATCGACCTCGTGTCGTCTTCCACGTGGAACAACGTGTCCCCGAAATCGAAGATGACGAGCCGTATCAATCCCGGTAAGCCTCGTTAATGGTGAATTGGATTGCACTTGCCGAATGCGGCGGGAGCTCTGCAACGATCCCTGGCACGTCGCTCGCGGTGTTTGCATGCAATGCCTGGCGCTCCAAGGTGATGGTTCTTGGATGCTTGTTATCGTTCACGGCAAACGGATTCTCGTGCGTGAGCACGGTATGGATCACGTCCCCGCCGGCTACTGGTAGCATTTCGGGCGTGAAGCATATTTTTATGGTTTTCGGGCTCGAATAATCCTTGTTTACGACGAACACGCTCACTTGCTTGCGATCAAGGGAGATGGAACCAGCCACGTCCAAAATCTGCCCCGTTTCGGGAGGAAATGTTTTGGAGATTCCGCGTGAAACGATGGTCTCGCTCTCATTCGTGAGGGGCAATGCAAGTGGCTGGAATGCATCGACATACATCTTGAATGCCAAGTAATGCGGCGTGAGCACGAGCCCGTCATCATATGTTAGTATCATGCCAATAGTGTTCACCATCTGCGCGAAATTAGCCATCCCGACGGATTTTGCATGCCGGATCAAGGTATTCAAGATCAAGGCCGTCCACAAGCCGTCATCGAGCCTGTAACACGGCGTGTCAGCCCTGTACAGTTGCTTGAAAGACGTCCACACGTTCCACTCGTCGAGCGATATCTTGCACCGTTCAAGCCCGCCCGTGCCAAGCACGTGGAGGATGTCCGCCTCGGTCACGGATAGCAACCGGTCGAAGGTGATAGCGGAATTGAGCTTGCTGTAATAGGATGCCTCGGTCTCGGGCATTGGGGAACTTCCGAGCACGAACTTGATGATGCTTTTCGGTTGCAAGTACAAGTGAATCGACAAGTAATCGACAACACCTTCACTCCCTTCAAGCACTGCCCTGTTCCACCTCTGGTCGAATGCTTTCCCGACCGCGACGAGCTTTATGGTCGGGTCAACGGCTTTCATTGCCTTGGCGAACTCGACGTACTTTCTCGCGTAATCGGCCGGGTTCCGCTCGTACCCGGTCTCCCAGAAGCCATACAACTCGTTTCCGATACCCCATATCTTCGCGCGCGCGCACGGGGCAGGCTTGCCATTCCTCGTCCTCGCGCCACCCATGGGCGATTCAGCGCCTCCACGGGCATACTCCACCCACCGCGCTGCTTCTGCAGGCGTGCCGGACCCGTAATTGATGTTGATGTACGCCATGGAACCGAGTGCATCGCACAAGGTCAAGAACTCGTCCGTGCCGAAGTGATTGCGATCCACGGGACCTATCTTGCCAAGAAGATTCTTTATCCCGCCCCATGCTGCATTTTTCCTAGCCGGGCGCGTCTCACGTGGCCCGATCCCGTCTTCCCAGTGATAGGTGTCGCTGAAACACCCACCGGGCCAGCGAAGCACGGGCACGTGCAGGTCACGCACCGCCGTGAACAGATCGAGGCGGACCCGTTCCAGCTTCGGGATGTCCACCATTTCACTCGAGACGGGCGTCTCGTAGGTCCAGATGCCGTTCTCGATGCAGCGACCGAGGTGTTCTATGAAATGACCGAGAATGCACCTGTTCACGGGTACGACGGGCTTCCCCGGATAGAATGAGATCTCGTCCATGCATGGAGGTATCAGCCGGGAGACTTAAGCCATCTCATCCGTGCCAATCACCTCGAGAAGCCGCTTCACGCAATCCACGTACGCGCGCATCAACCCGCCAGGACCGAGATCAATGCCACCATAGATCCGGGTTACAACGACCGCGATATTGGTTAACAACATTCCCTTGAGCACGTTGAGCACCGCCGTTCCCGCCGTGCCGTGCGGCTCTCCATCATCGCTGCTATCTTCCCACGATACCGGGTTCCCAACCCTGAACGCGTGGACATTGTGCGTTGCCTTCTTGTTTTCTTCCTTGGTGCGCTTGATAAACGTGAGAGCATCTTCCTTGGTCGTCACGATCTTCATAGAACACGTGAAGCGTGAATGCTTAACGTTAATCTTCGGGCCCCGTGCAGATTGCTTGATACACCTCATGTTGCATTCCCGCGGAGACATGTAATTCGAGATTAACAAGAAAAAGAAGTATTGAAAATCAAGGTGATGGACCTTTGGACACGAGCAATTCAAGCAACTTGTCGATTCTGGGAACGAGGGAAACCGGTTCAGGGAGGTCACCTTCGGCGAGCAACGCGTTATCGAGTATTTGCAACACGACCGGCTCCACGCGGGTATCATCGGGGTTCTTCGCGACGATGTCGATGAGCGACTTGATCATGGCATGGTCGGGATTGAACTCGATGATCTTCTTCGGGATCTCGAACTCCTTGCCCCCCGCCCGTGCCGTCCAGTACCGCATCACCCGTTGCATGGAGCTGGTCATCCCACTCGACGGGTTTGCGAGACGGTACGGGGATTCGTACAATCGGCTTGACATCTTCGCGTCGACGATCTTTTCCCCGAGTATCGCCTTGACCCGTTCCAAGAACTTTCTCGACTCTTCAGGGAGGTCTTGCTTCTCTTGCTCCGCTTCCCCGTCCTTCTTTTCCTCGCCGTCCTTCTTTTCCTCGGTCTTTTTCTTGTCCTCGTCCGCGACATCGATCGGCTTGAACGTGTAGACCGTTTCTTCCTTCTTGTCCCCGTCCCCGGTCTTGACCGTGTAATCGTGGACATGCATCATGAGGAAATTATCCACGGACTCGTCGAACAAGATAACGTCAATGTCGTTCTTCTGGTAATAGCCCAGGTGCGGGGAGTTTTTCATGATGGCGAGGTTCTCGCCGACGAGATAATATATCTCCTTTTTCTCTTTCTGCGGGTCCTTCATTTCCTTGATGTATTCATCCAGCCCCTTTAATCCGTTGTCTGCCGACTTGGACGTGTGGAACCGGAGCAGGGGTAACATGCGTTCCTTGTTTTTCTGGTCGGAAACGATCCCTTCCTTTATGAAAAAGTTGTATTCCTTCCAGACGTTCTCGTATTTCTTTGCATCCTTCTCCGCGATGCCTTGCAGCTCGTCGATAAATTTCTTGACGAGGAGCTCGTTGATCTTCATGACCACCCGGTTGTTCTGGATCGTGTCCCGGCTCACGTTCAAGGGAATGTCCTCGGAATCAACCACGCCCTTCACGAAACGCATCCACCGGGGGACAAGGTCCTTGCAATGGTCCATGATGAGGATTTTCTTGGTATACAAGGCCAGCCCGTACTCCACTTCAGGTTCCATCAGCTCCATTGCCTTTGATTCGGGGATGTAGAGGATGCTGTTGAACTGGACCTGGCCATCCACGTTATAGTGGATGACGTGGTTGTAATTATCCCACTTGTGCGCGATGAAGTGATAGAAATCCTTGTACTCCTCTTCCGTGATGTCGGCGGGTTTCTTCTTCCACAGCGGAGTGATCAAGTTCACGGGCTTGCGTTCCGGCTCCTTCTTGGCCTGGTCATCCCCCGTGATTTCGCTTTCTTGCGCGTCCTCGGACCGCATCGTGAAATCCTGTACCTTGAAAACGTTTGGCAGGTTCTGCAAGTGCACCGTCTTTTTTTCGGGCCCGACAAGGAGAGAAAGCCTCGCAACGTTAAAATCTTTCATAAATGGAATTGAAAAATCGTTCGAGGTGTAAAATTCATGAATGTGCTCGATATCCATGAGCGGGACCCCGATCGCCGCAAATATCTTGGAGTTTCCAATCGTGAACCCGTCTGGCGCGCGTGGTACCCAAGAATTACCTCTCCTCGTGGCATTTCCGGGTTTTTGTTCAGTATCGGGAAAAAGATACGAAGAATACGAGGAGAACGACCGATTTCTTTCCCACTCGTCGATGGAAAATGGCTGCTCGCTTTCCATGGTTCATCATTCACCCTTATTTGGATTTATAATTCTCCCGGATATTCATCTTCATATGGAAGAACTGCGTGGCGCGTTCGAGCGGCTCCGTGCATCACCATCAGACGACCAAGCTTGGGCTAATATTTCGCTTGCTATCAACACAGATAATAAAGAACGTCTCGTTGCATTCTTGAAAGAAAACCCGCCTGCTTTGCGAAAATTCATGTCGAGGGTGCAAGTCGACCCCGATATCGTATCTACGTTTTACCTCACCTTGGATGACATGGATTCCTTGGAACCCTTCATCTCCGGGCACCTTCCCGGTCAAGATGCGATTCGAAAGGACTCGTCCCCAGGCAGTCTAGACGGCCTCGACAAGGAGTTGGAAGAGCTCCTCGGTAACGATGATGGCGTGCAGTTCAAGACAGACGGGGGGGATGAGGACGCAAGGAAGACCATCGAGGACGACTTGCTGGATATCGAAGGTGACAAGAAAAGCGCCCAGGATAACATGAATCGATACAATGATCTAATCAAGCAAACCCAAGCCTTGTCATATTCATTTAACGAGGCCGATCTCGATAGAATTATCGCCTTGTACGAGGAAGCCTTGTCCTTGAAGGACGATCAAGCCATCGATTGGTATAACCTCGGCCAAGCCTACCTCAAGCGTGCGCAGAAAAAGGTCGGGGTTTTCACCTATGGTTTCGAGGGCTCTTACAAGGACCCCACCGATTTCTACAACGCTCTAGATACCTCAAAAAAAGCCGTCCTCCTGGACACGAATGACCGCGTGTATTGGGAGAACCTCGCAACTATTTACGAGATCGTGAACAAGAAACCGCTTGCCTTGTTTTGCGTCAAGCATTCATTGAACATGCTCCAAGAACAGGAGAAGCGTCTCAAGGATTCCGGATTGGTCGGCTCGACGTCCTTGAACGCGGACATGATCGTGTTCATGCAAAATAAAATCCAGCAATTGCAGAAGGATGTTTCATCGGAGATCGACCCATTCGACGAGACCGCGGTGTTCGAGTATGAGAAAAAAGCGCGTGCTGACAAGATCTCCAAGCGATTGCCTTTAAATCACGTTGAACTGATCTCCGAAGCATACGAGCAGCAAGGACAAGGGAATCTCGATGGAACCATTTCCATGCTCAAGAAGGCGGTGGAGATCAAACCGGATTTTTTCGAGGCATGGGTACTCCTGGCCGACCTGTCCAACCAGCTGGCAATGGCGAGTCCCGACATTGAACAACGTAGTTTTTCATTTTCAGATGCCTTGCGGTACACGAACGAGGCCATCAAGATCAACGCTGAGTCAATCGAACCCTACAAAATCCTCGCCCAGCAATATGATTTCTTGGGAGCAAGAGACGATTATATCCGGATGCTCACCAAGATCACGGAATTGGAACCCGGAAACTGGGAGTACAAGAAAAAACTTGCTGACGTGTACCGGGAGAAGGGCGTGAACTTTCACATCTACGGCGACGCCATCCAAGCGCGTTCCTATTTCGTGCGCGCTATCGAGATTTATCCCTACGACCACGTGACGTGGAAGTGGGCGGGAAAGAACCACGTGCTCCTCGGGCAGCTTGCACCGGCTATCGAAGCTTACAATGAGAGTATAAGGCTGGATGAAACCGATGCTTCAACCAAGGAAGGGCTGGTCGAGGCCCTTTTCTTGCAAGCCGAAAATTTCTACGAGCAAGGCTTGATCGACGAAACGCTTGTAAATATCCGCAAGATCGACGCGCTCGTGTCCGGCCACGCGAAAGCAATGGCGCTGTTTGACGAAATCGTTGAAGGACTGTGTGATTCGGGGTACGAGGCCTTCGAGGATGCAGATGACGCGCGTGCACGCTACGTATTCGAAAAGGTGCTCACCATTCAGCCCGGGTACCCGTTCGCGTTGTTCGGCTTGGCCAAGGTGCACCTCAAGAATGGAAATCACGGTGCATCCTTGGACAACGCGTTACTTTCCTTGGATGAATGGTGCGATGAAATCATGCGTTACGCGGACGAGTTCATTCTTCGGGAGCTGATGGATTATTTTAATTCCATTTTATTCGTTGCCCATGTTGATCTCGTAAAAATCGGCGATGCATCATCTAAATTCAAACAATTACTTGATGCGTTCATGAATCTTGCAACTCTGATCCACGACAATCACGTGCGATTCGGTGAATTCTACGTGGCGGTGTTCTCTTTCCTCCTGGACATCACGTGCGAATCGATCCAGAACAACGGCAAGGATGCCGTTGTCGTGTTCTTGAAACCGTTCTCGGCAAGCGACCTGGTCTCGAGGGAGCACGCCATCCAAGATTGGACGGGCACGAAGAACACCGCCGATGCTGCCATCCAGTCGGAGAGACACCTTGTCTTGAAAGACTTAACGTATTTCTTGGATAAACTTTACGAGCTTTTCCTTTATCGTAATGATATAAAGCGTAACGAGAACATTCTTGTCTTCATTAATTTCATGTTGAAAGGCTTGTCTTTGACGATGAAAGAGCTGTACGAAACTTTCTCCTACACGAGCCAAGGCGACCATGTAATCAAGGCCTTCGATAACCTGGCAACAGCAACCTATTCAACGAGGATTCCCCTGCGATCGACGGACATGTCCGTGGTCAAGGTCCCCAAACCACTCGTCGCACTAGTTCCCCACCCGTCGTTGAACTTGCTTGGGTTGGTTGGCGCGGATGCAAGGCTTTCCTTTTCTGACAAGTCTTTTAACGCGATCGAGTCCGCCGTCTATTCCGGGAAGGTTTCAAAGTACAAGGCCGGTGAATTCAAGTGGTCACCCAACGGTACACGTGGCTTGATCGCCGAACACAAGGAAGGCAAGGGCATGCTCAAGGCGCTTATGAAACGTGCCAACAACCTCATCTTGGTTGATTTCTCGCACGATCCGATGGTGGTCCCGGGAAGCCAAGCATTCGAGATTGATCCGTCGGAACTGGAGAACTTGGTTAAAACGTGGGAGATCGAGCAAGACGTGCTGGCAGTGGGGTGGAAGGATGATTCAACATTCCACGCGTTGCTCGGGGACGGGATGCTCATCCGGTGGGTACCCGTGGACGGTGATTTCCAGCGACGTGCCACCCAATTCCCCCTCGGCGAGGGGGATCTCTTGTCTGCAGCGCCGGACCAGACCACCATCGCGATCGTGAAGGCCAGCGATGCGAGTGCCACCCTTGTTGACCTGCGATCTGACCGCGTGATCAAGAAGCAAATAGACAAGGATATAAAACCGCTTTTCCTTGCATGGGACGAGAAATCTACAGCGGTGCATTTACTGGGGAAACATCCAGACGATGCGTTCGCTTTCTCCCGGATTGCTTGGGAAGACCAAGCAGTCACCGTGACGGGAACCAAGGATGCTGGAACCATCGATTTCTTCGAGGCAACAAGCAAGGGCGTTTTGTCATTCTTCCTCGCCAAGGTCGGCAACAAGCTATACTTCCTCGATTCGTCGGGAATGCTCCACCTCGAATTCACCATCGAGCTCGATGCCCAATCCGTGCTCGAACGGGGGATTGCTCGCGTGCAATGGATGAAACCCTCTGACTTGCGGTTGTTCATGAACGAGCCCGTGATTGCACGGCTTGACGTGACGAGAAAGTTGCGACAAGTCATTGATGACCGAATCACGTTCTTGGAACAGTTCCCGCGGCAAATCTTCTTGGATAAAGCAAATGAACTGCGGAAGATGGCCGAATTATTGGTATGATGTATAATCAATTTTTCTCTCAAGCTGATAATGATGGGACAGAAACGCAAGATAGATTTCAAGGGATTCAAGGACGAGGAAGAGCGCTTTAATTCGGTGAAATTCGACCACTGGGAGGATATCGGCTTCCAGCGGCCGCTCGGGAATTTCTTTTATGGCTATTCCATAACCATCCTCGGTGCGGTCTTCAGCCTGATCATCATGCCGCTGTTCATCCAGCTCTTGTATCCATACTTGGAGATCAACGGGTACAACGGCATTGCCGGTGGCGTGTTTGCCCTCGTGTACCAGCTTTTCGATGTCGGGACTGCCTTTGGCATCGTGCGGTTCATCGCTGAATGGCGCGTGAAAGACCCAAGCAGGATGTTAAAGTACGTCCAGTTTTACATCTGGTACCAGATGTTTACTGGAATCATCCAAATTGCGGTCCTCAGCGTCATCATTCTCCAGATGTTCCGGTTCAACCAGTTCGCGCACCTTGTCTGGGTGTTCTTGATCCTCCTCCAGAAGCAATGGCCCGCCATGCTTGGCATGTTTAAATCCGTGCTTGAAGGTCTCCAGCTGTACAACAAGAAGCAGATACTTGACCTCGTGAGCGGGCAAATCTTCCAGAACATCACTAATATCATTTTCATCTTGTTAGGTCGATACATCGGAAGCCAGGACCCGGCCATCGGAGAACTGATGGGCATGGTGCTAGGCGCTGCCGTGGGTGCATACGTCGATGATTTCTTTGCGATGTGGCTTTCCGTCCATTATTTCAACCGTGCCATGAAGCCGTTCGGTGTCACCGCGCGGGATTGCATGCGTATCGAATTTGACAAGGAAATTGTCAAGGAATGCTTGTGGTTCGGCTTGCAAGTCTCGATCGTTCCGCTCATCAACACGGCGACCGGCACCGCGATGCTCCTCATGTACGTCCAGGCATTACCCCAGTATTCTGCATTCATCGCCTTGGCAGGGTTCGCGGGTGGCATCGCAGGTATCGTCGACGTGGGCTCGTTTAGCCTCACGGCATCGATCGCGGAGAGTTACATGAATGGAAAGCAGAAGCTTGCCCGCTTCTACATCGAGAACACGTTCAAGTGGAACGGATTTCTCATGTGCTTCATGACGTTCACGCTTATATCGATCATTCCCGTGCTCATCAACGAGGTGATCTACATGCCGGGTCTTGAAAACTACATCCTCGCTGCTCCATTCTTGATTCCCATGATGATCCACAAGCTCTTCATGCCGTGGATAAGCATCCCCGATACCATCTTGATAGGCACGCTTCGCATCAATTTTTACACGTTCAACCGGGTATTGGAGGAATTCAACCAAGTTTTCTTTGTTTGGTTGTATTTGTACGTTTTAAAGCTCAACTTGGTCTTTGGATTTGCCGGGATCATTTACATCCTTTCGTTCGAGCATTACTGGCCACGGATCATCAAGATGTGCTTGTGCTGGATATACATCAACAAGAAAATCGTCAAGATTCGGATCAATATAATGCAAACCTTCGTCATCCCGATCGTGAGCGCGTCCCCCATATTGCTGATCGGGAACCTGTACTATGCGTTCGCGTTCAATCCGATAAAGACACTGTTCGCACCGCTCCTGGATGAATATGCCCTGCTCGGGCCCGCGGTTATCTACATCTTGATTGCCCTCATCGTGATCCCACTGTTCTTGTGGCTACCGTTAACAGGTTATCTTGGTTCATTCGATGACTTCCAGTTGCTCACGTTCCGGAAGGCCGTCGATCTTTCGGGGCCATCCAAGCCATTCGTGAAGCTCATGTACAAGTCTGTCGTTTTCGGGGCCGAACGATCCAAGTACCATAACAAATGGAAGCTCGATTGGACCGATGCATCCCAAGAAATCAACGAGCTCATGCAGCTCAAGGAATCTCACCAGGCAGTAAAGTACGAGAAACCGGTCTCGGCCGCGGCACCGTGGCTCGGTGCTAGCATGAAAGATATACGTGAAACCTACGAGAATAAAAACGAAGCCCCGTCGTGGCGGGCGCGTTTATTTAAAAAGCGAACAAAAGCGGAAAATGCGAAGGATTCTAAATCATAATTTCCATTTTTTCAAGAAGAATAGACCCGTGGCACCAGGATCGAGAGACGGGGTCGCGCAAGTGAATTGGACACTGCCGACTACACGAAGACAAGCGATCATGCCTACTTCACAGAAAAGGCGGTCGACTACTTCGAAAGCCTCGGCATATTCTTCGAGAAGCTCGCGGGGCTCGAGGTACTCCATTTGGACGACACGAACATCGCCGGCGCCCGCGAGCTGGCCGCGATCAAAAAATGCCCCTGCCTGGAGACCATCACGCTATAGGGCACGCTGCTGGACGACGACTTGGTGGCAAGGCTCGGTGACGATGGCCAATCGTGGCGAAAACACGTTCTGAACCACGATCGACCGTAATTAGACGTCGTGGAACAACCTCAAGCCCAGATTTCCTCGATCATAGTATTTTCCTGAGCTGCACGGCGTACTCCTCGAATCCTAACTTGGCAAAAAGCGCCTGGACGTGGCGGGTGTCCGATCGAATGTTTACCTTTATCGTTGTCACGTGTTCTTTCTTGAAAAAATCGATCGCGCTCGTGATCAACAATTCACCAGCACCCTTGTTCCTGAAATCGGGGGCCACGATCAAGTTCGTTATGTACCCGGCGCGTTCCTTCGCGCGGCGAATGTCTGCAACGAGCATGCCGATGGTTTTTCCATCTTGGTCTGCAACGTAGAGCTTCGTGCTGTCGGATATCATGATTTTTTTTTCCAGCGATGCGTTCCACCGTTCCTCGTCGAATTCGACGTTGTATGCAATGCAGAGATCTTGCATGAGCTTCGTAACCACCGTCTTGTCATGTTCTGAGTAAGCACGTACCTTGATGGGGTTTTCTTCCACGTGGATCGCCTTTTTCATTGCCGGCAATTATAATGACTCGGGGTGGGAGCTCAAAAAACTTGAGCTTTCCTTGATCCAAGATGCTTATGAGCATCATCCTCGTGATTTGCCCCATGAAGTGCTCGTCTTTATATAGAAGCCCAAATCGTCAATTTTTTTTAGAACCGGTCGTTCAGCAGATCAAACACATATTCGGTAAAAATGAATACAAATCAACATCGGTGAAGAAAAAAAATGGGTTACATGTTAGGTGGCGGCGGCCAACCGTTGCTGGTCTTGAAGGAAGGGACCGAAAGGGTCCAGAAAAAGGATGCCTTTTCAAACAACGTTGCTGCTGCTTTAGCAATTGCGGAAGCAGTTCGTTCTACTCTTGGCCCGAAGGGGCTTGACAAGCTCCTTGTTGATAGCCTTGGTGATTTAACGATCACCAACGATGGTGCAACAATTCTCAAGGAAATAGACGTGCAACATCCCACCGCGAAAATGATGGTGGAAGTTGCAAAGACACAAGACGATCAAGTCGGGGACGGGACGACCACGAGTGTTATTCTTGCAGGGTCCATCTTGCAAAACGTCTCCGAGTTGATGCAAAGCGGGGTACACCCGAGCATCGTCGCGAATGGCATTTCCAAGGCCAAGACCAAGGCACTCGGTATCTTGGAGAAGATATCCTACAAGGTGGGTGATTCCGAGACTGATTTGATGAGGAAGGTCGTCGGCACTTCGATGAATAGCAAGGTCATATCCCTCGGCAAGAACCGTCTCAGCGAGCTCGTGCTCAACGCGATGCTCACGCTCAAGAATGCAGGCGTGAAAAACCTTGCAAAGAACATCAAGAAAATCAAGATCGTCAAGAAAGAGGGTGGTGATGCCATCCACGACACGATGCTCGTTAAAGGCATCATCCTTGATAAGGAGATCAGCCACAGCCAGATGCCCAAGGACTTGAAGAACCCCAAGATCGCTTTGCTCGGGTATCCCTTGGAAGTGAAGAAGGGAGAATGGGATGCCAAGATTTCCGTTGAATCGCCTGAAAAAATGATGGCATTCCTCGATGAGGAGGAAAACATGGTCCAGAAGAAGGTTAACAAGCTGCTTGATCTCGGGGTGAATGTCATCTTGTCGCACAAGGGCATGGATGACACTGCCATCCATTTCTTGAAGAAAGCGGGTGTCATGGCCATCAAGAGCGTGACCAAGTCCGATGTCGACTTGATTGCAGAAGCGATCGGGGCGAGCGTGTTGAACTCCTTGGAATCGATCTCGGATAAAGACTTGGGTACGTGCGATCGCGTTTATGAAAAGCAAATCGGGGGCAACAAGTACATCTTCGTCGAGGGATGCAAGTCCCCGAAGGCAATCACGATCCTCATCCGTGGTGAAGGCGGGAAGAGTCTCGACGAGACCGAACGGGGTTTGCACGATGCGCTGTCCGTAGCAGCAACGTTGCTGGACGAACCTGCCATCGTCGGGTGTGGTGGTGCAGTCGAGGTGGAGCTTTCCAAGCAATTGAACGAATATGCCAAGACCTTCTCGGGTCGCGAGCAGCTCGTCATCGAACAATTCGCAAAAGCCTTGGAATCTATCCCCATTACCCTCGCGGAGAACGCCGGTCTTGATGCAATCGAGGTCGTCGGGAAGGTTCGCGCCTCGCACAAGTCGGAAGCCGACTCGTTCATGGGATATAACTTGTTCACGAACCAGATCGAGGATATGAAGCATTCCGGGGTCGTTGAGCCAGTCGCCTTGGTGAGGACCGCCATCAAGACCGCGGCCGAAGCCGCCATCATGATCATTAGGATAGATGACGTGATCCGGGCTAGCAAGCTCGGTGGTGGTGGAATGCCCGGCGGTCCTGGCGGCGGTGGGATGCCACCGATGGATGATTAATGCGGTTTCCACTACCCGATTCTGCTATCGGGACATCTTCTCCCAAAAGGTTTGAAAAAGAATGAAAAATTGGACAGCCCCATCATCACGCCCACGACAAAGGCAGAAATCGGGTCACATGACGAGGAAATATTACGTGAAGATATTTTAAAAAGAAATATCGTGCCAAGGCATATTTACGAACAGATGGAAGAGATCACTTACAAGCTCTTCGACATCGGAAACGCCATCGCGAGGAAAAACAACTTGATCCTCGTGGATACGAAATACGAGTTCGGTTTGGATGCGGAGGGTAATTTGTTGGTAATAGACGAGATACACACCCCCGATTCAAGCAGGTTCTGGATCCTCGGTTCTTACCAAGAACGGTTCAATACGCAACAAGAACCGGAAATATTGGATAAGGAATTCGTAAGGGATTGGTTGAGAAAGGAAAGAAATTTCATGGGAGATGGCCCCGTTCCGAAGGTCGACGATAATATAAAAATTGCGTTATGCAAACGATATATCGGCAACTACGAGATCGTAACGGGCAAGAAATTTGATACCTCGACCCTTGACCAGCATCCCATCGACCGCATCACGATGAAATTACACGAACTGGGATACATCAAGTAAAACAGAAATATCCAGGAATGCAACATGACAGCAAAAGTCCACATCTTCTCGAAAGCAACCGGGATGACAGGAAAGGAAGCTAGCCTTGCGAGTTCACTTTCTAAAACCTCCACGGGGAAATTTGAGAGAGTGAAAATAGTAACGGGTTTCTTGATCGATGCAAACGTTGATGAAACAATTGTAGAACGTGCTGCTAACGTTTTATTCGTTGATCCCATTGTTGAAAAATCTATCATCAACGATCTTCCTTGGAGGGATTTTACATTCACCGTGACGGTCGGTTACAAGCCGGGTGTTACGGATAATGTAGGACATACAGCATCAGTTGCGATAAAAGATGTGGACAAGGTATTCAGGAACGAACATGAAGATTTCATCCACGCTTACAAGGTTTATATTTTCTGGGAAACGGACAACAAGGTAATACCCTCGGTTGCACGTGCCCTTCACAATCCGGTCGTGGAATTTGCGAGCGTCGACGAGAAAGGTGCAAAACTACCCGATTACAACCTTTCCAAGGCGCTAGATTCAAAGTCCCTTGTTAAAGAGGTACCGATCAGGAAGGCTTCGGATGCAGAATTGATGGAAATTTCCAAAACTGGCCTTTTAGCCTTAAGCATGGAGGAAATGAAAAAAATACAAGAGTATTACAATAAGAGAGGAAGGGAACCAACGGATATAGAATTAGAAACCTTCGCCCAGACGTGGAGCGAGCATTGCGTGCATAAAACACTGAAGGGAGACGTTATCTTCAAGAAAATCTCTCGCGATGGGACAGAATCCGTGGAAAAAATCAACAATCTAATAAAAAACACGATTTTTGGAGCAACGCAAGAGATAATATCGAAAACGGGAAATAATAATATCTGCGTGTCGGTTTTCAAGGATAACGCGGGGATCATATCGTTTAATGATAAATTTAACATGTGTTTCAAGGCGGAAACACATAATCACCCGTCTGCAAAGGAGCCCTACGGCGGAGCCGCAACCGGGATCGGAGGGGTGATAAGGGATGTCCTGGCGGCGGGGCTCGGGGCAAAACCAATCGCAAACACGGACATTTTCTGCTTTGCAGAACCTGATTTCCCCGAAGACCAGGTTCCCGAGGGAATCATTCATCCACGGAAGACCATGGAAGGTGTTGTATCCGGCGTGCGTGATTACGGCAATCCCATGGGCATCCCCACCGTAAACGGCTCGTTATATTTCGACAAGCGGTACCTCGGGAATCCGCTCGTGTTTTGCGGCACGGTCGGGATTATCCCGAGAACCATTCATGGACGGCTAAGCGAGGAGAAAAAACCCCAGGTTGGCGATTACTTGGTATTTGTCGGGGGAAAAACAGGGCGCGATGGCATACACGGCGTCACGTTTGCATCGCTTGAAATGGACAAGCATACAACATCCAATCCCGTCCAAATAGGTGATCCGATCACGGAACAAATGTTCATGGAAGCCATGTTCAAGGCGAGGGATAAAAATCTCTACAACTTCGTTCAAGATTGTGGAGGCGGCGGGCTTTCATCTGCTTTTGGCGAGATGGCTGAAGAGGAAGGTGCAGTCATCTATCTCGATAGGGTTCCCTTGAAGTACCAAGGCTTGCTCCCGTGGGAGATATGGATATCTGAATCACAAGAGCGGCAGGCATTCTCCGTCCCGCCTGAAAAATACGAGGAGTTCAAGAAAATATTCGAGGAAGAAGATGTTGGCGTGTATAACGTCGGGAACATCACGGGCAACAAGAAACTTACCTTGAAATACAAGGATGTCGTTGTCGGGGAACTTGATGTCGATTTTCTCCACAAGGGCGTGCCGCGTGTCCTGAACAACGCAACGTGGCAGGAACCCAGCGTGGTTTCGGAACAATTCCCGGCACCTCCAGACTTGAAGGACGTCCTTCTACGCGTGTTGAAGTCATGGAACGTGTGTAGCAAGGAATGGATCATACGCCAATACGACTCCGAGGTTCAAGGCAACACCCTCGTCAAGCCACTCCAAGGCCGCAAGAATGACGGGCCAGGAGACGGCGCTGTCGTGCGTCCTGACTTGAGTTCATACGAGGGGATAGCGATCGCGAACGGTATGAACCCGAAATATGGCGATCTCGACCCGTACAACATGGCAGCTTCGGGCATCGACGAGGCCATAAGGAATGCCGTGTGTTGCGGGGCAAACCCGGGCCACATCGCGCTTCTGGATAATTTTTGCTGGGGAAACCCGAAGGATCCCGTCCAGCTCGCGAGGCTGGTGCTGGCATGCAATGCATGCAAGGATATTTCCATATCATTCGGCACGCCATTCATCTCGGGAAAGGATAGCTTGAATAATGAATACAAAACCGACCAAGGAACGATCTCCATCCCGGCGACGTTGTTGATATCATCCATTGGAAAAGTGGAGGACGTGCGCCACGCGTGCACGGCCTATTTTAAAAAACCAGGAAACGGGATTTTCATAATCGGGAAAACGAAGAACGAGCTAGGCGGCTCCCATTACTTGGAAAACATCAAGCAACAAGACAAGAGCACCATCGTTCCCGGCGTGGAACCCGGCATTTTTCTCGAACAATACAAGGCATTGCACGAGGCAATGCAGGAGAACGTGGTCATCTCGGCACACGATTGCTCCGAGGGCGGGATAGCCGTAGCATTGGCAGAAATGTGCTTTTCAGGGGATTTAGGTGCAAATATCGATAGCAAGCTCATCCCAACGAGTCATGGATGCGAGCGAGATGATATCATCTTGTTTTCCGAATCGAACGGCCGTATCATAGTTGAAGTTCCCGTTGACAAGGAGGATGCGTTCATGAAAATCACAAAAGGAAGCGTTGTCAAGAAGATCGGGACCGTGACAAAGGAGCCCGTCTTGAACGTGAAGGGAATGACGGGAGTGCCCGTGTTGACTGCAAGATGCAGCGAGCTAAAGAAAGCATGGCAAGCACCGCTGGACATTGAAAAAAACCTTGGAAGGGCATGAGGAGGGAGAGAGAATGAAACAACCAAGCGCACTTGTATTGATGTTCCCGGGCACCAACTGCCACCTGGAAACCAGCTTTGGATTAGCGAGCGCAGGATTCGCCGTTACACGAGCCCATGTAAATGAACTCTTGCGTGGTGAGAAGAAAATCGATGAATATCAATTATTAGCAGTCCCGGGTGGTTTTAGTTACGGTGATGACATCGCATCGGGAAAAGTCGCAGCCAACAAGCTTGTGTTCAAGCTTGGCGAGCAAGTCAAGGACTTCGCACGGGAGAACCTCATCATCGGCATTTGTAACGGGTTCCAGGTCTTGGTCAAAGCGGGATTGATCCCAGCCATCAACGGCGATTTTGCGATCCAAGCAACGCTCACCTATAACGATATCGGGCATTATTACTGCAATTGGATACGTGTAAAGAATGTTAACAAGGGGAAATGCATATTCACCAGAGGAATAGATGAGATCGAGTTTCCGGTTGCCCACGGCGAGGGAAAATTCGCGATACAGGATGAAGATTCCCTCAAGAAAATCGAGGAAAATGATCAAGTCGTCTTCAAGTACATCGCCCCGGATGGCACTTTAGCAAACGGGTTTTTTCCATATAGTACGTCGAACACGTTGAAGGATATCACGGGTATTTGCGACGAGACAGGCCATATTCTTGGCATGATGCCGCACCCGGAGAGGTACTTGTTCAAGGAGAACCACCCGCGTTGGACGTCTGGCGAGGGAAGCGACACCTACAATGGTCGCATTCTGTTCAAGAACGCGTTCGAGTATGCCAAGGAGCACCTTCTCTAAAGCACTTGTCTCGATTACAATACTTTCGGGATTATCGGGATAACCTTATGTTTCACGTTTACCTTTCCTACATGTCTCGGCCAGTAGCTGGCTCGGTCCCAATCTTATAATCGAAGATGCTTGGTGATGGAACATGAACGACAACGGGTACGGAAATGAGAAACCAAGGGAAAGCTGTGGCGTTCTCGGGATCGTGTGTGATGATCCAAGCCAAAACGTGGCGCAGTATATCTACACCGGTCTCATGGCATTGCAACACCGGGGACAAGAAGCTGCAGGGATCGCCCTTACCAAACCAAACTCGAAAATCACGTGTTATAAGGAAATAGGCCTCGTTGACGAGGTGTTCAAAACGCAAAAAATACGGGGCCTGTTCGGGAACATTGCCGTTGGACACGTGAGATACGGCACCGTTGCATCGTCTACGGATGTCGAGTGTGCCCAACCATTCTTGTTCGAGTCCAACGAGATCAATTTCGCCCTCGTTTTTAACGGTACTATCACAAACTACTCACGGCTACGAAAGGAACTTGAAAATAAAGGCCATATCTTTCAAACGAACGTTGATACAGAGGTTATCGCGCATTTAATAGCTTCGACACATGCTGCCACGAATCAATGGATTGAAATTTTCAAGATCATAATGAAATTACTTGATGGAAGCTATTCAATCGTGTTAATGACGGAAGAGGGAGATCTCTTTGGATTCAGGGACCCATTAGGATTTAAACCCCTTTCATATGGCAGGTTTTATACGGGCGACGAAGAAGAACGAACCGTGCACATCATCGCGTCGGAAACGTGTGCAATCGATGCATTTTCTGGTGAGATATTGGGACACGTGAAGCCCGGCGAGATAGTGCATATCGAGATGGACAACAAGATCCACACGGAAGCCATCTTCACGGGGCCCCGGCGTGCATTCTGCCAGTTTGAATTCGTGTACTTTGCCAACACGGCGTCTGAACTTGAAGGAATATCGGTTTACAACGTCCGAAAGAAATTAGGCGCGAGGCTCGCGAGGGAGCATCCGGTGAAATCGGATAATGCAATCGTGGTACCTGTTCCGGACTCCGGCAGGTCTGCAGCGCTCGGTTTTGCCCAAGAAGCAGGTATTCCATTCGAGGAAGGGTTGATGAAAAACCGGTACATCACCAGGACATTCATCATGCCCGGGCATGATAAACGCAGGTCACTGGTTAATCTCAAGCTCTTCCCCGTCAAGAATGCAATCCAAGGAAAGGATGTCATCTTGATAGATGATAGCATCGTGAGAGGCACGACGACAGAAAAAATAGTCAAGCTCTTGAAGCAAAACGGGGCGAGATCCGTGCATTTACGCATTTCATGCCCACCCGTGATGTATCCATGTTACATGGGTATAGATTTTCCAACGACCGATGAGCTGATAGCTTCGAATCACACGGTCGATGAAATAAGGGTGAAACTGGGTGCGGATTCCTTGGCCTACCAATCCATAGACGGCTTGTTCGAAAGCATTGGTTTACCAGCCGACCAAATGTGCAAGGCCTGCTTGGACATGGAATATCCGCTAAAAAATCCTCCGAACCTAGACTTGTTGAAGAAAGATTTCGCGAAGGAAAGGTGAACCACGTCACACGGGGGATGGACTTGCAAGACAGCATCCAAGTTCAAGCGAACGCCACGCTCTTCTTTCTTTTTGGTACCTTGGAGTTCTTGTTCATAATCCCCGTTTGGCTTCACGCGAGGAAGAAAGGAACGACATTAAAGAAGCACCTGTCGGAGATGTTATGGAAGGGTGAAATGAGAAGCACCCAAGCCTTCATGCTAGCGGCGAGCATCGCCATCGCTTTCTTGATGCTGCTGTTGGCACCTACCATCATCCAAGCCCTCGACACGGTGATAATTTTTTTCTTCCAAGAAGAAGGCCTCCAGCAGGCAAGGGATGGTGCAAATTACGTGACGGTAAGCGACTTCTCGGGCCCTGGTGACGTGATCCTTGTCGTCATCGTGCAATTCGCGTTCGTGGCTTTTAACGAGGAATTGTTCTTCCGCGGTTTTCTCGTTGACGTGATCCACCTTCCACCAGCAGCGAGGTTGCTTATCTCATCTGGGTGCTTCGCGCTTTACCACGTGGTGTCCAGCTTTAACTTGTTCACGATCATGCACATCACGGTCTATTACTTCACGTGGGGTATCGTCTTGGTCTTCCAACGATGGATGGGCAAGGGCCAACTGTTATTCCCGATAATAACCCATGGATTGTTCAACGTGCTCTTGATGTGTTCTTGAAAACAAGAATACATCATCACAACAAGGAATCGATGCCACCGAACACCTTTTTCATCTTGCTGATTTTTATCTTCAGCTCTTCCCTGTTGGCAATACCGCGGATTTCCTTACCGTCCTTCCTCGTATCCACGAGTTGAAAAAGGGGATTTTTCAAGAGATCGAACACGTGATCCAGGTTGGCACCATCTGTCACGCCGAGCTCGTTGTTCTTGGTCATGATTTGTTGTAATAACTTCAAGGAATGCCAACCGGGATTCTCGCTTAAAAAATCAAGAATTGTAGAAATCAAGCGCGTGATCTGGGTGATATCGAGTTTTTGTTCTTTTAATGTTTGAATGTCTGCGGTGGAAATGGTGGTATTCATTCCTATCAATTCGATGGTTTTGTCGGATGAAAACGGGGAGTTGAGAAAGGCTTCAAAAAGGAACTTGAAATCCAAGATGGAAATATAAGAGATGAAAATTCCCTTTTTCTTGAAACGCTTTTCCTCTTGTATTTTCAAGCCACGTGACGTTTTATATATCACCATGATATACAAGTCGCGTTCCTTCTTGATATAATCAATGAATGGCTCGAAAAAATCCTTCAAACCATCGGATTTGCTAAAAACGACGAAAAAATGCGTTTTAGAACCGATCTGTCCCCCGTCTAGAATGTCAATGATGTTCTCGATCGATTCCCGGGCGAGCGGGTAAGCCTTGATCAGTTCCAATTTAGGCTTCAAGGGAAACCTGTGGGTTTTTTGGAACCCGAGGGTTTCAATGATGGTCTGTATGTTCTTTCCGAGATTCAAATCATTATCTGCATATAAGTTAGCCTTGAAATCATTCAATAACATTTCGACAGGCAATACTTTACTTACATCCCCGAATTTTAACGAGAATGCAAGGAAATCAGAATCATCCAGGTAAAAATTAAGCAGATGATTGAGACCAGGATTTTTTTCCTTGATTAAATCACGGAACAAGCGGCACCCCGATTCATAATCGCTCATCTCGGCTTCTTGGTTGTAATTCACCCGGGCGCGATCGGGTTCCTTCTTGCTGTTCACGAATGAACTGAAATCACGCGAAACACGTTCCAGAAACCCGCGTATATGAAATATCACGTCATCCATATTTTTCGAGGGAACAGGTTCCTTGTGCACCAAGAAAAATGCACTTTTATCAATAATATGAACGCGAACGTGAAGCCGGGTCACCTGGTCGGGAAGGATGTATTCAAACATGATTTTCGACCCGCGCCGGCCGAGGGGCTCGTCCTCGGTGATATCCGTGAAATCCATCCCGTGCAACGCATCGATGACCCCTGATAAAGACTCGATCGAGTTTAGCTTGCAACAGATCAACCGCTTGTAATAGTGCACGTCTTTTCTTGTTGAAAAAAAAGGGAAATTGATGCCTTTTACAAGCGAATCCTTTAATTTTATCGTGCCGTTCAAGAACTGATTCCATCCTTTCGTGAAGAAGTTCCCCTTCGATCGATCATCCTTGTCGTTCATGACCGGAACCTGATTGCATGCTTCTAGGAACGGAATGCATTTGCGAGCACGACGATGATGATGACGATGGGGACCACGACGATCAAGAACGAGATGTACGCCCGCCACCCGGCCATGGACCAGGTAGTGATCGCGGTTTTCAGGTTCTTTTTCGTGGTGGAGCTCCACTCTTGATAGTTGCTTTCCCATTGTTTCAACTGGGAATCGAACATGTCGCGTTTGGAATTGAGATTTTGGATGAATTCTGCATTCTTCTTCTCATTTTCAGACTTGATACTATTCAAAGAAGTTTCCACTTCAAGCTCGAACGCTTCCCAATCCTGTTTAATCTTTCCCTTGATTGCATCAGCATTTTTAATGTTTTGATATTTTAAATTCTCGAATTTCTCCATATTCTTGAATATCTCTTGTTCCATCTTTTCCTTCAAATCTTTAAACCCGGTCTCTAATTTTTTCCAGTCATCACGAGATTTTTCGAGAAGAACCTTGGGATCCTTGAAAAGACTTTTTCTTTCGTTTCCTTTCGCTTCTGCATCGGGAGTATCGTTCGAGTTATTCATCTTGTTTCTAAAAAGCTGTTGCGCTTGAAGGTTAATATCTTTAACGCGAAACGGATACAATCGGACCTAAATTTACCCGATACATGTCTTCGCTCTTTTTCTCCAACAAAGCTACTTGTTTGTGTCGTCGGTTTTCGATATGTTGTGTTCTGATGATAGCTATTGAGCGGATTTTGGATGATGGTCGAGGACATTAATGTCTTGAGATAGGCCCCGAATCGTTGGTACGTGGTTTCATCGTTCTCCTTGATCAAGAGGTCCCCAATGATGAGGTCAACCGAACCAGAAGCAGAAGTGGTCTTGCTCTTGATGACTGCCTTCAAATGCCAGCAATTTGGAATGGTAGCCTTGAAATCGCGGTACCATTGCTTCGTGTCGACGACTTGACCGCTCATCTCGAACAGATGGTTGTCGATATCTCTCCAAAACGTATCCGGAAAATCCATCACGAGGTTGAAGCCAACCGACCAATAGATGACGTCACCCACGTCGACACCCCATGTTTGATTAAGCGGGATGGCGGCAACAATGGAGAATAAACCACTCATCACGTTGGCCGTTGAATCAAGATCGGTGATTTTCACCTGATAATCAGTTCCGAGGGTGAAGGAACTTGGTACAAGCCACGGGAAATAGTGGTCGTTCGGGGTGCTCGCGCTGATGGTGGTGACGAGACTGCCGTTCTTGAAAAGTTCGATCTTCACGCTCGTGATGAGCCCGGTCGAGCCCCAATTGATTGGCAAGACGCCCCCAATGCAAGGTGAACCGGTGGAATATATCGACAGCGATTTCGATGAATTGATCGTGATCATCGAAGATTCTGCAAATACCGATGGGTTCGCGCTATCGCTGACCTTGATCTTGTACGTGTTACCCGTGGTGAGGGATGGGACCGTCCAATAGAAATATGCCATGTCCGGCCAATCAACCGCTATGTCCTGCACCTTGCTGCCATCCTTGAACAGCTCGATGTCCACGTAATCGATCGCGCCATAGGAAGACCAATAGATCGAATAATACCCGTTCACGTACATCGTACTTGAGACAGAAAGATATGAAATCTTTTTCGTGACGTTGATCGTGAAGTAATTGCCGAAGTCGAACAGGCTCGGGTCATCCGATGCTTGTATTTTCACCCTGAACTGGTTGCTCGTTGCGGTGGTCAAGCCGACCGGTATCTTCCACGAGAAGTATCCATCGTTCGTGGTATTGGTGACGATATCGGCGATGAAAACGCTCTCCTTGTACAGCTTGATATCAACACCCGGCATGCTGCCAGTCCAGCCCCATTGAATGCTCATCGTGCTCGTCAAGTAATAGGCCATCCCGGAACCCGGATAAATAACATTCAACGTTCGGCTTGTGTTGATCTGGAATGCAGCACTGAATCCATAGATCGTGTTATCGCTTGAATCCAAG
Organism: Promethearchaeota archaeon; assembly: GCA_041305945.1. GTDB lineage: Archaea > Asgardarchaeota > Lokiarchaeia > Sigyniarchaeales > Sigyniarchaeaceae > JBGLND01. The sequence continues at coordinate 687,821 of JBGLND010000001.1, forward strand.
ACCTTGAACCGGTAATCCGCCCCGTCGACCAAGGTATTTGGCGCCATCCAATAGAAGAGCTTGTCATTCAGCGTGGCCGTGGCGACTTCCATGATGAAGACCGGCGTCGGACCCGTACCCTTGAAGAGCTGGATGTCGACGGCCGGGATCAGCCCGGTGGTGGACCACGTGATGGCCCCTACCGCACCCACGTACCAGACGGCTGATGTCGAGACGCCGATGGTGCGGGTCGTGTTGATCGTGAAGAGACCGCTCGTCCCGTTCAATGATGAGTTCGTGGTATCGGTTATGCGGATCTCGTAATCGGAACCGCCCGTTAAATTAGTGGGGATGTTCCAATAATGAGAACCGTCGTTGTACGTGCCGCCCGCGATCGTGTGGAGCATGCTGGATGCCTTGTACAACGCGATATCGACGGCCGTGCCCGTCGCGACGGACGTCCACGTGATCTGCCGTTGCGTCCCGGTGTACCACATCGACGTGTTCGTGGGAGAGGTGACCTTGATCCCCGCAGGCGGCCGGATCAACTGGACGCTCACGTTGTACATGATATTTGGGTTATAGTAATCACCGCTGACCTGTAGGTAGACATCGTTAGTGGATTTTGCCACCCACGACAGGTTCATGGGGCTGGTGTAGCCGTTTTCGGAATCCCAATATGTCCAATAATTATATTCATCCCACCCGTACAACCGGGCATTAAGATCACCGTAATAGGTCATGCTATCAAAATACACGAGGAACGTGATGATATCGCCCTTCATCGCCGGGATGTAGAACCAATCATAATTGCTGCAGTTCAAGTCATATGTCGTTGCATTGATGGCGAGTTCTGCGGCACTATACTGGTCATCGTTCGGTTCAAACATATCATCGGAATCGTTGATTTCTCCACCAGCCGTGGAACGAGAGATGTTCACCGTAGTTTGAGAAAACATCACGCTTAACGAAATAAGAAGCATTAAAGACGAGATTATGGATGTCTTTTTCATTTTAACGATTGTTTTAAACGGATTCATGGAATCCGCACCTCTTTTTTGTGGTTAATGAAAAACAATTTAGGGCAATGTAACCCCGCACAACCTTCTTTTTTTTGGTATATAAACTAGAATGATTCGCGCCCCGTATAAGGAGACCGCATGACGGTGCCATGAACTAATGTCACGCACCGGATTGCGGGGATTCCTTTATTCCTAACCGCGATAAAGATCGACTAATCCATGGTGTTTACTTTGTTTTGATGATCAGGTTGATGCCTTCCAAGCAACCGTTCTGCTCTACTTTTGCCTTCAGCTCGCCATTCTCGACCCAAGTGTGGACGCGCGGGGAGCGACCAGAGTTCCAGTCGGTGAATTGAACCAGCGGGAGGGTGAACGGTGCCAAAGTGGGACGCAATGTAACCTCGGGTTCACCCGGCGAAGTCTTGTCGATCGACACGGATGGCATCGCGTAGAACAACCCGAATGCGGTTGCGCCCCGTGGATAGTACCGCAGGTGGTTTAACCCGAACGTGTCGACGAAGCAGCCCCCGCGGCCCACCGTGTTTTCCCATACCTGGAAGTTCCAGTACCGGTCGAACTGGTCGATCAAAATGCCCATGTACATTCCGATGAAATCCCGGAAAAGATTCTGGCTTATCCAGCAATTCGAATGATCAGTCGAGCTGTGGAAGTTACCATACTCGCCGAGTGATGCTTTCCATGCCGTTATCATGTCTTGGTGTATGCGTTCCTTGTCGACGAATGGTTCCACTCCGCTAGAGAACAAGTACAGCAACCCGTTGCTGGTGTACAGCGTGTACGCGTCCCAGCCCTCGATCTCTGTCCCGGAGCCCTTTAATGGAGTGTAAATGCGCCCGTCCTCGTTCAATCCCCTTGCATCCTTGTCAATGCACACGGCGTAATGGTCACCGAGCCATGCCTTCTCGTCCAGCGTGCGCTTGATCAATGATAGTTGTTTAGTGCACCGTTCTTGCAACGACGGGCTCCCGAGCATGCCGGCCATTTCCGCCGCGGCTTGCAAGGCACACCCGGTCTTCACGCCGAGGTAGGTCTGTTCCCGCGCATACTGTATGGCCGGGCTCGCGTCATCGATTGTATTCGCGGTCCCCTCGTTCGGGAAGCCGTTCCCGGTGGTATCAACCCCGATCAAGTGGTCCACGATCTTGATGATCACGTCCTTCTTTCCAGTGATCAACGAGGCGTTCCCACCGTGCTTCCACGCCATTAACAGCAAGAGCAAGTAATTCGCGTTTTCCTCCACTTCCATGTCATGCGGGTAATCTTGCCTCGTCACGCTCCTGCGATGGCCCATATCGTGGCTGAGGAACGTGAGCCCGAGCTGGTTGGTGTTCTGGTACTCGGCCCATTCATCCAGCAAGAGATCGAGCAATTCTGGCCAGAAACAGAAGTAGAACCATGCCTGGTTGTATTCCACGTCGATGGTGCTGTGGAACTGGCAAGATCCTTCCCACGAAGAATACCACTTGCGTCCATCGTCGAGATAACCCAGCCACGCGTTCTGGACGAAGCTCTGGAACGCGTACGCGAGGAAGTCTTGCTTGATCTTACCAATGGAAGGGTCGTCAAATACCTTGTCGAACCGGGATGCAATTTCGCGAATTTGTTCCTCGTTCTTCGTTGCGAAGATGGCCGCACCCAGTGCCGACGTGAAATTTTTCGTGTATGCGAAGCGAACCTTCCCGCGACGGGTCTCCAGGACCGGCTCCCCGATATAAGATGCCCAGAAGAGCGTCGCGACGTGCTCGAACTCATCATCCACGGAATACGGGATATCCAGCACGTGAAGCCGCCCGTCCTTAACCGACATTCTCACGGGATTTTTTTCCTTGTCGAACGCCAATATGGCATCCGTGACGTCGATCCCGTCCGCCTTGTAGGTCAACGACGCGCCGCCGGAGGGTGACGCGGTGAGCGCGGTGCCCGGCCGGCCCAGCGAGAGGAATAATCGTCCCTCGATGTTGCCATCCAACAACTTGGTGGGAATCTTTCTCGCTTCAATGTCAATGATGAACACGGGTAATGTCGTGAAAAACTCCTCATCGGGGAGAAAGTGGGATATGAACGTGACCCGCACTTCCGTTAAAAAATCGTTCGACCGCCCGGAGAATGATACCGTGTTCATGGTCTGGGACTGGAATGTCGCGGGAAAATGCGGGTGCTGCTTGGTGAAGGGGAGGCATTCCCGGTCGCCGTCAACCTCGATGCCGAGCGCGAAATCGAGCGGGGCGTCGTACATCCGTCCCAAGCCAGAATGGTCGATTTTCGATTCGCGCGGGCGGAAGTTGAACGAGAATCGCGATCCGAAGATGGATATGATGGATTCCATGGCTTGCATGGGTCAAAGGACCTCGTGATAGTTTTATAAAAGTTCCGCAGACAACACACATAAGCATATTCCACGCGGGTACCATGTCGCTGGTGCGCGTCCCCATCTCGGCCGGGGTTGGACGCGGCATGGAATCCCGAGGGTGTCGTGTTGAAAATAAACGAGAGGAGAAGAAAATGAAGGGAATCTATTTCGATTTCAACGTGGGAAAAGCATTGTTGATGAAAATGAAGCTCGGGGGCAAGTACTCGATGATCAAGTACAAGGAGGATTGGCCCGCCCCCGTGGCGATCGAACCAATGCACGTCGTGGCCAAGACGCGCGTGGCTGGTATATGCGCGTCGGATATCCACCAGATCAACATAGACTTGTCATTCGCCGCTTCCATCCTGGCATCGAAGGATAAGCTGATGCCACTCGGGCATGAAACCGTGGCGACCGTGGAGGAAGTTGGACCCGGGGTCACGAGAGTGGTAAAAGGTGACAGGGTGATCTTTTCGGAAGTGGACGATTGTGCAGCAAGGGGGTTGCCGGACTGCCCGAGCTGTAAACAAGGGAATCATGAGATGTGTTATTGTCTTGTCGGGTTTGATTATGCAGCAAACAAGGAAGCGCCGTTCGGTGGTGTTTCGGGTGGTGGATTCGCGGAACGTTTCATAGGACACGAGGCACAATTCTACAAGGTCCCGGACGGGATCCCGGACGACATCGCCGTGCTCACGGAGCCGTTCACCATCGGGCTCCACGCCGTTGCGCGGAACATGCCCCCGGAGAATAGCCACGTCGTGGTGATCGGCGCGGGCATCATCGGCCTCATGACCATCGCGGCGCTCCGCGCGCTGGCGCCGCGGGGATGCAAGATCATCGCCGTCGCGAGGTACCCGTTCCAAGCCGAGGCTGCGAAACGGCTCGGCGCGGGCGAGGTCTTGTTCGAGAAGGACCGGAAAACCTTGTACGAGCAAGTAGCAACCATCGCGGGCGGGAAATTGTTCAAGCCCACCATCGGCAACCCGATATTATACGGGGACGCGGGACCTGCCGTCGTGTACGATGCAGTCGGGACGGAAAGAAGTCTAGATGATTCGTTGCACCTGGTTGCATCGAACGGGACGCTGGTTACCATCGGAATGGGATTCAGCGTGACGAAGAAAATCGACTGGTCGTTGATCAATTACAAGGAGATACGCGTTTCGGGCCTCATGATGCAAGACGTTGAGACGGTCAACGGGAAAAAAGTGGACACGTTCGAGCTTGCCCTCGATCTCATCCAGCAGAACCTGGACTTGTTTCGGGGGCTGGTCACCCACAAGTTCCTGGTGAACCAGTACAAGCAAGCCTTGTCGTGCGCGCGGAACAAGGGAAAAAACAAGGCAATAAAGGTCGCGTTCGAGTACCCGTGAACCGGTCTCACGTGTACCGCTTCAAGAGCTCCACGGACTTGCGCACCCCTTCCTCGTCAGACAAGGTCGCCGGGCCCTCCCACTCGATGCTCCACCATCCATCAAAGCCCGCGGCTTTCATGATATCGACTATGGACGCGTAGTCGATGTTTTTTTCCGTCCCATCGGCATTGAACACGTGGGTCTTCGCGTGCATGAAGTTCACCCGGCCCGCGATGGCTTTTATGTCGTCGAGTCTGGACTCGAAGGGCCAGTTCCCCGTGTCGCACGTGACGTGGAGATGGGGTATTTCAGCAAGCATCTTCTTGAGCACCTTGATATCAGACGTGAAGTACCCGTGATTCTCGACACCCACCTTGACGCCAGCCTCGTGTGCTTGCTCGCAGACCGGCACGAGGATACGCTTGTAAATCTCGATGTTCAAGTCGATGGCCTTGTAGATGGGAACCTTGTGGCTGGCTTGGAAGCCGCCAGCATCGAAGCGAATGTTCGGGATTTTCAGCGTCGTGCAGGTCTCGAGCCAGTCCATCACGATGCCTTGCGCCAGGTTGATGTAGTGCTGGACGGAATTTAGCGAGAACGGGTCCCAGACCTGGCCGAAGCCCCACGATAACCCCGTGTTGAACCCCGTGATCGAGAGGACATCAACGCCTTGCTGCCTTGCACCGTCCTTGAATTTCTTGACGTCGGCAAGCTCGATATCGGGCAGGAATTTTTCGAGGTGACCGTCGATCAACTCCAAACCCTTAATACCCAGGCTCGCGGCCTTCTTGGGAAATTCATTCACGTAATCAAGTGTCGTGCCAAAATCATGCCTGAAAGAATAGTCGCTCACGCCAATTTGCAACATGGATCATGAAACAGCGCTGGTGTTTAAAAAAAAATATGCTCGAATCGGATGATGGGGGCTACGGGAACAGGGCCAAGTACCCCGTGACAAGGTCGATGTCGAGGAAGAACACGATCACGAGCCCGGCGATGGCGTGGACCAGGCATGCAGCGAAGATGTTGCGGGTTTTCGGGTTCACGTACACGCTTGCGATCACGAGTTCCATGATAAAGGCGATGAACGACAATATCCACGCGGGAAAGTGTAAAAACGCGAATACCGAGGCGGTGACGAGTACGTTTATGGCATCCTTGCCGCGCCGCGTCTTGATGGACGATGTCTCGAGAGCCGCGTCGATCATCGTCGCCGTGTACACCAGGATCGTTGCTTGTTGCGCCAAGGCCCAGTACACGTAACCGGCAAAATTGGCAATGCTCTCTGCGAGCGTGTAGCTCAAGATGCGTTCGCCGTATTGCACCCAAGCCCAGACGAACAAGCCGACAATAAACGGGGTACCGTATTTCAAGTATTTTAATATTGCAGCCTTCAGCGTGTTGATCTTGATGAAGAATACGCCCGTGTATGCCGCGATGATGCCGTATTCGAGCGTGGCCACGATGAAAACGACCAAGGGGGTTGCACGCTTCACGAGGAGGTCATTCGCGGGTTCTAACCCGGGGATCAAGGACGTGAACGGGATGAAGTTGGTGATGAAAAACCAGTAAGGCACGACCAGCGCGGAGAAAACCATGATTATCACCCAGAAATCCTTTTTCTCCGCGAGGTTCTTGATGTGGAACTTGAATTCACCCACGGTGGAAAAACCAAGCTCCCCGCCTGGTTTGTTCCGGATGTGATGCGAGATGTAAAGCATCCAGAGAAAAATGAACCCGATGATCCCCAAGCCAATGGTTTCCATCACCCTGTCCCCGGCCGCGTGAACAGGCGGCAACCAAATCCAGCCCACGAAGCACAAGGCAGCATATACAACGACCAGCTCCACCGAGGGGGGGACGCGCTGGACAAGCACCTTGAACCGTGCCAGAACGCCGGCTCGCTTCGACTCCTCCGGTCTCGGATGTTCCATGAATGCTCACCTCGCGACGATCGCTGTTGAGGTCACGGGCGATATAAACATTACACCATCACCAATTTCATAAGACGCCGAGCATGGTCCCATAATGTACATGAAAATTCTTGTTAAGTTTCGCACGCTCCTGAACGTGATATGGGGCACGCCGGTGAACGGGAAAGAAGCATTCGCGTTCATCAAGGGATTTCCAGCCACGTTCATCCTCACGCAACGCAGGGCAATCGTTGTCGCGGAATTCTTGGAGAAGCAAGGCTGGTTCTATAAAAAGGCACTGCACCGGCTGTGTTTCGAGGCACGCCTCGACAAGGTCAAGGAATACAAGCTGGAAGTGTTCAAGGAACGACGGATCGTCTCGGCCATCATCTCATTTTACCCGCACGGGAGCATTGGCGAGAATGGCATGATCCAGTTCTTGCGCATGAGCCCCGACGTGTGGCCAACCATCGAGCAGCACCTTGCCACGCTCGATATCAAGAAGCCGGTGGAGGATGGGGGAATAGTCCTTGTTGATGACGTGGATCCACGGGCGTGGATAAAGGAACGGTATGATTTTGACTGAATCACGTGTATTATTTCTTGTATTTCCTTCGAACGTTGTTGTTTAGCCCAGTACCATCGCCACGGACGAGGAATTTTTGTTGGCATGTTAAGCTGGAGAATTGGACTCTACAATACACTCTAACAGCAAGTCACTTAGCTAAGAAACGTCACAACATTGCTTATGAACCGGAGAAACGACATTATATTGGGAAGAATATTTGCATTTTAAAAAAAAGTCAAATCTATGATGAAAAATGATGACAAGACTGATGGTATGCAATAATAGAATTGCAGATGTTGCACGCCCACATCACCCAACCCGGCCAAGCAAGCACGGGTGCATGATGCTACTCTTCGTGGTCACGATCGGTTGTGTTACATCGAGCATTTCCACGTGGATGCCTTTCTCTGCGAGGCCACCGCCTGCCACGGCCACGTCCGTTGAGATAGGATCCATGATGAAAGAAGAATGGCCTTGGACCCACTTAAATTGTCAGCCAGTTCCAGGTGCCCTTCACTCGGGAATGAACATGAACATCATGAAAGCAGCGACGAAAAACACAATAAAACAAACGCAACCTATTATTTGCTGGATAACGCGTTGCTTCTGCGAGAATTGCGGGCCAACGGGAAATCCGGGCTGGCGCGTGGATGGCACGTCCTCGTCTTCCAGCTCGGCATCGTCATCATCATCCACGTCTGCCGGGTAACGGCGCTTGGAACGCGGGTCCACTCTTCCACCCGCGCCGTATCCAAAATTTTCTTGCGTGTAAGCACGTCTCTCGTACGGGGATTCACGGTTTCCGTCGCTAGGCGTACCGGCCGCCTGGCCGATCGCTCGGCCGATTTTCGAGAAGATGCTGTCCCTTGTCAAGGTGGCTTCCTCACGAGGAGTTACGTAGGGGTGGTAGATAAGATCTTCGGTTGTTTGCTCGTTGTCGAATCGAGAGCTTGAAGTAACGCATAAAGCCGACACCGCATGCAAGGAAGCGTGCGCCGGATATGGAAGAGCACCGGTGCACGGTGAAAAATCATGTGCGAGATGGACTTGCTCGGGAAGGTGGTGCTTGTCACCGGTGCTTCTGCAGGCATTGGCAAGGCGATAGCACTTTTGCTCGCCGAAGAGGGCGGCGGTGATATCGTGGTCAATTACAACACGTCAGAAGACGCAGCAAGAGACGTGGTGCATCGCATCGAGGGTTTCGGGAGAAAGGCAATTGCCATCCGGGCTGACGTGACAAAGAAGGCCGAGGTCGATGATATGGTGAAACGTGCCATCGATCACTTCGGCCACGTCGATGTCCTCGTGAACAACGCGGGCATGAACAAGGGGATGCCCATCCTTGAACTGACCGAGGACGCGTGGGATCTCGTCGTCGACACCAGCATGAAGGGCACGTATCTCGTCACGCAAGCCGTCGCCAAGCACATGCTCGAGCGCAAGGAAGGTGTCATCATCAACATGGCCAGCGTCGCGGGCATGGTGGGCGAGACGTCGACGGCACCCTCCTTGCATTACAACGCAGCCAAGCAGGGGATCGTTGCCATGACGCGGACCATGGCCAACGCGTTCGGCCCCCACGTCAGGGTGAACGCGATCGCCCCCGGCGTGATCGCGACCGAGTTTCACGTGAAGGCAGGAGGCACGATGGAGAAGGTTCACCAGCGGGCGCAGGACGCCGTCTTGAAGCGCCCCGGCACGGCCGAGGAAGTCGCGCACGTTGCCCTTTTTCTCGCATCCCCGGACTCGAGCTACATTACGGGCCAGACCATCGTCGTTGACGGCGGCCTTGGCATGCCATAGCACCGCACGAGGAAAGACCCATGGATTACTTCGGCTTCTCCATCTGGCACGACTTGCTCACGGGCAGCAAACCGTGGGTGGACGCCTTGGAACTCGGCGACCCCGGGGATTTCGATCCCGAGGATGACGGGTGGGAAAAGGTGTTCGCCTGCCTTGACAAGGTGCTCGCGGACGCCGGTGTCCCCCGCGGCCTCGATACCAGCATCGGCGCGTGCTTCCATTTCTCCAGCAACGTGCCCTCGTTGATGCAGCAACCCGGTTTCGATCTCCTTCAACGTTATACCGAGGCACGGGACAGGTTCTCGAAGCAACGCCCCCTCCAGATCGGCATGCACTGCACGTTCGGGTCAAATGACCTGCCTCTTTGCGGGAACTACCCGCAAGTGTTCAAGAAGGACGTCGAGCTGGCTGGCATACTCGGTGCAACGTGCATCGTCGCGCACCCGACCAAGGCAGCCACCGATAAGACACCAGAGTTCATTGAGGAGCTCACGTCGAAAACCGTCATCGATGCATTGGACGGAAGCCGCGTGCGGGTCGACTGGGAGAACATGGGGCACGAACCACGGTTCGGGTCGCTCGATGCCTTGGTGAAGTTCCGGGAGGCTCTCGCGGGCAGGCTCATCGCAATGGGGTGGCCGGATCTCGTCCACCGGCATCGCTTCTGCCTGGACACCGGGCACCTGCTCTTGTGGCGCGAGATGGGCTCGCTTGGCACGGCACGCGCTCGAGACGAGATAGCGTGTGCCTTGCCCGTGTTTGCATCCAACCTGGGCACGTTCCACATCCATGCCAACGACGGTACACGCGATGCCCACGTCGTCCCGCACTCGACGGCATTCATGGATCATGAAACGCGTGCCGGGCTCGACGCATCCTTGTTCCAGGAATTTTCGGATGATGTCATGGACTTCCTTGCCATTTGCAACGAGCATCAAGGCATGAAGGGCCGCCACGTGCACGTCGAGGCCTTGCGCCTCCCGTTCTCGCTTGACCAGCTTACGGGTTTCTTTAAAAGGTACTTGTCCCGGTTTCACTAAACCACGAGTTGTTGATCGGCATGAGCGAGCAGCTATCATCGGGCAACATCGGGAAAGAGATCACGCTTCGCGGGCGGATATCGAGAATCCCGTGGCAACACCTCATCGGCATGTTCGACGGGTACCCCATGAACGACTACTTCGATATCGAGGGCGGATCCCAGATCGTCATTTATTTCAAGGAGAGCATCACCTGCACGGGACCCGTGGAAGTGCGCGGGACCGTCGTGGAGGTTGGTGGCGGGTCGAAGCGGCCCGGCAAGGCGGATGCAACCTACAAGGAACTGCATCTCCTTGTCGATTCATGGAAATGCATCGAAAATTAACCACTTTATCAAGTTTTGCTCCACTTTATCAAGTGGAGCAAAAAAACTATTTAACAGTTGACCAAGACGGTGTTCTATGAACGTTGCTTTCCGGTTTGAAGACTTCTTCCGATCCGAATCACGGCGCTCCCCCGTGCTCTCCACGCGTGGCATCGTCGCGTCCAGCCATCCCTTGGCATCCCAAGCTGGCATCCAGATATTGCAACAAGGCGGCAACGCGGCCGATGCAGCCGTGGCGTGTGCCGCGATGCTCAACGTGGTCGAGCCCATGTCGACCGGCATCGGCGGGGATTGCTTCGCCTTGTTTTACGACGCCAATCGCAAGAAAGTGTTCGGCGTGAACGGCTCCGGACGTGCACCTGGTGCGCTGACCTTGGACCGGGCCAGGGACGCCGTGAAGGGAAACTCGATACCGTCTTCGAGCCCGCACGCGGTCACGGTACCCGGGGCCGCGGCCGGGTGGGTTGACACCGTGGAACGACACGGCCGCTTGTCGATCAAGGAAGTGCTGGCTCCCGCGATCAAGAACGCCCGGGACGGCCATCCCGTTGCCCCGCTCATCGCCTTGGCGTGGTCCACGGGGACTGGTAAGCTGAAAAGAACCCCTGCTGGCAAGGACCTCCTTGTCAACGGCGACGCCCCCGAGCCGGGCCAGCTGTTCAAGAACGAGCACCTGGCGGCCGTGCTCTCCGGGGTAGCGGAACATGGAAAAGCCGGGTTTTACGAGGGCCGGGTTGCACATAGCATCGTCGAGGTCTTGCGGGAAAGGGGTGGCGTGATGTCCTTGGATGACCTTTCAAGCCATCGATCGACCTTCGACGAGCCAATCACCGTGAACTACCGTGGCATTGACGTGCACGAGATACCACCCAACGGGCAAGGCATCACCGCGCTGATGGCACTCAACATCCTCGAGGGATTTGACCTCGCGTCGCTGGACCCCGGGTCCCCCGCGTACTACCACCTGGTCATCGAAGCGATGCGCCTCGCGTTCGCAGACACCCGCTGGTTCGTTGCCGATCCCGCGTTTTCCAGGGTTCCCGTCTCGGGCTTGTTGAGCAAGGAGTACGCGGCGCAGCGCAGGATAGCCCTCGATCCGGCCAAGGCAACCTTGGATCACGTGCACGGGTCCCCGCCAGGGGGCAGCGACACGGTCTACTTGTCTGTCGTTGATGGCGAGGGCAACGCGTGCTCGTTCATCAATTCCAATTACGAAGCATTCGGGACAGGCATCGTGCCCGAGAATTGCGGGTTCGTGCTGCAAAACCGGGGGAGCAACTTCTCGCTCGACCCGGAACATCCCAACAAGCTCGAGCCGGGGAAACGTCCCTACCACACGATCATCCCCGTCATGGCAACGATGAACGGCGAGCTCTGGGCGAGCTTTGGCGTGATGGGGGGGTTCATGCAACCGCAAGGCCACGTGCAAGTCTTCTTGCGCATGGTGGAGCACGAGTATGACCCGCAAGCGGCCCTCGATGCCCCGCGGTTTTGCATCGAGGGTGGCAACGCGGGCGGGGCCGTGTCGCTGGAAGAGAGCATGCCGCCCGCAACGCGGGAACGGCTCGCCAACATGGGGCACCCGGTAAAGGTCGTGTCCGGGTTTGCCCGGTCCGTGTTTGGAAGGGGGCAAATCATCCGCCGTGATCCCGGCACGGGCGTGCTGTGGGGCGGCTCCGACCCGAGGAGCGACGGGTGCGCGATCGGGTATTGAAACGCCAGGTGACATGTCATGAGTGGCTTGAAGCTAGATGAATCAAAATTCACGAAGGAAGTACTGAAAATCATCAAGAATGATGGCAAGCGCAATATAAAGTATGCGATTCCTTACGCCATCAAGCATAGAGTGAGTCTCGTGAAGGTGAAGGGCACGCTCGGCATGCTGAATGCTGCCAGCGGGTGCATCCATCGCGAGCGGTCTTGCGACCTCGAGAAGGCCGGTGGCGTTCTATCAGCCGATGACCTCACCGTGGCGGTGCGCATGGTAAGGCATATCTCGGAAAAATCTGCCGCGGAAGACTTGAAATTCCATCTCAAGAAACACGGGCTGCCTCGCGGGATGCAAGTTTCTGACGTGAGCATCGAGGGCGTGCCCTTGCCCGCCGAGTGGCAGGTAATCGACGGTGCCCCGTCAAAGGTGCTCATGTACATCCACGGCGGGGGTTTGGTGCTCGGGTCCAAGATGGGCGTGCGTGCATTCACGTCCACGATTGCCCGTGATGCGGGCGTGCGCGTGCTCAGCGTGGAATATCGTCTGCTCCCCGAGCATCCCCACCCGGTGCAAATCAACGACGTGCTCCGCGCCTACGAGTACTTGCTCGCTTCGGGATACAAGGGGCGCGAGATCGTCATCGGCGGCGATTCGGCCGGTGGCTTGCTCACGTTGATGTTGCTCCTCAAGATCCGGGATGCCGGGCTGGAACCCCCGGCCGGTGCCGTGTGCCTCTCCCCGGCGGCGGACCTCACGTTCTCCGCCGCGTCCGTTTTCGACAACATGCCATCGGATCCTGTCCTTGGCCCGTCCGGCTCGCTGGTCATACTCTTGAACGTGTTGCGGATGTCGAACGTCGATCCATCGTCCCCTGAAATTTCTCCTCTTGCAGCGGACTTGAAAGATCTCCCCCCGATGCTCTTTCAAGCTTCGACAAACGAGATGTTGTATGATGACTCGAGGCGGATGGTGGAGAAAGCCAAGGCGGCCGGTGTCGATGCGACGTTGCAAGCATGGAACAAGATGGTCCACGTGTTCCCGGCCATCATGCAGTTGCACGGCGAAGCGGATGAGGCCCGGGCTCGCATCGTGGAATTCATCCGCCAGAAATTAAACCTCTAACCTGCCCTTCTTTTCATTTCAACATGCCAGGCTCCAGCCGGTGTATCATGTCCACGACGATCGTCGACATGCCGAGGCCACGCTCGCCCTCACCCTCGCCGGTCAGCGGGTCGTAATATTCCCAAATACCTTTTTGCAGGCACAAGTCAACCCACTTGTGCAGGATATAGCGAGCGATGTCGTCATGCCCGTGCTTGGTGAGCCCTTCCATGACGAACCACGTCGTTGCAGGCCACATGGGTCCGCGCCAGAGCAGTCTATTCTGGTTCGGGTTGAACTGGGGATCGGACTTTGCGACGGAAGGTACCGGGTAGGTCAGCCAGTATTTTTCCGGGTCCTTGAGTTCTTTAAGCACTCTAGCCATCAGGTCGCCCGGCAAGGCATCGAGCATGACCGGGAACAATGACTGGATCACGTTTGCTGTTGTTTCGTGCTCCTTGTGCCCCTTATGATAATAGGAGGTGAAACGGCCTAGGCCCTCGTTCCAGCACTTCGAGACGATCGCCCTTTCGAACCTGTCTTGCTTTTCACTGCATTTTTTCGCCAGGTTGCCATCGAATTTCTCCGCGAGCTTGGCAAGCACCCCCCACCCGGCAGCGTACACGCAATTCACCCCGACGTCCTCGACGTTGAACCATCCCTTTTGTAAAATTTTTTGGACGTTCCACTTGGCGACGTGCTTGTACTTGAATTTCAAGGTGAGAAACTTGGGATATGTCTTCCAAAACTTGCCCCGATCGTTATCTTTCACCCCGTATGCAAGGTCGTAGATTGGGCTTGCATCGATGCCCGATTCCCAGCCGTGGATGATGCTCACGAGCCCGTCACCGTCGGGGTCCCTGGTTCGTTCCCACCACTCGAAATACCGGGCGAGTTTTGGCACGAACTCCTCCAGCAACACGACGTCGTTGGTTGCTTCGTACATTGCCCGGACCGAGAAGGGAAGCATGGGCATTTGCGTGATGTCCGTGTATTGATCGTTCGAGTAGCCCACGAACTTGTCGAAAAACCATTCTGCCCTGCCTTTCTCGCCCCAGAAGATCATCTCGGGAATGAATCCATCGGGTTGCTGGAATTGGAGCATGCTGCGCATGTCCGCGATGGATCTCGCCACGTCGCGGTGTGACCACGTGATCATGTGCCAGCCCGAGTCCCACAACCATTGATATGAACCATATTTCGTATTGGATGGCTTGTAGCATGAATACGTCATCCCCCATCGTTCACCGCTGATGTGATTCGACTCGAGGTGCGCGTAGCACGCGTCGACGAGCTCCGGCACTGTTGTGAAAGCGGGGTGGTTGTCCTGGGTCATTGCCCGGTTTTCCTCTTGGGTGCTTCTTCGATGGCATTCAGTTGCGTGAAGGAAGCAAATTAAGGAGACCAATATTCTTGTGCCTCGCAATAATGGGATCATCAACCCCGGAACCGGCTCGCCCGGCACTGCTCCCCGTCTACATTGCTTCTACTTGCAAGACAGGAGGCGGTGGCCTCATGGGAATAGCGATCATCAATTACTTGCTGATAGAAAAGGATTTGCAACCCGAGTTCACGGGTATCGTCGGCGCAGTGTTTAGCCTCGGGTTTGTAGTCTTCACGATGTTCGCGGGAAACGTTTACGAGCGGATGGGGAGGGAACGTTTGCTATTCATCATATCCATTGCTTGCGTGGCTTGCTCGATCGGGTACTTGATCCCCATCACCGATCCCATCACGTCCATCATCTTTCTCGTTGTTCGTTGCTTGGATGGCGGGTTCAATGGCTTGTTCTGGGCAACCGTGCAATCATACGCCAAGCTCCTTTCGGACGTCGATGCACGCCAGCGTAACACCTTCACCGCCCGGTACAACTTGTCGTGGAACATGGGCGTGATCGGTGGCACGGTAGCGGGATGGATACTCACGCAAGCCACCGCGACCAACATATACGGTTTTTACGTCAACATTTTCATCGCGTGCATCCAATTGATCGTCGTGTCCCGGCTTGCCCCCGCCCGCATCTTGTTTTCCCTGCAATCGCGTGATGCAGCCAGCAACGACGTGGTGACAACGATACCATCTAACCGGCCACTGACAAAGGACGAGCTTGCAACTATCGGCGCGTTGAAACCCGCACTGGTGTACCTTGCCTTGCTCACCCACTCGTTCACGACGGGAGCCCTTTCCTTGTTCGTGCCGGCCACGATTAAAAACCTGGCCCTCCCGTCGTTTATCACGTACGTGTTCTTCTTCATACAGTCCATTGCGCAGACCATGTCCATGACCGCTACCGGGCATGCCAAGGAGCGGTGGATCGTGCCGGCGATTTTGATCATGCCAGCAACCATCGGGACGTGCTGGATTTCTTTCGGGTTTCATGCAAGCAATGTCGGGCTCGTTGCAATCATCGCCGTCCTGGCGGTCGCGCAAGGTATGCTATATACGTCCGGCATGCGTTTCCTCACGAGCGTCGCACAAGCCAGCAGGACGTCTTCCACGTTTTCGCGATTCCAGTTCACCATGGGATTTGGCCGCATGGCCGGGCCATTCATTTTCGGTTTCTTGATACCCCTCGGCATGTCCATCGCCGCGTGGGTCGTGGGCAGTTTTGACATGCTCTTGTTTGCCACGATGGTCGTCGTGTTGCTGGCTCGAAAGCAAAAAAAGGATGCTTGAGACTTTTCGGGACATTATGATGCAGGAAAAATGAATTGCAGAACGCCCTCAAGGCAGCCATCTGACATTCAAAGAGGGAGGTGGAAAAAAAGGATTATTTCACGTGTTAAACGGATTTACCCTGCATTTCCTTGTCAAGCTCGTCGATGAACGTCGCGCACATGTTCGTCGCGTGCCAGAGGGCGAGCTTGTTGATGTTTTCCGGCTTGTCTTCTTCGTCGTGCCAATGTTCTATGAACATGTTGTGCGGGTCGCCAGCACCCAAGGCAATTGCCTTGTATCCTTTCTGGGAGAAGCGACATGCATCCGTTCCCGCGAAGGTTGCCTCGTAAATGATGTAATACGGAACAGCGCCTTTCTCGCGGCGGTAATCCTCGCAGGCCTTGAAAAATTTATCCACGAGCTCCTTGGAATGGAATACAGGTTTCATCTGGGGCCAGGTGAGGTACATCTTCTCGGCGCTCACGATGCCGAAGGCCACGCCTGAAATGGATTCGAGCACGACCGTGTAAGCCTTATCAAGCACGCCCGCGGGCCCGTACTTCGCGACGAACCGCTTGGAGCCACGTTGCCCCGCTTCCTCGCACCCGAAAGTGGAAATCACACGCGTCTTCAACTGCCTCGATCCCGGGTATCTACCTCGCATTTGGGTATGGGAACATGTCCAACGCGAATGACGATTTTGAACTCTACAAGGAACGGCTCAACGATTTGCTCGATGAACTCGAACCATTCTCGCCCGTCCCCGCGTACCTCCTCATGAACGGCTCGGATCACTTGTTCCCGCAACCGTTCATTCTCGGATAATAAAAAGGCCGCGGTGGTCCGTGGTTGCATCTGTGCGATAGCCATTTAATTGTGAAGAGCCAAACACTACCTATCAAGAGCTGGTTAATGAGGTGCACCAGACCATGACAAGCACGAACTCTCCCCTTCCAACCAAACCAAAGAAATATGTTCCCCCTTCCATCACGGGTTCCTCGTGGCGACCGATAGGCAAGGCATTGAAGGCATTTCAAAAGGAACCCCGCGATTCCCCGCGGGACGTGCTCTCGTTCATCGAAAAGTACTCGGAACTCTACGATATCGTGGAAACCCAGACGATGCTTCGCGGGGCAAAATATCTTGCAAGCAACAGCGCCCAGAACGCGATGACAGTGGCCGGGTATGCCTTGCGGGTCACCCTGCCTGCCTTCCGTGCACGCCAGCGCTTGTTCAAGCAGCTGAATGCCAGCGAGCATTTCCAAGCCTTGCCACCCGAGCACGACCACATGAAGCGCATCATCGCCAAGGAGATCGCGTACAAGTCCGACCTCGTGTCCAAGGCCATCGAGTACTTGAAGGTGCTGTCGTATAGCCGGAAGATGGGTGGCTTGCGTGTTGACCACGGCGGGCAGGCCCTTTCATTGAAGAAAGCCGCCGTGTTTCTCCAGAACAAAGACCAGTCAGTAAGGCAAGAAGTCTGGGAGAGAATATCCGCCGTTGTGTCCAAAGAATCGAATAACATCAACAAGATATTCGATTCCGTCCGCTGGATGCGTGAAAAACGTGCCAAGGCTGCTGGCTTCGAGACATGTCGCGATTACTACCACGTGACGAAGGGCCGGTTCGATTACACGCCCGAGGATTGTTTCAAGTTTCACGCGTCGGTCGAGTCAGAAGTCGTTCCTCTCGTGAAACAGCTGAACGAGGCCAAGCGTGCTGCCTTGGATGTGGACGTGCTCAAGCCGTGGGACAAGAAAATCGAGATCGGCGAGATCGAGAAGCCATACGCGACGCCGGGCGAGCTCGTTGACAAGATGGTCGACGCGTTTTCAAGGGTACGCCCCGAATATGGCACAACGCTTGGCATGATGCGTGATGCCGGATTCATCGACCACGAGAACCGCAAGGGGAAGATACCCGGCGCGATGAGCATCCCGCTTGCCGATCACGCGTGCGGATTCATCATCGCGAACACGGTCGGCGTCGAGGATGATGTGCGCACCTTGGCCCACGAGGGTGGCCATTCCGTGCACTGGGCGGCGGCCGCGGGCGTGCCTTATGCCCCGTACAAGGAAATGCTCCTCTTCCCCATGGAAGTCGCCGAGGTCGGTTCCATGGCCATGGTCTTCCTCGTGCTCGATCACCTGGCCGAGTTCTTCCCCGATGCTGCCCAGCTAGCCGCGTTCAAGCGACGCACGCTGGACGATGCCATCAGGTTCTTCCCGTGGTGCATGACCATCGACGCGTTCCAGCAATGGATATACACGAACCCGAACCACACGGTGCAAGAACGCATGGACCATTTCAAGGGACTCGTGGACAGGTTCGACGCGGCCACTGGCATCGATTACACGGGCTTCGAGAAACATGAAAGTTCACTCTGGTTCTTGCAAGGGCACGTGTTCCAGTCGCCGTTCTATTACATCGAGTACGGGATCGCGCAGCTGGCCGCGCTTGCCATTTACCGGAACTTGAAGAACAACAGGGAAGCGACCGTCGAGCAATACCACGATTTCTTGAAGCTCGGGAACTCGAGACCGCTGCCCGAGCTGTACAAGGCTGCTGGGGTGCGGTTCGATTTTTCCCGGGAGTACATCCACGATATCGTCGAGTTCGTGAAGAAAGAAATAAATGCGATCTCCGAGTGACACCGTCATGGGAGCACTTTCAACCAAGGCAAGCGATCCCGCGACCACGCCCGCCGAGCTCGAAGCGCTGTGGCACAAGAACAAGAAACGGTGGGACACCAGGGAAGAAGGGTTGCTCGCGATCGCGCGGAACCCGAACACCCCGCTGCCCGTCTTGCAAGAGATGATGCACGTGACCGAAGTGACCCCGTTGTTGCGCGGTGATAATTCTATGGTGCGATTCGTGCTCTCGGAAAAACGTATCGCCGCGGTCGCGGCCGAGAACCTGCAAGGCCGGGAAGCCCGAGACGCGGGGCGTGCCACGCCCTCGTGATGCGCACGTGCCGGCTTTCCTTCCTTGTATCCCGGAATGCATCGGGTGCTCGCGGTGGGCGAGGCCTTCCAAACCAACATTTTTATTTCACGTCGATCGTTAGGAACCGATAGGACTGTGTCGCGGTCCGACCGAGGGTATGCTCATGGCCGATAAAGACGTGCTTGCAGGGCTCCGGCGCAAGATCAATGCTATCGACGAGGAGATCATCGCGTTACTTGAGAAGCGCGCAAGCGTGGCTCAAGATATTGGAGAGTTTAAAAAAGCAAACGAGCTTCCCATCCGGGACTGGTCGCGCGAGCACGAGATCCTGAAGGCCCTTGGCGAGAGGAGCATGGCTCCCCTTCATTCGGGAGACGTCGTGAAAATATACAAGGAAATCATGGGCGCCTGCCGGCACCTTGAAAACTTGGAGGAAAAAGTTGGATTTCTCGGGCCTGAAGGCACCTTCTGCGAAATCGCCGCAAGGCAGTTTTTCTCGGAAGCCGGTAACGCGTTTCTCCCGTTCGACACCACGTGGCAGCTCTTCCGGGCGCTGCAAGCCGGCACCATCGATTACGGCGTGACGCCCGTCGAGAATTCCACGCAAGGAACGGTCACGGAGACGCTCGACTTGATGCTGGACTCCCCGGGCATCCGCATATGCGGCGAGATCGAGGTGAAGGTGCACCACAACTTGATCGGGCACGCGGGAACCCCCGACAAGGACATCGAGGTGATCTGCTCGCATCCCCAGGCCCTTGCCCAGGCTCGCAAGTTTCTCGGCGAGCGTTTTCCCAATGCCAACATCAAGGAAACGTATTCCACCGCGGCGGCCGTGAAACTCGCGAAGGCCTCGGGTGCGGCATATGCGGCGATCGGGAGCGAGCTTGCAGCGAAATACAACAACTTGGCGGTCCTGCACAGGGCGATCGAGGACAACCCGAACAACCAGACCAGGTTCATCGTGGTCGGGAAGGTCGTGATGAAGCCGACCGGCTCAGACAAGACCTCCATAATTTTCACGGTGAAGCACACGCCCGGGTCGCTTTTCCACGCGCTGGAAGCGTTCTCGCGGAATGACGTCAATTTGACCAAGATCGAGTCCCGGCCGGCCAGGCACCTTCCTTCGATTTGGCAATATAACTTCTTTAGCGACTTCGAGGGTCATGTTGACGAGCCACGTATTACCAAGGCGCTGAACGAGCTTCAAGACCATACCATCTTCTTGAAAGTCTTGGGTTCGTATCCTCGCTTCCACCCTGAAGATTCCTAGTAAGCTTGAATGTATCACTGTTTTTTGAAAGAATGGAAAAAATATTCTTCATTTCATTGCAAACTCACGCCATAACTTGCCATTATCGCCGAATTTGGTAAGTAGATTATCGTCCAACAGCGTGCCCGACAGCGTGACCGTGTGGATGTTCGGGCAGTACACCAAGGAGGCCAATCCATAAGCGTCGGTTATATTCGTGTCGTCGAGATGGAGTACCTCAAGTCTCGCCAAGCCTTCAAGAAATACACCAAGGTCATCCAGATAATTACCTGACAAGTCAAGCACCCGCAATGAATCCCGTAACGGGGCATCTTGTGGCACGAGTGGTCGCAACGGGCAGGACACACCGTTCGGGAGTATACCCGATCGGGTTGCAGCTTCACATGGCCTTGCGAGAAACAGGCGGGGGTGAAGCCTTCATCGGAAATTATTACAAGTGGCTTGCAAATTCTAGCTTGATTCACGAGACTCCGGACGAGAATGGCGATGCCGGTGGCATCATCGATTGGCTGGATGACGTACATAGCACGAAAGCGAACTGGTGGGAACGGTTCATAGACACGAGCGCGTTCGTCGTGTTCAACGAGAAGGATTTCCGATTTTAATCACGTTCCATCCATGCTCGCGCGGCTGGTACACGGCGTCGGGTGTTTGGAGGAAAAAATCACGGGCGCGTACCATGGATCGCTTTAAATTGTTGTAACAGATAAAGCTAATGACGTATAGAGGTTAAGACACAAATGAGTTGGAAACTGCCGCCACCTCCACCACCGGATTCCACCGATGTTTGCACGTGTTACCAGCCCGTGAGCGTAAATGGTGCTTACTGTGCAACGTGCGGGAAGAAACTCCCCCCTGGTGGATATCCTCCCCAGCCTCCTGCCCCACAACCCGCGCCCGCATATCAACCGGCTCCGCAGCCAACAGCAGCATATCCTCAATATCATCATCCTGTTACCAAGCCTGTTGCGTATCCTGCTCCTGCACCAAGCGTGATAAAACCGGCAGTTCCCGTTCAAAAACCGGCTCCTGCTTCACACCCCTCCTCCCTTGAACAACGCATGATGTCCCATTTTGGCGGGACAACCCAACCCGCGTCTCCTGGCGGGCCACCCTCGCCATATCCAACGAAGCCCGCAGGGCCTCCACCGCCCTTTCCCGCGCAACCTGGCGGGCCACCCTCGCCATATCCAACGAAGCCCGCGGCACCACCGATACGCGTGCCATCGATGGCCGGCATCACGCCTCCCTCCGAGCTTCCCGATCCGTTGAACTTTCAATCCCCGATACGTGCCCAGCCCGTTCAAACCCCGGTACCGGGACTGCCCACGTCTCCATTTCCGAGCGGCCCGCCATCCGGACTGCCGACGTCCAACCCGCAAGCCTCGCCCACGCTTTCCTTCCCCGGGCTCGATGCGGAGGACCAACCTCAAGCCACGGGTCCAGGTGAAAACATCGATCTCGGGCTCGATCTAGACCGGGCGGAGGGAGAACTGCCTCCAGAAGCAAGAAAGGAAGCAGCATTCGAAACCATCATGGACAGCTTCAAGAACGTCATCACCACGAAAAACAAGATGCTCTCCTATGACTTCGCGTCTGCAATTGGCGTTGAAGATTATATAGAAGAGTTTTACGAGTTTTTAAGCAAGCCGGACAAGGACGGTATCATTATTTACAAGAACGACGAGGTCGTGATCAACAAGACGAAAATCATGGGCGCGTTGATGCTCGGTGATAACACGATTCTCGAGCGGGTGATGACATCGTTCCGGGCGTGGCTCATGAAGGTCATGAAGTGAGCCATCGTCATCCCCCCCTTTTTTGCCACCGGTCGAGATTTTTTTTAAGGTTCCTTCATGGGTATCACCGTCGCGACAAGGTGTAAACACTAGACCTTACATGCAGCGTGTTCACCTACGCGCCATCCATCCAAGAAAGGCGGTGACGGCGTGCATCCTCTTGATATGTGCGTTTGCATAAAACAAGTACCGGGGACAAGCAATGTCGATGTCGACGAGAACGGGTCACTCATTCGTGATAATGTCGAATCCAAGATGAATCCATTCGATCTTTTCGCCATTGAAGTCTCCCTTTACTTGAAGGAGACGCGTGGTGGCACGATACGGGTGATCACGATGGGCCCGCCCCAAGCAGAGGCGATCATCCGGGAAGCGTACATGATGGGCGCCGACACTGGTGTCTTGCTGACGGACAAGCGCTTTGCCGGGTCCGACGTGCTCGCTACCGCGTACACGCTGTCCCAAGGCATCAAGATGCACCCGTTCGACATCGTGATCTGCGGGAAACAGACGACCGATGGTGACACCGCCCAGGTTGGTGCGGAAATCGCCGAATTCCTGGGAATCCCACACGTGACGAACGTGCGAAAGGTCGTGGAGGTCAAGGAGAAATCGATCGTCGTCGAGGCGGACCTTCCCGACGTGGTCCAGGTTGCGGACGTGCTGTTCCCGTGTCTCTTGACCGTGGAGAAAGATATCAACCAGCCACGGCTTCCCTCGTTCAAGCGAAAGCTCCAAACCGTTTCCTGGCCCGTGGAGAAACTGACGTTGATGAATTTCGAAGACAAGGACGACCAGCACTATGGCCTGAAAGGCTCCCCGACCAAGGTGCAACGCGTCTTTCCCCCGGCATCCAACACGTCCAAGGAAATTATCACGGGCGATCCGGGAACCCTCGCGGCAAGGCTGCGCGAGAAGTTGAAGGAATTGAAATTCACGTAGGTGGCACCCGTGGGACACATCATCATCCATCAAGACAAGGTCATCGACCCTGCAGCGATCGCCGGGGATTGCCCGTTCGATGCCCTGGAATACGCGAACGCTTACTTGAGCATCACCGCGGCGTGCAAGATGTGCAAGGCATGCGTGAAAAAACATCCGGACGTCTTCGAGTACATCGAGGACGTCATCATCGAAATAAACAAGGATGAATGGAGGGGCATCGCCGTGTATGTTGAACATTTCGAGGGAAACATCCATCCCGTCACGTTCGAGCTTATCGGGAAGGCGAAGCAGCTCGCATCAAAGATCGGCCACCCCGTGCACGCGTTGTTCATCGGGTACGACATACTAAAACGTGCCAAGGTCTTGTATGATTATGGCATTGACAAGGTACATGTATACGACCATGAAGCATTCAAGCATTTTCGCATCGAACCATACGCGGCTGCATTCGAGCAGTTCATCAATGATATCAAGCCATCATCCATTCTCGTTGGTGGAACCACGGTTGGAAGGAGCTTGGCGCCCCGCGTTGCTGCACGGTTCAGGACGGGCCTCACCGCGGACTGCACCTCCCTCGACATACAAGTGAACACGGACCTCGACCAGATACGGCCTGCCTTTGGTGGGAACATCATGGCACACATCCGGACACCCAACCACCGGCCGCAATTTGCAACCGTGCGTTACAAAATTTTCGACGCTCCACCCACTTGCTCGACGGTAGCGAACCAAGACGTCGTGACCGGCAAGCTCCACGATGGCATGCTCGGATCGCGCATCACGGTCTTGGGCACGCGGGCCAAGGAGAAGGCGAAGGGCATCGAGGATGCGGACGTCATCGTGGTGGCAGGCCGGGGCATCAAGAAGCGGGAAGACTTGTCGATGGTGAAAGAACTCGCCGGGCTCCTCGATGCCCAGCTCGCGACCACCCGCCCCCTCATCGAGGCGGGCTGGGCGGATTCCGCAAGGCAGATCGGCTTGTCCGGGCGCACGGTGAAGCCAAAATTGATCATCACGTGCGGCGTGTCCGGTTCAATCCAGTTCCGCGCGGGTATGGGTGGCTCCGAGGTCATCGTTGCCATCAACACCGACGAGCACGCGCCGATCTTTTCCATCGCGCATTACGCCATTGTCGGCGACGTGTATAAGGTGGTGCCTGCCTTGATAGACTTGATTAAGAAAGATCGCGAGTCGCGAACGGAGGTATGCAGTTGACATGACCTCGTACAAGAAGGTAGATAATCGTGACGTGGAATTCCTCAAGTCCACGTGCGGGAACGACAAGGTTCTCGTCGATCGCGAGATCAGCGAGGATTACACCCACGATGAGATGACCCCCGAATCTATGCGGGCGGTTCCAGAGGTGCTCGTCAAGGTTTCGAGCACGCAACAAGTCAGCCAGGTGTTAAAATACGCTAACGAGAAGCTCATCCCCGTCACGCCGCGAGGACAAGGGACTGGTTTGGTCATGGGTGCCGTGGCGATTAACGGGGGAATATTGCTTGACTTGAGCGCCATGAACAAGATACTGGAGTTCGACGAGGACAACATGACGGTGACCGTCGAGCCGGGCGTTTTGATCATGGAACTGCGCGCGTTCGTGTCGGACCGGGGACTGTTTTACCCACCGATGCCGGGCGAGCAGAGCGCGTCGATCGGCGGGAACGTGTCCACGAACGCCGGTGGCATGACGGCAGTCAAGTACGGGGTGACCCGCGATTACGTTCGTGGCTTGGAAATCGTCCTTCCGAACGGCGACGTCATGAACATCGAGGGGAAGGTCGCGAAAAACAGTTCCGGGTATAGCTTGAAGAATCTCATCATCGGGTCGGAGGGCACGCTGGCGATCGTGACGAAGATCATAATGCGGCTGGTGTCCCTCCCGAAACGCACGATAAGCTTGCTCGTCCCCTTTGCCGATCCCCTCCAAGCGATCGCTGCCGTGCCCAAGATCATGCGCGGCGAGGTGACCCCCGTTGCCGTCGAGTTCATGGAAGGCGACGTGATCGCCATCGCGGAAGAATATCTAGGGAAGAAGTTCCCGGATCACTCTGCAAGCGCGTATCTCTTGTTGAGCTTCGATGGCAGCACGAAAGAGCAGGTCACGCGTGATTACGAGTCCGTTGCCCACCTGTGCTTGAAAAACAACGCCGTGGACGTGTTCATCTCGGACACGCAAGAACGACAGGAGAGCATCTGGAATGCAAGGGGTGCGTTCCTGGAAGGCATCAAGGCATCGACCACCGAGATGGACGAGTGTGACGTGGTAGTGCCCATAAGCAAGATCACGGAATTTTTGACGTTCAGGAACGAGCTGGAATCCACGCACGGGCTGCGCATCAGGAGCTTCGCCCACGCGGGTGATGGCAACTTGCACGTCTACATCTTGAAGGACGACACGGCTGAACCCGAGTGGAAGCAGAAGCTCGATGTGATCATGCAATCGCTCTACGATAAAGCAGGCGACCCTTCGCCGAGCAAACCATCGACCCGCAACTCGTGGCCGGTTTCATCTCGGCCATCTCCTCGTTCGGGTCCTCCTTCGAGCAAGATGCAGAGTTGCACGTGCTCGAATGGAAGAGCTTCAAGATATTGCTCGAGGAGACCGCGACCTGCAAGTACGCCTTGCTCTTCACGGGCGACATGAACGAGAAGCTCAACGAGCTCTTGAAGGCATTCATCGGCGAGTTCGAGTCCAAGTTCCGCAAGTCGCTCCAGGAATTCAACGGCAACGTGTCCATCTTCAACTTCGCCAAGGAAGTGATGGAGAACGTCTTCAAGATGAAGACGCAGCACGTCGAGAAGCCGGCAGGCCAAGGCACGGGCGCACTCAAGCAGCCCGACGTCGTCGCCAAGGAACCGTTCCACCTGTACTGCGCCGCGTGCGAGCAGTGGTTCATCAAGCAAGCCAACGCGATGGTGCACGGGACGGAATCTTGCACGAAGTGCCACCAGCCCTTGTTCTTTGTCCCGAAATGCGATAACTGCGGGCACGCGTTGATCAAGCACGTCAGGGAATTCAACGATTTCAAGGCCAACCCGCAGAATTGCGAGCGGTGCGGTGCGAAGCTGCGGATACAGTGAGCCCTTTTTTCAAACCTTCATTTTTTTTCCTTTCACCCGCGTGCCATTGCTTCATTACCGATAGGGCATTCACGGTGCCTTGCAACGATGGGCATACAAGTGCAACGATCCGGTCTCGCGATCGCGATCACGCCCCCGGCAAGGACCATCAAGATCCTCCAAGTGA
Source organism: Promethearchaeota archaeon (assembly GCA_041305945.1). Taxonomy (GTDB): domain Archaea; phylum Asgardarchaeota; class Lokiarchaeia; order Sigyniarchaeales; family Sigyniarchaeaceae; genus JBGLND01. The sequence continues at coordinate 713,884 of JBGLND010000001.1, forward strand.
CCGACCTACACCTTACCAGCTTCTTGCCCCTTGACAAGCTCTGGATGCGGGACGTGCGGAACCTCGCGACCATGCACGAAGCGGATCTCGTGATCGTGACGGGGGACATGTTCGGATTGCGCAAGGAACGCTCCATGGTGCGCACGTTAAAGGCCTTCGACGATGTCGTGGGCAAGCACGTGAAATGGACCTTCGCGTGGGGGAACCACGATCAAGAACTGCACGGCAAGTATGGCGACCCGAGGGAAACCCTCGACGCGGTGGAAGCATGCCTCGAACGCCTCCCGAATTGCTTGTACGTGGCCACGCGGAAGGCCATGGAAGAGTGGAACGGGGGACGGGACCCGTCTTCGGATGACGGCGAGAAGGACGCGTGGGCACCCCTGCACGACGGGTCCATCCCGGTCCAGAAGTGGGACGGGTTCCACGGCGGGAACTTCCGGATCGCGGTCCACGATCCCGATACGCGGGCCGTGAAGTGGAACCTTTTCATCTTGAACTCGAGGCGGCAGTTCCACCTCCCCCCGAACGTCACCAGGTGGATGGAAACGGTCGTTTCACGGAACAAGGAACGGTTGCCATGCATCTGCTTCTACCACGTTCCCAACCACGAGTACCACGATATCTGGGAGCGGGGCATCGCCAAGGGGATCAAGCGCGAGAGCGTCTGCTTCGAGCGGGACCGGGGACGCGTTCACGGGTTCCTGACATCCCTGGGTACCGTGAAGGCGGTGTTCGTGGGACACGATCACGTGAACGATTACCACGGCGTGCTGGACGGGATCGATTACGTGTACGGCCGGAAGACATGCTTGGGTGGCTATGGCAGCTTCAAGGTCGTGCCGGAGAAGTTCGCGGTGACCGGGAAGGCGATCAAGATCGGGGGGAAGTTGATCACGTTATCCCTCGACCAACCCGATCCGATGGATAATCTGGTAACCCACGTCTCGGTATTCATGGACGGGACGACGTGGAACTACGGTGATTGAAAACGTGCTCCACAATTCATTGTTGATACGGGATGTCTTGCTGGAAAGAAACGCGAATCCCATCTTCAAGGAACGGAGGGCCGTGCACCAGCGACTAGGCAAATTTCCCCTGCCAGCACCGCGCGAATCGATCATCACGCTCGACGGGAAGTGGAACGTCACCGATGACGGAAACCTAGCAAGGATAACGACATTAAAAGAAGATGCCGTTGATTTCTTGAAAAAATGCGGCGTGGAAGTATCCAGTGCCGCCTCGAGCGCGGTCCAGTTCACGCATGACGGCACGTTGCCCTCGAACGCGTTTTGCCTGGACATCGATGACGGGCGGGTCGAAGTATCCGCGAGTACCTTGGCCGGCTCGTGGGCGGGATGGCTTCACGTGGAGCGGGAGATGCGCGTGAACAGGGGATTGTGGGTGAAGAAAGGACGGGTCACCAAGATCCCCCTCTGGAACGTGCAGATCAGCCAGGCACCGGTCGGCTCCAACTTCCTCGTTCCCGACTTGTCGGAGGATTTCCTGTCGGACGACGCGTTTGCCTTGCTCGCGCACCTCGGGTGCAACGGCATGACCATCTACGGCGACTGGTTGTTTTACGTGAAAAGCAACATCTTCCCGGAGTTGAACCACCCGGAACGGGATGCTCACGTTGCCGTGCTCAAGGATGCCACGGAGCGGGCGTTGGCGCATGGCATCTCGTTGTATTTCGTGCCCGTGAGCCCCAAGCTGCCTGCCAGCCACCCGCTATTCATGGCACACCCCCGCGCGAGGGGATCGAGGCTTGCACGGGGCACGAGAACGGGACCGGGCGATCTCCATTGCATCTGCTCGTCGGACGGCGAGACGCTACGGTTCATCAAGGAGCTCTGGGTGTCCCTCTTCCACGACGTGCCGTTGCTCGGGGGACTCATCCTCATCATCGGGGGGGAGTCGTATTACCACTGCTACATGAACCCCGCGCGTGATGGAAGTGATTCCGCCTTGAATGTGCCCGGGAAGACGAGCTGCCCGTCCTGCAAGGGAGCCAAAGCCGAAAACGTGGTCGCGAACCTGGTAGCGATCACCTCGGATGCCGTGCACGAAGCGAGCCCGGGCGCGAGGGTCATGGCGTGGCCCTATTCCGCGACAAGGTGGTCGGCCGATCCCTACCAGATCGAGCTCATCGAGCGCTACCCGCAAGGTGTCGGGTTGCTTTCCGAGATAGACAAGGACCAGTGGATACACCGTCGCGGGTACTCGAAGCACGTCTGGGATTACAGCGTCGATTTCACGGGCCCGTCTGACCGCATCGTGGAACAATCCTTCACATGCAAGGAACGTGAAATACCATTATTCGTGAAAACCGAAACCGCGTTAGGACTGGAATTCGTGCACGTCCCTTACGTCCCGTGCATGGACAGGCTTTTGGAAAAATGGGAGAACGTGCGCTCGCTTTCGCCCCAAGGCGTGCTCCAGTCATGGATGTTCTTCGGGGCATTCGGGTCGAGGGCAGAGGAACTGGGCTGGTGGACTTGCTGGCACGGGAACATGTCGCGACAAGAGGTCCTTGACACCATCGCCCGGCGGGATTTCGGTGTAGCATCCAAGCACGTGCTTGGTGCGTGGAAGAAAATGAGCGAAGCCATCGGCCATATCCCGTGCATCCCGCCGTATTTTACCGGGCCTTTTTTCCTGGGGCCGGCTCACCCATTAATTCCTAGCGCGATTTATAAAATCCCGGACGTGTTCAAGGGAGCATTGTATTACAAGCAAGAAAACGAGGAAAGTCTATCACGAGCACGGCTTTTTGAATTGGAATCCTTGGTTCACGAGAGTCTTCCAGCTTCAAAAACATTCTGGGGATTTGCAAGCGATGATCAATCTCGCGCGTGGGATGTTTTCTGCAAGGAAATGGGAATTGTAGTTGAATTGAGCAAGGAAGCAAGTGATTTAATGGAAAAAGCATCAAAGATTGAAGAAACACTACCATGGGATCAAGAAAAAAACGTGCACGATGAACACGTCTTGGTGGAGTTCATGCATCGGACGTTTCTCACGATATTCAACACGGTCCGGTATCTCTTGGTGCGGGATGGTCAAGACACGACGATCACCGGAGAACACCATAAATTAAACACGTTGAAGGCAATCGTCGTGGAAGAGATGTCCAACGTGACGCATGCACGCATGCTCTACCAGAAAGCACCTTGGCTCGATGTGAAACTGCGCTTCGATGCTAGAATCCCCTCGTCCATGGCCATGATCGAAGCAAAGGAAGAAATCTTGAAGGGGATCACGGGCTAGGTCTCGAGAATGCACCTTGGTAGAAGGATTTCCCGTACGCGTCGGTCCACGCGTCGATGATTTCCTTGAATGGGACATCCGGGCGGGTTCCGCGGTCCCGGACGTATTCGAAATGCGGGTTGCCCAGCCTGTCCGTCTCCTTGAAGACCGCATCGTGCGTCCCGTCAAAATCCACGGGATGGTACCCCTTGTCTTCTGCCAGGGGAAGATCGAAGGCGGGGTTTACCTTGAGCCAGTGCCCGGCAAGGAAAAATTCCGTGTACCCGTGGAACACCATCACGTTTGAACCCATGGCATCCGTGAGCTTCTTGGGCGCGAGGTGGTTGATGATGTCAGCGAAATGAAGCCGTGAAGGTATGCCAAGCACGCGGGCAAGCGCGGCAAGCAAGCTAGCCTTCGCGATGCAGAAACCATCACCCCTCTCCAAGGTCACGCTCGCGCGAAGATATTTCCTCGTTGGCAAGCCCCAGATGATCTTGTACGGTATCTTGTCGCGCACGAAATAGAACAACCGTGTAGCAAGCCCGACGGAATCGCTGGAATCGAGGCCTTGCACGATCTCGCTCGCCTTGGCCATCACGGCAGGGTTGCCGGCATCGATGAACCACGTGGGTGCAAGGTATTCATCTAATCCCGATGGAGGTTTCACGAGGAATCCAAGGTGGGATGCCTTAAGATACACCAACATCCAGCCCGACCCGCGTTCCTGGCGGGGCGGGGGGAATGGCATGGAAAGCATTAACAAGTCTCGTGCAGAATAGGTCCATCCCGCTGTCGCGCAAGTGACGCAGCGGGTGGATGGATGCACGTGAACGACACGCCGGGAAAAGCTCCGTGGCCGTCGATGCGCGGCGATGCAAGGAACCGCGGGGTCGCGAACAACCTCGAATGGAAGACCCACGCACCCGCGGAATTCTGCGTTGCCCGGTTCAGGACGGGGAATGGCATATTCTCCACGCCCATCATCGATGCCGAGGAATGCATATACGTGGGAAGCGCGGACAGGAGGTTCTATGCATTCGATCCGCTCTCGGGCAAGGAACTATGGCACGATGACATAGGAGGCATCGTGGACTCGGCGGCATGCATGGATGACCGCGGCACCATCTTCCTTGCAGGTGGTGATGGCATGGTGCACGCGTATGCCAAGGATGGAATGAAACTATGGGAGCGTGATTTCTTGCACGCCAGGGAGAAAAGGCAGTTCTCCCTCTCCTCCAACTTCTGGTTCGAGGCGAACATCGTCACGGGACCGGATGGCTTCCTTTACGCGGGCAACGACGATTTCTTCCTGTACAAGCTATCGCCGGTAGATGGAAGCATTGTTTGGGCATTCCGGACGGGTTTCTTGATATGGAGCGCCCCTGCATTCGGGCCCGATGGCAGCGTATACCTCTCCGGCTTCGACCAGCTGTTATACGCGCTCGATAGTGGCACGGGCAAGCTTCTCTGGAAGCTTGACACGAGGGGGGCGCTCGTCTCGTCACCCGCGATCGGCGATGACGGGACGGTGTACGTGGCATCTTTCAACGGCAACGTGTATGCAGTGAACCCTGGCCGGGGAACGAGCGAGAGAAAACGCAAGGGAAGGATCGAATGGGCCTTTCAAACCGGTGGCCACGTCTACGCGTCGCCGGCGATCGCCCCTGATGGCACCGTGTACGTCGGGTCATCGTCGGGCACGTTCCATGCCATCGAAGCCGCGACCGGGAAAGAAAAATGGCGTTTTTATATAGGAGATGCCATCAGGTGTTCCGCGTCCGTGGGACCAGATCCCGAGAGCAAGGAAACATACATCGTTTATTTCGGGGGCGGGGATGGCATCGTGTATGCAATGACTCCCCGTGGCAGCTTGCGCTGGTCATTCGATATCCTCCCGCGAGCTCTAGAGACGGACTACCCGAACATCAACGCATCTGTTGCATTGGGAAACAAAGGACTCGCCGTGGCATCAGCCGGGGGAGACGTGGTGTGGATACCCTACGACCATTACTTGAACGCACCGGACGACCCGTGTATCTCGCGCGATCGCTTGTTCCGGGCACCCCGGGAAGGACCCGCGTGGCACCTGGTAACCCCGGGGGGAAAGATCGAACGCGAGGCAATCGCGGGAACACGGGAAATATACCCGGTGACCGCGATCAGCATTCGCTTGCTCGTGCATCTCGATGGAAGCGTGCAACCGGCCCGCTTGGATCCTGATTCCATCCGGATCACGTCAGTACCTCATTTCGAGCATGAATTCGAGTTGCAAAGTAACGGGAGCACGATTAACATCATTCCCAGGGACATCCTCCATCCCGGCACGGAGTATGCAATAAACATTCATGTGACATGTTTGCTTGAACAAAGGGCTCTAACTCACGATGAAACGCTTGTATTCAAGGCAGGAAAGGTCCCGGGCAATTGTGAAATCACGTCCTTCAAGGGAAGGTCGCTCAACATCGTCCACATGGCCATCCCCCAGCCGGCCATAATCCCGAGCCTCAACCAGATCGGGTTTGCAAGCCTCGTGATACCGTTCACGATCGTGGAGCATGACCCAGACAAGCGGAAGTTCGTGGCATGGGCGGTGCAGAAGTTCGCGGATTTCGTCCCGCAAGAACGCGTGAGCGTGTACGCGTTTTCAGGACGGCATGATGGCGATTTTTTCATGATGGAAGCAAGGAATTGCTTGTTCGAGATAACATCCTTCAACATATTCTTGGACACGCTCCGTTTTGCTTCCTTGATCGAAGTGGGGGGGAATGCACGGCAAGGCGGGAGCCTGGTGGTCCAGAAATGGTGGGAACGGAATCCATTCAAGCTTGTTTCCGAGCTTGGCTCGTCGAGCCCCATCACCGCAAGCATGATGATGCAACACTTGAAACGCGTGGGCCTGAAGGAATTCCTCTCCGCGCTCGGCCCGTTCACGCGTGCCTTGATCCGGCAGCTCACGAGGAACACGTGGGCATCGTGGGGGCTCGTGAACCACCGGCACCGGCTGCACGGGGTTGGCACGTTCAAGATCGAGAGCGGGGAAGAAATAGCACAAGATATATCTCAACATTTCCACGTGGTTTCTTTCCTAGCAGACAAGAAGCACCATCGTATTTCGGCACGTGTCGAGCAAAAACAGACGACACCGGTCGCGGTGCTTCGCATATTCCTCGTCGACGTGGTTGACATGGAAGCGGTACCGGTCAATTACAGCAATTGTAATCGTGTCAGCGTTTCTGGAACCACTACCAGCGTCGTGCTGCACGTGCCGGGAACGATCTACCTCGGTGCGGGCAGGTACAGGGCATACCTCATGAATGGCCTTTCCGTCATCGGGGCGATCGACATCTGAAATCCCGAGGAGATGTTCGGGAAATAAAAGGAATAAGAATGGTCGCTCCCGCGCCGGTCAACTGGCGGGCCTACACGGGCAACGTGTAATCCACGGGAGCAACGAACCGAAACGGGCGCATGTAAAAATCCCCGGACCGGTTGATGTCACGGAGCATCACGTCCGCGAAGTCAAGGAGCACGTCGAAATCCACCATCGTGAAATCATGGCCGCCTTGGCGGTAATGAATGCCGTTCCGCGCCGATGCATTCAAGAACTCGAACACGGGCATCGATGCATCGTACACCGCTTGCGTGCCGACGGGATTCGCCCACAGGTCATCCAATGCATCCGTGGAGAGCATGATCCTTGGCGCGACCAGCGCCCGGAGGAAATGCTGGTCGAACGGGAGCCGGCGCTCGTCGAAGCCGTATCGCCCGAAGCCGGCTTCGAACCACGCCTTGTAAAGCGATGGCGAGGTCATGACGGCAATCGTTTCGCACGCGGGGCCTTGAACGAGGAAGCTTCCCGCGCCGCCGCAGCCGCTCCCGTTCGGCACGACCATGGTAAAGCGCTCGTCCAGCGCCCCCGCGAGCAGCGCGACCTTGCCACGGCGCGAGTGCCCGGTGACGGCGATGATACTAGGGTCGATCTCCGGGATGAACGCAGCATCGGTGTCAACCCATGGTTCACCGAGAAGGTAGTCTACCAACCTCATCGCACCCCAAGCCCAAACGGCGACGCTCCCCCACGTGTGATTGGGATAGGCAAGCTGGGCAGGACCCACTATGTCATGCCCCTCCGTGTCCGGGTCGAGTTCAAGGTTATTGTAGCACGCGTACACGTACCCACGGTCCATGGCGGTACGGTTGAATCCTTCCCCGTCGCGTCCAGCCTTCACCACGACCGGGAACGGGCCCGTGCCACCCGGCACGAACACCCACGCGGTGAAATTGAATGAGACCGCGGCCGATGCGTTGCTGGGGACGATGGTAACGCAGAGAACGTGCACGAACGTCCCCCCGCCAAGATCACCGGTCGATATCTCGCGGACGTCGACTCGATCGGGACGCCCCGGCATGCTCCCGTATTCCGTTTCAAGGAGCGTGCCCTTGATTTCAGCACGTCGCGCGTCCCAATCTGCGCTAGTGCTGACACGTGTGCCGTTGGTGAAGAGAAACGGATCGGGAAATGCCTTGATGACCAGCGGGTGGTCCCTGCCAATGATGAAATACAGCGCGGGGGTCATCACGCCCGCGACGACGATCGCCATGGCAATGAGCATCGCGCGGCGCTTGCTGATAGCGTTCTTGGGTTTCCGCCGGAAAAAAGCACGTCCCGGTGGTTTTTTCGCGTGTCCATTCTCCATTCACGTTCACCCGTTCAAGCCTCGCGAGCAGCAACCGGCGGGGGCTTGTTGCCTTGCGATGCTCGCTTCGGTTCCTTGACAAAGAGCAACAAGGCACAAAACGCGAATCCCAGAACACCCACGAGCAAGAACGGCATACGCCACAAGGCGATCTCGCTTGGATAGTTGGCTTGCAAGTAGAGCATCTTCTGGGGCAAGTCCAACATCTCCCAGTTAGGTATCGATTCAAAAGGGATCACGTTAAAGGCAAGCGCGATGGCACCACCACCCAAGCCACCGATCAGGGTTGCTATACCCCACCAAGCAAAGGAATTGCTTCTTTTTTCGGAGGGGAACATGTCACTGAGCAATGAAAACACGACAGGACTTATTGCACCGAGCCCCATGGTTGAAAACAACCGCAGCACGAGCATCGTTTCGATGGAGGGCGCGAACGATATGAAAATGCTTGCCGCCGCCCAGATAACGCCGCCGACAAAAAGCAATTGCTTCCGCGAGCGCTTGTCGGACATGTACCCGAAAACGAACGTGAAAACACCACTCGTTAACACGCCGAGCCCCACCACAACCCCAAAAAAAAGCACGGTTGCATTCAAATCGGCGAGAATGAGGACTTGATTCCCAGCCAATATTGCCCCGTCAGACGACGCGAGGAGCACAAGCGGAAAAATCAAGATAACGCCAAGGAAATCAGCACGTCGTAGCGCACGTGTTTTTTTTTCCTCGATTTCTTTGCTCATCAATGTACACGCTCGGTTCCTTTATTCCCGTGATTGTGGCGGGGGTTTTATAACCCATTCCTTAGAATCTCGACTATCGAACAAGGAGAGAAAAAAATCTCGTGATTAAAATCCCCCCAAGTCAGGGACTTTGGGGGATACGAGTGAAATTCCAGCAGGTGCCGACGTTCAATCGGTATCGACGTCCTCGTCCTCGTCCTCGTCCTTGTCCTCGATACCTTTAGCGGCGGCACCCTTTTCATCCGGGCCGCTCGTTTCTTCTTCGATCGCCCCGACTTCAAAATCGACGTCTGCATCAGTACCAATTTCGCTGTCGCCAACCGGGGGTAGTTCGTCCGGATTTTCACCATCCTTAAGAAAACGAACGATGTATGCCATGAATATTTGTCCCGCGGGCTTGCCTTGCTGCAAGACCTTGATTCCCTTGTAATCCGAGTTGCGGAGCTGGAACCGGAGCGAATCAAGCTCGATGTCCTGGTCAAGGAGCACCTCGCGCATGTCCGAGAGCAGGTACTGCGCTGCTCCGTGCACGGTATCGAGCTCCTTGGCGCATTCTTTCATGAAGTCCTTGAGGTGCTCGTCCTGGAAACGCACCACTTTTTTCATGGCTTGCTGTTTTAACATGTTTGGAACGATACACACCACGCACAAGCCGATGTACAGTAAAGGCGTTCCGATGGGTGCAAGTTCCGTGATGAACGACGATAAAATCATGAAGCCAAAAATCCCGCCGAAGATGGACAGGGTAATGATGTTCACCATGGCCAGCGGCGAGCGGGCCATCCCTCGAGAAGCAGCGAACGCATCCCCCTTCCCGAGCATGCTCGTTACGGCCGGGACGACCTCGCGATCGGGCCTGGCCCAGTAATCCTTCAAGGCCGGGCGACTCTCCATGAATGTCGTCATGACCTTCATGTATTTCTGCTTCGTGCGGGTATCGTGCACGAACACGAGGGGATTTGCATAGACCATGTCGAGAAAAATCAACAGCTGGTATTCTTCCTTCAATGTCTTGCTTACTTGCTCGTTGATTTGTTTCTGCGCCTCGGATGGCTTATTTTCAACGTCATCACCCGTGGAAGGAGATTCACCAGCGGGTTTCTTTTTCTTTAAAAAATCGAACCAACCCATGATAAGCACGCGCTTTTTGTTGCAGTCCCGCCTGATCGAAAAAGACGAGCTTTTCGTATGGGCCGCCTAATGGTACATTGGGGATAAATATTGTCGCGCAATGTAAACCCATACGACAAGAATCCATCCTTAACCGGCCACGATGCGACCACCATGCGAGAAACGGGAACGTTCCACGCGGATGGCCTTAACTTCAAGGGAGTTTGACGTGATAACAGAAGCGATCGCCCGAGCAGGCATGCAACCGGCAGATATTTTCAATGAGCTCCGTGCGATCAGCATCTCCGATGCGAAAACCTTGGTATACAGCGTGGAGGAGGCGTTCGCGTCCGAGCCATTGCTCAAGATAATCCCGGGCGGCACCATAACGATCGTCGGGGACATGCACGGGGACATAGCGGTTGCCCTCGCGATTGCATGCAAAGTACTGAATACAAGGGAAGAGAAGGTTAATTTTGTGTTTCTCGGCGATTACGTCGATCGTGGCAAGCATCAAGTTGATGTTATCAATCTCGTGTTCTCGTTGAAGTTGTTGCACCCGAACAGCGTGACCTTGCTCCGCGGGAACCATGAGATAGCTTCGATCAACGAGAGGGACGGCTTCCGGGACCATCTAAACCAGCAGTTCGGGATAACGGACGGCAAGATCTTGTGGCACTTGTACAATAGGGCGTTCGCCCAGATGCCGCTTGCAGCCAGGACGTGGACGGGCGCGTTTCTCGTGCATGGCGGGATACCATCAACCTTGGACACGCTCGGCTACATCAACCGGTTACCGCGGGAGGTTGAACCGGAAACGGAGCAAGTCCTCGAGCTATTGTGGAACGACCCGGTGGAAAAAAACATGAACGGTTTCAAGAAAAGCAGCCGCGGAGGCATGGTCAAGGAATTTGGGCAAGGTACCTTGCTCGCCTTCATGGAAAAGCACAAGCTTTCTTTGGTCATTCGCGCTCACGAGAAGTTCCAGCAAGGCTTCAAGTATTTTTTCAACAACAAGCTCATCAGCATCTTTTCCGCTCGAAATGGATCGTCCTCGCCGTTCCAGAAACAAGTAAGCCCCAAGGTCGTGCTGATATCGGAGAACGGGGAGACCTCTATCGTCCCCGTCGACATCCCCCTCATCCCAGCCGTATGAAAAACGGGACGAGACAGAGGACGAGCGCATCGGCCAACGCTGCCTTCCGGGTGTACAATTCCGAGGTGAGCGTGCCAAACGCGCCCCCTCGCCAGGTCAATCCCTTTTCCGCGCGTAAAATGTCCACAACGGGACCGAGTTCCCCCCCGGCTTCCAGCTTCGCAAGTATTGCAAGGGGACACTCGAGGAACGCCGTCCACGCGCCATGATGCTCCCCGGATGCTGCTTCAGCGTGGCAATATGCAGTGATGTAGGAGGTGTCGTAGAGTTCGACGATGCCACCCTCGATGCCAATTCCCAAGGTGGTGTCAGGAGTGGTTTCGCGTTTCAAAGTGCTTGCATGCCCCAACGCTACCCTTGCACGGTGCATCGCGGACGCCACCACTTGCTCGTTGAACGGTTGCGCGATAGTTTCGACGTGAAAGGGCACGATGTCGACAGGACCATCCACGATGTGTTTCAAACGACCCACCGCTTCCAACACCGCTTGCAACTTGGTCTCGTTGCGCGTGCCCACGATCAATGCGAGATTCAATGTCGACGTGCCCCGGTTGGTTGAGAAATAAAAATAAAGGGATTTACGCTGTATTAAAGCCCGTATATCTGTTCCGGTGGGAAGATCGCGATGTTGTTAGCTTCCAAGGCATCTATCGCCTTGGCTTGCATCTGGTTTTCCACGCGCAGGACCAAGATGGCTTGCGCGGACTTTCCCACGAAAGCGTATAAATACTCGATGTTGATCCCTGCTTCCCCGAGTATCTTCGCGATCTCGTAAAGCCCGCCTGGTTTGTCCTTTAGCTCGCAAGCTATCACGTCCGTCTGGTCGACGAGGAAGCTTCCTTGCAGCACCTTCTGGGCTTTTTCCGGATCGGACACGATCATGCGCAAGATGCCGTAATCCGAGGTCTCGCTCACCGTGAGAGCACGTATGTTGATCGATTCCTTCATGAGGATCTGGGTTACCTTCGATAACTGGTTTGGCCGGTTCGGTAGAAAAACCGAGATTTGCGTTACCATGTGTTTATCACCTCGATGTTTCTTAAATCTCCTTTCGCATGTCGATAACCCGCTTGGCCTTGCCGACCGAGCGGGGGATGGTACCGGGGGCAACGAGTTCAACCGTGGCACTGATTTGCAGGGTGAAATTCAATTCTTTTTCGATCTGCTTCTTCAATCCCTCGAGTTCAGACATCTTGTCGGAGAAGGTCTTGGGCGTGAGCTCCACGCGTACCTTGAGCATGTCAAGCACGTCCCTGTCGACCACGATCTCGTAATGCTCCGCGACACCCGGAATTTTCATGAGCACGTGCTCTACTTGTGACGGGAACACGTTCACGCCGCGGATGATGAGCATGTCATCAGAGCGGCCCGTGATCTTCGAGTGGCGCGCGTGCACGCGACCGCATTCGCATTTCTCGGTATCCAGCTTGGCAATGTCCCGGGTCGTATACCGCACGAGAGGAATGCCTTCCTTGGTGATGGTGCTGAACACAAGCTCGCCCGATTCGCCCGGCGCAACGGGTTCTTGCGTTTTCGAGTCGATGATCTCGGGAAGGAAGTGATCTTCCCAGACGTGAGGGCCATGCTTGAAAATGCACTCGTTGGAGACACCGGGGCCACATATTTCGGATAAGCCATAGATATCGATTGCATTGATGCCAAGCAAATCCTCAAGTTTTTCACGCATTTTTTCGGACCACGGCTCGGCACCGAAGACGCCCGTGTGGATCTTCAACCGGTCCCTGATACCTTGTTGCTTGATGGTTTCACCCAGGAATGCGGCGTATGACGGCGTGCACGTCAGCACCGTGCTACCAAAGTCTTCCATGAGCATGAGCTGGCGTTCCGTCATGCCACCGCTAATTGGAATGACCGCAGCACCGATACGCTCGGCACCGTAATGAATGCCCAAGCCACCAGTGAATAAACCATAACCGTATGCATTATGCACGACATCCTTTTTTGTCGTTCCAGCAGCAACAAGCGATCTTGCCATTACTTCTGTCCACACGTCATCTATATCGTGCTTCGTGTATCCCACGACAGTCGGCTTTCCAGTCGTGCCCGAACTGGCGTGAATGCGCACGATGTTCTCCAACGGTTCCGCGAACAAACCGAAAGGATAGTTGTCTCGCAAGTCGGTTTTCACGGTGATGGGAAATTTCTTCAAGTCAGCCAACGACTTGAAATCGTCGGGCGTGATGCCCATTGCCGAGAATTTTTTCTTGTAATGTGCAACTTTCTCGTATACACGATTGAGAAGTTCCTTGAACCGCCGGGTTTGGATTTCATTGATGGTTTCCCTGCTGGCGGTTTCAATTTCCTTGTTCCAGTAGAGTATCTCGTTCATGGATAACGTTCCTCGACCCAATGGATCGGTAACAGATGGGAATATAGATTTTAGTTAGCTTCCCGCTTAAAAAAGAGCTTCCACGGCGAGCTTCACGAGCCACCGCTAGTACGAGAATCGACTTTCATCACGCGCTGACATTCCACGTCATCGTGCATTCGCCAACACGACCTTTCTCCACCCCTTCATACCGGAGGTTCTTGAAATGGAATTTATTCTTTACCTTGGCCAATATCCCCAACATCACCTGCGGGAACATGCACGAGGGCGCGCCGTGATCGTGCAGCTTGTAGTAGGTGTTGGCAAAACACATGCGACAGCTGTCTTGCTTGACGGCGATCTTGGTAACGGCACCGTTCTCATCCACGACTGCCCTTAGATCAGCGTTATCCGTAATTGGCCATTCTTTCGTGAGGAAATCTTTAACGTGAACGAGAAAATCTTCAATATTTTCGATACCTTGGGGGTCAAATTCTTTACCAATAGTTCGACCGAGCTTGGTGAATATCTCCGCTTTTTCTTCGGGGCTCAGAGCCTTCTGAAGTGCGTACCACAGCTTGAAGAAGGTCGAATAGGGCACGACCTCGAATCGCTTCGGCAAATCATCCTCGGATAGGTCATTCATGAGGTGATCATCGCCCGGTATTGGTTAATCCCGTTCGTTTCATCGCAAAAGCAAAACGATGCTGCGACTTTTATTCTTACAAAAGGTGACCCGTCTCGATGATTTGGAAGCACGACACTAAATCGTGAATGAGGATGCAAGCCCTTGTTTATCGAAACGATTTAAATTAATTTCAATGCATCCAACGGTTGATTTATAGAATAACACCTGCGCTTCATTCTCGAAAAAAAAGGAAACGTGAATCCTTCACTTTATGAACTTGAATTTCTATTGAAAAAGAAATATTGAATGGCCGAGCCGTTCGAGAGGCAAGCATTCGATAAATGCAATCATTGCGGATTATTGAGGAAAGATTTGCATTTATTTTTACTCGAACATTTCGCGGAACCAAATGCACATGCACATGGATTTCCCGTGAACCACCTCGAACGGTTGCACCGCAATCGGATCGTGGTGGGATTTAAGTGATACCAATGATTCGCAATTTTGGGCAACGAAAACGGGTTTCCCCCGAACGCGTTTTGCTCAAAGTAAGCAACGTGATGCACATGACCAAGGATTACCTTTATTTCAATGAAAAACGCGAGAAACTCCCGTGGAACGACCTTGTAAAGGTCCAAGAAGATGGGATCAAGAAAACGATCAAAAACATGTGGAACAATAACAAGTACTTGCACGACAAGATAAAAAATGCCGGCGTAACCCCCGAATCCTTCAACACGCTGGACGATATCAAGAAATTCCCGTTCATGGAGAAGCATGACTTCCTCGACAATTACCCTATGGGCTTACTTTGCGTGCCCCGTGACACGCTTGTCCGCATGCACGCGACGTCGGGCACGTCCGGTAACAGGCCGACGACGGGCTTCTACACGAGAAACGACTTGGAAAGCTGGACCGACCTTACTGCGAAGAATCTCGTGGCCATCGGGATGACCAACAAGGACGTGTTCCAGAATACCACGTCATCGGGCCTCTTCACGGGCGGGTTCGGTTACACCCAGGGTGCAACCCGCGTGGGTGCGCTCGTCATTCCCTTCGGGGGTGGCATGTCCGCGAAGCAAATCCAGTTTTTTATCGACTTCAAGGTAACGAGCATCCACGCCATACCTTCGTTCGCCTTGAGACTCGCCGAACAGGCCGCGGAACTCGGGTTGGACCCAGCCAAGGACTTGTCATTGAAGCGTGCCATCATCGGGGCGGAAGCATGGAACGAGGCAAGCCGCGTGCGTATTGAAAAGGGCCTGAGTTGCAAGGCCTATGATAACTACGGGCTGACCGAAGGCGGCGGCCCCGGTGTTTCCTGCGAGTGCTTGGAGCAGGATGGGCTGCATGTCTGGTCGGATTACTTCTATCCCGAGGTCGTCGACCCGAAGACGGGTGACCTGCTCGGCGAGGGCGAGTGGGGCGAGCTAGTCCTCACGACCTTATTCAGGGAGGCCATGCCGATTTTACGATATCGCACGGGCGATCTCACCAGGATCCGGAAAAGCACGTGTGCATGCGGCCGAACGGGATGGGTCATGGAGAGAATCTCCGGCCGGAAAGACGAGATGCTCATCATCAAGGGCGTGAACCTTTACCCTAGCATGATCGAGGAGGAAATATACAAGCTAGCGGAAACCACGGATAACTGGGAAATGCTCATCAAGACGGAAGGCGTGATGGACCACATCTACGTTACCGTCGAAGGGAAGTCTGGCACCGATTTCAATCGGATTAAGAGCACCCTGGAGAAAATGCTCTACGAAGCAACGATGATGAAGATACCCGTGGCCGTGGTTCCCGCCGGGACGTTGCCGGTTCCCGAAGGAAAGGCAATCAGATACAAGGACCTTCGTGACAAGCCGAAAGAATTCCGTGGCTTGAAGAAGTAGGGATACGTTCATAACCTTTTTTTTTTGCACTGCTCGTGCATTTTCCGCCGTAATATTCTCCAAGATGCACAGCACGGTGGTACGAGCCCGTTATAATGGATGAATTTTAAGATGGTGGGCGATTTTATCGCGTACAAAAGAACGCGGATTCTCATGGCATCGAACTCGCTAGGCACGGGCAACTGTAACTCGAGCAAGGACAATTACAACTTGCTTTGTGTCGGTATTGGAGGCACCGGCGTTATCAGGGCATCAATGATTCTAGGTTGGGCTGCATTGAATGACGGTTTTAAGGTCCGGACGGCTGAGACACACGGGATGAGCCAACGTGGTGGTTCGGTGCTTTCGTACATCCGCTTTGGTAAATCACTCGAAGGTCCATTTATGGTCGAAGGCGATGTCGACGTGTTGCTCGCGTTCGAGATATCCGAGGCCCTCAGGGCGTTGAATTTCGTCAATCCCGAGACTTACATCATCGCATCCAGCAACTCGCTCATCCCGCCCTCCGTGCTCACGCACCGGAAGCTCAAGATCGACGGGAACAAGTGCATTGGATGCGGCAATTGCCTTTCGCATTGTGTTCCGAGTCAAGTGTTCCAGGAATCGAATAATGAAAAGAATACATACACGCTTGTGACCGGGCCAGCCCGGGAAATCAGGAATGGCTACTCGATGGTGCTTGACTCCTGCACGGGATGTACCCGTTGTATCATCGACAAGGTCTGCCCATTTGGAGCTATCACGGCGTATAACGAGTGGGAATACCCGCCAATCCCCGAGATAGAGCGTGACCTCCATGATGCTTCAAAGAACGTGATCGTTGTGGATGCAGACGAGATAGCGACCAGGGCAGGGAATGTTCTTTCTGCGAACGTCGTGATGATAGGCATATTGGCGGGGATAAACGTGGTTCCCATACGAAACGAGACGTTCAAGAGAACCGTCCGACCCGATGGCGATTCCCATGATCTCGCCGATGGCAGGATTCGAAGCGCCCACGTGGCGCCCGAGCAGCACGAACACGATCTCGGTCACGCGCTGGACGAGTTCGCTGGATATGAAATTGAGGATCGCCGTGCGATGGTATTGCTGTAACGTGTTCAAGATATTCCTGAACACGCCAAGAAAACCAGGATATTGGGTCGTGCTGTGTATCAGCATGATCCAGACCGCATACCCGAGCTGTCCTTGCGGAACAAATGCCAGCGCGTAGATGCTTACCGTGGTCGTTTGGATCAAGCCCGTGATCATCTGGTACCATATGAAATATTGAATGTAGTTCAACATTTTCGACGGGTCCTTGATGCTCGCCTCGCCGAGAAAACGGTTCATGATGTTCGCCGTGCCGAGATCGAATGCCTGGAAGAATAATCCGAAGATGGCCGTTGCCGCGGCTCGGTAGCCAGCAGCCTCGGGAAAGGGGTACAAAAAGCCATACAACCACGAGAACCCGATGATACCGACGATCATTACCCCCAAGTAAAACGGGAGATTGTAAAAGAATCCTGCCAGCGGCCTGTGGAAGCCAACGTTATCCCAGAGCTCGCTAGCGGAGATCTCATCGATGCTGACGACTTCCCCCCCGGGCGGTTCCGTGCTTGCTGCGGTCGTGGCTCGCCTCCCTCCTCACAAAACCCTGGTCTTGATGGCTGACTTCGCGTTCTTGATCTCCATGAGTTCCCTTGCTTCAATGGCTGCCTCCGCGTGGTCCATCGCGAAGCGACCGTGCAGCTTGGAGTGTTCCGTGACGTAGGTCAGTATCTTGATCAATGGTACCATGAAAAACTTTCCCAGCCCGCTCATCTTGCACGCGTGCTTGAACATGGTCAGTGTTTCCTCGTCCCACGCGCCAAGCGCCCCGGTCAAGGGGAAGAAGATGAAAAACGGGACGACCAGGATGAGGAATGCCACGGACGGGATCAAGCTCACGACGATGCCGAATGCCTCGTTGAGCGGGTGGAAGACCAGCATGACGTACGCGTAGGCGATGGAGAACGTGATCGCCGTGGAGGCCGCCGGGATCATGAACGCGCGTGTCCACGGGACCTTCAGCTTGATGATCCGCTTGTGCACGTACACCAGCGAGATGAGCACCTTGGACACGATGGCGGGCATCTCGGCGCACGGCATGAGCCACGCGATGGCGATGATGCCGAATTGCTGGGGGACTTGCAGCCACGCGATGAAGATGAACCATGACAGGATGGCGACGCCAGCCTCGTAAAAATCGATGGCCATCTGGAAGTTGATGTGGCCGCACTGGGTCGTCGTGAACTCCGCGAAGCCATTGTACGGCTGCTGGCTGTCGCGAACCATGCGCGGGAGGATGAACACGACGCTGAGCAAGTAAAACTGCAAGCCAAATGCCAGCAGGATTGGCTCGAACACGAGCATGATGACCAGTCCTATCGTGAGCATAAGAAACTGGAGCATGCCCGTGATGAGGATCGACTGGTGGATGTAAAACTGCAAGAGGCGCGTTTTCCCGTTGAAATACGCTTCGCTGATGCTACCTCCGAGCGGCGGGGAAATGCCCATCATGCTCCCGAACATCCCGCTAAATCCTGCCAAGGCGGCGAATGTCGTGTACTGGGGTACCATCGTGAGCCAGAGCGTGAACGAGATGAACCCGTTCAGCGTCCAGAAGAAGTTCGGGATGCCGGACTTGATGCCCCATGACAAGCACGTCTTGACGAGCCCCCGGTCGAAATCGTGCCGGAAGCAATCGCGGGCGGTGAAGCCGTGCTGCGCCATGATCTTGGAGAAGTAATGCGCCGACACCGCGGTAGCGATGAAATCATCCACGTAGGTCCCGATAGCCGATCCGATGGCGATCCCCATGATATCCCCGATCGCGGGGTCGTTCATGCCCCACCAGCGCCCCCAGATGACGAACCCGATCTGCGTGATGCGCTGGAAGACCTCTCCCGCGATGAAGTTGAGGATGGTTACCTTGTGGAACTGCTGGAGCGTGTCGAGCACGCCTCGAAAAATCCCGAGAAAGCCCGGATATTGCACGGTGGAAAAAATGACCATGATCCAGACGGTGTAGGCAAGCTGGCTTCTGGGCACGAAAAACAAGGCAAATACCGATATGGCTGTCGTTTGGACGAGCCCGGTGATCATTTGGTACCATATAAAGTACTGGATATAGGTCACCATCTTTTTCGGGTCCTTGATGTTCGTCTCGCCGATAAACCGGTTTATGATGTTCGCCGTGCCGAGATCGAACGTGTAGAACATCAAGCTGAAAAGTCCCGTTGCCGCACCGCTGTACCCGCCTGACTCCGGAAAGGGGTACAAGAAGTTATACACGAGGCTCATCAATGACAAGCCAAGGACTGCGGAGATGAGCGTGAATGGTAGCTGGAAGAACATGCCGGCTATGGCCCGGTGAAACCCGATGTTTTCCCACAGCTCTTGCGTCGTCAGTCCTGCTTCTATTTTCGGACCTGCATTGCTATTCGGGGTTCCGTCTGACGTGGCGGGGTCCATCATCGTTCATATTGTTATCATCCGTAACGTAAATAACCATTTATTCACGTGCGCGCACTCTCCGGAAATCGGGGGAATTCATTAGGGAATAAAAAAAAGAGCACGAGATCATGCATCGCGGGTTTTCACCGCGAGGGCGAGCACCAGCAGCACGCCAGCAGGAGCCAACGTGGCAATGGTCAAGTATGCTTCCGCAGACGTGTTGAAAAAGTGGAATCCTGCCACGCCCAGCACGATTGCCGCCGATAGCAAGCCAATCTTGATGGCCAAGCGTTTCTTGTTAACCGTTGCATGGAGGCTCGCGCTTGGCGATTCTTGTTTCTTCATGGCCGGGTCCTGCCTCGTCACCTTCACCGAGAGGCCAACGACCAAACAAATGCCGGCGGTGGCCAGCATGGCAAGGGTCAGGAACGCGTCTGCAGATATGTCGAAATAATAAAGCCCGATCGCACCAACGCCGATCGCCACGGCCAAGAGGCTAATCTTGATGGCCTTGATTTTCTTGTAGGCAGGTTGGCTCGGGTCGATCGCCCCGTGCATGGAATCTTTCAACGCATCGAGGGTTTTCCCTCGCGTGCCCGCGGGCGGGTGCCCGTTATCCTGCTTGCTTGGTTCTTGAGTCGTAGAACTTGGCCGTGATCCGGCTGGATGTTCCCGGGCACCTGGTTTCGGAGACTGGGTTGACGGTTGGGATGACTGCGATTCCGTCGTTTGCGTCGTTCGTGCCGTTTCCGTGCCTTCAATGGCTCCCGGGACGGTCGATAACCTCACTAGGAGTCCGAGGACGAACAGCACCCCCGCCGGGACGAGCATGGCAAGGGTCAAGATTAGATCTGCAGAATTGTTGAGGAGATAGAACCCGATCACGCCCAGCACGAACGCGATGACCAGCATGCTTATCTTGATCGCCTTCCGCCGCCTGTCAACGTGTTTCGGGGCACGCTCTTCCAGCACGTTGGGCTTGGCTATCGCATCTGCAGGTTTCACGAGCGGCACCGCGAGGCCGAGGAGGAATAGCACGCCCGCCGGGACGAGCGTGGCAAGGCTCAAGAATGCATCGGTAGAATTGTTGAAGATATAGAACCCGACCGCGCCCAGTACAATCGCCCCGGCAAGAAGGCTGATCTTGATGGCCTCGAGCCGCTTGTAGCGTTGCAGCCCGGTCCCGAGGTAGGCTTGCACCGATGCATTGAAATCCTTGTACTTCCCGATGCATACCTGGCCAAGACCGTGCAGCTTCTCCCGTGCGGCCTTCAATGCCGTGGATACCCCCCCTGAATCCCGAACGCGTGGTTTTTCATGCACTTGCCTTGCAGGCACGTCGCCGGGCTGCCCGGTGCGTGCACCTTCTTGAACAACGTATTGGCTAAGCGCGAGGCTGCACACGAATAGAACTCCCGCGGGTATCAGCAGCAACAAGGTCGGAAGCAACGCGGCATTCACGGCCGCTTGCGCGATGGCCGCGCTCTCGCTCATTGGCGGGGCGTTCTGGACGGCCAGCATCGCGGGTAACAACGAGCTTTGCATGAACTGGAACCCGCCGACGCCCAGCCCGAATGCAGCGAGCATCGTGATCGTCTTGATGGCCCTGCGTTTCTTGTTGACAGGTTTCTGGAATCGTTGTTGACTTGGGACGTCGTGCTCGGCTCCGGTTTCGGAATCACGGCTCGCGCGGGAACTGGACGCGAGTCCCGTCGAGACTGCCCCTTGTTCCGGAGCACCTTCCTTGAGTTGTCCGATGTCAAGGGCTTCCTTCGGCGTGTCAACGTACACCGGTTCCACGGTCCTCGTCATGCCACGCCTCTTGCGCGCCACGAACCCGATGACAAAGATCAATCCAATGCTACCTAGCGGGATTGCTATTGCATAGAGCAATATCATGAAATCAAACGGCCTGGAAACGACGATTTGCATGGTGTGCATGGCAGTCCGGCCCCCCGCGCCGACCACAACGAGGGTCACGTTGAACCGTCCTTCCTTCATGAACGCGTGCGTTGCATGCTCCGTGGTGACCATGCCCGTCCCGTCATCGAACGACCACAAGAACGAGGCTGGGGCGCCTCCCGTGCTCCCGGTGAAGTTGAACTGGATGCTCGCCCCTACCTCGATTTCCGTCCTGTTCGCGGTGAACCCGGCCACGATCGCGGGGTCGATCGCGGGTTCCACCACGCGAATTAGCTTCGTCACGGTGCTCATGTTGCCGTTCCGGTCCCGCACTTCCAAGACGATGGAGAAGTTGCCCGTCGACGTGTACTGGTGGATGGGCTCGCGAGCTACCGACGTGAGGCTGTCTCCAAAATCCCACGAGTAATTGGCGGGAAGGCTTCCATCAAATCCGGTAAACTGGAACGAAACCCACGTTTGCACCGTGATGACGTTCGTGCAATTCATCGTGAAATTTGCAACCGGGACGAGGTCCATCACCTGTATGTAATTACTTCTCGCAAGGGTCGAGCCGTTCCCGTAGCTGTCGGTGATGGTTAGGGTAACCGTGAAGTTACCGGGGCTGTCGTACCGGTGGAGCGCATCTTGGGTGGTAGCGTTCAATTTTCCATCGCCAAAGTCCCATTGAAACGTCACCGGTGCAATACCAAGGTCTCCCGTGAAGGTGAACTTGATTCTCTGGTTCTCGAAGATTTGCGTGTCGTTTGCAGTGAAATTGGCGTAAAAACCCCCATCCGAGGAGACCAATCGCGAGCCACCAAGCATGAACTCGCCTTTGTCTTCCATCTGGTTGCATCCCGTGGTGCAAGCGATCGTCGTGAAGAGGGAGATGCTTGCCCCGAGCACCATGCCAAGCATGACAAGCGAGATGGCTACATTCCAGCAAGGAACGCCGGTGCCGGTACCGGTGCCGTGGCAATGTTGCTTCCGATTCATGGGGTCTCACCTCGCGTGCCGGTGCTTGCCTTGTGCCCGAAGCGCGGCTCTTTGGGCGTTTTCACAACAACCTGCCGGGAATGATCCCGTGCTTTTTTCCTGTCCGACATTGCACGGATCTTTCGCATCACGGCCGATAATGCCTTGTGCAATAACAAGAATGAAACGACTATCCCGCCTAAGATGAACCACTGGATATTGTTGACGAAAAACGCCGTGGTTTTCTCGATGATCGTGCGATCATCGACGGTCAATCGAACAAGGCTCGTCGTCGTTTCCCCGAGGCCATCGTGGACGGTGCACGCTAGATCATAGGTGCCAGGCGGCAACTCGCTCACGTCCACCGACAATTCCATCCCCGATACCCACGCGCCTGTTACCACCACTTGCCCGTCCCGGGTGATGTTGAACGTGGCAACATCGAGCACGTGGTCGAACACCCGCCACGAGACCTTGCTTCCCAGGTTACCCGTGACGATCGTTGGGTTGCCGGGTGAGACCAGCACGGGCGGGGAGTTGCTGGGAAACACGACGGTTACCTGCACATCGTCCATGACGGAATGCCCAGAACCATCGGTGACGATGATCGTGACCGTGTGGTTGCCGCGTGGAACCAGCTCGAGTGGGAACGTGACCGTGTCGAGAGAAATCCACTTTCCCGAGATGACGATGTCATCGTCCACGCGGATAATGTATGTCTGCGTTCCGGCAGTCGTGAGGTCAGTGATGGTCCAGGAGATGACCAGGCTCGCCCGCTCGTCCGTGGTGCAATGCACGTCCCCGGGTCGACTGAGGATTGGCAAGCCATTTTCAACGACGAACACGAAGACCGTGTCTTGAATGCTCCCACCGGCATCATCACCCGCGATGATCGTCACGTTGTAATTCCCGATGCCAAGCCCGTCTATCGAGACCGAGACGGGATACCCGGATTTCCACGTGCCCGATGCATTCCAAATGCCATTGTAATAGATGTCATACACGGGGTTCAAAACGATGAGGCTTTTCACGACCCACGTGATGGTGTTACCGGTCGAGTTGAACAAGAAAAAGAAATCATCTGGGCGTGTTATGTTGTACGTCGTTTCTGACTTCAAGGGCGCGTTCGTTGCTTGGGATGGCCGCGTGCCTTGGGCTTGCCCTTGGTAGGGGATCACGAACGAGAAGACCAGTATCGGAACCAACAAGAGCCAAAGACATCGTTTCTTCATGTTTTCTTGTCTACCTCCTCTGTTTCCGGGTTCTTTTCCAGACCGGTTGTCCCTGCTTCTTGCGCCGGATCACGATAGCGGAGAGGATGATTGCACCGGCCACGGCTGGAACGACCAGGATTGCCCACCTGACAAACCAAGCCCACAATTGTTCACCAAACGAGGGTTTATAATAAATCGTGAAGATGTAAAAATCCTCGTCCACGTTCCCCGTGATATCCCTTCCCATGAGCCGGATGCTATGCGTGCCCGAGATCAAGCCCGTGGACGCGATTGAAATCGTCCACACGCGTTCCTGCTCGTCGAACTCGGCCGCTTGGTACAAGTTGTAATCGATCGAGAAGGTCAGGTTGGTCGGGTTCTCGTCGTAGACCATGATCTTGATGACCTGGTCCGGGTCGATCACCATCCCGGGGGCAAGGTTTTGAACCGAAACCTCGGGGTTGGTGTTATCAATAATGATGCTCTTTTCTATTACCCTGCGGTTCACGGGAGAAGCATTATCTTCGATGATCACTCGCAAGACATGTACTCCATCTAGGAAATTGCGTGTCGTGATAGATATATTGCCTGCAAGGCTGACGGGGATGTCTTTCAACAATCCCGAGTCGATATGCCAAGCAATGCGTGATATCCCGCTTGAATCATTGCAAGCGTACTGGAAGGTCGCGACATCGTTGATCTGCTCTGCACCAAAAAGGACGCCGTTCGGTTGTTGGTTGTCGATGACGTAGGCGAGTCTCGTGGAATTCAACAAGCCCGCTTGGTTCTCGACATCCACCAAAACGCTTATTTGTCCATCCGGTAAGGTCGATGTGTCGATCCGTGTATAAAAGTCTTGGAATGACGTGCTCGTTAACGGTAAAACTGTCCCGTTCCCTAATCTTGCCGAAATCATGGATATGCTCGAAACAGGATCGCCGATCCTGAACCTAATGTCCTGAACCCCCGACAGTATGCTCTGGTTGAGCGGGGAAACGACCTCCAAGTAAGGACCTGTGTAATCCAGCAAGATGTCCACGCTCGCCGTGTTCACGTTGCCTGCAACATCGGCCACCACCAGGTCAACTTGGTACCAACCCATCGACCATAGGTTGGACATGCACGTCCACGTGTACCGCCACTCACCCGCGATGTATTGCAGCGCGATGGGTTGGCTGCTATTTCCGAACGGATCAATGAACGTGATGCTCGCGCTTCCAATGCCTGAATTTGCATCGCTAGCACCAACGCGTATCATGATATCTTGCGTCACGTAATCATTGTCAACGGGTGCGATGAAGTGACAATTTGGTAGAATGTTATCCGTGGTCACGTGAACATCATACGTGTTATTACGTCCAGCGCTGTCAAAAACCATCATGGTGGCAGTCCGAATCGACCCCGATGGCCCGGTCAAATCCCACGGGTACATGAAGGAACTGTAATTGCCGTTCGACGTGTCCGTCATGTTGAACCAGGTTCCGTTCACGAGAATCAATGCATCTCGATCGAGACTTGCACTTACCCCGGGATACACGTCGATTAGGACGGGGACGGGCCCCGCAACGATGCCAGACACGAAGCTATTATTCGCTGGTGAAATCAAGGCCAACGTCGGGCCGGCAGGATCGAAATCCGCAACTTCCATCCTGTCATGGACCATGAGGGGTCTTGTTTCTGGAACCGGGAGGCCACGGCCCGGGAACCCGGCAATCACCCCTTGCGTGATGACGGGGATTATCCAGGCAAGCAAGAGTACCGCGAGGAGCTGCCTTGCGCATCGAGGTGGCGCGTTCATCTTCACTTTCCCTCCTCCTGGTCTTGGGTTGGTTTCTTGTCCGGTTCCGTTTTTGGTGCCGTTTTCTTCGTATCGGAATCCGGGGTGCTTTCCTGGGGTTTTTCTTGCGCTTGCTTCGCGCCTGCCGTGGTAGCTTTCAAGGACTCTCCCGCTGGTCCTGCCCGCGCGCCATTTTGCTGTTGCTCGTCTGTGCCAATCCTTGATGTTAGCAGCGTGTCTTTTACAACCCCGCTCACGATGCTTTCAATGGAGACGCCTTTCTTCTGGGATCATGGCCTTGTCGATGTCATCGGCGAACAGCTTGAGGTCGTTTCGGCCAGTCTTGATCACGAATTTCATCTCGGGCATACCGCGGATGGTCTCGATGATCTCCTCGTTGAGCTCGGTTACCTCCAGCTTGATGCTCCGGCCCTCGCACGGAAGGAGCTTGTTGATCAAGTCTTCCGGATCGCCGAATTCGATGATGCGGCCACCGTCTAGAAGCACTATCTTGTTGCAATACTGTGCGATCTCCAGGTCGTGCGAGACGATCACGATGGAGATGCCGAGTTTCTTGTTCAAGTTCTTCAAGTAATTCAAAATCTGGATCCGCAACGAGACATCAAGGCCTGTCGTGGGCTCGTCAAGCAAGAGCACATCCGGGTCATGGATCATGCCCACGGCAATGCTCACGCGTTTCTTTTCACCACCAGAAAGGTGTGCGACCTTCTTGTTCATCAAGTCCTCCTTGAACCCGAGGATAGACAAGAGGTTCCTTGCCCGTTGTCGTATCTCGTCATCCTTGGTACCCGATAAATACAGTTTCCCGAAGTAATAGACGTTCTCCAAAGCAGAAAACTGGGGATAGATCGAGATGAGCTCGAGCTGGGGCACGTACCCGAACCGCTTGATCGCCTCGTGCTTGTGGTGCACGATATCGATACCCGCGACAGTAACGCTCCCGCTGGTTGGCTTCATCTGTCCCGTGATGCACCGCAGTATCGTCGATTTCCCAGCCCCCGATTCACCTATGAGCCCGAGAATCTCGCCCTCGAATGAAAAGAAGGTCACGCCCTTGATGATGGGTTCCTTGAGCTTCCGCACCTTGACGACGAGGTTGCTGACGTCGATGATCTTCCTCGCGAGTGCCACCTTTTAGATCGCCTCCTTGTTAAATAGCAACGATATGTACGCAGCGATGTAAAATGCCGTTCCAAAAATGAGCTGCGGGTAGATCGTTGACCAGATGATCTCGGGTGCCATGTCCTTGTACGCGAGCCATGCAACGCCGTTGATGTTGTGCAACATCGGGAAAAACTTCTCGATGGTGCCCGACTGGAGAAAAACCCCGCTTCCCAGTATGAACAGCATCATGAACCCCATCAAGAAAAACTGGGAGCCTTGGAGCTTCGTTTTCGCCAAGGTCGATAGAAACACGCCCATGCTCACCCCGGCATACGAGATGAAGACGCTATATCCCCACACGGCGAAAAAATTCGCCGGGAGGGCCAGGTTGAAGAATGCCATGGGGACAGCTATCAAGACCAGCGATTGTGCCATCCCGATGGTCGTGTACCCGCATATCTTGGCGCTGATGATCTCGAAGCGCCTGCTTGGCGTGAGCGCGACCCGCAACCACGGGCTGTCCCCGACGACGCTCTGCGTCGCCAGCATCAAGCCGGACGCCATGAGCGTCAGGGTCATGATCATGGGCCACGACGTGAACAAGGGCGAGTCCAGCCTCCACCAGTCATCGCTAGTGTAGACGATCTCGTCCTCCATGTAATTGTACTCGGTCTTGAAGTCCTTGATCGCGTCGTTGAGCTTCTGGGCTATCAACGGCTGCGCAAGGATGTTCAGGGACGTCGCGTAGAAGTCCATAAGCGCGGGAAAGTGCGCCGACACGTTCGCCTCGAACCCGTTATGGATGATGACATAACCCATGATGTTCTCGTAGTACAAGGCCTCTTCGGCGGCGGCCACCGAGTCGAAGCGGTAAATCGTCGTGTAGGGTTGCCGCTGGATGACGGCTATGAACTCCTCGCTGAGCACGTGATCCGGGTCGCCGACCGATTTATCGAGGTTCACGACCCCGAGATCAACCGGCCTGCCTGATGTGAGCATATCAAGCGTTCTTTCCGTGCTGGCACCCGTGACGCCTACTGCTACGGTTGCCAGGAGAGGGAGCAGGAAGACGATGGCCAAGGCTTGCTTGTCTGCCCAGATGAGCGCGAGTTCCTTGCGGACGAGAACGAGGAAACGCATCACGCCATTTTCCTTCTTGTTGATCTTCTTGACCATCATTGTCGGGGCACGCCTCGGTTCATTCATTCCTGTATTGCTTGACCTTGAACAAGAAGTAGTCGATCATGTCGATCTCCGACTTCGGCTCGATCCGGTGCACCAAGTATCCGTTATTATTCAAGGTTGATAGGATCCTGTCGTACAACGTGTTGGTGAGCTCCTTGGCGAAAATCCTGATGGAACCGCCACGCTGCAAGATGAGGTCGATGTCCTCGACCTTCTTCAACAAGTCCAGGGCATCGGGATCGAACCGCTCGAGCGTGATCTCGGCGGCGTAGCCCCCGCCGGGGAGCCGTTGCTTGAGTTCCTGCGGGGTGCCGAACTCCAAGAATCCCTTCCCCTTCATGAACACGGCCACCTTGTCGCAATATTCTGCTTCCTCTGGATAGTGAGTGATGACGACCTCGGAAATGCCATATTGCCTCGATATCTTGTCCAAGTAACTCCACAACTCGTGGCGCGTGGTCGGGTCAAGGCCGGAAGTCGGTTCGTCGAGAAAGAGTACCCTCGGCCGGTGCACGAGCGCGATCGCGATGGACACGCGCCGTTTCTCCCCGCCGGAGAGGCGGTCCACGGGCTGGTTAGCCTTCGCGAAGATACCGAGGTCCCTCAGTATTTCCTTGCCCCGCTGGATCAGCTCGGGTTCCGGGATGCCATATTGCGACCCGAAGTGGATGATGTTCCGGAGCGGCGTGTAGGTCAGGTACATCTTGGAAAGGTCTTGGGGCACGTAGCCGTACATGGGTGAGATGACTTGCTTGTCCAGGGCTGGAGCCCCGCAGACCTTGATGCTTCCCTGGTAATCCTTGATGTCGCCGATGATGGCTTTCAAGGTCGTGGTCTTGCCTGCCCCGCTCTCGCCCACGATGCCGAGAATCTCGCCATCCTTCAAGGTGAAGTTGACGTTCTCGATGATGGGTTTCGTCTTGGCAGGATCGCCGTAATGGACGGTCAAGTTCTCGACTTCCAGGACATTATCGTAGCGCTTCACCTCGTGCTCGAACTGCGGCTCGATGATGATCTTCCGCCCGATGACCTGCTCGGTGTTGATACGGCCGTAGCCCCCGACCCTGATGATGCGTCCCTTCTCGAGCGTGTTCGTATGGCCGACGGTGCCCTCATCGAGCATCAAGATGAAGTACTTGTGTTTTGGAAACTTCTTCTCGGTAACGCGCAGCACCTTCCCGCGGCCGAAGAACGTTTGCTTCGTCTTCGACCACACGCCCCAAACCTGCGCGTTGATATTCGTGGTCTCGAGCATCCTGCTCAAATACGAGTAGGCATCGTTCAATTCCCTGCCGTCGAAGAACTTTCTTGCCTCGTAATTCTTCTTGAACTGGTTCTCGAGCTGGATGACGTTCGTCCTCACGTCCTCGAGGGTGGTCTTGTGGTTGCCGATCGTGAGGATGGTGCCTTCCGGGATGTCGGTATCGCCTATCGTGCCCTTCGCAACGCTCACGGCCAAAAAATTCTTCCGGAAGCCGCGGGATGCCTTCAGCAAGATGCCTTGCACCTCGATCTCCTTGAACACCTGGAACTTGGAGATATCTTTTGGTAAAATCCCCGCATCTTTCCGGTATATGAAATCCTTGAATATACGTTTAGACACGTCGAGCCCGGCACGAACCAAGGCCTTCGGAAGGTTTTTAACCACTCCCTCCAGATCGAACGTCTCCAAGCCTTGCACGTTGACGATGATCCGCTCGTCCGACCGTTCCCTTGCCCATTCGAGGCAATCCTTGAACTCGTTGCCCGCGAACAGCACCGATTCAGCCATCTTGGTTGTTGCCATCGCCATGTCTATCTTGCCGGTTCGCTTCCATGCTCTTGCTTGAATTTAATTAAGAAAGTATTGCTTCAAATACTTGTATTTAGGAGCGACATGCCCATGATAGCCCGTGAAAGGACGTCCCGTGGCACCACCTTGGCCAAGACGTTAGCGTTGGTACTTTGCATTTGTATCTTCTCGTTTCAAGCTGTGCCTGCAGCTAATTCCATCGGGCGTTCGTGGTTCCCCGGTGATACATTCGAGAGCGGGCGTTCCACCTACATAGATCCCGATCTTCAAGCCATCCTCGATGGCGAGGCCGGTGGCGCACACGTGAGGGCATGGTTCATCTTCGATGACCACGACGCGATGGCTACATGGCTTGCCGTTCATCCCGGCTTCACGTGCACTCCATACGAACTTGTTCCGGGGTTCTATTTCACCGCCCTTCCGCGTACCATCAATAATTTGCTCCAAGAAGATGACGAAACGCTAATAAAGAGTGCATGGCTCGATCGTGCCATCGACACGAAGGCTGGCTCGAAAAATAATGCTCCCGTTGCGAGCGTTTCTCCCTCCGAGCCGAGCGGTGCTGGCATCGATTACTTGAACGTCACGCATTTCCGGAACGCCACGGGCTTGGACGGGCGGGGTGTCATCGTGGGCTTGCTATCAACGGGCATCGGGCTCCATCCAGACCTTGCAGGTATCTACAACAGCACGGGGGGCGTCGCGGGGATCAAGGTGATCGCGAACGTGAGCTTGGTGGACTGGGACCCGCTCTACATCGACATCAACGGCGAGGGCACGTACCTTGCCGGTATCATTGCAGGGACCGGGGTTGCTTCCGGTGGCAATTACACGGGCGTTGCACCGGGTGCCCAGGTCATCAACGCGAAGTGCGTGGATGCTATCGGGATAACGATCTGGCACTGGGCAGTGAGTGCCCTGGAATTTTGTTTCAAGCACGGCGCCGACATCGTCGTCGCGGGCTGGAACATCATCGGGTATCCCGGTGACCCGCTCACCGTTGCGATCCAGGAAATCAACAAGCGCGGTGTCACGGTGGTTGCAGCGTCCGGGGACATCGGCCCGTCATTCATGACGATCAACACGCCCGGCATGGCATCCCAATCCATCACCGTCGGTGCTGCCGACACCACGGGACCAGAGACTTGCATTCTAGAAAGCAGCAGCCGTGGTCCTTCGTTGGAAATGTTCTCCAAGCCAGACGTGATCGCCCCGGGTGCGAACATCACGTCGTGCTTGGCAAGCCTCGACCTATCATCCTATGGAAGCTATGGTTCCCTCCCGGTCAACTTGAGCACGTCGTACGGGACACCACTTGCTTCCAACGGGAATTACACCACGCTGGATACCAGCGCCGCGTCCGCTGCCTTCGTGGCAGGAGCTTGCGCGCTGTTGTTGCAAGACAACCAGTTCTCCCGTCCCGAGACGCTCAAGGATGCGCTCACGCGCACGGCCGTTGATGTCGGCCACGACCCGAACGTGCAAGGTTACGGCATGATCAACCTTCCCGCGGCCCACGCGTTTCTCGAGGAGCATCGATCGAGGATCAGCAGTGCCCGTTCGTTCACCCCTGCCATGCCGTACGGTGGGTTCGTTCCGAACTACCAGCTCGGGCTTAACAACAGGACCGCGCTCTGGTTTCTATCCAGTTACGCTTCCTTGAATTTTTTCGTGAACCTCGTGCAGAATGTAACGCCCGTGGGCTTGGAACGGAACGTCACGCACTTGATGCAGGGTATGTTCGGCATCATGCACGATGATTCATTTGGTTTTCTCTTGATGGACGAGGTGTTGCGTGAAATGCACATAACACACGTTGGAAATTACTCGCGCGTCGTTTCCGTGATCAAGCACGGCAGTTCCCTCGCG
This sequence comes from Promethearchaeota archaeon, assembly GCA_041305945.1. Classification (GTDB taxonomy): domain Archaea; phylum Asgardarchaeota; class Lokiarchaeia; order Sigyniarchaeales; family Sigyniarchaeaceae; genus JBGLND01. The sequence goes on from JBGLND010000001.1 coordinate 745,007, forward strand.
ATCGTGATAACCGGGGAGACGTGGCAAGAATCCCTAGCGACGATGCGCTTGCGGTTCGACATCATCAATATGGGGGCCACGACCCTGCAAGACGTGTACTTGAACTCGTGGTTCAAGGCCGACCTTGACTTCCAGCTGGACGACATCGCGGGCATGGCGAGCGATGACGAGGCGAACTTCATCCCCGGCGATGACATGCTCTACATCAACGACACCACGAGGGGGCCCGCCAACGAGTCCCATTTCTTCATAAAGTCGACGCATTCAAGCGAGATCAATGCCGTTGGGGGGCTGCAAGACACGATAACGTGGGTTCAAGATAATTCTACCTCGTTTTCGCCCTCGACTCCGAGCGATCCCGTTGATAACGTGACCCTCGCCATGAAATACAAGGTGTCCGACGTGCTCCTTCCCGGAGCGCATGTTTCCATCAATTTTTCGTTCGGGAACGGGTTCGATTACGACACGGCAAGGAACAAGACCTTGACGGCCCTTTCTGGTTTGCCGGAACCCGACGTGTACGATCTCGCCATCATCGATATGGACGTCGACCGCATGTACGAGGTGGATACCATCGTTTCGTCAACATGCTTGGTGCTGAACCTCGGTAATAAAGATGTCAACCAGACCCAAGTTGCGTTCACGGCATCCCGCGTGCTTGATAACTCCACCCAGACCAACGTGGAATTGTGGAACGCGGGAACTATGCACCCGCTTGCGCTTCAGGAATTCTCCGTTTTGTGGGCTCCCACCTACGAGGGTATGTACGCTATCAGCTGGGTAGTCACGGACCAGGACTCCCTTCAAACCATTGTCTTCAATTTCGAGGACTTACTCCAGAGCAACGCGAGCAACCTTCTCGATCTGATTAATTTCTCCCCGGAAAACATGACCATCGAGGACCTCGCCGCTTTCAACGGCAGCATAGGGGATGCCATCGGCCTCGGCTACGAGAGCAACCCCCTCGATAACGTGTTCACGAGGGACGTGTTCGTGTACCACCCCGGGCGGATGTACACGACGGCAAGCCCGGGTGGCACCGGTCCCAGTCTGCTGCGCCCCTACGCTGGGGTGACACCCCGGCATCCCGTCGGGAAACCGATGGCGATAGAATACATCGGTGATTTCGCGATTTTTAACCTTACCGTCTATTCCGCGGTGCCCCTCACGAACTTGCAATACCAGATCGAAGGAAACGCATCCGTCACGTTCATCGAGGATATCGCATCTTTTGCAAACAGCACGTCCACCACTGGCCACGGATCCATTCCTTGCACGGCTGAAACCGGTACTACCATCATGATGCTGGTGGATGCGACCTTCTTGGGCTTTCCATGCGAGGGTCGCTACGTTTCGACGATCAACTTCACGTCCGACCAAGGATTCATCGACACAGTGGTCGTGGAGTACACGATCGCGTTTCCCCGCGGTAAAATCTTGTTCGATGTCCAGCACAATGACTTGTTGGGTATCCTCACGGGGGACCAGCGGGACATGCTCTGGGGTAGCTACAACCAGTTGCTCGACGTCGCTGGCCAGCATGGCTACGATCTCGATGATTACATAATCTTCTCGGATTACACCCAGATGGCATCCGGCGGGTTGAGCCTGTTCGAGTTGTACGATGCGGTTCTCATTCCAGACCCCGAAAAACCTTTCTCGAGTGGCGAGATCGAGTTGTTACTCGATTATTATGATCGAGGGGGCAAGATCATCGTGCTCGCTGAACCCGACATGGGCAATTCCACGTCACCGCTGGGGGCTGGCGGGATGGATTTCAACTTCGATTTCGACCTGAATGGCATCAAGGACCTGATTTCCGGGGCCGGGAACATGCCGGACGGGTGCAACATCACGGGGCTCTCGCAGCTCGCCAATCTCTTTGGCTTTACCTTCAACGGTAGCTATCAAGGATCGGCAAGTATCACCTCGTTCATGCCATATCCCGGCATCACGGGTGATGGCCTCGATGCGATCGAGCTGGCTTCGTATGCCACCTTTTACATCTCCGGGAATGAAAGCATGAACCACGTTCTTGCAAGGGACCAGTACGGTGCACCGGTTGCTGCAATTCATGAAAACGGGGTCACGGGCGGTGCATTCTTGCTTATCGGTGATTCCAATTTCATCGATGCATACCACGTCGGCGGGGCCAACAATTCGGATTTCATCTCCCGGGTATTCACGTACATGCTGCGCAACGAGCTCATGGTCAACATCAGCGCGTCCGGGAACGAGATTCACATGGGAGATATGCTCTTCCTGGAAGTGTTCATGAATTCGACCGTCCCCGGGGTCGATTTCGAGTCGGTGCTCGGCATCGCCGCGTTCGTGCATCCCGCGTCGGGGGAGATGGTGTTGAACCAATTCTTCCCGACTCGGAACCAGTACTTCTTGACGTTCCTCGCGTCGGGCGGGATGAACCTGACTGCGGAATACTCGTTCCCACCGTTCAACAACACGGGAGAATATTACGTCGTGATGCTATTCAACACGCCGCGGGCCACGGGCGTGTATGCAGAATTCAAGTTCGTGATATTGGAAAAAGAAACGACAAACCAGACCGATTTCATACGTCCGAATCTCTACGTGCTGTTTCAAGGCGTGATCATCTTCAGCGTTTCGATGAGCATCGTCGTCCTGGTGTATTTCAACGCGCGGAGGAAGCAAGAGGAGAGCATGCACGTTCCGGAACTCGACAAGAGGATGGCCCAGGACCTGGATAACATGCTCATGGAAATGCAGTCCCGGTTGACCGTGGTATCCGAGGAGATACTTTACAAGAAGGGAGAGGATTACAAGGGACGTGTCACGAGTTTAGAAGACAAGATCAAGCTTTTCATGAAAACCTTGAAAAAGCTGCGGAAGTTCAAGCGACGGATGTCGCGTTTCTAGCATTAGCAGCGATTTTTTAACTTTCCAAAACCAAGCAAGGAACATCACTATGAAGTTAGATGAGTCGCCTGTCAAGGAGTTACAGAAGCGGGAGTTCGAGGAGAAGGGAACGTGCCCGTGGGAACAGCAAGGAACGGTGCTCGCGATCGAGATACCGGGGGATTTCAACCGGAGGATGCCTTGCGAGCACGCGTTCGTGTTGAAGGTACCGCAACTATGAAGCATTCACTGGCTCTTGCTTGCTGGCGTAACCGGTCCAGCGGCCAGCACGTGGCACGTGGCGCGGGCCGTGGATGCACCGGTTGCGATCGGGCAACTGCCGGCCGGTTATACATGATAGGTGCGGGCGGCCGGGGACATGCAACGGGATAACGCGCAAGGTTAAGGGCTCGTTTTTTTGAAAGGGGTCGCGATGTAAAAAAAAACGAGGTGCAACTGCCATGATAGAAAAAGACCCGGTGTGCTTGAAGGACGTCGAGACGGCAACTGCCCAATTCAATTTGAGGTACAAGGTACGTGAGTTTTATTTTTGCTCGGAAAAATGCGTCGATGCGTTCGCAGCACACCCGGAAGTATTTTACCAGATAGAATCGAACTCGTTCAACTTCACCGCGTGATGGCACGGGGGGCATGAAACGATCGTGACGGGCAGGAACGGTAACAACCGGAAAAAGAAGTGAAAAAATATGGGAACGCCCAGGAGGGTTGGAATTCACGCAGTATGCTTGCGCGGCAAGAGCTTCTTGACCACCAACGCGAAACCGGTGCCGAGCGCCACGAGCAGCGCCCACGCGGGATAGCCAGGGATGCCGGGCGTGGCGTTGGCCAGCAAGTCGAACGACAGCGCGACGATGTTGCAGTTCAGCTGGTTCGGCTTGACGCCCGCGTAGAACACGTTCACGTAATACTGGGCGCCCGCGGGCGGGTTCCCGTCGATGTTATCCCACGTGATGGTGCGATCGCTGCGGGTGGAACCGTTGTAGGTCGTGCCCATGCCCTCGGGCTGCGATGACATGACCAGCGAGCCCTTGACGTACCGCATGTGCTCCTCGGGTATCTCGTCCGTGTAATCGCCAGCCGTGGTGCTGCGCGTCATCGGGATGGAATAGCCGATGAAATCGACCCGGACTTGCTGCGTCTTGTACTCGAGCAGGATGCCCGTCTCGGTGTCGTACCACGCGTTCTCGTACGTGCCCACCTTGGGATAGCCGATACCGAACTTGGAACGCCACCGGAACGCGTCTTCCACGCTGCCAAGGGTGTAAGTGTACGTTTCGTTCTCGTTGAAGCCCATGGAAAGGTCATTGCCAGCCCACAATCCAAGATTGTTGAAATAACTGTAGTTGGCACCGGTGTTCAACCAGAACGTGCCGTTCTGGCCCGCGAAGGCCATGGGCGTGTAGAAGTACCCGCTGCGCATGGTGCGGTTGACGACGAAGTTGGGATGCGTGCCGACCGGGCCAGTGATGTTGGACGAGACGAGGAACTTGTTGACGATCTCGCCGCCTGCGGCCGGGGTGATGGCGTTGCTGGACAGGTTGTACAAGACCACGTTGGTGATGTCGGGAAGCGTGAACAAGGTCTTGTTCGTGATGGTGACCTTGCCCGTGGAGTGGTTCCCGGCCTGGAACGTGCCCGGCATGCTGGCGCCGCCGTGTGTTTCCAGGACGAAATCCGCGATGTACGCGTCCAAGGACACGGACTGGTTGTAATACGCGACGTACGGGGGCGAGGCAGCGAGAATTGGCTGGTTGTAGCGAATCTCGATGCCCTCGATGGCCTCGGTGATGTTGGCAACACCGCTGCTGATGGCATTTACCGTGTAGGTGACGTTCGCCGAGATATCCACCGTGTTGTTGAAGAGCGGCAACCACGTGTCCGGGTCATCGTTGATCTTGGGGATCGTCGGGGCCAGGTGGAGCCTGTACGACACGGTCGTGCCCTGCACCCACAAGAGGTTGCCGTTGTAGTCCACCTGCGCAGGGGACACCGCGGATACCGCCGGCGCGCACGCCACGAGCATGAGCGAGGCCGCGAAGGCCATGGCGAGAACGATTGTCGTGTGCTTTCGTTGCATGTTAGCTGTCGCCTCCTTTGTTGTCGCTGCCTTCCGAATCGGCTTTGCGCAACAGCGAATCGCCACCTGCATCCTTGGCAGGTTCAGGTTCTGGTATCGCCTTGGGCTCGTTCGCGGGCTCGCTTGGCGTGCTTTCTCCAGCCTTATCGCCGGCAGGCTTGTCCTTGCTGTCCTCGCCACCAGCGGGAGCAGGGGCAGGTGCCTGGCGTGGCTCGCCCTTCTTCTTCCTGCCGAGCGTGAAGAACAGCACGAAGTTGAACACCCACAAGCCACCGACGAACACCATCCACCAGAAAGCCTCGGCCTCGTGCGGGATGGGCGAATGCGGCCACTTGGCGTACGTGTCGATGTCTGAAGCCACCTTGCCCGCGAGGTACATGGAGGACTGGTAGAGGAAGTAATTGAAGTATGGCCACAGATGCCATGGCTGGTTCCAAATCTTGTTGTGTTTCTCGGACGATCCGGGCACGATCGTGCGGTTCCAGTAGGGCCCGACGCCCGTCGTCGTGTACAGGGCAAATGTCGAGTTGATGAAGCCCGTGCCCATCGACACCCAGAGCACGCGGCCCGCGCCGTGCTGCCGGAAGGCCACGAGGGGCTCGCCATCCGTGCAGTTGTACTCGGACGCCTTCCGGCCTTGCTGCGGCCGGTAGACGAGGACGTTGGCATCGGCCGTCGAGTCGCGGACGAAGATGCGTTCCTTCACGAGCGGGCTGGATTCCCAGACCACGCTACGCTGGAGCAGCCCGACGTTGTTGGGGGCGGTCTCGTTGAACAAGTGATCGGCATTGACCTTGAGCTCGATCTGGCCGACCCAGCCCTGGTCAACGTACGTTTCTTCCTCGACCGTGAAGGGCTCGTTGAACAGGACGGGCAGCATTGCCTTTACCGATGCCCCGAGCGCTTCGGCAAGGATTGGGTAGTACCCGCCGAAGAAGAACAACCCGACGCCACCCGCCACAGCGCTGGCAAGGTTTGCGATGAATGTCGCATCGTTGGGTAGGAAGCTGTTCACGATGATGACGTCGTACGTGTTCAGCAAGGCTGTCTGGGTCGTGTAGTTGCTCTCGAGCGCCCACGTGATGGCGATCGTTCGTGACACGTTGGCATGCTTCGTGCTCAGCGCCAAGCGCACCTCGAACTCCCCGTTGGTGCGCTGCGTCAAGCACAACACCTTCACCGGCGTGCCCTGCGAGGGCTGGATCGCTGATACCCCCGCGAGCGCCGGTGCCACCACTTGCGCCGCGATCAAGGCGAGCAACGACGCGGCCACCAGCCGCGCGTGTGTTCGTTTCATGATACATTCTCTTCTTTGATGAAATAGGTAGGATAAGTGAATCTAGACCGCTAACTTAATAAAAATGCTTGGTGCATGCACGCTCGATCCTTGCCCACTTCTTGGGCGGCGGGTCATGCCGTTCCATTCTTCTTCCGGCGGGTTGGTTTCTTCGCGACGGTCTTGCTCGCCGTGCCCTTCTCATTCTCGAAGTACTTGGTCTCGAACTCTTCCCATGACCTCGAGAACTCGTGATTCGAGAATGCCTCCTTGAGCCCCGAGATTTGCTTCATGCGCAGGACCTCGTCGCGGTCCATGCCGAGCTTCTGGCAAATCTTGTCATCCTCCCAGCCTTCCCGGACGAGGTCCAGCACGATGTCGGACATGGCACGAATCTGGTTGGTACCCCGTGCCCGGTTGTGCCGGATGGTCGAGCCCATGCGCTCGTCCAGCGGCTTGTTGATCACGACGATGGGAAGGTAGCCCTTCACGCGTGCCTTTATCTCGGGAAATTCCCGTCCCACGCGGTTGCGGTGGAAGCCATCCACGATCTCGTAGCGTCCCCCGGGCAGCTGGTAGGCAACGATGGGTTGCGTGTAGCCGTCCGACCTGATCGACTCGTATAGCAGGCGCATCTCGGGAGACGCAACGCGATTCGGGTTGTAAGTGTTGGCCTGGACGCGGTCTTGGGGGACCCATAGTAGCGTGTCCACGGGTTCCTTGAACGGCGAGATTTCGGCCATTGCAGCCCGCAATTCGTTAATGATAGCAACTTGCTCTGCCAAGCACTTGCCGCGCATGTGTTTTTTCAGCATGTCAATGATTTCTTTCACTTCGAGCCCGCCTCCGTGGTGTCCGTCGTGTCCGTCTCGCCTACTTGCCCTTGCCCTTGCCCGAGCCCCTTCTCCATGTTTTTCAACCGCGCCATGATCTTGGGTTGCATGTACCCGTCACCCGTGAGCCGGTGCCGTTCCCGCAACTCGATGAGCAACCTGTCTCCCGCTTTATCGTACCCGAACTGCAAGTACGTCATGTAGAAGTCGTTCCGCTCGATGGCCTTCGCGATGCGCTTCCACGATGGCTCGTCGCCCTTGTCGGCTTCCGGCACCCGCGCGTAGGGGATGCCCATGTTCTTCTCGCACCACAGGAAGTAATACTTGATCTTCTGGTAGTAGCGCGCCATGATGCCCGGCTCGTACAATCCAATGGACTCCAGCAGGAACACGGCGTACTGCTCCCACGTGAGGTGGCCGGGTTTCATGGACGTGATGTTCCCGAACAACGACGACCGGCAGTATATCGCGCCGAAGTTCACGCCTTCCACGCGGGCCAGCAGCTTTTCCCACGTCTCGGGCTCGATGGCACGGAACTGGTCGAGTCCCGCCTTTTGCGCGGAGCCGAACGGCTGGCAGATGCGTTGCTTGGAAAGCGGCACGCCGTTCTTGTACATTGCATCGTACACGTGGTTATAATCCAGGTCCAGCTTTGCAACGGCCCCCCAGACATCCTCCACGCGCCAATCATATAACGGGTACACGTTGTAGATGCCACCCCCGACCTCGGTCGTCCATTTCAAGCCGTTGTAGGTCGGTTTGGTGTCGGATGCCACGGCGATGAACCGGCGGATGGACTCGTCGGTGCGGATGCCGACGGCCATGCAGCTCCGCGTCGCGCGGTTCCGCTCGTGGAGCCAGCACAGGAACATGTACACGAAATCGTTGAAATCCATCAAGTTCTCGTAGAACGGGAAGATATTATTGTTGACGGTAATCGCGCCTTCCGGGATGTCCCGGACCCACACATCCTTCGCAGATTCATCCCACGTGATGAATTCAGGATTTAACGCGGATGTTGCATTGTCCTCGCACATTGGCAAGCAGATCCAGAAGAATTCCTTGCAATTAGGTTTCGTTGCCTCCCGGATCGACAGCACGAAGCGCTCGGTCTCCCGGTACATCGCCTCCAGGTCGACGAACATGATCGAGAACCGCCGCCCCGTTTCGGCAGCGATGGCATTTGCCAATTGCACGAGCAAGCCGGAATCCTTGCCCCCGCTAACTGCAAAGCAGACGTTGTCGAAATGGTCGAACATGTAACGCAACCGGTTGTTGGTGGCCGTTAGCACGTCGACGTCGGAGTATACTTTTGGCCTTGCCCGGATCCGGGGGAGCCCGTCGTCGTCATCTTCTGCCACGATGCGCGTTCACCCGAGTATAATTTCGGTTTTGGGAATTAAAAATCGAGGTTATTACGCCCGCGAGGTTTGCTTGACATGGCATGAATGAAGAAACTGACAAGTGCGAGGCATGCGGCAAGCATCTTGTCTCCATCGATGGCGGCACCGGTACCAAGAGCATGCAGTGCATGTATTGCAAGCAAGTGTTTGACGCCAAGATTTACTGCCCGGCAGGGCATTACGTTTGCGACGCGTGCCATGCGCGCGGGACGACCGAGGTCATGAAAGCCTACCTTTTTTCCACCGCCGAGACCGACCCGTTCGTGATGGCAGACACGTTGCTCAAGCACCCGGCGTTCAAGATGTACGGTCCCGAGCATCACGTGCTCGTTCCCGCGGTGGTCGTCACGGCGGCCAAGAACGCCGGATGCAAGAAGCCCGGCGGCCAGCCGATAACCGACGCGGACATCGACGAGTGCATCGCGCGATCGGGCAAGATACCCGGCGGGTGGTGCGGCTTCTACGGCGCGTGCGGGGCTGCCATAGGCGCCGGGGTCGCCACGAGCATACTGACAAGAGCGACGCCCTCGACGTCACGAACGCGCACCTTGGCAAACCGCGCGACATCGAAGGCACTGGGCCTCGTCGCCGACGACATCGAGCATTGCTGCAAGCGCGCCACCAAGCTCGCCATCACGGTCGCGGTGGAAACGTTGAAGGAAGCCCTTGGTTGCACCCTCGACTTCAAGCCAGGGCCATGCCCGTTCTCCAGCGAGAACACGAAATGCCAGCGCGTTGCGTGCCCTTTCTTCGGCGAGACGCCCCGTACATGAGCACGGTGTACCACCTTTGCTCACGGATAGGAACGTGACTCTTCTATCGCATCAAACATTGCAACGACATTGGCGGGAGGCACGTCGTAAGTGATGTTGTGGATGCTCGCCGCAATGTACCCCCCGCCAGCTTTCAGCGCGGTGACGTTCCGGATGGTCTCAGCACGAACGTCCGCGGGCGTCCCGAATGGAAGCGTTGCTTGCGGGTTGCAAGCACCACCCCAGAAGACGATGCGGTCGCCATAGCTTGCTTTCAACCCCGCCGGGTTCATCCCTTCGGCGGACACTTGCACGGGGTTCAACGCGTCGTACCCGATCTCTATGAAATCGTCGATGAAATGCCATGCCGCACCGCAGCAATGGTAGTTGACCTTCACGTCTGCCATCGAGTGGAGCCGGCGCGCGAACTCGGCCTCGACTGGCTTGATCACATTCCGGTACAGTACCGGGTTCAAGAGCGGCCCCTGCTGGTCGGTAAGGTCGCTGGTGACCTGCACCGTCTCGACGAGGTCACCCACCGTGTCGAGGTACTGCCGCGCGAACCCCGTGTAGTACTCCAGCAAGCACTCCATGGCTGCCTGCATCAAGTCTGGACGCTTGAACGCGTGCCGCATCGCCTTCGCGAAGCCGAACAGGTAATGCGTCCACTGGAACAGGCACCCCATCGAGCGCCCGATCAGCGCCCGCGTTCCCGCGCCACGCAACATCAAGGCATGTTCCCGCAAGCCCTTGAACGGTGCCTTGTCGCTGCCATCCGGCCACGCGTGCTCCTTGACTTGCCGAACTGTTGTGCAATCCGCGAGCGGGTGGATGACGGGCGTGTATAACAACCGCGGGCTTGGCTGCTTCCCCGAACGCCCCCAGAAAATGCCAAACTTGTCCCAGAACCCGATGTAATCACCCTCGGTCACTTCCATGGCCTCGCCTTGCTTTTCCGTCATGAATGTGGACGGGAGGTGCACGGTGCACGTGTCCACGTGCAATCGTTCAAGGACCTCGTCGCACGGGATGGCTAATTGTTGCACCCAGTCGTAAAAGGTGATACCGCGGTCCTCGATCCCCAAGTGTTCCAGCAAACGTGTATATGCAACGACGTGGATGCCCGTCTGGAAGCCGCCCATGTCGATGGGTGCCTTGTCCGATTCCTGGTGGTGCAAGGCTGCCCGGACCCGGGCCGTGGAGGGAGAGACTCGTCGTGACATGGGGAATACCTGCAAAAAGAAAAGTACGAAATGATTAGAAGCCCTTGAAGAGGTCGTCAATCACCGCGTCGGTTTGTTTTTCCTTGGGCAAGACCGACGAGGCAACCTGCTTGGCGTGCTGCTCGAATTCGGCAAGCTTCACTGCACCCCCGTCATTTTGCCTGGACAGGTATGCAGCACCGAACACCTTGAGCATTTCTTCCCCGAACGCGAAATCGTTCCGACTCTTGGCACTTCCATTCACGACGTCCGCGAACTCCTCGAAGAACACGATGTCTTCAACCCCCTTCGGGGGCAACGGGTGCTTGACCAGCTCCACCCTCCCGCCGGGGCGGGCGATCTTGAACGCGACGACCAGGCCCGCGGGTTTCGAGAGGCTGAACGTGACGTTGGGGAACGACATGGTTCCTGTCGTGCCCTCTACCTCGTAATACAACTCGGGGGCAAACCCGCTACCGCCGGGCTTCCCGTCGAACCAGTCCTTCTTGTTCCACGTTGCTTCGAGCTCGCCAATGATCTCGTTGCCCTTCGCGTCCTTCCACGTGATCCGCAAGTGGGCATCGTCATCCACGGTCACTCTCGTGCCCGCAACCCCTGCAATCGTCCTAACGGGAACGGTCGCGGCAAGCATCTTGGCCTCGACGGACACGGGCTTCCACGAACCGCCGAGCCAGTACCACATGGACGCGTACGCGTGGGGGCCGATGTCGACGAGCGCCCCGCCGCCGCTGTGGAACTTGTCCCAGAGGGATGTCAAGTTTACCGTGTGTTTTGGATCGGCACCTTGGTGCAATATGCGTATTTTCTTGATCTCACCTATTGTCCCGCCGGCGATCAATTCCTTGCCCGCCTTGATAAGCGGATTCCAGATGCCTTGCGTGTGGAGCTGGAAGCACGCCTTCGACGCGAGGTCTCGAAGCTCGGGCACAAGGGCAACGTCCCACCAGTTCCGTGCCAGCGGTTTCTCGCAAATGATATGCTTTCCTTTCTTTAATGCCACGAGGAGGTTATCCACGTGATATTTTGGTGGCGTGCAAATGTCTATCGCGTCAACTTCATCGATCATCTCATCTAATGAATCATAGACGTTCGTGCTTTCCATTGCAATAGCATGCACGGGATTCTTTTTCTTCTGGAGGGCGACCAAGTACGTGCCCATTGCATCCTCGGCTGCTTCCTTCCGGAGATCGGAAAGCGTTCATCGAAAAGACGATAGTGGTCCTCGATGAAATGCTCGGGCAAGGGGAGTACGCCATCTTTCTTTTTGGTTCCTTGTGCAAGGGTACCGACTTTTCTCGAGGCAAGAACGGGACAAGCGATGTCGACTTGCTCGTCGTGGTGAACGATGGCGTGCCAGAGGAAAGGATGAAGAGGGCATATAAAGCCTTGAATGCCTTGGAGATGGCGGTCTTTCATGACCGCGAGCGAAAAGGGATAGTGCAATCCGTTCTTCACGTGATCGAGCGTCAAACAGGCATGCACGAGAACATCTTCATGACACGCCACGGAGATGCTATGCGGGTCGATTTTACATCGATGTTCAGGACAAACAAGGTTATTTCCAAGTTGATCGCCCCCACGAACATCGTCATGGGATCAGCAATGAGTTGCATCGCATTCCTGCACGGCAACCCGTCACTGTCCCCCGTGAAGGAGGTCTTGCGGCGGATCGGCCAGGAGAAGCACTTGTACCCGGACTTGATCAAGAGCCTCGTCATGAACATCGTGTTGAGCCTCGGTGCATGCGTGATCCTCCCCCTCTCGGCCAAGGCTACCAAGTACGCGGTTGAATCCGTTAAATGGTCAATGTACGCGGTAAGCTACACGCTAACCAAGAAGAGACCGAGCAAGCGTGCCCAGCAACGATTTTTCGTTCGGGCCGGCATCCCCAGCGGGTTCATGACGCGATGGTTCTCGCTCAGCCAGCACGTGTCGCGGGACCCATTGTTCACGCTGGAGGCATTGTGGCAGGTCCTGCGCATCCACGCCTTGGGATTCAGGACCAGGAAAATGAAAAAATGAGATGGAACCGTGTGCATCGCGTTAATCTTTTTCCCAAGCGTGCTTTTCCATGTATTGCGTGATGGTCTCCGCTATGGATTCTCGCTCCTTCTCGATGGACGGGACGAAACCGATGCGTACCTGGTAGGTACCACTCCTGTTCGTTATCTTGATTTCGCTGTACGTTGCGATTTCCTTGAACTCGGAAACCACGTAACCGGATTCACGAATCGCTTCCAGTTTGTCTTGAAACTCCTTTTTGAATGGAATGTGGCGCCACCACAGATGTTGGTTCTGGATATGAAGGACTAGAATGAATCGGTTTAAATCCTTTCCAAGGGGTTTATTTCGGCTGCGGAACCCGCCCGCACGTCCAATGTCGTGGTTGGGCGAAAACCAACCCATGTTATGAAGGAAAGGCTCGGGGAGTTCTTCTCATACACCTCGCATTGCAAGCAATCCAACCCCTTGTCCTTCAAGTGGTCCCACGCTCGCAACCCGAGGGCCGTTGCAACGCCACGTTGCCGGTGTCTCGGATGCACCGCGATGCCACATATAACGCCAACACGGCGCACGCCTTGCACGGGCTGTGGAGCCTCCTTGGTTTCGCCCTCGAATCGAGGGGCACCACATTGACGGCCACCCGCCACTTGTTTTTCTATCTTCACGACGATGAACGCAGTATCAGCCCCGTACAACGAGCCGATGAGTATCGTGGCATGATCAAAGATGGCTTGCATGTCATCCAACGTTACCGGGCGATACGGGTCGGGACATTGAAAAAAAGAGGCATTATAGAGATCGCAGAGGCCGGGGATATCACTCGACTTCGCGACGCGAGCATGGAGCAGGCTCGCCGTTGTCCCGCTTTTTTGTCTCATTTCTGCAAGTTTCTCGTTAGAAATCTTGCTAACAGGGAGGTCCATGACGATGTACTTGAAAACTTGCTTGTTCACGTCATCGTGTTCCGGGCCAACCGGCGTGCCGACATGCACCACGCGATGCATCTTCAACCTTCGCGCGCGCTGGCGTATCTGGTCAGCGCGCTTCCGGGACGATTCATCCACGTCTCGCATCTCGTCGTTCATGGTCGAGCCAGGGGATCACGAAAAGTGATAGTGCTTCCGTATTTTCTTGTTCACGTGCCACGTGCAGTCCATGCCCTCGGGCATCGTGACGAGGTCACCGGCACCGAACGATATCTCGTTCTTTCCGCCGTTATACTTCACGGTGACTTCACCTTCCAGGACCAGGAATGTTTCATCAGAGTCGTAGTGCCAGTCGAACTTCGATTCTTCCTTCTCCCAGATCGGCCACCTCTTGGCCTTGCTTATCTCGTCAGGGGTCGGTTTCTTTTTCTCAGGTGTATCCATTTGCGTCACCAAGATGTATCTCGCCACGGTGGTTTTTATAACTCGTCTTTTTTCTTCTTTGAAACAGTGGAGTACAAGCCCTTGAAGTATTCGGCGAATTTCCCGACCTTGTCATCGCTCAAGGTCTCGATCTTCCCGAGCTGCAACGCGCCGACGTATATCATTGCCATCTTCTCGACCAAGTTCACTGTTTTCAATGTTTTCTCGAGATCACGACCGCATCCCACGATCGAATGGTTGGTCAGCAAACACACGTTTTTTTCACCCATGGCCTCGATAGCATTCTTGCCCAAGTCATCGCTACCTGCTGCGCCGTACATGGCGACCTTGACGGGACCCGGGCCGAGGAAGATGACCATTTCCTCGAATATCACGGGGAGCTCCGTGTTTGTTATCGAGAGCATGGCCGCATAGGGCGCGTGGGCATGAATGACGCAGTTCACCTTTGGCCGCGCTTGGTAGATGGCGACGTGGAGCTTGTATTCGGATGACGTTGGCTTGCCCTTGCTCAGTTGAGTTCCATCGAATTTCATGTGCACGACGTCATCAACCGTCATGGAAGCATAATCATTCTGGGACGGGGTGATGAAGAACTCGTCGCCTTTCTTGACACGAATGCTGACGTTGCCCTCGCCAAATTGCACGAGCCCGGCTTCGTAGATCGCCTTCGCGCCTTTCAAGACTTGTTCCTCGTAATCCGTGTAATCCTCTTGGCTCATATGTGCTATTCATCCGGGAAGTAAAAAAACATGACGCCACGCCATGCCAACTCCCGGGAGCCCGGGGATGCAGGAGAATAAAAAGAAATGAATGAAGAGATCACGATGAACTGTCGGCCGGCTTTCCCAGGAGCTTGGCCGTCGTCGGGTCCATGGGCGGGTCTTTCTTCTTTGCACGGTCTTCCTTGTGATACGGGTCCCACGCGATGTAGAACACGAGGAACCCGAGAACGATGAACGTGACGATGCACAAGGTGGTATACGTTTCGAACTGCGGGTTGGGAAGCCGCGTACCCATTACCGGCCACGACGTGTAGATTGCCCGTCGCACGAGCCAGATGTCGAGCAACAACGTCATCATGTAATACATGTTCTCAGGGGAGAACTGGGTGAACTCGAATGACACGTCGACATCTTGCCCGAGGTCCTCGTGGAGCTGGATAAACCGTTCGTACGTCCACGTGTCAGCAGTCTTGTTCGAATCGTAATGCGGGCGGTCGACGTTGAACAGGTCGTGATCGGTGTCGTTTTTGGTACCGTTGAAGAAGAGCTCGTGCATGGCCCACGCACCGACCCGCGTGAAGCCGGAATTCTTCAAGATGCGGAAGCGGGCCAAGATATCCTCGTAATCCGAATTCATCGTTATGACGTACGGGACGCCATGGTCGCCGAAGTGATAGTTCATGTCATTGGCATAGGCCAGGACCGAGAGGTTTGACCCGACACCGGATTGGTAGACCATGGCAGCCATGTAATCCCAATCGAACGGGGGCACGATGCTGATCTTGAAGAACTCTTGCTGGGCATCGTCCATGTCAACGAAATCAAAAATATGCACGTCAAAAAATGCACCCGCGATGAATTTCTCCTTCCGCCTCAAGTCAGCTAGGAAGTCGACCAACGCGTTCGAAGCCAAGACGTGGGACTCCGGGCCATCCATGTATTCCATGACAAGCGATGTGATCGACCCTGCCATCTGCTGCGTCCGTTCCAAGTCAAGCACGAGGCCGCGGTACAGCTGCGACAGGTTCGGCCCGTTATCCGTGTAATTGATGATGCCCACGCTCCGCAGCCACTCGCGCATGTCGTTGTAGAACGACCTAAACCGGTCGATGTTGCCATCCCAGAGATACTCGTCCCTCGAACCGAACACCGAGTTCTCGATGACGGGCATTATATCCCACGTGATGCCCGCAGCAGACAGGTTTTTCATGATGTTCACGATCTCGCTTCCAAAGGACGGCTGCTCTTTCATCTCGCGTATGTAAGGAACGACGACAGAGATGTTGATGCCCCACGTGGACTGGTTCCCGTTGATGGTCTGCATCATGGAGAGCACCTCGGGTCTCGTGTACCAGTCCCAATCGCCCTTCTGTTCCGAGCCGATCGCCCAGTGTATCTCCATCACGTCCGCTTCCTGTCCAGAGGGTACCGTGATGGTCGTCGAGGGCCACGTCTCGATCAAGAAAGGTAGTGGCGTGATGGCAATCGCCGAGATGGCAAGGAAGATGGACGAGATTTCAAACATCCGGTTCCGTGGTTTCCACCGGGGCATGAACGTTATGTCCTCGCCCGTGGTCGAGATGAGGGCCCCGTTGGAGAGAATATTCAGCATGCACAACGGCATATAGATGAAATCAATAACGCCCAAGAAACCAGTTAACACGGCACACGCGACGTTCCCGATGATCACGAGGCCTATGCACTTTCGCCTGTTGATCGCCCACCAGCCGAGGAAGAACCCGATCATGGCACCCGTGGCCATCGGAAGGAAGATCAAGGATTCCAATGGATGGCGGGCGATCATGATGTAGAAGGCGATCCACAGCATTGCGAAGGCCGTGACGGCACCGTTCAAGAGCACCGTTATCTTCGGGACGTGCCATTTCTGTAACAGCTTGAAAAACACGTCCTTTTCCAAGATACCATCAATCGCTCCTACGAGCCCGTACGTCCCTGCAAGCACGAGTAATATGGTGAGGAGTATCCGGTCAACAATGCCAAAGTTCAAGTCTTCTGAACCTAGATCGATTGCAAATGTCGAAACGCTCGAACCCGTGATGTTGTTGAACAAGAACAGCAATAGCATCACACCAAAAAGCAAGATTATGCCGCCTGTTTGTTCTTTCGCCGCGTCTCGCATGAGAAACGCGCCTGCAAGCATGATAATGCCGATCACCAGCGGGACGAACGTGTACGTGCCCATGTGGAGGAAAAGGCAATACACGCCGGCAATCAACATGAAGATGCTCGCGGCCATCGAATGCCCGAATCGTTGTTCGTTGTCGTGTCGCATATCGTTCACAAGAATCGTTTTCTACCGTATACGAATTGAATCTACTTATATTCCCTTATTTTTTTAGGAAACCCATCTTGGCTGTTAAAGGTGTTGTATGAATTGTATTCGTGGTTTAAATGCCCAAATCGAACCCCGTGAAATTGGTCCACGAAACGACCGAGTATATCGAGATTGTGATGGCCAGCACGACGAGGACGACCCGCGAGGTGATGAGGACGAAATCGATCGGTGCGCGCGGCGCCACGGAGCCGCGGCCGTGAGGGGTACCAGCTTGCTTGCGGGGTCCCGAACGCGGTAGAATACAGGTGAACGGGGCGGTGCACAACGCGGGTACCCAGATGAGAGGAAGATTTTCTACCCATTGATCGAGCCACAGGTCTTGGAAGAAGAATCCAAACACCGAACCAGATGGATTCTCGTTTCCCTTGAGGTTCCCGAAGAACGTGGCACGCCTGTTGAAGCTAATATCGACGTGGTCGAACCCGTATAGAGCATCCATGAATTCTACTAGGCCCGCGGTGCCATACTCCTCGAGAAACCCGCTCAAGATGAACACGATGATCTCGGGTACACCGACGGACTGGCAGACCTGGGCATCAATGATGATCTCGGCCAAGCCGTCGTAGCCCGCGTACAAGGGCAGGTCATCGGTCGTTACCCCGATGGACATCGAAGTCTTGGAGAACAGTTCATCCCCGCCCATTGCACGCGCGTAGTGCCGTATCCACCTTGCCCACTCGTAGGTGAAATACGGGCTAGGCTCGTTGTATTGGATGGCAATCTCGGACCTGTATATCATCCAATCGAAATGGGCAATGTTCCACGAGAAATCGATCGGGTCGAAATTGTTGATGGCCACTTCATTGTCGCCATCGAGCAGGTCGTTTATGGTGAGCATGTACTCGGTCTGATACAGGCCATACCCTCGCGCCGCGATGAAATCCGCCAAAGCATGCACGGCATCGATTGCCTCGTAATATTTGGTAGCATTATACCGGGCGATGCCGTCCATCTCTTCCTTGTCGAACGTGAACCCCAGCCACGGGCGATGGGTGAGGTTATTCGCATCCCAGAAGTTCATGGTGTTGTTCACGTAAGGTATCCAATACTCCAAGTCATCCTGGTCCTCGGGCATGCTGATCACGGGCACTAGCGTGACATTCACGTCTGCATACCGGTTAGCGAAGGGCACATTATACGGGTTAAACCACCCGTATAACCGCGCGTTGTAGGAACCAAGGATGGCAAGGGTCTCATTCGTGTACTCGCGGCCGGTGCTCCAGAACGATACTTGGATATCGTTTGCATCGTTGTAGTCGAGGCGCACCTCCACCGGTGGCTCGAAAGTGATCGTGATACCCGTTACGACGATTAACCACGCAAAAGAAGCCACATGCACCTTTTTTGAACGGTAAGGAGGCGAGAGCGTGATGAAAGCAAATAAATTCCGCCACGATGACAGGTTTCCATGTTTTCTCGTCGAAATCGCGACAGGGATGGCTTTACGCTTAAGGATATAGAATGCAGCGAACGACACGGTGAAAGCTATAACGACAAGGAAGAGGTGGAGGGGTTTCCCGGTGCCACTAAAACGGTCGATGTATTCCGTGTACCCGACCCGGCCCGCGAAGACCGCGCCAAAGAAGAGCTGGGCAAATTCCACGAGCAACGGCGTGATGGTGAGAAACTCCACCAAGAGAAGCAGCATCACGCCAAGAAGGAACCACATCAGTGCTCGCCGCGCGTAAGCAGAACCCAAGAAAAAGAGCAAGGTGATGGGCAAGCCAACGACCGCCACGCCAAGCCACGCGTACAGCCCCCACTCGTACCAGCTGGTGGTCTGGGAGTACAGCGCCGTGGCAGGAAACCACAAGGAACCAATGATGGCGCACAAGCCAACGATGGCCGCGATCAGGAAGCCGAAGCAAGCCTTCTTTATTGTATCTTGTTCCAACCGTGGCGGGGCGAGGACCATGCCCCGGTCCCCCAGCATCCCTCGTTCGCATTTCAAGGCACGAACCTTCGGGTCGAGCACCATCCGGTTCGGTTCAGCCCTGAACTGGATGACCAGGAAACTCCAGCCCGCCACAGTCAAGATGTTAGCCACCAAGTTGATAGCAATCCCGGCCAGAGGTGCAGGCACCATGATGGGTTGCACTAAAACGATGATAGGGGAAAAAGACACGAAATAACCGAGGAAAAGCATGACCAAGCCTTTCAAAGGGTGAAACTTGATGTAATAATGCCCTTGGTAGGAAAATAATTTTCCCGTGCAGAACACGCACACGAAATTGCCAATAATGAATGGAACCCCGAAAAAAAGCAGGAACAAGGCCACGAGAGCGTAATCCAGGACCGCCACCGAGTCGAAATCCGCGAAGTACGTGACGACATGCAGCACGCCTACCACGTCGATCTCCATGTAAGCCAACACAACGAACGATATCGCCAAGAAGATGCCGAAAAACGCAACAGCGGTCGATGCATTCTTCACCTTCAAGAGCGTTTCGTTTCCCGATGCAAGTGCCGTCCGCTCGTTCTTCCACGTGAAAAAGAACTTGAGCTTGACCCACCCCGTGAAACGCCCGGTGCGGAACTGCTGCTCTTCATTCATCAACATGCTGGTCGCGAGCCGGTTCGTGAATATTGCAGAGATGACGGTGCACCCCAGTAACGCTGTGGGTATCTCTTGGTGGCCGACCATAAACTCCCAGAGATCCGTCGGCACGGGATGGAGGCGCTCGATGCTGGGAGCATACACGGACAAGAACATGATGCAAGCAAGAACGGTGGTGGCGATCGAGAAGAAAGCAATGAATGCCACGTACAAGATGTGCCTCGCATCCTTGACCAGTTTAGAAACACGATCATTCTGGAAGATGAACAAAGAGAAAGGGATCGGTAAGATCAATGTCCACGACAGGAAGAAAAGGAAAGCGAGCACTATTTTTTCCACGAGGGTAACTCGCGCGGCCGGGCCGGGGGAATTCCCCGGCGCGGGGGCCATCCATACCATGACATTGGTGAGGCTATGGCTCCAGAAAAACAATCGCCCGAGCGTGCACTGTCAAGTTCAAGGCTTTTTTAAATCCCGAATGCTAGGTTTTACCCACATCTACAACATCATGCCAAGACGCTAGCTAGCGACGGGTGAACCGACATGGAATTGAAGAACGAGCATGTTGAAGGGCAATTTCGCAACCCCTTCGTGAAAATGAACCATCCACTCGCGGCGAGTCCCGGCGATCGCATGCAAGGAGTTTACTTGGTGCCCGCGTGGATCAACAGTCTAGAAAACAAGATCCGGGTGAAGATGACGTTCTTGGAGATCATCAAGCCCGCAGAAGAATAGAAAGAAGAAGCACGATGACGTCAAGAAAGGGGAAGAGCGTTCTCGTAACCGGCGGGTGTGGATTCATAGGAACCCACGTCAGATACTCGTTCCGACCTTCGAGCACTTTGTAGTAAGATCCATCCCTGTTGACAGGACTAACATATCAAATCTTGCCTTGCCTTTCGACCTTGATCGAGCAGCACGTGAGATCGCACTTCACGATGGCCGGGTTCGGAACATGTCCTTGATGAACGAAAGGTTCTCGACGTCGTGATGATCCCGGCCGATCAAGAACGCGCCGAAGATGAGGTAAAATATGCCGATGATGCGGTCGAAATAATCGCTGATGAGAATCAACAACACGCCAATCGTTATCCACGCGAGGCCGATCATGGATTCGTGCACTCGATGCCCGAACACGTACACGCGATCTATGGCGGATGATGCCTGGTACTTGTCAACGATCACGGGCACGATCACGACGAGCATCATCGAAACGGCGACCGCGTCGACTTGCACGAGGGTCTCGATCGTCATGTTAATCACGGGCGTGTTTCGCATGTACAATGACAAGGCCTCGACGTCCAAGAAGGGGCTCAGCCCGTTGTACATGAGCGTGTTCAAGATACCAACGATGACGGTATAGATCAAGATGGTAGCCACGACGGCCTTCACGCGCCCGTTCCGGGCCACGCCAGCGGCATTGGCATTCCGATTGTTCTTGTTGATCACGACCACGGCACCGAGATAGACGCCAACGATCACCAAGATCACGTTCCGCATGTGGTGGATGAATGGCCAACACACGCCAGGTAGGAATTTAAAGGCAAATAACCACCGGACTGGAATATATATTGCATATGAACATATCGTGAGCAATAAGGACCACATCAAGATTTTCGGCCACCGTGATGGCGCCACGCCGTTGCCTGTCCGTTCCACGTGTACCACGAGAATCACCACGCGGGATCATCTAGTCGCTCGACCCGCGGACCTAATATGTAAGCATGCGGGTTTAAAAAACACGCGCACCGGCGGCGGGGGCATCGGACAAGCTCGCGATCACGACTAACGGGCAACCAGATGGCACGCCCGTGGCCGTCCCCGAAACCCAACTAGCAGTAGCCTCGCGCATCTACCATGAAAACACGTGGTGCCGCCGCTTCAATAGATTCCCGTGCACGTGAAAGGATGATCTGCTACGTCTAGACCCGTGAAAAATCACATCGCACCTTTTTTTGACCATACAACATAGAAACAAGTAAAATGCGAGAGGGGCTTTTTTGTGTGATTCCCGGCACGTTTAAAGCCAATTGAACGTCTTTACTATAGGAAGGCATTTGAACGTTCGAATTCAAGGATCATTAAAAAAAAACACGTGGGACATGACACGATAATGGCCGAAAAAGAACCGACGGACGAGGAAATCAAGCGTTTTGAAAAGGAAACGGGAAAAAATGCCCGATGGCACGGGGTCCTCACGGAAACCTTCAAGAAATGGGCAGCAGGTCAAACGATATACACGCGAGACAAGGAACGCGTCACGTTATACATAGACGATGCTGAAAAGAAAAAATGGCAGGAATTTTCCGAGCGCTTGAATTACACGCTATCGAAATTGATACGCACGGCCTTGAACTTCTACATCGATAACTTTGCAGGTTTGAAACCAAATGATGCATCGCTTTCAACCATTTCCCACAATCTAAAGGAACCGCTGACCATCATCAAGGGATACTCGCAGCTCTTGTTGAGCAATTACAAGGAGAAGATGGATGCGGAGGTCTATTCGAAGCTGCGCGAGATATTCGAGAAGAGCGTGTCGCTGGAAAACCGCATCAACGACGTGCTCGAGAACCGAAAGACCAGCCCGAGCCCGTTGTACGACGTGCTCATCGTCGAGGATGACTCGTCCACCGTCTCCCTGCTCACGCAATATTGCGAGTTCAAGGGGTACAAGTGCAAGGGCATCACGCAAGGCGCCAACATCATCCCGCTCTTGAAGGCAGACATGCCAAAACTCGTCTTGCTGGACGTGTCCTTGCCGGGCATCGATGGCTTCGAGATATGCAAGCTGATCAAGGCAGACCCCGAGGTCCAAGAGACACCCGTGTTCTTCATCACCGCGCTGCCCGAATACGAGATCTCGAAGAAGATGGCCGAAACGAAAGCCAACGGGTACTTCTTGAAACCGTTCGACCTCTCCGAGCTTGACAAGCTGAAAAAATACGTCAAGGACAAGGCAACGTGATCGCATTCTGGTCACGTAACTATCCAAGCAAGAACACCGTTGCACCGACCGGCATCTCGTGCACGGTGAAGAAAAGGATAGGAAAAATGGATTGATGCGAGCCGGCAATTCCTTTTTATTGCAAGAACCCCTTTGCTTTCAACAGCTCGGCGTTCAGGATGCCCCCGCCCGCCGCGCCCCTAATCGTGTTATGCGAGAGCGCGACGAACTTGTAATCGAACACGGTATCCTTCCTGAGCCTGCCGATCGTGATGGCCATTCCCTTGTCGTTCATGCGGTCCTTCCGTGGCTGCGGGCGGTTATCCTCGTTAATGTAAATGATGGGCTGCTTTGGTGCGAAGGGCAGGTCTAGTTGTTGCGGGACCGAGGAGAACGATTTCCAGATGGAGAGTATCTCGTCTTGGGACGGTATCTTGTCCTTGAACTTCATGTTCACCACGGCCGTGTGGCCATCGATGACCTGGACGCGGGTGCAGGTCGATGACACCTTGATTGAATCGTCGTTGACGATTTTATCGCCGTCTATGCGACCGAGGATTTTCAATGGCTCCTTTTCCGTTTTTTCCTCCTCGCCACCAATGTATGGCACGATGTTATCCACCATATCGAGCGAAGGCACGCCCGGGTAACCTGCACCAGACACGGCTTGGAGCGTGGTGATGATCAGCTTGTCTACCTTGAACCCCGCCTGTTCCAAGGCAAATATGGCGGTAAGGTAGCTCTGCAACGAGCAATTTGGCTTCACCGCGATGAAGCCCCTCGTGAAGCCACGGTTTTTTTGCTGCACGGGGATGATGTCCGTGTGGTGCGGGTTTATCTCGGCGATGAGCATGGGCACGTCAGGCGTCCACCTGTGCGCTGAATTATTCGATACCACCGGGATTCCTTTTCTCGCGTAATCGATTTCGACCGCCTTGATCTCATCTTTCGTGGGCATGTCAACGGCAGAAAAGACAAATGCAACTTCTTTTGCCATGGAATCAAGATCTTGAACATCCCGAACGACGATATCCTTGACCGCATCAGGTAGCGGCGCGTCCATCTGCCAGCGACCCTTGACAGCTTCGTGATAGGGCTTCCCGGCAGAACGCGGCGACGCGGCAATGTCCACGATCTCGAAATAAGGATGGCCTTGCAGAAGCTTGATGTAATTCTGGCCCACGACGCCGGTCCCGCCAAGGATGCCACATTTCAGTTTTCCAGACATGTTGTTTGGTACACCACTCGTGGTGACGTGATTTTGTAACGTAGGTCTCCCGAGTTGGGAACCTTCGTTCCCGTCACACAAACAAGCCCGATTTATTAAGGATTTTCATTAAGGGAGGAAGTTTTTACCATAGTTTTTACCATAGCTAATATTAGAATCAAGTGTAGTGCAATGCAAGGGAATGAAGTGCAATGCAAGTAAAAAGCCCATTACCTGTTTCGAGAGCATACCTTTTCTTGCTCGGGGAATACTTGGCAACGGACGAGGTGACGGTCGAGATCGATAGGAATGTCCTGGACCGGGTCATCTCATCGTCGTCATCCATGAATGCATCCGACCGGGTGCCCCCGGGAATCTTGAAAAAGGCCAGCGCCTTGGGCGACCATCATCAAGGCCAAGTACCCTCCAAGGAATTTGCGAATGCCCTCGGGCTAGAGGAGGACGGCGATCCCGCGGCAAGCACGAGCTGGGAGGTGCTCGGTGCGGTGCAAGCCCTTTTCAAGATGGGAGCGATCAAGTTCAAGGAGCGCCAATCGTCCGGGGGGCGCGTGCAAAAGCAGCGCTTGTTCACGGGCCTCGATGCAGTTATGAAAGAAACGTTCAAGGACGTGGAGGGTTTCTTGCAACAAGCCACGAGCATCGCGTCGAAAAAATGCCTTGGCAGGTACCGGGCTGTCCAGCAGTTCGTGCTGGATGCCGCGGGGGAGTACCACGAGTTCCTTTCAAACGAGCGCTTGTACTGGCAGCAATCCGTGAAATTCCCCCCCGTGCTTCCCATCAGGAACTCGATCAACGAAGCCTTCAATCTCCTCGATAGATACGAGCAACGGCTTGCAAGCTTGAAAAATCAAATCGATAACGTGCAAAACACGAATGTGTCCATTCCCGTTGAAGCTATTTACAACATTTTAGCGTTGATCGATCCCGTGATCGACATCACCAAGGATCCCTTTGAATCGATCAAGACCACCACGAGCACGCCCCGTGTTTTTCCCGCGATTGGCACGGGTGAAGCCATCACGTTTTCCACGGCAGCAGCCCGCATCCCAGAGACGCCCGGGGCTGCGATTTCAAACCGGGACGGGCTTCTCTTCGCGGTCGAGAGTGGCTTGTTAACCATCACCGACCGTGAAATATCGAAAAAAGAACAGAAGGAAACCAGGCAGGGCCTCACGTCCATCATCAAGGATGGGCTTGTCAATTTCATCAACCACGCGTGGCCCGAGCACGCCAGGAATGAAGCGGGAAAGCTGGGCAAGGATGAACGCCTCTCGGCTATCCTCCCGAAGGTCCTCAAGGGCGCGCTGCAAGCCGAGGAGCAAGGGCTCATGCAGATGCTCCCGGGCAAGGGGATCGATGCCACGCGGCCCGAGCTACAAGCACGGGTCAAGGAGTACCGGGACGCGGTCGATGCAACCAAGGAATGGAGTCAAACGTTTCTGGATGTCTTGAAAACAATTGCCGTGCCATACAGCAGCGCGATCGACACGCTCGTTGAATCAATTTCGTACCAAGATCAAGAGATCTCCCGTTTCTCGTCCAAGATGGAGTTCTTCCTCCAGGAAAACAAGAACCAGGAGGAAAAGGTTTACATCAGGGACGAGATCCGGCAAATATTGAAGGAAATCGATGAGGTCGTTTCACGCCACGAGAGCAACATCGGCGCGATCTTGAACAAGCCTGCCTTGGACTTCGAGCTCTTGCACCAGTCGCTGGCAAGGTTCAAGCAAGAACACGAGAACGCCCTCACGAAGCTCAACGACACCTTGCAACGGTACGATGCATTCAAGTTGCTGAACATCATCGGGGAGATCAAGCAATTCCTGGAAAAACGTGACGCGAAAATCAGGCTCGTGAATAATATGGCCTTGGTAGACTTGCGTAGCAACCTCGAGAAAATCGTGAGCTTGATCACCGGCATAGACGAATCGCTCCATTCGAACGACTTGCTATCCATCGAGCGTGGTTCCCTCGTGGACGACCGTTTCCAGGAGCACGTGGACGAGATCATCGGGAGGCTCGAATCGACGGAGGGAACGTTCTCGCAAGTGGAGGATGAATTCGTGATCAAGAAGACCTTGTCCCACATCGAGGACCGCCTCGAGGAGCTCAACGTGATCAAAAAGCAACTCGAGGAAAAGAAAGACAAAATATTGTTGCGCCTCTTGAAGGACGATGAACGGGATAAATTTCTCGAAGCCCACAAGGTTGGCGAGTGCATCATCTGCTACGACCCGATCACGACCCTGGATGACGAGGTAATCGTGTGCCCGCACTGTGGCAGGTTCGGGCATTACTTGTGCTTGGCATACTGGCTCGAAAAATACCGGCTGTGCCCGGTGTGCCACGGGAAGTTGGTCACGCCCTCGATCGAGGATGATCAAGCAAGCGACAGCGAGTTTCTAGATGAGTAGTGCCCCGTATCCTTGCTATAATTGTTCTTTCTGTCCAGGCACTTGGCCAAGGTAGCCGAACGAGTCCCCCTTCACCGCCCACGTCATCGTGGTCCCGGTGAACTGCGACGTCCAGTTACCCTCGTGATCGATGGCAATGGTGCCGAGCGTTGCCTTCGTGCGTGGAAACATGATCGCATATTCTTTCATCATTCCATCCACCGCGAGCATCGCGTTGGATGATTTTTCCTTTGCGAGATCGCACACGAGCTTGGCGCCTCCAAGCTTGATCACGTTTTCCCCGCGTCCCGTGTTGGAGACAGCGCAGCGTGCATTGGCGTAGGTGCCAGCACCGATCACGGGCGTGTCCCCGATGCGGCCCGGAAACGACCCGCGCGTGCCCCCGGTCGACGTTGCAGCGGCGAGGTTCCCGTCCCCGTCGATCGCGACGGCACCGACCGTGTCGCCTTCGTTAAAGGGAACGAGCGACGGCTTCCCGTCCATGCGCCAGTCGTCCGGGATGGCCGATCCATGAATGTTGAATACTTTTTCAACATGATACCCGCAAAAATAAAAGTTCCAGCGGAAATCATTTTTTTCCTCGGGATCAGCCATCTCGGAGAAGTCTAGCAACCGCCGTGCAACGGAAACGGGATATTTCACGCGTTCCAGCGACGACACGGCACCGCAAGACAAGGTCGGGCCGTACATGATGGACGCGTCGCACCGCTGCACGCCATCGGATTGTTGCACCGCGCCGATGCCTGAATTGGTGATGCCGCTGCCTTCAAGCACGTTCACGGCCATCTCGACCGCTTTCAACGCGGGACGGTCGGTACAAGTCTGCAAGGCATGGTAACCTGCATCCACCGATCGGATGGCGAGGTCAGCAAGTTTTTTCGCTTTCTCCTTGTCGAACATGGGCAAGGGCGTGCTTCCCACGCCAAGATGGACCATGACCTTCGGTTCCATGTCTTTCACGCTCGCACGGTATTACACGCGCCGTGCCGGTTTAAGTTTATTAAGTTTATCTCCCCGGGGGTAGAAATAACGGTGATGGCACCGAACACGTACAAGGACATGTCATGGAAGGACGTGGAGCAGTTCGTCAAGACCCACGGAGCAAAGGCAACCATGGTGATTCCCATCGGGTGCCTTGAAGAACACGGGCCACATTTGCCCGTCGCCACGGATAGCTACCTTGCCGCGGATTTTTCTGATGCACTCGCTCGCAAGATCGAGGCCATCATGGCAGGCCCCGTCATCGATTTCGGGGTCTCCGTGCTCACGCAAGGCTTTCCCGGGACTTTTAAAATCGGATTCGACACGCTGCGCGGCCTCGTCACGGATGTCATCGAGTCTTGCGTCGCGTGGGGGGTCAAGAACGTCATCCTGTGGACGTGGCACGGGGGCAGCTCGCACGAGATCTGCCTTCGGGAGGCCAGCTTGGCCGTGGTCCGCAAAAACCCGGATGCGAATGTTTTCATCCTCAGGGGCGTGAAATTATTCGACGATCCATCCTTCCGGGAGAAGATCAAGGCCATCGTGCAGTCAGAGGGCGACCACGCCGACGAGCTGGAAACATCGCTGATGCTCTTCAAGCACGCGGAGCTGGTGAGGATGGAGAAAGCCATCAAGGAAATGCCTACAATCCCCCGCTTCAAGGTCATCCCCGACGGAAGGGGCGTGCTCGAGCACGGGATCATTGGCGACCCGACGCTCGCAACCAAGGAAAAGGGTGAGAAAATTTTCGATTGCATCCTTGGCGAGCTCGAGCATCACGTGCGATCCATCATCGATGGAAAATAATGAAAAAAATTTAAAATCTTTTCTAGCCGATTCAAAGCATCCCGTGCTTGACCTTCTTGACCACGTCAACCACGTGATCGAGCTTCTTCTTGTCGTCGACCAGCAACAATTCTTGTGGCAGCTCGAAGCTATGATTGTAGACATCCACGACTACAGGAAAATTCTTGTCGTCAGACTTTGCACCGCCCCAATTAGCCTTGGAATAATCGATGCCTTTCTTCCCTTGCATGTTGACGAAGCATTTCAAGCCGTGCAGCGGGGGATAGCAATCATCCGTTGGTATCCCTGCATCGTTGAGTTTCTTGTAAAAATCGGCCTTTTTTATGTTGTTGAACTTGGCAGGATCAAATTTCACGCAAAACACGTACTGACCGATCTCCTCGGTGCCATCGGGAGCGTCTTGGCAGAACATGCCATCGATGGCATCGAGCTTGGCCTTGAGGTACCGGGCATTCTCGTTCCGGAGCGCGTGCTGGTATGCCTTGAATTTAGCAAATTGTGACCTGAGCACGGCGGCTTGGAACTCGCCAAGGCGGTAGTTCGAGCCGAAAACGTGGTGGTCGTAAAAGTAATGACCCACCTTCCTGCCGCAATCGGAAATGCTGTAGATTTTTTCGGCCAAGGCATCATCGTTGCACACGATGGCCCCGCCCTCGCCCGATGCGAGGACCTTGCTCGCTTGGAACGAAAACGTGCCGATGTCACCCCAGTTCCCGAGGTACTTCCCCTTGTACTTGCTCCCGTGGGCGTGGGAACAATCCTCGATCAGCTTGAGGCCATGTTTCTTGGCAATCGTTAGTATCTTGCTCAAGTCGCACGGGACTCCACCGAGATGGACGGCGACGATCGCCTTCGTTCGGGGCGTGATGAGCGATTCTAGCTTGTCCGGGTCCAAGTTAAACGTCTTGGGGTGAACATCGCAGAAAATCGGTACCGCGTTGGCGGCCACGACCGCCGAACCCGATGCCACGAACGTGTAATCGGACACGATGACCTCGTCGCCAAGCCCGACATCGAGTGCCATGAGAGCAACCTCGATGGCATGCGTGCCGTTCGACGAGCTGGCCATCCTCTTCGGAGACGGCATGCGCATCGAATAGCACGTTCGGGCTAAATTTCATCCCGAACGACGTGGCGAGCGCGGACAGGTTATTGTTGTTGACCGCGTCGCCCCCTTGATCGCTCATCAGGAGCAAACCGCCACCATTGTAGACGTATTGCTTGATCTGGTTGATTTCCTCGCTCGAAAAGGCATGTTCCTTGGGGGACCCGATCACGATGAGGTTATAATCGGCCATTTTTTGCAAGGTAAGGGGGGCTTGCTTGATCACGCCGACCTTGAAATTCATTTCCAAAAGCTTGTCAACGAACTCGTTATATTGAATTGCCTCGATTTGCACCTGCTCGCCATGGGAGCTTTCAATGCAAACATGGATTTGACTCATCATTTCATCGAGCTCTTCTTGTTGTGGGGTCAGGGTCATGTGGTTTACACCGTGGTCGTGTACTTGATTTGAATCAATCGAAAACGGTTATCCTTGTTTTTTCTCGCGAAGCATCCGGTCGGTCTCTTGCAGCTTGAGTTCCAGCTCGATTTTCTTGACCTGTCGCATGATCTCCTCGAACGTTTCCTGGTCACCCGCTGCTTCGAGCAGTGGCATCGCCTTTTCAAACTCTTGCAAGGCATACGACTTCATGTCCTTGCTCAAGAAGCGCATGCCCATCTCGATGGCATCGTTCGCGTCCTTCCTGGGATCGACCCGCGCGGCCTGGGCCTCGCTCGCCTCGCTAGCCTTCGATAACATGTCGATCTCGGCCAAGGATTCCAGCAAGGGACGGATATATTCTTCCCATCCGATGGACTTGAGCTTTTCTATCGCATACGCGTAGAGCCGCTTGGCCTCCTTGTATTCTTTCCTTGCCATCGCATCACGCGCTTTGGGAATCACGATGACGAATACTTCCTCGCGGATCGCACGTCGATCGGTTTCGATGGACGTGATCGCTTTTTGTGCCTCGACCTTCGTTTCGAGCTGGGAAACCTCGTCCTTCAAGGACTGGAGCTGGCCTTCCCACCCGCCATCAGAGAGGAGCTTGATGACCTCCTTGAACTCGACGAGGGCCTCCTGCACCTTGCCCTCAGCTTTTAACTTGTTCGCGATGGGGATGAGAATGTCGAACGCGGCTTTTTCGTTATCCTCGCGCAAGTGCTTTGCAAGCAACCTTTCTTTCAAGTTTTCTTGGTTTAACACCGCGGCTTGCTTGATCAAGAACAATCGCTCGTCATCCGCAGCCTTGCCCGCGGACGTTACACTTCTTGATTTGTGGAGGGACAAAATTTCTTCTTGTTTCTGCAATAACTGGTGCAAGTTACCGATTTCCTTTAGAACGAGCTCTTTTTGCGAATCCCAGCCACCCAATTGGTCCATGATCTCCACGGAATCGTTATATTCATTGATGGCTTCTTGGAAACGCCCCAGATTCACGAGATGGCTGGCATTATCGAGGAAATCGACCATGTCTTGCTTCAAGCTTGCACGCCTTGCCTGGTCCAACGCCATCTTTTCGAGGGACTTCTCGCGCAGGGTCTTCTCACGCCCGGGCCGGAAGACGTTTTCATCGATTGAAGCACCGGACATGGCCACCGAGGTCGCGCCAACATCCAAAGTGCCACGGCGCCATCCATCCATCTTGTCAAGCATGAATGCAATCTCTCCCTCGACAAGGTCTTGCAGGGCATCCAACTCGCGCTCGACCTCGTCTTGCTTCTTGCGCGCATCGATCATGTCATCGATGATGTAGTTCACTTGCTGCTGCGACCACCCGGCTCTCGTCAAGGTCTTCACCGCTTGCTTGTAAAATTCTACAGCATCATTAAAGCGGCCGTAGCGTGTCTTGTCGATGGCTTGATCAATTTTCATGAACGCGTAGTTTTTAAGCAAACGAAAATCGAACTTCTCGATTTGAAACAAGCTGGCACCTTGCTCACCACCACGGAGCTTCAAGGCATTGATCTTCTCGTACACCCATTCGACACGGTCGCGCCGGGTCCCGGTGACGAGCAACAGGTGCGCGGCGTCCTTGAGCTTCTCGATAGCCATTGGCACGTGTTCCTCGTTTTCTGCCTCGACGATGAGCTTCTCAGCTTCCTTGCGCTTCTCGATCTTGGCGAGCTCCTCGGGATCGGGCCTGCCCTTCTCCGTGATCATTCCCGTCGCATCAAGCCAACCGGGCGCGCCTCCCTTTTTCACGTCGCGTTCTTGTTGGGATACCGGGGAATCGGGAGGGAGATATGCATCGTCACCCACCCGAACGAAACCGCCCCGGCTTGCCGTGGCATCGACCTGCTTCTTGAGGGACACGAGCTGCTGGAGCTTGGCGACTTCCCGTTCGAGCGCGTGTCGTTCATTACCCGCCGTTCCTTGCAAGCAGGCCGACAGCGCGGCCAGCGCCTCGTCGTACCTTCCTTGTGCTTTCGCGTCCAACGCGTTCTGGAACGTTGTTGCCATGTCGCCGGAGAAGGGGGCTTGCACGGGCACCGTGCCGTTGCTGGCAGCACAACTGGCGGGTGCAGCACCATCATCATCTCGGCTGGTGAAATTGCCCCGGGACGTGCTGGTGGGCTGGTTCAATACTTGCTTGGCACTTGCTATGTCGTGTTCCAGCCTTGCGAGATCGGCGGGGTCCCGCTGGCCCTTGTTGAACAGCCGTTTTGCTGATAAAAATTTTTGAAGCGCTTGGAACGTGTCCCCGTTGGAAAGGCATTTCTTTCCCTCGTTCCACGTGGACACGAAATCCGCGGGCACGTCCGGTGCTTTCGCGGGACTGCCCCCCTTGGACACGATGCCGGCAGCACGGGAAGGCGGCTTGGTGCTCGTGCGGGGAGCGGGGGCGCCAGTGCTCGAGACGTGTGGTGTGATATCCGGAACAAGGGATAAGGGTTCTCGTGCTGCCTCCTTCGCCTTGAGCTTCTCGATGTCGAGGACCAGCAAGTGCACGTCTGCCGCGCCCATGTAATCTCCCGCTTGGTTCATCAAGACGAGACATTCCCGCAACTTGCTTATAGCCTCGTTATATTGGCCACTTTCTATCAATATCTTCGCAGTTGCGATGAGCGCGTTCGTTTGTTCATCCATATTATGGTCCCGCTCGACCCGGGGCGATGTTCATGCCCGACTCTTGTTTTTTTTCCAATGATGAAATCATTGTCGCGGATTGGTATTAAACGTTGGAAGGAACCCACGCGCTCCATTTCACTGCATCTAGCAACGGACTAGCACGTAGAACCCGAGGTGCACGACAGCGATGCGCCACGGTCGCCCCGTCGGGAACGGGCAAGCACGCGCGGGAATGCCCGGCGCGGTGCCATCAAACAAAATATTGCATTGCGAAGAATGACAAGGTGATGACCTCCCACAGGACCAAGGGTAGCAAGGCCCTTCCTTTCTTGTCGCGAGAGGCAAGGGGGCTTGGTTCACCCGCCACGACCGTGGAAACCGTAGGCACGTGGCTCATCCACCTGGACGGAATGAAGATCCCAAAGAAATTCTGTTTCTTGAAGAATAATTGCACGAGCAAGACCACGGCGATGGCCACCGTGTAGAGCACCTCGACCCACACCCGCACGTCGTAGGTCATCCAATCGAACGGGAAGAGCGTGTTGATGTGGACGGGAAAGTTCCACAGCGGCCAGAAGAAAAGGTGATGCGTGGCATCAGCAGCGCTTTCATAATACGTGAAGCTATCGAGCAGGAAATGGGAAAGCATGCCTGTCACGCCGAGTAATAACAGTCGTGCGAACGAGGTCCCGGTTTTTCGCAACAGCGGGGCGGCAACAGCGTAGGTGATGGCGGTAAACGCGAGGATCAACAAGAATCCCCCCGCGATGGTGTGCGTGAAGACCCCGTGCTCGAACGGGATGAATATATTGATGGTAGAGTCGACATCGATCATGAGAGCACTGGCTGCCATGAAAAAGGCCTCGAACCTGCTCTCCTTGTACCCCAGCGCCCTCGCGAAGAGGTACCCCGTGGCAAAGTGCACGAATTCGTTCACGAGACGGAGGTCGGGACGTGGCCATATAATGTTTTGCACGCATCGAGGAACCAGGGAGCGACGCGGGCGGTGAAGCATGGAACAAGGAATATTAAAGATGGCTAGCCGCGAGCAATCTTGGCGATGTCCCGCATGCTACTTTAGCTCGCGGGTGAACCGGCGCACCTGGTCCTTCATAAGCCCTTCGAGTTCCTTGTCCTTGCGAGATTCGCCTTTTTTCAGCACGATCGACGCGCACCGGTCGATGAGGAGCTGGATGACGTCGGGGAATGCAGCCCGTGCCCGGACGAGATCGGCGGCCTCGATGCACGCGTTTTCTATCGCGAACATGTGCTCGTATATGACCGGACGGTAGGATTCGTCGACCAAGATGGAAATGCAACTGTCATACGCACCCCCGCGGGCGTCCCGGTGCGGGACGTCGAACAAGAAGATGATGCCCATGGCGTGGTACTCGATGAACGGGATCGTCGCGGGAATGCCACGTATCGCCCCTTGGCGCTCCGCGGTGAGCATGAGCATGGATTTCATGCTGATCTTCATGAGCATGTCCTGTGGCATGTCAGCCGGGTGGGCGGCCACGGGCTCGGGCCCCATGTCAAGGGCCTGGGAGATGAGGAGGTAACGAATGATGTCCTTGAACGACCCGGGCACGTCGTGGAATGCTTGGTCGAGGCGCTCCGAGTACTTCGTGAAGACATGCATCAACTTGGCGGTGATCGATTGCGTGTCGTCCGAGGTGATAATCAAGATGAAGACTGCCTTGGATAGCCGGTACAAGATCATGTGGTGGTTCCCGGCCTCTTGCACGAAGTAATTGTTGATCAGCATATCCCGCGAGTAAAATTTCACGAAACGACCCATTTTATCCGTGTTCTCGGCAGTCAAGGTGCTGAACAAGGTCGTCCCATCGTCCCGGTAAAAACAATACTTGACAAGGTTGCATTCCGCGCAGTCGCGGACGATGTCCTCAAGCACTACTTGCCGGGCTTCGTTCATGGTCATTCATAAGCTTGGCTGGCATTTAGGATTGGATGGTCGTGTACCCGGCCAAAAGATGATGCCAATCAGCACCCCATGAAATCGTCCTTGAATCACACGGGCGGGCGCCATTGGACAAGTGCAGCCTCGAGGAGACCCGCAAGACGGGCGCAACGTACGCGGAGTTCAAGAAAACCTTGAGAGAATCAAGGGCAGAAGACGCGAGGCCCGAGCGCTAGATGCGGCGCCGTGCAGTCCTCGATGCGGGGACGGTCCACCAGCATTTCATCCAAGACCCGCCCGCCAAGATCGAACAATTATTCAAGGCTATCGAACGTGGTGATATCGAGGCAGCCGTGCCCGAGCAAGTGCTCGTCGAAGTGTACAAGCAAGTTTGCCTTTTGCGATTTTTCATCCGTCGCGGGGTAATATTCGTGCCCGTGCCCGTGGATAGGCTCACCGGCCCTGGAGCAACTGCTTGAGCCGGGTCAATTCCCGCACCATCTCGTCACGCATGCTGGAGAAAGGATTGCACGACAAGGTAACGGTACTTCTATTCATTTCTTGCTCTTCAACATGCTGCTTGTACAATTCCGGGTACAAGCGCATGTATTCCTCCTTGAAGACCTCAAATTGATCGAACCAGAACAGGTTCTTGCCCATGGTGCCGGATCGATCGAAGGCAACGATTTGCTCGTGAAGCATGGCAGGGAGCATGTCATACAAGAGCGCGACAACCTTGCTCAAGAGCAATAACTCGTTCTGGTTGAACATAGGAGCCCCGTGGGCCTCGCCTCCCTTGCGTGCTTGGACGATGCACACGCGGCACGCCTTGTCCGGGTCGGCACGGGAGATGAGGTAGACTTGCGTGTCGTGGAGGTTGACCCTGAAATAATAATCCGGCTTCACGACCCACGCGAACCCGAAATCATCCACGTGCACCCCGATCGTTTCCAAGAACGGGATTAATTTCTCCTTGTCCAGCGGGAGCGATGCGTATTCCCGTACCTCCTCGTCTCCGTCAAGATCATTCATCGCGCGGGACCTATCCAAGAAATGCTGGATCTGTTCGACCACCACGCGGTTTCCTTCATCAAGCGTTTCCAGCAGCCCCTCGACCGTGCCCGCATGCCGGGCTTGCTGAACCTCCATGATGAAGGCCGCTTTCTCCTCGAGCATGCTAACCAAGGATGCCACGTGATCGACGGAAATCGTCTTGGCATGTGCCGGGTCCGCCTCGTGGTCGAAGATGAACCGGGACTTGTTCCGCATGGATTCATCGACACGTTGAAACGAACCCAGATCCATCGGGTACCGGAAACTGCCAATTCTTGCCACGGGCTTCTCCTCGGATCGGGTGGAATTCCGAATCTCCGGGACTTCTAACCAAATCGTTCGTATTTAACCTTGGGGATGGTTGCCGGCCAGCTCCCACGTGGAAAACGTGGTGGGCCAGCCGGCCACGGGCGCGTGAATCGTGTGTCGCCAGGTGAATCGCCCCTCGATGAACTCCTCCCAGAACCCGCAAGTTGAAAATGAATAATAGACCGGTAAAATCTCCCTTACCGGGAACAATCTATCCCGCCGTGGAATACACGGAATACACGGTTACGGTTTCAGCATGGCAAACGAACCAAGGTTGCCTTTTATTACCGGGGAAAAGCTAGGAAAAAAAGGGTCTTTTGCGGGAATGCTCATTTCAGGCCGACCATGCGCTCGGTGACCTCGTTGAACGGGATCAATCCTATACAAGAACGCGCGTTAACAATCCCTATTAATCACCCTTATCTTACGAAGCTTTTTAGAATACGCGTGTTCATTTCTTTCAATATCATAAATAAACTCGATTCTTTTCTCCTTCTCTAATTGACGACAGAACGGATAGATGTTCTCGATTCCTACAATTGTGCCAAGACCCGCGTATTCCATCCCGCCTTCTCCACAATGTTTCTTGATGACTTCATAAATTTTTTCCTTTATTTCATGGTCTTTTATCTCTGGAATAAATATTTCAACAATACATGAAGGTAATCCTTCGGTAACGGTAAAATACTTGGAGTTACTCACATCATGCCGCAAATATGGAATCTCATAAATGTCAACCTTATTAACAAGGTCCTTACTTGCCGATTTAATCTTCAACGTCTTGGAGTCGAAAAAAAGCCATTTCGAGTTGTATTCAATCATTAATCCATCAAGATCATTCGGGTTCGGGGAATTTACTGGATGAATGTCTTTCTCGATGATTATGTTTCGCGTTTTGCCTGTCTTTATGTCCCATGTAATGATCTTGTCACCAGAAATGGTAGCAATCAAGGATTCGTCGTCATTCAATAAAAAATCATACACTGGGTCCTCGTGACCCCCCGCACGTTTTAGATCAGGAACATCCTGCCTTTGTTCGTGAGCTGGGAACAAGAATGGATAAATTCCATATATTATCGCAACAAGCCCGTTTCTGTCGATTTTAATGGACAACTCGCTCTTATCCATGATGTTAATTTTTCGCGTGACCACGTCCCATTCCAAAAATGAGATTGCTTCATTCGTATATATATCGAAGTACCACATCATAACCTTCCCGCCATCAGGAGAGAAGCCAAATACTAAATTTTCAGAAAAATCCCCAGGCCAAAACCTAGGAACCACGGGATAATCGACATCGAAATAGGACGTTTCCCGATCTTGATCTATATTTTGAGCGTCGTCCTTATCATCCTTGAATTTAAGAATGATAAAAGTCTCTCCAGTTGTATTATCCTTGAAAATCACGTCGTTTTCTTGCATAGATACCGTCTTGGTCCCGTCAACTGTTTTAGAAGAGAGAAAATTGAAGGAGCAATCCTTGTGAGAACTTACATTAACATCTGTAAAGAAAATGTGATTCCCGGTTTCAACATCCCAAGCTATGTATCGCTCCGAATAATAACCACTCTTGAATAGAAACTTGTTATCATTGCTCACAACGGTAAAAATTTTAGGAACAAGAATATCATAAGGCGGGATTGTAGATATTATATTTCCAGTCACAATATCAATTTTTTTTACTTGATCAGTTATGATGAAAGAGAATAAGTGTTTTCCATCACGAGAAAAAACGATTTTCCCGATGCTCTC
The DNA here is from genome assembly GCA_041305945.1 of Promethearchaeota archaeon. Lineage (GTDB taxonomy): Archaea > Asgardarchaeota > Lokiarchaeia > Sigyniarchaeales > Sigyniarchaeaceae > JBGLND01. Next base: position 782,005 of record JBGLND010000001.1, read on the forward strand.
GCTGTGACCAAAACTAGACAAGTCGATTCTGTTGATGATTGTGAGCTCTATCCCTGTCGAACGCGTGTTGTACATCACGATATCCCCGCATGAATTCGCAGTCGCAAGATGGTTTCCGTCCGGCGAGAGTGCTAAATGTAAGACCGGCATGTAATAATCCTCGCTTGTATTCTCGTAAACCGCAATGACCTTGTTTGTATTCCAATCAATAGAGATAACGCTGCCAGTTTCGAATGCGATGTACAACATATCACGAATTGAATCAAATAACATCGTCGTCGGACATGCGCCCTCACAAAAATCATATATTGCTTTGAAACCATTCAATTCTGCCCGGATGAGCAAGATAACGGAAATATCACGGAAACATCACGGAAATCAGTGAAACGCCTAGTAAACTTGCACATACATGGCCATCGCACGCTTTCGAAACGGTTTCCTAAACCGTAGGTCGCGCGTTCGAGAGCTTGCAAGAAGCAGCCACGAGCGCGGATGTTTCGTTGTACGAGATGATGGATTATCTCCAAAAAGAACGGATCAGGCCACCACCACAGTCGAAAAAAGAAATTCAGGACGAAATCGACGAACTGGACACGCTTACTTTTTAACATGCGACGTCCTCGTTCTTTCCCTACGTGCGCCCGGCATTCCAATTCTATCACGCAAACTACTTAGTGCCCGTCGACGAACTACCGTGCATGGAGCCTAAGTCACTCACCTGCAAGGGCAAGGTCATCATCAAGGGCGACCAAGCCTTCCTCCGCACGCGGTTCCTCCCGACTTCTCCCGAATTTGACGTGCCCCTCGCCGAGATGCTCGAGGACTTCGAGGACAGCGGGGTGGAGGTGAACATCCACCGGCACAACACGGGCGAGCCCATCTGGAAGAAAATCGCCGAAGGCTGGGACACGGAAGTGGAAACGACCACCGATCCCGATTACTCGTTCTGCAGCGAGGCCGGGCGGGAGAAATTCCTGGACATGAAGGTGGGGCTCATGGTGCATTTCGGGCTGTACTCGCACATCGGGAGCCTCGAATCGTGGGCCGCCTATGCCAAGACCGCCCCGTCGTGGTTCTTCGACGTGTACTACACGCTGTGGCAGGTGTGGAATCCCGTCCAGTTCGACGCGGAGGCGTGGGCGCGGCTCGTGAAGCGGGCTGGCCTGCAGTTCATCCAGATCACCTCCAAGCACTGCGAGGGATTCGCCCTCTGGGACACGAAGACCAAGGTGCGCGTGCCTCGCCGCGTCGGCTCGAAGGCCGGGATGGCCATCTACCCGCTCGAAGAGCCCGAGCCTTACATCCATTACAGCGTCATGGACAGCCCGTTCAAGCGGGACATCATCAAGGAGCTAAGCGCGGCCTTCCGGAAGCATGGCCTGGGGTTTGGAATTTATTACTCCCACTGGGACTGGGAGGACCCGAACTTCCGCTGGGACGAGGGCAACCGCTGCTACGACCCCGCGTACAACGAAACCAGCAATCCCGATGACTGGAAGGCGTTCATCGCCCGGGAGCGGGACCAACTTCGGGAGCTGTTCACCAACTATGGCCCGCTCGACCAGGTGTTCTTCGATTGCACGTGGTTCGGGCTCGCGTGGCCCGAGTTCAAGGCAATGGTGAAGGGGCTCCGGAAGCTGCAGCCGGATTGCATGTTTTCCGATCGTGGCCTTGGCCCCTACGGGGACTTCACCAGCCCGGAGCGCTGGATCCCGGCCGGCGCCGGTAAGGCGGACCCGCGCGTCAAGAACCGGACGTGGCAGGTGTGCGACACGATCGGCACGCATTGGAGCTACGTTCCCGACGAATTGTACAAGGACAAGACGGTCTTGCTACATAACATGATCGACATCGTGGCGAAGGGCGGCACGTTCGTGCTCGACCAGGGTCCCATGCCCAACGGGCGGTTCCCGCAGGAGGCCGTTGACCTGCTGGAATCCGTGGGCAGGTGGCTCGCCGTGAACGGCGAGGCGATCTATGCCACGCGCCCGCACGATCCTTACAAGGAAGGGGAAAAGATCTACTACACGAGATCGAAGGACGGGAAGCAAGTGCACGTGATCCGCATCGGGTGGCCGTTCCCGCGCTTCACGTTCACGGGCGTGATCCCGCGGGCGGGAAGCAAGGTGTTCATGCTCGGCGTGGACGAGCCCGTGGACTGGCGCGTCGAGGGCGGTACGGTCACGGTCGAGATACCCCCGGCATTCAACGACAAGATGCCGTGCGAGTACGCGTATTGTTTCAGGGTAGAACGGGAGGCACCGTGATCCTCCCGTGATGGGGGGCAATGCGCGGGGGCATTTTCCTTGGTCTTGCACGGGATCACGGTGAGTGGCTCTCGTCGACCTTTTTTCTCCCGTCCGTGGCTCTGGAATGCCCCGTCGTGAACTTGAACAGCTGCCCCGCGATATATTTCGATTCGTCGAGGTGACCTCTGAGGGATCGCGCCACCGGGGTTGTCAGGGAATTATAATCTTGAAGGAGGGAATTCTTGAATCGCTGGAGATCGTTCGTCGCGTTTTCATAATGTTGCTTGAAATGTTCAACTGGCGCTTCTATGTACGTGACGTCCATGCTTTTTTGTTCAAGCTCCTCTTCCACGACTGCTGCAAATCCCTTGAACACGCCCGTGTTGCTGATGTTGCCCGAATCCAAGAAGAGCTGGTAGTCCCTCTCGAACCGGGAGGTGACCCGTTCGAGGAACTCGCGGATGAAGCGCCTGTCCTTGGCGAGCAACCTCGTTCCCGTGGCTATCGCGCAGAGTATCTTCTTGTTACTGTACAATGTAAGGAGCATTCCTGATAGTTCTATGTTCTTGATGCTCTGGCTAGCCATGTCCTCTGCAAAAAGTTGCAAGGCGTGCAAGAATCCCGCCACGAGATCAGTACACTTTAGTCTTGGCATCTCTTGGAATGTTTGGTCGAACACGCAGATGCCTGCGTTCTTGTCTATGATGTAGAGCTTGAACACTTCCAAGGTAACCACCAGGTCCGGCCGCCTGTCGTTACGTGATGAACGAGGGCCTGCATTCGCGACATCTTCCCGGTCCGCAAGTACCTCTTCCATGCCGGCCCTAATATTTTTTTAGCCTTGGGGCGGAACGGGAATGCACGCCATCCGGTCGTTCCTCCCCGTGCCCGGGATGGCACGTCGAACGACGCCTGACCTGGGATGGCTCGCAAGCCAAGCCGTTCATGCTTGGATGCTCCCGTCCTTGATCGTGATGATCTTATGGGTCCTGGAAGCCACGACGGGATCGTGTGTCACGATCACGAAGGTTTGCTTGTGCTCCTGGTTGAATTTTTCGAACAATTTCATGATATCCCTGCCGGTTGCCTGGTCCAGGTTGCCGGTGGGTTCATCCGCGAGTACGATGATGGGGTCGTTTGCCAAGGCCCTGGCGATCGCCACCCGTTGTTGCTCCCCGCCCGACAGTTGCGTCGGCAACCGGCCTGCTTTATCTCCGAGCCCGACGCTCTCGAGCAACGCGGTGGCCTTCTCTCGTTTTTTCTCGTCAGGGATGTCCAAGATGGTCATGGGGAGCATGACGTTCTCCCGGGCCGTCATGACGGGGATGAGGTTGTAGGATTGGAATATGAAGCCGACTTGGAGCTTGCGGAGCGTGGCCAATTCCGAATCGTGGAGCACCTTCACCGACTTTTCTTCCTTCTTTTTCATTCGCTTCTTGGATTGCAACCAGGGTTTTCCTCGTTTTTTCGCGGCCGGTGGGCGATTGCTCGAGAAGATCAGCTTGCCGGCGAGCAGCATGTCCCCGCTGGTGGGTGCATCGAGCGTCCCGATGATGTTGAGCATGGTTGACTTCCCGCTACCCGAAGGCCCCATGATCGACACGAAGTCCCCCTTCTCGATCTCGAGCGAGACGTCTTGGAGGGCATGGATGGCACCCTTTCCAAACTTGTATTCCTTTGAGATCTTGTCTAGCTTGACGATGACGTTCGAGGCGACCGGTGCATGCTTGTACTTTCTCAAGAAGGTGATGGTGCGTTTTTTTGAAATGATGGTATAGGTCCCGAAGAATGCCGGCATGCCGATAGCACACGACAAGAGAACGATGATGAGGGCCACGATCTCGGGGGGGAACGGGGCCATGTTCCCTGTATACCCGCAGTTCACGTTTCCTATGAATTGGTTGTTGATACTTTCAGCGTCCTCGACCACGCACCGGAACACGCTTTCAAAGTTGCAATACGTGACGTTGTTGTGCGTGCTCTGTTTCAAGTTGACCCCGTCCCTGGACAGCGATCTGAACGTGCATCGGGTTATCAAGTTTCTCTTGGAATATTCCAGATTCACCCCGCTCGTGGAGTTCACGAACGTGCAATTCTCGATACCATTCGAATCCGATTCGTACAATACTATTGACTTATTCAAGCCCGTGAAGGTGTTATTGGATAACATCCACGAGCGGCACACCGCGAGGTATATCCCGTATGCAAGGCCACTCGCGTTTCCCCCGAACGTGTTCCCTGTCATGTTATTCTTGAGGGACCTCGATGCCCATATCGCGTTGTTCCCTATATCGAGGAATGAATTGTTCTCGAATGCATTCCTCGACGATTGGTAGAGGAAGACCCCGGCGTCCACCCTCGAGAACCGGTTGCTCTTGAAGGTGATGTTGGCGGAATATTGAAGTTCGATCGCGTACATCGACCAGCCCGAGAGCGATATCCTGCAATCTTGAAACGTGCACCCATCGACCGTGCCATTGGACGTTTCCTGAAAGGAAATGCACCTACCCGCTTCGGTACAGTCAAAGATGCACCGTTCCAGAAATATACCCGAACACTCGTAAACCATTACCACGGTTGACGTGATGTTGGCGAAATGGTTATCGACCAAGGATAGCTCCTGCGAGCGGCTGATGGAAATTCCTTGATTGCATTTCACGATGCTATTATTTTTCAACATGCAATTGCGAAAATAATACGCGCTGATTACCATGGAAACGTTGAAAAACACGTTATCCTCGATAAAAACGCTTTCCCCTTTAACCGGTTCTGGAACATCATACCACCAATATTCCGAGGTGATGACTGTCCTCTGGCTATGCGAGAACGTGCACCCCTTCAACGTGAAGCCATCGACCTCATCCAGTTTAAAAATGTAATAGGTGCTTGCTGCCATGCTCTCGAACGTGCATCCCGTTACCGTCACATTCAAGCCCCGCGTGATCTCGAATGAAGTGGACCCTCCTATTGTCGTGTCCTGCATTATACACGCGTGTGACACGTTGTTCATGTAGTAACGAATGAAAGAGTTCACCACGGTGGTGTTTCTTGATGCGATCGACGTGCAATACGAGAAACTGGCATAGATATCGGCCCCGTTCAAGAACCGGTTGTTCGTCCACGTGATGTTCGAATCCTTGTACAAGGAGAACGAAACGTACATGAATCCGTTCACTTCCGTGAACACGTTCCCGTCGACAATGACCTGCGACGAGAAATCAATTTCAACGTATCCATACCTATACACGGCCACCGTGTTGTTCGAGAACGTGACGTGTTGCGCGTGCGAGACCATGATGCGCGGGTCCAAATAAAACAAGAATGCACCTGAAGATACGAATTGGTTCCCGGACATGATCATTTCAGACACGTTTTCTGCCCGGATGAACCAAGATTCCATGAAATTGGATGCGGTGATGTTAATCTGCGAGCAATTAACCAGTAATGTGTTACTCCGCTGGTTCACTATGGTCACGTTGTGCAACTCTATCTCGTTGCATTGGAAAGCGTTGCATATCCCGCCCGTGCTTGAAAAGGTTGAATTTTCTATCGTGGTGGAATTTACCTTCGTCATCCGGAAGACGTCACTGGTGATGTTGGCAAAGATGCATCCATTCACGTGAAGCCCGACGGCGTTATACAAGAACCCGGGATATAGAGCATTTGAAAAGTTCATGTTTTGGAGGGTTATGTTGGTCGAATTGAACACGAAGACCTGGAACGCATCCATTGTATAGATTTTATCTTGCTGGTCTTTCACGTGCAAGACGGGCTTTCCATCCACGGAGTTACCTCCGGTGAAGTTGTAGGTCAAGCAAGTATCGTCCAGGTCTTCAAAGGTGATGAAAGCACCGGAATCCAGGAGGGTGTTGTTATTCACGTGAATGTTCGAGGGATGGCCTTCTATCGAACAAAAAATACTCCCGTTGGTGAATTCATTGCTCGATATCGTGATATTGGTACCCTCTTCGATGAGGATACCATTTGAAACGAGGTTGTAGTTGCTTCCTTGAATGATGGCATCGTGCACGTTCTCCATCTCGACCCACCAATACCCCATTAAATCAACGGCCGTGCAATTTTCAAGCGTTATATTGCTTGATTCGACGATTTCCCATCCAAGAGAACGATTGTAAAAAGAATTGGTGATGGTGAAGTTCTCGCATCCGATGACGGTGTTATATCCATTGAATGAATTAGCAATCGAGCAATTCTCCACCGTGATGTTGGTCGAGTTCTTCCACGCCCAGGTACTTGCAGAATTGCACGTTGAAATGTTCCTGACGGTCATGTCATCCGCGTGGAATGCGTAGATGCCACACACCTCGGGCGATGACGCGTTGGCGTGGTGATCCTGGATCACGGCGCCCGAGCAATTGACCAAGAATACCTGGACGAATGCTGCCGATATGTTCGCGCCTTGCTGGTTTTTCAAGAATAGAATTGGCATCCCTTCCACGGTATTATACTCCGAGAAATCATGGGTGTATATCGTGCTGTCGATGGAATGATAGCGCAAAAGACTATTTCCATGTATCATGGTATTATTTTTCCCTGTTGCATTGAAAACATCTTCCATCAACATGCAAAAACATCCCGTGTCGAAAGCCGTGTTATTCAAGATGTCCACGCTTGTTGAATTCGAAATAGATATCGAAATTTTTGCGCTCTGGAACGTGCTGTCGAGTATCAAAGTGGCGGTCGAGTTGATGATCGATACCTGTGCTGGTGCTTGGTAGTTGTAACCGAATGTAGCATTCTTGATGCACGTGTTGTTGGCATCGTATATTATGACCTGTTCTACAAATCCATAATACCAGAACGTGCAATTCTCAACCATGACATTCGACACGTTCGTGAGCTGGACGTGCCGGTAGTATGAAGGTATCTTGTCCCCGAAGGTACAGTTCTTGATGATAACGTACCGATCGGTGTTTATCATCGTGAATCCTTCGAAATGCGATATCGCATCAAACCAGATATCTTGAATGACGTGCGGGCTCGTGCTATTTCCCGATGTCCCGTTTCCCGCGCAAAAAGCATCGAGCTGGTCGTTTCCATCAATTCTAACAGGCACCGTGATTGTTAGACTCGCGGACGGGCTCGATGGCCCGTGTGGTTCATCGATCCGGAATTCCCGCGGGGATGCTGCAATCAGGGCAAGTGCTAGCATCATCATGGCCATGAACAACACGGTGTTTCTACCGTTCATCTTGTTAATGTTCACGTTAATCACGTTATCGTTTGATGATTATTTTAAGACCAACATCTCCCCGTCAATGTGTCCAATGAGCACGTTCCGCCGTATCATGCGTTCGATCACGGTTTCCGCTTGATCCGGCTGCAAGTCCAGCCGTGCTGCTATTTCCGTCAACGCGATCCGGGTCGTTTCACGGTTCTTGTCCTTGATGTATTCGGCAACCGGGTCGAAAATTGAAACCGGCCGGACCTCTTCTTTCAAGAGCACGTTTGTCTGGTCTTGAACGATTCTTCCATCCTCGATGTATAAGATCCTGCGTGTTTTTGATGCAACAACAGGATTATGGGTGATGATCAAGAAGGTTTGGTTGTTTTCCGCGTTTAATTTCACGAACAATTCCATGATGTCCTTGCCAGTTTCCTGGTCCAGGTTTCCCGTGGGTTCATCCGCCAGGACAACGGCTGGCTTGGTGACCAAGGCACGGGCAATGCATACCCGCTGTTGTTCCCCCGCGGATAACTCGTGAGGCCTGTGATGCATGCGATCTTGAAGATCCACCAATTTTAATGCGTGTTTTGCTTTTTCATCTTGTTCCACTATCGGAATTTTTCCAACGGCAAGGGGAAGCATCACGTTTTCGATCGCGTTCATCACCGGAACCAAGTTATAGAACTGGAACACGAAGCCAACTTGTTGACCCCGGAACAGCGTCATTTCCAGCTCGGTCATGCTTGCCGTGTCCTTTTCGTTGATGATGATGCGGCCTCTCGTGGGCGTGTCCAGCAACCCGAGCAAATTCATTAGCGTGGTTTTCCCGCTGCCCGAGGGTCCTTGAATGCTAGCAAACTCTCCTTGAAGCAATCGAAAGCTCACGCCCTTCAACGCGTGCGTGGAAATGTCTCCCGTCTTGTATACCTTGTGGAGGTCTTGCACTTCGATGGATATTCCTTGCTTCGTTTCCAGTCGTTCACTCAAGGGCCTGTCATCTCGTTCCGTTTAATCCGGCGCGCGCAAAACACTTGCAATGTCTAATTTCATTGATTTGTATGCAGGAATGATGGATGCTGAAAGTGATATCGAGAAAATTATGGATATATTGATGATGTATGATGAAATCGGGGGGTTGAAGATGATCGGAAGGAGTATCGTGAACGGTACTTGGGATATCATGGTCGTCGCGGTGAAAATTCCCGCGATCAGGCCGATCAAGATACCAAGAAGCGTCAAGGCCATGTTCTCGCCATAGATCAAGAACAGGATCCGTCGTTTGGAATAGCCGACGGCGCGAAGTGTTCCAATTTCTCGCTGGCGCTGCTGTATCGAATGGAGCATGGATATCGAAAGGCCTAGTAACGATATGATTATAGAGAACGACAGGATCAGGGTGAACACCAAGGTCACGAGCTCCATGATGCCTTCCAACAACTCGTAAAAGTCCCACCCGCGCGTCTCCTTCCCGTAATACTGGATGTAATCGTCCCGAAAGGTGACGTCCTTGGCACGGTAGAAATTTTCGATTTGTTCGACCGCGCTCTCTATATTTTCCCGTTCACATCCCAAGTACACGAACCGATCGACATCATGGGTATCGCTCACCGACACGTAGACGAGGTTTGAAAAGTCCTGGCTTTTTCCCTCGTATTTCATCATCTCGTCGAGGACGCTCAAGTCGGACAAGTTCAGCCCCGGAATCAATTCCATGTCATCGAAGTAATCGATCAAGCCGAGGATGCTGTCGAGCATCTCGGTACTTTTCGTGCTTGATATGAAGATGGAATTCATGTCGGCGATGAATGGTTTCCCGAACTCCATCCCGGAAGGCCCCCAATAGTATTCAGATTGGTAGCTGTTATAATTCATGGTCTTTGGGTTGAAGATGACGGGCGACGAGTAATTGTCATTCTCGACCTGGTACAAGTAGTTCAAGTTCGATTCGACCGTCGCAACGACATCGAGGGTGTATTCCAGGTAGCCGTTGAACTTGAACCGCACCTGGTCCCCGATCGTGAACTCGTGAACGTAATCAATATCGCTCGGGTCCCCGTAATTGCTCGATGAACCCTTCCCCACGTATTTTTCGTTCACCACGCAAGCATCCACGCCCAAGTTCGTTTCACACCATGCAAGGATATCCTCCACGCTTCCCCGGTTTTCCTCGGGGATCACGGGGCTCACCTGGACGAGCCTCGGTTTTCCTCGTTCCACGCCGTTGTCGATATCCACGGCAACGATGGATGCATTCATGGGATTCCAGCCCGGTTGAAACGTTTCATCGTTCATCTGGGTTTGGTTAACATGGTACGGGAATGGTCGGTCTGCAAAATACTCGACCGGGATGGGAAAGTAGTTGTTCGTGTTGAAGGAGCATGAACACGATCCGCTCGGAAGGTTGTCATGAAATAATTGGCTGATAAACGTCTTGTTGATGGGAAAACCAAGAATCCCCCAGAACGCGTCCGATGTATAATCGTAATAGTCATATCCCTCCTGCCAGAAACGATTTTTGATGATAAAGTCGATGTTCTTGAAAAAATTACCCGTGATTTTGTTGTAGGTATTCCACGAGATCACGGCGCTTAAATCCTTCGCGTAAGGGTTTTTTTTTTCTTCCCTGACCATTCATCCCGAAGAACGGTGGATGATGTTTTTTCTCCTCAGAAAGGTTAAACTGGTTTGTCACCTTTTCACACGAGAATAATTCATACCAGAGCACTCCTCGAGACTTGATGGCCCCTTGTTACCCACCCGGTGGACGAAGCTCGTCGACCCGGAATGTCCATAGCCAGAATACCAGCGCCCACACTTCCGGCATTCTGATTGGATGAACTTGAATGGTCACTGGCAGTATGCCGTGTACCCACACTTTGCTTGAATGTATTTACCTGTCATCAAGGGGGAATGTTGCCATCCTGGTTTCGAACGCGTCGTTGGGCTTGGCGCCTTCCCAGAACACGTGCATCGTGCCGTCAACGGGCAGCCAGTGGGAGTACCGCCAAGTGTGGAAGCGACCTGGCGTCGTGCTCGTGAGCATGGGCGTGTCGGGAGTCAAGTCATGCCAGCGGGTCATGTCCGGGGAGTATGCCAGTCCCGTGGCCAAGTTGTACACCGAATCGTGCCAGTTGAGGTGCGAGCCCTCGTACACCAAGAGGGTACCGACGCGTTGCGGGACAAGACAAGCTGGCCTGGTCGCCCAGTCATGCCAGCCCGTGGCCTCGAAGAACGTCGCGGGCTTGCCGTTGAGCACGTCAGCTGGCCATGGTTCCCACGCGATGCCATCTTGCGAGATGAAATGATAGGGCCGGGCGGCGATCTTGTGGGCCTCGCCGATGACGGTCATGTGCCAGCGATTCTTGATGCGGATGATGAACGGGTCCTTGTAGCCATGCAAGGCTGCTTCGGGGCCCGCGTTGAGAGGGGGATGGTGAATGACCTCCATCGTCCCCGGGTCTAATCTTGAGGGATCGTCAACATCAGCTAATTTCCAGATCGCCCATTGCCCCATGAACGAGGAACATCCGTAAAGGGTGAACTTCCCATCTTCTTTAATGATAAGAGCGGGACGCTCGAACACAGAAACGTCCATCTCGGTCCTGTGAATTTTCTTGACGAGGTGGAACTGCTTCCCGTTCTTGCTTTTCAAGATACGCAGCTCGTATCCCCGGGACCCGCGTTGTCCCTCGGCCGTCCGCATTCGCACCGCGAGCCAGAACTCTCCGGTGTTACCGTCGTGGGCGACGCTGGGGGCACCGGCCCACCAGCCCGGCTCGTCCCTTTCCGGTTCCACGACCGTCGTGAACTGGCCCAACGCCTCCACGATATCCGTTCGATCGCACTGCATGGCATGTCACCAGCGTGTGGATGACCACGCGCGTCATGGCAACCCAAGGAATCCTTGCTTAAATATGCGTTGGTGCCTTGTCGTGGCCTTGCAAGCATCCCCGTGGATACCATTTTGGTGAAAACACAAAAATCTCGTCCTTCATCTCGTGTATGCAACGGGATGATCGTATTTAATTCGATGCGGCCTTTGCGGGGAGACCCGGAGACCCATCCGTGGATGGCCGTGCCGTTGATTGTTTGAATTGGGGTTTGAACGCGGTGGCAAGGATGACGCCTGCCACGCTGGTGGCAACGCCGGCGACTTGCCACACGCCAGGGGGCAACCCGTAGATGAGTGCCTCCACGAGCATTGGTATCAAGATGTAAAATGCCGTGTACGCGGGAACGACGGTCACCGCCTTGGCCCTCGTGTATCCCACGTTCGTGAGCGCGAAGGCCGCGCCCGCAAATGCGAATGACATGTACATGAACGGGCTCCCGAAGCCTGATAATGGTCCAAGGTCGATCGCACCCGTGTCCTTGCTCATTGCCTTGAAAATGTTATCCAAGCCACCGCATGATCCGGCTATGATGCCAAAGACCACGCCCCACAAGTTCTTGGTCTTGTATGCATAGAATGCCATGGTCCCGTACGTTGCACCGATGATGATCATGATCGTGATGAGGTTCGTCACGTTCAAGACCCTCGTGGAAGGCGTGATGGTGAAGATGGTGGAGATGCCAAATATCAGCGTTCCCCCCATGATGAGCATGATTCCTGTAATCTCCGCCTTGTTGATGGGTTCCTTGAGCACCTTGAACGAGTACACGACAAGGGCAACGATTCCCGCCCCGAGCATGGCGCTGTAGATGGTGGCCGAGCCGCTGATGCCAGAGAGTCCCGTTCCCGCTATTTGAAAGAATACTTGAATGAAGGAGAATGCCGAGCCAACCCCCCAGATGATCCCTTTCTTCGCACGAGCATTTCCTTCCATCTTGCTTCGTTCGAACAGCTGGATACCTTGCTTCTGCATCGCCTTGCCTAGATTCAACGTGACTGCCCCGATCAAGCCGAATGTGATCGCAAGGATTATGCCCGTCATCTCGTCTGCCATGGTGAAATTCACTTGGTCCTAGCATGTCGTGATGGGAATTAAAGTAGGCTGGTTGCTCCTCTTGGTGGAACGTTTATAACAAGGGTAACCGAATATGCATGTATCGAAACATTGGTTTTAGGTGATCAAGGTGCCCAGTATCCTCGTGAAGGAGAATAAAGGCTTGTTCTTGCAGAAAAATCGGTGCCAAGGATGCGAGGCGTGCGTGATGGCGTGCCCGACGGGCGTGCTGGAGATGTCCGGCGAGATGAACATGCGGGCCGCGTTCATCCCAAAGGTGAAGGATGGGAAGGAACGATCGTGCATCATGTGCCAGCGGTGCGAGTATGCATGCCCTGCTTGGGCGATCTACATCGTGGAAAACAAGCTTGGCGCGAACAAAACAGGATGTGAACGCGCTGGGCAGCCCGCATAGGAGAATGATTCACATGAAAGATGGAAAGCGCTTTTTACCTGCAGGAAAGCACGTGATGATGGGAAATGTTGCCGTGGCCGAAGGAGCAATCGCCGCTGGCTTGAAATTCTTCGGAGGGTATCCCATCACCCCGTCAACGGAGATCCCGGAGCACCTCGTCCACCGGTTGCCTGAAGTGGGCGGATGCTTTATGCAAATGGAAGACGAGCTTGCATCCATCAACGCGGTGCTCGGTGCAAGCTTGGCTGGGGTCAAGGCAATGACCGCCACGTCGGGACCGGGCACCTCGCTCATGGCAGAGACGATCTCCCATGCCGCCAACTTGGAAATCCCGTTCGTGCTCTGCGATGTCCAGCGTAACGGGCCTGGCACGGGCTTGGTCACCGCACCACACCACAACGACGTGCTGCAATGCAAGTACAGCGGCAACGGCGAGTACGAGGTCATTGCCTACGCGCCCATGAGCTGCCAAGAGCTGTTCGACCTCACGATCGACGCGTTCAGCGCCTCGGAAACATGGCGGTGCCCCACTTACATAATGTCCGATGCGTACCTTGGTCACATCCACGAGCCCGTGATCATACCCCCTGCCAGCGATATCATCGGGCGGCTTGTCAACCGAAAAATCCCTGATAAGGAATATCCCGAGAAATTCACCTACCGCGACGCAAACGGGCAAGTTCAAGTACCGCTCGGTCCGATGATCGGGACACCCCACTTTCCCAGTTACCTGCTCTCCCAGCCACACGGTTCCAACGGATTGCCCGTGGTCGAGGAGCGGAGCCAGCAATTCATCGAGGATATTTGCTGGAAGATCACGAAGAACCTTGATAAGATCGCGAAGGTCGAGGAATATATGATGGATGGTGCCGAAATCATCATCGTCGCTTATGGCTTGCCCGCAAGGGTATGTTACCGGGTCGTCAATCTTGCAAGGAAAGAAGGCATCAAGGTCGGCCTCTATCGTCTCGTGACGATATGGCCGTTTCCCTATGACTGGTTGAAAGCGAAGCTGGCAAATGCCAAGGCCGTCATCGTTCCCGAGATGAACTTGGGGTTGCTCGCCGGCGAGGTCGAGCGCGTCAAGCGGCTGGAGATTCCAATGTACAAGGTTCCCAAGATCTCGGAGATCCATCACCCGGACGATATCATGAAGGTCGTGAAGGAGGTAGCAAGTAAATGAGCCCGATGCCAACAATTTACCCGAACGAGCAACCGGAACACCCCTACACGCTGAAAACCATGGGGGGCGAGATGCTCAAGAACTTCGCCAGCTACTTCTGCGCGGGGTGTGGCTACGGGATCGTGGGGCACCTCTTCACGAAGGTGTTCGATGATTTGCATCTCGATCCCCTCGTCCATCCCGTCGTCATCGGAATCGGTTGCTACACCCAGATCACGACAATATTACCCGACAAGTCCCAGAAGATCGCGACGCTGCACGGCAGAGCACCCGCCTTCCTCACCGGTATGAAGATGGCCAACCCCCTGTTGAAACCCGTCTTGATGACCGGCGACGGCGACTGCTACGGCATCGGTGGCAACCATTTCTTGCACATGTGCCGGCGTAATCTCGACGCGGTCGTGCTGGTTTTCAACAACTCGATCTATGGTATGACTGGCGGGCAAGTTGCTCCCACGACCCCCATTGGTTCCCAGTCCATGACAACGCACGGCACGGTGTTCGAGCGTCCGATGGATGGTATGAAGATTGCAATCGCGGCCGGTGCATCGTACGTGGCACGCATCACGGTTGCCCACCCGCGCACTTTCATGAAATATCTCAAGAAAGCCTTGAGGCACAAGGGCACGTCCGTGATCGAGGTGGTATCCCCCTGCGTGACGTACTTCGGGCGAAAGAACACGAACGACGCGGGCGAGCGGATGGATAGCGGTGGCTCGCTTATGGAATGGATCAAGGACCGCTGCATCTGGGAGAACCAAGCACGGCTCCTCGATCCTGCCGAGCTGGTCAACAAGTTCGTGCTTGGCGAGTTCCATTTCGACCCCGGTGCTCCTGAATATGCCGAGGAATATGAAAAAGTGAAAAAAATAGCCATGGGTGAATGAATAATGAAAAGGTACGAGATTCGGGTCATAGGGTTCGGTGGGCAAGGCGTGATTTCTTTGTCGAAAATGATCACGAAGGCTTCCATCAACCACGAGGGTCTCCTTGCCGTGCAGACCGAGGCATATTCAGCCTCTGCCCGTGGCGGGAAATGCTGGGCTGATTGCGTCGTGGAACTAGACCGGGAAGAAAAAATGATAGATTACCCGCGTGCCTTGAGCCCTTATGATTTCGTGTTCGTGCTCTCGGACGAGGCATCCAAGGAGATCCAGAAAAAAGATCTCAAGAAGGAAGGGTGGCTCGTGTGGGACAGCTCCACTATAGAAAAGTTTCGCCTGTCGGCCAAGGTGCCCTCGCTCGCCATTCCCGCGCAAGAAATTGCCATTAAGGAATATGGCGATCCGGTGTACGGCAGCACGGTCCTGTTTGGTGCATTCACATCGCTATCGGGTATCTTCTCCAAGGAGGCCGCTATAAGGACGGTTGAAGAATCCGTGCCCAAGCGCACCTTGGAAAACAATATCAAGGCATTCGAGTTCGGTTTCAGTCTCGGGGAACGACGGAAGCAAGAACCTCGCGTGGAGGGGAAGGACAAGGAATGAACGAGAGGATCAAGAAAGGCTGGAAAGAACTCAAGGCCGAGGTCATCGATACCGATAAATGTTGCTTGTGCGGAAATTGCTCGTCTTTTTGCGATAATATCTCCATGACACCATCCGGACCGAAAGAAAACGGCAATCTTTGCAGTGATAACGCGACTTGCAGGGATGGATTCGGTGCGTGCTATAACCTATGTCCAGTCGCGATGAAGGGCATGTTTTCCACCGTGACATTAGATGAATGGCTCCATGGTCGCCATCCCGTTGACGTTATTAATGCATTCCACCATGAAATTACCGTCTTCGCTGCGAGATACGCTGGACCCAAAGCCGGCCAGCGGATGGTTGCCGGGGGCGCGGAAACCGGCCTGCTGCTCGCCGCGCTGCGCTCGGGTACCATCGACGGCGTCGTGTTCTCGCACGTGAAGGACCAGGTACCGGTGATTGCCACGAACGAGGAAGCCATCCTTGCTCATGCCATGGATCCTTGCTTCGCGTTCGCACCCATGTCAATCGTCGGCCGTGCGCTCGCTGCCGGCCACGAGAACTTGGCGGTTATCGGAAGCGGGTGCGAGATAGAGGCTTTAAGATTGATGCAAAATAACACGGCATTTGATTTCGAATCCCATGACCTCGTGTCGCTCGCTATCGGGACGTTTTGCTTCTTCAAACCGAGACCGGACAGGCTTGCTTCGTTCCTTGGCAAGAATGGGTTGAGCATCGGGGACCTCGAGTGGATCGATTTCGCCAGCGGGCCTTTCAAGTTCACTTTCAATGTCAAGGGAAAGGAGTTCGTGTTCATGGCAAGCGATCTCTACGATGCCACGCCCAAGGGAAGCTGCCCGGCTTGCATGGACGGCACGGCGGCCCTCGCAGATATCAGCGTGGGCAGGCTGGATTCTCTGCCCGCGTGGAACGTTATCGTGATCCGGACGGCGCGGGGAAAGCACGTGGTTGATGTTGCCCGGGACCTCGGCCTTATAGAGACCAAGCCCGTGAACGCAGTGCAAGAAGACTTGGTCTTGGAGGTCACCCGGAACAAGGTGATGTCTTGCGAGCTTTTAGAGGTCAAGGACGTGGGGGATGATATCAAGGTTTTCACGTTCCATGCACCGGAGATCGCGAGGAATTACAAGCCCGGGCAGTTCATCGTGGTATGGTTACCTGGCGTGGATTTTCTACCGATGGGCGTGAGCCACGTCCAGCAAGACCGGGTGGAAATCACGGTGCAGGCCATCGGGGATGGCACGCGTGCCCTCTTCCAAGCAACCCCGGGACAAAGAATTGGCATCCGTGGTCCCTATGGCACCGGGTGGGAGCTCGCTGGTGATGATTTCCTGCTGGTAGGCGGGGGTGTGGGCGTGGCGGCCCTTACCACGGCACAGGATGCCTTGAAATCTGCCGGGAAACGCGTCACTTCAATATTCGGTGGGCGGACGAAAGATGTCGTGTTTTGTACCGAGCACCAAGACGCGTGCATCATGACCGATGATGGCACGTTGGGAGACAAGGGAGTCGTCACGGATGCAGTTGAACGCCTTGTAAAGGAGAAAAACATCAAGCACGTGCTCACTTGCGGGCCGGAAATAATGATGAAAAAGGTGCACGACATCTGCCGGAAGTTGAACGTGGACGTGCAAGCGAGCTTGGAGCGGAAGATGAAATGTTGCGTGGGCATGTGCGGGACGTGCTGCGTCGGGCCGGGCAGCGACATTCCCGTGTGCAAGCAAGGACCCGTCTTTAACGGCGAGAAACTAGCCCTTTTTCCCCGGTTCGGGACGTACAAGAAATGATGCCGTGGAATGCTTTTTTACCATGCTTTCTTTATCAGTATCGTACCAAGAAAAGGATCGCTTGGAGACCTCGCGTGTAACTTGGTTTGATAATCCACTTCAAATCGTTGAACCCGTGATTGATAAAATGGGATTTGTAGATCGCATCAAGGAGTTTCTTTCCAACTCGAAACGTATTATACGGATCGCCCGCAGGCCAGAATTTCAAGAAGTTCGTCTTATTGCAAGGGTCAGTGGAGTTGGCATCTTGCTTGTTGGTGCCGTTGCATTCTTGATACAGCTCTTGGGTAACTTGGTCGTTACATTCTTTAAAGGGGACGCGTCCGGGGGTATCATCGTTCTTTCGATGAGAGTATTCATCACCATGCTGCCCTCGATACTCGTGGCACTTCAGAGCCCTAGCATGCTATTGATCATGTCCGGTGCCGGTCTGATCGCGCTCGGTCGGGCTCGAAAGGGGCAAGAATAACACGAATATGGAATCAAATCATTCGTTCCCTCGATTTCCCATTAAATTATTGAATAGAGTTTAAAAGAATCCCTTGGATAGGGACCATAAAGGACGATAACACGTTCCCCACGCTGGCGATTCATGTCGATGATAGATGACGAATTTTTCCTAAACGTTGGTATCGATTCCGTGGGATTTTATGCACCGCGCAACCGACTCGCTCTTGATGATCTCGCCCGTAAGAGGGGGGTCGATCCTGAGAAGTACCGGAAGGGCCTTCTTGCAGAAGAATTTGCGGTGCCAGAGTACGGGGAAGATGCGATCTCTATGGCCGTCTTGGCAGCCAAAAACGCTCTTGTTCGTGGCAAAGTGGACGCCTCGGAGATTGATGCCTTGTTTGTTGGCAGTGAATCTTTGCCATATGCAGTGAAATCCATTGCTTCCATCGTGAGTGGCTTTCTCAACATAAATACGAATGCAATCACGGGTGATACGTTGCATGCATGTGCGGGTGGGACGCTTGGTTTGCTATCTGCAATCGGTCTCGTGAATAGTGGTATTCTCAACAAGGCGCTCGTTATCGGTACCGATATTTCCAAGTATCCATTGGGTTCACCTGCAGAGGCCACGCAAGGTGCGGGCGCTGCGGCGCTCGTGATCTGCAAGAATCCCCGGATTGCCCGTGTTGGCATGAAATTCGGGAAAGTCTCGGGGCACGTCAATGACTTCTTCCGGACCTTGTACAGCGAGAACGCGGAAGTCTTCGGCCAGTACAGCACGGTTGCATACCTCAACTTTGTATTGCGAGCATATGATGATTTCAAACGTCAGGCAGGCCAGTTCTTGGCAGACTATTACATTTTCCAGTCCAGGATGCGTCCCTCGATGCTCTTCAGCTTCCGGGAGTGCCTGCCGCAATCGCAATCGTCCGTGCCGAGATAGACCACGTCTTCCGTCGTGTACCTGATGAACGACATGGACTTGTTGACCAAGCTGGTCCCGACGACGTGGCCGCGCTCGTTCTCGCCGACTTGCTCGTTTTTATCATCCAGGACCTCTATGATGTTATTCTCGACATCGAAATGGTACCCGTTATTCGGCTTGCACTCGAACGCGCTCGCCACGAGCTCGGTCTGCCCGTACCTGTCGAGCACGGGACATTCGAAATGAGACTGGATCCACGCCCGCTCTTCCCTGCTGAACGATTCGGAACTGTAAGTAATCGCCTTCAAGTAATCTTGGAAGTGGTAGTCGCCGATGAATTTCACGAATGTTACCATGGAACTCGGGAACGCGATCAGCACGTGGGGCTTGAACCGGTTCATTTCCTGGATGATCCGTGCCGCGGTATGCCTATTCATGTTGAACGTGTTGAAATGTAACGTCTTGTCGAAGGAGCCGTACTTCCAGTATATGTCGTGTGTCCTCGCGTAATCGTAGACGAGCGTGCCCCGCAACATGGACATCTTGCCATTCAAGGGGATGCCCATCTGGTGCCACACCTTCCAGTACGCCGCCTTCTCCGCGATCCTCGTCTTCCGGTCCTGGTAGAACCTGAAGGGAACGCTCGTGGAGCCGCTGGTCATCGCCCGCTTGGGGAGGTACTTGTTGAGGTCCATCGCAACGAGCTCGTGGAAGTGCTTGTTGATGGTCTTCTTGTTCATCAAGGGAAATTTCGAGATGTCGCCCGTCGACTTGATGTCCGCGAGGTACAAGCCTTGTTCCTTGAACCAGCGCCGGTAAAACGGGACATTGTCGTATGCATGCTTTACCAAGGCCTTGAATTGCTGGTCCTGGAAGTGCTTGATGCTCCGTTTATCTTGGAAGTGGAGGACCTCACCGAGATGGAGCCTCGTGAGAAAATAGAGCGAATAATTGTAATCAGGCATCAACGGCGAGTTCCGGTACACCTTATTTGCCAGCTTCACTATCGCATTGTCGAGAATGCCTCTTTCTCGCAATGACTCGAGCTTGCCAGAACGGTTGATTGCCATGGCCATGTACCGGTTATCGTGCCCGAGGATAATTAAATCAACCGTGGATATATTATCTTCATTCGCGAAAAAATGGTAATTGTTCATGTTGGACAACCTTGCATTTTCCACGCTGGCTGCATATTTCTCCCGGAATCGGGACCGGATGGGGGATATCCAGAGCTACGGGGGTGCAACGAGTGCAAGGTCGGTCATGAATCCCGTGTTTGCAAGCTCCATCATCTTGGATGGGCTTGCTGCTATGCACCATCCCGATAACACATTACACTGGGGCAGGCTCGTGGATGCCAAGACCGACCACCTTGGCTTGGCCATGGCATGGTTACGTAGAGCACACGATGCCACCTCCGGCAACGGTATATCAGCCGGGTACTCCTTTCACAAGGGCTGGGACCCTGCATACGTGGAAACGACTGGCTACATCATCGAGACGATGCTCGATTACGGGCGTCGCCAACCGGGTCAAGGCTGGGAGCATCGCGCGAGGTCGCTGGTGGATTGGGAGGTGACCATGCAACTTCCCGGCGGTGGATTCCAGGCCGGTTACGGCGTCGCGGCCACTCCCGTCGTGTTCAACACGGGGATGGTGCTGTTCGGGTTGCTCAAGGCGTTCGAGGCGTTCGAGGACAACAAGTACCTCGAATCGGCCATGAAGGCCGGCGATTGGCTTGTCAAGGTGCAATCCGAAAGTGGTGCTTGGACTGCCCCCCATGCCTTTTCCAACCGTCCCCATTCCTACCACGCACGGGTGAGCTGGGCGTTGCTCGAACTAGCACGGGCGAGCAACGAGGAAAAATATACCCGCGCGGCTCGGAAAAACTTGGAATGGGTGTTGCGGAACAAGCTCGATAATAACTGGTATAAGTTCAGCAATTTCGAAAAAGGCGGCCAATCATTCACGCACACCATTGCTTACACGATCCGGGGGCTCTTGGAGTCTGGGTTGCTCCTTGACGAGCCCCGGTACATTCACGCGGCACGTTCATCCGCCATCGAGATTGCCGCGGCCATTCTACGTGACAACGGGTACTTCCACGGCGCTTACAAGCGTGACTGGAGCGGTTCCCGCTACTCGTGCCTTACGGGGAACGCGCAGCTGGCCATCATCTGGAAGAAATTGAACGCGCTCAAGAGCAACCACGTGCTCGTCATGCTGGCGGGTGCTGCAACCGATACCTTGAAAGCGATACAGCAACATTGGCATGCCACCGGAAAGCTTTTTGGAGGCAGGTTCGTAAACGTTTCGGGCGCGATACCCGGTTCCTTCCCGCTGTGGGGCTCTTACCAATCATTCCATTTCCCCAACTGGGCGGTGAAGTTCTTCGCGGATCTCTTGATGATGGCCTCGTAGCGGGCCAGCAAGGCACCATCGACTAACGGAAAGGATGCAACCGTGTTCCAATCGTTGAAGCTATTCGCATGGGAAACGTTGAAAAAGACACGCAACCAGATCAGGCAACTCGTGAGGCAAAACGAGCCAGCAGCATCGAAACCTGAAAAAAAACACGGGTCCCTTGTTCCTCCCGGAAAAATACTCGAAGACGTGAAATTCATGGGGCTCCAGAGGGGAGATACCGTCTTGCTTCACTCGTCTCTCGATAGCCTTGGCCTCAACTTCATCCACGCGGGCAAGCTCGTTCTTGACGGAATTTTGGACGTGCTTGGTCCGGAAGGCACCTTGGCCGTGCCTGCTTACACCATCAAGGGTACCATGTACGAGACGTGCAAGGACAAGCACTACATGTTCGATCGCTTGACGATCCCCAAGGACTTGGGAATCATCCCCGTCTTGCTTCTCCGAAAGCCCGGCGTGGCGCGGAGCATGCATCCAACCCATTCGATCGCCGCCATCGGGAAGCACGCGGTCGATCTCACGTGCGACCACCATCTCGGTGACCTTGCCTTCGGGGACCAGTCCCCGTGGGGAAAATTGGCCCGGCTCGGGGGAAAGATACTCGGGATCGGTGTCAACCTTGGCCCGAACACGTTCCATCACCACGTCGAGGACATGATGGGCGACGCGTTCCCCGTCCCCGTGAAAATCCGGAAGGCATACCACGTTAAAGTCAAGCAGGACGACGGCACCGTTACCGAGGTCCCCGTGCGCCCGCTTGATCCGCTGGTCGCCCGGTACAGGATCGATCAACAAAGGAACCAGTTCATCCAAGAATACTTCTGGGAGATTTTTACCACTTTCGGGGTTCTCCACGCGGGCAATGTGGGCAACGCGGGGTTCTGGTGGGTGCATGCCAAGGAGTACCGCGACCTTTGCGAGAAACTCGCGCGGCTGGGGATCACGATTTATTCGAGGGAGCACGAGCTCGTGAAAAAAAGGCTATATCCACTGGAATTGATCCAAGATAAATTGAAGGGCATGCAAGCGCCGTGAAAGCAGGTGTCCCGAGGCATCCCAAAATATGTTGGAAAAAATCAAGAGAATGGCCACGAACGCCGGGTTGAGGCGCGACGTGTCCCCCGAGTCCATCAGGACTGCCATCGCCGTCGCTCGATCGGGCATCACGACATTTTGTGATACCCTTTACTCTCGGGTTGTCGAGCCCGCGGTTTACAACAACCTGCGAAAACGAAACCTGTCCACGTTTCTGTTGAAGCACGTCAATGCAACGTCGCTGGATGGTGCCCTGCAAGCAGTCCGCAACATGCCACGAATATACATCAAGCCAGAGAGCGAAGAGGCATGCCGCGTCGCTTCATTCGAGAAATATCCCGACCAATCGAGTGCCATCATCTACCGGGCAAGTCGGCACGTGAACCGCGAGTTTTCCGTCTTCCAAAGTTCGTGGGTGCATCTCGGGACGCCGGTAAACTGGCACTACGATTTCATCAACGATTACATGTGGCCGCGTAAAAAGCTCTACTGGCAGTCACGCTGGCACCCCCCGATACGTGGAAATGATCGCGTTAACTGGGAACTTTCCCGGTTGCACCACTTGGTCACCCTCGGCCAAGCCCGCGTCCTCACGGGGCAGAAAGCATTCGCTGATGCCTTGGTGGACCATGCTAGCGAGTGGATCGATGGAAATCCCGTCGGCTATGGCGTGAACTGGGGTTGCACGATGGACGCTGGCATCCGGGTCGTGAACATGCTGGTTGCCTCTGAATTCCTTGATCTAACTTCCATTCCAGATAATTTTATTGTAAAGTTTGCAGTTTCCATTTTCGACCACGCGCAATTCATCCTCGATCATCTGGAACACAACAACGGCCGTGCAAACAACCATCTCATCGGGGACCTTGTCGGCTTGTTTTTCATAGGGTTAAAATGCCCATTCTTCAAGGAGTCAAGGGCGTGGTTGGATTTTTCCAGTAAAGCCTTGTACGCGCAAGCAAGGCGGCAGGTGCACGGGGACGGGGCCAGCTTCGAGGCATCCACGGCTTACCACAAGCTCGGCCTCGAGATGCTCCTCCACGTGCTCGTTGCCGCGGGGAATCTTGGACGCCCTTTTCCAAGCAGTTTTTCCCGCATCGTGAAAAAAATGGCCAATGTTGCGTTTCTCTCATCGATGCCAAGTGGAACCATCCCGCAAGTCGGTGATAATGATGACGGCCGACTTCTCCCGTTCTTTTCAGGGGACCCATTACTCGCCAGCAACGTCGTGGATATGTCTGCCATTTTTTTCCGGGATACAACCTTGAAAGCGGAAAGGGCTTTACCCAACTTCGAGGCCTTGTGGATGTTCGGGCCGGCTGCCTTGAACGAGTGGTCTTCGATGGAAGGAAAGGCAACCACGCATTCAACGATTGTTAAAAGCATTGGTTGGGGCATCTTGCGTTCGCGCGATGCTTACTGCTTTCTCTCGTGCGGGGGCAACGGCCAGGGTGGTATCGGTGGCCATGCACACAACGACAAGCTGAGTATCGTCCTCGCGGTGGACGGGGAAACGTTGTTCGATGACCCCGGGACGTACGTTTACGCGCCATCCGAGGGTTTCCGGAACTTGTTCCGGTCCACGGCGTTCCATAACACGCTGCGCGTGGATGGCACCGAGCAAAACCCGCTCAACGCTGGCATGTTCCGCCTCCCGGAAAGGGTGATGGTGAAATCGGTGTTCATGAAGGAAAACGGAAACGTGGCCGAAATCCGTGCCTCGTTGGAGCATCCAGGAGGCATCCATCATGAAAGAACATGCATCTTGCACAAGGGTGACTTTAAATTCGAGATCATCGATTCGATATTTTCTAGCGGGGATGTAACCCGCGTCAAATTGGATTATTCATTCAACCTCGCTGTTGGCATCACGTACGATGAAAAAAAGGGCACGATACGGGGAAAGCATGGTCCATTCAACGTGGCCCCTGGTGATAACCTGCAGTTTTCCCGCGCGCGGGGATTCCACTCGCCGAGCTTTAGCCAGTTGCGCCGGGTGGACCGGATGGTGGCCACCGTCGTTACAAGGCTTCCGTGGAGAAGTATCATAACGATCGCAAGGGGAACGGATTGAACCACGTTCCTCCCATGAAAATAAACGACCATTCATTCACGGACCATGGTGAAGCCTTTCAAGGGATGGACCACACATGACGCGCGTTTGCATTCTCGGGCTCGGGTACATCGGCCTTCCAACCGCTTGCATGTTCGCGAAAGCGGGCATGGATGTTCTTGGTGTCGACGTGAACCCGGATATTCTCCAGTCTTTGAAGCAAGGAAAGATCCACATTGAAGAGCCAGGATTGGAAGAAATTTTTCAGCAAGTGATCAAGAGCGGGAAGCTCACGGTAGGCAACGAGCCCAAGCCCTCCGATGCATTCATTATTTGCGTCCCCACGCCGCTAGGTAGTGACAAGCATGCAAACCTTGATTACGTGAAAGCAGCTTCTAAAGCTATCGTTCCTAATCTCCGAAAGGGGTCTGTCGTCATCTTGGAGTCTACCGTGCCCCCGCGCACCACGGTGGATGTCGTGAAACCTATACTTCAAGGCTCGGGGTTGAAAGCCGGCGAGGAATTTTACCTTGCATTTTGCCCCGAAAGGGTTATCCCGAACCGTATCTTGATTGAGATCGTTGAGAATGACAGGATTTGTGGGGGGATCAACGAGGTGTCTACAAAAACCGCGAAAGACCTTTACAAGACATTTGTAAAGGGTGAAATCTTCGAATCAGATTCAACCACAGCGGAAATGGTAAAGCTTATGGAAAACACGTTTCGTGACGTGAACATTGCCCTCGCAAACGAGTTTGCCATCGTGGCCGGGAAGCTCGGTGTCAACATCTGGGAAGCAATCCACCTCGCAAACAAGCATCCCCGCGTCAATATACACCAGCCCGGTCCGGGGGTTGGAGGCCATTGCATTCCCGTGGTTCCTTGGTTCATCGTCGAGAAGGACGTGGAG
The DNA here is from genome assembly GCA_041305945.1 of Promethearchaeota archaeon. GTDB lineage: Archaea > Asgardarchaeota > Lokiarchaeia > Sigyniarchaeales > Sigyniarchaeaceae > JBGLND01. Next base: position 807,060 of record JBGLND010000001.1, read on the forward strand.
GGAACCCCGCTCATCCAGATAGGACGGCGGATAAATGATTCCATGCCTGAACTGATGTTTTCCTTGATCAAGCAGCATCTCCCGGTAGATAGCCAGACGATCGTCACCGTGCTTGGTGTCGCGTTCAAGGCAAATACTGATGACGCTAGCTATACGCCTGCCTTGGACTTGATAAAACACTTGGAAAGTGCCGGGTTTCAAGTACGTGTACACGATCCTCTCGTCCACCGTTTTTCGTACCCCCTCCTTGGACTGGTTGATGCCGTTTCGGGGTCGGATTGCGTGGTGATCGTGACCGATCACGACGAGTACAAGCACCTGGACCTCGGGCAGGTGAGAAAACTTATGCGCGGGAACCTGGTGTTCGACACGAGAAACGTCCTCGATAAGAACGCGTGGCGTGAAAAGGGGTTCAACGTCATCACGTTCGGGATCACGAGCGTGGAATGAGCCGCGCTCTTGTCTCATCCCTTTTTCAAGACATCATCGTACAACCGGAGTAACTTCGACGTGTTGTCTTGGATCGCGTGTGCCTTCAATTTTTCCCTCTCATCATCGAGGTGTTCCAAGGTTCCCTTCACCTTTTCGATCATGTCCTTGATGTCGTTTGTTTTAAAGAGAATCACCCCGTCTGGCCGGGGTACCACGTCGCTCGCGATGACCGGCGTTCCGAGGTAAATGCTCTCCGCGATGGACAGCGGGTATCCATCGTATCTCGTGGGACGGATGAAAATATCGCTTTTCGAGATCACCGGGAAAAATTCGTGATTTAATCCCTGGAATATGAACGTGTTGCTTGCTTTGCTGTTTACAAGTTCTTGAAAATGGTTCGGGTTTGTGTTCTGGGAGATGTATATGATGATCGCGACGTCTTGGCGGGTGCCTTCAAGCATCTTTCCCATCTCAACGAGGAGATCGATGCCATAGATTTCCTGGCCGTCGTGGAAATCGAGGTTCGATGCATTCGCGGATATGATCTTCCTGGGGCCAGACAAGAGTTCACGAACTTGCGGGGGCATGTCCTCCATGTACCCTTCTGAGCATTCGGGATGGATGTAGGCTGGGATGTAATGGAACCTGTCCCTTAGAAATCCCATTGCTTGGTATTTGGAAAGGACGTCTTCATTCACGCACACGATTGCAGCGCATTTCTTCATCAACGACTTGATAAGCGCGCGTTCCACCTCGTTGCCCTCGTGAAGCTTGTCGTACAAGCCGTACCCGTGGAGCGTGAGGACCACCCGCGCGTGCCGGGGTAGCATCAAGTAATAGATCAAGTACTTCCTTGAATACGCGTTCACGTGTAGTATGTCATATTTATTCGAGAAAAACAGGCTTACCATGGTTGATAGCGTGAAATCACGTATCTTCTGGGTTTTCACCTTGTTCAGGTTGTTCGTGTTTAATATGGTGACGGAATATTTCCCCGTTTTTTCCAAGTTCGATGAAAACCGTTTGATGAAGATAGAGATGCCCCCGAACGGCGGCGGGTAGCCGCCGATCAGCGCCACACGCGTCTTGCGATCGTCGCCGGGCCTCATGAAGTCATTCATCTCGTGCGATAGATGATGCCAATATTAATATGCTCTCGTGTCGAGTACCGTGTGAAAATGAATCAAAGCAATAAGGGTCGTGAGCTTTCAAACGAGGACGTGGGCGTGACCCTTCCCTTCAAGAGGCTAGTTTCCTCGATGGTCACCATCATCGTGTCGGGCTTGATCCCCGTGTGCATTCTCGTGTTTCTGTTTGCATGGATGGCCGGGTTGCTTCCCAAGACATTTCTCGCGGCCCTTCTTGTCTTTTGCACGGTTCCAGTTTTCTCCTGGTCCTTGTACTTCCTTTACTTGCTGGTGACCGTGCTCGTCACGAAAGGCTTCTTGAATTATTACAATAAGAAATCACCCGCAGAGCCTGGCGTGCTCGTGCGGCAGTTCAAGGACCGGACGCATCCCGACTACCGGAAGCTCCATTATTACCATATGCGCGGCGCGATCATCAAATACTCATCGCCTGCAAAGAGGAGCGGGAAGAGCCGTGGTAGATCTTGAAAGAGGTCGTATCCACCGGATGCAAGGAAGCTGAACATGCCCTGGGCCAGCATGGCCCCCACGGCGAACCCGCACGCCGAGCACAGCGCCCACGCGATGGTTGCATATCCTTTTTTCTTCACGAACCGCCCGCTGGCCGCGAGGGCGAATGAAATGCATTCCAAGACGATGCACGTGAGGATGAACGATGACACGACCGCCGGGTCGCCCATGTCTGCTTGGGCATTGCTCACCGACGAGAAGCTGAGAAAGAGGGGCATGACGGTGAGGATCAAGACGCCGGCCAGCATGGTTCTGGTCATCTTCTCACCGAGCTTCTTGGAGGCGACGAATGCCAGGATAATAAACCCGAACGCGGTCAGCGGCTGGCTGATCGAGATGCCGATATACTGGATGGAGAAGAAATAGGGGATGCCGCCGAGGGTACCGAGCAAGAACCCGATGACCCACGTCTTGTTCTTGAAATAATCGACGAACGTTGGTTGCTTGCCGGTAAACGTCCCGCCACGCGACACATGGAGTTGATCGACGCCCGCCTTTTGCATGATGGGTGCCACGTTCAAAACGACGGTGCTGGTGATTGCCAAGGTAAATCCAAGCAACAATTCTTCCACGGCCATGGTGTCCCGCTCGCCCGTCGTGTCGCTCGACGGTGCAATGACATAGGGCGCGGTGGTTCAAGAATGCCACATTCACGCGGTCGATCTGCCTTGCATGAAGTCACGTTCCTTGCGCGCGTGTATCTCCATCACCTGCTGTTTCTTCTCGATCCAGCCCGGGCCATCGAGCGGGTAGCTTTTCATGGCAAGTGCACTTAGAAGCGTGCCGATGGCAGGAAGGACCGTTATCGCGAACAAGATGCCCGTGATGGCAATGTCCGGCTGGGGCTGCTTGAGATAAGCATCATCCATCAAGACCGGGGAGACGAACCCGAACGCCGAGATGATCGACAAGAATCCCCAGTTGGCGACCGACACGCCCGGCTTGGTCACGAGGGCATTCACCCCGCCATAAACGGCTTCCCTCCGCTTGCCCGTGATGAGCTCGTCGTTGTCGATGGCATCGCCCATGACGACGCCGTTCGTGACGAGGCCGCCTGCAAACGCGAACCCGAGCAATCCCACGGGAACCATCACGACGAGTGCATCCCGTCCCGTCGCGAACATGAGAACGAATGCAGCGGTGAAGAGGAGGAACGCGATGATCATCGCTTTTTTCGCGTGGTATTTCTCGATGAGTTTCAAGAACGTTCCCAATCCGATGATGACGAAGATGACGAACGCGAGCAACAAGGGCACGATGTCTTGGCCGGCAACCACGTAATCGATGTAATACAGCAAGCCCGTCTGGATCAAGGGCGCGAGCATCGACAGCAAGAACGCGGGGACCATGATGATCCAGAACGGCTTGTTCTTCAAGGTTTCCTTCAAGCCCTCCACGAATCCCTCGTGCGGTTGCAGCTGCGCGAACATGTTCTCCTTCAACCCGAACGATGTAAGGAACAAGATGATGCCACACGACACGCCCAAGGCGACCATGAAGGGGCCGAACGCGGGGTGGACGCCGTCGTGGCCGGCGAGCAAGAAGATGGGCAGGAGCAACCCGAGGGCCATGCTGGCGAACCCGAATACGGACGAGTACACGGACAGGCTCGCCCGTTCCTTGGCAGTAACCGCGATCTCGTTCGGTAATGAAAAGAAGCAGCACCCGACGAACGTGAACATGGTATCGAGCAAGAACAGCGCCACGAGCATGTTGACGAACAATCCCACCTGGTCGCCCGGCGCGGCAATGGGGAACCAGCAGAAGAGAAATGCCAGCGCGTAGAACACGCACCCGTACCGGATGTAGGGTATCCGGCGCCCGATCTTGGTGCGGGTGTTGTCGATGACGTACGAGATCAGCGGGTCGTTGAACGTGTTCCAGAATGCGAAGACAAGCCAGACGATGCCCACGAGATTTGGTGATAGCCCAAGCTTCTCCTCGTAAAAAAAAGTCAAGTTCGCGAAAGGGAGCCCGTTCAAGATAGTATTGGCAAAACCGCCAAGCGCATAGTTCACCTTGGTCTTCCGCGGGACATGCTCCTCGACCATGACCAGATGTATGACCGAGGGCTTTTTAAGGCTGCACGTCGACGGAACATCCATGACTTCACGGAATGCTGGATATCATATCCTCGGCATCATCTTGGGTATCTTGGCCATATCGTTAATAACGGCCGTTAACATCATGTTTTGGCCAGATATGGGTATCTTTCCGTTTTATGCATCCTTGACCTTATCAGCTTGGATGATAATAGGGGTACCCGGCAGCATCACGCTCATCGATAGCATTTTGCACTTGAAAACTAAGGCCATCGACAAGGAACCGAATCGTGTGAAGCACGCATTGATTGCTTGCGCGTATTTTGCCTGCGCGGGACTTGGTTTCTGGCTCGGGCTCGCCTCCATCTTTCCAAACTTTGCCATGATGCTGGAAGACTTGGGCACGTATTTTGCGTGGTTGATCGTCGTTTTCTTGGTCGGTGGCTTCATGGCAGAGGTGCTTGGCGGGATCGAACATGCTCTCGTGGCGACATCTAAACGCTCGCTCTTTTCATGGCCTCCAGCGAGGCCCCGGTCGTTCAACCGGGCTACCACGGTCACGAGCTTTCAAGCTCTCGCGCTGCTGGCGGTCCTCATCGCGGGTTCCACGACCTTCTTGGTCACGTACCTCGCGGAACCATCAAATTGCTTTTCAGGAAACCACGAATTCTCGGACCCCGCCTATGACATCGAACAAGTCTTGGCACAATCCCATTACAACACGAGATTGGATAACGCCACCATCACCAACCAGACGGTGCTTGAATCGCTGGAACGCGGGCTCTGGGCGATGACCACGCTGCAGAGCGCGGGCGGGTTTCCCATGGAAGCCAAGCTGGACGGGTCCGAGTTTTACGGAGACAGGGGAAGTGGCTGTCCCTATTACCCGGGCGAGTTTGCCTTGCAAGGAGGTACCCCGAAGATTGCATCCGTGTACGTGGAAATGTACAAGGTGGAACCGAATCCCGTGTACCTCTCGATAGCGACAGCAGCTGCAGAGGCGTTGCTGGCCATCCAAGACGAGACCAACGGCGGTTTCTTTTACGACGGGCGCCGCTACCCGGATGGACGGGGATACCAGCCCCACCCCATGAACGAGCGACGCGCGGCCATCTTTGACGATAATGTGATGCAGTCTTGCTTGACATTCTTGCTCGACATGTACGATGTCACGGGCAATACCACGTTCAAGGATGCGGCGATTCGCGGCATCGATTACATATTCGAGCTAGAGAAAACTGGCGGAGGATGGCCCCAACGGAGCAACTTCCTGCCGAACGAGTACCCGAGTTACATCACGCTCAACGATGACTGCATGCAAGACATCGTGAACGTGCTCTTGAAGGCTCATAGTCTCCTGGGGAATGCTTCCTACTTGGAAGCCGCGGAACGCGCTGGCCAATTCCTCATCCGGGTCCAGGGAAACGGCGGTTCGACGTTGCAGCAAGGATGGGCACAACAATACAACGATGACCAGCCGGCATGGGCACGCAAGTTCGAGCCACCCACCATGTGTGCTGCCGACACGCAGCAAGCCATCGAGATACTAATGGACTTGTACTTGGCAACAGAAAACGAAACCTACCTGGACCCGATACCCGCGGCCATATCGTGGCTTAACAATACCAACACGACCATCCTCATCGACACGATCGATCCCGATTCCGAAGATTACACGCCCGGTACATACGTGTGGTCGAGACTTTACGAGCTTCACACCAACCGCATGATCGTCGGGAACCGGAACGGTGGCCCGAACGGGAACCCCCCGTTTTTTTACGAGTATAACAAGACCCGGGACACGGGCTATAGCTGGTTCGGGAACTACGGCATCAACGGCACGATAAATGATTACTACACGCTAGTGAACGATTTCAACAAGAACGTCACGGAATTCATCGCATGGCGAGATGCACCGTCCTCGCTATCAAGCCTTCTTGGAAGCGCGCAAGGTGCCGTTGAAAGGCAACATGCCGCCAGCCATCTCTGGTTGGATGGTGGCAATATCGATGACAGCGCGTTTTCCTCCAACGCGATGCGCATCGTGCGCTACCTTGCCGCGGTCTAGGTGTTTTTTCTACATCTCTTTCTTTACTTCCCGTCGCGGTGATGCTAGCAAGAGGAAGTTTCTTTTGTGCTCCGCGCGATGTTGTAACCATCATGCCAAACAAGTCTCTGCGATGGGGAACCGTCGTTGATATACAAGGTGCCCTTGAACTGGCATTGGGTGGGACTGATTCCCCTGGAAAACTAGCCGGAATCGATTTAAACCGTATCAACCCGGTAACCGTCGTTCGTGAAGCTTATAAAAAACACGGGATCAAGATCATCGAGCTCCCCGCAGATGCGAACTACGTGATCCCCGGCATCATGAGCAAGAAAGAGAATGTCGAGGGGTTACAACGCGTGAGGGAAGAATTTGGCCTGGAATACACCATCCACCTGCCATTCTTCCAGCAGCACCTCTGCTCCTTGAATACCCACATCAGGAAGGCGAGCATCGAAACGCAAGTCGAGACGATCAACGCTTGCGAGACCTTGGGCGGGATCAACAACTACGTCCTCCACCTGACCAGCGAGCTGGAGGACGATATCGGGGCATTCGACGTGCCCCGGCATTACAAGGACCTCGCGTGGGGGCTGTTCCTGGACAAGGGCAGGGAATCGATCGAGGAAATCATCGCTCGCACGGGCATCACGCCGGCGAAAATATGCGTGGAAAACAACGAAGGAATACCCTTCTCCGCGACATATGATATTCTGCTTGACGAGTTCCGGGACATGCGCATCTGCTTGGATGTCGGCCACTTGATCCTTCAGGGTGACGAGCAGCCTTCCAACTTCGTGAAAAAGTGGAAGGACCGAGTGGGAGAAATCCACTTCCACAACGTGCTCTACAAGAAGATCGGGAACCGGATACACAGCTATGACGATCACCACGGTATCACGAAGGGGGTCTTGGATGTCATTGATTTCTTGAATTTGTTGGAATCCATCAATTTCAAGGCACCCGTCTTGTTGGAAATCATGACACAACGCGAGATCGTTGAATCGATAACGTTTCTACGCGAACACGGCTTTTTATAAGCATACCGAGGTTAGAGAAAAAATTGTTACACGAGCAACGAGGCATGGTCTAGCATGGCGGCACGAGTGAATGGCGAGGTCGTGTTCATCAACTTGTTTGATATCGGCCGGCACGTCGATCTGGGCAAGGTACTTTCATCAGGCACCATTCCCCCGACCCGTGCACAACCAAGAATAGACCCGTCCCGTGCAGGGGCAGGTTTCAACATCATGATGACCGCACCCATCTATTTCACCCTCGATGTCATCGTGCAAGAATTCAACATGCGCGAGGGAACTGAATTACGCGTCGAAGTGAAGATATTCGAGGACGGGGGGATATCCATCAATGCACGTCTGCAATTCCAAGGTCTCGATCTGGAACAGATGCACCAGCTTCGCACCATCACGTTCACGCGGGACGGGACCAACTTTGACGTGGCTTCGTGGGTGAAATACAATTTCGACGTGATCATGAATCGAATAGACCAGTACGTGGAACGGGGGAACGATCCTTTAGAAAACACGATCATGGAACGGTATAACGTGTATTGCATTTGGGATGACGTCGGGAAACCTGAAGAGTTCGTCGAACGCAACAAGAAATACTTGAGCTCGTTCTTGCTTGGAGAAAATCCAGCCCTTCGATTGCACGAAAATCAAGTAAACGAAACGCTTTCAAAAGCGTTTCATTTCATAGAAAACGACGCGATCATCTTCGATTACGACCGTGCCTTGCTTCTCGATCCAAACAAGGATTACGAGGACGTGCTCTTGATCGCCGAGATCGCCAACTACCAGCTCTTGGAGCTTCGCATGATCGATGCCATGCTCGACAAGCACTTGTCACAACTTGAAACAGATATCCGATGGATTTTCTCCCAGCGCATACAAGGACGGGCATCGACACGCAAGCTCGGACGGAAGATGGCTGAATTGACACGGTTGCGGGTTGACACGCTATTCTTGCTCGAAAACGTGGAAAACAAGTCCAACATCGTCGGGGACTACTTCTTGACCGACCTTTACAAGCACCTCTGTGGCTTGTTCAGCCTCGACGAGTGGAGCACCAGCATCCGGTCGAGATTGGATACATTGGGGGATATTTACTCGACTGCTAAAAGCGACCGGATAGAAACGACGTTGTTATACTTGGAAATCGGCTTGGCGTTCGTGTTCTCGATGGAATTCGTCGTCTTGCTCCTCGACTGGTTCTTCAAGTGATCCCAAGCTTGTTATCACTCATCCACGTACATTGATCTTGTACCGAGTTCAAAATCCAAAGCACGCCACGGGTGCCTGATAATGCTAGAACAGCCTTTCACGACCGTCCTCGTCATCGGTGCCGGCGACATGGGACACGGCATTGCCGAAACATGCGCGATCTCCGGTTTCAAGGTCATCATCAAGGATGTCTCGCCGAAATTGCTCGATCTTTGCAAACAACGCATGAAGGAAAGCCTTGACATCCTCGAACGGAAGCACCAGCGACCCGCGGGAAGCTCTGATGACATTCTTGCGCGCGTGTCGTTCTCGCACGACACGGAACAGGTAAAAGCCATGTTATCGGGAAATACGGGGCCCTGCATTGCCATCGAGGCCGTCCCGGAAAGCATGGCATTGAAACACAAGGTATTCTCCGAAATTGCACCCTTGTTACCTGTCGGCTCCATCATCGCCTCGAACACGTCGAATCTTAGCATCACGAAAATGGCTACTGCAATTAATGACCAAGAAACCGTCGTGGGATTGCACTTTTTCAATCCCGTCGTCCTCATGGACACGGTAGAGGTCATAAAGGGAGAGAAAACATCCGACGAGACCTTGTCGCGCGCGCGCGCATTCGTCGAATCGCTAGGAAAAATCGCTGTCCCCGTGCTCAGGGACCGGCCAGGCTTCGTGGTGAATCGCGTCCAGGCCCCGACCCAGTTGCTCATCAACTCGATCGTTGACGCGGGCTTGGCAACCCCGGCGCAAGTTGATGCAATGGCAAGGTCATTCGGCTTGCCCATGGGACCGTTCGAGACGTACGATTACGTCGGGCTCGATGTCGTGGTTCACGGCCTGGAATACTTTGCAGAAACCCTCGATCCCGCGTTTGCACCACCACGGTTCTTGAAGGACCTTCACGATGACGGGAACCTTGGAAAAAAAACGGGACGCGGGATTTTTAACTGGTCAAGAGGCCGGCCGGACGTTTCAGGAGATTCACCCACGACTGCCATCACCATGAAAGACCTCATCTACGTCCAGCTCAACGAGGCGATGCGCGTGGCAAAGGAGGGCATCGTCGAACGCCTCGAGGACATCGATATTGCCATCATCAACGGCACGGGGAATAAAAACGGTGTCCTTGGCGTGCTCCAAGGCGATCGGAATGCAATCGTTTTGCGCTTGGAAGAATTGGCATGCAACACTGGCGTGGGTTATTTTCATCCCGAACCAACCATTATATCCGTGGCAATGCCCAACACGTCCAAGGCGATGTACGAGATCAAGAAACGACTGAGGAAAATGAGGAAGAAAGATGCTCGAAACGAGTGAGATATTCGGGGCGTTCGGCTGCGCGGCGACGCCCGGCGGGAAGGGATCCAACCACGGATCAAATATATGCGAGGGCCCGGGCGGGACGCTCATCGCAGTATGGTACGGTGGTACCGCGGAAAAACACGAGGATGTCCAAGTCTGGATGTCAAAGAAAAACCCAGGTAAATCATGGCAAGAGCCGTGGGTGGCCGAGAAGGAAGGGAAAACATCCAAGATTCCTGAAGAAATGGATGAATTCGAGGGCCACTCCTCGGAAGGAAACCCGGTGATTTATTACGAGAAGGAACGGGGCAGGCTCCACCTCTGGTGGATCACGATCTGGGGCATCGGGGCTGGCAGGGGATGGTCGACCGGCTTCATCAAGTACAAGCATAGCGATGACGCGGGGAAATCTTGGATATTAAAACCCGATGGACAGCCTCGCCTCTTGAATGACTTCTGGGGTGAGATGATCAAGAATCCCCCGATCAAGATGGGCAACGGCGACATTATCTTGCCTGCAATGGCAGAATGGACGAGCTATAGTCCCAAATATTACATTTGCACGCCCAACGAATTTGCCAAGGGATGCATCGAGAGCAAATGGATCAAGATTGAATCAGGTGGGATGGACTGCTTCCAACCAACGCTGGCCGAAACGAGCCCGGGACACGTCCTTGCGCTCATGCGGACAAGCAAGGGCGGCAAGTTTTCTGGCGTGATGGCCCAGATATCTCCTTCCCGAATGCATCCCGTGCCACTATGGTGAACCCCGTGTGTTTGCCATTGTCCCCGGTCGTGTCGTCGTCCGTCGTGACTTGTATCACTTGGCAGTAATAATCACTATTGACCGGTTTCTTCAAGAACAGCCTCATCCACGTCCCTGTCTTCATTATCCATTTGAATAATTCCACGTACCGTTCTTGGTATGCATTATCTTGGTGGAACTGGATCAAGATCACGTCGGTATCGAAGATCAAGTCTCCCGCTTTGTAGGTGACGGTAATCCCGTTGGCCTTCTCCAGCTCGAGCGCCACCTCTCGAAGCTGCAAGGCCTCGCTCGTTTTTTTGCACGAGGCAATGTCAAACGCCTCGTTATGCTCGATGAAGACGTCCTTGTTTCTCAATGACATGATGAACTCCGGCGTGACTTGATTTTTTATTTTTTTGAAATCCGTCTTGATCTCGTTTCCTTTCTCGTCCCGGACGGTGCATGTTACCTTCTTGCCATTCCCCTCTTGTTGAATGCTTTCTAGAACGGCACGTTCGCTTTCACCGATCTTGTAATGCTCCCCCGTGTTGACGACCTCGTACTTATATGGCGCCGGGTCCATCTCCTGGATGGTGGCTTGTCCCTGGCTCGCGTTCCATTGGCCCACCCCGTTCACCGGGATTGCTTGGTACGTGTACGGGTTGGCGATGGAATCGTTGTAACGTATCCCTGTTACTTGGACGTGGCGTGCTTCTTCCGTGAGCTTGTGCGTGAACAATGCTTGGTTATTTAATAACCTCGGTTTTTGTCCATGCAGCATCAGTTTTTCCAAGAACTTTTGAAGATTACCATCAATCTGGCTCCCGAATTCATCTAGAAATTTTCCTCGCGTTATCGTATCAAGCTCCGGCAGTATTCCCTCCATTCTCTCGCGAAATTTGATAACATTTTTCTTCCGGGTGAATTTTGCAAGGATGAGCGTCGATTCCCACGCGCTGAGCTCGATGGCATCGGGAAGGACGGCATTGGCGATGCGCAAGAATGACGGCGGGTGGCTGTTCAGGAGCGTGCTCACCACCAGGGAACGGGATGGATTCACGAGCTGCCCCCTGAGTGCCCTCGCAGCCTCTATGTAATCGAGCATGCGGTGTTCATCGTCTATTTTTTCATCTGCCAAGAGCATGACGTTCAAGCCAACCTGCCGTCCAAGCGCGTAGAAGCTTTCAAGGTTATAGAGTGCCTTGGCAAGCTCCCGTCCCAATCCCGCTCGTTTCACGACGAAATCTGCATGCGATTCCATCACCCTCACGAACAAGTACAGGAACGCGTAGATGAGCATGTTCAAGATGATGAACCCGAGAATCCCGACGTCAACGCCGAACAGCACGAATTTCCTCCCGAATGCGAAGTCGTAATACGTTGCCGGGATGTTGAACACCCACCTGATGATCAAATCGATGGCATTGATGCCCATCAAGTATAGCGGGTGGTGCAGTTTCAAGTGCCCGAGCTCGTGCGCTATGATTGCAGACAGCTCGTCCACGGGTAATTCAATCTCCTCGGGCGCGATGATGCAAATGCGCTTGTCAATGATGCTCCCGTATGCCATCGCGTTGATGATGGGGTAGTTTCCATACCCGATCCGCACCTTGGTGTTGTAGCCGATTTTTTTCTTGACATCGTCCACCAGCGAAACGAGGAGGGCCCTCTTTTTCTCGTCTATCTTGGCTAAACTCTTCACGCCGAGAAACTTGTCGATCAAGGTTCCCGATGTGAAGTAGATCACGACGATCATGGCCAGCAAGACCGGGTAGATGGCTCCGAACATGTCGAAGTTGAACAAGCTAGCGAGCGTCGCGACGAGCAACCACGCCAGCAAGTACAGTGCCAGCGTGATGTATTGCGGGCTCATGAACCGCCAGACGATGATGTACCTCCTGCCGAAGATCACGAACCCGAGGGCCAGAATCAACCACAAGGAGACGGAGAACATCACGTCGAGGACCCCCGGGTTCACTAGAAATAGTTTCTCGATGAAGAAATCGACGAGGCTCGATACGAACAAGACGTTGTAGGTGATCGCGCTTATAAGCACAACCTTGTTTATGACCTTGTGTTCCTTGAGTTCCGAGATGGCAAAGACCAGATAGACCGAGAACGTCCCGAGCAAGCCAGTGAACACGCTCTGGGTGACGAGATACATTACCAAGAACATGAATATCATGAACAACAAGTCCGTGGTGCCGCTTCGCTTCGATTTTCTCACCCATTGGGTTCCTTCACTTTCCAAGAACCCGCCCACGACAGCACAAGTCCAAAACAGGGGATTGAAGCAATAAAATTCCATGAACGTGTTGAACCACAAGAAAAGCGCCACGGAAAACGTTCCAAGCAATATTACATTCAAGATTATGAAGATTACCACGCGTTTTTTTTTAGCGGCGTTCATGCACGTGCACCCGAGCTCAACAAGTATCTAATGCCACCTTATGCTTTAAAATGCACTTTTTTACCATGGCACCGGCTCGCAATCCACTGCTATTTCGCGTTCCACGCGAAATCCCCCCTACTCGGGACGAGCTTGGCTCGACTTGCCAAGTCTAATAGGAAGTCGTGCTTTATCATTATCGATCATCGCGTGGTGGAAAAACGACAATGAAAGTCCCGATCATAAAACTCGAGGTCAGCGATCCGGTTATCTCGGAAGCCCTTGACGTGTTAAAAAGCGGTATGTGGGCCGAAGGCAAGCATGTACACGCGTTGGAAGAGGAATTTGCCAAGTATATCGGCGTGAAGCATGCCCGTGCAGTAAATAATGGCACGGCGGCGCTTTTGTGTGCGCTGGACGCCGTGAACATAAAACCGGGTGACGAGGTGCTCGTTCCAAGCTTCACTTTCATCGCCTCGGTGAACACGATACTCTCCTTCGGGGCCAAGCCCGTCTTCGTGGACGTCGATCCATCGACGTTCAACATGAACGTCGACGATGCCCGCAAGAAGGTGACCCCCAAGACGAAGGCGGTCATGCCCGTGCACTTGTACGGGCTTTCGGTGGACATGGACCCTCTCAAGGAGCTGGCATCAAGCAAAGGGTTGAAGATCGTCGAGGATGCTTGCCAAGCCCACGGTGCCGAGTACAAGTGCAAGAAATGCGGCTCAATCGGCGATGTCGGGGCATTCTCCTTGTACCCCACCAAGAACATGGTTTGTGGCGGCGAGGGTGGCTTGATCACGACCAATGATGATGGGATCATGGGGCGCCTCAAGCTCTACGCGAACCACGGGCAATCGCAAAAGTACATGCATTCCACGATCGGGTTCAACTACCGGATGCAAGAGATCAACGCGGTGGTGGCCCGGCATTCGCTGAAAGCGTTGGATGCGAATAACAAGAAGCGACAAGAGAACGCGGCAATGTACAACAAGGGACTGGCGGGCCTGGATGGCGTGGTGGTGCCGACCGTTCCCGCGGGCTGCACCCACGTGTACCACCAGTACACGTTGAAGGTGAAGGCCAGGGAACCGCTTCTCGACAAGCTCCAGAAAAATGATATCGGGTATGGTATCCACTACGGCATCCCCGCGCACGTGCAAGAATCGGTGAAAGCGCTCGGCGTGAACGTGTCCCTGCCAGTGACAGAAAAAATTGCAAAGGAAGTCGTGTCGCTTCCCGTCCACCCGTTATTGAGCAGGGAGCAAGTCGAGTTCGTCATTTCCGTCATCCGGTCCTGAGTTATGCATCGGCATCCGTTTTTTTCTCTTCCGTTACCGGCGCGGTGGAACCATAAAATCTAATATTGGACAACGCTTTCTATCCACTGGATCTGTTCGTTCATGCTGGAACTCACGAAACCGTGTTGATTCAATAATATGGCAAAAAAACAGAGTAGGCGGTCACGGCGGCGGCAAAGCAGGGGCCAGATGCCCATGGGTGGTGCTGGACTCATACGGTTCTACCAGGATGAATCCTCGCGCGTGAAGGTCGGTCCGGTCGCGACTGTCTTGCTTTCCGTCGCGCTGCTCGTCATTGTCATCTGGGCATGGTTGCGAAAGGCCGGCATCGTGCCTTTTCCATGATACACCTTCCCGTTCGTGTATCAATATCTCGTTCTCGTCGTGGTTGCCATGAAATGCATCGATCACAAAACCCCCGCAGATGTCCTTGCTCAATACGTTCATCTCGTGGAATACCAATCGCGTCCTGCCGATCTCCCGCAACAATTCCAGAATTTCAAGCCTCGCGATAGCTTCCCCATGGGCCAGTTGCTTTGCGGTGACTTGGTCATCAACGAGGAGAAAGCCAAGCAACTCGAGGTACACCCCTTTCCTGAATGGGTCGTCCAGCTCGTTCGTATCGAAACGGACGTGCCCAGCGTCAACGGGTATTGTATTGCTTTGAACATGGAGCAAAAAGAATTCAAAAAATTCGCGAAAAAAGACTGGCGCATTAAAAAAGACGATTTAAAAGGACTTATCAAGGACGTCACCGCCGATGGCTTGGTGGCGTTCAAGATGGGGATTGGAATATGCTTGAAGGTCCAGGCAAGCGTCCCGCATTATTTCGTGTCAGCGCCCGCGCCCGGTGGGAACGTGCTTGCCTATCCGTACTGCCAAGTATTCGAGCCCACCATTAACTGGGATAAGCTTGCACCGTTCGGGAAGTTCGAGCCCACGGCCTACTTCTCGACCGACCTCGAGATACGCGCGCCTTGATCCGAATGCACCCGGGTGAATGCTGGATGGACATTTCTGCCTTCCAATCTCTCATGAAAGACCTCTTCTTCCACCGTGATGCTGAACGGGGGACGATGAAAACGTTCGCGTGGTTCATCGAGGAAGTGGGCGAGCTGGCAAGTGAGCTGCGGAAAATGGAGGCCCTTCCAAGCACGGGCGAATCCAAGCAAAGGCTGGAGGCTGAATTCGGGGACGTGCTCGCGTGGTTGTGCTCGCTGGCGAATCTTGCTGGCGTGGATATCGAGCGTGCCGCGATGGAAAAATACCCGGGTGCGTGCTCGAAATGCGGGAAGAAACCGTGCCAATGCTCGTCCGTCTAGTGTGGAATGCCCTACCATTCGTGTCATTCGAATGAATATTTCACGACACTCAACCCGGCAATCCGTGGCAGGTTCTTTTCCGTCGTGTGAACTGTTGCTTTCTCCTTGATTGCCATCGCGATGAGCACGGCGTCGTTGTACGATAACACGTCCCGGTATTGGCATTTCAATTTCCCGGCCTCGGTCACGATGTCCTTGGAGGTGGGCTTGATGGTAATTGCATCGCTTGCATAGATAGACTTGATGACCATCGATGCTTGGTCATTGCCGCTTTCCATGCAGATCTGCTTGAACACCTCGACGAGCACCTGCTCGGGTACTGCAGCAACGATTTCACCTCGTGCGATGGACTTGAATAATTGCTGGATTTTCTCGGGCGGGTCTTGTAAAAAGTGCTGGTGGATCGTTCCTGCATCCAACATGGCATGCTGTCGCACCTACCGTTCAAGCCTCGCGTCTTCAGCCATCGATTCTTTCAGTGTTCTTTTGAACTCCTTGTACGTGGCTCCATTCTTGCGAATTTCCTCGAGCGCCGGGAGTACCGACAGGCGGATGGACCCGTCGTCGTTATCGGTCACGATGATGCTCTGGCCCGGATTGATGCGGTGTGCCTTCCGGATTGCGGCGGGAATTGATATCATTCCCTTCTTCGAGACCTTCACTATCGTTTCGATCGTCAACGTTCACCTAGCAAAATGAAAATGCATACCAATTTATGGTTTTCTAGGTAAAAAAGGTCATCGGTGAAAACCTTTTAGGTTTTTGATATTTCATAAAGATCACCGAAATATCCCGTTATTGGTAACTAGCATCACGTTCCGGTGAAGATCATTCACCGGAATAACGAAATACGAAAAAATCAAAGCCCGATGGTGTAGAGGCCCAGCATAGGGGGCTTTGACCCCCCGGACGCAGGTTCGAATCCTGCTCGGGCTATTCTTTTTACTTCCTTACGTGGGCTGCCAATTACCATGCGTCCATCTGCTGCTTGTACTATTCTCGCGTGCAGACAAGAAGAGCATTGGAAAAAATAGTGGAAATGAAGACGTGCGAAAAAATATGGGGCCGATTAATTCCCGCGCTCGGCGTGGTACTCGGCCATCAATTTCTCCGGGTTCCACATCTTCTCGAGGAACTTGGGAATGCTGGACGAGTCGTTGGGACCGACGAGCACCTTGGCGTTGGCCGCATCCTCGAGCGCCCCCGACACGCGGGCCGCCATGCCCGGGATTATGACGATCTTGTGCTTGACTTTTTCCTGCCACTTGAACTTTGCCAAGTGCTCGGCAATTGCATCAGCATTGAATTGGCCACCCGCGGCTGCGCTCTCGACACCGATGCCGCCCGTGTCCACGACGAGCAACC
This sequence comes from Promethearchaeota archaeon, assembly GCA_041305945.1. GTDB lineage: Archaea > Asgardarchaeota > Lokiarchaeia > Sigyniarchaeales > Sigyniarchaeaceae > JBGLND01. The sequence continues at coordinate 823,915 of JBGLND010000001.1, forward strand.
ACGCGTTGATGCCCGCACCTTTTATATCCTCTTCGACAGGAATTTTAGTCATACGATAGTTTGTCGTGACAATGATAGGAGAGTTCGCATCGGGATTACCAACAGGCAATAAGCCGGGGTCTACCGATGGATAGATTCGTGGGTCAACGAACAAGTTCTGGCGCAACGTGACGAACCCGAGCAAGAACCACACGTCCTCCACTGCCCTGCCGGTGTGGCATATCATCATGTTCACGTCCATGGACATCAAGAAACCCGTCATGTTGGCCTCGTCATATTGCTTCCTGTGATACTCGTCCTTGCTTAGCTTTGACGTGTCGATACCAACCCAGACCGTTGCTGGAACCGCGATGACCGGCCAGCATGCAACTGGATTCCCGTCTTCCAGCGCCGCGGTGCGCAACATCACGACCTTGTTGATCGAATTCACGATGAGGCCATCTCCCGTGAGAACGCCCGGGTCGAGGCATATCTCTTGGACGCCTCCTTTCGCTAGGGAATTCGCTATGCTGACGAGCTCATCAATATCCTGCGAGAACGCGGCCACCGGCAATCCCAGCTCGCGTGCCAGCTTGCCCACTTCCTTCCAGTTATCCTTCGTCGCTGCATAGAGCAGGGGTTTCTTCGAGGAGATAGCGCGCGCTGCTGCATCCAGGACCATTACATTTAACGAGCACAACACCAAGGGCAATTCGGTGTGGCTCGCGACCCTTTCCACGCAGGCCTTGAAGGTTGCGGGATCGTTCGAGATGCACCGCACCGCGATTGCATCGAGTCGCAGTTGCTCGCCAATGCGTTCGACCTTGAAGTTGGTCAAGTGTTCCACGGCTGCGTCCAGCGCGACACCATCCATCTTGTCGTGGACATCGACGCACAAGGCGCTCTTGTTGAAGAACGTGAGCTCGTGACGGTACATGACTTCCTCGCCACCGATCGTGCACGCGCGGGCTCCCACGCCGAATTTCACTGGTTTTTGCGGTGGCGTGGTCAGTTCCCTGATCTTAGCAACGTTCTTCTCATATTTCGGGTCTTTGAGCTCGGAAATGTCTTCGATTTTCACGCGTCGTTCTAGGAGCTCAGTAACAAAAGCCATACCGGAATCCAAGCCATATCTCTTGAAATCGATGCCTTTCGGCACGTTTTTATAAATTTCTAATGGACTCACACGTTTTACCATGAATATCACGTCTATATCAAGTAGGTTCCAAAATTCCCGCTGTATTTACCATCTTCCATCGGCATGCTTCTCACTCGCACGCGGGAAGTTGGAACCGGTTTTTTGTTATCTATACCGAATGTAGATAGTTATAAAAAAAAACGTTTTTAACCTATTTAAATGTGAAAAACGTGGTAAAAAACTCCGGAAACGTCGAATCCCTTCTCGTGGCGTTCCACGTGGCAACTTTCTCCTTGAACGCATCGAGTTCCTTGTAGGAGCCAAGCAAGGTGCGTTGTAGATCGAGAATCGATTGCTGGTCCGCTGGATGGTACGGAACCTTGCACCGAATTTTTTCCAACCTGGTTATTATGCCGTCTTGCACGATGAACGGGTATGCCCGGCAAACCATTGGCTTGCAATCGTGGATAGTGCACTTTCCCGAGTCACGGTTCAGGAACGGGCACGCCCGCGTGTCGGGCTCACCATGCAGCGGGACGAACCTGAGTGCCATGTAGCACGGCTCCCCTTCAATGTATATTTCCGGGTGCTCTTTCAAGAGCTCCGCGTCCTTGTATCCATCGTGCCGCACGAAAAAAACAAGTAATTCCTCCAGTTTAATGCTGGGAATGGCATTCACGATGCGCTTGACATCTTCGTCGGTGATCAAGATGGACTGGTTGTAACAACACGTCCCGGAACCGTTGCATGCTCGTGCCTCTTCGTGGTTCGAGAACACCCGTGGGTCGAGTCCCAAGTCATGCGATGCATCGCGTTTCATGGGTTGATTGCCTTCTTGATCGCTGCTATTGCATCAACTGCCGTTCCAACCACTATCAAGCCCTTGGAATTCTGCTTGTCGACGCGCAACCCGCCCATATCCACCAACCCTCCCACGTCGCGTTGTCAAGCTCGTTCGCCGCGATCGATGCTATCGCCGACGGCAAGGAGATGCCAATGTTGGCTCCCCAGTAATGGAAGTAATACCCGTTCTCCTTGAACATCGAGAAGAAGTTGTCCTGCCCCCCGGCGTCGCGATGTAACGTCCGGTTAGCGTAAGCCGACAGTACCGGTACGAGATCAGCCCCCAACGTCCCGTTGATCGCGATGTCGTGATCGATGCACGACAGGAGCGCCATGTTCGGCTCCCACCACCGGCTGTTGGTCCCCGTGTCGAACCGGGACACGATATAATTCCTGGTGGCATTTGCCTTTGCCAGGTACGTGGCAGCGAGGGTAGCATTCCCCTGGTACCCTGCCCACCTTGCCAGCTCCGTGAAGCAAGCCAACGCGGGCCAGATTTCCCACCAGCCATGTGTCTCGTTCACGCCAAGCGTGGCATTCACGACCATGGGTGAATAGGTGTCGTGCAAGGCCGTGGCGCTCCCGAGCAACCCTTCCGGGGAAAACGTCTCGTTCTCCCACCAATCAAAGTCTTTCGCGATCCACGCGGTCTTGGCCAAGGCCGCCGATGCCATGAGTGCTGCCGTCATGTTCACGAAGCTGACGTGATAATCATGCTGCCTTGCATAATCATCCCCGGAAACCAGGTACAGCGAACCAGACATGCGATCGTCCCCGTTACCTGCCACGTTATCCGTTTCCCCGGATGGAACGCCCCAGTATCCAAACCGGTTGAATTGATCATTTTTTCTCCCGAAGATAACACACAACAGCCGAGAATTCCCGTTTATGTCTTCCACGACAAGTTTTTGCAAGAACTTTGCACCCCACACGGCCTCGTCGATGATATCTGGGGCCTGCGTGTCGTAGATGCTCGTGTTCGCGGCCGGCGTGTTCGATTTCAAGACCTCGTATGTCCTCGCCAGCGCCAGCACGGCATACTGCGTGTTGTACTTGTCCTCCGTGTACTTCCCGTAATCGCCCGCGTCGTGCCACCCGCCGGATAGGTCCTTCCAGTGAACGGTTCCGTTCTCGTCCATCCAGTACCCGTCGTCCGCGTGGCACAGCTCGTGCCCAACATAGCCGGACACGATGGATTCCACCTTCATCCCGCATCGCTGGTAGTAATAGAACTGGACGGCTCGCTCGAGCACGGCGTCGTACACGCTCGGATGCACCGCGAATCGAGCCGACTTGTAAGTGTTGCTCCCGGTGTGAACGACGATGCTGTAATTCCCGTGCGACACCAGGCTCGTGAAATTGCCCTCCGCGTAGTGGTGGTTCCACAATTCCCCGCGGTAAACCAGCTCCCGGTCTTGCATGACACGGGTTCCGTTATCCGCGATCACGTCAAATGTCGCCCCCATCGTCGTTGCTTGCTCCGTTACTTGGAACAAGAACGTTTTTACCATCGATGGCGTGTACCCGACCTGGTTCACGAGCACTGCTGGCGATTCTGGCGTTGCAATCCTGATGCTGGCGATCGTGGTGGACAAGATCATCACGCCGATCGCGCACGCCGTGATGGCGGCGTGCTTGCTTGGCATCATCCTTCCCTTCATGCATCCCGCCTCCCTTGGATTCCAAGGAACGTGGTCGTTGCGAGCAATGCTGCATATACCCACGTGATCATGTTCTTCGGGATGAAATCCGACTTTATATCGATCCCCGTGTCGAGCGGCCGCAAGGCATTGACCACCAGCATGTAAGCAGCGAGGACGGCCGTCATGGTGAGAATGATAGCCAGCGTCTGCTTGAGCCGGGCACGTTGCTTGCCAGTGAAAGGTTCGCGTCCCGCCCCCGGGGGCACGTTCTCGACCGCCACTTGCATGCCAAGGTGCCCCTCGCGAAGGCTGATGAAAAACGAGAACAGCGGGAGCACCACGGTGAGAAAACCAATCAATCCAAGCAGGGCGGGGAGGATGTCGTTCACCGTGTCTGGCGTCCAGGCCGAGACCAGCACGAGATGGAAGGCCATCAAGGCGATTCCCAGGAACACCATGCTCCCCGGGAACGCGTGCTTGTAGGCGAGCCTTGGTTGCTTGCGCGCGGCCTTCCATCCCAGCAGGACCCACCATCCCGTGGCTACCGCCAGCAGCGTGAGCACGTTTCCCGGGAAGTATTCCGGGTACCGGCCGGCCGCAAGGATCGAGACGACCGAGTAAGGCACGCCCGAGAACGAGCTTGTCATCCCTAACACGAAGGCAACAATTACCACGCCGGCCGTGGCAATGATGAATGGCTTCGACGCGTTCCACGCGCTCGTATCCCTTGAAATCGCGGGTTTTCCAAGTGCAAAGGCCGCGAACAGCCCCGTCATGAGGCCTGCGATGGTCCACGTCTCGAAATTTCCCCAGAACTGCTGGAAATCGGTCCACCACGTGGGAAAGCCGCGTCCATATGCGTCCAAGTATAGAAACGACCTTCCCTCGTCCAATATGTCATCCAAGTAAAAAAACAGCAAGTCCAGGGCCACGATGGTGGCTGGGACGAGCAACAAGGCGTATCGAATGGGTGGGCGTGCCATGCTATATCCGTGGTCGCTGGAGTTTATAAAAAAAGTGCGAAAAAAGGAGGCTCACACGCGGAACAAGCCCGTGTAGTGCCTCGTCAGATCGACGTAGAACGACCCGTTCTCGATGCTTGGCTCGATCTCGGTTCCCTCGTGCCACTCGTTGAACGTGCAGACGAGCACCCAGTCGGGGTTCGCGCCGATCGCCACGTTCCACGATTCCTTGTAGAGGTTTCCCCCGCGACGCTGGAGCACGGGCACGTTGTGGCGCACTTGCGTGTCGTTGTATCCCGGCAAGACCGTCGCGCACGCGAGCTTGCCCGCGAACCTCGTTGACAGCACCAGCTGCTCGAAATTGTACAGCGCGTTTTCCGGTTCGTGCACGTATATCCCGTGCGGGTTGTACACGTGGATGCCATCGAACCGCGACAAGTAGTCTTGCGGGACCGCTTTCGCCCCCCCTATGTCCGCGATCAAGAACGGGTGGTATCCATCGTTGTTGAGCTGGGTGATTGCTTGGGTCCAGTTTTGCGGGGACGGCCGCGAGAACGTTGCATACACGAAAATGACGGGGCGATCGTCCACCTTGAGGAAGTTCGGGTGGTCCCCGTAGTTATCGATGATGTATTTCATGTCCGCCACGATGTTCGACACGCCGCTCGGGTTCGTGTCGTTGTATTTTCCTTGCACCGTTTCGAAATACAACGTGTGTTGCATGTCGTACCCGTGGGTTTGCGTGACGTTCAGCAGTTGGCGGAAGTTGTAATCCTCGTAGCCGTTCTGCCCCCACCACGTGCAGATGAGCGTGTCGATGCCCGAGTAATTTGCCATGTCGAGATGGAACTTGATGGCCCTCGGGTCTCCGCTGTCGAACAAGGTAACGTCGCTGGTATTCAAGGACGGGTGTTGCGCCGAGGCGATGTCCCACGGATTCTCCGGCGTCGGGTGGTGCACGATCGGTGGGTCGTAGTTCGGGTGGGATTCGTCCCAGTGGAGCATGAGGCCAGCAGTGCCAGGGTTTTCACCGGGGTATGAAGTCTGGTTCCCGTACCACGTGTAGTAGAACGCGCACACGCGGCGCTCGAACAAGGGGTCGTAATCCCTGGTCGAGACGGGGTACAAGTGTGCCAGTGGGAGCGCGATGGTCGCCGCGAGGGCGATGCCCAGGATCACCACGGTTGAAACCCGTTCCATTCCACGCATGTTCATTGGTGCCTGCCCTCCCTTGGTTCACGTGCAACGGGCCCCGTGCTGCCTTGTAACCATGCATCATCCGTAGACCGGGATGTCGCAATGGTCCCGAGCACCAGTTGCACGATCCACGTGGCCGCCGTGACGTAAAAGATACTGGTGAAGATGAGCGGTTGGTTCTCCGTGTAGAAAAGGGTGGCGAGGACCACGCCCACCGACGAGAGCAGAACGGCAATGGTCCGGAGCGCGTTGAGAAAGGTCGTTCGCAAGGCAGGCACGTCCCCCCCATAGATGCCAAGCACCACGAAAGGCAGGGAAAAAAGCATGGCAAGCCGCTGGACGAAATCAAGGATGCCCTTGCTGGTCGCGGGAAAGGATACCAGCGAAACGAGCAGGACGGTAAACACGATGCCAAGCACGAGGGCGAGCACCGGTTGCACCATCTTCTTTCCTTCCATCCTTGCCCACACCACGGTGACGGTCGCGATGCCCGCGGCAAGCGCGGCGATCTGGATGGCGAACGCCCCGCTGTACCCGATCCCGATCCCGAACGTGGAAAACACGGCAAGCACCTTCATGACGGCGAGCAGGAATGCTGGCAGCAACGCCCACGAGAACACGCCCAGGACCGCGATGGCTCGTTGCAAGGGGGAAGCCGTGCCAAATTTCGGGATCTCTAGCACCTTGATCGTTCCCGTGTCCAGCACCATGCCGGCGATGCAACGCAAGCCAGCCAGCACGAGCAACATCGCACACGCGACGAGCGTCGGTTGGCAAAAGTACATCAAGACGATATCGGAAAAGACCAAGCCGGTTCCCGCAGCGATGGCGGTGCTAACCAGCACCCGGGAATGCTGGTCGATGTCAAATGCTGCTCTCGCCCACACGGGGGACCTGGACGGGTCCAGCGCCATGACGATCCCCGGGAGCCCGGCGATCACGAGCAGCGCGCCGTAGACGTTGAGGCCAGCGATCACGGTGCCGAACCCGCAAGATAACGCCGCTATCCCGACCACGACCCGCCACCCCTTCGCGATGTGCTTGATGACTACGTGGTTCGCGATGACGGCACCCGCGATGACTAGCAATGCAGATCCCGCCATGATGATGGCTTGGTCGTTGTCGCGTTCCAAGATGTTACCCACCGATTGAATGCTTGCAACGATGGTGTAGAGCCCGCAATACACGACCGAAAACATGAGGAGTCTATCGATGGTTCCCTTCAAGGTAGGATTCGTGTTTCGTTCACCTTCATGCCTTCAACATGCTATAAGACAAGGCCGGACCTTATATAACGCCGGGTGGCTGCCACGGCCGCCAGCCCGCGCCCGCTACCGGATACCTTTAAATTCACGCGCCTCGTCCTTCCTTTAAATTCATGAATCTAGTTTAACCGTGATCGACGTGGAGAGCTTGCAACGTGAATTCAACAAGGTCGTCAAGGAGCTTGGATTGCCAACCCCCCTTGAACCAAGTCGCAAGGACGGTGAAATCGGGAAGCTGCAAAAGGAAGTTGACGTGTTCAAGAACTTGATCGTTAACAACATCGTTGGAGACATCAAGACATGGGCTGGCTCGTTCGATGAAGAGGCGTTCAAGAAAGCAAAGGACGAGATTCCTGCTGCCCTCAAAAAACTCCAGATGGAAGGCAAGGAAAAGGAAATCAAGAGCTTCTTTGATTCATACGTCAAGGTCATTCGGAAGTTCCTGGAAAATCACATCGTGATACGTGCGGACGTGAAGACCATGCCCTTCAAGGAGGTGTTCATGGTCAAGGTGCCCAAGGTCTACGGGACGGACAAGTCGCTGGAATGCAACGAGAAGCCGGTTGGCTTCGTGACCGAGCTTCCCTACCAGGTCGAGCGGACAACCGCGTACGGCGAGCTGAAGGACCAGAAACCGTTGTTCGCGCCCATCATCGGCAACTTCGATATCAGCTGGAAGGTGCCCGAGCCGAAGCCAAGCGGCTCGTACATCGGTGACTTTTCCTTGCAACTCGCGATGTTCGATGCAATGGAGAAGCAAACGACCGTGAACTCCATCTGGCGTTACCAGAACTACGGGCGGAAGGGAGAGCCCATCTGCGACAAGCTGATGGCGAACGAGGACCTCATGCTCACCATGGAGCGGATCCACAGCGAGGTGGACTCCAAGTCGTTCAATGCGAACGCGTCGGTATGCGGGTTGTTGTTTGCCATCGACGGTCGGACCATCGTTGCCGTCATCGATTTCAACGGCGTGCAGAAGGATGCATTCGAGGCACTGTTCAAGCTATGTGCTTATGTAGAGGAAGTCCCCCGCGTGGCCCCCCCTATGATGGCCGCTGGTGCCGGTGGCGCGCCTGGCGTCGTTCCGGGTGGTGCACCGGGCATGACCGTGGGTTTGCCGACCTGGACGGAGGAGGAGCTGGCATCACAAGCCCAGTTCGCCCCGTCGCAGCCGAACATGCCCGCGTGGACCGAGGCGGAACTGGAAAGCCGCCCGGACAAGTACGTCGGCGGCGATGGCGCCAACTTGCCTGTCTGGACGGAAGAAGAGCTTGCCCAATTGAGCAAGGATAGCACGTCGCAATCCTTGAACCTTCCCGAGTGGCAAGATGATGGCTTGGTCTCTTGCCCGAAATGTGGTTACGCTTGCCAAGCATCATGGGATGAATGCCCCATGTGCAACGCGAAACTTCCCGCGGGGCACCAGAAACCAGCGCCCAAGCCGTGACCTCGTCCACTCGGGGCGAGGATTATTTTCCCGCGGTTCCTTTTTTTTACCCTCCCTCACGATTCGTCGGCACTCCGACGGTAACCGAGCCCGGTTATATTTTCCCGCGCAAACCATTTTTACAATCCGGTGCTATACACATCAAGAGACTATCACGATGGAATCTCGTTCGTGATCAAGCACGACTCCATGCCGGAAGAAGGGTGCAAGGAATTCGTGCGTGTTCTTGAAGAACGAGATTCAAGCATGAAAAAAAAGACTGAACGTGAAGAAAAAATGATGAAGGGATCCGAGAGCATGGGTTATGATCGTGGCTTGACCACGTTCAGCCCCGAAGGCCGAATATACCAGGTGGAATATGCCCTGGAAGCCGTGAAACGCGGGACGCTCGCCATTGGCATGAAAGCAACGGATGGCGCGGTGCTCTGCGTCCACAAGAAAGTCCCCTCGAAATTGATGAATGCTGACCAGATTCACAAGATTTACTTGATCGACAAGCACATCGGCGTCGCCATCTCCGGTTTAAATGCCGATGCAAGGATATTGACCGATCAATCACGCATCTACTCGGCAATCCACCGCCTCACGTACGACGAGAACACCCCCGTGTCCCTCATCGTGCGCAAGATTTGCGACATCTGCCAGGCATACAGCCAGCACGGGGGCATGCGGCCGTTCGGTGCCGCCCTCATGTTCGTCGGCGTTGACGACAAGGGACCCCAGATTTACACGACGTCCCCGTCGGGCACCTATTTTTCATGGGTCGCGCGGGCGATCGGGTACAAGAGCGACGAGTGTCAAGATTACATGAAGGACGAGTACAAGGAGATAAAGCCGCTCAAGGATGCGCAGAAGATCGCGGTCAAGACACTCATCAAGTTCGTTGAGGATGAGCTCACTCCCGAGACGCTGGATGTCGGGATCATCTCTGTCGAGGACAACATGTTCCGCATCATGGGCGATGACGAGCGCAAGGCCCTGCTCGAAAGCGTGAAGAGCGAGTCGAAAAAGTAACCGTCACGCGATTTCGCGTGGCATTCCCTCATTCTTCCTTCTTGAAATTTCCTTCTCTTGTTTCATCCGCCGTTCAAGTGCTTTCGGATTCAAGGACAGAGCTTTTCTTCTTGAACGCTGCTGCCTGCCCGTGGTACCCGAGGCGTTCTGCCAGCTCGGACGCGCGCGTGTAATGCTTCGCTGCCTCTGCCTTCTTTCCTTGGTTTTCCAGGTCGGATGCCATGGCCAGCGTGGCTTTCATGTCCCGCTCTAATGCATCCCTTGCATCGGCGATGCTAGTGCCATGCCCGCCGCCAACGGGTTCTAGGCCATCGATGTCGAGTTCTCTCTTCCCTTCGGGTCCGACATCGAGGGTGATGAATTCCGGGGGGCTCATGTGGATCGTGTTCACCACTGGTTCCGCGCGCATCCTGTAGGTTTCCATGCTATCCATCGTCCGCTCGATCGAGATGCGTTCGATGGCGTTCCGGGCTTGCAATTCCTTGGCCTTGACGATCTCGATCTTGCGTTCGGCCTTCTTCACCTTGATGCGGGGCAAGCCCTCCTTGATCAGCAAGAACGCTCCCAACGCGATGATCGCGATGACCACGGCAATCCCAAGGCCATTTCGCGCCCAGAAATCTTGCAGCACCGGGATGGTGATGGCATACGTCATGCCCGGGTCGATGCTCTCGTCGCCCACGGCACTCACGCGTATGGCAACGAACGCCCCGTCACGCGCCTTCGGTAAGAAGATGTCGGTCACGGGAAAGGTGCCGTTCTCGTTGGTGGTCGTCGTGAACGTCCACGGGACCTTCAACCCGCTCCCGTCATCCACGATCACGGTCACCTGGACTAGCTTGTTCACGTATGGCCTGACGGTGCCGAACCTGTCCACGACGTTCCACGCGAGTTTCCCCGCCATCAATGAGGCGGCTTTCTTCGCGGCGTCGGGCTGGAGGGACGGGTGGACGAGCCATTGGAATTCCAAGCGACGGGCGAGCACGTCAACCAAATGAACTGGCGAATCATGATCGACGGTATACTCTATTTCCGCAAGGATCCACGGTGCGAATTTCGTCGGTTCCTTGTCAACGAGCCGTCCGGCGAGCCTTGGCGTGGCCTTCACCATGTCCAGGATCACGAGCCCGCCCTTCCCGTATTGCCGGTGCAGGTGATCGAGCTGCTCCCTGTCCAGCTTCTTGGCATCCAAGGTATCTTTCACGGCGGGGTGAGTTTCCCATTCATCTTTCTCCATTGCTATCTGGTAGCGCCTTCGCGCGATGTCCTTCTGCCATGTAAAACGCCGGTCAAGCAGCTTGCTCTCGACCAGCGGTTTCACGTGGTTGCGCATGAGGTCCTCGGCCATCACGCGAAAGGTCGTGAGCTTTCCCCCGCATATGGAAACGAGGTCCTCTTCTGAAACGATGATCTCATGGTCACGGGACACGGCACTTTCCGAGACGGGTTTTCCCTTTTTTGCCCTAGGGCTGGCAAGCGGCCGGACACCAGCATAAGTGCCGACCACCTTGTCGAGGCCCGGGTTCGTGCCCGGAAACTTGATGCGCACGGTCGAGAGCAAGTATTCGGCATCTTCCTTGGTGCAGACGGGCTCGTCGAAATTGTCCTTGAAATCCGTGTCGGTGGTTCCGATGACGACAAAATTCTCCCGGGAAAGGACGAAAAAGAACCGGCCATCAACGTGCGACACGATGCCGGACGCGTTGTTGATGGGGACGTCCTCCTTCTTGAAGATGACGTGCACGCCCTTCGTGGGACGGATGACCTTTTCCGGGTATCCCTCCGGCTTCTTCGTGAGCAACTCGTCGGTCCATATACCGGTCGCGTTGACCACCACGTATGCCTTGATGGGAAACTCGGCGGCCGACGGGCCCTCTACATCCAGCGCGCGCACCCCCGTGCCCTTCCCGGTCGCGGGATCGAGCTCCAGCCCGGTGACCTTCACGTAATTGAGCGCCGTGCAGCGTCCGGTGGCAACCGCTTCCTTGATGGTTTCCACGGTGAGGCGGGCGTCGTCGATGTTCGTGTCGTATATCAATCCAGCACCTTTCAAGCCCTCGACCTTCATTGCAGGTTCCATAGACTTGATGGTCTCGATGTCATTGATGAACTTGAATTTCTTGTACTTCTTACCCTTGTCGAGCATGTTGTACAGGAACACGGCGAACTTGAGTAGGCCCGGGGTGTATTTCTCGCCCTCGTAGCTCGGGGCCAGCATGGGGAGCGGGCGAACCAAGTTTGGATAATCGTAGCGAAGCCAATTCCGCTCGGTTTCTGACTCCTTCACGAGCCCGAACTCGAAGCTTTTCAGGTACCGGAAGCCACCATGTGCCATCTTTGATGACCGGCTGGATGTGCCGAATGCAAAATCATTTTTATCGACGATCGCCACCTTGAAGCCGCGCAAAGTTGCATCCCGCGCGATGCCAGCGCCCGTGATTCCTGCACCAACGATAAGCAAGTCAAATTGCTCGTTCTTGAGTTGTTCTATTCGTGCGGAGCGCTGCAACGTGGAAAACCCGATGTTCTCGATTCTATCGCTCATCTTGTTCACGATCGAGTATTGCGGTCCCGTCCAAATTAAAGTTTATAATCTCGATCGGGGAAGATATAGCTACCATGACAATTGGCAGCCAAACCGTTCGCGCTAGGAAGTACTTGATCTTCCTTTTCATCTTGATCCTTTTCATCCAAGTATGCGATTCGTACACGACAAGCTATACAGCAACCTTCCCATCGCGCATCCGTCTTGAATTCCTTTCCATGTTTGACACCAACACGGGAGATGCAATTCTAACCATATCGGTTGCGATTGCCACGTTCGGGATGTACATCGTGCTCGTGAACCAGTTCTTGCTCGACAAGCTGGGACGCAAGGTCATGCTCGTGATCACCACGCTGGGCATGGGCATCTCGGCTTTGTTACTCTCGCTTTCAACCGACATCATCCAATACACCATCTTTCTGTTCTTGACGTACGCGTTTTTCTCGTCCGACATCTGGATGATATTCGTGGCGGAGGAGAGCAGCGCCGAGAAACGGGGCTTGTACTTGAACGTCGTCCTGGCGCTAGGCATCGCGGGGCCCATACTCATGTCTGTTTTCCGGAACGTGTTCATCACCAACACGTCGGAGGCCGGCGCGTGGCGCGGCATGACCTACTTCCCGATCATCCTGGGAATATCGGTGGGCATCGTGGCGCTGGCCGGCGCGAAGGAAACCGCGTATTACGAGGACTTGAAGCGGGCCTTGAAATCGGGCTCGAACGTGACGGTCCGGGAGCACGTCTCGTTCTGGAAAAACGCCAAGGCAACGTTCTCGACGTACAGGAAGCCCGAGATCATCGCCCTCGTCGTCATGAGCATCATCCTCGGGCCAAACTTCATGGTCTTGAACCTCGCGGAAAGCTACATCTCGTCATCAGGGTTCACCCCGCAGCAGGTGAACTCGGTCATCACCATCGTCGCCTTGCTCATGATGGCCGGCTACTTCGCTACGGGCATCCTCGTGGACAAGGCCGGGCGCGTGCCGTTGCTCCATGTCTATTCCATCTTGATGCCGGTGGCGACGGTGCTGCTGTTCATCGGCGCCAGCGTGGTGAACATGGTCTTGGTCGCCGTGTCCATGGGATTGGCGTACATCAGCTATTACGGGTTGTGGATCGTGATGCGCTTGATCTTGATGGAGATCGTCCCGACCGAGCGACGTGGCACGGCGAGCGGGTTACGGGCATTCATCCAAGCGGTGGCAACCACCATCGGGATGTTGTTGTCAACCTTGCTCACGTTATCATTTGGCTTGGGCGTCACGTTCATCATTCTCAGCATCCCGCTGGTCATCAACGTGGCCCTCACCAAGAAATACATCAAGGAGACCAAGGGCGTGAAGCTGGTTCTGCTCGATTGAACCACCTATATTTTTCTACTCTCGACGCTAAACCGAGTTCAATGCAAGCGGAAAGGACCTACGATTTTTCCACGTTTCAAGATGATATATTTCCCAAGTGGGTGGCCCAGTTCAAATCGGGTGACGGGATCGGCGAGTACAGCTTCGCCGCCGGCGGGCCGACGAGCGTGTACGGCACGACCGACATGCTCATCAGCAAGTACATCGTGGGGGACTTGGATGGCATCGATGAGAAGGAAAAAGACGAATGGGCATCCACCATCAACCGGTTCCAGGACCCGGACACGGGCAAGTACATCAAGACGTACACCATGCACTTCTGGGAGCACACGACTGCCTACGCGACGTGCGCGTTGCACCTCATCGACCGGAAGCCCGCGCACCCCATGGCGTGGAAGGACGCCATCATCAAGGACCGGAAGGCCATGCTCGGGTGGACGAGGCAGTGGCGGCGGGCAGAATGGAGCCTCATCTGGAGCGGCTCGCACGTCTGGTCGGGCGTCCCGGCAACACTAGCGATGACGGGCGAGGGAACGCAGGACTTCTTCGACTGGTACTTCGCCTGGTTCGACGAGGAGGCCGATCCCGCCACCGGCTTCTGGCGGCGTGGCTGGAAGCACAAGTTTCAGAAGCCCCACCGCCACGACATGTTCGGCGCGTTCCACATGTATTACGTGTACGAGTACATGGGCAAGACGTGGCCTTACCCCGAGAGGGTGGTCGATTGGACCTTGAAATTCCAGCAAAAAGAGAACGGGTTATGGGGGCCGGGGCAGATCTATTGCAGGGACCTCGATGGGCTTTACTGCTTGACCAGGTCGAGCAGGAACGCGGGCGGGTACCGGGCGGGCGACGTGCGGGCAGCGGCAACCCGAGCACTTGCAACCGCGGAGGCCCAGCTGAACGACGAGGCATTCGTGCTCGCGCACTACCCGAACTCGCACAAGCTCACGGGTGCCTTGAGCGCGATCGCCGAATGCCAGAAGTTCTATCCCGATCTCGTTAAAACATCGAGACCATGGAAGCAATCGATAGATAAAGCTTGTTACATTTAAGCATCGATCAAGCGGGCTCGTTCCACGAGAAAAGGCGGGGAACATCCTCGCGAGGACAGACGAGCTCCTTGAAGGAACCCGGTGGCTTCTTCCCGAAGAAGTGCATGTCTGCAAATGCAAGCAACGCCGCGGTATCCTCCTCCCCTTGGTAATGCCCGCCGTTCCTGAAATGGATGCCATTGCATCGTGGAACACCTAGAAAACGATACACGGGTTCGGTAGCAAGAAATGCCGCGCAAGTTCCCTCTGGATTGGCCCACACGTCGGCGATGCCTTCCGTGCGAAGCAACGGTCTCGGCGCGATGGCACTCATTACGAAATGCTGATCGAACGGTAACTCGACTTCGTGGCCCGCAAATTGTTCGAAGCTCGGGTGCATCCACGCCCACCAGCGCGTCCGGTCCACCAGTGCTGCAAGATCCTCGCAGCCATCGCCCAAGGCAAGGTAGGAACCGGCACCACCGCACCCGGACCCCGCCGGGTTCACGAGGGCAATGCGCTCGTCGACCATCCCGGCCAGCAAGGCGGCCTTCCCGTTCCGTGAGTGGCCCGAGATTATGATCTGCCGTGGATCGATAATCGAGAACGGGGCACCGTCCACGAGATAATCGATGACCCGGCACGCGCCCCATGCCCAGATCGCGATCGATCCCCACGTGTATGCACCGGGCTCCACGGCATCCCACGCCTTCCTTGCAGGCCCGACGACGGGATTGCCCATCTTGTCGGGCTCGATCTGGGTGTTCTTCAACGAGACCACGAGGTACCCGCTTTCAACAAGGTCGAAGAATGTTGCATCGCCGATGTAAACGAGGACGGGCAATCCGTGCTCTGAATAACCAGCAACGGATGCTTTCTTTCGCTCCACGCTGTCCGGTGATGGTCGCCACATCGTGGCATCCATTGTAAAGCAAGATTCAGGTCGATCCGCTTTTGGGATGAATGTGAAACGCAATTGCTCGAATGATTCACCCGCCTGGATGTCCCCGCGTCCCGTTCGCTCCACGAGGGTCCGCTCCGGTCTCCCGGGCATGGTGCCGTATTGCAGGTCGAGCATCATAGCAACGATCTCCCGTCGCCTGCGATCCCATTCCCCGGGTGCTTGCACGCGCGTCCCGTCATTGCACATGAATGGATCGGGGAATTCCTTGATGACACGCATTTTAATCCTTCAATAGGAAGGAAGGGACCGTTTTATTGAAATAGATGGTACCCGGCTTTTTTCTGGAAAAGAGGTGTCTCTATAAACGGTGGCATATGCACCTTGTTCATGCCAGTTAAAAATGGACAGCAAGTGACCGTCGATTACGTCGGCACGCTGGACGACGGGACGGTGTTCGATAGCACTGAAGGTGCGGATTGCGAGCCGCTCGTCTTCATCGTGGGCGCGGGGCAGCTCATCCCCGGCTTTGACAAGGCCGTCATCGGGATGGAAACGGGCGAGACAAAGCAGGTCCGGCTCCAGCCAGAGGACGCGTACGGCCAGCACGACCCCGAGGGTGTCCAGAAGATCCCGCGCAAGAACTTCCCGAAGGACTTCAAGCCCGAGAAAGGGCGCACCCTTCACATGAGCACGCCGGATGGCATGCACGTCCACGCGACGCTCGTGGACTTTGACAAGGACAGCATCACCATCGACATGAACTCGCCCCTCGCCGGGAAGGTCTTGAATTTCAAGATCACGATCAAGGATTATGGCGAGCCAGATCCAAGCCAGTGTTCCGGGAGTTGCGGCTGCTGCGATCACGAGCATTGAACGCATTTGATCACCCCCACCGTTGTAAATCAACATGTACTTTTTTTACCTTGAAAACCAGAAGGGAACACGAGAAAGACGATGAGAGTTCACGATAAATTCCACGTGGAACGCAGGTATTACAAGCAAAAGAGCGTCCTCAAGATCGTGTTCGTCTCCTTGACCGCGTTTGCCTTCATTTTTTCGGGCTCGTACTACGCGACCTACATGTACGCGTACAAGGAAGTGTTTGCATTCAACGATATTCCATCCTCCGCGTCTCCATATTTCTTGTGGGAGTTGAATGAAACGCTGGCAGAATTGATCGTCGATGGCGATCCCGCAACCAACGACATCCTTGGAGCAACCCAGCGCCAAGCACGGTACCACGGCGTGCTGGGATACGCGACGAGCGCCGTGTTCTGGCCTGGATGTAGCCCCGACGACACGAACAAGACCGCAAATGATGCTGCCGTCCAATGGATCGGTAGCGTTGGTGACGCAGCATTTCTAACGGGGTTGTATTTATTCGGCGAGGCAGCCCGCTGGGCCGTGTATGCACGGGATAATAACACCGCTGGGCTCGCCGTCGCGGAACACCAGATATACCGGACGCTAGAGGGACTCTACATCCTGACCCATGTCACCGGGACTCCCGGGGAAGTGGTTCGCTACGCCCTCCCGCTGGACTTGAACTACAGCCAAACAATCGACCCGGCACACGACACCTATTACGGCCGGGTCGCTCCCGCGCACGCGGGATACAACCCGTCCTACCCGGACGGTGCTCATGGCCACCCGGAGATGGACTGGACGACGTGGATGTACTGCGATGACACGTCCCGGGACCAGAACATCGGGGTCATGATGGGGCTTGCCGGGGTCATCGCGTTTTGCCAGAACGAAACGCTGGTGAACTTTGCCGGGGAATTGGCTTGCGAGATCGTCGATTACTTCATAGATTCCCACTGGTTCGTGAACTCGTGGACATTCGATGGTGGGGAGCGGTTCTCGAACGGCGCCGATTTCGATGGCGGGTTGTTTCAAAGCGGCTGGGCCAAGCTGGCCTTCTTGCAAGTGGCGCGGCAGGTGCAACCTGAAAAATACAACGATGTCTACGACGAGATGTTCACGGCGCGCAATCAATTCATCAAGCTGGATGCTGAATGGACGTTACGCTACGTCATCGACGGGTACTTCCCCTTGAACCTTTTCTGGTGCATCGGCTGGATGTTCACCCGTTTCATCGATCACGAGGACCCCTTTTACCCGACAGTCATCAAGTACTTGGAGGATACGGGGTACTATCCCGTGAGGAACCACCGGAATGCATGGTTCCAATTGCTTTACATGTCATTGTTGGAACCGGACCAGAGGGCAACGATGACCCGGGTTCATGACGAGGTTCGGGATGCCATCCAACGGATGTGCGTCATGCGGGAGGCGCACTTCAACGGCCTGTGGGAGTTGCCGTTCAACGAGATCGGGATCGACCCGGGTAACGAGACGCAGATGGAAACGCGATTCTGGGATCGCACGGCAGAGAAATGGAACCAGGCACTGGGATGGCCGCTCGAGGCGCTCGAATCGTTCTACACCCTTGAACTCTTCCCGTCCCATACATTATATCCCGTTTCTATCAATTATCGCACGCATTATGATTTCCCGTGGCAATTCTCGCCGTTTAGCCCGTGGTCATTTGGCCTCGACCAATCCAACAGGGTCGAGTTCTTCCACACCGAGTTGACGACAATATATTGGTTAGCTCGATATTACGGGATCGTGGCCAGCTCGGGTGGAACATTCACGTATCCCGTGATCACGCCAGCTCAAGTCCGTGACCACTTTCCCGCGTTCACGTTGCCCTCGGGTTATGCGAACACGACATCAATATTGGAGGCGTACGGTATTTGGAACAAATAAAATTGCGGTCCATCGCATGGCTCGAGTTCATTCTCGCCGGGGTGCAGCTTTTCTTCGGGGTCTGGGCAAGCCAGTTTCTCGACACGATCTTCCAGATCGAGGTTCCCCTCCCCACGGGCCTGTTTGTAATCGTACCGGCACTCATCTTTTTCATCGTGTTCTTGTGCGATTCAATCGAAAAGAGCAGCAACGTAGAACTATCCCGTGGTGATGCCAGCACGCTCGTTGTTACCGTGAAAAAGATCCGGACCATAAAAATTACAAGGAAGATCGACGAGATTCACCAAGTCGTGCTCCGGCCGTTCCGTTTTGGCATCGAGTCCGGGATCGTCGCGGGGTTCCAGGTATTAAACGCGGCTGGCGCGGCCAATCGCCCCAGCGCCCGGCGCAACGCCAGAACCCGAGGCACGTCTCGAAACACGGGATACCCGGGGTTTCGAGGTTCGGGATACCTGCCGAAAATGCCCCCGTCCATGCCAGCTTGCTCGTGGTCTCGTGATCAACGAGATAGTCTGACGGGGCATGGGTGAACACGATGGCGGGTTTGACGGCACGTATCAACGAGACCACCTTCACGATGGTCTCGTGATCGTGCATGATGAAGATATCGTCGCATTCCAAGCAGCGGTACGTGCCTTTTAGCTCCGCAACGCTGGCTTGGGCTTCGTGTCTCCGCACCTTGCTGATTTCCGCCCTGCCGAGGTCGACCGAACCCAGGTCCCCGGCGGTCATCGAAGCAACATGAACCCGCCATCCCACCCCGTGAAGGCGAGCCAAAGTTCCGGCACACAAGAACTCCGCGTCATCGGGATGCGCGAAGAGGGCCAGCACGTTCTTTTCATACATGTGCATTCACGGTTAGGATTTGGTTTCTTTTCTGCATTAGGAGATGCCTACCATTGATCACGTACCATACAACATAGGCGAGAAAAAAAATGTGGGATGGTCCCTCGACGATCGCTCCTGCGAGCAGGTCCGAATCGTTGTAAAGGGCGATGGACAACATCATGGGAATTTCTCCGGTGAACCAAGCAGGATCGAAAGGCCCGAGCACGAGCACCCAGTATTGGATGACATCACACGCGAGATGCAAGACGATACCAGCACCGAGAATAAATAAATGAGCGGGGCGTTTGAAATTCAAGATTATGGCAGATCCCAGCCCACACAAGATGATGATCGTAATCGTGATGTTTTGCTGCCATACATGATTGTTGGTAGCGAGCCAGCCGTCGCGCGTGGGAATCTGGAGGAAGAGGATAGGGAGGGCAACGGACGCGACCAGGGCAATGGTCGCGAGCCACCCCCACTTTCGCTGGAACGGGGTATTGATTCCTGATTCCTGCTTGACGTGTGTGGCGTGCAAGAAGACCAAGAGGCCGGTAACGAGACACGCCAGCGCCACGAAGAACGTGAATGCATGGTGCGTAAAGAACGGGTGTGCTTGCCTGCCGATGTTGATCAGCTCGGACAAGGAATCAGGCACCGAATTCGTGCATACCAGCTGGAGCATACCTGCAATGAAATCGAGGTCGATTATCAAGCCGCTGAAAAGTGCAAATAACATGAACCGGCCGTGGTTCAAGGAAATGCCACCATCCACTTTCCAGTACATCAAGACAGCGGGTACCATCGCGATGAACGCGTGCGTTTGTCCCATCATGAAAGGAATCCCCTGCACGATGCTCGCAATAAGTTGCATCCCGATCATTGATCATGAAACCAAGACACGAATACCGGTACCGTCGTGCATGAACGCCCCGTTAACGGGGTATTTCCGTGATGGCAATGATCTTGTCGCATTCGGGGCATGCCCACATGTGCGCGGCTGAATGATCAAGCAAGACGGTTTGTATGGGGTCGGGCTTGTCATTTTTCGATTTCGGCGCGTATAGCATGCTCCTCAAGTTGATCGTGACACCGCAATACGGACATTTTGGCATGGTTCACCTTCTTTCTCGGCCAAGATATGTATTTCCATCCGCACCGGGGCAATCATCATCCATCCAGACGCGCTTAAATAGTCTCGGACCGAACCAGTCCGTCATGGATGAACAAGACGCCGGGTACCAATTTCAACCTGTAAAAAACTTCTTGCTGAACGTGTTGCTCGCGTGGTTGTTGCTGGTTCCTTGGGGGGCAATAACGTGCATGTTCCTCGAAGGAAAGAGCGCGTTCGACTTGGCTTTCACGCTGTGGAATGATGAATTTGCGAAGGTTCCCATGCAGCCCATGGGCGAGATCATCCTGCCCCAGCTCTTGCATTACGGCGCGTTCATCGTTATCTCGGGGGGGATTGCCGCCATCTTTCTCAACCCGTCGCGTGCGCGCGGGTTCATCCTCGTCACGGCCATGCTCGTGGCACTGTTGCTCGTGCTCTTTGCCATCGCGTTTGCGATGGAACAAGCCGGTTACCTTGGCGTGCGCCAGGGCCCTGCTGGATGGACGATCTTGGAAAACCCGTGGTTATCGGTATTCTTGCTCTGCGCGGGGCAATGCTCGGGCATTGCTGGCTTGTGGATCCTCGTCGCGCAAGAGACCCAAAGGATTCCATTCGCAGCAAGTGCGCCAGCCTCGACGGCCGAGAGGTTGAAAACGTGGTTGATCTGGAGCAATGCTTGGCGCGCCAGGATCGCGGTCGTGCTTGGTACCGTGCTCGGCAGTCTCGGAACGAGCATATTCATGACGCTTGCATTGAACGACGCCACGTGGCTAGCGATGGTGGGAATTGCGGGTGCTGCTGGCTCGATTATTGTCTTGGTGTTTCACGAGGGATTTCCCGTTGGATTCGTGCGAAAGCGATGCCTTGCACGGACGAAACCAGGTGCAGCAGTAAAGGTATTTTCAAGGGATGAGCTCGTTACTAAGGACCACCACGTGCAAGACAACTGGCTTGCATTCACGGTCAACCCGCGAAACTTGATCTGGCGACGGGCGAGGAACGTGCTCAACGGCTTGCTCCAAGCGTGTTGCACCGGCTTGATGGCTGCCATGTGCTACATGACGGTCCCGGACGAGTGGGTGTTCCAGCGCACGGTGGATCTCCTTCCTTGGATGCTCTTGGGCATCGTTGCTGGGATCGTGATCGTGACCACCCTTCCCGAGCCATCGGTCTTCTATCCCGCGACGGTCGTGCACATATTCGCGGTGTACGAGGGGTTCTTGGCAGATTTTTCCTCGCCATTCTCGCCGGAGTTCGTGATGGTAAACGGCATCGTGCTCGGGTTCTGGATAGCAGCGCTTTTCACAATGCAATTCCAAGCTTACCGGGCCCACGACGCCGAGAGGAACGCGTTCCTCGCCGTGTTCACGTCGCTCGCGTGGGCGTGCGTGTTCATGCTGGTCTGCTTCGTCGACCGGTTCCAGCACGACGGGCAGATGGTCCAGGATCCCATCACGGAAGGCCTGGCCGTTGCGGAACCGGTCATCATGGGGATCGCCGAAGGAACGATGTACGCTTCGCTCGCGTTCTGGGCGCTGGATTTCATTTACCGCGGCTACAGGTTGAAGCACCCGAGACAGAAGCTGGATGCTACCACCATCCCAGCAAGGAGACATCTCATCATCATCCCGGTCGTGTTGCCAAAAATGCTTGCTTCCTTCAAGCGTCAAATCACCCAAAAACGTCGTGCAATTGTAGTCCTTGCCATCGCGGCAGGATTCATGGGCACGATGGCCATGGTGCAAGGGATAGCCATTCACGGCAACTACGTCCAGCCATTACTTGCTCGCGATGACACGCTGGGCATCTGGTCGGTCAACGGGGTCGTGAAAGTAGAGCGCTCGTTCCCCGTGTCCTTGGCCGCATCGGCTCCGCGATCGGGTGGCATCGAGATCGCCGCGGCACGTGGCGAGTGGGAAGGATGGCACGTTATCGTCACGGCACAGCAAGGCAAGGACATTGCCATAACGAACATCACCTGCACCGATTTCAAACACTCGAACACGCCAGATTCGATCAATTCAAGCGCTATCGAGTATTTTCTTGTGGGTTATCTCGTGGACGAGCAACCGGACCAGCTTTTCGAGGTCATGGGAGACATCCATCGATCGGGAGGCGAGCACGCGGACTTCTTCTGGCGGGTGCACGTGCCAACCAACGCCGCCGCGGGCGAGTATGAAAGCGAGATCACGTACACCATCAACGCCACGACGTATACCATCGTGGTCACGCTCACGGTGTTTGATTTCACGCTACCGCAAGACAACCACCTCCGTACCGCATTCGGGGGAGGCTGGCAGACGGAAGAATGGTTCGATGAGCTCGAGTACATCCGGATCTCGCAATACAACATGGGCATCCCTTTCTTGGAGGGAAATACCAGCCAATACTGGTGGAACGAGACGGAATGGTCATTTTCGTTCAACTGGACGGCGTACGATGCGGCGTTCCAAGCCCAGCTCGACCGTGGTTTCACGGGCATCCGGCAGGGGTATTTCCCGAGGCGACCAGCGAGCGTGACGAACGACACGGAGTGGGCAAGCATCGAGAGGACATTCCTTGAAGCGGTCAGCGCGCACCTGGAAAGCAAGACGTGGCTCGATGCCACGGGCGAGAACCACTCGTGGATCGAGATACCGTACAATTACTGGACGGACGAGCCACCCGTTGACAGGTACCCTCGCATACGCGAGGTCAACGACCGGTACCACGCGGGCACGTCGAACCTGCGCACCTTGCTAACCGAAGAGTATCTCGAAGAATATCCAATTTTACACGAATGCGTGGATATATGGTGCCCCGTGATAGGTAATTTCAAGCCGGAGGCCGCTGCAAACCGCCACGCGGCCGGGCAAGAGTACTGGTTTTACGTGTGCGTTGGACCCACCGCACCGTACCCGAACTTGCAGCTCTGGGAAGCGGGGCACAACCCGAGATTGTTGCCATACATCTGCGCGGCCTACAATGCGGATGGATTCTTGTACTGGTCGCAAACCACGGGCAATTCTTCCTACCGGGCAGGTTTTGACGGGAACGGCGATGGGCAGGTTAGTTTCGTCGATCCAAACACCGGGCGCTCGTTACCGTCACTAAGATTGCTGAGTTTTTGCGCGGGCATCGAGGATTACGAGTATATCTGGTTGATGCGAAAGACCGTGGAAAAACAAGGGGAGATAGGGGCGATCCCGGGTGCCCTTGTCGAACGCATCAACGACATGGAACGTCGCTTGACGGCAATCGCGGGAAATAAAATTCCACAGTACACGGACCACGAGCTCGGCACGTTGTTATCGTTCCGTGCCGATCTCGCGAATCTACTTGTGGATCTTTGGCCATTTTCGCAGTTATTATATGTTTAAAACACAGATGATGAGATGGTGGACGACCAAGACATCACGTGGAAGATAAGGTTTTCACTACAAGACCGGTGCCGCGCAAACCTCTTGCGATATTGTGAAAAAGCGTTGCAATCGTTGCCCGTGCTTTTCAATCCGAAAATCTTGGATGTAGGTTGCGGAACGGGGATACCAACAAAATATTTGGCCCGTACAACGTCTGGGGAGATCTGGGCACTTGATGCCGATCCACATGCTATTGAATATTTAAGAGAAACAATACAGGGCGAACCATTCGCGGGACGGGTTCACCCGCTCTGTAGAAAGGTGGGCGATGATGCGACATGGCGGGCGGACCTCCCCGTGTTCGACGTGATCTGGGCAGAGGGGATCCTCAACGTCATCGGTTTCGAGAACGGCGCCAAGTGGTTGTTGCCGTGCTTGGGCACTCCAGGCCACATGGTTGTCCACGATGAAATTAAGGAAAAACATAAGAAAATGGCCTTTTTCAAGGATCTTGGATTAGAACTTCTACGCCATTTTGAAGTACCACCAAGCGCGTGGATAGACGAGTATTGCAAGCCACTCGAACGCCTTTATCTCGAACACGAGGCGATCACGAGGCAGCACCCCGAATTTACTAGGGACTGGAAGGATATTGTTGAAATGCAACAAAACCCAGCGACAGCTCATTCAATCTACTACATCTTAGAAAAGAAATAAAAAGGAAAGAAAGCCAACGGAAAATGAATGACGTTCCCTTGACATGAACATTTTAAAATGGCTGATACGCGTTCAAGCGCTTTTATGCTTGGTGCGCGCGATGATGTGGTCTTGGATGTCCTTTCCAAGCAAGACGAACCGCTGGCTAAATCCCGATACACGTACTGTTAGATTCGGGTGTTTTTCGGGATGTTCCTTGGCATCCAGCAACGTTTGCTCGTCGATGACGTTGAACTGCATCTGGCCCACCCCCTTGTCGAACGCTGCCTTTACGAGCGAGACCAATGAACCCATGTTCTTTTCATCGAACAAGACGGGATCGACCTCGATGATGGCAGACGGACCACCTGCCGCCAATTCATGGGGTAATTTTGCCAAGCTGTTGAGCATCGCGGTCAAGCCGTTCATGTCCCTGCCTTGATGCGGGGACAAGGAGTACGCAAGGTTCTCCCGAGCGTGGCGCCCGTCGGCGGATGCCCCCGTACGGCGACCGTGGTCAACGAGCCAGAGAAACGTGAACGGCTGCGGCAGGAATCCCCCCTTGAAAACGCCACGCTGGCGTTGCAAGCAATCGCACGCGTGCCTCATGACCCGCGCAGCGAGCATGTCGACGGAATCCTGGTCGTTCCCATACTTCGCGGCCTTGTTGATGCACGCGGTCCTGATCCATTCTCCCGTTCCCGTGTCCATGCCCGAGGACCAATCCGAGCGCAGCTGGTTGACGAGCTCGTTCATGGTAAATTGTTTTTGATCGAACACGAGCTCGCGAATCGCTTCAAGAGCATCCGCGACGTTCGGGATCCCGAAAAGCATCGTCTCGTGCCAGTTGTAGCGAGCGCCGCCTTGATTGAAATCCCGGCCAGACTCCAAGCAGCCATCCGTGAGCAAGGTCTTGTACGGCATGGGTTTATGGATCGCGTGGTGCAATTCCAAGCGGTTACTCTCGGCACATGCTATATCGATGAAGTGGGAAACTTGTGCCTCGTACGCAGCGATCAATGCTTCGAACGTCTTGAACTCACCCGCGTTTCCCGTCCTCGGTCCGACAGGGCCGGCCTTGTTGGCCCCCAAGGGAAACGGGACCCCATCGTTGAGCGCGAGCTCCAAGCATTTCAGCAGGTTGACTTGGTTGCTCACCGCGTGCGGGTTGCACTTACCAGGGATCGTTATCTCGACGCACCCTATGGCGCCGTAGTCTCGTGCATCTTCCAATGAAACGCCGTGATTCACCAACGCGTTAACTAACACGTCATCGTTAAAGAAAAACGGGACGCCCATGCCTTTCTTGACGACATCAAGTGCACGCCTCAAGAATTCCACCGGCATCCCGCGATGGTACCGGACAGACAAGCAACGGATGAATCCAAGTGATTCGGTGGCATCCAGCATCATGTATGACAGCTCGTTCGTGCCATCCATGCCGTCGGGCCGCAAACCACCAAGCTGGGCTTGTTGAACGTCGTAATCCCGGTACAGCTTGAGCCACAAGCTGCAGATGGTCTCGAACGCCTCGTCTGTCGTGATGGTCCCGGCAGCAAGGTCGTGCTTGTAATACGGGTACAGGATCTGGTCAAGCCGCCCCAAGGAATTTGCGTTGATGCCGTCTTCCCACGTGTTGATGACGTGCGCAAACCAGAGGGATTGCACGGCTTCCCGGAACGTCCGGGCCGGCTCTCGCGGCACGCGCCTGCAAGTGTCAGCGATCTCGCGCAGCTCACGCTTCCTGTCTTGCGATGCCATGACGTCGATGAGCCGTTCGGCTTCGTCCGCGTACCGTTCTCCCATCTTGCATGCAGCGTCTATTATTTTTCGGGTGCAATCAATTAAATGGCGCCTCGTGATGGACGCGGGATCCCGCCATTCCAGCGCGTGCTCCATGATGTTTAATTCCTCGAGAATGCCGTTGAACCCACGTTGCAAGACCTTGTCATAACCAATGATGGTGTGGTTTTCGTGCGTGGCACCCGCCTGGAAGAGCCCTGCCGAAATTGCATTCAATGCATCGGGCGGGATGTCAGGGGAGTACTCTCCCCTCGGGAGGATCTCGTCGAGGTCCTCGTCAAGCACGTCGATGCAAAACTGGACTTGGGATGGAGAGAGCACCCCCTTGGACAAATATTCCTTGAAGCGTGCCTTGTTGTGCGAGCCGAGATACAGCTCGAATCCCATCGTGGCGTCGTCGTTGTAATAGTTATACCCCACGACGAGCTCGCACGTGTCCTCGGTCACGTGGATATACGGGGAGAAGTTCGCGACCACGGACGCCAAGCAATGGGAGACTTTCTTGTACCACGTCCACGCGGGCATCGTCTCGACCAAGCCCGCCAAGGACCAGTGAATCCGCTGGCCGATGTATGGCCGCTGTGTCTCCTTCCAGTTGAACGTGATTTCACGCACCTGCTTGACACGGTCAGAGAGTTGTTAAAAGAGGGTTATTTGAAAAAAACAAGGAGATTCGAGCGATTCAAGCCTTCGCGACGCTCTTGAGCACCGCCTCGACCTTCCCGAGCAAGTCGGCCATCTCGGGGCTCTTCCAATCCCGGTTGGGAATCACCGAGATCGTGAGATCCGCGACCTCGTCTTGGCCTTTCTTGTTCTTGAACGGCACGTCCACCTTGTACTTGACCCTGTTCGGGTTCTTCACGCCGAAGCCCTTGGATTCCTTCGAGATGTCGTAGCAGCCCTTGATTGGGTAGAATACCCCGAAGTTCACCATGGTGAAGTTGCCTGCTACAGACTTTGCGATCTGGTCCATGATAGATTTGTTGTACTGGTACGTCCCGAGGTTGATCAGGCTCAGGAACGCGAACATGCCACCCCCGCTCACGCCGGCGCCCTTGGCTTCTTGCACGCCGGTCGCGATGATGCGCATGTTCGACACGAACACGTTGCCGTTTATCCACGACTTGCCCGTTTCCACCCAGCCGTCGAAGATGGCCGAGAATTCCTCCCCGGGCAGCTTGCAGAAGTTTTGCACGAAAAATTTCTCGAAATCAGATAGCTTGTCCGGGTACCTCGGGCGAATCATTTTATCAAAAAGGATGTACCCCTTTTCCATGAACCCCGCCGGGTCCTTCACGATCGCATCCCGCATGATCTCGCCGAATGCTTGGAACTCGGAAGGTCCCAGATCACGGTTGTTGAAGGCAGCCTGCAATTTATTCGCAGCATTAGGGGTTTTCCCCTTGCTCATCTCCTTTTCAACATCAGTTTTTAACTGATTTAGATCAAGCTTTGCCATTTTCTTTCACAACAGTTTAAAATCGATATGTAAATTAATAAAAGTTTGCTTGGTTCTACAAGCATTACACGGGTATCGACCAAAAAAACATTCTCGTCGAATGTCGCAGAAGTCGGGTATAATAACGGGAAGCTTATCGTTTATTTCAATAATGGCTGGGGGTCTAATTCTGCGACAATATTTTCATGATCAATGACAAGAAGAAGGAAGGGAGAAAAAATAAGGAAAATAGAAAAAAATAATTGATCAAACCTCGCGTCTAAACCAATTAATGGTAGCACTGGGACATGAAGTGGAAGTTGGTCGAAAGATAGAAGCTATCGCATGTTGGTCAGGGGAATGCCCGATTGCATCAATCCATTTTTGCTCCCAATTATTCGTATTGGTGATTTCAGGAAGAATGATACCATTATCATCGCGCCACCATTCGGGGAGCAAATCGGAAACACTAGTCGGTGCGCTCCATCCAAATGTAGTTCTTTGTGGGATCAAGTCATCAATAGTGAATTCAACTGGCGGGTTAACCATTACATTTCCCTTCGAGAAAATCAAGAAGCATTCCAGTAAATGTGCTTGTGTCCATGACATCGCGGCGGATTCCTTGATTCCATGGCATCGTAACCATTCTTGGAATGTGATTGGAGTTGTGAACGAGCCCGGGAACTGACGTGTAAATAATTTTACTACTCTTGTGCCAAAAGTCGTAAATTCCGTTTCCAAACTTACATCATGATTATGGGCTTGCCAAGATGCACTTTCTTCATTTCCAACAATACAAAGTGGGAAACCGGCACGATCCGTAAGGAGGGGAACATTCCGTGCGCCTGGTTTCCGGTTCTGAATGGTGACCAGAGTTTTCCCATAATAACGTCACTGGTTCGTCTTTGTGTCTTCAGAGAAATTATTTCCGATTCCCTTGTTACCGTTCACGGGAGCATGTCGTTATCCCCCGTGAATAAATACCACGGGATGAATTCCGCGGTTCGGCATATAAAGATGACGTGCTCATCTCATTCCATCCAGCATTCACGTGGCCAAGCAACATCGGGTCAAGGTCATATCTCGATCATATGAACGTTTCAAACCTCGTGGATGGATATCCACCACGATGACCATGCTGAAACATTCATTCACAGGACCCGTGGACGTTCCCGTGTCTCCCGTTGGAGAATCAAGGGAACTCCCTTTGATGGAACGTGAACTCTTCTCTCCCAGGAAAGCCCGGATTGGTAAGGCCATTAGCCCGAGCAAAGAACGAGGAATGCTTGAAATCACCTTGCTGTATCGCAACAAGGCAACCGTGTTGCGCGAGAACGTGCGCGTGGAGGATTTCATCCCGGACGGTTACGCTCTGGACCGTGCCAGGGGCAACGTCGACATGACACCACGCGATGGCGGCGTGCTGGTTTCCTTCACGGTCGACAAGGTGATGCCGGGCGAGCAAGTGGAGCTGAAATACCATATCAAGGCGATGAACGATAACAGCAGCTTGAAGAACCCGTCGGTAAAATCGTTCAAGTAAATATTTTTTTTTAAATCTTCTTGTAAGCATCAAACAAGGCAACGAGGTTTTCTGTTTTCGTGTCCGCCTGGATGTTGTGAGCCGTGCAAATGATATAGCCTCCGTTTCTACCGAGAGTTGATGCAGCTTGCTTCACTTCTTGCAGAACCCCCGCGGGGGTCCCAAAACGCAACGGGCCTTGGAGGGAGATCCCCCCGTGGAAGATAACGTTTTTCCCGAATTCTTCCTTGAGCGTGGCATGGTCCATGTCGTGCACGCCGGGCTGGATAGGGTTCAAGATATCCAAACCGCACGCGATCATGTCGCCAATGATGGGACGAATGGACCCGCAGGAGTGGTGCATGACCTTGATTTCTGGGCGTGACTTGGCAATCGAAATGAATTCCTTGAAGCCTTGCATGAGGTTCGCACGCCACGTGTCCGGGCTGAACATTAACCCCGATTGCGTGCCGAAATCATCGCCGGTGACGATGACGTCGATGCCACCCTTGCTCGCGGCAACGATACGCCGCAAGTACTCGGTATAGAACGCCCGAATCTTGTCGCGGATGGCCAGGAAGATGGCATTGTCCTTCTTCCGCATGTCCGCGAGCACCTTGGCAATGCCACGCAAGTACATCGCGGGCTTCAGTTGCGCGATGCGGTTCAACCGGTCGCCCATGAACATCACGACGCGGTCCCCGTTTCGCTTGCACTGGTCCGGGATCACGTTGTAATCGAACCAGCCCGGGTCGGGCCAATGATCGTATCCCAGCACGTCATCGACGGTCTTGCAATGTTCGAGGGGATGCTTGGTCACTGCTTTGTATTTCCCGAGAAACTCGCCCTCGCCGGTCATCATGGTCTTTCTCGGGACGCCCCACAAGTCATCCTCGCTCCCGTCGCCGTGGACGGCAAGGGGCGGGCCGATATACGTGGGCCCATCGATGTAACGAAAGTCGATGTCGAGCATATCGAGCAGCGCGTTTCTTGAATGGATATCGTAATGTTTCATGAGGCGTGCATCGATTTCAGGAACGGCCCAATAATCACGGGGGGTCCGGTCGGGAAGCTTCCCTTCAACGATAGCCTTGAAACGCTGCCTCGAGTTCACGATCGTGCACCGTCTAGCGCGGCCTTGATCGACCGGGAGAGGTAATCGACGTGGGAGGCTTCCATGCGCGGGTGGCACGGGAGCGTGAGCAACCGTTCCCACTGCTTGCATGCCACCGGGCACTCGGAAGGTGAATGGCCACGCTGCTTGAATGCCGTCGCGTGGACGAGCGGGATGTAATGCACGCCGCATCGAATCCCGAATTGCTTGTGCAAGCCGTGCACCACCTTGTCCCGCAACTTGCTCGCGGTGCCGCCGACCATGACGGGATACAAGTGGTAAACATGTACGGCACCATCCTTCACGGGCAGGGGCGAGATGCCATCGATGGTCGCGAGGGACTCGCCGAGCACGCGGGCGATCTCACCCCGTTTCTTGTTCATGGCCGGTAGCTTTTTCAGCTGGCACGACCCCACGACGCCTTGCATGTCGGTCATGCGGACGTTGAACCCGCAATCATCGAAATCCTGGAACCAGTACCGGTTCCGCTCGACAACACCAGCGTGGTCCGCGGGGTCGAGCGAGAGGTACTTCGTGGACGGGCCGATAACGCGCGTGCAATGTGACTTGTATAAACGCACCCGCTCTGCAAGCGCGTCGTCGTTCGTGGTCACCATGCCGCCTTCACCCAGCGTGGACATGTTCTTTTGCTCGTGAAACGAGAAGCACCCCAGCGTCCCGAGCGAGCCTGTTGGTTTCCCGCGGTAGGTCGCGCCGGGCGCGTGGCACGCGTCCTCGATCACGGGCAACGATCGCGCATCCGCGATTTCCTTGATGGGACCGAAATCGACGGGCTGGCCGTACAAGTGAACGGGCACTATTGCCTTGGTCTTCTCGCTGATTAACCCCGCGATGGTCGCCGGGTCCATGCTCATCGTGGCATCGACATCGCAGAACCGTGTCCTCGCGCCCAGTATCTCGGCAGCCGCCGCCGTGGCGATCCACGTAACGGGCGTCGTGATGATCTCGTCCCCGGGCTTGATGTCCACGGCCTTGAACGCCATCAGCAGGGCTGCTGTCCCGTTGGAGACGGCGATGGCATGCTTCGTGCCACAGAAGGCGGCGAATTCTTTTTCGAACTCGACGACACCGCTAGCGCTCGTGGGCGCGTCCCTTGCCAAGCAATCAAGCACCGCTTGTCGTTCCTCGTCACCGTAGATGCTCCCGAACCTCGTCTGGAGGTCGTGCTTCACGTGTGGAAAGCTCGTGTCGATCATGGTTTATTATCCCCGGCAGCAATCCAGAAGTAACCAACCAGAATCATGATAGCTTGTTTTAATGCTTGATCGAAGGCGAGCCCATGCACCCGTACCGGTCGGTGTTTCCCCGGCAGCACGTTCTTGCGCACCGCATGAAGATCACGGGGTACCCGGAAAACACCATCCTTTCCTTGAAGGAAGCCACCAAGCGGGGAGTGGATTGGGTGGAGTTCGACGTGAAGGTGATTGCCGACGGGACGCTCGTTTCGATGCACGACACCTCCGTCGATCGCACGACGGACGGCACGGGGGACATAACGAAGATGACGATTAAGGAAGTGAAAGGCTTGAACGCGGGAAAGGGATACCCGTTCGGGTTCGTTCCCGTGCCCACCGTCGAGGAGATCATCCAAGAACTCGCGTCGTGCGGCAAGCTCATCCGGGCGGAGATGCACATTCACAATCTCTGGGAACCCGAGTCCCTCGTAGCAATGCTCGATAAATACCACGCACGTGACCGGTGCTATTTCAACCTCAACGCGGCGATCATGGGGGAATACATGCGCGTCGACCTGGACGACAAGGACTCGTTGATAAGCCTGAACATCCAAGGTGACACGCCCGAGCTGAAAACCTTGTGCCTCGATTATGACTTGTCGTACTTGTGCGTGAGCGCGGGCGTGTTGAACCGTGACTTCGTCAAGCGCATCCACGAGTTCCGCGAACAAGACCCCGTGTTCGTGCATTGCTACCCGGTCCAAGGCGAGAGCGACTGGCACAAGATGCTTGACATGGGCGTGGACGTCATCCAGACGGATTATCCCGAGGCATTGATGGAATACATGGCGGAATGCGGGTTCAACAAGGTCTAGTCCATGGCCCTAGTGCTATTGGTTTAATTCCATGTGATAATTAATGTACGCGTAACCATGAACGAGCATTCCGTTACCGTTGCCCTCGTGCAGGCGGCCGTCGATGATGATCTGGATGGGAACCTTGAAAAAACGGCAGATCTCGTTGTACGAGCTAAAGATAAAGGCGCCACCATCGTCTGCTTGCAAGAACTGTTTGCCAGCAAGTATTTTGCACAGGACCAAAACAAGGACCATTTTAAATTGGCAGAAACGATACCTGGAAAGACGTCCGAGTTCTTGGCAGCCACGGCACGCGCTCACGAGATTTGTATCGTTGGTGGTTCCATTTTCGAGCGCGCTGATGGGGGAAAATGTTACAAAACGTGCGTGGTTCATGACAAGCACGGGCACCAGGTGTGCAAGTACAGGAAGGTCCACGTTCCCCACGACCCGAACTATTACGAACAGTTTTATTTCTCCGGCGGGGACCTCGGGTACCAGTCCGCGAGTGTGGACGGTGTCAAGATCGCACCCCTCATTTGTTACGACCAGTGGTTCCCCGAGCCGGCCAGGATACTTGCAATCCAAGGCGTTCACGTGATCTTCTATCCAACGGCCATCGGCTGGTTCGATTACATGAGGGAGCACGAGCCTTTTTCAGCCACGCGATGGGAGGAGGCCATGAGGGCGCACGCGTCGATGAATGGCATCTTCGTTGCAGCGGTGAACCGCGTGGGTCGCGAGCAGGATCTCGAATTCTGGGGAGGGTCGTTCGTCGCGAACCCGTTCGGGCAAATCGTCGCGAAAGCATCGGACGATAAAGAAGAATTGCTCCTCGCTACCTTGAACCTCGACATGGTGGAACGATCGCAAGAAGGCTGGTTATTCTTGAAAAATCGCAGGCCGGACACCTACGGCGACATGGTGAAGCCGAGATGAGCGGCCAATTCCACCGGGAGACGCCCGCGGCCTTGGGGTACCGGATGCCAGCGGAGTGGGAGCGGCAAGAAGCCACATGGTTATCGTGGCCGCACAACGAGGAGAGCTTCTACGATTTCATCCCGAGGGTGGAGGAAATCTATTGCCAATTCATTCACGCCGTGCACACTGGGCAACACGTGGACCTTCTCGTGGATGACGACGTGATGAAAGGACGGGCGCGGGCCATGCTTGAACGCCATGGCATCGACTTGCGCGCGGTGCGTTTCCACGAGATACCGACCGTGGACGTGTGGATACGGGATTATGGACCCACGTTCGTCGTGAACGATGCAAGGCAATCGGTGGCGATGGTGAAGTGGGACTTCAACGCGTGGGGGGAGAAATACGATGACTTGCTACGGGATAACGGGGTTCCTTGGAAGATGAACGAGTTCTTGGGCATGCACGTCTTCCAGCCGGGCATCGTCATGGAAGGTGGTTCGATAGACGTGAACGGTGAAGGATGCATCCTCACCACGGAACAGTGCTTGCTGAACAAGAACCGCAATCCGGGAATGAAACCGGACCAGATCGAGCAAAAGCTCAAGGAAAACTTGCACGTCCAGAAAGTCTTGTGGCTGGGGGAAGGAATCGTTGGGGACGACACGGACGGCCACGTCGACGATGTTGCACGGTTTGTAGGCAAGAACGTCATCGCGTGCGCGTTTGAAGATGACAAGAACGATGAAAATCACGAGTTCTTGGAAGACAATTACAGGAGATTGGTCGCCATGACGGACCAGGATGGGAACCCGTTCAAGATCGTCAAGCTGCCCATGCCGGGCCCCGTGCTCTTCGATGACGACCGCATGCCGGCCAGCTATTGCAACTTTTACATCAGCAACGCTGCCGTCGTGGTGCCCGTGTTCAACCACCCGAACGACAGGAAGGCACTCGCCATCATTCAAGATCTCTTTCCTAACAGGGTTGTCACGGGTATCGATTGTACAGAACTCGTGTACGGTTTCGGCACGCTCCATTGCGGGAGCCAGCAACAACCCGTATCGCGATACAACATCCGGTGAACGAACATGGAACACGAAGACAAACCGATACTCGTCACGGGTGCATCAACCGGCATTGGACGAGCCATCGCGGAATGCCTTGCAGCAAGGGGGTTCCCCGTTTTCGCGGCTGCAAGGAAGCAAGAGGACATGGAAGGACTCGCCACCATCCCGAACGTGAAGCCCGTCAAGCTTGACGTGAAATCGGACAAGGACGTTGATGCCGTGGTAGGCACCATCGAGGATGCTGGAAGGGGCTTGTTTGCCGTGGTGAACAACGCGGGGATCGCCGTGGCAGGACCGCTGGCAGAAATCGACGTCGGTGATTTCGAGGAACAATTCGCCGTGAACGTTGTCGGCGTGCACAGGGTAACGAAAGCATTGCTCCCCTTCATCATCAAGAGCAAGGGTCGCGTGATCATGATGTCGAGCAACTCCGGCTTCTTCTCGATGCCTTTTTTCGGGCCGTATTGCGCGTCGAAGTTCGCGATCGGCACACCGCACTTGCATCCGCTCGTTACCTAGAATTTGCGTGACAATGCCTAAAATTTCGTTATCATCCTTGTTGGGTATCCGCGCCCTGGTGACTTCAATGTCTCCACCGGCACTTCTTGTAGCCCCGCGTGACGAGTGGCCGCGTCGATTATCCTTCTTACCCATGAGAAATAAGAGGTTTCCGCACATTTAAGGTTTCATTCGCGCAAAATCGTCCGCATAACGTGCGCTCTTGAATGCACGCCACTCCGGCGGTGCCCGGTCCCCCTTGCCACCGGTCGGATTCCCGGGAACAGCGTGCTCGAGCATGGGTAAAGAATGGAAAGAAAAACTTCGATATCGCGTCTAACACCGGTTTTCTTTCACGAGAGGTCGTGCAATTTTTTCTTGTACTCCCCGGCCAAGGCCGAATCTTGGTGCTCTTCCGCGATGGAAACCATGTAGTTCAAGGTGCGTCGTGCATCCTCGATGCTTCCCACCTTCTCCGCTGCTTGCACTTGCTGCAACAATTCCTTCAAATCATCCTTGTACGCGAACTGCTTCTCCATCACGATTTTTGCATCGAGCTCACGCCGGATTTGGAGCAGCTCGTCGGCTTCGGCAAGGGCCTTGTCGGTATCCTTGAACGAGAACTTGTTTTTCCACGGCGACCTGTCGTGCACGAGCTTCGAGACGTTGTACATGAACATGGTAATGCCCTTGCTCGGGCCGCTCAGCATTGCCGCCTTGCGGAAGTCCTCCAGTGATTGGTCGTCCCAGCCTCCAAACAACGCGTAGAGCGGGGCGAAAACGCCCGCGGGGAACAGGAGCAATGCTGCCAAGATGATGAGGATGCCCGGCAGGAGCGAAAGGTACTTTCCCGTGTCGGCCCCGGCAAGCGCCGTGAATCCATCGAGCGCGGCATCGTACAACGGCGGGTAGATCACGTACGTGAGGATGAACAAGAACACGCAAAACGTGCCCGTGGCAATGCCCGTTGCTATGATGCCTTGGCCGATCCAGTCGTTGATCTTCAGCTTGATGATCTTCCGGTCGATGTACCACCAGCCAATCACCACGAACGCGGCCTTCACGGGTACCGCGGCGAAGATGAACGTGTACACGTTCACGGGGAACGCGACGATGAGGAGCACCAGGAACCCGAAGCTCAACGTCGTCTCGAGCACGGAAAATCCCTGGCGTTCCAGGATGTGGCTCCCCTTCATGGCCTGGTACTCGATCTTCCCGTCCCTTTCCTTGTTGCCGAGCCGCTTCCCGACCTTCGGGATGATGGAGAACGGCATGGCATCGAACGTGGCGAGCAACGGCTCCAGCGTGGCGGGGGCGATCAGCGGGATCGCGAGCACCCAGTCCGTGCCGAGGATGCTGATGGCGGAGAACAGCAACGGGGGCAGCGTGATGACGATCTGGGGCAAGAAGAAAAAGGTGATGAACGTCTGCCACTTGAGGGCGGATTTCATGTAGTGGTAGGACAGGTACGTCTTGTTGTTGTTGTAGGATTCCGACACGCTGATGCCGGTCCACGACGCCATGGGTCCCGCGATGTTCGCGAGGCCCGCGATGCCCTTGGCGAGGCTGAGCAACCCGAGCCATGTCCCGTACGACGGGAGCAAGATGATCATGACCGACAGCCTGAAGAACTCGAAAGCGGTGCCGTATATCGGCCCGATCATGGTCTTCAGCCCGAAGCCGAGCGATTCCTTAATCACCTCCCTGTTGAAGGTCGGCCGCATCGCGTCCATCGCGGTGAAGCCCGTGGTCTTCATGACTTGCGAGAAGAACACGGCGCCGAGCACGAGGGCCAGGAAATCGTCCACGTATTGGCCGACGATGTACCCCAAGGATGCACCGAAGACGAACCCGAATGGCGGGACGTCGGTGAACAACCAGCCGAAGAGCAACGTGAAGGCCACCGTCGTCACGTTCTGCAAGAACGTGTCTTGCAAGAAACTGATGAGCTGTATCTTCCAGAACTGCTGGAAACTGCGGAGCACGTTCCCGAACACTGAAAGCATGCCCGGGTATTGAACGGTGCTGTACACGAGCATGAACCACGCGAGGTGCGCGATCGAGATTTGCGGGAGCCACGAGAAGATGAAGACGGCAATGAACGTGATTTGCATGAGCCCTGTCCACATTTGGAACCAGATGAAAAAGCTGATGTATTGGATGGCACGCTTCGGGTTCTTGATGCGGTATTCGGGCAGGTACCGTCCCAGCGCGTCGCCCAGCCCCGCATCGAATAAGGTGAACATCAACTTGAAGTATCCTATCACGATGGTAGAATTCCCGAATATCTCGGGAAACGGCACGATCAGCGGGAGCAGGGTCGACCCGATGGCGAGCACGATCAGCGCGCCGACGATGAACAAGATGTAGTTGTAGAAGAAGCCGCCAATGGGGCGGCTGAATCCCACCTCGTCCCAGCCCGTTTCTCGCCTCTTCACGATCTTCTCGATGACGTCCTTCTCGCTTTCGATGACGACGTTGCTTTCCGCCGGTTTTTGCTTTTTAGATTTCAAGAACGACATGGTAAGGTTCGAACCAGATTGTATCCATCAAATTCAATGCTCGTAAAAACACCCAGGGACCACAAAAGCCTTTCGCCAATGGCATGCCGGGTGCGGGGCAAGCCCGTTACCCCCCGAGGACGAGCAGCCACGCGGTCACGGTTCCAGCACTAGCAACGGTTGTCCAGAATACCAGTCTCGAAGCCATGTCCTCGCCCTTGTTGTAGCTTTGCGCGAGGATGTAAACGTTCACCGCAACC
This sequence comes from Promethearchaeota archaeon, assembly GCA_041305945.1. GTDB lineage: Archaea > Asgardarchaeota > Lokiarchaeia > Sigyniarchaeales > Sigyniarchaeaceae > JBGLND01. The sequence goes on from JBGLND010000001.1 coordinate 861,184, forward strand.
GGCGTTGCCGTGCCCACGATCAAGACAGGAGCCAGGACAATGTCGATGGATAGCATCACGACAAGCAGCAAGGATACCAGCGGGGATGCGATCAGCCGGAGCGCGGTCACGGCGCTCGTTTTCACCCGTTCTCCCGTGATGCTGGTGCGCGCGAGCTTCGCCCCGAGCGTGATCAACGCGACCGGGATGATAGCGTCCGAAAGGTAATCGAGCGGCTGGCGGATGGGACCCGGCACGATGACACCCGACACGCGCACGATCAAGCCCGCGATGATGGCCGGTATGACAGGTATCTTGAGCATGCCTTTCAAGATGTCCTTCAACGAACGGGATTCCCGTTCCATCAGCCACAATCCTATCGAGAACATGAACACGTTTTGCATCATGACGATGATGGCAATCACGTCGATGAATGCATCGCCGAACGCCAAGATGATCAACGGGATCCCGTAGTTGCCCGCGTTGTACATGGTCGTTGCCAAGACCAGCACGGTGCGGTCTTGTCGAAACCTTGGAATCGAGAATGTCACGAAACCCACGCCGAGCATGGCAAGGAATTGCACCGTGCAAAACACTGCCGTCGTAACCATGAACGTAAGCGGGAGGCTAGCGTCGATCATCTTGATGAAGAGCAAGGCTGGTATGAACACGTAAAAGTTCAACTTTGCGAGCGTGTCCATGTCAAGCTTCAACTTGCACTCGGCCACCACGCCCACGCCGATCATGATAAAGATGGGGACGATAACCTCCAGGAGGACGTGAAACAAGATGGCCATCATGGCACCCTGCCGCTAGTGACGAGCTTCAACCGATCGAAGAATGCGCGTTTATCAAGCGTGTTGATGCTCCAGTTCACCGGGACGGTCTGGAAGCCGCTCAATGCATCGAATGACGACTCGCGAGGATGCGTTCTCCAATCGCACGATAAATCCGCGTACTTGGACCCGTAGCCTTGGCAATAGAAACCCCATGAAGCAAATTCATGGATTGCGGCTTCCAAGTTATCCACGTTAGTCCCGTCCTCGTTGATGAGAACCGGCCTGGGACGTTTCACGTATTCGTCTTCCTCGCGAAGTGCCATTATCTTGAATTTCAAGAGTTCTGGCGTGCAACCATTTCCGTGTGGCATCGAAAAATCCTCGGCCGCGAGCCACTTTCCATGGGGGATGCCAAATGATCCCCCGCCTGAACTGCATCCCACGAGCAAACGGCGGCCGTCAAGGGAACATGATTTGACGATGTCTATCAATTCATGAACCCTGCCGGGTGCCGCTATCGGGATGCCGAGCATGGCATAATGGGGATTTGATTCGTTGACCACGTCTATCAAAATATTCTTGTATCCCGTTTCGAGTAACCAATCGGTCGCGTTCCTCGTTGCTGCTATTATCGCGTGCTCGTCGTTGAAACGCCTGGCGTGTTGCCAGTAGAAGTAGTTGACGATCACCACCATCCCGTTATCGTCGGCGGTGGATAAAATGTGCCCGAGGCGTTTCATGTATGGCTCTTTGATGCTCCCGTCGATCGCGAACGCCGAGTTATCGTAAGCATTATATATTCCCGGCTCGTAGACCGAACCCCCTCCTTGCAAGCCCACGGTGAACGCGAGCATGCCATGTGCCTTGTATTCGGGGATTGCCATGCAAAACTCGCTCGTGTTCCTATCCGAGTCCCACCGGCCGGTATCCGGGTATTTCCACGTGTCGCGAGTTTCCTGGTTCGCGTCATCGAATATTGCTTGTATCATGCGCGAGTTGAAGAGCAGGCCTTCAATGGAATGGCCCTTGTAGGTCAGCCCTTCGTAAGTTGGTTTCCCGTTGATGAGGAATCTCGTGCGTTCGATGCTAACTTCCGTTTTCATTGTATGCCACGGGGAATCATTCAACGAGCAAAAAAAGTTTCTCCTCTCGCGAGATTTCATTCCAAGCACATGACGCCGCCTTTATAAGGCCACCATCGTTCGTGAAGGGAAGGGAAGGGAATGAGTATGCCCATGCCCCTTAGTCACTCGGGCAGGATCAAGAAGTGGAGGGGCTCGGTCTTGACGGCCGGCGAATCGATGTGCTCTTTTGCGTCCTCGTGGTATATCCTGAGTTCAAGCTTGCAAAAGATGGGAAATTCTCCCGTTTCAGGCGGGCTCCAGTATACGTTCTCGCGAAGCTCCCGCGAACCTTTCGAGAATGTCCATTCCTTGACGGCACGGAGTTCTATCCCCTCCCGGAACGGCACCAGCCGCACCTTGATCTTCGGGACGTTCGGGTTCTTGAACACCTCGATCTCGACGGGCACCTTGTCCGTGCCCGGGGCTAAAACCCTTGTCGGCAGGATTGTTTTCACCCGTCCTTGAACGAGGGCCTCGTCTGGGCTGCTCAAGCCCTCGATGACCGTGCTCTTGCGTATCAAGTGCTTCACCTTGTTGAAATCCCGGAGGTCGAAGGTGAAGTCAAGGTCCACGGCACTCCCGCGCACGATATCGAGGGGCAGCTTGACCTTGGTGAATTCCACGGCAAATGCCTTGTTCAGCGTCGGTTTCACCGATTTGGAGCAGAGCTTGATCGGGTACCTTCCCGACGCGTGCCAAGCAAGTACGTCCACGTCGCACTTTCCCGCTGGACGGTCCTCGTTAAACAACTTGAACGTGATGGTTGCATCGTCCAAGTCACCGAAAATCTCGATCCTCGGATCGATGATCTCGAATTGCGGCCCTGAAGGGATGATCGACAGGTTCCTTGCCTGGTCCTTGATGGGATATGTTGAATGTTCCATGATAGCTATTTTTCCGGTGCAGCTTTGCACCGGGGTGAGAGTGTTCGGCACCTTCAAGGGAACGAGTATCTCGTGGTGCCCGTCGCTCGTGACGGAAAAATTATTCGAGAACACTTGGCTCTGGCACGTGATGCTCGCTTGGAGCATCAACGGGTTCAACAAGGGCTTGACGTCGAATTCAAGCTCGATGGCGGTGTACATGTCCTTGTAAAGCGTGCGTGACAAGACGTCGATCTTCTTCCACGTGATCTGCGATGTCGTGGTGAAGCTGGCTGGCGTGAAATCATCGAACACGTCTTGCCCCATGATCTGGCCTTCTTGATACAGTTGCACCACGAGCGCGAACGGGGGAATCGGGGCCCAGGACTTGAATTGCTTCAAGGGTTCGAGCTCGACCGTGACGTCGCGGGTGCTCCCGAGGAACTTGAACTTTTCGACTTGCACGAGGGCGACGTCGCCCGCGCCGTTCACCATGAATACGACGCGTTTGACCAGCACTGCTTCAGGAATATCCTTGATCTTCCGCATCGTGAACTGGATTGCTGTCTTCGAGTCTGTTGCTATGAGAACGGGCGTGTTTTGCTTGTGCGTGATTTCCACTTTAATGTCAGGCGTTTTCATCCCGTTAAGGTAGGGCAAGTCGGGCAAGGTCGCGGGGACCGATTGCCTCGCCTTCACGGGCATCGATTGCCCGGGCGTGACGCGCGCGACCGAGGTCCTGGCTTGCTGGACCATCTTGGTGGCAGCGTCTTGGACCTTGTTGAATACCTCTTTATCTCTCTCCTTCTTTCCTGGCGTTGCTTGGACGTTCTTATCCGGTGTTGTTACAGCTTTCTTCGGTTCGATCGCTGGTTGGTGCCCTTGTTGCACTCGCTTGGATGGCGTGGCGGGCGAGCTCGTCCCGATGCCGGGGCTTGTCACCGGGGTTGACGTGAACTCGAGCTTCTTGACAACGCCGAACAGGTCCTTCGTGCCGGTGGCTGCCCTTGCACCGGCACCCTCTTGGTTGGTAGCCGGCATCCCGAGTTTTTTCACGGGGGCGGGCTGGGAGCCGATGCCCTTCATTTCCGAGATCATCTTGAGCCCGTCCGATTTCGGAACGGACTCGGGCGGCTTTCCCTCGACTAATATCTCGCCAGACTCGTGGCGGGCGACCGTGTTGTCGTTCAAGTACAAGGCCATCCGCAGCGAGATGCCCCGCTCGTTCTCGATCACTTTTCCATCGATCTTGAACGCCACGTATTCTTCTCCTTTCAACACCACTTTCTCTGATGCCTCTTGCAGTATAGCGTGACTCTCGATGGACAAGACTTGAAACCGTGCAACCACGTTCAAGGGTTTCTGGAGTCTTATCTCGTTGGGGATGTATATCTTGTATTTGATCTCCACTTTATCGTCGAAATTAATTTTCCTTTTCCTGAATTCCATGGCAAGATTGATGCGTGGCACAAGTTCCAGCCAGAACGAGTCGCTATATGCTGATGTTTCACGCTCGCCCTTCAAGATGAACTTAAGATAGCAACGCTTCTTCCCGATGAAGAGGTCATCCCGCAAGGAAAGCGGGAACGTCTCTTGCGTCAGGGACGTTGGTGCGTTCGTGGTGATTTCCACGTTCGTGAAGGACGACGCGAGCACGCTTTCCTCCTTGTTTACCATTTCTATGAGCTGCTGGATGACCGTGATCTTCACGCGCTGTTCCACCGGGGACTGTGCGTTGAAATCGACCCGGTACGGGACCGGCTTTCCATATTCGATGAGTTTATCCTGGACGGCGGCACGGGCGCTCGTAAAATCGTAGGTTTCCTTTTCTTCCTGTGTGGTGTCCTTGCGTGGCGCTTTTTCCTTGGTGGCATCGATGCTTTTTTCCGGGACCATTCTTGCCAAGAAATTATCGGCCGGGGTGCCCCACTCCTCTATGAGTGGATCCGGCAAGGTACCATTCTCCAGCGAGCAATATCTCCTTTGGAATGCCTTGAGCTGGTTGCACGTCCTGGCCATGTCCCCGTTGTTTTTTTCGAGCAAGTAGAGCAAGTAATCGGCGGGCCCGACGGGAGCCCTGACGTGCTGGTTCCCGGACACGGATAGCACGAACAGGTGCAACAACGTGTCGATGTGGAGGTCAATGGCCTCTTTTTTCACGAACATCAACATAGATTTGATTGCATGGAATAACATGCCGTTTTGCTTCCCGGTTACCGGGTCCTCGTTGTATATGATGCTGAACGAACGAATGAGATGCGTGTCCGGTGAAAAACGCCCGTGCAAGCCGTGGACGCTCGTCTAGTGTCCTTCGAACATGATCACGATCTCGTTGGTGAGGATGGCGATCCAAATGATATAGAAAGAGAAAATGTAGATTCAACCTTGAGGGCCTCGTCGATGAGGTTCTTGATGTCGCATCCCATCGCGATGATGTAGGGCTTCCCTCACTTCTTTCCATGCATTTTTCAAACGCGACGGGAACCCGTCGATCCGCCTCTCTCGTTTTTTTACCCAAGAATTCTCCTGCTCGTGACCTTGACCAGGTGTTCCATGATGGATTCGATGTTGTGTCCCGTTTTCGCGCTCGTCATGCAATACATGTCGATCTTGGTCGTGCTCGCGAAATCCGCAACTATCGCTTCCATTTCATGTCGTTGATCGTCCGTAAGCAAGTCCATCTTGGTCCCGACGAGAAACACGGGCATATCGGGGTCCTCGTTTCGTATGATGGGAAGCCATGACCCTTCCAAGGAATAGAGCGTTATGAGGCGCGTCATGTCGAAGAACAAGATGGCGGCGACGGCACCCCGCACGTACGATTTTTGCAAGAACCTGAACCGTTCCTGGGCTCCCATCCGCCACATGCTGAGAACGTAATCGTTCCCATCCACGGTAACGTTCTTGACGAATATTTCGGACAGGCATAGTTTCGTGTCGGGAACGAATACATCCGAGACAAACCGGTGCGCGAACGTGCAGGCTCCCACGCCTCCATCCCCTCCAAGGTAGATTTTCAAGATCGTTTTTCCAATCGCACTTTTGATGGGTGCCCGGAGCACGCGTTGCTTGAAAGATTCCTGGTCAATTCCGATTTCGGCCAAGACTTCCCTTGGGACGTCCGGCGTCACCCTCGTCGCGTGGTACAAGCCATTAATGAAGGAAACCTTTCCTTCCCGCAACAACATCTGGTATACCCCCTGGATCATGCCTGGATCGGGTCCGATGCCCGTCCAACTGATCAATTTCCTCACGATGTTGACGTGGTTCGGCTGGAATGTGCTTTGGAACAAGGCACCGTAAAAATGCTTGGCCATCCTCTCGTCCGGGACGATGTTGAGCATCGAGCACAGTTGGCTTGCCTGGAAGGTCTCGTCGTTGAGGACGAATGCAGTCATTGCCTTGATGATTCCTAGCTCGTCACGCTCGAGGACCAACCAGCGCATGAAACTGGACATTGAATCCTTGTTCTCCTGGACTGAGAGATCCTTTCTCATCAAGATTTGGTAGATTCTCGTGCGGTAATCGACGTCCATTTGTATCTTCAAGTATTCGTACAAGGGAAGGGCCACATCAAAGGTTTCCCTTTTCAAGAAAATGGCAAATAGCTCGCGTCCAACGCGTTCCTCGGGCACGTATCCCCCGTAGCCCAGCAACCCGATGAGCTTCTGGCTATCGAACGCGTTGAAACGGTCCCCTTGCTGTAGTATGCGGTTGCATGCAGCCACGAACGCTTCCCTCTCGGGAACGATGCCCGTCCCGGTCGCGAGGTCGTGCAGCGTCCCCAAGTCCCCCGCGAGGATGAGCCTCTTGAAAATGTAGTGCACCTGGCTCTCATCGAGGTCCACGTGGCAGCGGTGCACGACACGCAGGAATTCCCGCGTGTCCATTTTCCCGTCCACCAGCATGGTGAACAAGAGTACCGACATGTCGCGCAAGAAATCCCTGGAGGGGGGAAGATTTTTCTCGTTAAACAAGAAAACAAGCGTGTCAATGGCGATTGACCAGTTTTCCGTTATGAATGCAACGAATTCAATGAACTCGCTTGTTTCCAGGTGCTTCCGTATCGTTTGTTCGTGCCGGCGCAAGACACTTGTGGTCAAGTATTTCAAGAATCCCCGCGACTGCACCAAATCCGGGATGCCGAAAAGGAACTGCACGATGTTGAGGAACACCCTGCGCTTGTTGTTGGCATGCAGCTGGTCGTCCTTGTCAAGGGTTTGCAGCTGCGCCATCAGTTGATCGAACTTGTTGGTGATCGCGACGGGGTTCACCCAAGCGGGGTCTTTCACGGTGACGAGCCGGTTCAAGATTTGGATGTATAGCTTGTCATCAAAGAATTCGGCGGGGCTATCAACGTCCGACGTGAGATCGACCACCAGCGAATTGATGAAGAATTTCGCGGATGCAACGTTCGCGATTTGCACCCTTTCCTCGCCTAATTGCTTCAAGGAATTCCCATCCAGCGTGATAGCGCGATAAACGCAATGCGGGAGCGCGGATAACACCCGGTACTCGTTCCTCCCCGGTTTGAACATGTAGGGATACACGTGAAAGTGGTCCTGGTTGACGTCTATAGCGAAGCCAGTTTCCGTTCCAGTATCTGGATCGTAGAGAAAATGGATGGGACAGAGGATATATAGTATCTTGTTTATGGATTGAACACGAAATCCGAGATACCGTGCGATCTCGTCCCCGTTCTCGATGAAAATCGTGCGATTGAATCCCATGTCCCCCATGATTTTTTTCAATTCTTCGATGTCGACGGCGTCCTCGAGTATCTTTTTAAGCGTGTTGAATTCATCGTGCGTCAAGAATATTCCATCTAGGTCCGCGGGATGCGTGGTGGGGGGCTGAACGTGCACGTCTTCATGAACGATGCGGCTTGGTGGCCGCATGAATCCATCCACGTTGGCGAGATCGCCCTTGCTGCCGTTGTGGAGGGTGATGTGAATGCAGCGAGGGTCGATGTCCGTCAGCGACGGCACTTCCATGAACGATTCGGGGGGATACTGGTTGTTGTAATGGCGAACCAAGCAATCCCTCTGGATGATCGCCAGTGCACGCTTCACGTTGATGTTTGCAAACGCAACCGTTTCAATGAACAGCGGGTTGAGCCTTTCCAATTCTTGGAACATTCGCTTGACGATCGATTCATCCACGATCGCGGGGGCATCGCTTTTATTCATGCAAACCAAAAACGGCGTGTTCCTGATCATGTCACGGGGGAACGCCAAAACGCCGGCCTCACGAACCAACACGTCCAAGCCTTGTATGCAACGCTCGTTATCCACGATCCTGTTCGCTTCCCTGTCAAAAATGAAGAGCAAGGCATCGAGCTTCGTGTCGTGGCCATCGGGCTGCTGGCCATCCCCCGGCATGTTGACGACGTGAAACCTCCACGCCACGTTTTGCTGGGGTGCAACAATGCAAGCAGAACCACCCTCGTTGGACATGCGCTCCTTGACCGATTCCATCTCGTGGTCCTTTATTCTCGTGTAGTTTTCGATGGCCATGGAGAGAATCGTCTTCTTCCCGGCACCTGCCGGCCCGCACACGCCGATGGTGAACACCACCGTGCCGCTTGCTAACCTAATTGGCATTAGCTCGTTGCACCGTCACAAGCAAACCGTATCAGAGCAAGTCCTTGAGTTACAAGTGTCCCGTAAGAAGCCATCATAACGCATCCTAATAAATGTGTGCACGATTTGACTACAAGGGGGAGAAAGGCTAGGGATGTCACCACGTCACCATCGCGCGATCCCCGCACGCGCGGAGGATGATGCATGCAATGATACAGCACTTGCCGTCTTTCCCACGCGCGTTCGGCATGAACACGTTCACGAGCCGGCATTCCATTCGAATTTGCTTGTTGGTCGTTATCTTGTATTACTTCACGCTGGTATTTTCTTCCACGATCGTGTCCCAGCTTCACGGGATGGTGTTTGCATTCGCGGGCTTTTTCTGGCTCGCCAACGGGATCATGATTGCCACGTGCGTGGTGTTCTTGTGGAAGCCACGGGTGCTCGTCGTTCAAATGGGCATGGTCCCCACGCTCGTTTACCTTTTTTATAGCGGGACACGGTTCTTCAACGAGGCATACGTGGTGCTCAATTTTCCTGTCGTGGTATGGCACGTTGTCCTCACTTGCTTGCTCGTGATCGTTGCCTTGCACGTGATGATCGAGTTAATCCACGCGTTCGTGTCGATCGGGCTGGCACGTCCAGGACGCGGTGGCATTCGACGTGCCATGTCCCGGGCGTGGAAAAGAAGGACGTGGCGGGCTGGCATCGTGACCCTCGCCGCGTGGCTCGCGTGCACGGGGTGGTCGTATTTCGGGTTCTCCCAGGCCTACCTCGTCGTGGATCCCGGCCAGCAGGAGTTTTCCGTGGCATTCTGGGCGCCACCCCAGCACTTGATGGACGCCTCGTTTTACAACACCTCGGAAAGCGTCGAGGAGATGGAACGGTACCGGCAGCTGAACACGTCGTTCTACATCTCGACCAGCATCGAGTACATCAACAGCGGCCCGATCCGGGCCTTGTACGAGTCCATCTTTCCCATCTGGGCATTATACGGCGTGCGTTTCATCTTCGACATCTCTCCCAACGATTACATCACCTACCACTTGACCGGCGCGGTGAACGACACCCTGCGGGCCTTGATGGACTGGCTGGAGCCCTTGGATTATCCGAACTTCAGGGGCATATCGTTTGACATCGAGCCGTCGTTTTTCGGGCCGGTCGATCCCATCTCCCGCGAGCAGTACGAGCTCGCGCTGCGCTCGTACGACGGCATCCTGTCGGAATTCAAGGCGCGCTTTCCCGCGTGTTCGGCACACATGATCCAGATGGAGGGCATCCTCTTCGACGGTTACGACGGCGATCACGATCTCGACGTCGCCCAGAGAACCGTGTCAGTGGAAATGTCCCAGTGGGACTGGTTCGGGTTCATGACCTACCACGTTGAAACGTCGTTTACCACCTCGTCATACCGATATGCATATCACGTGAACACGATGGTAGACCAGTTCGGGACGGGTGCGGCGCAGCCGTGGGTGGGCTGGTGGTACAATCCCGGGGACATCGACCTGCCGGGCGTGTACGAGCGCTCCATGGAACACGTGAAGATCGCGAAGTCCACGGGCGTCCGAGAAGTTGTACTCGCCCCGGGTATCAACTTCGCGGGCTACGATGGCAACCATTCAACCACGATCAAGCGGCTTGATGACTTGATCGCCGTCCAAGCTGGTTTCACTTCATTCTCGATTCCTATCTGGCACAACCAGCGGCTCTACAACGACTGGAGCATGTACTGGCGGAAGGTCGTGCCGGATTACGTCATCGCCAACAGCGATGTAATGGCGGATTTCATCATGGGAACGCCTGGCTCGTGGCTCGCGTGGACCGTGGTGGCTGAATATGCCCTGGTGTTTGCCTTGACCGGTGCCGGCTGGTGCCATTATCATCGACGTGCCTTGCCACGAGGCGGGCAACATGATAATTGAAAAAAGAAAGAAGGGCGCGTGTTACCTTTACTTTTCACCCGTTTTCACGGCCGCCGTTCCATGAGTGTTTTTATAAAGTGGAAAAAAGGAAAACGAGGTAGAGTTTCACACCTTGAATCGGATCAAGGATACCGAGGCGGGAGGCAACTCGCCAACGGGGCCCGGCACGTCCATGGTTGCCGGTTTCACTGTTTCCGGTCGATCGAACGTGTTGTGATCGTGGATGTCTTTCGCGGAAAGCACCTCGAACGAGACGAGCTCCGCATTCTTGTTGCCGCTAAAAGTGATGTTCACGTTCGCGGGTGCATCCACGTGGCAGTTGACCACGGTGAGGCTGGCGATGCCATCCTTGACCGAGCATGACCCCGAGACGCGAGGGACTTGCATCGCGCTGATGTCATCGGTCTTGATGCCCACGCTCACGGACGTGGCATCCTGGTGCACCTTGTACATGTCATACACGTGGTAGGTCGGCGTGAGGAGCATTTTCGGCCCGTCGGTCAGGATCATGGACTGGAGCACGTTGACCGTCTGGGCGATGTTGGCCATGACGATCGTGCCCGCGTGCCGGTTGAAGATGTCGAGGGTCATGGCAGCGACGAGCGCGTCCCTGATGCTGCTCTGCTGGTACAGCTTCCCGGGGTGGCTCGGAACCGGCGGGTGCCACGTGCCCCACTCGTCGCAGATCAAGCCCACGTTCCTGTGCGGGTCGTGCTTGTCCATGACGCGCCTGTGCTCCTCGATGAGCTCCTCGATGGCCATGGCCTTCATGAGCATGGTGTACCATTGCAACTCGTCATAGTCCGTCGCGCTGCCGGTCGTCCCGCAATAGTAGTGAAACGCCAGCCCGTCGACTGCGTGCAGCATGGAGCCGCACTGGCACGTCTTGCCTGAAATACCGGCCAGCACCTTGTCCGTCCACGCGAAATCGAACGAATTGGCACCACACGCGATCTTGAACAGTTCTTGGCCTTTCCGGCCCGCCAGGTAGGTCGCGTAACGCCGGTACTCGTTGGCATAGTAAGAAGGTCCCATATTGCCCCCGCAGCCCCAACTCTCGTTCCCTATCCCCCAATACCTGACCTTGAACGGGGCGGGGTGCCCGTTTGCAGCCCGGCGTTTCACCATGCTCGTTTGCTCATCGCAATTCACATACTCGACCCACGCTGAAAGCTCCGCTGGCGAGCCACTGCCAACGTTCCCGCAAATGTACGGCTCCGCGCCGATGAGCGCGCAGAAATCGAGGAACTCGTGCGTGCCAAACTCGTTGGATTCCAGGCCGCCCCACCAGCGGTTCAACCGGGTGGGTCGTGCTTCCCGCGGGCCGATGCCATCCATCCAGTGATAATCATCGGCGAAGCACCCGCCCGGCCACCTGATGACGGGAACCCGGATCGCTTTCAAGGCGTCCGCCACGTCCTTGCGGATGCCCCGGATGTTTTCTATCTTGGACTCGGGACCGACCCAAATCCCGCCATAGATGCACAGCTCCAAGTGCTCCGCGAAGTGTCCGTAGACGTTCTTGTTGATCTTGGCGATCGGCTGGTCGAGGTGTATGTCGATCGTGGACACGAGGTTCACTCCTTTTAAGTGTAAATTTCAAATGGTACTCTGCGGGAAGGTTCTTTAATCCATCGAATCGCGCGAAGGAACCTTTATTACCTCCAAAAACAACTTACACCACCCTAAAAAGGTCGATGATGATAAATGAGTCCAACGGTGTACGATTACAACTGTCAAATCTGTGGAAAGCGATCTTACCGGCAGAACATCGTGAAAACATGCGCTGCATGCAAGAGGTCCGTGTGCAATTCCCACTTCAACGGCGGGATATGCGGGGAATGCATGCAACAATTACCGGCCGATCTCCAAGAAAAACACATGAAGAATGCAAAGAACTTGACGCTGTCGTGGGTCATCCCTTGCATCATCCCCTTCGCGTGCGTGGGACTTGGCATTGTCTTGTATTTTGCATTCTATAACCCGTTCGTGTTGATCCCGTTCATGATCGCGTCTCCCGTTTTCGGGTGCACCGGGTTCTGCCGCATGGCAAAGCGCTACAACATGTTCATGAACAAGGCACAAGGCATCCTAGAAGAATCCAAGAACAGGGCTTGATTGGTATGGACGGGCTGCCCGGTGCCTTCGAGTTCTCGCACGAGGGCTTGAAGCAACGACTGTTCCCCGTCGATGACCCCCGGCGGCCGGTCTTGTCCCACGACGGCTTCATGACGGCCGCCGTTTTATTTCTCATCATCCCGCGCGCGGGAGAGCCGTTCGACCTCGTGCTCATGCGGCGGACTCGAGACAAGCGCGATCGCCATTCCGGGGAAATATCGTTTCCCGGTGGCCGGCAGGAACCCGGGGAATCCTTGGTCGAAACGGCGCTCAGGGAATGCGAGGAAGAGTTCGGCATAGCCCGGGATGCCGTGCACGTGATCGGAAGCTTCGACGATTACTCGACGCCGAAGAAATACATCATCACGCCCATCGTGGGATGGGTCGAGAGCGATGTTGCAATGCACAAGAATGACCGGGAAGTGGACGAGATCATTGGTGGTGGGGGCTCGATGGAGCCACGATCGATGGTACGTCTCGTTCAGGAAAAGCTAAACCAAGGATTCAAGGCATTCAAGATACGGATGGACTGGGGTTCCATGCGACAGGACGTGAACCCGAAAAAAGACGTGGAGATGTTCCGGGACGTAAAATCCGTGCTGAACAAGGATTGCATGCTGAGTTTCGATGCAAATAACGGTTACACGGTACCTACCGCAATAGCCCAGGGAAAAAAGTTTCAAGACCTGGATATTTACCATTTTGAAGAGCCCGTGGCCCAGTATGACTATGACGGTCTCAAGGCCGTGTGCGAAGCTTTGGACGTTCCTGTGTCTGCCGGCGAGCACGAATACACGCGTTGGCAGTTCCACGACTTGATCACCAAGGCAGGCGTGGACATCATACAACCAGACGTTGTAAAATGTGCTGGATTGAGTGAAATGCGGCGTATCATTATATTGGGAGAGATTCACGACAAGATAATCGTCCCGCATCAGACACAACCGGCTATCGGTAATATAGCTAACTTGCACGCGTGTTCCGCAACACGAAGTTGTACCCGGCCACTCGAGTTCACTGGTCGGCGCCCCTACCTCGATTTGCTCTTCCACGGCTTGCCAGACATCCACGACGGTTGGATATCGATTCCCTCCCGACCGGGTCTTGGAATAGACGCGGACGAAGAGGCGCTGGAAGAGTTGCTTTTTCAAGGATAGGGATGCTGGAAGGTAAAAGCAAAAAGTGAAATGAAAAATCTGCTCATGTCACGGCAGTAACTTGAACGTCCGTATCTCGTGTGGCTTGAAAGATCCAGAAATAACGAGCTGTTCACTTGTTTTGTCGATGACAAACCTTGGGTTCATGATATCTTGAGTTGGTTGTTCCAATAGATTTACTTCGATCACTGAAGAGAACCCCGCGCAGATTGCTTGCTGAAGAATGATTCTAGCATCATTCTTAACATCTGAGTTGTTGATAGCGCGGATCACGAGACTATTTTCCTTTCCATGACGTGGATCCATGAATAGCGGGAGTTTCTCGGAGTGCTTGAGCACGCACACCTCTATTGGGCCACCTTCTACCTTGATCCACGTTACCCGCGTGGTGGGGCTTATTTCATTGATCACTTGCTCGATCGCTCTATCCCCAAGGCTCTTTGCCTCGCGCGCGACAGGTCGAGCGTCGATGCCCTGTTGAACGTGAATGGAAGGCTTGGCGGGCATGTTGAACGCGTGTGCTAGGGAATGCACGTGGCCGTCCCGCCACGTCCCCGTGTAGGGAACGATCCAGAACCTAGCCACGTGAATCCCTTGATCGGCGTGCGTGGGTGGTTCTCCCATGCCTGCATCGTTCCTGAGCTTTCTCTCGTCTCTTGCCCACGCCACGATGTTTGTACCAGGGTACAACGGGCCTCGGATGATGCTGATTCCTAAATGGCCATCCAAGGTGTCGAACCCGTATTTTCCCGCGTTCACGACGGCAATGCCACGCGACTCGTCGTCCCGTTCGAGCGTGACGAAGGTATGCATCCACTTTTCCCACCGCGGGATGTCATGATTTGCCACCGGCTCGTTGCGCCTGCGGGCGGTGGCATACGGTGTTTCTGCCACGCTCCATGTTGTCCCTGCTGGAATGGGTATCCTGTACTTGACCAAGGTTTCCGTCTCGTGGAAGTCCATCCCGATGGTCAAGTGAAATCCCGGCACGTTCTTGATAAACGAGTAGTCGAGCATCGCTTTCGATGACGAGCCGAAATCGTGCACGACGCGGACAGTCCATTTAACCGGTCCATTCTCGAGCATGAATATTTCGTTGGGCACCGAGAACAGCGGTTTCTCGTGCTTCCACCATTCAAGCATCAAGTTCCAGCAGTCCTCCCGGTATGGCTTGTCATGGTAAGCGTGCAAGCCCGCCATGTCATCGATGATCGTCTCCCCGAGATGCTTGATTGAAGAGAGATTCCCGGATTTTTTATCGAAGTTCGCTTCCATGTCTCCAGAAATTACGTGGATGCATTCCTCGTTTTCATGTATTGCTGGTTTATCTCCCTTCTTTTCGAATATCGGGTTTAGCTGGCTAAAGATGCGTGTGATTTCTTCGTTTAACGTCCTCGTGTCATCAACCGATAGTGCCTCCGGATTGAATGACCGCGTGGCGCGATACCCAAGTATCAAAGCAGTCTCGGTGCTCCACGCGGGAATGGATAAGATCGCGCACCACCTGGCAGGCCGTGCATCGAGTGCTTGGTGCATGGCGTCCCCTGAAACGAGCTGCACCGGTTCCACCACCCGCGGGTTACATCCTTGGATCAAGGCGAACGGAACGAATCCTTCAACTTTATTTGCCGGGATATCCACGACCTGGTGACCCGTGCTGGCTGATGCACTGGTAATGGAAACCGGGATGATGATGACCTCGCCAATATTTTCTATCATGCTGGCAAGGAACGGGGAGGGGTCTTGTTTTTCTTGAAGGCACAAGCGTATCATTTTCCTTCTTGGAAACATCTCCCCGTGCTCGGTAATGTTTTTCATGGACTCGTCGATGATGGTTTCCACGAGGGGCATGTCCTGCGACCAGAACTCGAAACATTCATCGTACACTTCCGGGATCGACGTGCCAGGGAGGACGTCATGGAACTGCATCAACAGCACGTTTTGCCACACTTGCTCTATGGGATTCGTCGTCGATGGTGTCATGTCGTCCACGTGCGTGTAAAATCTCTTGATTGACGCGATGTCATGCTCCGGGGCGATTTTCATGGCAATCGTTGCCAATGCCTCCGCAAACGGGAGCGTCCATTCAAAATATCGGTTCATGCGCTTGGCCAAGGTTTGCGTTGTCAGGGAACCCCTGTGGAACTCGTAATAGATCTCGTCATCCCACGCGGGCAGCCTGTCCTTCCAGCGGGCAACGATCTCGAAAAATTCCTCCGAGTTGCTCCACGTTGCCACGCCCCGTTCCACCATCCCGCGGCAGGTTGCCACCTCCACGCCTTGTGGCCCGTGGCCACCGTCCCCTTCGCCGAAGAACACGCCTAGCACGGGAAGGTCTTCATCAGAAACTTTCTCCTCTGGCTTGTCCATGGTGTAATCTGCAACAAGCGTTTTCCCGGGAGCCACCAGCTTGTAACTATTTGCATACGAATCTTGCACGTCGCTGTCTGGCTGGCGGATGGTGAACCCCCCGAATGGACCTATCTTCTCGTGGGAGCCCGTGCAGTACCCGATGACCTCCGACCCGTCGGGTGCCCGCCAGTTCCACGCCCAGAACGGCCATTTCGTTTGCTTGTTGGAACCAAGCTTCGCCGTCATGAACACCTTTGCACCGGCCTTGGAGAAGATTTGGGGGAGGTTGTTAGCGTATCCAAACGAATCCGGGAACCACGCGATCGTGGCCAGCTTTCCAAAGTTCCTGGCATAAAATAGCTGGCCATACAAGCAATGCCGGGCCCATGCCTCGCCACTTGGCATACGACCGTCGGCCTCGCTCCACGTCACGCCTTGGGGTTCGTGACGTCGCCTGGCCACGTCATCGACCACGTTCGCCCATATGGACGGGGAATGTTGCTTGATCCAGAGATATTGTGCTGGCTGGCTTCCTGTAAACGTGAAAGGCGCGAAGAGCTTGAAATGATCGTGTAACTTGTTGAACGTCGTTTCTGCTTTAGCAACGCCTTGCCGGAGGTGCCACATCCAGCCTAGATCGAGGTGTGATTGCCCAATGCAGTATGCAAACTGCCTTGATGGATCCCAGCCCTCTTTCTTGAGCCTTTCAAGCCTCGCGTCGAGGTGTCGTTGAAACGACTCGTTCAAGTATTCAGATTCTTCCGGGTCGTTGCTGTACCAGAATTCAAGGATATCCTCCCCGCCGCGCGGTTTCGTCACGAGTGTCTCGTACCACTCGAAGTCTCTTCCGGTACCCGAGTAGGTTCCTTCCTTGAAATGCTCGGGAAATAGCTTGATCCGTCCCTTCATGATCGCGTACCCTTGTTATCTATCGTATCGCTGGTTCATCCGGGTCGGGTGAAATCACCATGAAATCCTCGTTCCACCCGTCCATGATTTCCATCTCGTCGCTTGTTAGCGAGAAATCAAACACGTTTATGTTTTCTTTAATGTGTTCTTCCGATAACGATCTCGGGATTGGAACGCACCCGTGCTGCAAGCTCCACCTGATGAGGACCTGCGATGCTTGCTTGCCATGCCCTTCCGCGATGCGTAGCAACCTCGCGTCTTCCAACTTTGTTCCCAATGCGAGCGGGGAATATGCCTCGAGGATGATGCCGTGCTCCGTGCAATATTGTAATAATTCATTTCGAAAGAAAAACGGGTGGAATTCAACTTGGTTCACATCTGGCACGTGCGTGCTGGTTTCCTTGAGGGCTTCAATATGTTTGATCGTGAAGTTACTGACACCTATAGACTTGGCCAAGCCTTCCGCGACTAGATCTTCCATCACGTGCCATGTTTCAACGTTCAAAGCCGAGAGCGGCCGATGGATGAGAAGCAAGTCGATATATTCCAAGCCAAGGCTTTCGAGGCTTTCCTCGAGCGATTCACGAACCACGTGGAGCCGCATGGCATCTTTCCATATCTTCGTGGTGATGAACAGCTGGTCACGCGGGATCCCGCTTCGAGCCAATGCCGCACCGACGAAATGCTCGTTCTGGTATGACATTGCCGTGTCAACGAGACGGTACCCCGCGTCCACGGCGTGTTGCACCGCGCGCGTTACCCGTTCCCTCGGTGGCTGGCAATATGTCCCGAAACCGATGCAAGGCATCCTGCCCCCGCCGTGCAAGGACACCGTCGAGTCGATCCGTAGCATAGTGCATTCTAACGATTGATCCGTTTAAAGGGCATCTCGGCAATCAATCCTTCTTCTTGATGGCCGCGGGAATACCGTTCATGCGCGGCATTCCCGAAATCCATTCCAAGCTTGTTGAAGATGTCAGCTCGTTGTAATTCTCACCTGGGTGCTTGCTCGCGTGCGAGTACCTCCCTATCTGATGTCCCCATCCATGTGGGTAGCAAGCAACGCCTTCCATGACTGTATTGGAAATTTCCACGGGCAAATCCAAGCTTCCACTGCTTGTCGTGACGGTAGCAATGTCCCCCGTTTCTAAATTCGATCTTGCCGCATCATGCGGGTTGACGAGCAAGGCGGGATAGTTCGATTCGTTCGTTAGTGCCGGGATGTTGTGCATCCACGAGTTCATTGTCTTGAGATGCCTCCTTCCTATCAATAACACGTGGCCGGGTGATCTGGTCTTGGTAATCATGGTTCTTGCTCCGGTGACGAGCGTTGTAATTTCTCGGACGAGCTGCGCTGGTGCGAGGTTGACCTTCTTGTCCTTGGTGAGCAAGTGCCTTTCCAGGACGCCATATTCGTGGCATGCCCAGACCAGGATTCTTTCCCGTTTGATGTCCGAGAAGGTTATTGCATCGCTTGAAATCCCCGGGACCCTGCCGTTCATGACGTTCCCTATCACGGAAAGCAGGTGCACCAGCACCCCGGGTTCCAATCGCCGGTTGGTAACCCGGAGCATTTTCTGTAGACCCGCGAACATCTTGTTTCCAAAGGGGCGCAGCTGCATCTTGTTGACCAGCGCGAGGAGTATTTCCCACTCTGGTTTCGCCCCGTCCCGGGGGGGCTCGATCACGGGGCCGTGATATTCCACGTGAGGGATGACATTGTAGTTCAAGTGTGTCAAGTGGATGTTCTCGCGTTCTAGGGGCGTAGTAGCAGGGAGGACATAGTTCAAGGGCACTTTCGAAACTTCCGCTGCAATCACGGCCGTTTCGTTAAGGTAGAAATCGATATTCACCATGATATCGAGGTGTTTCATTGCTTCAATGATTTCCGCCGTATCCGGGACGCATCGTGCAATGTTTCCTCCAGACTCAACGAATGCCTTGATCTGGTCTTTCCCAGGTGTCAGGATCTCCCTTGCAAGGATGCCAAGGGGCATCGCGCCCATCACGTCTGGATGGTTACCGATCCGGCTTCTCCAGCGATCGAACACGCCCATCTTGATCAATTTTCCCACCTTCGCCACGTTGAATGGGGCATACCCGAAGATCGAACACCCGGGCGCGTCGAGATGTCCCGTGATGGCGTTCGCGACCTCGATGGCCCATGCGTTGATGGTGGGATGCGCGCCAAGGCACGTGCCCAGCCGTCCATAGATTACCGCGCGGGGCGTCGTCGCGAATTCCCGTGCCATCCGGTCGATCGTTTCAACGGGGATACTGCAACGCGCAGCTGCAACGCTAATGTCAACGTTTGAAATGATTTCATCGATCGTGTTGAATCCGACCGCATGGCTTGCGATGAATTCATGGCTAATGAGCCTATTCGAGATGATAGATTTCAAGAAACCTAACAAGAACCACGTGTCGGTGCTCGGGACGATGAAATGGTGTTCAACGTTCACTCCCGGCGTCGATTGCAACGATTGAACGGTCTCGTTACGTCGCGGGTCGATGATGACCACCTTCCCGCGCTTGCCTATCTCCTTGATCTTGCCCATGACATTTGCACACTTTGCCAGGCTGAGGTTCGTGTGCGCGGGGTTGGTGCCTATCAAGACGAGGTAGTCCGCCTTGGGAAGGTCCGGGATGGGCATGATCGTCGAGTTCCCGTACATGAGGTTTTGAACGACGAACTTGTTATTATCATCCACCGAACCCGCCGTGAATGCATTTTTCGTGCCAATTGCATCGCAAAACCCCTTCCAGTACATGGAAT
The DNA here is from genome assembly GCA_041305945.1 of Promethearchaeota archaeon. Classification (GTDB taxonomy): domain Archaea; phylum Asgardarchaeota; class Lokiarchaeia; order Sigyniarchaeales; family Sigyniarchaeaceae; genus JBGLND01. The sequence continues at coordinate 880,748 of JBGLND010000001.1, forward strand.
GCGAGAAGCAGTGTCCTCCGTTCGTACCCATGTGCGTCGCGATCGCGTGTGGCCCGCAGGTTGCCAAGATAGAATGAAGCTTGGCCGATATCTCATCAAGGGCCGTGCTCCACGAGATCCGGTTCCATCGTTCACCGTCGTACTTCATCGGATAATGCACGCGATCAGGGTCGTTCGTGACATAATGGAGCGCCAAGCCCTTCGGGCAACAATATCCCTTGCTCACCGGGTGGTGCTTGTCCGGTATCACGTTAACAACTTGGCCGTGCTCGACCAACGCGATCAAGCCGCACGATGCATCACAAATGCTACAAAAGAAATTCTTTCGTTCCAATTTCGGGTTCACGGTGTCGGTCGATGATGTGTCCCGTGGCAATTGCCATGGGCAATCACTTCACGTAATAACCGTGAGTACATTTATTTCTCCTTACGGGAATCGAGCATAGGTTATCTACGGAAATTAAAACAACACGCGTGCATCAGACATGGTCGAAAAACCATTCCATAAGTTCTGGCCCGAGGACGTGCCAAAGGAAATCACGATACCTCCCATCACCCTAGACGCGATGCTTCGCGAAACCGCGAAAAAATTCCCGGGGAACACCGCAACGACGTATTATGGCGTGCCCTTGTCGTACCAGAAGCTGGACGAGATCTCGGACCGGATCGCCGCCGCGCTCGCCAAGCTCGGCGTGAGGAAGGGGGACACCGTCGCCATCCATGGCACGAACACGCCCCCCGTGGTCGCTGCTTACTACGGTGCCATGCGGGCGGGTGCCATCGTGACCTTGCTCTCCCCCTTGTTCAAGCCCCTCGAGATCAAGTTCCAGCTGGCAGATAGCGATGCCAAGGTCGCCATCAAGTGGGAAGGCTTCGATGGCCTTTATGAAAACGTCCGGATGGACCAGACGAAGGTCGAGCACGTGATCACGAGCAGCTTGGGGAACTGGTTCTCGCCCGATCCCGTGTCGGGGCCCTTGCTCGGCCCGCTGATCGTCACGACTTTCAAGAATTCTGCAAGCGCATAGTCATACCACCAGCCGAGGTAGGCCGAGAGAGGATAATACCCGAAAATGTCAACCAGCAGCATCATGATAATAAACGGTATGACCCCGATGAAGAAACCCGCTGTTGCCGTGATCGGGATGTAGATGAAAAGGTAGGAAGGCACCGAAACGCCCATCAAGATCACGCAACTTAACACTGGAACGACGATGGTCTGCCACCACGCCACCCGTATCTTGAAAAGCCGGTAATGGATGTAAACATGCTGTGTTATGGCAAATAACCAGCCCTTCAAGCTTCCCGCAAAGATTAGAAGGAAGAACACGCCCCCGGGCATATCTTGGACCCGTATCCAGGCGACCAGGGCAAGATGGTACAAGATATCCGTGACTTGACCCACGTACGCGTAGAGGAGAATGATGTTAGGCTTGTCCGTCGCGTACAGGATCGACCCGGACTGGCCAAGGGCTATGTCAACCGTCGTGCGGATCAACACCGGGACGATGAAGACAAGGCACGGGAAGTAATGTATCAAGTTGAACGCGACGAATGCATCGGGTAGAATCACTATCACGACGATGAACACGGAATAATAGAACCCGAGGACGTGAGCAGAAAACCTGTATGTCTTCATCAAGATCGTTTGTGCAAGGATTTTTTTTTTATTCATGTACGATTCGTTGTACAAGGCTCCAACGCCCAAGTTTGCATATCCCAAGTCCGAGGTGATGCCACCGGCCATACCCACGTACGCACCGAAGATGATCCACTGGGGCACGTTTACCAAGTAAAGGTTGTACACGAACAAGTTGACCGCGTTTCCCGTGAAACCTGGAATAGACGTCTTGATCGAGAAGATGAGGACCGGTTTGATGACCGGCCAGGGGACCCGGGGAACGAAGCAATCCTTTACCTTGAATCCCTCCTTGCGAGCGACGTCCTGGAAATATCGTGCTGCCACGGCCATGCCGATAAAATCATCCACGTACTTGCCGATGCACTGCCCTAATGCGATTCCTAACAAGGCCCCGATCTCGGGATTTGCCTCGCCGATGTTCTTCCCGAGCCACACGAACAGCAACTCCGTGAGACGCTCGACGATCTCGCCTTGCGTGAAATCCACGACCTTGGAACGCCCGAAGTATTGAAACGTGCTTAACAGCCCGTTGAAAACGCCGAGCATGCCCGGGTATTCCCTCGTTGAGATGTAGAGCATGATCCAGATGAGAAACGCGAGGTCCGTGGTCGTGGCAAAATGGATGCAGTAAATCGCGATGGCGGTCATCTGGACGAGCCCGGTGATCATCTGGTACCAGATAAAATACCTTATATAATACAACATACGCAAGGGGTCATTGATGCGTGCTTCGGGAATGAACCGGCCCATGACACCCGCAGTGCCGATGTTGAACGAGAAAAAGAGCAAGGCAAACAAGGTATTCACGCTGGCGACATACGCACCCGATTCCGGGAATGGATAGAAATATCCTATCATTGATGCCGTGATGAAAATGCCCGTGAACATGTTCACCATGAGAAACACGAGCCCGTACCACCAGCCTCCAAGGGCCTTGTGGAACCCGATTTTCTGCCAGAGCTCATCCTTGGATTGATACCCGCCTTGATATCCATCCCTTGGCATCCCGTTTTTACCGTGCATTTAGTCCAATGGGAATCCTTCGGAATAAAAAGCTATTGGGGCATGTTCTCCCCGGTCTTACCAAGTGACGGGCACTGCTTGCCTTGTCGGTGTCTCGAATAAACGTTCGTACTAGATTGGCCCATTCTTCCGCAAGATGCTTCCGAGCGACGGCCGCGTGAAACGGGGAATAAGTGAATCCCCACGCGATTATCACGGCGAAAACTTTCAAGCATCGCTTCCCCTCGGGTAGCAGTAGATATTTCCACGTTATTAACCCTTTAAATACACGTTTTTACTCAATCGAAGCACTAGGTTTATCTGGTGTGTTTAAATACCTTCATGAAATTTCTTCCTTTACAACCAAGAACTTGGCGTTTTTTCTTAGACTTAAAAACAACGTATAGGTGTTCGTATCGAGCTCACAAAGCAACGTTGGGCGGCCGTTTAAACTCGGCCGGCCGGTCCAACTCACTTCAAGCAAAAAGCTCTTGTTCCGGATGGATAACATCGGCAACAAGGCTGGCGGGCTTCTTGGCAAGTTTGTTGTAAACACCACGATGGTCACGAAAGTAGGGAGGGTAAACGATCTGTTCGGACCTGTCGACACGCCATTTCTATCCGTGCAATTATTCGAGGACCCGCCAGAGCAAGGAGGAACATTGTTGGAGGAAACTTTTTTCATCCTCATGGACCAAGGAAATGCTTCAAAAAGGAAGTACATGGGTCGTTCCAAGCGCAACGCGTGAATCATTTACCAAAAGGACTGGAAATCATGGGACAGAATATCAATATTCAGAAGGATATCGAGGAAGAAAGGGAATCGTGCAAGGAATGCAGTAACGGGTACTTCGTGCTCGACGAGTTTCGGGGTGAAAAGATATGCTCATCGTGTGGCCTTGTTTACAAATCCAAGATCATCGATCCGGGCCCGGAGTGGCGTGCATTTGATGCAGACCAGAAAAAGAAACGGACCCGTGTTGGCGCGCCTCTCACCTTTACCATCCACGATAAAGGCTTGAGCACCATCATCGACTTTCGCGACAGGGACGTGTTCGGCAGGAAAATCTCCCCCCGGATCAAGGCTCAAGTTTACCGCTTGAGAAAATGGCAACGGCGCATTCGCGTGTCCGATGCCATGGAACGGAACCTCACGTTTGCACTATCCGAGCTCGACCGGATGGCCTCCGCGCTCTCTCTGCCCAAGAACTTGCGGGAGACGGCATCAAAGATTTATCGAAACGCGGTGAAAAATCACCTTATCCGGGGGAGAAGCATAGAAGGCGTTGCCGCCGCGAGCATCTATGCCAGCTGCCGGTTGTGCAAGATCCCCCGAACGCTTCAAGAAATCGCCGACGTTGCCCGCGTCGATAAAAAAGAGATCGGCCGTTGCTATCGATTCATCTCGCACCGGTTGTCCTTGAATGCGGGTCCGACGTCTCCTGTCGATTACATCTCTCGTTTTGCAAGCGGGTTGAAACTGTCTGGAAAATGCCAAGCACGGGCAAGGCACATCCTCCAGGTTGCTGCCAAGAAAGGTCTTACATCTGGCCGTGGGCCCACGGGCGTCGCTGCTGCAGCTCTTTACCTCGCAAGCGTGCTGGAAAAGGAGAGACGGACGCAGCGAGACATTGCGAAGGTTGCGCAAGTCACCGAGGTCACGGTGCGCAACAGGTTCAAGGAATTGATCCAAAAATTGAACATTCAAATCGTCGAAGAGTAAATCATTCTCTTATTTCCTTTCAACAAGTCAAGGCTTGTCCAGCCTTGCCTTGTTCCTGTACACGTCCGCGGGATACTTCTTCTCGTTCTTCTCGATCTTTTTTGCAATGGCCGATGTCAGGTCGATGGTATTACCATTGATGCGTTCGATGGCGTTGACCATGTTCAAGCAATAAATCATGACGTCTGCTATTTCTTCAAGGACACCATTCAAGTTCGCCGGGTCCTTCACGTGGTTCCTTGCTTCTTCCTTGTCCTTCCACAAAAAATGCTCGGAGAGCTCTGCTGCCTCGATGCTCGCTGCAAGTGCCAGGTCCTTTGGCTCGTGGAACCGCTCCCATTCCCGGTCGGCAACGAACCGCCTGAGCCGTTCCTTGATGTCCTGGATCGTCTCGATTCGTTCTTCCATGATCGTTCACATGAACGAGCCGGAGTCGGAAGAGAACAAGTCTTTCAGGTCCTCCATGGCACTTTGGCTCGGGCTGCTGAACATTTTCCTGAGCAACTTGGCAAGCGCGGGCGCGTACTTCTTCATGGAGGCCCGGATGAGCCCGATTTGCACGTCCTTGTCCGAGATCACCGCGAGCACGCCAATATCCTCGCAGGCCACTGCAAATCGGAAGCCATCCTTGAATTCCGTTATCTGAATTTCGAACCCCGTGAATTCAAGCGCCACGCCCTCAGCTTCCCCGGCTTGCAAGGCGGCGCCGATGATAGCCCCGATCGAATCCAACTCCAGTTCCTTGAACACGTATTTCTTGAAGCTCGATACCATCATTCCCGTCCTGTCCATGAGGATGATATACCTGATGCCCGGGGAGGACAGTCCCACTTGTTGCAAGATTTGGTTGATCGTGGTAATTTCATCGGACATTGCTTTATCACGGCTGGTATCTGTCAGTTTTGAACGCTCGTGGATGGTATCTGGCACTTTTTAGCGTCGTTGGTTCGGTTCTCTTGAAGCGAGCGCGTCGCCTCGGGCTTGTAATAAAATCAATCTCACGTTCGTAGATAGAGTTGAGCTATTTAAATCACGCGTTGACACCACAAATTGGTATTTATGGTTCGATATCATGCCGGTAGCTTTCCGGCACCTATTTTTATGAACCCGATTCTATGACTTCTATTTACATTGAAAAACACCACTCGAACCGACATCATCGTTGTCGGTTTCAACGCACGCCCCTTGGCTGCCAAGGTCAAGGATGCCGGTTTTCAGCCCCACGTGATCGATTTCTTCGGTGATGTGGATACCCGTGGCGTGGCCACGCGCGGGTGGTATTATGTCGACCAGCCGGCACCACGCCACGACGGGCCGGGCTTCCGTCGGTGGGTTCAAGACCAGCTCCCGGGGATCGCGTGCACGGTTTCCGCTTGCGAGGGATCGGTTCCAAGTGACAAGCCGTTTCTCGTGATCGGGAGCGGGTTCGATGATGCCACCTCCGCGTGGCATCTTTTCTGGGAACACGGGACGGTGCTCGGCAACCGTCCCGAGGCGGTCGCTGCTGCCCGGGACGTGGGGTGCTTGCGAACCGTGGTGGATGGGGCATCCCGCGACGGCGGGTTCGACGCGAGGGTTCCCGGAACGAGGCACTTCCAGCTGCGCACGGCGGCGGATATCCCACGGTTATGCTCTACCATCGCTTCGGAATTCGATATGCCATTGGTGATCAAGGTGAAACACACGGCGGGCGGTGCGGGGGTCGTGTTCATCACCTCGTCACGTGATCTCAGCTCCATGCTTGAAACAAGATTCCAAGCAAGGGAATATCCCGACGCGCCGCTGGATTTCCTCGTGCAAGAATACATCCACCCTCTTGGCGACCGCCCGATGACAGACGCGAGTGCCTTGATGCTTGACGGGAACGTGCTATGCACCACGCGCCAGGTGATCGGGGACGGGCGTCTCAACGCCCCGGGGCGATTCACCTATTGCGGGAACGAGATACCGTTCTCGATCCCTGCCAGGGCAAGGCTGGCCGTGGGGCAGGTCGGGCGAGCGTTGCACGAGCGGATCGGGTTGCGGGGCTTGTGGGGGTTCGATTTCGGCTTGTCCGGCGATACCATCACCGTGTTCGAGGTGAACCCGAGGGTTCCCGGGAGCATGGAACCGGCATCACTTGCAACGGGCGTGAATTTGATGGGCCTTCACGTGGCGAGCTTCACGGACGCGCGGCAAGGCGCCCCGTTACCCGGCCGGCTGTTGCCCAAGGTCGTCAACTGCGCGTGCAAGTACGTCTTGTTCGCGGCCCGTCCCCTCGTTATGCCCTCGCTGCAAGGTGCACAGCAGTCGTTCACGGGCACGCTGCACGACGTGAGCCTCCCCGGCCAAGCGATCCCCGGGGGCGCGCCCTTGCTCACCTACCTGCTAGTACAAGCGGGCACCGATGCACCATTCCGGGACGCGTGTCGTGACATGGCGATGCGCGAGGTGCAATCAATTTATAGGTTGGTATCTGGTAGTGCGTAGGAGGTATCCTTTGGTGGCAAGCTGGAAAATGCAATTTCTCGGGACTGCAGCGTCCGCGTTCTCGCGGGACAGGCACCCTACATCCATTTTATTAAGCGTCGGTGCCCGGTCGATACTGCTGGACTGCGCGGAGGGCGTTACCAAGCGGCTGATCGACCTTGGCGTTGACTTGCGTTCCATAGGAAGCGTGTACATCTCGCACGGGCACAACGACCACCTCATCGGCATCGTGACGTTCTTGTGGCAGAACTGGCTGGTGGACCACAGGACCTCTGCCTTGGAGATCATCGGCCCCCCGTACATCCACGATCGCGTCCGGTCTCTCATCGAGATCGCGAGCACGCCGCCGGGCGCGCTGTCTTTTCCCGTCGGGTACACCGGGTCGACATGCCAGGCCGGAACGGAAGGGCCCGGGGCGCCCGTCATGATCGAGACCGGTGACAGCGGGGATGCCATCGTGGTGACACGCCAGCACGCCCGTTCCATCCACGAACCGGAATGCCACGCCATACGTCTTGATATTTCACGCCCGGCAACGGGATTTCACTTGGCCATTTGTTACTCGGGTGACACCAGCTATTCCAAGGATGTCATGTTGTTGGCAAGAAAATGCGACTACTTGATCCACGAATGCACCTTTCTAGATGAAGATAAGCCTTTTGCAACGCGATGCAATCACAGCACGCCCTCGACCGCCGCGTTGGTCGCTCGCGAGGCCGGCGTGAAAACCCTCGTGCTCGTGCACTACGCGACGTCGCTGGAGGGAAATGAACCGAGAATGATGGAACAGGCAAGCCAAGGTTTCGGCGGGTGCGTGCTGGTTGCACGCGACTTGATGTCGCTCGAAGGACCTATTAATTGAGCAGTTCCTTTATCTTGACCACGTATTTCATGATCGTGGCCGTGTCACCAGATTCAATCGAGATTGCAAGCAATCGTTTTTCATCGAGAACGTGAATGATGATGCTCTGGTCATGTCCGAAAACCGTGGTGAACTCGGCATCCTCGCTCGTGATCAGGCTATTCACGTTGAAGATTGCCGAGATGAAAGCCGAGATACGCGCCTCGTCGATGTGTTCTGCCTGGATCTTGAGGGGCAGCCCTTCCTTCGTGACGATGGCATACATGTTGGCATCGGGGATGGCAACCTTGACCTTGCTAAAGATGTCCCCCTCGACGACGTCCGACGTTTCGATGATCGCGGATATTTTCAACGCGACCTCGTTCAACTCGTTGATATAATTTTCTATACCGTCCAACTCTACCAGTTTACGTTCCAGCACGGCGCCAAACGAGATATTCCGTGTCAGGAAACAGATCAAGATATACTTCGGCCCGAACGTCACGACGTACCTGAAATCCGCGTCTGCTATTTTCAAGATGGCCTTCGATGAAATGAAGAGAATCGACGTGGTTGCAGCCACCATCTCCTTCGGGTTGATGCCCATGTCCGGTTTCAATGCAGAGGAGATGATGTTCCCCCCGTGCGTGCCAACGGTGAGCGCTTTTATCGCCAATTTGCTTTTTACTGCTTTCTGGAGCAATTCATCGACTTTTTCGATAAAATCCTTTTCATCTTCCTTTAAAAAATACATTTCGGCGGGGATTGGTTCCTTTTTGCTGCCCGAGTCTCTCTCTTCTCCCATGCATGCTCACATCTCGAATTCTTTCTTGAGTTTTTCTAGTTCCCGCTTGACCTCGTCTGAATTGCTCGTCAGCACCACATCCGGGCCTTCGGTGACCGGCACGTCCACGTCGCTTCCCGGCGTGGCTGCAAGCTTGTTGCCCATGTCGAGGGCAATTTCTGCCTGCAATGCATCGAGCTCCTGGTTCAATTGCTCGTCGACCAGGACAGTGTGCGGGAAGAAAGCATGGTCGATGAGGCCGCTGCCTTCCTCAACGTTTCCCTTCATGTTGGTAGGTTCCGGTGTAGCCTTTATCGTGCTCTTGCGCAGTCTGGATGAATATGATCTGACCGACGCGAGCCTTGTTGTATATCCGGGCACCGTGGGGGTTAGAAACCGTGAACAAGCCACGGCCATATCCCGAGTACCCGCTATCCCACAATGCCGAGGCCAAGAATACACCACCGGCCATCAACGTCGACCGGGGCAGGATGATGCCCACGCAATCCAAGGGTACCGTTACCTTCTGCCCATATGCGACCATGTAGGAGCCCGGTTCCAGGTCCCAGTAAGAATTGAACTCGTTTTCCGGGTCTGTCTTGGTGAACGGGATTTCTTCCAAGTCAGGATTCTCACGTCTCGAGTTATCGAAATCAATGGTTAGCCGGGATGCAAACGCGAATAACTTGTGGACGGTTATATCAACCCCGTTAATTGCCAGCTGTTTTACCTTGTCAACGAGGTCTTCGACGTTCTCGAGTACACGCTTGGCATTTTGCACGGTCATAGTTCTCCTTCTCGTCTGGTGGTTTTCAATGTTTGAGTTATTAACCGCATCCGTGCCAAGATTAATACTCCATGCTTCCCGCCCTCCCTCATGGATCCTCCCGAGAATGAACGAGTCGAACGCGTTATCGAGTTAAACGACGACCTCCTCGCGAATAATGAAAACCTTGCACGGCAAAACTCCGAGTTGCTCAACAAGCATAACATCAAGACGTTCGACATCGTGGGCGCGATAGGTGCAGGCAAGACCCTTCTCCTCGAAAAAGTCGTGGAGTTGCTCTCTAAAACCCGAAGGATCATGGTGATCAACGGTGACGTGACGACGCGCGTGGATGCAGATAGGATCGAGAAACACGGGGCAAAGTGCGTCCAGATAAACACCGGGCGGGAATGCGCGCTCAATGCCTACCACGTGTTCAACGTGCTGCGGAAGTTCGACATTTCAAACTATGATCTGCTCTTCATAGAGAACGTGGGTAACCTGATCTGCCCGAGCGATTTCATCCTTGGCACCGACTTCACGAGGGTCGTCGTCGTGTCAGTTACCGAGGGCGAGCACGTCGTTCGGAAGCACCCGTTGCTCTTCAAGATCAGCCAGGTGGCGGTCATCAACAAGGTGGACTTGCTCCCGCACTTGGACGACGTGGATGTCGAGAGGATGAAAAAAGACGCACTCGATATCAATCCAGGTATTAAAGTCGTGCTGGCTTCCGCGAAAAAAAACGATGGCTTGGACGAGCTCGTGAAACTTCTGGGTCTCGCTTGAACTGCTGGCAAAAATGATGCTACTTGCTCGGTTTGTTACCAGATATAGTTAGAGTTTATTTATAATATTTAAATAAGGTAATGACCGTTTTTACCCAAGGATCCGTGATTATCACGCTGCTGCGTCCATCACCATCCTTTTTCGCGGCGTGCATGAACGGATGAAACGTTAGAAACCATTTGGTGAGATAATTGGAAGATTACGGCAAATCTGCAGCTGGTTTCAACAAGGAAATGTTTTCCTTCATTGGTGCGAAGGTCAAGGTTCAGTTGAAGCATAGAGACGACTTTTTCCTGACAGGCGTGCTAAACGGCTCATCGAAAGATGAAAGCTTGGTTCTCTCCAACGCGCGCGATACCATTGGCAACAATTATAGCAAGATCGTCATTCACGGTTCTAACTGGTTGGCAATCACGCTAGAGCAAACGCCTTTCCCCCTCGAAGGGCTGTTCCAGCGCTTGAAGTCGATTTTCCCGCCCAACCAAGTCAAGTACATGCCGGAAATTCAAGCAATCTCGGTGATGGGGAAGATAAACGTGACGGAGCAAGGTGTTACAGGCGAGGGCGCCATCGTCGACCGCGTGAAGACCGTGTACAACCAGTACATCCAAGACTTGAACTAGTAACCATTGAACCTTTTTTTTTTGCTCCATCCCCCCGCGTTTGAAGCGTTCGTTAGTCCAGGCCCGCCGTTAACCTCGTTTGCAAGATTTTTGCTTCGTTTAACACGCGGTCTTTCGCGATCTGGCAATACTGGGGGTTGATATCCACTCCAATGCCTCCGCGGTTGTTCATGGCGCAAGCCACCAGCGTCGTGCCGCTGCCCAAGAACGGGTCGAGCACCACATCGCCGGTGTAGGAAAACAGCTTGATGCACCGTCGTGGAAGCTCGATAGGGTACGGTGCGGGGTGGCCAATTTTCTTGGCGGATTCGCCATTGAACGTCCATAACCCGTTCGTCCACTCTATGAATTCTTCCTTCGTGACGTCCGAGATACCCTTGTTCTGCTTCTTCCACGTTTCCTTGTACAGGATGGCGATGACCTCGACCGGGGCGATTACAAAGGGGGCACTGGCGCTCAACCATGAGCCCCACGCGGTCCGGCGTGATATGTTACCCTCATTCCATATCACAGTCGAGTGGTAATGAAAGCCGATGTTCTTGGCAATGGTGATGAAATCAGCATACACGCTCTGTTGCCCGCCCTTGTTCTTGTCAAGCGGGATGTTCAAGCAAGCCCTGCCATCCGGCTTGAGCAGGCGAAACGCTTTCGCCATCCACTGCTCGGTGAACTCCAGGTATTGCGGGTACGTGATATCGTCTTGGTAATTCCCGTACTTGATGTCAACATTGTAAGGTGGTGACGTGACGAGAAGATCAACGGCGTTTTCCGGGAGCACCTTGGTGGACGTGAAATCATCGTTGATGATCGTGAGGTTGTATTTCGAGTTCTTGAAAAAAACCTTGTCATTTTTCGGGACGGGACTTGTTTTCATTTTCGCGCATGCCACGTTTGCTGCTGTTTTAATTGTACCGTTAAGAGTATAAAAAAAAGTTGATACCCGGTCATAGCATCCTGGATGCCCGTGCCTATCGCCTTCACGGGAATATCCCACGTAGGATGATTGCGTTCACCAGCCGTTCGACAGCCAGCACGAGCGCCGCCATCCGCATCGTTACCCTCCGTGTTTTCGCGATGGCATGCACGTCATCGAATGCAGCGACCATGATCCTGCGGAGTTCCTTGTTGATCCTGTCTAAATCCCAGAAATAGGCATCCCTGTCCTGCACCCATTCGAAATACGAAACGGTGACTCCTCCCGCGTTGGCTAAAATGTCAGGAACCACGATAATTTCTCGTTCTTGCAAGATTGCATCTGCTTCCGGCGTGGTTGGGCCGTTGGCACCTTCGAGGATGATCCTCGCCTTGACATCCTTGGCAATATCGGCCGTGATCTGTTTCTCGATGGCAGCAGGGACCAAGATATCACATTCGCAGCAGAGCAGTTCCTTGTTCGTGACCGGTTTTGTTGCGGGAAATCCTACCACAGAACCCGTTTTCTCGTAATGCGCGACGAGAGCCTTGACATCTAACCCGTCTTGCTTGTATATCCCTCCCTTGATGTCGCTGACCGCAACGATCTTGCATCCCGGGTGCGATGCAGACATCTGCAACGCGAAGTTGGAACCCACGTTCCCGAATCCTTGTATCGCGATGCGCGTCCCGGAGAGATCGATATCCAGCTTGGCGACCAGCGCTTCCAGCACGTACATGAGCCCCGTTCCCGTGGCCGCCTCGCGGCCGAGCGAGCCGCCCACCTCGACCGGTTTCCCGGTCACCACCCCGTGGGTCGGGACACCAACGCCTATGCTGTATGTGTCGAACATCCATGCCATGACCCTCGAATCCGTCCCCACGTCGGGGGCAGGGATGTCCTTGAGAGGCCCAATCATGTCAATGATGGCATAGGTATAGCGCCTCGTCAAACGGCTCAGCTCGGCTACCGAGAGATTTTTCGGGTCCACCGCGATGCCACCCTTGGCGCCGCCATACGGCAAATTCACCACCGCGCATTTCAAGGACATCAAAAATGCCAATGCTTTCACCTCATCGATATTAACGTCCGGTGTAAAACGCACGCCACCCTTGGTTGGCCCGCGCACGTCGCAATGTTGTATACGGTAACCCTCGAAGATTTTTAGGGTTCCATCGTCCATGACGATCGGAAGGCTCACCGTGAGAGCCCGCTGGCAATGATGCAAGTATTCAAGCGCATTTTTCCAGTCTGTATTCTTCGGAAGGAGTCCGCTCGCGATCTCGAGTTGTTTCAAGGCCATCTCAAAGAATGATCGTTTTTCATCGCTCATGATGTATCACGTGAGAATGTCACGGAACCTATGCCACGTGCCCCTAAAAAGGCTTGTAGACCTAGGGAAAAAAAAGTGTACTGGCCGGAAAAGAAAAGTTCTAGCCGTTTTCTTGCTTCCGGCGTGCATTTTTATATATAAGCATCGCAGTCAATATGATACCTGCACTTGTCCCTATCCCGATGATCCACAGCACGAATTCCGGTGTGAAATCGTCTGGACGTATTCTCTCATTGTTGTTGATGGGCCACGCGCCGTACCTGAAGTTTCCGATGAGGTACGCGTCGAGGAACGTCAAGCCCGGGTGGGCAAAGGCGAAGTTCATTGCATCGCACGTGAACGTGATGGACTCGTTGTAGGTTGATATGTTCTGGCACATGCGGTACAAGTCCCACGGGTCGCCGCAATCACGCAAGAAATCGTAAAACCCCCCGCACCAGCCCTCGTCGATCTCGGAATAGCAATACATGTGCGTGAACGCCCAGATACCCATTTGCTTGTACCCGTAATTCCTCGCGATGAGGAACTTGCGCGTTATCTCGTTAACGTATCGTTTCGTGTCGTAGGTGATGGTGCCGTTCACCGTCCCGTTCTGGTAATCACGGATGTTATCGATCCCGCTGTAGATGTATGGGACATTTGATTCCCCGAAAAAGTAATCCCCGCCCTTGCAGTAGCTGTACACGGCCTCTTCCGAATTCCTTCCCTTCTCGTAAGTCATGATGCCGATCATGTCGAATTGGCTATCCTCCTTGGCAGTCACGATGGAGATCTTGAAGAAATTCTGCTGTGCATCGTCGTGATCCCACAGGTCATCGAGGTGCATGCCGAAAGTTGCGCTCCCCACGTAGGATACCTTGGCATCCACCATGTGTTGACGCCATTTCGCCTCGGTGAAGTCACCGTGGGCTGCCTTTCCGCCCTTCCATTCCCACTCCCACTCCTTGGCCATCCTGACCATCTTTCCAAGATTCACGAGGCCCGCATCGTGCAGGGGAAAATTGTAGAATTCTGGAATCAACTCTAGTTGATTCTTACCCCAGAGGAATTCCGTGTCGACAATCAAGCCTCGATGCGCCGTTTGCAAATTCCCGAGCTCGACAAACTTCTTGAACAGCACGAGCGTCTTGTTGATACGCTGGATGGTGTAATCATTCACGTATATCTCGAATTCGAGCAGCGGCATATAATCCACGGCGATCCCGAGCGCGGCGAGCTCGCGCGTCTGGTTGGCGATGAGCCCTTCCAGTGCAAAATCGCTGGCTTGCAGCGCGTCCAGTTCCTCGTAGGTCATGTTATCGAAGACGAGCCGGAGGTCGTGCGCGTACCCGTAGATGGCGTCGTTGTACCGTTGCATATCCGCCCTGTACCTTGACCTTGCCTCTTCAACCGAGTAATTTGCCAGGTAGGCTGAAAACGAGGACACGTACTCGTTCCTCTCTGGGACCGGGCGGCCGAGAAACCTCGTGCCGTTCATGATGAACGTCTCGACGATTGGCATCTCCAAGCTGATGTTGATGCCGGGCAAGGCGTTGCACGCGTCGAGCAACGCGAGCATGTCGCTTTCCATGATGGATGCATTCGCGAGGGCGAAGTTAAGCTCGATGGTCTTCCCCTCCATGCCCGGTTCAGGGGCCACGGTGTAGTGCACGGCAGGCGGGTAAAACCCGATAAGCAACGGGGTTGCAAGCGCTCCCAAGGATATCCCCACGAGAATCCACGCGCGCGCCGTCCTGAACCGTGGCATGAATTTTCGCCCGCGATGCGTGGCCTTCACCGCTTGGACCATGGAATAAACCATCCACGCGACGAACGCTGCATAATACGGCGCGAGCAAGGTGAACACCGAGCCGAGCAGCGCGTTGAACCCGAAATACAACCACAAGTAGAACGTGGAGGTTCTCTTCCACGTCGAGATGAATGCGATCGAGAATGCTCCCGTCGAGATTATCATGAAGGAAAGCGGGAGTAGCGCTTCGAATACCGTGTACACGTTAAGCATCACGACGAAGGTGAGCGTTGACGGTATCATGGTAAACGCGTATGAGGTTATGACGCTCCACGTCAATATCTTGTCCCGGTTTTCGCGGACAAATGCGGGGAACGAGATGTTCTTGGTCATTGTTCCTATCACTGGTTAGCGAAGTCTTCAAGAACTTTATACCGCCTTGGCATTTAAAACAAGGGCGGTTTGCCCGCCGCCGGTTTCTGGTGCTCCGCGCGCGAGTCTAATAGCACCTCCCGCCTTGACACATCCATAACGAGATCAAGGAACGGATACATTCCAGACCGTGAGTTGGATGCGCGTTGCAATCATCGGGGCTGGCTCCATCGGGTGCCTCTTCGCGGGATACATCGCCCGTGCGGGCTTGCACGTGACGATCGTTACCAAGGGACAACGGCAGCACGGGACCTGGCGCGAGGGCCTGATCGTCGAGCGGGTGTTCGACGGGAGTTCGTTCATCCAAGACGAGATAGTTGTTTCCAGCACGCTTGATGTCGTGGCCGGTAGCGATTGCATTTTCGTGGCGGTGAAGGCGTTCGATCTGGAACCGGTGATGCGATCGCTGGAGGAATCGGGGCTCGTCGTCCCTGAACGGCACGTGTTCTGCCTGGTCCAGAACGGCTTGGGCGTCGAGCGCGTCTGTCGCGATCACTTCCCTGCCGTGCCCTTGCTCAGGATCACCACGACCCACGGCGCCGCCCTCGCGGGTGCCGGGCGGGTGCAGCACACGGGATCGGGAACCATCACGTACGGATTCTGGGACAGCGTGAACACGCCAGCTGCAGCACGGGTCGTCGATGCCCTGCGCGCGGCATTCGTGTTAATGGGCATGCGTGACAGCATCCATCCCGTGGATGATATTGCCGAGGCGGTTTGGGAAAAATTCATCGTCAACGCGGGGATCAATGCAGTCGGCACGATATTCAACGTGACGAATGGCTCGATACTTTCAATGGCCAAAATTCATCAAATCTCCATGCATCTCGTGGACGAGGCAATCCGAGTTGCCCGTCACGAGGGCCGCTTGATGAGCTTCGATGGCCACGGTGCAGTCCGGTCCGTGGCCACCGCAACGTCCATGAACAAGAACTCCATGCTGCAAGACATGGCCCGGGGACGCCGCACCGAGATCGATTTCATCAACGGCATGGCTTGCAAGATTGGCCGCGCTGGCGGGATTCCAACCCCGTGGAACGACGTGATCGTTGCCATCATCCACGGCATGGAGGAGATGCGCGATGGTCGCGTGAATGCTTAAGTGTATTCTGCACCTTTGATCAAGCGCGAGTGATAGGATTCATGAAGCTTGCCGAAAAAGGTCTAGCACAAACCGACGTGGTAGCCCAGATCAAGGCCATCGTGGAAAAGGACTCCGTGTATAGCAAGGGCCACGTTCTCGGTTCCATGTGCACCTTTCCCCACGAGTTCGCGAGCAAGCTGGCATGCATGTTCCCCGAGAAAAACCTTGGGGACCCCAAGAGCTCAAACCGGAGAGATTGGATATCGACGTCCTCCAGTTCCTTCTTCGTGCTCTTGATGAGCACGAACGCCTTCTCGAGGTCCAAGAGATATTTTTCATCCCCGGTAACGTACGCGAGCTCGAGCAAGTCCTTCGCGTATTCCGCAAAAAAATCAAGCAAGTCATCGAGAAACACGTGCTCCATTTCTTGGTTAACCGTCATGTTGACGCTTTCCAGGAGCCTCGCGGTATTCGTTTCGTGCTTCTTCCCCTTTGGATCGAGGAGCGTGTAGTACAAGGCAAGCTTCGGCAAGAAAAGCAATTCCAAGTTCAGTTCTTGCACTTTCTGGATGATCTCCTCGACCTTGCCGAGCCACCGGGTGTTTTTAACGTCCAACCCGGCCAAGGCAAGGTTGTCGAGAATCGCCGAGATGATGACAAACGTGAGCTCCATGTCCTCCATCAGCGCGTCTATTTCAAGGTCATTCTTGGCCTGTTCAAGCTGCGAGTCCATCGAAACGCTCAAGCTCGTGATGGTCTCGAGCGTGGTATCGATCAACGATTGGAAGACCGTCATGACGTCCTTGTGCACCTCGGAACTTGACAGGCCTGCCACGATCGTCCCCCGTGCAAGGAAGCAGACCTGGATTTCCTTCCGGGGCGTCGGCAGCTCGTAGCTGGTGACCAGCATCGCCCGGAAGAGGGTCTCGGCCGCATCTGTCTCGCCCCTGGTGGCGTGCCCGATGGCGAGGTTGATGGTCGCGGTGGTCCGCGTGAACGAGTCGTCGATGCTATCGACGGCATTGACCGCCCATTCGAAGTGTTCCTTGGGCGAGGATACCCCGGGCGCCTTGAACGCGAGAGTACGCACGCAAAGTCCTGTTGCATCATCAGATTCGGCTCCACTTCCCCGTTCCCGCATCAAGTCGATGATCTCATCGAGGTACCCGAGCAAGAATCCCGCGCGCGCGGGATGCACCTTCAGCAAGTCGAGGACGTGCGGTATCACCAGCGAGCATGCTTTCACCGATGCATCGTCGTTCAACGACGAGACGCGTTCCTTGAATGTCCCGGTGATGGCGTTCAAGCTGGCAACACGTGCACCCTTGACGTCCTTGCCAAGGGCATCAATCGCGTAGAAGGGAAGCAGGCCCGCTTGGAACCACAACGCTTCGAGGTAATGGATTTCCTCATCAAGGAAGTCGTCCCTGGCGGCGTCGAGCTGCCCGGTGAACCACGCGCACAGCCGCGTCACCTCGTCGAATGTCGCCTTCGGGCTCGTGATGATGAATCCCTTGACCGTGGATATGAAATAGCCCGTGTTGATGAGCCAGTCCTCTATCTCGGTTTCCTCGTCCACGAGGGTGTCCTCTTCCGTTTCCCCGTCTTCAACGTCAGCACCATAATCAATGCCCAAGTCATTGTACCCGTGCATGCGAAGCTGGAGCGACGTTATCTTGGTCCATGGGTCGATGTTTCCCTCTATGATGTCGCATAAATCGGTGAACCACCGCTTTGCAGTGCCATCCTGGAAGTGCGCGTCGAACGTGGTGCGCAAACTCGAGATGGGAAACGGGCGCTTCATTAGCCTTCCATTTGGTTTGTGCCATAAAAATAAATTTCGATTAACGTTCACTTCACGTGCTACCACGATGCATTCCACCCGAGGATGGCGCGCATGGCATGGCCCGACGAGAAACGGCACGACGGGGATATTATCGATGCCCCGGACGATGTTGAAAGTGTTGACGAAGATGATACCTATGAAAAAAGGTACTTGCGCAAGAAACGGCTGGTTGGCATTTTCATCGTGCTCCTCGTGCTCGGCGTGTGGGCGATCTCGTGGCTTGCGCTCGTTTTCGGGTGAAACGAGTTTTCATCGCGTGCCATTTCTAAATGCAAAAAAAATGAAAGCGCGCACGGCCGGTCCTGGTTGATGGTTACCCGGCCACGTCTTCTAGGTCTTCCCTGATGATCTGGCTGATCAGCCAGATTTTTACTAACTGCATCGGTAAAAAGGCCATCATTGCACCATCTCGTTGCCGTGATGCATCGTGGAACGGTGACCCGGGGGCTGGCGACATGCACCCGATCGTATGCCCCGCGTGTCATTGAACGATAAATACCGCCAACGCGGAGCTCACCTCGCGGTGGTCATGACTTGTGACCCCCACACCAATGGAGTGCTATGACATAAAATGAACGACGATTATCGTTGCCCGTTCGGGGAGCGAGCACCAGTCCGCTTCATTGACGGGAAATGCTCCCCTAATTGCCCTGCCCATGCGCGCACGCTTGGCATGGACGGGCCATTCATTATTGGAAACGTGGAAACCCCTTGTTTTCTCATCGTCTTGCGTGATCCCCGAAACTACATCGAATTTTGCCACGAGAAGAATTAAACGGGACGTGCCCTTGAAACACTTATAGCCCCCGGGTGGTCAATCTTCACGGGTACAACATGATCATCGATCACGAGCACGTCCATCACGTGCGCCAGCTGCAAGCCTCTTGCGGGCTGGCGACCGCGATCATGGCGCTGAACCCGTGGCACGAACCACGGGCCAAGGAATTGCTTGATCTCGTTAACGAGCGCGTGCTCGAAACACTACCCGGCCTGCGCCACTTTCTCGAGAAGGAGAATACCCGGTACCAGTTTGATGCAGCATACATCATCTTGAAATCTGCAATTTCGGACAAGATACATGAATGCTTGGTCGAACACGATCCTGCTATCTATGAGTTTTTCCGTGACGTCATCCTGTACGACATCAATACCAAGCTCGGTATTTACGAACGAAAGGCGAAAAACATTTCGGAAAGACCCGTGCGCGACTTCATCGAACGTGGAACCATCAGCGCTGGCTTGCTGAAGCTATATGCTGGCATCATCAAGACCGACATCGAGCTAAAATTATTGCTCGCGGTTTTCGGGTACCAGTTCGTCCCGTATCCACGCTGCACCGACGGTACGGGATCCGTCTTGTTTTCGGCACTGCTATATACCAAGAATGGTCACGCGAATGCCGAGGGCGGGATAGGATTTCTCACCGGCCATTTCGGGCGCGGGAAGGCGTTGATCAACAAGGGAAGTCACTGGGTCGTCGTGAAGAAAATGATCACCCGTGAAGGGAATCCCATCGAGCTGTACTACATCGACCCCAGCAGCGTTGCTCCCGTCGAAACGATACTGGGGCGCCACGAGAAAAACGCCCGCGTTTACATGTTTAAGCACGTTACCTCCCTCGGGGAGAAAATGCGGGTAGAACTGCAATCCTTGCTGGAGGCGATTTGAGCTGGGCAACGAGGACAAGCAGCTTGGCGAGGGCACCGGCCCGGGGGGTGACCCATCGTACCCGCATGCTCGTGACTCGAACGTGCCCCCGTCCGGCGAGGATTTCAAGGGTTCCAAGCGCGAAAAATATCATGAATTGCATGACCTCAACGAAAACATGCTGGACGAGTTGGAACGAGATGGTCTCGCAACAAGGCAGGTTCAAAAAAAATACATCGCCAAAAAATTGGACATCGAACGGGAGATGGGCTGTAAAAAATACCCCGGTCATATTTACTTCCAGTGGGTCATCTGGAAACTCATCCCCCGCAAGCCGCGGTTCGACACGCCATGGGCGAGACGCGTGTACGTTTTCACGATAAATCTATTGTCCACGAATTTCCAAGATACCGTGAGCTCGTTCCAGCTGGTCGACAAGTTACGTTTGAATGTCATGCGCCTCGACGACGAGTCGATCCAAGCCATCATCCAAGTCTTCGGCCGGAAGTTCTTCTCATTCCTGACGGGAGCACCGGCGTTTTTAAGCGATAAGCTGAAAGAACGGCTATTGCTGTGCTTCGAGCTGGACAAGGATTTTGATTTCACGGGGGAAGCCGTCCCGGTCATTGACTATTCGCGGCTGATTACCCGGCTTGATATGGAACGAGCCAAACACGATGAACGAAAGGATATCGTTTCCGAGCTCCAGCAGGCCGTCGACGAGTTCAACACGCAGATGTTCATTCGCTTCAAGGACATGGAAGACGCCCGGTTTGATGCAATATTTCACCACAGCAATCCGGTATCTGTATTCCAGCACCATTTCCGGTTCCGGGGCGTGCAGTTCGGCAATTACGTGCCGGATACCGAGCGGTTGTGGCACGTGCGGTCGTGTTATGGTGCGTTCCACGATCTTGCAAGCGTTCTCGGCATTGACCCGTACGTGGCAAGCTTGGGTGGCAGGCTCGGTATATCGATAGGCGGTCGCGGTTCCGGTAAGTTCGCGGCGCACTTCGAGCCAGCAATGGACGTCATCAACCTCACGAGGCGGCAGGGGAACGGCGCGGTAGCCCATGAATGGGGGCACTTCCTCGACCACTCGCTCTTGAAGGCCTCGACACGGGCGGTCCCCGGCCTTCACGAGCCCGCGTCGAAGTACGAGCTGGCGGGCTTTTCATACTTGCAAGAATGCTTGAAAGATGCCGGGCCGATAAAGATCGCATTCAAGGACGTGGAATCGGGCGATCACGAGGTCCGGGCGGTCGAGCGGGTAGATGGGCGCGTGTTCGCCAGCCTGCCGGGACCGGAGAAGGCAAGGATCACGCGGGCGATCGATCGCCACGAGGTGCTGGTGTCGTCGTTCAACCAGCTCCGCCACGCGATCATCGATGCAGCGTTCGCCAAGAATTCCCGGAAATACGGCCGGTACTGGTATCGCCCAGAAGAGCTGTTCGCGCGGGCGTTCGAGAGCTACGTGTCGGACCGCGTGGAGAATCCCTACCTTGCTTATCCCACGAAGGAGCACTTCGAGCACCTGGTATTCTCGGTCTATCCCCAAGGCCAGGAACGAGACTCGATCGACAAGCTATTCGACGCGTTTTTTTCGAACCTGGCAGGGATGTGGGATGTCCTCTTCGGCATCCAGTAACATGGAGCAAGTTTTTTTCACCTGAATCGATGACGGGGCAAGGAGAATCAAGTATGCCGGGGTTCACGGGCGTGGCGGCGAGAGATATGCTTGGATGGCTTTCTTGAACGCGTCGAGGTCCTCGATCATCCCCTCGCTCGTTTTTCTCCACCGCTTTTCCTCTTCCTCGTCGGGCATGTCGTAGGAATACTGTTTCACGAACCGGTAATCCTCGGCGAGGTCGAGCCTCTCGATCTTGTAGTCCTTCTTGATGAAGTAGAACGGGTCCTGGATGGTCTTGCTAATGCTGTTCAAGTAGGAAACGTATTGCGCGGTGATTTGCTGTTGCAAGTAGAGGTTCTCATCGACTTTCAAGCCTTTTTTCACCGTAGGCACGAGGGCCTGGAGGATGTCGATGCTCTCTTGTATGTAGGCCTCGTCGATGGCATGGTCCAAACGGTCTTGCAGGACGATCACGTACCGTGGCAAGAAAATGCTCTCGAACCCATCCGAAATGCGTTTTTCAACGAGGTTATTTGCCTTAAGGAACGCATACGCGTCGGAATTGACCCTGGTAATGATCCCTTGGAAATCGGGTTTCTCGATGATGGTGTTCAATTTTTCCTGGGTTAACGATTCGTACTCGTCGAAATAATTTTCCAGCCTGAGGGGATTGAACATATCTATCTTCATGAACTTCAAGGAGATGAAATAGCGGTACATGACAACGCCGAAATAGTCGTCCTTCGGGTAGAAGAATACGGGGTGCTTCATGCCCCTTGGCACGCGCTGTATCTGCGTGTTCCAGCCATCCTTTTCTTCCGATTGGGAAAAATACGCGTATTTCAGTTCCACGTCCTTGTCGTCCCATATCTCGCCCACGATCTTGTAAGAATGGCTTGATCTCAAGGGTTGGGACCTGAAATCGAGGAATTGGAAGAAGGGCATGATCGCGACGGTCAGGCCGTTCTGGAATTCCATCTCGAACACCTTCTTGTTGAACGTCCCCGTCCAGTTCGTGAGCAGGTTGACCTCGGAGAATATCCTCGACGAAACCCGGTGTGCCTTGAACGGCCCTTCCATTTCCTTGAACTCGGGCGGGACGTAGAAGTTCAAGACCGGGACGATGTCCTTGTCGAAAACGAGCAAGGTATCATCCGGTGAGATCAACCTGTAAGAGCCCCAGATGATTCTCCGCATCTGGAACGATAGCAACAAGCTCTCGATGTCCTTGTACAACTTGATTCCTGCCTTGAGCCTCGTGAAGGGTGACGGCACGTCACGCCTCTGGAACAAGTCCGCGGGGATCGAGTCGAGGTAACCCTTGTAATACTCGGACTTCAAGGGGTATTGCTCCTTCTTTCCTTTTGGGCCTATGTGGCGGGTCCTATCGCACTGGGCGAACACCCTCATTTGCTCCAGTTCCTTGTCGAGTTGTTTACCGAGCTTCACGTGTTCTTCTTGAAGGTGTTCAACCCTTTCCTTGCACGTTGCGTGTAGGTTGTCGAAATAACTCTTCGTCACGTTCCTTGCGACGCTTATTGCATTTTGCAAGTTGAGTTTTCGTTCCGCGAACGTCTTGATGAATTTCGAGCTGAAAAAATGCGACGAGATGGATTCGATCTCCCACTGGGTGCCGATGAAGTACTTGATGCCGCTCGAGAAGAGCGCATCGAAGATGCTTTTCTTGTTCGTGCTATCGTAGATCGTGTCGCTCTTGCTGGACTCGCACGCGTTCAAGAACAGGATTTCCGGGTACTTTTCGACGCGCGACATGTTATCGAGGATCGTTGCCAGCTCGACCTCCTCGTTCGCGTCCTTTCGCTTGACCTGTATCTTTGATTGTAACGGGTTGGACTCGTCGAATTTAAGATGCGACGTGAAAAACAAGAGTAACAAGTCTCGTTTTTCCTCGATTTTCGTCCACAACTCTTTCAATATGTCTACATCCTTGTTTTGCTTCCGGAAATTCTCGATCAAGCATATCTTCTTCCCGCTCCCGCCATGCGTGCCTTGCAACTTCTCGATGTAATCGATGTAGGGGAGCACGCCCGTGTTTTTTTCCGTGAAATCAGTCGATGCAAAAATCACGAATTGCATGGCATCGGAAGGTCGTTCCTTGTTCCCGCGACGTGCCGTGTTGAACAATCCTGACACGACCACGTTCACCTTCAACGCGCAATAGAACCAGTCGTTCTTGTCGAACACCTGGATCAATTCCCATGGGATGGAAAGATCATTGGTGATGATCTTGAGTGTTTTTGTCCCGTTCACCATTTCCATTGAATCCCGGTAGAGCGCCTTGATTTGGGACTTTATATCCAGCGGTAAAAAATGCACGTCGAAATCCCTCCCGATGTCATCGAGGTCCTTCGGTCCCTTCCACCGCTTCTTGACCAGCTTCTTGATCCTCTCGTAATTCGCCTTGGAGACGCTCTTTCTCGAAGAAACGAAGAAGCCCTTGTACTGGTATATGAACAGGAATGTCAAGTTATCGTTCGGGCTCGTTCCAGCATCCGGGACGAACTCCTTGAAGGCATACAAGAATGCCGTGTTGACTTGCTCGTTGACGGCCATTGCTATCGCCCCCGGTAGATCAACCCTATCGCGATGATGCTGTTGGTGTTGTCCCTCAACAGGAACCGGCATAACGACGAGTTCTTGTTGGTCTCGTAGCTATCGAACGCGATCGCGGGCGTGGTCAATTTTATGGAAAAAGATGAAATTCTGTTTTCGTCGATGAACTTCATAACATTTTCAGCCATTTCCAGAGCTTGCATACTGGTGTACTTGATACCAAGCTTGATGAGCATATCCGCGAAGCCCATGATGCCGAGCCCTATCTTGCGGTTCAATTTCGTCGCGACATCGATCTCCGCTAGGGGGTACTTGTTCACATCGATCACGTTATCGAGGAAACGGACCCCGGTTTTCACCAGGTGACGCAACTTGTCCCAATCGATCCTCCCGTCTTTCACGATGCTGCTCAAGTTGATGGACCCGAGATTGCAGGACTCGTGCGCGTAAAGCGGGACCTCGCCGCAAGGATTCGTCGACGTGATGGGGCCGAGGTCGGGAGTTGGATTCGCCCTGTTGATCGCGTCGATGAAGATAAGCCCCGGGTCCCCCGATGCCCACGCGGCGTGCGCTATCGCTTCGAATAAATCTGCCGATTGGATGGTTTTCATGACCTTCTGGGTACGCGGGTTGATCAAGTTGACCGTAGCGTTTGCTTCAACTGATTTCATGAATTCATCGGTGACTGCAACGGAAAAATTGAAGTTCTTGAACGATTTTTGATTTACCTTTGCATTTATGAATTTTTCAATGTCCGGGTGGGTCACGTCAAGGATACCCATGTTTGCCCCACGGCGCCTGCCACCTTGCACGATGGCTTGCGTGGCAGTGTCGAAAACCTCGATGAACGAGAGTGGCCCGCTCGCCATGCTCATGGTCGAGTGTATCAAGTCCCCCGACGGGCGCAAGGATGAAAACGAGAACCCGGTCCCTCCGCCGCTCTTGTGCACCTGCGTCATCTTCTTCAAGGCATCGAAAATGCTCTCGAGGTCGTCCTCGACGGGGAGCACGAAGCACGCGCTCAATTGCCCTGTTATCGTTCCTGCATTCATAAGGGTCGGGCTGTTCGGGAGAAAATCAAGCATCGTCATTGCTTTCAAGACATCATCGTGAAAACTCGCGCACGATCTTGCATCCTTGCATTTCAAATCAGCCTTTGCCACCTCGGTTGAAACACGCTTGAACATATCTTCCGGGGTTTCTATCACCTCGCCCCGCTCGTTCCGGAGCAAGTACCGTTCCCGCAAGATCGACAAGCCCAGTTCATTCAGTTTCATGCCATCGTTCCCCGGTTCGATTGGTTCCTTTTTTCTCGCAGCATGTATCCTTGCGAGTGCCATCCAATTATACCTACTCCCACGCGGGCATGCATGAGAATGCGTTGCTGCATATACTAAAAAACCACCGCTTGTTTACATCCACTCGAAATCATTATGAATCGCGTGTTCACCGACGACATTGGCTCTTTTCCCCTTGTCGAGGGGAAGAACTTCTCGTTCGATAGTAATTACTTCCAAGCATACAAGTTCTTGTTAGAAAACGAGCCTGCATCGTTGCTCGAACACCGGGGCCTTCAATTTAATTTTTACGAGCCTATCATTTATAGTTTCTTGATGAAACTCAGGAGCGGTATTGACGTAATCAACTATCCCCAGCACTTCTCTATGTATGCCCAGTTCACGCGGCCCATGGGCTGGTGGCCCGACGCTGAAGCGGGTCCTTATTCGATCGATGCAAAGAAAGCGATCGTGCCCGAGGTTCATGTCATACGGCATTACGTGAACAACACGGACTTCGAGGGGCTTGGCATCCCTGAATTCTCGCTTTCGAGGAACCAGGTGCAACTCAAGGTGTGCGTGACCGGGCCCGTTGAGTTGTACGTGAAAACGGAACTCGGTTTCACGGTCTACAAGGACTTGTTGAAGAACGTGGCATCTTCCGTGAATGCATTCTTGAAGAGCTCCATCATCAACGACAAGCGCATCAAGACGAAAGTCGTGGCGATCGACGAGCCCTCCCTCGGGTTCATTGACCTGTTCAACACGTCCCCGGGTGATATCCCTGAATGCTTGGACGTCGCGACGCAAGGGCTTCCGGATGACGTCATCGTTCAGGTTCACCTGCATTCCTTGCGGGATGCGGAATACGCCTTAAAATCGAAGAATATCGACGTGCTAACGTGTGAATTCGCATCCGACCCGACGAACGTGATCGACAGGCAGTTACTCGAGCGCCACGGGAAGAAAATACGCGTGGGTATTTGCCGCACGAACTACAATGCCTTGATCGGAGCGAGGATCGAGCGCGGGGAGAAGGTGGGCACGGATCTCCAGAGCCAGCTCGCCCTCGTCGATAGCGAGGAACGTATTGCAAGCAATCTCCAGAAAGCCATCGATCATTATGGCCTCGGGAACCTCTCATCGGTCGGGCCCGATTGCGGCTTGAGCTCGTGGGCACCACCGCAGCTGGCGCAAACCTTGCTCAAGCGCGTCGTCGGCGTCGTGCAGAACAAGAAGCCTTGGTAGGTTACAAGCTATATCCTCGATGCTCGTGCCCTGATCTCGCTCGCGATCTCCTCTTGAATGCGGATGACATCCCGGACATGCAACTCATCAGCTTGGCGTGCCAAGATCTTGAGTTTTATGACGTTTCCAACGATCTCGACATCATCGATGGACACGTCGAATTCTATATCTAGCCCCTTGATGACCAACGATAATTGGGGTTTCAACTCTCCCTTCTTATCAACCATCACGCGAAACTTGACGGAATGACAGATACCAACACGTCTTGCTTCTGCATCGATGATCTCCTTGCCGACGATTCGGCCGGGCACGGCTAGTTCGTAAAACTCCGTTTCAAATGGTTCTTGAGGCATGCCGGTTTACTCCAGCGATCCGCTGGTTTTCAACGCGTGTATCACGCGGATGTTATTGCATCCGCATTAATATGGCCTTTGCGATGTGATCGTAACCGGTTTTTCTCGACTTCTATATCCATGCTCGGCAACATTCTAATGGACACGGTAATTGTATCAGATTAGAAATGATGCAGATCGACATTTTTTTCGCGATATTCACGAATCCCCTATTCTGGTTATCGTTATTGTTCTGGGCATTCATTTTCGTGCTATTCATCTTGCTTGCAAGGTTCAAGAAAACGAAAGCCATCTCGTTGATCTTCCCCGTCCTTGCAATGGTCAAGACAAGACGTTTGAACAATTTCATACGCCGGGTCGCCATGCTCTCGCCCCGCGGTTGGAAGATATTCTTTAACATCGGGATATTCGTTTCATTCTTCTTCATGGTTTACGGGTTTTATTTTTTCACGAATAATCTCTTCACACTTCTCCTTAACATCGAGGAACCCCCTCCAGAAGCCGCGCTCACCCCGTTATTACCTGGGGTCACCATTAGTTTCGACACGTTCATCTACCTCATCATCCCGATCTTGTTCATCCTCACGGTTCATGAACTCGCCCACGGGATTTCTGCAAACGCGGATGGCATCCCCGTGAAATCGACCGGTATCCTGGGCATGGGGTTATTCTTCATCTTCGCCTTCGGTGCATTCGTCGAGCCTGACGAGCGGGCGTACCGGAAGCGCATGCATCCACGCATGGCGCGCCTCCGGCTCGCGGCTGCCGGCTCCTTCACGAATGCCATTCTTGCCGTTTTCGCGATACTCATCACGATCAATTTCACCAGTTTCGTTTCGTTGTCGTGGGGTGCCCCGGATGGCCTCCAAATTATGTCAGTAACACCGGCTGCTGAAGGTGGCCACAATGAAGGCATATTGCAGGTAGGTGACGTGTTGCGGGAGCTCAACGGCACGCATGTTCCCCGGGACGTGAGCCTGTCGAGCTATCTCTATTACAACGTGACCCAGAACGCGACGCTCGAGTGCGTCATCACGAGGAACGGCGCGAACATGACGCTCACGGTGTTCACGGGACTGCCACCATCGACGCACCAGAACCAATCCATCGCGTTCATTGGCATACAAAGTATGACGTGGTGGCCACCGAAGGACTGGTTCGGTACCTTGATGGGTGGCTTGTTTCCGAACACGCTACAAGTAGAATTCCTTTGGTTGTACATCATCTCCATCAGCGTTACCATGTTCAACATGATGCCCTTGCCAATTTTCGACGGGGACAAGTGCGTCTACGAGGTCATCGATGCATTGATTCCACCCAAGAAAGAGAAGAAATCATTGAGTGAGAGCATCCGAATCACCAAGGACTTCAAGCAAGCGGAATTGCGGGAGGTCTTCGTTGAACAGATCGAAAAGATCGATCTAGTGAGGAACGATGATCGTGGCAACGAGGTGTCCGAGCCGTTGGAACCGTTCAAGGACTACCAGCCCATCGACGCGGACGGGGATGGCATGATCGATCACGTGAGCTTCGAGCTCCGCGATCAACCCCTTCCGAAGGATGCTTGGCTCGACATCCGGTATCAAGCGGAGGTCGATGCAACGAAGGCCAAGAAGGATCTGATCATGAACGCCATCCGGGTCGTGGCCTTGGCACTCGTGCTCGGGAACTTCATCCTTTCATTCATTGCCTTCGGGTTTAACATACCGTTCTTGTCTTGATTCCATTTTCTTCTTTTCAAGGTTGATGCGTGATGGACCCCTCGCTCCCGGTATGCTCCGTGTGTGGGACCCGGCCTGCCGTGGTGTTGCGGGAACTATCCGGCTTGAAAGTGTGCAAGAAGTGTTTCATCAAGGAGATCGAAGGAAAGGTTCGCAAGACGATAGCACGCAATCGAATGGTCGATGTTACCGACAAGCTTGCCATCGCGCTCTCTGGAGGGAAGGATAGCGTCGCCTTGCTACGCTTGCTTTTCTCGAATTACGAACCCTTGCTCGCTGAGCATTTTAGGCGCGGGAACGCCCCCATTGCGATCACGATCGACGAGGGCATCGCTGGATACAGGGATGAGAGCGTTGATATCGCAAGGAAGTTATGCGAGCAATTCGGGGTGCATCACGTTATCTTTTCATTCAATGCGGAGTTCGGTGCAACGCTTGACGAGATGGTCACCATCGCTACATCTGACCGCTTTCTCTCATTTACCAAAGAGAATGCCCACGGGAACCACATGAAAAATGCAGAACTCTTGTTGGCGAAGCCTTGTTCGATTTGCGGGGTGTTGCGACGGCGTGTGTTGAATGATATCGCAGCGGGTTTCTCGGCAACGAAACTTGTCACCGGGCACGTGATGAACGACGAGATGGAAACGTTCTTGTTGAACCTCTTCAAGGGTGACATCGCGAGGATGGGACGCGCGTCATCGACACTGGTTGACGAGAGCCCGCCAACTTTCATTCGCAAGATCAAGCCGCTCGAAGATATCATGCAACAGGACGTGGTGTTATACTTGTACCACGCGGGTGGCGTGTTCCAGGAAAGCCCTTGCCCGTACTCAAGGTCGGATACCATTTTCCGCGGTGAGATGCAACACCTCCTCAACCACATCGAGATGCGCCATCCGGGTTCCTTGTACAATGTCAAGAGGTTCACCGATGTCGTGTATCCCTTGCTCTCATGCTCGAAGGATGCGGGCAGCGTTTATGAATGCCCCGCATGCAATGCCCCGAAAAGCAAGCATCTTGAAACGTGCATGCCATGCTTCTACACGCGAGCGCTGGTTGACAAGGAATATACAGGCGTGCTTGGCAATTTTTTGAACCGGGTAAAAAATGAAGTCAAGCAATAATAATTCCCTTGAAATAATGTCGTATAGCTCGGTATATCTTGATTTCCACGATGTCACCAAGCTTTGAATCCTTGATGTCGTCCACGATCACGGGCCTGAAATCTTTCGTCCTGCACAACCAGTTCTTCGTTTGCTTGTTGTATTCCTCGATGATAGCGTTTCCTTTCCACCCGATCCACCTTGCTTGTTTCTCGCTGGTGATGCGCTCGTGTAGGCCGGTGATCATTTTCGAGCGGGCCTTCACGACCGACGCATCGAGGGACTTCAAGGAAGATGCGACCGTTCCTGGCCTGTGGCCGTACATGGAGATGTTGATGATGTCGGGGGCAACACGCTCGATCAAGGTCATTGTTTTTTTGAAATCATCGTCAGTTTCCGTTGGGTAACCACAAATGACGTCGGTCGCTATCGTGATGGCCGGGTAAGATTTTTTGCATACATCGATTATGTACATGAATTGCTCGGCGGTGTACCTTCGGTTCATGGACTGCAGCACGTCATCCGAGCCTGATTGCACCGGGACGTGCAAGAGCTTGAACACGCGAGGGGACGCGTACGCGTCCATCACCCCGTCTATGACCGGGAGCAACGTGGCCGGGTTCATCATGCCCACCCTCAAGAAAAATGGGGTCGCTCCTGTTCCTTGGATGGCTGAGAGGTCCTTCAAGAGATGCCCCAAGTTGCCCCCCGTGCCGGGGTCGACATAAGCGGAACAGTCCTCCGCCGTGATCCACACCTCTTTGACGCCATCCAACAAGAACTCCCGTAACCTGGTGGTGAGGTGGTTCAACGGGTAGGCTACCAAGCTCCCGCGCGCGAATCTCGTGCAACAATAATGGCACGCGCCCGTGCATCCTTCTGCAATCGGGAGAATGGCAATATGTTGCTGGTGGCGGGTTGGTCGAAGTTTTCCCTTCGTATCGATGGAAGAGCCTTCCATCTGGATGATGCCGCGCTCCCCGGCCTTGATCTTGGGCACGACCGTGGTGAGGTGGTGGTAATCCCGCGGGCCGAAGATGGCGGCAAAACCAGGGGTTTGTTGGGTCAATGCGGAGAGGTTTCCTTTGTATATCAAGGGCAAGCATCCCGTGATAACGAGCACCTTGCCTTGAAGCCGGGAATAGGTGCGGATTTTGTGCATTATTTTTTGTTCGGTTGGAACTTTCACCCCGCACGTGTTCACGACAACCATCCATGCATCATCGATTTTTTCAACTATAGAAAGGCCAGCCCTGGTTAATTCGTGCTCCACGAGTTCAGCGTCGCTCGCGTTCAAGGTACAACCGAAGCTCTCGATGAAAAAAGTCTCACCCGAACGGTACGCCACGGCCGTCACCCTTCCTGGTCTTCCTTGAGAATCTCGAAGTACCTCGCCGATGCTCGGTAGATGGCAAGCATGCCCCTTTTCAAGAGCGGGGCAGTGCAGCTCGTCACGGGTATTTCCACCAGTGCCATCACGTGCCCTTCCCTGTCCATCCCGAATTTTACGAAGGATAGCGCCATGTTCTCGACGAGAAGACGTTCCATCACCTTGGCACGTGCAACGATCGCGTCATCGAAGCCCGTGGTTATGTAAACTAGCTCCGTCTCGTCATCAACGAAAAAAAGCAACCGCCTGCTCGCCGATTCGTCCAGTTTCCAGTGCATCACGATCACGTTCTCGCAAACCGTGATGTTCATGCCAAGTTCCTGGATGAGCATGACCCGCAGGTCATTGAGGTCCATGGTTCACGCCACTTCCTTGAGTTTCGCAACGAAATCCGCTTCGGTAATATCCTCATCGGTGAACCTGAACAGCAACACGCGTTTTTTCGTTCGTTCCCCGATCAAGCTTCTTGACTTGAAAAACAGCTCGTCTGATTTCTCGTCTTGAACGCCAAGCATGACTATCGAGTGCTTGTCCTTGGCTTTCGCTTCGATTTCCTTTAACGTCTTCTCGATCTTCCTGCCGATGTTCTGCAGCCCAGCGTCCGGGATGCTAGGGTTCAACATCTTGAACAGCGAGAATGTATCATATTCAAGTGATGGAATAACTTGGGTTGATGGAGGTTTTCTTGGAGCAGACTATGTTGCATTTGGTAATGGGTTGTTTGTAGCTATTTGGTATGCTAACTCTAGTGGTGTTCTAACATCATTTATTAATACCTCTTCTGACGGCATAAACTGGACTGCAAGAACACCAAGCGAAAATATGAATTTTAGAGACATTTCTTATGGAAATGGATTATTTGTAGCCGTCGCATTCTCTGGGACTAATAAAATAATGACCTCTCCAGATGGAATTACTTGGACATCAAGGTCTATAAGTGTTGCTAATGCAAGATTAACTGGGGTGGCTTATGGAAATGGAATCTGGGTGGCTAGACTACCCGGTGTGAAAAGCATAATTATTAATTCACGCCTCTCGTTTATTTCCTAACACGAAGGGAACACCATGGTGATTAACGATCCCCAAACGCAGTACCGATTGTTACAATTCGCAGATTCCATCGGGAAAGAGATCTCGCGGCGCATAGAGAAGGACGTAGTCAAGCCCCTGGATCCCCTTTACGGCGCGTGGGTGCACCACGGATGCAAGAATGTAAAGGAGACACCCGGGTTCAACAAGATTCTCGAGAGTTTTCGTTCACTTCTCGTCGATAATGCAGAGAAAAAGGAAATGTTACGCCAGCGAGCCCCGCCCGAGCAATTCACATTCATTTGGAATGCCGCCGACCAGATGGTCGGTGCCCAGGTAACCGGTATGTTGAACACGCCACCAGGGGGAAAGAAAATCCCCATGATGGCGCAAGCCCGCATGCTCCAACTCGCGTTCAAGTTCACCTTGTCGGATGTTAAGGACGCGAAGAAAGAAGCGGAAGCATTTCTCGATGAAGTAACGAAGTTGTTCGATGATATCAAGAAAATGCTACCCGGAAAGTAAATATGAATCCTGGCTTGCATTTATGAAAATCTTGATTTACCGATGACAATATTCCACCACTTGATTTCAATTGGCACGGCGACGTGATACAAACCAATGACAACGACAGCGGAACTTTCATTGCTCGATGAATTCGTGAGGAACAACAAGCGCGTCTTCCGGCGGATATTATTCCTGTATTACCCCCTCACCGATGATTTGCTCGCCACGTATTTTGGAAAATCATCGGAATCCCAGATAAACTGGGACGAGTTGTGCCGGAACGAAACCATTGATTGGACAAAAGAATTCATCGAGAAGCACAAAAAAAAAATAGACTGGGATGCCTTGAGCTCGAATCCTAAGGTTTTCAAGCGGAAGGACATTCTCGACCAGTTCAAGGATTTTTGGCGCTGGGATTCGTTGAGCAGCAACACGGGCATTACGTTCACCCGTGAATTTATAGACGAGCATGCAAGCAAGCTCGACTTCGAGAGGTTGAGCCAGAACCCGGCCGTTCAATTCTCGGAAGCGTTGCTCATCAAGTATGGCAACAAGTGGGCGTGGAAACACATACGGCTCAACCCCGCGGTCAAGTGGACGAGGGACATGATCGACCGTGTGCGTGAAGCCACGGGAAACAAGGATATCACGCCGATTTACCTGACTGCTGCGCCCGGCATGGACTGGAGCACGAGAAACATCGATGAGATCAAGGATTTCGAGCAACCATTGACGTGGGATAACTTGAGCGCGAATGATGGCCTGGCCTGGTCCATGGAACTATTCAAGCGGTACGAGAAGTACTGGTACATCAATCGACTTAGCAAGCTCCGCTCCTTTCCATGGTCCGAACAATTCATCGCTAAATACGCCGAGAACTGGGACTGGCCCGAGATGAGCTCGAACCCGAGCCTGCCGTTCACCGAGGCGCTCGTGAAGCAATACGAGAGCAAGTGGGTCTGGGCCAGCGGGTCGCCCCACTGGACGGGGCTCTCGGGAAACCCGTCATTGCCGTGGTCGAGGGCATTCATCGATGCATACCTGTCTAAATGGTCCGCGCGCACGATCACGCAAAATCCTGGGTTGCCATGGTCGATCTCGTTCATCAATGACTACAAGGACAAGTTGCGTCTCTTCATGAACGATTTGCATCTGAACAAGGCGATCTGGGAAAAGGCATTCAAGCCACTCGTCACCGGTGACGTGCTCGTGAAGCTGCTGCCCGCGCACTATTCCTGATCTTTTTAATCTTTTTCATTGCCGCTTGGTTCCAAGATTTAACGTGTCGCTTCGTCAAGTGCACTTTCATCAAGATTAAAACGATATCAACGTTGCTTTTTCTCTTCATGCAACTTCTTGATTCTTTCCTTGATGTCCTCGTATTTTTCCTTGTCGATCGGGAACCTGCGCATGCCGAGCACGATGCCGAGGAGCAAAGCGATCGCGGGGAACACGCATATCAAGACACGAAGCCCGATGATGGTTTGCTCGGTGGTGCCCACGGGATCGAACACCGACCACCCCGTGCTGTTGAAGATGATGTTGATCGTGAGCACGATGGCGATCGTGGTGAGCCGGGTGAAGAATGCGTTGATGCCCATGTAGCCTCCCTCCCTGCGCACGCCCGTTTTGAGCTCGTCCTCGTCGACGATCGTCGAGAGCACAACCATCCTGAAGAACAAGGCGCCTGCCAGGCCTATGCCAACGATGATGAACGCGATGATGGCACCGATGACCTCGGATATGAACCCGAACGGTAGCAAGGTGACGATGAACGTGACCATGGCCATGGTCTGGCCCTTCTTGATGCCGTGCTTGATGGACACCTTGTTCCACAAGACGATGAAGACCGAAGCGGAGATGAATGCAACCCCGAGTAACAAGCTCAACATCAAGCCCCCTAAGCCCAGCACGTAACCTCCGTAAAGGGGCGCGATGATCGGTAACATGCCGAAAACATAAAACACGGCGAAATTGGCGACGATGTAGGTCGTGAACGACTTGTTCTTCAAGGAAATCTTCAACGATTCGATGAATGATGGTGCCATCTCCGAGTCCCGGGAAAATTCCGGTCTCTCCTTGATCCCGGTCAGGATGAAGACCAACGCGAACGCGCCACAAGTGATCGCGATCACGATTCCCGCGGTGACGTAGTTATCCTTGTATGCCGGGTCCTTGTAATCGGGGATGATCATGCCGGGAAGCAACGTGGCGATGATGAGCGCGACGACCCCGAGGATCTGGATGACCTGGTTTGCCTTGGCACGCTGGTGCAAGTCTTGGTACATCTCGGGAAAGAGCGCGGTCTGGTTGAGGCTGTACATGGTGAAAAACGTGTCGAACAAGAGAATCATGGCAAGCATGTACCAGAAGCTGCCGGTGCCCGGGGTCGAGGGTGGCATCCAGATGAAAACCAGGATGAGGCACATTGGCACGATGCCCGCGACGATCCATGGCTTCCGTTTACCCCACTTGGTTCTTGTGCGGTCGGACAGCGACCCCATGAGCGGGTCGTTGATGGCATTCCATATTGACCAGATGATGAACGCGATTGTTATCAAGTTCGTGTCCACGCCGATGACGGCGAAGTAAAACGTGAAAATGAGAAACGAAAAGAATTGAGAGCCCATGATGTCAGCGATGTAGGCGCAGCCGTAGGAAAAAACGCCCTTGATTGATATGTCGGATGATGTTGTCGTCGTGATCAACCTCCCGCCGCGATCAACCTCCCTTCGTTTTTAAAACAACGCCTTTCGGTTCCATGGATGCCCTTCCCGGCAACGCCGTGCACCCGTGTTCCCACGGTGTCACGCGCCTTGAATACCCGGGCTCGGGGGAAGTGGGTCAAGGTGACCATTCATGGTAGAAACCACGGCTCTTCCAGGCTGGGAAGACATCAGATTCATCATACACGATTTGACGCAAGTATTGGATAACTTCGACGACGATTCAAGCCCCATTCCTTCAATGAGGGTTCGTTTAGCCAGAACAATAGCAGAAATGCGGGATGAAAAAGGGAACGACGAGCGGCGCAGGTCTGACCCCATCTACGCGCCGTACAAGGCCATCCAAGAAATGACGATCGAGGTGCGGGCACGATTGCGTGCTGCGAGGGCGCGGAGATAGCGAGTTAGAACCGATAGCGAGTTATTACATAAAAGTTATTACCATTCGTTTTTTCCATTTCATCGCGTTTCATCGGAGTTCCCACAATGAAGGTGATAGAGCTAGCAGACAGCAACCGGGCTGTTGCAATTGCATCCCGCTTGGACTCGCCCAAGGCTATCCAAGTGACAAAGGATCTAGCAGGTTTCCTTGTGGAAAAGCATATCAAGGTCATCTCGGAGGCTCGAATCGCCAATATACTTGGTTTACCCGGTAAATCCTTGTATGAAATGAACAAAGATGAAGTTCCTGTTGTTATATGCGTCGGTGGGGATGGAACAATCTTAAGGGTGGCGCAAAAGCTGCCTTACCGTAACCCGCCCGGGATTCTCGGCGTGAATGTCGGTGCGGTCGGGTTCCTGGCAGAGTTCGACATCCCGCAATTCCCCCAGCTGGTTTCCACCGACCTCTACGAGGAGCGCTGCTTGCGGCTGTCTTGCTTCATCGACGAGGGAACCCCGTCCCAGAACTCGTACAACACGCACAACTCGCACGGGTCACACCAGCAACACGCCTCGATGCCGCCCGCGCTCAACGAGATACTCGTGATAACATCCCGTCCATCGAAAGCGTTGAGCATCACGATCCGCGTGAATGGAAAGGTATTTTCAACAGGATACGTCGACGGCATCATCATCTCGACCCCGACCGGGTCCACGGCGTACTCCCTTTCTGCCGGCGGGTCCATCATGAGCCCGGACGTCGAAGCGATCCAGATCGTCCCCGTGTGCCCGGTCGCGCGAACGGGATTGAAGCCGTTGGTGGTGAAACCCGATTCGACCATCGAGATCGAGCTGCTCAGGCCTAAACTCAACGCGGTGGTGGCCATCGACGGGCAGCAAGAGATCGTGCTGTCATCCGCACGGAAGGTGACCATCAAGAAATCGACGAGCTCCATCTCGCTGCTCCGGAGCGAAAGAAGTTCATTTTTTTCCCGGTTGAACCGCAAGTTGCTTCCCGGTGCCAAGTTCCCCGTTCCAAAACACGACCAGCCAGAAGAGTGAGAACATGATTCGTGCAGCTAGGGCGGGGTCAAGGACCCGCGAGATACAGCGAGTCTGGCCATCATCAAGCGCTCGCGTGCATCGAGCTTCGCGAGAGAATAGTTTTTATGCAAATTTTTACTTCTTCGTTTTAACCACATATCACTCGTTACCCAATGAGCTAATCTTCGATACCAAAACAAGACTGATTTCTGATGTCCTCTGAACACGTGGTTATCATTGACACCGGTTTCTTTTTGCGGGGCGCCTCGTTCACCCGAAAAGACGTGATTGCTGCCGTTCCAGAGCAAGTCGTGGGTGAGGTAAAGAGCCGCGTCCCGAAGCTGCAACTTGAAAAGTTGCTCGGTGCTGGTGCCCAGATCCGCCGTGCTCGCTCCCTGGACGCGGCTAAGAACGCTGCAGAAAGCACCGGTGACCTTCCCAACTTGAGCGAGGCAGATCTCGGCGTGATTGCCTTGGCCATGGAATTGAAAGCTGTCCAGCCCGTCACCGTGTACACGGGCGATTATGGCATCCAGAACGTCCTGAAATCCCTCGGCATACACTTCAAGTCGATGGACGGCGAGATACAGCGCATCATCAAGTGGGTGTACAAGTGCGAGGCTTGCGAGGCAACGTTCAAGAAACCGCCTGAATCCAACGAGTGTCCCGAGTGCGGCACCGAGGGCATGATCAAGAAAGTGCGCGCGTGACCCGGTTTCCCTCATCCGTTCCCGTTTGGCGGATTCTGGAAAGCCATATATTGCCAAAAACCGATTGGATATGGACCACCGAGAAAGCCGGGTGAGCGTGCAATGGGCGTTAAGATCAACGAGATCGTTGCGGATGCGAAGAAAACCCCGCCTCTGGAGTCCTTGGGCGGGAAGATAATAGCGATAGACGCGTTCAACGCGTTGTATTCGTTTTTGAGCTCGATCCGGTTAGAGGATGGCGAGTCGCTTACCGATGCGGAGGGCCGAA
The DNA here is from genome assembly GCA_041305945.1 of Promethearchaeota archaeon. Classification (GTDB taxonomy): domain Archaea; phylum Asgardarchaeota; class Lokiarchaeia; order Sigyniarchaeales; family Sigyniarchaeaceae; genus JBGLND01. The sequence continues at coordinate 918,332 of JBGLND010000001.1, forward strand.
ACACGTCGTATCTGTCCGGCTTCTTCTACCGCAACGCGTTCCTGCTGGAAAACAACATCAAGCCCGTGTACGTTTTCGACGGAACCCCCTCCAAGCTTAAATCAGAAACGGTCGCTCAACGCATCGAGCTACGTGAGGAAGCCAAGATCAAGGCGGAGGAAGCAAGGGAACAAGGCGAGATAGAGGACGCGAAGAAGTTCGCCCAGGCATCATCGAAAATCGAGCCTTACATGATCCCCGACATAAAGCACCTCTTGGGACTAATGGGCATTCCGTACGTGGAGGCCCCGGGCGAGGGAGAATCACAGGCAGCGTACATGGTGAATAAAGGGTCGGTTCACACGATCGCGTCGCAAGATTACGATTGTTTTCTCTTCGGCGCGACTCGGTTGCTGCGGAATCTCACCCAGCAAAAATTCCGGACGATCCGGGGGGTCCGGTACAAGATTGTTATGGAGTCGTTCGAGCTCGCCGACGTGCTTAGATTGCTCGACATCGACCGCGCCCAGTTGGTGGACATCGGCATCTTGACTGGAACGGATTTCAACAAGGGAATACATGGTGTCGGGCAAAAAACAGCATTGAAGCTTGTTCGCGACCACGGGTCGATCGAGAACGTGTATATCAAGAAACCGGCGTATGAAGAGCAGCTCCCGCTCTCGCTTGTGCAAGAAGTTCGTGCTCTCTTTCTCGAACCACGTGTCACGGATGATTACAAGCTGCAATTCACGCCCGTGAAAACAAAGCAGGTGGTCGAGTTTCTCGTCTCGCGAAATTTTTCCGAGAACCGCGTGCACGGGCGAATCTTGACCGTGGAAAAGGAACTCAAGAAGCGGAACCAACCACGCTTGGATTCATTCTTGAAATGATGGAACGTGGATTATTGCTTGGAAATCACGCCTTTTTTCGTTTTTTCGAATACATGGTAACAATAAATTTTGAATACATAGGACATCTTGTATCCCACAATATAAAGAACGTGGAGTAACAAATGTCGAACGACGATCCCAACGAACCGGAGGACGATTTCAACCCGGATGACAGCATCATTGGCGATGAGGCCCCGGACGACGAGGACGATAACACGGAAAAGCCCATGTTTTCTGTCAAGGTCGCGGAGGCCCGCACGCGTGACGTGGGGCGCTCGATCATCCGCATCGACCCGGAAACGATGGACGCGATGAGCGCGAAGACCGGCGACATCATCGAGATCATCGGAAAGAAGAAGAAGACGACAGCAGCAATTGCTTGGCCTTCTTATCCTCAAGATCAAGGCCTTGGCATCATCCGCATTGATGGTCGTATCCGGAAGAATTCCAACGTTGGCTTGAACGATGACGTGAACATCCGGAAGGCCAAGAAGGTCACGTCCAAGAACGTCATACTTGCCCCGAACAACACCAAGCTCCGAGCCGATTCACGGTTCGAAAGCTTCGTGAAGCGCAAGATGTTAAACCTCCCCGTTACCAAGGGCGACAGCATCTTCATATCCATCGGTATCAACAGGGAGTGCAGTCGTACACGTTCGAGATCGCGTTCGTCCGAAACAAGGGCAAGCCACGAGCGTGGTAGAAAAAAAAAACGTGAAGAGAAGATTCAAGGAGGAAACCATCAAGCAAGCATGATGCGTTCCAGGTCAAGCGGCTGGATATACTTCCCGTCCTTGTAGGCACGCATGTTGCCCCCGGATATCTCGTCTATGAGAGCAAGGTGGTTGTCGTTCCCGACCCGCCCGAATTCAAACTTGATATCGTACAATTCCAAGCCTTTTTTCTTGAGCTCGTCCTTGATGATGGCACTTATTTTCTTCGTCAGATCTTTCAAGACCTCGTATTCACCGGCGGATAGTATGCCCAGCATCTCGAGCGCATCTTTCGTGATGGGAGGGTCATCGCGCGCGTCGTCCTTCAACGTGGTCTCCACGAATGCATCCAAGGGCTGGGCTTCCTTTACGTACATCCCGTAACGACGCAGGAAACTACCCACCGCCCGGTACCGGCAGACCACCTCGAGGCCCTTGCCAAATAGCTTAGCCGGCAGCACCGTCATCGTTGATTCCTTGATGTTTGCATCGATGTAATGCGTGGGGATGTTATTCTTCTTGATGACCTCGAAAAAAAACTTGGTCAATCGAAGCCCTGCCTTCCCGATGCCTTCAATGGACATGCCGACGGTGTTCGACCCGGGATCGAACACGCCATCGGTGCTCGTCACGTCATCCTTGAACTTGAGCAGATACGTGCCATCGTCCAGCTCGAAAACGTCCTTTGTTTTCCCTTTATAAACGAGTTGCAACGAACAATCACCATGTTCTACCAACTCGTGAAAGGTTAATACCCTTGGAATTAAGTGGTTAATAAGCATGCTCCCGACCGGGATAGCCAGTTAAGCACCGCGCCCTCAGGTGGTTGTCATCAGTAATCTAAATTTGTCACGAATCGCCGGTTTAAATGACAAAAAATAGATTACTGCCCACAAGTGGTCGATAATTTAATTGACAGGTTTTCATTGGTCAGTTCCCCTTGTCCGCGTTATGTTGGCGACGACATACCTCGCCAGCCGGAGTGACAAGATCCGTTACACGATTTTCTTATCAATGACCGTGATATCCCAGCACGCGGTCGGATGATTGGAGGGTTATAGAATAACCAAGAGGATGCAATTCGTGCCATCGAAAGGAGGTGGCACGATGACACATCATGAAAAAGCACTGAAACGGAAAGAAAAAGAACTGATGAAGCAGGATGCCTTCTTGATGTACCACGAGAAAGGCATGTCCTTGGCAGATATCGCCAAGCATTTCGAGGTTTCCCCGCGAACGATACGTCGATGGATCCGGGACGGTGAAAAGCACCGGGATCACCCTGTCAGCATTACCAAGCGAACAAGGATACGCCCGCGACACTATCCCGCTGCGGTTTTCGATCGTATACGGGCGCTCAAGGAGGAAAACGTGCATCGCTCGGCGTCTGCAGTTCATTGTTTCTTAAAGCGCGAGATGAGAAAGGATTGCCAGTCGATCTCCTTGATTCGTAAGTACATCGCCGATGCGGGGTTGAAACCGAACCCCAATGAAAATAGAAAGGGCTATGTCAAATTCACCAGGCCGCGACCAAACGACCTCTGGCAAATAGACATAGCCGGCGTCCAAACAATAGGACATGTCGGAAAGGTATATCTCCATGCCATCCTCGATGATTGTTCCAGGTACATCGTAGCGGCACGTTACTACAGCGACCAGCGGGGTATTAACGTGCTCAGAACATTGAGAGATGCATTCGAAGAATACGGGCGACCGAATCAGGTCTTGGCCGATAACGGGAGCCAATTCCGAAACATCCTCGGGGAACTCGGCACCAAGTATTCACGATTCTTGGAAATCATCGATGTCGAGCCGATATTCGCGCGACCCTATCATCCGCAGACGAAGGGAAAGCTGGAACGGTGGTTCGGAACGATCGCGAGCAGTTTTCTCTCGGAAGCGAGATTGCATGCTGCGAGAAACGCGGACATGACCATCAGTGACTTGAACACCACGCTGGATGGCTGGGTAACCTGGTACAACAACGAGAAACCCCATCGTTCCCTGCCGCCCGGGAAGGTCCCTGCCGACCTGTACTTCGGAATCCCGGACCGTATTCATCGCCCGCTTGTCACGACCATCGATTGGGACAGGTGGTTCATGATTGCCGGCATCCGGAAGGTCTCGAAATACAACACCATCTCGTACAAGAAGGAAACCATCCAGGTCCCGCCTGGTCATGCGGGATGCAAAGTTGAAGTCTTGGACAATGGTGACCGGTTCGAGGTGTACCACGGTGATACTCGCCTTGCATCCCACGTTGTTGACATGGACTTCATGCGCATACGGAACAAGGAATTCGAGAGAAAGGTAAACAAGGATGGGTACGTGAAATACCGCGGGTGGACGTTCCCGTTGGGATCGCTCATGGCCGGGAAGCAGGTTATTGTTCGGGAAATGGATCAGGGTAGAAAAATCGCCATGTATTGCGATGGCGTTCTTTACAAGGAGTTTGGCGAGAATCACGAACGCGTGCGATATCGATAGTTACTCATTACGACCATTTTTCTTTTTTTATTTCATGAAATTCCATATTTTTCTGAAATCTTTACTCATTGAGGATTTCACATTGTGACAACTTTTTTGTCACTTAGATTATCGTTTTGCTGACAAAATAGACTATAGCTAACAGAAAAAAGGGTAAAAAATGTAGGAAAAAGGAATCCACGTTCAAGGATCGATCCCGTTCTCCTCGTAAAATGTCGTGACGAACTCACGACCGAGGATGGCGAGCTTGATGGGATGTCCCTGCGCGACGGTGAGATTGCCCGCCATGAAGAAAGAATCGGTGTTCGGGTTGCCAGACATGATTTGCTTCATGGCTTCTGGTATCATCTCCATCGAACATGGGTTCTTAAGCCCCAGTTCCGCCTGCACGTCTTGCCACCTGCCCGTGAACGTCCCGACCTTTTGCTCCTTTTCATTTGCCATGAACACGATTTTCACGTCGGTGTTGCGAACCTCGTAGTATTGCACGATCTCGCCGTATTGCACCAGCGCGTCCTCGACAACCTCGCGGTAGTCCTCGTTGAGCGTGCCGAAATCGGTTAGAGCCTTGAAGAACAGCAGCACGTCGTCCTTGTTATCCCCGGCAAATTTGCCGGACTTGAACTTTTCTATCCAGGCTTTGTTCGCGCCCGAACAATCGGTTACCCACGTTACCAAACCCATGATGTTGCACCTTTGGTTACTCTTACCGTGTCGTGGCCGCGTGCCACGTCGTGGTGATATAAAATTGACTCCTAACCTTATATACATTTATTATCCCTATTATCCCCGCGCCTCGCATGGATTCCCCGCGCGCGGGCATTCACGCGCCATGGGCGTGGGAACGATGTTTTTCCGTGGCCTGCCTAGCGGGGATGCGTTTCTCCATCGGATCACGTTCATTCGTGCCATCGAACCGTGGTGGCGCAGCCCCCTCGTTTGGTACACCACGAAAACCCCGCTGGGAGCCTCACACGACATCGTTTTCAAGGAAAAAGATCACGCCGAACACGGCGACGATGGCAAGCCCAACCCAGAACAGCCATATCCCGATATCAACAATCACCTGATCTATCACGATGATGCCTGCCTCGCCGAGCACGTGCGCTATCCAATGCATGATCATGAACGTTGCGCCCGTGCACAGCGCGTGCACGATGGTCGGGTTGCTGAATTGCAGGTCCACGGTGAACGCCTTCCAGTCTCGACTGGTGTACTAGGAATACCGGCGGTCTCGGTACATTAACCTTTCACCCGCGCGCCCCGCGCGCCCGCGACGCGGGCGTCCTTGTTCGCTCGGCAAGGTGCGTCCCGTGTTCGCAAGAGCCCCCGGGGGTTGAATTGCTTCACCGGGTGCGCGTGCGGCGTTGCAGGAAAAAAAAATGGTAAGAACATGGGAGAGAACGAGCAAGCCCCATCATTTTCAATGCACGATCATCGCTCTTCTCTGCCTTTGGAGCACGATCGCAATTATTGAAATCGTTCCACTTGCCACGAGGATGATGAAAGGAACATCATTCACGCCGATCACGCCGGTGGTTTGCGGTGCGGTGATGTTGAAGATCGCAGACTCGGAATCGAATCCCCCGTAGTCGTCCGATACATCGAGCACGACGTTATGTTCCCCGGGTTCGAGGCCGTCAACGTTCAAGGTCAGGGTCAAGGGTGACGACGTGAAATTGCCCGTTTGAACGACCTTGCCATCTATCCAGAGCGTGAAATTGCCGTTGATGAGGAATTCATCCGTGATTGTGAACGTCACGACATTGCCCGTGCTCCCGTTCACGAATCCCCCGGAGAACGTGGTCGTAACGTTGATAACCGGGTACTCGTTGAACTTTACAACGGTTACATTCATGCTTGCTGATCCGGTTGCCCCGTACCCGTCATCGATTTCTATTCCAACACGGTGGGTTCCGGGGCCGATCCAGTCCACGTTGAATGTCACCAGCGATGACGTGTTGGCGTGGATGCCGGACGAAACCACGGAGCCATTAATCGTGAGGTTGTAAGCACCGCTGGCAAACGAGGGATCGGTGACGTTGAAATTGACAGTGTTCCCGGTGGTACCGTTGAAAAAGCTGGTTCCGAAGGACGCGTGGGCTGTAACCGCGGGTGGCGTGTTTATCGAGGTTATACCAACGGTGTTACTCGTGTTACACCCGAATCCCGTCATCACTTCGATCATTATCTCGTGCAAACCACGGGTTCCGACAGGAACCATGCAGGAGACCTCATCGCCAAGGAACGTGGGGATGCGATTTAACACCAAGGAGCCGTTAACGTAGATCGAATAATACATGGTGCCACGGGGGTTCACCGGGTTGATGAGTGCGGTATCAAGGATGGTCCAGTTGATTGCCACGCTCCCAACCGTGAATTCCACGGTCTGGTTGGGCGTGACGCCTGTAAAACCCGTGAAATCTGCTGCAACGATGGGCATGTAATCGTGGTTCGAGCCGTCGATCACGTACGGCGTCTCGCCAATGCCATCCCCGTTGCTATCCGTTCCCGTGTAATCCCACCAGGCGTTGCCCATCACGGTGTTATTGAACGCGTTGTTGATTCCAAGCGTGTTAACATGTACATTTGCTGTCGCGTGGTAGAGAAAGGTATTCCTGATCACCATTGAATCGTTTACCGGGCTGCTGCTAAGATCAACTCCAATATCATTTTCGTACAATAGGTTTCCCTCGACTGTTACATTGATTACATTATCAAGCCTGACCCCGAATGACTTTGACTCCATGATGGTGTTGTTTATCACGCGTGCATTATTCCCATACACCCCAATACCGCCCGCATCGCTACTGGCCCTCCAGTTACCCGCGAGCACGTTGCGATAGACCGTGCAGTTCTCTATCCAAAGCGACACCCCGTACTGGTTACCGGAAATATAATTTTCTTGAATCGCTGTCGGGCTATCCGCGGATACCCCGTACTCGTTATCAACGATTGCACATCCATTTATGAATGTATTGTCAATGAAATTATCCACGTTGATACCCCATATGTTATTTTCTACTTGACACCCCAGGATCTGATTCCCGTGGGAATTCGTGGCGATTTGGATTCCTTGTTGCGGATGGCCATTAACCTGGCAATTATATATGACGTTGTTTTCAGAATTTGCAAAGTTGATGCCACGGAACGAGTTATCGTTGAACAAACTATGTTCAACGCGGCAATTATCCGAATTATCCAGGTACAGCCCAAAGTATCCTTGGTTTGACGAGTTGCAATACGAGAGATTCACGTTGTTGCTCCATGACACTACTATGCCGTCATTGATCGAATCCAGTACTTGGATGTTGGACACGTTCACGTCGCGAGCAGAACCAAGCGAGAGTCCTTGATAGAACCCTTCGATTGTATTATATTCCACAGTTGAATTGTACAGCTCGTATGTTTGAATTCCCGTGTTGCTTCCCGAACCCAAGTAATGCATCTCGTTCCAGCTGATGGTCGCGTTGTGGATGTTTTGGCCCATCGTTATTGCGCCTTGTGCCGCGGAAATGTTATTTGCTATTACCGATGCGTTGTCCGTGGTCTCAAACACGAGTTGGGTATAAGCGTTTGTCGTTAGCACGTTGAAGCTAACTGTAACGTTGTTACCACCATTAAAACGTATTCCCTCCTCGGAATTGTTATAGACACGATTATCATGAACGATCATGTCATTCATGCCAGCAATATACATGCCTTTCCTTGAATTATTATACACGTCGCAATCAATGATGTACATGGTCGGTCCACCCGATCCGTAGATGCCGTTGGAGTTGTTGGTAAATGTACAGCCACTCACCACTCCAACCCCCGTCCCGTATAATTCGAGTCCACCGTCCATCGCTCCAGAACTTGAATTGGCAAACGTGCAGTTGATGATCTCGAAATATGCAAACGGTGCATTGATTTCCAGGCATCCCCCCGCGTAACCTGCATCAAAGGTCACGTTCTCGATGCGATACGGATTTCCAGCTGTGCCAGCACCGTTTATCCACGGATATGTTGCATTTGCCGTTACCCAGTTGTTGATGACTACCGGGCTTGAGACTGTCCACGATGCAGATGAAGATAGGCCGCTCGTGATAAATGTTTCTTTCATTTGTGGATTTTGCACGGATGCCCCCGCTAGGACGAAAATTACGAGCATCCATGCAACTCCACCTCTCCTCGTAGATGACATGAATAATGAATATTCATAAGAACCTTTTATACATGCCGGTGCCGTGGTGCCGTGTCGCCCTCGATCGCGGCGCCTCGCTGGTGTTTCACGGCCGGAATTCTTTCATGACAACGTTGGTGATGACGTTTTCGATCGAGTCGATGCCGTCGAGCTTGAAGTGGAAGTCGTGCAACTCCTCGGTCCCGTCGCCCTCGAACTCCACGAGCAGGTCGAACTCGCCTGTCATGGTGCAAATACGCTTCACGCCAGGTAGTTTTTGCACGGCATCGATGCTGGCCGCGATGGACTTCGATTTCAGTTTAATCAAGATGAACGCCTTGAGCATCCAGCCATCACCACCGTACTTACGAGGCGCCAGTCTTTTGAGGATTTCCCCCGGTTGGCCAAGTGATCTCGAAACGGTATGAACCCGGCCCAAATTCCATAGTTACGAGTTCGTTTCCGGTCTGGATCACTTTCACGTCATTCACGTCGTCCAAGGGATTGCCGTGTTCGGTGATCGTGCACCCTTCACGCGTTGGTAATGTCGCCACGGCGCGGACGTTTGGCGGGATCGAAAACGTGAACGTCGTTCTCTCCCCTTTCTCGTCCCGGTCCCACGCCGATTCGATACGCCCGCGGATGGAGTCATAATGCCCTTTTACCCACTTCAAGGAGCCCCCCGGTCGCGGTACCAGCACCACGCGTTCCATGCCCGGGCTGGATTCATCAAAGTTGATGCCCAGCACGATGCGGTAGAACCATTCCCCGACGGCACCGATGGAATAATGGTTCGGCAGGCCGCTTTCCAAGAGGCCCGTGGTCACGAAAAAGGAAGAGAAGAAGATGATCAACGACTTCTTTGGCGATTTATGAACGTGCATGCCCTATACGTGGTAGCATTCTAAACTAGCGTCGTGATGACCCATGGGAATTACTTCTTTCGATGATGACGAGGCGGGATTCCAAGGAGAAACGCCCTTGCTTGTTCTCATCGGGCGCTCGAACACGGGAAAGAGTAGCTTGTGCCGGTTGCTTTCACCAACCGCTTTCAAGAAACTCATCAAGGTTGGCAAGAACCCAGGCGTCACGAGGAGAAATGTCGTGATTCCCTTGGACGGGTTCACGATCGTCGATATGCCCGGTTTCGGCTACATGAAAAACGTGTCTCGCGAGACGGAACGGAAGGTGCAAGAGGACATCATCTCGTTCATCGATGAGCACCACCAATCGATCTTCCTCGCCATAGAAGTCATCAACTTGCCCGTCTTCAGGGCAGTTTTCACCAAGTATGAAGGCATATCAACGCCGTTCGACAAGGAACTTTTCACCTTCTTGCGAGAGCACGACATCCCGACCGTCATCCTCGCGAACAAGGTGGACAAGCTCCCGAAGCGTGTTGCCGAGGAAGAGATCGAATTCTTGATGGATGCACTGGACGTGGACGGGATCGGGCCCGGGTTCGACCGAAGGGACGTGATACCTTTCTCGACGAGGACCCGCACTGGGCTCGACGAGCTGGAGCGGAAGATACAAGTGTGCCTCGCCATGCACGGGAAGAGAAAGAACAACGTTTGAACGCGAGCTTCATTTCACCTTGAACCAGCCGCCCTTGGTCTTCTCGATGGTGTTCTCGTTGACCATCACGGCAAGCGTGTCCGCCACGCCACCGGTACCATCACCACTACCGAGTTCCAGCTCGATTGCCGTGGTGGATAGTGCCGCTGCATCTCCCTGGTGTTCTACCAGGTACGCCATGATTTTTTCCTTCAAAACGTCCTGGTCCGCAACGGTGACCACCGGTCGCGTGGAAAGCATCTCCGAGGAAAGCTTCCGCGTTGCTCCAGATTCCGGGATCGACCGAAGGAATGAAAAGGCCTGCAACTTCCCGAGCAAGTGCCTAGCCAGGGATTCATCCTTGCCGAGGGAAAGGAACGTCTGGATCAAGTGCTTGCAAAGCTTTTTCTGCCGTGCCATGCGCATGTCGAAATCCTTGCAACCCTCATGGGCGATGGTGCTGGACGCCTCGTCGATCAAGACTCGCAAGTTGGTCGCCATCTCGGAGCCATCCTCCTCGAACCGGGAGAATTCCACCTCGATGCGCGCGGGCCGGGTCGTACGAAGCACCGGGAAGGACAGCACGACCGCCACCTTGGGTCTGTCCACGGGACTCTCGTCCTCCACGGGAGGCGCATCCTTGGCTTTTCTCGCCTTCTTGGGAGCCGGCGCCTTGAGCCCCAGCTCCACGAGCGCTGTGTCGAGCCTCCCGCCTTCTGTGAGGCCGCCAAGCAACTCGTGCAGCGGCTTGCCGGTCGCCATCGGGGGCTCACCAGCGGGGGGCACGGCTGGCGCCTCGACCCGCGCCACGTAGGCAGGCAACAAGTCCCGCACGAGGCCGACCACCTCGTCGCCGGTCCCGGTGGGGGTCATGCGTGCACGCAGCACGTGGAGGATAGCCACCCAGAAATGAACGCACGCCCCGCCTGCTTCGGATGCCTTGCAATCGCACGAATAGAGGCCGTTGTTGAGATCGCCAGCCGTTGCCGAGAACCGGGTCGTCCACCGGAGTCCCGTGAAGGTGGCCTCAACATCGCTCTCACCCTTGGAGGTAATTTCATCGAGCTTTTCCCCAGCGACCGACCCGCCGTTGAGCAACTCGACGGATTGGCTGATGACTGCTTTCAACTTGCTCAAGCCGTCCTTGGAAATGAAATCTGCAAGCTCCTCGTCGCTCCGGCTCGTTCTTACCAGCGAGATCAAGTCCATCTTCTTCAAGCCGCTAAAACCCTTGATTCCCCACGACTTGCACAGCGCTTTCAACTCCTCGACGTTGAGCAGCCCCGCGATCTTCCCGAAGACAAGTCCGACGTCCATGTGATTTCCACCCGGCCCATATTTTACGTCGCTAGTATTTCAATTGCGTGCCTTGGTGGCATCAAGCCCTCATCTTGGACAGCAGGAACGGCATCAATTCCTTGCCTTCCATGTGGTGCAGGCTGCCCTTGCATGCCAGCCGCTCGGAGAACGCGTCTACGTTGTCGGCCGCGTACCATGGCTTCCTTGACCAGACGCCAACCGGCGACGGGTCCGCTGTGTGGTCTCCCTTCACGCAAGACGTGGTGTGATCGGAGAGGACGCAAACGATCGCGTTTTCAGGCAGGTCTTCCATCAGGATACCAAGCATCTCGTCCGATTTCTCGAGCATCTTCACCTTCAAGTCCACGTTCTTGTCGTGGGAAACTTCGTCAACCGATTCAACGTGGATGAGGACGAATTCACAGCCGTCGTTCAAGCACGCCAGCGCGGCCCTTGCCTTGGCGTTCAGGTCCGAATCGATGTACCCGGTCGTGCCGGGAACGTTGGGGACGCACATGCCGAGCAACTTCCCGATTCCCTTGATGAGACCGGTGCCTGCGACGCATGCACCGTGCAACCCCCACTTGTCCAAGAACGGCTCGTAAAGCGGCGTTGCACCTGCACCCCGTGGCATGACGCAATTCGCCGGGGGGAGGTGTTTCTGCCGCCGTTCGGCATTCACGGGATGGACGTCCATGACCGCATGGGCTTTCCTGACCCATTCCGTGAGCAATTCGGCCATGTGGCGCGCCGCCGGGGTCCCGTCCCTGGGCCTCGCGTCGACGATGCGTGGTTTTGCCTTGATCGATGCCAATTCCCGTGCATCGAGAGTGATGATGTCGTATGACGGGTCCATGTCGCTGATGTTTGCGGATATACCTGGCCCGCGGAAGAAGACCACGCATCGGTAGTCGGCGGAATTGCGGAACTCGAACGACACCGCCGGGTCCGACAGCCTCACTTGCTCGTTGATGGCCCGCGCTAGCTCGACCGTACCCTCGCGCACGTAGCTGGCAGTGCGGTCGGTGAGGACCAGGTCGTCTCCCGTGACGGAGCAGTAGTTGCAGCGGATGGACACGTCCCCGGGCTGGAGGTCCACGCCCGTTCCCGCGACCTCGATGGGGCCGCGCCCCGTGTAGGTTGACCACGGGTCGTAACCGAGCAACGCGACGTGCGACGTGTCCGAACCACCCACTTGCCACATGCCCACCGAGTGGATGTATCCAACGAGGCCTTCCCGCGCGATGCGATCGAGAAACGGGGTTCTTGCCATTTCTAAAGGGGTTCGCTTGCGGGGGTCCTCCATAACGGGGACATCAGCCATGCCGTCGAGGACGGCGACCACGCATTTCCGAGCAACGTTCATGGTGAATCATCGTTCACGTTCAAGGTAAAGCATGTGCCCTAGCAAAAAGGTTTTTTATTTCGAGATTGTGAATCTATTCATAGAATAGATTCGAGATTGTGAATCCATTCACCCGGCGGTTGCATGAAATGGCAAAAAAGAAGAAAGACAAGGACAGATTCGATGATGATGACCTTTCAGAGGGTCAAATGATATTGGGAGCCCTCGGATTGGCTCTGCCCGGAGACGATGCACCGGTAGACCCGCGACAAGCTCCAGCACGGCCTCCAGCACAATATTCTGAAGACGTCCCTGTTTTCTCGATGGATATCGCGGGGAACCAGCCTTCCTATGGCGTGACTGCCGCGCAACCACAGCCGGTCGCACGTGCACCCGCCAAGAAGCTGCCGGCATTACCCGAGCTACCGAAATTCGTCAAGCCAGAAGACATCACGGGCATTCAAGGGTTCGATTCTGCGCCGGTTGAAGGCAAGGGAAAGATCAAGGAAATAACGTGGAATCTCAAGACCGGCGATGTTGGCAACGTCGTGGCGCGTGAAAAACGCCCTCTCTCGGCGTTGATGAAGGAAGCCTTGAACGAGGCGCAGCAATTGCGGGACATCCTCAAGCAGCAGAAAACCAGCATTCCGGCGCCAGCCGTCCAAGCCGCACCGCAACCCCAACCCCAGCCGCGGCCACAACCCCAACCCCAACCGCATCCAAGGCCACAACCCCAGCCCCAACCGCAACCAAGGCCACAATCCCAGCCCCAACCGCAACCAAGGCCACAATCCCAGCCCCAACCGCAACCGCAGCCGCGACCACAACAACAACCACAACAACTCGCACACCCGAAACCTGCGGCTCCCGAGCGCGAGGTCATCTCCAAGCCGGTACGGTCGGCATTTAGCGACGAGACCCTCGTGGCGCAGCGCCCGATAGAAAAGCACTCGTGGCAAGAGGCACAAGCCGTGATGCAACCCACCGCGGCCTCGACCTTCACCGCGACCTCGCAGCAGTCGGCCTACCAGGAACCCGTGCAACGGAGCACGTACCAGCCCCAACCAGAACCCGTTGCGCCCCAGGTGATGGAATACGAGGAGCCCGCAGAACCGCGAACGCCCGGCAAGGATTACACGACGCCAGGGGGGAGGAAGATGTGCGGGAAGTGTGGCGTGATCAATTTCAGGGAGGATGATGACTAGAGCAAGCCGCTCTCGTTCACACCGCCGTACTTGTTCGCTAAAAAATATACCTGCAAGGACTGCGGCAGGCTCTTCAACCCGGATGCGGGGGAAACGCCGCCGACGGCAGCAACAGCACCGCCGTCCCGTCCCGTCGCCGCGACGGCTCGCCAAGTGCAAGCACCGGCCGCGCGTCCCGTGCAAACGAGCTGGGAGGACACGAGTGGGAGCCGCGTGCAAGTGGATAGCATCCAACAGGCGGTCGATAACGAGCAAAACGTCAGGCCTTCGGATTTCCTGGCACAGAAGGGATGGGACGTGCAGCCGCTTCCGGGAGGCGGGGGAGGCGTTGCACCCGCGAGCGGTGATGCTGGCGGGCGCTTGGTCTGCCCGAATTGCGGATCGACCTCGTTCAACGAGGTCCAGGACAAGACGAGACCTATTTCGTTTGGATTTGGCCTCCCGGTCTACGCGAAGACCCACCAATGCAAGAAATGCGGGACGAAAGTCGATTGATGCAAGCACCACGCCAGCCTTGCATGCATCCCGTGCACTTCCTTTTATTCCCAGCCAGCTTTTCGTACACGACGTGGTGAGTATCCGTGCCCGGTCCCGATTCCGAACTCGCCGACGAGCGGGTCTTGCTTGAAAGAAAAGAAGCGTACCGCAAGGGGGTTGCTGCGTGCAAGCAAGAAGTTATCTTCAAGTTTTTGCAAACTTGCAGCAATTTGGGAAGTTTTTACCAGCTATCTGGCAGGCTCGAGGATGCAGAAACACATTACAAGGACGCGTTGGAAACTATACCGCCTTGCATTGATGGCATCGACGACGCGGGCAACTTGCTCCTGGCGAGTTCCATCCACACGGAACTCGGCGTGGTCTTGCGGAGGCAAGGGAAGATAGATGCCATGGTCGCTAGCTTCGAGACGGCCCTCGAGATACGGAAGAAACTCGCCAAGAGCGATCCCGGCGCGCACGACGCCAGGCTCGCCGAGGCGTGGAACAACCTCGGCACCGCCCTCCGCAAGGCCGGGAATGCGGATGGAGCGCAGCAAGCCTTTTCCGCGGCGCTCGCCATACGCGAGGCGCTGGTTGCTTGCGGGACGCCTGAAAGCCACCACGACCTGGCAAACACCCACGCGAGCTTGGGCTCGCTGCTTCGCGAGAGGGGCATGCTCGCCGGTGCAAGGGCTGCCTTCGAGGCCGCCTTGCGCGCCCACGACGAAATTCCCGCTGACAAGGTGGGGCCATTCCTCGTCACGCGTGGCACCTTGCTCAACAGCATTGGTGTCGTGAAAAACGACTTGAAGGAGTTTGCGGGCGCGCTCGAATCTTATCACGAGGCGTTGAAGGTGTACGAGCAAGTAAACGACGGGAAGGGAATGTCCCACGTGCCGGAGATGGCAATGGTCTTCAACAACATCGGAAGCACCTACAAGAACATGGGCCAGCACGAGGCCGCCGAGCAAGCATTCGTGAAAAGCTATAACCTGTACAAGGGCCTGGTCCAAGACGAACCACACGTGTACTCCCGGTACCTCAAGGTGGCCATGGAAAACTTGCAGTTGTTTTACTCGGAGACCGGCAAGAAGGAAAAAGGCTTGCTCTTGGTCAGGGACACGCTGGAATTCATCCAGGCGGTTGCAGGCGTGGTCGACGAGAAACTCAAGGACTTGAAGGGTATGATAGACAAGCAGGTTAAGCCACGCCCCGCGCGTGCCGCCGGAAAGGTGGGAAGGAACGACCCGTGCCCGTGCGGGAGTGGCAAGAAATACAAGAAATGCTGCTTGCCCAAGGACCAGGAGTGATGCTCTCACGGGCGCTTGCCTTGGAGGCACCGGTTCGTGGCGTTTTCGAGCCACGTGTCGATATTTTCTACCCACGAATCCATCCGGCCGGTATTCACGTCCAAGAAGATGTCCCCGGATTCTTGCACCATGATGCCGAGGCCCTCGTCGTGGAGGAACTTCGCGATAACGAACAACGTCTGGAACGCCCAGAACCGGGCCCACGCGATGCCGCCGGCATACCCGAGCACCTTGGTCAGGAAAAACGACAGGGGAATCTTGTTCTCGAACACCTTGGCGGCCTTGGTAAACATTCTTATGAAACGGTGGAACTTCTTAAACCATCCTTCGGATGCAAGGCGAACGGCTGGTCTCGTGGTGCGGATGGCGTTGTGACCACCCAGCATGATTGCCGGGTCGAGGTTCTTGATGATGGCGGCCGACACGATAATGTCCCGGTAATTGCACGTGAGCTCGTTGACCGCGTCATTATCGCCGATCACGAGCAAATCGAGACGTTGGACGTGGAAAAACGAGTGGCCATCCGAATGGCCACCGGTGGTGATCACGCGGGCAGTATGGTCGCCGATGGAAATCGTCTCACCATGTTTCAACCGTACAATAGTATCTTCGGGTAACGGTGGTATGGAAATGAACTTGCTCATGATCAAGCGGAACTGCCAATCAACCGAGCGAAATCCACCGCTGGCCAGCTTCGCGTTGATATCCCCGTGCATATATCGCCCGACCTCGCCCGCGAAGTAATTGCGTTGCCGCGTTCCGTTTCCCGGAAGGAGCCGCCAAGCATCGGGTTCAGGGACGTGGACGCGGATATCATGCATTGAATGCTCGATAAACCACCTATCCGCTTGGCAATGATCGAAATGACCATGGGAGTGGAAAATGTTGCGGACACGCCTGAAATCAATGCCATCCCTAGCCATGTTACGTAGCACGTGGGCAAGCACGGGCCTTGCACGTATTATGCCCGTGTCAACCAGGTCGATCGAGCCATCGCCGCACTTGAACGCGTAGACGTTGCAATTGACACCGAGCGGGTGCCGGTACCAGAACGCGCCATCAAGGTTGGGCACGCGAGCCATATTCCAATCCATTAGGAATCCTAAGGGACGGCTGGCATTCGATCCAGTGGGCACCACCGAGCACGCAATCACCGTGCCGAGGACCGTGCCACGCTCGTTCCCTGCGATAGCCTTGCTACGCGGCATCGCGTTCGGCATGTGCACGTTCTCGATCGACAAGGAAAAGCACGAGACAACATGTATGACGAACACGACGAAAACAAACACGACGTAATATATTGCGATACCGGCAACGGAACCGAACGAGGCCATGGTATTTTCCTTGGGCACGCGAGACGCGAATCCAAATCGTTCTGCTCGCTTTTACCTTATAAACCTATCCCGCCTACAAGTACAATTGCATCAGGAACGAATCCACGAAAGGTAGCAAGGGCAGGAACACGACGGCCAGGAGCAAGGGAATCATGATGTTGTCGGAAATCGGGAGCCGGGGCGTGATGAGGTCCACGAGGAGATAAACCGCCGCAACAAGCAAGGCAAATGGCCACGATAAAAAGATCAACGACAAGCCGAATGACGTCACCATGCCGGCAATCGCACCTTCCCACGTCTTTTTCTTGTTTCCAATTAACGGGTGTTTCCCGAATGACTTTCCCACGACCACGCCCATCGTGTCACCGAAACACAAGGAACAGAATCCTGCCATCGAGACCATATGTCCTTGGAGCTTGTAGGCCGGGTTGTACGTGAGGAGGATGATCATTACCAGCAACGAGATGATCATGACCACGAAGTCGGCCATCGACGTCTTCTCCTTTCTCCGGCTGATATAATTCAGGTAATCTTTCATGAAGAAGTAGCGATTCGGGGCAAGCAACATGTGAAGGTCGAGCACCCACAAGAAGATAGCGCCCGACGTCATCACGATTTTTACGGCATAGCTCCCAACCTCGATGTTGTTAAGCCGCAGTGCATAATCAAAGATGATGGCCCCCTCGTTGACGAAATTGTAGAGATTGTACTTGTTGATGTCCGCGAATCGCATCGCAGCCGCGCCAACGGGGTCGAACCCGGCAATGAATATGGCAGTGACCAAGTGCGGGATCTTCCTCATGAATTCTTGCTTCCACGTGTAGGGGCGGGTCTCGTCATCGAATAACGTCGTGTCCTTGCGCGTCCGGAAGTCCCGGCGCCAGAAATGATCGATCACGGGTGTTGAAACGAGGTAAAACAAGAACACGAACCCGATCACGATGAGCGACGCGAGGTTGATGGGCGCGGGGTAGATGAACCCGTCTGCAAATGAATTCCCCAGCGACTCGCCTTGAAATCCAGAAAAAGGGAGCAACATCAACCCGCTAAGCGTGAAGAAGATGATGCTGATGAAAATGTTGTTCCACGGCTCGGCATCCGCAGCATCCATCCCCACTTGTGCCCTCCGCTTCAGTAACTTGTGGATGGCAAGGTTGAAAATACCAGCAGCCGCGAACACGTAGGAGAGCAAGATGCTATGGTAGATGGAATTCCTGTTGGTCATGTCGAAATCGATGATGGAATACATGATGGAAAACGCGCCTCCCGTGCCATCTCGTTCGAGCCAGACCGTGAGGACCTGGTCATTCGAGAAGATGACGTGCTGGAGATACACGGCATCGTTGGACGCGAGGGTGGAATTCTTGACCACGCACGTCCCGGCGCACGTCCCGTTCGCGTCTTGCATGGGCATCCACGCGACGCGCGACACGTTGATGGGCACGGAATCGTTCATGAACCCGATCTCTTGGAAGGAGACGACCTTGTTTCCCATAGTAGCAATAGACACGTCTATAGATATGATGACCCCGGTGGCGCTTGAAAAATCGAGCACCGTGCTTGGTGAACCTGGCCCGCTGTCGAGGGAGATGGGGCGATAGACCATCTCATCATGCGTCGCGTTGGTTTTCTGGTACACGATGCCCAATCCTTTGAAGGGCTCATCGACGATGAAGAGTGAACGCACGGTCGACCCGTCCGCGTGAGATATAACATAGATGTCCGTGAGACTCGCCAAACCCGGGCCGCTTCGCAAGACGATCTCATCCGACCCCGATGTGTTCCTCACCCACGCAAGACAATATCCCGAGGCATCATCCCCTGCCACGGACGGGTACGT
Organism: Promethearchaeota archaeon; assembly: GCA_041305945.1. GTDB lineage: Archaea > Asgardarchaeota > Lokiarchaeia > Sigyniarchaeales > Sigyniarchaeaceae > JBGLND01. The sequence goes on from JBGLND010000001.1 coordinate 936,933, forward strand.
TTCACGCGCAGGTGGGGACGCATCCCCCGCGGCCAGCATCGGGCCGGTGACCTGCCGCGGGCTGGAGAGCTCGATGGTTGCAAAAAACGCCCGCCTGGACGATGCGTTTGATGGCTCCACCAGTGCATCCCAGCTCGCCAGGAGCACCGTGCTGGTGCCTTGCCGGACCGAGCGCACCACGAGATTGGACGCGCCCGTGAGGTTGGTCCCGATGAGGGGCTCGGGCTCGTACCAGATGAACCCCCGGGTGTGGCTTTCCTTGTACCAGAGCACGCCATCGGAGATGTAACACGACACCACGTGGTCGTCGGGAAGCGTGGTGAGGGAAAAACTAGTGGTATTCGCCGACAGCTGGAATGGAAAAGAGCTTGGCATAGTCGATGCAATGAATTCTTTTGTCGACAATAACGGGGGGCTGATAATCGCGGTGAAAACAAACCCGGCAGCCAGGAGAACCGTCAGCCTTACAAGTGCTCGATCCATGCGTGATCAATATCCGGGACTTCGATGGTTTGGTCAACGAGACGCTTAATAAAAACGTCCGTGGAAAAAAAAGACGTTGCTTCTCCCCTTTTAATATACCTTGACGAGAATGCCAGTGTTCGCCAGCCGCCGCTCGAAGAACGCGCGGAGGTTAGCCTTGTCTCCCAAGGATAGCGCGTGTATCCCCTTTTCAGCCGGCTCCCGAGCAACAGAATATACCTGGACCACATCGGGTCGAATTGCCAAGTATGCATCGGCCAGTGCTTCCAGATGATCTTTCGCGGCGTTGGTCGGGGTGTACTTGTTCAATGACTTGAATAGAAGAGTCTGAATTGCAAGAAGGTTACGTGGACTTGATTTTTCCATCCTTTCCCGCAATATCGTGATGTTCTTGATGATCTCGCCCACTCTTGGAACGGACGCGTGCGGGCGGTTGACCTTCTTGAAGAGGTCCTCCGTGGCACAGTCCAGCTTCGCCATCACGAGGTCGAACTTCCCGAGGGTACCGACGACGGCCGGGTCTTGGAGGGTGGTAGAATTCGTGAATATGGAGATTTTTGGGCCGCCATCTGGCCGGTTAATGGTTTTCTTGATTTCTTGGAGTGCAAGCAGGTACGTGTCAAGGCCAGCAGCGAGGGTCGTCTCGCCCATGTAACCCACCGTCGCACTGTCGATCTCGGGCAGGTTCTTGAGTGGCAACCGCACTTCTTCCTTGAAACGGGCCATCAAGGCATCTTCATCAAGGCCCGGATCGTACCGGTATTCGACGCTGACGATTTCGTCCGCCTTCGACCTGCCAATCTCGCAATACACGCAATTAAACGTGCATTTCTTCTTGTCTCCGAGCAGGTTGATGCCCAAGCTCATCCCGAGCCGTCGCGAGCATACCGGGCCAAAGGTGAATTGTGGTCTGCCTTCCATACGTTGTCTAACAATGATTTGAATGATACGATAAGAAACCTATGCACCGGCACGGGTGGTTGGTTTAGAAGGAGAAGAAGAACGACACGATCTTGAATGCGGACAGGCCCATCAAGCACAAGGAGATGATGATCTTGAGGCGCTGGCTTTTCGAGCCCTTGGCGATCTTCGCGCCAACCTGCGCGCCGATGACCGAGCCCGCGGCGAAGATCAAGCCCACCACCAAGTCGATATCGTTCATGAACAATTTCGTGGCCACGCCCGTGATGGAATTGAACAGGATGATGAACCCGGATGTCGCAACGGTCACGTGCATGGGCATACCGCACATGCCATAGAACATCGGGACCTGGACGACACCGCCACCCAGGCCCAGGAACCCGGAAACGAAGCCAGCAAGCCCCGCGATGGGAAGCACCTTCACCCAGTTGAACGCGTACTCGAACTTGGTGTTATCACGGTCGGTCAAGACGCGGCGGATGTCACACCTGGAATTGCACGCGAACTGCTTCTCGGACAAGCCGTTCCCCTTTCCCTTGAACATAATGACGAGGCTGATGATGAATAAACCGATGTAAAAGATGACGGTCATTATCCGCTGCCCGTCGGTGAACGAATCAGCCACCAGCCCGGTCATGAGGCTCCCGACGATGCTCATGGGCGCGGACACGGCGAGCATAATCGCGCCGGTCTTGTAATCGACCCGCTTCTGCTTGAAATAAGCATAGTTGGTCGAGATGCTGTTGAAAAAGACCACCAAGAGGGAGGTTCCCACGCTGATGTCAATGGGGAGCAACAAGAGCAACGTGAAAATTGGCACGTTGAGCGCGCCACCGCCCGTGCCCGACAACGCGGCGAATGCACCGACGATGAGACCAAGGCCGATCCCGGCAAGCAACAACCAGATGGTAAATTCCATAGAAAGAGAGAATGAAATCACAAACAAAAGGCCACGGGATCTCTAATTACATATAATTAAAAAGGAATCAAGGGAGCTTCCACGTGTACCCGGCCGTCTCGATGCACCTGATGACGAACTTGACGTTATCTGTCTCGAACCCGTCGACATCGGCGTTGATGTACTCGAGGGCGAGCTGCTCGTCGTCCGGTATCCGCGGGCAGAATTTCACTCCGCATTGGTGGGCAAACTCGATGCGCGACACGGGCAAGTACTTGTAATACGTCGTGAAACCCCAGATGCGGTTTTGCTTGCACCGGCGCAACACCCACGTCCCGAACCACGCGCCGAGCGGGATGGCTTGCAAGCCGAGCCCGTACCCCTTTGCCCCGCCAAGCGCATCATACATCGGCAGGCCTGCCCTCATCAAGGCCTTGCGTAATGACAGAATGGCAAATGGATTGAAGCTCGTAAAGACGATGGGCCCTTTCAAGGATTCATGGTCGATCGCAACGTCTTTCAAGCATTCCACGATCTTGTCGTGGAAGTGGAATTCCTTCAACTCGATCTGGGCTCCCACCTTGTTATCGCGCAAGAATTCCATGAACCGGTGGAGGTCGAGGATGCGTGCCCCTTGCTCGTACTCGATCGCTTGCAAGAAGGGCATCGTGTGATCGTTCACGTTCCCGTCAGGGAGCTCGTTGAACTCGGCTGGATCCGGCACCCTCTTCGCCTTGCCCGCGATGTGGTCTATCGTCTTGTTGTGAACCAAGGCGATGTTGCCGTCCTTGGTCCCCCTTATGTCACATTCCAATACATTCGCGCCCTCGGTAATTGCTTCTTGGAACGCGGGGATGCTATTCTCCAGGAGCCCGCCCTTGAAGGCACCACGATGTGAATCAATCACGAAATCGCCTCGTTCGAGTGCACTGTTCATGGATTATCTAATCTCCCGGCGGTATATAGTGCTTGGGGCAAGGCACGCGGCACGCCGTCATCTTGCATGGTGAAACGAGACCAGATCACGGCCGTTACCAGTGCGTCCTTGACGATACACCATCACGGGAAAAAAAGAATGGTTGTTAGCAAAACAAGAATCGCCACGTGTCTTCGGGGAGAAACTCGTCGAACGAGCCCTCGTGGTGGCAGTCTGGGCACTTGTACATGTATTCCAGGTCGACGATCTTGTTGGTTTTCTTTGGTTTCTTCTTCGAGTGACACATGTGACACTCGTAGAAGCCAATGTCCTTGTTTTTCATCACGGTGGCATCACGCTCCTTCGCGACTGGTGGATGTCTTGCATCGCGTTGATCATCCCGGACGAGTGATCAACACTAATACTTAGACATTATAATATATTTATATCTTTCTGTTATTAGAAATAACGTTTGCAATGTTCCAAGTAGATATTTTTGCGATAATGTTGAGATCATCAATAATAGACACGATGGTTTTTACACGGGTGATTAAACGAGAATGTCATTACTCGGATCTCGACCATACCGGGTGCGATGGTTGACCCAGCATCCTTGCTGCCGTGCGGGATGGGAAGCAGAAAAAGAAGAATTCATTAAAAAACTGTAAATTCCTTGGAAAACTTGTTGAAAATAAATATCGTGTTATTTTCCGGTAGGATAGACTGCTGTTCATTTTCCTTGTTGATTCCATTATAATACGTCACGTGCACGGAATTTCCAAGCAGATTCCTATCGAACACGGCAGCCATCGTACTCGGGGAAACGAGATTACATGCGCCACGGGTGAACACGTGATTCCCGGTCGTGGTGGTTCCCGTGTCTGCCAGGACCGAGACGTTGTACACGGGGAACCACGCGTCGATGCGGTTCCCGTCCCACGACTGTCGTGTGGCCGCGCCCGTGTAGGTCGCTACCCATTTTCCGTCCTTTAAAAGAATGAATGGGGTCACGTGGCCGTACAAGTCGAACGTGGTGTTTTGTTTCTGGAACAGCCACGATGCGGCACCCGGAAACGCGGTCTCGTTCGTGCTCCAGCGCCACAAGACGCCAGCCCCGGATTCCTCGACGACAACATACTTGCCGTCGAAATGCTCGACATCAATGGCGCCGCTGTTCAGGAAAATGGGATTCCCGGCATACCGCGTCCACGTGATAGCGTCTGGCGAGGTCGCGTAACCGACGTGACGGCCCGTGCCGGGCTTGACCTTCGTGGGATTTTCAGCGTCCCGTTCCATGCCATCGTACCACATCTTGAACGTGCCATTCTCGTGGAGCACAGAAGGCCTGCCCACGATGAACGAGTCCCAGCCCGAATCGCTCCTGTCGAAAACGAGGCCCTGGACGGACCAGTTGTTCACGCCGTCGGGGGATGTTGCCAAGAATATCTTGTCCCATTCCGCAACGGTGGCTACCGTGTAGAGCATGTAATATGTTCCGTTTACCTTCACGACTGATGGATCGTTCGCGTGTACCTCGTCCCCGGGATCGACGATCACCCCGTACTTTTGCCAGTGCAAGCCGTCGGTTGAGGTTGCATAATGTATCCTGTCCTTCCCATCCCGGCCTTGGGCACCGTAGTACATGCGAAATAAGCCGTCCTCGATCAAGATGTCGGGCGCGTACATGTTCCCGTCGTTGGCGAGCTCGGAAAAAAGCGTCGGTTGGAGCATGTAATCTTGGTAGTTGAACCATGCCATGCCGTCCCCGATGTCGGACGTGCTTCCCACCTCGTACCCGATGTTATCCACGAGCACGCGGGGATCATCGGGCGGCTGGATTTTCGCGATGAATCCGGCGATGAGGAAGCCGTTGACGACCGCGATGATCGTGATGAATTCCAGGAGCGCGATCCGCGCCCACGGAACCGTTCTGGTTGTACCGCTCATGGTGATCGAACATCCATTCCCACCTTTTATGCTCTCTTGCGATGGTAGATCACGGCCATGTTGCTGGACAGCATTTACATGACCGGGGTGGTGCCGGCCGGGAGTTCGAGAAACTGGTGCCATCAAGGATGCACCAACGACCAAGGGATTTCGACATCCTTGAAACAACGACGCCCGCGCGGGGAAATCCTCACGCGATGGGAAGCTGGGGGGAAAATAGGGAAGCGAGCGTGCGTTTTTAAGCACGCGGGACGAAGTCATGATAATGGACGCGTCTGGCAAGGAGGCCCCCGGCGCCGGGACCGAGGACCTCTGGGAGCAGGTCGGGTTTCACAGGCAGCTCGCGGGCTTCTGGTACAAGGTCGTCTTCACCGTTTTTCACATCGTCATGGGTATCGTCACGGCGCTCTTGCTGTTTCCCATCATGTTTCCCTTTCCAGAAACGAAGGGCTACCACGACACGGCGACCAACTTGTTCGGTGCCATCTTCATCGCGTTCGATCTCGGCACCGCGAACATGATGAACCGCTACATCGGCGAGCACGGCACCAAGGACCCCAGGAAAATGACCTTGTATGTCCAGTATTTTGTCTGGTACCAGATGTTCTCCGGGCTCGTCCAGATCACCATGATCGCGGCGTGGGCGTTATTCATGCCCATCGAGAGCTTCCTCCACTTCACGTGGATATTCTTGCTGTATAGCACCGTTCAATTCCCGGCGATGCAATCTGTCTTCCAACATGCCCTCGAGGCGTTGCAGCAGTTTAACAAGTCGTCCATCATCTCGTTCCTGCAAGGGGATATATTTCAAGCATCCACGGAAATCGGCTTGGTGATCCTCTTCCGCTACACGATCGGGGCGCGCGTCGAGTTCGGCATCATCCTCGCGATCTCGATCGGTCTCGTGCTCGGCAAGTACCTCGATGATTTCGTCGCAATGCTGGTCGGTATGCACATGTTCTCGAAGGTCATGGCCAAGTATGGCATCACGATACGTGATTGCTTCGGGCACGACTTCGATCGCCACCTCGTGAAGGACGTGCTCCTCTTCGGGTTCAAGACCGGGTTCCCCGGCGTCATCTCGGGTTTCGTCGGCTTGATGGTCCTGGCGTGGTGGCTCGCGGTGCCCCAGTACACGACCTTCATCGCCTTGCTCAGCGTCGGCCAGAGCATCGTGAACTTCGTGCAGCACTTGAAGCTCGACCTCGGCGGGAGCATCGCGGAGTCATACATGAACGGGAAGAAGCATCTCACGCGGTATTATATCGGCCAAACATGGCGCTTCGACGCGCTGATCCAGATTTTATTCTACTCGATCATCTTCGCGGTGTCGCTGGTGCTCGGGGAAGCCTTGGTCTTCATCGGCCTTGATTACTACATCCTTGCCATCCCGTTCATCATGCCCACCATGTTCCGGCGGTTCATCAATCCCTACATCGAGCTCCCCGGTGCCATCTTCACCTCGAGCGACAAGCCGAACATCGCGATGGCATTCGGCTTCCTCGGGCTCGGCTTGTCCACGCTGTCGTGGTTCCTGTTCCTCGTGGTATTCCAGCTCCCCCAAAACTTCGGGATGGCAGTGCTGTTCTGGCTCATGCCCGCGGGCGACATCTTCGCGGCGTTGATCGTGGCAGCCATTTCTTACGGGTACATCCACAAGAAGATGCTGCGCATCAAGATTCCCTTGTGGCAAGCATTTGGCGCGCCCGGCATCATGGCCGGGATCGCGTGCGGGAGTGCATTCCTTTATTACCTGCTCGTGTACAAGCCAATGGCGCACGCGTGGGGAGCCATCATCGCGTTGATTCCCATGGCCATCGTGTTTTGTTTTTGCTTGCCCATTCTCTTCTGGATCCCCGGCACGGTCCTTCTTGGTGCGTGGGATGATGGCAGCGTCCGCGCGTTCGAGAAAGCCATGAGGATATCTGGAGTTGGCAAGTTCCTCGTCGTGCCGATGTACAAGGGCATGATGTGGGCTATCCCGCGGGCGAGATTGCACGGCCGCTTCAAGATGGATGATTCGGATGCCCTCCGGGAGGCAGGCGAGCTCATGGAATTGAAGCGCACTCAATTGGGCAACCAACCCGAGAGAAAATAGGAACTTGGAACCATTATTGGTGAAGCCCTTAACTCTAATAGAATGAGATTTCATTTGTTTATCATGGTCCGGGAACATCTTTTGAGATGTTATCACGTCATGGCAACCATCAAGGAAGCAGCATTGGAAATAATTAAAAAAATGCCTGATGAATGTACCGTGGAAGAAATCATGTATGAAATCAACTTCATTTCAAACGTGCTAGACGGGTTACGGGATGCAGAGAACGGAAGAACAATTAGCACGAAAGAACTCCTTGAACGCGTGCAACGATGGGGAAGGTAAAATGGGCTGCACGTGCCACACAGAATCTTCAAGATATTTTTGATTATATCTCGAAAAACTCTCGTGTTTATGCAGAACGGCTTATTAATTCTATTATATCAGCAACATTAAAGCTAGAGAATATGCCTCAACGCGGAAGGCGTGTTCCCTAATTGGAGCCTATTGATATTCGTGAATGAATACATCAAAATTACCGGATCATTTATCGTATCGTGAATAAAGCACGTGATGTTGAAATACTCGCAATTATTCACGGTGCACGTGATTTTACCAACACATTTCGGCCATCTTGATGAAAGATCATTGGAGATAATAGAAAAGAAAAGAGTGCGGTCTCGAAGTTATTCGATGATGATCGCGGGGCGCCCCGGTATCGCCAGGGTCGCCTTGGCCTCGGTCGCGGTCTCCTCGTGCACCACGCGTATCTCCACGCCATACTTCTTGGCGAGCAAGCGCTTGGACGCGTCCATGATCCGCGTCTCTTCTTCTTGTACCTTGAACTTGATGAGCAAGTCCACCCCGTAGGGGTCCTTCGCGAGCTTGGTCACGAGCGCGGGGATGGCCTTGCCTTGCTTCTTGTTGGCGGGATCGACCATCAATTCCTTGATGATGTCGCCGGGGTTCTTTCCCGATTTCAAGCCATCGATGATCTTGCCCATGACGGGGTATTTCCACGCCGCGGCGGCTATCAATGTGATGTGCGATTGCGGGACGCGTTTCAACACCTTCAAGATGCTCGCGATGTCTTCCCGGACCGCCGAGTAGTAGTTCCACGTGTCTCGCAAGTCATCACGAAGTGCATTGGGGTCCACCTTCGGCCACGAGGCCAGCGAGACGAATCCTTTCTTGCCCCGCCGCTCCCAGACCTCCTCGCACGCGTGCGGGATGGCCGGTGCCAGCATGAGCGTGATGGTATCGACGCAAGCATCGTGCACCGTTTTCAACGCGCCGTTGTCGATGTAATCCTTGAAGAGCTCGACCAGCTGGGCGACGGCGTTCAAGGCGTCGCGTATGCTCATCCCTTCATACAGGTCCGTCACGGTTTCCACGGTCTTGTTCAGGTGGAACAACATGAGGTCGTCGAAGATGTCCTTGTCGGACTTGAATGCGGGTACCTCCACCAGCACGGCGTACATCCGGCGCACCAGCTTCGCCACGGCATCCAATCCCTCGTCGCTCCATTCCAAGCCTTTCTCCGGGTTCGCCGTGCCTAGGATGAAATAGCGGGCCGTGTCTGCGCCGTGCTGGTCCACGATGCCTTGCGGGTCGATCGTGTTTCCCAGGCTTTTCGACATCTTGACGCTTTTCATGGCGTATGGTTTGCCACACTTGGTGCATGTTTTCGCGACGGGATCGAACTTGCCCACCGGCAAGAACTGGTTGCATGGCTCGCAGAACGGGTGGTCCTTGTTCACCATGCCTTGCGTGAGGAGCGCGAGGAACGGCTCGTCAAAGCCATGTAGCCCCATGTCCCTCGTTGCCTTGGTCCAGAACCGGGCGTACAGCAGGTGCAAGATCGCGTGCTCGATGCCCCCGATGTACTGGTCGACCGGGCCGAAGTATTCCAGGATGTCCTTGCGGTAGGGCAGGTCGTCAGTTCTCGGGTCGGTGAACTTGAAGAAGTACCACGACGAGTCGACGAACGTGTCCATGGTGTCGGTCTCGCGCCGCGCCTTTCCCTTGCATTTCGGGCACGTCGTGTTGACGAAGTCCGGAGACGTTTCCAGCGGGTTTCCCGTTCCCGTGAACTTCACGTTCTTCGGCAGCTTCACGGGCAAGTCCTCGTAAGGCACGGGCACCGTGCCGCACTTCGGGCAATGGATCATGGGTATCGGCGTGCCCCAATAGCGTTGGCGGGAGATCAACCAGTTACGGAGCCTGTAATTGACCGTTGGCCCGCCCTTACCTTCCTTGGCTAGCTTCTCGCCGATGGTCTTGATGGCAACCCGGTTTTCCAAGCCGTTGAATTCGGCCGAGTTCGCCAGCACGCCATCCTGCTCGTATGCACGGCTCATCTTCTCGGCGTTGATCTGCCAGTCGTAGGGCTGGATGACGATCTTGATGGGCAGGTTGAATTCCTTTGCGAACTCGAAATCACGCTGGTCGTGCGCGGGGACCGCCATGACCGCACCGGCACCGTACTCGTAGATCACGAAGTTACCGATGAACACGGGTATCTCGTCACCGTTGACGGGATTGATGGCATGCTTGCCGATGAACATCCCTTTTTTCTCGTGCTCGATGTTCGTGCGCTGGAACCGGTCTTCCATGAGCACTTCTTCCAGGAATTTCTTGTAACCCGTCTCGTATTCCGTGCCCTTGACCCATTTCTCGATCAGCGGGTTTTCAGGGGCGAAGACCATGAACGTGACGCCATAAATCGTGTCGGCCCGGGTCGTGAAGATGGGAATCTCTTCACCGGTGCCCTTGATCGTGAACTTGATGATCGTGCCCTCGGAGCGTCCGATCCAGTTCTCCTGCATGGCCTTCACCTTCTCGGGCCACTCCAGCTTTTTCAGGTCATCGAGCAACTCGTCCGCGTACTCCTTTATCTTGAGAAACCACTGGGTCATCAGCTTCTGCGTGACGGTGCTGTTGCACCGCCAGCATTTGCCGTTGACGACTTGCTCGTTCGCCAGCACGGTCTTGCAATCGGGGCACCAGTTATTGTAGGATTCTTCCCTGATGACGAGCCCGCGCTCGTGCATCTTGATGAACATCCACTGGTTCCACTTGTAATAATCCTCGTCGATCGACTGGATCTGTCGCGTCCAGTCGTATGATAATCCCAAGCGCTGCTGTTGCCCCTTGATAGTGTTGATGTTCTTCCACGTCCACGCCTCGGGGTCGGCGCCCGCCTGGATGGCAGCGTTTTCAGCGGGCAAGCCGAACGCGTCGTATCCCATCGGATACAAGACGTTGAACCCTTGCATGCGCTTGAAGCGGGCCAGGCAATCGCCGATCGAGTAGTTGCGTAAATGCCCGATGTGCAACGCAGCGCTTGGATACGGATACATCTCCAAGCAGTAGAATTTTTTTCTCTTTTTATCTGGTTTCACTTCGAATATCTTAGCATCCGCCCATTTTTTCTGCCACTTCAGCTCCAACGTGGCGGGATCGTACTCTACCATGTTTTACACCTTTTTCCTTGCGAGATCGCTCTGTGCTGGGTTCTCGTGGTGGCTAATGTAGCATTCCCATTAACGTGCACGAACGAATAGAACGAGTTGAAAGAACGTGATCCTACTGGTGGCTGGGGATGGCGTGTATCAGTTGATCCCGGGGAGAACTCCATCACTTCGATGCAAGATCTGTCACCTGCCACCAAGTAGCGATTGTGATGAGTATTGGAGCGAGCCCTTAAAAAGTAGCTATCAACTCCTTGCGCGTGTCGACATGGGCGGGGGGGAACGGCATGCACCAATTTCCACACCATGCACCACACCATGTACCATACAATGTGCCCTGTTTCCACCGTGTTGTTTCCCGCGCGTGCACCCGCGACCCGCCGTTGTATCTATTTATGCGTTCACGGGTCAATATATCAACATCATCCTTACCACCCTTTGCCACGCGAGATCGGGACAGCAATGAGGACCAACGACCGGCCGAACGTGCTCGTGATCGTTCCCCACGACCAGGGGATCGGTGCCAGCTGCTACGCGGGTGCTGGACAAGATGGATTGACAAGCCTCCAGACCCCGAACGAGAACTGGCTAGCTGAGCACGGGACTCTCCTGAAAAATCACCATGGAACTGCACCGATGTGTTCGCCTGCACGTGGAAGTCTCTACACGGGCTTGTATCCCCACCAGAATGGGCTTTATGGTCTCACACATCGCGGACACCAGTATAACGAGGGTATCACGACCATCGCCCATCACCTGTCGAGCCACGGGTACGTCACGGCTGTCATCAACGGCCAGCACGAGAGCCCGCAAGATCGCCTCAAGGAACTAGGGGGGTATCAAGAGATATACCTTCCGTGGACAAGAGGGGTCAAAACGAAGGAAGGGCCCGAGACGATAGAATGGGGCTTGCGTGAATTGGCCCGGGTGGCCAAGGACAACCGAAAGCCATTTTTTGCATCGATCATGACGAATCTGGTGCACCTCCCGTGGGAATTCGGCGACCTCGTGCCCGACCTGGATGCGGGCGACCCCCTCGAAATCCCGAGTTACCTGCCCGAATGTGAAGAAAGTGTTATTGCTTTGAGCCAGTTTCACGGGGCCGTGGCCCGGTTCGATAGGGACTGCCTTGGCTTGATCTTGCGCATCTTGAAGGAAGAAGGGCTGGTGGATACCACCATCGTGTGCAAGACAACCGACCATGGCATTGCACACCCGGGTTCCAAGGGGTTATTATACGACCCGGGATGCCATGTCGGCATGATCTTCAGCGGCCCCGGCATCCTGCAAGGGCGCAAGCTGGATGCACTCGCTTCCACCATCGATTTCGCGAGGACGATTTGTGACCTGTGCCACGTTCCCCCCCACCCGCAGTTCTCGGGTGCATCCTACGCATCATTGCTCACCGACCCGCGTGCCGGGGACGGGGTTTCGGCCATCCATGACTACATTTTCACGGAGAACACGTTCAGCGACAAGTACAACCCGATCCGCTCGGTGCGAACGCCCGGCTGGAGGTACATACGTAATTACGTCGAGTTTCCGGTCACCGATGGCCCGCCGCAAGACGTCCAGAAGCTAGTTAATTACATCCCTTGGGTCGAACACGTGCGTGCCATCGGGTGGGCGGGTTGCCCGCGTCCCAAGGAAGAGCTCTATGACGTGAAGGCGGACCCTGATTGCCGCACGAACCTTGCCTATGCGGATCCGCCCCCTCCCGCGTTGCTGGAATTGCGGCACGTCTTGGACGAGCATTTGGAACGCACCGGCGACCCGATCCGCAAGGGTCCCTGTCCCCTCCCGCCCATGGGAAGCACCAACAACGCTTGGATGTTCCCGCACTTGTGGCAGGATCCGGATGCAAAGGTCTTGTACCACCAGAGTTTTGATGCGGAAGGCAGGATCATTTACAACTTCATGGGTGATGGGATCAGGCAGATCACGGGCTACGGACCGGAAGAGTTTACCGACGACCTGTGGGGCACACTCGTGCAGGAAAGACACCTCCTGGAAGACCTGGAACCATTCGCCCTTGAAGAAGCCATTCAAAAAGTGCGCACTGGTAAAAATCCCATCTGGAAATGTGAACACCGCATAAAGGCTCGTGATGGGAATATCCGTTGGGTGTTTGAGGCGGCAGTGGATATGCGTGATGAGCACGGGGCCGCGCATGGGTCGATCGGTTTTTGGCGAGGTCGTCGACGACTTCCCTTCTTGTCACCCGTCTTCAATCTACGGCTTCTAGTCATCGGTTCCGCTCGACCCGGCCCCCCCCCACGTGCATCTTGTTGAAAGGTTATTTTTGCTCGAATCTCTTCCTTGTCACGGGGTCATTGGACGTGCAAGACCGGGCGCGGCGATGGTTCACCACGTGGGATCGAAGAAAACGACATCGCTCGTGCCCTGGGCGTCCGTGGCCACGAACGGCGGCAAGCGCTGCGTTTCGTTCTTGGCATCCTTGGTATCCTTGGCATGGATGAGTGATACGATCAAGGTGCACACGGAATCGCCCCCTATCACGTTTCCCTTGGCATGTTTCATTGCCACTCGTGGCTTGCCCGGGTGCCTTGCTTTTTTTTCAAGGTTCTTCACGAGGTCGCGGTATCTCTGCAACACTTTCGGATCATTGCTGGACCTGGCAACGATGGCCTGCATCCGGTGTGGAATGTCTCTCGAATGCACGGTGTCGCCCGCCTCGATGGCATGCATTCCCTCCCGTGCCAGCCCATCGAGTGATTTCAAGATTGCTTGGACGCGGGTCCGGTAGGATTTCGACGTGACATGGAGTCGCGTGGCTTCCGAGAGGAACAAGTGCAACCGTGAAAATTCGTATTAATATATCTCGCCCCGATCTTTTAGAAGGATTGAAGGTGCTTGGAAGAATGTCTTAAAATATCCAGCAAGAGTGATGCATTGCCACGTTTTTAGTGCATGACCGCCCGATAGCCCGTTAATGGCACCCTACCCGCCTTGGTGGCCTGCAAGGCGATCGTGACGGGCGTGCCCGCGCGCACCCCCGCACGTTTTTGAGGGCCACGGCGGTAGAGTGATCCATGCAAGCCGTGATCAAGCAATCCCTCGACGGTACCGCTCGCCTTGTATCCCGCGCCCGTGGCATCGACGTCCCGGTTTCCATCCCTGGATCGGTTTACGAGGCGCTCGTCGATGCGGGAGTGCTCGATGACCCGTTTTACGGCGTGAACGAGCAAGAATCGCAATGGGTGCATGAAACCGAATGGACGGTCATCAAGGAATTCGAAGCAGGTGCATCGTTGATGGTCAAGAGGCGCAAGACCCTCAAGTGCCATGGCATCGACACCTTTGCAACGGTCAGCCTGAATGGCGAGCAGATCGGTGCCGTCGATAACATGCACCGGACATGGGATTTCGACGTGAGCGGGGTCCTGCGCGACGGCAAGAACGTGCTCGAAATCGCGTTTCGGTCCCCGTCCCGTGCTGCGCTTGAGGCGTGGGCAGCGGATGGCAAGCGCATCTCGGCCACCGGCGATTCGCTGGTGGGCAACGCGAACGTGCACAAGGCGCAATACAGTTACGGGTGGGATTGGGGGCCAAAGCTACCGGACATCGGGGTCTGGCGTTCGGTCGAGCTCGTCGGGATGGATGGTTACCAGTTGCTCGGTGCCCAGGTCACGTGCACGTTCAAGACCCCGGCACGGGATATTGTCGAAGTAGGCGTCGCGATCGAGGCCGATTTCCCGTCCCGGGGAACCGCGGGGAGCATGCCCGTGTACCGGGTGACGGTATCGTACGCGGGACCGGGGGCACGGGCCTTCACGAGGACGGTTGAGGGCGCGGGGCCTGTCCTCGCGTTGTCCTTCACGCCCGAGCTGTGGTGGACTCGCGAACTCGGCACGCCGAACCTCTACGAGCTGCGCGTCCACATGCTTGTCGATGGCGAGGTTGTAGATGAGCTGGTGCAGCGGTTCGGCATCCGGGACATCAAGGTCATCCAGCGGGAGGACGCGTGGGGGGAGAGCTTCTTCTTCGAGCTCAACGGCGTGCCCGTGTTCGCGAAGGGCGCGAATTGGATCCCGGTCCATTCATTCATCCCGAAGGGACGGCGCCTCGGGTTGCACCGGTCGAGCATCGAGGACGCGATCGCCGCGAACATGAACATGCTCCGCGTGTGGGGTGGCGGGGTCATGGAAGATGACGGGTTTTACAACGCGTGTGACGAGCTCGGCATCCTCGTTTGGCAGGACTTCCCCTTTGCTTGCCGCCCCGTGCCGCGAGTGGCGGAGAACGGGAAGCCGAACCGGTATTACCAGAACACGGAAGTCCTCGCGGTGCAGAACATCAAGCGGCTCCGCAACCACCCGAGCCTTGCGATGTGGTGTGGCAACAACGAGGTCGAGACCGCGCTGCAATCGTGGTACGGGGCGAAGGCCAAGGACTTCATCGACGATTACCGTGCCATTTTCGAGGTCCTGCTCCCCCGCCTGGTGAAGGAGCTCGACCCGGCGCGATTTTACTGGCCATCGTCCCCGAGCAGCGGCGGCGTGGACCATCCCGAGGTCGAGAACGTCGGGGACACGCATTTCTGGACGGTCTGGCATGGTGGCGCCGATTTCACGGTGTATCGGAAGAACTTCAGCCGGTTCCAGAGCGAGTTCGGCTTCGAGTCGTTTCCCGAGGTCAAGACGTGCAGGGAGTTTTGCCCGCCCGGGGAATTCGATTTCGAGAGCCCCGTCATGAGGAACCACCAGAAAAACTCAGGCGGGAACCAGAAGATCATGGATTACATGAAAAAGCGCTTCAAGATCCCCGCGGATTTCCGTAAACAAGTCGTGCTATCCCAGATCACGCAAGCAGAGGCGATCGAATACGGCGTCGAGCACTGGCGGCGCAACCGCGGTGCCCCGGGCACCGAGCGCTGCATGGGCACCTTGTACTGGCAGCTGAACGATTGCTGGCCCGTCGCGTCGTGGAGCTCGATCGATTACTCGAAAAAGCTGGCCGAGGTGCACGGGCGGCCCGGGCGGTGGAAGGCGTTGCATTACTTCGCCAAGCGATTCTACAAGCCCGTCATCGTCTCGATCGCGGAGTCGACGAGGGAATGCGAGCTGTGGGGCGTGAACGATCTCCCCGAACCGAGAACCGTGGCCGTGGACTGGGCAATCTTGCACGCCGACGGCACCATCGTGCGGGAGGGATCGGCGGGAGCCACGCTGCCTCCATCGAGCAGCAGCCTCGTGCAGGTCGTTGACGTGCGGGACCTCTTCTCGTACAGCAGCATGGTCCTCGAAGGCCGCTTCGAGCAAGAGCGGCAAGGTGGCTTGCGGTTCCTCTCCAAGCAGCGCGCGGGCGCGAACGGGGACCCGTCCACGTGGCCGGCGATCGAGTCGCTGGTGGGCGGGCTCGTCGGCAAGCAAGCCGGGCTGGTGGCGTACCGCGCGAAGGAAGGGCGCCCGGCCGAGCGCCCCGTGGCGGGATTCTTGCCAATGAATTCAACCAGCTTCTCGGGCGCGTGCGTATTAGACGATGATGGTCACTTGTGCATCAAGCAGCAGCTCACGCAATCGAATCCGCAGCTCTTTGACGTGCCGGTCGCGGAATTGATCGAGGAGCATCTTGGAAAAGATGGCGTCGTCTTGGAAATCGATGGACACGTCCCACGGGCGTCTTTCATCATCGCGGTTCGGTGGCGGGACGGGAATGCGGTTCCCCGAGAGACCTTCCGGCCATTCGGCAGGCCGGGTGACCTTCCCTTGCGCGATCCTGACATCGCGTGGACGGTCGCAAGCGGGTCCAAGAAGGCGTGGGAGATCGAGATCACGGCAAGTGCCCTTGCCTTCCACGTGTTCATTTCGAGCGACGATCTGGATTTCTGGCCAGACGATAACTTCTTCTTGATGCGGGATGGCAAGAAATCCGTGAAAGTAAATTTCTTGGAAGACGTGACCGAAGCTGAAATCAAGCAGAAGCTCGTCGTTGGCTCGCTGCATGATCTCATTGGATAATTCCCCATTTCTGCCCGATGCCGGCCTGTGCTTAGATACCGATCCTTTATTTTCACGTTTGCCTATCCACGCGCATCATCCCAGCGATCATCCTGTCGCTGGTCGTGCCCCTGTTCCTCGTGAGCAATGTCTACCCGCACCCGTATGATTGGTGTTACATCATGATTTCAAGTTATTCGAGTAAATGAGGATTGCATGAGGATTGCCGTGGCCCGCCGAGATCAATGGAGCTAGATTTTTCCGGTCGCGGGGTGATTATCGTTGCCCTATCGAAGCTTTTTAACCCCAGAGTGGGATTCTAGAGTCATCTCATACCAGCAGGATGATAATATGTTTCAAAAAAAGAAAATCAATCCACCAACAAGCAACGTCCAAGGGACGGTTGCCCAAGGAGCGGTTGCGGCTGCAAGCATCCCCGTTTTAGTGAAAGCCATCGCTAAAAAAAAGGTGAAATTGAGCGATAGCCAAATCAAAGAATTGGTTGAAAAAGCGAAAGGTAAAGCGAAGGAAATTACTGGCCAATCCATCCAAGCGCCCAGCTATTCCCCCGCACAATGGGAAGCAATAATGAGAAATTTCACGGTCGCTAGCTACTTCGTTAGATACAATTCCGTGGAAAAAAAATATGAGCTGAACGTATTGTGCGAATCGATGGCCAAAAGCTATCATTTACCCGAGGATTTCAACATTACAACTGAGAAATTCGAAGAAATCAGTGGTCTCATCAAATTCCTCGAAAATCAAGAATATACCACGATATACGATGTTATCGATCATGAATTTAAGTTTGTATACGACCCGGAGAAGGCATACTTTAATTTCACCAAGAATTGGTTATCATCTTTGAATTAAAGTTCGATGGCATCGTTTATCGCGTCAAACCTCTTATTTTTCCAGTTTCGTACACGTTATCTTCGTCAGCACAACGGAAGGATGGTATATGGAAAATATATTGGTTGTACATTGATTCATAACGCGGAGATGCTGTTGAAACTTCATGGACCGATGATGATACAAACATTGAGGATGATCACGCGCGTGTGCCCGTTCCTGGTGCCGTGCAAGGAAAATGGATTTAAACTAGAACGTGGGAGATCAGAAGGGAGATCGTGAGTAATCGAATGCACGGCCGGGATCGAGGATTAGTGCAATCTAGCATGAAATATCACGCGTGGGATAGATGCGTATAGATGATGTTGATGTTGTCGTGGCACGGGGCGTGCGCCTCGTGCTCGAGACCTTGCTTGCACTTGGTGGGCGCACCCGGGAACGCGCTTTGAAGCGCGAGATGTTGGCTCGAGGGTACCATTACAAGGTCTACGCGAGGAACAAGCGTTCCTTGGCCGGCTTGGGATTGATTACCTGTACCACGGAGGAAAACGACGTGATCGTTGCAGCTACGCAACGGGGGCGGGACACGCTCGCCGAAATCCGGCGAATCATCGACATCCTTGCTGCCAAGCCGTGATAACGTTTGAAATTGCTTGAATGAAGGGAACACGTCTAGATTATGAAAGCTTGACCGCATACGTGATAGTAAGCGAGGAATTCATGCACGGCACGCTAAAGAAAACCGAGAAGAAACGAGAACCCATCACGATCACCCGCGGGTTTTCTCTAACGACCCGCCTGGCAAAATCTTGGCATCTTGCCAAGTTTGTTCAAAATTATAGTTAGAGTATCCCTTTATACCAAAAAATCCTTGATTTCTTGTAATGATTTAGACACGCCCGCGTGGTTATGACTCTCTGGGGTATGCCCCCCGGGAGACTGGACCGTGATTTTATGGACTTGTATGAGCGCTTACGACGGCATTTCGACTCGGGACCGATACCATTCCCTGCAACGGCGTCTGGCATCGAGATACGCCTCTTGAAGGATTTTTTCTCGGAAGAAGATTGCAGGATACTGCTTTCACTCGGCTGGGTGCGTGTCCCGGCAAAAAAGATCCACAAGCGCTTGAAAACCGCAAGGGTGCCTGAAGGTCGATTCACGTTGGATGAGGTCACGAAGAAACTTGACGGTCTCTATCTCGACGGCTCGATCAACATGAAAGTAAAGAATGGCGTGCGAAAATATTGCCTTGATCCTGTTGTAATAGGCTGGTACGAGCAAAAGATCGGTTTCCTCACGGGAGAACAAGTGCGCATGTTCCACGAGTATGCTTCGGAAGGGAGTTTCCCGCGGTTGTGGGGGGGTGATGGCGTGGGCACGCCACCGCAGATGCGGACGATCGTCCATCCCGGGGCGGTTGATGCCATCACGGTCGACGATGAGAAAAAACAGGTCCGGACGGTCGATATCAATGAGTCAATCCCGTACAAGCCAGAGATCGCGCGTTACGATGATGTGCGAAAGTTGCTGGCAAACTTGCCCAATGATACCCTTTTTGTCGTCGTCAATTGCGTCTGCAAGCAAAGCCAAGACTTGATCAACGAGTCTTGCAAAAAAACCAGCGATCGCAAGCATTGCCTGAGTATCGGGGAGGGCGGGCAGAAGTATCTCGACCGAGGCCAAGGGACAAAGATCACGAAACAAGAAGCGCGGGACTTGCTAGAATGGCAGATCAAGCAAGGCTTGGTGTTGCAATGCGGGAATTATCGCGACGAGTTGCGCGAGGTGTGCGCGTGCTGCGGCTGCTGTTGCGGCGTTCTCTTGCACGCGAAAAAACTCGCCAAGCCAGTGGATGTATTCCACGTTGCGTTTCAAGCTCGCATCGATCCAGGCTCGTGCAAGAAATGCGGGCAATGCATGGAGCGCTGCCAGATGGATGCGATCGAGAACGTGGATTCCGGGAACAACGCCACCTATCGTGTGAATCTAGACCGTTGCATCGGCTGTGGTGTCTGCATCGAGGGATGCAAGCACGGGGCCATGACGCTCGTGAAAAAGAATACCACCTTGCCGCCACGTGACAAGGATACTCTCGTCATGCAACGACTCAAGGACCGGTTTGGCGCGACCGGGGTACTCAAATTCCTCTTGAAGGCCGCTCTTGGGATGAAGGTATGAATTTAGGGGGGGACGGGCTCGATCATTGGTACCTGACTATCCCCTCTTGGGAATGAATGGTGATGGTCGATACACGTTGGCCTTCGTGGTCATGGGGCTGGGATTGGAGGTGATTCATCGCCACCCGGGACTTGCAGGTGATCGGGAAGGATGAAATCGCGGAGGTAGATAACGAACATTATCAAAGTTAGAAATGCACTTATCAACGCGATATATTGCACCAATTCATAGACTATCAAAACAAATTCTGCAAAGAACGCGTAGATGAATATCTTTTTGATTGTTTTATCGTTGCTCGTGAATGCCACGAGGAACACGATCAAGAAAACGTACTGTGATGACCAGATGTCGGGCTGGATGATGAAATAAAGGAATAATCCAAGTGCGAATTGGAATTCGAGATTTTTCCTCCAACCTGTAATCAGAACTACTAGCACCGATGTTATCAAAATGATGGCGATGATGATCTTGGGGGACGCTTGGATGAGTCCTACCAAACCGTTTGAAAACGACACCGAATACGTCAGCTCCGAGCTTGAATTGTAATACCTGAAATTCAAGTCGATAAACCCTTGCAGCAGCGATGGAGAAGCTAGAAAAATCACAATATCGGGCAGCAATGGTATTAAAATTGGAATTGCTTTTTTTACGATGATTTTCAATGATTTCGTGTTAGCATTCAAGAGAACCAATGGAATAATGAAAATGGTTACTGGTTTTAGCATGATAGATATGCCAAGAAAAATACCACCGAAAAAATCTTTTCTCTTCTTGTAGTAATGATATGACAAGGCAATAAAAAACCCGATGAATGAACATATCTGTCCCGTTATGAATGAAGTTAAGTGATATAACATCAACAGGGTAAATACCATGTACCGTTCCCTTCTTGGATGGCTTTGTATCAATATGAAAATCACGCATACATTCAACCAGAACGAAATGATATTAAATATCACGTATGAAATGGTTACCGGCATTAATGTAAATGGATATAACAGCACGAGTTCAAAAATCAAGTATCTATACGGGTAAATCCCTAGGGCCATCAATGCCACACGCTTGAACGAAAGGGAAAGGATTTCTTCTTGAAAGTGAAAGAGGGTTACGAGAAGATATTATCCCAATACACGATTCTTGAAGTAACGGAAAGAACACTAATGAAAGCCGGAATGTTTCGCGGGTATTGTTTGGCGAAAGGTTTGATTATCGATCAAGCAGATGCAATCATCAATACAACAGCAGAAATAAACAAGATCGAAATTATTATTAGCCGAAATCCAGACCATTTTAAAGAATCCAAAGTTAAAATTCATTCCTACAAAAAAACGTGAGCATGGCGTTGCTCGCCAAAATTAACATTAGAATCGGGATAAAATATTCAAAATGAGAACGGGTTATATTTTCTGGGAACGGATTGATTTTGTACATCAGCAAGCCCGGTTACCCGATCGAGGGCATGTTGCGGGATAATTGGCACCTCGACAGCGGCGAGTATGTCGATCTACTCGTCATCGGGAAGGTGCCCGATTGATGGCCCACCCGTTTTCGAATTCAAAGAGATCAACAAAAAAGCAATGCCAACAATTACGAGCGTTATGGACGTTCAAGTTCAGGTTTATTGCACAACACGGTAATGGGACAGAGCATGTCGCGGGCCATCCCGCGCCATAATGAATGATTTATAATTAAATTGGTAACCTTCTTGATAAAGGACGAATCAGCGCACAACGATTGAAGGCTGCGATGAAGGAATTATTGGAACAGGCACTTGCATCGTTGAACTTGCACGCGCAAACTGGGCGCGATCACTGTAAATTAGAATAAGTCGGTAATATCACGCAATCATGATTATTAATCCATGAAGTGAAAAATATGAGAAGATTAGACACATCAAAATAGCTTGCATCAGATGTGGGAAGATTGTTACAGACGGATGTTTTAGTTGTGGGCGGAGGAACGGCTGGGGCCATTGCTGCAATCCAAGCTGCAAAAGCCGGGGCCGAAACCTTTTTGGTCGAACGCAATTCATTGCTCGGTGGGACGATGACTGCGGGTGGAGTATCCTTTCCTGGGCTTTTCGATGCATGGGGCCGACAAATTATTGCTGGAATCGGATGGGAAATAATTAAACAAGCAGTTGAACTGGATAAAGGCTCCCTGCCCGATTTTCACAAAACTCCAAGCCAGCATTGGAAAAATCAAATTCATATTAATCCCTTTCTCTATAGTCTGCTCGCAGAAGAAGCTTGTATTACGGCTGGCGTCATGATCGCCTACTATGAATTTCCACTTTCGGTCATGTCTAGCCCGGATGGGTGGTTGGTGGATATTGTAGGCCTCAATTCGTCCCGTCAGATACAATGTAAACAAATAATCGATTGTACCGGAAATGCGAGCGTTGTTGGGATGCTGCATTTGCCCAGACTTCGAGAACCCGAAACCCAACCAGGATCGTTATTATTCAAGCTCGGGGGAAAATATGCGGTGGGCAGAAGACAACTTGAATCGCTCTATGTTCACGGGGCAGATTCTTCAACTTCCACAACCCTCACAACGGCTAATATCACGGGTCGAAAATTGCTGTTGGAGAAAATAAGAACCAACAATAACCCGCGCTTACTTCAGATGCAACCAGAAACGGCACATCGGGAAAGTTACCGAATCCTGGGAGAAACGATGATCACGGAAGAGGATTACACTTCGGGAAAAATTTTTGATGATGCCGTTTGCTACGCATTTTATCCGGTAGATTTGCATTCCAAAGATGGGGTCCACCCAAAGCCGTTGAACAGAGGAACCGTGCCCACGATCCCTTTGAGAGCCTTAATCCCAAAAAAGAGTGAGAATATCATGGTTGCGGGACGCTGTGTGTCCAGCGATCGACCGGCAAATTCTGGATTACGGGTACAAGCATCTTGCATGGCGATGGGGCAAGCCGCGGGTGCTGCTGCTGCCCTCGCGGCCCAAGCAAATACTACCCCGTTGCATGTTTCATTGCTCGATATCTTGGAATTACTCGAGAAATTTGGCGCAATTATTCCCAAAAAGGCTTGAATAAATCGTTCTTTCTGATTTGGAACCGAAGATAAATTGAATTGGAATCGAAGGTAAACCATAAACCCAAAATACCCAACAATCGAGATCATCAAGAGGATGATTTAGTTATCATGGATATTCTAGATTCTTGAACTTGCATAAGGTGAGAGGTGCCGTGCATCGCGGGGCGGGTGAACCGCTCGTTAATTCGCCTGGAGACTAACCAACGGCTCAAGGAACCAGCTTTGAAGAATGAATGCAATGGGGCTATCCAAAAAAACGGGGGGTCAACCATAAAAACGCGTACCCGATCTTTATAATAGATGGCCATGATGAAAGATTACACGACCAAGGTCAATGAGAAAGGAATGATTACTATTCCCGCCGCGATAAGAAAAAAGCACAACATCTCGAAAGGGAGGGAGATCGCCGTGATGGAGATAGAGGGAGTCATAACCATTATTCCCATAATGACGAAGGAAGAATTATTAAAATCAAGGGTCACACCACTAGCGGAAATGGAAAAAATATACGATGAAGCAAGGAAAGAAGAATTGGAGCTCGAAAAATAAATGGAGAAAGTGCTTCTTGATGCGGGAATCCTGGGCATCTTCTTTTCATCAGATAGCACCACCCCCGTACAAGAACTCTTCGATTCGCTTGAAGCGAATAAGATCGAAGCACGCGTGCTGAAACCAATGCTTTGCGAGGCTTTTTTTCATATCTGTAAATCGGAGGGGAAGGACGCTGCTGAAGCGAAACTCGCCTCGATGATGCGCAGGTATCCAATCATCCAAGAAAAAATTGATTCACCGACCATCAACCTTGCAGGCATGATCAAGTGCCAGCATCGGGATCGCTTGTCGTATATCGACTGCATGAATATTGCATTTTGCTTGAATAACAAGTTGGCCTTCCACACGACGGAAAAATGTCTGAAGCAAATCTTGCCCGAAACAAGAAAACGGTTGCGTGTCGTGTCCTACACGTTTTAATCAAGGATAGCGTGTTTAGGAAGGAGATCAAGTGTGACCGGTGATGTCTTCACCGGGAATGTGAAGCTTTCCCGGTGACGTCTTTACCGGGGAATGTGAAGCGTTCCTTTTCCTCCAATAATTGGCCACGATTCAAGCGACTCGTGATCCTGCCCGCAGCTTGAATTTCTTGATCCCTCGACTAACCTTTTGGATGCTATCAAAGGGCTTGCAAGCTTGGGCACGTTGAACGAGATAGTTAACACGATTGAAGGGGAAATTTGGAAAGAGATATCGGTTCTTGATGCCTTTTATGGAATCTTGTCGGGGAATTTACGCAAAAATGCCGGGAATTTCGTGCAAAATATGATAGACATATAAATGTAGATTTGCTACAGATACAGAGAACATGCATGACATCACGTAATATATCCATTCGGGAGGGTATCTACGACCGATTGTCACGAATGAAATGAAAAGACCAAAGTTATTCAGATCTAATAGGGACAAAGGACGACAAAGGACACGGTTCAGTGTGATGTTCCGAAAAAACTCGTTCACACCAAGGATGGATAGATTTATCAAGCTTGTCGATGAATGAACGAACCATGGTGTCCGCGACGAACGAGCGCACGCGGGATGGGATCAAGAATGCCCTTGCTTGGGCCAAGCGCGAGGCCGCGCTGAACCTCAAGGACCTCGTGAGGCGACCCCGCGTGGAGATCCTCCCGGCCCTCTTGAACTTGCCCCTTGCCGGCGTGGTCTTGTACCTCGTGCTCGCCAACGATGAGTATTGGGACGAGATTAACTCGATCGGGGGCCTCATTTTCGGGACGAGCGGGGATCTAGATTTCGTCTCGATAATGCTGGTGCTATCGATCGTTGTCGGGGCGATCTCCATCGCATACGTGGCGTTCACGCTGGCAAGCGTGAAATTTGGGCATTGCATCGCATTCCATATCATCCCCTCGGTTTTTCTTGGTATCGTGTCTATTCTTTTCATGGTTGTATTCACCATGAACGACTGGCTTACCTTTAGCTCGCTGTACAATATGCTCGGGAGAGAAATCGGTCGCATCGTGTATGTTATTGTTGCAATCTTGTTCATGATGCTCGGGACCCTCTTGATCATCGGGTTGCCGATACTATGGCACCTCGACATCGCCGGCAAAGGAACGACCGACCGGGAGGGCGTGACGGGGAGAACCCGGCCCAAGATAATGGCCGGCTTGACTCTCGCCGGGTGCCTTGCCGGTATGCCGTTCTACCTGCAGCTCTTGTTCGGGCATCCGGCCCATCTTCTTTGGGAAAGCGTCACCTTCGGGTATTACTGGGACCCAATGCTAGTGCTCGTGCACGCCGGCGCTGCCATCATGGTTCCCTTGGTGTTGATCATCAATGCCACCCGGAATGCACCCAAGAAGGGTAAGATTGGGGGGAAGCAACACCTGGTGATCGTTTTCTGGGGAATTTTTTTTGGATTGCAGTGCTTGTCTTTGCTCCTTCTCGGAATGGTGAACGGGTACGACGTTACTGCCTTCAACTTGCTTTCATTCGTGACATTAGGCGAGGCGATCGTTTCAGGCTTCACCATCCTTGAACAACGCCTAGCCGTCAATTTCCATCAGAATGGAAAGAAGAAACCCCTTTTCGTCCGGCCGGTGCTGCTCCTCTTGTTGTTCCTACCATTCAGCTGGCTCGTGTTCCTGCAGCCATTCGTTCAAACCCCCCCGAGGCCCCGTCTCCCCACCTTCCATCCAGATCCCGTGAAGAATGACTATGCTGGCCTGACCAGCACGCAAAAGCTATTGTTCGACGAGTACATGAACCAGACGTACCCGGTCGGCACCCAACCCGCCAACGTGCTCACGGGTTCCCAGAGCACCCGGACCATGGCAAGGCTTGCAAGCGGGTTGTTATTCCGCAATGGCACCGGAGATGTCGCCGACGCGGTTGAGATCATCGAGTGGCTTCTCGGCTTGCAAAACACGAACGAGGTGGATGCCATGTACGGGAGCTGGATGACCAGCATCAACAATGACAATCACGACCAGAACTGGAGGGAGTTCGTTGGGTGCGAGTTGCTCCTCATCCTCGAACGACACGAGGCCAAGCTCAACGCGACGCTGGTGTCCAAGATCGAGCATGCCCTGTTGATGGCCGCGGAAGGTGCCATGCGAAGGGATGTCGGCCCGGGCTACACGAACATCGCCGTGATGAGTGCCTTGCTCATGGAACGCGCTGGACACGACAACGGGCGGCGCGACATCGAAGCGGCGGGCCTTGAAAAGGCCTGGCAGGTATTCTTGATGTTCAACAGGAACCATTCGTTCTCGGAGTACAATTCCCCGACCTATGACGGGGTCACGATGGCTGCCCTTGCCATGTGGCGCGAGCTGGGTGCGTCCGAGGAGATCCGGACCATAGGGGCACTGATGGAGCGGGACGCGTGGCATGAAATAGCCAATCGATATCACGCCGGGCTACGGACCATGGTGGGACCTTTCTTCAGGAGTTACGGGATGGACATGAACGCGTACAACAGCATCATCGGCATCTGGATAGCCCTCGCCTTGGACGATGCCAGCGTGGCCCCCCTCCCTCGGAAAACGCATCCAATGTATTTCGAGTTGAGCAACATCTTCAACGCGGTCCAGCTCGGTCACGCCGTGCCCGCGGTCGTGAAGGATGCCCTTTCAAGCTTCAGCGGGCCCCGGCACCTGGTGAGGCACGTGCCCCAAGACAATTCATTGCTTTCCTTCACCTACACCGTCACCATGACGTTGAAGGAGCACTGGATGATGGGAGGTGTTTCGGGGAAGGGAAGAGAATGGGGGCAGTTCAAGCCAGGGACCATCTACTGGAACGTGTCGTCCACGGGGGACCTGGCGTGGATGCTCGTGCCCGGGAACGGGTTTCATAGCGTCAGCGTCGACGATACGACCATGACGATCGGGAGGCTGGACGGGGGCACGGGCATCACGATGTACTTCAACGCGAAAAATATCGACCCGGCCAACTTCACCACGAGCACTTGGATGCTGCCGGGGATGACCTTGTCAGTCGACGCGAGCCCTTCCGCGATCTCGGCGGCGGCCGTCAATGCGGGATGGTTCAAGACAGCGTTTTCCATAGCCGAGGGCGTTGACACGATCATCCAGGTGAATTGCACGGTTCCAGTCTTGCACGTCGTCCCCCAGATCGCGTGAATGCCAGGTGCTGGCCATCTCCTGGCTAATGCTTTTTTCAAAAAACAACGACCGTATCGATCAACGTGGCACGTGATGTCGTAATGCATCACTTCAAAGAAGCATGGCTCCACCGGGCCACTCGCAGCAAGGAAACCATTGACCGAACGGCTAAAAAATTTCGTCGGGATGAGAATGCAGCTTGAAAATAAGCAAACAAATGTATTTTCGGTATCACGTGCCGTTCGCAAAGGTCTTCACGTTCGAAGGAGACAGTTAAAAAAGTCTTCTCATAACTTGAAATACATCCCGGCGTGTACCCAAGTACATGTTCACCAAGGATATCCGGGGTGCTTGCCCGGTTACAATATCCCCGTCCGTCCAATTCAACTTGGATCCAAGGTTCGCAGGCACGGCCATGGTCGCGGGGGACTTGACGGGGAATGGGAAGCTGGATCTCCTCACGGCAAGGAACCATGACCAGTCGATCACGGCAATCGCAGCATACACGATGGCCGGGGAGGTCTTATGGACATGGGGAACACCTGGAGAAGGTTCTTCTCGTTCCACCTACGACATACCGCTGCAAATCCAGGATATCAACGTCGACGGCCGGAACGAGGTTATCTTCTGCGCGGATCGTGCGTTCATCGTCCTCGACGGGACATCAGGGAAGGAGATGGCACGCTATCCTCTCCCGCCTGGGCTGGAGGTCATCGATTGCATCACGTTCGGGAACTTGCAAGGCCATGAAAAGACGCGAGCACCGCCAGACATAATCATCAAGGACCGGTACACGACCATGTGGGCGTTCAGCGCTGATTGGACGATGTTATGGAAGTACCGGCATCGCCTGGGCTGGAAACTCTGCCACCACCCGACCTTGCTCGATATCGACGGGGATGGCAAGGACGAGGTTCTTGCCGGGCTCGAGATGCTCGATCACGACGGGAAGCCCACCTGGTCTATCCGGTCGCCTCGCCTCTGGTGGAACCACGTCACCAGGAACGGGCACCTCGATTCCGCGCGCGTGCTCCGGGAAGCGAGCCAGCCACGAGATTCGCGGATAGCAATCACGTATTGTGGTGCAAGGTTCATCGGAGTGATCGACGGGCATGGCCGGGTCATATGGAGCAGGACCGGGCATCACTACGAGTCGATCGACGTTGGCCGATTTTCCAGCACTTGCCCATCACCGCAACTCTTCGTCGACATCGATCACCGCCCGTTCGGGAAAGCCTGTAGCCAGTTCATCGATGCGAACGGGATCATCACGGGTGAGATATTGCTGGATTACGGGCGACAGCATCGATGCGGGACGTGGGGAGAGGAAAACTTCGGGCTCATATTCGAGGGCAGCAACCCGTACAAGCCAGCGCCTTATGCAAATGACACGTTCAAGCCGTCGGGTTATGCATATAAGGCTCTCGCGCACAACTTGAACTGGAGTAAATACATCCCGAAAGGTGTTCGCTTGGCTCAAGCGATTCCTTCGAGCAACAAGCTAGAAACGTTTTACTTCTTGAAGTCCAACGGCGACATCGTCCTTGTCATGTGGAACGGGAACGGCGAGATGCCCGTGAACGTCTCGTTCACGGTGCCATCAACGGGCATCGAAGCATTCTCAGCTCCATCGTACAAGGCAGGCGACGCGAGGAATTACTCGTGCGTCGCAACCGCGGACGGGTTGTTCGTGGAAGCACGCGTCGGGTTTTACCCGTTCATCTTTGTCTTTTCAATGAACGGTACCGCACCCGTGACCATCGTGTTGAACACTTCAATAACGGTTTTGGATGCATCCATGTTATTCATCGTGCCGGCGCTCGTCGTGGTTGCCGTGATCGCGTTCGCTCGGAGGCTGCAATGTTCCAAGAAACGTATTTAATCAAGCCCGACAACAAGACCTCTAGAGAACATTTTAATGTGCATCAGCATGAAAAAAACGACATTCATCAGCCTATCGGTGCTCTTGGGTGCCATGCTCGCGTCGTTGTTCATATTCACCCATTATTTCGGCTATCTTGCCCAGCGCATCGATGATGAGGGGTATATTGCACTTGGTATTGGTGTTTTGATGCCTGCCTTGCTGATCCTGGTCATCAACTTAAACGAGCGTGTCAAGAAAATCGTGCTCTTCGCGTGCTGCGTGCTCTTCGTTATCGGGAGTTACGTGGTCATGCTGGGTAACCCGAACTTCCCGATACCTGATTTCTCGATGGACCTCACGTCCACGTACTTCTTCTTCTTGTCCACCGGCGGGTTGATTTGCGCGGTGCAAATCGCCGCAGCTGACCTCGTGCGCGCCGTGCACGAGTCGAAATCGTGGGTGTATTTTGCCCTCGCCATGGGGCTTGGGGGATTCGTGACTTTTACAGCGCTCTTCCTTGCCCCTTTAGGGTGGTTATTCTTGATCATGGTCGTGGATTACGTGCTCCCCGCTGCCTTGCTCGTGTACTTCTTGTTCTACCCTGACGGGGTGGAAGGCGAGGCTTCCATGAAAGCGTTGCATGCTCCCAGTACTTCCAAGGCATATTCAATCCACGACACGACGAAAGGCTTGAAATTGGCGCTTTACACGATCCTCACGTGCTTCGCCATCATCGCCACGCTCGGCTTGAATGGCATGGCACTGGAACCGAGCGAAACCATATACAACGGCTCGTGGATGTGGCTTGGATTTGCCATCGGTGGCGTGGCAATCATCTTTATCGCAAAGATGTTCGCGAAAGACGTCTTCGTCACGGTGGATGCACCGGACAGGAAACCGGTTTCCCAGCTAGCGTGGATTATGACAGAGGTCATCCAGCTCGGCCTTTCCGTGTTCGTTGCCATTGCCGTGCTCTACGTGCCGGGATTCCACGGGACCATCTTGGCGTACATCCTCGCGGGAATCGCCGTGGGTTTCAACATCGGAGCCTTTTTCACCATCATCGCCCAGCAACATCCCCCTAAAAGCGTGTACGCGTATCTATCGTTGCTCACATTCTTCCTCGTTTTCACGGTGGTCGCCACCAATTACTTGAAGACCTTGATCTCGGA
This sequence comes from Promethearchaeota archaeon, assembly GCA_041305945.1. Lineage (GTDB taxonomy): Archaea > Asgardarchaeota > Lokiarchaeia > Sigyniarchaeales > Sigyniarchaeaceae > JBGLND01. Next base: position 966,842 of record JBGLND010000001.1, read on the forward strand.
CTACGACGGCTTGCTGGACATCGCAGAGTACATCATGTACGTCTTGGGTGCCCTGGTCATCATCCTCGTGGTCCTCATTATCGCGCAGGCGGTCACGATTTCCAAGACCCGTGCAAAGGGAACTCGACCCGTTGCACCTGCAGCGACCGTGAGTCCATAAAAACCTTTGATGTTGTTCATTTTTATTCCATCCCCCTTTTTCGTTGATATGGTAAACGTGATCTCTATGAAACAAGCATGGATCGATCACTGGTGCACGTTCGCCAGGAAAAAAAACCCGTACTGCCCCGAGAACCTCGAAGTCGAGATAGAGGGTGATGCCCTCTACATCATCACGACGGCCGCGTCCTACGCGGACATCGTCGGGTGCCCCCCGTCGGGCAAGGATGACGAGCTGTACCTGGATGTAAACTTGCAGCTCAAGGAGGAACCTGGCAGGCTCGTTATTATCTACAAGCGAACCACGAGGCAAGGATATTCAGCGATCTCGACCAAGGACTGGCGGGGAGTAGTGGCCGGGTTCGCGAGCAAGTTTGGATTCACGGTTATCGAGACCGCGTGCAAGGGAGAATGCAGCGCGGTGCTCGGGCGCCGGGATGATTGAAAAATCAAAGGAATTGGTTGAAAGAAATTCATTCAATCGGGCTGCTAAGCGGGCTATTGCACATGGGGCAGTTCCCCCACGTTTTCTGGCAACTATACCCACATTTCGGGCACGTGCAAAGGCCTTCCTCATCTTCCGGCGTGAAGTACTCTGCTTTCTCCATGCCCTCGAACATGGACACGTCCCCGTACGTCGTCGCCACCTTCGGCGCGCCCGGGAGATGCTCCGTGGGAAGCGTGCGTGGTTTCGGTGCCGGTGCCTCGTTCCCGGTGACCGTCGTGCCGCAGTACGAGCAGAACTTTGCTCCCGGCATGAGTGGCTCGTTGCAACTTGAGCACATGAGCAACCCCGTGCTGCTCGTCGGGGGTTCGGGTTGGACGAGTATCATGCCCTCCGGGACCCCGAGCACCGTGTTGCATCCATAACAGACGCCTGCCTCCGCCCCGCGCGTCACGTGCTTGTCGAAGCACATGCCGTGGTAATGCGCGCCACACACGGGGCACTTGAACATGTTCACCTTCCGCACGCCCTCGTACATGCACCAGTTTTCCTTGTCGATGCCCGGTTGCGGCTTTCCGGTTGCCTCGCAGTACTTGCACCGCGCACCGGCCTCGGGGATGTCCTTGCAACTCGTGAAGGGCAGTACCTTTTCCATCCTGAATGCCTTGCGCCTCTGGTCGACATCGAGTTGCTCGATGGCCAATTTCATCCCCCGGTCGAGCGGCGTGCCATCTTGCGGGCTCAACTTGTCGATGGCAGATTCCAAGGTGTCCTTCGAGTACGGCGCGGGCTTCAACAGCACGGCAACGTTATCCGTGTCGCTGCTCCCGAACACGACGACGCCGACGCGGTCCCTCGGATCGATGCCCAGTTTCTTCTCGGAAAACTGGCGGACGGACTCCTTCAAGGCGTCGATCTTCACCTTCCCTGAATCCCTGAAGTTCTCGCCCATGCTGCCAGACACGTCCAGGCACAGGATGATATCCTCCACCTTGACGGCGTATTTTTTCTTGGTGAGCTTCACGAACTCCTTGATGAAGTTTTCAAGGTCCTCGGGGAGGATGAACGTTCCGACGGTTTCCATGGCGATTTCTTCGAGCGTTTTCCTGCCCCTTTCGTCTTTCGAGAGCAAGCCTATCGTGTCGATGATGATGCCCAGAGACTTTGCAAGGTTCGTGGGGTCCTTCAAGGCACCGGTCGAGTCTGCTTCCCCGTCGCTCATCAGCACGATCCGGGGCACGAAAAACCTATCATAGGTCGCTGTGTTCTCGGTCACACTTCCTCGATAGAGACTAGCGACTGCGTGTTTTTAAAAATGAGTCCTAAAGAGTGATAAAAAAAAGCGTTTGGTGTAGCGTTCAATCGAGCCGTAGCAACAAGGTCTTGATCTCCCACTTCCCGAGCTTCACGGGAATCCGTCCCGTGGTCTTGTCCCACGAGATGGCGCCCCCGGTCGGCCGCTCCAGCAAGTCGCCCTCGCGTGCATCGACCACTCTTGCTGCTATCGAGCCGTGTACCACCACGTCCGTGCTTGCATCGTTTCCCGTGTATTCCACGAGGCGTATCACGAGCAGCGACGACTCGACGTGGCCTTGCTTGACCGCCTTCACGACCACGGCCGGGTTGGTGGCTTGCACGAGGGACGAGGTGACCGGCAAGGTGCCCTTGCCCGCGGGATTGCTCCCGGCAACGACGAGTGGGAAGTTGAAAGCATCCGCGCGTCGGGTCACCATCGTGGCAGGCTGCCCGCCGGGTGCCGACCGGGTGGAGCCCGGGTGCGGGAATATCGCGTAGAACGTCCTGTGGAGCCCAATGTCCGTGTATTGGGGCTGCTTCCGGCCGTGCTTTTCGAGGTTCATTTTCCGCTCGGCGTGTGCCCAGGATTCGGTTGCTGGATTCGGGTAATTTGCACATTTCAACACCGTGAGCCTGTAGACATTGGGCACGAGGGTGTCAAACCCGTACTTCCCGTTGTTGATGAACGCGATGCCCCACGTCCCGTCCTTGGCCACCATGTCCGAGAAGCGGTGCTGGTTCTTCTCCCACCGTGCCCTGTCCGCGGGTGTCTCGGGGGCAGCCTTCCGCGCCATGATGCAGTACTGCCCGTCGGATTCCACGGTCTCGGCCTCGGTGGCCGTGTCGAAGGAAATCTTGACCAGCGTGGGGGGTTCCTTCCAGTCAACGACGTGGAACTCGCAATATATCTCGGGAAGTCCCTTGAACAGGGCAATTTTTTGCAGGATGATTTGCGGGCCGAACGTCTTCTCGATGGTGAGCTCCGAGACCACGGGGCCACGAGCAGAGATTGTTATCCTCACGTTCTCGTCTTGCTTGTACGGGCGTTGTTTGTCGTTGTACTCGGGCGTCCTCGTGTTGAGGATGTTCCACGCTTGGTCGTTGGGGAAATTGTCCAGGAATGCCATCGGCACGTTGCTCGGCCCGGCAAAGATATTCGCCACGGCGGGGAGCAGGGACGACGTTGCCTTGGTGACGTGCCCGGTCGACTTGTCCAGCTCCACGCGGAGCACGTCACTTTCCAGGAACGGGCCATCATCACTGGCAGAGACATCGACCGCCTTCCCGAAATGCTTCGTGATGGTTTCCTCGTCGTTGAAATCCACCTCGATCTGGTTTGCCGCGATCCCGGCCAAGGGGAGCACTGTCCACCAGCCCGCGGACCGCGCCTCGATCCAATCCTCGGGCTCGGCGCTTGCGGGCTGCAGGGGTGCAATGACATCGCCCACCTTGGCGATGCCTTGTTTCGGGAGGTGGTGGTCATCGAGCGGGCACTCGGGCACGGCCGAGATCGGGATGAAGGCACGGACCAGCCCTGCATCAACGTTCGGGTTGAACACCAGCACCTTGCCCGTATCCACCTTGATGGATTCCGTTGCGATGCTCGTCGCTTGGTCGAGCCATTCGTCGCAATACTCCCAGTCCTCGATGACCTCATCATAGGCTTCTGGAATGCTACTTCCGGGCAGGCAATCGTGGAACTGGTTCTTCAATATCGTTTTCCACGTCGTGTCCAGTAGTTCGCTCGGGAACGGCGCGCTGGCGAGGGTGGTTGCAAACGCGCATAACATTTCCACGGCACCGGCCTTGCATTCCAGCCGGCGGTTGTTGCGCTTGACCCTGCTGTGCGTGGTCAAGGTCCCCCGGTGGTACTCCAGGTACAATTCATCGTTCCAGGCGGGGTAGTTCTCGCTTCCCTTGGAAAGCTTGTCAAAGAATTCCCTTGCTGTACCAACGTGGAGCGCGCCTTGGGCTTGGTATTCCATCATCTCCGCGACCTCTTGGCTCGTGGGGCCGTGACCACCATCGCCCATCCCGTACCAGAGCCCGATCGTCGTGTTGAGCTTGTCGATGTTCACGTAATCGGCGATGTCGTCGTAATCGCGGGTGTAGTCGCCAACGTACGTTTTTCCTGGCTCGAGGGGGTACCGGCCGATCTCGAACAAGTTGAACTTCTCGATGGTACCGAAACCCTGGTGCGACTCGTGGCACAAGATCCGGGACCCGTCGGGGGCTTGCCACCAGAAGTTCACGAACGGGAACGTTGTGCACCTGTTCCACGTGATTTTCGTGGTCCAGAAATATTTTGCACCGGACTTGGTGAAAATCTGCGGGAGGTTGCGGCCGTACCCGAAGGAGTCCATCATCCACTCGATGTCGGGCATGATGCCGAACTTTTCCTTGAAGTAGTACATCCCGTATAGCCGCTGGCGTACAAACGCTTCCCCTGATGGCATGATGTTGTCGGGTTCGACCCACGAGCCGCCGACGATGTTGAAGCTGCCGGCCTTGACTTGCGCCTTGATGCGCTCGAACAGCTCGGGAAAGTCATGCTCCACCCACTCGAAGAGTTGCGGCTGGCTCTGGTGGAACGTGTACTTGCCCGGGTACCATTTTTCGCCCATCTCGCACGCCTTGTTGAACGTGACCATCGCTTTCTTGCGCGTCTGTTCGTACCGCCATAACCAACAGACGTCTATGTGAGAGTGACCGATCGCAATGACATCGAGGTCCTTCATGTGGCGTCCGGGGCCGAGAATGCTGTTGAAGTAATCTATCCTGCTGGAGATGAACTTCTTGAAGGTCGGCTCCGAGCCGTGCACATCCGTGGCGAAGAAAAGCTTGAAGCGGCGGGCGGGTTTGTTCTTGGACCAAAAAGGCATGCGTTCCTCCGGTGTGGTTAAATTCTAGGCAATGTCATCCACTTCCTGGTACCACTTCACCCTGTCCCCCACCTTGGCCCTCAGCTTCCAGCCCAGGCTCTTGGGTTCGGCCTCGATCCTCTTCAAGGCCAGGTCCACCTGGGACCTCAGGCGGGTCTTTTCCTCGCCGCTCAGCCCGGCATATCCCCCTCCCAGCTGGGCCACCTTTCCCAGGTTCATGGTCAGCGTCCGCCAGAGGCCCCAATCGCGCCCGCACAACTGGCTGATGCGCCCGATGTGGATCGTCTCCTCGTCCGAATCCCCCAGGGGGTGCTCCAGCAGGAGCATGAGCGTATCGATGATGTCCTTCTCGTTGATCCGCACGATCTGCATCTTCTCCAGCAGCATCTCCGCCAGCGGCAGGGTGGGGCCATCCACCTCCAGGCGGTCGATCCAGCTGATCTCGTGGCAGAAGTTCAACTTGTCGAAGAAGATGTCGATGTGCAGCCCGTTGCTTGGGTGGTTGTAGATCAGGCGCTCGCCGCCGAAGAGCGTGTTCACTTCCAGGTCTTCCTGGTAGCCAAGGGCCTTTAAAAAGCGCCCAACGGCGGTGGCTTGTGTTCGATACCCGGCGAAATCGATGTCGGTGTAGGCCCGTCCCAGCTGCTTCTGCAGCCTTTCATACCCCGGGCAGTGGATGTGGAAGGCCAGCGAGCCCAGCACGCGCAGGGTCAAGCCCTCCCGGCCGGCCTGTTCCACGATCCCCACCGCCTGTTCCTCGAACAGGAGGCGTTGTTCATCACTTTGCGAACTCATTCCGATTTGCAACATGGTCCATTCCTGCTTGCAAGGTTTTATAGCCGAGGTTGGTGGAGATCTGCCTGGCAGCCTGCTTGATCCTCCCGATCAATTCCACCCGCCGCTCATCCGAACAGCGCGGGCTGGGGGTGGCGATCGAGGCGGCAGCCACCACGCTGCCACCTGAACGCGCGTACCAGCATCATTGCCGCGGCCAACCCGCAGTTCGGTCGATACGATGACTCGAGATCCGTTGGCGAAAATATCAACTTACAACCGACGATCCTCTCCCGGTTCGACTTGATCTTCATCGTGCGCGATACCCCGGATGAACAAGGGGATAGAAACGTTGCAGAACACATCTTGAAACTTCACGTCCCCGAGGACAAGCTCCCGCCCGGCACGGCACCCGTTGACTCGATGATCGACCTGAATCTCTTGAAGAAATACATCAGGTATGCAAGGCGTGATTGCCGGCCGATCATCACCCCGCCCGTCGCGGATAAAATACGGGACTTTTACCTGAAAATGCGAAAGCCTGCCCAAGGGAACGCCGCGCCTATACCCATCGTTGCTAGGACGCTGGAAGGCATCGTGCGCATGTGCGAGGCCCGAGCGAAGATGGCGTTGCAGAAGGAAGTAACACTGGAGGACGTGGACCGGATCACGGAACTGGTCGAGGCAAGCTTGGGGCAAGTGGGCTGGGACGCGGACCGCAAGGTCTTCGACATCGACACCATCCAGCTGGGGCGTTCCAGTTCTAAAACACAAAAGCTTAAGAAGATGTACACGATCATCAAGAACCTGCAAGAGGAAAACAACAACCAGCCCGTTGACATGAGCAACATCCTTGAACGCGCTTTGTTCGCCAGCATGAAGGAGGACGAGGCGAAAGACCTCGTCGAATCGTTGAACAAGGACTCGCGCATCATCAAGAACAAGAGCGGGAAGTTCCTCATCGCGGATAAGTAATAATCGCAGTTCAACGAATTCCAACCTTTTTATGGCATCCGGAACGAATAATGCGATGTTTATTCGGATGCATATTCACCTTTTATAAGAAGCACGTCTATAGCGGTCTATCTTCAATGTAGAATGGAAGAGAGAAGCAAGGATTTACCGAAAGGAGCAAAACAGGTAGGGATCAACATGATTGATAAAAAACAATTACGCACGTGCGCTACTTTGCAAAACCATCGGATGAAAAGCGAGTTGATGATACGCCATCATTCGATATCGGACTTGGAAAGATTGCAGCAAGTGCCCCCCTGATATGTCCATCACGGCGGGGACTACGGGGAATACCATCTCGTGGAACATCACGAATGTTAGCAACGGGGCCATTTGCTACGAGGTTTTCCGTAACGGCACGTCAATCTCCAGCGGCTCGTTTGCAACAAGCACCTTGATCAACATCGACATCGATGGCTTGGCTATTGGCGTTTACAATTACACGGTCGTCGTGGAAGATGAGCTCGGTGGCCAGGTGCAAGACACGGTCATCGTCACGGTCGCCCCGGCAACATCAAGCATTCCCGGTTATCCCATGATGCTTGTTGCTTGCTTCGCGCTCCTCGGCATCATTACAAGCATAAAGGGTGCATCGCGAAGGCCACGCGGTCACAACCAGCATAGATGGGAACGAGACAACCGCGATTTATGAAAACCCAAGATGAATGCAAGTTTTTGAGAAAGTCATTTTTTATTATTTTTCTTTTTTCAAGATCAAGCGCTCCCATTCGGCGACCAGCACCTGGATGCGCTTGGCGATCGCTTGCTCTTCCAGCGAGAACTCCTCCAGCTTCTTGTACGGGCTACCTGCGATCGATTCGATGAGCTTCTTGAAACGCACGTCAAGGAACGACGTGAAACGGGAACGGGTCAGCTTCCCCGCTTGGGCAGAGACCAGCCCGCGAACGGCGAGCTTCTCGACGGTGTCGAGCCAATCGAAGCTCTTGTTGAAAAAAAATTTCGATATCGGTGCAAGCACGCGTTCTTTCGTCGGTTGAAAGAATTCATCCGTGCGCTCATCCTTGTGCAAGACCACGTGACCGCTTGCCTTCAATATCCTCATCAACCACACGGGAACCGTGATGACATTGTCCTTCTTGTGCGGGCCGAAGGTGGTTGTCCCGTTGTCGGTGAAATGGAGCTCGAGGAGGGGAATGTCCTCGATCACGATGACCTTCACCTTTTCCAAGTTATATAACAATTCGACGCGCCGCAGCTCGTCTTTCAAGCCTTTCGTGAACGTTTGCAACGAGCTTTCCATCGACCTACCCTTGAAAATGAACCGAGGTTATCATCTATACTCTCGCAACGTAGCAATTTAAGCTTTGAGGGGTATCTCGGGGCTTCACGGGGCAACCGGCGTAAATTCAAAAGGCGTGGTTCCATGAATTCTTCAAACAAGGATACCGGGATGCGAAAATCCCATCCTTTCCCGTGTTGCACATGGACATCGCCAACTTGTTCAACGTGACGTGGACCCCAACGAACGTTTCGCTGGTTCTAGTCTTTGCTGGGGTCGCCTTTCTCGGTTTCTATTTGATATACAAGGAAATCAAGATCATCAAGGCCAAGCAACTCAAGAAACGCGAGTACGGGTTCTCGTTCGTCTTTGGCCTTTGCTTCGCGGCGTCGGTCATGCTCGGCGTGCTCGTTGCCGTGCAATATGGCTCGCAGGCATCGTGGGGCACGATCATCATCCCGACCAACATTCTCTTGCCAAGATTCACGACCATCTTGTTCATGGCGTTGTACGGGATTTTGATGGCTTACCCGTGCATCGAGCTCGTATCGTTCGCGATGCAAGTGAAAACAACAACGCCATTCATCCATCAAGCGTTTTTCAACAAGCATATCATTTCAAGATTTCAGAACGTTCATGTTCGCATCATCGTTGCATGCTTAATATACGCCGGGATATTCATCGTACTTCCAGCCACCATCCAAGCATTCACCGGGCTTCCGTTCATCATCACGGGGCTCGTCATATACCAATCATTTCCCGTGTTCCTTGTCGGGAAGCTCGGTTCGCAAGGGTACTTCTGGGGCGTGAACCTCCATTACTACAACATAAGGGACAAGAAACGTTTCTGGTATAACATTTTCCATAGCAAGGAAAGCCGGAAAAGGGCAATGGGCTCGTTCAATGAAAACCCCGTTGCCGTGATCGCGTTGCCCGTAATGATCTACGTGTATATCAACACGTTCGTTTCCATCGTGCAAACCTCCTTGCTTTTTTTCAACGATCCGGCCACGCGTGTTCTCAACTTCACCTTCTTGGTTTCGACCACGACCAACGTTATCACGGCCTTGGTAGGATATTTCAACCAGTACTGGAAAAAGCAATTGAAATACAAGTTTTCAGAAGTAATATTCGCGGCCTACTTGTTCGCCGCCATCTCCATGAACTTGTTCTTGAACTTCCTCGTGAAGCAGCCGGAAACGCTCTTGAACGCACTCTCCGTGACATTCGTCCAAGAGATCAACGAGAATACCTATGTTCCCTGGATCGCCGTTACAATGATCCAGAAAATCACCTTCGCGATATACGTCACGTCCTATATCATCCGGAAGGGCGGGTTCAAGGAAAAGGTGCTCTCGGCGATTATGATGGTCGCGCGGAACAGGTTAAATCCGAGACCATTGATCAACTTGTTACCGCACGTCAACGAGGGCATCAAGAGCGATGCAAAAAGAAAGCTGGAGGAAATGTACAGGCTTCATAGCACGCCTTATATTGCACCCCCAGCAGTTGCACGGGGGAAGAACATGCTTGCAAAGCTGGTTCCAAAGATACTGAACCCGCGCAGGCGGAAACAGGCTCCGTTCGAGCAGATGTTCGACGCTCTCGGGTCGGATTACATTGCAATACGGGAGGGCGTGTTCCCGTTCTTCACTTACATGGCACAAGAGGACCCGCAACAGTTCATCGATCATTTCAACAAGCACATCAAGGAACAGAACGCCATGAAGGACGGGTTGCTGATGAGCTTGCTCGATCACGTACCACAGAAGGTGCTGGAAGGCTTGGATCTCGAATTCTTGATCGACAAGATCGAACGCACCGGTACGCAAGAACGCGCGCGTGCAATAGGTGCGTTGATAAAAATCGAGCCGTTAGTGAAAGAAAGAAAGGAAGCATTATATAAAATCAGGATTGTGGTGGTTGACGGCATTTTTTCGACGAGCAAGGAAATCCAAATCAAGGCAATGGAGTACTTGCGACAGTCCACCTCGAACGAGGACATCGATGACAAGGTCATCGAAGAAATAACCCGGAAAACGAACAATGCTGATGGCGACATTGCAGAAATGGCCATCTTGTGCTTGAATCGATTGCAAGGAACTAGCACCGATCCTGGCCGAATAGAGCGAACGATCAAGATGTTAAGTGAACCCGATAGGAAGCTCCAGAAAACGGCCTTGAAATCCGCGATTTCCATCGTCGACAAGGCGGAAATCAACATCCCGGCCACCACGATTGAATCCCTGCTAAAGACCGATGATATGGAGATCACGTCCCTCGCGAGCACGCTCGCCGGGATCGTGATCGCCCAGCACCCGGAACGGTACCGGCCCTCGTTGATCGAGCCGATCTTGCTCTCGGGCAATCTGGATGCAGTTAAACATCTGCTGGCGAGCATCCGGGACGTGATAGCAACATATCCAAGGGAATTTTTGCCCGTGCTCTCGGCGGCGCTGGGAAGGAATGACATTGAGGTGAATGATCTCGTGAAACCTCACGTCGTTTCGATCGGGTCACGGGAGGAATATTTCAGCTCGGTACTCGATATCGTGCTGAACATTAAAGAGGACAGCCGGTTCACGGTACGCAATTTCGCGCGCGAAATACTTGTTGACATCGGAAAAAATGTCCCGGAAAAGATGATACCGCTCATCGAGAGCACGCTTGTTGGTGAAAAGGATCGAAAGAGGATAGGTGGGGCGATACCGTTCCTTGAAGATCGCTTGAAAACGCGGATCGATAACGAGAATTTCCGCGTGAATGCCGCAGCGGTAATCGGTGATCTCGGCGAGATTCGCCCGGATCTCGTCGATGTCGAGTTACTGCTCGTTAATGCAACGAACGAAAAGAACTGGCGCATCCGGAGGGACCTTGTCACGAGCCTTGGTAAGCTTGCCCCCGTGAAACAGGGGTTTCCCTTGGACAAATACTTTGCTCTCTCGGATGATGAAAACGCCAACGTTAGGGTCGCGCTCGTGAGGGGGATCATGAGAATTGTGAAGGAAAAACATGATGCTGTAGACGAGCAATTCATGAAAAAAATCCTTCTTGACGAGAACGACGACGTGCGGGAACACGCGATCAAGATCGTGGCGATGCTGGGAGGAAAAAGACCTAACATTGTTATACCCTTACTCGTTCAAGGGTTGCACGATGCCAAATGGTCGGTGAAGAATGCAGCCGCGGAAGCGCTCGGTACCCTGTCCCGGGAGGCACCCGAAAGCATACCGGCGGATATTCTCTGCGATATAATGCTTAACGACAAGGATAAATGGACGAAGTGGCAAGCAGAACAATCCCTCTGTGAGCTATGTAAGGCAAAGCCGGGTGCCATAAAGATTAACGACATCGCAAAGATGAATCTCTCTGACGACGAGAACTTGACGGTGGCATTTCTTGCTTTGCTACGATACGTTGAACCAAATCCGATAGATACATTCTTCAAGGTGATCGATCCGTTCATGAATACTGATGACAAGGTCATCCAAGAACAACTTACGCAAACCTTGTACCAAGTACATCCGAACACGAAAAACCCGGAGGAGTTCTTGAGTCATTTACTCCAAGTGGCATCCGATAAGGATTCATCCATCCAAAAAATTCACGCTGCAACCATAAGCCTAGGAAAAATTGCCCGGTATGGCTCCGATGATGTTAAAAAACGCGTGAAAAAGGTTTTGAAAACGTTATGCATGCAAACCAGGGATCCGATTATTTGCAACGAGTTTTCAGCCTTGGAATAGTTGCAAGGAGACGATACCACCAAAATCGTGAAACGAAAAAAAAATGGACAGGGGGAGAGTTGAACTCCCGGCCTCCTGCATTCTGGTCGGAACCGATTTTTTTATGATTTCTCGAACCCCAAGCAGGAATCATACCATTCTATGGATCTTGGGAAAACCAAGCATCCTAGCTAGACCACCTGTCCATTGTTTGGTGACTTGTTGGTTCGGGTCAACTAACACCGCGCGCGGGTATCACGCGCCACGGTTAGTTCACGCTCGATGCAAGATCATGGTTCTTGCGATAAATGTTTTATCAAATCGATGATATAAAATCGATGATACAACGTGCCACACGAGAATCAAAACACGACAAAAACAGAAATAGCCTATTTCTCCATGGAGATCGCGCTTGAAGGCGACGTTCCTACGTATTCTGGCGGGTTAGGGGTTCTGGCCGGGGATACCGTCCGGTCTGCTGCGGATCTTTCGGTTCCCATGATTGCAGTAACCTTGACATACAACGCCGGGTATTTCTACCAGATAATCGCCCCGGACGGGCGTCAAGTCGAGCGTGACATCAGGTGGGACTTTTCCGTCGACTTCGAAAAGCTCCCGAACAAGGTTTTGCTCGACCTTCAAGGAAAAACCCTTTCCGTGGGTGTCTGGAGATATGACGTCATCGGCCGGAGCGGTCACGTCTTGCCCGTGTTCTTGCTTGACACGGACTTGCCAGAAAACGAGCCTTGGCAACGCAACTTGACGCGTGTCTTGTATGACGCGAGCCCGTTCCAACGAATCGTGCAAGAAATGATATTGGGGATATGTGGCATCCGCATGCTTAACGACCTCGGGTATAAAGATTTAAATACCTACCACATGAACGAGGGCCACTCCGCGTTCTTGATCCTCGAGCTCCTCGAGAAATTAAAGTCCTTGGAGGCCGTCAAGAAACGGTGCGTGTTCACGACGCACACGCCGGTACGTGCCGGTCACGACCGGTTCGATTACAACCTGGTCAACGACGTGTTCAGGGACAAGCTACCAGCAAACATTAAACAGCTCGCCGGGGAAGACGAACTAAATATGACGATACTCGCCCTTAACGGGAGCAGGTATTGCAACGCAGTCGCTGAAAAGCACGGCGAGATTAGCAGGAAAATGTTCCCAAGTTATAAAATCGATCACATCACGAACGGCATTCACATGTCATACTGGTTATCGCCGTACATGCACCAGCTGTTCGATAATGAGCTGGGTACCGCGTGGCACCATAACTACCACACCTTGGAAAGCGCGCTCAATTTAAATGCGATTGAGGTCTGGCGTGCCCACCAGAAATCCAAGCTCGATTTCCTCGACTATGAAAAAAGCCACTCGTGGGTTTTGCTCGACGAGAACCTGCTCACGATAGGTTTCGCACGGCGCGTTACCGAATACAAGCGACCCTTGTTGTTATTCTCCGATCTCGAACGACTGGCAAAAATAACCGGAGGAAAGTGCCAGTTCATATTTGCAGGTAAAGCACACCCGGCGGACAACCAGGCCAAGCAGTTCATCAAGAATATCAACGATTTTTCGGATTACTTGTGGAACTCCTACAAGGTCCGGGTCGTGTTCCTTGGAAATTATGACATGGATCTCGCCAAGAGGGGCATCATGTCGGGAAAATTCTCGACCGAAAGCGGGAACGTCATCGAGGTGTCGATCGATGCCCAAGCGAAGAAAATCCACCAAGATGATGACGAGAATGTTGATGACGTGAAAAACAAGCGCGTGTTCTTGAAATACATGATTAAACTCGTCTTGAAACACCGGAACGATTCGTGGCTTGGCACGCTGTTACGGGACATCGTGGACGACGCGAAGGCTTGGACGTTCACCTACCAAGAAATCCGGTAGGTGGAAGCAAGTAGGCCGCGTGCTTTGTGAAAAAAAACAAAAAAATATTGAAAAAATTGTGGTGGATTCGCAATTGCATCAAGGTTCTCGTTTTCCCGCGTGGTCTATCCTTTCGTGACCCCGATGGGAACCAACTTTACGACCTTCTTCACGATACCAAGGTCGTGGCTCACTTGCACCACCTCGTCGATGGGCTTGTAAGCACCGGGGGCCTCCTCGGCAATCACCTTGTCGGTCGCCGCCTTCACGAGGATGCCACGTTGTGCCAGTTCCTTCTGCACGGTCTTGCCCCAGTAATTCTTGATGGCAGCCGAACGTGACAAGTGACGCCCCGCGCCGTGCGCCGTGGACCCGAACGAGAGCTCCATCGCCTTGGGCTGGCCGACGCACAGGTAGGACGCCGTGCCCATAGAACCAGGAATGAGCACGGGTTGGCCTATGGAACGGTACTTCTCGACGACCTTGGGGTGGCCGGGCGGGAACGCCCTCGTCGCGCCTTTCCTGTGAACGTTGAGCAGCAGCCTCTTGCCATCCACCTCGTGCTCTTCGCGCTTGAGGATGTTGTGGCACACGTCGTAGATGATGTTCATGTTCATCGCGTCGGGTTTCTTCTTGAAAACATCTGCAAACGTCTCCCGCACCCAATGCATGATCATCTGGCGGTTGTTCCATGCGAAATTGGCCGAGCAGGCCATGGCATCGAGATAGTCCTTCGCTTCCGGCGTTTTCCCGAGCACGTACACCAGCTCGCGGTCCGGCAGGCTGATGTTGTACTTCCTGACGGCTTCCTCCATCGTGCGGAGGTAGTCCGTGCAGACCTGGTGGCCGAGGCCACGGCTGCCCGTGTGGATCATGACCGTTATCTGGTCCTTCTGCGTGATGCCCATCACCTTGGCCGCCGCGTCGTCGTATATCTCGTCGACCTTTTGTATCTCAAGGAAATGGTTGCCAGAGCCGAGCGAGCCTATCTGGCCCTTGCCGCGACTCTTCGCCTTGCCGCTCACCTTGGCCGCGTCACCTTCCATGCAGCCATGTTCCTCGCAATACTGTGCGTCATCGGGATAGCCATAGCCCTTTTTTATTGCCCAGTTCACGCCCGTTTCGAGGATATCGTCCAAGTCCTTGGCCGTGATGTTCCCGATCTTGCCCGACGACCCGACGCCCGAGGGCACGTTCAAGAAGAGCCCGTTCAGCAGCTCCTTGACCACGGGCGTGGGGACCTCCTTGAATGTGAGATCGGTTCGGAGAAGCCGGACGCCGCAGTTGATGTCATATCCGACGCCGCCAGGAGAGACAGCACCTTCATCGGCGAGCGTGGCACCAACCCCGCCAATGTTGAAGCCGTAACCTTGATGTGAATCGCTTAATCCAATTGCATACTTCTGTATCCCCGGCAAGCACGCGACGTTCGTGAGCTGGTCAAGCGTGTTGTCTTCTTTTATCTTGGCGAGCAGATTTTCGTTACAGTACAAGCGAGCAGGCACCAACATATCAAAAGACTTGATCCCGCCATCCACGCGCAGCACCTTCTTGCCACGGGGAATCTCATAAATGTTTTCCGCGATCTTGACTGGATCAGACATTCACGTTGCACCATGAAAATACGGCAGTGATAACTAGCCCGTATCTGGTGGTGAAGCCATATAGAATTTATGTTTGGAATAAATAAAGTGGCCCGGCCTGCCCATGGATAAAGGAACATGGTGCTTGCCGTGCTGCCCGGCCGCGAAGGCTAGGCAGTACCGTGCATCTTGCTGCTCCCGACCCGTCAAGGATTGAATACGTTTAAATCAAGAAAGATGAACTCAGCTTCGAAGTAAATACAACCACGTTCATGAAATGGCAGCGTAGGAACGGAGAGACCTACGTGAGACGTTAACAAGACTACCGGGGAAAATGATGATGGATGAACCTGCAAACGTCTTAAGGGAAGGGATGGCGCCGCCGGAAATCCCGTTGATGGTGGCATGGCCCTCGATAGCGCGCAACGTGGCTGCGATGCTGACCTACTACGGCGCGTGGGCGGCCGTGAATATCGTGCGTATATCGAAAATTATGTGGCCAGGGGACGAATTCCACGCGACCGAGATCGGGATCGGGATGGCCGTGGCCTTTTTCGCGTTCGCCATTTCACCCATGGTGTTCGGTCACTTGTCGGACAAGTTATCACGCATTAAATTACTGGGATGGACCTCGATAGCCCAAGGCGCAGTCATACTGTTGATGCAAGTAACACCAGAAGGACAGGGACTGGTTGCATGGACCGTGTTCATCGGCTTGGGCACCATGTCAAACTTGCTTAGCGGGTGCGTGGTCCCGATAGGAAACTCGTTCATCAGCGATAGCATCCCCGAAAACAAGCTAGCACAAGTACAAGGGCTCCAAGGTATGTTGATGGGCTTTACCATGTACGGGATGATGCTCCTCTCGTCCGTGCTATTTGCAATCAACTGGCGCATTTATCTCTTCATCACTTGTTTCACATTATTCGCCGTTGGACTTCTGATATTGTTCAAGGGGAAGGAACCAACGAGAGGAAGTATGCGGAAAGAATTGCAAGGTGCCTTGAAAAATGGTGCAGTCTATACGTTCACGATTGACAGGAACACGGTGAAACGTATTGTTTTATCACGATCCAACGTTGTAATGTACGTTGAAGGAATATTCACGCAGATCGTGCTTGGCATCCCGAATTTCTTGTTATATATCTACTTGCAATCCCCGCCGAATAACCTATCATCCTGGTCCAATGCCATGATAGGACTGGTCGCTAGCCTTCCTGGAAACATCTTGGCAATGATTTTCATCGCGAGGCTATCCGATAAATACGGGGAACGAAACACGAAAAATCGCATCTTGCTCGTGATTTCAGGATTGCTACTTACCTATTTCATGTATAGCTTGTTCGTCTCGATACCTCTTGCCCCGCTTACTCCAGCACAAGGGAACCAACTAGATGTCGTGTTCAGCAAGCCGGAGTATTTGCTCATTACGTTCGTCTGGTTCGGTGCCACGGTAATATCGGGCATGTTCGGTTACAACCAGCGGCCGCTCGTGCAATCGGTAAACATCCCCGAGACGCAAGGCTTGGCAGCATCGATCAACACGTTCTTGGAAGTCACAGGGGGCGGTATAGGGATCATGGTTGGGGGGATATTGATCAACCTGCTGGCTTCCAACTTCCCGTTGACAACATGGTTGCTCTGCTTGATCGGTGGCGTCGGAACGCTTCTTTGGCTCATTTGTTTCAAGTGCATCGATAGCGACATGAAGCGAGTCTCCGCGCTTCTCGATGAACGGGCAAGAAAAATACAACCAACATGAAATTTTATTGGATGCCGGTACCGCCCAGCCCCGGGCTAGCATGTCGACTTGCTTCTGAGGAATAAAAAAAATCACTTTTCAGGCAGAAGTGATTGCACGATTTGGTTGAAATCTTCTTTCCCCAGGAACTTTGGCACGGGAGGTCCTGGATGACCCGCCATGAAAGCCCTGTCAACAAGCATGGGTATATCTTCCTTGCGCAATTCCTTCATCTTGCTTGGGATGGCGAGGTTCTGGAGAAGCTCCTTGATTCGTGAAATGAATTTTTGCGCCAAAGCATCTGTTCCTTCGCTTGCAACCCCCAAATCGCATGCGATTGCCAAGGTTGCAAAATCAGAATTGCATTCGGGACAATTTTTTTCTAAAATGGCCGGCAGAAAAAGCGCGTTCGCCAAGCCGTGTTCGAGGTCGTAATATGCACCGACATTTTCGGATAACGTATGTACATAACCGATAATAGCCCTGGCAAGACCACGTCCGGCATAATACGCGCCTTGCTGGCAATTTCTTCGGGCCTCGATGTTGTTCCCGTCTTTATACGCCGCTTCCAAGTTGTCGAGCAGCAATTTTACCCCATTTAATGACCAAGCCTTTGATTGTTTCGTTGCAATCACGGATACGTAAGATTCCACGGCGTGGGTGAGCGCATCGATTCCCGTCCATGCCGTGTGCTTTGGTGGCAATGTCATGATTGCCTCGGGGATCAGTAGGGACACCTTGGGTACGAGCTTTGGACTAGAAATACCAAATTTTTGATGGAGCTTTGAATCCGTGATCACTGCATAGGCCGTGACCTCTGAACCAGAGCCTGCCGTCGTTGGGATGACGAACAAGGGCGGTATGGGATTTTTCACCTTGAGAATGCCTATTAATGCCTCGACGCTCTTTTCGGGATGCGAAATGCGGGCCCCGATCGCCTTTGCGCAATCTATCTTTGATCCTCCACCGAACACGACAAGTCCTTGGCATTGCTCATCAAGATATTGCTTTACTCCCGCTTCGACATCCGTCTCGGTTGGATTGGACCCGAAATCATCATAGACGGCATGGACGATATTTTCTTCATCTAACACCTTGATTAATTCCAAAAACAAGGTGTTTTTTTGAACATGTTTCCCAGTGACGATCAATATCTTGGAAACACCTGATTCTTTAATGCGCTGCGCCAAGATTGGTAACGATTCCTTTCCTTCGATTATTTCTGGCCACACTTTACTATAAAGTGTCATAAAGAATTTCGCTAAATAATGTGTAGCTCGATATTGTATCCTCTTGAGTTTAGACATCTAAATCCGCTCTCCTAGTTTTTATTAGTACATTCACATCAATATCGGAAGCGGATAATAAGCCTTTTCCCTACCCGAATTTTTTTTTAAGTGTGTGGTGTCGCGGTTAATAAAGGGAAATGGTCATTTCATGACCATTTCACATTCATGAAATGGCAGCGTAGGAACGGAGAGACCTACGTGAGACGTTAACAAGAACAATGGAGATGAACCTGCAAACGTCTTACGGGAAGGGAAAGCACCGCCGGAAATCCCGTTAATGGCGCGTTTCCATCGCACTTTTCGAGATTGCCGAATAGATGTAAACCGGCATGTTAATCCCAAAAATGCTATTTTCCATCGAGGACCCCGGTCTTGCATCTGAAATGGTCAATGAAATGAATCTATTTCTGATGCAATTCCCGCGATCTCCTTCGTGAAATCTTGAACACGAGAATTACTGCCACGAGCAAGAGAACGTCCACTTGGACGAGGAGCATATAAATACGGGGGGATTGATACCCGCGCCTCAGGCGTTGGATGTTTTCAACGGTCATCTCCCAGTACATGTCGTTATCAAGTATACCGTCTTGATTTAACCACTGCTCAGTAGGTTCTAAAACGTTGCTCGTGTCGGCCGGGGCAACGGCGGTTTCTTCAGCATACTCGTTGAAAGAATTAATGATCACGGTCTCGGGTTTATCCCACGTGGAAAATACCTCGTCCCAACACCGCTGCATGTAAAATCTCCCGTTCTGGCGTGAAGTCATGGGGTGACCCTTGTTATTATTCCATCCTGGCATCACGACCATCACCTCGCCGCCCGGGACCGAGCCCGAGCGCATCTCCCATCCATAAACGTCCCGCCGGGAACTGTCAGCCCACCGGAGGGAAAACCGGCTTGCATCGGTTTTATTTCCATCCCATCCATGCCACGCGGCTTGCACACCAGGCGGGCAATAATTTACGAGAAGCGGCTTTCCTTCGAGGTGATAATAATTTTTTTCACCCCCATCAACCGTGTTGACGAATTGATTCCAAACCTCACCAGCCTCGAATTCGAGGGTTGATGGTTCGTGGGAAAACTGGATGCCGCCCGTGACGATTGCGTATCTCAAGGGCCGGTTGCCGGGATTGGTATTCCACGCGTTAATCCTCGACGCGAGGATTTTTGCCCGGTTGAAGATGTAGCCGTGGTCCACGTACAAGTTATTCGTCTCGTCAAGGAGCAAGAAATCGATTCCCGCGGAGGAAATCATTGAGAGGTGCTCGTCGATGACCGTCTCATTCGAGCTATCGTACGTCTCGTATTGCCCGAGGGTGAAAGGAAGGTACCGGATGTTCCACGCGTCCCACGTGTTTTGGATGTTGGCTTGGGAGTACAAGTAAGAAAGGCGGACCTGCCACGTGCCGTTATTCTTGTAAAAACCTACGGGAGATTTCCAACCATTTGGGTCCCCCGTGATGCTGCCAATAAATTGTCTCGTTGAATTGATGGCAAAACCAGCATACAAGCAACCGGTCCACGATGCAGAAAAGTTACGATTGTTCTTGAAAGTATACCAGCTTCCAGTCTCCTTGCAGTACCAAGTGGGATCTGCGTAACCGGTTGGTTGAAACCTGCCGTTATCATCCGCGAGCATTTGAACCGATGATCCAGAACCACCAGCAGCCACCCAAGGGAAGCTGGTTATAAATCCAGAACCGTTAGAGAGGCTCGCGTGCCATTGGCCAGAAAAATTGAAGACCGCGATCGCATCGGCCATTCCATCCCCAGATATGTCCCCAATTAATTGCGTGGTCGAACTCGTGCCAAAACCTTGGGTCCACTGGGACCCCGAGCGATAAACGAATGCAGTGCCATTCGAGAGTGCAACGTGCCAAGACCCCGTGGAATTGAAAAAAGCAATTGCATCAGCCATTCCATCTCCGTTACAGTCGCCCATTATTTGGCTTGTAGAATTCACGCCGTAATTGTTTATCCACGAACCGTGATATGTGAAATGTGTCTGGTTATTGAGCGCCACATGCCAGCTTCCATTCATGTTGTACACGGAGATTGCATCGCCAAGATCATCCCCATTCACGTCCACCAAGAACTGGCTTGTAGAATTGGAACCCACGCCGGTTGACCACCGGCAAGGTGTTGAAAAACCGCTCTTGTTTGATAGTGCAACCTCCCACGAGCCATCATTACCTTGAAAAACGACCGCGTCCTCCACACCATCACCATCCATATCCGAGATGAATTGATTCGTAGAATTACTGCCTAAGTTGGAAGCCCACAGCAACGGAATCGAGGGCACCTTGGCGTACCACGTGCTATACCATATTCCTATATTGGTCGTGACTTGATCGCCAGGGAAAACGTAAAAAATATACGTGGAGGGAATTACCAAGAGCCCGAAAATGGTTGCAAGGCCAAACACAACTCTCCAAGTAGCTTTCATAGGTCTAGCAGCCTCGCGGAATCATTTGAAATGGCGATGATTTTGCATCGCTTCGTTGGCATATAATACATCGTCAGAAAAAACATTTCAAGGGGATCATACCTTGCCCACGCCTTTAGACGCAACCGGTGAGAATCCTATCCTTGCATGGACTCAACATCCAGAGTACCTCAGCGATTTTCAGAGCATGCTCAACCAAGTTACCGATTTTGCAATGAATTTGCTCGGCATGAACAAGCCCAAGGAAGGGGAAGAAAAGAAATCCCAACCTACTGACCAAGCCCTTGAAAAGGCGAAAGAACTCGCAAGCAACGCCGTCAAGGGAGTCGTCGATGCAGGGGACTCGCTGATCAAGTCGTTGAAGCTCGACGAGAACAAGATGGTCTCGGACTTGCAGAAGCAAGCCAAGGACTTCCTGAAGCAGATGGGCTTGTTAACCGAGGAATTCGAAAACGAAGATTATTATTGAGAGAAAAGCGTTTCTCTTTTTTATCCATTTATATGCCCAGAATTTTTTTTATCGCGGGAACATCCTTGTTAAAGAACGTTGCAAGGTCCGAGAGTACATCATTTTCTGCTATGCCTTCTCCTGTTTTCTGCTTGAATTCTTGATCGATCAAGAACGACTCGATCTCCGCAGCGGGAGTGTTGAACAGCTCGGGCATGACCATCAAGACCGTTGCAGCATCCATGCCGGCGGACGTGTAATCCTTGAACAAGGGGTACCACGTGCTCCTAGAGTTCTCGTATTCGCCAGGGTGCTCGTTCGCGATGTGTGCCCAGTACGGTCGCGTATCTATCGTTATCCCGCAATACGGGCATTTGCGCACTTCATCGGTGAAATCGTCGCGAGTGTCAGGAGGATTGTTCGGGGTCTCTTGAGGGTTCATGCAACCGGGCACCTAATAGTGGAATGAATGATGTGTAAATGGCCGTAGAGTTTATTATTTTTGCGAAGGACAGTCTAAAATAAGGTGTAACCTAGTTTAATTCAAGCGGCATAAACGCGTGAAGCAAGAAACACGTGATGAAATGATGGCTAATATCAAGGCGATCTTCCAGAAGTGTTACGAGGAACACCGGAACACGCTCACCGAATTTGAATCAAAACAAATCCTTCAAGAAATCGGCATTCCCGTCACCAAGCAAGAACTCGTGGATGCAAACGTTGATTTTGCCCTCCAAGCAGCAAAAAAATAGGGTATCCAGTCGTCGCGAAACTCACCGTCGAGGACATATCGCACAAGAGCGACGTCGGCGCGGTGAAGCTGAATTTGCATAGCGAAGATGACGTGAGGAAGGCCGTACAGGAATTGCTGGCGATCAAGACCACCTCAAAGCAACCGAAAATATCGATTCAAGAGATGGCGAAAGCGCCCGTGGCGGAGGTCATCATCGGCATGACGACCGACGCGCAGTTCGGCCCGGCCTTGGCCTTCGGCATCGGGGGTATCCTAGTGGAGCTCATGAAAGACGTCGCGTTCCGCATCGCGCCCATCACGAAGTTCGACGCTGAAGAGATGGTTCACGAGATAAAGGGGTTCCCGCTGCTGGATGGATTCAGGGGAAAGCCAAAGGTCAACTTGCAGCCCTTGATCGACGCGCTGATGGCCGTCTCGAAGTTCGTGCTCGAGTATCCCGAGATAGACCAGATGGACTTGAACCCGGTGTTCGCGTACCCGGATGGGATTGTTGCCGTCGACGCGCGCATCATCTTGAAGAGCCACGCGTGAATCCACGAAATGCCTTTCACGGTGCAAGACATGGTTTGCTGGAGCGATAACCTCGATTGGAGGAAAATACTCGGGATGCTGGGTCTCACGCTTTCCGAGGAGGACAAGAGCGAGGCCATCTACGAGCTGCAAGACGAGATGGGGCACGATTACCTAGCGTCCCTCCCGGAAGACGAATTGGAAAAGTTACTCATCGATAAGCTCCGGGAGATGGCCGGCGGCGAGAAGAAGAAAGGGAAAAAGAAAGGCAAGAAGGAACATCACGTGGAGGAAGAGGCAACACAATCCTATTACATATAAAGTTGTTGAATGACCATGAGTTCCAAGAACATATTCGCGCTGTGCGAGAAGGGTAACCACTTTTACAACATCAACGAATTCGACAGGGCACTTTACTATTACAACATGGCGCTCTTGAAAGGGTACGACGGGCTCCAGATCATCCAGCGGGCGCAACGACTCAAGGACCAAGGGGTCGTCCCGAAGCCGCCGATTAACGTCGGTAAGGCTCGCAAGTTGATTCGCGTCCGCCAAGAAGACTGGCGGCAGTACGTTTTTATCAAGGCAAACTACCCGGACCGGCTCCTGACGTCGCTGAACGCCATCACCAGGTGCACGCTCGACCCTGCAAGCTTTTCCGTGCAAGAGGACAAGCAACAAGTCACGTTCTTGCAAGAAAAAAAGCCTGCCATGATCTTCCACAAGAAGGACGATAAAATCCTACGGGTGACGTTCCAGTACTTCACCGAGATGGAAAAATACTACAAGACGACGGTTATCGACGGCCAGAAAATCAAAATGCCCGCCAAGCGGCGCAAGTTCCATTTCTTCATCGTGTACGACTCGTTCACCGATCTCTTGATCCAGCTACGGCGCATCAAGCTGTTCGACGAGACGTATTACGAGGACCATAGGCAGGAATTGTTCGATGCCATCAATGGCGAGTACGGGAATTATGCACAGACAGCGATCAAGCTCTTGCCGGTGGAATTCTTGCTGTGGCTCGAGTCGTGGTCCATCATCAACGAGCTGGGCAGGAAGATGCCAAACACCATCGAACCAACCTACTTGCAAGAGTACATCGGGGACAGCCTTGATTATTACCTGGGCTTGATGAACGATCCCCTTTACAAGATCGACTACATCTTCATGATCATCGTGTTCCTAGAAAAGTTGTATCGCAAGTATCCCAGGGAACATCCCGAAAAGTATAATTTCATCTACACGGATTACAAGTACTTGCCGTGCAAGAAATTTAGCGATATATACAAGGTATTTTTCGAGGATACGGGTAGGGAAATCATCACGGAGCCAAAATTGCACGAGTTCACGAAATCAATCAGGCCATTTCGTGCAAATCTTTACAAGTAATGCCTTTTTCATTCCTTTCATTATTTCATCCGTTTTCAAGGGATGATAGCCGTGCTCTTGTCCCAAACGATAGGAAAACGTTTATTTCTCGCTTCATGTTCCTCTCCTAGCCAGTACGATATAGAACATCCAAAAAAAAAGGAATTTTATGCTGAATCTCGTGCCCTTGGTCGTTTTTGGAGCCGTGATCGCCCTCGTTCTCGCAAGGCCAGCAATCAAGCTTCCAAGGACAAGAAAGAGGCTCGTGCTGGATTTCGGCATTGCCCCGCTGCTCGGTGTAGCGTTCTTGCTCATCACGTCGCAAGCAAGCTTCGGCTCGGTGACGTCGGGGATCATCGGCACGACGTCTCTCAAGCCGTATTCTATCATCCTTCTATTCTTCTCGCTGGCATACATCTGCATTTCTATCGACATCACGGGATTCTTCGCATTCTTGTCGTTATGGACCGTCAAGAAATCCGGCTCCTCGGGTCGCAAGTTATTCCTTTATTTCTTCGCGCTCAGCAGTTTCTTGACCGTTTTCACGAGCAACGACATCGTCATCTTGACCCTCACCCCGATCATACTATATTTCTGCAAGTACACGAATATTAACCCCGTCCCGTTTTTGATAGGCCCATTTTTCGCCGCGAATATCTGGAGCACGGCCTTATACGTTGGAAATCCCACGAACATCATCGTGGCTCAAGCATACGCGTTGTCCTTTGTAGAATATTCCGCGTGGATGTTGTTCCCCACGGCCGTGGCGGGCATTTCTTGCCTGTCGCTGCTCTTCGCCAAGTTCGGGAGGGACATTCCCGCCACGGTGCAAGCACCGGACGTCGACCCCGCTTCGGTACTGAAGGATAAGGACGGTGCCATCTTCGGCATCAACATGCTCGCGTCGTGCTTGTTTATGCTTGCCATCGCGCCCATGTATGGCCTCGATATGGGCATGATTTGCCTCGTGTTCGCACTCATCATGGTTGTCAAGGACCTCGTGCACGACACCCGCGAAAAGAAGCTCCACGGTGGCATGCCAGACGGTAATTCATCAAGCGGGACGTCGCAGCGACGGTACCAGTCAATATTCGATGTCACCAAGCGTATGCCGTGGAAGATCATGCCATTCGTGCTTGGCATGTTCATCCTCGTGGAGATGCTGGATGAAGCCGGGTGGACGTCGGTGCTCGCGGGAATGTTATCATCCAGCTTGATGCAAGCGGGAACAACAGGTGCAACCATAATAATGGCATTTCTTTCATCGTTCTCGTGCAACATCATGAACAACCAGCCCATGACGATCTTGTTCACTTCTATACTCCAGGACGCAAATTTCATGGCATCGGCCAGCATGTCAAGGGCGAGCATGTTCGCGCTGGTCATGGGAAGCAATTTTGGGGCTAATTTCACGCTTATCGGTGCCTTGGCAGGCATCATGTGGGCATCCATAAATTCAAGCCACGATGTCACCATCTCTTACAAGCAATTTGCCAGGCACGGGTTCACCATCATGCCGGTTGTCGTCGTGCTCTCGAGCGTGACCCTCGCGGTGGAGTTTCTCCTCTTCCCGTGAACCCGGCAAGCCATGATTTTTAAAGCCTCCGTCCATCCTCCTCGTGCGCATCATGAACCGATTCGACAAGACCGGTGTCTTCCACGACAAGCAGACCGCCTCGAAGCTGGTATCAAAACTGGCAACGCTGGTCAAGAGTGGATCGGGAACGATGGCCGTGATGCACGTCTGTGGCACGCACGAGCACGTGATAGCTGAATCGGGCATCAGGTCCATGTTACCCGGGGGAGTGAACGTGATCAGCGGGCCGGGGTGTCCCGTGTGCGTTTGCCACACGACGGACATATTCAAGGCCTTGGTGCTTTCCGAGGAAGGCCACCTCGTTGCCACCTTCGGGGACATGTTGCGGGTTCCCTCTGACAAGGGAAGCCTGCAAGATGCAAGGGGCCGGGGGCTGGCCATCCACGTCGTTTACGGGATTGATGACGCGGTCCAGCTTGCCGTGTCCAACCCGGACAAGCAGGTGATATTTTTTGCAGTTGGCTTCGAGACGTTCGCGCCCGTCGTCGCCACCGCCATGCTTTCTACGCTCCCGGAAAACATCTCGTTCTTGTGCTCGCTGAAAACCATCACGCCAGTCATGGAGTTGCTGCTCTCCTTGGGCAACTTGAAGGTGGACGGCTTCATCACGCCGGGCCACGTGTCAGCGATCATCGGGACCGAGCCGTACGACCTCTTTTCCCGCGCCTACCGCATGCCCATCGTCACGGCGGGATTCCAGCCAAACGACATCTTGCTCGCGCTGGCAATGATCGCCAAGCAAGTTAAAGACAAGGCCCCGCGAAACGAGAACGAATACAGCGGCGTGGTGAGGCGCGAGGGAAACACCAAGGCACTCCGTTGCATGGACGATGTGTTCGAGAAAACAACGACGTACTGGCGCGGGATAGGTGCAATCCCCGACGGGGGATACCGCGTCAGAGATAAATACGGCCACCTCGACGCGAACCAGCGATTCTCGCTAGACGAGAAGGTGAAGAACGACGCGAAAGCGAACAAGGGAATCCCACCGGGGTGCTCGTGCCACCTCGTCATCACGGGGCAGATGCGGCCGGAATCGTGTCCCTTGTTCAAGAACGGGAAGTGCAACCCGCAAGTGCCTGTCGGGCCGTGCATGGTGTCGGATGAGGGCACGTGCAGGATTGCAGCGCTGTATCGTGAAGATCAAGAGTAGGGTAGAAAGATCATGTTCGACGAGATAGGAAAGAAAATCCGCGGGGTCGCGATCAACGCGGCCTTGAAGGTGATGTCAAAGAAAGACCGGCTTTCGTGGCTATTCTTCACCACGCCAGCATCAAGCATCAATCCTATCGTGCTCCTTCCTGCATCCCACTCGGTCGGGAAGGCCATCCACGACCGCATGAAAAACGTCGGCAAGCACGGGCTCATATACTCGGGCTCGCTTGCCGGGGTGAAGGTAACGCTCATCCGGACCAACGTCGGGGGCCCAGGCGTGGCGAACGTAATGGAAGTACTCAAGGAAGTGCAGCCGAGGGCGGTGATTCGGGTAGATTATGCCGGGTCCATCGTTGATTCAATGAACGTCGGGGACGTGTTCGTGGCCGATGCAGCCATTCCCGGTGACGGGACCTCCATACAATACATTAATGCACACCTTCCTCGCATTCAACAACGGCTGGAGCGGCAAGCAAGCAATGACACCATCCATTGCACCGACCCGGTTTATTCGTGGCTCTCGAACAAGCGGATGACGGGCACGGTTGCTTGTGACGAGCGGTTGCTCGGGGCGTGCATGGATGCAGCAAAGGCACGCGGGATACCCGTGACCACCGGGACCACGTGGACCACGGATGGGTTATTCACCGAGAGCAAGGAAAAGGTCGATTACTGGCGGCAGTTGGGCGCGAAAGGCGTGGACATGGAAACGAGTGTCTTGTACCTTCTTGCGTTCTTGTATGGCATACCTGCGTTGGCAATTCACGCCATATCGGATAACTTGAACCTTCAAAAACCTTTTTACGAGCTAGATTCGTTCGATTCGAGGCTCGAGGATGGATTGAAAGCCGCAATCTCCGTCGCCGAACAGATGACCGGGATACTCTGAGAGATCGGGAATTTGGTACGCCTTTTCACCCAATATCATCACCTTCTTTATCACCGGCATGTTCATTCGGGATGATAATTAGCATTCCCGAACCGAACGCGAAAGGTTTCACGGTGCATGGCGCGAAAAATCCAATACCCCGATCTCATCCCCCTCTGGATCGCCGTGTATATTGACGTGCTGGGATTCAGCATTCTTGCACCGCTTTTTCCATATATCATGAACTTGTTCAACACGACGTCGCTCGTTGTCGGGCTGCTCATGTCCATGAATGCAATGTTCGGGTTATTCTTTGGCTACTTGCTCAGCTCGCTGAGCGACAAGTACGGCCGTAAGCCCTTGCTGTTGATATCACAAGCGGGCACGCTCGCCGCGTTCTTGTTGTTTGCATTCTCCACCAGCCTCGAGATGCTGTTCTTTTCTCGAATCGTCGATGGCATTTTTGGTGGAAATTTCCCGATCGCACGTGCCATAATAGGTGATAAGATACCACCAAGGGAACGGTCCAAGCAAATGTCGAACATCGGTGTTGCCCACGTGCTGGCATCGCTCATAGGACCCGGCATCGGAGGTGTGCTTTCGAATTTCGGGTTGATCGCGCCCGGCATGGTCGGCTCGGTCTTGTCCGCGTGCACCATCATCCTCACCGCGTTCATGTTCAAGGAGACGCTCCCCTCGAAGCGCGCCACGTCAAGCAACGTGCAAGGCGGGCCGGTTCAACAGGCGGCGTTGAAAATCGAAACGCCAGCAAGAAATGGCAAGGACGTGCCTATCAGGAATAACAAGGCCGACGAGGCGCATGCCGCCAGTTGCGGGGGCGACCGCGTGTACTGGGTGCACTGGATCGGACCGTTCGCCGGCGGACGCGGCTTCAACAGTTCCGGGTTATCTTCATCGACGACATGTTCGGGAACAAGCTCGCGTGCGACAAGGCAGGAGCCACCACGTTCGTCAACGAAACAGCGGGACCGAGGGAAGGCATAGTCGTCACCACGTGCGTCCCATCCGAGCACGTGAACTCGTGCGTGTAAATCCCCGGTTGCAAGTACACGGTTCGCGTGTAATAGCAACCATCTGAATAATTGAAATCATATGGATTTTCTTTTAACATATCATATGGAACGGAACCAACAACGACACGCACGTAATCTGGCTCGTTGTTATCGGCATCCGTGTACCGCACCTGGAACGTGTACGGGGTGCTTTGATTGCCCGTGTTCGGCGAGACTGTTCCCGCTGCAAGAGAAGGCGTGAACGTGTTTGGTAACTCGTATCCCAACCACCCCAAGACGTTGTTCGCGAAGAGTCGATTGCTTGCCTGGCTGTAGCTGGAAAACACGGTATCATCCGATACGATCACGACCTTTCCATCCCCGTATTCCATCCCGACTACCTGGACGTACGTGTTGAAATCAACGCAGTGGACCGCGGCAGGTTGGTTGTAAATGGAGAGGTAGGCAGTCGTGCTGAAATACACGCCCGCCACGTTTCTCGTGATGGGATGGGGATAAATGCTGGTAGACGTGCCTGTCAAGGTGGAGCGGCTGTACAAATAGATGGAAAACTTGTTGATTACCAACCGCTCGGTATGGGTGCTCGTGGTATCATCGCCCGTGACCAGCACCCGGCCGCCGGCACGGGTCCAAGTTTGAAGGGTATCCAGCTCCGCGGTAGTAATCTGCGTTGCCCCACCCTCGTACACCCACACGATGTCATAATTGGCAAGGACCGCGTCGGTGATCGAGACTGTAATATCCGTGATGTTTGCCCCCCGTGTCGTGAAATCACCCGCGATGGTCGCATAGGCAATCCTTGGATTGGATTCCCCGTGGCTTATCATGCACCCGATGCGGATACCATCCACCCGGACGGCATTCCATTGGGGTTCCGAATAGGGACCAAAAAATGGACCCAAGCTGCTTGTCCGTAATCCATCCGAACAGTTGAACATGTAAGAATGGTTGCCCGGGTACAAGCCCACGGTACATGTATAAATGCAGCCGTCGGAATAATTGATATCCGTGCCGGTTTCCTTCACCATCGGAACGATCGTCGATTGGTCGATGATCATGTTCACGTATACTGGAGCGTTGTTATCCGGGTCTGTATAATTCACCGTGTAGGTAAACGAGGTCGTGACGTTCGTCCCTACGGCTGGCTCGACATAGCCACTGGACAAGACAGGATCGAAATCGTTCGGTGTCCACGATGCATCGATATTATCAATGTACGTGGTGTAGCCAGTGTCCGCAGAGCTCGTCGTGACTTCAAACACGTTCATTGCCGTCGGTGTGCCGAACTCGAACTGGTACGTGTAATCCCCCCCGTTGCTATACTTGGTACCATTCACGACCAAGTGCCAGCCTTTCGCGATATCGAAGTGAAATTCTACCACGTACTTTGTATTGCTTGTTAATGCCCGTACATTACGCCATGTAGAACCATCCATAACGGAAAGTTGGTTCCTTGCACGAACGTGGCAAGAACCATTTGGCAACGTCGCGCTGAATTCCGACCAGGGACCATCGCTCAAGAAAAAATTGGCCTCCTTAGTGACGTCGGTGCACTCGAAGGTGAAGGTCGCGAAGCCGTTTTGTTGACTTCCCGAGGAAAACGCCATTGCTGCTTCGACCTTTGCAGGGACCATGCCGTTGATATCAACAACCGAAAGCCAGTTATCGCCCGAGCGATCTTGCACGGTGGCGCCACATGACCCTTGTACCAACGCTATCCAG
Source organism: Promethearchaeota archaeon (assembly GCA_041305945.1). GTDB lineage: Archaea > Asgardarchaeota > Lokiarchaeia > Sigyniarchaeales > Sigyniarchaeaceae > JBGLND01. Next base: position 996,777 of record JBGLND010000001.1, read on the forward strand.
TTTCCTTGGCCAGAGATGCTCGTCCCGGGAACGTATACCTCGAAATCCTCATCAACGGGAGGCAAGCTTCCTCGAGGCAAGCCAGGTACCGTGATCAAACGTGTATTTTCTTTTTCCAAGGAAGGAAAAAAACCGATTAGAAAAACAAGGGATAATACAAAGACGAAAATCACCTTATCGTTTGAAAAAAACTGTTTTTTAAATTTCATGGTTGAATCACCCGTGGTTTCTTCACCGAGCCAATATCACGACAGAGTCGAGGGGTCTCTCCCTAGTACCATTCCAAAGGACCCGTGCAAGGACGGTGTTTCTTGTTGATTAGAATACGGTTAATGGATATATATATCATGTACGCCGAAGAAATGGGCTAATAGCTACCTCGCGCCATTTTACGCGTGCGAATCCATGGAAATGAAACGAAGCGCATGGTTTTTTCCTATTTTTATCGGCTAGAGGGACGCGTGGATGCAACGGGGACGCGTCATCATGCAAGGACGGAAAATAAATATCTTCAAGATATGAACGGGCATTATCATGATCATGAAACGCGGAATCATCCAGTCGACCTCGGTGATCTGGCATGGAGAGGCCGACACGAGGGCCATGATAGCGTACACGCTGTTCGCGGTCTCCTTGTTTTTTACAGGAGCATTCATAGCAATGATTGTTTATCCGGGGGGGTTTTCCTTGATCACGGTGTACACGAGCTATCTTGGAAGCCCCGTGGAAAATCCTAACGGCTGGATCGTCTACAACACGTTCATTCTCTTGTCGGGAATAGCGAGCATGCCCGTGTTTACCTTCTTGTATAAATCCTTGCGCCCGACGATGAAGGCATTGACGTTTATTGCGAGCGTGGCTGGCTTGATCGGGTGCACCGGCCTCGCGGCCTTGAGCTTTTGCTACGAGGATGGAAACGCCGATGCACACCGGTGGGCGACGAACCAAGCTTTCGGTGGGTTCTGGCTATCCGCGATCTTGCTGCTCCCGCCGCTCATCAAGAAACGCGTCACGACGCGCAAATGGCCGTCATGGCCGCTCTTGGTTCTAATTTATGGCCAGCTCATCGTCTCTTCTGTGTGTGCACTGGTGTTCGACCTCCCCGGTCTTGGCAAGCTCTGGGAATGGATTGCCGTGTTTTCCGTGATGGCGTGGTTGCTTGGCTTGCCTATCCTCTGCACCGGACGCGATAGCAACGGGAAAGAGGTCGAAGCGAGGCCGTCGCAAGCCAGCATAAAAACATAAAGCCCACTAGATATTCATTGATATCGAGATCAAGATGGCTCGAAAGAAAAACACGATGCCCGAGATCGGTGAACTGGTAATGTCCACCGTGTCGGAGATATTTCCAAGCCACGTGTATTTAATCTTGGATGACTTCGTCGGGATGGGGAAGGACGGGCTGGACAGGAGTAACTTTCGCGTGAGCGAGGCATTAAAAGATAACGCCGTCGCGTACATGCATATCAGCGAGATTTCCAACAGCTGGATCAAGAACATCAAGGAAGGCCTCAAGGAAGGACAGAAGATCATCACGAAGGTCCTGAAGCTGGATAATCGCATGGTATGGGTGTCGAAACGGAGGGTGTCTGACAGCGAGCGAAAGAAGAAAATCAACGAGTGGAAACGTTCCAACAAGGCCGAAGGATTGTTAAACCTCCTCGCGGAGCACGTGGGCTCGACGATCGACGAAGTGCACGTGAAACTAGGTTACCCCTTGGAAGAGGAATACGGGGGTGACGTCTGGGCCGCATTCGAGGATATAAAGGAACAAGGGATCCAAGCCATGATGGACTTGGATTTCTTCAAGAAACTCGATGAATCTTGGAGAAAGGAGCTCGAGAGACTGGTGAATCAAAACGTCGAGCTCAGCCAAGTCGAGATTGCGGGGGAATTCGAGTTAACCTGCTATGCCAGCAACGGCGTGGAAGCGGTAAAGGAATCGATCAAGTCCGCGGAATCCGCGATAACATCGAAAGACCGCGTGGAGATGGAGTTCCAAGTCATCGCGCCGCCACGCTACCGGTTAGTAGTTCAAGCAGATGATTACCAGAGCGCCGAACTGTTCTTGAAAAAAGTCGAAACGAAAGTACTCAAGACCATAAAAAAGCTCGGTGGCCAAGGCAGCTTCCACCGGTGAGTGGTTTCCATTCCAAGAATCCTATCCAAGTGCAACCAATGCGGCACCTACACGATGCTCGGCCCGCCTTGCAAGCACTGTGGCTCGGATGACGTGCGGCTCACGTATCCGGCAAAATTTTCCGTGGAAGACAAATATGCAAAATACCGGCGTGAAATGAAACGCCGCATCAAGGAACAAGAAGAGAAAACGAGCCAGTAGTTTGTTTTTCGAGGTCGTGCCGCGGACGTCGTTCCAAGTCATTCACCCGATGCTTATACGCTGCGCCTTGCCATCTGAAATGAGCAGCTCGGCCATTTTCTTAGGTAAATACGCGATGTCCTCGGTCTTGAACGGCCCGTGCTCCCGCACCTCGGGGTCGAGGATGGCATCGCTATCCTTTATGAACCGCACGAAGATGCAATTGAACAAGTCCCCAGGCCTCGTTTGAACTTGCGGCATGATGATGGCATCTTCGCCGTACGCGAGTGTGGCCGCTGCAATCGACATGTAATATTTCAATTCGAAATCAAGCAGTTTTAATTCGGTAACCTTCATGCCCGCGCTGGTAGCAGCTTGTATTTTATTCTTGCGTAACGCCAACAAGTCATCCCAGAGATACTCGGCCATCTGGATTTCGCGCTGGTTTATCGTGGCTTGGAAGCTCGAAATATTGGGCATGCCGAGTTCTTTCGCGAGGTGCTCGATGAACCCTTGGACTTGCTTTTTCAAGGTAGCAGGAACGTCTTGTAAAAGTTCCGAGCCAAGTTCCGCAACCCAGCACGCCTTTAAGGTCTCGATTATGCTCGTCATGCCACCACGCCAAGGTTCTTGCAGAAAAGGAACACGGCGGCCCCCAGCGAGACGCTATCAACGTCGCCAATGTGGTACGGGCCATATGTCTTGCTCCCGATACGGAAAGGAGGTATATCCGCCATCATTTTAACCTTTTCTTCGCTCCCCTTGAAAACGATGGGATCAAGAAACGGGTCGAAGCCATTGAGGTCATCACGTGCCAGCTTGCAGATCTTGAATCCAGTTTTCCCGTGCAACGAGCCCGGGGCCCGGATGAGACGATGGACATCGATGGTAACGGGTACGTCGATCTCAGAGCGCGCCCGCGTAAGAACGATGTCTTCCAGTATCTTGCGCCATGTTGCCTCTCGGATGCCGGGTAATGCCCAGTTGCGGTCTCCTTTCTGCAACCTTTGCTTGAACAACGCGGCGTGTTCTTTCAACGATGCAATCACCACTTTATCCAAGCCCGGGATTGAATAGCCATTCTCGATATCCGAGACGATGCCAAGCACGGTGTCGGCAGCCTTGCCCCGCCACCCGGGGTCGCTCGGCACGAAGCCCTCGATCGCGTTCGCGGTGAACGAGATTTGGTGATTCATGAAGGAAATGCCCGTTGCCGTGATGTAATCCGCGATCTCGCGGCGGGCCTCGGTATCCAACGACCGAAAGGCTTCACCTTCCAAATGAACGTGGTATCCACGGTTGCCAGAAAAATAAATTTCCATCGCTTCCAGCGGAATCCCGAAATCCTTCACCAGGAAGCTATCAACGAGCTTCCTCGTTTCCGTTTTTGCCTTGTCCAAGCACGCGTCGCATAACCATGTTTTGTCCGAAAACGACGTGCCCTTGCATGACGGGCATTTTTCCGGGTGCTTGCCGGTCCCGACCTTGTTGCATTCCTTGCACGTCCACGAATCGTGGTGCGCCTTGCAAGGCGTGTCGATGTGGTCGCAATCGATATCGAATATGAGATCGCAGCCGATGTATCCCTTCTCGTCCATGCGCTCCTTCCACGGGGAGTGGTAGAGGGTCGCGCTGTTATACTCGTGCATGGGGATGTTTTTTACGAGAAATGCCTTTAAATCGTTACCTTCCAAGAACCCTTTATGCCGGACCATCCCTTTCTTGTCGAAAAACAGAAACCCGAATTCCCGCATGGAAATGCTGGTAGGTATTATATCCACCAATTTCGCTTCCCGGTAGTATGCTTGGAACAGCCGCTTGACGTACTCGATCATTTTTTCTGCACCTCGCGTGCCGGCTCGCCCCCGGTCGTGGCTTGCTTCTGTCCACCGCCGGCCCGCTTTGCCTTCCATTTCACCATCCGATTGTAAAACGTGAGCGGGTTCTTGAACGGGAACCTTGGATTCGCACAAAACTCGGAACCAAACGTTGCATCATCCTTCTTGCATATCCCGAGGCTTTGAAGGGTCATGCAATTGTGAGGCCGGTACTGTACCTTTTTTCCTTGCTTGCCAGCAGCGAACTCTACCTGGTACACCGTGATCTTCTCGTTGAAATCGGGCTGGTTCCTGAAAAGGTCCACCACCTCGCTCGTGGTCTTTCCTATCGTCAAGAGAAAGAAAACGAAGAAAAGGCGTTCTGTATGGGCGAGGTTAATGCCCTTCTGGTTTTTATCGAGGATGAAGTTGATGCAAGGGGGGAACGAGGTGTCATCCACGGGCCCGGAAAACTCGGTCCCGGAGCTCCCTGATGCTTCCAAGTTCTCGTTCGTGGTTGCAACCAGTCGGTCTATGAACGGCTTGAGGAGCGGGTCAGCCTCGATCGCCTTCTTGAGGCCATCATCGATCGATACCCTCGTGATCTCCATCATTTTTTCCTTCAAGTGTTCCTCGATCAAGCGGGCGATGTCGTGGCTTCGGAGGAACACGTTGCCTCTCGTTAGGAGCCGGTTCACCAGCTTCCACGGTGGTGCCTTGAACTTGGAAACGAACGCGAGGTAGTCCAGGAACTCAATCTTGAATGGAAAGCTCACCGTCTTGTACGAAAACATTTCTTCCCGTGGCACGACCCCGACCTTGATCCCCTGGTCGATCGCGACCATGTGGAGCGTGTTTGAATCATCCCTTTCCAGCTGGAGGCCGTAATGCTTCGAGACGAGATTGGCAACCTTGTAGACTAACCGGGGAATTCCCATCACTGACAAGATGATCCGCAACCAAGGATACAAGTACAAGGTCACCTCGCTGTCAGGCATCAAGCTAGCTGTTGATTCCTTGTTATCCAAAGCATCCTTGACGAGGTCACGTATCCGGTCAAGCATCGTGATGTGAGCATGTAAACCCTCCATGGGATTAACGTTTTGCTCGCGCATCCACGTGATGCTTGCATTCAAGAACGGGTATTTGACAAGCGTGTTGATGGAAAAGCGGGGTTTCAGCGGACTCGCGTTCATGGGTCATATCATCCTGCCAGCGTTCTCGGGAAGTAAAGGTGCGCAAGCCCCGCGATCGATTTCCAGCGAAAGAATAGAAGAAATAAAACGTGGAAGAAATATCGTTGAAGGCAAAAAGGGCGCTCCAGTTCGCGATGCTATCTGAAATGGCTCCTCCTGATGAGTACGGCTTCCCGATCACGCGAGGTCCATTTGGGAAGAGGTTCATGGATGACATGGAGCAGTGCAAGTCGAAGGACGACGCGATCGATCTCGTCCGCGGCATGCGAAGCTTCGTGACGCGATTCATGAACAGGTTAGAGAAAAGGCTTTCACGTTTCAGCGCGATGAAGGACCGGTTCAGCAAGGTTATCGAGGAAATAGAACAGATGCCTTCCTTTGACAAGGAATCGGTAAAACGACTGCTGACCGGCACTGTCACGAGCATCGAGGTCCCGGACGAGGACGATGAGCCGTCGATCTAGCACCACGAGATAGACACGTGATAGGTTTATCACGTTTTTTCTTCTTATTGTACGGTAACCATCACGATCGTGCCATCGCCTATGCTAGATCAAGTCAGTCTCCCGCGATATCTGCTCCTAATCTACCCGCTTTTCATTTTCATCCCATTCGCGTTTTTCTTCTTCAGTTTCTTGAAAAAATACCTGCGATCGCACCAGAAAATGTTTTTATTGCTCTCGATCTTGTTTGCAACAGCGTTCACGAGCCAAATATTGCTCTTGCTGATGCCCCTCCGCCAATCGGAAAGCATCGCGGAAGGATTTTTCTTTGCGGCCCAAATATTGGAATTATTTTCCTTCATCGTGCTCGTCGCGATAATGCAGCTCTTCGAGGGCAAGTCAAGCCCGTATAAAATGCTCTTCTTCACGACCGTGGCGGCCATTATCGTTGGGGCCATGATCACGTCACCAAGCTTGGTATCCTATGAGGTGGTGACGTTATTCGGAACAGGTTTGCAAGTGCAATTCGAGAGGCGAGCGCTCGTCGCATTTTTAATGCTAATATTTTCGTTCTTGATTTTTGTATGGATTATATTCACGTATATTACCAAGCAAAAAAAATCGAGAAACAAGGAACAGAAAAAATTGATAACATGGCTGTTTTTAGGTATTTTGCTGAGTCAACTGGTCGGAAGCTTTGCACCTGCTGTTGTGGAGACAACGATTGAAAGCACGGACGTCGTTGATGTTTTCTCCAGCCTTGGCGTTGCGAAATTCATCGGGATTTTCATCGTTGGCATCGCGTTCTACAGGGTATCAAGGAAGCCGTGGCTGCTCCAGCTGCAGGCCACTCACGTTCTCGTGGTGTATACACGATACGGTATTACACTTTTCAACCGGATATTCAGGACGGACATCAACGAAACCGACATCCAGATGCTCGCGGGTGCGCTCACGGCAGTCTCGTCGTTGTTTAACGAAGCGACCAAGGAAACGAATCCCATACAATCCATCCAGTTCAAGGGAAAGGATGTTTGCATCATCGACAAGGGTTCGTTCATCAGCGCGTTGATGGTCGACTTCACTTCCGAGGCAACGATCGCCGCCCACGAGAATTTTGTCGCCGAGTTCCAAGCGAGGTTCGCAAGGGATATCGAAAATTTTACGGGAAACGTCAACACGTTCGAAAATGCGGCGCCGATCGCGCAGAAATACTTCACGTGACCGCGCTTGATTCGAATCCTCGCGTGTTTCACGAGGCGTCCATCATCCATGATTCTCATTTGGAATGATGTTTTTTAGGTAAAACATCGTATCTTACGTGACTATTGATTCTACGTGCAAGAAACCAGTGGTGATTATACGACGGAAAAAAATCTACAAGTGAAAGATGTCACGATGTTCAAGCATGGCGTCGCCTCTTTTACGCTCAGGGGGGAAGTAAACGGTACGCAAGTAATTACGCTTGAATTCAAGAAAAATGAAATGAATGACATCTTGAAGTCACTTCTCGTGATGGATACAGGCGAGGGTCATATCAATTCCATCGCTTATGACGCGGATCAGGATATAGGCAAGTTATTGGAAGATATATCCGTCAGCGTCGATTCTCAAGACAGCTTCGCGAGCTTGGTTGAAAATTTTAAAGGTGCTTCGGTTGTCGTGGAAGTCGGGGGAAACGACGTGATGGCGGGTAAAGTGATGGGCATCCAGGTCTACGGGAAAACCGTTAATGAAAACACGGTGAACCGCCCGTCCCTGGTCATCTTGTCGGAAACGGGCTCGATCGTGCAAGTGTTCTTTTCTGACATCAAATCGTTGAAATTGCTGGATGCAAAGCTGCAAAAAGACCTCGATTTTTACCTGGAAACCATAATATCCGGGAAGAAGAAGGACTCGAAACGCATCTTTGTCCATTGCGATGGAAAGGGAGAGCGGGAAGTCATGGCTTCCTACATCATCGAGTCCCCCGTGTGGAAGACCAGCTACCGTATGATAATGCCTGAAGGGGACAAGCCTGATGTTTTCCTTAGCGGGTGGGCGCTCGTCGAGAACACGACCGAGCAAGACTGGGAGGACATCGAGCTCTCGCTGGTGGCAGGCATGCCAGTGTCATTCGTTTGCCCCATCTACCCGCCAATTTACATGGAGCGACCTGTCGTCGAACCGCCCAAGGTTGCCCAAATCGGACCCGCGGCCATCGAGGACGAGATGGAAGAGGTGCAGTATGAAAGGAAAGAACGTGATTCATTCGCGAAGAAATCCAAGCGGATGGACGCGGGTGCAGGCGGGATAGCAATGAGGGTGATGGCTGCCAGCACGATGATGGCCCCGATGGCGCAACCAGCGCCAGCCCCCGGCGCACCACCACCCGTGGAAGCATTCGCGCAGCAAGCCAAGCAGCAGACCACCGTGTCCACCAAGGACATGGGAGAAGTGTTCGCTTACAAGATTGCAAAGCCCGTCACCATCAAGCGCAAGCAATCTGCACTCGTGCCGATCGTGGCCAGTGACATCACGTCGAAATCGGTGCTCCTCTTCGAAGAAACGCAGCACCCGAAGCATCCAATGGCATGCTTGGAAATCACGAACACGTCCGGGATGACCTTAGAACAGGGGCCGCTCACGATCTTCCAAGGAAGCTCGCTCGCCGGCGAGGCAATGCTCCCGTTCCTTGTTCCCGCGGATTCTCGCATCCTCACCTATGCACTTGAACAGGGGGTCATCGTGGACAAGAGCAACAAGAACTGGTCGGAAGGGACCCACAAGGTCTCGTTCGGTGGTGGCTACTGTTATTCGTACTACTTCCAGGTGTTCCAGACGACGTACAAGATACGGAACAAGACGGAACGCGTGTTCAAGCTGTACGTCGACCACGCGAAGATTGGCGGGTACGACGTGTTTGACACGAAATTAGAGCCCAAGGACACGCCCAACTTCTACCGGTTCGATGTCGGCCTTGGTTCGAAGAAGGGAATCGAGTTTGACGTCAAGATGCGGCATGAAACATATAGCTCCGAATCCATCCGCGATTTGCAGAAAAACGTATTGGTGGAACGGGTGCAGAACTTCATCAAGCACAAATGGATCAACCCGGCCCAGGAAGGCGTGCTCACCGGCATCGCGGACCTGCTGGAACAAGCCGCGACGACCCGGAAGCACCAAGGCAAGCTCGAGACAGAGCTGAATGCCATATTCAACGACCAGACCCGGCTCAGGAGCAACATACAAACCATGGGCACGTCGCGTTCGGAAGAGAACATGCGCGAGAAGTACGTCTCGAAGCTTGACGAGCAAGAAACACGCATCGAGCAGATAAATCAAGAACTCGATGCCATCAAGCAAAAGGCACGGGACCTTTCCGAAAAGCTCGAGAAGAAATTGAAGGAGTTGGAGGAGGAATGAACGCCATGGCTGCAGCGAATGTCGATAACGTGGTGAAACAACCGTCGATCAGGCACGTCGTATTATTCAAACACGGCGTTGGTTACTTCGGTTTCGAGGCCACCGTGCAAGGGCCGGCAAGGTTGAGACTCCAGATGAAAGGAAAAGAAATGGATGACATCTTGAAAAGTCTCTTTGCCGCGGATACCAGCTTGAAAGGATTCATCAGCACCATTGGATACGATGCTGCACAAGACATCGACAAGGTCTTGGAAAACGTGTCGGTTCGCATCCCGGAAAGCAAGCAACTGCTCGTCGAATTCCTGGCTGACCTCAAGGGGGCATCGGTCGACGTCAAGATCGCGGGTGACCAGGTAACCGGTACGATCATCGGCATCGATTCCAAGGATGAGATCGCGAAGGATTGCATCGACCACGTCCCCCAGCTCGTGCTGCTCGAACGAAGCACGACCCGCATATTGCGGTTCGATATTCCGGAGATCCAATCCATTTCATTGTCGGGAGACATCCGGAAGGACTTGCAATTCTACCTGGACACGATCCTGAGCCGGAAACAAAAGGATGCAAAGAACATCGTGATACATTGCGAGCCATCAAGCCAAGAACATGCTGGATTCCCGCGGCAAATCTACTTCAGCTACATCCAAGAAATTCCCATCTGGAAAACCGCGTACCGGTTACTGCTCTCCCCTGATGACGCCGCGTCGCCGGAAATCCCCCACGGAAAGGGTGTCTTGTGCGGTTTCGGGCTCGTCGAGAACCAGACGCCGAACGAGTGGAACGACGTGGACTTGACGCTCGTTGCCGGGGCGCCCGTTACGTTCCGGTATCCCCTCTTCGAGGCACAATACATCCAGAGAAAACACGTTCCTTTGCCAACCAAGACTGCCGTGAGGCCCGTGAACGTGGAAGACACGATACTCGAGGGTCTATCCGATATGGAAGACGCCGCGGGCGCGCCGCTGCCGGGGGGCGGGAAGGGCGGCTTTCGAGCGAGCGAGCCATCGGCCGGCGAGAGTGGCTTGCTGATGGAAAAATTGAAGGATGCGATGAAGAAATCCGTCATCGCATCAACGAAGGATGCCGGCGAACTGTTCGAATACCGCATTAACCGGCCCGTGAGCATCGCACGGAACCAGAGCGCGCTGGTTCCGATCGTTTACGAGGAAATAGAAGCCAAAAAGGTCCTCCTCTTCGACCGTGTAAACCACCCCACAAACCCGTTCGCTTGCGTCGAGACCAAGAACACGACCGCCCTCACGTTCGAGACTGGTCCTCTCACCATCATGATAGGGGACACGTTGGCCGGCGAGGCAATGCTGCCATTCCTCATAAAGGATGACGTGCGGTTGCTGAATTATGCCTTGGAACAAGCCGTCGTCATTCACGAGGAATCCAAGGTGGAAACGCGGTCGATCCACAAGATATCGTTCCAAACCACGTACCTCTACGAGTACAAGTACGAGATCACGAGAACGTCGTACAAGATCAACAACAAGGCATCGACGAAAAAGGTGCTGTACATCGATCACCCCAAATCACCAGGCCACTCGGTGATCGAGTCTCCCGTGCCACCCAAGGAAACCTCAACCCGCTGGCGGTTCTCGATCGACCTGGAACCGAAAAAAGCGACCAAGGTCGACATCGCAACCCGCAGGGAAATCTCGCAGGCATTCTACATCAGCGACATCACGAGGGGGTTTCTCGAGGAGCACGTGGGCATCTATTCGAGGGACAAGTTGATCGATTCTGCAAAAAAGGAACTGCTCGACCAGGTACTCGCATTGAACGAGGAGAGGGCAAGGCTCAATGAAAACGTGAAAGAACTGGAAGCAGAGCTCGCCCGGCTCAACCAGGAACAAGGACGCTTGCGGGAGACCTTAAAGGTTCTGGGTGGTGCCGCATCCGAGGTCAAGCTCAAGGAGCGCATCATCAAGAAATTTCAAGGCCAAGAGACGAGGTTCGGGCAGATAAAGGAAGACTTGGAGCGTCTCAAGAAAGATATTGAAAAAATCGAAGCTAAAACCAAGAAAGTCTTTTCAAATCTGTAACGCGTGTAATGAAACGCGGATCACGATTCTTTCTCTCTCTTTTTTCACCTTTCAAGCGGCCCTTGGCGAGACGACATCATCTGCAGCTTGTTTATTTTAATCGCGCCATTTTTCCCTCCCATGAAGCTCGATACCGAAGCAAAAATGGACCTCATCACGAGGCACCTCGATGAATGCATGGGTGAAGGAGACTTGAGGGCCTTGATCGAGGAGAATAAAGTTCTGAAACACTACATTGGATTCGAGATATCTGGCAAGATTCACATAGGTACTGGCTTGCAATGCTTGGGAAAGGTAAAGGACCTCATGGACGCCGGTGTCGAGTGCACGATTTTCCTTGCAGATTGGCATTCGTGGATCAATGACAAGCTTGGTGGTGACCGGGACGTGATTAAAACAACCGCCGTGGGGTATTTTAAGGAGGGCCTCAAGGCAAGCTTGAAATGTCTCGGTGGTGATCCCGACAAGCTAAAATTCATGCTCGGCACGGACTTGTACAGCCAATCAAGCGAGGATTACTGGGCGACCGTGATCGAGGTGAGCAAGAACACGACATTGAATCGCATCATTCGTTCAACGACGATCATGGGTCGGAAAGAAGGTGAAAACATCGATTTCGCGAAGCTCATTTATCCACCGATGCAAGTCGCGGATATCTTCATCCAAGGCGTGCATTTACCGCACGCTGGCCTCGACCAGCGCAAGGCACACGTGATCGCCCGGGACGTCGCCTTGAAGCTGAAAATCAGGCCGCTCAAGAACGACAAGGGTGAAACGATAAAACCTGTCGCCTTGCATCACCATCTCATCTTGGGACTGCAGAAGCCATCCATGTGGCCTGTTGACCCGGACAAGCTGCAAGAACTCTGGTCATCCATGAAAATGTCGAAAAGCCATCCTGATTCGGCTATTTTCATCACGGATTCCCCGGACGAGATACGGCGCAAGCTGAACAAGGCATTCTGTCCCGAGAAAGAGGTACAATTCAATCCCGTGCTCGACTGGGTGAAATACCTCGTTTTCCGGGAACCCGGCACCGTGTTCGAGATCAAGCGACCGGAAAAATATGGCGGGGACAAGATGTACGCGAGTTACAGCGACGTGGAAGATGATTTCAAGAACGGTGCCTTGCACCCGGCGGACCTCAAGAAAGGAACCGCCGAGGCCCTCGTGAGCATGCTGGAACCCGCGCGAAAGCACTTCGAGGACCCGAAGGTGAGCGCGTTGAAGGAGGCAATGGAAAAACTCGTCGTGACGCGTTGATCCTTCGTTTTATTCATTGCAAGAGCAGCACGAACACGAAGGATAGGGCATGTAATCCAAATAACAAGACCTATATCCCCGTGCCCCACACTGCAAGAGCAGTGTGTTTTCATGGCCAGGTTGGCTTGATAGAAATTGCACCTACTCGAACATGTACGTGAGACGGGATGACTCGTCCGCTCGGGCGGCATCGGCTGCATGTTTCGTGAGCATCAATTCGTTGATCTCCTCCGCGACGTTCTTGTAATACATGGGCCTCCACCCGTGCAACTTGCTGATCCTGGCCCCGATGGCGGTCTTCGGCCTCATCGTGCTCGTCGTCATCTACGTCATCGTGCAGATCATCAAGGTGGGACGTCAGGTGAACGACCCCGTCCAGCGGCAGGCGTTGCTGGCGATCGTGATCCAAGTCGCGCTGCTGCTCCTCGTGACGCTATTCATGGTGCAAGTCGAGATGGCATCGTTCACCTTGCTCGCGTACGAGGCGAGGACCGCGTTGCTCATGCTGCAGGGTACCTTCTCGGTGGTCATCGCGCTGTTATACCATCCCGCGTTCATCAAGCCATCCACGCCGCACCATACCCCGAGCCAAGACCCGGTCGATGCAAATTAGTCGTCTTTATAATCGGGTCCATGCCGTCTACTGAAAAATCAGCTGTTTACCCACCCATGATTATCCCGTGGATTTTTTAAAGGGTGTTGCGAGACTGTCTCGTGTCTACCGGGTTTTACCCGCCCAAGGCCTTTTATGCGTGGCGAGCGAATCTTTCCGTGGTCCCCATGCTGGTTCAAGTCGATGACCCCGTGTTCCGGTCCGCGTCATTCTCGGTATTGCACCTCGTGTGCATTGGAACGCTTTTCTTCTTCATCTGGCACACCTACAAGCGGCATGCTGAAAAGCTGACGCGTGGCGAGGTCAAGCCTGGGCCCGGCTCGCTGCCAATGATCTTGCTGCAGTTCGAGATCACCATCCTCGCCGGGTTCGTCTTGCAGCACCTCTCCTCGGACATATTGCTCTACATCAGGTACTCGACGAGCGTGAACCCCATGTTCTCGGATCCCGCTGCCACCAGCGTGATGGAGCACCTGAATATGCTCTTCCAAGTCGTGATGGCCGTCTTCATCGCGTATCTTGCATGGTTCGCGAACAGGCTGTTCTTCTTCAAGGGCCACGGGTTCAACGTGCTCGTCATGGCGGTTACCGCCGGCATCATCGCCGTGATAGTGGCCGGGATATTCGCGGGATTCGCGTGGGCGCCTTACGACGAGATGACGGGGAAGCGAAACCCTGCAACGTGGGTGTTGCTCGTGAACGGGGCATACTTGGTGGCCACCATCATCCCGGCGCTTGCCTTCTCGACACGGCTGGCAAGGAAAGCCACCACTGCCGTCGAGAAAGGCGGGTTCATTTTCATCACGGTCTTTTTCGCCTTGATGGTTGTCGTTGCGGTGTTCCAAGGCCTGTTCACCGTCACCAAGGATTATTTCTTTTCCTATGGCAGCTGGGCACTCATCCCCGCGAGCATCATGTTCGCGTACCTCGGCTTGATCATGCCCCCGCGGGCGCGCGCGTGGTTCGAGACACGCGCCTGAGTAATTATCCCACGTGGCTTGGATGCCTTGAAGGCTTGGCAATCAAAGGGCAAAGTACATGCAATCGGTGTTCGACATCTGTTCCGGTGTCGATGCATGACATCTGGTTCCGATGCTGCTTTCAAGTTCCCCGTTGCATTCCACCGCCTAAGCGTTATCGTGCTCATGCCGAGCTACAAAACCGTTAGCGAAACTTGACTCGATGATGGCCGCGCTCATGACGTTATCATCCACGAACGGATAAAAATCCCGATAATCATGGCGTCATATCCAAGGTTGACTTGGTATCGATTGGTTAATCACGACTATCATTTATTAAACCCGAGTCGCGATAGGTGATCAGACAAGAATGGGTATGTCTATTTGAGGACAATAGTCATGAAACGAAAACTACACGGCAATGCAGGTTCGTGGTCAATGCTATGGCTTTTTTTACTGCTGGCTGGAGCCGCGTTCACCGGGAATATGCTTGCTAACAAGGAAAGGAAGTTTAATGATTTCAAGGGTACGAATGGCGGTACATTGCGCGCGTCTGATGCACCAATCGAAATCCTATTTGACGATGGGCTTGACGCGTTCCCGAACAAGACGGGGTTAGGGACGGTCGGAAACCCGTACATCATCAAGGACATGGTTATCGATGCCGGGGGTTCGGGTTATGGTATCTCCATTTCATTCACGACCAAATACCTGACCATTGAAAATTGCACCGTGAACGGGTATTCTAGCGGCATCTACCTGTATGCCGTCCAGAATGTCATGGTAACGGGCAACACCTTGGTAAACAACACGGAAGGCATTCAATTTCGAAGCAGCACCGGTAACGGGATTTTTGGTAACAATATAAGGGACAACTATAATGGCATATACGTGTACCAGTGCACCGGCGCCAACTCGATCTCGGCAAATAACATCACGGACAACGAAAACACGGGCATTACCTTGTCAAACTCGAACGGCATGACGGTCTCGGGAAACAACGTCATGAACAACAGCGTGACTGGAATCCAATCGGGTTCGAGCGTGTGCATCATCTCGGGAAATAGCGTCACGAACGGCAGCTACGCCGGTATCTCGATATCTGGCAGCTACAACGAGGTTTCCGGCAACACCATCACGAGCAGCCAACGTGGAATATCGATATCTAGTAATTACAACGAGGTCTCGGGCAACAACGCCACGTACAACACGGATTACGGGATAATCATACAAGGAGCCAGCCACAACGTGCTCGATTCAAACAACGTGTCATGCAACCAATACGGGCTGTATGTTACATCAAATTCGATAAACAACACGATATCGAGCAATCATGCCTTGCAGAACAACATTCATGGCATTTTCGTGCACTTGAATGCCAACAACAACACGCTTTCCAATAACGTCGCGATGGACAACCAATTTTACGGGCTGCACGTGTACCAATGCAGCAACAACACGCTCTTGTCGAATACCGCCTCGTATAACGCGGCCGGCATAGCCGTGTTCGCTAGCACCTTCAACCAGATTTCCGGAAACAACGCTAGCATGAACAGTGAAGGTATCGTGTTAAGTGGTGGTAGCAACAACACGATATCCGACAACAACGCGTGGAACAACACGGCAAGCGGGATTCGCTTGCAAAGCAATTCGGATAGTAACACGATCTCGAGAAATACCGTCTCGAATAACACGGGGTCGGGCATCTCAATGTTCCAGTCCGATACCAGTGCGGTGTTGGATAACACGGTGCTGAATAATACCGCGTATGGCATTGCTCTCGTGGACTCCAGCAACAACGTGATCTCGGGCAACTTGATATCGGGAAACATGATCGCCCAAGCGAACTCCAGCGCTAGTGATGATAGCGCTTGGGACAACGGCACGCGTGGCAATTACTGGGGCGATTACATGAGTCGCTATCCAAGCGCGACGAGCACCAACGGCGTCTGGAATACAGCCTACGAGATATTTGATGGAGGCCAAGACAGGTATCCCCTCACGTTCCGTCCAGGTACTCCCCGCGATGTCGTTGCCCAAGGCGGGAACCAGCAAATCACCGTGACCTGGCTCATGCCCGTCGAACCGGGCGTGGCACCGGTCACGAATTATTCATTCTACTGGTCAGGCGATAACGTGAGTTTTACCAAGGAGGTGCTCGGCATCGTTTTTGAATACCAGCACGCTGCACTGGGCAACAACGAGACGTATTACTACAAGGTTGCAGCCGTGAATGCCCATGGCGAGGGCCAGAACTCCACCGTGGTATCCGCGACGTCGTGGGAGGTGCCCGGGCAAGTGACGGGGCTTGTCGCCACGCCCGGGGATAATCACGTAGACTTGAGCTGGAACGCGCCAAGCAACGGCGGCACGCCGATTACCGGGTACAACGTGTACTGGTCAACCGACAACATCGTGTTCTCCAAGATACCACGGGGTACCGGAACCACGTTCCAGCACGCGATGCTGGAAAACGGCATCGCCATCTATTACATGGTTGCGGCCGTGAATGCCATGGGCGAGGGAGCCAACTCGAGCGTGGAACAAGCCACGCCCGGTGCAGCACCCTCCGAACCACAGAACGTCTTGGCCTTTGCAGGACACGGTGCCGTGAACCTGACATGGACCGCCCCCGCGGATATAGGCGGGTTTCTTGTTACCGCGTACAACGTCTACCGTGATGGTGTCTTGGTCCACACGACGCCGGATGGCACGACCACGGGTTTCAACGACACCGGCCTTGGCGACGGGGTGCAACACGCGTACAAGGTGTCCGCCGTGAACGTCATCGGCGAGGGGGCTAACTCCACCGAGGTACTTGCAACGACCTGGGACGTACCCGGGCAAGTGACGGGACTCGTCGCCACGGCAGGGAATGGGCACGTGAACCTGACGTGGAGCGCGCCCGGCAACGGCGGCTCACCCATCACGGGTTATAACCTTTACTGGTCGACCGATAACGCCATTTTCACCATCGAGGTCCTGGGTAACGTCACTGCTCATACCGACGGGATGCTTGGCAACGGGGAAACGCGATACTACAAGATCGCCGCGGCGAACGCGGTGGGCGAGGGAGCCAACTCCACCGTGGCACAGGCAACGACATGGGACGTGCCCGGGCAGGTGACGGGGCTCGTCGCCACGCCGGGGAATGGCCACGTGAACCTGACGTGGAGCATTCCCGGCAATGGCGGCTCGCCCATCACGGGATACAGCGTGCACTGGTCGACCGACAACGTCACGTTCACCACCATTCCCGTGGGAGATGTCACGGCGTACACGCTCGGGTCGCTTGGCAACGGGGAGACGCTGCATTTCAAGGTCTCAGCGACGAACGCCATCGGCGAGGGGGCCAACTCCTCCGTGGCCACGGCCACGACGTGGGACGTGCCCGGGCAGGTGACGGGGCTCGTGGCCACGCCCGACCATTCGTTGATCATGCTCGCGTGGGTCGATCCCGTTTTCGTCGAGCCGCCAATCACGATGTATTACATCTACTGGTCGGCCGATGGTCTCTCGTTCACGAAGCTCGATGAGCAAGCATGGGCGAATTACTACCATTCATATTCCACGGGATTGGAACCGGGTCACGTGTATTATTACAAGGTCTCAGCCGTGAATGCCATGGGTGAAGGTGCCAACTCAACCGTGGTATCCGCACGCACGTGGGCGATGCCGGGGCAAGTCACCGGGTTCAACGCCACGGCAGGCAACGGCCACGTGAACCTAACGTGGAACGCTCCTGGCGGCGCGTGGCCAGCAATCCATAATTACAAGATCGTTGTCAATAATCACGAGATGCCCGACCAGGACGTGGATGGGTCGATGACCGCATGGCAAGTACAAGGCCTGACGAACGACGTTGAATACACGTTCGTGATCGTCGCCATCAATGCCATGGGAGAAAGCGTGCCCTCGGTCCCGATCGTGTCGACACCCGTCGACACGAATTCGGGTACGGGCGATCCAGACATACCGGGGGGCGAGCCGTGGCTCTTGTCCGCGCTGATGGTGGTTGCCATCGTTGGCATCATCATCACCAAGAAAAACAAGCGCGCGTGATTTTTTTCCAATTTTTTTGTGCAAAGAACTCGGCAATCGCTATTTTTTTTTATCTTGTACAAGGATAGACTCGTGCATCATGGCATTGCTTAGAATGCATGGAAGAACGGGGGACGAGCGATACGGTGCGCGCGCACCTCGCTTGATGATGTCCCCTCGGGCGCGCGTGGTTCGAGGCGCGCCCGCGATCAATTTTCTCCACGTGGCTTGGTTTTTCTAGAAGGTATACCGGACCACCTTCACATGCTGCAACACGTTACCGGGAAAGTCTTTCAGCTTCTTCTCCGTGGAGTGGAATTCCATTCTTGCCCGTATGCAGAGGGCGATTGATATGCAGTCGATGTACGACAGCAGCTTCCTGTGCTGGCACTTCAGCACCCCCGCGGATAACACGAGAGACGTGTCGGTTTCGACGACCGATACTGGATACTGCTTCAAGAACGAGTTCACGGCCGCCAGCGCCCTTTCGCGCCCGTCAATCTTGCACACGTGGTACGTTAATTCGGATATCACCGGGGCAACGATGCACGCGTTCACCGAGCCATTCTTGATTTTTTCCATCAATTCAATGACCTGTGGTTTTGGATTCTTGGAAAGAAACAAGTGGATAACGCCGGTATCCAAGCAGATGTCATTCACGCTCTTCCAGCTCCAATTCTTCTACCCGTGCTTCGTGCATGGCATCCACGTACTCGGTATATTCCCTCACCCGGACTTGCTCGATATCGAGGACGGGGATGATTTCAAGGTGCCCGTTGATGTCGATGACCGAGACTTTCGAACCCTCGCCCAAACCGTACCGCTTCCTGTACTCGGCAGGGATGGTGATCATGCCCTTCCTGTTCACGATGGATATACTATTTCCCATTTTGGTCACCCGATCGTGCATTCGTGCACACGATCATAAAAACGAGTACCCGCATATAAAGAGAGGTCGGCATCGGATCCGATGCCGAGAGCGCGACGGTGACTTCCACTTCTTCAAGATCGATGGATGAAGCGTCACAAATGATCTCGAACTCCAAGGCTTGGAGCCTGCCATTAACGTCCACGCGTGCGATTGACGTTGGCGTGTCGGGCATTACAGGATGACACGCTCAAGCTAGACGAGACCGGCGTGCGACGCCCGTCATTACGGGTCGCGTTCACGATCGTGGCTATCACCGAGGAAGGCCATGAGGCCGGCCTTGCCCTTGGTTTCCTTCTTTGTGGCTGGCTCCTCCTTGAGCCGGCCCTTCATGGTGGCGTTGATCAATCCTTGCTTCGCGAGCGCGTCGGCCACGGCGTCCATGTCGATGCGACTGCCGTCACCACGCCCGTCGCCAAGCTTGACGGTTCGCGCCATGGAATGGACGCTCTTCACGATCTCCCGCAGCGTGTCGCTCCCGACCGTGATATACGCGGGCTCGATCGACGGTGGTTCCCAGTCCTCCATGATGCGTTGCTTGATCTTGTCCTCGTAATCCGGGTTGAGCTCGTACCCGATGCCGCGGCGGTTCAGCAGCCGGGTGACCTTGAGCGTGGTTCCCGAGCCGAGGAACGGGTCCAGGACGGTCTCGCCCTCCACGGTGTGCATCCGGACGAGTCGGTACGGGATGTCCTCGGGGAACGGGGCGGAGTGGCCGTAAAGGTTCTCTCCCTTGGAGTTTATCTTGATCACGGGCTGGATGTCATCCCAGATGCACCGGACCGCCCAGTGGCGCCACTCCTCCTTTTTCAGCAGGTTCCGATCGAGAAGGTCCTTGTCAACCTTGCGCGTGTCACCCGGCTTGACCCAGACGTATATCTGCTCGAATGACGTGTTCGACGCGATGTTCGTCGGCTTCGGGTAGCTGCCCCACGAGACGTTGTTCACGTACACCGACTTGTCCCAGAAGTGCATGCCGCTCAGGAACATGTCGTGCTCGTGCATGAATCGCTCGATGTCGAACATGATGTCCTGGATGAACCGGCGGCCGAAGCGTGATATCTCGCTGCTGATCGGGAGTGGCTGGACGTTGATGGCGAGCTTGCACAGGATCAAGCCGCCGAAGGTGCTGTCCCGGGAGGAGAACATCTACACGCACTATGCCAAGCTCATCAACGACTACGCATTCCTGCAGACCAAGGACACCCGGTACGCGGCGAAAGCGGCCGGGTACGCGCCCACCCCCGACGAGAGCATCTCCCTTGATTTCGAGATGCCAGCCATCGACGGGGCGTTCGACATAGAAGCAGCCCCGAAGAAAGCGAAGGGATACGTGGCACCACCCGCTGGAGCCGTGCCGGGAGCCGTGGCACCCGCACCTGCCGTGGTGAAACCCGTGCCAGGATTAACATCGCTGCCGAAGCCGGCAGCCGTGGCACCCGTTCCGAAACCAGGCGGCATGCCCGCGCCCCCGACACCCGTGCTTGGGACGCCAACGCCTGCCGTGCAACCCGTGCCCGAGCAACCCCCGGTGCCCGGTGCGCAGCCGATCATGAAGCCGGTCACGACGCCCGTCACCAGGCCGCTCCCGAAGCCCGCGGTGAAGGCACCGCCCATGGCCGGGCTCCCGAAGCCCGCGGCACCCGGTGCACCCGGTGCACCCGTACCACCGGCAGCGCAGCCCCGCGGGATCGCGCCCGCGCCCAAGCCCGCGGCAACACCCGCGGCGGGTGGCATGACGCAAGAGAACCTGTACCAGCAACTTGTCCTGCTCGAGCAAAAGCGGTACAAGGCCGAACGCTCGTTGCGCGACTTGAATGCAAAGCACGGGCGCGGCATGGTGCAAGACAGCGAGTACCAGGCGTACCAGGAGAAGATCAACGCGACGCTGGACAAGATCAAGGACCAGATCACCGAGATCCGGCGCCGGTTGATGTCGTTCTGAGCGTTTTTTTTTCTTGTTTTTTTTCATTCCCTTCATGTTAACTAGCGTCTATTTTATCAGCAAAACGATACTCTACGTGAAAAAAAAGCTGTTACAAGGCACAATCCCCCAACGCGGGGATTTCTACAGCCCCGTTGCTCTGGGATTGCGGCAAGACGTGGCTCGAAGTCGTGATCACGATTGGTGCTAAAAATCACTTGGAAACCCGGGTAAACACTTGATCCCCGTCCTGGTTCTAAAATGTTTATCAAACGTAAAGATTTCATTGATTCCCATCCTTTCCATGATGAGAATCGCAACAACATCATTCGGGTCTGCCTTTCTCGTTGGAATCTCTTCAATTGCCTTGAGATACAGCCCTAATGGTACTTCTATCACATCAATTGCCGGATTCATCATGATTCCCCAGCAAAAATCTTGTAAATCCACCCAGGACATGCCAATCTTCAAAATATTACAAATTTCTGATAGTTGAACCAAAGATATACAGTACATGCCTTTGTTTGTGTCATTTGATATCCGTGTCACGATTTTTTTCGCCGCATCCTTCATCCATTTGGTTTTTTTTGAGAGTGAAGTGCTGCCTTTTGGTTTCCAATAAGCATGGATAAATATGTTTGCATCAACATAGATCATGGCATGCTACTCCCGTTTGGTATTTTTCCTGTTTATTTCTTCTTCAATCTCGTCCCATTCTTTATCATCCAAATCAACGTCCACACCCAAATCTACCGAATCGAAAAACTTTGTCAAATCTCCCCTTTTTTTTGGCAATATTTTCAAGTAACCCCTCTTCTTGATAACAAAAACCTCGTCGCTTCCTTTCAGGTCGCTCTCACGCCATTCCACCGGCAGGACTATCCTTCCTTGGGCATCAACCTTTTTCAACTCGATGTCATTATCCACGGCAATCACCATTTATTTCAAGAAATGCCAATGATATATGTTTTTGGGGACGGTAGGATTGGTTACCAGCACACGGTGGAAATCAGGAATGCCCCGGCATCAGCATCGGAGACGCCGGGGAGTTGCTTGGTTGCTTCACCCAGGCAAAATCGAAAGAAGTGCTCATGGCGCGGATGAAAGAAGCAATAAAAGTTTACTTGGAAGTACAACCGGTGCCAGAAACCAAACCCTCATTTATATCCGTCGAGAAGATGTCGATTTGACGAAATTACCGAATCTCACGGCGTGGCGGTGCCTGCCTTTCAGAGCCCTTCAAGACAGGATGTATAAGGATGGTGTAGATGGTTTAATTCGTTCAAGAATCACCTCATCATGTGCACGTCAACGTACCAAGCCTTTCCCGAGCTGCACGCTGGAACGGGTGCAGCAACGCGCCCCCGGGAAGCAACAATGGTGGTGTACTGCCGGCGTTAGACCGTTTCTTGGCCGGCGCTTGTCACCGCGAGGCGGGCGCCCGCGCGGGCACGACGAGAACGGCAAAGGAAACGACAAGGCGCGGGCGCGGGCTGGGGAACGGCACCCGCGGGGTGGGAGTTATTGCCCATTTCTTGAGGTGGCAGGAAAACGGAGCCATGGGGCCTCGGACCGGGTTTCCGGGGCTCGCGGCGGGTCACTTTTTTTTTTGGATTGGGAAAGGTATTTATGTGGCACCGATACAAATATGATCAATACCATCACGATAAAAGTTTGGAATCGGGTCTAGCATGATCGAGCGTCAGATGCAACCAAGGCGGGTCGCGGGAAGCGGTCCCGGCGCGGGCGAGAAAGGAAATCCTGACCCCATATTTCAATTAAAAAGCCTGTTTGTAGATGACAATCTCAATTCTAAAACACATGCTCCGTAAGTTCGTCCTCTTTTATTATCATAAACCAAACTTTTTTTGGGATGTTTTCATCCCTCGTATCCCGCGCCCGGGACTTTTTTCTCCTTCCTTCATTCCTTCCTTCCACGAGCACCGTGTTCAAAGCATCCTTGCGATGCACGTGCATGCAAGCACGATGGCTGGCTACCGGCGTCCCCGGCGTTGCCCCGCCCGGGACGCGTTCACTGCCCGCCCGCGATGCGCCGGACAAGCTCGTCCACGTCCGCGTCGACCCCGAGTTTCCTGAAAAACGTGCACGTGTTCTCGACATCCCTGTGCAACAGTGCAGCCGCGTTCGGGTGGGTCACGGGCACCGCTTGCGGCCAGTCGATGATGACGACATCCCCCGTCGCGGTGTACAGGATGTTGTTTTCTCCCAGGTCCGCGTGCACCAGCCCCGCGCCGCGGTACGTCAAGGAGATGTTGTTCATGATCGTTTCAAACACGGCCCCCGGGTTCGCTATGCTGCCTTGCGGGAACTCGTGAATTTCCTGCCCGTCGTATTGTTTCATGACGATCGCGTGCCGGTTGTGCCCCACGAGCTCCGGTGCAGCCACGCCTGCATCGATTGCTGCCTGCAAGTTGCTGGCTTCCCGGGTCGCGGACAACCGGCACATGTACAGCCACGACATGTGGTACTTTCCCTCGGCGTAATCGCGCTTCCTCCGCACGTCCCTGAATGATGTTCTCCCGATGCGATGGAACTTAACCGCCAGCCGTTCCCCGTGCTTTCCCGTGGCCTGGTACACGTCCGATTCCTTTCCCGTGCCCAAGGCATTCCCGATCGCGGCGATCACCCCTTGCCCGGCCAACGCGTGCAGCGCGAGCAGGTCGTATCCCTTGGAGTTCAGCACGTATCGTTCCTGGCTCTTTCCCGATTTCCGGATGATCAAGTCGTGCTTGTGCACCTTGTCTATCCAGTGCCGGGTTTCCTCGGGGTCGTACCTCGCGTAAAAGCAGATGTTCGTGAGCGGCACCCACTCGAACTTTCGCATCGAGATTTCCAGCGCGTTGAGCACGCGGAACTCCTCCTTGACCATGGCCGGCTCGAGGGCGAAGTGGGTGCTGTCCATATGCTGATATAGAGCCCGAGCATTTATATGAACGAGTATGCCTCGTTGCGTCGCTTGCGGGTCTAACTTCACGAGCACGTCGAAGGAACAGTACCGTAACGCGCCCGCGTGGAAAAATGAATGCCCGTCGTGCACGAAGAAGAAATTTTCATCGTACATCACGGGATACTTGTTGCAGCTGCTTTCCAAGGCCGATCTTGTCGCTTCCATCGGGGATTATTTCGGCAGCGTTGAAGGCCTGCCCGTTGCTTCCGATCCAGACGGGACCCTCGCGACGAAAACGCTCCAGCTCGTGCTAGACGTTCCTCCCGCGTCGTCGCCAAGCCGCCCACCGACCCCCGGCCATGCCATACGCGACTTCGTGAAGCACTTCGATGGCCTCGTCAAGCCTGTGGAGCGGCTGGCAGTCGACCGGCGGAGCAAGGTGATCATTTTAGTCGTAGCCGGGATCGGGATAGGGCTGGTCGTTCTACCGTTCCTGCTCACGTTCCTTTAGTTGTCATAAATCCCGGGTGGATTTCCCCTTACCGTTGCCGGGACCCCCGCTGCTTCTTGAACGTCCAATGTCTCCTCTGCATGGTGGATTCGAAAAGGTTTTAACTTCTGCAGCGCGCTCCCGGTGTAACACGTGAATGCTTTCTTACCACGTTTCGTTTCGTGCCGGCCATGCCACGTCCTAAGAAAACCAAGCTCATCCACGGGATGCCCATCCCGATGGCGAGAGCCACGTTCAAGCCCGCCGGCATCCCCATGAGTTCCTTGGAAGTCTCGCAGCTGACGATCGCCGAGTTCGAGGCGATACGTCTCATTGACGGCGAGGGGATGCCCCAGAACGACGCGTCCCGGTTGATGTCCGTGAGCCAGCCGACGATATCGCGCATCTTGAATTCTGCCCGTCACAAGATCGCCGATGCCGTGGTTCACGGGAAGGCGCTCACCATCGAGGGTGGTGCCGATTTCAAGTTCTCGATCAAGGGCTTCTCGTGCAGCAAGTGCAAGAACGAGTGGCCTCCCGAGGGGGCGCACGCCCCCGACAAGTGCCCGAAATGCGGCGAGCCAGAAGCCAGCATATCCGTGCTCCCGTCATGAGCCCTGTATCGTGATTCCCGTGCTAGGAACGGGTGCTCGCTGGCCACCGGTGCTACTTTGGCAAGCTACCGGGCTTGAATCCCCGCAAGTAATGCTTGGCCTTGTTCTCGAAGAGGATGAGGTCGGAGGCCTGGGGCTTGGTTCCCTCGTCGATGCATTGCGCGCGCGTTTTCTGCAACCAGACCAAGTCTTGATGCATCTCGTCCGACACGGGCGATTTCACGTTCAACACCCACGCGCGCTCGACTTGGTTCACGAACCGGTCGGTGGTCCCCTCGTCGTACCGTTCACCGTGCAAGAACATGATGTATTCGGCGAGGAAGTTGAGCGTGTTGAGGAGCGACGCGACGAGTTCCTTGGCCGATGGCTTGATCGCGATTTTTTCCTTCTTGTAATTCACGAAGTTTGCAAGAATCTTATTTTGAAGGTCTGGTGCTCTTCCCATTCCCTTCACGTATAGCTCCTTCACGTGCTTGATAACCGGGGGTGCGAGAACCCCGACATGGGTTATCAATTCCAGCTTGAACATGTCATCGGGCACCTTGCTACACCACGGAACATCATTGAAGCACGGGCTATTAAACACCATCCCGCAAGGAAGGTTTTTTTGCACGGGCATCTCTAACACCATTAATTATCGAATTCAAGACGCAGTCGACCTCACATGAACATCAAGGAATTTTTCAAGGACAAGAAAAACTGGTTCATCATCGCGTTCTTGGCCATCATCGTCGTTTCGCTGTACTTGCTATACTTGTGGATACGACAGCCATCCTTGCTGGCCGAGATCACGATCCGGTGGTTCGTCATTCCCGTGATATCCCTCGGGATTTGGGGTTTGTTCCTCTACCTCGTTGTCATGGCAATACAAGGCTTGTTGATACCGATCCCCAGCGAGATCGTGCTGCTCGCGTCCGGCTTGATCTGGGGTATGATCGGCGGGTCGCTCATCGGCGTTATCGGCTCGATGGGTGCCGGGATGCTGTGTTACCACGTCACGCTTCGAGGGGGACGCCCGATCGCGGAAAAACTCGTCGGGGAAAAGATTCTCAAGCCCATCGACAACCTCATCTCGAAGTACGGGACGTGGTTCATCTTCATCGCGCGTGCCGTCCCTATGATGGCCTTCGATCCCATCTCGTACGTCGCGGGGCTGCTGAAGATCAACGTCAAGAAGTATGCCATCGCCACGTTCGTCGGTTCCATCCCGCGGGCCATCTTCTACGCGGTGCTCGGCTCGCTGATGCTCCCTCACGCTGCGATCGGCTGGGACCCGGCGCAGTGGGTCTCGTTCATAGAAGGGCCGGAATTCACCTCGTTTTCCGATAACTTCAACTTGATCTTCATCATCATCCTGGTGGTCCTCGTTGGCATGTTCCTGGTGTACAACTTCATCTTGGGCCCCGTGCTGCTCAAGCGCGGAGCCAAGGTCGAGCCACGTGATGGGAACGCGAGCGCCACCACCGGTGCAACTCCCGGGACCAAGGACCAATGATGCATTTTCAAGCAAGCGCGTGATCCATTCCATTTTTTTCTATGCAATTCAAGAACAAGGCGAGCCCGGCCGGTAAACAAGAAAAGGAGTGCCCGAAGCCAAGCGTGAGGGGAGAGGAAGGAAAGGGGGGGAGCAAGCACGCGCCCGCGAGGCGACGTGTTCCCGGGCCGGGACTCGCCTTCGAGGAAGGAACCGCGTGTGGCAGTCAAAATGCTATGGGGGACCGGTCATTGCCACCAGCCGTTCATTCACCGCCTCGCGCCAGACGTGATGAACGTGCCCTTGAACATGTGCACGTGACCCGGCGTGTCCTTTCCGATGACGTTCCCGCAACTGCAGGTCCACGTGTCGTCTATCACCTTGATATCGTATAACTTCCCTATGCGTGGCTTGTAACACCTGAGCACTTGGCCCTTGCCAACCTTCATGTATTGGAACAAGTTCGCCTTGCACTTGGCGCACTTGATGACTAGCATGGCGCGTCGATCCCCGTCGCGAGGTCGATGTTCGGTCCACGTTATGTATCATCACGGGTAAAGATAAATAGCAACGGCGTGGTTACACGGGTTATAGGTGAACCACGTGGTTGAAAAAGTCGAATTCTTGAAAAAGGAACTTCACATGGGCTTCGATGATGCGGTGAAGCATGTCCAGGAGAAATTTGCGGAGAAATTTTCGGTGATGATGGTCAAGGCAATTGACGAGGTGTTCAAGCAGAAGCTGGGCGTCGATTACGCGCGGTACACGATCATTTGTGGCTGCGGTGCTAAATTCGCAAAGGCTGCACTGGACGTTTCGAAGGACGTCGGTTTATTGTTCCCGTGCTCGTTTGTTGTCTACGAGGACAAGGGAAAGATATGGGTATCCCACATCTCCATCATGAAGATCGCGCCCGCCATCGGCCTGGCCACTGCGGCCGCTAGCGCCATCAATGAACTTGATGGTTGCATTTTTATGCGAGGAAAAATCGATGATCGTCCACCCGTTTTCCCTCAACGCGGAAATAAGTTTCGGTATCAAGGCGTTTGACTCTAGTTTTTCGATGGCCCGTGCGTGGTTCAAGCCGTGCCCACGGAGTCTATTGAAACGAAAAAAAATAAGTTTTTAGACTACTCCTTAGAACCAAACGATGCTTCACACGAAAATTTCAAGGCTCGATTTAAAAAACCCTATTATCTTGGCATCGGGTATACTTGGTGTTTCAGCCTCGATCCTGACGAGACTTGCAAAAAACCACGGGATCGGGGGATTAACCACCAAGTCAATAGGGCCCGTCCCGCGGAAAGGCAATCTCAACCCGTCAATTATTGAAATCGATGCTGATACTTACTTGAATGCAGTAGGACTTGCAAACCCCGGGATAGACGAATTTTTAAAGGAAATCCCGGAGATCGAGCATGAAGGTGTGCCGTTGATTGCAAGCATCTTCGGGGACACGAACGAGCAGTACGCCGAAATGGCGGCCAAGGTTGAACGTGCTGGAGTCGATGCGGTGGAGCTTAACATATCATGCCCCCACGCGAAAGTATCTTGCATAGGTGCGGACCAGCAGCTCACGTATAGTTGCGTGAAAGCAGTAAAAAATGCCGTGGTGATCCCGGTCTTGGTTAAATTAAATCCGAACGTGAACAGCATCGTGGAAATTGGGAAGAGTGCAGAAGCGGCCGGTGCGGATGCGGTCGTTGCCATCAACACCGTCCGTGGCATGGCGATCGATATCGAGATGAAGCGGCCCATCCTGGCGAATCTATCCGGTGGAATCTCCGGAAAGGCAATCAAGCCGATGGCCATCAAGGCAGTCTACGATTTATACGAGGCATTAAGCATTCCTATTATTGGTTGCGGTGGAATTTTTACTGGTGCAGACGTGATCGAATTTTTCCTAGCAGGCGCAACGGCAGTGCAAGTCGGGACTGCTTTCATCAAGGGCTTTGATGTTATAAGTTCGATCACCGAGGGAATGGTGGAGTACTTGCACGAGCATAACATCAAGCGCATCACGGATTTAATTGGGAAAGCCCATAAAACGTAACGAGGAGAACGTGCACGTGGATGGCGTGAAAAAACTAAACAAGCCCCGAACGGTAGAAATCATTCAAAAAATTCGAGAAACGCCACGGGTCATGACGCTTGTTTTCAAAAGCGACGGCTTGAACCCCATTCCAGGGCAATTTTTGATGGTCTGGGTCCCGGGCGTGGACGAGATACCGATGAGCATCTCCTCGATCGATACTGACACCTCGACTTATGCGATCACGGTTGCTGGCATCGGGGATGCGACAAAAAGCCTCTGTGAAAAACAAACGGGTGACTTGATCGGGATACGGGGGCCTTTCGGGAACGGATTTTCAAGAGATACCCCCAGGCACAATGCATGCATTATTGGTGGTGGTGTTGGAATGGCGTGCGTGAACCCCTTGGTTGCGATTGCCAAGAACACCTTGGAGCATTTCATTGTCATTAATGCCGCAAAAACCAAGGAGGAACTCCTCTTCAACAATCGATATGAAAGGGAACTCGCAAGAGGAAAGCACTATTACACCTCCACGGATGACGGGTCATGTGGCGAAAAGTGCTTTGGCCATGAACTGCTCGAACGCGTCATCGACGAGGGTAGGGCAAAAGTCGAGAAGGTCTTCGCATGCGGGCCCGAACGGATGCTCGTGAAAGTTTTCGAAACCTGCAGCGTTCGTGGTATCCCCCTCGAGGCATCGCTCGAACGCATGATGCGATGCGGGAACGGGCTCTGCGGGCTCTGCGGGATGGACCCGGGTGGCTTACTCGTGTGCAAGGACGGTCCCGTCTTCACGGGCGAGCAATTGAAACGCGTTACCGAATTCGGAAGGTACCACAGGGATTTCGCGGGGAACAAGATCGATTTCTAGTTGAAATACCAAGCGCGTGAGCGGGATGCACCCAAGCAACGATGATGATGTTGACCCGAACCTTGATTCGGCTTGCCGGGACATCATAGATGAATTGCTGGGATGCAACAACCGGTCAAAAAATTTCTTGAATGCATTAAAGATCAAGTATGCAAAGAAGCATGGCCTAGCGGAAATCCCGAACAACGCCGCGATATTGGACAAGCTCACCGGGAAGGAACGTGACACCTTGATAGGATTGCTGCGCAGGAGGAAAACTCGCACGCTGTCCGGCGTGTCGGTGATCGCTGTCATGACCGAGCCGATCGATTGTCCCGGCCATTGCGTGTTCTGCCCGGGCAAGAACTCCCAGCCGGGAGACCGTGCGGCGCAAAGCTACACGGGGAAGGAGCCAGCGGCAATGCGCTCCATCAGCTACGGATACGACCCGTTCAAGCAAGTTTCGTCCAGGATCGGCGACTTGGAAGCAATCGGTCATGAATGTGATAAAATCGAGATCATCGTGATGGGTGGCACGTTTCTTTCTTCTCCTGCCAATTATCAAGAATCATTCGTCAAGGGTTGCATCGATGGCGTGCTGGGCCACCAAACCCGCTCGCTGGCAGAGGCAAAGGTGGTAGCGGAAACCAGCACGCGCCGGATAATAGGGATTACCTTTGAAACACGCCCGGATTATTGCAACCATGCTCATGTCGATGCCATGCTGGATTACGGCGGGACACGGGTTGAAATAGGCGTGCAAACGACACATGATGATATTTATGAACTGGTTGAACGTGGCCATAATAGCCAAGCGAGCAAGCGCGCGATCCAAGTGGCAAAAGATGCTGGATTCAAGGTTTGCTTGCACGTTATGCCTAACTTGCCAGGTTCAAGCTTGGAAAGGGACGAAGAAGCATTCTCCACCATTTTTTCGGATGATGACTACAAGCCCGATTACCTCAAGGTCTATCCCACGCTGGTCGTGCCAGGTACAAGGCTCGAACAATGGTGGCGGGAAGGGAAATACAAACCCTATAGCATCGAGATGATGACGAACTTGCTTGCGCGCGTCAAGGCCTCCCTCCCGCCGTGGGTTCGCATACAACGGGTCCAGCGGGACATCCCGGCGTACTTGATCTTGGATGGCGTGAAGCATAGCAACTTTCGCGAGGTGATATGGGAAAAAATGAAACAACACGGAACCCGGTGCAACTGTATCCGGTGCATGGAGTTCGGTTTCTCCCGGGGAGAGAGCATGAATAACATCGTTCCCGTTCATGACATGACCTTCCACGATGAATATTATCCCGCGTCGGGTGGGACTGAATGCTTCATCACGGCGCGCCATCCCGGCACCGAGTCGATCTTTGGCTACGTTCGCGTCCGTAAGCCATCGCCCCTTGCCCACCGGGACGAAATAACCGGGGTAAGGGCCTCGATCATCCGGGAGTTGCGGGTTGTCGGGGAGGTAGTGCCCGTGAACAAGGTCGCGGGGGACCGCCAAGTGCAACACAGGGGCTTGGGAAAAACGTTGATGGAACGGGCGGAGCAAGTCGCGCGCGAGAAATTCAACGCCGAGAAGGTACTGGTTATCTCCGGTCTCGGCGTGAAGCCCTATTTTTTTGGCATGGGATACCAGAAGGATGGCCCTTACGTTTCGAAGGTGGTGTGAAACAAGGCGGGACACCCTTTCTCCTATTTGAATCAAAGATAAATGGTCGAAATCCATTCAATCATCACGTGAAAATGACAGGCAAGCACCCCCAACCGATGCTCGTCGTTTCGATGCTTGGCGCGATTCTGTTCCCGGTTCTAGTCGGAGGACAAGCCCTCGCATCATGGGATTACCTCTTCAACAGGGATGACTCTTTCTTTCCTGCGGTAAATCTCCAAAGCAGCGGGCCCCCAATCACGACTGACCCACCAGACCAACGTGTCTTGTTGAACCAACCAGGCGTCACGGTTCAATGGACGATCTTGGATGACGATACCACGAGTGGCTTGTACGTGATGCTCGTAGACCAAGCACTCGAAGAGGATGCACTTGCCGCGACATTGATTTCACAGACACTCCACACGTGGTATAATAACACGCCTATCACCATAAACGTGTCCACGATAATCCCGGGCAACCACAATTTCACGATTTTCTTCACGGACATGACATTATCACAGATATTTGCTGCTTTAGATCAGCCAGAAACAATGACCGGAAACATGTCTACCGCGTGGGTGTACATCGAGCGGCCACCCGTGATTGACTTTATCGGAAGAACGAGGTTTCACGTGGGTGAAGCAGGGCAAAGCATGGACATCAGGATAACGGACTTGGACACGCTTGCAGGCACGATCAACGTGACCGTGAATGGGACCCATGTTTTCGGGCCGAATGACACGTGGACCCACCCGGATTCCTTTATAGTGCCCATCAACACGACGGCACCCGCAACCTTCGATTTTCACGTTGCCGTTTGGGATCACAACTACACCATCACCGCCGAGAGGCAAGTGCAAGTCGCGCATTCATTCCCTCCAGAAATCCACGGGCTGGACAACCAGACCATTTCCGTGGACGTGGGGTTCGCTGAATGCATCATGGTCATTACGGACATGGAAAATGCCACGGGAAATTACACGATTTTGCGCAACGGGAACCAGTTCAACGCTTCCCACGTGAACGCGACGTGGACAAACAACACAGGGATTCCGTTGCACTTGGAAACGATTGGAGCGGGATACACGACGTTCGAGGTCATCGCGCAGGACCTGGATGGTACCCGAGCAACCATCACCTTCTGGGTCTTCGCAAACACGCCCCCGGTAATATCCACGCCGGCAAACATCACGATCTCCTCGGACACGAGAAATCAAAACATCACCTGGACGATCACCGACGTGGATAATCGCAACGGCACGTGTACCGTCTGGCGCAACAATTCGGCATACTTATACACGTTTCAAAACAGGCAATGGATGAACGGGACCTCGATCAACGTTCCGATAATAGTGGACGCGACGGGAATTTATATGTTCACCATCCACGCCTTCGATGGCTATTCCACGCGTTTCCAAACGACCCGAATCACCGTAACAGCTGCACGAGATGACTTGCTCTCCGAGGAGACGAAAAACATCATCTTGATAATATTCATCATCGCGGGCATTGCCGGGTTCGGGATCATTGCATATAGAAAGAAGAATTGATGAAACGCACCATCACGATGCGCTTCCTGCTTTATTGATGATGTTGGAAGTTTCTTTTTGGAGGTCGGCTTTCTGCACGCCATCGGCGATGATTTCCATCTCGTTGCGGTATTGATTGAATTTCACCTTCCCCCGGAAAATGTACGTTTTCAAGAGGAGACGGTCCTTCACCCGTTCGATCATCGCTTTCGTTGCATCCTCGCTTTTCACGATTTCCTTTGCCTCTTGCTCGCTGATTTGAAAGAGGTCGAGAACGGGGTCCCCTATCATGGTCACGCTGATGTTCCCGTTCCCGTCGTCAGCGGTGACCCGGGCTATCAAGCGCACGCGAGGATTGGAAACAGCCCCGTCATTATTACAATAATACGAGTCATTTTCTGCGACAACCTTCTTGTTACATTTTGGACACGCGAGATAATGATTCAAGAACGGGGAAACGTTGGTGATATGAGCCAAGATTTCGACACGCATGTTTTCTTCTATCGCATCTAGCTTCACGCGACTCGCTAGACTTCCGGGAACGGCAATGGGAAGCTTCATTTCACCCTTGGGAAGCTGGTCGATTCCAGGGACGCTCGTGGTTGAGGGACGGTTGATTTTTGATTCCCTGCCCAGACGCACCTCGATGGATTTCTGGTAATTATTCATCGCCGTGGCAACATTCTCTAGGGAGACAGGGTCGCCTTCCTTGAATTCCTTGATTTTTTGAACGTCATCACGCCAGGCGGTCACGATGATGGACCCCGTCTCATCCGCAATGACGATGGACATGTTCTTTACCGTGTTCCCGTCACGAGTGGTGATTTCCTTTTCAGGCCCCATGGACACGACCCGGCCTTCTATCGAAAGCATTGATTGGTTTTCCTTCAAGTTTCCGATTTTTTCCCGGGTGATGGTTATGTTCTCCGTTCCTTTCACGTCGATGGTGGTTGTATCCTTCACGGATACCTCGATCTGGCCGCGATTCTCTTTAGAATACACGTCCTTGAGTTCGATAACGTCGCCAACGTTCAATGACTTGAACTCGTCAATCTTTCCAGTCCAGAACACCACCGTCACAGTGTTGTTATCCTTGTCAATCAATTTCACGCGGGCAACGAACCCCCTCTTGCCTTCCTTCTCCCATTCACGCACGTCGGATTTCCAAGCCACCGTCCCCGAGATGACAAGGGACGAAGCGCCCGAGGGAACGTTTCCGAGACCCGTGACGATGACTAGTTCGCTACTCGCCATCCCGGGATTGCCCCCAGGTTGCACCTTGGCATCGATCTCTTGATTGGATTCCGTTATCTTGGTCGAACGCCCGACATGCATTTCCATGGTTCCAATACGATTGTTTTTCTTTACATTCACGCCTTCAAACTTGTAGACGTGGTCAGTTTCAATCTTTTGGTATTCGCCCATTGATTCCGTCCAGAAAACCACGTGGGAATCCCCGGTATCATCTGCCACGTGAACACGGGCAACTTGCTTTTCCTCCCCGTCCTTGGTGAAGGCGCGAGGAGGTGTTTTTTCAAGAATCTTGACGATCACCGTGCGGAACCCCTCATTTTCATGAATGTCCTTGAGCTGAATTTCACCGCCGCCTGGAGCTGGATTATTACCGGGGGTAACCGGCAGCACTTTTGCATTTATCTCTTGATTGGATTCCGTTATCTTCGTCGCACGCCCGACGTGTACTTCAATACCTCCAGAAAGATTGTTTTTCTTGACATTTACATTATCAAACTTGTACGCGCGACCGGTGTTAATCTTTTGATACTCGCCCATGGATTCCGTCCAGAAAACCACGTGCGTGTCACCGGTATCATCTGCCACGTGAACACGGGCGACCTGCTTTTCTGCCCCGTCCTTGGTAAAGACTTTCGGGGGATACTTTTCCACGATCTTGGCTACAAACGTGCACGGGCCTTCATTTCCAGGGAGGTCCTTTACTTGCATGGTCTTCAATGTGGGAGCCGTCGGAAAATCGCGTTCATCAACCATGCCAGCTGCAGGCTGTATTTTACCCTTGTTATCAACGTTTATCTCGACTTTCTTCGTGAAAGTAGATAATTTGGTATATCCATTGATGATTGTTTAACTCCCTGTAGACGAGGAGCTCGAGCATGGACATGGCGATGTTGTCCTCGGAGAACCGGTTGAGCGGGTCCTTGAATTTTTTCGAAGCGTCGGCAAGCCGCGGTTGCAAGAACACCTCCCGGATGCCGAATATCAAGAAATCAGATAAAAAGTTAACAAGATGATCGAATGTTGTCTTCCTGAGTGTCTTATCGCCTCTTGAAAGTTGTTCAAGGCCGAACATAATTTACTCGTGGCTTGTTTTCAAGAACGACGAGAAAAATTGTTTCAACAGGGCAATTGGCTTGTGTCCAAGCATAAATTCCATTAAGGCATCATATCGGGGGTGGTCTTGAACTTTATAATGGTTCATCAAGAAATTTTGGAAGAACGCGGAGAAATTGGCCATGTTTATTTTTTTCTTTTCCATCACCGATTCTATCTTCTCGTGCAAGAGGTTTCCCCTGAATATCTTCTCGGACAGCCTTGCCTCGTCGAGGTCGATCAAGTAATATTGCAACACGATCATGAGCACGTTGCCAACGCTCGTTTCGAGACCGTTGAAGTTGGATTGGAACGTCGTGAAGAGCAACGCTTGCTCGGATACCATGTCCAGCAAGAACGCGTTGATCATCATCTCCTCTTCCGACAGGTCGCGTTGCTGCCCGTAACGGCCCAGCAGCTCTTGGACCGCGGTCACGCCCAGGTCCAGTCGCGAGACGATGAACGCCAGCACCTCGTAGAAGTAGGAAACCTGGCGCATCAAGGATGCCTTGCACTCGAAGTGCTTGATGGCCGCGATGATCTCGCCTTGGTTTTCGTTGTAAAGTTTCCTGACCAACCGCCGGAGCCGTTCCTGCATGGCTTGTAGCCTCTTCTTGGCAGTTTCATTCTTTACATCGCTCTCAAGGGCATGCGTGATATAATCCAGCAAGTTACCTTGGAAATAATCCATGGGGCGCTGGTGAATCACGTACGAGTTGAACGAAAGTAACATGACGACGCTGGTTTCCTTGCCCGTCGTTTCCAGCACGTTCGACAGTTGCGTTACCGTCCAATCGACCTTGCACTCGGCTCGGAGCACGCGGGTCAGCGCGTCGAACAACGCCTTGCAAACCACGCGGGTGAACTCGCGGTACCCGGTCTGGCGGGACATTGACCGCGGTCCAACCCCCTTCGATTCCAAGTCGTCCAATATCTCGACCGGGAAGACGATGGTGCACTTGTAGATGGCTTCCCCCTCGTACACTCGCTTGCAATCGTCGCCCGTTACAATGTCGGCCATCGACACGTTGAAACACAACGTGATCCACTCGGCAATGCTGGCTGGCAAGGTGCCGGAGATAAATTGGTATGTCTTGGATGCGTCCGGTTCGGGGATGCCGCCTGACGCGAGCCCCGGCATATCGTGAAACGCCTTTCGCAAGCCTTTCACGAACGCGGGAAATCGCTGCCTTTTCCGGCGGGCCTCGTCGAGCATGAACGAATCCACTTGTTCTTGCCACGTCCCCGGCCTTGCCATCGCATAGGATGCAAGCCGGCGCATGAACTGCTCGAATGGCCGCTGTTCCATGTGGTCGCACCAGCACTGGTCAATTCAAGTTCGGGCAAGTTTACGTTATATTGCTGGCTATCACCCGGGTAATCCGACGGCTCCATCGCCGGGAGTAGCTTCCACGAGTGGCCACCCCGGAGATCGCCCGACGGAAAAAATATGGTGGCCGTGCCTCATGCACCGGCAGCTGCCGTGCCATCTTGCTCATGGTTTATGTGCCGCAACGTGTTCAATATGATCTGGATACACCATGCCTACCCTCCGTGAGGGCATTGTCTCTGCCGTGGTGGAGGCAACCCGTCTCGCGGCGACCCGCGCGCGCCGCGATCTGCGAGGATTGCTAGCATCAGCGATCGCGAAGGAGACGAGCGCGATCGCCCGTGCCCAACTCGAGTATATCGTGATGAACGTCGATATCGGTGCAAGGGAGTCACTGCCGTATTGCCAAGACACGGGTACCATTCATTACTACGTGCGGCTGGGCGATGGATTCCCCGAGCGGTCCTGGATCACGAACGGGCTCGAACTCGCCACCAAGCAAGCAACGAGGGACATCCCGTTGCGCCCGAATTATGTCGACCCGTTCACGGGGACGAATTTCGGGACCGGCGCGGGAGGCTGTTCTAGCCTTATGTCGGTCGAGCTCGTGGACGGGGACGGATTGGAGGTCGACGTTCTCTTGAAAGGCGGGGGTGCAGAAAACGTTTCTACCCTGCGCATGCTTTCCCCGGCTGACGCAACGGTGCCAGGCGCGATCGCGCGCCTTGTCCGCGATGCCATCATCGATGCCGGGGGCAAACCTTGCCCGCCCGTCATCCTCGGGATCGGCATCGGGGGGAGCGCGACGGCCTGCTTGGCCATGGCGAAAAAAGCCCTGTTGCGCGAGCTCGGCAAGCCCGCGGGGGACGAGCCCGCCCGGGTGCTGGAGCGGGAGATCATGGCCGAGGTCAATGCCACGGGCCTGGGAACGATGGGCCTCGGCGGGGACGTGACGTGCCTTGCAGTGCACGTCGAATCCTGCCCGCGGCACCCCGCATCGTACCCCGTTGGCATCGTGGTGCAGTGCTGGGCACACCGGCATGCCACGGCAAGGATCGGGCCCGATGGCGGGTGGACGGTGCAGGATGATTTCTAACGAGAGGGGGAACGACACATGACGACGGCGCCGCTACTTGGAACGGGACGGGAAATATCGATTGACACGCCTTTCGACGCCAGCACGGCGTTAAATCTCGCGGCGGGCGATGTTGTTTATCTCACAGGCATCGTGCTCACCGCTCGCGATGCCGCGCACCATAAGCTAATGGATTCATCATCCGTGCTCCCCGCATCCATCACGCGTGCGTTGGCACACGGGGTCGTGTACCATTGCGGCCCGGTCGCCACCCTGGCTCCTTCCGGAACCTGGGAAATCAAGGCTGCGGGCCCCACCACCAGCGCGCGCATGAACCGGCTGGAAACCGGCCTTATGGAACGACATGACATCCATTGCATCATCGGGAAGGGTGGCATGCAGGGTATCGATTGGCCACGATTGAAAGCATGTTACTTGGCATTCATCGGTGGTGCAGCGTTGATTGCGAAGCAAGCCATCACCCGGATCGTTGATGTGGCTTGGATCGATGACATTGGCATCCCCGAGGCTGCATGGGTGCTCGAAGTAAGAAAATTCGGCCCGCTCATCGTCGCGCAAGATGCACGCGGGAATGACCTATACGGGGACGTGTCCAATCGGGCTAGGTCCCGTTCGGGAAAATTTCATTAACTCCCACGGGAAATAGACGGTACGCGAGACATTTCGGGAACGTGAGGATCGCGCGGGATGCATGCTTCCCGAGCACGGCGAGCCCCCAGAACCATAACAACCTGTGGCGTGACCATGGAACTCGATGAGGAATTGGAAAAGCTGAACTGGCACCGGAACGACGCCAAGATATATATCGCTCTCTTGGACAAGGGTACCACGACCCCACAATCGCTTTCAGAAGCCACGGGAATCGATAGAACCCGCGTGTACGACAGCTTGAAGCGGTTGATGAAGAAAGGATACGTCAAGAAGGAACAGAAGGAGTGGGGTGGCCGGTACGAGGCTGAAGCCGTGGAAAAGGTATTCAACGACGAGATCGCGAATATAAAGACCCAGCTCTCTGTCGCCTCATCGCTGAAGGACAAGTTGAAGGAAATAGAGGCGCGCGAGATGGAAGAGCGCTTGGTGTGGGCAATACAAGACGCGAACGAGATTAGGAACACCATCAAGCGGTTCGTTGCAGCCGCGAAATCGCGGGTCTTGTGGATCATGTCGCCGGACTTGTTCGTCCCGAAGATCGAGGACTGGGCGTTCGATATCCTGGTGGCGAAGAGCAAGAAACAACCCGGCATCAAGATCGAAACGAGCCTCCAGCTTACGGACGAGAACAAGGTGTTCGTCAAGAAATTGCTCGAATGCGGCGTCCGTGTCTATAACCGGCTGGAAGCCATGTTGCCGACGTCGTTGCTGGTCGTGGACGATGACAAGTTCATCCAGCTCTCCATATCATCGTTCGAGAAGTTCGCGGAGTACTCGTTCGGGTTCTATGGCGAGAATGTCGCGAGAACCCAGATCCAAGGGCTTGAATACATGTTTTACCACCTGTCCAAGGACATGGAAGAGCTAAAAACGATTTAAAGAATGCATTAAAATACCCCCGAACGAAATATTAGTTTAAAAACCGATAGATACCTATACCAAAGCGACATACATTCTGGAAAATAATCGAGGTAGATCGCGATTCCCAAAATATTCACTAGCAAGGTTTGCGTGTTAGGCGATGCGTCCGTCGGCAAAACGAGTCTTTTACTCAAGTATAGCAAGAACACCTTTATCGAGAATTACAAGCCCACGCTCGGTGCGGATTTCATCATAAAGGAAGAAAAAATACCCGGTACCGACGATCAATTCCATCTCTACCTGTGGGACCTTGCTGGAAATCCCACGTTCGCCATTTTACGGCAATATTACATGCACGGCGCAAACGGTGCCATCGTCGCGTTCGATCTCGGCGTGCCCGCGAGTTTCCAGAGTGCAGACACGTGGCTGAAGGACGTGTACAAGATCAAGCCCCAGAAGATTCCGGTGGTCTTGATCGGCACGAAAGGGGACCTCCCACAAAAGGTACCCCAAGCGGACATCGACAAGTACGTTGCTCAACACGGCTTGGTCTATCTCAAGACGAGCAGCAAGACCGGGGAAAACGTGCATGATGTCTTCTTGAAAATCATACAGCTCATGCTTGATAGCAAGCAGAATTGAAAAACGCTCGTGATCCAAGCCACGCACGTCCACCTTGCCACGACGCGAATTTTGGCGGCGTGCATGTCGTGGGTGCCGGTCTCATTCTTCCTGTTTTTCTGGCTCTGGTTCCCCGGGTACATTCCTTGATTTTTCAAGGAGCGGGACGGTCACGTTGGACCGTTCGATCGCCATGAGGAGCGGTATGCCGATGATCGCCGATCCGAGCGCGAAGAACACTTGCTCGATGATGGTGAGCGGGATAGCTCCCATGAATGCCTCGGTTGGAAGGTTCAATATCGTGGCGGAAAGAATGTTCCCGAACACGTGCCTCGTTATATTCGCTGAATAGGCAATGATCATCCAAGAAATAACCTTTACGTGCGGGCGCGAGCTTTCCATCACCGTTCTCGATGATTTTTTTCCTAGACCAAGCATCAAAATGATCCCGGCGATGTAAAAAAACACGACTGGCCATGCACCCGATCCTGCAGGCACCACGAGCCATAAAACCGTCAAACCTCCGATGATGAGCGCTGGACCCCGCTGGTACCCCCATGCAAGGAGTCCCGCCTGGAACGCAGCCGTTACTGGTAGCAGCAACCCGAACGGCCCGAACGGCGACGGGCTGAAGACGTTCCCGAACAGGGAACCGATCAACGCCGCGCTGCCCCCCAACCACGGCCCCAAAAGGATGCCCGTGAGGGTTTGCAGCACCCACGTGAGCTTAAAGAACCCGATGCCGCCCAAGATAACGCTCAAGGGGATGAAGTAGGAAACAGCGATCATGGCCGCGAATTCCGAGACCAGCGCGATCTGTACGACTCGACGCACGTGAATCACCCAACGGAAGGAGTCCTTCCATTCATTAAAAGCAGAGGTATCATGAGGCCACATCTACGAGGTTATCTTTCCCTTCAGCTTCTCGACGATCTCGTCGGCAGAATACACCATGGCCCTCGTCTTCCCGATGATGTCGATGAACCCAAGTTCGTTGTTGAATCTCGGGACGAGGTGGACGTGCAAATGGGCAATGCTCGCGCCAGAGCCGGGGCCCTCGTTGATGCCGGTGTTGAACCCGATGCAGCCCAGCTGCGATTGCAACGCGTCTTGTGCCTTGGCGATGAGGCCAACGATGGCCTGCCGCTCCTGGTCGGTAAGGTCCCTGAACCTTTCCACGTGCCTAGTGGGCACGATGAGCAAGTGTCCCGGGTTGTATGGATACAAGTTCAGCGTTATGAATGCTTGCTCGTCTTGGAATAACTTCTTGGAAACCACGCTTGGATTATCATCGCGGACGGCGCATAGGATGCATTCAACGGCTGGCTTGCTTTTCCCCATCACGTAGGCTGATTTTCCCGCCGCCAAGACATTTTGCTTGAACAGGGCCTCGTCCTCGCGCGGGTCGCGTTGCTCCATGATAACCACGGGATTGCCGTAAAAATGTGTGGAAAACAAGAAGTCTAGTAGATGCCCAGGTTGTAAATTGCTTGCGCCGCCGACTGCAACTTTACCTGCAATATACCCATTGCCACGTTCGGCGTGGCGACGATGATGAGGACCTTGGAACCCAGGCTGGTGAAAATGAGCCGGCCTTTTTCATTATCGATCATCGCGCTCCGGAATTCTCCTTGTGCCAGCTCGCGCGTTGCACGAGCGGATGCCTTCACGATGAGGTTCACCATGGCTCCTAGCGATTCTGCATCGATCCATGCAGGGAGTGCTTGCGATAACACCAATCCGTATTTCTCCACGAGAGCAGTGCCGTGGATACCCTGCACTTTTCTCAAGCCTTCAAGAATCTCGTCCAATTGTGGGTTTACAGCCATTTGTCGTCTCCCGCGTGCACAATGTTTGTGACAAATTTTTGTTAGGTGGTAATCGTTAGGTGGTGATCGGTCTAAAACAATATAAAAC
This sequence comes from Promethearchaeota archaeon, assembly GCA_041305945.1. Classification (GTDB taxonomy): domain Archaea; phylum Asgardarchaeota; class Lokiarchaeia; order Sigyniarchaeales; family Sigyniarchaeaceae; genus JBGLND01. Next base: position 1,038,116 of record JBGLND010000001.1, read on the forward strand.
TCTAGCTTGATCGTGGTTCCTCGGTGGTCGTGATGTACGCGTGCAGCACGTCCCGCCCGTCACGAAGCTCGTTTTCGAGACCGACGAGGCACTTCGAGAACTTGACGTCGATGCACAGCTTTTGCCCCTTGTATACTTCCATCATCGCAATGGCCAGCGGAGCGGCTATTTTTCCTTCTTCCTTGTCCACGAGATGGACGACGATGTCCTTTGTCCCGCGTGCGCTCCAGATCGCGTTGATGTACGTGTCTCCCTCTAGACTGTCGCTTGTCTTCAAGAACGTGCTGATAAAGGATTTAGCGATATCATTAGCCAACATATTCACGTGTTCCTCGTTGCCAATCCATTCCCTCGCCAAGTACAAGTCTGCCTTCGTGATATCGCCCCCCGGGTCATCGATTTGAACCGTGATGTCGATGAATTCCGTGAAGCTCCCTGGCTTGAAATGAAAGATGGTGAAAGGCCTCGAATCAAGACGTTCAATTTTCTCGGTGCGGATTTCTTCCAGGTTGAAGGGCCGTTGGTATCCCGGAATTCCACGATGTCCCCGTAGTTTTCGGGATAGCTGTTATCCAAGTGAATTTTTGCGGGCAAGTTCAAGTCCTTCCGGTTGGTGACGGGATTAACCCCGCTCACCAGCAACGGGGCAAGCGTGCCGAATAACGGGTTGAACGGCTTGAACGCCGCGAGCGCCGTCCCGGCGGTCGTGTCCAGTGACTTGCCGATGGAGCTCCAGTAATGGATGAAGCCCTTGTTGAACACGCCCCCCGGGAGAAACGCGTCAGAATAAAGATCATACGGGTTGTGGCGCAGGATTGCCCCTCGCATTGCCTGGTGCTTCAAGGAGAGCGATGCCTCCGCGGTCATGCCAGAATATGAATTGCCCCATGACACCACGTTCCCGTCCGACCATGGTTGCCCGATCACCCAGTTCATGATATCCGCTCCATCGAGGACTTCAGGCTTGTCCAGCGGTCGCAACCGGTTCCCCGTGGATGCACCCGTCCCGCGCACGTCGACCGTGGCGATGGCGTAGCCGTACTTCACCATGTTCCGGGCTACGGCGGGGTTCGTCGGGAGGCTCAAGAACCACCCGACCGGCGGTTTCAAGGCGATGGCTCGCCAGTACCGGGTCTGGATCAGGATGGTGGTGAATTTCCTGCCCGGCTCGACAGGCTTGGGAAGCAAGATGTCGACGGCAATCTTCACGCCGTCCCGCGTCTCCACGTAATGGGACGTGGACGTGAATCCCTTGAATTCAGGGGCTCTAAAACCACCCAATACGGTCTTGAATGGATTGTCTTCGCTCATTGCAAGGATTCCTCGATATTCTATTCTTTTTCGTGCACGGATCGGTATCGAAAGGTGGGATGATGATCATCAATCCAATGGACGTTGTACATAAAAGAATGTCAGGTTTCATAAGATTAGGTAGTGCATTGCCGGGGCTCCACTCGTCCCCGATCGAGCCCTTGACGGGAATCCTGCACGCCCGGCCTCGCGCGATGTCACGCCAGCAAGGCAAGCGTTGCCTCGACGAGGGTGAGCTGCCTGGATCGCGGCGTGGTACCGCGTGAATGCATTCCCCGAGCCTCGAACGCCATTTCAACGCTAACTGCCTTCGATTTCCGAGATATAGTGGTGCATGCCCCCGTGCCCTCATACCCGGCCGCGTGCAAGCTCATCCCGCACGGGCATCGGTATTTCGCTTCCCATTCATAATATGATAATGCCATGCCGTTCACCATCGTGGTATGTTTGCTCGTGTTCAAGTCACCACGCGCCACGATATAACCAAACGGGGCGCGCTGGATTTCTAAACTATATACGTAGCTACTGGGATTATAAGGTAATGGGTTTAACAATTTTAACAAAACTTGTTATACGCCGGCCGTCTTTCCGTGCCAACAGACGCCAGAAAACTGCACCGTGCCTCGCCGTGAAACCGAACATCATCTTGATCATGACTGACCAGCAGAGCCACGTGGCCATGAGCTACGCCGGGAATCGATTCATCAAGACACCGGCCATGGACTCCATCGCTGCCAACGGCATCACGTTCGAGAATGCCTACTGCAACAATCCCGTGTGCATCCCGTCGCGCGTCGCCACGTTCACCGGGCGGTACCCGCACGAGGCCGGGATCTACTCGAACACGCGCAAGGCTCCCGTGCTCGGTACCAACGAGTTCACGTGGCTGGGGCACTTGATGGCCGGCGCCGGATACAGGAACGTGTACCTCGGGAAGTGGCACTTGATCCTCGAGCCGAGAAGCTGGAAAACGAAGCGCAAGACGGGGTTCAAGCACGGGCTGATACGGGAAGCCGATAATCGCTTGGCGGGTGCTTGCAAGGAATTCTTGGATAAATGGAACGCGGGCGGGAGGAAGCAGCCCTTTTTCATGGTGATCTCGTTCTTGAATCCCCACAACGTGTGCGAGTTCGCCCGCGGGGACCGGCTGCCTTGCGGTCCCGTGGGCGAGCCACCCAAACCCCAGGATTGCCCCCCGCTCCCGGATAACTTCGCGATCCAGCCGCTCGAACCCGATGTCATCCGCGAGGTGCAAGCCAAGTACAAGGACAAGCTGTACCCGACGAATGCATGGACGGATGGCAAGTGGCGCCAGTATTTATGGGCGTACAACCGAATGGTGGAAAAGGTCGACCGTGAACTTGAAAAAATACTCTCGTCGGTCCGCGAATCGGGCATCGAGGACGAGACGGTCATCATGTTCACCAGCGACCACGGCGAGGGATTAGCCTCGCACCACTGGAACCAGAAGCAAATCCTTTACGAGAACGTCGCGAAGGTCCCGCTGCTTGCCCAGCACGGCAGGAACGGGGCTACCAAGAAACGATCGCCCGAGCTCGTTGCCACGGGGGTCGACATCTACGCCACGATCTGCGACTACGCGGGCGTTCCCTTGCCGAGAAAGGCGAGGGGAACCAGCCTCCGTCCCATCATCGAGGGCGATACGACCGCGCTTGACCGGGATCACGTCGTGGTCGAGACCGAGTTCGGCCAGTTCGTCCCATGCGCGGGCGACCACCACGGCCGGCCCAACGGGCGCATGGTCAGGACGCGGGAGTTCAAGTACATCGTTTACAACCGTGGCACACCGCGCGAGCAGCTCTTCGATATGCACCGGGACCCGCTCGAAATGCATAACCTCGCCGGCGACCCGGCCTACAAAGCAACGCTCGACGGGCACAGGGCCAGGCTTGCTGCCTGGTGCAAGGAAACGGGAGACGACTTCGAGCAGCTCTAACTTTTTTTCGAACGAGCACGATGCCACGAGAAAGCATTCCCTCGTGAATGGAGGCAGCTCTAACGAAACATGCCAGCAAGCCTGTCTTCACGAGCCTTGCAAGCCTTGCAATACTTCCCTTGCCCGGAAGGCGGCCATCTTCTCGATGAGGTCGTACGGGATCGGCCTGCCGAGGGGAAACTGCACCGATCCCTTGGCTGATGTGAAGCTGGACAGCTCGTCCTTGAACGCGTCCATGCCCGAGGGTGTTGGATAAAAACCAACGTGGTTCTTGAAAGCTGCGAAGTGCACCAAGTTCTTGCTGTTCAATTTAAACGTGGGAATTTGATAGGCGATCGTTTCTGTCGCGGCGGGGACTGCCTTCTTGATGGTCGCCCGGATTTTTTCCAAGATTGCTTGCACGACAGGGGAAAAACGAGAGATGTACTCGTCCACGGTGGCTGGATTCGCTGGCTTCGCGGTCATGAGCAAGTACTATCATCAACGACTATCTAAATAATGAATGGGACCGGCGGTGCATGCTTGATCACGCAGCTTGATAAATACCATCACGGATGTTCAACATTCCTTTTATAACGACGTGAATATATCAGCACCACGTTCAAAAACATGCCACGACGTGGGATGCACAAGCCAAGACGCGGGACGTGCCATGGAATCGCTGTCACCCGAAACGCGGGACATAATCGAATCGGTGTTGAAAAACATAGAACGGTGGTGCGCGGTGGATGCCGGGCGCGACGGGTTCTGGTTGATGCTTCGAGCGACACGGGAGGAGGAAATACGAACGGGGCACTTCTTGCGCTCCGTCGATAAGCTGCCACCGCGCGACCGGAAGGCGTTCTGGGTGAATTCCCTCCAGCACGTGCTCGCGCTGCTTCCCGTTGCTCGATCGCCCCGGAGGCTGCTCGCCACGTGCGAACATGACATTTCGGCATGCATCGAGAGGACATGCGACATCCACGGGATGAACATGGACGGCTCGTGCCCGGCTGGCCGGCACACCGTTTCGCGAGGCTTCAGCCTGTCATGGTGATGGCCGGGCTCGACCACCTTGAAAATGAAATGAAAATAAAGTTTTGATTACTGGTTGAAGGGATACTTCTTCTCCGCCTTGAGCTTATCGAGTTCCTCGTTCTCGAGCGTGTTGAACGCCACCTTCCCGACGAGCGTGAGCGGCAGCGTGTCCCGGAACTCGATGTCGCGGGGTGCCTCGTACATGAGCAACTGCTCCTTGCACCAAGCCTTTATCGCGTCCGCGGTTTCGGGCGTGGTCTTGCTCTTGTCCTTGAGGATGATGAAAGCCTTGACGCGGGAAATCTGCTTCTCGTCAGGAATGCCGATGACGCAGACATCCTGGATGTCGGGATGCTTGCGCATGACTTCCTCCACGTGGTTCGGGTAAACGTTGATGCCGGAGACCTTGAGCATGCGTTTCAAACGCAGTCCGAAATAAAACCAACCGTCTGCATCCATTTTCCCGATGTCACCCGTGTGCAACCAGACACGCCCGTCCGCGTGCTTCTTGAGCGCTTGCGCCGTTGCTTCAGGATTGTTCAAATACCCCTTCATTACGTCCGGGCCGTGAACGCAAATCTCGCCTTCCTCGCCGCACGGAGCCTCCTCCATCGTCCCTGTCTTGACTATCTTGGCAAGCATGTCGGGGAACGGGAGCCCGATGCTTCCCTCGCGGTATTGCCCCATGGGCATCGCCATCATGGCAGTGACAGCCTCGGTGAGCCCGTATCCTTCCAGCAAATCCACCTTGGACCCACCCTTGTGCACAACTTCCTCGAACTGCTCTTTTACCTTGCGGGGAAGCGTGTCCGCGCCGCTGAAGGTCGCGGTGAGCGAGGAAAGGTCCGCGGACTGGAACTTCGGGTTGTTCGCGAGGGCCTCGAATAACGTCGGCACGCCCACGACGAAGTTGGGCCGTTTCTTCACGATGAGGTCCGCGACCAGTTCTGGCGTGAACTGGGGGATGAGGATGGACAGTCCACCTGCCATGAAGGCCGTGTTCACGCACACCCCGAGGCCGAAACCGTGGAATATGGGCAATATCGCCAGGATCGATTGCCCCGGTCCTAGCTTCCCCCACGCCGTGACTTGCATGCCCTCGGCGATCATGTTCATGTTTGTCAGTTCTATACCCTTGGGGATTCCGGTCGTTCCACCGCTATACAAGATGATCGCCGTGTCATTCGTATTCATCTTCGCGGCCTGGGTTTTCGGGGGCGAACTTTTCATCATGTCATGCATCCAGATGACCCGGTCGTCCGCGGGCACCTTGGGTATCTTCCTTCCCTTGGCGAGCCAGAACAGAAACTTCCACGTCGGGGTCAAGTAATCGCCGAGCTTGCAAAGCACGACCTTTTTCACGGATGTCTCCGCCAAGACTTGGTTGAACTGCCCGTAGAATCCGTCGATCGTGAAAGCCCACGTGCTCTTGCTCAGGTTCAAGTACATCTTGATCTGGGGGGGCGGGGACAGCGGGTGGATCATGCTCGCCACGCCACCGAGCTTGTTGACCGCGTAAACTGGGATGATGCCTTGCGGGCACGTGGGCATCGAGATGGTCATCACGTCACCTTTCTTGAACCCCGCCGCGGCAAGAGCGTCAGCAAATTGGTCGATTTCAGCCAAGAACTCCTTGTATGTTGCAATTTTCCCGCCGGAGACTTTCAAGGCAAAATCCCACGCGGGCTTGTCGGGATACTTCTCCACCGTCTGCACGAGGCGTTCATAAAGCGTTACTTTAGGGTAATCGAGCGCGTGGGGAACATCGCCGTAGAATTTCAACCACGGCTTGGTTTCCGCCACGTTCATTACTTTACCAGTGAAGAGGTTCTTGTCGATTTCTTTATCTACCATGTTCTCCATCACCGAATGGTTCGACTCCCTCCGTTCGAGGGACACGGTAGCTCTCGCATCACGGAATTAAAAAACTTCACGCGGGCACGACGTTTTATCTTCACGAGGACACTATCATTAATACATACATCATCGGGTCAATCCAACATGAGCAAGCAAGTGAAAAAATTCGCGTACTTCGACGCGTCGCATGACTTCCCGGAGGAGGTCGTCATGGCGGCGGGCTTGACGCCGTACAAGATACTCGGGGACGTGCACGTGCCCAACGATCCAGCGGACCAATATCTCCAGAATTTCTTGTGCCCTGCGGCGAGAAGCATGCTAACCGAGGCCTTGGCGCGATCGGGCGAGTGGCAAGGAATAGGGATCGCCCACGGCTGCGATGCCACGAATCGTTATCACGACATTTACAAGCTCCACGTCAAGACCCCGTTCCTGTACTGGTTCAACACGCCCATGAACATCAACAAGGCCGCTGCGGCCTTCTTCAAGAAAGAACTGCAGCGATTCGTCAAGGCACTTGAAAAGCAATACGGGGTCAAGATCACGGATCAAAAACTGGCAGAGGCCATCAAGCTTTCCAACAGCGTGAAGAAGCGAATGCAGGACCTGTCCGCTCTCCGCGCGACGAAGGATGTTTCTAACAAGGAATACTTCGAGGCTTGCGTGAAGGCAGTCCAGCTACCCAAGGACGAGGCGTTCAAGGAGCTCGATGCCACGCTGCTGGATTGGAGCAAGAGGAAGGGCTTCCCCTCGGAAAAGAAGAAGGTGTTCTTGACGGGCTCCGACGTGACCTACGCCGAGTGGATGGAGCTCATGGACGAAGCCGGCTTGCGGGTAGTCCGGGACGATCTCTCGGTTGGTGAACGATACTACGCGTCCCTGTTCGATACCGGGAAGGACCCGCTGGACGCGATCGTCGCCTACCATTTCGACATCCCGAGGCCCGCGACGCGCAACCCGCCTGATCCCCGCCTGGACTATATCTTGAAAGCAATGGATGAATCGAACCTGAAGATCGCTATCTCGCAGAACCTCAAGTTTTGCGAGCCGTACGCGTTTGACGCGGTGTTCACGGTGAAAAAATTGAAGGAAAAAGGCTACCACGTCATGCACCTGGAACGGGAATTCTCCCCGCACGACATGACGCTCAAGAACAGGCTGGAGGCGTTTGCCGAGCTCACGGCATGACCGGAGCACGCATGCAACAAGGTGGAACAAGCAATGAGCGACAACGCAACCAACAACAAGCAAGAACCGGAGCGGATCAAGGTGAGCTTCTTGCCCTCGTCGAACAAGCTCGGGGGCATCATCCTCAAGTACTTGCTCAAGACGAAGATGGTCACCGCGATGGGCATGAAATCGGCCTGGGTGACCGCGGGATTTCCCGTGGAACTGTGCTACGGGTTCGGCATCCATCCCATGCACCCGGAGAACGCCGCGTGCATCGCGGGCTCACGCAAGCTAGAGAACGTGCCTGGCAAGCCCCCCTTGTCGTTGAAATACATCGAGCTGGCCGAGAGCATGGGCTATTCGCGTGACGAACACTTTCAAGACCCTATCCTTGTCGATCTCGAAGAACGAGGTTGCTTTTTCGAAGTTCATCATCGCTTCCGGCTTGTCCATCTGGTGGAAGCAGAAAATCACGGGCGCGCGGAGGTTATAACAACTATTGACGAAATTTTCGAACTCGTTCTTCGCTTCCGCGAATCGGCCTGAATCGCTCGTGTCTAGGATGAAGACCAGGACCTTCGATTCTCCCACGTTCTTCACCCACGATTTCCTGTACTTGATCTGGCCGGGCGTGTCCCACCGCACGACGTCCAGCTAGGCCAGCGCCAAGATGTGTTGCTTGAAGGCGATGCTCGGTTTCGTGTCGGTCTCGATGACCCCTTCGGAGAGGTAACGGGAAATCACGGTTTTCCCCGCTTTATCGAGCCCGAACATGAAGACTTTCTCTGACATGAGTACCAGCTTTCTTCAGTGATTTCTTGCACGTTCACCTTCACGTCCACATTTAAAAAACATATGTCGAGCCGTTTATCAATCCCGGCCTTTGCAAGCAATCAAATTTAATACCCAACAACGGCGAATGTTGCTTGCAGCACCCCCGAGAGGGAAAAATATGACACCTGAAAAGGAAAACAAGCATGAAGACGCAGCATGCTTGCACCACACGGACATACCATCACGAATCGAGTTGCTCCGAACCTGCTTGACCAAGATTTTCGATGAATTTGAGTGGCCAGACGAGAAACGGGAAGCCTTGATAGACGAGATGATCCATCTCCCGCCAGAACAGCTGGAAAGGGACTTGATGGAGATGGGCATTGATATATGCGCCTTGTACCAGTCGTACCAAATATCTTGCGAGGATATCCAAAACGAATACACGCACCGTGCCAAGAATCTGGATAAAGCACTGATTGAACTTGAATTACGAAACCTGCAAGGCAAGATATCCGATGATTTCCTTGAAGCAAAGAGGGCACAATTGCTCATCATCAAGAAGCAACTGGAAAACAAGTACAAGGAAGTTATCGAGCAACGGTGTTCGGGTTGAAATTAATCCCGGGGAATCCCAAAGGATGGACAGTTTATGACCAATAACGTCGGGATCAAGAACGACACGCCCATTCTCGTGCGCGCCGCGGTCATGGCTTGTGAAAGTGCAAACCCTCGAACCCGGCACCATCCACGTCGATGAGCATGTCCGCGGGTCGCAAGTCGGGCGTGTTCAAGTAGCAATGCACGTTAGAAAAGTGGAGTCCCGACACGTGCCTTGCGAAAAACGCCCAGGCGGGCAGCGGATCCCCGAACATACGTATGTCGGGATACCGGGTCTCGCTCTCGGGAATGTCAAGGATATCAGTGGTTCCCGGCGGCCGGTTGCCGTTATCGTGGACGTGTTCCCCGGGTGCGAAGTTGCCCCCGGACGCGTAATCGTACTCGAATTGTATATTGCTCAGGTTCACCCGTTCCACGCGAGCTTCTTGGAGCCCTGCAATGACCGCGGGGAAATGGCAGTTCACGGCGGTCACGTTGTTGATCAAGACGTCGGAAATGGAACCCGGCCGGCCCGGAACCTCGCCACGCAACCTTTTTCCGAGGCGAATGAGAAATGGACTCTTCATTCCGGACATGGCAACGTTGCATATGGTTATGCCCTTGACGCGCGCTACATCGACGGATTCCAACTAGAACCCGGACAAGGGCGGGCGTGCAACGCCCAGCGTTGCCAAGTCACAGCTCGTGATGGCGATGTTCGCCGACGTGACAGGCTCGTCGTATGCCAAGCTTCCCTTCAGCACGATCGCGTCGTCCCTGCTGGTCACGTGGCAATTGGTGATGCGCACGCTGCGGCACGAATCGAGGTCGATGCCGTCCGCGTTGGAGTAGAACACCCTTACGTTGTCGATCAAGACGATCTCGCAGTTACCCAAGCTCACGGCGTAGTTCGGCGAGTTGTACACGTTGATGTCTTGGATGGTAATATCTGATGAATTTTTCAGTGCAATCGGTTTGGGGCCGTGACGGTGGTGGCGCTCGTCGTCGAGTGCCCCGCCACCCGTGATGCGAACATTCGTGACATCGTCCCCGGCCAACAACGCGTGGTGGAAGCACCCGCACTCGTCGCCCTGGGCGTCGGGATACTTGCCGTGCTCGCGCTGGTCGAACATGTCGTCGTCCCTCGAAGCGACCAGCGTGGCGCCTCGCGTGACGTGAAGGTCCAGGTCGTCGCGCAGGTGGATCGTGCCGCACAAGTATTTCCCGGGCGGGACGAGCACTGTCCCCCCGCCATTCTTCGAGCATTCATCGATGGCTGCTTGGATTGCAGCCGTGTCGGGGGCCTTGCCGTCGCCCTTGGCCCCGTGGTCCTTCACATTCCACGTTCCGGCGTGCATGGGATGAATATATGCATTCATGGATTTAAACCACATTTCATTCCACCAAGGGGTGCAACTCCCGGCGACCGTCCAGGATCACAGCGCATTCATAGGTCGAATCTCCTTGATAACCTTCGTTATTTTTTCACGATTTGCCCGATGTACAAACGCTTCATAAACGATGAGTAGGAAGAAAACGGGTGATAAAAATTCATGACTGTAAACCAACACGGGTATTCAAGACCAACGACTCGCGGCGACGTCCTTGAATAATTCTAGTCCCGAATGCTTGCGAAAAAACATCAATCTCGTGTTTTTGATCAACTTTCTTCGCGGCTTGGAGTTTACTATGCCCGTCTTGGTCATGTACTTCCAAGTTACAGTCGTTACGGGTTTTAACGTGTCATTAATCTTGACCGCGTGGGCAATTGGATTCATCTTGTTCGAGTTTCCCAGCGGGATATTGGCAGACCGGCGTGGGAAGAAAAACGCGTTCATCTTGTCGGGTACCATGTGCTTGGTTTCATTTGCAATCTTGGCAGTAGCGAACTCGCTCATGTTATTTGTCCTGTTCGAACTCGCATACGCGTTCTCCAACTCCTTGATCACGGGAACCGATGTCGCGATGCTCTATGAATCCACGATGGACTACAACGCGCAAGCCAAGGACAAGCCGCTGAACTTCAACAGGATTGCAGGGATTAACAAGGCAATGTGGCCGATAGGCGCGACCATCAGTTGCCTCGTCGGTGGATTGCTCGGGTCCATCAACCTGCGTTTCCCGATCCTCGCCACGTTCATCCCCTTCACCCTTTCCGCGATCCTTTCATTGTTCCTTGTCGAACCAAGGCGCACGCTGAAAAAGGATAAGCGCGTGATCGTGCACGTGAAGAATGCGATCAAGGAGATATACTCGAACAAGCAATTATTATTAATTTTCATCATTGGTTTCATCACGCACGCGACCGTGGAGATTGCTCACCAGTTCAAGCAACTTTTCTTCCAAGATAAGGGCGTTCCCATCTTGTTCTTCGGCATCTTTTTCGTCATCTGCGACGGGATGAGTGCCTTGGGTTCGATCATCTCCCACCGTGTCGTGAGAAGGACCGGATCTAAAACGATCTTGGTAGTCGGTTGCATGATTGGAACAATCTTGACATTATTATCAACGATCGTCCCTAACTGGGTGTTGGTAGGGATTTTAAACACGGTACCGTCGATATTCTGGGGCATCAACCAGCCGGTCTGGGACCTCTACATTAACAGGGAAATAGAATCGGACAAGCGTGCTTCTATCATATCCGCCAGCAATTTGGTAAACTACCTAGGGTTCACCGCCTTCATGCCCATGTGCGGGCTCCTTGTCGACCAGTTCGGCGTGGTTGTGGTCATCCAGGTGCTATCCCTCCTTGGCGTTATCTCGCTAGGGGGCATATTCAAGTTAAACGAGGTAAAATCCCAGCGGGTTAGTTAATACAACCTTTCCCACGCCATTATGTTGCGTTCACGCTTCCAGTCGAGGGATGGTGGAACCACGCGGGCGTGCACGTGAAATTCCTAAAATTGACGCGATCTGGGCGATTCATGAAACGCACGTGTGCAATCCCGACCGCGCCAGCATCGCTCGCTATGTGCGTTTCGGCGGTATAATATATGAGGGGGCTGGTCAATTCACACTTACCAATGGTGAGTGAATCGACATGGCAGAAATGGAAATGGCACCGGTCTCGGGAAAACCCACCAAGACCATCAAAAAGCACCAAGGTAAAGCTCATCAAGAAACGAACAAACACCGTCCCGTGTTGATAGCATACTTGATCTCGTGCATCGGCTTCGTCATCGGGATCATCGTGTGTTCCATCAACGGTGGAGCTCTTGATTACGAGATCACGAAAGCAATTGACAACATCCCGGAACTGGATGGATTGGGGGCATTCATGGACCCGGATTTCTGGACGGGGGAATTCTGGACGTCTGGAAATGTAGGTCAAATGCCCGCATTAGTGTTGTGCATTGTTGGAGCATTTTTTCTCGTGATTTCAGCGCTGGAAATGGGTAAAGAACAGAAGTTGGCAAAAAGCGAAAACCGGCCGACCAACGCGACCAAGAACGGGAAGTATTTCAAGTACTGCATCCTCACCCTGATCATCGGGGTTGGCGTGTGCATTGTCCTGACCCAGGTCGTCAAGGAGGCATGGGGACGGCTGCGACCGGACGCCGTGGTGGACTTTAGCCAGTTCACGGCTTGGTACATCGTTGCGGGTACTTCCGATGATAGTTTCTTTTCGGGACACACGTCATTTGCGACCTTCACGGGCTGCCTTGCAGTGAGTTTCATCGGGTCACGGAAAAAAATAATTGCCCCGATTTTAGGTATCCTTACTACAGTTTATGTCGTCTTGATGGGCATTGCAAGAATGGCACACAACGTGCATTGGTTCTCGGATGTTCTCTTCGGGTGGTTTCTCACGTATTCCATCATCCTTTTCACGTATTATTTCGTCCTGAACGTGCCAGAACAAGAGGCAGTTTTCCGGTACAAGCTTGTGTGCAATCCCCTCAACGACGGGTATAAGCTCATGTTATCCGCTAAAACAACCATCGTGGATAATCCAGACGAGGCGATGGCCAAGCTTGGTGCGGGACTTGAAAAACTGACCCGGTCAAGGGAGGAAGCCACGGCGTTGCAAGAATGCGGGTACGATTATTCAGCAACCATCGGCCGCATCGATGACCTAGCTTCAAGAATCGGCATCTTGATGCAGGAACACGGGCATGCAGCGAAAAAAGATATCAATTCCTACATGAAAAAGTGGATTTATTTCGTGTAATTTTTTTTTTATAATTCCGGCATTCCTTTTCAAGCAAGACAAATCAAGGCACATTCTTTCCTACAAGGCCTTGACCTTGAAAAAAATAACAAAAAAGGTGATTTGGGGATGTTAAAGACCTTCGGAGACGCCAATGCTACGCTGAAAGGTCGAACCGGTCGAGGTTCATGACCTTGTTCCACGCGGCGATGAAATCATGCACGAACTTCTCCTTGGAGTCTTCGCACGCGTAGACCTCCGCTATTGCCCGTAGCTGGGAGTTCGAACCGAAGACGAGATCGACGCGGGTGCCTGTCCACTTGAGATCACCCGTATCCCGATCGCGCCCCTCGAACACGTCTTGGTCTTTCGTGGTTGGCTTCCACGTCGTGCCCATGTCGAGCAGGTTCACGAAGAAGTCATTGCTGAGTGATTCGGGCCGCTTGGTGAATACGCCATGCGAAGAGCCCCCGTGATTCGCTTTCAGGACGCGCATGCCGCCGACGAGCACCGTCATCTCGGGGGCTGTCAGGGTCAGCAATTGTGCCTTGTCGACCAGTAACTCCTCGACCGGCACGGCGTAGCGTGCCTTCTGGTAGTTGCGGAAGCCATCGGCCTTCGGCTCGAGAACACCGAATGACGGGGCATCCGTTTGTTCTTGGGACGCGTCCATGCGCCCCGGCGTGAAGGGAACCGTCACCTCGTGACCGGCTTGTTTCGCAGCTTTTTCCACGCCCGCGCAACCTGCCAGGACGATCACGTCGGCCAGCGATATCTTCTTGCCATCCGACCTGCCGCTGTTGAACGCGCCTTGGATGCCCTCCAAGACCTTGAGGACTTTCGATAGCTGGGCGGGCTGGTTCACGTCCCAGTCCTTCTGCGGTGCCAAGCGAATGCGTGCACCGTTCGCACCGCCGCGCTTGTCTGAGCCACGGAACGTGGATGCTGATGCCCACGCAGTCGAGACCAGCTCGGAAACGGACAAGCCAGAAGCCAGTATCTTGCCCTTGAGCGAGGCTATGTCCTTTTCATCTGCCAGCACGTGATCGACCGCGGGGATGGGGTCCTGCCAGATCAACTCCTCGGACGGGACCTCCGAACCGAGGTAACGCGCCCGCGGGCCCATGTCACGGTGGGTCAGCTTGAACCACGCCCGCGCGAACGCGTCCGCGAACTCGTCCGGGTTCTCCATGAAGCGTCGCGATATTTTCTCGTAGGCGGGATCGAACCGCAGCGAGAGATCGGTGGTCAGCATGGATGGCGGGTGGCGTTTCGACTTGTCGTGGGCATCCGGCACGGTACCGGCCCCCGCGCCACCTTTCGGCGTCCACTGGTGCGCGCCGGCCGGGCTCTTGGTCAGCTCCCACTCGAAGCCGAACAGGTTCCAGAAGAAGTTCGCGCTCCACTTGGTTGGCGTGGTGGTCCATACGACTTCCAAGCCGCTGGTTATCGTGTCGGCACCCTTGCCCGTGCCGAAGCTGCTTTTCCAGCCAAGCCCCTGCTCCTCGATGCCAGCAGCTTCGGGCTCGGGCCCGATATGCTTTGCATCACCGGCACCGTGGGTTTTTCCGAACGTGTGGCCGCCCGCGATGAGCGCCACCGTTTCCTCGTCGTTCATCGCCATGCGCGCGAATGTCTCACGGATATCACGCGCTGCAGCAACCGGATCTGGATTTCCATTCGGCCCTTCCGGGTTGACATAGATCAGGCCCATCTGCACGGCAGCGAGCGGGTTTTCAAGGTCACGGTCGCCCGTGTAACGGTTGTCCTCCAGCCACTTGGCCTCGGAACCCCAGTAAACGTCCTTTTCCGGCTCCCAGATGTCCTCGCGCCCGCCACCGAAACCAAATGTCTTGAACCCCATCGATTCCAGGGCGACGTTGCCGGCGAGGATCATGAGATCAGCCCATGAAATTTTCCGGCCGTATTTTTTCTTGATTGGCCAGAGCAACCTGCGTGCCTTGTCGAGGTTGACGTTATCGGGCCAGCTGTTGAGAGGCGGGAAGCGCTGGTTTCCATGACCCGCGCCACCGCGACCGTCACCCATGCGGTAGGTGCCTGCACTGTGCCACGCCATGCGAACGAATAGAGGCCCATAGTGGCCGAAGTCCGCCGGCCACCAGCTTTGCGACCGCGTCATCAAGTCACGCAAGTCCTTCTTCACGGCCGCCAAGTCGAGGCTCTTGAACTCATTGGCGTAATTAAAATCCGCGCCCATCGGGTTGGATTTCGAGGACTGCTGGTGCAAGATATCGAGATTCAACCGGTTCGGCCACCAGTCCTGGTTCGTCGTGCCACCGCCTGCAACGGCCTTCTTGCGGGACATGCCAGTCACGGGGCACTTGCTCTCTTCACTCATGTACATTCTCCGTTAAGTGTATGCTTTTTAATCGGTGAAAAACGAGGCAACGGGGTTCGTTGCCTTGCTTGTATGGATCGATTCGGTATTTGGAGATTGCGCTTTTTAGATCCATTCCTACTTCATGATCATTCTTAATAAGGATTTAGTCTTATCAAGTATAAGCAACCAAGGTACAACCTGGCCGGGTGATGGAATTGCACCGTTTAACACGTGATGAGATCATCAAGCGACTGCGCGACGGCGGGCACAAGGTAACGCCCCAGCGGCTAGCCATTTGCGAGTTCATCATGAACCGGAATGACCATCCGAATGCAGAGCAAATACTCGTTGAATTGCAGAAGCAACATCCCACGATCAGCAAGGCGACCATCTACAACACCCTCCACGTCATGAACAAGGCCGGGTTGATCCAAGAACTCGGATTTAGTAGCGGCATAACCCGCTTCGAGCCTGACCTTGACTTTCACATCAACCAAGTGTGCCAAGAATGCGGCACGATTGTAGACATGAAGGATCACAGCGTTGAAAAAGCTTGGAACGGGATGATTGCATCAAACAACATCACGCCTACCGGCCAACGGTTAGACGTGTATATAATTTGTGGTGCGTGCAAAGCCTTGGAAAAAAAGTGATTTTTTCTTTTGAGTTTACACTTTGGTGGAATATTACTAATTTTGCAAGATTCCAATTTATCTTTGCAGGGATTTTATAATTGGTGCCCAATGCACGAAGTTACTTGGAGAAAGTATGGAGCGACGGCCTTAATGTCTATTACTTGTCTTTTTTATACCGAAGAACACGTGCGAGCCTGGAAAAAGTGCGATTCATGATTTCTCGACCTTTTTATATGTGTATTTGCTCTATCTTGGTAGTTATCGGAAAGCGATCTGGTGTAGAATTACCATCACCATTCAAGAGTAGAAAACCGGAGGCTTGCTCATGACCGCACATGATAATCCAGATAAATACGACCTCGACGTTGAGCGACTGCTTGAAATCTTGCCGAGGCTTATCAGGGAAAACGACACGGTCAAGGGAGCCATTCTTACCGCGCTGTCACGTCGGTGAATTCGTCGTCCATGGGTTATTCAGCCAAACTGCATGGTTAGTTTGTCGGTCTATGCCTTTTTTTTACACGAGTGCATGCGTCACGTCAGAATCATATTCAAAGTCTATATAAACTTGACCCAGCAAATGAGAAAGGAAGATAAAGTTCTTAGCATGAAGGAAGCATATAATAGGTTCAGATACCAAATGCGAACCGTGCGAGTTCGGTATCACGGTGTCGTTGGTCCCGCAATGCACCCTTGGATTTCCTTTCCAAGCGAAAACAAGTAAATCACGTGTATCAACATGAAAGATTTGCGCGTCCGTTATCGGATATGGATCGAAATTTCCGACGGCCACCCGGCCGAATCCGACCAGAAAAAATCGAGCCGCAAGAAAGAGACGAGCGGGTTTATCGTGGGCCTAGGCGTTGCCCGGCTCCTTAAAGCAATCAAGAAGACCGGTTCTCTCACCGGCGCAGCGAACGAGCTTGGTTACAGTTACAAGTATGCCTGGGACAGGACCAAGAAGTTGCGCGATCGCCTTGGAGAAATCGCAGTCGATGCTAGAAAGGGTGGAAAAGGAGGGGGGGGAGAAATGACGCTCAGCGAGGCGGGTGAAAAAGTGCTACGCATGTACGAGGAATGGGATGACTTCTTGCGTAAATGTTGCGAGCACAAGCAAGAAATCGAATCATCGGGCATCTTCAATACCAAGTGACCAACGGAGAACAAAACAAGGAGAATGATCGACGTGAAAAAACAAGTTACGACAGCCAGCGCGCCACCAGCCATCGGGCCTTACAGCCAGGCAATAGATACCGGGAAGCAAGTCTACCTGTCGGGGCAGCTCCCCATGGACGTCTCAGGGAACGTGATCGGGGCGACCATCGAGGACCAGGCAGATCAAGTCTTCAAGAACATGACCGCCGTTCTCGAGGCCGCAAGGATGACCCTTGGCCACGTGGTCAAGTGCCAGGTATTCATCACGAACATGGATAACTTCCCAAGACTGAACGATATTTACAAGCGTGCATTCGAGCCGTTCGGGATGTATCCTGCGAGGACGACGGTTGAAGTCAGCAAGTTACCCAAGGGCGTGCTAGTAGAAATCGATGCCATCGCAGTCCGTGATTGAGGCAAGACGTAGCAAGAAGCACGCTCAGGCTTCTTCGACCTTATCGATGCCATTCTTGTTGAAAATCACGCGAATTCGTTTATATTTAATTTTTTCTTGCCCCTCCTTTGTTAAAAAAGCTTGTTTCAAGACCATGTTCACGTGATACACCAACGGGACTGGCACGTGTTCAATGCTGTTCTTGGTAGCATTAAAATATATTACATGCTCTTCTGGGTCCCACGCGTGCGTTAAAAAATTCTGGATGTTGATCTGGAGCACGTCGCTGAGGTTCTTGTGGCGCTCGTGCATCTTCAATATTTTTCCTGCATCAAGAGTTATCACCTTCTTGTAGAGAATGACCTTTTCAATCTCAACGTCCCGTTCAAGAACCGATGGCCGGTCCTTGTTGCGGATTTCCATCACGTCAGCAGGAACGTCCTTGGTTTTTACAAAACGCATGCTTTCCTTGAACACGCCGATCTTCTCGTGCTCCTTGGTATCGATGATTTCAAAGCGCCGGTCGGAGACCCACTTTGAAAGCATCCTCTCGCCAGATAAATTTATCGCAGCTTTTATCCGGTCCTTGAACGCGTAGGCAACCAGCGCGGCGATGATGAACGGGAAGGAATTCTGGACGGTCGTGTCCAGCAAGGCAACGCTGAATATCAAGAACACGGCCATCGCGACCATCGCGCCGAATGCCCCGATGACTTGCATGTACTTTGCCTTGTCCTCGCGCTTCTTGATCTCGAGTTCCAGGACTTGCTTGATGTATCGCTTCAAGAAGGTCTTCCAGAAATGGAACTTCGTCGGGTCCCTCGTGGATTTCTTGATCTCGTGCCCGATCACGAGGCTGTAATTCATCTTCAACCTGCGATTTTGCCTGCGAACGATAAGTTCTCGGATATCTGGTGCGATGATGGTGTAACAGTCGCTGTTGGACATCTTGTCGAGCAAGATGGTGAAGTAGTGCTCGAGATAATAGCTGATGTACTCGTCGCACGCGTGGTAGCACGCGCGCGTTTTTTCCGGGAATTGGCTGTTGAAGATGATGGACTCGAGCTCGTGGAACCGGTCTTGTATCGCGTTCACTTCACCAATGAGATCGTGCAAGCTATCCAAGACGATCTCGTTCGGCTCGCCGGCAGGGCACATGTCGATCAAGGAAACGATCTGATTCCGTAAATTGCTCCGAACAATCTGCGCGTGCATCTTCAACTCGTAGACCATCTTCTTGTTCAAGATATCATCTTCCAGGTTCCCAGTCATAATATTGTCTATGATTTCAAATATACGGGTCAACGGGGATAGGTGGTTATCTTTTCGAAGTATGGCCGAGAGGGGAAACACGGGCGTCTGGAACCGGAGCCGGGACTGGAAATCGTGGAAGAACTGCTCCTTCGAATACGTGTCGGGCTCGATTTTAAGCTCGTCGGGGATGAACATGTATCCGGTAATGCTGTATGATGTTCGTTTCATCCCTTTCTGGATGAAATAATCGAAATCAACTTCGAAGTTGGTCTTGTCCTTGAATTCAAACCCGGATTCAAGCAAGTCTTCTTGGAATAAGCCCTTCTTGGCGCTTATTACCTTTCCACCGAATTCAACCACGGCATTGTGCCCGAATTGCTGATACGGTCGTTCGGAGAATATTGAACTAGCCAACGTATTTAATGTTGGGGATGACCGTCGTGCCACGGAAGGCATGCCGATCGTGCCGCTAGAGCCGGGGAACGAACCGGGGAGTGGCTTGCATGTATGACCGGTATTCATCCCCGAAGACCAAAAGCAAGGCTTTTTCCTCGTGTCGTGCTTGCAACACGAGCCCGATGGTTCCCCCAACGGCGAGCGCGAGCACGACCCAATCAAGGAAGAGCAGCGTGAAGCCGGCTGACACTATCATGAAGGCAAGGTATGCAGGGTGGCGAACGCGGGAATACGGTCCAGAAATCACGAGGGCACGCGGGTATCCATCACCGTCTTGCAAGGGATATGCCCACGCTGCACCAAGGGCACGGTACGCGAGAAACAACATGACATCACCGGCGATGACGAGCACGAAGCCGCCCAGTTGTAGCCACGGTGATAGAACGCCGGCGGGAATCCTCGGGATGGCAGGCAAGAACACATGGCCGAACAAGAACACGTTGATGCAACACCAGCAGATGAGGACGTTCACCACCATCACGCCCGCCTTCGCGAGGGGTGCACCCTTCATCGCGCCGGGAGGAGACCCGCCATCTTGAACCAGGAGGCCATTCCTCTTCTTTCGTTCGAGGACGTATGCCAAGTCCAGCACGAAAATGGAGAGGCCGGCCCCGGCGAGCAGCTGGACGATTGGAGGGTCAAGCATCACGCCGGAACACGCACGTTCGTATATAATCACTGCCCTCATGGTTCATTCACGTTGATCATTTTTTAGGATGTGGATGCTATACTCATTCATGGACGTCCATGTAAAAACGAGGACCTTCCTTGACAAGAAAAGCAGCAAGATGCTAAAGAACGAGTTGATTGCCAGTTTCGGGAATAGCATCGACACGATATCTGAAAAAGGAAGCAACGTGGAAACGGGAACCCTTGATAACGGGGGCTCGGTGATCTTTTTCAAGAAAGAGCCTTTTTTTTTCAAGTTGCCGGGATCGGGAACCAGGTGGGTCCCGTTCATCGACGTGGCCAAGGAGCTCTCGATGAAGCAGGTAATGATAGATCAACCCGCCGTGCCCTATATCGCAAGTGGTGCAGACGTGATGCGCCCTGGTGTCGTGAATGTTGATGATAACATCAATGAGGGAGACATCGTCGCGATCATAGACGAAAAAAATCATGTTATCGTTGCAATCGGTGTTGCCATGTTCACCACGGACGGGATCAAGAACACGGAAAAGGGCAAGGTGGTAAAAACGGTTCACCACGTCGGGGACAAGTACTGGACCCTTCGCCACTAGTAATTCCCACACCGAGGGCAATGGTTCACGAGCTTATAAATTTCTGTGCTGTTACTACCTCTACTAGAGACCAATTTCACCAGTGAAGAAGTGCATCCATGGGCCGGGAAGAAGTTTTCACCGAGGCAGAACTCATATTGGCCGAGTTCCAAGAGTTCTGGGCTGTCGATGAAAATATATACCACCTTTACGGCATCGTGCAGAAAACGGGCGTCCAGCAGTACACCGTCGACGTGATATTCCCGGCGACCTTCCCGTCGGGCACGCCCCAGATCAAGGTCTCGAAGGAAATCTTCGATTTACTTGGCAAGAAGCTGGAGTTGAAGACATTGACCAACTGGAAACCGGGTGTTTCCCACGTGGTTGATGTCTTGCGTGAACTCAAGAATAACATTGATAAAAACTTGGAAAAGGATTACTTGGACCTTAAAATGGCTCCAAAGGACATGCGCGCGAAGGACTATTCCGAGTTCGCGACGCCGGAACCGTTCGAATTCCGTGCAACAGAAAAAGGGCTAGATATCAAGGCCGTCAGCCGCCCGCCACCAAGCGTCACGATGGTACACGAGAGAAAGGCCCCCGAACAGCCCGCCCCGGCCCGGGTGCAAGATGACGTGCTCATCCCCGAGAACAAGAAGTGGGATAAAAATATGCAGGGAATCCAGGCTCAGGAAGGCCACGACTACTGGGAGAGGGCGGACGAGCCCGTCATTCGTGAAATCGAGGAGCAGCAAGCGACCACGGGCAATGCTCGCCTCGACGGCATGCTGCGCGAGCAACTCGATGCCATCATGATGGAATATGGCATCGACCACGTGAAGCTCGGGCAAGCAAGCGTGTACGTCCCCATCTCCGTGGAAAACACGTTCTTGATCTTCGTGAACTTCCTGGATTACCCCGCGAAGCCGCACTTCCAGGTCGATCCCATCATCAAGGAGCTCGTCGGGGAACCCGATGCCGTGCTGGACACGCTGAAAAAATGGAACCCGAAGGACTCCCCCATGGTGGTCGATGCAGTGCGCGAGCTTGAAGGGAAGCTCTGGTCTTTGCACGACATCGAGGCCAAGCTCAAGGCGATCTTCGGCGAGTTCGAGACGATCTACCTCCCCGAAAGCAGGACCGCGGTCCGCGTGACGATCCTCACCTACGGCTTCCGTGAATACCAGGTCACGATCGACTTGAAGGGCTACCCCGGGATGCCATCGGTGCAGTATAGCCAGAACCTCGCGACCTTGATCCGCACGTCTCCCGACAACCTCAAGGTGATCCAGAACTGGGAGAACAGCGACAAGGAACCGGTCGCGATCGTGCGCGAGATCAACTGGTTGATCGACAAGGAATCGAGGATGTCATTCGAGATAGATTTATTGCGCAACAACTTGAAGGACGTGCAATACGACCCGCTATCGAAGACCGTCACGGCAACCTTGAAGGGTACCATGAAAACGCAAGAGCAATCGTTCCAGTTCAAGGTGTCCCTGTCCGAGAACTATCCCATGACCGCACCGACGGTGAACATGGGCGAGCTCGATGACGAGGAGATGGAAGAGAAAATGAAAGCGGGGTTGCAGGCAATTCTCGGGAAGTGGTTCCCCTCTTCAAGTTACCTCATCGACGTGTTCAACGCGATATCGAAGTCCATCTTCGAGGTATCGGTGGTGTCGTGCATCTTGTGCCACAAGCTTGATTGCCCGACGTGCCACGAGAAGATGGACACCCAGGACCCCATGGAAGCGTCGTGCAAGGTCGTGTGTCCATATTGTGAACGAACGTACCACCGACACTGCTGGGAGCAAACCATCGCCACGTTCGGGAAGTGCGGGTTCTGCCTGCGCCCGCCACCCCCCGAACTGATGCCGAATTGAAATCCACCACCAGCCGCGG
Organism: Promethearchaeota archaeon; assembly: GCA_041305945.1. GTDB lineage: Archaea > Asgardarchaeota > Lokiarchaeia > Sigyniarchaeales > Sigyniarchaeaceae > JBGLND01. The sequence continues at coordinate 1,060,312 of JBGLND010000001.1, forward strand.
GTGGTCCAGTCTCGCGGATATTCTTGGCACGTTGGGCCCGGTGATCGAGGGGCGGATGACATTGGCGAGTATCATGGCACCGTGACGGGAAGGATGTCCGTCCCGGGGGGAAGGATGTAGTGCTTCATCCCAACTTTGTTGCGATTATTCCCGAACGATTGGCGCGACTGCCCCCGGATCCACCCGTCGTCACTGCCAGCGTGCGTGGTGTGCAAGAAGCCCGTGATCGGGACGAGCTATAACTGCGGGTGCGGTGCCATGTACCACGTGTGGCTGGGTGTGTGGCTGGGCTGGCGGGCATCGTGCGTGCGGCGGTGGACTTGCTGGCGCGGGGCTCGTGAATAAAGGGTGATTTTTTACATCGCCCGCGGGCGTACATCGTGGGATTGTGCCAAGTGTATTAGAATTTCAACATGCTTCCTGTTAAAAACGACAGTAATTTCTTGAATACACGGCTACCAAGGATTTTCAAGGCATCGCTTAGGAACTTTTGTAATTTAATCTTTCCGTCCTTATAATCTGCCCATGTAGAACGTATCTTGTCCCAATCCGAACCGAGTTTTCCACGGAGATATTCATCGTTTATCTGCTGTTTCTCGATGATTTCCTGGAGGTCCATGCTCAAGGAACGGATTGATAGTTCAAGTTTCAAGAAATTGTCGTCGAGGTCTTGCTGCATCTCTTCGATTTTCTTTCGCACGAAATTTACCGAACTGATTTCCCCCTCTTGGTTTTTCTCATCAAGTTTTCTCTGGTACACGATCATGCTTTCTTTGAGCACGTCCGTTCTGGTAACAATTTCATCGAATGCTTGCATTTCAAGAGAAATGGATCTCTCGAGTTGTACCTTGATATCGTTGGTGCTCGCTTGAATTTGAGACGTGTTGTGTGATATCGTAGCGACCGTTTCTTTAATACTCGAAATATCCGAATGCATATCGTCAAGCAATCGGGAATATTGTGATGATTCGAGTTCGATACCCTTGGGATTCCAATCAAGCATGATAACGGTATTTTCAGAACCAATTGCCAGCCACCGTCCGTCAGGTGAAAAATCACATGCCGGTTGGCTGGGATATCCGTCAAATTCCCAATTAAAAACTTGGATGCATTTCAAGGTGGATAAATCCCATATTTTAACGTGCCTATCATAACCTCTCGTCGTTGACCCAAACCCAAACCAGAAAGCAATCCAATCGTTCCGTTGGCCACTGCGTAGGCGATTTTGGATTTGCGGGGCAACTCCTCGTGAAACTCGGTTTCTCTAGTATCGGCCGCCATCAGATGCTCGAAAAAAAGGGTAAGGGATGCATTTTCAATGTATCGTCCGGTGGATCACCGGATGTAGATCTTGACCGAGACGAGCCCATGGCTATTCGGGAAGATATCATGCTCGGATCGAGCCTGTCCAGAAGGTCATTAAAAAAGGTTTATTGATAGATCGTTCCACTGGTCTCCCTCGTTCAAGGAGGATATTTTTCCAAGTATCTGGCGATTAATCGGTTCACGAGCAACGGTCTTTCCTGGTGGACGAAATGTCCTGCCTCAACGCGTTTTATCGTGAAATCCCTCTTGCATAAAGCCGGAAAGCTGCGTGTCAATGATTCCTGGAGCGCTTCGTCTTTAACACCCCAAATAACCAGGACCGGCACATGTATCTCGATTTTTTTCGTGGTACCACCCAAGAACTCGGGAAAGAATTGCCGGATCGCGCACCGGTAATAATTAATTCCCGATTTCAAGGTGCCGGGCGTTGACAATCCCTTACGATAGGTCAATAGCTCCGCCGGCGTGATTGCCTTGTTGACGTGTACCATCAAGCGAGCAAGGGCTTCCCCCTCGTTCTTCCCGAGAACGAGTTCTGGAAGTTTCGGGATCTGGAACAGGTATATATAATACGAGCTTTTCATTTGCAAGCCATTGCGAAGATTCTCGGCCATGAGAACTTGAATGGGTGGGCAATTCAAGATGATCAAGCTCGTTAACATTTTTGGATGCTGGTTTGCAAACTCCCACGAGATTGCACCCCCCCAGTCGTGTCCTACGAGCGTGAATTTGGTCAGGCCAAGGCTTTTTGCGATGTTCTTGACATCGTTGACGAGAAGATCAACCGAGTAATCGGATACACGTCGGGGTTTTCCCGACAAATTATATCCCCTTTGGTCAACGGCGATGACATGATAATCCTTCGCCAGATATGGGACCTGGTGCCGCCAGCTGTACCAGAAATCGGGAAAACCGTGTAAAAGAATAATCGATCGGGCGTTGTTCCAGCCCGCTTCGACATAATGCAACTTGATGCCCTCCACCTCGGCGAAACCATGGCGGCTAGTGATTTCCAAGTTTTTCATGGTTGTAAAATCCCGCCACCGAATTTAAATACACTCTTGGCAAGTATTATGTAACCAGCCAGCACCAGAAGTGTCACGGCATGTTCTTTCGCAAAGGAATAGGAGTCCTGATTCGTGATGGCCAAGGGTCGTAAACAGTTCGTTTTTTGATAGAATGATGGAAAAAGAAAATATGGTGGCTACCCAACGGTGATCCGGACCGATACGGGCTTCAATTCGGGGGACGTCGCGACGACCGTGATGATTCCCTTGCGGTCGAGGGATTTCACGACGGCCAAGCACATCCCCGAGAAGGCATGCACTTGATCATCCTTGAACGGCTCGTGGGACGTCGCGCACCCGTTATCGACGCCAACGATCGTGCCTGGCCCATCGACAGAGAAGAGTACGAGGTCTTGCGCGGTGGGAACGACGTTGCCACTTGCATCGAGCACGCGCACTGTGATGAACGTGATGTCGTGGTTATCCGCGACGAGGTTGTCGTGGTCGGCTTGAATGTCGAGCCGCGATGGTGCACCAGCGGTTCTCACGACGTCGGTCGCGACGACCTTCCCGCCTTGCATGGCGACTGCCTTGAGCTCGCCCGGTGCCCACGGGACCGCGTATTCCGCGTGGAGCAGCTCGTCGCCTTCCCACGTGGCCATCTTCTCGATACCGAGTGATTTCCCGTTCAAGAACAGCTCCACGGCCTCGCAATTCGAGTACACCCACACGGGAATCGTGGTGCCGGGTTCCCAGTTCCACCGCTGCGGCACGAGGTGGACCATGGGACTTTTCTTCGGGTCTGTCCACTGGCTTTTGTAGAGGTAATACACGTCCTTCGGGAATCCCGCCAGGTCCACGATACCGAACGTGCTGCTCCGCGCTGGCCAATCGTACGGCGACGGCTCCCCTATGTAGTCCCAGCCTTCCCACGTGAAGCACCCGCTCACGTAGGGCCTTGTTTTCAACATGTACAGCGTGATCTCGCTGCGATAATCGTACGCCGAACATTGCTTGTGCGGCCCGAGCTTCCATGCTTGCGCGTAGGGGTCCATCCCTCCAGGAAACGTGTAAAAGCCCCGGGTCGCCCATGACGAAACGTTCTCGCTGCCGATCATGCAACGGTTGGGATACTTGTCGTGCTCGTCATCGTAGCGGCACCGGCTCCCGCGGTCGGACGATCGCGTGATGTGGTCCCCGTAGTAGTTGTACCCGACGACATCGAGGTGGTCCGAGTATCCCGTGGCATTGGCTTCCGCGGGATTGTTTGAACCCGAGGTCACGGGACGGGTCGGGTCGAGCCTATGGAAAATGTCTACCAGGTGCTTGCACATGTCCGCGCCGTGCTTGTATTTCTGCTCGGGAATCTCGTTCCCGATGCTCCACAAGATGATGCTCGGGTGGTTCCGGTCGCGGAGCACGTAATTCTCCATGTCCGTCTCGTGCCACGCGTCGTAATGCTCGCCATAGCCACGAGGCGTCTTGTTCATCTTCCACTCGTCGAATGCCTCGTCCATCACGAGGAAGCCGGCCTTGTCGCAGCAATCGAGGAATATCTCGCTAGGCGGGTTGTGGCTAGTGCGGATCGCGTTGCACCCCATGTCACGGAGTACACGGAGCTTGCGCTCGACAGCCTTGACATGCTCGACCGCGCCGATGCAGCCGTTATCGTGATGCAAGCACACACCCTTGACCTTGATGTTCTTCCCGTTGAGCCAGAAGCCGGTGTTCGGTTCGAATTTTATTGTTCGGATACCAACACTGGTGATGTTCTCATCAACAATGCTTCCAGAAACCTTGATAACCGACTTTACCTGATAAAGGTGTGGGTCATCAACGTCCCACCGATGCGGGTTCTTGATCGTGATGATGTTGTTGAACACCGCTTCTCCTTGCGGGATAATCCGTTCCTCGCTCGTGGACGCGATACACGTGCTTCCATCAAACACGGATGTTACAAGTTCAATGTTCGATGGTGCTTGGCGGCCGTTCACGACACGCGTCCTCACGTGCATCTTTGCATTATCGTCGCTGACCTCGGGCGTCGTCACGTAAGTACCCCACGTCGCGACGTGGATGGGATCCGTGATGACGAGGTGGACGTCACGGTAGATGCCGGAACCCGCGTACCACCTGCTACTGATGCCCGTGTTATCCACGCGCACCGAGATCACGTTCTTACCCCCATTATTGAGATGGCGCGTGATATCGAAGTAAAACGGGCTATACCCGTAAGGATGGAAACCAAGGTGGTGCCCGTTTATCCAAACATCGGCATTCCTGTACACTCCATCAAACACGAGCGTGAAATGCTTGTCCTTGTCCGCGGGGGAAGTAGTGAAATCTTTTCGATACCAGGCAATACCTTGAGGCAAATAACCTATTCGGTGTCCGATATTCTGCAATTGGTGCCAGTATTCCCACGATTCCTTGATGTACGGTCCCTCGACGCTCCAGTCATGGGGGATATCGATCAACACCCATTGCTCGTCGTTATACCCCGGCATTTCCGCACCGGGGACGTCTCCCCGGTAGAACATCCATTCATCGCGCAATAGCTTGACTTCTCTCGTCATTTCACATCACAAGAAAAGAGAGGCTCGAGTGAATATTAGTCTTTGACCGTGCTATTGCTGGACCTCGGCGCCGCAATACTGGCAAAAACGCACGCCTGGTGCAAGCTCCGCGCCGCAAAACTCGCAAAATGCGGGCTTCGGTTGTGATGGCATTTTCTCGGAAGCAGCTGGCTCGTCATTGAAAACGGGCACGGGCTTCACGAGAACGAAGGTATCGGGCGCAGGAGGTTTCATGCTCAGCATCACGGGATTCTTTACCGAAGGCACCAGTTTCTTGCGCGTTGCAACCACGAGACAACCAGACATGATCGTGGTCAGTGCGAAAAATAGCCACAAGAACGTGGTGAAGAACGAATCTTCAAGGAAGATCGTGAGAAAAATGGTAACGATCAAGAATGGAAAAGGGATGCAACAAAAACACGATGAACACGAGTTTTTGCTGTTCTGGGTCGCGAACATTGGTCTCCGCTAGCATACAAACAGCCGTGCCTTGATATAGATTTTCCAAAAGGGAAAGAAGGGAGTGACGCTCAACCATGGGGGAGATAAAAGATGTCTATCCAAGCTTTCTCGAACGTGAACATTATCATGAAGAACACGCTCAATGCCAATAGGAGGAGGAGGACGAGCGTGCTGTAGTTGTCAAACGGGCTTTTTTGCAAGGCATATTCCAACCCACCCGCCAGTAAACCGATCATGTAGACCGTCGCAAATGCCCACGTGAGTTCGAGATGAAGCGGCAGGAATCGAATCAGGCTCCTTGGCACCGGGTGTCCGGTCAAACTTTTTTGCTCATGCTCGTTTCGTGTATACCATGGCCAGTGTTAGTCCCGGGAGTTTTTCCTTACCAAGGCTCGTGCCAGCCACCCTGTTTTTAAATTCCGTGTTCTACACGGTAGTCACAGCCCAGTACGTTGGATTCCCGCTGGCGGCGGGCATAATGATGCATGAATACGGGTTCTTCTCGTTTCTCTTGGCATGCTTCGCGACGTCCTCGTTGCTTTGTTCCTTGGCTTGGAACAAGCTAGCGGTTGCTAGGCTTTCACAGCTGGTGCTATTGATAACAATGATTTTATTCTTTGCATTGTTCATCTACTTGAACGGGCCTTTTAACGTTCCTGCAGCCATCATCTTCGCCACCATGTTCGGGTTGAACGGGCTCTCGCTCGCGATCAACACGATGATGCTCGTAAGCAAGGGCAAGCGAAAGCAACTAGCAAGGGATGACAAGTTCTCCTTCGATCGGATCGATTGGACTCGTGAACACCCGCGGGCGAAGACTGCCGCGCTCTTGATCTCGCTGTTTGGATTCTCGTTCCTGGGGATGGGCATCTATACCAACTGGAACCAGGTAATCTCGGTGAGAACACCCGATGGTTTCACGACGAGGAGCAGCTATTGGGGCCCGCCGGCACGCACGGTGGTCATTGCCAATTCGACCATAACACCCGATGGCAACACCACCTTGACGATTTACAACGGGACCCTCGCCACGCCACCGGCAGGTTTCGTCAACGGATCCTTAGCATACGTCACGAGCGTAACGTACAACAACACGTCGCTCAACTACTGCAATTTTTCGATGGGCGCGGAGTGCTATCCCAACGGGACTGTTCGGTTGTCACAACCCTTGCCCGCATTGGAGAACATCACGGTAACCTTCTCGTACGTCAGGAACCACGAGGTCTTCAAGTACCTGAACATCAGCCAGAGCACGCTCATCATGAACCACCATTCCACGGGACGGCAAATCTTGGCCGAGAAAAACGGCTACTGGTACTACAATGAAGCCTTTTTCGAGTCGATCCAAGACACCTACCTGTACTTGATGCTCGATTACTGGGGCGTGAAATATTACCTCAACGTCCACAACGGCATCGACTTCCCGCACGTCTTCAACTACAAGATCACCGTCCCGCTGTGCTACGACGTGCTCGACTGGTTCGCGCTGCAACGGTCGAGAGGAATTTGCACGCAGTTCCAAGGCATCAGCCCGGATTTTGAGTCAGGTGATTATGACAAGCTATGGTGGACGAACTACACGAGTTGTGCGGAAACGTTGTTTCCGGGTTCCTTGTTGCCCGGCATCATCAGCGAAAATGAATGGTACGACCACAATTCACAAAACGTCACGCTCTACACGGAGGCAACCGAGGCGTGGGAGGAGGTATACGATCATGCTAGCAGCTTGGGATACTCGAGTTACATCGTGTTCGGGGGGAGCACCATGATAGACGTGATCGACGGGGACCTTGACACCACCCGACTCCCCATGTACCCAACTTCCGACAACCCGGACGTGCGATTCGGGATCATGTCGTACATGGATGCCCAAGACAACATCAAGGGGGGCAGGTACCACCAGTACGCGGATTGCGTCAACCAAATTGCCGTCTACGGGGACCGGGGTCGGTCCATCTTGACCGGCTGGATCGCGGTGGGCACGAGGTGGTATACGGATGATGAACTTGGCCTTGGCCGGTACATCGAGGACGTCCTCGTCGCCCAAGCGGCGGGCATGACCGAGATCTTCCACGCGCCGGTCTACAGGCTCCAAGACAAGTGGGGGGATGAAGCAATCTTGACGTTGCACCAAGCCTTGAACGAGTGGGACAAGATCACGATTCGATTCTCGGTTCCCGCGTGGGAGTACCGCTCGAACTACATGGATGCCATCAAGAATTTCAACCACGTGTGGTTATTCATCCCCACGCTCGCGCTCATCGTGTGCCTGGTGCTCTTCAAGAGTGGCGCAATAACCATTGGCAAGAAGGAAAAAATGAAACAAGACACGTGAGAGTAGCGTTCGAATGCCCTGGTTTATACCCCGGCATCCTTCTTGGCGAGCTCGTACAGGTCAAGGATACCGAGATACATGTCTGCACCGATGGTCTTGTACAAGTCAGGTTTTTCCTTGAATGCATTTCCACCGACGATGATCTTGAGGTCGCCGTGTTTCCCGGCGGCGCGTATCTGCTCGATCGTCTTCTGGAGGTGAAAAACGTTGTAAGGGTTGGTCGTGCTTATGGCCACGTACCGGGGACGGTGTATCTCGATGGCGGACAAGAATGATTTCACGGGCGTGTCGCTCCCGACGAATACGGTGTTGTAACCAAATATCGTGAAAAAATCTGCCACCATTCTTGCGCCGATCTCGTGCGTTTCCTTGGGCGGGCATAAAACCAGCACGGTCTTGTCATTATTTTTCCAGCCGAGCTTGTTTCGTTCTTTCAAGACGAATCCGAATGCCGCTTCGATGATGGCGCGAACGATACCGGTTCTAACGTGTTCTTGAGCTACTGGATCTCAAGGTCCTCAAGGATGTTTTTCGCGTGTTGAAACCGGGCGGAAAATTGCTGCTCGATATCACGGATGGAACATATATCAAGGAAAAATACCAACCCCGGTCATGGGAGTGGATCGACAAGCAATACTTCGTCGTTCGCGAGCGTTCGATATCTCCCGACGGGCGCCTGCTATCCCGCGAGATCATCACCGACGTCTCCAAGGGCGTGATAGACGACCGTTTCTACGGGGAACGTTTGTATTCTAAGGATGCAATAACCAAGTTGTTGAGGGATGCTGGTTACACGGAGGTAACGTTCCATGCTTCGATCACGCCTGATTCCCAGCGCAATCAAGACCTCGGAATGATGGAACGACGATTCATCATCACGGCCAGCGTGCAGAAGGAATGGACCCCTGTCAAGGCGAGGAAGCCAGACGAGGTGAAGGCCATTGCCGTAATCTTCGGCGACCCGAACATCAATGACCCCGTTAAACCAGGTTCCAAGTTCGATGATGATGACTTCAAGACGATAGATGCCCTCAAGAAGGCACTGTATTCAACGAAACAGTACAAGATAACGTACATCAATTCACACGCGTCCATCATTCAAGACTTGACCAAGATCAAGGATAAAGTGGACCTCATCTTGAACTTGTGCGATGAGGGATTTACTAACGACCCGCGTAAGGAATTGCACATCCCGTCGTTGCTGGACGTGATCGGCATACCGTACACGGGCGCGGGCCCCCAGTGCCTCGCGTTCTGCTACGACAAGTCGCTCGTGCGTGGCGTTGCCAAGGAAATGGGCATTGCCGTGGCCGACGCGTTCTTCATCCGACCGGAGGACCAGGTTTACGACCTGCAGATAGGATTCCCCGTGATCGTGAAGCCCAACTTCGGCGACTCTAGTTTCGGCATCAACCAGCGCAGCGTGTGCAACAACATCGAGGAACTCGCGGCAGCCATCATGTTCTTGCGCGTCAACATGGGATATGACAAGCCAATCCTCGTGGAGGAGTTCTTGACGGGGAAAGACTTAACGATCGGCATCATCGGGAATCCTGGCCATTGCGTCCATATTTTGCCCATCGTGGAAGAGGATTATTCCTTGCTCCCGCCAGAATTACCCCGGATATGTGGTTACGAGGCGAAATGGGACTCGAATTCGCCGTATTGGAAATTACGTTCCGTCCCCGCCGAGCTGGCAGAGGAAACGCAAAAGATGATAGAAACGAGTTCGTTGAAGCTGTTCGAGCGGCTGGAATGCCGTGATTACGCACGGTTTGACTGGCGCTTGAATGCCGCGGGAAAACCGAAATTATTGGAAGTAAACCCGAATCCGGGATGGTGCTGGGACGGGCATCTTGCAAAGATGTGCAGGTTCGTCGACGTGGACTATCCAAAAATGCTCACGATGATCATCGATTCGGCGTTCGAGCGGCTGGGCATGAAAAATCACAATCCCCCGCCTTGCGATGCAGCAGCGGGCTTGAATCATTCCTGATCTCCTCATTCTGTAGTATCTCATCTAATTTTTTTTCAATTATGATTATTCACATAAATTGCGTTGGAAATCTTCTTATCCCGTCGTTTCTGCTTGAAATGGTATATGGAGCATAAGAAAAAAGAGCCGTTTTCCGTGAGATTGGTCAAGAAAACGTTCTCGTCGCGTTTTACCTTGGCAAGGCTCACTCGACGTTCGAGGCTTTTCAGAAAGCTGATCGACCGTGTCATGTTCAAGGACGACGAAATATACTTCTTGCCCAAAAACAAGGTTATCACCATCGATCAAGATGCAGGAAGCCTTGATACCTTGGTATTACCGTCTACCGTTTTGGACACGTTCATAGATCAAGCAAGTTATTTATGGATAAACAATAAATGCATTTGCAGGGATACTGCGCATTGCAAGGATTATCCTGTCGAATTGGGTTGTTTATTTCTTGGGGATGCTGCCCGCGGTATCAATCCCGCGTTGGGACGCGAAGTGACGCGTGGTGAAGCAAAGGACCACGTTCGGGCTTGCCGCGAAGCGGGTCTCGTCCACTTGGTGGGCAGGAACAAGCTCGACACGGTATGGCTGCACGTGTCTCCTGGATACAAGCTGCTCACGGTCTGCAATTGTTGCCCGTGTTGTTGCTTGTGGCGGATGCTGCCCGATCTCGCCCCGGAGATCGGGAAGAAGATATCGAGGATGCCGGGCGTCTCGGTGGAAGTTGACCAATCGAGGTGCGTTGGGTGCAGAACGTGCGAAGGTGGCACTTGTTTCGTGAACGCCATCGAGATCGTTGGCAACAAGGCAAGGATCAATGATGACCGGTGCCGTGGATGTGGACGGTGCGTGGATGTATGCCCGAATGAAGCGATCGTGCTCCATTATGATGGAACGATCGCGATCGAAAGTACCGTCAAGGCAATCAATCGCCTCGTTGACCTTTCTTGATTTACCAGAACATTTCCGTGCCTGACAGGTGGTTGATGGCATCATCGTGTCCCGTGATTAGCACTTTTACCGCCACTTCCACCGGCGTGGCACGAGCTGGGAGGATGATGAAGATTAAGACCGTCTGGAAACCAACGAACGTGAAGAGCATCCATTCCCAGAAGGGGATGGAAAGATAGAATTCGGATATATCACTCACCTCCAAGCGTCCTGCTTGCAACAAGGACAACACGACGAGCAAGGCGACGAAAACTGCCACCATGTTGAACGCTCCCAAGCGCACGAGAAATTCATTTTTATCCTTTGCTTTGTTCCAAAATGTATCTTTGATGATAAGGAACCAGTAGAACACGCCCGCGAAGATCATCCCTCCAAAGGAGAAAAAAGCAGCGACCAAGTGCACGTCTATGGTTTCGTGCATGTTTGAAAACGTGGCGAGCATGCCAAACCCAATCGAAGAGCCCACGTTTCCCATCAACGCCACGCGTGCTATGAACGTCCCACGTGGCTTCAACCTCCTGTGGACGAACGTGTAAAAAGGCACGAGCATGAAGGACAAGAAATAAAACCCGGCAGAGAACCAGAACCATCCCGCGGGATTCAATCCGGGATTTCCAAGGTCGCTGATCGTGTTCGTCGCCGCGGAATACATCCCCGGAAAGTTGATGTAGGCGAGCAATATCATCCCGATGAACGTCGCGATGCCGATGGGAAAGAACCGTTGGAACAAGGTACGCTTGGGCATAAATCCCGTGAACACGTCCGTCACGTTCCGCGTGAAATCGAGAAGGATGGCTAGCTCCCTTGGAGGGGGAACGTATTCCAGTTCCTTGAATGGATCGAGGAGCACGTTCCGCTGCTTCCGTGCCAAGAGTTTCTTTATCTGCTGCATCGTGGCATTCTCCTCGCGATGGCTAGGCACTCGCAACCACAGAAGCGTGTTCCCGATGTAACATGTGTTTGTTCTGCTCCGTTGTAACGGCTGTCGAGGTACTCGCGACGGCTCGTTGATGGTCTGGAATCCCCGTTGATTCGCGGTCGCGTCACGCGGGGGGTGACACGCCTTCAATCGAGAACGCCGGGGATTTCAATCCAAAAATCTCTACAATATTCGTAAGTTTCACGATCACGTAGGCTCTCTTCGCCGTGAACGTGTCCCATTGAGATGGCGTTTGGAAACCGTGTGCCGCCAAGAACGTGCTTGAGAACTTGTCCTTGCCTTGCGTGGTGAGGCTGTTTATTGCAAGAGCACGTTCCTTTTCATCGTGCACCCTTTCCAAGGTTCCCCGCAATATCAGAAAGCAAAACGAGCTCATGTCCTGGGCATTCCATTCCACTTCCACGCTCACGTTTGGATACTCGTCAAGCAATCGCATTTTTTTTCCATACTCGCTGAAATGGAAATAAATGTTACCGTTGATATACACGTATTGAAAGGGCGCGATGTATGGGTACTCCTCATCCTTGAATGCGATACGGGAGATGTTTTGGCGGGATATTACGTGCATGATCTCGTTCGAGGCCATGCGTTCCATCTTGAATGGTGCATCATTCATTTCAGTTCATTCTCCGGTTCAATATGATAGGACTTCTCCCATCGTGACGTTATAAATCTGCCCCGTGATGACCCTTGTCGTTCCCAGCAAGTCGACAACGGGGAGTAAATCGGAGGCGAGCAAGGGTTTCTTGATGAGTTGGTGTTTCGTAATTGTGGCTTCAACTGATTCCCTTGACGAGCTTGTTGCATGCATTTTCGCTTGTATCTCTTGTTCGTGGCGTTTGGTAAATACGTACGTTGGCGATATCCCGTTCACCAGGATGTTGTCGGGCGCGCCTTCGGATGCAGCATAGTGTATGAAATGTGCCAAGCCTGCCTTCGCCGCACCATAGGGTGCCTTGTTGTGGGATATGTTTTTTGCCGAACTGCTCACGATGTGGATGATGTTACCGCCGCTGTCGCCATTGTGTTCTTTCATGTATCGAAACGCGTGCTTGGTCATGAGAAATGCGGATTTGAAGTTGACCGCTATCACCTCATCGAATTTATCGTCCGGAAAATCGGAAATGGGTGATGAATGCAGTGAACCCCCGACACAGTTTACCACGATGTCCAACGGCGTACGTTGGTCAGCGATCGAATTGAAAAGGGCAATGACATCTTTTTCCCGCGTAAGGTCTGCCACGGCATGAATCGCATTGGACGGCCACGGTATATTTTTATCCCAGAAAGAATCCAACGTTCTGCGGGTTGTTGAGAATATCTTGACTCCTTTTTGGGCAAGATGGCCAAATATCGCCCTTCCGATTCCGCCACTTATCGCGGAAACAAGCCCGGCCGTTCCAAGCGACATATTATTTCAATAGATACGCTATGATATTAATCACGATCGCACCTTTCCATCGAAATGCAGCCTCGTGAAATTCTTATTAAATTTCCCCACTTATATTATCCAGACGTATATATAATACCGGTCTGCCACCGATGAACTCAATATCACCCGAAGCAAGCATCAACGATGCCCAAGACCCCGATATCACGCGATGGGCAGGATATAAAAAACTTTACGACATCCTTGCGGGTCATGCCAAAGAACGGTGGCAATGCGGTTACAACGTCCTTCAAATGTTCTTGAGAGAATACGCGAACATCGACGTGCCGTTGTACACGCTACAATATTATCTCCGGATGCAAGCCAATAAATTTAAGGCCCAGGAGGGCGAGATTGCCAACCTCACCCCCGAAGAAAACCTCAAGTTTGGTGAATTCACGCAACTTGAGGATATGGCCGCGTACATCTTTGGTATCAAGCCATTTTCCGAGGAATTTAATGAATGCATGTATTATCCCGCGTTGACGTCAGTGTGCGTTGGCGGTAACAAGGAAATGCAAGTCGAAGCGCTGTATGCCAATGAAGGCGGCCGTTACATCGATAATTCCCAGGAATGCAAGGACGCGCGGTCCACGCATTTGGCATGCGTGATAGAAAAGTCAAAATATTGCCAGTTCCGCATCAACGGGCAAGATTACACGGGCGGGCAGCTTTTCGCACGCGATTGGGACGGGAAAGGCTACATTCTCAAGGGACCCGACTTCGACAAGATACGATCGAAAATCGCTGTCGAGGACCAGTTTGGCCAAAAATTCCGGGTCGGGGGTCATCAAACGACGGTCTCCAATCTTTTTAGTTATGAATATGATAAAAAAATATACGAGCAAGATCGGCGTTATTTTTCCGAAATTTTTTACATAAAGTTGAAAAATTACTTCAACCTTGCTGGCCACCACGCTGGCATCCCGGTTGTTTTCAACGCCATGATTTATCTCATTGTGGACGTCACCTTCGAGCCCGAACCGTCCGTGCTCATGCTCGACCCGCATGACATGACGTACATGGGTGAGAAATTCAAGGACAAGAAAAAACGAGTCCCGATGAGTTACATTCTCGGTAGCCCGACCGGGGCAACGCTGTTCTTCCCGCCAATTCGCAACGCGGAAAACGTTGAACGGATAAAAGCGGGTATCACTGACCAGAATATGCTAAGAGAAGCGCGCGAGCGATTCTCGCACTTGCTTGAACTGGCATTGTATAACCGGGAATCTTACTTGCGTGTATCCACCAAGAAAAATGTCGGGGAGCCTGCGCCGGAACTTGCCCCCTATTTTCGCATACTGCAGGTTTTCGGGGAAAACGTGTTTGACAATGCCGTGCTGGACGAGGTATGCCGTGTTTTTTCCACGAACAAGGGAAACATGGACGACGTCATCAACTTCTTGTCCAATTTACCATTTTCATTCGATTTGCTGGCCGGTGAACTCCACCATCATTGTTCCGAATTGACAAAGGAATATCACTTCAATTCCTTGCAAGACTTATTCAAGACCAAGAATGTCTTCATCTCCTTGCCATCTTTTTTAAAATCCGTGAAGGAAAAGGGCCTTCCTGGAAAGGATCGCATGTTATGGCAGTGCTGCATCCAGACCGGCGAGTACATCAACATGAACCGCATCAACGCCGGCCTTGGCCCGGCCACCCGTGCTCCCTTGCGGCAAGAGGATCTCGATTACTACACGTACATCTTCCGCGGGCTGCTATACCTGTTCAACAGCCAAGACCGGTATAGCCACGTCGAGTTCGTCGAGGAATTCCTTGGCAACGATATCGAACGCCAAAATTTGTACCTCATCGCGGCTATTGGTGAAGGCCTCGTTCGGGGAAATGCATTTCGTAATATCATCTGGGGTTCAATCGTGGAGAATGCATTGACTGATCTCGCGGAACGGATTCACAAGCTTCTTCATGGAAGCGTGCAATTCGAGATATCCATCGACCGGTTCTTGAAACAGATGGAGAAAGGTGATTCAAGGATCGGCGAGCATCTTGTCGCGGACTTGGCCAAGGAATATAACGTCACCGCCAATTATTTGTTCTTGCCGCTTGATGGCGTTTTGTGGATGGTCGACCAGCTCAAGAACAGGCTGAAGGACTTGAACATCATCAAGAGGCAACTGCTGGTTGCAGTTTCGGGAAACATCACCAGCCACGCGGACCTAAAAACGGCAATCTCGAAGAATATCATGCTCGATATCCCGACGGGCGAGGGGGCGCGGGTCGGCTCCTGGGCGGTGCTGGCGGTTCCGTGCTCGGCCGGTTGCTCGGGACGCTCGGGCGGCTGTTCGGGCGTTTCCGCGGTGGCGTGTAGGACGGAAATTCACCATCACGCATCAAGGAAGGAAAGGGAAATGAGCATCTCCCTCCAATTGTCGTGCAATTTTCCAGAGCACTTGCAAGTGACGAGGTTCAAGTCCATCCTTGCCCGGCACGTGCAAGCACGATCTGGCATGCACGTGGAGGTGAACATCGCTGCCCCCGCGAGCCTCATGGCTGTCATCGACCCCGAGTTCGGGCAGGGCGGGTTCAAGATAGAGCACGGGAAAGAGAACGGCGCGATCATCACGGGGAAGGATTTTCTTGGCGTGTTGCATGGCTTGGGAAAATTTCTTCGCACGTCCACGTTTGGAAAAGGAGTGTTCATCCCTAGTTCCTGGCGGGGCACGTCGATCCCTCGCAAACCCTTGCGTGCCGTGTATTTCGCCACGCATTTCTTCAACTTCTACCATGCTGCACCCGTGGAAGAGATACAAGAATACATCGAGGACCTCGCGCTGTGGGGAATCAACGCGGTCTTCGCTTGGTATGACATGCACCATTTCTCGGGCATCGACGACCCGAAGGCCGTGACGTTCATTGACCGGCTTCGGTGCATCTTGATGCACGCGAAATCTGTGGGGCTCCAGGCGGGACTCACGCTGCTCGCCAACGAGGCATACGCGGGTAGCCCTGCCGAGTTGCGGGCGGACCAATCCTTTCCCGGGACGCGGCACGTTCGAGGTGGATACGGTGTTGAACTATGCCCGAGCAAGCCTGAGGCCAGGGACCTGATGCTGGCGTGGTTTTCGGAAGAGTTCAAGGCATTCTCGGGCGTGACACTGGATTACTTGATGATCTGGCCGTACGATCAAGGCGGGTGCTGCTGCCCAAGGTGCAGCCCGTGGGGCGCGAACGGCTTCGTTTCAATGGCAGAAGCAATAGTCAATACGTGCCGGCAGCACTTTCCTGGCGTGAAGGTTATCCTTTCAACCTGGCTTTTCGACCCGAATGGCATTGACGAGGGGGAATGGAAGGGCCTGGCAAAAAGGTTTTCCGTGCCACCGGGCTGGGTTGATTTCATCCTCGCTGATTCGCACGGGGACTACCCACGATTCCCGATCGATAACGGGGTTCCCGGCAACTTGCCGCTGCTGAACTTTCCCGAGATCTCAATGCACGGCATGAACCCGTGGGGCGGTTTCGGTGCAAACCCCTTGCCTTCACGATTCCAGCGTTTGTGGGATGCCGCGGGGGATCACCTTGCTGGTGGTATCCTTTACTCGGAAGGCATCTTCGAGGACGTGAACAAGGCCATCTGGTCCCAGTTTTACTGGGACGGACGGAAGGCCGCGCTGGATACCGTACGTGAATACGTCGTGTATGAATTTCCCGGCTGCAATGTTGATGCGATCGTGGATGCAATCGTCTCCCTAGAACAGAACCACCGGCGATTCTCATCGAGGAGGCGGCCGTGGTTTTCCCGTGTAAATGCACGTGCACGAGCCGCCCTGGCAACCTTCGAGCAATCGAATAACTTGCTTCCCACGCACGTGAGGGCATCGTGGCGGTGGCGCATCTTGTTTCTCCGTGCCACGCTCGATTCCGAGCGATTCAACGGGAAGAGGTATCCGAACGAGGCTGCCCGCAACGCGTTTGATGAGTTGGTGAAGGTTTATCATGCCGAGGTCGCGGAATCTTGCGTGCGGCCACCTAATATCCGAAAAACATCAAGAAAATAATTTTTTCGTAGAAAAGACCCCTCCGCGTTAACTATAAGTCGTCAAAGCCTTTGGCTCGGACTTATCCTGGATCGTCATTGGGGTCAACCTTTTAAAGGCACTCTTGGATATAAGCTTTTCTTGTTGCTTCCCGTGTCGTGCAATTGTGGTCGATAAACGAACATGACAAGTTTTTAGACACGCGTGAATGTAATTTATCCATGAATCGAGCCATCAAGCTCATCGTTGAAGAGGTGGTCGTTCTTGTCTCATCAGTCTTCATCTTCCGCAGCATATGGACACTCCTCGACCGTGTGCCTGCTTTTAGTGAAGATGTTGCGTTGTGGATAATGCTTGCTGCCGGCCTAGCAGCCATGGTTGCATCGTTATATCTCTTGAACAAGAAAAATGACCATGAAAAAAACGACAATTTAACTTCATCTGGTACTCGATCGTGACGTTTTCGTCATGTCCCGTGCCTTTCACGTAAACACGCAAGCAATCGATAGAATTTGTGCGTGCAAATCGGTCCCGAGTCGAAAATGTTAAATAGTATGGGATGGCTCGCCCATCCCGAATCCCTAACTTTAAATGCGCTTGTTTATTTTCCACCCGTGGCCCATGCACCCGGCGGGTCGTGCGAAGGCTGTACGCGAGACGCGGTTCAGCACATCATGGATATACCCTCCGGGTGCAGAGCGAGCCATTCCCCCGCTTTTTCACGTGCACTGTTCGTGCAAGGAAAAATGAAAAAAAGAACGATGTAATCAGGATCGCGGTGCTGGCTCAACATCTCCCGTTTCGGGATTGTTGGACTGTCCGAGCGGTTCGATATCGTACAATGCACCCTTGGGATCGAGCCTGTCCGCTGCATTCTTGCGCTTGGAAAGTTTACCGAGTAACACGATGGTGCACCACTCGAGCGATCCCTTGAATTTCACGCGTTCCCATGCCCACGGGATGGCAAACGTGATTGCAACGCACACGGTGATCATGAGAAGGGACTGCCATAATTCTTCTTGCTGCTGGTCCGGCTGGAGGCCAAACGCCAGCTCGAGCAAGATAACCGGGATGTAGAGCAAGAATTGCAAGGCATAGAGGGACAGCGCGAGGAGCCCCGCGCGCCGGAAGGGCACGGTTCGGCGGGCAAACGAGAGTGCCTTGTTCTTTCCCTCGACTTGGGCGAGGAACAAGACAACGACCAGCACCTCCCCGCCACCCGCGAAGAGCATGTATCCCGTGCTTGGGCCGCTGAACCCGAATATGGTTCCGAAACCAAACTCGAAGATCGTCGCTGCCGGATCATCCAGCTCGCCGGCAATGATGGCAACCACGACCTGGATCGCGAACCCGATGGCCACCATCAACCACCCGATTTTCGACCACTTCTTGATGAACTGCTTCGTGACGGGCTTGTCCAGCAAGTCCAGCCCCATCATGGTGCCCAGCAAGGACATCCCGATCCACGGGAAGATGGCTTGGTTCACGCCGCCAGCCCACGACAGCAGCAAGGCACCAACGTTTTCCGGGAACGTGCGACCTTGCCAGTGATGCGAGTTAGGCCAGTTCATGAACGGTTGGGCGCGAATGGCCATCAAGACAACTGGCGTGATGGCGAACGCGGCGAAGGCGATCCATCCCAAGGCGCGCCCCATCCTTGCCGGTTCCCTTTTCGCTTTCAGCAAGGCCGTGTACACGACGCCGATGATGATCGTCGCGAACCCGAGGAACGTGATGACATCCACGAAGTAGATGTCGGTGACCCAGTTCGTCCATATCGTTCCCGTGACCCATTCTTGAACATATTCTTCCCACGTGAGCAAGCCGGCAACACCCTCCGCGATCGGATCGAACACGTACGGCCACAAGAAAAGCGTGATGAAGTACGAGATGCCTACAACCACGACGCCACGGATGACTTGGTTGTTCCTGACGATCTTGCACGCGTCGGGTCTATCCTTCAGCCGCTCGAATTGCTTTTGCATCGAGGCAACGTTCCCGAAAGCGGACACGAAGATGAACAATCCCGCGAAGCTGGCGAAATAGATGATCACTATTGCAACCACGATCAACGCGGGGGAGCCCTCGCCCTCCAAGGCGGCAAGCAAGATGTCCGTGTCGAACGTGACGATGAACACGTGCAGCGCGATCATGGCGACAATGGCAAAGCCCCGCAGAAAATCGATGGACACGAATCGCTTCATGACGTAACGAGCCACGCGCCGGGTAAAAAAGTCAATGCTTATTGCATGGCGTGGAAGGCGTGCATTTTTACACACTCGTGAACACGCCAACGTCGATGGACTGTCCCCCCCATGCCTGGTGGCAGTGGACGGCTATCACGTTCTCCGAATTTTCAACGATGGCCGCCTTCCCGGCCGGGTTAAAATCGAAGTTCTTGTACATGGTGATGTACCCGGTGGCCGAGAACGCGAGCACTCCATTCACGTATATCTCGACATCATCATCGTGCTGGACGCGGAACACGAGATTCTCGATCTCGGTCGCGTTCAGCGGCCCCGGATTGAAGGTCTTTCTCAACCAGATATCAGGGCTGGCCCACGTCGTCCGTACGATCGAGCCGAGCGTGCCGGCGGTCCCGAACCCTGCCGTCCCGTTCGACCAGCCCGAATCATCAAACCCCAGACCCGTCCATCCCGTTCCAGGGGCAGCCACCGTGTAATTCCACGATTGGCCTTCGGCCTGCGACGTGTTCATGACGGTGCGGTACGCGACCGGCTCGAGCGTGAACAAATTGGCCGCGCGGATGCTCGCCACGTCCCCCTTGAACACCTTCCTGTCGTACGTTACCACGCCGTTCTGCTCCGATTCGATGTCGGACAGTTGCGTGTACACGGCCGCGCTCATCCCCGCGTGGTCGGCGAGGTACTTGATCTGGGTGAGCAGCGCTGCATACAAGTCGTTGTACTGGGTTGTATTATCGGCCCCTATGTACGCCCACGACACGTCCGACCACACGTGGCCATCGATGATCCTCCCGATGCCCCCGAACTCGCCGTTCACGACGGCCCTGGTCGTGCTGGTCGGACACGTTGGATACGGGTACTGGTGGAGGTCCCGCACGTCGCCCACCTCGAAGTCGGTCCAGCCGCTCGTGCACGACACGAGGCGTGATGCATCGAGCGCTTTCACCCCTCTCGTGATGCGTTCCGTGTCGAACTGCCCCCATGCCTCGTTGAACACGACCCACGTCACGATGGAGGGATGGTTCCACCTGTCTTCCATGATGCGATGGAGCTCGTGCTCGAACGTGGCTTGCCCGTCCTCCCCGTAATTATGGCCCGAGGGCATGTCTTGCCAGACGAGCAAGCCAAGCTTGTCGCACCAGTAATACCAGCGGTCGGGTTCCACCTTCACGTGCTTGCGTGCCATGTTGAACCCGAGCGCCTTCATGGTCTCGACGTCCCACTTGAGCGCCTCGTCGGTCGGGGCTGTGTACAAGCCATCCGGCCAGTAACCCTGGTCGAGCGGGCCGATCTGGAACGTGAAATCGTCGTTCAAGAGCATCTTTTGCTGCCCGTCGCGGGTCCCCACGGCGATCTTTCGCATCCCGAAATAGCTCGTGATGGTGTCGACTGGTTGGCCCTCGATCGAAACGGCGATGTCGAGGTCGTACAAGAATGGTGAGGCGGGCGTCCAGGGTGTCGGGGCCGGAACGGGCACCGTGAATGACACGTTCGCGCTGCCTGACCCGGTGCCCACGATGACTGTGCTGGAGCTCCCGTTCCTGGCCGTTGCTTCCACCACCGCGATCCCGGCATCCGGTCCGGTGATGATTGTCGTGACGTTGAGCTGCTCGTTGTCGACATCCGGCACCAGCTTCAGGCCGGCGATCCGCGTCCCCGGAACGGGTTCAAGCCACACCGTTTGCCAGATGCCCGTCACCGTGGAGTAAAAGGTGCCACCGGGATAGAGAGCCTGCTTGCCGCGTGGCTGGTACCCGCGGTCCGACGGGTCGTAGACCCGAACCAGTATCTCGTTGGAACCATCATGCAAGTACGTGGTGATGTCGTATTCGAAACCATCGTATCCCCCTCGATGCGTGCCCGCCGGAACACCGTTGATGAAAACCTCGCTTTCCCAATCCACAGCGCCGAAATGCAATATCACGTTCTTTCCCGACCACGAGGCGGGCACCTCGAACGTCCTGCGATACCAGACGCGTTCGTGGTGCTCCATCACGCCTGAAATCGCGGATTCCAACGGAAATGGCACCAGTATCTTGCCTTGCAGGTTCCTCCCGGCAGGAACGGGGTCGCCGGGGTAGCCCGGCATGAATTGCCAGATCCCGTTCACGTTCAGCCATTCTGCCCTTGCCATCTGCGGGCGGGGGTATTCCGGCAGGACATTGGCGGGATCGACATCCGCTGCCCACCGGGTCATCAGCGGTGCCGTTTTCATGGCCCACGGCCGCGTGTTATTTAAACCGTACGGTAACACGAGGGCAGTGAGGGCCACCGCGTTGCATGCCACGAGCAGCAACGCGATGCGGGAGTACATCGATAGGCGTTTGGTAGGCGAGGTCAGAACCACATCACTTTCATTTATCGCGTAAATCTAACTCGGTCAAGTTTCCTTAAAACCTTGAATGGTCATCAAGCATGCACGTGTATCTTGGCCAGCAAGTCTCGTGCCCTTGCCAAGGTCTCGGGCTTCTTGCAGAAGCAAAACCTCGTTTCCATGTCCCCTTGGGTCGGGTGCGAGTAAAACGAGCTGCCGGGCACCGTGGCGATGCCCACGTTCTTGAGCAAGTGGATGGCGAGGTCCATGGCATTCTTCAAGCGATGCTCGGCAATGTACTCATTGCACTCGCACATGATGTAATACGCTCCCGCTGGCTTCACGGGCACGAGGCTGGTCTCGACCAAGGCGTTGTAGAGCGTGTCCCTTGCTGTCGTGTAGAACTCGCGGAGCCAGTTATAATATTCTCTTTCCAAGGTGAGCGCATACGCGGCGGCTTCTTGCAGCGGCGCTGCAGCGCCCACCGTCAGGAAGTCGTGGACCTTCTTGATCTCCGCGGTGATGCGGTCGCTGGCGATCGCCCACCCGACGCGCCAGCCCGTGAGCGAATACGACTTCGAAATCGAGTTGATCGTGATGGTGCGGTCGTCCATGCCGGGGACCGACGCGATCGACACGTGCTCGAGGCCGTCGTACAAGATGTGCTCGTAAATCTCGTCGGTGACCGCGATGCAGTCGTGCTGCATCGTCCGCCCCCTTCGCGTTCTCGTACATCGTGGCGAACGTGGGATTCTCCATGCGATCAAGAATGCCCTTGACCTCCACGTCGGTAAGGAAGCCTTGGGAGAGCATGAGCAACAAGAACAAGGCAGCTTGCGAGCCCCTCGCCTCGCCGATCTGCGAGATGACCAGCTCCACGGGATACGATTTCTTGCACAAGGCGGCCACGATATCGAGGGAACCCAGCACCTTGCTCATGAACTCGGGGTTCATGAAGTTCTCGGGGCTGAACGTGAAGGTATCCTCGGGGAACAGGGTATTCGTGATTTTTTCGACGATGATGTCTTGCAACATCCCGCTCTCGGCCCGCTTCATCATGATAGCTAGCAACGACACGTTCCTGGGGGTGGGCGAGCGCGGCAAGAGCGCCTCGAGGTCGAACGCCGAGATGGTGCCGTCATTCAACAAGTCGAACATGAGCGAGGCGATATCACTCGCGCTGGCACCCTTCACTTCCAAGACCAGCGAAAAGAAATCGACCGAGGGGCTAGCTCGCAAGAAATCGAGGAACGGGGAAAAGATGTTGAGGAATGCTTTCTTGTTGATCGCGCGGACGTGAAAAAGCATGACCGCTAGCCTGAGCCATTGGTCCTTCGCTTGGGGAGAGAGCCCGGTCACCGCGGTAAACACGTGGTCTTTTAACGTTGCCTCGTCGATGGTTGATGCTTTATTCGCGGGCAACCTTGCCACGCGGTCGATCTCGTTCCAAGGGTCGTTCATTCGTGCATCAAGGCGAGCGGGTCTCTAAAATTAAAACGATGAAAGGTAATTTAACATATCCAAGGAACGGGCAGGGATGGCGTGGTTGATGATCGATCCCCGCTACCCGATTTTGGAGGAACCATGTTTTAATACAACCTCGCTTTTCATCAGACATATCATTTCGTATCATTATCCTCCAAAAAAGAGTAGATTGTTTCCATGACCGAAACTCACGAACCAGTTACCGGGCAGCCAAGGCAAGGCACGCGGCGCCTCTCCATAGAGGTCGCGGCAGCGGGCACCTTCACGGCAATATCGGTGATCATTTCTCCCATCATCACGCCGGTCGTGCCCCGGCTCCCGTGGGGTATAGCATTGTTCGATCCCATAAGTATCGTGTGGATGATTTGCTTCTTGTTATTCGGGTGGCGACCTGGCATCATCACGCTCGTTGCAGGAAGCTTGTTGCTGTTTCCACTCGACCCGACTGCGGGTGCGCTCGGCCCCATCTTCAAGCTTATCGCGACCGCGCCCCTCATGATCGTGCCCACCATAGCGTATTACATGTCCAAGAATGCCGGGAAGTGCGATGAGAAGGAGAACGACATGCGAGTGTGGCTCGTCAACATCAAGCGATACGTGGTCTTGATGGCCATCGCGCTGGGCGTTCGCATTGGCATCATGTTGCCCATTAACTCGGCCATGTACGGGTTCAACGATTTCGTCGTGAACTTCACGCTCGTCATCAATATTACAACTACCGTGTTCGACGCAGCGATCCCGTACCTCATCTCGTTCAAGCTCGTGCCCAGGTACATGACGGGACTCTATTGTGTCTAGCAACTTCTCTTTTTTCTTTCCTCAATCGAGATCATCGAAGATGGCCGGTATGCGTGCCTTGAAGTCCTTCAAGAGGGAACCCATCAAGTGGCGGATGTTGGGATGCGCTGCCCCGGAGGTGCGGAGTTCGAAGATATGGCGCCATTCCCGCAGGTTCGCGGTCACCACGATCTCCGTTTTCAGGTCGATGGGAAGCACGCCACGGGCGACCTGGGGCGCGACACCCGAACCGATCAAGGCCATGTAGTGCCGCTCGGCGTCTTCCATGGCCCGTCGCCATTCCGCGTAGTCCTCATCACCGGGCAGCAACCCGCGCTGGTCGATGACGGTAATCTCGTTGCCAAACTTGCCCTTGCTGTAATTACAATACCGGGTCGATTCCTGGGAGAATGATGCCATCCGGTGGCGGACAAGCTCGTGCGAAACACCCCGGTTCGTGATGAACTTCACGGTGACATTCGCGTGCTCGATCACCGAGAAGTGCTGGTTTTTCACGATCATGGTTGCGAACCGGTCGTGGGAGTCGTTGCCGATCACGTCCTCGGACTTGTAACACACGCGACCAGCCAGTTCTATCTTCTTGAGCATGTCGATGCCATCGACGGGGCCGAGAATCTCAAATGATTGAGGGACGAACTTCACCATTGCACCCCGTACCAACCACGCGGCATTCTTACAGTTTGGGATCGGGACGGTGGCGTTCACGTTTTCGGGATTGTTTTCCCCCATCCTCGACGGAAAACGGCAACCGGGGCACGTTCTATGTTCAAGTGCACGCGATACGGGCAAATTTTTTATATGAAAAAGCTAATGGATGATGTGCGTTTTACCAGCATTATGACAGCAGTCAACCGAGCATCCGAGGTCAATGAAAATGGCAGATAATGCAGAAATCAACATACGGTGGTATAAGGAAAGCGATTACGGGGAGGTGGAAGAGCTGGTTCGCAATCTTGCCCGCATCTTCGAGGATCCTTTCGAACCCACGTGGTTCAAGCTCTACATGCAAAAGCGGCTCATGGACCCGATTCCGGGCGTTTACGTGGCGACCATGGGAACGAAGGTCATGGGAAGCATATTTTGTGACGTGCTCAGGGACCCCACGGGAGCGCAGTACGGGTACATCTCGAACATCATGATCAACAGGGATTGCCGCGGGAAGGGCATCGGCGAGAAATTGCTGAAAGCAGCCGTGCAATACTTGACCATCGCCGGCGTGCAACGTATTTGGGGAAACGTGCGCGAGGAAACCACGGCCATGGTCCACCTGTTCGAGAAAAATGGTTTCAAGAAAAAATTCACCACGTACGAGCTGAAGACCCCACCCTTTGGGATTTGAACTACCTTAAAGTATCCATCCAATCTTCCCCTTTTTTCACGCGTGCGTGGCCGCTTGCTCGCGCCCGTCGCGTTTCAACATTTCGAGACCAAGTCTTTCACCCGCACGGGCATGAAGTTGGTGCACTCGACCGATGCATTAACGCTTCCCGGGGACGGCTCGCGGCCGTGGACATGCCCGTGAATGTTGATGGTGCAACCGCATTTCACGAAGATTTCTTGCAACACGCGACAAGTTTCCGTGAACCGGGCCTGGTCCTGCGGTAATTCCTCGTGGAGTCCAGGATTGTAGAAAGCCGGGACATGGGAAAACATCACGCGCGTGGCACCGATGCTTGCCACGATGCAGGCAGTGTCACGTGGCGGGTACTTGCAACGGTGTATATCAACGTCGATGGAGATGCCCGGGATGGTGATCGCCGGTTCAACGACGGTGATCCAGCCGCTTGACGTGAACGCCTCTAGATCGCCGGGATCGTGGTTTCCCTTAATTAGCAGTTTCTTGCCACGCAACCGCTTGCTACGTTCTCGCACTTCCTTGTTGGAGATATCATCCCGCGCAAAATCACCAAGGTGCACCACGAGCTCATTGGCACTTGCCACTGCCATCCTCCAGCGCGATTCGATGAGCTCGTCCACCTTCCAATACCTTGCGAAGTCATCCATGCACAAGACCTCGGCATGCTGGTCGTTTCTCTCGGTCCCCCACTCGACCGCGTCGAGATCGTGAATGTTCTTTATAGGGGCTCGCGCTATCGCCAGCCGGGATTTCGAGTACTTCAGCATGCGATCGTGCCCGAAGTGGGTGTCGGAGATCACCCACGTCTTGCCCGTGATCTCGATCCCGCGAGGCAATTGCATCGAGGACAGGTGCAACACGTGCATTCGAGAAGCAAGAAAGTTGTCAACCATCGTGGATTCCCATGTTCGATTATTGAGGTGCATTATGACCTGAAAAAGATATAACCGGGTTCATGCTGGTAGGAATGAAAAAAATGTTAAAAATTGGAGACCCACGAGGGACACTCAAGGCAAGGGCGTCTCCAAGCGCACGTCCTTGTCGTAGGAGACGGAATACCCGTACTTGATCACGATCTTTTTCTCCAGCTCGCCAAGCTTCAACTGCCATTTCAAGACGCCCAGCTTGTTTTCCACGGGCTCGTGGCTCATCTGCCCGAGTTGTACCTTCACGAGCTCCGAGTCGGCATGCGGGACGGTGTCGAACAGCACCAAGTCGTGCGTTTTTCCCGCGAGGTTTTCAACGGTGACCTCGTACGCGTATTCCTTATCCACCTTGCCACGGGTGATGCCACCCTTGTCCGTCACGCGCTTCACGAGTTTCTTCTCGATCTTGAGGTCGTGGCTCTCCCGCGTGCCAAGGATGAACTCCTCACCGGGCAATATCGACGGCAAGTTGGTTTGCGACACGAAGTCCTCCACGACGAACATCCTCGCTGTGCCGGGCAAGAATTGCATGTCCTTGTTCTGTATCCGGTTCTGGATGATGACCCGCTTCACGTCGGTGTTGTAGAAGTACTCGGTCTTCGAATCGAGCTTTGCATCGAGCAAGAAGATGTTGTTGTCCCACGAACCGTGGTTCAAGGAGACGGGAACGGGCAGCTTGAAGATTTGCACGCCAAGCGGGGAACCCCCAACCTCCGCCTTCGGGATCTCGGCCTTGGGTTTGGGTGGCGGGGGAGCAGGCGCCGCGTCCATCATACTTCCCGGGGCGCCGCCAACGGCCATCTCTGCTTTCATCCTAGGTGCAGGGGCTCTGGCCATGGCCATGGGTGCCGCCGGATAGATGATCCTTTCCCGCAATATCCATGGTTGGGGCTCGACCAAGCGCACGGGCCGCAAGTCGGCACTCGACACGGTGAGCTGGACGTCCTTCCAGTCTTCCTTCGTCGTGTTGGTGATCGACGCGTACATCTTGATGAGCACGCTGCCCGCATCGTCATCCAAAAACACGTCATAGATGGGCGACCAGCGCCCTTGGTATATGACGTACTCGATCGTGAACGTGAACTCGCCCGCCTTGGAAACGTTCACGTCAATTTGGGCTTGCTTGTACGTGAGGACCTGCTGTTTCTGCCGGATCTGGTCGAGTTGCTTGGAAAGCACGTCGATGTGGGCACTCGTGCCTTCCATCTCGCGCTGGATGTCACCCAGGACGGTGGTGGCGTGCTCGGTTACCTTGGTATTTGACTGGAGGAACGCCTCGAATGCCTGCTTCGGGTTCGCTGGAGCACCGGGGGAGGTCTCGAACAAGAACCGGCCTTGGTACTCGGGTTCCTCGGGCAGAAAGAACGGGTACGAATCGAGGTACGAGGCGCGCATGTTGATGAGGTCTTGGTGGTGTGCCGCGTAGAATTCCGCCCGGTGGGCAAGGATCGCGTGTTTTTCCTTCAAGCCGGCTAGTTGCGTCTCCTTGTCGCGTATGATTTCCACGTTCGAGTCTGTCCCGTGTTGCTCGGACAGCGAGATGGACACGATCTTGCCTTGGCCAGTGCCCTTCCCTGAGACCTTGAAGGTGCCATCATCGATGACGTCAGGAAGGTCCTTGATCACGATGGTGTTGCTCCCTTGCGGGACTGCGACCCGTCCCTTGCGCGTGACGCGTGCACCGTTCCGGTACATGATCACCTCGACGATGGGTGCCGATAATTCGATGTCTGGTTTTTTACTCGTTTCGCTCATGCATCATGCACCTCAAGGCAGCGGTGGTTCGATGACCACGTCCTTGTCATACCGCACGTCGAATGAATAGTCTATACTCACCGTTTTCATCTCTTTCGTTTTCATGGCCCACGTGAGAACGCCAACAACGTTTTTATCTGGCTCCTTGCTGAACGCAATGTTTTCTATCGCGATACGGGTAGAATCCGAGTGCGGGATGGCGTCCATGACGAGAAGCTTTGCCTCGATCGGGTGCAACAGGTCCAGCTTGATGCAATAGGCGTAGTGGCGCGTGATCTTGTCCTTGACGATGGCACCGGCCGTCTTACGGCCGCGATCCGTGAGCTCCTTCTTTGCCTTGAGTACCTTGCTTTCCCGGATGCCCGCGGTGAATTTTTCCAGCGGGCGCACGAGCGGCAATGTAGATTCCCCTGCGAATTCACCGTCGATGTACGTTCGTGCCCTGCCGGGCAGCAACACCTTCACGCCGTTCGTGATCTCGCTGCGGGCGATCACCGTCTCGCCTTGCTGCGGGGACCAGAACAGCTCAGCCGCGCACGCGAGCGTGAATTCTTGCAGGAGGAACGGCCCCGTTTTCTTGCCGTTGGCGATGCTCACCTTTCCACCGATCTCGTATGCTTGGATGCCCGCGACCTCGTGCCCGACGGTTTCCTCGACGTCCATGTCCACGTCAGGTTCGGGCTCCTCGGCGGGCGCCTCTTCTTCGGCTTCCTTGAGCATGTCATCATCCATCGCGCTTCCAACCGCCTCCGGCATGCTCCGCCTCGAACCCCCGAAGCCCATCGATGACTTTTTCATCATTTTCGATTCAACCGGTGCGGACACGACCCGGTGAGCCCGCAAGATGCACGGGGATGGTTCGGTCAAGCTCACGGGCACCATGCTGGCCGTGGACAAGACTAGCGAGATGTCGTTCCATTCCTCGCCTGTCCGGTTGTATACTTCCCCGTTCAAGGATATGCGTGCTTCGGGTTCGCTTTCCTTCAAGTTGATCTCGTACAAGGGTTCCCAGCACACGTTCGATGCACCCTTGAAGACGTACGTGACGTGGAATTCGAACTCGTCAGCTTGCTTCGCGTGCACTTCCAACAGCAGCTCGGTGTAAGACGCCGTACCTTCCTTCCCGCCGATGTCATCGAGGTCCACCCTCGCCGACTCGATCTTACTGGCTAAGGCTTCGATGCTGCGCGTGGCCTTCGAGACCTCGCCGACCAAGATCTCGAACTTGGCGAGGAGAAACTCCTCGGTTTCCTCGAAGCTTGACAGCGGTGTTTTCCCCGCCGCGGCGAACAATGGACCCTTCTGGGTTGCCGCCCGCGCCCTCAGCGGGGTGGCCTACCTGCGTATGCGCGGCCCCGACGAGGGCCTGCGCGCCTGGCACGCCGCCAAGGTCTCGATGTCCCTCTTCATGAACAGCGGCATCCCGAGCGCTTGGCGTGCTTGGTTGAGCTTGATGGCAACGCGATCGAGGAACAGCTTTTGTTTTTCCAAGACGTTGATGAGCGTGATCTCGTCGTTGGTTAGGGCCGATTTCGGGTTCATCCCTTGCTCGAACTTGCGGAGCATCCCGATCTCGCTGTTGGAAAGGTTGACTTCTTGCTGGCGGGTTTCAACGTGCTTGAGCTCGATGAAATCGCGCGCGGGTTTCTTGGCCTTCTCGTCATCGTCTTGCGGGGTCATGTGCCGTCGAGATCCATCCCGGTGGTGTGCTTGTGGACTAGACAGCTCGATTCTGATTTATATCTTTCCTCGGATTATGACTAAACGAGCGACCATGGTTTCCACCACAAAGACGATGAAAAACAGCCAGATAATCGAGGTTCGTGATGCACGGGTGAGCGATGCCGACAATATCTGGGATGTGTTCAACCTGGTCGTTGAAGAGGGCGTGTACCTTCCCGTGTTTTCCAAGGTTAGTAGCAGGTACGATAGGAAATCCTGGTTTTACGAGCTAGTGAATTCAGGGGATTTTTGCCTCGTCGCGGAGTTCAAGAAGCAAGACGGGCTCCAGAAAAAGTTCCTGGGGCAAGTAACCGTCGAGACCTCCACCGAGTGGGACGGGATGAACCACGTCGGGATACTGGGCATACTCGTCCACCCGTCGTACAGGGACATGGGCGTCGGGCGCGCGCTCATGGAGGCTGCCAGCGAGGAAGCATTGCACCGCGGGAAGAAGAAGATCGTCTTGTCGGTCTTCCACACGAACCCGCGTGCCATTGCATTGTACGAAAAACTCGGGTTCGAAATAGTGGGACGCCGGAAGGGCCAGTTCCTCGTGAAAGGCGAGTACATCGACGAGGTACTGATGGAAAAGGTCATCGCCCCGCTGGAGTGACTGGTCGCCCCGCGCGGCTCATGCCCCGAACTTCTTGATCTTGTCCAGCTTGTTGAGGACGAGCCTGTAAAAGTGCTTGGCTTCCATGGTCCCGAGGTAGCCACCCGCGCAGCTTGCCTCGTCGAAACGATCGACGTGATCGGTGATGACCGTCGGCCCGTGCATGACGACCGGGACGGGGTCGCCCGAGTGGAACCCGATGGTGCTCGGCGTGGCGTGGTCTCCCGTGACGAACGTGAACGTCTTGGAGGGGTCGACCCGTTCAAGGAAACGTCCCACGGCAGCGTCCACGCGCTGGATGAAGTCACGCTTCCCGGCCGGATCCTTGTCGTGTCCCAAGGTATCCGTGCCCTTCACGTGCACGAACACGACGTCGTGGTCGTTCATGGCTTGCAAGGCTGCGGAAAACTTGGCATCAAGGTCGGTGGCGGTGGTGCCCGTCGCGCCCTTGACATCCACGACGGTCATGCCGAGGTACCGGCATAGCCCGCGAACGAGCCCGTTGCCCGCGATGGCAGCCACGGTGGTGCCGTGCTTCTCGTTCACGGGAGTCACTGCCTTCACGGTTCCCGCGCCGCGCAAGAGGATGGCAGTCACGGGCGGGATGTCCTTCCCCCGCCGTTCCTCGTTGGCCGGGAGCCCGGCCAGGACACCGGCCAGCGCCGCGGACAGCTCGTTGACAATGGCGGCGGTCTTGGCAGCGGCCGGCGTGCCGTCGAGGGGCTTGCAGTCGAGCACGATCGAGCCGTCCTGCCCGGGGTCGGTTGCCGAGATCGCGGGGGAGAGCCCGGGACCCTGCAGCAGCACGACGATGCGCTGTTCCGTCGAATGCGCTGCTCGCACCGTGACATCGGGATGGTGTTTCAACGAGATGGCATTGATGGCAGCAATGATGCCGGCGGAGCCCGTGACGTCCCTGCCCGCGCGGCGGTCACGCACGGCCATCCCCGCCCCGAGCGTCGCGAAATCACCGCGCAAGGCAACGTCGCCGGGGTGCACGTCCAGGCCAGTACCGAGGGCCTCGAGCGGCCCGCGGCCGGGATAATCATCGTTGGCGTCGTAACCGAACAAGACAAGGTGCGCGACGTCTGATTCCACTGGAACGCCGGGTCCTGCAACGTGCATGATGCCGCATGCACCTTCTCGCGCCAAGCGGTCGAATGCAGGCTTGTTCGCGGCTTGAAGCGGTGTTTTGCCATCGAGCGCCGCGGGAAGGTCGCCCACGCCGTCCAGCACGATGATGACCGCGTTTCTGCTTTTCATGCGTTGTCACGCCGGCGCCGCGGGGTGCAAGGGCCTCGCACGCGCGGCGTCGAGGAAACGTGAAGGAATCGAAAAATAAAAAATAACGTGAAGAACCGCGGGGGACGTGCTATTTCCGGCGACCAACCTTGTGGATCGCCATGCCGTGCACGTCCTCGACGGTTTCAAGCACCATCTCGGAGATGGTCGGGTGGCTATGCACCACCTCGCCGAGGTGATGGGCTGTGATGCCATGGTGCATTGCAACGGTTACCTCGGAGATCAGCTCGGGAGCCTCGGCACCGATGCACGTCGCGCCGAGGATCTTGTCCGTCTTCTCGTCGGCGACGATCATCATGAAGCCGTCCTCCTCGCCCATGCACTTTGCCTTGCCCAGGCTGCCATAGAAGAACCTGCCCACGTTGATGGGACCCTTGTCCTTGGCCGCCTTCTCGCGCAGGCCGACGGAGCCGATGTTGGGGTTCGTGAAGATCGTGTACGGGATGGCGTCGTAGGTGGCCTTGCGGGGCTTCGCGTCGAAGCCGCCGATGCTGGCGAGCGCGTTCGCGACGGCAACGTCGCCCATGTGCGACGCGACGTGGGCAAGCATGAAAACGCCGGTGACGTCACCAATGGCATAGATGCCCTTGACGTTGGTCTCGCACGTTTCCTTGTCGACGACGACCTGGCCACGCTCGATCTTGACGCCGAGTTGTTCCAAGCCAATGCCGGACGTGATCTTGGCACGGCCGATGGAGACAAGGCAGAGATCCGCCTCGAACGTGGATTTCTCGGCAGCCTCGATTTGGTCCTTCGGGACCGTCGCGGACACGGTGGTGGCACGCACGCCCGGCCCCGTGGCCTCGACCTTCAAGACGCTCTGGCTCGTGTGGACGTCGATCTTGAGCGCATCGAAATTCTTCTTGAGCTCTTTAATGACGGCCTTTTCCTCGGTAGCGAGCATGGTATCGAGGAATTCCAGCATGGTAACCTTGACGCCGAACTGGGCGAAGATGTTGGCGAACTCGCACCCGATCACGCCCGCGCCGATGATCAACATGGTGGCCGGGAGCTTGTTGAAACCGGTGTCGAGGATATCGTCGCTGGTGAGTATCTTCTTGTGGTCTATGTTGAACGCGGGGATCAAGGCCGGGGTCGAGCCCGTGGCGATCAAGACGCGCTTGCCCACGAGCGCCGTCTTTGTGCCGTCCTTCGCCGTCACGCTGACGTTGAAGCCGCTATCGATGGAACCGCCTTCCATCTTTCCAAGGCCATAGAACACGGGAATCTTCCGTGTCTTGAGCAACCCCGCTATGCCTTCAACGAGGGATTTCACGACGTTGTTCTTCCGCTCCACCGCGGCAGCAAAGTCAGGCTTGATCGAGCCTTCGATGGTGATGCCAAACGTTTTTGCCTCGTGGATCTGCGCAAGGAGCTTGGATGATGCGAACAAGGCTTTCGTGGGAATGCAGCCCCAGTTGGAGCACGTCCCGCCAAGCTTGTCCTTTTCAACCAGCGCCACCTTCGCGCCGTACTGGCCAGCCCGCAATGCGGCATGGTAGCCGCCGGGGCCGGAACCGATGACAATGATGTCAAATTGGTTATTTTGTTCACTCATGCGTGGTCACGCCGTAGAGATGTACGAATAGCTAACCCATGGTTTGGATCCATAAAATGGTTTTACGCAAAACGATCACCGCCTGTATGCCCGCCGGGTGGCGAGGGGGGCGCGGGCTCGCGCCCGTTTTCGATGGATTGGTAAATAGATATAATTATCACGCTGGAAAGGTATTTCATATACAAATGTCATTGGTGGTATAGACCAACCAAAACGAACAATAAAACGAACGGGTAACAACAATGAGCGTCAGACTTATCGGGAAGGCCTTCAAGCTAGCGACGAGGTCCACCAAGCGATTCATCATGTTCACGGTCGTTTACGCAGCCATCATCGGCTGGACCGCGTTTAGCGTGCAAGGGGCGTACGATCGCAACTTCGCCATCGGCGCGACCGAGACGATGTACATGATCGTGGCGATCGCCATCTCGGTCTTCATCTCGATGGTGTACGCGAACATCATCGTGAATTACCGCCGCATCGAGCTCGCCACGTTGAAATGCATCGGCTGGCGGAACAATGCCATCCGGGTCCTCATCGTGGGCGAGATCATGTCGGTGACCCTCATCGCGTTCTTCATCGTGTTCGAATTCATGTGCATGCACTGGGTCGCGATAGCGGCCTACATCAAGGATTTCTTGAACCAACCAGCCACGGACATCATCCCCATCACCATGGTCCCGCTGATCGTGACGTTCGGCTTGATGCTTGTCGTGCAGATCGCCGGGATATTGCTCGCGAACACGAAGATATTGAAAGTACGACCTATCCAAGCATTGCAAATGCGAGTGTAAGGGGTGAACATGTACAATGCCAGACATCATGCTAAAAACCGAGAAAGTGAACAAGGAACACAAGCGTGGCGGCTCGATCATCCGTGCCCTCATCGACGTGGACTTGGAGATATACGCGGGCGAGATCGTCACGATACAAGGACCGACCGCGTGCGGGAAAACGACGCTGTTGAACGTGCTCAGCGGGCTTGACACGCCCGATGACGGGAAGGTCTTCCTGGACGGCGAGAACATTTCACGGGCGACCGAAACGCGGTTGAGCTCCATCCGTAGCCAGAAGGTCGGGTTCGTGTTCCAGGACTTCAACCTCATCGACACGTTGACGGCCGTGGAAAACGTGGAAGCGTTATTGTGGCCAACCCCGCTTACATCCAAGGAGATCGAAAAACGTGCCTTGGCCGCTCTCAGGGATGTCAACATGCTCGAGCGCAAGGACCACATCCCCCGGCAGCTCTCGGGCGGCGAGAAGCAACGCATCGCGGTGGCCCGGGCCATCATCCACCAGCCGCGGGTGCTTTTCGCGGACGAGCCGACCGGCAACCTCGACCCCGAATCGGGGAACGAGCTGATGGATCTCTTCGTGAAGCTGAACAAGGATTACAAGACGACCATCGTCATCGTCACGCACGACGAGAAGATAGCGAACAAGTATGGCAAGAAACGCATCCGCATGGAGCGCGGCCAGATCGTGAGCATCAACTAGATGGTGAACAATCATGAGCGATCAAGTCCTGACCATGCTCGGGGAAATCACCGGGTTCCACGAGGAGATCAACGGCGTCGCGATGGTCGACGGCAAGGGTGCCGTGCTGTACCAGACGGAAAACTGGGACCTCCGCAACGACGCGCCCGGGCTCATCAGCGCGTGGGCCACCAGCCAAGGGTCCATTTCGGTTCTCGGCATCAGGTATGTCATCGTTGAAAACACGCCCGAGCGGCTGATTGCAACGAACGTCACGGGCAAGGGACATGTCATCGCGGTCTCCTCCGGCCCGAACAAGATCATCGTGTACATCAGCCCGGCAATCGGCCCCACCATCGTGCTGAACGACATCTTCCTCCACGCCATGAAGATCGGGAAGCTTTTCTGACGCGATCTCGCCCGCCGTGGACGTGGATGGACGCGATGCACCAGCATCCCTCTTTCCTCCCTTTTCTGCCGGTCATTCGGATTTCCTCGGGAACGCTGGTAAAACTATAAATGGTAAAATATGGTTGGATACGGTAAGAACGACCACCGTGCCGCGTGCGCGGTGGCACGTGCAACCACTAATCGAGTGAATCTTACATGTCTGCAGGTCAAGTCATCAAGGGCATGCTTTTAGGCTGGTTTTTAACCGGCATCATCGCATTCGGGCTGTTTCTCATCCCCGGTGTCGATTTTCTCTCCCAAATCTTGGGCGGGACCATCCAGGATTTCGACCAGTTCCTCATCATCGTCTTCCAGAACATCCCGGGAGCCCCCGA
The DNA here is from genome assembly GCA_041305945.1 of Promethearchaeota archaeon. GTDB lineage: Archaea > Asgardarchaeota > Lokiarchaeia > Sigyniarchaeales > Sigyniarchaeaceae > JBGLND01. The sequence continues at coordinate 1,095,618 of JBGLND010000001.1, forward strand.
TCTTTCAGCGCTCGGCGCGGTCATCGCATCGTTCTTGGAACTGGTCCTCTTCGGCGTGTACCCGCTCAGCTGGATTCTCGCCTACAGGCCAGAGGACTGGCTCTCCACCGTGCTCATGATCGTGCCGTGGATAGGCGCGGGCTTCCTGACGGGACTGGCGTGCGCCACGAACCCCAAGGACGCGATCAAGATCGGCATCGGCCTCATCATCGGCAACTGCATCTGGGCACTGATATTCAACCTCGGGATACCGTTCGGGCTCGCGAACCTTCCCATGATACCCGGCGAAATTTCAAGCGTCATTTCCGGGGTGCTGACCGGCATCGCGGAAGGGTTGACGGACATGCCACCCGCGGTCTCGGCGATCCTCGTCCAGGTCGAGGGCGGGGCGTTCTTCATCGGGTCCGGGATACTGGCGGGCCTCATGAAGGAAGGGCGCGAGTGAACGCGGGGCCCCGTGCAACCGGGGCAACGCTGGCGCCGGCGTGGACCGCACCGCGCCGCGCGACAGGATTGCTCTTGCATCCATTTCTTTTTTACCGCCGCGAACGACGCTGCACCGGCACGACGGGAGAACGGCGGGTACACCACGGCACATTCCACATAAAGATTATTAGGGAAACCCGGCATTATTCGTAATACCGGTTCAAAGGATTCTTGTTGAGTTACTAGGGAAAGGGAAGATGACCATATCGCACGACCTCCCGCACCCCGCTCCCGCCCGAGCGGGGAACCTTGCCACCACGGGGCAGCGGCACGTCGAGGTCACGGAACGCGGGGCAAGGCTCGTGATCCTCATCCCGTCGTACAACGAGGAGAAGGCCATCGCGCGTGTCGTTGAAAAAACGATGCAAGTCCTTTCCCGGTTCTCGAGCAAGCATATCTTCATTTTCATCTACATAATCTTGCAGCCAAGGGTTCTCCTTGAGCAATAGTTCCACCTTGGCATCATCGCCCTCCGCAAGCGCGATGTCGAGTTCCTTCTTGATCCGGCGTTTCTTGAACACGTGAGACCACTTGCGAGCATCACTCGGGTGCTGGATTGCCGTTTTTTAAACGGCGTGCAAACTAAAAAAAGTTTCCTCCTCCAAGAAAAAGCGGTCCCGAGAATCCATTTTTCATGCCATTTCGGGGATCGCGGAACGAGGAGCGGGATTCCCGGATTTGTTATGGAAATTGCATTATTTCAAGAAGGGCACCGCAAGGACGTGGTGAAGGCCAAGGCGAGGGGAGGGAACCAAGGCCAGCTTGCGGCAGGTAACCTTGCTGGTTGTCGTGTTTGCGATCGAGGTATTTAAAGAAATACAAATACATGACCAGCATTAATCACGGTGATCGTATTCCCCACGACGGTTCGAGACGCGCTCACCAATGACGAGATCATCACGCCGGGCCAATGCAATTGCTGGGCACACGAAATGGAAGCCTTCAAACGAACGTTGCATCGAATGCAACGGACGGCTCGTGTTAACGAAAGGCATCACGTACATTTGCACGGTATGCGGCTTGATCCAAGACAAGGAAAAGGAACAAGACTCGAATGCTCACCAAGATGCTTGAGAGAAGAAGGACCGAATGATGACGCGTGAAAAACAGCATTCAAGGAGCGATATAATCGACTTGCGAAGCATCATTGATAATTTACGTCGGATCGTCGAAGAAATGCAAGAACACGTGGATATAACGAAAATTAGAAACATTTTCATCGATGAATTGTTCGTTCCCGGGGACGTCGACGAGAAAACGATGAGAGTGAGTGCGAGTTATTTTTTATTACACCAGCTGGTGATCTACCGGTTACTGGAACGGCACGAGAAATACAACAATGCCATCCCTCCGTTGAACGAAGATGCAATCAAGGAACCGAGCGACATCGACGATGTGTTTTTCAAGCGATTATTACATGTCACGGGGCACTTCGAGCACGTGTTCGGCATTTCCCTTGGGACATCCATCCAAGACGTGGGTGTGTTGAAGGGAGCAATCGCATCGGTCAACGCGCTGTTCCCGGAACGCGTGGAAGGAGATTTCCTGGGTAAGGTCTTCCACCAGTTGATCCCGGCGGATATCAGGAAGAGGGTGGCTTCCTATTACACGCTCGAGGAAGGCGCGAGGCTCCTCGCGAGCCTTGCTATCGGCAGTCCCGACCAGCACGTGTGCGATCCCGCTTGCGGAAGCGGCGTGCTGTTAACTGCTGCATACACTAGGAAACGGGAGCTCACGCAAGCATCAAGGAACTTCACGCCACGAGACCATGAACGGCTCGTGTCACGCGAGCTCCTTGGCATCGATATTATGCCGTACGCGGTGCACCTGGCAGCGATCCAACTCTCGCTGAAAGACCTCTCGAGTCCCAACGCCGCGATCCAGGTCTCTGTTTCCGATTCATTGCTGTTAAACCACGTGAACCGTGAATTCGACGTGGTTCTCATGAACCCGCCGTTCACCAAGAAGCAGCGTCTAACCGAGAAGGATGGAACACAAGGGTTACCAAGAAATTACAAGGAACGTGTGAAGGAAAACTTCGAGCCTTATTTTGAAAGGAAGATATTACACGGGGCATCTCCTTTCTTTGCATACTTCATGTGCATCGCGGATAAAATACTGGGAACCACGAAAGCAGGAACGGGACCAAAGACCATCGGTGCAGTAGTTCCCGTCATCATTTTACGAAACGATAGCGAGAAAGAACTCCGGAAATACCTTTACGAGAAATACTGGTTCAAATATATTGTCGTCAGGGAAGACGCGTATAATTTCTCGGAGGACACGCAATTACGCGAGTGTTTGATCATACTGGAAAAGAACGGACAGGAAACACTCGTGCCAAGACACGTGAGCTACGTGTTCCTTCACGAACTAGACGGGGACCTCGTGGAAGGGATCGTAAGAAGCCTCCTCGCGTTTCTCACGGAACAACGCCGTGGAGAAGAAGGTTTTTTCAACCACGTTGACCCCGCCTTTTCAGTTCTCACGATTCCCCAAGACCAGGTCGATGCAAACACGCTGTTTTTCCCCGTTGCCCTATTTTCGTTCAACCACGATTACTACATGGCATGGTCCAAGTTACGCGACTTGCATCCTTTTTCCAAGATGGGTGATTTAAACGGGATAAAGGTCATCTCGAAAAACCAACCCGAGCCTGCAAGAATAGGATTGAAATTCAAGCAGACTTCTTTGCTGGTAGAGGATAACAAGAAGGACAAGGGTGACGTTATCATCACGAGGGACGCGGGAAATGTCTTGGAACTTCAAGGCAATCGCTCGAAAAACGAGGTGATCAAGGTCGATAAAGGGTCATGCCGGCCCATGATCAGGTACATCTCCAAGAAAAAGACGATGGACCTTTCTTGCATTTCTGAATACGTTCTATCGGCCCCGGTCAGTGAGATGCCAGGCATCGACGGGGATTGGGATGAGTGGGGAAGGTTTCTCGATGCGAGGACCGCGAACATGGTCCTCGTGGACCGCCTTGACTTCACGACGGAAGGCTACCACTTGCTTGCATTCTTTTCCCAAGAACCACGCGTGGTGGCACGCTCGACTGCCGCCATCCGGGGCCTTGACGACATCACGGCCAAGTTCCTCGTCATGTGGTTCAACTCCTCCTTCGGGATCCTCGAATGGCTTCTCACGCGGGCCCCGCAACGCTTCGGGTATTGCCAACACCACGGTTTCACCATGAATGAACTTGCCATACCGCTGGGAATCACACTCGATGGCCGCCGGATCGATTCCACGTTCGATACCATCAAAGACGTGGAGTTCCCTTCGTTCACCGAACAATTTGCCCGCTTGATGCCGGTGGATATCAAGAACGAATTCGAGAACGTGCTCGCGATGGCTACCTTGCCAGGGGGAACCCGGCTCCTCGATGTTGCATGCGCTGGGTTTCCACCACGCCAGCTACTCGATGCATTCATGCTAGACGTCGTGGCAGGTGCAATGGATGAAAAAAACCGGTCGAAACTGTTCATTGCCCTGCGGCATCGCGATGGCACCCCATGGCCAAGAGAGGAGAATGTGGGCTTGGCTGACATCAAGGACCAAAGCGTGACATTGCTAGCAAACCTCCATTCACGGGTTGCACGGGTCCTGCTAGCCTCAAAGCGCGCCATGGATGAATGAAAGGAATTCACGCGACTGTATCCACTCACTTCAAAGACACGATGCCAGCACCGTCCATGCACGGTGGAACTTCTCTTTTGCCCAGAGATGGAAAAACCACGCCATGAAAGGATTATATCCTCGCGCCTTGGACTCGATGAGAAAGATGAACGCGAGGTAAATCTCGTACAGGGCATCGCGCACCTTTCCACCCGGTGAAGCTAGCAGGTCGTGCCCGTATCCTTCGATCACGTTCGAGCGCTTTTTTCGTCCCCGGAACAGAATTTCCATGAGCGGGTCACCCCAGAGGCTGCGCTCGAAATCTATAATGCCCTCGACTACCCATTGCCCGTTTTCCTTCATCAAGAATAGATTCCCTTCCCATAAGTCCCAGTGCACGAAGGATGGCTCGTGAATTTCGTCCAGCACGGGCACTGCTTTCTCGAGAGTACCGTTCATGAGCTGCTTGCTCACGGGAAGTCGAACTCCATACCGATCAGCGTCGCCGTACAGGCAAGCCATCATCAACGTGAATGTTTCCGCCCAGCTCTTGCTCGTGACGGGGTGCTCGGGATTCGTGACAAGGTACCCGAATCGATCGCCCTTGATCCCGTGCATCCGTGCTTGGATCGCGCCCACGTTGAGCTCGATTTTCCGAGTTTCTTCCTTTGACAATTTTTTTTTAAGTTGTTGCCACGTTTTTCCCTTGAATTTTTTCGTGATGAGGTACCCACGGTTGATCAACGAGCCTTCGATGTCATAGGCGAGCAATTCGGGGAGCGGGAGAGTTTTACCTACACTATTGCTGGCAAGATGCTCGATGGCTCTCACCTCGATCTCGAGGCAATCGTGCTCGTAGGTGAGCCGGTTCCGCACCTTGGGCGCGTCCAGCTTCACGATGGCATCGAACCCGAGCCTTGGTAACCCGACGGCGTATGCAATCGAGTAGAAACCGCCCTTGAGCTCGGTGATGCCATCTATCTCAATGTCAGTGCCAAATTCGTTATATATTATCTTCCTGACCTCGCCGGGCGTGATGGGAATTTGCGTGCTACTCAAGCGGGAACACCAGATAAGTGCAAACAAGGAATGAAAGCCTTATATCAACCTTGGGAATATATACGATATACTATTTAATTAATCTTCGACAGCCTGCTTGCAACAACTCTTCGTTGCTCGGCATGAAATCCGGGATTGAAGTTTGAAAATGGAGCTCGTAGACATCAATCGGTATTGCTCGGTGCTAGAGATTTTCCTCAAGGTTCTTGAAAGGCTACATTCCAAGAACGAGGTACCAGATAAGGAAAATGCATGGATTCAAACGAGCCGCTTGATCAGGATTGACATACAACTGATAAAAGGCCAGCTATGCTTTGAAAATGAAAGCGGAAAAAATGTAGGACTAAAGTTACTGCACCGTGCGATAGCACGTATATTATATTTATTCTCTATTATTGACGATGATAATTATAAAAAAAGAAGGAACGATTCTCTATTGATACCTTTCGTATCAAATATATGTGAAATCATACCAGACTACACGATCGAAGATGCAAGGGCAGAAATCGAAGAAAATTTAGAAATATTAAACGAGAAAATGAAGAATGTACAAAAGAGATACGGGGGCATCGATGAACGTTCACCAGGTACGAAAATCACCGGCAAGCCGAAGAAACGGAATGACCTACTTTCGTATGCGGATGAAACATTCACAAAAAAGTACCAAGAAAGGTTTATCGAGGAAAAAGTGAAATTTATTGAAGAACAATTGCAAGAAAACAAAAAACAACGAGATATTATTGGAAAAGTCTTTCAATGTAAATTGATTGCGCATTTCATTAATCTCGTTATCAATTTATCTTTACCATCAAACATAACATCGTTTAATAGCCAGATAGCCTTATTATTCAACCTGGCAATTGCGATCATCGAACATCACGACATTATACCAAGCATCGTTGATATCACGCAAGATGTCGTTGCAACATTTCAATTGGTTGTCGATTCCCCTGTTCTCGAGCTTCCCGAGCAACTCGAGTGTAACCGGTTACAAGAATCGATCTTGCAGAACGAGGTTGAACTTGCGGATATCAAGGATCAATTAAAGGATGGCAGCATCGACCTTGAAGAAAAGCAATACCTCATCGCCAGCCGCGACAGGCTTGAAGAAAAATTAGCAGATGACAGGTACAGGAAACAACAGCTAGATTCAAGGCTTCAATGGAAAGAACCGAAGGAAGCAGGACACCGGAATGCGACCATCCTCATCGACACGTTGAAGAAAATAAGGCAACAACTAGGGACATGAACCGTGAAAAACGAGGTCATGCTAGTTCGAAACTCCCTTCAGCCATGACTCGTCGAAATGGACGTGCTTGATGCGCTTGCGGGCAACCGTGTGCACCAGGTGGATGCTACCGTCCCGGGCTTGGATCATGTAGGGATAGGAGTATTCACCGCCCTTCGGGTCGCTTTCGAGGACTTTCTGGTATGGCCACGTCTTTCCCCCGTCTTCCGACAAAGCAAGGTTAAGGGGGACGCGCCCGGTCTCGGATTCATTCCAGCACAAGACCAAGTTGTTGCTCTTGCACCTGAGGAGGCAGATGCCCGCGTTCGGGTTCTTGAAGGGCGTTGGCTCGGCACGGGTCCAGTGACGGCCGTTATCAAACGAACGCGATTGGTAGATGTGCTTCAGCGTGTCGGTGCGGCAATACATGAGCAGCGAGCCGTCGGAGAGCTGCACGACATTGGGCTGCAAGCAATGCGGGCCGACCCGGCCGTGTTTCTTCCACGTCTTCCCCTTGTCCGAGGAAACCAGAGCAAACGAACGGTAGCCGAGGACTTCGGAATACGTGGGCACGATGTACTCCCCGTTTTCGAGGATGGCTGGCCTGTCCCTGATGAGCCAGCCATATATCTTTCGGAACCAGACGGGCTCGGACCACGTGTCACCGTTGTCCACGGATGTCTTGTAGCGGATCTGGTTTATCGTCCAGCCGTGCTTGCACGTGTTGAAGAATGCCCAGATCTTGCCAAGGCTTTCGTCGACTAGATAACAGCTATTGCCTTCAGAGCGCTCGGGTGTCTTGTGCAAGACTTTTAACTCGCTCCAAGCATTCGAACCCGCGGGTTTCTTTCGATACACGACCGCGACATCGAGCGCCTTTTCACGCGTGCCTGCAAACCACGACGCAATCAAGCTGCCATCGGGCGTCTCGCAAATCGCTGCGGCATGGGATTGGGGATATTTTTCCGACGGTTCCGTCAAGAATTCCGATTCGAACATGGGGGATTGCCTCTGCACCACACCGGTAAGGAAGTCACGCGCTTAAAAAAATATCAAGGCTCGCGATGCATTATTGTCATTCCCATCGCACTGCATATCGGGTGAACTAATGATCGAGAAAGAGCCAAGCGACGTGAAAGGCAAGGTGGCAGGTCGAAACGAGAAGAATGAATTAGGGAAAATCAGCATCATTCTTGAAGATTTTATTTCTTTCACCAAGAGAAATTATAAGATCGTTATTTTAAGTTTCATCATCATGCTAATCACGACGATCGTTACCGTGCACGTCATTTACACCAATCAAGGGATGGTAAACGACTACTTGAATGATTTTGCCATCTACTACACGGTATCGAAAAACCTGTTCACCAATCCAGGATTGGTTTACGACCCGTATGCATTGATGGCCCTAGGGATTTACCCGTATACCTTTTCGTGCCTTCGAGCGTGCTGCAGTGCGAGCCATTTGCAACCCTTGTTGCGCGTTCACGTGCAATATTTTTGCCGGGGCAAAGCCGTTGAACCACGTCGCGGACGCGTTCGTGTACGCGCCCACGTTCTCCGCGAACACGAGGTCGCCGATGTCCAAGTCTGGCAACATGCTCTCTCGCGACACGGTATCGAGGGCATCGCACGTTGGTCCTGCTACGATGCTCACTTTCTCATCGCCTTCCTTGAAGGCCTTGAAATGGTAGTGCACGTGGTCAAATATGAACCCGGAAAACGTGTTGTAAACACCATCATCGATATAATAGTAGGGTTTACCGTGCCGAACCGACTTCCCGATCACCTCCGCGATCGAGGTCGCGGCGGTCGCAACAAGGAACCTGCCCGGTTCGGCGATGATCTCGATATCCACGCCGAAATGTTTGTCAAGCTCGTTGTTTATCACGCTTGCCAGGTCCCGGAACGTTCCCACTTCGCTGGAGTAAGGTACCGGGAACCCCCCGCCTATGTCGAGGAGTCCGAGCTGGAAGCCATACTCTTTTGCATCGTCGAACACCCGCCTCGCTGCCATGAATGCTTGTATAAAGTTGTTGCTGTTGGTGCACTGGCTCCCGACGTGGAAGCTCACGCCAATCACGTTCAATCCAAGTTGCCGCGCGTGGTTCAAGAGTGCCCTGCAATCGTTCAACGGGGCACCGAACTTAGATGAAAGTTCGACGAGTGCGCCATCATTGGGTACTTCGATGCGTAACACCAGTGGTGAATGCGTGCCGTGGAATCTTGCTATCTTGTCGAGCTCGGCTATGTTGTCGAACGTCATGCGGATCGTGTATTCCTTCAGCGCTTTCAATGATGCTGGTGCCTTCACGGCATTGGCGTAGATGACGTTATCTTTTACGAATTCCTTGAAATCTACTTTTAAACCTTGAAATGCTTTTTTCACGATGGAAAATTCAGCAAGGGATGCAACATCGAAGCCTGCACCGAGGAAAAGTAGCGTCCTCACGACCTCGACTTCCGGGTTTGCTTTCACCGCGTAGTATGGCCTGATAGGCAGCAAGGACCGGAACGTATGGTATTGTTGCTCGATGACCGAATGGTCGATTATGATGCAAGGCGTGCCTGCTGTTCTGGCAAGCTCTTGTAGAATTATCGTTTCCATCTTCGGAGCTGGTAAAGTGAGTCTTGATGTATCTACTGTGTTATTGTTTAAATTTTTATCGTCCTCTATATGAACTTCTGGACAAAAACATCGGCTTTTCCGATTAATTGCCCGTGACGATGGTGCGAGCCGTATCATTTACCGAGACCGTGATCGGGGCCGGCAACTCGCCAGTTTTCAGCATCTGCCATCGATGTTCGATAGCTGGCATCGGTCATCCGCGGGTCCCGGATGTGTGGTTTCGGGTGTGAAACGCGCGAATCCCATCCTTGCTGGATTGACGCGCCCGAACGTTTTTGCATGCGCGTTCCGGCTCGTTTTATGCGATGCACAAAGCTGCACGGCGAGCTTGGATGGTCCCGGCTTAAAGGGACGTCGGGTCACTCGTCGTTAATATATGGCATTAGTAACTAACCTTTTGTAATCGCACGAGAAAGTGATAGCGAGCTGGAACAGATGCCGGACAAGGCCGCGAAGCAAGTTGATTACAACGGCCACGTCGTGTTTCAAGACGTGGCAACCAAAAAAATAGGACTTGTCATTGATGGCACCAATCCCGATCACGTCGGGATCGTGGATGCATTGCGCCTAGAAGGATTCTTCCATGACGTGTTTTCCATCGAAACACTCTCCAAGACTGACCCGTTACCACCCTTGCTCGTCGTTGCAGGGCCTCTCGGGTTCACCAACGATCACGTCAAGAAACTGAGAGACCACGTTTCGCGCGGGAATGGTTTGATCGCGCTGGGCGCGCTTGAACCCCTCGAGAACATCCTTGGCATCATGTATTGCTTTCCGGTCTTCCCGTTTCCCGTCGGGGGGATCAAGCACCGGTCGGCCGGTGAAGGGTACATACGGTTGGAAAAACCAAGCCAGTTCTCCTTGGGTAACATCGATAACATGTTCCCACTTCACGTGTTCGGGTGCCAGCCCGTGGAAGCCGATGACGGCACCTCGCTCGTGTCGTTCGAGACATCCATGAAGCCAGTCAAGTCCTGGTCCGCCGTCACTGCAAGGCATTACGGCCAAGGCACGTGCATGCACGTCGCGATTGATATACCCGGGACGATCCGCCGGGTGCAAGAAGGGCGGCACGTGGACCAGGACGGGATACCACCGGCAGATGGCATGAGCCCTATCGACGATGGTATCTTGAAAGCAGAGGATGGTCTCGTGCTGGATTGGGATAAAGACAGGCGTCCGATGTCCGCAACGGAACGTATACCCGCGTTCACGGTGCCCGTGTGCGACGTGCTCCGGCGTTTGTTTTCCCGGTGCATCGAATATCTCGCCGACGAATGCAACATCAACGTGAAACGCGTTGACTATTGGCCCGGTGGAGCGGACTTCGTGGCGTTGATCAGCCATGATTCCGACATGAACGACGAGTCGCTGGGAGAGCACTTGCTCGGGGAAATCGACTCCCGCCGGATACACACGACGTGGTGCATCCAGCCACCGGGATACAGCCGCTCGTTTTGCGAGAAGATCGTGGCCCATGGGCACGAGATCGCTCTGCATTTCGATTCCATCGCGTACCCGGACAACAAGATGAAAAGTCCCGGTGAGATGCACGGATTATTTTCTCATGAGTGTTTGTCCGCGCAATATAACGAAGTATTGCATAATTCCGGCCAAAAATGCCTCTACAGCAACAAGAATCATTACACGAGGTGGGAGGGACGCCTCCAGTTCTTCGAATGGTGCGAGACGCTTGGCATCCGGGTTGACCAGTCCAAGGGACCGAGCAAGTGTGGCACCATGGGCTTCCCGTTCGGCTCGTGCCACCCGTGGCAAGCCATGACGGCCGATGGCTCGTTGATCGGCTGTGCCGAGATCAGCTTCCAGAGCCAAGATTTCGGCCTGCAGGGGCCAGAAGATGTCATCGACGATATCCTCGTGCCGGTCAGGCGCGTGCACGGCATCGCCCACGTCATCTTCCACCCTGCCCACTCGAGAAACCAATCCGTGAACCGGTTGATGCACCAGTTCATCGACAAGGTGGTTGATTCTGGGGGCCGATTTCACACGAGCGAGGAAATCGGCTCGTGGTATTTTGCAAGGAAAGACGCGCTTGCACGGGGCGTGCCATTACCCCTTGGTGCCGTGGTCCTGGAACGTGTTCCCGGCTCGCGTGAATGGAGGCGCTTGGATTGAAAAAAAAGGACGATTTTATCAAATTCGGGGACCAGGAAAAGAAAAACTTGGCTGAAGTGATCGATTCAGGACACTTGTTTTACCATGGTGGCCAGAAAACCAAGAAGTTGCAAGAACGCATTCAAGGATACTTCAAGGTAAAGCACGCTTCCTTGATGTCATCGGGCACAGCGGCGATCCATTGCGCCGTTGGTGCGCTGGAAATCCCACCCGGAAAGGAGGTCATCACCTCCCCGATCACCGACATGGGAACGGTCATAGGACTGCTCTACCAGAATTTGGTGCCCGTATTCGCCGACGTTGACCCGCATACGTACAACATCACGGCAAGCTCGATCGAAAAAAAGATGAATGACAATACTGCCGCCATCATCGTCGTTCACCTGGCAGGGAATGCCGCGGACATGGACCCGATCGTGAGGCTGGCAAGCCGGCACGGCATCCCCGTCATCGAGGACTGCGCGCAATCGTACGGGGCGCTGTATAAAGGAACCAAGATCGGAAAATTCGGCGTGATGGGGTGCTATTCGCTCAATGCATTCAAGCACATTTCTTGCGGTGATGGTGGATTCGTCATAACCGATGACGATGAATTGCACCCGCACGTTGCTAACTTCGCTGATAAATCTTACGACCGGTTGAACACAGGTCGCCGTCTCACCATGCTCGCCCCTTGCTACCGCATCACGGAGCTGCAATCCGCCGTGGCCATCGCGCAGTTCGACAAGCTCGATTACATCGTGCAGCGCAGGCACTTGCTGGGGGACATGTTCAACAAGGGGATCGCGGGCCTCGAAGGAATCCACCCACACGGCGTTCCCGCCGATAACCATTGCTCCTACTGGTTCACGATGATACGCGTGGACAAGGACTTCTGCCAGAGGAACGAGTTCAGCTCAGCGTTGGCTTCGGAAGGCATCCCTGCCAGCGCGGGATACATCGAGCGGCCCCTTTACCTGGAACGCGTGTTCAGCACCAAGTCATTCTTCCCCGGTGGCAAGTGGCCAGCGGAAGTCATGGCAGGCCACGAGATAACGTACAAGAAAGGTGACTGCCCGGTGGCAGAGGACGTCCTTGATACGGCAATACGCATCCCCATCGACGAGACCATGGACGAGCAGAAAGTAGAAAAATGGGTGCAGAAGGTCAGAACCGTGCACGGTTTCTACCGCGACGGGTAACCCCGGGTTACCTCGCCTTTATATTTCGCCCTTGATTTGCCTATTCAGGTGGACATCGTGACGGGAATGGAAAACATGGCCGCGGGTGGTGCCCCGGAAGCGCTTTCATTGCTGGTGGAACGAGTCTCGGGCCGCGTGGCTCTTGCCATGTCACCGGGCGGTGGCTTCCATCGTGCGACGCTGGTTTCATTAGCCAAGTTGTATGAAGAGATATCGGGAACCAGCTCGTTGGAATCGTTTACCGATGAAATCGCGCAAGCCGTTGTTTTCCTTTCCCTCCTTGGACTCCCGCTTGATATCGCCACTGTAAAAGGGAACTTCAATTTGGATAACATGCGGGATTTGTTTTTCAACGGGCAAGATGCTTCCGTGCTCGTGGGTGGTGATCTCGCTTGCCACGTGGTTCAAAACGTCGATACCATCTACGAGGCATTCATGGCCGTCCACGACAAGGACAAGAAGAGAAAACGAGGCGTGTTCTACACGCCTGGTGTCGTAGTTGATTGCATTACCCGTTGCATTCACGATATCCTCGTTGCCGATTTTTCGATTGCACGTGGCATCAAGAGCCCGGACGTGTTCCTGCTCGATCCCGCGACCGGGTCAGGCGAGTTCTTCCAGTCCGCGGTCCTGGCCGGGGATTGCAAGTGCACAATGGCCGGGCTGGACTGCATCATCCCAGCCGCGGTGCTTGCCCGTGCGAGGTTATCGGTTGCAAGGAAAAAAGCTAATGTGACATTCGGGAATTTTTTTCACGATTCCACGAAAGAATTCTTGAAAAATAACTTGAAAGATGACTCCATCCTCGTAATCATGGGAAATCCTCCCTATTCCGTTAGTTCCTCCAACAAGAATGTGCATATCGAGCAGCTCATGCGGGATTACAAGAAAGACTTGAAAGAAAAAAACATGCAACCGTTGAGCGATGATTACATCAAGTTCTTGCGCCTTGCACAGCATCTCGTTGAACAAAACAAGCGAGGCATCGTTGGATTCGTCATCAACAATTCATTCATATACAAGGTCATATACCGGGTCATGCGAACGAGCCTCTTGAAGTGTTTCAACAAGATTTACATCATCAACTTGCACGGCAACTCGAACATCATGGAAATGGGCCCTCGCGGGGATGCAGATGAGAGCGTTTTCGATATCAAGGTTGGAACTGCCATCGTGCTTCTCGTCCGTTCGATCGCCGGTCCTACAAGCTGCGACGTGCTGCATCACGACGTGTTCGGCACCCGGGAGCACAAGCTCTCTGCCTTGGCAACGATGCAGCTCGGTGCAGTGCCTTTCACGCGGCTGGTTCCCGTGCCCCCGTACCATTTCATGGTCCCGCGGGACACCACGCACGAGCAAGAGTTCCAATCATTCGTTTCACTGAACGAGATATTTGCTGAATTCATCATAGGGGTGAAGACCCACCGGGACGCGTTCGTCGTGGAGCTGGCACGGCAACGGCTGAAGGACAAGCTCCTCGATGCCATCGGCCCCATGTCCGACGCGGATTTCAAGGAAAAGTATTGCTTGAAGGATGGAATCGAGCTCGTGAAGAAATACCGAACGCGCATGAAGGCAGAGGGGCTCGCCGATGAAAAAATCATCCCCTACCTTTACCGGCCTTTCGACTACCGGTTCGTCTACTATTCACCATCGATCATCACCCGGGACCGTGCCCGCGTGATGCGGCACATGGTACCGGGCAACGTGGCCTTGATCACGACCCGGTTGCTGAGCACGGGCGAGTTCAACCATTGCCTTGTCACCCCGGTGCCGGGAGACATTGGCGTGCTGTCGTCGCGCACGAGCGAGAGCGCGTATTTTTTCCCGCTGCACGCGATCGCGGGTGGCGGGAAAACACGCAGCGAAGGGAAAACCATGCACCCGAATTTCCTGCCCGCGTTCATCAAATTCCTCGATGCAACCTATCCCGGCGAGGCCATTCAGCCAATAACGGTTCTCGGGTACGTGTATGCGATGCTCCATTCCCGGAAATACAGGGCCCGTTTTTCCGAGTATCTCAAGCATGACTTCCCGCGGGTCCCGTTTGTCCGTGATCGCGATGGTTTTCTCCGGATCGCCACCCTTGGGTGCACCCTTGTCAACCTCCACCTTTCACGCCTTGCACCCAACTACGCGCTTGCCGGCTCAAGCGAACCACGCCCATCGATTCACGTACGGAATCCACGGTACGATCCCGCCAGCAATCGGCTTTACGTGAACGGCACCGATCACGTCGACGGCGTGTCAGCCGAAGCGTGGGCATTCCGGATCGGGAATTACCCGGTGTTGAAAAAATGGCTCCGGGGCAGGAAAAACGAGCATTTGCCGGCAGCGTTCCTGGACGAGCTGGCATATCTCGTTCGCAAGATACAAGCAACCATCGACATCATGAACGACATCGATGAACGTGCTGCTCGGCCCGAAGGTCATGAGCGCTATCAAGGGCGTGTAAATCACATTCTTCCTTTCAATGCCGTGATTCTATTGATTCAAGGTACACGCAAATATGAAAAGGAAAATGCAGGAAAAATAAAAATCATCGTTTCAATACCTGAATGGGTTGCGGGGCCGCCATTCCTCTTCTTGTTGCTTGTTCTTGGTTACTATTTCAAGGTTGATGAGCTCCTCGATCCGCTGGATGTAGATGAGCTCGTCTTGCATGCATAACGTGATGGCCTTGCCCCTACGCGTCGTCCCCGTGTCCGTATCGAGACGTCCTGTCCTGCCGATGCGGTGGATGTAGTTTTCTGGGTACTGGGGGACATCGTAGTTGATCACGTGCGTGATGCCGGGGATGTCCAAGCCGCGTGATGCCACGTCGGTCGCGATCAAGTGGTTCACCTGCTCGTCCTTGAACATCTGGATAATACGCTCCCGTCTTTTCTGGCTCACGTTCCCCGAGATGGCAACGACGGGAAACTTGAAATCTTGCTTGAGCCGGTTCTCGAGGAACTCGACCCCCGAGATCGTGTTCGCGAAGATGAGAGCCCGCTGTGGTTTTTCCTCCCTCATGACCTTCAAGAGCATCTGGTATTTCTCGCTCCTGTCTTGTATCACGTATTTCTCCTGTTCGATCTTGTCCACGACGAATTCATCCTCGTTCTTCCCGATGCGAACGATCACTTGATTCCCGTGGGTTACTGCATCGATCGAGTCCATTATTTCTTGGAAGATCGTCGCTGAAAACAAGAGAATCTGTGCTTCGTGCCTGGAACCTCGTAGCTGGTCGAAGATGTACTCGATATCGGGGAAAAACCCCATGTCGAGCATCCTATCCGCCTCGTCGAGCACGATGGTATCGACTTAATCGAACGTGAAGTAATTCTGCTGGTACAAGTCAATGAGCCGGCCTGGTGTTGCCACCACGACCGCGATGTCGCCGGATGAAAGCCCGTCCTTCTGCTTGCTGTAATCAACACCACCATACACTTCCAAGACCTTGATCTTGAAGTGGTTCCCGATGCTCCTGATCACCTCTGCCACTTGCAAGCACAGCTCCCTCGTGGGTGTCAGGATCAAGGCTTGTATTGACCGTATCGACGGGTCGATCTTGTCGATGATCGGCGTTCCAAACGCCAAGGTCTTGCCCGTGCCGGTCTTGGACTGGCCGATGACGTTCTTCCCCGCAAGCGCCAAGGGAATCGTTTTAGACTGCACCTCGGTTGGGGTGATGAAATTCATCTTCTCAAGGAGCTTCGGTAGGTCTGCTTTCGCCCATTTTGCCTCGTGAAAGGTCTTGATGGGTGTCGTGTCGAGATTGGACGTGTCTCGGAGGCCGTGTCGTGACACGGGGCCCCGTTCCCTGCCTTGCCTGTGGTGGGGTCGATATGGTCGCGATCCGCCGCCACCATAATCCCCGCGGTAGTTGTCTTCGTTACGCGGGAAACCACGGCCCCCGTAGTCATCACGGGGACCACGATCACCACGATCACCACGGTTTCCCCCGCCACCGTAGCGTCCTTGATCGCCCCGGTCACCTTGTCTCTGCGGACCGCCATCTCGCGGACGCCGGTCTCGCCTGTCTCTATCGCTCACTATAATTCAAACTCGTGCGTTTTTTTTCCAGAGTCTCTACGGTTCGTGAATGATGCACGTTTTAAGAGCTTTATAAAAGACGCGCGGTTGCTTGACCTATTCATCAGCGAGGGAAAAACCGGGCATCTGCTCCCAGATGCTCTTGATCGTTTCCTCTTGGTTGAATCCATTTGTCATGTTCGTGCTGGCCGTGTTTGCATAGTATTGGTGCCCTCCGTTAATCGTTACCGACACGGGACGGCTCCCGGGCATCTCCACGAAGCCATTCGGGTCATGTTCCTCCAGCCATCGAACCGCGTACAGCAGCCACCCGTTCCGGTATGCTTCGGGCTGGAGCGCGTACCACGTGATCTCGTCGTACCCCCACGTCCATACCCCGCCAATATTTTCGCCGGGACTGCTGGAAATGCCGAAATTATCAAACTCCACGAGATAGGGAAGCGAATCGCAGGCCCATCCGCTAGGTGCTATCCCGCCCTTGCTCCTCTTGTAAATGCTATCCACGTGACCCACGATCAATTCTGCGTTTTGTGGCTCGCATGCAATTTCTTCAGGGCGGAGGGGAAAGGAATGAAAATCAAACAAGAGATTGCACCCAACCACGTAACCGCCGTTCGGGACGTGGGCATCGCAAATCACCACGTGGCGCCTCGCGTGTGCCGTGGCATAGGCACGGACGCGCCGGAGCATGTCTTGCCAGTGAACGAGTCCCGGGTCGTTGATGGTCATGAGCGCGACTTGGCCGAGATGCAAGGCCTCGATGCCCATGTCGATGTACGTTGCTGCGAGGAAGAAAAACCACAGTCTCGTTTCTAGCTGGCTCATGTCCGGAACGGCAGTGTGTTCACCCCAGAAACCGGCATGTGGACCTCCGGGATCGTGCATGGTGTCGAATGAAAAGTTCCGCGCTTCCACCGCGAGTCCGAATTCCTCGAAGACCCAGCCCGGCACGGGTATCGATGCAACTTGGATGGAAACCGCTTCAAAAAGGGCTGCTTGGAGTATCATCTCGGGATCCATGTCATGCGCGCGCTCGGCGAGCAGCTTGGCCTCGTTGATGTGCTGGACAAGGCTTGCCTCATCGCACCACGTCCAGATGGCCCTGCCAATGAATTTTGCACCAATGTTCGCAATGCATCGAAAATTGTCATCGATGTTTCCCAGGTTCCACGAGTTTTCCAAGTGTTCACGGCGCAAGAAACTGGAAAAAGTAATCGATCGTGAAAGATAACTCTCCAGCACCTCGCGGGAGATCGTCCCGTTGAATGCATAGCTTCGCACGCCCGTGCGGGCCTTGAACACGGTCTTGCCCCAAGCACAAATTTCTGGATTGAAAATGACGAAGGTATTGAAAATGAACAACAGGACCAGGAGCACCACGCCGGATACTCTCGCGAGATGGTTTACTGGAAGTTTCATTTAAATAGACGCCTTCACGGGAGCTTGCTCAAGTCACCATACATTTCTGGGCGCCTGTACTTCAGCGGGAAGTACGAGCCCTTTTTCCGGTCCTCTCGCGGAAAAAATAGCAAGTCGGTGACGAGCATTTGCTCCCGCACGCCGTTGCTGGGTGTCTCTGCGACGAGGTTCCCTTCTGGGTCGAATACCATGCACACGCCGGGAAAGTAGTATTCTTGCTTTCCTTGCAGGCCTTTCACGTGCCCCGTGCAAACGCACACGACTGCATACACGGTATTGTCGTGCGCGCGGGCCGTCATGTACTTCGTGACTTGTTTTTTCCACTTGTCCTGCGCGATGACCTGGTTCTCTATATCATCATCGGAGTCCCACCTTCCCATGCCGAACGCGAACGGGGCCAGCAGCACGTCCATCCCATTCAACGCCATTATCCGGGATGGCTCGGGGAAGCAATTGTCATAGCAAATGGAAATCCCGAACGTGGTGGTTCCTTCACCCGTGGGAACTTGGAAGACCGGCAATTTTGAGCCCATGGCCGTCGAGCGATATTCTTCCGTGGGCATGTGGGATTTGCGGTACGCGCCAACAAGCCCGCGTGGCCCCACGATCACGTGCGTGTTGTAGACGGCACCCGTCACCTCCCGTTCCAAGAGCCCTGCCGATATATACATGTCATTCTGCTTGGCAGATTCGATCAAAGCCATGACCGATTCCCCGTCGATGGGCTCGGCTTGCCAGAAGTTCACGTCGGTGGAGTCGTATCCCGTGATAGAAACCTCGGGAAACAGTACGAAATTCGCCCGTTCATTCTTTGCTCGTTGCACCCACGACACCATATTTTTCAAGTTCTTCTCTGGTTCCCCGCAGAGGCTTCTCGTGCAGACGGCCGCCATCCGGATGTTGTCCATGATTCTTTCTCTCCGTCGTTCCCGTATAAATACCGGCCTTTCGAGTTCAGGATGCGTTCTTGGGTTGCACCATGTCACGGGCAAGCCGCCACCGAACTGCCACGACGAGTCCCGAGATGCCTACAGTGCAGATGGCGGCGAGATAAGAAATATAGACCGTGGCAACGTTTTCCAGCGTGAAAAACGAGCGATCCAGCCAGAAGAATGCAATGACGGAAAGCAAAACGCCGTACATGGCAATGGCGTGAGCAAGCCCTTGGCACTGCGCGCGGGAAACATTCTCGAGGTAGCACTTGAAATTCTTGAAAAAATCGAAGAGGTATGCCTTCGGTACCTTTGCCGTTGCTCCCGCCTTTACCTCCTTGGTAACCGGGACCGATCCCGCGGGACTGATCCCGCGGCACCATCTGGTGGCAGACGTGGAATCCTTGATGCGTGCCATCCATCATCATTTAGCGATGCACGTGCTCAGCGCGCTTGCAAACGATGCAGCACACGGTTTCGGGGCGTACCCCTCGTCGAACAAGAGCGGCCACTGGAACTCGTTTTCTCCCGGTCTATGGAGCCAGGAGCTGCCGTCGTACACGCCCCACGTGCTGATACCGACTAATCGTTCCGCACCGGAGAACGCCTCTATTACTTCCGAATAACGGGTCGCCTGCCGGCCGGCTATAAAATTATTGTAGACTGCCCCGATTCCGCCCGCTTTAATATCCAGCTCGGTCACCCACACGTCTACATCATACTCGTTTACCATTGCGACGGCTTGGCATATCGTGTCCACCGTGGGACTCGCCAAGCTTATGTGACCTTGGAACCCGATGCCGTGGATGGGCACGCCTTCCCCTTGGAGCTCGGCGATGAGGTGAAGCGTGAAATCGAGCTTTTCCAAGTCCGCACACAAACTATAATCGTTTAAATAGAGTTTTGCGTTAGGATCCGCCTCGTGCGCCCAGGTGAAGGCGTCCTTGATGTAATCCACGCCGATTTTCTCGTACCAGATGGTTTTCCTATAGCCATTCTCGCCACCCGTGCCCACGTCCACGACCTCGTTGACGACGTCCCACGCGTGGACGCGCCCCGCGTACCTGCCAACCACCGTTTGGACGTGGTCCTTCAACATGGCCCGCCATGCCTCCTTGTCGTTCCCTGGATCGGCAGCGAAATCGTCTAGCCACCCGGGAACCTGGCTGTGCCACACCAGCGTGTGGCCATGGACGGTCATGTTGTTGCCTTCGGCATAATCCACCAAGTAATCCGCGTTTTCCCAGTAATATCCCGTTTGGTTAGGACGGAGCAACCCCATTTTCATCTCGTTCTCCGGGGTGATACTGTTGAAGTGCATTTCAAGGATGGCCCTGTATTGGGTGTCCGTTTTCAATCCCCGCGTGTGCACGGCGGCCCCTATCACCACGTCGCCACCCGCGGCCACGCTAAATGGCGTTTCGAGGCTTACATTGTACACTGCTAGCTTCGATTGTTCGTGGACTTGGATACCCACGGCAATGTTTACCGAGGGAAATGCGAATGCGAGTATCAGCATCGCTGAGAGGTTTGTTCGTGTCAGGTGCATCGTGGTTGTCACCAGCACGCTCGCGCGTGGATGTTCAACAATCGATGATTGATGATGTCGCGCCACCGTTATTTCAATTATTACCATCATGATACCATGATGGTATCATGGTGGTAACTTGCATTCAATCGATGCCTTAAAACCCCGGTGTCATCCATGCCATGTCCAACTTTGTCCGTGAAAGGTTGAACTGTTTACTAACCCCTCTTAAAACATCAATCCCGCCAGAATTGCATGAAAAAACCGTCTATCGGGCCGAGGTAGACCGCCGTCCGCATGTCATCCCACCCCCGCTGGTCGCCGTCCGCGTACACGAAGTACGTCATCCCCTTGTATTCGACCAAGTCAATGTCCGAGTTGTTGAGGCCCTCGTGGATGTACCCCCTTGGCGACAGGACTTGCACGTCCGGGCCCCATTCCGCGTTGCCCGAAAAGTGATCGAACGATGTAAAGTCCTTGGTCCGGGAGATGCACTCGACATAGCCCTTCCGGTGCTCGAGATAGATGATATAATACCAGACGTTGCTGTAACGGATGGTCGGGCACGCGGCATAAATGCCCGGTTGGAATATCGTCCCGATGGGTTCCCACGCAACGAGATCCGTGGATTTCAAGAACCTGATGGAAAAGGGAACCGTGTCCGGTTCCCGAAGCTCGTATGCCATGATATACTCGCCGGGCGTGGACCCCGTGCAGACGGACGTGTTGTACACTTGCTGGTCCGGGCGGGCTCGGAACGCGAGCTTGGTGGTCCCGGGGTCGATGTCAAGCCCGGTATCCAGCGTCGCCGTGTAGATGGCGTTTCCCTTGCGTTCCCAGTCGGTCGATCCGAAGATGCGGATTGACCCACCGGCGACGATCGCGCAACCAAGCCCGTAATCCCACGGAAACGCCTTGACCAGCTCTCTCGTGAAAAAATCGTGGATCAACACGCGAGTTCCACGCGAACCCTCGCGACAAAACGTCACCGTTAACAATCTATCTCGAAACACGATGGGGGTTGCTTCGACTTGCCCGGGGAGGAACACGCCCGCCAGCTTGTGGATTGTCGGGCACATGACGACCGGGATCGACTTGTTTATCTTCTCAAGTTGTTTCGGGGAATAGACTCGGGATTTTCCCGTTTTCAAATGTCAAGCACCTGATGCCGAGAGATAGTCAAGCAGATCAAGTTGTATCTCCATGATTTTTTAACTTGTCTGCCCTTTCATCCAAGATACGGGTTATCCTTGCATGGTCTGCATCCACCCACTTGAGAGCCAAGGTCCATATGAATGCCCCGACCATGCCAGCGGACATCATGAGCAAGATCGTGAGCTGGTAATTATAATTCAAGATCGTGAGAACAAAGCCCGACAACACCAAGCCCACCCCGCGCCCCACGAGCTCGAGCAGCGACATCCCTAATGTCAATTTATAGTTGTACGTGAAATCTGGTCTTGCATGTTCTTGGATTATTCTCAGTTTATCCGTAGTATCATCGCCCACAACCACGAGCTTGAGACGCATGTCTGGGGGACATTCTCTTGCAGTCCCGGCGGCCCCCGTGGAAAATATTTTTTCGTAGCAGCGGCAGCACGGGATGCCGACCTTCACCTGATCGCCGCTTGCGATGGCAATGTCAGTGATGTCTGGCATCGCTTCCAGTAACATGTCCCTCAAGGCCTCGTTTTCCGGCGAGGTGCTGAAAAAAAACTTCCTGAGGTATTCCTGCTCGTTCTGCCTGCTGCACACGGGGCATGAAGGAAATGCTCGCAAGAACCTTTCTAGATCCACGTTTCTCCGTTGTTTGGTCATGTCCTACCACATCCGTGCTGGCAGGGAGCACGCTGGTTACCTGCAAGCTTGGTACTCGTCAAAATAACTCGTCATCAATGTACCAATGTCCATGAAAATGGACTGCATGCTTTCCACGTCCTCGCACGAACAGTATACCGCGCCACTGCATCCCGCATCAATCGCGTATTGCCGTGCAACGGGGTAATCCACCTCGTGGTTCGGTTTTTCGCAGCCCGTTCCCACGAGAATGATGGGGATGGTTGGGGCTTGCTTCCTGATGATGTCGATCCACCCCGGGACGTGCTCGAAGGTTTCGTAATCCGTCACGTCGAAGCAGACGAGCGCGCCGGATGCCCCGATGCAATAATCGCTAAGCAACCACCGAAAGCGTCCTCCCGTTGCAAAGTCCCAGACTTGAATCTTTAGATTGCGGCCGTCCTCGAACGTGATGTCCTTGATGCTGAACGCGGCGCCGATCGTCAGCTTGTGATCGGTCACGAACGTGTTGGTGGCACACCGATGGATCATCCTCGTCTTGTCAGTTTTTTCGTCGCCGGCAACCACGAGCTTGAGTATCCAAGAGAAAGAAACAAGCACGCCGACTTGCATCCCTGCCGAGGATGAAAAACAGCCCCGATAGCAGCTGCAGCACGGTATCCCGACCATGACATGGTTCTCGCTCGCGATGGCGATCTCCTCGATATCCCGCAGCGATGCCATTAACATGTTTCTCAGGTGGATGTCGCTTAGCGATGAGCTGAAAAAGAACGCATGTAGGTACCCGCGTTCGTTCGCCCTTCCA
Source organism: Promethearchaeota archaeon (assembly GCA_041305945.1). Taxonomy (GTDB): domain Archaea; phylum Asgardarchaeota; class Lokiarchaeia; order Sigyniarchaeales; family Sigyniarchaeaceae; genus JBGLND01. Next base: position 1,118,477 of record JBGLND010000001.1, read on the forward strand.
CACACCGGACACGACCGAAAGGCCTGCAAGAAATCTTCGAATTCGGCTTCTTGTTCCTGGATGTACGTGTGTTTCCACCTCGCGTGCCTTGCTCGTTCGTTGTTTCGTTTTTATGCCCGCGGGGCCTTGCTACTACCCCGCAGACGTTCCACTAGGGGGTGCTTGCGAACGACGTGTTTCCCACTTGGAGTGCCATTAGTACATTCCTAACTCGTGCATTTAAATTTAACCCGGGGACGGGCGTGAAAAAAAAAAGGAAAAACGGGGACGTTCAGAGCGCGATGCCAAGCATGGCGGGCGTGACGATGAAGCACGCGGCGAAGAAAACAATCGTGAGCACGAGCCCGACGATCGAGACCACCCTTGCAACCTTGCTGTGCTTGTTGAGCCCTTCCGTCTTGATGGCGTTTCGTACCAGGAAGAACGTGAAGATCGAGATGGGGATGAATAGTATCGAAACAAGCCCTGCAAGGGAAAGCTTGTACGCCAGCTTTGAGTCAGCGTGGTGCTCGTGATCGATCTCGTTCTCTTCGATGACGTTGATCCATTCTGCATTGTAGAACGTGCCATCCACATCGAGCTGGCCCTTTTGCCACCATTTCTTTGCTCGGTCGGCGTCGGATTTCCGGGCGGGGATGAGATGGGCCGCTATGGTCGCGATGCACCATTCTATGGTGCCCGTGTAGTTCACCTTTTCCCAGAGCTTCATGATGCCGTGGAACAGCGCGAACGTGAGCACGATCAAGATGAGCGTGTTCCCCCAATCCATGGCCTTGTAGGGGTCGTTGAACACGACGAGACCGTACAAGCACCACGTGGCCCAGAAGTACCACTGGTTGTTGTAGTTGGTGAACGCGGTGAACCCGAAGCGCCGCACGAACATCGTCCGCTTCGCAAACCCCGCGCCCCAGCCACGGAACTCCACCATCCGGATGATGAGGATCGTGAGCATGATGCCGAACCCGTTGAGGCTGAGGAATTGCCACAACCACGCGAGCGGGAACGTGAATGTCTCCGCAACATTCGGGTTGTTGAACCAGTGGCGGTGGAACGAGATGTCCTTGTACATGCCCAGCGCGACGTCGAACCCGGAACCCTCCATGACCGTGATGATGAAGGCGATGACGCCCGCGGTGCCGATGATGAACATGATCAAGGCCACGGTCATGGTTTTCTTCGGGAAATCGCGAGGGATGGACTCCCGGGGCTGTGCCATCAAGATGCCGATGATAGACCCGGCAAACGAGACGGCCAAGTACGGGAACACGGGTTCCATCGGGGCGGCTAGCGGGGTGATGAAAATGTTCACAACGGTCATCCAGAAGGGGGCCACGCCGACGACTGGCCGAAACGTCTCGCTGCCCGTGGTGAGGTTCCACGGGTACCCGTTGTCCCACGGCGGGACAGTCCGGATCGATTCGACCAGCATCCACACGGGCTGGGTGAGCGCGACGATGATGACTGCCAAGATGATGTAGGTGGTGATTATCTTCTTGACGTTCTTCCACCCGTCGTTCCTCGACAAGATGCCTTGCACGATGCCGTTCAAGATGACGCACCACGCGATCGTGTGGATCGTCTCGAAGTGCTGCCACCGTTCCAAGACCGTGGTCCAGTTGAAGCTGGGATTGGGCAAGTTCTTGAAGAAACCCCCGACCGCCCCGTGGTACCCGATGAATCCCTCGGAGAGCATGGCGAAGACCAGGAGCAAGATACCCCCGAGCACCTGCCGGAGCACAAGCGTGTCCACGGGTTTCCCCGCCTGGAGGTGCCGGTACATGCTGATCGTGTTGCTGATCGCCGATACCAGCAAGAAAAACCCTGCCAGCCCGCCAAGATAGGGCAGCACGATGAATGCTATCACGTTAATAGCTAGCTCGTTATTGATGTTCGCCAACAACGCGTTGATGTCCAAGAAGTGTGACACCATGTGGAGGAAGAGCATCATAAATATGGCCATTCCCCGCAAAAAATCTAGTGATGCAAACCTTCTCATGAGTTATCGATCTCGATGCAAGTTTTTCGGTCGAAACTAACTTCCACAGAATGAGGCAATCAAGCGCGTATAAATCCTCTGGATATCTATCAAAAGGCTACCCGAGAGGTGAACCTTTGCGCCCTCTATTCACAGGATTTGATATTTTGCCTTGATGATGCTGGCGATGGCTTGGTAGTGCAATGTCAGGTCGCCCATGATGTTCCTGATGGCGGCATCGGTTGGAGGTTTCCCGATCAAGAAATAATACTTTCCGAGCAACACCGGTGGTTCCCGCTCGAACACCTTCAACTTTTCCAATGTTGACTTTAAAGTAATTGCTTGGTTGCTCCAGTTTCCCTTTTCCTGCTCATCCGACCACGAAAAATTGAGGGTCAAGGAAACCCAATTCGGAAACTTGCTTCCCAATATCCCGTGCGGCTTGAACTGCAAGCAATTATCTTGGATCGCTTCCGCCGGGTGAAATTGCACGTACTTTGGATGCAAGTCGAGGTAGGCGAACAGGTCTGTCTGAACGTCTTCGATCCGGTACTGGTAGGACACGAACATCACGGTGGACGTCGTGATGAACAGCGTGCCTGGAATCGGGCGTGCCGATGCGGGGTCCGTTCCCAGGCCGATCAACACCTTTGATTGGGCGTGAAGCAATACCGAGCAATCCCAGTAATTGACGAGGATGTTATCCCTTTCCTTGCTTCCCTTGCTTTCATCACGGCCTATTTCGGAGCCCATCGCCTTGATGATGAGGTCCACCTCGTCCACCGCTGCCTCCCCGAGTGATTGTTGCAAGGCGATGCTGGCTATGGACTTGTGCACGGCCGGCTGTTCGCTCGGGACCTCTCTCGCGTCACCAAGCGGCTCGTAGTCTTTCGTGAAGTGCTTGAACAAGTTTTGCTTCGTCGACACCCGGTGCTCGGCCTCGAGCTGCGCTTTCAATTCCTTGATCTCGTCGTGGAGCTTGGCGCTTTCCAGGTCAAATCCATCCCCGTCATCAATATCGAGCAGGTTCGCGACCTTGCTCCCCTTGAGCGCGGGGGCAAGGTCGAGTTCTTGGATGAGATCGTGCTCCACGGCATCATCGGGGAGCACGAGCTGGATGGAAGGGTCAAATTTAGGGTTCCTCTGGCCGCATTTCGAGCAAAATCGTAGGGTTCGTTCGACGAGGGAGTCACACCGCGTGCAGAACGTCCGGATCAAGGTTTTGCACTTCGTGCAAGCTACTTCGTCCGGGTAAATCTTGTTCTGGCACGTAGGGCAAGCGAACACCTTGACCTTCACGCCTTGGCTCGCGAGGCGCTCGGCATGGTCCTTCAAGATCCCCGAGAATTCCTCCTTGAGTTCCTCCTTGAGCTGCTCCTTGGTGAAGGGTGCTTGGTTGGCGCTTTCTTCGCCCTTTAAGATGCGTTCCGAGACCATCTCTTGGATGGAGGCGAGATCGGGCACCTTCCCGTCCTTGTATTCGAGCACGAATGGTTCCATGCCCGCGAGGATGGCGTCGGTGATGGCATACCTCGTGTTCATCGGGACCAGCGCGAGTAAAAGGAACGGTCGCTTCGACCCGCGCACCGACTCGTCATGGGCAATGTCAAACGATACCACGGCCAGCTTCTGGCTGGAAACAATTGGAAGATTGAAGTTTATCTTTGAAAATTGTTCCTTGGCGAAGATGGACTGTGCCGCGATGTAGCACCTCGAGACGAGCACCTCGGGATCGTTCTCGGTATCAATCTTGCCATCCTCGCTTGGTTTATCAGCGATGATGGCTTTTATGATGATCGGGCCGATATCCTCGTCCCAATCCGCGAGAATGATGTCCGGGGGTCTCATTTTTTTCAGTTCTTTGCTTTTTTTGCCCGTCACGTGATGCTGCCACGTTCTACATTATACCGCGTGCTCACGCGGTCCGCGAGCCACCCGGGGATTGTATGATCGGGACCGGGGATTAGGCTAGCTCCAGATTGCTTGCTATAAATAGCTGGTGGGGCCTCTATAAATAAGAACCTCGATTCGCATGAACGGGAACCATTATTGAACGGTGTCTCCTTCCTTAGATCGAGTGGCCATTCGCCGTGTTTGACTGGATGAGTTGCCCGCGCCATGCCAAAACTCCAAATCTTCGTGTTCGGGCTCGATCGGGTCGGGAAGACCACGCTCGTCTCGTATTTGCAAGAAAACAAATTCGTGAATCACGCCCCAACCATCGGCGTCTCTATTAGCAAGATAATCCTTTCCAACCTGACGCTGGAATTCACGGACGTCGGCGGCCAGAAGCGTTTCCGGCCAGACTGGGAGAATTACTTGAAGCAGCCCCACATCATGGTATTCGTCGTGGACGCCTCCGACCGTTCGGAGGATCGCATCCAGGATGGCAGGAGCGAGCTCCACCGCATGTTGCAGAATCCCAAGACCACAGGATTGCCACTGTTGGTCCTGATCAACAAGGTTGACTTGGACTTGCGCATGCAGCGTGACATCATCGAGAAAAAATACGGGTTGGACAAGATCGAGGGCCGTGAGATGTCCATCTACGAGGTCTCTGCATCTACTGGCCAGAACATGGAGGCCGCCTTGAACGCCATCACCACGATGGTGCTCAAGGATGACGGTGTTGAATATTTCGTCAACCAGAAAGTCAAGGAACAAGTGAGGGCACTTCAGGACCGGTACAAGAAGTTTTTCCAAGCGGGCATGGAAGCATACAAGGCAAAAAACTTGGAGCATGCCTTGGCCTCCATGAACATCGCCAAGGACATCGCGTCAAACCTGTTCCAGCTGGGCGTTCTGGCGGCCGGGGGGCGGGATTACAAGAAGCTGGCGAACATCGTGGCGAAACTGGAACGGGAGGCCGAGGAACGGGCATCAAGGGCAACACCCGCTGGAAGCATCAAGGACGAATCCGATGCAACCCTCGACGAGATCACGGCGGCTCTCCAGCAACAGGCGCTCCCGGTGTTCGCCGCACCGGAGATCGTGACGGTTATTGGGCCCCCTTCACCCAAGACCCCTCATGCCCAGAAAAAAAGCCCGGCGAGGAAGACCATCAAGGACGTGCGCTTTTGCATCTTCGGGACCGACGTGCAAGCCGTCGAGTCGCTGAAGCAATACTTCATCGAGGAACGTTTCTTGGCGCTTGGAACTACATACACCATCACGACGTCCCGCATCCTGCTTGGCAACATCGGGTACGACTTCTTGGATGCAAGCGAGGCGAGCGTGATCGACATTTCCATATTCATCGTTGATGCCTTGAATCTGGGCAAGTTCAACGATGCCAGGCGCATGCTCTTGCAAACCATCAACAAGCCTTCATTTTCGCAAGTGCCGCTGGTCATTCTCATCAATAATTTCGATGCGGACGGGGCGCAACCCAACGATTTCAACCAGAAAGTGGCCGATATCAAGAATATTCACGGGAGCACGGTCGGGATATATGAAATTTCGTTGAAATATGATTTCAACATGGAAAACATGTTGAACTTCATCGTATCAACGATCATGAAGGACAAGGATGTCGCGAAATTCGTGGCGAGCGAGATCGAGCGAGTGATACGGAATTTTCAAGAAATGTACAAGTCATTCTGGAAGGAAGCCAAGGAACTCGAAAAAGCAAAGAACTTTCAACAAGCCTTCAACCGCATCGCGAACGCGAAGCAAATCCAAGAAGAGCTCTTCAAGCAAAACATTCCCGGCGCGCAGAAGGAGATAAAGAAATGCGACGAATATCTCGGCAAGCTGGTTTTTCGCATATCATGCTCTTGGATCAAAAGGGAATGAAAATGCCCAGCAGCACGAATATGGCAAGCAGCAGGATGATGAACAAGACGAGGGCCGCACGACCAAGACCTTGTTTCTTCACGTAGCACGACTTGCAATAATCCTTCGGGGAATAGAATAGCCCGCTTGAATGGTACGGGTCGTCGTGGATGGCATGTTCCTTGCACAAGCCCCGGCCGCAAGCCGAGCACCGCGTGTCCGCGGGCCGCACGCCGCACGCCGAGCAGCTACCCCGTTCCATGGATGATCACTTTTTGATAGCATCATTGCTTTAGAGGAAAAAAGGCTATTCCACCCGGAGATGTAACGCGTGAAACTCACATTCCTTGGCACGGGTGCCGCCGAGGCATACCCGGCTATATTTTGCAATTGCAACAACTGCCAGCGAGCAAGGATGCTCGGGGGTAGAAATCTCCGCTGCCGGTCAAGCGTGCTCGTTAACGACGACTTGATAATCGATTACGGGCCGGACACGTCAGCCCAATGCGTCAGGTTCAACGTCGATTTCACGAGGCTGAAAAACATCTTGATCACGCATAGCCACCCGGATCACTTGCAAGCGAGGGACATGATCCAGCGAAAATTCGGTGCCAGGCAGAAAGGAACCTTGGACATGGCTATCTTGTGGGGCAACAAGGAAAGCATCGCCACCTTCAACGAGCAGATCAGCATCGCCTTGATGGAAGAATTTAGCCAAGGGAACGTCGCGCTGAAACCCTCGAAGGAGGAAGTGATCGAAGAACTCGGGGAGTTCCTGTTGCTGGAAACGAGGGTGCTGGTGCCGCACCAGACGACCGGCATTGGCCGGTACACGATTTCCACGATACACGCGCACCACAAGGAACCCGAGGACAGCTTGAACTTTATAATCGATGACGGGCGCACCCGGTTCTTGTACGGGACCGACACGGGCTTGTGGGCCGAAACAGAGTGGGAATTCATCGAATCATTGGGCAAGACGATGGACGTGGTTGCGCTCGATTGCACGGTCGGCTCGAACCCCACGGGTGGCCATCACTCGAACGAGTCTTTCTTGAAGACACGTGAGGAATTCATCACGCGGGACCTCCTTTCAGAGGACGCGCTTTTCTTCGCGCATCACTTTTCCCACCAGAATAACCTCGTGTACGACGACATCGTCGGGATCATGAAGCCGCACGGGGTCGACGTGACATACGATGGCTTGGTGGTGGAAAGATAGGGGACGTGGCAAGAGCCGTTTTAATAGCCATGCGCGAGAGATGAATGTGTCCTTAATATGAAGATCGAACCACAAGGTAGGAAGTAAGATCGCCATGACAGCAAAAAAACAGCTGGAATCGCTGGCAGATTACGCGCACGACCTCACCAAGGAGGTCATAGAACGTTTCGGGCCGCGATACTCGTCATCCGATGCGGAACGAAAGGCAAACGAGTGGATAGAACAAGAATTCAAGAAATATTGCGACGAGACCCATTTCGAGGAATTCGAGACACGACCGAACCTGTACCCGCAAGGCATTTTCAAGGTGGTTGGGGTATTCGTCTTGGCAGCGGCTGCAACGATCGTGTTCCTGCCCGGGTTGCTCTCGATCGTCCCGGCACTCTTGGTGGCATGTGGGTTGCTCGTCCTGGCTGCGGAACTGTTTTACCTGAAGCGGTGGATATCGCCCTTGTTCAAGAAGGGTATATCGACGAACGCGTGGGGCACGATACGGCCGAAAGGTGAAGTCAAGGCACGGGTCGTTTTCGAGGGTCACGTAGACTCGGCGAAACAGATGCGGATCGCGGAGCACGAGAAAATCCCCTTCGGGAAGTTCGCGCTTGGAGTCACCTTCATCGCTGCCACGCTGGGGTTTGCCATCGCGAAGGTCATCGGGTCGCTGGCCAGCACGTCTTTGCCGTCGTGGTTCACCGAAAATCTCTTGCCTGGAGCAACGTTGCCATTCACGGGACACGATGCAACCTTCCTCATCGTGGCTGCCATCTTGCTTCCATTCTTCGTGTACTTGATCTACAGCCTGCACGGGAGCACCATCGTGCCCGGCGCGGATGACAACCTCGCCGCGGTTGGTGTCGCGGGTGCGATAGGAAAATATTTCCGCGAGCACGAGCCTGAGCACGTTGAAATCATAATTGGCTCGATGGGCTCCGAAGAGATTGGTGATCAAGGTGCAAAAGCGTTCGTGGCTAAGCATGGAGATATTCTCAGCAATAGTTACGCATTTATCATGGACGGGATCGGCGGCGGGAATGCTTTCAACGTTATCACGAAGGACTTCCACGCGCCGCATGGTTACAGCATGGAAGTGATCGAGAGGATAGAAAAAGCCCATGAACGATACAAGCACGAAGACCCGAACGTGGCGCCACTGGAACGACGCAAGCTGGGACTTGGATCGTCGGACGCGTGCATGTACACGCACGCCGGGTTCAAGGCATCCTTCATCATCAGCGTGCTCGATGACGGGACGACGAAGAAGGGTTTTAAGAAACCACCAAACTGGCATTCCGTGCGCGACACGTGGCAGAACCTACACAAGAACATGCTCAAGGACGCGATCGGGATGGGCATCGCATTCGTCGAGATCGTTGACGATGAACAAAAAGGCCGTTGAACCACGAACGGCGCTCCCTTTTTCCTCCCCCCTTTTTCATACGTTTACCCATCTGATCGGTATCAAGCATGAAAAATCGTTAAAACAAACGGGCGGTAATATAAAACAACGCAGAACCACCCCCGGTTACTAGAAACGGGGACGTTTGTTAATAACAAAAAAAGGGCCGGTACTTCCTAAACCGGCCGGCCAACAAACCCGATGGAATTCAGGATCCCGAGGAGGCCATTCACGTGGAAAACCTAGAAGGAAAACGACTGTACCGGCGCACGAAATCGGTGTGCCCCGAGTGCTTGAAGCAAATAGATGCCAATCTCGTCCTGGATGTCATCAAGGACACGGGCAAGGAAGGCGTCTTGATGCGAAAGGTCTGCAACGAACACGGGTTCTTCGAGGACATCATATCGAGGAATCCTGCCGAATACGAGAAGAACCAAGATTATTACCACGATTACGTGACGATCGAGAACAAGGACAACATCAAGAACACCGGGAAGGGCTGCCCGCACAATTGTGGCTTATGTATGGAGCATCGAAGCTCGCCATGCATAGCGCTCATCGACATCACGAACCGGTGCAACTTGGCATGCCCGATCTGCTTCGCGAACGCGAGTGCCAAGGGCTACATCGTGGAGCCGACCATGGAAGAATTACGAACGGTGCTCGAGCATTTCCGGAACATAAAACCCATACCACCGGTGCTGCTGCAAATTTCCGGCGGTGAGCCCACTGTTCGCGACGATCTCGTCGACATCGTGCGGATGGGACGCGACATGGGGTTCGTCGAGATCATGCTCACGACCAACGGCCTCAAGCTCGCCGCGCGCAACGGCGTGCAGTACATCAAGGACTTGAAAGAAGCAGGGATGAATGCTATATACTTGTCGTTCGATTCGGCCGACGACCCCGAGGTGTACCGCAAGGTCAGGGGCGTGAACTTGCTCGCGCAGAAGAAGCGAGTCGTGGAGAACTGCCGCAAGGCTGGCTTCTCGGGGCTGGCACTCGTCCCGACCATCGCGAAGGGCATGAACGACCATCAGGTCGGCCCGATCATGGACTACGCGAAGGAGAACAGGGACGTCGTGATGGGGATCATCTTCCAGCCCGTGTCCTTGTGTGGACGCATCGACAACGAGCAAGTACGCGAATTACGTTACACGACAAGTGATTTATCCCAAGAAATAGGCCGCGTGACGGGTGTCAAGGACCTCTACATCTATCCCATCCCCGCGACGTCGAACATGACCAAGCTCATGGGCTGGTATGACTTCGCGCCGCAGTTCACGATGGCCTCGCACCCGGATTGCGGGTTCGCAACCGTGATGGCCGTGGACCCGAAAACGAAGAAATGGATGCAGATAGAAGACTGGTTCGACGTTGATGGGCTATTAAAATGGAGCGATGAGGTCTTCGGGCTCGTTCAAAAAGGCGAGTGGCCGAACATGTCCCAGAAATTCATCGGCCCGCTCGCCAAGCTGTTCGGCGAGCAGATCGGCAACGTTATCAACCAAGCATCGGATTTCGCCTATAGAAAGGCGATAAAAGCCTATTTTATGGCTGGATCGATGAGATTTTTGAAGGCTGTCGATGGCCCGGTCAAGGAATTCATCCCGTTGATCTTGAACCCGAAGCTCGAGACCGCGGGTGGCTTCTTCGAGACCAGCAACAATTTGATGGTATCATCGATGCACTTCCAGGACTCCTACAATTTCGACACGGAACGGGTGCAAAGGTGCCTGGTGCATTACGGCATGATGGACCCCGATCACCCCGGCAAGGTGCTCCAGATCCCGTTCTGCGCTTTCAACACCGTCCACCGCGAGAACGTCGAGCGGAAGCTAGCGAAGCAGCACGTGAAGATCGATGCCGTCGAGCTCACGCGGCAAGCAAAGGACTTTCTAGAAAAGGAAGTCGGCAACTGAGCTGCCCTTTTTTTTTATTCCCATCATTCCATGTCCCGAGGGCGTGGGAAACCGCGAGATGGGGGGATATCAACGTTATCCTTCACGATCGCAAGAATGTACCTTTTTTCCAGTTTCGCGTGAAAAAGTATCGACCGCGCGACGCGCGGCTTTCAAGGGTGCCAGCGTCCCAGGTCCCCCTATGCACCCGTCGGGGCAGGCCATGCCTTCAACGAGCCGGGGTGCGGTCTTCCCGGTCTTGATCTTGGAAAGCATTTCCCTGCACTCGCGCAACGTGTCCGCACGTGCAATCTCGAAGCCCGCGATGCCGTGGCATTCCTTGGCATACGCGACGATCGCGATGCAAATGCCCCCCGCAACGGGATATCCTCTCCCGAACCAACTCGCGTCGGCGATCGTTCCACTTCCTGCAGGCAAGGTTTGCTGTATCTCAAGCAAGTCGATGTTTGAGGCCACGAACATGGCTGCCAGTTCCTCGAACGTGATGACGTGATCGACGTGGTCTAACATCGGTTTCTGGAGGCTCTCGTGCTTTTTTGCAATGCAAGGGCAAATGAATACGACCGTGGCACCGGGATGACGCGCCTTGACGAGCTTCGCGGTCTCCACCATCGGCGTGTACGAGTCCGAGGTGCACGCTGCAAACTCGGGGAAGTGCCTCTTGACGGTCATAACCCAGGACGGGAAACAAGACGTGCCAAGGAACTCGTGTTCGACCCCGGCAGGCGCGCTGTCACGATCTGGAGTAGCCTTGACTTTTTCCACCAACGTCGCGAGTTTTTCTGCTTCGCCCATGACGTCCGCATCGGCACCGTATGCATCATCCGTCACGGATGCAAAACCAGCGCGTGGAGTCCTTTGAAAATGGCGAAAGGCGTTACCTTAACACCAAATAGCGACACGAACGAGGGCGTGATGATGGCATGGATACCCGGCTGGCTTGACCGGACTGCTTTGGAAAGGCTATTGCCGTTCGCCGTGGCACGCCCTGGGAATCGAATGCCAGGGTGGCACCAGCGTGGGCAACGGCGGGCATATTGGCGAAATGCCTGGCGATAACCGCCGGGGCGACAGCTCTCGTGATGGCGGGAACGATGCCCGCGAAGCCATCACGGCCACGGCTGGCGCGGGATCGTGCACGGCACTATTGTATGGCAAGAGTAGATCGCGCGCGAAGGACCAGCCAAGGTGCCAATAGTTTCCATGTTGGAAAAGCAGGTACTCGCGAACGCATGGTATTTTCTTGAGTGAATTGGCAACCTTTTTTTTTATGAACGTGAATCCCATGAAGCATCCATGGAAAGGACTAGGAGGAGGAGGATGGCTTCGTGCGGGGTTGCAACGTCTCGCGCCACCCGTGTTAGAAATACATGACAATATTTATATGTAAAAAATATCTTACATATTCGTGATGGCAACTCCATCCATGCGAGAGATGATTGCTTCATGACCGAATCGACCACCATCAACGAAATCGGAAAGGCAGATCCCGTCTTGGTACCAAAAACCCTCCTGACGACGGGATTGTTCTTGTTACTGATAAACGCATCGTATTATTGGTGCGTGCTGTTTGATATTCCAATCTTGCTGCTTCCATTTAGCGTCATCGCGGGCGCGTGCTTCTTCATTCCGCTTGCCTTGACCGCGGCCTACGGGCGCGCATTCCTGGCAAATTTCCACTACACCATCTCGAATCGTTTCGTGGAAATCCACACGGGTGTCATCACGCGGAAGAAAACGACGATCCCGTTCAGCCGGATACAGAACGTGAGCATCGTGCAAGGGCCATTCGATCGCCTCTTCAAGCTCTACACGGTCAAGATAGAAACAGCAGGATTGTCAGCACCATCAGGCCAGGGTGGTGCCCACCCGGAAGGCCTCATCATGGGCGTGAAGGATCCAAGCAAGATCCAAACAATAATAGACGAGCTGGTGAACAAGTACACGCAACAACCCTTGGCGTCCGATAAAATCGACCCGTACATCTTCAAGGATGCCGACCTATCGTTCGACCAGTTCATAGCCTACATCATGAGCAAAATGCGCGAGGGCGATAACGTGAAAACGAAGATTAAGCAATTGCGCGAGGGCAAGGGCATGAGCCAACAAGACCTCGCTGAAAAAGTCGGGGTTACCCGCCAGACGATTCTCTATCTCGAAAAGGGAACCTACAATCCCTCGTTGAAGCTTGCCATGAAAATAGCGAGGGTTTTTGATGTTTCCATCGAGGACATGTTCGAGCTCGACGATAGCGAAGACCTTGGCGAGTGACGAGGGCAAGACAAATACTGGCATCCAATTCATTCAATAATTTTTTTTCAAGATGAAGGAGAGAGAATCATGATAGCAATCGATATTCGTGCAAATCCATTCCTATTGATGATACCACGCCATCCTTATTTAATGTAACCCCCAGCTTCACCATGTAATCTGCATAATCGGTCTCACCTGCCGGATATTGGTATACAAGTGGATCGTTCGTTGGATTCAGCTTGATACCTTTCTGGTTCTCTCCAAACAAGCTCGAAAAAACGAGATGGTCTTCTTTCTCGCTTATCTTGAAATCGACCCCGTCGAGGATTGTCCGGGTGTTCGCGAGCCAGCCAGGGTATGGCCCGTAGTATCCCTTGATATCTTTCCAGTAAGCTTTGTTGCCATCAATGGTTGGTACAGGTGTTTGTTTTGCATTCGTGAGCAGTTTGAGCAACCGGTGCCGGAGCCTGAGCGTGATGCGATGGTGCAAGGTCTCGCTCAGGTTGGCCACAAGATACAAGCCCGTGTTCTCATCGGGGAATAAATCCATGGTGGACGTGAACCCGCTCAACCCTCCGGTATGCCAGACAACCCTCCTCTCATTCAATCTACCAACGCGGAATATGAAACCGATGCTGTTCGTTTCCTTGAATGATTCGTGAGCCCAATAATGCGGTTTCCAGATGAGTTCCACGGTGTCTCGCTTTAACAACCTCGTGCCGTTTAATTCCCCCTTGTTCAGCATGCAAGCCACGAATTTCGACATGTCTTCAAGCGATGCATGCAATCCCCCGCTTGGTTTAATGATGTTATTCCATGGCTTTGCCGGCACGAGCATACCTTTCTTGTATTTATAACCGGCAGCCAGCGCGTGATTGACACGCTCGCTTCTGTCGAAATCGCTATTATGCATCCCGAGCGGTTCCAACACGTGGTGCACCATGTAATCTTGGAAGCTCTCGCCGCTAACAAGCTCGATGACGTATCCCAGGATAGACCCGCCAATGTTGGAATACGCATATTTTTGCCCCGCCGGGCTTTGCGCGTACTGTGGAAGCTCGTGGAACGTGCTCATGGGCGGGACGGGCTTGTTATCGTAGGTCAGTAACCTGAATCCCGGGTAAAAAATGTCGGTGAACCGTCTTGCCTCCCCGATGCCGCTCGTGTGCGTGAGTAAATGCTTGAACGTGATGTCTGGCCAAGTTTCATGTTTCTTCCGTATCCAGCCATTTTTCAAGTAATCATTAACCTTGTCATCGAGGTGCACCATGCCTTTTTCCCATAATTGGAAGAACGCGATGCAAGTGAATGGCTTTGATATGGAGCCCCACTTGAAAACGGTATCAAGGGAGACTGGTGCTTGCTCATCCACGCGTGCAAGGCCGTATCCCTTCCCGAAGACGAGCGCGCCATCATGAACGAGTCCAACACCCAGCCCCGGCGTGTTGCTCGCCGCGAGTTCCTCCTTGATGGCAAGCTCGATGCTAGGCAAGATGCTGCAGATGTCCGTCATGATGAATTACACTTTAAAGGTCCCGTGTTAAATCAATGCTGATCCCGATGAAGCCAAACCACGTGAAGACCATCTTCAAGAGCAAGACCTTCCAAGCCTTGAACGTCGCGAGCATTGCCTTCGTGATAGGTTTCCTTTATTTCGAATCCACCATCCATTGGGACGTTACAAAAACGCCCGGTGACCCCGTCAACGTGTTAAGGGATTTCATTTGGCTGTTTTACTGGCGCTGGAACTTGGATTACTTGATTTTTCCCGCGTTCCTTGTCGTGGTGTTCATCGAATGTTTCATCTTGCGAAAGTGCATGGAACGCGGCGCGAGCCGGCGCGTCATCTCGACGTTCATCTTGCCCGCCATTACTGTTGGTTTTTCCTACCTGTATATGCTCGCCATTGATCTCGGTGTCACGTGGTTCGCGGACACTGGACTCGATGGTAACTGGGAATCCCCCACACGGATTTTCCTCGGGTTGACCGCCCAAGGATTATACCACACGTTCTTCTTCTGGTTCATCCCCATCGTGCTCATTGGAGCGTTGTGCATGAACAATTTCGTGCAGAACAGGAACTATGCAGAAGCATTCCGCACGCTGCTCGTTTGTTATGGGATATATTGCATCAACCTCGGGTTCCTCGATCCCGTGGTGTGCCACTTGATCGGGCTGACGCCGGAAGGTTCGGCAAATGGATGGTACTGGGCCTCCTACGGGAACTGGGCAATGGGCGGGGCCGACATGATCTGGGCGGAAGGCTGGATGTTGCATTACACCATCTTTGCAGGGCTTTCCTTACTCGGCACGTGGGTGATCGCCCGTCTCAGGCATGAAATGGCAGAGATCATCAACTCTGGCACCCGGTGGACGTTAAAAAAACCCGTTCCATTCATTTCGGTCATGCTCACCCTTGCATTCATCGCGTGGTACTTGATGATCAGCCCATACATATTTCCCGCGTTCTATTTCGGGTGAATGCCGTTCGGTAAGAAAAAGGACGAGGGCAAGCATTTACAAGCCAAGGACTTCCCGCATGGTGTACATCCTTCCCTCTTTCGCCTTGGCGAGGAACTTGGCCGCGAGGATCGCGCCCGATGCGAAACAAGTCCTATCATCTGCCCGGTGCACCAGCTCGATCCGCTCACCCGGTCCGGCAAACAAGACAGTGTGATCGCCGACAATGCCCCCCGCACGGATAGCGTGGATCCCTATCTCGCTTGGTCCCGGGGTACGTGGTGCCGGTCCTTTCGGCCGGCCGTATTTTGCAACTGCATCGAGTGACTTCCCGAACCCGGAAGCCACGGCTTCGGCCAGCGTGAGTGCCGTGCCTGAAGGTGCATCTTTCTTCCTGTGGTGGTGGGCTTCTATGATCTCCGCGTCCCAGCCCAGCAGCACCCTCGCTACGTCACCGACGACCTTCATGAAGAGGTTCATGCCCACGGCCATGTTCGATGCGATCAAGGACGGTACACCGTGATCCTTGACCAATTTTTCAAAATCATTGATAAAACTCGCTGAAAGCCCAGTGCTCCCGATCACCACGCGGACACCATTGTTCACGAATACCTTGGCATTTTCCTCGGTTGCCTTTGCAACGGTAAAGTCAATTGCTATATTTGGTTTGGCCTGCTTAATTTTTTGATCCAAGCCAGATATGTCCGTGATCTTCACCCCGATAGGAGTTTTCCCGATGAGCGCCGCCACGTCCGTGCCCACGTTTTGCGATCCAACTTCCGTCAAGGCAAGCACGATCTCGATCTCGGGGTCCTCCATTGCCAGCCTCGAGATGTGGCATCCCATGGCGCCATCCGCGCCGACTATTGCGACTCGCGTCACCATATAGATAACCCATGTAGTTTTTCCCGGCCGGTGTAAAAAGGTTTGCATGAACGGTCTTTTCGCTCGTGACCCGGTTATTTTTTTGATTTCAACACAGCAATGAGGATGTTCACGATGTTGCGTGCATCATCGATTGCGCGATGGTGCTGTCCCGAGAATTTTATCCCCAGGAAACCTAGCATGCTTTGCAATCCCATTCGTTCGACCCCGAAGGTGGTTGCTGCCAGCTTTTTCAAGTTGACGTGGTTCCAAAGCGGGAGCGGGTTTTCCTTCAAGCCGAGCTCGTAAATCTCGGCTTCGTGTCGCTTGCTTTCAACCAAGAGCATGTCAAGATCGAAATCGCCCCAGCTTAGCAACCAGTTTTCCTTTCCTTCAACATGACACTCCCGTATAAAATTGACGAATACCTCAGGAAATTGTGGTGCCTTGTCAACTTGTTCTTGGGTTATCTTGGTTAGATCAATGCAAAATTTCGTGAGTTTCGGGTGCAACGTGGGCCTGACGAAGGCTTGAAATTCCTTCTCGATCCTGCGACCCATCTTTGATACCACGACCACCCCGAATTCGATGATTTCACGCTCCTTATCCGGTACTTCTTGACCTTTCCCGCATGTTGCCTCGAGGTCCAACACGATGAGTCGTTCCGCATATCGAATCTTGTCAATTTTTCTCATGAAAAAAAACCCGTGAATGTCAATACCGTTCATCGAGCGTTTTACCGCAGTTGAAGCATCGCTTTGGCTTTTCAAAATCAGATTCATCGAGGAACTCGAGTAATTTGGCTTTTACCTTGCTATTGATGTCCTCCAAGTCCACGTTCATGATGCCCACGAGCTTTTTCTTGTGCTTGTTGTATATTTTCTCCTTCTCCTCCCGCCGTTTCTTGTAATCCTGCGTTGCAAGGCCCCAGTATTCCACGTAAACGTCCTTGTCTGGCAAGTACCAATCGTACTTGAGGTGCTCGCCACCTAGCGTGATCGACCTCTCGTACTCGTGCGATATCCCTTGCCGGTTGAGCCAGTTATCGAGAAGTGCCTCCCCCCTTGATTTCACGACATGGCCGTCATCACATACATATCTGGCAGTAATTGTCTCTTCCTTATCGTTGATATTGCTTGCTCGCTTTGCAATGCTATATGCCACGTATCCATTGATTGCTTCAGCCATTACCGAGATGACGATGTAGAATTGCGGTGTCTGGATGTAAGAAGGTAATTCGCCTTGGATTGCCAAGAAAAAGCAGATATCCAGCAAGATGCCCGTGGTCACGATGGCTACCGTCATGACGGCCGATACAAGCGAGGACAATTTCGCAGCGTGGTGCCTCGAAAAGATGAAAGTATACCCGGCGAACCTGATCACCAGTAGCGTGCTATATATGACCACGATCGGCAATATATCTGAAAAGCTCATGATTTTCTCTTCCCCGTCGTATTATATAAACCCGTTGGTTTACCTCAACTTTTTCATTGCGACCGGTACATGGCATTATCCCCGAGGACGTCGGTCCATTCTCGAAGGAAGATAAAGAAAATGATGTCCTTCCCGTGATTGGCCTGATATCTCATAAAAAACCCCATTTATTCAATTATCACTTGAAATATCACGTGAACAATGTTAAAACTCGGGCTTCGTAGCGTTCGTGTTAAAATTTCGCTATTTCAAGGGGCACCTACCTTGCTCGTGACGCGTATTGCTAGAAAAAGGTCCGGAACAGCCGTGCTCGTTAATAGTGCCCTTTAAAAATTGGCAGGAAAGGTCTGTATTTGACACAAATATCTTAAGACGCTACACCTTACAGCTCGTGTCCGACGAGAAACCAAGGGATGGAATCATGGGTTACAAGATCATCGTTGACGGCATCCAGCACAAGTTCTCCAGCGCCCACTTCATCGCGGGCCACGACAAATGTGGTAGGATACACGGGCATAATTTCCACGTTCGCGTCGAGATCGCGGGTCCCCTCGATGACCGGTGCTTTGTTGTCGACTTCATCGACGTGAAGAAAGCCTTGGCAGCAGAAATCGAGAAGGTAGACCACAAGTTGCTCGTTCCAGGTACATCCAATGATATCAAATTGACCGATGCGGGCGAGAACATGGACATCGTTTTTTCAAAAAAGAGATATTCCATTCCCAAGGCGGATATCGTCATATTACCCTTGCCGGCTATCACGAGCGAGGTTCTCGCAAAATACTTTCATGATGCACTCGCGAGCGCATTCAAGGGGTGCAAGATCACCGTTCGCATCGGCGAGACCTCGTCATCCTTTGCGGAATATGGTGAATGAAACGTGGTTGCTTCAAGGGAAAAGAAAGCCGTCGTGCTCTGCAGCGGTGGCTTGGATTCGACGACCGTACTTCACGTTGCCATCAACGAGGGATTCAGCGTGCATCCCGTGTCGTTCAATTACAAGCAACGACACTCGGTGGAACTGTCCTTCGTGAAGATGACGCTCGTAAAGCTCGGCTTGCTCGATAGGTGGGTAGTGTTCAACCTTGACTTCTCCGCGATCCGCGCATCGGCGCTGGTTGACCACTCCATCCGGTTACCCGAAAACCGGAAACCGACCGAGATGGAACAAGGCATCCCTGTCTCGTATGTCCCGTTGCGAAATACTATATTCTTGAGTTACGCGGCTGCCTATGCAGAAGCGCACGATATCGAGGATATTTTCATCGGTGTGAACGTGTTAGATTATTCCGGGTATCCAGATTGCAGGCCCGGGTATATTTCCGCTATACAGGCCGCTCTGACTGCTGGATCAAAGTACGTGGATCAATCCTCCAAAAAATTCACCATCCACACCCCGCTCATCAACAAGTCGAAAAAGGAGATCATCGCCCTGGGAAAGCAACTCGGCGTGGATTACACGCTTACATGGAGCTGTTACGATCCAAGCGTGTCGGATGGCCGGATCGAGCCATGCGGGAAGTGCGATTCGTGTATACTGCGTGCGAAGGGATTCGCGGAGCTTGGCATCGAGGGGAAGTGAGGCGTGTCTCCGGAAGCGCAACCCGGCCAACCCAAGCGGCACCTGTCATGGGAGCAGTTCACAGCGCTCGAGGCCTTGCTCGTCGAGAAGATTTCAAGATGCGCACGTATGAAGGGTATCGAGCAATTCGATCTCATTATCGGGATTTTTCGCGGCGGGATGATCGTTGCCCGTTCCATCTCCTCAAGACTGGGAGATGTCCCGTTGGCCATCGTGAAGGTTCTTCAAGAAGATAATCCGCGGTTGGATTGGATGGCCGATGCTCGCTGTCTTGACGCGTTAAACGGCTCGAAAAGCACGCTTAACGTGTTAATCGTAGACGATATTGCTGATAGCGGTTCCACTTTTTCAAAAATCATAGAAATGGTAGGAATGATGCATTTTAAAACCATAACCACCGCGTCATTGGTCACGCGTCAAGGTTCCTCGTTTATTCCCGATTGTTACGCGGAATTGGAGGTTACAGACAAGTGGCTCGTTTTCCCGTGGGAGTGAGCTACGATATTTCGACCTTCGGGATTGCCATCCCGACGGGAGGACGCTTTTTAGGGATATTTCATGCGAGGGTTTTAAACCATCGCATAACTCCTTAACGCGCGTCAAGGAGTCGCGTGTTCTGCGCGATGGCTTGATATCAAGTATTCGATAACTATACGGTAGAAGTTGTTCTGCTTCGTCACGTTCCTCACCTTGTAGAGCATTCACAACCGATGCGTTGATCCCATCGTGCCATTGCATGTAAGGCACGCGCTTGAAGAATTCCTCGTAGAAAGCCTTGAACTCAAGGCTCTTTCCTTCGTGCACCATGAACAGGTTAAACCAGAAATGAATGTGATGGGGCTAATTTGAATTTCTTGGTCAAACCTTTAAAAAATTTCAAAGCCGTGCACGAACGTGCTGAGAGAATAACTACGGGGACGAGGGCAATGGTCGCTTGCAGGCCACCACGGGTCAGGGCGTGGGGAGATGCAGGAACTGGAAGGGAGTCGCGCCTTCAGGCGTCCTCACGCCCCCGCATTTTAAAATAAGACTGCTGCACAAGATAGTGATCATTCACCACGATTTAAATTTCCGGGAATGCATGCTTGTTGAGCCAGGCAATCGTGCCGACGGGAATTTTCTCGACCTCACGGTCGTAGGTGATCAAGCCGGTGATTTCTTGCTCGACGTCGGTCGTCTGGGTGTAAATCGCCGCGGGCAAGCCTGTTTGTGCCAGTGCCTTGACTCGGGCAACGAACCGCTCGTAGCTGGCCGCGGCATCGGCAGCGGGGGCGGTGTAAATGCCGTCGGGCCAGTATCCTTGATCGAGGAGGCAAAGCTGGAACGTGGGCTGCTCATTCACGAGGACCCGGGGGTATTTCCCTTTGCCAAGGCGCCCTATGGCGACGGCAAGACCATTCGCTCAAGCGGGCGTCAAGGTGATGTACGCAGAACCTATCGCGGGAATATTTAATATGAAGGACTCGCCGGGGGAACACGTGTCGACATATTGACCATTCGCGAACACATTGTAATTACCGGTAATTTGCAAACTCAATACCATCTGCATATATTGGCAGTCGTGCTCATGTATTCATCAAGCATCTGTAACGTGGAAATTGGAATTCTTTTAACGGTCGCGGCATTCAGTATTATATTTACCCGGTAGTAATTGCTCGATTGGCTCGAACCATCCATGAAATCCGATATCCAGATCGCCCTTGATCACAAGCCCATTCCCATCAAGGAACTCGCAATGATGAAACTAGGCCTTAAAGAGGACGAGATCATACCGTTCGGCGATCACGTCGCGAAGATTACCTTGAAGGCGTTGCATGGATACATGAACGGCGGCCAACGATGCTGCGAGGACAGCAAGTTGATTCTCGTGACGGCAATCACGCCAACGAAGGCTGGCGAGGGAAAAACGACCACAACCATTGGTCTCACGCAAGCACTAGATAAGCTAGGCAAGCGGGTGCAAGCAACGATCCGTCAACCGTCAATGGGACCCGTGTTCGGCGTGAAAGGGGGGGCCACGGGTGGAGGCTATGCGCAGGTCTATCCCATGTGGAAAATCGATCTGGAATTCACGGGCGACATAAATGCCGTCGCCGCGGCGCATAACTTGCTCGCAGCACTCATCGACAACCACATTGCCAAGGAAAACAAGCTCCGCATAGATCCGACCAAGGTAACGTGGCCACGAACGGTCGACATGAACGACCGCAGCCTGCGAAAGGTTATTGTTGGCTTGGGTGGCAGGACGAAGGGCGGCATCGTGCGCGAGGACGGGTTTATCATCACCGCAGCGTCCGAGATCATGTCCGTGCTCGCGTTATCTCGCAACATCTCAGAGTTAAAATCATGCCTTGGCAACATCACGATCGGATACACGTTTGACGATAAGCCCGTGCTTGCCAAGGACTTGAAGGCGACGGGCGCGATGGCATTGATCTTGCGCGATGCCCTCAAGCCAAATCTCGTGCAAACCCTCACGGGTGCCCCGGCATCAATCCATTGCGGGCCGTTTGGCAACGTCGCGCACGGCACGGCGTCTATCATTTCGATTCTCATGGCCATGCGAATGAACGAATACGTGATCAATGAAGCGGGATTTGGCTCAGATCTAGGTTTTGAAAAGTTTGTCAACATCGTGTGCCGGCGATATGGTCTTGTACCCAGGGCTGTGGTGATCGTCACCTCGTGCAGGGCACTGCGACAACACGGTGGATTGCCGTTCGAGAAGTCTAAAAACCCGGATCTTGGTTCCCTAAAGACGGGCGTGGCAAATCTCGATGCACACGTGAATATCGTGAAAAGCTTCGGGCTCAATCCTGTCATCGCGATTAACAAGTTCCCCGCCGACAGCGAAGAGGAGCTCAAGTGGCTCCTCGATCATTGCAACACGCTCGGCGTGCCTGCAGCCATTTCCGAGGTGTATGAAAAGGGTGCAGACGGGGGGATCGAACTCGCTAAGAAAGTAATCGAAGTGGCGGATCGCAAGAACGACGTGAAGATACATTTCACGTACGATCTTGAGGACCCGGTCAAGGAAAAAATAGCTAAGATTGCCACGAAAGTATATGGCGCAGCAGAAATCGTTTATTCAGCAGACGCGGCCCGGTCAATCCAGCAGATAGAGGCTCGTGATGGGGCAAGATTTTTCCCTATCTGCATGGCGAAGACTCAGGCATCGTTGAGTGATGACCCCTTGAAACTTGGCGTGCCGAAGGGTTTCACCCTGACCGTCGATGAAGTGCATATCTACACGGGAGCAGAGTTCATAGTGCCCGTTTGCGGCGGCGTATTGCTCATGCCAGGACTGCCTGATATCCCGGCAGCAGAAAGCATGGATATCGACGATGATGAAAACATAACCGGCTTGTTTTGAACAAAAACTCCCTCGTTAGAATATGAATATATATCCAGTTTGAATAGATATCCTCCATATCGCATGAATAGATGTCCAGCATGGCCATAATACGCGATCTTCACGACACAGCGTTCATGATGGTTCTGAAATAATCCATGCTGGATGCGCTTTTAAGCCGGACAGGCCTATACAACCGCCTTGGATTAAACAAATCCGAGACATGTTTTTTGCTTTTAATCTATTAAGAAAATATTTTAATAAAAATCCATGCTCTTTTCGCGAGAACATAGAAAAGGTTGTTAGAATGGATTATCGCATCGAGAGCATAGAGCAATTCACGGACTTGTGGACAAACATCTATAATACCAAGGGAAAACCCGATTGGTCGCACATCTTGCCGTATTATGATGAAAACATCCATTTTCGTGATTGCATCCAGGAAATCCGGGGAATGAAAGAGTTCAAGAGGATGACGAAACGGTTGACAGACCGTTACAAGGACTTGAGGATGAAGATAACCAATATCTCGATGGAAAAGCAGAGGCTATTTTTCGAGTGGGAGATGACGCTGACCTTCAAGGGCTCGCCAAGCTCGACCGTGTTTGGCTTGAGCCGCCTCACCTTGAACGGCGAGGGAAAAATCACGGAGCAACGGGATTATTATGACCTGTGGGGGGATATAATCGACAACATTCCCGGTGTTTCCAAGGGATATCGAAAGTTCATGAAGAAATTATTCGGGTGATGCCGATAAATAAATATCTGACGAAGTACAAGTTGTCAAACATCTTTGCCATGATGCGGAATAACAAGAGGAAGCCAAGAGAGTGCATGGATGATTACAAAGGTCGTTTGGTCGTCATTACCGGTGCAACGTCTGGGATCGGGTATGTAACGGCAAGGAAATTCGCGGCGCACGGTGCCAACTTGCTCTTGATCAATCGAAACGCGGAAAGGTCGATCACCTTGTGCAACGAGATCCGGCAAGAATTCGGGGTGAACTGCGATTATAAAACTGCAGATTTCAGCCGGTTGTCTGAAGTACGGAGACTGGGACAAGAATTAAGGGATTCAGATTTAAAAATGGACGTGATCATCCATAATGCCGGCGTTTTTTCAACCAACAAGCAAATTACAGAAGACGGTAACGAGCTGGTATTCCAAGTCAATTTTCTCTGCTCCTTCTTGTTAAATTTCATGCTCAAGGAAAAATTAAAAACCCAGGGGAAGGCGAGGATCATCCTCGTGAACTCGGAAGGGCATCGGTTTGCCATTGCGGGTATCAAACTGGAAGATTTGCTTTATGAGAAACATCGTTATTCCGGTTTAGGAAGTTATGGTGTTGCAAAAACAGCTCAACTGTTATCCTTGATAAAATTTGCAGAATATTTTCAAGAAAGTGGCGTTACCATTAATGCAATGCACCCAAGCGACGTGAAATCAAACCTTGGTGCGAATAACGGGCGGCTCTACCGGTGGTACAAGAGGAGGCTCGTCGATCCCACCTTGAAATCACCCGAGATCGCGGCGACGGCCTTGTATTACCTCGGGGTTTCGGGGGAAATCGAGAGCGCTAACGGGAAATTTTTTAACTTGACGACCGAGGAGGAACCCGCGCCTCCCGCGCTGGACCGCGATGTCGCGGATGAACTTTGGGACATCAGCATCAAGTTGGTGGGTTTAAATGGGTGAAACAAGGCATAATATCATCATTGTCGGTGCCGGGATGGCGGGATTAACCGCGGCCGCATATTTGTCCAAGGCAGGACACGACGTGTTGTTGATTGAAAAAAACAACAGGTGCGGGGGGCTAGTCAATTCATTCCAGCAGGAAGGGTTCGTGTTCGACGCTGGTGCAAGGTCGATCTTGAATTCGGGCATCATCCGCCCGATGTTTGCAGACCTGGGTATCGAAATGGAGCTCCTCGATTCACCGGTTTCGCTCGGCATCGAAAACGATATCATCAATTTCACCCGGGGATCGAGCCTTGGAGAATACCAAGCATTGCTCGAGAAACTATACCCGGAAAATACAGCAGATATACACAAGATCATCTCAAAAGTAAAAAGTATAGTAAAGGACATGGCAATATTGTATGGAATTGACAACCCGATCTTCAAGGACTTGAAGAACGACAAAAAGTATCTCATGAAGGAACTCTTGCCCTGGTTGGGAAAATTCATGGGCACCTTGTTTCGCATCAACCGGCAGAACGAACCCGTTGAATCAGTCCTGGGAAAACTCACGTCAAACAGGTCGCTCATCGAGATCATCTCGCAACACTTCTTCAAGAAAACACCTACGTTCTTTGCACTAGGATATTTTTATGTTTACACGGATTATCTCTACCCGAAGGGTGGCACGGGAGAAATTCAAAAAGTAATTGCAAGGAAAATCATCGAGCAAGGTGGAAAAATACAACTTGAAACGGCTATCGTCGAAGTCAACCCGTCAAGTAAGGTAATAACGGATGCCAATGGAAACTCATATTTCTACGATCATCTCATCTGGAGCGCTGATCTGAAATCATTATATCGAATCGTCAAGGCAAGCGGGTTGAAGGGGAGCGTGTCGCGGGACATCTTGAAACGGAAGGACCTCCTTCTCTCGAAGAAGGGGGCGGAGTCCGTTTTCACGTTGTTTGTCGGTGTTGATGAGCCCTTGGACACGTTCCGTAACATCTCAAGGGGGCATTTCTTCTACACCCCGTCGAAAAAAGGATTGGGTGATGTGTTTTCCTCGGAACTCGAATTACTGGTGGATAATCGAGAGAACATTTCAAGAGAACAGGTCTTGGAATGGTTGGACAGGTATTGCAGGTTAACAACGTACGAGATCTCCATTCCCGCCATGAGAGATGCGTCCTTGGCACCGCAGGGTAAAACGGGACTCGTTATCAGTATGCTCTTCGATTACAGGTTGATGAAAAGCATTCAAGATGCCGGGTGGGGCCCGGAGTTCAAGGTTGAAATCGAGAACCGCATGCTATCGACGCTGTCAAGTGCAATATACCCGGGATTGAATGAGAAGGTGCGATTTCGCACGTCTTCGACACCGCTGAGCATAGAAAAAGTATCGGGAACTTCCGAGGGCTCGATCGTGGGCTGGTCTTACGAAGCATCCATTCCCGCGGTGCAAAAATTGCAAAAGATTGCCGATGCCCCGAGGACCCCGATCCCGAACGTGTATCAAGCGGGCCAATGGGCGTATAGTCCAGCAGGAATTCCCACTGCGATTCTCACGGGCTGGTACGCGGCGCAAAAAATAATGAAACGTCTGAAATGAGACGGTGGTGGATGGTCCTGGAACATCTCCTCTTCATTTTTGATGGCAGTCTTGTAGCCGGGATTATATCCGATGCAACAACGAGGTAAGCTTGCACATGAAAGCAGGCTCCGGTCCGATGCGAAATGCCAGGCAAGGCATTTCTCCAGAGGAAGAGGATGAAAACACGCGCATTTTTGACGAGAACATGAAAATTGGAAGGATAATGACGGATAGCAGGTTCGACGGTTTTGTTGACAAGATCGAACTTGTTTCCGGCATCATGCGCACCCTCACGCATGAAATCTCATTTAACATGCTGGTCAAGCTCATGCCCGCGTGGAAGAACACGTGCATTCTTTCCGGGATCAACGCGCTCGCCAAGCATATCGATGCGGGAATACAAGCGCATCATGCCATCTACTCGGATGAAGAAGTAACAGTTGACCAACGAAAGAAAGACACGGCATTATTTTGGTTTCCAGCACAGAAGAAAGGCCGGTTTGCCCTCGTGCTCGCGGGCGGGGCATACACGAGCGTGGCATCCCTCGTGGAAGGATTCCCCGTCGCGGCTGCATTGAACGAGCGCGGGATCAATGCGTTCGTGCTGGTCTACCGGCACGGGAAAAATAACTTGTTTCCCGCGCCTATCGAGGACTTGCATAGAGCGCTCACCCACATCATCACCCACGCTGGGGATTTTGAAGTCTTGCAAGAAAATTATGCGGTGATCGGTTTTTCAGCTGGCGCGCACCTTGCATCGGAAATCGGGACAACCAATTGCGGCTACAAGCCCGCACGGGTACCAAGGCCCGGTGCGATCATCTTGGGGTATCCTCTCGTGACCTTTGAAGGAAGGGGACTCGTAATGAGGGCCTGCATCGCAAATTTCTTGGGGAAACCCCCTGACCCGGAAAAAAAACGTGCATCGTTCGTGCCAGAACGCATCAACGGCGACCTTGGCCTTGAACAGCACGGTCCCGGGTTTTAACACCGGCGCTGGCGTGAAATCGGACAGGAAATACTTCAAGATCAACGCGTCCATCAGCAACGACAACGTGTCTTCTGCCACGTTCTGGTTCCGCATGGCAAACGTCTCATACGAGACGAGCATCGGCTTGCAGGCGGGCATCTCGACCATCCGCCGGGTGTTCCCGTGGGATTTTAGCAATCGCTCTGACACCGGGGCGAACGAGATGGGCATCACCGTGGTGGCCAACGCGTCAGGCTTCGGGCAAGCATACACGTTGCTTGTCGACAGCGTGATCGTGTCGGGCTGGGCGCACTACCAGGAGGATTACTTCGGGTACTTCAACGCGACCAACGGGGAGTGGTTCAACAACCCCCCGTTCACGAAGGCTACCGACAAGAATGTTTTCTTCCCGGGGAATATCTCGGACGCCCTGGGCCCGATCCCGGCTTACGGGAACTACACGCACTTGTACAATGAATACAAGGGACAGGCTCTCGACCAGCTCGTGCCCGCGGGATCGGCTTCCTACCTTGGCATCTATGACTCGTTGGACCCTTTCGTTATCGAGGCGCAGCTGCGGCTCATGTGGCACGCCGGCATAGACGTGGTCATGTTCATGCACCCGAGCGGGTTCCACGTCGCGGAAACCATCATGAACATCGCGTGGGACATCAAGGAACGCTTCGAATCGGTTGGGAGCAGCTTTGGCTTGAAATTTGCATATTACGACGGGTGGTACCGCATGAGCGATTTATTGTACCAGATCAAGGCATACGAGCATTATGCAGACTTGTACTTGAGGTTGAACGAGACGCGGGACGGGAAAACCACCTGGCGGCCCGTGTTTTACACCGGGTACACCGGGCTCCTCGAGGAACCTTATGCTAACTACGTGGACGAGTTCGATGCCATCCGCAAGGCGCATCCCGACGTCTTCATGGTCGGTGACGGGTACCTGCCGCCCAAGGAGGAGATGTTATACATCCTTGACGGGTTTTACTTCTACGACACGAGCGGGCTGATGCGGCAGGGTTACGGGGACCCGTCGATCCTGGTGTACCAGCCAGATGCCACGCCATCCCGGGGGCTCGGGAAGCTTGACGTCATCTTCTCGGCGACGTCTTCCATGGTGCACGGGCACGGAAAACTCTATGCGGGCACGGCGATCCCAGGCACGGATAACACGTGCGTGCACGATTTCATTGGCTCGCCGTTGGAAGACGGGCGCCCGGGCACCATCGTGGAGCGCGCCGGGGGGTTCACGTTCGACTACACGTGGCAATCTTGCGTGGATGCAGGCGCGGACTGGATCACCATCACGAGCTGGAACGAGCTCCACGAGGGCACCGAGATCGAACCTACCGTGGAGAACGGCACGTTCTACGTGGACTCGTGCAGGATGCTCTCGCAAGCATGGAAGCAGCCATGAAAAAAAGGAGGGATGCTCGTGGAATTGCTCCGAGCGGGTGTCTCTTTCAAGAAAACCTTTTTATTCTTCTTCGACTTCCTCGTCTCCACCCTTCTTGTCTTTACCTTTCCCTTTACCGGGCGTGAAATCCTTTGCGGATTTTGCCCCAGCTTCCTTCTTTGCTTTCCCGGGTGGAGTTTTCGCGGGTTTTGCCGGTTTGTTTTCTTTCTTTCCCATATTGATCACGTTCAGACGGTGATGGGATAATCACCGTGAGTTTACTATTTTAACATATCGCGAACTACTTCTAACCTCCCTCCTTAGTCAACACCATGCAGCCCCCGAAAGTTTCAGAAGATGACAAGTTATTTTATTTCGGACGACACTTCTTCACCCTTGACGGCTTGTGGATGATCGAAGTGGAAAACGAGTGGGGAAGAGAAAAATCACTGGAGGTGGACTTGCGCGTCTGGTTAAGGTTCCTGAAGATCGTTTACAAGCGCATCAAGGACCGGCTTGATGCGGACACGTCACGCGCTGACGGAATAGTAGACGTGCTTGCCTTCCGCTGGTCATGCGAGGAATGGGAGTACTCCATCCAGGAGCATGGCCCCGGCAGGGCGCGAGTCACCATCACGAGGTGCCCGTGGCACGAGATGATGAAAAGAAATCCCGAGAGGCACGACATGATTCCGCGCATCTGCAAGGACATCTGCATCCCCATTTACACGGAGGCGATCGCATCGCTCAACCCGGATGCGCGCGTGGAACGCACGAAGTACCAAGGCTTCGGGGATGCATCATGTAAATTCACTATAACGACCGGTAAAGGCAAATTGCATGATAATTGATGTTTTTCGTGTACAACCGGCCTCTATCTTCGAGGGCCAGCGGCGCTTCCACGTGCCGGGTGCACGTGATCGGGTTCCGCCGTGCTAATAGGAGGAACATTTTAATACCGCAACGTAATGAATCGCGTGGACCTCGTGGAGGAACGATGACATGTTCAAGCACGTGATAATTGCCGTTGATGATAGCGATGATAGCTACAAGGCTGCCGAGATGGGCATCGAAATCGCCAAGTTATTTTCTGGAAAGGTAACGTTCGCGTACGTGGTAACCGACGAGTACATCAAGACGGTCTACGGCGACGCGAAAAGGATAAAAAAGTCCCGATCTCCTTTCGATGATTTCTTGCTTGAGCAGGCCCGGACGAGCCAAATCGGGAATCAAGTGTTTGGAAAGCTGGTTTCCTTGGCTCAAAAAATGCAATTTTCCAACATCGAAACGAAAATGCTCAACGGCAATCCATCATCCGAGCTAGTCAACGAGATCCAAGGTGGGCCTTACGATCTTGCCATCGTGGGCCGCACGGGTGCGTCAAAAGCCCAGCGAAGCATATTCGGAAATTGTATCGACCCCGTTATCCAACTGACGTCTATTCCGACTTTGATCGTGAATAAATAACGGGAGCACGAAGCAGCGGGTAAAAACAGGCACTACATTCACGCGACAATCACCCGGTGAGAAGAGCACTTCAACGGCACCGCCGGCATCATTCACGTTCCTCGCGCGGGTAGTAATGATGTTGAGGGGGGCATTATCCCCGCGAACCTTTATATCGCCCGCGGTCGACTAGCCCGTGAAGGACCATGCCGGACGAGGACATTGATGCGGATATTGCCAAGTGGCGGGCGCGGGTGCAAGAAAATCCAAGCGATGCGAGCGCGTGGAATAACCTCGGAAACGCGTTGGATGAAAAGGGCGACTGCGACGGGGCCATCGAGGCCTACCGTAAGTCGCTGGCCATCGAACCCGGGAATGCCGACGCGTGGAACAACCTCGGAATCGCGCTAGCAAGCAAGGATAACGACGACGGGGCAATCGATGCGTTCCAGAAGGCGCTAGCCATCGAGCCGGATGATGCCGGCGTGTGGTCCAACCTTGGTAGCGCGTTGGAGAAGAAGAAGAAGCTAAACTTGGCCATCGATGCCCAGCACAAGGCGCTGGCCATCGAACCGGGCAATGCAGGTGCGTGGTACAATCTCGGGATCGCGTTGTTTGGCAAGAAGAAACGAAACAAGGCCATCGAAGCATACCGCAAGGCGCTGGCCATCGAACCGAAGAATCCAAACGCGTGGTACAATCTCGGCTTGGTTTTGTATGACAAAAAAGATTTCGACGGGGCCATCGAGGCATACCGCAAGTCGCTGGCCATCGAGCCGGGCGACGCCGGCGCGTGGTACAACCTCGGCCTGGCGTTGCTTGGCAAGAAAGACTTCGACGGGGCAATAGAGGCCTACCGTAAATCGCTGGCAATCGAGCCGGGCGATGCCGACACGTGGTATAAGCTCGGCATGGCGTTGAATGGCAAGCAGAGAATCGACGAGGCCATCGATGCGTTCCGGAAGTCATTGGCCATCGAACCGGATAATGCTTACGATTGGATTTATTTGGGCCTTGTATTAAGCAGCAAGGGCGACCATGACGGGGCCATCGAGGTTTACCGCAAGGCACTCGACATCGATCCGAAGAATGCCGAGGCGTGGAGCAAGCTCGGCTTGTTGCTACGCGGCAAGGGATTCTCCTGGGATGGAACGCGGGTTGGCGTCAACCGCATCCTCGAAGGGATCGATGCAGCCAAGAAAAAACGCGAGTAGGATGAGCATGGCGCGCCCGGCGCGGGAGAATCACATCAAGGCCGTATTGCTGCTGATCATCGCGGGCGCCGCGGTCGGGGCAACGGTTGGCTTGTCATTCCATTTCTGGTACTACCCGGTGTTTTTCGAGCAACGTGAGCCGCGCCGCTTTTTCTGGTTGAGTGCCATGTTCACGGCCGAATCGATGCAACTGCTTCAAGACCATCCAGAACGGATCGACATGGTATCCCCGACGTGGTACGCGTTGCAAGCCAACGGCTCGATTTTTTGCCAGCGCAGCACGGAAAACGACACGCTGCAAGAAATGCTCGATATCATCGCGCTGTGCAAGGCAAACAACATCACCGTGCACCCGCTCGTCTCCGCGAGTAACGAGACAGTGATGAGAAATCTGCTGGAGCGTGCAGACCACCAGCAAGCGTTTTTTTCAAGCTTGGCCGCAAATTTCGAGCAGTTCGACTTTGACGGTATCAACATCGATCTCGAAGGCATTCCCGATGATTTACGCGATGAATTCACGGGTTTTTTCGGGGCGCTGTCAGAATCCATCAACGGGACGAGGACCCTTTCCATAGACGTTCCCGCGAAAACATCGGATACCCGTACGGGCTGGGACGGCTGGTGCAATTACCAGGCCATCGGCGAGATAGCGGACATGGTCATGATCATGACCTACGACGCGCACGGCGGGTGGACGGGCCCCGGCGAGATAGCACCGACGTCGTGGGTGCGCGACGTGCTTGCATACGCGGTGCGTGCCATGCCCCCCGCCAAGATACATGCGGGCATCCCGTTCTACGGGTACGACTGGTCTGACGCCCCCGGGTGGCAGAACGTCGGCTTCGGGCACGGGTTTTTCACCAGCAGGCAGGCAACCTTTGGTGGCCAGACGAACCGGACGGGCGACGGCAAGGAGGTTCGTTACGAATACATCGATGGCGGCGGGTACCACCACGTTGCGTATTACTGTGACGCCGAGACGACGCGTGCCAAGGAGGCGTTCTTGGCTGGCTATCCCATCGGGGGATACTGCTACTGGCACCTCTCGTGTGGCGATCCCGCCTACTTCGATTTGTGATGGCGAGCTGGCGGGCCGACTGGCATCCTGGCAGTGTCAAGGGTTGGCATGAGGTGCGGGACGCCGTACCGTCCAGTAAAAGATACTATTTTATTCAAGGCACGTCAATTAGTTCTTGATTAATGATCCGGCGTTCCGGCAAGGCCGTTCTTGCAAGAGAGGGGCTGTCTTGTGCTGGTACACGGACATGAAATCGGAAGTGATCATCACATGTCGTCTGCCCCATGTGGAAGATGCGGAAAAACAGTATACGCTACTGAAGCCATACGCGCCGTTGACAAGCTCTGGCACAGAGGATGCTTTGTATGCGCTGTATGCAACCGGACCTTGACACTTGGCACGTTCAAGGGTCATGAAGGGAATATCTATTGTCAAGCCCATGTTCCCAAGCCGAAGGCTATTGCCACGAACCAGGATCTGGCTATCATGCATGCCATTAATACTCCCAAGAGGGGGTCCGGGAATGTCGGCACGGCCCAGAAAGGGACATCTGATTTGGCTCCCGTGGAGCCAAGAACCGCGCTACCCGTGAAAACCAGCGAGAGCACGAGGCCGATCGATCCAAAGAGAAGACCCCGTACGCTTCCCGGGGAAGCACCCAGGTAATTCCACCACCGGGACTTGGAACCGAAAGACGGGCACGAGGCCTATCAACGTTCCTGTAGCGAGCCCGCGGGCCTCGACCCGCGATGGAAGCGATCAAGGGACCCGTGCCCGTGACCTTATTTCCAAGAAGTCCTCGTAGTTCTTGTACACCTCGGACACCAGGTCCTTGATGGAATCCAAATTCTTGCCGCGCCGGATGATGAGGTCGTCCACGATCATCTGGACCCGGTGGTAGACATACGGGTGGAAGAATATGTTGGTCGGGATGACCTGGCGTTCCTTGAGAAAGGCATTCACCACTTCAAGGACGATGGCCGGGATCTCGTCCTTCCAGAACTCGCCGAGCGGCCGCTTCCAGAACTCGTTCCTGATCCCGAGCAAGATGTCCTTCTTGAATTCCTCCCATGGCACGGGGCGGAACATGCTGCCGGCACCCGCAACATCGCGCTTCCCTTGTTTTTCAAGTTTCTTGAGTTTCTTCACCATCTGGTCGGCACCCTCGAACTTGTACTGGGCACGGTAGGCATATTGCAGGTTCGCGCTCAAGGAATTGGGGATGAACGCTTGCGGGTTGAACACGTGGACGAGGTTCGTTTCATCGAACCGCTCGCCGAAAAAAAACTTGAACGTCGCGATCGTCTCGTCGAACGCCGTGACCTCCCACGGGCGTAGCCCGCTAGAGAACGAGTAGAGCTGGTAAATAGTGGGCACCGGGCGATTCTTTGGCCACTTTTCATTCTTGAGTTCACGGCTCATGAGATTGGGAAGATTCAAGCCCGTGTCCACGATGATGCACGTGTACTTGTCCTTGTTCGCGGCCAAGAAAGCATCGAGAAACGTCAACACGTCATAATTCTTGTGATATAGTGGATGCGGGCGAATAGAAACGAGACGGTCATTGATACGCTCCATCCGGTATGCAAGGGGCGTTCCCTCGTTGATAATTGGGGCGTCAGCTTCGTTCTTGCCCTCTGCTATGCCATGTAGGATGGTTGCAGTATCAGGATTTTCGAAATTCAAGTCTATCGCGGCCACGTTATTCCCGCTGAAATACCCGTGCAAGATGGAGACGAGTGAAAACAACGTTTTTCCCGTGCCTCCCTTGCTGGCTGGGGCGGCCGCACTACGCGGGGGGGGGCTCCGTGACTTTCCAGATGATCCTGTACGAAGGTAGTAACAACCTCAAGTTTAAGTACCAGGATGCCAGTTTTAATAATGCGACCTATGATGATGACGTGAGCGGGTGGGAAGTAACCGGATCGGGCAAGATCACAACCGACGGCACGAAGATAAAGGTCACCTTCAGCATCAATTTCACCGTCGCGTTCGTCGATGTCTTTCCAGAAAATGATTTTTGGCTCGATGACGAGCTCGTGTACGGCGTGATCGAGCGTGTCCGCGGGTACAAGCTGGATATCACGAGGGGGCCAGACCACTACTTGCTTGAAAAGGTGCGATTTAACATGCCGAATCTCGCATATGCTAATACCGAAAAAGAAATAACGAGCCTCCCATCAACGCCCGTTATATTGCTAGATAACACGTATACCGAATATGACCCCGAATTGGAACAAGATGTCGTAAAGAAAAACGGTACTGGCTTCCAGATCGCACGCATGCAGAGGGCGGCTGGCCCGTTGTTGATAGACGTTGGATATCTTGCGAAGTACAACGCGAGCTTCCGGGTGCTGGACGAGGTCCGGAATCCGTTGGTCGGGGCCGACGTGATCTTGTATTATCAGGGATGCAGGTTCGGGAGCCTTATGAACCGGGAGAATCCCCTTCATGCACCGGCAAAGAAGTCTGATTCCCTCGGTCTTGTGACTTTCCGTTACCTGCCTGAAGGAAACTATTCGGCCGAGGTGATGTTCCAAGGTATGCTTGTCCAAACACACAATTTTACCTTGAACGAAGTGAACTCTTTTCCAACGGTCGAAATCACGACTGTCGTGCCATACGAACCAACGATACTGGTCATCTGGATCATCTTGTTTGGTTTCATCGCGATCATCGGGTTTTCTATGCAGCGGAAGCGATAGCCCCCTTTCTTGTGGTGGAAATCAAAACCGGATGGATTTTTTCACCTAAATTTTCCCCTTAATTATTAGCGAAAGATTTTATGCCCCGGAATCGGTGTGTTATTACAGGCTAGGAATTGAGTGATCGACATGAACACGGGTATCGTAGTCGCGGACTGGAATGACGCGGTCGGCTTGAACATACTTACAGAATACCCGCAAAATTTTCGCAATGATGCCAAGATAGATGACACGAAGCTGTTGCACCTTTTCAACGAAAGGATCGTTCAAGCACAACCCGGATTGGATGTCCTTGAATCAGAGGAATATAACATCGCAACGTATTACAGTCCCTTCTGGAAAGCGGAATATGATGACGACGATGACAGGGAACACGGGATCGTGTTCCTCTTTCTTGCCAAGGATGTGAAAATTGAAACCATCCGAGAGCAGGTCATTGAATTCTCCTTGTTCATACTCAAGCTGGTTAATAATAAGGATTTTCCAGAGTTATTCCTTAACATCATCGATAATTTTTCATTCTTGGAACCGATCAGCGAAGAGCAGCGATACGCGGCGATATATAATAATGAGATGCGCGAACGCCTCTTGGAAGCGCTTGGCGAGCGACCCCGCTCGAAGTCTGAATTGGAAACGTGGTTGAAGGACGAGTACCAGTTGGACTCGTTCGATCTCCAAGGTTTGCTAAACCCGTTCGTGAAAACGGGTATCATCAAGCAATCTGTTGAGAGCCCGGGGAAAGGGAAGCATAAGGAAGCCATTTTTTTCTTGATCAAGGACGTGTATCTTTTCCGTGTCCCGCCACGTAAGGTAATGGACCTTGTAAAGAAGGGGAAATACGGGCTCGAAGACATATTCGTTGATCTTGAGGACGAGGTTCGTAGTTATTTCGAAGAATACCAGCTTACACGGGCTGAAATCAGGAAGATCAGCGTCTTGCTTTCGATTCCCAACACGTACAAGATCATCGCGCTTTTGCGCGAGTCCCCGTACATCTTCGACGAGTTACGCGGGGATTTTCTCGACAAGTACAATTATCTACCCTCGAATTTCATGTACTTGCTTAAATTACTCGAACGAAATGACATCATAAAGATTTACAAGAAAAATAACAAGAAATATATCTTGCTGAAGTCGGATATCCAGTTTCACTTGTTTTTCCCCGAA
The DNA here is from genome assembly GCA_041305945.1 of Promethearchaeota archaeon. Taxonomy (GTDB): domain Archaea; phylum Asgardarchaeota; class Lokiarchaeia; order Sigyniarchaeales; family Sigyniarchaeaceae; genus JBGLND01. The sequence goes on from JBGLND010000001.1 coordinate 1,153,910, forward strand.
TATCTCGTTGACAAGATTCGACAAGCATGGCGCGAGAACTCGATCGACAAGCACGTGGCAATCAAGCATCTCACCATGCTTCGGGACGAGTACATGGCAAATTTCATGTCATTCAATGGCAACCAAGCCAAGCAACAGCTTGCCAAGATGCCCGTGGGCGAGTCGTTGCTCGACACCGATGAGGGCACTAGCGATCTCCCGAAACGACCCCGCATCAACATCGCGAAGCGGGTGGATGGCGCGCTTTCCCGACTCTTCACGTGAATGGATAGATAAAAAAAGTCAGCCCTTGATTTTCCGTGCAAATTGCACGAGCCCCCCGTGTGATATGAGGTCTTGCAAGAATGGGGGTAATGGTTGAATCTTGTAGTGCTTGGCGGTGGTTACGTTCTCGATGGTGCCGGCATCTGCATCGATCTTGATCTCGTGGCCATCTTTCACGCCGGTGTAAAACTCATGGTCCTTGCATTCGAAGATCGGTAGCCCGGTGTTGATCGCGTTCCTGAAGAATATCCTCGCGTACGAAGGTGCCACGACGGCCTTGATGCTGGCGTGCTTGATCGCGACGGGGGCATGCTCCCTGCTAGACCCGCACCCCATGTTTGCACCCGTAACCATGACCTCGGCTCCCATCCCGTCCCTTTTTTTCAAGAAATCCTTGTCAAGGTCCTCCATACAGTGCGTTGCGAGTTGATCAGGGTCGCTGGTGCTCAAGTACCTTGCAGGAATGATCTCGTCCGTGTTGATGTTTTCGCGGTTGTACACGATGGTTTTCCCTTGAATTATCATGCCATCTCACCTGGTTCCACTTATATGTCCTCCGGGGCGCAGATATATCCCTTCACGGCCGTCGCCGCGGCGATGGCGGGACTTGCAAGGTAAATTTCAGAGCTGGTGTGTCCCATGCGGCCAACAAAATTGCGGTTTGTAGTGGAAATTGCTCGCTCGCCTGCAGCAAGTATCCCCGAGTGGCCACCCAAGCACGGGCCGCAAGTCGGCGTGCTGACCGCGCAATTTGCCTCCACGAGCTGGTCCACGATGCCAGCCTTGATGGCTTGCCGGTAGATATCTTGGGTTCCGGGGAATACGATGCACCGCACGTCCTTGCTCACCTGGTGTCCCTTCAAGATGCTAGCCGCTACTTGGAGGTCTTCAAGCCTCCCATTCGTGCAGCTTCCAATCACGACTTGATCTATTTTTATGTTCATTTTCGTGACCTCGCTTATGGGCTTTGCATTTTCAGGAAGGTGCGGGAAGCTAACTTGTGGTTCAAGAGATGTACAGTCGATCTGGATGGTATCAACATACACAGCGTCCGGGTCGCTCTTGAATATCCTGATTTTTCGACCAACGCGGTCCTTCACGTATTCCTTTGTTTTTTCATCGGGATTGACGATGCCCGCCTTGCCACCCGCTTCTATCGCCATGTTACACATGGTAAAACGACCAGCCATACTCAAGCTGTCGATGACCGGTCCCGTGAATTCCATCACCTTGTAATTGGCCCCATCAACCCCAATTTTCCCGATCGTGGCTAATATCAAGTCTTTCCCTGAAACCCATTTCTGAAGGCACCCCGTGTACACGAACTTGATCGACTCTGGGACCTTGAACCACGCCTTCCCGATAGCAAATGCCACTCCTATGTCCGTGCTTCCCATGCCCGTCGCGAACGCGCCTAGCGCGCCATAGGTGCACGTGTGGCTATCGGCCCCGATGACGAGCTCTCCCGGTGCCACGAGGCCCTGTTCGGGCAGCAAGCAATGCTCGATCCCGACCCGTCCCGTGTCATAGAAGTGCGTGATATCTTGTTCCTTGGCGAATTCCCTTATGAATTTCGATTGCTCCGCCGACGCGACATCCTTGTTAGGTGTGAAATGATCAAGTACCAATGCAATCTTTTCTTTGTTCCAAACCCTCGTCGTGATTTCCTTGAATTGTTTTATCGCGATCGGGGCAGTGATATCATTGGCAAGTGCTAGGTCGATATCCGCAAGTACGAACTCGCCCGGGGCGACTGATTCCTTTCCGCATTTTGTAGCTAAAATCTTTTCGGCGATAGTTTTACCCATCATTCATATACCCGATAGCCATTGTGCGCGTGATTGAGTGACACCGTGAAAAATGTAGAATCGATAAATGAAGGTTTCCGATGCGGATGCAAGGTCATTCTTGCACCAAGTATTCCCGTCTAAGACATCATTCCTCAGATTCGAAGTCCTCGCCCCCCTTAAAGATACGCTGGAGCTCAGCATATAATGCATCCATGCCCAACTCTGATTTCGACGAAACGGGGATTAAAGTTGGAGTATTTGAGATTTCTTCGAAAATCTGAGCCATCTTCAAGTTTTTCTCGCGTTCCATACCTTTCGTCCTGAAATCGATTGCTTCGGTGAGCTTGTATGGTTCTTCTGACCAAGTTATCACCTCTTCAAGCACGGTCTCTTCGAGCAAGTCCGCCTTTGCTAGCAAGTTGAGATGGGGAAAGAAAAAACGGTGTTCAACCGCCGACGAGAGCAAGAGAAGGCTCATGTACCCTGATGGCTCGTTTGCAAGTGCGGGTTCGAACAAAAAGCATGTAGCGCGTTTTTGCCCGCCAAGCTCCTTGCAAATTCTCGGTCCCGCAACCCTGAAGGAAAACAGTTCAATTTGTCCCGGTGTATCAACAATCACGTAATCTGCATTCGTTTCCCTTATTTCAGATTTCAATTCCTCGACATGGTTTAGTATCATGTCCGTGGCGGCGACTAGCGCGCCGTTCGGGCCGAGGTTATACTTTTCTACGATCTCGCTATAATCCACGTAGTCGCGCACGTCGACATCTGGCGTGTAGGGAGTCCAGTGAACCCCGGGGTCAAGGTTCACGCAAGCAACGGACACGTTATCGCTGATCCGGCTTCCCATGCTTGCCTTGCGAATCCAATCCGCGAAAGTATACGTGAGGGTGGATTTTCCGCTCCCCGCGGGTCCGATGAAGTAGGTGAAATACATGTGAGTCGATTCCCTCCTAATGGTCTTCTTGTTTTTTGTACTGACAGTGTAGTTTTGCTTTCCTTGGGATTTAAAATTTCTACACGACGAGACCGTGCTTCTTGAACGCGCAATGAAATGGTGCAAGTAAAGCGGGCAAACCTTGATCACGAATCGAGTTGATTATACGGGAAAAAATAAACGGATCCGGGGCGACTTGAACGCCCGAGTTCCTGCTCCGCAAGCAGGCGCCCTATCCAAGCTAGACGACGGATCCAGTTTTTTTACTAAATGAATTCAACAGTCTTATTGATTTTCATTGTATTTTCAACGAACAATCATGTTACCAAGATATTTTTTGTCAGTTCACGCCAGCCGCACGAAAATTCGAGCTAACCATTGATAAGAATTGAATAAATCTTAAAAACATTATCAAGGCCTCCGGGGTGGACGTCAAAAGGTAATAACGGTTCAGATGAAACGTGCACTCCATTTTTTCCCGCGGCCAAGCTCAGCGGTATCCATTCAAGAAACGGACTCCGATTCATTGAAGAGGAGTAGCTTCCATCAGACACGTGCATGTAATATCACGGGTGAATGAATCGATGAGCCGCGGGATTCAAGCATTCCCTAAATATGATCAAGAATTTGCCGACTTCTTCAACAAGCAATCTACCCCGGTGAAATTGTTTCTCTTTATGATTGTCTTGTTCTGTTTCGTGGGCATGTTCATGCAAAAAAATTTTGCCCCTACTTGTATCGCGGAGCTCGATTACGGCTCGTTTCCCCATCGGACCATGGCGTGCCACCTCGCGCCGTGCATGGAGAGGAATTAAGGCACCCGCGCACGTGTACATCACGGTGGTGTATTCTTGACCGTGAAAGGCATCGATCCAAGAGAACTATGGAACCGGGAACACTGCGGCTTGCTACAGTCCTTGCTCTCCAATCCGATGGACAACGCGCCCTTGCTCTTTCGTGCATCGCTCCACGTCCCCGGCCAAGAGCTCTTGTATGCAACCGGGGATGTTCCAAGCGAGATCACCGGTTGCGCGTTCATCCGGAATGAAGCAAACGGGAACGCCACCGTCATCGTGAGGGGGCAAGGTGCAATCTTCGATTATTGTTTCGCGAAGTTCCCGCCAGGAACAAACAATACCTACGAGTACATCCTGCAAAGCGATATCGAGAAGTTCGCCAAGCAGGTGCACCCCTCCCGTTCCATTCCCCCCGTGGTGCAGTACATCGCTTGCTGCATTCCAAGCATGCATCCTGTTTCGTTACCGAAATTCGGTCCCGAGTATTCATTCGTGGAGTTCTCACGTGTACATGGTGAGGCGCTCGTCGCTTTCAACGAGTATAGCCCTGGCGATGCTAGCCTGTCGATTTTAAAGCAAGTGAAGGGTTACTGCTTGAAAAAAAATGATCCGGCGCAATCCATCATTGCATCGGGATACGATGCTTTTTCCATCCTCCCCGTGGATTTGCCCGTCGCGGCGATCGGTGGCATCCGGGTCGCGGCTCGCGAGCGAAACCGGGGCTGGTGCAAGGTCATGGTTGGTATGCTCGTGCAAGAATTATATTCCGCCGGAAAAAGCTCGATATTCCTCCACGTGTCTCCAGAAAACAAGGCTGCATTACGTTGTTACGAGACAATCGGGTTTGAAAAACGAGCCACTTATTACCGCGTGAACTCGAGCAACGACGATTGAATCCCGCCAGGATACCGTCCTTCTGGCACGAGCTTGAGGTATAACTTGCAGAGATGCACCCAATCGTCCCCGGTCCGGATGAGGTGGGCGTGAGGGTATAATCGAGCCGAGATCCGACGGGTGGTCTATGATCGATTCGGACCCGGGCACGATCTACTCCAGCATCGCTGATGTCGATCGTGTTTCCGCGCCCACGTCTGGAAAGGGCTTGGGCCTCGTGTTCGCGGGCGCGAGACGATTCGGGAACGGGACACGAGCCGGTTGGATGGGGTATGCGCGCCTGAACGGCACGCTGGTGTGGCAAAAAACAATCCAAGACCCGCGCATGGACACGATAGCGGCCATTCAATTTAACACGACTGATCAAGTATACGTGGCAGGGAGTGGGGCAGAGGGTCCAAGCGTTTGGTGCATGAACATTAACGGTTCGGTCGTCTGGAACTCGACGTTCGGCAGCACGGGAGACACGGTCAGGAGCATGGCGATCATCAAGCACGACGCGGGTTTCACGTCAAACGATAACGGCATCACGATCGCGCTATCCCGTGACACGGATCTCGCCGACCGCATCATCAACATCAATTCGAACACGGGTAACGTTACCGTGCAGCACGCCCCGGTCATCTCGCAAGCCAACAACACGGGACGCGTGGAGGTGCTCGGGGTGGCAACAGACCCCTTGCTTCCAAGCATCGTGTACATCGGGGGCAGGTACGTGAACACCACGACGGGACGTTGGGCCGCGTTCATCGAACAATTCAACATCACCTCGGGACAACCCTCGTGGCATAGAGCGGTCTCGTTCGCGGACATGGATTGCGCGATGCACGGCGTCCAAGTCGAACCCATCTATGGCCACGTCTTCTGCGTTGGCGAAATAGGGGGCGATGCCATGGTCTACCCGTTCTCCTGGTACACCGGCGAGGACGGGTGGAACACCCGGCCAGTCCCGTATGCGAGATGGGGCGGATTGAAGAGCGAGGTTGCAACTGACGTGGTTATCGTGGGCGAGCAGTCATTTATGTTGTACGTCACTGGTTGGACGGATGGATGGAGCATCGGCGGGAAGGATGCCTTCGTGTTCAAGATGGATTACAACGCGCGCATCCAGTGGGAAAAAACATGGGGTGCCATGTTCGATGACGCGTCGCTTGGCATCACGGCGGAGCCGGGTACCGGCATATACATTTGCGGTGTCGCTGCAAGCAAGGGGTTCATGGTAGAAAACCCGTCGGGAACCATCAACGTTGCCGCGAAGGTGCTCGGTTCCAACGACATGGTAATCGGGATTACCATCGCGATCTCGTGTGCCATCGCCTTCGCGATCATCGCCGTGTTTGCACGGAAACGGAACGCGAAGCGAGAGGCGCTCGCCGCGTGGGTCTCCAAGAAAAAGCAAGAACGAGGAACGGGAAGCGAAACGTGATCAAGATGGCGGACCGCAAGAACGAACGCAAGGAGAAGGGAATCGTCCTGATCTCGGAGTTGAGCCTTGTCATTCTCGGTATGCTCCTTTCAGGCATCATGCCAGCCTCCGGGAGCAAGTGGCTTGGCACGTGGGCGAATCTATTCCCGTTGGCAGCGGTATTCTTGGGCGGAATACCGGTGCTCGTGGAGGTGGTGAAAGCAGCAACCAAGAAACAAATGAATGCGGACTTGCTATTCATCGTTGCACTATCAGCAACCACGTTTATTGGGGGAGAAAACCATGTCGTGGCTGCCACGCTGGTTCTCATGATGGGAATAGGTGAATTCGTGGAAGCATGGACGCTCGATACCACCTACGAACATGCCTCGAAGCTACTCGATGTCGAGCCAGAACGGGTACAAATAATCAAGCAAGATACCAGCAACAGTAATCTCTCGCATGATGGATCGATAAAGGAAATATTAATCACCGAAATAAAAACAGGAGATATTTATATCATTAGAGCAGGCGAACGCGTGCCAGTAGATGGTAAAATTTGCAGGGGGGATGGTGAAGTTGATGCATCGGTCATCACGGGCGAGCCCATTCCCGAAGCCCGGCACGCGGGAGGCACCGTCTTGGCCGGCATGCTGGTAGTCGAGGGTGCATTCGAGGTCGAGGCAAGCGCCGCGCGCGATGACTCGTCCTTGGCAAGGATAAAGGCCATGATTGAGGAGGCTCGCAACTCCAAATCCCCCATCCAATCGATCACCGACAGGTGGGCATCGTACTTCGCCCCGATCGTGATATTGATCGCGACCGGCACGTGGCTGCTGACCCAGAACATCTTCTACACGATCTCGGTGCTGCTGGTTGCATGCCCGTGCGCGCTCGCGATTTCCGTGCCAACGGCGTTCATCGGGGCACTAGGTAATGCTGCGAGAAAAGGGATATGGTTTAAATCGGGGAAAACTATAGAGGATGCTGGAAGGACCAACATGCTCGTCCTCGACAAGACAGGCACGCTCACGGCGGGGCTCCCTGCGATCACGGCCATCACGCCACGTTCGGGAACGGGAAGGGAGGAGCTCGAGCGCATCATTTATTCCATCGAGGCTCGATCGACCCACCCGATAGCAAAATCGATCACGACCAAGCTCTTGCACCACCAACAAGACCCGTTGAACGTAGTTGGCTTCTCCATCATGCCGGGCATGGGAGTGGAAGCCCGCCTCGAAAATATCGGCCGTGTCTTCATCGGAAATGATGAGTTGTTATTCAAGGAAGGGCCGACACCCGCGATGGAAGATGCCGGCGGGAACACGCCATCGGAGACCGTGCAGCCGCATCTCTTGCACGTGTTCACGCCGGAACGAATGCTGGGCACCATCGAGTTCGGGGACCAGGAAAGGAAGGGATTGAAGGCTGCCATCAAGGGCATCCGGCGGGAAGGCGTTTCACACGTCGTGCTCATGACCGGCGATGCAGAACAACCCGCGCAACAGATGGGCAAGACAATTGGAGCGGATCTCGTGTATCCCCGTGCCACGCCCGCGGACAAGGCATCATTCATAAAGGAAGCCCGCATGCACGGGGCCATCGTTGCAATGGCCGGCGACGGGATCAATGACGCCCCGGCCCTGGCCTTGGCGGATGTCGGGATCGCGATGGGAAAGGAAGGAACCGCGCTCGCCGTTCACCAGGCAAATGTTGTCGTCATGGACGATGATATCACCAAAATCCTCGACGTGATCTCTTTGGGAAAAAAATGCGTTGGAAAAGCGAGGACAAACATCGCACTTTCCATCATGTTCAACGTTGTTGGCATAAGCTTGTCCGCGCTGGGATACATCGTGCCGATCGGGGCCGCATTGTTCCACGTCATCCAGTCCCTCACGGTTGTTGGAAATGCCGCGTTGCTCCTGCGAAGAGGCCACTAGGCCACCGGTTGCGTAACATCCTTGGCTTCCGACCTCGCCCCGCTGGCCTTGTCACGCATGCTTCGAGACGATCCATTGCCGCAGCCGAATCGCTCGCCGGTACAAGCCTTCAACGGTGGAAACGATTGCTTCGATATCGTGTGCCTTGACGTTCTCGAATGCTCGCGCTACGAGCTCTTCTTTCAATCCTTGGTCTTGCAAGAGCCTCCGCAAGGAACTCTCGAACCCGTCAAGCGTCGTTTCCTTGATGCAATCCACGCCGTTGGAAAGCCAATCATAGGTCGGGAGGTCCCTACACAGGATGGGCAACCGGCAAGCCGCTGCCTCGAGCAACGGTATGCCTTGATTTTCGGCGCGCGACGGGAAGAAAAACACGTCTGCGCCGCAATACGCTGCAACGATATCGTCGACGAATCCAGTGAACGTGAGATTTGGTAGGTTGTTGTATTGCGCAACCAGCTTCTTGGCCGTCACGATATTTCCCACCCAGACGAACTCGCAGCCCGGCATTTTTCTTGCCATGAAATGGAACACGTCTATGCCCTTCCGTTCCCAGATGACGCCAACACCCAGCACCACGGGTTTTTTCACGTCCAGCTTGAATTTCGTGGAGAGCATGGAGCGAAACGCGTCTCTCCGTTGTTGGCTAAACGCGAACCTTGTCAGATCGATGCCGTTCGACACGGGAACGATGGGGGGACGGGTTGGCAGTCCAAGCATTAACAAAGTTTGTTTCGAGAAGTTCGATGGCGTGATGAGCACTTCGCTGAACTTGTAGAGTTGTTGCAAGTAAATTTTCACGTAAGGAAGCAACGCACCAGGCAAAAAACCACCCTTCATATCTTCTTGCGTCGTGTGCGCGTGCTGGACGCAGGCGCACTTGTACTTCTTCTTCTTGAGCCATATTTTCACCATGGCGATCGGGCCATAGGTGGGACAGATGATGATGTCCGGGACCGTCCCGGGAGGATAATCACGGTTCTCGAGCACCACGTGTCCCCTGCGTTTCATCCCGGCCATCAGATTCTTGTGATTGGTTTCTATGCCACCGACGGTGTCCACCTTAAAAATCTTCTTGAAAACGGTGATTTCGCTAATCGAGAGTATCTTCAACCGGTCTTTTTTTCCTTTCATGGCGAGTCCTCATCTTCCTTGGGTATCCAAAGGAGTATCGGAATTAAAGGCATGCTCAGCACCGCATCTCGTCGAGCCACGAGAGCCAGCACGGGCACCTGGCTTTTACGCCGCCGCCGAGGGGATCCAACCCTTCTACCTTTCGCTGGACTGCCACGGCTGCCCGAATCACGTCAACGGATGCCTGGTTGCATGTTTTATCCTTGCAATTGTGCGGGCCACGTGATTTCCCAGGTGCAACCGGGTCGCAGATGATCAACGGAGCATCCCGCCCGGATTTAGTATCGAGAGCTCTTGAGAGCACGACCTGCACGGTCCACAACCAAGGCGGCCTGTATTCACCACAGTTCCATAACTCTTCAAGCAACGTGTTTGCATGTATCGTCGCGGGATTGATGGAGATGGTCGAGATGTTTAAGTCGAGGAGATGGTGGATTGTCGCTAGCGCATCCTTGCAAGCGCGAGATTCCGTCATGAACGGGGGTTTCAAGAACACGTACGCCTTGGTACCCGCGCCGGCGGCTTCCAGTATGGAGTGCGCCTTCAGGAATGCATTTAGCGAGAATCCCTTGTTGATGAAGAGGTCACGGACGCGGTCGTTCCACGTTTCTAGGCCGACGCCGACATCAAGTAACTGGCCATCACGCAGCTTCTCCTTCAAGGTGGTGACCCGTTCAACGGCAACGTGTTCCGGCCTCGATTCCACGGCGATCTCGTGAATCGATGCATGTTTCGCAGCCGTTTCCATGATGAAGTCCTGCACTTCAACGGGAACGTCCTCCGGGTCGAAAAAGCTTCCGGAATTGAATATCTTCAAAACTACGGGCGCATTTTTGCCCAATTCTACAGCATATTGAGCCATAACAGTCTTGAATTGCGTGATGATCGCTTCGACAGGAATTTCCTTGCCAACCGTATCGTTGTTATAGCCGCACATCGTGCAACCCACGTCGTCGAGGTAATAATGACTGCAACCCCGGGTCGTGAGAATGATCGCCAATTCAAAACCAGGACCCTCGTGGAGAGACGCTGGACAAAACCACGCCGCAACCGGCTTTGTCAGGTCCCTTTGCTTTCGCGTTAAACACGCCCGGTCTTTTGCCATTTTCATGAGATGTCTCGTGCGACTGTCAAACATGCTGTTCCCACTAGTTTAAAGCTTTTTTATTATAGTCACGACGGGCCCACCACGTGCTTGCCGCATCTGGAAGCCAGGAAGAACTGCACGCCCGTAACCCAACAAGTTCCCGTCCACGTCTTGGATAAACACGTCATCGCCGGCATCGATGCCCGGTTCAACTCGCTCGATACCCACCGGGAAGACATTGCTTCCTTGCATCTCCTTGTCGCAAAAGGTAACCCGCTTGAGGGGGATGGAAGGTGACTCCTGGAATGCTTTCCACGCCCTTTCCAAGCCTTTCTTCTCGAGCACCACGATGCCCGAGTCTTGATCGATCCGGCACAAGGTTTCTTTGGCGGCGGGGTCGAACGCGTGGAGCTGGTTCCCGTGTATCAACCGGGTCTTGGTCCCGTCGGGAAGCAAGTGGTGACCAATGTTGGAATCGAACTGGTAATCGATCAAGACTCGTAAATCATCCAACCGGGTATCTACCCTTGGAAGCCGTGCGAACGCCTCGCCATACTTTTCACGCGCCGTGGCCATGGTATTTTCCAATGCTTTCAGCGCGGGCGGGCTTGTTACCGACGAAAAATCGCACGTATACAGGATTGGAACGTGCAATTGTTTCTCAGCAGCTTCACATGATTGGCGGTAACCGCCATCGAGGTGCGCTATCACGAGTTGGATGGAACCATCTTGAACGCGCTTTGAACCGTTGATGATCGAGACGAGCATTTCTCGCGAGAAGTTGATTTCTTGCTCGTCCCAATACCCGGTCACGGGGACATCGTAATGAGCGGCGGGAAAGCATGCTTCGAGCTGGCGAGGCACCACTCCGATCGGTGACGTGACGATGACCTCGGTCCCGCATTGCTGCCACTGCCGCCAGCCGCGTTCCATGGCTTTGGCAAACTTCACGTGCGAGCTTGATGTGCTGTATGGCTTGCCAGCGCTGCAAGGAAGGAGGAGGATGAACCGGGCGCGTGCGGGAAATGAAAACGAGCGTTTCACCTTGTACCGGAATTTATTTACCTCAGGACGCTGGTACGAGTCCGTGCCGATGAACTGGAGCTTTGATTTCCACGAGAGGTCGGTGGTGTGTACCACGACATCGATTGTATTGCCATCGAGGCGCTTCAAGAAGGAGGCCGTCAAGGGGGAATGGTGCGATCTTGCTTCGAGCAATTCCCGGAAATTTCCCTGGCGCAACCTTTGCCGGACTCGAACCATCTCATGGAATGTTTCATACAAGTTATGCAGGTAAATGAGAAGCTGGAATCGCACGGATTCAGGATGCCACGAGCCTTGATGTTGTAATTCCTTGCAATAATTACAAGCACACGGAAGCGCTTGTAAGCTTGCAAGAAATGTCGAAAGGTATTTTCCAAGGAAGAAATGGATAATCCCCAAGGTATCACCAACGGTGATGGCGGGCAAGCCGAACAAGGTGGGGTAGGACCTGCTTCCGTCGATGGATACACGGCAACCTTTGCCCAGATCAATCCTGAAGCCGCAGCGTCCCCTGGGTTCGCCAGCACAAGTTCATCATCCCAATCTTCATATACATCACAACAATCATCGTCCGGCACAAGTTTCTTCACGACAGAAAGCACGCACGCGGAGCCCGAAGAGAAAAAATCATACATGGACGTCATGAAAGAAAAGCAGCAATACCAAGCCCAGCAATTTCAAACTACCCACGTGCCTGAAAAAACTCCCCCGCCCAAGGCACCGGCTCCCAAGCCTGCAACAAAGCCACCGGTTGGGAGCCCCACGGTAAAGCCCGGCGGTATAAAACCCGTGATAAAACCTGCAGGGATGAAACCGGTCATAAAAGCCCCGGCACCTCCCATTAAATCGCCTGCTCCAAGCAACCCTGGGCCCCAAACGATGGAAGCTTTACCTGAATTGGACGCGCTTCCAGAGCTGCCCGAAATGGACGCGAATGCTGGAGGCTTCACGCCGGTGAATGATGCCGCCCCGGAACCCGCGTTTTCATCGGTGGAACCTGAAAATGTGTTCGTTACACCAGCCCCCGTGGCTCCCGCTTTTGAATCAGTCACGCCCCCGGCACCTTCCATTCCCAAACCCGTGCCCGCTGCACCGGTTGTTCCAGTGATGCACGTGAAACCCGCAACACCTGGCCCCATAACAAAACCCGCGGGAGCGCCCGTCGTGAAACCCCCGATCAAGCCTGGTGGCGTTGTCAAGCCTGGTGGCGTCAAGCCGGTGGTGAAACCACCGATAAAACCGCCCATGAAACCACAAGGTGGCCCTGGCTTCCAGCAAGTTCAAGCACCGGCAGTCCCGGTTCCAGCCCCGTCCCCGGTTTCCATTATGCCCGGCGTTCCCGTGGCTCCCGGCCCAGTGCCCACCTTTGCTGCCCCGCAGGCCCCGGTTATATCAAGGGAGGAACACCTTCGTTCCGTCTTGCACCCGCTCTTCGCCCATCTTGGCTGGCAAGAAGAGAAGAGATATGCGCTGATCGAGGAGCTGGTGCTTCTCCCACCAGACCAGCAAGATGAATTCTTGAAGGATCTGGGCGTCGATCTCTCATCGTTGGCCCCGGCCCCGGCTCCGTATCCCGTTGCACCCGCGCCGGTGGCGCCCGTGTATCCTTCTCCCGCTCCCCATCCCGTGCAGCCACCAGTTGCCATCAAGCCGCCCGTTACGCAAGGCGGTGTTATTAAGCCACCCGTGAAACCAGCGATAAAACCGGCCGTTGCACCCCCCGTGAAACCCGTGAAGGCTATTGGGACCCCGGGTGCAGCCGGCTTGTTTGCACCCGTCGATGCTAGCCTCGGTGTGGATAATTTTGATGTCGATGCATTCTTGGATAGCATGGATGACACCGGCATTCCCGTTCCTTCGATTCCAGGTCCCGTGGAAGAGACAGGCGGCATGAAACAACCATTGGCCAAGCTCATCCCGACCACGGTTGAGAAGAAAACTGAAGAGGATTTACGGCGTGAAGAAGAAAGGCTCAAGGCTGCATCAAGCACGGATTCCAATCTCGTATACCTGCGTTTATTGGCCTTTGAGAAGGCGTGCAACGGGCAGAAAACTTACAAGGTAAGTGAACTATCCAAGATGTTGAAGGACCTAGAGATAGACATCTTGGTAGGGTTTATACAAACGCTAGACAATGATTTCTTGCTCGCTTATGACGAGGGAAAGAAACAAGTTACCGTCAACGAACCGGCACCCGCGGAGGTAGAATTCATGAGCCGTGAGTTCGAGAAATGGTTGCGATTCGGGAGATTATGAACGTTCCCCTTCTCCTTGTTTTTTTCTTAAAAGAGAACCCATGGCTCGATATTTCGTTCAAGCCGTTCGAACAATTTCTTGTTTTTAATGGGCATTACCATGGTGATACCGCCGGCCACGGGCTTTAATCCGGCGCTTATCAATGCATCACGCAGGGGAAGGTTTCCCGTGCCAGCCCTGCAAATAATTACCGGGAAGTATTTACCGATGATACGCCTTGCAAGCAAGAGGCATTGCTTGCGCGTCGCCGGGTCATCACGTGCTTTTTCAAGCCAAAAGGCATCGATGAACGTGACGAATACCTTGAGCCCCCCCTTTTGAAAGAAGTCGACACGGTACTTGGCGCCTCCAATGAAGTCCAGGTCGAGCGTGCCTACCGATGCCGATTCCATTTCACGCCTGGTTGCTGGTTGTTCAAGCCCGTTTTCTCCCCCCGTCCTGTAAAACAGGATGAAATTGGTCCTTTTACCACCCCTCTTCATGAACGCGTTCAACAAGGCGTTATTCTTGCTTTTTTCGATGATGTCTCGCGGGATCTCCTCGTTCAGTCCCTGGTCTAGCAAGAGGCGCGACTTCAACTCGTCGTGGAGCCCTTGGATGCCCTCCAAGTGGGCCCTCATCCCCTGGACCCACGCGCCCGTCCACGGGTGCGATCGCTCGATGCTCCCCTTGATCTCGATCGCCCCGATCGCCCCGATCGCATCTTGCTTCGTCCCCGTTCCTTCCGGGGTGCCAGCCCGCTCATCAACCTGAAGCTTCGGGATATCGATGCAATGACGGGGTGGTTGCGGCGCGAAGATTTTCGCCAAGGGCAATAGCAAGGGGAGGATCAAGGCAAGCATGTTGAAATAAGACCACCTTGCCTTGAACGAACCTAGTGAAACGTGATACAACTCTCCCGTGCTTTTCAGCGTGCGGAAACCGACCGATTCGTACAAGTCCCTTGCAAAATATTTTGGATTGGCTTGCAAGAGGCACAACTCCCATCCTCGTGCGTTCATGTACTCTATCGCCATGCTCATCAGCTTCCGGGATATTCCGAGCCTCCTGTACCTTGGCAACGTCGAGACGTCGTTGATCTCCCCGCATTCGTGCCTTTCTTGCACCCCGGAATGCTCGTTCTTGAAATACAAGGGCTTGAAATCAGCCCTGATCCCCCCGACCACCATGCCACGATGCACCGCGACGAACTGCCGTTCCAAGTGAACGCTTCCACCCTTGAAACGGGCCCTGAATTTATCGCCGGAAACATTGAACCCGAATGATTTGCTGAATACCTCCGCCACTTGATCGAATTCATCATCATGTAACGTGCGAAATTCGATTTCATTTTTGTTTATCGCGTGTTTCACGATCTGGTCACCTTGCAAGGACCCGGTGATGAACACGCACGAGTGGTGATCCGCGTGATGCCCCGGGACTATATCTTGCGAGTGGCGGTGGCACGACACCGAGCATCCCGCGCGTCGTGCTTGAAACGCAACCAATTAAAACAAGGCATTGATCTTCATAAATGGAATCAAGCATTCTTTACATTAACGTGCATGTTTCACGCGTGATGAACATGACTGCAAAAAAGGTGGATTCGATCAGTAAAATCGTGCTTGCCTATAGCGGCGGGCTGGACACGAGTTGCATGTTAAAGTGGCTGCAAGAGCAATACAGCGCCAAGATCATCTCGTTCACGGCGAACCTCGGGCAAGAAGTCGGAGACAAAGGCGGGTTTCAAGCCATCGAAAAGAAAGCGTACGATCTTGGGGTTGAAAAGCACATCACCCTCGATCTCAGGGACGAGTTCGTGACGGATTACGTGTTCCCGACGATCAAGGCGAACGGGCTGTATCAAGGGATATATCCCCTCAGCACGGCCATCGGGCGCCCGTTGATCGCGAAGTATTGCGTCAAGATTGCCGAGGAAAACGGTGCAACTGCCATCGCGCACGGCTGCACGGGGAAGGGAAACGACCAGGTGCGGATCACCGTCACGGCACAAGCTTACAATCCCGACATTGCATTACTGCAACCCCTCGTGGATTGGGGCATGAGCAGGGCGGAAGAGGTCGAGTATGCCAAGAAACACAACATTCCCATCTCGACGGCCAACAAGACCTATAGCACGGACGAGAACCTGTTCGGCCGGTCTTGCGAATGCGGCATCATCGAGCACCCGGACGAGATCCCGCCAGATGACTCGTGCCAGTGGACGGTCAACCCGAAGGATGCACCTGGCGAACCAGAAATCATGAAAATTGAATTCGTAAAGGGTATTCCCGTTGCCATCAATGATAAAAAATTGCCCCCCGTGCAGTTGATAGAGACCGTGCACGAGATCGGTGCGAAACATGGCGTTGGTCGCTTGGATCACATGGAAGACCGGACCGTCGGGCTTAAGTCCAGGGAAACCTACGAAAACCCGGCGGCCATTATCTTGATCACCGCGCATAAGGACCTTGAAAAATATGTCTGCACGAAGCACGAGAACTCGTTTAAAACATTCGTGGATCAACGGTGGACGGAATTGGCTTATGAAGGCCTTTGGGTCGATCCTTTACGAAACGATCTCGAGGCATTCATCAATGAAGTCAACGACCGGGTAACCGGCTGGGTCAAGGTACGCTTGTTCAAGGGCGGGGCCAGGGTCGTCGCGCGGAGCTCCCCGAACGCCTTGTACAGCTTGAACCTGGCGACGTACGAGAAGGGGTCATCGTTCGACGAAAAATCGTCCGCCGGCTTCATGGAACTCCACGGCTTGCAATCCCGCATGGCTTTTCGACTCAAGCACGGAAAAAAATGATTTCTTTCGTTTTTCTCTCTAAGATTTACCCCCTCTCGCCCGGAAAACCTTTTCCTCCCCGAAAGCATAGGATAACATACTTTGCTGGAAGTTTTTTTAACAAGTTGTCGTCTTTCGTGCGACGAGGCACTCCTCGGAAAACAAGTATATTTCAATCCTTCCAGAATCCAACCCTGACAGTTGTTTCTTGTTCAAATTCACCACAAAACTCGTGGGACAACGGCTCTAGGGGAAATTAAATTCTATGCAATCTCTCCCCGGCACAATAGGACAGTTGAAATCACTCACGAAGCTCGGACTCCAATTCAATAAATTGTCATCTCTCCCCGGGACGATCGAGGCGCTGGTTTCACGCGCTCCCAGAACCGCCGGACCTTCTCCTTGGTGTCTCCCATGGTTCGCACGCGGGCATCTGCTTGTGGTATGAATACCTTGTTCCTCGCAGAAATAAAGCTTTGAACCGGCGGTTCGATTCGCCCCATGGCGTGGTGAACCGATCTCGCCTCGCTCGTCAAGGCGGAGCATGAACGCGTGATTGGCCGGGTCTAGGTCCGGCAGTAAAAGGGCGGGGCTCGGTTGCATGGCGTTCCCTTGAAATGCTCCTTCGCTTGGATTTGGCAACATGGGGAAAGACCCATCGTTCAAGGTACCATGTCTCGCTTGGATTCATGATGTTAATGTCATGCAAACACGGCTGGCAGTCCGGCCCCGGCAAGCAAGAAGGCGAGCATTTCCCTGTACTTTCCCGGATATCGTGGCGTTCACGTCGTTCCGCCCGATGGTTTTTTGTACGCTCCAACGTTCGAGGAAGCACGATGGAAGAATTCAACGAGTTGTACTGGAAACACCGGGATGTTGGAAGAAAAACGCCGGTAATCGCCACGCACGGGCATCAATTCATCCCGGCTGAATTGTTCGGTGCAATGGGTATCGATTTCGTTGACTTGATCATCGGGGGGAACGAGGAATGGCAGACACGGGGCATCGACTATCTAAACCCGACCGCGTGCGTTTACTCGCGCCAGATCATTGGTTTCTTCGAGTCGATGGCATCCACGCGCGGCGAGTTCCCGGGGATCGATTTCTTGCTCCACACGAACTTCTGCAGCGGGGACTACCATTCAGCGGAGATCGTCTCGCGGTATTTCGGCGTGAGGGTGATCGATTTTGCCATGCCATACAAGGTCACCAAGCAGTCCTTCCAGCTCCTCGTGAAAAAAATCTTGGCCTTGACCCGTCGTCTCGAAGATGCTGGATTTTCCTACCAACCAGAGCGCGTGTGGGACGAGATACGGTACAGCAACGAATTACGGGCTCTTTACACTTCATACGCGCGACTGCCGATCGCGGGAAGCGAGCGATTGCGGGATTACCACGAGGTCGAGCTCGCCCCTTGGAGGGAACGGAAGCGCGTGCTTGGTTCCTTGCTCGAGAAGCACGGCACCCCTCGCACCCCTCACGGGCAGGGAACGTTGAACGTCGTGCTCACGGGCTCCCCGGTCATGGCTGGCGACAGGTTTTGCACGATGCTGGACTCGATCGACCTCCCGCCGAGGGTGCTGGACTTCCATTTCGCGGACCAGCAAGCCCTCAAGCACATTCCCGGCGAGGCATCCGGGTTTCCAATTCTTGGCGAGCACGTCGACATGACTGACCCGGTTCACGTGCTTGCCGCCTTTTACTTGGAGAACCAAGCACCCGAGCGCATGGTCGGTGGTGCAGCGACCCATCTCGACCACCGCATCAAGCAGGTCCTGCAGTACACGGATTTCTTGGCGGCCGGCGAGGGCATCGATGGCGTGATCAACCACGTGCTCAAGTTCTGTGACGTGTACGGGACGGACCGTGCAGGGATGAAATCGAGGATGCAGGGCCGGTTCGGGATTCCCGTGCTGGATATCGAGCGGGACTTCTCGGCGGCATCCTCCGGACAGATATTAACGCGCGGGGAAGCATTCAAGGAAATGCTCTTGCAACGGAAGTTTGGAGGTGCTCGTTGAACCATGCCCAGGAACATGGCGTCCGACACGATCGATTTCAAGTCATACTTGCAGATGTCCTTGGATTTCTTCAACGCGCCGGACATCATCGGCTCTGCACGAAAGGACCGCAAGATTTGCGGGTTGACATTTCCCTTTAGATCGGACCCACCTCGACGAGCACGTTTTATTCCGGGACGTTCAACGTGAACGACCACGGGACCTATTATCTTGGCGTGTACGTTTTCACGGACGGTGGGGGGTTCAATTCGACCGCAGACCTGGGGCCGGTCTGGTTTACCTACGGGAAGCCCGAGCACATCACCATCATCGAGCCGTTCAACGCGAGCATCACCACATATTACTCGCGTACCGGCATACCCCTTCTCGTGGAGTATTACAACGAATCGAGCCTGTTGGATTTCGGGTATTCCATCGATGGCGGGACCTACACGCCATTCACGCCCAACGGCACGTTTTCGGTGGCAAGCGATGGCCTGCACACTGTCCGGGTGCGCGGGTACCTCGAAGACCCGGGCCAGTACATTTACAGCGTTCCCGTCACGTTCAACGTGTTCCAGGACTCCGTGCTCGTCTCCATTCTGTCCCCGCAGAACGCGACGCTGAACAACACCGTCATCAACACGAATACAGCGACGATCCAGGTGGAGATCCAGAACACGACCGACGTGACCGCCGTTTCGTATTCTATCGATAACGGTGCCAACGTGTCAACGTCCTACACGGCCATCAACGGGACGGTCATATCGTTCGTGGGCAACAATGGCCCGCACACGATACAAGTATTCGTCCAGACCGTGGGCTCCTTCCCGGATTTCCACGCGTCCCAAGTCCGGCATTTTACTGTCGATTATGAAATCGGGATCGTCAGCATCCAGGAACCGTTCGACATCGGTGCCTACACGTACACCTACAGGTCGAACATCGCCTTGAACTTCACGCTGTTCAATAACGGGCTCATCGTGAGCACGACCTACCGCGTGAGCGGCCCCTCCCCCATCGATTGGACCGATATCACTGGTTTCACCTCCGCTCTATTCAATCTCACGCAGAACGGGGATTACACGCTCTACCTCAGCGTCCACACGACCCGCGGGTACATCAACCAGACGCGCATGTTCCGGGTGCTGCAACAAGATATCCTCGTATGCACGGTCAACGGGTCAACGTTCCTTCCAGCGGCCGTTCCTGACACCTCCACCTTGGTCTTGAATGCATTCGTGGGTTATATCAACGGAACGCCCCACGTCGCGAAGACCGTTCGGTTCATAATTTTTCCCGAGAACATCGTTTACACGAATCTCACCAACACGTTCGGGTATTGCTCGCGCGTTCTCTTGCCCGCGGACCTCACGGCCATGCAAACCGGGGTCCACCAGGTCCGCGTGGAAGCCGAGTTTGGCCCGTCCCCGGACGTCTACAACTTCACGTACTTTGCGATCGATAGGGCGACCACCTTGTCTATCAATACAGTCACGCCCTCATCCGGCGGGAACCATTACTTCACGAGATACTGGAACTCGAGCCTTTCCGGCACGCTGTTCACCGTGTCGGGCGTCCTCCGGGACGGGGCATCGAACCCGCTCGCCGACGCGTTCATCGAGGTGAACCTCGATACCGGCACGTGGGGCCAAAACCTCCGGTTCACGGTCGTCCGGGTGAAAACGACGGCAACGGGCACGTTCTCGTGGAGCGGGCGAGTTGATGCCGGTGTCACCGAGGGCCTCCACCAGCTCCGACCCTCGTTCGTGGGCATCGTGAACAAGCATGGCATCAATTTCACGTTCTCCACCGCCATTTCCTGGAACACGCGTGACATCAACGTTACCGTTGCCACGACAGTGACCACCGGATTAAGCCAACTTGTCGTGGAGGTGTTCGATACCATCACGATCTCGGGGTACTTGCGGTATGACAACGGTACCGCCCTCGTTGGAAAGACGGTAAACATCACGATAACGTTCTACATCGGGACAAACATTCAAGGCGTCTGGAATCTCGCCGCCACGACCGACATCAACGGGTATTACACCCTCGATCACGTCGTGACGGTCGGGTCCGATCTCATCGTGGTCGACGCGAACTATTACTCCGGCAATCCGCTCTACACGAATGCATCTGCGACGGTGACCAATTGATATGGAGACAACAGGGCGCGGGCGCGCAAGTCATGGGCGCTTCTTGGTCGGGTCGGTCTTGCTCGTGTCGGTGGTGGTATTCTCGCTCACGCTTCTTGCAGCCTCCACCGTGGGTGATGCCCTGGATTATCAGCCGAATCACTGCCCCGAGGCACCTGCCATCTCTGGCGGTTCGGCGAACACGAGGATATATATCACGGGCCTCAACACCCTGTCCCAAGCCCAAGGTTCTGACCTCGTCGTCCAAGGTTACGTCGAGGTGGCCAACAACATCTCGTTATTATGGGAACCCACGGGGGGTGTCGAGGTTGCCTTGATGATGAACGGTTCCTACATCTATTCGGGTGGCTTGGTGGATGCGGTCACGAACGGTACCGGGAACTACTCCGTGGTGTACACGATACCGTTCAATCACACGATTGGCCCTTGGACGCTGACAATCGGCCTTTCTCCTATACCCGGTTATAATTACACTCATAACCCCGGCTTTACTCCCGTCATCGACGTGAACATCACGGCTAACACGGTCATTCAGGTTACGTCCATGACGCCTGCCGCGTTCTGGAATAACGACCCGTTCACGGTCAACGGGGAGCTCACGACCGCCGGCGGCGCTCCAGTTCCAAACCGCCTTGTCACGGCCACGTTTGGGCCTTCATCGTTCAACGGCCTGACTTCGTCGTCCGGGGCATTCTCCATCCCCGTGTCCTCGTTGAACGCGAGCCTGAACGGGACGTTACAATTCACGACCGCGGGTTATTACCACGGTGCAAGTTACGCGTTGAATGTCACGTATCTCGAAAATTGCAACCATACGTTCTTGGGTGACGTTTTAACCATCAACAGCACGAATCCACGTCACTTGAACTTAAACGTGTACTTCCAAGGCCGGTTCACCTACGACGACGCGGTGCTCGGTGCGGGGAACGTGGCTTTCAAGGCCCTGTCGCTTTACTGGGTGGATAACAACTCGGTCTTGCGCTCTATCGCGAACTTGACGACGGACTCGCAAGGCCGGTACACGTTCACGTACCGGATACCGTTGAACGAGTACGTCGATGAGGCGCTGTTCTACGCGACCCAATTCCCGACCGGGGTCCGTGTTCGCGCGGTGCTGGACACGGTGACCCCCATCGTGTTCGAGCAGGTGTTTTACATAAGGCCACAAGTACGTACCACTGTTTCTGCGAACTTGGGACCCGCGTGGAAGGACGAGTTCGTTTCGATCACGGGTGAGTTGCGCGAGTACGAGCCTTGGAGCCAAAAGAAACTGGCAGGCGCCGTCCTCAATGTCTCGCTGTGGGACGGTAGTACGTGCTTGACCAGCCAGTTCTTCACCACCAACTCGACGGGGGGCTACACGGCCGTGTTTGCACCGCAAGGCTTGGATTCCCTGAAATACACGGTCGAGTTCACGATGGCGGGGATGCTTTCAAACTGTTCCGCTTCAGGTGACGTCCCGTTGTTCAAGAATGCCACGTTTAAGTTTGACCCGGGGATGAAATATTCCGAGTTCGCGGGGAAGAATATTTCTGTGTTTGGCACTTGCACGGCCACGTGGCAAGGGACCGATGTCAAGCCCGTTCCCAACCGGCCGTTCAACGTGTACTGGGACGGCGGGTTCCTGTTCTCGCGCATGTTGGGCAACGATGGCACGTTCTCGTTCGGGATATCGACGGTCGTCACCCTCCCGAGCGATAACTACACGATCACGCTGGAGCTTGCCGACTTCAACGAGACGGGGTACGATGTATCATCCGACCGGTTGATCGTGATACTCGAATTGCTGGTATTGAACATCACGCTCCATCCATCCATCGACTGGGCAATCTTCAGCCACGCGCCCTTGATAGTCGAGGGGCAAATCACGCCCGTGCTTGCAAACGTGAAGGTTGGCGTGACCCTCCGTTACTCGACGAGCGAGACCGTCAGCATCACCGGGGATGGTGTAACCTTGTTCGTGACAGATGCATCCGGGCGCTTCAAGTTTACCGTCGATGGCACGTTCACGGCCACGACGCTCTCTAACTTGTCCGTCGTTGCCAATTACGATTTCTTGTACAATTACCGGCAAGCCATCTCCACGCACGTGGTGCGGTTCATATCCTCTGTAACTTTCGTTAATGCAACCATCTCGGGCGTGCTGGTTTCCGAGCAACCATCGCTCGTTGCAGGAAGCCGCATGTTGCTGCGCGCCGTGGCGTTGTCCAACCACGGCACGCCCGTTAGGGAATACCCCGTCACTGTCGAGGTTACAGGCGGGCCGGAAAGCATCGTCGCGACCAACGAGCTGGGCGTGTTCACGGTGGAATTGTACATCGACGGCACGCCAGGACAGATGTTCAGGTTTTCAATCTTGATCTTGAACGGCTCGACGGTCGTGTCCACGTCGGGAATCATATCGCTTTCCATCATCCCGCCACCCAATTACTCGTGGGTGTTGTGGTTCGTGCCCCCTGCCATAATCATCCTCGTCATTCTAAGCATCCTGTACCAGAAAGCTGTTGCAAAACGCCAGATGCAGCTCACGCGGCAGCGCGCGAAGCAACGGATGAATCTCGTGGCCGAACTGGTACATCAAGGCAAGTTCCGCGAGGCGATCGCATACTGCCATCACGTCCTTGAAGAGGTGATCCAGCGAAAGTATGGTATCGAAACCAAGGAAAGCAGGACGATACGTGAACTTGCCGACATCCTTGTGAAAGAAAAGGACGTCCCGCCGGAACTCGTCTTCGGGTTCATGAAACTCGTGCAAGAAGGGTTGTATTCACGAGCCATCACGGCGAACGAAGTGACAAGTGCAATTGAATTATTTGGCGACCTGTATAAGTCCATAACTGGAGATGACGTCAAGAATTTAATATAATTCCAAGAAACAATAAAAAAACAAAACGAAAAGGCGTTGAAAGAAATGGCAAAGAAAGCGAAACAAGAACAGAAACGTAAGATGAGCACGAGGGAAATGAAGCAATTCACGTCCTCGAAGCTTGAGACCGCTCGAATGTTGATCGAATCCGGTAAAAAGCAAGAATCGATCGTGTACATGTTTCAGATCCTCACGTGGCTCATTCAAGACAAGCATGACGTGAAGAAAGGCGTGGCCACTACCCTGAAGGAATATTTCACGAAACTTGTCCTGGATTCGCTCATTCCACCAGAAAACGTTCACCCGTTCGTGAACTTGCTGGAAGAGGTGCTCTACAGCCATCACGACATGACCTTCGATGTCTTGAACGTGTACAAGCAAAAATGGGCGGACCTATACAAGGATATCAGTGGCGATGTCGCCCCGGGGTTTTGATCCTCGCGTTAATACCGGTTGGATATGATGGAGGAACGTGGAACAGATGGTTAATGTCATTGGAAAAGTCGGGTTTGCATTCCTGGCCGAGCTAGGCATCACGGTTGGCATCACGGCATTTTTTACCTTGTTGCTCGTTAATACGATCAACTGGGATCTTGGCCCGGTCGCCGTTTCCATCCCGCTTGCGATCGGTGCGGCCGTCGGGGGTTTCATCGGGGGCTTGATAGCGCACTCCGTGAAGAAAGGAGTGTACCCCGGCCTGCTCACTAGCATCGTCGTGTTCACGTTCTTGCTCG
This sequence comes from Promethearchaeota archaeon, assembly GCA_041305945.1. GTDB lineage: Archaea > Asgardarchaeota > Lokiarchaeia > Sigyniarchaeales > Sigyniarchaeaceae > JBGLND01. The sequence goes on from JBGLND010000001.1 coordinate 1,177,993, forward strand.
TTCTCGTCATCGTCCGGCCGGATTTCATGCAACGATTTCGATTACCGTGGTTGTACGAGTTCGGAACCTATAACATCGGGTTTGCCTATTTCTTGTGGTTCCTGCCCGTCATCATCGTCGCCGCGGGGACAATACCCTCGGGAATGATTGGTGGCCACGTGTCCGCGAAGTACGTTCGCGTGCGGCAAGTCATCAAGAAGAAAGGCTACCAGAAAAAGAAAAAGCCGATGGATATCTTTAAAACCCCGCTCTTCGTGGTGATTTTCATTTTGTCGTGGGTACCGCTGATCGTACCCCTATTAACTCCCGATGACAACGTGTACAAGGATTTTTCCGCGTGGAACTACGACGACACTGGAACATCTTCCTTCCGGCTCGAGCTCGTGAATGAAGGGTACACCAACGTGAAATCCTGCATCACGTCCTATTCCATGCTATCCCGCATCGAGGAACCATTCGTCATCCTGTCGCTCGGCCCGAACAAGTTCTACAATCCCATCTCGGACGTTCCCTTCATGATCAAGTTCCTCAAGCTCAACGGGTCAATGTTGCTGTGCCACGAGCAAGGATCGACGCAATGGTTGATGTATGACATGTTCATTGCATCCTTGCCGCTGCTTTCCAGCAAGGAAATCACCCGGCCGTTCCCTTTCATGTTTTTCGGCGATGGCCTGTTGAAGGATAATGTTTCCTATCACACCAGGAATGACCTTCCCGTCATCCAAGGTCCCGGGATCGGGAGCCACCCCGTCATGAATGGCATCGACAAGATCGTGCTCAACCACGCGTCTGGCATGGTGATGCTTCCCGGCATGGATACTGCCCTTGGCTGGCAAGTGCTCGCATCCAGCACGAACCTCTACTCGTGGGTGGACAAGGGAACGAACGATAACCCGAACGGCGATGGCCGGTTCAACCGCAAGGAGGACCGGTTCGATGTTCCTTTCATGTTCAACTTTGCTCTCCAGCAATACAAGATCGAGAATGGCAGCGGCGTGGTGATGGGTGGATTTCCGATACCCGTCGTCGCCGCGACGGAATTCGGAAGCGATGGCCAATCACGAGTGATCGTAACGTCGGATGCGTCCATCTACACGAACCAGATGATCAACCTTGCCGGGTATAAAAACAAGCAATTCGCGTTGAATTGCGTGGAATGGCTCACCCGCGGGAACAAGAGCCGGCTCATCGTCTTCGACGAGGCGCACCTGAGGCCAGATGGCCTCCAAGATGCAAGCCGTAGTATTTATCTGGATATATAACCCATAACATGTCATTATACACTATTAATTTCCATATAACAAGTCTTTTTATTATTTCTTTTTTATATATAATGATATTATGTAAAATAAAGGAGGACGTTATATGGATATTAATTTTCATTATTTCGCGGTAAAAGTACTTGCAATAAACGCCGGCTTTATAGAGGATGATGCACAGCTTATTGCATCCTACTCTCAGTTTGTTGATGATTTTGACATTTACAGAAAGTTATATTTCAAGCAAGTTCCATTGGTTTCCTTTTTTATCACTTCAAAAAACGCGGAATCAAGATATTCTAGCACTCGAAACAGGTTAACGTGGTTGAAATACACGTTACCTTCAAAGATACCAAGCAAAACCTTGTTATTTGAAATGGGACGCATGTTATATATCCGGCATGGCCCTTGCCACACGTCCAATCCAAGTATGTCCTTTGAAGCAAGTGGTAATTTTGAATCGCCCTTGCTTTGGAAATAAGTTGAATTGAAGAAGTTCGTGATGATATTCGAAAAGTTGAGGCAAGATTCTTTGGATGAGAACGATTTTGAAATCAGATCGTCGGCTACCGGTCCGATCGAGCACATGTACTTGTTACGGAATGTAGAACTCGTGTATTCAGCTTCTTGGGCTTCTTCGGTGGTGAGAGTATCGTTTTCCATGCAACGGGATGCAATCTCTGTATTAAAACTCCACGAAATCCGGGTCATAAAAAGAACGAGATGAAGTCGACAATGACCTTGCTTAACAAGGAATCCCCTTTTAAACAAATGATCCGAATTCGACCGAATGTTTTTTCTTCGATTAAATTAATTTCCTTGAAGTAAACGAGTGTTTTCATGATTTCACTATGATTTGAAGCAGTTTCTTTCACTAACGATGAAATATTCAATTCACGACGCTTGACGAGTATCTTCAATAACTTCACGCGAAGCTTCGTGGAGAACAAGTCCTCCAATTCCACTTGAATCCAATGCCGGTCTGGCTTGCGTTCTAGGGCAACATCCAAGATTTTCACCTCATAACAACTTAATTATCTCTCGTTCGAGCAAATTAACGGGTACTTTTTCAATTGTGACGGTTGATTGATCTCCTTTGCTTTTCGAAACGGGATTGTGAATCGAGATGAACTCGAGGTCCTTCAACCGGTTCAAGACAAGGTAGAATTGCGACCGTTTGACAGGTTGAACGTTGAATTCCTCACATGCAACGCGGTACTCTTGCTGTAACGTACTTACCGGTATATTGCTAGATGAGGCATGTTTCAAGCCACGACAAACCGCGAGTAAAATGATCTTTTCATTAGGTGAAAGAACGGACAATGACTGGGAATCGAAATTATCAAACGTTGATGATTGCGCGTAACGAATGCATTCTGATGTTATTGACGAGTATTCGTTATGATCGGCATATTTTCCAGCCTTGTATAAGATTTCCAGCGTGTATCTCATGTCCGCTGTTCTTGATCCGATTTCTGCGATAAATTTTAAGACATCATTCGTATAAGCATCTTCTTTAAGCGAGAGTGTGGCCCGGGCTCGTAATATATCGTAGACTTGGTTGGTTGTGTACGTTTTCAGGGGGACAATGTTATATTGAAACGTGGAAAGGGTGCTCAGATCGAAATGTTGGATGAAATTCAAGTTCTTTTCAATACCAATGACGGAAATACGACTTTTAGGCTCTAACTCGTGTTCGTTGAGACGGTTAAGCATGTAGATCAAATTATCGTGTTTTGTATCAAGGAAGCTCATCTCGTCCAAGGTTAAGATGAGATGCATATCGTTCGCATCTAGAACTTTCTTTAACATGGCCACAAGCTCGTAAATGGAGAATCCCTTCTCGGGGAGGTTCAAGGAGTAGCGACGTATGATCGACTTGAGGATGATGTAATTGGAACGGTTTAAACGACAATTGATGTGCATGTAATGGATTTTTTTTTCGAAATCTTTTGCCATGACCTCTATCGAGTGCCCGAAACTTTTCGTGAGGGCAGTTTTCCCCGAACCGTTTGAACCAATGACAATAACATTTTTTGAAATGAAATTTCGTGATGTTAGCAATGGTTTGAAGATGCATGCGAGCTGTTTTGACTCCTCATCCCTGTGAATCAACAATTCCGGGATGAAATCCATACTTAACTTAGACTCGTCCAGAAAAACAGACCTGCGGTTCAATTCTTGCTTGATAAATTCCATCATAGATGTTCTCGCCATTCCCGATACAAAGGTCATGTAAATCCAGTGAAAATTGGTTTTGTCGGTGAACGTGATCAACGGGGATAGATAATCGGGATACCACCGTAGAATTAGTGAAAAAAGTCTAAGCAAGAAAAAGGCTATTTAAAGGGACCCGGACACCTTGAATTCCGCAAGGCTATCAACGTCGTACAGGCTCACCTTTCCACGAGGCAACGCGGAATCGGGAGACGAGAGATAACGATTCTCGACCGGGCCCAATACTTGCGGGGATTTCACGCCGGTCACCAGCAACATGACCCGTAGCACCCCTTCAAGCTTCGGATCGATCCTTGCCCCCCAGATAATGTTAGCACTCGGGTCCAATCGCTGCCGGATCGCGTCGGCAACACCATTTGCTTCCCGTAGTGTCATGGAGGGACCGCCAGTGACGTGGATGAGGGCTCCTTTCGCACCGGTTATGTCAACTTCGAGTAAGGGGGACGTGAATGCATCGTCTATTGCCTTTTGAGCGCGATCATGCTGCGCGTCTGATTCACCGATACCAACGATCGCAACCCCGCCGGAACACAGGGTTGTTCTTACGTCCGCATAATCCAAGTTGATGAGCGATTTTATCGCGATCGTTTCCGTGATGCCTTTAACCATGGTGGCAAGAACCTCATCCGCGATGCTGAACGCATCTTCTATAGGCAAGTCAGGAGCGATTTCGAGTAATTTGTCATTATCAATCACAACAAGCGTGTCCACGTTCTCCCGGAGGCTGCGAACGGCCTGCTTCGCGCGCTCAACGCGTATTCCCTCCGACTTGAATGGTAGCGTGACGACACCCACGACGATCGCTTGGGCGTTCTTCGCAATCTCGCCAATAACCGGGGCGCTTCCAGAACCAGTCCCGCCACCCTCGCCACAGGTGATGAACACCAAGTCTGCCCCGTCGATCAACGCCTTCAAATCATCGCGTGATTCTTCCGCAGCAGCGGTACCCACTTCAGGATGACTTCCTGCACCTAACCCCCGCGTGATTTTTTCGCCAATGAGTAATTTTTTATGCGAGTTAGTTGTTTCCAAATGCTGCTTGTCCGTGTTTACTGCGATGCACTCCGCGCCTCGAATGCCAATCTTCATGAGCCGGTCAATCGTGTTATTGCCCGCACCACCGGTGCCGATAATTAAAATCTTTGCAGACCTGCATGGAACCTGCTGCTTCTCCACCGGGCGCTTGTTTCCAATGGCTTGTTCTATTAGACTTTTCATATGGATCACTTGGTGGATCGTCCCATTCGGAGTGTTTGAAGGCGGATGTTACCGGGGGATGATCGGATGATGTGCAAGCCAGGGTGATTCCACTATTGGAATCTGGCCTTCTTTCAATCGATATCAATGGTAAAGTCCTTCTTTGTAAGAACTTTGTACTTTATCTTCTTGTAACAAAAAGGAGCCAAGATGACCAACCCCGCGGAACTCGAGCCTAAGACGATATATAATATCATGGTAGCATGCACGTACCAGTCATAACCGTCGATTTTTCCGACTTCGATGGAGAGACAAATAAAAAAAGGCTTATATTTAAATGTGGAATTCACAGAAAGAAGGATCGAGTAATTGGTAAACGGTTCGAAAGTTTTTGCCGGGATATTGACAAGCAAGCTACCGTTCTCGCATAATGGAACCACTCGCGAAAATAACGAATGATTGTGGAGATCTAAAAAATCTATGTTAACGAGGGCACCCGAAAAATTTACAAATGAATATACATCAGGGATGAAGTTACATTGAAACGTGTAATCGTTCTCGATAGACAAGCTAACATTTTTTCTCGCGGTATAGCATTCCAGATCGAGAGTATTTCTGGAGAAAAGGCTGTCCAACATAAACACCTCGTGCACGCTCAAGAAATCTACGGTTGATTCTGCATCAACGCTGATTGAATATATCTCGATTTCGTCCAAGACGTGTTGCTCGGGAACCAAGCACACGAATCCATCATTGTTGCTAGAGCACACGGCGTTCGAAAAACATGAAGTGTTTGTTGTTTTTATCCACGTGACGGTGAAAGGTTTGAAAGCAACCACGCCTGCTGATGATGCATTCAAAACACGTAATTGGATGCTATTCGCGTTCCCGTTCTGTATTTTCTCGATGTTGGTGATTTCAAGGGAAATAATATCCCGGCAAAACAAGTTGCCAAGAAAAGCCCGGAAATATATGCCCTGGAGTAAAAAATTACCTTCAATCATGATATTGAGTGATAATGCTTCCAAGGTGGGCAACACGTCGTTCTTGATCTTGAAGGAAAACACGGTATCCACAGTTGCAAACCCGTATCCTTGATCCAAGAGCTGTGAAAGGCCATCAGAAACGTTCCAACGATAGTACACGTCTCGATATGCTTCATCAAAGATCACGGCGTCAGTGTCAAGCGAGAAAGAGACCGTCGCCGCAAAAAGCGGATCGCCATCGATCCTTGTAACGCCGGCCGGGGTACACGTCATACATTCCCGTTGCAGGAGCTCGTCCAACCTCAATTCGATGGACGTGTATTCATCCTTGTTCGTTTGGGCGTGAACCCCCCGTATCTTGTACCGTTCCAGCTCGAACAAGACGTCACGTGTCAAGACAAGGTGCAAGTTTCCGTACGCGTCGGTCGACATGATCCACGAGTGGAAGACAAGCCCCGACAGATCGCATAATTCGAACGTGAAAGCGACATCATTTACGGCCCTTGATGGATCTTGGAGACTCCCGACGTGGAACGACACGTTCATAAAATACATCCGTCCATCGCTATCGTTCTTGAGCACGCGGGAGCTGTAGGCGCATTCAAGTTGCTCTGGCAGCACAATTATTGTAAATTTTTTCGAGTCTGTTATGCCTGATGAGAAGCTTTGCATGATTACCGAGACCCTCCCGTACTCTTGCCGGCCGTTCAATGACCAATCCGAAGGAAGTAAGGGCACTGACCACGCTATGGTGCTTGTTTTATTGTTGTCGAAATACCGGGGGCTCTTCTCGATGAGGCTGACGTTATTGTACAGCTCGAATTGCACGCAACAATTCTCATTGTAAGGGTCATACAACAGGAACCAACACGCGTTCACGATCAACGTGCTTCCGAGCCTGGCACTCACCACCGGCGATTCTGCAGGATGCACCTGCTGTCCGTTGATGTGCACCCAGTATAACTCGTAAGTATAGTTGTTAGCCCAACATCGAGGGGGTGCAATGGTGATCAGGCCGGCTAAAACGATCACGGTGAGACACGCAAGTTTCCATCTAGCCTTGAACATTGATGGAGGATTTCATGAAAAAATTTAAACGACACTAATAGTTCTTGGGAAACAAATCAAGACCACCCGAGTAGCGTGATGACATGGGTAAAGTTCGACCGGATTTTATCAAACGCATTGCAAAGGAACTCATTGAAAAAGAACCAAGGTTATACACCAGCAGTTTCGAGGAGAACAAGCACATACTAGACCAAATAACCGAGATCAAGACGAAACCACTACGCAACCGGGTGGCAGGGTACATCACGACCTTGGTGAAGTTCAAACAAGGGCAAGCTTGAACGTGCTTGTCTCTATCCGTGTCTTGAAATGGTCATCGATGCCTCGTTAGTGTAGTCTGGCCCAGCATGAAAGAGAAAGACATTACCTTTCTTCATGAAAGGCTCTCACCCTTTCGACCCGGGTTCGAATCCCGGACGAGGCATTCCTTTCCTTTCCACGTTATAATCGCGTTTTTCGGCATGAGAGCAGCATGCTAACACGACGGGATATGGCTTTGAGAAAAATCTCAAATGGCATGAAGCCATGTTGACATCCAAATACAGTCCAAGACGTGATGGCAAGATGACAAAGGCGCGGAAGGCAATCATCGGCGGAAACTGGAAGATGAACAAGAATCTTCAAGAAAGCGAATCGTACATCAATGAATTCGTGAACCTTGTTTCTGGTGTTGGCGACAAGGTAGAGATCGTGATTATCCCTCCCTTCACCGCGATCAGCAAGGTTGCACCGTTGTTAAAGGGAACCAATGTCCGTGTCGGGGCGCAAAACATGCACCATGCAGATTCGGGGGAATTCACGGGGGAAGTATCACCGTTGATGTTGATCGATGCTGGAGCTACCCATGTTGTCCTCGGGCATTCCGAACGGAGGAAAAAATTTTCGGAAAATGATGCGTTCATCAACTTGAAGGTAAAATCCGCCCATAAGCATGGCTTGGTCCCCATCGTTTGTATCGGTGAAACTGGTGACGAGAGAGAAAAGGGTAAAACGTTCGACGTGCTACGAACCCAAGTCACCGGGTCGTTGGATGGAATAGAAAAGGGCTTGATGGAAAAAACCATCCTGGCATACGAGCCAATCTGGGCAATTGGCACGGGCAAGACGGCAACGCCCGCGGAGGCCCAGGAAGCGCATCAATACATCCGGTCGTTGTTGATTGGGATTTACGGGAAGGAGCTTGCGGCTGAAAAATTGAGAGCTGGCCAAAATTATATTGCCACAAAAGTTTACAGCGCTCAGGAAGACGAAGAAATACTGAAGGTTTTCGAGCATCAAGGACCTGGAAGAAGGGCTCGATGCGTTCGAGAGCGCCCCCGTGCGCAAGAAGAAATTGATCTCCGCGATCGCCGAGGAACTCGTGCCGCTGGACATCACCGAGATACAGGCCGTGTCCGAGGGCAAGTCCGACCTGAAGTGTAACATTTGCTTCCAGAAGACGACCCCTTACCAGCTCCGTCGCTGCTCGTATTGCAAGAGGGAGATGCACCTGGCTTGCGTCATGAAATGGGCGGAGCAAGACCAGGACAAGGAGGAATCCTTCGTGTTCCGATGCCCGTTCTGCTTCCACCTCCTCAAGGTCGACCCGACCCTCTCCAAGCTCATGGACTTGCAGACTGTTCGCCAGAACGTTGCGAAGATACAAGCCGGGAAGGAGAAAAAGCAAGAAACGACTGCAAGTATGCTTAATCCCAGTCAAATTCTATCCCTTCCCGAGCCGTGCGAGGTATGCGGGATATTGCTTGAAGAGGACGATAAGGTCTATCAATGCAATAATTGTGGCGTTGCATATCACGAGGCTTGTTTCAATCACATGTTACAAGCAAGCCACAATTCCTGCCGGCGGTGCGGGTACCAGTTCGCGTCGTGGTAACTCCCTCGAGAAAAATAAAGTTGTTTTTCAAGCGAACCTTCGATCGATCGCGGACCCTATCTGAGGAAGCCGACCGCTCGCCACCACTGATTGTCCCCGGAAGCACACATGCCGACCATTGAAGAGCGCATAGCAGACCTTGAAGAGCGGCTCACGCAAACCAAGGCAAACAAGCACACGATGAAGTCCATCGTGACCATAAAAGCAGACCTTGCAAGCTTGCGACGCGAGCTCGTGCAACGGTTGAGTAACAAGGCAGGCGGTCATGCTGGCTTCGGCGTGCGCAAGACCGGTGATGCACAAGCAGCCTTGATAGGATTCCCTTCCGTCGGGAAATCGACGCTGCTCAACCAGCTCACGAGCGGGAAGACGGACTCCAAGGTGGCCGCGTACGACTTCACGACCTTGGATTGCGTTCCCGGCATGATGGTCCACGACAAGATATCGATCCAGCTACTCGATCTACCGGGGATCATCCTCGGTGCATCGCAAGGGCGGGGGCGCGGGCGCGAGATATTGTCCATGCTGCGCGCGATCGACATCATCGTCATCATCCTTGGGTTCGATGACGAGGGCAACATCGACGCGAGCAAGCTCAATATTATCAAGCAAGAACTGTACAACATCGGGATCCGGTTGAACAGGCGTCCCCCGCGCGTGTCCATCAAGCGGGTGCCCAAGGGTGGCATCGTTATAACGAAGGCCACGAAACTAACGCACCTGGACGGGGACCTGGTCAAGGTAATATGCAACGAGTACAAGATCACTAATGCCCACGTGATCTTTTACGAAAATGCAACCGCAGACGACCTCATCGATGCCATCCTCGGTAATTGCGTGTACATCCCGTCGCTGATCGTGGTCAACAAGGTGGACATTGCAAGGCCCGAGCACGTCCAGAACCTTCCAAAAATCCTCGGCACGAGCGATTTCATCAACGTTTCCGGGAGCACGGGATACAACATCGATGCCATCAAGGACCTCATCATCCAGCGGTTGGACTTGATGAAAGTTTTTCTCAAGCCCAAGGGTAAGGACCCGGACATGGAGAAGCCGCTTATCATCAAGAGGGGAAGCACGGTGGAAGACGTGTGCAAGAAAATACACAAGGATTTCGTGAAAAGCTTTCGATTTGCCAAGGTGTGGGGAAATTCGGCGAAGCATCCGGGGCAAGTGGTTCACCTTGCCCACGTGCTCGAGGATGGCGACTTGCTCACGATTTTCTTGAAGACGTGACCCCGGGATTGCTGCAAGGCTGACTATTTTCCGAGGAGACGCCCCAACAAGGTTTTTTAAACTTATTACACTCATCACCTCGAGTTTCCATTCCCCTTCAAGGGGAATTCGGAGCCTGAAATACCGCAATCCAACCATGCTTCCGTTGTACCATCAACCGGAACGTTTCCCGTGAGGCTGCCGGCGTGTCATCGCAAAATGTGGAAGATTTGGAACAAGAACTGAATGACATCACGAAGCAGATTGATGAAACGCGTCAAAAACGTGATGAATTCAACAGCACGACTTCTGAACTGATCACCTTGATCAAGGCGACGAGCACCCAGATCAAGGAGCATTTAAAGAAGGCTACCACCTTCAAGGAACAACGTGACGAATTCAACGAGAACGTCCAGGCCGCGAAGAACAACCGCATCACGACGCAAATCGCGTTGGAAGAACTTCGCAAGCGACTCGATGATATCAAGGACAAGTACAAGGATATCAAGCCCTTGGACAAGGAGCAACAAGTCCAGATAAAGAAGCTCCGTCACGCGGTGTTCGTCAGGAACATGGAGATTGAGACCAAGCCAAATCTAACCACGAACGACGAGGACCGGTTGATCAAGGAGATCGAGGAGCTCGAATCGAAGCTCGGCGATCTCACCAAGGGGAGCGAGGCCCGGCGCGATTACCAGAAGGTCATCTCGCAGTTCCCGGCCTACAAGGCACAGCTCCGGAAGTACCACGACGAGGTCATCAAGAACTCCGAGGAAAGCCAGAAATACCACGAGTTCATGATCAAGGAGTACGAGGCCGTCGACGATCTCCGGAACAAGATCGGCGTTCTCGAGAAAGAACTCAACGAGAACCGGAAGCAAGCGGACCACTTCCACCAGCAATTGCTCGGGTTCTACAAGCGCCGGGATGCCCTCCGGAACCAGCTCTTCTCGACGCAGCAAGAAGTCCGTGCCCAGCGCCGGAAGGAACGCGGCAACGTTGCCATCCTCAAGCGCCGCATCGCGAAGGAACGGATGGAACGCGGTGAACGGCTCGATTTCATCGAATTCCGATTGTTGCTAGAAAAGAACGAGATCGACGTGGCCGACGACGACGCGGAAGCCACGGAAACTTAATAATGACGTCCCGGTCTCCTTTATTGTTGCTTCTTGCATCCATTCATTAGGTCATTGCCATCCATGGCACCTTCCTTCTTCTTCCGCACGCCTCGACCACGGATCGCCCGCGGGTTCCCCGATGGCGTTGAAAGTGACGGGTAATGATTTATACCCGAATCGGTTTGATCGTCTCGAGGTCCAACATTCAATGCCCTTGCAGCAACCGCGTGATTACCAGGAAAATGCCAGGGACAAGCTCCTCGCTGGCATCGATGAAGGCATCAAGAGGTTCGTGGTCTACTTGCCGACCGGCATGGGCAAGACGCTCATCTCGATCATCACCTTGCAAGCGCTCATCGAGCACGGGTACCTCCAACCGGAAGACAAGGTCTTGTTCCTCGTTGCGGACCGCAAGCTCAAGCACCAGTTGCATGACATGGCATCAAGCGCTGGCTTGGGGAACCAAGGCAACTTGTTCATCCTGCCGGAAGGTCAAGATTACCCGGGACACCTTGCACGGCAGCACGCGGCCATGTCCCGGTTCATCTTCGCCACCCCCGTGTTACTCGTCAATGCCGTCATCGCGAAGTCCCGTGCCACCCAGAAACTCGACCGTGATATCCTCAAGCAAGTGAAGGTCGTGATCGTCGACGAGGTGCTCGACGTTCTCGCGCAATCGTACGGGAAGAAGAGAACGAGGGAGGAAACCGTCGAGTACATCATGAAGATATTTCAAGTGCAAGATTACAATGTTTTCTTGCAAGAAATCGCGGAACGTTACGAGATTCCTCTCCAACAAGTGGAATCCGTCCTTTTCAAGGAATTTGCACCTCGTTATTACCGCATAAGCAAGACTTTCGAGCCCGTGCTCAACATCTTGAATCTCCTCGATCCGAACAGCCCTACCATCACGATCGGGTTGACTGCATCGATCTCCCAGGAAATGAAGCGCCAGTTCCTTGTTGAAAATTTTGGAGGCAAGGAAAAGGTGCGGGAAATATTCCCAGAAGGCGAGGATTACGAGAACTACCGCCCGTCGATCGTGCTTAAAAAGATACGGGTGATCGACGACCAGATATCCCAGCTCGACGCGTGTATCCAAGAATTGAAAAATCTTGCCCTCTCGGCCATCAAGAAGGCGTACAACGACGCGACCGGTTCCAAGGACATTCCCCCCGATCGCGTCCTGCTCTTCGTCACCGACCTGCTCTCCAAGAGAGACTTGAAAGAACGCATCACGCAACGGTTGAAGCAGCGGGGCATTGCCGACAAGGAAGCGGATGATACCTTGAAGAGGTACATCACGACCGCGTCCGCCTACTTGTTGCTGACCGTCGGGCGGCAGAAGTTGCTCGAGGACACGATCCAGTCATTCCATAAATTCGTCAAGTCCGTGAAAAATTCCTTTTTAACCGGGAATCCAACGTTCAAGGAAATAGAAACTGCCATCGATGCACGCGTGGAACTGTTAAAAGCAGAAGGCAATACCATCTCCGAGAAAGACAAGCGCGTCATCTATTGGATAAACCGGTTCGCCGGTGAAGGCAAAAAAACGCTCGTGATGGCCCGGTTCGTCAACATGGTAAACCATCTCCACGCGATCCTCAACGATCCCGCGAACGGTGGCGTGCCCACGGTCATGGTGCATGGCAAGATGGACGGCGAGCAGCAGCACCGGGTCATCAAATCGTTCAAGACCGACCCGGGCATCAAGGTGCTCGTCGCTAGCGAGCGCTTGATCGAGAAAGGAACCGATCTTCCCGAAACCGACGTCGGGATTTATTACGGGTCCACGATCAGTCTTGAACGGTACGAGCAAAGCCTCGGCCGTATACGGTCGACGGTGCTCAACACCAAGACGGCATACACCGTCGCATACAACTTAACCGTGGAAGCCGAGAAGAGCGCGAAGCGAGACGCGGCGTTCCTCGAGCTGCTGGAACGGGGCTCGAAAAAATCGCTCATCGTGAACATGATCGAGGATTGACCTCCTTGATGCTCGCGTGATCCAATAATTCAATAATCCAATGAACCAATAATTTACTAGCAACGATGAAAAAAATTCTCTTCCTCGGGCCACCAGAATCGGGAAAAACCAGCCTACGCAAGTTCCTCTTCGAGGGAATTCCCGCTGTTGACTTGCTGGAGCATCCAGAAGCCCCGACCATCGGCTTGAAATATCATAACTATGAATACGTGCACTCGGCACCCGCTTCTAAAAAGATCGATAAAAAGCTCGATCAGATTCCCATTGCCTTGAGCGTGGTGGATTCCGCAGGCCAAAACTTGAGCGAATGGTTGTCCGAACGGGCGGACCGCGTGTTCAACGGCGCGGACATCATCATCCTCATCTTCGACGTCTCGAACTGGCTCGTTGACGAGCAACGGACGTACATCGAGGAACTCATCATGTATGTCTACAACGTGCGGTTGCAACATGCACCCGAATCTCGATTTTACATCGTTGCTCACAAGTTCGACAAGATGCCAGAAGGCAAGACTTACAGGGAGCAGATGTCGAAACGCATCAAGCGGGAGTTAAATGATTACATCTTTGACAAGATGTTGAAGTACTTGGATTTCGACGTGTACATCACGAGCATCCAAGAGGACTACGAGCAAGACACGTTCTTGACCCTCATCAACCTCACCACGGACTTGCTCAACTGAACGAATGTGCGACCGGCCAAGCCCCGCGATGGGCATGGCGTGAAAAAATCCCCCTATTCATTCTTTTCCTCGATGATCGGCACCAGGACACGTTCAAGAGCATAGCGGGACGTCGAGATGGCGGTGCACCCGAGGTTTTCCAAGACGCTCTCGATCTCGTCGGAGAACGTCCGCACGATCACCCTGGCGCCGGGATTCATTTCCTTGACCTTCCTTGCCAGCACGATGACCTGGTTGTCCATCTCGATGGCGATGAGCACCACGGTTGAATCGTACACGCCGGTTGCCTTCAAGAAATGGTCGTCGTTGACATTTCCCTCGACCACCTGGATGTACTGGCGTTCCCGCTCTTGGAGGGAATCGTGGAATGCTTGCATTTCATGAATTGCCCCGGCCTCGTGCTCCACGATCGTGCATCGCATCTCCTTCTGCACGGCCAGCTTGGCAATGCGCTCGCTGAATCGATTAAAACCAAGCACGTGTACGTGCTTGATGTTGTCATCGAGGTGCTCGTTGAATACCCTGCGTGCCGTGGCCGCGGTGGTGCTGATCACCGTCGTGCCGTATGATTCAAACACCTTGGCCATGTCATCGTCGAAGCACCGCACGACGATGCGGGCCTTCACGCCCAACTTCTTGGCGGCTACCACCATCTTCAGGTTAAACACGATGTCATTATCGAGAAGGAACAGGAATCTTGCCTTGGCCAGCTTGATCTTCGTGAAAAAATCATCATCAAGCGGGTCGTAGAGCACCGCTGCCTTCTCCTCCTCGTACAAGTCCGAGAGCAACTCCTTGTCACCGGAGGCAACGATGCAAGGCATGCGTTTTTCATCAAGGTACCGGGCGAGCCGCACGCCGACGTGGTTATACCCGATGATGATGGAATGGTTCTTCAACCGCCTGGCGATTCCCTCGCTGGTCTGGCTCGGGTCGTAATTCCTGAACAAGTCGACGGTGACCAACCCCACTAGCAGCCCGAACACGATGAATTCGCTGTAGGTCGAGTAGAAATTCCCGAACGGGTTTTCCAAGTGTTCGACGTAGACGAGCACCGCGAGCGAGTACAGCAGGTTCCCCGTCGTGAACAGTAGCACCCAGAAGTTGAACGCGAACCAGAAGATGATGTACACCTGCAGGCCAATGGCAAAGAGGGGCACGCAGGCGATAGCCAGGACGCTCATCAGTGAGCCCTGCACGCCCGCCTGGTGGCCTGCCTTGGTGGCCATCCGGGAACGAAACCCGTGTTGACGCTTGCGACAGCGCTTGGACGAGTTTCCCCTCAAGCTCCCGCAAGGGAAGGGGATCCTGGAGATCTTGCGACTAATATTCACGGAAGAGGAGGCAGATTTCATTTCCAAATTTTCGTCGTTTCAACGATATTTAACCGCAGAGGAATTTGCAAAGGAACACGGGTATCCACTTCAAAAAGCCAAGGATATGCTTTTTTCACTCGCACGACGTGAACTCATCCATTATCGGAAAAAGGGCGACAAGGAAGAGTTTACTATGCGCCCCTTCGTGGTTGGCATGTACGAAGCGTTATTTTGCAACTGGCGTGCGCAACACAAGGATGTATTGGTACCTGTTGCCAAGCACGCTGATGAATACTTTAACGAGACATTTTTCAAGGCGATTTCGGGCTCGGGGTTCCCATGGGCAAGGGTAATCACGTCGATGATACCCATCGCCCGGCTAGAACAAGAACATCCGGAATTATTCGGGAACGCGGCTACCCCGGCAGACGAGTTCAAGGAATCATTCGAGAAGAGCCGCGCGATGCTCGATTACGCGGGACGCGAGGTCACGAGGTTGATCTCGAAGGAGGGGCTTGGTAGCGTCGTGAAGATGGCCAGGAACGACGGGGGCTTGATCGTGGAATCAGTCTCCAAGACCATCACGTCGTTCCTCGGGACCATATTCCAACAGCCTGCACCGAAGTTGGACTCCCCACGGGCGAAAAGCAAGGAGATTTCGATCGATCACCATGTACCGGTCTCGCTTCAGGTTCACCCGCATGAAGAAATACGACATTACATAGAACAAGCCACATCGATCACGGTGGGCGATTGCGCGTGCAGGAAGCACCATGCAATACTCAAGGACCAGGTTCACGACACGATGGAGAGCACGTGCGGGCACTCGATCGCGGACACGTGCATGCAATTGTTTTACGACGGATATGAAGCAAACGAGTATAACTCGCTTGGTGGGAGGCAAGTGTCCAAGGACGAGGCAATTGAAATCACCGAAAAATGCGAGAAAGAAGGGCTCGTGCACACCAGCTTCAATTCAAAGGAAAAAATTCAGTTTATCTGCAATTGCTGTCCATGTTGTTGCGGTATTTTAGGTACCGTGACAAGAATGAACCAAAAAAATGGAGCATTCGTCTCATCCAATTTTTTACCTTTTGTCGATGAAAACGCATGCATTCGCTGTGGTTCGTGCGTGGCGGCATGTCCCGTCCAAGCCATCGGGCATTCCAAGAACGAGTTACCATCGATAGACGCGAGCAAGTGCATTGGTTGTGGCTTGTGCGCGGTGAAATGCAGCAAGCAAGCGATGCACATGGTCAAGAAGAAAACCCACGAGCCAGCGGCGGATACCGTGGACGTTCATCTCAGGTTTGCAACGCAAAAATAGGAACGAGGCGATCTTGCTCGTGGAGAACACTGCCCCCATCTTGAAAGGCTTCCGTCTCTTTTCCGTCTTCAGTTGCTTGTTCATCTTTTTTCCCATGATCATCCACGAGCTGTTCGTCATCGGGGTGGAGGGCATCCCCCTCGTGGTCGCCATCATCACGATTTGTTGCATCTTGCTCTTCCATACCACGCACAACGCTAGCCCCCGTGCATCCAGGTTCCTCCAGGTGGCGCTCTCGATGGGAGCCGGCTCGATCCTCTGCTTGGCAAGCCTGCTGGATTACCTCGAATTCGACTCCAGGAGCATCCCGACCGTTTTCGTGCTAAGCCTCATACTCGTGCTTGCATACGGCGTGATGTTCGTGGAAATGCACGTCGCTGAACCGGGGAACGAGGAGGAAAGTGATCCGGGTGTGCAAAAACGCGCGATCCCATCATTGCTGGTCGCGTTCATGGCGATCGCGGTGCCATCGCTGGTGTTGCAGTCCTCGCACTGGTTTTTCTTGATTCTTGGAACGTATTACTTGGTATTCCCGCTGCTCGCCTTGCAGGACGTGGTGCCGGCCCGGCGGGAACGACCGTCGCGTGCACCGGCCAAGGAATGCACGGGGCGAGCATCATGCTTGATCGCCAACTACCTCGTGCTCGCCGTCGCGGTCCTGGTCTTCTGCTCTGCAGCATTCACCTACGATACCGTCCATCGCGACTGGTTTCTCGTGGGGTTTGGGGCAGGTTCGATAGGATATCTCGTGCACATCTTGTACCACGCACCTGGATCCCAAAAAAGCATCGTGCCGTTCGTCCTTGGTACCGAGGGCATCATGATCCTGTTTGCATTGCTCATCATCGATTGGCACGTGATGCTCACCCCGTATTACATACTCGCGGACGGGTTCATCGCGGGCTTCATCGGTCTCGACACCATCATCACGTTGAAAACATACCCAGTTACCAAGACGTTGGGGAAGATCACGCACGTGCTCGTGCTTGCCTTGGTCATGGGCGTGGCAGGATTTGCAGCTAGCATGTTCCGGTGGGTCATCCGGGACGAGATAGAGATGCTGCCCGTTATCTTGGTTTCCATCATCGGTGCCATGGCGCTCGCGCTCGTGCTTCGGTCTGGCGGTAAGCGGCTCTGGAAGGAAACCCGTGCGATGCAAGCACCCCCGGCGGTGGCGATGGCGCCTGCATTCCCCGGCCGGAAGGCACGGAGGGTCATCGCGCTCATCGTCCTGACATCCTTGGTGGCCAACCCGGCCATGCTCGGCATCCTTCATGGCAACTCGAGGCTCTCCATCGTCATGGAATTACCGGCAACCATGTACACCTTGGACGGGACCCCCGTGAACAGCATCACGCTGGGCGCCAGGACGGGCACGATTCTCCTTTACGATCCCCCGGCCACCCACGTGAATTCAACCCAGCCATCATTCCCTGGCGAGTACATACGTTACGGGAAGAGCATCAGGCTCGGCGCGTACTTTTACGGAATGTACGACATCACGAGCGCTGAAGCGATCGAGTGGATAGGGGAGAACGTCGACGTGTTTGCAGCCGGTGGCTGGTGTGGCTTGCACTTGATGCCCGAAAACGTAAGCGACTTGAAAGCCTTGAATCCCGCCTTGCGGTTCTATCCCATGGTGTTTGCCACGACGTATTGGGAGGACCCGAAGAACAACATCACGACGACCGGCGGGAACCTCACGATCCCGTACTCTTGGGGCATCGCGTGGAACGAGACCATGCATGCAATGACCTTGAAAGCGAAGGACGGGAGCGAGGCGATAGGCCTCCAGCACGGGAGCCCCGCCTCGCAGAACCACATCATGGACCTCGGCAACCCGGACTGGGCCGATTTCTTTGCCTGGTTCTTCACGCAGCGGGTGCATGAATTCCACGCGGACGGCCTTGCCGTCGACGAGGTCATGTGGGACGGGTACTGGGGAACGAGCTACGCGGACCTTCGCGATTACAGCTCGGACGAGGAGGTCCGCGCCACGTGCTACCAGTGGCTCGAGCGCGTCGACAAAAAGACCGACGTCCAGATCATCACGCAAGCATTCTGGGACGAGGCGCAACAATACCAGCAGGGCATCTGGGGCGAGATCGCCTTCCGCTGTGGCGGGCAGTACGGCGGGCGGGTGGACGACAGGAGCCAGACCGTGTTTTACGAGCCCATGACGTGGATGGAGATCGTTGGTAACATGGACGCCGTCGCCAGCCAGAACAAGAGCTACATCTGGGCCGCCTGGTACGAGAGGGACGACCCGGATGCGCTGGAATACGCGGTTGCCACTTACTTGATGGGAAAGCCAAATAACTGCACGTGGCTCGTGTTCCATCCCCAGCCCGTGTACGACGGGGGCTATCCCGCGAACGTGGCCGGGTATTCCATCCGGACGGTCATGGACGAGGTAGAGGCACACCCGGAATACTTCAACTTGGAACTCGGGCAAGCATTGGGCGAGATGCACCTCGTGGAAGCTACCGGGGGTCAAGCATGGCAACGGGACTACGAGCGAGGCATCATCGTTGTGAATCCTTACCACGCGTGCCTGCCGGGCTTCGATAGCACGACGTTCATCCTCGCGCCGTCCCACTAACTAGGTAGATTCACCAACCTCGGCTCACAAGTTTTAAATCGGATTCCAGAAGAACGACATCAACAGAGAACGTCTCGTTCTCCGAAGAGGAAATGTCACTTGATTACCCCGTGGAGCATTCCAGTAAGCATCATTTTTTTTATATACGGGATTTTCATCACGAGGCATGCCTTGTTCATCAAGAGAACGAGCAGGCCCGATATCATCGAGTTCGTGAACAATACCACGTGGTTGAACGAGGTGCTGCTCGCCGGCTTGTTCTTTGCATCGGGGGCGCTATGGCCGTTCGTCTACGAGCCAACCGGGATTTCCAACAACGGGACAATACTCCTCTACCAGGTTTCGACGGTCGCCATCCTCGCGATCAACTCGGTCTGGTACGTGCAAGGTTTCTTCAACCACTTCCGTTGCAAGAAGGACCCGGGCGAGAAGCAGAAACGCCTCGGCGAGGAACTGGCCATCCTCGATGCCTACCGGCATTCGGTAACGTACAGCATTGCTGTCGACGCGAAACGCAAGTTCTTGCATCTCCTACCGGGTTTAGTCATCATCATCGTGGAGGTAGTTTCGTTTTCCTTGGAACGCATCATGCCCGAATTATTTTACCAGCTGGGCATTAACAGGAAGGCATTCAGTATTTTCGGCGAGACACTCGTCGCGTACTTGTTCGTTTTCATGATCGGGTATGCAGATTACTTGCGACTCGCCGCGTTCCACCAGCTCCCGTACTGGGCGAGGCGATGGTTCTTTTCGTCGGTAAAACGGTCGGAAATGAGAACCTTCGTCTCGTCGTGTGCTCTAGTCCTGACATTGACGCCTTTCTTGTTCGCGCCGGTCCAGGTATTCGTGAGCGTCGCGTTCGTCTCGTCCCTCGCCGATGCGGCCGCGAGCTTGATCGGCCACAAGTTTGGCAGGAGAAATTTCCCGAAAGGGTCCCCGAAAACGGAATGGGGATACATCGCGGGCACGGGCAGCGCGTTCATGGTCGTGCTCTTGTTCTCGAGCTTGTTCAACTACACGAGCCTTCCCTTGCTCAGCATCTTCTACATCGCGTGCGCCGCGGCCGCGATCTTCTTCATCATCGATGCATTCGTGAGGGACCTTTCTGACAACATCTTGAACCCGTTGCTGACAGGTGCTGGCATGCTATTCGTGTTCTTCTTCATGATTTGAACCTTTCGATCACGAGTCTGCATAATGGAAGACGTCGAACGTCCATGCCTTGCCGCCGGCGCGGGTGATCGCATCCGAGACCCGCGCCTGGGCACCCGGGCAGATGGCGACCATGCAGCCACCGCCACCGGCACCCATCTGCTTCGCGCCGAGCGCCCCAGCATCGACCGATGCAGTGCAGAGCTCGTTCAACTTGTGCGTGCTGGCACCGATGATGGTTTCTTGCTCTTGCTGCCTGTTCATCCATTCACCCGCCGTCCTGAAATCCCCGCGTTCCAATGCCTTGCGCCCTTCGAGCACGCCCTCGAGCATCTTTTCGAATGCATCGATGACGGTGGGATCGCCGTCAAGCAACCGCTGCTTGACCGAATTCAGAACGTGTTTAGCCTGGCGCGGCTCGCGTGAATCCCCGACGACCATGGGCAATGACTTGATGGGCATCCGGGTCACGCGCGGGTTTTCACCAGTTTCTATAAAGGTGACACCACCGAACGCGATGCTGTACTGGTCCATCCTGCCACACATTATGCAAAGGTCGGTGTGCTCGGCCTGGTAGGCAAGCTCGGCGATCTCCATGTCATCCAGGCCCAATTCAAACACCACGTTCAGTCCCTTGGCGATGGCAACCGAGATGGCCGCGGACGAGGACAAGCCTGAACCCACCGGGATGCTCGAGTCGATGGATGCCTCGAACCCGCCGATTCGATCCTTCAACCGGTACGCAATGGCAGCCCAGTATTTTAATGGATGGTTCCAGTCACCCTTCTCGCCAAGCGGATATACCAAGGAAGTGCCCATGGTTGATGAATGGATTTTTATCAAGGGTTCTTGTAAAGCACGTATCTTCAATGTTAGCAAGGAGTTCACGGTGGCTGCAATCACGGGATACCCTTTCAAGTCGACCTTGTCTCCAAACAAGCACACGCGACCGGGGATGTCCAGCGTCGTGAACCCCCGTGCATCGTCCGTTGGGTGAACCACGTGGCATAACCTGTCGATTACGTTGATCGAGTGAACCTATGATGGCTACTTCTAAAAGTATTAATCTTCGCATCGTTCATCTCTCTTGGGATCACGAACATGCACCGAAAGATGGTATGCACGGTGAAAAATTTCATAAAAGCGGTCGTTATCGACATAGACGGGTGCTTGACATCGAAGGATTTCGGGCAATCCTTGGACCTCGAGAGCTTGAAGCACATCCAGGAAATAAGCCGAAATTACCTCCGTGACCCGGCGACCCCGATGCTGGTCTTGAACACGGGCAGGGACATGAATCACACCGAGATGATGGCAAAAATCATAAACGCGTTCCATTATCTCATCATCGAGGCGGGGGCAGCCTTGGTCTCGGTTCATGGTGCCCAACTACGGTATCTATTTCACGATAGCATCAACACGGATTCTTTACGACAATTCGAGGAGTTGTACAGGCAATTCTTGTCCCAGCACAAGGAATACGTGAAATACCTCCAGCACGGGAAGCGGTACATGGTGACTTTCTTGTTCGAAACGGGGGACCCGGTGAAAACGAGCTGTGCAACGGCATTGCAGCAATTCATCAGGGACCACGAGATGTGTGAAGTACTGCCTTAGATGTTCAAAAGCCCTTGCTGAGCGAGATGAACCTTGCTGGCAATGCAAGGATAAAATAAACGTGGATTAAGATTTCCAACGCATTTTTCTTTATTTTCAATCAACACTCTATTTTACGGGAAAAAACCCCTCGAAATTACCGTAGTCGTTTACCCTTTTCCTTTATAGTTCGAGTGAAAATGTTTATATATGTAGACATCTACTTGATCATTAACACCCTATGTAGAGTTCTACTTGAATCCTACGAAAGGAAGTGCAGTGATATGAGCGAAAAACCAAACCCAACACCTTTTTCTGAAGAAGAATTGAAGCAGATCGCCAAGGAAAAGGTCTTGCAAAGGACCGGTGTAAAAATCCACTTGCTGGCATTCATTGGCGTGAATCTCGGCTTGTTTATATTGAATTACATGATAAGCACGGTAAGCATATCCCAACCGTGGTTTATCTACCCACTTGCGGGGTGGTCGATCGGTATCGTGGCCCATGGTGCGTATTATATACTATATTCCCGGGGCGTGTCGTCCAGGAAATTGGGCCTGCTACTTCATGCGTCGATCTACCTCATCGGTTCGCCTGCTTTGTTCGTGATCAACTACTTCTCGAACTTCTCGTACTGGTGGTTCTTGTGGCCCGCGATATTCTGGTGCATCGGCGTGCTCTTCCACGCCATCGGGTTGAAATACTCCGGTTCCACGGTCACCGACGCGGGTGAGAAGCAATCATGGCTCGAACGCAGCGCGGAGAAGGAGTTGCAGAAAGTAAAGCGCAAGAACGGGGGCGCCTGAACCATGTTTTCTCTACGAAAGGCATTCCAGTACAAGGGGAAGCCCGTGAGCCTGTCAACACACGAGTTCATCACCTTGTTGAAGATCCGGATGGCTACCCCGCCCGGCATCAGCGGGTACAAGCTGATCGCTGACCTCGGGAAGGTATTTGCCGGCTCGTGGTCGCCGCAATCTGGCACCATCTATCCCATTCTCAAGCGCCTCGCCGAGATCAAGGACCTCGTTCTCGAACGGGAGGAAAAAACCCCCTTAGGCCCAACTGCCAAGATATACCAGCTAAAGGACGAGCTTCGCAGGCCGATCGATGACCTCGTGCTGGCGAATTACCAGCAAGACTTCAAGTTCTTCGGCAACTACGTCGAGTTCCTGGCCGAGAACATCGAGACGTCCGTGAAATCGGGTTCCATCCCCGCGGAAACCGGGACCGAGATGATAAACGTCGTTGCCGACCTGGTCACGAGGCTCGAGGCAGTGAAACAAAAGTTGCAAGCCGTGAAGGACATTGAACCTGGTTCTATCTTGAAATGCAAGAGTTGCGGCGTCGAGATCGACCGGGTGGCCCGCTTCTGCCCTAATTGCGGGAAGGACGTGAATACATGAAAAAGAATGTTTATCATCAACACGAGCATTCACCGTGGAAGTGATCATCAAGCATGCACATATTATACGTGAATCCCGCGAAGTTGCAGTCCGGCCTCGATTCCATCTTCCAATCGCCGCCGCTCAACCTCATGGCACTGGCCGGGGTCGTTCCGGAACACGACGCGACGTTGTTTGATTTCAAGTTCGACAAGTACGATGAAATGCGGTTCCGCGCGGAGCTAAACCGCGCGGACGTCGTCGCGATCACGAGCTTGACCCCGCAAATCTACGACGCGTTTGACGTCGCGCGGCTGGCCAAGGAACAAGGTTGCGTCACCATTCTCGGCGGCTACCATTCGACGCTCGATCCCGAGTTCGTTGCAAGGAACCCGAATGTCGATGTCGTGGTTCGCGGGGAGGGTGAACACACCTTCAAGGAGCTGGTCGATTACCTCGACGGGAATCCACGCCGTGTTATGCTGAAGGACATCGACGGCCTCTTGTTCAAGGACGAGACGGGCACCGTGGTGCAGACAAAACCCCGCCAACTGGAATGCAACATGGATGCGTTTTTCTTCCCTCGCCGCGATCTCATCCGCAAAAAAGATTACCTGTTCTTCGGGGCGAGGGCTGACGTGGTGGAGACGTCGCGTGGTTGCCCCCACCGGTGCTCGTTCTGCTGCATCACGAAAATGTGGAAGGACCCGGAGAATCACGTGACTTACCGGACCAAGAGCCTGGATCGCATCATCAAAGAAATCGAGCACGTCGACAAGCGGAAAGAATTCATCTTCTTCGCTGACGATAACTTCACGATCAACACAACCCGTGTCAAGGCGATACTCGAAGCGATGATCGCGTCGAAGCGGGCATCCAAGCTCCATTACGGGTGCCAATCACGTGTTGATACCCTGTTCGATAACCCGTGGCTCATGGACTTGATGGCCAAGGCGAGGTTCCGTCAGGTGTTCCTTGGGATCGAATCCCTGCACCAGCAAAGCCTCGATTCCATGAACAAGAAGCACGTGACCCCCGAGAAGGCCATTGCCGTGGTGAAGGCGCTCAAAGCACGTGGCATCTCTGTGTACTGCGGCATGATCATCGGTTATCCCGGCGAGACGAGGCAGATGGTGTACCAGAACATCCAGTACGCGAAATATCTCAACCCGGCGATGATACAGTTTACACCCATAACCGCCTTCCCGGGAACCGCGTTTTTCGACGAGATGAAAGAGAATGGCATGATCACGAGCTTCGATTACCGGAACTACGACCTCTTCAATAGCATGATGCGTACCGAGCAGCTCACGGGCGAGGAAATCCAAGAGCTCGTCAAGGAGGCCTATGCAGCGTATTTTTACAGCAAGGAGTACGCGTTGTTGCTCGTCCGGCAGTTCCTGAACCCGTTCTCCAAGTTCCGGTGGTTGTTCCGGAAGATACCCAAGGTTATCAACCAGTTCTTGGTGCAAGGGGGCAAGATGCTCCGGTCGCAGGGCATCACGAGGGACATCGTGAGCGAGGAATTGAAAAACACGGTTATTCCCGATCTTGTTGCCACTCCATCAACCAAGGAAAAGATAACATGGGATGCGAAAAGTGAAATCCCCGATATTTCGACGACCATCCATCCCTGATATTTTTATTTTTTATTCCCCAATTCCTTTTTTTAACGTTGCAAGAATTTTCGGTCATTCTTGACAACACGCTCGAGGTTCGATGGTGAAATTAAACGTCATCTAATAAAAAACACACGAGCAGGGAGGTCTCGTTCATTCGGAGCTATTTTTGGAAATGGAATGGTCTATAAACGACCCGCGTTTTCATCCCTTGTTCCAGCGTTCCGTCCAATTTACCCAGTCCCCTTGCATGTTATCCGGGCTAGTTACATTTACGAGAATCAGGCGTAGCAAATCGAAAACTAGGTGAACATTCGTGATGGGAATGAGAACTGCTGCCAGGTCACCACCCAAGAACTTAGACCAGGTGATCGGTGGCTCGGTCGGTATCATCTTCTTGGGTATCATCCGGTTCGTGATCAACACGGTTGTGGGAAACACGTTTTTTCTTAATCGACCTCTCGTAGTGCATTCCACGATTGCCGGCGGTATCGTGCTCCCGGTAATATGGGTGGTCGTGACGTCCATCGGGAAGGCGTTCATCCAGAAAGACCGTCGAGTCACGTTTTTATTACTCCTCGGCACCATGGGGCTTGCGGTCGCTAGCCTGTTAATTGCAGTATTCGGGATGTGCAATTTCACACCATATTCAATCACGATTTTTGATACCATTATCAAGGACTTCATCAGGTTCGTCAAGGATGACATTGGCGCTGACTTGTTCATGAGAAATTTCGTCGATGACGTGATCGCCTTGATGATCTTCGCTTTCATAGCGCAAACCATCTCCTTGACCCTGAAAAGCATCAAGGAAGTCAAGGACGGGAAGGTCCCCGACCGCGGGCCCCAAACCGTGCAAGCCATCCCGTCCGTTCAAATCCAGCCCGTTCCTGTTACATGTCCAAGATGTGGCTGGGTAAACGTTCCCGGCGTGAGATTCTGCAACAATTGCGCGAATCCAATGGTCACGGTGCCCGTCGTGCAACCACCCGTCGCGAGCGAGATCACATGCGCGTATTGCGATGGTGCTAATCCCCCGGGAAATATAACTTGCGACTTCTGCGGCCGCCAATTGGCATCCGGAACGCAATCGGTATCCCAAGCAGCTTCCCGTTCCAACGCGATTGCAGGCTATGAAACAAGCCTGCACGCCCCGGCATCATCCCGCGGTGTTACATCCCCCGCGAACGGCACGATGGAACCCATCAAGCTCGATCCAGCAGAGATCAAGCAATTGTTCCGGCAGCTCGCCCAGAAGGTGGAAGAAGGGTTCGGGAAGCTCTACTTGCAAGCATTCCAGAAGCAGCCAACGAGGAACACCACGTGGGCTTGCATCGGCATCATCGTTACCATCATCGTTGTCGTGGCAGTCATCATCCCGGTTTCGTTGAGTGCTGCAAGGCCATTGGTCGGAACGTGGCACACCCCGTTTGCGACGACGTTCCACGTCAGGACCGATTTTAACGGCTATAGTCTGCAAGACGAAGGTTACCAAGAACGAACCATGACCTGGAGGATCACTGCAACGAGCAATCCCAACCTCGTGGATGTCGAAGTAAGCTACGAGGTCGTGACCAATGCCATAAACTCTGGTTCGGGTTATGTCCCCGACGTGTCGCCCATGTTCCTCTACGGATACATCAGCGGGACGGTCTTGGAACTGGAAACCCACGGGTCCATCCTCGAGGACCCCCGGAGCGTTGGCACGTTCACGTTCACCTCAAACATCATCACGGGGACCTGGAACGATAGCTGGTGCATGTTATATTGCCAAGAAGTGTACACTGGTGTCAACCAACTGACGCTGACGAAATAATCTCCCTTCACGCGAGCTATCTGCTCCATTTTTCTCGTTCTCATTCATTCCACGACAATCCATTCCTCAATTTTTAACAAGCACGGCGCGCTCTTGGAACGTGGTGCGCGTTGCACCCAAGGCATCTCGAATGTCGTTATTAAATCGATTCACCCACTACTACAAGCCATACCGGAACCTCTTCATTCTCGATATGGCTTGTGCTTTCATTGTTGCGGCTATGGAACTCGTGTTTCCGAACATTCTCAAGGAATTCATCAACGATTTCATTCCGAACCGGAATCTACAGTTGATCATATTCTGGAGCATCGTCTTGTTTTGCATGTACATGGTCCGGGCTGTTTGTAATTATGTGGTAAATTATTGGGGCCATATGGTTGGGACACGCATGGAAGTAGATATGCGAAGTGATCTCTTCGCGCATCTCCACACGCTGCCGTTCAAGTTTTATGACGACACGAAAACAGGACAGATAATGTCCCGCCTTGTTGGGGACCTCAGGGAAATAAGCGAGCTGGCACATCATGGTCCCGAGGACCTATTCATATCGTTCGTGATGATCTCCGGCAGCTTCTTCGTTCTGGTAATGACGAACCTCGTCCTCACGGCGATCATATTCATCGCGTTGCTGGTTCTCGTGGTATATACAATGAAAAAGCGCTTCAAGATGCTGGACACGTTCAGGAAGGTGCGTGCTGCCCACGCCGACATCAACGCGAAGGTCGAGAATAGCATTTCGGGCATCCGGCTTTGCATCGCGTTCACGAACGATGCACACGAGAAGGACCAATTTAACGCGGGGAATCGAGCGTATCGAGACTCCTACAAGGATGCATACAAGCACATGGCCGAGTATTCTTCGATTACGGGGATATTGATGGCCATTCCTTTGTTGCTGGCCATTTCGTTAGGGGGTTATTACGTCTACCAAGGTTGGTTGAATTATGGCGAGCTTGTATTGTTCATTTTGTACATCACGCTATTCGTCAAGCCCATCGAGCGTTTGGTACAGTTCATGCAGCAATACCAGACGGGGATAGCCGGCTTCGAGCGGTTCGTTGAAATCATGGACGTGCAACCCGAGATAAAGGATAACCCCGGTGCGATCGACCTCGTCCAACCTCGCGGTTCCATCTGCTTCAAGAACGTTTCTTTCTGCTATACCAAGGAGAACGCGTGTATCCTTGACGAGTTCACCTTGGACATACAACCCGGCCAGAAGGTTGCATTGGTTGGCACGTCGGGCGTCGGGAAAACGACGATCGTTCACTTGATACCCCGGTTTTATGATGTAACTGGTGGTGCAATACTCATCGACGGGAAAGATATACGTGCGCTGACCCAGCACTCGTTGCGGGAAAACATAGGCATCGTCCAGCAAGAGACGTTCATCTTTTTTGGAACCATCCGTGAGAACATTCGCTATGGCAAGCTCGATGCAACGGACGACGAGATCGTTGCTGCGGCAAAAAAAGCCCAGATACACGAATTCATCATGTCGCTGCCAGAGGGCTACGATTCCTACGTTGGCGAGCGGGGCGTGAAGCTTTCGGGTGGCCAGAAACAGCGCGTGTCCATTGCCCGCGTGTTCCTCAAGAATCCCCCGATTCTCATTCTCGATGAAGCAACATCTTCCTTGGACAGCGCCACCGAGATTGCCATCCAGGAATCGCTCGAGAAACTAGCCGAGAACAGGACGACGATCATCGTGGCTCATCGATTGTCCACGGTCAGGAACGTGGACGAGATACTATACATCACCGATGACGGCGTTGCTGAAAGGGGAAATCATGATGAATTGCTATTAAAAAAGGGTTTATATGCAAGCTTGTACGAGAAGCAATTGTTAGGATATCTCAACAAGAATGAACCGTGACGATGTGAGGTTGGATATCATGAATTCAAGGGAACGGGTGCTCAGCACCATCAATCACGTCGAACCCGATCGCGTGCCTATCGACTTCGGCGTCCGGGTTCCAAGACGAGCTCATGAAGAACATCAAGAACTTGATGTCCGGGCAAAAAGGCGACGACGGTGGCGAGGACAGCGAGGGCGACGAAGATGGCGACGATTGAGCCGCCGGTCGCTCGTAGCTTGTCTCACATCCCGTTGCCCGTGCACTCCCTGACGATGCCGACGAGGACGTCCGGGTAATTGGAGTATATCCCATCAGGGTGCATCGATACTGCTTTCTTGATTGATTCCTTGTCGTGCGCGTCCCAGCAAAACGAAAGCAAGCCTTTCGCGTGGATGGCATCCACCACGCCCGGGAGCAACTCGCCAACGGGGATGTTGATCGCGGTGACCACGTCCTTGCTTACCTGGTCCAGGTCTTCCACGATGCCGTCCGGGTTCACGTGCGTTGAATAGACGTATTTCAAGCCCGGATGCGCCCTTTTAGCTTTCTTTATGAAGAACCGGGATTCCATGCACGTGTACACCAGGCCAGCAACGCCATGGTCGTCCAAGACCCGCGCATAGGGTTCCAGGTCACGCACGTCCTTGAGGTCGATGGAATACAACAGCATCCCGTTCGCGAGCGGCTTCACCGCCTGGAACACCTCGGGAAGCGTGGGAATGCGTGATCCGTTCGGGAGCCGGGCGCGCTGTATCTCTTCGAGGGAAAGCTTGGAGATGCGATACCGCTGGCCATCGATCTCGACGCTGTCGGAATGCGAGACCACCACGTGCCCGTCTTGCGACGTGTACACGTCCAGCTCTATGCCATCGACGCCCATCTCGATGGCCTTCTTGAACGACGGGATGGTGTTCTCCGTCTCGTAGCCAGATGCCCCGCGGTGACCCCACGTGATGATGCGTGCCATGTCGTTCAAGGACGATCCATGTCGCATTGTTTAAATAATCACGAAGGGGGATACTCCAATGGTTCATTGATGGTGATTGACGTGGACGAGTTGAAATCAGTGCAGCCCCGAACCGGGGGCATCCTGCTCGTCATCGGCGGGATAATGTATGCTATCGCGGGATTAACGATACTGGGCGTGCTGTTCGTGATGCCAATTGGCATGATACTGGTCATTGCCGGGAACGTGGTTGCAATGCGGCAGTTCAAGAAAGCAGATTTGAAAAAAGCAGCAACAGGGTGCTTGTTGTTGCTTTTATCAGAGGCATTGTGGATCGCGTTCCCGATCATCGTTATCGTGCCTATCGGGGTGATGATGCTTGCCATGCAACGGTACACGAACGACCCGGTGAAACCCCGAAAGGTAACGAGCGTGATATTGGGGATTCTCGCGACGCTCTTCACCGTGGTGTTCGTGCTCGCGTTCTTGTCATCGTTTACTGAAGTGGGCTTCGGGGTGCTTTCAGGCGCGGGCGACCTCGATGCAATCAGGGCCACGTGGCCGCTGTACTTCGTCGGTCGTAACGTCTTGCCCGGCATCTTGTTCGTGATGCCGTGGGCATCGAACGCGGACGCGTTGTCCGCGGGCAACCGGGGCACGAGTTCGCCGGGAAACGCGCCGGGGGACGAGTAAAATGAGGCACCGGGACGTGTCTTGTCGTTCTATTTTTTCTTGATGACCTGACGGTCTTCCTTGAACGCCGGGTACAGCAGCGCAACGAGGCCGGCCGCGTTGATGCTCAGGACGAAGGTGATGACGTGCGGCGCCGCGAGCAGCACGAGGGAGCACAAGAAGTAGATGCCCGCGAAGAGCCCGTTTGTGAATAACCACGCCTTGGTCGCGACCTCCGCTTCGTAGGAGTTGAACCAGAAGCGCGAGCTTCCCCCCCTGCCGAAGGATGGCCGCAATAACTTGGTACGCATCCCGCGTTCCACGATGCGTTGCTGGAGGCTCGTGGCGTGCACCAGTATCAAGCTAAGGATGATCGGGATGAACACGATGACCTGGACCTCGCCAACGAGAATGCCATATTGAGCGTGGGCGATGATGCCCGCGAGAACCAGCCCCGAGCATCCCAAGAACAGGAGCTGGGTTCCGGTGGCCTTGGCTGGTTTGTTTTGTGTTAGTTTTGTGCTCATTTCGTGCATATCCTCGTGAAGGGGAGAATGGTGGACCCGGTGAGATTTGAACTCACGACTTCTCGCACGTCAAGCGAGCATTATAACCACTAAATTACGGGTCCGCGTTCTCGCTTCGATCATATCAAGAACCCTTGTTTTTTATGTTTAGCGCAATGCTACACTGCCTAGGTGCAAACGATATTTGCAAAGAGAATAAGAAAAAGAAAAAAAAACCAGAAGATCGCATTTATCTTGACAAAATGCTTGAAAGCAAAAACCGCAGCAAGAATGATTTTACGCCGTTTATCACGTACTGCCCGCTGGACAAGGATACCTCGCCCTGCACGTTATGCCACGCCGTGGCGCCAGGTCGCTGGTACTTGAACTGGAACACGAGCACCCAGCCATGTTCCGGGTCATCCATGACCGTCCACGTGCCCTTGTTGATGGCCTCCACATTTAAATTATTGATCGATGCGGTGCTGGTCACGGACGTGCATGGCTCCAGCGTGCCATAAGGCATGTCGACCCACGTTATTGTATCCATCTATCCTCGTGACTTCGCGTTATGAGTTCGGTCCCGTTGACATTCTCGTGTTGGAAAAATGAATTCAGAGATGTCATGGTAGATTCTTACAAAAATTCGGTTTACGTTGTTGTAGATTACTACAATTTTATATCTTCTCGTTTGTATACGTATCACACATAAACTGGTGATACCGAGACGAGATTCTTGCAAAAACTAAGCGTGCAAGAGATAATTTCGATAAGTTTGTGGAATTTTTAAAAAGAAAGATTCTCACGATCCCTAAAGAATATTTTTCCGATTTCACAACGGAGGCACGACTAATTTCGCCAGACCCTCATGACGTTGCTTACTTTGCTCTTGCACTGAATCTAGGTGGCGGTATCTGGAGTAATGACAAGAAATTGAAGGACGTTCAAAAATCGGTGATTGTATATAATACGAAGGATCTGTTTGAGATTTTCTACCAGAGTTAACCAATTTGGAAAGTATAATTAGCACGTATAATTGGAATTTGCACCAATTGCAATATAAAAAAGAAATACTGCAATTTTAAATTAGGAATGAAGTTTTGTTTCAAATTCATAACAATCTTCGTCATCACGAATTACAATTTATGAAAAAAGGGACGTTACCATGATGAACCAAGACTTGGAAGAATTGCTCCTGGAAAATCTCGATATCGTGATCGGCATCTTGGTTGGCTTTATCGTGCTGATCGCGGTGCTCGCGTTGTATGCATTTTTCGACGCGCCGAAGCGTGGCATGAAGCGGGGGGTTTGGCTTGCCACTTGCATTCTCCTGGGGCCTGTTGGCTTCGTGATTTACCTTTCAAAGCGCGGGAAGGTGCTCCCGGGGCTCATTCAAGCCGGCGTGTTGCTTTCACGCGCCGGTACCGGGATCGCGATCGTGCTCCTGGCCTATTATTACGTGTTCCTCCCGTTGGCGTCGTTGCAATACGGGGTCGTTGATTTGATCGAGATTTGGCCCACGGTTGGCTTGGCAGTGCTTGTCTTGCCAACATGTGCCGTGCTCGCGTTCTTTTCTGCTTCGAATCGCGTTTCCGCGTTGCTCGCGTTCTTCTGCAACGCGCTGGTCATCTACGCTGCTTGGGGCATATTGTACGAAAACATCCTCGATCCCGGCAACGAGCTGATGCTTGCATTGTTGGGCCCGGCCTTGCTGTTGATGGTTGCCGGCGGGTTTGCGGGGCTGTTCAACTTCTTCGGCATGTGCTTCGCCGATGCGAACTACCACCGGGGTCGCGGCGCGTTCGTGGCAAAGCTCGCGTCGAAAGCGACCGGGCACAAGGTCGCGCTCGTCGTTGCGATGGGCGTCATCCTGGGTTCGGCGATCACGGGTGCTGTCTCGGTAAGCCCGTCGGTTTACAACAATGTCATCACCATAACGCCGCAAGATTTCGACGCGGAGATCGCGTTCTGGGCAGCATTCGATAACAGGACATACACGGACGTGCAAAAAGCAGAGCTGAACCAGCACAACGCAACGCTGGTGGTTTACCATCCCCCGAACATAATGGACCCCGAGCGCCGCCAGTATTACCTGGACCAGATGAATTACTGGAAGGACCACTACCCGAACGTGCGGTTCGTGATGTCGATCCAGGGATGGGTACGCATCAACAACACTGGTAACCCGCTGGTGGACTTCTTTTACAACACGTTCCCGTACGATGGGTCCGCGGAAGGTGTCATCTTGTGGGCGAAAGAATTCATGAACGTGTCCCATAGCAACAACCTGACCAACTTCGTGGGGGTGAACACCGACCAGGAAGCCGCCGACGAGGCCTTGCTGGATTATGGCGTGGAAATCGGGGCCAACGCGACCCGCCACGCCGAATCGGTGCAGCTGTACAACGAGTTCTTCGAGTGGCGCGACTTGCATTATCCCGACTACGTCATCACGTCCACCATGGGGGAAAAAGCCGTCCTCGATGAGATTGACGGTGACGATGATCTTCAAGTGGCCGACAAGGTGAACCTGCTCGATGTCGACGGCTGGGACGAGATCGCCCCGATGATCTACCGGTGCGGGTGCGAGGGA
This sequence comes from Promethearchaeota archaeon, assembly GCA_041305945.1. Lineage (GTDB taxonomy): Archaea > Asgardarchaeota > Lokiarchaeia > Sigyniarchaeales > Sigyniarchaeaceae > JBGLND01. The sequence goes on from JBGLND010000001.1 coordinate 1,211,006, forward strand.
ACGCCCCCGTATGGCGATCTGCCCCGCCCGGAACCTGGTGACGAGGGCAGGCCGTCGTCGTACGTCTACTATAGCATGCGCTTCCTCCAGCAGGCCCTCTTGCATCACGATGGCAACACGAGCCGGCTCGGCGTGTATCTCGGCATCACGAATTGCACGTGTTACGGGGCAGACGTGGAACAATACGACCGCGACGGGAACTTCGTGGGGTATGGCTACGACCAGCTCGTCAAGGATGCCCTCATCGCGAAGCATTTCGGGTCCAAGATCATCACGCTTTTCATCTTGAACACGGCCATGACCAGCTCGAAACCTGACGCGCATTCCATGGGTGGCGTGTTCGACAGCTATGGCGACGGCTTCCTCGATGATTTCATGGAAGACATCAACGGCGAGAACTCGACGGTGCCGTTCGAGCTCTACCTCGAACCGGACACGGGATTGCTCGATGACGTCGTGGCGGATCTCGTCTATGACTTGAACAAGCCCGTGCCATTCGCCGCGATGCTAAGCGTGTTCCTCGCCGTGATCGTTGCCGCGATCTTGTTGCACCCTCGGGTGAGAAAAATTGTTTTCTCGCAGAATGACAAGAGAACGTCTTGAAGCACGCTGTCGCGATTAAATGACACGGGCATAACAGCCCGTGTTCCAAACTTTTTTCACGTCATGCCTTTGATACTCTAAAATGCCAGGCCCAAGACATTCAACATGATCACTAGCAGGCTGAAACCCGCGAGGCCACCAATAAAGATCTTGATGTTTCCTTTTTCCTTCTCTGGAATGACCTCTCGTATTATATTATACAACAACGCACCTGCAATGAATGAAAACAACAAGTACACGAGTTCGATGTTCACCACGAACACGAGTTCCAACATGAAACTGGAAACAATCCCGGCAGGCGCCGCCAAGGCTAATATCGCTTTCTTTCGCTTCGTTTCCTGGTAATCCATCTCGATATCAAGGTTCGAAAAAATGCGCTGCCGGCTTTTGGCGTGGGAAAGCGTTGCCATCAACACCGCGATCGTGAAGAATAGCAGTGCCTCGATGATGTTCACCAGTAATAACCCGGCGAGGATGATGCCAACGATGAAGTGGTAGATGAATTCCGTGAGGTCATGGTAATTTTCAAGGCTATGGTTCACGTGATCGTGAACTATCTTTTTCATCTTGGCAATCTCTGATTTAACTTCCGATTCTGTTGTTATCATTCGTTGTATCGTATCCGTGAGTTCATCGATCGTCTTGTTGTCAAGCTGATGCCGTTTAATTCCATCTGCCAGGAACATGGAAAGTTGATCTTCAACCTCGTCCAAGCTTTCCTTTTTCTTGATTAAAAACTCTGCCTTTTCCCTGTTACGGACCTCGACATGCTGGAGTATGAATTTCTCGATCAAGTGAGCATACGAAACACCAACGAGTATGAACATGTATTCCAACGCGGGAAGGTTAAATGGCAACGCGGGCATCTCTGCTGCAATTTCGGGAAGCACCACGAGAAAAAAATAGGAAACAGATATACCCGCGATGAACGATGGATGGACACTGACACGCTGGTTGTACATGTCTGCGAAAAAGAATACCACCCCGAGGATCGACGCCACCAGGATGGGGCCAAGCAAGTCAGCACTCATCAACCAACACCCGCTGTACGTGAATATATATCTTTAGACCGAATGTCGCATGCACGCGTGGCCTTCTTTTTTCATGAATCGCTATTTATCATTCGCCGCCTTAGTGTTACCTAGTGACGCTCGATGGGCAGCGAACCCCCCAAGGACGTGAAGTTCCCGTGTTGTTCTCTTTTGCAACACGTTCCCGTTGTTGTTGCGGACCTTTTTAACAAAATAAAAAAGAACCAAAAGTGAAGACACGTGAAGATACGTGAAAACAACATAAACCACGTAAACGTGGTGCAGACGATCTACATAGGCTTCGGTTTCTTGTCCGCGATGATAGCCTGGTCCTATTATAATTTCAAGATTCCCATCATCTTGAACGGCATCAAGCTAAGCACGGGAATCTATGCCCGGGTGGGCCTGCTGGGGACGGAACCCGTCATGGAGCTCGTGGGTGGGTTTCTCATGACCTTGGACAACATCATTGCCATCTTGCTGCAGCCGTGGTTCGGGAGCATGTCCGACAGGCTCCAGAGCAAGTACGGCCGGCGGTAACCCAAATTAAGTCACTTCGTTTCCTTGATAAGCAGCGGGACCATGGCCGTGGTCATAAACTTCGCCAATCACAAGATTCAAATTCACTTGCCAGACCTAGAACAACAATGCTCGCCTTAAAACAGCTCTACGAGGCTCGAACGCCGGCGGGGAAAGTACAACCATCTTTCGGCTTCCCGCATTTCTTTCTTGCATTGCTCACGCTCGAGATGCACGGCAAGATGGGACGGACGGAGCTGGTGCAAGTATTAGGCCTCGGCCGTGCATCCGTGCAAACGCTGCTCACGCGCATGAAATTGGAACCAGCGTTGGTGGTTGCCGAGTCTACCAAGGCGCACACGTTAACCCCGATGGGAAAGACACTCGTGTCGGATGCAAAGAAAGGATTTTATCTGATCGGGAACCTCGCGAGCACCCTGCCCGAGTTCACGCTGGGTGACACGAACGCCGTGGGCAAGCTCTCCATCCCAGACCATTTCAAACAGCGCACTATCGCGATGGACCCGTTCGTGCTGCGGGACGCCGCGATTCGAGAAGGCGCGTCGGGGCTGTCTTCGTTCATCGTCGAAGGGAATCGGAAGGTGAAGTTGCTATCCACGGACATGGACGTGAAACGGCGGTTCACGGAGGGATGGGAACGCATGAACGAGATATTCCCGCTGGAAGGATGCAAGGGGGACCTGCTCTTGGTCGCATCCGCGGGCTCGTTGCACGCCGCCAAGCGAGCCGTCATAGCAAGCGCCGCGCGGGCACTGGAAATGCTTCAAAAGGGGGAGGAAAAAAGAGGGAATTATACATCCTGAATTTCATACGAGTTTTGCCTTTACCTTTTCGAAAATGTCATTAAATGCTTTCTTCGCGATGGTGGTGGTTTTTTGGAGGATCACGGGGATGCCCTCACTCGTTTGCTGCACGCTCGCTGGATCCATCGGCACTGAACCGAGGAATTGAACGCCCAGTTCCACCGAGAGGTCCTTGACCGCCCCTTTCTTCCCGAAAACTTGCTCTTGATGGCCACATTTCGTGCAGACGTACGTGCTCATGTTCTCGATGATGCCAAGCACGGGAACTTCCATCTTGCTAGCCATGTTGATGGTTTTTGCCACGTCAATGATGCTCATTTCTTGAGCAGTGGATACCACGATCACGCCATCCAAGGGCTTTACCAGTTGCATGATGTCGAGGGTCTCGTCTCCCGTGCCAGGTGGCAAATCGACCACTAGGACATCGAGTTTTCCCCATTTCACGGTTCCGAGGAACTCGCGCACGATGCCCATCTTCATCGGGCCGCGCCATATGACGGGCGTGTAATCGGAATCAAGCAAGAACGCCATCGACATGAACTTCAAGTTCAATGGCCCTTCGACCGGGATGATTTCCTTCGTTTCGGGGTCGATCTCGGGGTGCTGGCCACCCATGCCCATAAGCTTGTGCAGGTTTGGTCCCGTGATGTCTATATCGAGGAGACCGGTTGACATGCCAGTCTCGGCAAACTTGATGCCAAGATTTGCAGCAACCGTGGTTTTCCCAACGCCACCTTTCCCGGAGATGATGGCGATTTTATGCTTGATATTAGCCATGTTTTGCTCGATCTTGCGCTGTAATTCCATTTGTTGCGCGTGACGGTCCAACGTGGGACTCGGCTTCAAGTCATTGTCGGATTTGGAATTTTCCATGGACACCAGCCTTTTGAATGAATAATGATTCAAAAACTATTGGTATATTACCACTACTCTCCCGCACGGCCGAACGTTTAATTGTTGGTAGATGAATGAATAAGCGATGGAGCCATGGGACAAAAATCAAACTCGTTCGAGAAAAGCGTGACGGTCGACTTCCGTGCGACGAGCTTGCACGGGGACGAGATAGGCATCTACGAGCACGAACGACACCAGGCGAAAACGCGCTCGTTCACGAAGGATTTCGAGATATTCGGTGAAGTGAACGATGGCGACACGAAGGGATTCTTCGGGTACCGCAAGGACGCGTGGGAACCCCCGCTAGAGAAGGACAGTATCAACTACTACACGCGGAAGCGGCTCGTCATCCGGTGGTTCAACAAGGGCGAGGGAAATAACATCAGCATGGTGGGTTCACTGGAAGAAATGACCGCTGATAGCTTGCGCAAGACCATGATCGCCGACGATCCCTTGCACTCGTTCAAGATAGTCTTGGAGGATTACTCGTACTTGGTCAGCCTCACGAAGGAGCACGCCAGGTTACCCGGAAGGATCGGGGAGATGTGGGGGTTCACCCTGGCAACGGATGAGGACGAATCAAAATGGGAGGTATTCTTGCTGGACGAGCGCAGGTTCACGATCGGCACGGATTTCGACGTCAAGAAGGACGAGATGAAAGACGTGCTCGTGCACATCGACGAGCGCGTGTTGAACCTTGGAAAGAAGGTCGTCATCACGTTCTACAACCGCAGGCTTTATGAGTGCAAGCAATTCTACAGGACTATCTTGCTCTTCACCATGATGTTCAAGTTCAAGAAGGAACTCCGGGAAAAGATACAGAAGGGAAGGGAATTGCTGGAGAAGTATCCGCTCCCCTTCGAGATCGACGGGCAAGAAGCGGCATTCATGAGAAATCCTCGTGCCATCAAGCGATGAGTTCCACGTCGTAAAGAAGAACATCCCGAACCCACGATGGAACGATAGGATGACGAGCACACTTCATGTTACTGGTCTATTTTGGTGTTTAGCACCTTTCTCCGTTCTCTGTTGGGTGACCGCGCATCCACAAGAACGTTCTGACGTGCCTTGTCCCTTGTCGCGCGGGGGAGTCCGCAAACCCTTCCGGTACCGTGTATGCTTTCCCTACATGGATGGCAGGCATCCCGGACATTATCAAGACGTTATCGTAAGGGATGCGGTGCTGCATGCTTGACACTTCGGCTTTACTCACCCACGTGCCATGATCGATGCGTGCATGTCCGCCAGCAACCGCGAAAAAGAATAGAGCCTTTGAATCCAAGGGCATGCCGGTGGATTCATGGATGGTCGAAACATGCTCGATTGCAATCAAAACGGGGTCATTTTCCAAATCAACAGCGACTTCCTCACGAAATTCGCGTTTCAAGGCTTCTATCAAGCCTTCACCCGTCTTCACCTTTCCCCCGGGAAACTGCATGATGCCATTCGATTCCTCGTGAAGTAAAAACCGGTCGAATGCACCTGCTCGTTGCTTCATGACGCCAACCACGATCAAGTGCGGGATGTCTCGCGCGGGCATACGGTCACCTAAATTAGGCGAATTGATTAACCAATCGGTGCTCTTGATTCACACGCCATGGCAAACCAGCTACCAACGGGCGGTAAGAGCATCGTCTTGTTCGTGAAATCGTGGGAGGTTCACGTGAAACGTGTGAACGACACTTTTTTCCCGTATTTCTTGCTCGGTGCATCCATCGGATGCATCAACATGGTTTTATTCCCGCTGGTGTCTGGCCTATTTCTTGACATCAGTTCTGTCTTGGTGATCACTGAATCATTCTTCCTTTTGATTGCGTTCGTACGAAGCATCGTTATACTCTTCGCAATAAACAAAATCGATAAAAAAATACGGCAGGTGCACGTGGATGAGAGCACGGTGGCTGACCGCGATAGACGTCCACCCGGGAGCAAACTCAGTACCTTCTTGATCATCGTTGGCATCAATTACGCCGCATCACCACGAATGGGTGAACCGACCGGGCCCAACTTGCTGGCATTCATCGTTACATGGCTGTTCATATTCATCATTTTAGCCAAGATTATCTTGATTTTCATAGTGGTCTTGAAACCACGGCAGGACGGGAACCAAGGCTCAATTGGCATCACCGGTGTCCTTCAAGAAACAGATTCATTGATCAAGGGGAACTGGGCGGTCGCATTCAATTTACTATTCATTAACACGATCGTTGCAAACATGTTTATCGTGATCGCCGAATCGATGGGCCTCGGTTTCTTGCAAGGGATGCCTGGCATCATTTCCTTGGTCTTGTACGTGGTGATCGTCGCGTTCACGAACGGCTTGGTCGGTGGCATCATGGCAACGACCGTGATAGTCCTCTATTACAAGTGCATGGCAGATAAAGGGCGGATCGCACGCGAGGACATGCCCCCCGTGCTCGATATTTTGTGGCTGCCTCGACCGGCACCATCGCTGCCCCCAAGCAAGGACATAGAAGGTACTAGTCACGAAAGCAGCCACCGCCATGACGTGCAGGAAGACACGGTGGGATATGATGACGATGACAACGATTACACCGTCATCGCGAACACTTGCTTAAAATGCGGCGAAACCGTGCCCATATACACGGACAGGTGCCCGTCGTGCGGCGAGGCGATCGCCAGGTGCCCCCGATGCGGTGCGACCGTGCGTCCCACGGGGGCCACGTGCGGTGAGTGCGGGTTCGCGTTGCACGACGACGAATAAAAAAAAGGAATGATGGATGGCACGTGCTCAGCGCAAGAGAATGATCGTCTTGATCTCGTGGGGCTGGGCATGAAACGTAACTCAGATGATCGTGTCATTCGGGTCGAGCACGGTTGACAATTCTTGGACGTCCAATGGTCGTTCGAGCAAATCTGCATCAACCACGCTCGAGATTGCCAGGTAAGGATTGATTTTCACGGTCACGAGGCCGCTTTTACCGGCCACCTCGACGACCCGTAGCACGCAACCAACGCCGTCTTCCGCGGGCTTGATAGCGGTGATCTCGGCGGCACGATCGTCGACCCTCGCGACCTCGAAGGTCACGAATTCGTCATCCGCGTGGGGCTTCGCGCACGAGATGGAACCCCCGTCGTTGAACCAGTGCGCCAGCGCGGGGATGAAAGGCCGTGATGCATCCCACGTGCCGGTATGCGGGACGAGCGCCAAGCGAATGAGGTGCTTGCCAAGATCGGCATGCGTGGGCACCTTTCCGAGCCCGGCATCGGCGCGTTCCTTGCGTTCTTGGTGAACCCAAGACTCGCCTGACGCCGTGGGATACAAGGGGCCTCGCAACAGCGTCAAGCCGGCCCGGCCATCCTTGGCATCGTGACCATACTTCCCGTTGTTGATGACGGCGATCCCCCATGACCCGTCGGGCGCCGGGACGTCGAACCAGGTCTGGTGGGTGTTCTCCCAGCGGGGAACGTCGTGGTTCGCGACGGGATTGATCAGCCGGTGGATCGTGCCGTAAGGGGTCTCGGACACGATCTCGGTCGCGCCCGTGGCCGTGTGCACGTTCAACTTCGTGATGGCCTCGCACGAGTGACAGTCGACCAAGAACTCTACGTGGATGCCAGGTGAGCCAGCAAAGAGGGAAACGCGTTGCAAGAAGGCGGACGGGGCATTCGCATCAGATTCAGAATCGGGATTGTGCACCGTGCGCTCGATCTCGACCGTCCATCGTACAGGACCTTTCTCCGTGATTTCAACGCGGCTAGGGTGCCGCACCTCGATGGGCATCTGCTGGTACCCTGGACCGATGTTCCACGCTTGCTCGGTGACGTGCCAGTCGTAGTAGGCTTCGAGCTGGATGCCGGGAGCCACGAGGACTTCCTTCCCGAGGGATTTGTCGAAAATGGAGGTGATGTTGCCGCTTACCTTCGAGACGCGCACGGAATACAGGCTGTTGTCTAAAACAAGCGATTCACCAGCATCCATTGCCTTGGAAGCGTTATCATCCGGGGGAGATACCTTGGAAAGCTGCATCTTCGAGAACGCGTGCTGCTTGATGGACGCAGTCGTGATGACCCGGCGCGGCCGTGAAACGAAATGCTCGTCAAGCCCGAAAGTGTCAGCCTCCACGACCTGGACGGGGGTGTCCTTGCCATCGACGCGGATGGACGATGGAACCCACGCGCACGAATCCAGGGGCAGCTCGAGTAGCACGTGTTCCACGTCGAATCCCGTGCCATTGAACGCGTAGAATAAATCGCCTTTCTCGGCATCCGCACCACCGAGCACTGCATTCCACGCTTCGAGCTCCACTTGGTCGAGGACCGCCTTCGTCATCTCCCAGAACTCGTACACGTCATCGTAAACCTCTGGAATGCTGGAACCAGGCAAGACATCGTGAAATTGGTTGAGGCACGTGAACTTCCACGCGATCTCCAAGTCCTCCGACCAAATATCCTGGTCAAGGTCCTTGAACAAGGTGGCCGTGGATGCCAAGGCCTCGATGACGCATAGACGACATTCAAAATACCTGTTCATCCGCTTGACGAGGGCATGCGTGGTGGGCGTGCCCCGGTGGTACTCGTAATACAGCTCGTCGTTCCAAACTGGCAACCGGTCCTCGTGCTTGGCGAGCTTTGTTGTAAAGTACTCGCTAGGGGTGATCCACCGCGCGCCCTTTTCAGCCACGAGCACGTCGATCGCTGCCAATTCTTCCCCAGTTGGGCCGTGGCCACCATCGCCCTTTCCGGTGAAGCACGCGACGGGAGGAATCTCGTCGGAGTACACGTCCATGGATTCTGGCTTGTCGACGCTATAATTCACCCTGAGCGACGTGCCTGCCTTGAGCAAGCGCCGCAAGGGGTCGAATTTGAGGTGCCGCGAAAGAGGACCCAGGCCACCGGGATTCTGGTAGGCAAGCACTTGTGACCCGTCAGGGGATTCCCACATGAAATTCACGAACGGGAACGTGGAATAACTGTTCCCGCAGAGCTTCGTGCTCATGAAGTACGGCGTCCCGCTCTTGATGAATATTTGCGGGAGCTGGTTCGCGTACCCGAATGAATCGGGCACCCACTCGACGATCGAGAGGCGGCCAAAGTTTTCCAGCGTCGAACCGTTCACGTTCCAAGAAGGCCGTGATGAGAAAAATGGGGATGTATTTAGATAGATTACGAACGTTCTCGCATAATTGAAGACCGTTCATCCGTGGCATCAAGTAATCGGTGATGATGCACGTGATATCGGGGTTGGTAGATGCAACAATGAGGTCCAACGCTTTTTTCCCGTCTTCCGCTTCTAGCACGGAGTAATCCGCCTTTTCGAGGACCATCCGTAACAATAGCCGGATATCTGGCTCGTCGTCTACGACAAGGACCTTTCCTTTCATGGTGAGTTACCAGCGAGATCTCATCGCACCGATTTTCCATACTCCTCTCACGGTTTGGTTTTTTTAAGCTTCTGGCGAAGGGCAAGCTGACGCGAATCGAGCGGAATGCTGGTCTCGGTTGACGGTCGTGCAACGAACATCGTGCACCAAGGAATGCTGAACGTGAACGGTCATGGCGAACCAAGGAAACCACGATAATTTCGTGCGCATACTGGAAGAAGTGTGCGAGAAAACGATGCAAGGTGCGATGATACAGAACGCACGCATCCATGACCTCTGGAAGCGACACCTTGCCAGGTTTGTCGTCACGTACCGCCCGATACGCTACCGGAAATTCGACAAGCAGGCATTCCTTGACTCCGTGCAAACGCGGATATCCGTGCTCGGGGAGTGCGAGGCCGTGATGGTGGACACCTACTGGGCGATAAAACAGGTCGCGACGACCTTGTTCCAGTACATCCCGCCAGAATTACCTGCACACTTTCCTGCATTCAAGGAACCCCGCGATATCGAGTTGTACGTCCTTCGCGTTTCAGAGAAACTCGTTAACGCGTTGATGGCCTTCTTTGCACGGGAGCACGAGATCGTGACACCCCGCACGTTCATTTTTGGGAAGATCAGTACGTATATCAGGGTGAAGAAACGCGTGACGGTGGGTGAAATCGCCGCGATGCTGGAAAAAGACGAGGTAGCATTTCCGGAAGATGAAATCATGGACGCCATGCACCACTTCCAATCGCGGGGATTGGTCGTTCAAGACGGGGACGACTCGCGTTGCTTTGTGCACGTGAAGAAGCTCGAGCTTACGCCGGAACAGGAAAGAATCATGCAGCAAGAGTTCGTGCCCGTCATCGAGTGGGCTATCGAGACGTGGCGGACGATTTTTAACATAAGGGAATTGAACACGCCCGTGCCGGATGGTTATGCAAACAAGGAGTTGCTCGAGCACGTCATCTCGTATGCGGCCACGCAAGGCTTCACGACCGCACATTTCTGCTTCCAAGAAATCAAAAGATATTACGAATCCGCGGTTGGCATACCAATATCGAGTGAATGAACGTGCCCGCGCGCATTCTTTGTTCTTTTTAACGATTTTTTTTTGATCTCGTGCACGTGCCCGCCACGGGACTCGCTAACGTGCAATATATAATCCACAGAGGAAATGTTTAATTACCTCGCCACGGTGAAAAGAATTGCATCTTCAAACGCCAATACCACCAACGAGACTTGTTTCACATGGGTGAAGACCAACAGAATCGATTTCAGAAACGCCAGCGCATTCACGTCATTGCTTCGATAACATGGCTCATCGTTGCGAGCTTGTTCTTCGTCGCGTTGATCATCTTGGCCATCGAGGAGAATTACCTCGTGCAAGAAGACGCGTACGTGCAAGCGTTGATCAACCTCATCTTGGCGCTCGCCGCCATCACTTGGGTTGCGACAGGGGTTTACATTGTGCAGCGAAAGCGATCAAGCTTCTTGGATACTGCCCAGCCGGTAGCGAAGTACATCGTTGCAGCGGTCATCTGTACAGCGTGCATTGGATTCGTCGCGTTCATCATCTTGGCATACGGAGCATACGGATCATACGTGCAAGGCGAGTATTATTGGGCTGCGTATATCATCGTGACACTGGTCGGGTTGTTCTTGTTCGGCGGCGCGTGGCACGTGGCACGCCTTGTCAAGCCCGATTTCATCAAGCGCCGGCAACGCCCCTTCACGAGGAAAGGCGGGAAGGTGGCCTACGTGGCGTTGTCAATCGCGGTGCTCGTCGGGGCTTGCTCGCTCTTTTCATCGCTGTGGATGCAAGCCAGCACAAAAGCCACACCGTACACCTTCACGACCGAATCAGGTACTGCCAACACGAGCGTGATCTTGCTCATAGGCGACGGGATGGGATTGCCCCAGGTCGAGCTCGGCAGGCTGGTCGAGTATGGGCCGGCCGTCAATTCCAGCATCGACCGGTTCCCCTACAAGACGACCGTGTCGACGAGCAACATCGACGGGGGCACGACCGACTCGGCCGCCGGTGGCACGGCAATCGCGACTGGCGTGCGAACCATGAACGGCAGGATATCCATGAGCTGGAACGACATGAATATCACGACCATCCTTGAAATCGCTAAAGGAAAGGGTTACGCGACGGGCTTGATCACCATTTGCCAGCTTGCCCACGCCACGCCAGCCGTGTTTGCGGCACACCAACCCAACCGGGATGCCTACCCGGCCATAGCGAAAGACATGGTTGACCACGGGATAGATGTCATACTCGGTGGCGGCCGGGGTGACGGCTATTTCGGCCCCCATGTGGACGCGATGGTGGCAAGCGGGTACGTTTACGCCACGAACAAGACGCAACTCTCGAGCATGAACGCAACGCCCGCTCTAGGCCTCTTCGCGAGCGGGAACCTGCCACGGGTTCAAGATTACACCAGCACGACGAGCACGCCCACGCTGCTTGAAATGGTGGAGAAAGGCATAGACCTGCTCAATTCCACGGGAAAGCCATTTTTCTTGATGGTCGAGGAATCGGCGATCGACTGGGGTGGCCACGATAATGACCCCGTTTACGTGGCTCACGAGATGATACAGCTCGACAAGATCGTGAATTACACCATCAACCTTGCAACAGGAAACCCGAAGTTACAAGTGTTGCTCACGGCAGACCATGAAACGGGGGGTTTGAGCATCAATGGCCATAATTTTACCACGCCGCCCCCTAGCGAGGGTGACACGCTCGATGAAAAGATTGTCAAGCGCACGAGCCGCGCGAACCAGGTTCAAGTGTCGTGGTCCACGGGCGGCCACACGAACGACAACGTTATCTTCGCTGGAATCGGACCTTACACTTCCCAGCTTGCCCATGCAAGGTATAACATCGACGTGTTCAGCATCATGCGCATGGCCATCGAGGGACAAAGCGGGCCAGTCGTGCCAGGAATGAACGACGGGTATCGCAACGTGGATGTCGTGGTCATCGCGTTCTGGGGCATGATCGGGGTTTCCCTTGCGATTGCTGCGTTGTACGTCAGGAACGTCGTGAAAGCCCGAAAACGCAAGTAACACGTTCATTTCTTATTTTTTCCCCCCAACGGGTTACACCGCCGTTGCGCTAACAAGCCTTATCCTTTTGTTGGTCCGTGTTGACCAGCCCTATGCTCACGATCAAGATGGCAGCTCCGAGCAGGAACATCGGCGTCACCGATTCTCCAAGCATCAGCATGGAGATGATGACCGAAAAGACGGGGTTCAACAACAAGATCGCCGCTGCTCTCGAGCCTTCCATTTTCGAGAATCCCATGTTGTAACACGCGTAACCGAGTAAGGAACCGAAGGTAGCGATCAATACGAGCGAGACCCACGCGGCCACGTCCATGTTCCCGAGCGAGCCGAAGTCACCGAAGCTGAAGGGCAAGACCGTCAGCATGCCAAACAGGAAGTTGAAGAAGTTCGAACCCAACGACCCGACCTTGCCGAGGTATTTTTTATTCATCGTCCCGTAGATCGCCCAGAGCAGCATGGCAACGAGCATGAACGCATCGCCCAGCAGGATGGATGGCAAGGGTAGCGCAGCGGGGTCTTGCGATGGATCGACATTGGCAAGCACGATCATGACGATCCCGGCCGTGGATAGCACGATGCCAGCGATCTTCCGGGGCGACCGGCTTTCCTTGAGGAACACGATGCAGAAGATCGCGAGGAACAAGTACCCCGTCTGGATCAAGACCCCCGCGTGCGTTGCATACGTGAACGTGACCGAGAGGAAGTAGAACACGTAATGGGGGCCGAAAAAGATGCCACCCGAGATGGCAAGCGATATCCACGTCCTCTTGTCGATTCCCCGTAGCGACGCGCGTTGCTTTTCACGCAGCAAGAACGGCAGGAACACGAGAAGGGAATACGTGAGCCGAAACACGGTCACGAAAAACGGGGAAACGTGATCGACGACATATTTCCCGAGCGTGGCTGGAAAAGCCCAGAAAAACGCTGCAAGGACGAGATAAACGGTGGTGATGGTTGCTTGTTTCTTTCCAGCGTGCTCCAACGTAACGAACCTTTTTTTCGATTGCGAGATTCCAGATCAGCGTCTACTGATAATCTTCCCTTGCTCATAATGGTGCGAGATGACCGACGAACGAGTGCCCGAGGGTGCATTCCGGGAGGAACTCGGAGCACTGGCCAAGGAATACACCACCTTGAAGGTATTATGTTTCATATCGTGGTCTGCAAACGTCATTTTCATGATTTTTGGCGTCATTTTCATAAACCAGCTTGGCGTATCCTTGTCCGGCATTTTCTTGCTGAACGTGCTGGTCATCATCGTGTCATTCATTGCCTCGACGGTCGTTAACCGACTCTCCGACAAGGCACGTAAGAGAAAACAGTTCCTCGTCTTGTCATATGCTCTGCGCACGGCCGGCATCCTCTTCTTGGCATTAGGGAATGACCTCTTCATGTTCATCTTGTATTACATTATCACGTCGATCTTGAATCCATTGTCCTTTGACGTTGCGATCGTTTATGAGATGGGTGAAAAGTTAGAATTCTTGCGGGGCTGCATTGGCAAGGCGGTTCCAAAAAAGGACATAGAAACGAGATATTACTTGAAATACCGGATGTTTGGTTCCCTGGGATGGGCCATCACGGCACCCTTTGCGGGACTCGCAATCCTTGTGTTGAACGATGGCGTCTCGCCCACGGGACAGTTGCTCCCGAACTTGCCCGGTTACAGGATATTAATGTACATCGCGTTCGCCATCTACGCGCTCACCACGGTCACCTTTGCAGCGACGTACGACGAGAAACGGTACGCAAAAATTCAGGTACCGGCAAGGAATGGCCAGGCGGATGCAGCAAGCCGTTCCCCGAATCCGGGCAGTGCATCCCGCGTCGCGCCACGCGTTCCGAGCGCGTTCGTGTTATTGCTCGTGACGGTGGTTTTGTTTCAATCGGGAGCAAGCCTGTTCCAGACGCCGTACGGGATATTCATGAGAGATTTTTCGCAAGGAAACTTGTTTTTCGTCGGCATCTCGTATTTCTTTTCAGCGATATTCGAGGCACCACTTTTTACCGTTGCATACAAGATAATAAAGAGCAAGGGATACGAGGCATGCCTTTCGATATCGTTCATCCTGGAAATAATCAGAGTAGCCATCACGGTCGCCGTCATCCCGCTCGGCTTGCCGCTGCTGGTGTTGCCGTTGCAAGGCATGAACTCGTTTTCCTTCCGGTGGCCATCGCTGGCGCACGGCAACGCGGTGGTATCACCGCGGAGCAAGGCAAGCGGCATGAATTCCATGCTGATATTCGAGAAAATCGGGTCGTTTGCTGGATCGGTGATTGGGTCCTTCATCGCCGCCCCGTCCACGAGCATCGAGACCTACACGCTCCTATTCGCATCGTCGCTCGGTTTTCTGGTGGCGTGCGCCTTGGTGTTCGTGGCAGGCACGAACATCCTGGCGCGAAGGGATAAACAGCCACCACGAAAAGCAGATAACCTAGCAACGCGTGGTGCATGATCATGTCGGTGCAAGAACTGTTCACCAAGGCGATCGGGAGTGCCTTCCAGAACGCCAAGGTATTCAAGGAGGACTTGAAATCGTGGGGCACTAACTTGAAAACCCAGGTCCCGGTGGAGCCACGAGACAATGCACGACGGGAAACCCGGACCATCACGATAAAGCAAGCGTTCCTTTCCAGAATCCCGGGGACGAGAAGCACGCTTTGTCTCCTCACGACGAGCAACAAAGGGTTGGTGCTCGCCGGCACGCGGCTATCACCTCATGGAGGGCACGTTGCCATCGAGATATCGCGAAAAATAGCCCAAGAATACAAGGTCAAGCTTGTCGTGTTTGGTACCACGATAGTGGCCTTTAACGTCATTCAAATTGCCCCGGGTAAATCCATCTCGTTAGAAAACGATGCCCCGATACCATGGAACGATGGAGAAGGCAAGCTCAAGGAACTATTCGAGAAATTCGTGCGTCTTTCCAGTCTTTTCAATGCTAAAATCCAACGCCTAGTAGAATAGGAAGCATTATTATCCCGACTATCAATACATACACGGACCAAGGAACTGCTGGATACACGAATCACGTGAACGAAAAAAAAAAGACAAAACGGGTGAGTTCATGACCACGATGAAAATTACCAAGTCCAAGATCGTCGCCACGTTGGGACCTGCAAGCTTTTCTGAAGAGAAAATAAAGGGCCTTGCAGAAAGGGGAATGGACGTTGCACGGATCAATTTTTCCCATGGCACTGCTCAAGACAAGGAGGACCTTGTCAAACTAATACGAAACATCTGTCCGAACATGTGCATCCTATGTGACATACAAGGACCGAAGATAAGGATAGGAAACATCAAGGGAAACGGTGCCGTGCTCGTCACGGGGGAAGACGTGACGGTCACCACCGAGCACGTCGAGGGCGATGCCCGGCGGTTCACGATCGCGCCGAGCGCGTCGTCATCGAATGGCAGGATATCGAGGAAAACCTGGGCCCCGTCGTGGGGAGCTTCCAGATCGTGCTTTACGAGACCGGCGACATAAAGTTCAATTATGACTATCTTTCCCACGTTCCCAGCCCGACGATCGGCATCAATTACGGCCCCGACACGCGATTCTACAGCCGGTACCTGGGAATGTCCGCACCGCTCGATAATTATTCCGTCTTGTTCACGCACGACACCTACAGCCATGACCCGGTGCTGTCAGCAGGACAAGTAACACCGGCCGCAGGCGATCAGAACACACCGTTCAACTTCACCGTCTTGTACAACGATGCAGACAACGTTTCCGCGAAACTAGTGCGTGTCTTCATCAACGGGACCGCCTTTAACATGGTTAAAAGCAACCCGGCCGATGATGATTACACGGACGGGTGCTTGTATCAATATTGCACGCAACTGCAACCAGGAGATTACGATTATTATTTCGATTGCTCGGATGGCGTTGCGTCGAGCCAGACCGCTCCGGCACCCTTGCTGACCGTCTCGCAGACGAATGTCCACGCACCGGTCTTGAGCGCGCCTTGGGGAATTCCAGCGTGGGGGCTCAACGGGACAACGGTTTATGATTTTCACGTGACCTATTCGGATCAAGACAACAACGCCCCGGTTTCCATCAACCTCGCCATTGCAGGCATGGTCATCCCGCTTAATCCCGATAACCCGAGCGATTCGAATTACACGGACGGCAACCTGTACCGCGTGTCAACCATGCTCCCGCCCGGGACGCACCCCTACGTCTTCAACGTCACGGACGGCGGCACCACAGTAAACAGCGGTCCCCACGGACCCGTAGTCACCGAGCTGCTCATGGACTGGGACCAGGTCTCCCTTGCTGGCTTCCACGTGATAGCGATCACCTTCCACGACGAAGCAAACCCAATCACGAAGTACCCGGGCGTGGTCTCCCACCTGGCCTCCCGCGGGGCCACCTTCGAGGTCTCCGACGCGTACGTGACGCTGGACGTGCTCTTGCGTTGCGATGCCATCTGGATCGATGAAGGCGGGGTCGGGTTGCAACCCGACGAGCTTGCCACGATCGTCGCGTGGTGCAATGGCGGCGGGCGCGTTATCCTCACTGGTGATGACCTCTCTGCGGGCATGAGCGTTGCGAACGCGTTCAACGTATCGTACGTCACGTTCGGTACGACGGATGGGTATCTCTTGAACTTCAACATGGAAAACCACACGATCGTGGCCGGTATCTCCAGCCTGTACTCTAACCGTGCCAGTTTCTCGATAGACGTCGGGTCATGTCCAGGTCTCAGGCCAGTGACCGGGTGGCCGGGGCGTTGCCTCGCTGCAACACTCGAACCGGGTGCCGGGAAGATGTTGTTCCTCGCTGATGATACATTCCTGCTCCAGCCGTCCTATGTGGATAACCAATTATTCGTACGGAATGCCTTCGGGTGGATAGGATACGAGGAAAACGCGCGGGCGCCCCAGCTGGACTCGCCGGGCGCCAGCGCCACGGCTGGGACCGAATCGACGTGCTTCAACTTCACCGTGACGTACCGCGACCAGGATAACACGCGCCCCCACGCGGTCTCGGTCTCGATTAACGGCACGTCCCGTCCCATGATCAAGGCCAACATCGACGATTACACGTTCACCGATGGATGCTTGTTTTACTTGCCCGTGTTCCTGGCACCGGGGCAACACAATTATAGTTTCATCGCGAACGATGGCAAGTTCACCAACTCGACGGGCGTGCTCGGGTGGATCGACGTTGGTCACGTGAACACGCACGTCCCGCAGGTCATCAATGTTGCCGTGGACCCATTCGTGGAAGGCATGGCATGCATGCTCAATTTCTCGGCTACCTACGTGGACGCCGATAACAACCAGCCCGTGACGGTCACGATCACGATCAACGGCACGACCTACCCCATGACCAAGGCATTCCCGTTCGATGAAAACGCGATGGACGGCATGGAGTATTATCTTGAGATTGCCTTGGCATTCGGGGATCACGTGTACCAGGTCAACGTGACCGATGGCGGCTTCGCGAACGCCTCGGCACCCGCGATACTTGCAGGTCTCACCCCGTACACGTTCGGGTCCCGCTACGACATTGTAATCAACGAGGCAACGTGGGACGGCAGCCACAAGTTCGAGCTGTACAACTATGGGCCGGACCGGGTCATGACGGGGTGGACCTTGATGTACGCGGACTACCAATTCACGTACACGTACACGTTCCCCGCCGGATTTCTCTTCCGGCACGGGCATATCGTGGTCATCGAGGAGAAGTATCTACCCGACGCGGGTGATTGCTTGTTCTTCCGGCACACTGGCTTGAACACGTACGACATCCGCGCGGTCGCGCTGTTCAACGCGAGCGGGTCGAGCATGGACTGGATGGTCTGCTTCGGGTTCACGATCGGGACGGTTCCTGCCGATGCGCGATGGTCGGGAGCAATACCCTACGTCGCCAACGCGTACTACATCGGACGATCATCGGACACCGACACGGACATGCATACGGATTTCCAGCGGGCCGCGACCGGGTCGATCGGTACCTTGAATCCAGGACAGACCGGGGCAAGAGGGGCGTACGGTGCACGACCCGTGGCACCCCCGGCCGGCATGATCGTCGAGGCCGGGCTGGTCTCGTTCAACTGGACCAGCATCGAGCTCGTCGCCTCGTCGATGAATTATACGGTCGAGGTTGCCGCCGATGCCGGGTTCACGTCGATCCTCTACACCTTTTCCACCATTCCCGAGACCCCGCTGTACACGCTCGCGACCCAGCCCATCAACCTCACGACGGGCACGTATTACTGGCGCGTGTCGCACGCCGTGGATGGCTTCGGGGGTGGCACGTCGGCACCGTCCACGCTGCTCGTCCACCGGGCCATGTTTGACCCGGCACTCCATAATGCCACCGTGACGCCGTTGAACGGAAACCAATACACGACCTTCACGTTTTCTGCCGTCTACGCGGAAATCGATAACAATGCTCCATCGTCTATATTACTCTGGCTCAACGGAACGAGCTATGCCATGGTCAAGCAGAACGCGTCGGATACCAACTATCGGGACGGGTGTACGTACGTGCGGGCCATGACTCTACCACTCGGCAATTACTCGTTCTTCGTGAACTGCACGTACGCGGCGTTTTCCAACCAGACGCCGGTGGTCACGGCACCTGGGGTCGCGTTCTTCAACGCGTACCAGCCGACCCTTGACATGATCTGGTGCACGCCGGGCGAGGGTATAACCAACACGACGACATTCCAGTTCCGCGCCAGGTACCATGACCTCGATAACGATGCCCCGGCCTACATTAACGTCACGTATAATAGCGAGACCCACGCGATGGCGAAGATCCTGCCATCCGACATCACGTACACCGATGGATGCGAGTACTTCTATGAAACCATCCTGCCAACGGGAATGTTCACGTTCCGGATAGAGGCTTCTGACGGCGAGCATGCAATCATTTCGAGCATATATAACGGGCCCATGGTCGCAAACCCCAAGAATTACACGATGCTAATAGGCGTTCCGTTCGAGTGGATAGAAGCGAGCAGCGGGTACACCATACCGATAGGCAAGAGCGACGTGTGGAGCTTTGGCCTTCCTTTCCCGGTCTCGTTTTATGGCTTCCCCTACGACACGTCAGATTCTTTCTGGATAACGACCAACGGCTACGGGGGCTTTGGCGCGAGCAGTGCCCCGTTGGACGAGAACGCGGACCTTCCCCAGCCATTCATGGTCGACAGGATGGTAGCACCTTTCTGGGACGACATCCGGACCACCTATTCCGGGGCCAGCGGGCACATCTACTACCTGTCCACGCCATCGTATCTCGTCTTCCAGTGGTCGAACGTGATGCACGGCGACGGCAATCTCATAGGGAGCTTCCAGCTCGTCGTGTACCCGAACGGCGACATCCGCTTCAACTACGATTACATCAATTACACGGCGGGCAACTACACCTGCGGGCTGAACCTGGGCATCGACACGCGGTTCTACACGCAATACAATGGGATGATCGCCCCGGTCGACGATTTCAGCATCCTGTTTACCTACGGCGGGCTCTACGCCACCCAGCCACCTGACGAGCTCCTGCTCCAGGGAACCCCCGGCGAGAACATCACGTGGCAGCTGCACACCGATGAGGCACCAGGCCAATACCGGATCACGAGGAACGGGACGACCGTCCAGCCTTGGACAGCATGGCCGGACATCGACGTGAACATCACCATCACCATCGACACGTCCACGATCGGGGATTGGGTGTACATCATGGAATATAACGATAGCACGGGCGCGACCGGCGTGCCCAGCTCCGTGCTGGTATCGATCAACGACGTGCCAAGCATCAACGGGTTCCTCTCGTGGGATGGGTCGGTATTCTTGGCCAACGCGTCCGGCCAAGGTATCAGCTGCTGGATACTAGACACCTACGGCGGGACAGGGGCAGTGGCAGCATCCATGAACGGGAGCGCCGTGGGGACGATAGCATGGAACAACGGAATCACGATCACGTTGCCCGTTGCCACCGATCGTGGACTTGGCCAGTTCAATTACAGCATCCACGTCACCGACGTGACCGGCATCGGAACCAGCAACGCGTGGGTCTGGATCATCATCGCGGAGGGGCCCTCGTGCACGCACCCCGCGGACCAAGTCGTGCTCCAAGGTGGCACCGGCCACGCCATCACGTGGCTGATCACGGACAAGGCCGGGCCAGGATCGTACCGGGTCCTGCGGAACAGCGCGGTGATCGTTGCATGGACCGCGTGGCAGAACGACACCGACATCCAGGTCCCGATAGCGACCGGAGTTGGGGTTGGCTCGTTTACCTACCGGCTGGAGTACAACAACTCGGCAGGCACGAACGGGATTCCCGATACCGTGGTCGTCATCGTGAATGACATCCCCGTCGTTGCCAAGGCACCAGCCCCCGTTTCTATAGAGCAGAACAGCACGGGAACCGTGTTAACATGGATTCTCACCGACACGCTTGGTGGTGGCACATACTCGATGTACGTCAATGGAACACCGTTGCAAGGCTTCACGAGCAGGCCGTGGAGTAGCAATGCTCCTCTCATGATTCCAGTGAACGCAAACGGGGGAACGGGAGATTATAATTTCACGCTCGTCTTCTTTGATGCCCACGGGACGCGTGGCGTGCAGTCAGTGGTCATCGTCACCATCACTCCCGTTACGAAAAATCCGGTCCTGGCTTTCCTCGAGGAGAACTGGCTGCTCCTGGCCATCGCCGGTGCAAGCTTGGCCGTTGCCATTGCACTCGGTGCGACCGCCAGACGGAAGAAACGGGTCACGACCAGCGGGCGATCCAAGGAACCCACCAAGAAAAGCACTGCTGCAGGAACATACTCGCCGGATGGAATGTTATCCCGGCAACAAGTGCAAGGGACCATCACATCCCGGAACGTGCCCGGCGCGGGTGCCACCGGTGTCCAAGGTGCCGTCACGACGGGACGGTTCCAATGCCCGACCTGCGGCACCATGCATGACATTCCCGATCCCGTCTTCGACGCGTGGTATTCTTGCCCGCGCTGTGCATCCGAACTCGTGCACTTGCAACAATGCCCATCGTGCAACCAGTTTCTCTCCATTTCAAGGGAATACCACGCCGCGTGGCGCGGGAAGGAGACCACGTGCCCAACTTGCGGTGGAAAAGTGCTCGTTCATTGAGCTTGCATTGCTTCCTCTTTTTCTTTTTGGCTGGTGGAAGCCAAGAACGAACGTGGCATGGAACTCCGCATCGGATACAAATGCGTCTACACGTGGTGTTTAAACATTCATGATGAACGGTAGTGAAAATCGGTCAATTCCCGTTTTTCTCACGTGAACGATGGGAAAGGGGATATGTACAGTGAACGGCAAGAAAATAGACTCGTGGTGAGGGCGCGCGGGTGTTAAATAGCTCGATTCCGAGGACATGGTATTTTTTTCGTTCCACCACGGGAAAGAATCGCAAAATTTTTTACAAGGAATGCGTTGGATTCAGGTGTAGAATCCATGGAGCACCCTGTTCCGGACCCGGCCGGGTTCGTTCGAGCAACGGACATCCTGTCGCGACCAAGGCTCGAACGCATCTTGGAGATCAAGAGGTCCATCTTGAATCGCGTCAAGCCATCTAGTGAGGACATTGCACGCGTGACGGTAACCACGGAACGAATCATTTCTAAGCTGCACGAGGCAATGCGGGGGGCCGGGATACCCGTGGCATTCATCGAACCCCAAGGCTCCACGGGCATCAAGCAAACACAGCTGGCAGGCGACAGCGATGTCGATGTCTTCATCGTGCTTGATGCATCCGTCCTTGACGGGTCGGGCTTTTCACGGATGCAAAAAAAAGAGGCAAGGGACTGGCTCAAGCGGAAGATCGATGGTTGGATAAAGGCCATCATCGTCCCTCTCGCGGAAAATGTATTGAACGCCAAGGAAATACTCGTCTCCTATGCCGAGCACCCTTACCTTACCATGCACGTCGATGACATCAAGTTCGATGTCGTGTTCTGCTTCAACCTCACGTCCGAGGATATCGAGGCGAGCGACATCGTCACGGCCATGGACCGCACGCCACTCCATTCAAAGTTCGTCCGGGATAACTTGTCCCTATCGCAAAAGGATGACGTGCGCTTGCTCAAGGCATTCTTCAAGGCAAACCACGGGGGACTTTGAAAGAAGTAAATTCGACATCATCATCGGGAACCCACCGTACTTGATGGAGGTACGGAGCAACAAGGATATCTTCGCCAGGTATAGCCACCACCCGGCAACGAGGAAGTATTACGGCCAGAAGATCGACTTGTTCTACTTGTTCATGTTCAAGGGCGTCGAGGTGGCCAAGGACCGCGGCATTGTCGCGCTCTTCGTGCAGGAGTACTGGCTAGACAGGTTCCACGCGCGGAACTTGAGGGAGTTCATGTTCATGCGAACGACCATGGAAACCATCATCCTCTTCAAGAATCACGTGGTCTTCCCGAGCGCCCCCGGCCACCACACCATGTTCTTCACCGCTTGCACGAGAACACCTGGCCCGGACGACGAGGCCACGATCATGGAGGTGCTCGCGAAGGGAGGGGAGGATGCTGGCCTGCTGCGCGCGCTGCTCGATGCCGGGGGAAAGCAAGTCCGTTCGAGCACGATGCGACTGCACGAGCTTTACGATGGAGGGATCGTGTACACGGGCGGGCAGCCGGACAAGGACTTGATGGACCGGCTGCGCGCATATCCCCACGAGTTCTTGGAACCCGGCGAGGTCCAGATCGGGATAAATATCCCTAACCCGAGTTACAAGGAACACGGGGAGGAGCACGGCATCTTTGTCTTGAGCAACCACGAGATAGCCAAGCTCGAACCTAATGAACAAGAGAAAGCTTTGCTCCGCCCGTTCCACGTCGCGAACGAGATATACCGGTGGGGTTACAAGGACGCGAGCCACTCCGCCATCATTTATGCAGACAACGTGGTGAAACGAGCCATCTCGGACGACCCGGGATCGTTCCCGCACATCAAGCATCACTTGGATGGCGTGGCGGGCAGGAACACGTCCGACCACAAGCCATACGGGCTCCACAGGCCACGCCACCCTGGCTGGTTCGAATCGACATCAAAGATCATCGGGGTGCGGAAGACTGCGGTACCCCGCTTCTCGGTCGTCCCCATCCCGTATTACATGGATCAAGGGGCGATTTTCATCAAGATACAACCGGGGAGCAGGCTCGATCCACATTACCTTTGTGCTTACCTCAATTCCAGCACGAGCGCGCGGGTGTTGAAAGCCTTGAAATCGCAGGGCAACCAGCTCCAAGTCGACAAGAGTGTGTTGCTCAAGATACCCGTGCCCGTGTTACCGGCCACGGTTACTCTACTGGTAACGGAAATGGCGAAGTGGGCACACGTCCGGTGGATCCTCTCTCACGAGGGAAGAGGTACCGGGGATAAAGACGATGTCATAAAGATGGTGGAAGACGTCATCGACAAGTGCTTCGAGATATCTCTCGCCGGGCGGGACACGGAAGCCAAGTTGGATCAACAGCTCGAAGACCTGCTGAACACGGTGCCAAGTGCCCCGGCCATCCAAGTCATGCGTGATAACGCCGTGGACACCTTTTACGATGCAAATGTTATCGACACCCGCGCGATCGGAGACATGGTAAGAGCCCTCGATGAAAGGCTACGTGAATCGATCAGCGCCATCATGTTACGCCTACAATAGAGCTAGACACGCGATTCATGCGCTTATCTCTCGTTCATGCTGGGCTTGGCTCGTTGATGATATCGAAACCCCGCGGGAGGGAATCTCGCGTTCTGAAACCACTCGCGATGGCGAGCATGTTGTAAGTCGCGTAGAACGCGGCGGGCTGGAAGCCGGCACACGCTCCAGACAGCACGACGTTGCAGATCGAGGTCACCACTGGAATGCCCGCGATCGAGTTGATCGCGATAGAAAGCAAAGTGGGCAAACCGAATGCCACGAAAAACGTCATGAAGAGTACGAAAACGACATTCTGGCTCCAACGGGAATAAGACCGGCGGCTGTCCTTCTGCACGACCAGCGTGTAAGTCGTGGTGAGGACCGCTTTCGCGGGGAGTTCTGGATTCTGGTAGAAATTTGCGTGGAATCCAAAAAACAGCAAATAAATAAAGAAATAGACGAAAAACGGCAATGCAACGAACGGAAAAACTAGCCACGGTATTTGGATGCTTAAAAGCGCCACGTTAGGCAGGCCAAAGCACTCCACGAATATCATGAAGCAAGTCAAGGGTTTGTTTTTCACGAGCAAGCCAGACGCAACCTCGACCGCGCGGCCGAATTCCATCGACTCGCCGAGCCTCAAACGGAGGGAGCCATCGATCCATGCGATCGTGACCAAGATCGCCCAGACCGTTGCAAGCGAAATGAGCACGATGAACCCAACCATGATCATTGTCACCACCACGGGATCGAACGCGTCAAGCAGCACGTACACCACGAACGACAAGAACATGCTCCGAGCAAACCAGATAAGCGCGAACAACATGAAGGAAGCACCCGCGGACTTAAAGTGCAGCTTGAAGCTGGCAGAAAGCAGGCCCAAGAGAGTGGCGCGCACGACGATGGGCTTGTCCTCGACACGCGTTGATTCATTGCCGCCAACATCGACCATTCTTGGCACCCTTGCAAGTTCGTAACCATTTCAACACCTTCCGCACCGTGATGATAAAGCTTTCGATGCAAGGAAGTTCCCGCCGGCCGGTTAATTTTAAAAAGGTGGATTTCGGATCATCCATCAACCTTCCGTCCGGCGCCGGGCAGATGCACGCTCCGCGCGGCCGGGTCGTGGAATGGTGCATAGTCGGAAATGAAAGTCTCATGAAATTCTCTTCAAAGTCAAATAGAATTTTCGCCGAGCCATCGAAGGTCACGAACGACCTGCCCTTGATCGCGCAGCTGTCGTTCAAGGAGCTCGAATCGGTGGCGGCGGAGAAATCCATCGAGATCACGCCCATCGCATGCCAGACTTGCGGGGCCGTGCTGCTGGACGTGGGCCTCGTCAAGGATGACCCGAAGATAGGCTTGCACTTTGCATGCCAATTTTGCGGCACGGTCAACAAGATAGGCTCGTTGCCGCCGGGGTACACGGGTGGCAACGACATCGAGTACATCCTTGCAAAAGCACAAGCAAAGGAAACACCCGAGTCGAAGAAATCTGGCCTGAAGGGGGACCTCGTGTCGTCGGTCATCGACATTTCGGGAAGCATGAGCGGGGGCAAGCTCGAGGCGGTCAAGCACAACCTGATCCAGTCCTTGAAGGACATGGCCGTGAAAGCGAGCAAGTCGGGCTTCATGCTCATCGCGTTCGAGAGCAACGTCGAGATATTCTTTTCACCTCAAGAAGCAGCACTCGTGCTTTCCAACGATGACGTGCTGCACTCGGAAGACAAGCTCAAGAAATTCATCGAGAAAAACTCGAAGAAATTCACGATCTCGCCCGTCGAGAGCACCTCGAAGGCGTGGATATCCCACGTTGGCGGCTTATACACCAAGGGCTCGACCGCGCTCGGTCCAGCCTTGGCGTCGGGCATCGACATCTTCATCGATCGCGGCATCAAGGGGCGCATCTTGCTGCTCACGGACGGGCTGGCAAACGTGGGCTTCGGCAGGCTCGAAGGTGATGGTGCAAGGGAATCGAAATTGCTCTACGAGCGCCTCGCCAAACAATGCTTGGAGCACGGCATCGTCGTTGACGTGATCGGCGTTGGCGGGGGCAACGAGCTGGCTCTCGACATCCTCGGGAAGCTGTCCGAGCTCACCGGCGGCGAGCTGTTCTTCGTCACGCAAGAGGAATTGGATTCCACGTTCAGCGAGATATCGTCCCGGCACTTCATCGGGAAGGACGTCAGGGTGAAGGTCTTCACCCCGAAAGCGGTCGACCTCAAGGCGGTGTCCGGCATCTCGTCGGTGGCGAAGGATGCAAAGCGACTCCAGGAGATCAACGTGGGCAGCGTCACGCCCGACAGGGAGGCCCTCTTCGAGTTCGAGGTGAAGGAAAAAATCAAGGCGGAAGAGGTTACCGTCCAGGTGCAAGTGGAATTCAACGATGCGGACGGGAACAAGAAGCTTCGCGTGTTCAAGACCAAGCTCAAGCCAGAAAAGAGCGAGGAAGAGTACAAGAAGGATTACGACCCCCGGCCCCTCAGTGTTATGAAGATCCAAGAGGCAGGCGACGCTTACGGGAAGGGAGACGCGGTCGCAGCAAGGGGCATCTTGCATTCGATGAAAGCAAACATGGCCAAGCAAGCCGAGTTCTTTTCTGGCGAGGAGGCAGGCATGTCCATGGATTTCCTCGATGACGAGCTGTTGCAGATAGACGAAAACGAGGAGATGAAGAAGACCAAGGCTGCCGCGTCATACTCCGCCACGATGGGACAGAAGCGCACGCGCGTCTCGTACGAGCAGAAAATGGATGAAGTGAAGAAACGCAAGAAATGACCAGCCCGATTTTTTTTTCCAATAATTATTTCCTTGGTGTCGACGGTAGATGCCCTTCCGAGTTGAACACCTTCAGGATACGCGCACGCGGGTCCATTGCTCGTTTCACCGGGTAATGGAATCGTGCAAACCGGGATTACCAGAGAATGTGCGTGCAACGATCAAGTAAGCATTTTTTCGGATGTAAGTATCGACGTCGTTGAAATACGCCCGTGTCCTCGTCGCGGTCCCGGCTGCCATTTCTTCCTGCATGAGCTTGCCCATCTTGGAAACGAGCTCAGAACGCTCCTATTTCGGCAAGTCGTAAAATCCCATGGTGCAGCACCGTGCAATCCATTCTGTCTCCAACTATTAAATTATTAAAGGATTCTGCAGAACACCCGTACATCTGCAAAGGCGGAACAACATGAAACGTATCACTATCTTGTATTACTCGAAAGGTGGCAGGACGCGCAAGCTGGCCGAGGAGATCAAGCAAATCCTCGACAAGGTGCTCGCCCCGGGAATCGAATCAGAATTAACCGATGCAACCAATACAGACATGAAATCCCTGAAGAAAAGCGCGGCATTCATCATAGGAAGCCCTGATTATTTCTCGTACGTTGCCGGTCATATCAAGACTTTCTTCGACGACCTCTGGGAAGACAGGGAGCAACTCAAGGGGCGCCCAGCATTCGGGTTCATCACGCACGGCGGTGGCGGGAAGGCAGCAAAGCCCTTGGAGGACTTGTGCGGGAGCTTCAAGCTTGCCTTCATCAAGCCCGTCATCAGCGTGCAGGGCGAAACGAACGACAAGGCCAAGAGCCAGATACGTGCAAATTGCGAGAAACTCGTGAAGATGGTGGCGTGAACGGCATGGAAGAAAACAACAGCATCCAAGATCAAGGGGACGTGGTGAAAGGCACCAAGGTGCCGCACGCCACGCCGGTCAAGCATTTCTTTTGCGTGTATCTCGCGTTGTTGATCGGGCTTGGCATCAAGATGGCAGCCGTGTTCCCGTTCGTGGACACGGAATTCACGTCCCAAGCGACGACCACCCCCCTTATACTCGTCATCGTGATCGCACCGGTGGCCATCATGTTCACGGGGCGCTTCTGGGTGTTCAATGTCACGAGCAGGAGATGGGTGCAATTCAGCGCGGTTTGCTTTACCCACGTCGTGGTAATCTTGCTGCTGGTCGATGCAATGCAATACCGCGATTTCTGGGGGATGCCCCCCGTCATGCAACTCGGGTTTTACTGGACATATTCCTATCACCTCGGCATCCTGTATTTCTCCGCGCTCGTGATCACCACCTTGATCCTGTCAACGGAATTATTCTCATCCAACATTAACGTCAATCACCAACCGGGGAACCGCGTTCTCTCGTACGGGCTCACCATAGGAGGCATTTGCTGGGTAATATCATGGACATTCCTCGACGCCGGGATGTTCTGGAGTTTTTTCATCGACGCTTGCGTGTCGAGTACCGCGGTCGTCGCGAAACTCGCGTTGCTAGTCATCACGATGAGGAAGGTGAAGCAGCAAGAGCTGGACGGGACCCTGGAAAGGATACGCGCCGGGAACGGGGCCGACGACGTGTTCAAGAACGGCCGGAACGGCACCTTGCACGTGTTCAAGGGAGCGGGGATGCAACTCTTGATATTTTTCTGCATCGCGATGGAGGTAACGTTGCTTTCCGTGACGATCTCCAAGCCAAACATGTTACCCGTCTTGCTCCAGGTGTTTCCCTTGTTCTTCGCGGGTTTCTTATTGTGGGGCTTGGTGTACCGGGTGATCAAGGACAGGTTCTGGCTCTTGGTGGTCCCATGCATTCTCCTGGTCATCAACGCCGCGCTAATCCTTTCGGACCCGTACGGGTATCTGGTTTATGCGAGCGCTACTTATTGGCTCGCCGGCTTGTCAATCCCGGGATTCATCATGGGAAGCCTGTTGCACGTAGGAGCAATGGCGAACGGCATGTTCTCGAGGCTCTTCTGGGGAAGTTTCGCAACGTTCGTGCTAGCGGGATCGATCATCATTGCCTTGATGATGAAATGGGATTCGTTTTGCGTTGAATGCGCGCAGGTCGGGGTGCTGGCGGGTGTGTTGGCCATCGCCGTGTTCTCGCTCGGCCGGCTCTTGTCGGGGATCAACGGGTGCTGGAACAAGGGAAAGCGGTCGAGGGTGGGAAGGGACGCGCGGGAATCACTGCTCGGGTACACCAGATTGCGAAAGCAACCGGATTCGATTGTTGCACGCGTTGCCATCGTTAAATCTGACATGTTGCTGCTCGCGCTGGTTGCTTCAGGCATCGTGCTGGTCCCGCTGAGCATCGGTGCTGGTGCAGGGGTATCATCATGCGAGCACGTGCTAGGGAGCTATAACAAGGATTATTACCTTTGGTAGAAAAAATGAATTCATTCAAGCTCATCGTCCATTACTGGCTCAAGACCCGGAACAAGTTTTTCGGTGCCATTGGCCTCATGGTACTATCCACGGTGTTCGGCTTGTTCTTGCCCGCCATCATTGGCATGATCATTGGCCGCCTGACGCCGAACACGTCCGGGATCGTTGAAAACCCGATGACACACGCCGAGCTCGGCGTCATGATATTGCTGGGCATTGCATCCGGGTTCGGGGCGTTCTTCACGAACCGGGCATCGCGCATCTTGAATGCGGACGTGTCATCAAAAGCGTTGTATCACATCCGGAAGGACATCTACGACGCGATATACCACCAGTCCTTCGCGTATTTCGATAAAAACGAAACGGGGCAGCTCGTGGCGCGAGCGACCTCCGATGTCGAGCAAACCGAGATGATATTCGGGTTTGCTTTGAACATGGGCGTGCAGTCCATACTCGGGTTGGCTGGCGTCATGATCATCGTCTCGACAACGCCCTTGGCATGGATTTTTTTCACGTTCATCCCGGCCTCGTTGGCCGTCTCGACGCTGGTGGCGTCCAAGCTGAAAGCCATCTTCTTGGAAACCCGCGATGCATTCGGTGACCTCACGAACACGCTCCGGGAGAACATCGTCGGCTCCCAGGTTGTTCGCATCTTCTCGACGCAAGGAAAGGAAAAGCAAAAGTTCGCCAAGAATAACATGAAGTTCAGGGATGCATCGATACGGAGCGTGAGGTACACGTCCGTGTTCATGCCGCTCCTCATGGCCGTCGTGGGCTTGATGTTCATCACGTTGTTTTTCTATGGCGGTTACGCGTATATCAACGGGTTCATGGGAATCCAAACCTTGTTCATGCTGCAAGGGTACGTGGGCATGGCGATATTCCCGCTCATGATGGTGCCCAACATCTTGATCATGTATTACCAATCCGCGGCCGCGCTGGTGCGCGTCCAGGAAGTCATCGATTCCGCGCCCGACATACGAGAAATCGAAGGCGCCGTCGGCACGGAAGGCATGAAAGGCAATGTTGAATTCAAGAATGTTTCGTTCGGGTACACCCCGAGTACCCTTGTTCTCAAGGATATCTCATTCAGCGTGCCCGCAGGCAAGCAAATCGCCATCATCGGCACCACGGGCTCGGGCAAGTCCACGATCATCAACTTGCTGCCAAGATTCTATGACGTGATGGCTGGCGAGATATCGATCGACGGGACCAACGTGAAGCATTTCCAGCTGAAGGAACTCAGGAAACAGGTCGGTGTCGTCTCGCAGGAAACCTTCCTCTTCAACAAATCGGTCCTCGACAACATTCGATTCGGGAAGGAAGAGGCCACGGATGTGGAAGTGACGCAAGCAGCCAAGATCGCCAACATCCACGAGTTCATCGATTCACTCCCCGACAAGTACCAGACCATCGTCGGCGAGCGTGGCATGCGGCTATCTGGAGGACAGAAGCAACGGTTGGCCATCGCCCGCGCGCTCGTGATCAAGCCTAAAATCCTGATATTCGACGATTCGACCAGCAGCGTGGATGTCGAGACCGAGTACCGCATCCAGCAAGCCTTGGAAATGTTCGTGGGCACCACGACGATCGTCATCACGCAACGCATTTCCACGATCCGGAACGCGGATAACATCCTGGTCTTGGACAAGGGCCGTGTCGTGGGGCTTGGCACCCACGACGAATTGATCGATGTCAATCCCTTGTACACGCAGATATACATGACATTGTTCCAGAAGCAAAAAGCACTCACCCAGGAGGTCAGCAAGTGATGGCGCACGTGGATAAAGACAAGGAAGCTGAACGGAAGCCAGAGTTCGCCCCGCCCGGCCTCCACCAGAAACCGGTTTTCGGGCAAGGGAAGGCCAAGCTGGTGCACCCGCGCAAGGTCTTGTGGTCGTGGATGCTCGGCCACCTGGCGAGTTACAAGTGGCGGTACGCGATGTTCGGGGCATTTCTCTTGACCGGTTCCATCATCATGTCCTTCTCGCCCATCATTTCAAAGACCATGATCGACGCCGGCATCATCCCCGCGAACATGGGGGTGCTGCTCACGCTTGCCTTGCTCTACTTGGCCTTGATGATGGGGGTAGGCTTGCTGAACTTCGTGGGCACGTACAGCATGCAAAAGATCGGCCAGAACATCATCTTCAACGTCCGGAACGAGCTCATAGGGAAGATTCAAGGCATGTCGATGAACTATTTCGACAAGCACCTCTCGGGTGACATCATCTCCATCGCGACCAACGACGTCGACCAGCTGAACCAGCTCGTCGGCCAGCAACTCGTGCAAATCGTTGGTAGTTTCATAACGCTCGCGTTCAACATCATATTCATGTTCATGTTGAATCCTGTCCTGGCATCGGTCGCCATGATAGCATTCCCGATTTACTTGCTGTCAACGGCTGTTTTCCGCAAGGTCGTGACGGGCGCGTTCAAGGACGTGAGGCGGAACATATCAAACGTCACGTCCAGCATCCAGGAAAAGATTGCGGGGGCGAAGGTCGTGCAGGCTTTCGGCCAAGAAGAGAAGGCCGCGAGCGAGTTCGACCAGGCAAACTACAGCAATTACCTCGCGGGGTTGAAGGTCAGGAAGATCATGAGCACCTTCTTCCCCCTCATCGGGTTCATCTCGTCCGCATTAACCGCTCTCGTCTTGTACGTTGGCGGGCTCTTGAGCATCGACTCGATCGTCGTGCTGGGTTTCGCCATGACGCCGGGCACGTTGAGCGCCTTCAACGGGTTCCTCGCGCAATTCTTCCAGCCGTTCATGACGCTCATGCAATTCCAGCAAATCATCGAGTCAGCGATGGCCGCTTCCGACCGCATCTATGGCCTGCTGGAAGAGGAATCGGACTTGCCAGACCCAGACGAACCAGCCAAGTTACCAGACAAGGGCCAGATCCAATTCGTGGACGTGTCGTTTGGCTATAAATTCGATGAACCGGCTTCATCGCGTAACCACGTGAACGGGAAAAAAGAGAACGTGAAGATGAAGCTTCCCCGCCATGGCGAGGGCGAGAAAAAGCCTGCAATGCCGGGCATGCCTGCCACAATGAATCCCATGGAAATGATGCAACGAGCGCGTGCCTTGCTCGAGACGCTTCCCGACGCGCACAAGGCGTTCCTAAAGAAAAACATGATGACCCTACCACGACAAGTACAGATTGCCTTCATGACCGAGCTCGTGGGCACGGCACCAGCAAACATTCCCTCAAAGATCGACGAGATTTTAGCAAGATTTGGGTTTAGCATTCCCGGTTCGGACATGGCAAAGGAGCACCCCGAGCTCTCGAATGACGTGCAGCAGCTACACGAGAACGCGGGCAAGATGCAACAACCCGGGAACACGGCGCATCCCGCGGGTAGTGCATTCACGGTGCCCGGTTCCGGTTCCCCTGCTGGCATGCCGCCGATGGACAAGGGCATGTTGTTGATGATGGCAAAGAACCTGGCGAGCACGCTCAAGCCTGCAATGGGTGGCGGCACCGGGGGCGGGATGGGCGGGGAAGGTGGCGGCATGGGCGGCGGCCCAGGTGGTGGCATGAAGAGTGCCGGTGGCCCGTCAAGCATGGTGCGGATGCTCGCGATGATGGACATCCCCGATGACGTGTTCAACGAGTTCCCCGACGTCGTTAAAAACGCCATCAAGGAAGAAAAAGTCCTGCTAGAGCGCGAGACCACCACGGGATACGTGCTAAAAGGCGTGAATGTCGACATTCCCGCGGGAAACACGGTGGCGATCGTGGGCGAGACGGGCGCCGGGAAGACGACGTTCATCAAGCTCATCAATCGTTTCTATGACGTGAATGACGGGCGCATCGAACTAGATGGCGTCGACATTCGAGGATACAAGAAGGACGACATCAGGAGACTGATAGGCATGGTACCCCAAGATTCGTTCTTATTTGTTGGGAGCATCAAGGATAACTTGCTTTACGGCATCGACAATGTCACGACTGCGATGGAACAGCGCATGATCGAGGTCTCCAAGCTCCTCGGTTTGCACAACTTCGTCCAGACCTTGCCCGATGGCTATGATACCATGCTCAAGGAAAACGCGTCGAACATTTCCATCGGCCAGCGGCAGCTCATCGCATTCGCGCGGGCGCTGATGATAGATCCCGTGGTCCTGATCCTTGACGAGGCGACGAGCAGCGTCGATCCGTACACCGAGACGCTGATCCAGGATGCGTTGGACAAGGCACGCGAGGGGCGCACGACCATCATCATCGCCCACCGGCTCTCGACGATCAAGAATGCGGACAAGATCTACGTCATCGACAAGGATAAGAGGGGCATCATCGAGGAAGGCACCCATGACCAGCTCGTGAAACTGAACGGGCGTTACAAGCACCTCCTAGACCTGCAGAAAACCGATACGGATCATGTATCTTGAAGCCATATCATGGATCGCGGCACCGCATAATTTTATTTCATTATCCAGTACAAATACCGGCCATGCCCGATAACAAGAGACACGATCTGACCGATATAGAGGCAATGTTTTTTTTCCCTCCATGTATTCCTTGCGACGTTCATTCGCCAACGTGGATGCGTGTTCACGCGTGAAAAAAACCAAGATCATCTTCGCGTGCGTAGGGAACTCGTGCAGGAGCCAGATGGCCGAAGGTTTCGCGAAGAATAAATTACATGACGATCCCGACATCGAAATTATTTCGGCAGGAACCCAACCATCAAGCCAAGTCAATGCGGTAGCGGTGCAAGTGATGGCAGAAAAGGGGATCGACATTTCCGCGCAATTCCCGAAGCCTTTCACGCGCAACATGCTGGTTGGCGCGACGCATTTCATTTCCATGGGATGCGGCGTGCTGGACTCGTGCCCGTTTCCCCTGGTGAAGGGCGATTTGACCATCGAGGACTGGGAACTGGAGGACCCGGCCGGGAAGGACGTGGCCACGTTCAGAACGACGCGGGATACCATCGAACGCAGGGTGGACGCGCTTCTAAAAACCATTCTCGATAAATGACCGGCGCTACCGGAAAGCCCGTTTCTTGGCGAGATCGATTTGCATCTGCACCGATACGTCTCGCGAGATTGGATACAAGAAGCCCATGCAGAGCAAGCTCGACACGCAGATAATGACCGGAACATGGAGAAAAAGGAACGTGATACCACCAGTCACTGCCGGGGATTGAACTTGCTGGTTGGGCACATATCCCGTGAATGCTAACACGTACCCGGGAATCGCTGCCCCGATGGCGATACCCGCCTTCGTGATAAACGAGAAAATGGATGCGATAGCCCCTTCGGTCCTGTGTCCCCTCTTCCAATCGACGTAATCCATGATGTCCGCTTGCAGCGCGTAGTTCACGATCCCGGAAAAACCCAGCCCCACGCGTCCAACCCCGATGATGATTAAAAGCAAGAATGGCTGGTCGTGGGGGATGAACAAGGCGATTGTGGAAGGAACCAAGGCTGCCGCCGTGCCCGCCATCCAGACTTGCTTGTTACCCATGCGTCGAACGAGATACATGGCAGGGATTATGCCAAGACCGCCCAGGAGAAGCGTGAAAAACGAAAAAGTGACCATGAAGGCAGGGTCACCCGTGACGTAGGTGAAGTAATAAATCGCGATCGCGTTAACCGTGCCTCCCGAAATGCTCCCCATGAGCGTGGTCAAGAACAAGCCGATCACCGGAAGGAGCGTCAGTATCCGTCCCAGGTCCTTTGCTTTGTATCGTTCCACCGGGACCATCGAGACTCGTTCCTTGATTCCCGCCGTTCCAAGGTTGCTCAACGCGATAATGAAGATGACGGCGATGATGATAACCGCGTGGTACCCGTCACGTTGCGTGGGAAAAGCTTGGACGACCGGGATGATGGGAAGGGTAAACAAGATCGATCCCGCTCCGTAACCCAAGCTTTTTATGATGGAAAGCGTCGTCCGTTCCCGGTCTTTCGTTGCCATCACGGGAATGAGCGCGTTCAAGGGTATGTCCATCATGTCGAAGGTGATCCCGATGGCGAAGTAGGAGACGTATGCAATGGCGAGTTTCCCCGCGGTCGCAATGCTAGGCCCCAACCACAACAGCAGGAAATTCACCGCGCACACGATGCTCCCGATGGCGATATATGGCCGGAAGCGCCCCCACTTGGTGCGTGGAAGGTGATCGATGATGAATCCCATGAGCGGATCGTTAACACCATCGAAGATTCTCGTGATCAAGAACATGGTCCCAACCGCAGCCGGGTCCAATCCTGCAACGTCAGTGTAGAAGATCAACAAGAAACTCCCGATCAATGTCATGATCGGTATGTTCCCCACGTTCACGGCAAAATACGAAACCTTCTCCCGTGCCTTGATCGCGGCACTCGTATCGCTCGTCAACGCCACGTCGCATCACTGTGGTTCGTGGATGGAAATAAAAAAAAAGGGAGAACGCTTAATGCACCGTCCTCTTGATGGCCAACTCGAACGGGTGTTCCGTCTTGATGAGAATTCCGAACTCGTGCTCCTCGCCCTTGCTGATGCCGGTGAACGGCAAGAAGACGGTCACCTTTTCACCAACAGGTATCACTTTCCCGGCAAATTCCTTGGCATTCTTGATGTTGAACTCCATCCCGCCGAACTTTATCTTGAATTTCTTCTTGTCCTCGGTGCTGATGGAT
Source organism: Promethearchaeota archaeon (assembly GCA_041305945.1). Classification (GTDB taxonomy): domain Archaea; phylum Asgardarchaeota; class Lokiarchaeia; order Sigyniarchaeales; family Sigyniarchaeaceae; genus JBGLND01. The sequence goes on from JBGLND010000001.1 coordinate 1,246,715, forward strand.
TTTCCATCGACCGTTCCGTCAAGGTAATTCGGCTCCGCTACACGCCCTTGCCTTTCTTGAAGGCCGTGGGGAACATCGTTGGCGGGATTTTATCGATGCCGTTCATGGCGCACTTGTATCGCGAATACGCGACGCGCAACGAGGCCAAGAGCAATGACAAGGTGCTCAACATGTTAGCATGCGCGTTCAACATCACCGGGTGCTTGGGATATGCATGGAGCGGGTTGATTTCCTTGGATATCTCCAAGGATGTCCACAATTTATTTTCAATGACGGCGATCGTGGGTTTCGGCGTGGGAGGCGTTTTCATCGGCATCCTTGCCTTGAAAAATCATGCGGTCGCCAGGATTCCCGCTTGGATTGCGGGTTACATGGTGGTCGTTCCGGTCACGTTGGCAATCCTGTTCATCATCGATGACCTTTTTCCATCCCGGGAATTCTACGAGTGGATGCTCTTCTTCTCGATCCAAGGCTGGATCATCTATCTCTTTATTCACACGTTCAATCATCAGCAATCAGTGAAAAAAATAAACAAATAATGGAAAAATGCATTTTATCAAGATAATGCAGACCAAAGAAGATTAATTCCTCGGGATTTCCCACAAGTCTGGTAAAAATATCGGTTTTCCCCCGTGCTGGCTGCTGTCGATGGCTGCCATGGTGATTGCAAAGGTCTTGATGCAGTTCTCGAAGCAACGGAGTGGCTTCACCTTTCCATGGCTCTCGATGCACTGCTTCACCTCTTCCAGAATGAAGCAGTTGTTGGCAAACTCGTCGTCCGCGTTGTTGCCCTTCCACTGGGCGGCGGGCCCGCATTCGAGGTCCATCGGATACGGCTGGAGGTTCGACTCGCTCCACTTGAATTGCTGGACTGGCCCGCCATCTTTCACGGTGGTTTCCGCTTCCTCCTCGCGCGTGATCATCCGCAATGCCGGCGGCTTGTCCTTGGTGTACCCGCCTTCCATGTATTCCACTGAACCCTTGGTTCCTTGGATCATCCAGTGCTCGCCCTTGTCGAGAAGCCCCATGGTTTCGGCGTGGCCGACGTACTGGGCATGTACCCATTCCTTGGGTATCTTGCCGTTCTCGCACAGGCGCCGTGCCCGGTCGGTTTCGGCGCTGCATGCAAGCACCTCCTTTCCCTCGTATTCATCCGGGCTTGCCATGAGCATCCTTACATTGATCGACGTGGTGCCGTAGCGTAATGACCATTTCGGGCGCCATAAATCGGCCGATACTTGGATGGCATCCATCGCCGTGAAATACCTGAACAAGTCGATGGTATGCACCGCCCAGTCCTCCAGGTAGTCGTGATCCAGGAACCGGCGCCACCCGCTACGGTTGGGGCGCGCCGGGGTCCAGTATCCCGACGAGTTAAAATTGCATTGGATGGAATCCAGGTCGCCGAGCTTCCCAGTGCCAATGGCTTTCCGTATCGCCCAGTTGGCGGGGCGCCAGTAGGGGTACTGGTGGCCAACGACGGTGGCAAGACCGGGGTTTTCCAATGCACACCGGGTCATTTCGATGCCTGCCTGCATGCTATGGGCCAAGTTCTTCTCGCATATCACGTGCAAGCCGTTTCGCATCGCCTCGATGGCTAGCGCGTGATGTGTTTCGATGGGCGTGCAGATCAAGGCGATATCCGGTTTCAATCCCATCGCCAATATCTCTTCCATCGAGAAGGCAACGGCATCAGCATCTATCCCCCATGTTTTTCCCGCATTCTCGAGCACCTCGGGATTGATGTCAACAACCGCGACGGGCTTGAACCCGCCATGGATGTTCATCTGTGGAAGCCAGTGATTCACGGCGTGGCCTCCCGATCCGACGATCATGACCTTGTATTGCATGATCCAACCTCGTGCATGGCCGTTAAAAAGGCACTTGTGTAATAGTGCGATCGTTGCCATTAATGAATATTTATAAACATGTTCAACGGTGTCTTTGGAGGCGATTATTCCGGTCATTCGACGTGCCTTGGCTTCAACAAAACGAATAAATATTTAGTATGATTCCTCGATATCGATCACTACCAACCGTGGTCCATGGAAAACAACGGTTGCTATCAAGAAGCCATGCTCGCGTGGCCCTCGTTAGAACCTGCCTTTTTGTGGATAACGTTGACAACAAAGGGATCGATTACAATGCCTAGCTTCAAAGAAACGTACGAATCAATCAAGAAAGACTGGAATGCCGGGGAGAAAAACTTCAACGTTGAATGTGACATGCTCCCGGAAGGCATGCAAGTGAGCTGCTCGATGGGAAATCCTGGTGGCGAGCCTTTCACGTTGCTCATCGATGCACCCGGTGGCTTGGACGGGACGAATAAAGGGCCATCGCCCCTGCTCGTGATCTTGTCGTCGATTGGCGGTTGCATCATCGCGGTCACCCGCTTCTGGGCCAAGATCATGGACATCGAGATCGAGGAAATGAAGGTGTTCTCGCGAGGTCACATCAACCTCGGCGCGATATTCGGCATAGACGACTCCAAGCCCGCGGGCTATGACGTCCTCGAGCCGGTCATCCGGATAAAGGCCAAGGCACCAAAGGAAAAGGTGAACGAGCTCATGGACAAGGTGTTTAAACACTGTCCCGTCATCACCAACTTCGGTGGCTTGTGCCCGATCAAGGCTAAAGTGCAGATCAAGGAATAAACGTGCCAAGACTCGAGATGCCTCGAAAAAAATCTCTTTTTGTTTCCCTATTTTTTCTCAGAGATGATATTTTAAATAGGAGACCGGGCATTTTTCTTTCTAATGAAAAACGACCGACCGAACGTGTTATTCATCCTCATCGACGACATGGGATGGATGGACCTTTCATGTCAAGGCTCGACCTTTTACGAAACGCCCAACATCGATCGCATCGCGCGGGAAGGCATGCGTTTCACGCGCGCATACGCCAGCTGTCCCGTGTGCTCACCCACGAGGGCATCTATCCTCACGGGAAAGTACCCGGCAAGGCTCGGCATCACGCAATGGATCGGCGGGAGCAACCGCGGGCGCGTCATCGATGCCCCGTACCTCCATTACCTCCCGCTGGAGGAGAAGACCATCGCGCGGGCGCTCAAGGATCGAGGCTATAATACCTATCACGTGGGCAAGTGGCACCTCGGCGACGAACCCTACTGGCCGGAACACCACGGCTTCGACGTGAACGTGGCTGGCTGTCACTGGGGAAGCCCGTGGAATGGCTATTTCAGCCCGTGGGGGATTCCTACCTTGAAAAATGGTCCGGATGGTGAATATCTCACCGACCGTCTCACGAGGGAAGCAATCGCGCTCTTGGAGAAGAATGGCAAATCGCCATTCTTCATGTACATGTCGTATTATTCCGTGCACCGGCCAGTGCAAGCCCCGGCCGAGAGCATCGAGAAATTCAAGAAGAAAGCCCGGATGCTCGGGCTGGACAAGCGTGACGCGTTCCGGGATGATGGCACCCTGTTCTGCTTGGAAGGGCAGCCCCCGCAACGGAACCCGACCCGGGTCATCCAGAGCGACCCTGATTATGCCGGGATGATAGCGCGGCTCGATTTTAACATCGGCCTGCTCCTTGGTTGCCTCGAACGGCTTGGCATCGCCAAAAACACCATCGTCGTGTTCTACTCCGACAACGGCGGGTTAAGCGATGGTGTTCGTGCCCCCACTGCGAACTTGCCTCTCCGGAACGGGAAGTCCTACATGTACGAGGGCGGGATACGCGAGCCCCTCTTGATCCGGTGGCCTGGCATTGTTCCTGCCGGATCGACGTCGGACCAGCTGGTTACCTCGTGCGATTTCTACCCGACGTTGCTCGATTGCTGCGGCGCCCCGCGCATGCCCGAGCAACACGTGGATGGCACGAGCTTCTACCCCGTCCTCTCGGCTACGGCGAGCACGCTCGCGCGCGGGCCCGTGTTCTGGCACTACCCGCACCACAACGGGAACGGCGGCCGGCCGGCATCGTGCATCATCGACGAGGAATGGAAGCTGATCCAGTGGTTGGACGATGGCCGGGTAGAGCTGTTCAACTTGAAAACCGATCCCGGTGAAGGGCTCGATCTTGCCAGCACCCAGCCCGATATCGCGGGCAAGCTCCTTTCGCTCTTGAAGCAATGGCAAGACGAGACCAAGGCAAGGATGCCGGAACCGAATCCACGCTATCCATTTTACCTCGCGAGGAAATTCGTCACCGCGGAGGGAATGCTGGTATCGAGCGAAGATTCCAGCGCGTGCATCAAGATGCCCTTGAGTGCAAGCAATCCCGTGGAATATAACATCCCTATTTCTGATATACTCGAAGAATTTCTCGACAAGACGGTGGTCTTGAAAATCCACGATGTCGTCCGTGTCGGCTACCTTTCCACGGGGAAAAACGGCGAGCTGATGTTCATGGACACGCACGAGGAACAACTCGCCGCCGTGGCATCATACCTGGGGTCCATGTCCGGCCGGAAGGTTGCCATTCGCGCGTGCGTGAGCGAGCCACTCCAAGGGCTCGGTGCGGAAGATGAACGCGCGTTCCAGGACGCGGTGAAGGAGCCTCGGGTGGAAATCACCATCGCACCTTGATCGAGGGAAAGGGTCGTTGATCTTGCATTCCATCACGTTGCTCGGGCAGCTCTTGTTCTCGCCGTGGCTCATCGAGCCGGGTATGTCGTCCCGTCATGGAGCCCGGCTCGGTTTCGTTGCAGGCATGGCCGGGCTCGGCACCCTCGTCGCGTGGCTATCCCCCGATGATTTCATCGGTCTCGGGTGGCGGTTCGAGAACGCGCTGCTCGTGAACAAGACACTTGGGTTCGCCATAGGCTTCATTCTTCCCCTCTTGTTGCTCGCGCTCGAACACGTCGTGTTGGCTTGCTTCAGGTTCAAGGGCACGTATGGAGCGATACAAGGTGCAACGGCCATCTTCTTGCTGGTACCGTTCGTTGCCATCCCCATACACTCGTTTTTCCCGGGTGGCCTCACGGCGAGCGGGCACGCGTGGATTTTCTGGGTCCTTGCCATCACGTTCGTGTGCTGGCACGTGATGGTGCTCGGGTCCTTGCTCGCTCGCGGCCATTTCGACAACAAGGAGGACATCGACGCGCGATATCAGAACGTCGTCTTGCCATGCGTCGTTCTCGCCTCATGCGAGGTCGCGTTGACCGTGGCATTCTTGGCATGCTTCCCGCACGTGTTCGGGCTCACGATGGCAGAATTTTTCTTGGGGTGGGTATGATGAACGATGCATCGTGTTCAGGAACAGTCATCCAGCATGTAAAGACGGCCGCGCGGTACTTCCCGCTATTCGTCGTGCTTGGCTTGATAGCTTGCTCCACCATCATCATCCACGTTCCCGCAACCCCGGATCAAGCGTTCCAAGCAGCGGCACGCCAGCAAGACCGTGTCGTGTTCACGATCTATTTTTACTGGTACAAGAGCGGTGCAAGCCTCGATTCCAGCCCGCACGTCGTCGACAAGTGGCCCGCATCGCGCACCACGTACATCAACAGCCGGTACTTTCCAGGTACCTGGCCGGGCCCGAGGGACGCGAGTGACATGGTCAGGAATGTTTCTGGTTCCTTGTTCAAGGATAGCAACACCTACCACGTGCCGGCGGACCAGCCCACCTACAACACCACGGGAGACGTCGTGGGGGAGCTGGCCACGGGCGTGATGGAAAACATAACAACCTGGTTCGACTGGATGAACCCGGCGTGGCACGAGTGGGAGCTACGTGGCATGGTCAGCGCGGGGATCGACGTGGTGATGCCCGATTACTGGAACAGCGGCTTGCCCTCGGGGTCATCGTCGCAAGACGCGCTGGTCACCCTCGTGGCGGCGCGGCACGCCCTCGTGGAGAAGGTCAGCCATGAAGCGGACGTTCGAGACCCAACCACGTACCATCCCGTTGCGACCTACGGCCAAGCGCTCGTCCCGAAGATTGCCATGTTCTTCGACACGACGTGCATGATGGGCTTATGGGCGTGGAACCGGTCCATGGACGTGTACGGCGATGCCACCCACGCGGGCGAGTTCTCCACCGCTGGCCCCGGTGCAGACCTTAATGATCCCTTTTGGCAAGAAGAATTCTGGAAGTGCATCGATCGCTTCTACTCGGTCGTGAATGGGACCGATGCTTTTGCTTGGAATGGTAGTTCCATCGTTTGGCTATATGGCGCCGATTATTTCGAGGACGTGGGAACGACCGTGCTCCAGTATTGCAAGGCGCGTTTCCTCGACACGTACAACAGGAGCTTGCTCTTCGCGGGGCCGGCCGGCTGGGATAAGGCTGGCATCGACGCGATCTGCGACTGGGGCGGGTGCTTCTACCCCCGGTATCCTGTCTTGAAGGGCATCCCGGCTGGCGCGCTGTCCCCCGGTTTCTACAACATCGGCGCCCTGATTTGCCAAGACCCCCGCTACGTGCTGCGCGATCCCACACGGTATCGCATGGAGTGGCAGCGCATGATGGACCTCGGTGCGGCGTGGGTGTTCGTCGAAACGTGGAACGAGCTCCACGAGGGCACGAGCATCTGCTGGACGCAAGAGCACGGGTATGAATGGATCGACAGCACGAGGTCGATGGCGGATGCATTCCACTCGATCCAAGCATACGCACCCCTTCGTAAATTGAACACGGTGGATTTTTACGTTTTCACGGCGGGCCTTGTCGGGCTCTGCATGATAGGCCTTCTTTCAGCAAGAAAAACCAGAGTTATCATACGCTCCACTGCGTGTCCAGCCCCGAGACCCGGGTCGCGGTCTTCAATGGTTGGACGACCGAGGACAAGGTAATCGGGCAGACAGGACACGTTGTTCGCCCCAAACTGTACTTGGCGTTCGGTATCAGCGGCCAGATACAACACACGACAGGAATGAATGAATCCGGATTTATCATTGCTATTAACAATGATCCTGGTTCTCCCATTCATAATATTGCTGATTTTTCTATCATCACGGATATCAAGACGTTCCTGCCAACGCTCATAAATGAACTCGAGAAGTTCGTGAATCTGCGGTTCCGGAAGCAGGAATTTTGTGAGAAAGCATGAATCGAGAAACAACAGGAGGCACGGGTGCATGAAGTTCTTCGACCACCACACGCACAACGGCTTCAGCCGGTGCGTCAAGGAGCCCTACACCATCGACCAGGCGATCGCCAGCGGGCTGGCACGTGGCACCATAACGTCCTTGGGCGTCACGAACCACGTGCATTTCAACTCGCCTGATCAAGCCCACTTGCGGTCATCCCGGGTGCACGTCGATGATTTCAATGCACGGCACGACTGCAAGGACGGGATATTTGCCTTGCTTGGCGTCGAGGTCGATATCGACCATCCATCGGGCCGGTTCGTGCTTTCCAAGGAATCGGTCGACCTCGTTGATTACATCATCGGTGGGCCGCACAACCAGCCACATCGCAGCCTCGCGTTTCCCGACATTGAAGATGAGGAGATCGACGAGTACTTCAACTCGCTTGCCAGCATCCTGGTCAACGGATTGGGCCGGAATCCCATCGACATCTGGGTTCACCCGTTCTTGCAGGAGATCGAGATCGGCGGGGATTACTTCGAGGACAAGGTATTCTCCATCTTGCCCGACGTGCTACAGGTTCTCAAGGATAAGGGCATCGCGATGGAGATCAACACGACGTTTCACCGTGACAAGCTCGATACCGTCAAGATATGGCGGCCGGGGGATTCGGGCGACCCGTGGTTGCGGGTCATCTCGATGATCACCAAGGTGTACAAGAAAGCATTGGAGTACGGTTCCATCAAGTTTTCCTTCGGGTCAGATGCCCACCACGTCGATAACGTGGGTGACATCGGTTCCGGGCTCGTCGTGGCGCGTTTTCTCGGCATACCCAAGGCCCGCATCCTGGATCCTTCCGGCTTGAGACGCCGTGCACGATAACTTGTTACACGTGCAAGTAAACGGGGCTCGACCATGCTTGGTGACCGTCTTCTTGAGTCATCTTGACGAAAATGCGCGTGTCGCCCTTGCCCGCGACCTCGATGGCCCGGTGGAAGTTGAGGCGCGTGCATGTATTTTCTTCCGGCACGCGGTATATTTTCACGCGTTTCCCGAGACCAGCGCACGTGAAAATCGTGTCATCGTGGGTAATCTCTCTTGTTGGAATGTCGAACGTAGCTTGGTTGGATTGGAAATGGATCGTCCCCTCGATCGGGTCTCGCAAGAGAACGTCCATGCCTTGGATGTTCCCCGCGGTTATCGTCTCCCATGATAGGGTGTTGGTACCCTCGCCCCGTAACGGGGAATCAACGTTCCAGAAATTTATGGGTATGGCTTTCTCGATAACATTCCCGGTGATGGTGACCTTGCCGTTCCATGTCGTGTTCCTGTTTCGCCCCCGGTATTCGGCACCCTCCCACGATATCCTTACTTTCCTCGATAGCGGTTTTTCACTTGCACCTGGCCGGAACGTTTCGAGCAAGCGCGTGCCGTCGAACACCTCGATACGTTCGACGGGGCCCGTGCCAATGCACTCCACGTGCAATTCCGCGTCCTTTCCGGCGGTGCACACGATGTCGCCCATGATCGCTTCCGTGACCTGCTGGCCACCGGCCTCCGGAAAGACCAACGGGTCCCGTGGATATACCTTTCCCCCTTCCTTGAATTTCACGCGTGCATCGAGAAAAATCCTGGCACCGGTGGTTGCATAGTGGTGGCGCCGTTTTAATGCATCGAACACGGCGTCACGTGTCAAGTTTTGCACGAGAAAACACGTCAACCCACCCAAGGTACCGAACTTGGAGGCACCCGGATAGCTTGCACCCGGTCTCCCCTTGTGATCGTCGCTGGTCGCGACCACGCCTACCCGGTATCCTTCTTCGAATGCATCGTGCAGCAACCACTCGAACGTTCCCCACGCGGAATGAATTTCCACGGAATGTTCCATCCGTGCATCGTGCGATGCCTTGATGTCGGCGTACCGACCCCCGGCATGGGGCACGATCACCACCTCATCGTGGAACGGGGCGAGCGCGGAGAACAAGGCGCCGGCGGAATGGCAGTCGGTGGTCTCGTCGTGGTCATCCGGGATCAGCACGTGCGACGACCGCCTGATCTGGCGTCCTTCGTTCTTGAAGTACACGTTCCTGTCCCCGCCAACGGCCGTGTTTCCCGACCATTCATACCCCGGGATAGTGATGAAGCGCCCTGGTTCGTTGAATTTCTTGGTAAGGTTTTCCAGTTCCTTCCAGAACGCCTTGTTGATCTGGAAGTCATTCCCTTGGTGCCCGGTAACATCGAGAAAGGCAAGATCACGTGCAAATTCAAAGTAATCCAAAGCAGAGTTGGTCCCGATGGTTTCGACGGACTGCCCGTGCAAGTCCCCCCATGCATGAACGAGGGCGACATCCCGCACGACGAGCGCGTTGCTCTCCGCGAGCACCGTCCCCCCGGCACCTTGCAAACGGACGCGTACCTCCCCGGCCTCGCTCGCCTCGAGATGCTCGATGACCTTGGCGCGGTCCCCTTGGCAGAAGGTGACCCTTTCAGGGAGCCCCTTGACGGGGCGCGTCGCTGACAAGAAGACGGTGGTGTTGATCGCGGATGACGGGTTACCCCACCTGTCGTTTGCCTTGATGAATAGGCGGAATCGTTCGTTAACGCGTGTTAATGTCGGCAAAATGGCAATCCATAAAACGGGCTCGCCCGGCGTGATGGTGATGCTTGGCGACGGTAATTCAACGTACGTGTTCGTTGAAAACACGTCGACGAGCACCTTGAACTCGAAGCGCGTCTCGCAGAAGGTCTGCAATCTCGTCCCCGGGGCTTTCTCGCCGGTCCCGCCGAGGAACAGAGTGATCGTGTCCCCCGGGTGGAGCCCGCCGCTGACCAGCGTGGCATGCAAGCACTTGTACCACGGGCGCGCGTTGCCCCGCGGGTCGTACCGGACCTTGACAGTGGACCCGTTCGAGGCAACGGCGCGGACGTAACCGGTTCCCGATGGGTCGTCCACTTGAAGGGGAGCTTGGTCGCATGCAAACCTGAAAACGATCTTTATCCCTCCCAAGTCGTCCATCCCGAGAGCTCCTGCCGTGTACACGATCTTGAACGCTCGCGTCGATCCTGCTTCGAAGTCGCCACCTGGTGACAGGGTAACGTGGCCATACAATCGAGCTTGCTCATCATTTTTTACCATGGCGGGTCACCACCATCAATGCGGGGTTTCTTAGATAGATGATCCTCGTGCACCGCGATAAAGCTATGGGCGATCGTTCCACCGAACCGATGTAAAATGGCCGATATATCCAGATATATAGCATGAAAATCATTTTTGTCGGCAAAACATGCTCGCCCTCCGCAAGATTAAAAAGCACACGACCCGTATCCATTCATCGTGATGCGTTGGAAACGTGCACCACGCGGATGGTGCCCATGAAGCGCAAGCGTACGCTGGTTCCCCGCGAGAAAATCGAGATGCCTCGCGTGGATGCCGTTGGCCAGATGAAGCTCACGGATTACTTTTTTGCCTTGTCGCATCCCTTGCGGTTGACCATCATGCGGTTCCTGGACCGTGCAAAGAGCAGCGGCTTCGGCATCCAGAGTTTCACCGGCATCCAGAAGGCTCTCGAGGGTTCCTACCACGTGGTTGCAGCCCCGAACTTGAACCACCACTTGAACGAGCTCAAGAAGGTTGGCTTCGTGGACCAGGTGGCACCCGGGAATGGCACGGGAAGTGGGTACATGCTCCTCGATCTCGGCCACCAGCTTCTCGTGATGTGCAAGGACATAGAGGACAAGGTTGAAAAGAAAGGCTTGTGGCCGAACAAGTACGAGGATTTCGTGTATCGTGAATTTGTAGAGATGTTTATCGTCCCGGTGAAAAACCAGCCCCACGTGACCGACATTCCATTAGGGGATGAGGCGCGCCCGTTTTCGCCATCCACGCACGCGCCGGAACCGGTGCCGGGGTCACGGTCAAGGCCCGCCAAGGACCCGCGCGGGCCGGGTGCATTCTCGCGGCTCGAGTCGTTCGCGTGAATAACACCTGTGGCTTCACACTTATTTTCCCCCGGGATGAATGGTGATCCATGCACGTCATGGCACTTGATCTAGGGACAACGGGAACCAGGAGCATCATCTTCGATGAGAAGGGCGTGATGACCGGTATTGCTTACAAGGAATGGGAGAGCTTCTATCCTTCTCCCGCTGAGGTCGAGCAAGATGCAAACCAATGGTGGTTAGCGACCAAACAGACCATTTCCGAGGTCTTGAAAAAGACGGGGGTCGATCCCAAGGACATCGTGTCGATTGCCGTCACGAACCAGCGCGAGACCATCGTCCCGGTCGATGCGGACGGGACCCCGCTTGCTTCTGCCATCGTCTGGCAAGACCGGCGCACCACGAAAGAATGTGAGTTCATCCAGTCCTCGGTGGGCAAGGAACTCGTGTACAAGACCACGGGGCTCACCATCGATCCGTATTTCTCGTCATCGAAGATACTCTGGTTCAAGCAAAACCGGCCGAAAGTGTATGAAGCTGCAGCCAAGTTTCTCCTCGTTCATGATTTCATCGTGAAAAAGCTCACGGGCCGCTTCATTACCGATCATTCAAATGCATCCCGTACGATGCTCTTCGACATCAACACGCGCAAGTGGAGCGACATGATGCTCGAGAAAACGGGCATCGATCCATCGAAGGTGCCCGACGCCGTGAATAGCGGGGAGGTGATCGGAAACGTCTTGGCATCGGCAGGAACTGGTCTTTCACCCGCTACTGTCGTCGTCTCTGGCGCGGGCGACCAGCAATGCGCGGCGCTGGGTGTTGGCGTTACCGAGCCGGGCCGGGTGAAGTGTACCATGGGCACCGGCACGTTCTTGATCGCGTTCACGCGCGATGTCAAGCTGGACCCGTCCCGGCGCGTGCTGTGCTCGTGTGCCGCTGTTCCCGGGACGTACGTTGTCGAGGCATCGATGTTCTCCACGGGTTCCCTCTTGCGATGGGCCCGCGACACCGTGGGGCGCGTCGAGTGCGAGGCCGCGGAAAGCGGTGGCATCTCACCATACCAGGTAATCGACGAGGTCGCCAAGCAATCACCCCTCGGCTCGAACGGGTTGCTCTTCTTGCCATTCATCGTCGGTGCCGGTGCCCCGTACTGGAATCCCGATGCACGCGGGACGATCTTCGGCATCGCAGCCGGACACAAACGCAGCGACATCTACCGGGCCATCATGGAAGGAACATCGTTCGATGTACGGAAGAACTTGGACGTGTTCAAGGAGATGGGACTGTCACCGGCCGAGTTGCGCCTCACCGGCGGGGGCAGCCGCTCGCCGATCTGGAACAAGATACTATCCGACGTTTCCGGCATCCCTTGCATCACTCCCAAGTACGAGGAATCGACCGCCGTCGGTGCGGCCTTGCTTGCATCTGTTGGCGCTGGATTATTCACGGATATATCAAAGGCTGCAAATGAATTCATCACGATCAAGGATCGCATAGCGCCCGATGGTGATGCAACCAAGAAATACGGCCACGTGATGGCACTCTACTCGCGCTTGTACGAGACGTTGCAAGGAGCCTCCTTGTTCAAGGCCCTTCGCGACATGCCCCGCTATTGAGCAAGCACGATCGTTTCCTCCCTTTCCAATATCCAAAAACGGGGCATTTTTTCTTTCAAGGCACGTTATGGTGATCTAGCTATGGATGATCGGTTCAAGGTCGGTCCCGGCGGCCGGTTCCTGTTCATGGGAAACGAGGCGCTGGTCCGCGGGTGCTTGGAAGCGGGCGTGGGATACGTGGCCCAGTACAACGGGACCCCGACAACGGATATCGGTGAGAAATTCCGGGAAATACTCGATGATCCCGAACAGCCCGAGCTCAAGGAGTACATCGTGCACCACTGGAGCACGAACGAAGCCGTTGCAACCTCCAGCTGCGCGGGTGCGGCGTGGGCTGGCATACGGGCGTTGAACCCGATGAAGCACGTGGGGATGAACGTGGCGAGCGATGCCCTCGTGGCGATCACGTTGAACGGCCCCTCGCCCGGCGCGCTCGTGTGTGTCGTGGGTTCCGACCCGGGCTCCTTGGGAAGCCACCACGAGCAAAACGAGCGGTTCTACTCGTGGATGCTCCACACGCCGATGATAGAGCCCCACACCCCGCAAGAATGCTATGACTGGATCAAGCTCGCCTTTGACATTTCCGAGAAGTATGATCTCCCCGTGTACTTCCGCACGTCTACTAGGACAGCGCATTCACGTGGTCTTGTAACCGTGGGTGATTTCAAGCTTCCTAGCAAGAAAAAAGGGGAGTTTCCGATCTCAAGTAACTTGTTGCATGAGGTTCCAACACGGGAAGATAAGAACCCAAGTGGAGAATCGAATTATTAAAAGATAGTGGATCAAGGTTCCTCATATTTGCTCAAGCGACGACGCATTTCCTTTAAATTCACCTTGAGACCCTTTATTTCCTCGTCTTTCTCGTTCCCTTGCTTAGCAGCGTCTTGAAGCTCGGTTATTCTCCGCTTGTATTTTTCCATCTCTTTTTCCTTCACGTCGAGTTGGTCCTTAATTTTTTTAATCTCGTCATCGGACGAGGACGTTTTCATGGTGTTTTCAATGGCATCCCCGAGGGCCTTCTCCAGGTCATCAATTTTCCCTTGAAGGAACGTCTCTTTTTCCTCGAATTCCTTGAAGATTTCCTCGTCTATCGATGTTGCTTTCTCGAGCTCTGCTTCGAGGTCTGAAACCTTGGACGTTAGGACGGCGTTTTCATTTTTGATGCGTTCCTTGTCCGCGGCAAGCTGGTGCAACTCGTTCTCGATCAGGCTCACCCTTGCCCGTTCCTCGTCTATGGTGCCCTTGTTCATTTCGAGATCACGGGTCATGGCGGTGAGCTTGTTCTCGAGATTCTTGTTTTCCTCGACGAGCTTGCCATTCTGTTGTCTTAGCTGGTCCAATTCGGTTGATACCTTTTTATTCTCGGAAGATATGCGGTCGATTTCGAGGGTCAACGCCATTTTTTGGTCATCGGTTTTCTTGACATCTTCCATTTGCATCTCTAATTTCTTGATGATGTTTTTTTGCATGAAGCAACGTTCCTGGTATTCCTCGCGCTCGCGCGTGATCTTATCCAGCATGGCTTGGGTGAGCAACCGGTCCTTTTCGATCAATTCGTATTTCTCTTTCATTGAATCGTGGCTTTTTGTAACGGCATCCTTCTGGTCTTTGATGGCATGCAGCTCGGCGTCCTTCTGCTTGAGCTGCTCATCCATGTGCGTGATCTTCTGTTCTTGCGCCTCGATCCGCTGCTGAAGGCTTGAAAGGCCTTCGGATGTCTCGGACATGGATTCAAGTAATTGCTTTTTCTGGTTATCGATGAGGGCCTCGTTATCGTGGACTTGGAACGTGAGGTTTTCATTTTGCGCTTTTAACTCGTCGATGGTCAATTGTGCTCTCGACAAGCTCGATTCCAGCTCCTTCACCTTGGCATCTTTCCCGCCAAGGATTGAATCTTTCTGGGCAAGCTGTTCCAATTTCAAGTTGATCTCCCCGCTCATGCCCGTGTTTTCCCCGATCAAGTCCACCACTTGCTTTTTCAACTCGTTTATCGTTTGGGAGAGGTCGTCCACTTTCTTGGTGAGCAACGCGTTGGCTGCTTCCTTCTCTTCAATTGTTGATTCCAAGGTACTATATCTCTGTTTTGCCTGGCTGAGCTCGCTAGCCATCGACTCTATTTCATGCTCCTTTCCCGATTCGTGGATCGATGTTAAAGAAAGGGAGAGTTCCTTTACCTTTTCTTCCAGGACCGCGTTCGCGCGCTCTTGCAACGATATTTTATCCAAGAGGTCTTGAATTTCTTCCTGACTCCCTGCACGGGACTTGTTTTCGTTATCTTTCGATAAATTTTCCAGCTCGAGAACACGGGCACGTAACTCGTCATTTGTACTACTAATGAACGTGTTTTCCGCATTTAATTCGGCAATTTGCTCGTTTTTCGTTGCCAGTTCCCCTTCAAGCTGCTTGATGCGTTCTTCCAAAGCATTCGGCTTTGTAACATGCTCGTCTTCACCGCTTTCTTCCCAACCAAGGGCGATAAGGGTACTACGCATCAAATCCTTGTCTTCACCATCATCCGCGGGTTCAGCGGGTGTCTTGTCCCTTCTTTCCATGCTAGCTACGCACCATATCTTTAACGGGAGTCTTCTTGTTTCCAGAGGTAACTAAAAAGGACATCCTAAAGAACTTAACTTACGAGAAACTTGATAGGCAACCGACAAAGAGGAAGCTTGCTTCGATGCAAAATATGCGAGTTGTGCAACCTTGCCCGGTGATCCTTTCAAAGATTTTCAACATGTACCAGCCATCGAGCAAATACTTGAAACTGCTTTCAATCGAGCAAATAAGAAAGCGAATACTGCCAAATCAAGCAAGGACCCCATTCAGAGAGGAAAAAACAAGGAAATTAAAAAGATCGAAATTGCATTTGATTACATCCAAGCATACTTGACTGGTATCGTGAAAAGCGTGCCAGACCTCTCCGCCCTTCATCCTTTTTACGTGGCGCTTGCCCAGGTACTCGTGGATAATGATCAGTTAAAACAAAAGCTGGGGCGCATCTCGGGAGTGGTAAAGGTCATTAACAAGATCAAGAGCGAGCAAATCGGCAAGATCACGCGATTGAAGAGCATCATGATGATAAAGGCAGCCCGAAAACAAGCATTCGGCCGGTTGAAATCGGTTATTGACCAGTTGGAGGACGACTTCGAATATCTACGGGTCTCAAGGAAAAAGCTCAAGACGCTTCCTGTTATTTTCATGGACATTCCTGCAGTGGTGGTTGCAGGTTACCCGAACGTTGGGAAGTCCTCGATCATCAACAACATATGTAACAGCAAGATCGAGGTCGCGCAATACCCATTCACGACGAAGGAAATCAAGGTGGGACAGTACAAGGAAGGATACCACCACATCCAGTTTGTTGACACGCCCGGCGTCCTTGACAGGCCGATGGCCCGTAGGAACAAGATCGAGTTGCAAGCCATCACCGCGATGGAACATATTGCCAGAATAATCATGTTCGTCATCGATCCGACCATTAATTGCGGTTTCCAACTGGAGGACCAAGTTAGCTTGTTAAAAGAGATACAAGATAGCTTTCAACGCGCAAGCATCATGATCGTCTTGAACAAACTGGATATAATGCAACAAGAAGAACGCGACGCGATCATGAACGCCCTCAATGACATAGGCACCTTCGACGTCATCGCGTATTCTGCGTTCACGAGATTGCACGAGGACCACCTGATCGATGCGATTAAACGTAAATTAACACCACCTCAAGATTGAACAGCTCGAATGGATAACCATGAGCGAACCGATTTCTGGCCACGTCTACATCATGTACGGGAACCAGAACAAGTATTCGTGGTCATCCCTCGTGGGTGCCCTCGAGTCCCGCAATACGTTCAAAGCGTGCAACTTGGAACTCGTGGTGTTCAGGGGGACGGTCGACGATATCTTGGCCAAGGTGAATGATTTCCCGGAAGACCGTTTTTTCGTGATGTTTTCAGGAAGCAGCTTTTACGCGAGGAGTATCTTGCAAGACGTGAAAATTCTCGCTGAATTTAAAAAAACACGGGATACACGATCAAGATTGATTACCATCGTGGGTGGACCCCATGCAACAGCAAAGCCCAGTGAATTTATTGCCGCCGGTGCGGATTTCGTGTTTATCCAAGAGGGTGAAGAAGCAATCACAGATTTTTTCACCGAATTCCACGAGCAACCTGAACAAATACTGGCGAGTGACGGTTTTACTCCAAGGAATACCCCGAATTGTTACTTCAAAAGGGACAAACGCGACGCCGGGACAATAACCAAGATTGCACCTACTATCGATCTCGATCAGTACCCCCCTTTCGCTGAAACCAACCGGTTATTCAGGCCCATCGAGATATCAAGGGGATGCCCGCACGGGTGCAAGTATTGCCAAACATCTAATTTATTTGGCAGGGAAATGAGACATCGAAGCATCGAGAACATCGTCAAGTGGACAAGGCGAGCGGTTGAACTGAAATACGACAAGCTCTGGGTCACGACCCCTAATGCATTCGCTTACGGCTCGAAGGGAGGCATCCACGCCCAACCCGGAAAGATCGAAACCTTGTTAAGGGAATTGCACGGCATCGAAGGTCTGGATAAGATTTTTTTTGGTTCCTTTCCATCCGAAGTCCGCCCCGAATTTGTCACCAACGAGATAATGGACATCATATCCCCCTATATTGCCAACAAGAATATAGTCGTTGGCGTCCAATCTGCAAGCCCGCGGATATTAAAACACGCCAACAGGGGGCATACAATTGATGACGTGTGGAATGCAATAGATGTCATCACGTCACGAGGCTTTTTAATCGATCTCGACATGATATTCGGATTGCCCACGGAAGGAATGGAGGACGTGCAGTACACGATTGATTTCATCAAGGAAGTGATGCGAAATCCTCTCACGAGAATTCACGGGCACGCGTTCATGCCCCTTCCGGGAACGGCATTCGAATCAGAAAAGCCAGGCGAGATAGCAAGGGAGGTCATGAAGATCATCGGCCATTACGCGAAAGAGAAACGGGTCTACGGCGCCCACTTCCATCAAGTGTACAGGGCGAGGAGAATCAAGAGAGCAAGCGAAGAGCAAGGTCAAGGCGGGAGCAATCAATCTTGAATGCCGAGCTCTTCCTTGAGGATGTGCAGTTGCTCGAATTTTATCTTCTTTCTGGAAACGATACCTATCATCTGGCCGGACATGTCCGCGACGCCCACGCGGGTAATTTTTTTATCTTCCATCAATGCAAGCACGTCTAGTGCCGGCGTGTCCTGTCGGACCAGCTCGATCGATTCCATGAGGTCAGCGGGCTTGGTCTCAAGGGGGTTTTTTCCCACCACGATGAGATCGAAAATGGCCTTGTCCGTGATCATGCCCTTGATCTTTCCATCATCATCCGTGAGGAATACGGAGCCAATAATACCACCTTGCATGATCTTTGCGATGTCCCTTATCGAGGATGCTATGGGAGCCTTGACGAGATCGGTTCGTGTGAATTCAATGATCTTCTTCTTATGCATCGTGTCTCACCTTGCGAGAGGAAAAGATTGACCTTACAAGTTCATGGCACACGCGATCCCGTTCACGCCCCAGTTTTAAAAACATATCGGACGTGGGATGGTTATTCTTGAGCACGAAAACAAGGTGATGAGAAACGAGATCACATTCTTGAGGCCACGTCTTCCAAGTATTTCACGGAACGGATGTTTTCCTCATCAAGATCGGGTATATGACCGATATCAATCGCGATGTACCCGTCAAAAGCATGTTTTTGCAACACGCGGAGCATGCCTTCCCAGTCTACAGTTCCTTTTCCAACACCGAGGTGCAAGTTATCCCGGCCATCGTTATCGGATGCATGAACGTAGAAGATTTTCTTGTTCAACTTCTCGGCAGAGATGGGAATGATCTCCTTCCCCGCGTGGAGGTGCCCGGTGTCCAGCACTGCCCCAAAATTATCTGAACCCACCCAATCCATCAACCGTAATATCGCATCGCTATTTGCAATAGCTTCTCCTACCCGGGGTTCCATGCAAAGTTTCAACCCGTGGTTCTCGGCAATCTTGTTACAGGCTTTCACCGAGTCAACCATCAACTGCCAATGCTTGTCCCACCGGAAGGAGGGGTCGACGTCGACCTTTAACGACACGCCAAACTTGATCGAATCCTTGTACGGGAGGTCGCTGATGAATTTCACGGGCGGTACGAAAGAATCAAGTTGTATCATGGGCGAGCCCAAATAAACAGCCAGTTCAGCGCTTTTCTCGAAAAAATCAAGCGCCGACGCCCAACCAACGCGTAACAAGGTTTCATTCACGGCGCAAAGGTTGATGACCTTCAAATCGAGTTCAGAAAGTAACGCTTTCAATTCTTTCTTGTGTTCGAGCTGTGCTGCGAGATTTTCCTCGCGTATAGTCTCGAGTTCAATCGCCTTGAATCCTAGTTTTGCCATGTCGCGAATAGCAGAATAGATCGACTCGATCTTGTTAACATAAGTGTATTTACTAATTGCATAAAGCCATGCACATGACGTTTTTATTTTCATACGTGGATATTTCACCCGTTGAATAAAAGTCCTTAATTGGCGAGAAAAATATAAAAATTTGTAAACCATAGTTTCCTACGAAAGCATACAAAATGCGAAAAGGGCAGGGTTTCGTCTTTTATTTGCATGGAAATGAAACGAAAATGTCTGAAAAATACGTGCTACGCGGCCTCAAGAAATACGTGAAAGAACGATGGCAAGAAGCAGAGGATGATTTCGTTCAAGCAGTGGAAATCAACGATATCTCTGTAAAGGGGTGGTATTACCTTGCCATGTGCCGCATGAAGCTCAAGGACGGAGAAGGGGCCTCGTTGTGCTTCAAGAAAGCCATGAATGCCGCGAAGATGCAGGAACCGGAAGACGAGGACACGATACGAAACTCGCTCATGGAGCTAGCAAGGATCCAGGCGGAAAGCGTGCCACCCCAATATATCGCTGCGCTTGGCTATTTGAAAAAAATCGTGCCGATGGAATTCAAGGATAACGATTTTCGAGGGGACGTCTATGCTTTGCTCGGGAAAATATACGAGGCATTGAATAAGAGAGAATACGCACTCTACAATTACCGACAAGCCTCAAGATATGGAAATCGACGCGTCAAGAGCGAGATGTCGCAGCTAGAAAATCAAGGTGTCCGGCCAGATGACCCCGACGACAAGGATAGTCCAAACTTGTTGAAGAGGAAAGGGGATATCTTGTTTGGCCAGCAGAAATTCGAGGAGGCCTGCGGTCAGTACAAACAGGCCTACGAACTGGCCACCGTCGGCCTCCAGAAGGAAGACATCAGATCGGAAGATGCAAAACGCCACGAGCTCGCCAGCATCGTGGCAAGCGTCGTCGGGGATGGCTGGATCTATGCCGACCATCCATCGGCCGTGTACGCGGGACGCGCGGCCCTGGCCAGCATGCTCCACGGCTTCTCGGCCTTCATCAACACGACATCGATCGGGGAGGCCCCGTGGCTTGGCTTCCTCTAAACCACCGGGTTACATGTAATCGAGCCAGTTGGGGGCCATCTTCCCGGCTTCCAGCCCCCGTGTGGTTTCCTCATCGATGACCGATCTCTCGTATTTCTTGTGGATGATCTTCCTGTCGAACACGCGGCCCTCGTCGAGCATGGCTTCTTTTTCAGCCCCGGTGAAATATTTCATGACCGGGACGAAGAAATGCTTGTCCTCCTTCTCGATGTGCACGGGGTAGAAGCCAACGAGGAAGCCCATGGCCGACACGATCGCCGGGACGACGCTCGCATCGCCTGCCTTGTATTTCTGGTTTGCCTCCACGAGTGCCCTCGTGGTTGCACGGCTCTTGACGTGATCCTGGATCAACTCTTCCATCATGGCGTTGTCCCCTGCAAAAAGCTCCTTTTTCTTCAACTCGCGAAAAAGGATGTCTTCCTCCTTCCCGTGGTGTGCATTGTCCGCGTACGTTCTTATAAAGTCAACGGCATGATCGATGAACAAGGGATCAACCGTTTTCGTCTCTTGTATCTTGACAAGCTCTGCTTCCATCACCGCGATCATGCGCTCGATCAACCGGTGCTCAATCATCAAGGGGGCTACGGGCAACATGGACGATCATTTCTTGCTTGTTATCTAACGTACGACCGGGACGCACTGGATTGATGGATAGCAAGCCTTCGCGTCCACGAGGTATATCATTGTTCCAGCACACTTAAGGGAGAAACCACGCTCCTTGGCTTCTGGTATCCCGCTAATGGGATGGAGCTATGACCCGGGAAACAAGCGAATTCAAGACCCGAGCCACCTCATCTCCACGGGCACGTGCTTGTTCGGTGCCTCCTTGATCAAGATTGGTTGCTGCTGGTGACATGTCAAGGAATAACAAGAAAGAGAATTCGTTGTATATTATTCATTTGTTATCCTATATTTCAAGCGTTCCACGGACGAGGTTCGTCGTGATGGTAAGGAGCGTGAAGAACGTGCCGCGCCAGTATGCATCGTGCAGGCTTGTTCCATATACCTTGAAATTCATGATTTTCGGGGATTTTTCCTTCAAAGTTGCCCATATCTCCTGGTCTATCCCGACGATCGTTGTTTGAAGGTCCTTGGGTTCGAGCTTGAGCTTGTCAACCTTGTGGGCTAGCACGTGCAACACGCAATCAGGAGCTAACTTCGCTCTGGTTTCATTTACATGGATGATCGTTTCGAGCAATTGATATTTTTTTTCGTAGTTGGTCCAGTCTTCCACGTCGAACATGAATAACAATAGGTTTGCACCGGCGAATACCTCGTCTTGTGCCGTCGTGAGCCACTGGTTAATCTCCTGCCCCGCGGTATCGAGTATTAAAAGGTCACCTTCAGTTTTTGGCGTTTCTTTTGTCGACGGGGACACGGGATATGAAAAGGTGTAATTATATTTCATGTGTTTCATCCCGATTGACGCTGGTTCCGGGTTCGATAGCAACGTGTCCGCTGGTGTCCACTCGAAAAAGAATTTACGCAACGATGTCTTCCCGGCCGCGGGCGGGCCGAATAAAACCAGTTTCTTCATGCCGACCACATCTGTGTCTACGTGTTCACTCGAATGAACGCGACGCTCGAGCTTCGAGTCGCAAAGCACTTATGAATTCCAAGCTATATCAAGACTCGGTTCACCGTTCATGAGCGAAAAACCAGTTGACCCGTGGAACCGCGTCGGCTTCCATCGCGTAGCGGGCGCGTACCTGTACGGGTACATCTTGGCCTTGGGGGAAGCGGTTCTTGGCATTGGCTTGGTTAGCATCGTGCTCCCGATGTTCATGCCATACCCGGAAATCAACGGGTTCAAGACCATCACGGCCGGCATTCTCGGCTTCTGGTTCGGTGTCATGGATTTCAATCTTGGAGGCGGTGGTGGCTTTTCGGGGGGCATGATGCGGTTCATCGGCCAGTACAGCCACAACGACCCTCGAAGGGCCACGCGGTACATCCAATTCTACATCTGGTTCCAACTTTGGACGGGTATTATGCAAGTCACGGTCATCTTCATCGTCTCGTTTTACTTCCTCGTCCACACGAGCTTGAGCTACCTGACGTGGTTCATCATCAGCCAGAGCCTCGTGCAATATCCAGGCATGCTCATGATCATGCAGTCCTGCTTGAAAGCGTTCCAGCGTGGCGACAAGCTCGCGTGGGTCGTGTGGCTCCAGAATACCGTGTTCCAAGTATCCGTGAACATCATCTGCCTCGTCATCGGGAAGGCATGGGGCGGGAGCGACCCGAAGGTCGGGGAGCTCATGGGCATCACGATATTCTACATCCTATCGCAATTCCTGGATGACTGGATAAACTTGTTCTTCGGGGGCTATTTTTTCAATCAAGTCTTGAAGGAACGGGGCATCGACGACGGCATC
The DNA here is from genome assembly GCA_041305945.1 of Promethearchaeota archaeon. GTDB lineage: Archaea > Asgardarchaeota > Lokiarchaeia > Sigyniarchaeales > Sigyniarchaeaceae > JBGLND01. The sequence goes on from JBGLND010000001.1 coordinate 1,269,150, forward strand.
AGGGCGGTCTTGAGACCCGATTTCGACCGCGTGGTGGTGAAGGAGAGCCTCAACTTTGCAGGAAAGCAATGTGCCGGCGAGCAGGTGCTGGGGTTGATCGACTACCTGATCGGGATATTCATCATCATTCGCATGCCGAGCATGGCGTCGTGGGTGGGCTTGCTCATGATCCCCCAGTTTCTCGGGCATCTCGTCTCGCACCAGTCCGCCATGGTTGGCTTGGCTGCGCCTGCAATCTCCGAGGCATATAACAACAAGAAAATAGATCTAGCACAATATATCATCAACAACGTGTTCAAGTGGTATTTCATCGTCACGCTATTTATGTTCACCACGCTCGCCATCATCAGCCCGAGGGTCTTGAGCACGATCGTCGACGCGTTTCCCGCGCTCCAGAATTACGAGGCAGGCATCGTCATGATCCCGGTCGTCTTGCTGGTCGACGCGACGGGCCCCGTGAGGGGTTTCTGGTCGAGCATTTTCATATCCTGCGACAGGCCCCTCCACCCGGTGTACGTCAAGGCACTTTTCGCCGGGTCCGGTTATTTCCTCCGTTTCTTGTTCATCTGGCTATGCGTGGACCTGGAAGTGCTTCCCGTCTGGACCCTGATCATGGTCCCGGGCTTCATCAATGACATGCTTGCCATGGTGGCCGGTTACGCCTGGATTCACAAGCGTGTCATGAAGATCAAGGTGCGGCAACTTTTCTGGCAAGGTATCGTAGCGCCCGTACTCGCCGCCGCGTGTTACGGGGCCGTGTTGCTGGCCTTCATGCACACGGCATGGCCGTTGCTTGACTTGCTCCTGGCGGGCATCGCCGGTGCCAGCATCGGGCCCGTGGTATCCGCGGCGATCGTGCTGCTGTCCGCCATCTTCGTGTTTCCCGGCACGTTTTACTGTCCATTCTTGGCGTTATGGGGTGGCTGGGATGGCCACACGCTGGAGGAACTCAAGTTATCCGTGGAAATGTCGGGCCCGAGCAAGTGGAACATGCGGTGGATGTTTCGCATAACACGCTATTTTTACAAGCACGCGCGATGGCAAGACAAGCATCCCCTTGCAGACTACGATGTCATCCGCCAGCAAGCCAACGATCTTGCGGAGGACGGGAAAAAGGCACTTTCATCGCCACGGCAAGGGAAAGGGATATAAGAAACCGGAACGAGAAAGCAACAAGAGACTACCACGCAACACCCCGCCCCGAGACCCCGCATCCCATGACGGCACGAGACAAGGAAATCCTGTTCATCTTCGACGTGGACGGGTGCATCATGGATACCATGAACTACTTTTCTCGCTTCATTCCCCAAGTATTCGAGAAGTTCTCCATCACTATGGATGAAGGCATGAACGCGAGGCTCAAGGCGGAGATCATGGGATTGCTCGCGGGACGCAGCTCGAAAATCCTGATCTTGAAGATCATCAACCACGCGGCCAAGAAGATGGGGATGGGCTTTTCCAAGCGCCTCCGGTTTTTCAAGTACTTGAAACACCTCTACAACGAGAACATCGGGAACGTGGAATTGATCCCCGGCACGGTGGAAACATTCACGTTCTTGAAAGCGGGAGGCAACAAGATCGCGTTGTTCACCACGGGCTCCATGAAGGATTTCAAGGTGAAGTTCAAGAAGCACCAGCCGCTGCTGGATATGGTGGATGCCACCATCACCAAGGACCACGTCAAGCACATGAAACCGAGCCCCGAAGGCATCTTCAAGATCAAGGACCAGCTCGGGCTCGGCGAATCAAACCGTGTCGTGATGATCGGGGACATGGTACATGACATTGCCGCCGGATCGAACGCGGGAGCGATTCCCGTTGGCGTGCTGACGGGCGTGGAAAAACGAGAGGAATTGCTTGCCGCCGGCGCGACGATCGTGCTAGATTCTGTTGGCGTGCTGCCCGGGGCTCTCGAGGCGGTGGAAGCAGCACTATCGAAATCCCATCAGAATGTATAAGAACGCTGGATCGAATATTGTTTCTTCATGGCAGTCCCTTTATTGAAAGAGCTAGGCATAGCCCTCTTCGGGGTTTTCATCGCGATCTTGTTCGCGGGGGCTATATTATTCTTCGTGAAAGCAAGCAAGAACAAGGACATGAAAAACCTCCGTGTATACAACACCAGCATGGCCTTATTCGTCTTGTTCATCGCGATTTCTTACATCATACGTGTCTATTTCATGTTCTTCATCGCGCGGACGGACCAAGAATTCATCGACCAGATGACCGCGACCGAGCGCTCGGTTGAAGCACTCCCGCTATACAACGACGGCAGGATCGAATTGCTGCAAGTGCTGTGGCAATGGCATATGGCATTCATCTTCATCGGGATAGGGTTCTTGACCTTCGGGACGGAATACCTCATGTACAGGAAAACGAAATTCTTGCTCACGATCCTCGCGTTCGCGACGATGCCCTTGATCCTGATATTCCCGTATGATATCGCCCATAAAATCTATTTCATCATGTACTTGAGCCCCGTGTTATGGCTCTTCGTCTACATCACCATTGCCAAGAACTCGACGGGCTCGCTCCGTCGAAATGCCGTCGCGGTCATCGGGGGCGTGGTCTTGTTCATCGTCGGCGTGTTCATGAACTCGGATACCGTCCGGGAGTGGATGTTCGGGTCGAGTGGCAGCTACCACGTGACAGAACTCGGGGCGATTTTCTCGGCGTGGTTTTCCCCGGTCCTGCTGATAGTTGGATTATTGATCGCGATCATGGCCCTCAACAACAAGTTCTAAGCCGGATCCCCTTTATTTGTCATTTAAACCCGCGGAGAATGGCTTTATTTCCTCGCGAGTGGAATTGGTAGGTGACCGCCATGCGATCCATCACCGCGAGAATCTCCTCGTTGCTGTTCCTTGCCTCCTTGCTCGCCGTGCCAGCACAGGTCGAGAACGTGGTTGGAAATAGCACGCCGCGCGCGGCTGTCACGTTCACGGTTTCGTCGCCACGCCCGATCGGCCGGCCCTTCGGTGCATCGCTGCATTTCCCTGGGGAGCTGGAGAATGATGCAGCTCCCGAAACAACATCGTTCGCGGCATGCGAGTTCGGGTGGACGAGAACTTGTAACTTTTACTGGTCATCCATGGAACCAGACGCGGGTAATTTCTCGGCCATTAACGACCCGACGCGGTATCATAACCTGTTCCTCGCCAACATGGATGCCATCAACACCCGCGTGCTCCCGCTGATCGACGGGCCGCCAGGTTGGTTGAACGAGAGCGCGCCGTGGTACATCTCACAAGAGCACCGGCCCCTATTGCGCCGCTACGTGAACCGGACGGTAACCGCGTTTCAGGACGTGATGCCCGTGTGGGAACTGTTCAACGAGCCAAATAACCTGTGGGGAAATGCGATGGGCACCTGGGAGGAATATTTTTCCATCTTGATCGATGCCGCCGAGACCATCAAGCGGGTGAACGATTCCCTCGACGTGATCGTTGGTGGCCTCGGGGGCTACAAGGAGCTCGAATTCCTGGACCGCCTCGTGGAAAACCTGACCTCGACACCGACGAGCGTTCCGGGGTTTGATGTGGCGCGGGACTTGTTCAGCGGGATCGCGTTCCACCCGTATTCCAGCCCGCCGGAGCACTTGGCCGTGAAGCTTCTGGAATACGACACCATCCTGGCCAAGTATAACTGGACGAGCAAGGATGGCGCGCGGCACTGGATCACGGAGATCGGCAGCGAGACGGATAGCCCCAAGGACGGTGCCGGCGGGTTCATAATCGACCCACAGCGGGAATTTGCCACCATGCTGGCAAAGCAGATGGCCATCGCGGTGTCGTGGCAGGTCGACGGGTTCAACATCTGGGAGTACCGGGACTGGGACCCGCCCGGCGTGTTCACGCGGGACTTCCCGCACGCCGGCATCGTGTACAACGATGCTTCGTGGAAGTGCGCGACCTACGCGTGCAACTGGACCAACCATTACATCGGGAACGGGCATATGAACCTGATGCCGGTTTCGTTCCCGTATCCAACAACCGGGATCGTGGCGTTTCGGGTGGCGATGGGTTGGGATTATACGAGGGTGGCAGCCGGTGAGAAGGACGTTCGAGGCCAGATATTGCACGCAAAAGCGTTGTTTTTCCGGCACCATTCGGCCCGATCACGGCATGAAGGCTCCCTTTTTCCACCTTCAAGTTGATCTCTTCCAATGCCTTGGCTTTATCGTAATAATGGTACACTTTCTTGAGTTCAAGCAACGGTCTTCTCACTCCCGAGGTATGCTTTCAATACAACACGGTTGTTTGCTACGTCCTGCGGTGGACCATCGGCAATGAGCCGGCCCCGGTTCAACGCGATGATGCGTGGAACCAAGGCCATGAGCTCCCTCAAGACGTGTCCGACGATGATTATCGTGTATCCCTCTGCATGAAGGTTTTGAATGAGCTCGGCTATCTTTTTCTGCTCCTCGTGAGATAAACCGCTGAATGGCTCATCCAACAGAACAAGCTCGGGATTCGAAGCGATGGCCTTGGCAATTTCCAATCGTCGAAGGTCACCGTGGGGGAGAATAATGGGGGGAAACCGAGCCCTATCGATCAAGCCGGTGGATGCAAGTATCTTGCTCGCGAGCTCGGTCAGGTGATTCTTCAAGTCGGGAGAAAGGGACCGCATTCGCCGCGGTGTCATACACCCCAACAAAACGTTATCGAGCAAGGATAGCGTCTTCAATGGCCGGACCAGTTGGAATGTCCGTGATATTCCCCGGTCAACGACCTGGTGGGGTTTCAAACCCGTGATGTCCTCCCCGTCGAACCAAATGGTCCCGCTTGTCGGGGCTTGGGAACCAGCGATGATGCTGAACAGGGTGGTTTTCCCGGCACCGTTCGGGCCGATCAGGCCCACGATGGTTCCACGCTCAACCTCGAAACTCACGTCGTTGACGGCAGTCAGTCCACCAAATCGTTTTGTGATATTTTTAACCTGTAATATCGTCCCCATTTCACGTTCACCTATTTCCCGAGCAGCACGTCTATGAATTCCTTGAATCGCTTGATGACGGGTTTCATCATCCCGAATTCCGCGAATCGAACAACGAGTATTAGGATGATGGCGAAAACCAACAAAGCCCACTCGTCCGCAAATCGCAACATCTCGGATACTAAGACGTAAAAAAAGGCACCAAAAACACTCCCTGAGATGGTACCAATTCCGCCAATCGCTGCCATCACGATGGCATAAAAAGAATAAATTGACGAGAAATACGCGGGATTGACCGCCCTGTTTACCAGCGTGAATAAAGAACCAGCGATGCCAGCGAAGAAGCCACTGATCATGAATGCAATAATTTTGTACTTCGTCTTGTTGATGCCAATCGCTTCAACCGCGATCTCGTCATCCCGTATCCCCTTGAAGATCGTTCCAAGCTTGGAGTTCGTGATTGCCAGCATTGAAACGATCGATACGACCATGAAAACGATCACGATGATATATTGCACCGATTTATCAGGAGCGAAGTTAGGTATCTGCGAGATACCGCCTGTCCCGCCGAGATAGGGCGCTAACGACCCCATGTTGAACAAGTCAAAAATGACCAAGCCAAACGACAAGGAACCAAGTGCAAGGTATGGCCCCTTCAACCGGAGGGAGGGGATGCCGATGATTAATCCCGCGATGACTGCAAAAATTGCACCCATCAATATGGAAACGAACCAATGCACGCCCAGGAGCTTGGTAAAGGCAGCGCATGCATAACCTCCTATCCCGAGGAACACGGCATGGCCGAAGCTGACCTGCCCGGTTATCCCGGCGAGCAAATCCCAGCTTGCTGCATATATCGAGAAGACCATCGCGTTGATGAATATTGTAAACAAGTAGTTGTTTTGCACGGCGAGCGGCAACGCGACAACGAATGCAAAGCATGTAAGGATCAATCCGCCTCGAAAGGACTTTCCCCAGATCTTCGCTTCTTTGATTGAATTTGGGATCTGACGTTGAATGAGGTCATCGAAGGTTATTTTCAAGACATCAGCCAGGTCATTTTTCTTTTTCATGCTGTCACCCAGAATCAATTTTGGATTTCCTTCTTCCCGAGCAGGCCATACGGCCGGAATATGAGTATGATGATTATGATGACGATAGGGGCAAGCTCGGACAAGGCAGGATCGATGTAATTGAAAATGTTGGTAATGTAAGCGATTATGAATGCTGCAATGACGCTCCCCTTCGGGCTACCAAGCCCACCAAGAACGACTATGGAAAACGATATGATCAGGTAATTCCACCCGCGATAGGTCGCGAGGCCCTCCTCCGGGACATAAAGCACCGCCGCGACGCCCACGAGAAGGCATGAAATCATCATGGTGACCATCAACGTCTTGTTCACGTCTATGCCCATGAGGGATGCTGCCTCCCGGTCCTGGGACACTGCCCTGATCGTCTTTCCCACCTTTGTTTTTTCGATGAAAAGCAAGACGGAAACGATCATAATGATAGAACCTATCAAGGCAATGATGTTTTGGATTTGAAGGTTAACTCCGAACACCACAACAATGCCAGTCATGAAACGCGGGACGGACTGGTTGATGATGACACCTGCACGTTCAAGTTCCACCACACGTATGAATTGTTCCAGGAGGAATGCAAGGGCGAATGTAATCATGAGGATGGTAACGTTTGCAACGTGACTCTTGATGAACCGTTTTATAAGTCCTAAATAGGTTAAAGCGCCAATGGACATCATGATGGCGATGGCAACGGGGATCGCGATGATATAATCCACTACTTGTAGAAGCCAGAGAACGATGTAACCGGTAAGGATGTAAAAATAACCGTGTGCCAGGTTTAAAATCCCGCCGACGCCGTATAATAGCGAGAATCCCATGGCAAGCAGTGCAAAAATGGCTCCTTGCACTGCCCCGAATATCAAGATATATTCGATCAGTTGTGCATCCACTTCTTTTTATTTTTTGATGATATTCTATAGTATGCATTCTTTATTAATGTGCTTGGAGGATAGAGATTCTATAGGAACTTGTGTTTGAAATAAAAAAAGAAAAGGTAAAAACATCGTGTTCCGTCCTTTAATTTAAGGTCCAGCTAGGCTTGACGACCGCGCCAGTAGCAATTGTATCCGGGTAGATCATGTTCGAAGTGGGGAGAACACGCTTCGTCCCGTTGACCCACTGGCAGAAGAGGGTGGAGTAGAAGTTGGTCAATCGGGAAAGCTTGGTAATGTCGCTGGCAATCAAGTCATGGTTGCTATCAAAAGCAATCGTGTCACCAGCACCCTCGAACGGAGCCGTCTCGTTGAATTTCTCAAGGCTTGCCTTGATGAGGTCGCCATCCAAGCTATCGCAATCCTCGATGGCACCCTTGAGGAGGTACATGGCATCCCTCGCGCCGACAGCCGTGTAGAGCGGTTCAACGCTATAGTTGCCAACGAACGCGTTCCAGAACGGGACGGTGTTCACGGTCTTGCTCGTGTTGTACACCGCTTGAACGGTGATCTCGTAGTTGCATTGGCCCGACGTCGTGTTCCAGTGGGTATCGAGCTGGGCCGGGACGTTGATCCCCGCGATCATGCAACCAGGTTCGTTTGCACCGTAGGTCATCGACATCACGACACCAGCGGACGATGAGACCAACGGGAGCACGATTTGCGTGCCATTCGCATCGATCTGCTGCCAGTAGGTGTTGAATGTCGCTGCGCTCGCCGCGGGGGAAAACGCGATGTCCGCGGAGATGTTGTATCCCAATAACGGGAGATAGTACTTCAAGGCAGTGACAGAAGGCGTGGTCCAGTCCAAGTTTTCGTAAAGCAAGCCGATATTCGTGTAGTTCTTAACACCACCACCCATCGCTTTCAGTGTGGCGCTTAGGACATTGATATAAACCAAGCATTGCGCACCGAGGGACGATGAATTCAACGGGATCACCCGGAAGAAGTACGGGTTTGCGGTTATGTTCGCGAACGAGTCCGTCGCCGCGCCAGTTCCAAGGAATGGGATGTCCGCGTCCATGATGTCTTGGATGTAGGCCGTCATGACTTCAGTCCGGAACCCCCCGACAACAACGTGGGGGTTCGTGCCCAACAACTTGGATACCGCAGCGGTGCCCTTCGTTATATCGGGGAGTGCCTCCGCCTCGTACGTGTTCTCGCTTGCAAGGCTGAAATAATACGGGGTACCGTTGATCATGACGCCACCGCCTTCATTTATCTCGCGCGCCGCGACCATCGCACCCTTGATGTTGTGATCTCCCGTGATATGCCCTGTATCACCAATCAAGCCAACCTTGATGAAATTGGTTGCACCTTCAGGGGCACCGGGAGCATTGTATGGATTTGTGGGTTGCAGACCATAGATCAACCCGAACGTGAGGCCTATCACGGCTCCCACAACGATGACTATGGTCACAACTCTTTTTGCTTTGGCTTCCAACTACAACTCCTCAAGCACTTTCCTCAACACCCAGACATGACTTAATCATTTCTGGGTCTTGATAATCAGATGTTCGCTCGCTTTGTTTTTATAACTTACTTGGTAGACGGGAGAACGGATGCACGGCTCCAAAATTGGAGGGGAAGGTTCATGCTCGCGTTACCACACAAATCAAGTCGGTGCTCTGGGAAGCATCGAACGCGAGCCCCGCGTAGTTGCCCCACGCGTGGTGCACGCAGAGGCCCGCTTGCGCCATGGCCCGTTCTATCGATGCCCAAGGATGCAAAGTCCACGACGCCTGCTCCACGTTCATCGAGTACATGAGGTCACGGGCGTCCTTGTGAAACGTGATGAAATCGACGAGCATGACCCCCATCTGCCGGTCCGGGAAAAACCGTTTGACGGTAAAAACTTCCGTGCCACCGGCCACCGTCACAATATTCGATGCCATGTACCCGCTGCGCGGGTTCTGGCTGTTCAAGACTTGGAAAAAAAGGTCGCCACCCGGGGCAAGCATTCGCGTGATGACGTTGAAGGTTTCCTGGAGGTTACCGCACCCCCATATCAACGACAATGAATTTCCCACGCAATACACGACGTCGAAGAGCCCGGCATCCACGGGCTGGTTCTCGATGAAATCCCCGGCCACCAAGTCAACATGCACGCCTTCCCGGCGCGCCACGGCCGACGCGTGCTCGATCATCGCGCGGTCGATGTCGGTGCCGGTGAATGCCACGCTCGGGTTGCGTCGAGCCAGCTCCGCGAGGTGGAACCCGGGACCGCATCCCAGATCGAGCACTTTCACTTGCCGCGTGGAGATGCCAACATGTTTTTTGACCAGGTCGTCGACCGGCGGTATCTCGCGAGCCAGCCGTGCATTCCAGTCTATCGTGCGCACGTACACGTCAACGGAATCGAACATGGATGTACCTTGACCTCGTGTAGGTCGTGATACTTCATGTCAATGGTCGATTCATATAAAGGTTCATAAGACACGTTTCGTTTTTTTCACGTGCTAGCTCGTGAACGAGAACGTCCCGGTTCAAGGACCAACGAACGTGGCCATTTCTTGCAACAAGGGCTAGCACACACATGTAGTAAACAAAGTTGGTAATGTATGTCTCAAAAAGGTATTGTCAAATGGTTTAACCCCAAGAAGGGTTTTGGTTTCATTGTCCCGGGCGAGGAATTGCCCGCGGAAGGCGAAACAAGCAATGATATTTTCGTGCACTATACGGCCATCCAATTGGAAGGGGATGGCTTTCGAACGTTGTACGAAGGCGACAAGGTAGAATTCACGACCGAGCAAGGCGCCAAGGGCCTTGAGGCGAAGAACGTCGTTGTTACCGAGCAAGCACCCCGCCCGCAACGCAGAGAGCGTTCGGACGGTGGCGGTGGCTTCGGTGGCGGCGGCAGGCGCCCCCGGTACTGAACACGCCTGATCGCAAGTATCCCGGAAGTAACCCCGCAGCGAATGCAGCGGGACAAGTACAGCCATCTATTATTTTTTCTCCCTTCCTTTTGGGCACCGTTTTTCACCCATGATGACACCATCTTGCTGCCTTGATGATAGTCCCCTTGGAACGGCAGGCTGCATTGCAAGAATGCGTGAAAAAAAGGGAATTAATGCATTAATGAGCCAGGACGGGGTTCACGGCTTGTTGAACAATGAAACCGTGCCCGCATACCTCGCAATGGCACTTTCCTTGGTTCTTGAGCACGGTTTCCATCGCCGCTGAAAATTTCCCGCCGCAATTCGTGCAAAAATGCGAGCTGGCGGGGCCAAGTTCGCGTGAATGGACGTTCCCCAGGACATTCGTGGTCTCCTCTTCCCGCGCGTGGCGCGGGGGAACGTGCCCGTTTCTAGGCGGGTATGCCTTGAACCAGAACCATTCAATGTCATCGCCAGCACGGGCAGCCATGAGCCTTGCACGTTCCGGATCGATGAATGCCGTGACGAGCAAGACGATCCCCGCGATGACGACATACACGAGGATGATGGTACCAACGATACTGATCTTGATTGCCTGGTAAGCGAGCCAAATAGCCCCGTAGATGGCGAAACCGGCACCCACGAAACAGAGCACGATGACGACGACAAGCATGATTTGCACGGGAACGGCCTGGCTGTTAAAGTAGTCAACAAATCGTTCGACATATCCTTGGAAGGTCGTGATCCAGCTGTCCATTGTGTGTTTCACCGATTGGATGATGTACACGTGAATATGCGAAGCCTGCCGACTTCAACAATGTGGAGGCCGTTTCTTGGAATGCAACCGCGCAATACAGCATCCCGGTCCACGCAACATCCGGTGAAATCAAGTTGTACAGGCCAAAATCAAGGTATAGCAGGCTGAAAAGAAATCCAGTTATGTAGAGAAAGATCGAATTTCGACCCAGAGCAGTGAACAACGATAGGCCAAATTGAAAATATCTCTCGAAGCAGAAGAACACGAGCAGGAAAAAAAAGCCCGCGCCGATGGAAAGCAACGTCTGGGACGCAGGAAAATCTAGATGCCCGAACGGGATGAACCAGCTTGTAAAAAAGCACGCCATCCAGACAGACATGGCAACGGGAATGATCCGCTGCTTGAATGCAACCCCGGGTTGCTTGCACGGGTGCGTGAACCAGTCCCAGAAACACGTGCCTGAAATGCCGAGCGCCGTGAAGCTCATCAGCTCGAACGGGATCGCGTACTTGTCCAGGAAACTTCCAGGACCCATCCAACGTACGAGGTCATAATCGATAAATCCCCCGCTGCTCCTGAACGACTCCAAGCCGGGCAGCAAGAACAGGACAGCATGGCACCCAACGACACCCAACGCGACCGCCATCCTCCGGTCGGCATTCTTGACCAACACCATGGCAGCACACACGAACAACGAGCTCACCCCGATCCTCGATAACACGCCATCCCCGTCGCCGAGAAACAACGACCGGTAGGTCGTGGTTCCGAAAGTGAGCAGATCAAGTACTCCTTGGATGGCAACCAGGATGCTCACGCGATAAAGAAGTTTTAAAACGGCGACCTTCACTCCTTTTTTATCCCGGGTGCTCCGGAATGAAATGGGGAGCGTGACACCGACGAGCAGCATGAAAATGCTAGATCCAATATCGATGCACGAGTAAAACTCGTTTTCCAGCATCATACCATTCCAAGAGACGGGGCCGGTACCGGAAAAAATGAAACCGTGGGTGAAAATAGCAGGCACCAGCTGGAGCCGTCCTAAATGCAAGGTCACGAACGAAAGGCTCAAGAAAAGAACGCATACACCGCGGAATTGATCGATGAATGTGTACCGGGGATGATTACCTTTCCCTCCTAAATGGCTTCCAACCGCCTGACCGGAGTCGAGTTCTTGGGGGCAATCATCCTCCTTGTTAGCTTCATTCTCCACGTCTGGCATGTTCCCGTTCACGTGTGGTCACCTGAAGCGGCTCGATACCTTGCCGCGCGGGTGATACACGTGCCGCGATGATTTAAACCAGCGTTGTAGGAAATCGGCCACGCGGGATCACATGGCGTCGCGAAGGATCGTCGCGAGCACCTGCGGGGTGGCATCACGGGGATTGTTTCCGAGCGAACCACCTTTTGTATCTGCCACGATGGCAGGAACATGTGACTCGTTCAATCCAAGGCTTGAAAGGCGTCTTGGAAGATGCAAGGCATCCAGCAAGGAAAAAATATGCTCTATAGCCTTGTTCGCGAGGGAAGCATCATCAACCGTTTCTCCTCGCGCGAACGTCTTGCCCATCCACGCGTATTTTCTTGTCACCTCGGGGATGTTCCCTTCAAGGTTGAACCGCATCACGTGGGGAAGTAACACGCCACACACGAGCCCGTGGGAAAGGCGATGCTGCACGCCGATGGGATGCGCGAACCCGTGCACCGCGCCGAGCTTTGCGTTGGAGAATGAAAGGGCACTAAGCATGCTGCCATAGAGCATCATCTCGCGTGCGTCCAGATTTTTCCCGTCGTCGAAAGCACGGGGCAGCCATTGCCAGATGATCTCGATGGCGCGCTCGGCGAAGGTGTCCGAGAGCGGGTTCGATGCCTTCGAGACGTACGCCTCGACGGCTTGCACCAGCGCGTCGAGCCCGGTGTGCGCCGTGATGGCTGGTGGCATGGAAGCGGTCAAGAGCGGGTCGAGTACCGCCACCCTTGCCAGCAACGCGTCGCCACGTATGGATAGCTTCACGTTCTCGTCATTATTGATGAGAACAGCGTTGTTCGTGATTTCCGAGCCGGTGCCCGCGGTCGTCGGAACCGCGATGAACGGAATGCCGGGATTCGGCACGTCCGTGCCTTTCTGGTACCTTGCCGCGGACCCGTCGTTCAATGCCAGGCCCGCGGCGGCCTTGGCGAGGTCAAGCGTGCTCCCGCCACCGATACCGAGAACCCACTCGAACCCGCCTCGCTTGATGATGCTGGCCATCGCGTCGACCTCATCGACGGTAGGTTCGAATCCTCTACGCGTGATGCACTCGGTCTCGATTGCCTCGGCCTTGAACTGGCTCGATAGCGCGTTGGAGCTAGCATCATTGGCCTTGAAGCTCGAGCTCGAGATGATGATGCCCCGGCGGCCAAATGCAGAGCACGCCTTGATGATATCGGGAATTGCATCGCGCTTGAACACGATGCGGGGCGAGCGAAACGTGAAACCTTTCATGCTAGGGAGGGATTCGAGGTGAAAGAATTAAAGCTTTTTATCACGGATGATGTTTAAAAGGCCACCGTGCAAGATGATGTCGATCTCCCGCGGTGAAAGGTCATGCACCAACCGGACGCTAACATCCCGGGTGGCATTACGTGCAACGTATGACCCGGTACCGCCGGTTTCAAAATAGGCTCGGATTCCGTTGAATTCAAGAACATCTCCGGGTTGGATGTCGTCCAGTTGCTTAGCAGATTCAAGCTGGAGGGGAACGATGCCAACGTTGATCAAGTTGGCCCGGTGTATCCGGGCGAATGAAACTGCCACGAGCACCCGCACCCCGAGGAACATGGGGGCGAGCGCGGCGTGCTCCCGGGACGAGCCCTGGCCGTAATTGGTGCCACCGACGACCACGCAGCCGCCGCGGTCACGTTCCAGCAGCGCGCGGTCGTGGAATGATGCATCGACGAACTCGAACACGTGCTTGCTAATTTCCGGGATGTTGCTCCGGAGTGGCAGGATGTGCGCGCCGGCGGGCATGATGTGATCGGTCGTTATGTTGTCCCCCACCTTCAACAGGACCTTTATTTTCATGGAATCAGGCAGCGCGGGAGCAAGCGGGACGGGCTTTATGTTCGGGCCGTAGACCACCTTTACCTTGCTCCCGTCAGCAACCGGGGGCACGATCATGCCATCATCGATCTCGATCCTGCCGGGAACGTCGATGAACTCGATGCCTTGCAACTTCCGTGGATCGGTGACCTTTCCGGAGATGGCTGCAGCCGCTGCAACCTCCGGGCTGGCGAGATACACCTCGGCATCCTGGGTGCCTGAGCGTCCCTTGAAATTGCGGTTGAACGTCCGGATGCTCTTTCCAGCCGAAGGCGGGGCGAAACCCATGCCGATGCAAGGGCCACAAGCGGATTCAAGGATGCGTGCACCGCTTTTTACCAGGATGGCCAGCACGCCGGAGCGTGACAACTCCTGGAGCACTTGCCGGGAACCGGGACTTATCGCGAGGCTGACACCGGGGGCGATGGTCTTTCCCTTGAGGATGGATGCCACGGTGACCAGGTCTTTCAACGAGGAGTTCGTGCACGACCCGATAGCAACTTGTTCCACGAGCATGCCTTCAAGAACCGACACCGGGACCACGTTGCCCGGGCTGTGCGGCTTTGCAACCAACGGCTCGAGGCGAGAGAGATCGATCTCGAACACCTCGTCGAAATCAGCGTCGGACCCCGCCGGGCATGCACGCCACTCGCCATCGCGGCGCTGCATCGCCATGAAATCGCGCGTGACATCATCGGATGGGAAGATGGACGTCGTGGCCCCGGTCTCGGCACCCATGTTGGCTATCGTCGCCCGTTCCGGCACCGAGAGGGTGGACACGCCATCGCCAAAGTACTCGAATATGTTTCCCACGCCACCTTTCACGTCGACGCGACGCAATAGCTCGAGGATGATGTCCTTGGCCGACATGAACTTGTTCAAGGAGCCGGTGAGCTTCACGCCGATGATGCGGGGCATCTTCAACGAGAATGGCTCTCCCGCCATGGCAACGGCCACGTCCAAGCCCCCGACGCCAATTGCCAGCGCGCCAATGCCTCCTGCAGTTGGCGTGTGGGAGTCGGAGCCAAGCAATGTCTTTCCCGGGACTGCAAACCGCTCCAAGAATACCTGGTGGCATATCCCGTTGCCCGCCCGTGAAAAATATATCCCGTACTTTGACGCGATGGATTGCAAGAAACGGTGGTCGTCGGCATTCATGAAATCGGTCTGGAGCGTGTTGTGATCGACAAATGACACGGACTTCTCCGTTCGAACCCTCGAAATACCCAAGGTATCGAATTGCAGGTATGCCATGGTTCCCGTTGCATCTTGCGTGAGCGTGTGATCGATTTTTATGGAAATCTCCTCACCAGCTCTCAAAATGCCACTGACCAGGTGCTGCGCGATGATCGTTCTTGCCACGGACATGGTTCATTCACGACGTGTGCACGGTGTTCACCGGGTGTAAATGAACAACCACATTAATGTTGTTGTCTACGGGAAAAGAGGCCTTGCCCCCCCAGCACCTCCTACTCACGAATCTGCACCCGGCAATCACCAAGGTTATTTATCCACGGGTGGATAGTATCACCGTCACCGATGGCGAAAACGATAATCGAGAACATCTTCTCGGATCATCTCGTTCAAGGCACGTGCGAACCGGGAGAGTTCGTGGAATGCAGCATTGATTTGCTCATGGTCCACGAGATGCTCGGCGATCAAATAACGCGCATTGCGAAAGAAGCAGGATTGAAAAAAATATGGGACGTGGACAAGGTCGTGGCGATCCTGGACCATTGGGTTCCTGCTTCCAGCGAGAAAGTTGCCCGGATACACCAAGAGTATAGAAATTTCGTGAAATCGTTCGGCATCAAGCACGACCTCGGGATGACGAAAGGGATTTGCCACGTGGCGGTTCCAGATAGCGGGTTCGTCACCCCTGGCATGTTCGTGGTTGGTTCAGACAGCCACACGACCTCCTATGGCGCGTTGAACTGCTTCGCAACGGGCATCGGGGCAACGGATGCCACGGTCGTGCTCGCGACGGGCAAGAACTGGTTCAAGGTCCCGCCCTCGGTCAAGATGACCTTGGAAGGGGCATTGGGAAAACTTGTTTCGGCAAAAGACGTCGCGCTTCAATTATTGAAACAGTTCGGCACGAGCGGGCTTGATTACAAGGCACTTGAAATCCACTTGCAGCATGACCGCTCGATTTCACTACCCGGCCGGTTCACGATTGCCAACCTGGGCGTGGAGATGGGTGCAAAATCTGTCGTGTTCGATGCGGATGCCGAGCTCGCGAACTGGTTGAAGTCCCGCGGGATCAAGCAAGGAAAGCAGGTCCACGCGGGCGAGGGGGCATCATACCATTCCGAGCATGCGATCGACCTCGCGAGCATCGAGCCCCTCGTTGCACTACCCCATTCCCCTTCGAACGTGCGGCCGGTCAAGGAGGCGGGGCCAGTCGAAATAGACCAAGTGTTCATCGGCTCGTGCACGAACGGGCGCTTGGAAGACTTGCAAGCCGCCGTGGAGGTCCTGGGAAGCCATCGCGTCCACCATCGCACGAGATGCATCGTCATCCCGGCATCCACCGAAACATACCTTGAGGCTTTGAAGCTCGGGTACATCGAAAGATTCGTGAAATCGGGCGCGATCGTGGAATACCCGACATGCGGGCCATGCATGGGGGGTCACATGGGATTGCTCGGTCCCGGGGAAACGTGCGCCAGCACCTCCAACCGGAACTTCCCCGGCCGCATGGGGTCTTCGGACGCGAGGATATACCTGGTGTCACCGGCCACCGCCATGGCCACTGCCATCAAGGGAAGACTCACCGATCCACGGGAGGTTGCAGGATAAATGAAACGCGGCCGTGCATGGGTCCTCGGTGATGACGTGTCAACCGACCACGTCATCTCGGGAAAGTTTCTCGAAATTCGCGATATCCGCGATCTAGCAACGCATGTTTTCGAGGGTGTACTCGATGATTTCCCGGCCAAGGTACAGCAAGATGACGTGATCATCGCGGGGGACAACTTTGGAAGCGGGAGCTCGCGCGAGCAAGCCCCTCATCTTTTAAAATTCCTCGGTATCGGTCTAGTGGTCGCTCGATCGTTTGCGAGAATTTTTTACCGCAATGCCATCAACGTGGGTCTCCCCGTTTTCGTAACGAGCACGGGAAAACAATGCAAGACCCAGTTCAAGACCAACGATGAAGTCAAGTATAGCATCGATCCACCCGTCTTGAAAAGCAGCAACGAAAACAAGCACCTCGACTTGCTCCCGAATCCATCCTTTATCATGGAAATCTTGCGCGACGGGGGCGCGATCCCGTCGTTAAAAAGGAAGATGGAAAGGAACGGCTAGGCACGGTCATTTGATCTTCCGCAGCACGTTATCACCCACGCGGACACCTTGGAACGACGCGACCGTGGTGCATTTTATGCGAGCAAGGATGAACACGTGGCTTGCTTCGATCTCGTCGATGTATGTCGACAGCGTTTCCACGTTTGCTTGCCCTTTCCCGATTATAACGTCCATGGAGTTCACCTTGGCAATGACGTTCGGGTCATTATCCGGGATGGTATAACCAAGCGAAGCAATCGATGTCTCGAGTACCTCGTCGCACATGGCGTCCAGTCCCACCTCGTGTATGTCATCACGCGTAGCGTCGCTCGTGCGTTTCAACGTTTGGAATTTGTCATCAAGGATCAACACTGTCGTTTGCAATCCATCGATAATATGGCCCCTCTGCTTGACTAAGGATGGATTTGCAGTCGCGGAAACTGCTGATTGAAAGGCGATTGCTTTTTCCTTTTTGTTGACTTTTTTTTCCAATGTTTTTGCCACGCGCGGTGGATGGGCTAACCGGCCCCCGACCGTCATCGGGGCGAATGCACCTTGGTTTGCAGCTCCTGTCCCGGATCCATTTATCCTGGGAACGCGCGCGTTACCCCGGCCTGGGCCCCACGAATACGCGGTGTTTCTCTTTCCAGCCATCGGGTCACGTCCTTGGGGTTGTTTTTGCATGCTCTGGGACGCGGACACGACCCGGTTTATGAGATCGGGCCGGTATTCTACTTCGAAGATAGCAGGTAAATTGATTTCCTTCTTCTGGTTACCATCGAGATCAAGTACGGTTGCTTTCATTGGTAATCCCTTACTTTATTTGTTGGCTTACCAAGTTCACATACGTGATCTCGGGAGCCTCTATCTTCCGTTCTCCCCGTATTGTCATGCGGAGGCGAACGAGACGTTTTTTCGAGCCAGGGACGCTGCCTTTAATCAAGATGTAGTCCCCCTTTACCACTCCATACCTGATGAAGCCACCGTTTGGAGTGATTTCCTCGCCTTTTTCACTCAATTTCATGATTTGCTTGTTATATTCAACCCTTTGATGGAAACCGAGCTGCCCCGCTCGTGGAACCGTCCACATGATTCTATACGGGTGTTGGGGTCCCAAACAAGCAACAGCCCTTTTTGATTTCCTTGATTTATGTTGTAAGATGTGAACCCCGAACCGTTTTACAGGGCCTTGGAAACCTTTCCCTTTCGATACTGCAATCACGTCGACATGCTGTCCTTCCTTGAGCACATCAAATGCACGTAATTCCTTTCCAAGATAATTTTGAATGAAATCGAACGCTTCTTTTGCATCCGATCCGCCGATCTTGATTTCAAAAAGATCTGGTTTTTTCTTTGGAACAGAACTCAAATGAGGTTGCGTTGCACACAAAGCTCGAACTTCAACAATTTTTCCAGATGATACAAGATCTTCAACATTCTTTAACCCGGCCGCGGCATTGAACTCCTTCGGTGTGGTGAGTTTCCGTTGCATGTATTTATTATCGATGTAATTTTGCGCCATGGCCTCGCCTGCTGCTTTCAAACCTTGATTAGTTCGCGTGTACAGCCGGACACCATACACTTGTAGCGCGGGGGCCTCCAACACGGTAACGGGACAAAAAATTTCTTGATCTTTATAGGGACTATTTTGTTGCTTCTCAATATGTGCAATATGTGTCATTCCCGCCTTGTATCCCGCAAATCCCATGAAACCTGCTTGTTGCCCGCTTGGCCAATGCTTTATCCTGCCCTTGATCGATTTCGAGCGCTTTTTAGGGAGGTATGCTAAGGAACCATGGCGTGGAGCACTTTTCTTCCGATGTCCCATTGTGAAATCACTAGTTTATGACTGGATGACAAAATGCTTTGGTTCATTTAAAACTGTGTGAGAGCCGGTCGCAGCATTGCTGCTTGAAAAAATAGAAAATTCATTCTCGCGTGTGATCCATTCCCAACCATCCGCTTATGAACGTTGCGGGGAATGCGATTACGTTATGATACACCTCGATCATGGCGAGAAGTGCACGATCTGGGGCGTGAACGGTGAACGTTTATTTAGGTTGTGGTCCATACAAAAAAACATATTAGAAAAAGTAAAATAAAATATAGATGTATGTGCTGTCTCTGTGAGTAATGAGAATCTATCCTAACTAATATTTTAAAGATGAATGTTCAATGTTCAAAAAACTAGGATTCCAAAAAGGCTTGAAAAATATAAATATTGATTCTGAGTCCCATATAATTTATAAAAAAACCAAGATGTCCCTTGTCGTCCTGCGACCTAACGATTTAGCCCAGATGGGAGACCTCATCGGGCAAGGCAATAAAGAAATCATCATGTGGATAGGGCGGACGGTTGGCCGCCGCATCGCGGAGATCGTGGAAAAGGAGGAAGGCCCGAGGGATCATAACGACTTCATCGTGAAGGGGTGCAAGTTGCTCGAGGAACTTGGATTCGGGGTTATATCCGTCGAGGACTATTCTGAAGGCGCCTCGGTTAAAGTCCGGGTGGATAATACCATTTATGAAAATATCGACGAAAACCAAGATATCATCAGCATGATTTACATGGGCATCCTTTCCGGGCTCGTGGAATACTTGGGTTACACCTGTAGCATCGTGGAAAGCTCCGCAGCGTGGAAAAACAAGGAACTGGGATACTCGATGTTTGATCTTGCATTGAGCGTGGCAGGTGCAGCAGAATGAAATCGTTGAAAGCAAAGGGCATCGATTATGCAAATGGAACCATCAAGTTATTTGATGAGCGCGTGATCTTGTTCCCGCCCGACATCATTGGACTTTTCTCTTCAATATATGGCGAGGGAGCAGAACCTCTCTTGGTTTTCCTTGGAAAGAAGCTCGGGCGCATTATGATAGAGAAATGGGACGACGAGTTGAAACCCAAGAACCTTGGTGAAATTACGGAGCTGTTTACCGATACTTTCAGCACGACGGGATGGGGGCAATTGAATGCCCGAGATATCGGGAACGAGCAGATCATTTTCCAGTTGCTGCATAACGTCTCTGCTTCCCTTGAAATTCCTAGCAAGTTCATAGACTATTTCATCACGGGGTATATCACCGGCTTTGCCGAGTACGTGTTCTACAAGGCAAAGGTTGAAGAGACATTGTGCATGATTGATGACGAGAATCTGGAATTCTGTCAATGGGTTGTTACTAAACTTCCTGGCTACTAACCCGGAATCCCTTTTGATCCATATTAAAATGTCGAGCGAGAGATCATGTCCTTCGATGTGAAAAAACTAGATGAGATGCTAGGTTCCTACTTGGAACGCACACCTAATTTGATCTCCACGCTGGTTGTTGATCGGGATGGATTGGTCATCGCATCGAAGACGAAGAAAAAGAAAGCTAACTTGGACGAGGATCTTCTATCCGGCATAAGCGCGATCGTCGAACCAATCTTGAAAAAGATCACCACGGAGTTTAAAACGGGTTCGTTTGGAAGCGGGACGTTCGACACCGATAATTTCCGGCTCGTGTTCTTGGAATCGGGTGAATACGCGCTGCTGGTGACCGTGGCAGACTTCTTTGCAAACTTGGATGAGATCTATCCATATGCTTACTTGTGCGCGGAAAAAATAGCCCGGTTGCTCAGCGGTCGGTCGGTCGCCCAAGATATCCCCATGATCAACCTGGGCCCAAGTCGCAAGGAGATGGAACCTGTCAAGGACGGGAAAATTAAACAAATGAAGTTTGAACCGGGCGATTATGTTTTCAAGTTAGTGCTTGCAGGTGATGGCGCTGTTGGCAAGACAACCCTCGTTCAAAAATTCGTCGAGGAAAAGTTTAACGAGGATTACTTAGCGACGATCGGCGCCAATATTATGAAAAAGCAATACAAGCTGCGTGGCGAGGATGTCGTCTGCCAGTTCAGTATTTGGGACCTTGCGGGCCAAGATCTATTCAAGCGTGCCCGCAAGAGTTATTTCAGCAATGCCTCGGCTGGCATCATCGTGTTCGACGTGACCCGTCCTGAAACCTTCGAGCACGTGAAGAACTGGATGTTGGAATTCCAAGTTGTTGGAAAACCGATCCCGATCGTGTTGGTGGGTAATAAGGTCGATCTCGTGGAGAAAAGAGCCGTTACAAAGGAGCAAGCAGAATGCATCGCTCAAGAGCTCAATATTTCGTATATCGAAACAAGTGCCAAGGAAAACCAGAATGTCGAGGAAGTTTTCGGGATGCTAGCCTACTTTCTCATCAAGAATAATTTCTCCCAGATGGATTCCCTCGCGTTGTAGCCATGCAATCATTTTTTGTACCGCTTCAATGCTTGTTGTGGATAGGGAAAACCATTTAATCGAATTCTGTTAATATTATCCTTGAATGCAGTATACACATGCGATAAATAATTGTAACGAAAGGAAAACGACATGCCCTCGAAGATATGCGATTTTTGCTCAGAAAGTAGTTACATGTTATTCCCGTGCAGGCTTTGCGGCAAATCCTTCTGTGCGGTTCATCGATTGCCGGAGAACCATGGATGCATCGGTGGAATGGATTCCGGCCCTAGTATGCAAGCGTACGAGCTGTCCCGCGACCAGCAAGGCTATTACGGGACATCAAGCACCGACCGGCCTGGCGAGTACGTGTGGGAACCTACCATCACCGAGTTGCCGGATAATCCGTTCGATCCAAGTAGCGGGGTCGTGATCAAGGGTATTTTCTGGCCACGGGGCAATGAAGTCTTCCACATCGTGATCGCCTTCATATTAATGTTTATCATAGGCATGTTCATCAGCGGGAGCGTGTTTTCCGGCATATCTGGCATTCCTACATTTGATTCTCTCGAACAAGTTTTATTTCCATATTACTTGGCAACATTATCAACCTCAGGGTTCTTGATACACGAATTCTCCCACCGGCAAGTAGGCCGTCGTTTCAAGCTTCCCGCCAAGTTTCGCTTGCTCACGTTCGGGATGATAATCACGGTAGTTGGTATCCTTGGATACTTAATTGCCGGGTTCCCGCCGTTTGCGCTTCCCGGCGCCGTCGTTGTAATCGGCCTTGAAAACAAAGACCAAGCGGGGAAATGCAAGATCGCTGGCCCCTTGTCCAATTTCATCATATCGATGGTGTTGTTACCCTTGATGTTTACAGGGGCTCTCGTCGGTTTCGAATATTCCCTGCTCTTTTTACTCGGAGCCTACATAAACACCTTTCTAGGCGTGTTCAACATGCTTCCCATTGGAATGCTTGACGGAAGGAATATTATCTCGTGGAAAAAAGGAGCGTGGTTGGGATTGATGTCCGGCTTGCTTGCGCTTCTCGTTATCGAATTTTATTTTATGAACAATCCGATGGTCTTATTGAATTTGGTTATGGGATGAAGAAAAAGGTACAAGGTGAGCTCATGGAAGATATTCAGATATTGTCGGAAATTGAAGGATACCTGAAAAAGCTGGAAGTTCGGTACGGCCGCACCATCCTCGGGGAGCAGGAGGTCATCGGTGCTCCTTGGGTCATTGATAACAAGGATTTCTTGGTAATCATACGGGTAAAGAGCGGCTGGATATGGATTTCCTCTGCAATATTGTTGAAGGACGAGTTCCCCAAGGGTTCTGAAAAAGAATTCCTTCTCGAATGCTTAAAAGCCAATCACGTCCTTCCCGAGATCTGTTTCGATGCGGATCAAGAAGGAAACTTGGGAACGTCTCAGGAGCTCCATGCAACCTCTTTAAAAAACGAGGGTGGGTTCGTCGAGTTCAAGTACGAGTTCTTCGCGATTCCTGCTTGTATCAAGTACTTCATGACTAAAATTGCGCCGAAGTTCAACATCTCCGTGAACGGGTTTCAGGAGATGGTGCAAAAGTTCATTGAAAAAATTGAATGATGCTTGCTTTCCAGTTTTATATTTTCTCGGATTTCAATAAGAACTTGAAGAAATCGGCCTGCGAGACCATGTAGGGCTGGATTTGCGGGAAGTTATGCTTGATCTTTTCAAATAGTTCGCTATAATACTCTGCCCTGTCCTTTTGGCGCATCAAGTCCTCGCGGCTTAGTTCCCTGACCGTGATGACGGGGTCGCCTTGCATCACCGTGCGTGCAGGGATGTTCATCCCGGAAGGAACCATCGAATCGGGCAAGATAAGGACCCCCTCGCCTACCGAGGTCCCCTCGAACACGACCGTGTTCTTGGAAATCGTCACGTAATCCTCCGTGTATAAACCATAGATGCAGGCCCCGGTTTCAATGATGCTATAGTTCCCAATGTTGATCGAGCTGTTCTTCGTGCGCGCGTGCATGATCACGCCATCGAAGATTGTAGAGTATACCCCGATGGTGACCGTTGAAAAATCCCCGCGGATAACCGTCCCTGGCCATATCACCGCGTGGTCCTTCACGGCCACGTCTCCAATGATTGTTGCGTTGGGCGAGACATACGCCTTGTCGCTGATGAGGGGTTTCATGCTTTTGTATTCAATGATGGGCATTTCTCTTCCCTTTTGGGGTATATGAATGTAATGAATTAACTATGCACCGTGATTCCTAATAATGGTTTAGGCTCCCGCGTTTATGATCAGCAACGGCCGCTGGCCGGTTCCTCGAAGAGTATGAAATCGACGGTGGGGTGTTTTAACGACAACAAGAATTTTAACTTGCCCATGCCGGGTAAATCCATTCCATAATGTGATGCTTCTATCACGTTCATCCCGAGTTCAACAAGCGCGAGACGGGCATGCCTTGAAAACTCGCCTCCAACCACCGTGTCTATTTTCAATCTCACCGCATCCAGCACCCACCGTGTCGTGGTTACCTCGCCTGGTATCACGAGGGCCTTCTTGACGTGTTCCTTTCCATTGAACGACCACCTGATGCCTGTTTCACCCACTAGATTTTTCACCCGTTGCAGCAAGTCATTGAACATAATGGCCTTTTCAAAATTACACGTGCATCAGAAGTGCATGCAATGTGACAGGACCACGAGCCATTCATCGTTACCAATGGAATCAAGTGTTTGCTGGAGCCACGTTTCTTGGGCGTTGGTGTACGTGTCAATGCCCCACTCGAGATGGAGGTTGATGAAATTAATGCCGTTATACTTGAAGTGATAATACTTCTGGGTACCCGCATTATCGGGCATGGTGAAAAATTTCATATAGTTTCTTAGCCCACCTATCAAGGAATCGTGGTTGCCGATCGTGGTCATGAACGAGTAATTCGTCGCGATCATCCCGAGGTTACTTGGTGACATGATGCTCGCCCACTCGCGTGTCCAGCCCCCGAAATCCGCGATGTCACCCACCCCGAGCACGAAGTCCATATCCTCGTTCACGAGATCGCCAAGCATGTGCTCGTAAAATACATCGGCGTGCATGTCGGATATGGCAACGAATTTTGCCTGGTTTGATATCCCGCTTGCCGTCGTGAAACTCCACAGCTCGTCGAACCCGTCGATCGTGTAGTAGTAAGTCGTCGCGGGGGACAACCCGGTGAAGTTCACGACGTGCTTGCTGGCCAGTTCGGCTTCATTCATCACCGAAGACAGGTTGCCGGGTGCCGTGCCGTACCGGACCGTGGCGGTATATGGAGAAACCGTGTACCACGTGAGCGTCATCGACGTCCGGGGGTCTCCCGTGTAGGACAAGTGCGGGTGGATGTCGTATTTTTGGATCGTCGGTGCTCCGAAGATGAGCAAGATGCTAAGGCTTGTAGCGATCATGATGACGGACGTCGTGCGAAACCCCCGAACGACTACGCCGTCCCCGAATGGTTTCACCTTCATGAGCATGAAAACTTTCACGATCATGAATATAGCTAATAAGAAACCGAAAATGACGATGCCCCAAGCGGTAAAGAACATGATGGTATTAAGCGTGTAAAAGGTGTAATACAATTCCACGAACAGCCACGTTAACGCGACAGGCAAGGTGAAGCCTGCAATGATGAGAACAACGTACCACGGGGTATTCTGCTTGGATGCTTGCATGATGGAGGTATCTCCGGATCTGATGGAACTCGATAGTGGAGAATGGTACTAGAAAAAAAAACAATGGTAATTCAGCACATAAGCATGTCATGTGGCACGGGAGGCGATGGCTCGTAGCCTCGATTCCTTCTCCGCGCGGCACTCCCGCTCGACATTTTCCAAGATGGCACGATATCCTTTTTTCTTGAGACCCGGGATGCCTGCATAACCCATCCATAACAGCACGATGGGCACGAAGAAGAAAAGGCCGAAAAACACCATCACCCCAAGGTCTGCTTCTCCCCCGGTGAGCCGGTACGTGGATGGCACGACGTCACCCCCGAAATAATTAACACCGAGCGCGTTCACGTCAAACCCGCTCGTATCCGGGATGAAATAAGCAATGGCGAGCGGGAGAAACGTCACGATCACGATGATCGTGGACGAGACGTAGAACGCGCGCGTCCCCCGCTGCATCAAGAAGAACATCAACACGAGGGAACCCGCGGTCACGGGGATGATATACGCGTAAAATTCCCAGAACCCGAACTCGTTCCCGCACGGGAACATCCCCGTCCCGAGGACGCCTTGCAAGGAGAACCAGTTATCGCCACCGAACCAAACGGCTCCCCACGGGGTGTCTTGCTGTCCCGCGTACTCGATGAATGAGGGATGACCGATCAAGTCCACGAATTGGTGCATTATGCCGCCCGCGGAGACCGTGCAGAAGGCCTCGGGAATTGTCATCACGGGTTCTGACACGATGTCCCGTTTCGCCACGTGCAATGGGTTCCACGAGAACCGGTACGCGGAAAAGACCCACCACACCAAGGCGAGTGGCAAGGCCGCGACAAACCACCCGTACCCGTGGAAGAAAACGTAAACATAGCCTTGATAATCCAGGACACCAAAAAGGTCAGGGCCAACCAATGAATTCACGCTGAAAATAATCGCGTGCTTGATCGAAAATTTTCCGTCGGTGACCTTGTGCAAGAACATGGAAAGGCCAAGCGAAACGATCACGTGAGCGAATCCCGGCATTTCAAGAATTCACCAACAGCATGCTGTATCATGGTACACGGGGCGCTCTGCAAGAATATAATGATATGCGCCATGTAGCGCGCGCATGACAAGGAATGCGTTCCCGGCACACGCCCGCGTGGACGAGCGAGGAAAGATCACCTTGAGCCACGGCGCGGGCGGGTTGATGAACCAAGCACTCGTGGAATACTTGACGAGGAACGTGCAATTTCGAAAGGTGGGTGATGGCATCGGGCTTGACGAACTTGACGATGGCGCTTCCATTCCAGCAAGCATCGCGCCGCACCCGGACCTCCACGTGGTCATCACCTCCGACGGGCACACGGTGGAACCGCTTTTTTTCCCGGGCGGCGATCTCGGCAAGCTCGCCGCGTGCGGCACCATCAATGACGTCTTGATGATGGGCGCGACGCCGGTTGCAATGACGTCCGTGGTCATCGTCGAGGAGGGGTTCCCCATCGCGGATTTGGGCAGGCTCAACGATTCGCTGGTGCGCATCGCTGCCCAAGCGCGCGTCTCGATCATCGCGGGCGATACGAAGGTGATGCCCAAGGGCACCTTGAGCGGGTGCATATCCGCGACAACAGGCATCGGGTTTGCCCGCAAGCCTGACCTCGTGGTGGATTCTGGCATCAGGGCAGGCGATGACATCGTCGTGTCGGGGACCCTGGGGGATCACGGCACCGCGCTACTCGCGTGCAGGAAGGGCATCTCGTTCGAGACGGACATCGTGTCTGACGTGCGGTTGCTGGTGGACGTCGCCGGGCTGGCCAAGGAATGCGGGGTTCATGCCATGAAAGACCCGACGAGGGGCGGCATTGCCACGGCCTTGAACGAGCTTGCAACAAAATCCAACCTGAGCATCTGGTTGGACGAAGAACGCGTGCCGTTCAAGCAAACGACCATCTCCGCGTGCGAGATGCTCGGGCTGAACCCTTACGAGATGGCTTGCGAGGGGCGCGCGGTGATGGCGGTCCCGCGAGGGATCGGAGATGAGCTCGTGTCCAAGCTCGCGACACTCCCGGGCTGCGAAGGCGCGTCGGTGATCGGCCGTGCCAAGGATGAACGCCACGGGAAAGTCTTGGTGAACACCAGGATCGGTGGCACGAGGATACTGGCAACACCACTTGGCGAGGCCATCCCGCGTGTTTGTTAATGCCCTTGCAGCATCACGCGCACCGGCCTACCCGTCATCGAGCCAATCATCGTCGCTTGGAACAAGGTCCTTCCGGTCCCAGTGATCCAAGGCATCCATCCACTGGTCTTGCGAGAATTCATCGGGAACGACAATCTTCCCTTCGAGCTCGAGCTGCCGGAGGCGCAGCGGGATCCAGTTCAGCCGCGTGACGATTTCCTTGGCTGCCGGGAACTCGTCTGGAAAGGAACCTGCAAGGAACTCCTCAACGTCTTGGATGCTCGTTAATTTAGAGATGACTGTGTATTCATCCCTTGTTTTTTCGATGACGGGACAGCCCGTGTCGATGTAATACTCTCGCGTGACCGCGTCGATAGCTTTAATGGCGATTGGATAGGCACGGCATACCAAGGGTTTTTCCTCGGGCCCGCCGATGGCATGGATTTGGCAAAACCCTGTTGAAGGATCGAGGAACGCGCATTGGTTGTTCTTGTCGCGTTCGAGATATAAACGATAGCTTGCAACTAGCAACACGTGGTTTTTCGTGTCGGGAAACAATAAATCCTCGATGACAGCGAATTCATCCCTCTTCAACGCGATCGCATGCCGTTCGAGACGCTCGACTTCCTCCGGAAACAGCATTATTTTTTTTTGCTCGCCATCCCTGATGCCGCAACATGACGGGTTGCAAGGGGTGCAACGAAACTGCATGTTTCGATCCAATGTCTGGAACAAATTGAATGTTGCACCCGTTTTTTTATGTAACATATATGTTTTGGGCGAATTACATAATTCGCATCGCGCAAAGATAATAGCAACCAAGAGATACCAGACAAGACGAGAAAATCGACCATGGAAGAATACACAACTCGGATATCGTTTCAGGACCAGACGCCCCCGGGGGAAACTAAAACCTGCCCCGAGTGCGGTGGTGACAACCTGATCAACGATGACCACAGGGGTGAACGCGTGTGTGCCACGTGCGGGTTCGTGGTGGACGAGCACGCGTTTGACTTCGCACAAGAAAAACGTGCATTCACGGCGGAAGAGGTGGAGAACCGGCGCCACAACGGTTCCCCGATATCGGCATTATCAGACATCTCGTGGACGACGGTCGTGCGCCCGGACAAGAACGCGTCTGCCCAACTAAAGCGCGCCGTGAAATGGAATTCCAGGTTGAGCTGGGAGAAGAAGAACTTCTTGATCGCGGTGAACGAGATCAAGCGCATCTGCACGAACCTCTCGCTGCCTCGCTGCGTTGCCGAGACGGCGGCGAACCTCTACCGCAAGGTCCAGAAACTCAAGGTCCTGCGGGGCAGGTCTATCAATGGCTTCGTGGGGGCCTGCGTCTACTTGGCCTGCAGGCTCAGCAAGATTCCACGTAGCGTGAACGACATCTACGCCGAAGTGCCATCCACAACGGACAGGGACATCAGGATTTGCTACCGCGTGCTCATCAACGAGCTGGGCGTGAAGGTACCCCGCATGAACCTTGCAAGCTTGCTTCCCCGGTACGCGAGCGCTCTTGAAATCTCCATGGCAGTCTCGGTCATTGCCGAACGATTGTTGATCCAATTCGAAGCCGGGCACAACACGGCTGGCAAGGATCCTAAAGGCGTCATTGCCGCGGCGCTGTACTTGGCATGCAAGGAAACCGGCGAGCACAGGGCACAGAAACACATTGCCACCACGTGTGGCATCACCGAGGTCACGCTCAGGTCAAGGATCAAGGAATTCCAAGCGTGATCTTGCCAATTCCCTTCATTTTTCCCTCCATACCTTCAAGACCGTCCAAGTTACCATTACCTCGAGCTTTTCCAGAATTTAGCATTAACTCCGAGCCGGGTAACGTTATATTCCCCACTCGCCTCCTATCCACGTAATATGTCGTTGCAATTGCATGGTGTTCGCGCATATTCTCTCCCTGTCTTGTCAATTGCATTTTCTCCCGACGGGCGCGTCCTCGCGACGGGTTCCCGCGACGATACCGCGCGCACATGGGACCCGGGCACTGGCCCCGCCCATCGAAGTGTTGCAAGTGCGAGAGGAGTGACGTGGCCGGTTCACGCGATGCACCGCTAGAGAAGCGAGTCCCTTTCATCCGAGATGCAATCATCAAGGCATACCGGGAATTACTGGAGATATAATTAATCATAAAATTATTTTCATCTCGTTGTACGAGGGATAATCAAGGAAAAAAGGATTGTGTTTGGAAACGAGCAAGTCTGCGTTGAACTTCTAACCATTACAATCGAGAAATTATGAAATGAAATGATGATATTTCTGGAGATTTTTCAAGTCCAATTCCATATTTATCACTTCGATCAATGCGGATGTTATATCAAGCGATGGATGGTATGCGTGTAAACGCGATTCCGAGCCGGCCGAATTCCTCGAGGATGGGAACGAATGTTTCACGTGTCTCGTGAAAGTCGTGAACGGCGACGATCTCGGGGGATGCAGGAGGGCTGCTTGAAACAAGATGCTTGATGTTCCCGATGACCTCATCGATGGAAGAGAGCCGGTGCTTGGGATTCTTGCTGAGAAGTCGCCATTCTCCCGGGTCGAGGGTCCAGTAGGTATCGAAATCCTTGTCAAGCGATGCGCGGGTGTACCATGCATGCGTGACGGGCTCGAATGCCGGCTGGCGAAACCCGCGTTCGTTCAGGAATGCTTGCAGCGTGGCCAGTTGGTTTCCCGCCGCACCACGCGCACTGCACGCGAAAGCATCGAGCCCGTTGCCGGTCCCCTTGTCGCCCCACGGGAAACGGAAGCAATGCAACGCTGGGCGCGTGATACCAGCAGACGTGTACGCGGCATCGATAATATTCTCGGTAGTGACGATCTGGTCTTGGCATTCTTTTATGGATAAACGAGAGAAGTAGGGATGGTCGTAAGAATGGTTGGCGAGCAAATGACCGGCCACGATGATGTCCTTGGCAAGGCGAGGGTGGTGCTCGATGAATGTTCCCCTGCAAAACCAGATTGCTTGGATGCCCATGGTTGCCAGCACCCGGATCTTGCAGGCCGTATCCTCGCCCGGTCCGTCGTCGATGGTGAGGTAAGCAGCTTTTCTCATTGGATGGATCTTGGTTTAATAGGTTGAAGAGGCTAGTAGTCATAGGGAACTGATTTTAAAGGTGGTTTTACATGCCCGTCGTGACCGTAGCTGGAAATCAAATATCATTCGACATGAAAGGAGATAGCGAAGATACCGTCATTCTCCTTCACGGGATTTTCGGGAACATGGCGTACTGGACCGCCATCATGGATACCCTCTCGAAAAAATTCAAGTGCGTGCGCTTCGATTGGAAAGGGCACGGAGATAGCAAGTTAACCGCACCACAAGCGAATTTCTCGGCAGAAACGATGGCGAGGGAATTGAAACAAACCATCGACGAATTGACAGCGCGATCAGCGGGAGCGAGCTGGCGGTCCTTGAAACTGAAATTCTCTACGTCCTCAACAGACCACCACCCGGCATATCTCGGGCTCATTTCTTGCTGCAAGGCGGGTTTCACGTACAAGAAACCTGCACCAATCGGCCCGAGCAACCACTTCGTTGCCTGCCCCGCGATGAAATCGGCACCCATCTTGTCCACGTCGAAATCGATGACGCCCGCGCTCTGGATGACATCCACGACCAAGTATGCATCGTGCTCGTGGGCCAGCCGGGCTAGCGCCGGGATGTCGGACTTGTACCCGTTGCAGAACTGGACGTGGCTGACGGCGACGGCACGGGTGTTCGCATCAACTTTTTCCGCGTATGCATCGACGGGTACTTGCCCGTTCACGTTGTGCACGACGCGCACGTCGACGTCGTTGAACTGGCGGAGATTCTGCCATGGGATGTAATTAGCAGGAAATTCCAAGTCACACAAGACCACGTTCGATCCCGGGGGATAGGTAATAGCGTGCGCGGCAGCGTTGATCGCCTCGGTCGTGTTGGGCATGAACGCGTAATCCAATGGCCTTCCCCCCATCAATTGAGATAATTTTACCTTGACATCATCAAGCATCGTGATGATGTCCTTGAGAGAGACGTTTCCCTCGACTTTATCCTTGAGATAAGCAGTCATTGCATCGATTGCTAGGACAGGAGGTGTTCCCTCCCCGGCATTGTTCAGGTTGGCCACGACGTGCCGGCACGGCCAGTGCGTATCGAGGAACGAGTCATCGATGAACATGGTGATAGCTCTGCCTTGGACCTTATAACACGAACGGAAGAGCAAGTGATTAAGGCAAGAGTTCCTTGACTCACCTAACCGGTGCCGGCCATGCAATTTCGATTCCTCTTGATCTCGGACACTGCCGGGAAAGCGCTGGACATTCCGCGAGACGTCGTGGATGATGCAGCATTCGTGTTACACGCGGGGGATGTCACGCTCGGCGCGAAGCACGATCATACATTCACCCGCGCGTTCCAGAAGCTGGGTTCCATCTTCCCGCCCCCCAAGAACGTGTACTACATACCCGGAAACCACGATTCCCCGGCATTGGCAACTCCAGGCTGGGGTCCAGACAATTTTATCCTCGTCCATGATGCCATATCCACCATCCAAGGCGGTTCGTTGCCGAATGTTGACGATGATGTCACGATCATCGGGTTCGGCGGTGCGACGCTTGGCTTGTATAACAACTTTGCATTCTCCGATGAGGAGATTTTCACCCGGCTCGATTCCCTCTTCACCCGTTTCGAAGCCAGGCAAGAAGAAAGTGGAAGAAAAAACTTGACGATCTTGCTCGTGCACGACCCGCCCGCCGATTCAACGCTCGATTTCACCTTCCAGAAAACGCACGTGGGCTCGCGATCGGTGCGCCTCATCATCGAAAAATATCAACCAGATATAGTCGTTGCTGGCCACATTCACGAGTCGCCCGGCGTCGATCGCATCGGGCGGGCGTTATGCGTGAATGCCGGTGAAGCAAAATCGGGGAGATACGCGATCATCTCGGTAAACGGTGGTATCATCGAGGCCCAACTGTGCCAAGCTTGATCCATCCCCCGCAAGATGGCTCAAACGGTTCCCGCCGGCGCCAATCTCGAGGGAAGCGGGGGGACAAGATGCCGTGGTGCCCATTTTCACCACGCGATCTCGATAGCCCCATCAAAAAGGTGTTTCCTACAAGAAGGGGATATCACCCCGGGTGGTGGATCCGTTCTTCGGAATCGATGCCTCGTGCAAGGCAACGGCGGGCACCCGGTGCCGCACCCGCGTGGGAGACCATCGCGGGAAGTGCTATTTAAACGCCCGGGCGTGATATAATCAACCACGGGGCGCCATTTCACGTTGCATAACCTTTTATGGATGGTTTTCCCCGGATCACTTGTATGGAACAAATTAAATATCGTTTGTCCCTAGAACGGTGGCGTTCTGGCGGTTACAATTTTAAACGAAAAAAATCCGTGACCGTCGTGTACCCGACGTTGATCACCGAGCACGAGTACACGGAAGATGATTTCGACCGGATCGTGAACGACATCGTGCATTACTTCTTCTTCGAGCGCCTCTGCCTTGAATTGACCATGCAAGGGATAGACGAGTCCCGGTTTTGTCGCAAGTTCCGGCACGCGCGATGCCGGTGCGAATACATCTCGAGATTATGCATGCGCATGGCCAACTCGGGAAGCACGTTGAATTGATGTTCAATTGCCAGCAATGCCACTAGTGTTTCTTCAAGGAATGCAACAAACCTCGTATGCCGAGCAAATTGCCTCGATGTTTTCGAGGGGGATGTTCGTGTCCCCGATTTCTGCTTTCAGCATCAAGCCGCCGGTGTCCGACCCTAGCACGTCAACGGCATGGAGCACGTGTTCCTTGGATTCCCCGGGGGACAGGAACGGGAACGCTTGCCGGTCCAAGTCGAGATCGATGCAGAGCTTGCCCTTGTAAGCGTGCTTGATGCCATCAAGCGTGTTCGCGCGCTCCTGCGGGTCGTGTACGGACACGCCGCACTCGATCAGGTCATCGACGATCTCCAATAGATGTCCATCCGACGAGAGGTACACGTGGACACCTGCTTGGCGGGCACGCTGGAAAAGTGCTGAGAACATGGGCTTGATGTGCTTGCGAAATTGCCTCGGGCTTATCATGAGCCGGTCTTGCATGCCGATGTCCGTGTGGAACGAGACGGAATCGACGCCGATGTC
Organism: Promethearchaeota archaeon; assembly: GCA_041305945.1. GTDB lineage: Archaea > Asgardarchaeota > Lokiarchaeia > Sigyniarchaeales > Sigyniarchaeaceae > JBGLND01. Next base: position 1,302,362 of record JBGLND010000001.1, read on the forward strand.
GAGGTACTTGTTCACGAGCATCATCTCGTGGTCCTGCAACCTCTGCACGAGTGTAGGTAATTTTGGGTGATTGCCTGCGATATCCATCATCAAGTTGTCGAATCCCCTGAGAAAATACAGCCGGTCGAACAAGCGCTCGCATCCACCGTTGCGCAAAACGTTGGAGCGCAGAGCCCATCTCGATGCGAGCTTCAAGCCCGTCCAGTGCCTCTTGCCCCGCTCGGTGAACTTGAGCGGATCGGGAAATTGGTAAATGTCGAGCGCGTTCCAGTCCGCGAGGGGGTGCCCGATGACTTGTCCCTCGTAGCCACCCTTGGCGACCTGCCACGTGCATCCCCAGTTGTCATTGTACTTGGCTCCCGCCTGGTGACGGGAGGGAATGCTGTCGAAGTCAAATTTCCGCTTGAGAAAGGTCCCGAAAACGAACGGATGGCGTTTCACGACATCAACAAGGTCCTTGCGATATTTTTGCCATACTGCACCGAAAATGCTCACGGAACAAGGGATCCAGTCCGACGGCAACCGCTTGAACTCGATCGCCCGCAGGTACACGTCCCGGACGTTTTTATTCGGGAATATCTTGTTCCAGTTGCGGGGATTCAAGCGCGTTCCCATGGGATAAAATTAGAGTGCTTCGTATAAATGCGATCCACCTCGGAAAAACGCGTGAACATGTCTCTTTCTATCTTGCGCTCGCGGCCATCCGACCCGGTGCTTGGCTTGCTGACGATTTCGGCTCTTGTCGTGTTATCGGTATTCGGGATATGGATACAAGCCGTTGAATCCCTCGTGAAAGTGACCGGTTTTGATGTTTTGAGCGTGGAGTTCGCGTTCACTGCTGAAAAGATGGATGAAATCGTCGCCGCGTTCATTGCCGCGGGAGTGTTGCATCTCGAGCTGTTCGTGGACATCCTCGACGTGTGCATGATGCCTGGGTGGGTATTTCTCTTCTTCGGGATACACTTGCTGGGATTGCGCGCGCTGGACTTCCTGGGCATCCACGGCGCGCTCAGCAAGAAATCGTTTGCCATGCTTGTGTTCCCGCTGGTCGCGGGGTGCTTGGATACCATGGAGAACTTGCTAATCGCCCACGTGCTGTTGGCCCCTGCAACCTACGCGCGTTTCGTTCCGGCCATCATCATCACGGTGTCCATCGTGAAGTTCGGCTTGCTGTTCCCGAGCATGGCGGTGGGGGCCATCACGGTTCTCCTCGCGTGGGCGCGCGTGATACGCATCGGTGGCATCCCGGAGGAGGGTGTTAAAACAGTTTAACTTTTCTCGGACAAAGTTGGACATGGCATGGATGATACCGGGATTATCGATTGGATGCTAGGTACCATCATGATACCATGCATGCGTGAGATTATTTGAAATAACGGTTCGATTCCGGTTGCTCGGGGGGAATAACCATGTTGGGACGCTCGGATTTTGTCAGTTGTTCTATCCCAAATCTTCTCCAGGCTTCGTGATACATAATAGATATTAATGAAGAAGCAAGAGCAATGTCATGAACTTGAAGTCTCTCTTTCTATCTGGCTAGCTCTCTCCTTTAAAATGCAAGACACGCGATCAAGATCACCATCAATGCGTTTCAAGCCGATGAGCCATAGCGTTGCGCCGCCTGCACCGATTATACAAAAGATAAGCGCAGTAAGCTGGTAATTATTTCCCAAGAATGATAAAAGTGCACCTGATAGCACGCTTCCTATCCCGGTTGCTAACACTTCAAAGAATACATTAAAGGCGTTGACAGTACCTTGTGCTTCGGGGAGGTTTATTTTTTGGAGAAGAGGCTTCTGATTGGTAAAATAAACCCCTACAAACAAATATCCGAAAAACAACGCGAGAGAAGGCACCCAGAATGTTGGGACAGAAAGAACGGCACCGATGTTGGCACCCTCGCCACTCGACAAGGCTGGAAGCGGGAAAACAAGGAAAATGCATGCAACGGCCAATCCAATCAAACTACCGAAAATTAATCGTATGCGGTTCTTGATAGATCGATTTCCTAGTTCATCGAATTTCTTTGAAAGGAGCATGTTCCCCGTGATCGTGCCCGGCAATACGAAGAAAATGAATAGTAGGCTCATGGAGAATGGGCTCAAGAAATAAGGTGCGGACTGTAAATATGCAAACACCAAGAACAAGGGAACGGCGAACATCATCCACGTGAATATGCCCTCAACTATAGCAACGAGATTGGTGGTGGAGAACACCGTGGATTTGATCGTTTCCTTCGTGAGATGATATTTGTACACGGCAGAGTCGAGTTTTAACAAGTTCTTAAGTTCAGCCTTCTCCGCTCCCCGTTTCGGTTCCTTCCCAAATTTAAAGATGATAATCCCACCCCCCATCGCAATTCCACCAAAAATCCAGAAGTAATAATGCCAACCTGGAGCGAAAGAAATAGCGGCAACAAGAGTAGCAATCACCGTGGTTAATGATATGACCCCGGATATCATCCCTAATACTTGAGACCTTTTTTGTTCTTCGATCGCATCATCTGTATATGACGTGGTAACCGGCATCTCTGCAGTAAACATTTCTCTGAAAATGATGATGATTATAAAGATCATGAATGCGAATAAGCCGCCACCTTCTGGAATGAATCCGAACAAGAAAAATCCAAGGCCTGGAAAGAATGAAGTGATCGCGAGAAGCGTGATCCTCGGGCGGGTGTCCGCAAGCCACCCAAATATTAACTTCGAGAAAGCTCCTACAATAAACATCAGTCCAAAGGCTAATCCCATCTCAAACGGATGAAGTGGTTCACCTGGCCAAAACAACCGTGATATAAACAGAATGTTGATGGAAAACCACGTGTTAGGGGACTGGAACGGGGCGAATCCACTATTTAACAAGCAAGGCCATACTTTAGCCACGTTATTGCTCGATTTTGTTTCCGATGCTGATTTACTCGATTTTTTTCCAACCACTAAACCTCTCCTCATGTTGATAAAAAGGTCCCAGTGGTTCATTGTTCTCTTCGGTTAAAAAAACTCCCGTTCTCGGCCCTGATCCAAGGGAGATGGACTTGAAAAAGACTAGATTCAAGGCATTCACCGAGAAGATCGAGTAAAAGAAAAAGGGAAAAACGAGAAGGTCTGACGATGTGGTTGCCGTTAAGCAGACACCAAGCCATCGCCCGTGCGCGATGCATCATTCCCGTCGTGCAAGACCCGCCGCGCCAGGTTTCTGGACCGCTCGTGGCGCGATGCCACCCGAACGGGGGGAATAACTATACCTTAAACACCTTGAAAGTCGTTTAAATACTTCTCCTTGTTCTCTACCGTGGTATAAGATGTTAAATGTAGGTTTTAAATAGTATAGCCATGGTAGCATTGTCAAGCAATAATGTACCAAGGGGTTTACAATGAAAATTTCTGATTCTGCCTTGAAAGCGGCATATTGTGTAATTGCTCTGTTCATCGCGTTCACCATCATTCTCTGGTTTTTGGGCAGGGTATAGGCGACCATCCCTTTGATGCCACCCTTCTTTGCCGAACGTTCCACCATTTTCATCAAAACGGAGGCGATTCTCTTTCCTTGCCATTCTTTCAGAACGGAAAAAGCAACCTCCACCGTATTGCTGGCCGGCTGGAAAAAGGAAGCGCCTACGCCTATGATTTTTTCGAATCCGATTTCTCCCAAAACGGCTACGACGGCGATGTTCTTGACATAGTCCACATGGCACATGTCGGCCATGTCGCGCCTGGGAAAAAGGAATTTTTCATGCATGAAACGGGCGACGACATCCCCCTTGTCCATGGCATAGAAATGCTCCTGTAAAAGCCTCTCATCGGAAGGCTTGGCGGGCCTGAACAGGATTCTAGCCGTTCGGGAGGGGTAGGAATGTCTTGCCGATGGTCTCGTCGGTCTTGAGATCGTCGAGCCGGACCTCCACCGGGGCATCCTCCATCAACGCGGGACAGAAGGTGATCGCCCGTCCCGCCAGGGGCACCGTGAAGCCAACGTAGTTCGAGAAATGCGCATCGAACTTCTCGTGATACGTGAAATTGTTGTTTGTTCTCGCGATGCCGAGCACGCGTGACAAGAGCCGGGTTGGTCGTCCCTTGAACTCGATATCCAGGTAATATTCCGTTGGTGCTCTGGTTCCAACGGCCTTCCTGATGGAAAAGCATGCGCGTTTCATGTTCCACGTGGTGGGGTTGAATGCGGGTATATCGTCACGCAAAGAATCCAACGACGAGGATTCACCGTCGAGGCCCTTGAGGTGGTGCACGAGGGCAGCCTGGTCCAGGGTTTCGTAGGTCTTGGCCGAGCAATCAACCAGCACCCTCGTCTTCGCGCCGAGGCCCAAGTTGCTCTTTGTAAATTCCACGACCTCCCGGGCGTACTCGCGGGCGAGGTTGGATTCGTTGAACGAGTAGCGCACCTCCGTGATCACGGGCGTTTGGCCACTCGAGTCGGAGACCACGGCGAGCAACAGGTGCTTCCACGCGATCCCGAGTTTCTTGCTGACGTGCCTGGGCACGCCCTTGACATGGGAGAGCAGTGCCTCCGTGGCGAGTATCTTGGCACGCGTCCGGAACGTGTGGGACCGGACGTAACCATCGCGCTCCCAAGGAAGCCTGTACCTTCCCATCCATAAATACACGCCCCCGTACGTGGGATAGTTCCACGAGCCATCCAAGAGCAAGGGCAAGGGTTCCGGTTTCACGCCCATCTCCTGCAACCGTTCGACGTGGCTCGTGCAAGAATCGGTGATGTACCCGTTCTTGTGCCGGTCGATGTACAACGCCAGCCGTTTCAAGCGTTTCTTCTCGGACGGGCCGTGGAACGGGAAATAATTGTTGCCTTGCGTGAACGCGAGCTCCCCGTCTCCCCAGTAATCGAACACCAGCTCGGGCACGTCATCATATGCTTGGCCGCCACTTGCCCTTGCCCGTTCCTTGTCCCTCGCGGTGAATCCACCGCCGACCAGGAAAAACACGCCGTCACGCTCGTAATACGGGACGCTGGGCAGCTCGCCCTGGTAATGCCGCAAGTAATGACGGTTGAGCAAGGCGACGGAATACCCGTTCTGTTTCATCACGGGGATCGCGCCCGGGCCGAAGAAGTTCTCTTGCGCGAAGAACGTCCCCCCGCGTCGCAGCCCGTACTTTTCTAGCACCTCGTCATTCACGCGCATCGATTGCTCCAGGTCGCGGCGGGGATAGGCAAGGTACACCTGGTCGCTGTAGTGCACGGACACTAGATCGATGTTTTTTCGATCCATGACAAGCTTGCGCAGTTTTTCGAGCTCATCAGGATAGAAGCGCGCCATGAACGCGATGGCATGCCCTTGAATCTCGCAAGACGCCTTGAACACGGGGTATTTCAAGTAAAAGTCCAAGAATGGCACGAAGCTCTTCGTGATGAGCACGTGGTACGATTTCAAGTTTCCCGCGTTGTATTGCAAGTTGAAATGGTATATCGATAAGCTGGTACCTTTACGTTGGCTGTTTTCGGGCATTGATTGGTTCACGGCGAGTGGTTCATCCGCTTTTTTTCGCGAGGCATACTTTAAATATATCATCGCGAACCGTTCATCCATGTTACTCAAGGTTGTAATCGATGGTTTTGGCATCGAATCGGCGAACCAAGGTTCGCACGACATCGAGGTGAACGATCAAGACCCCTTTCTCGACACCGCAGTTTCTATCTTGGTGCTGCTCGTCACGAAAGGAGTCCTTCCGCCATTTGTCGAGCTGAACTCGATTGCCTTCTTGTCGTTCATGCGCCAGCTACTCAAGGCCGAGGATTACCAGAAAACCACCAAGCAAATTAGTATTGAATTCGGGGAAGAGCTTTTCCTCGTTGAGCGTGAAGAAGTGAGTGGTCCCGATTTGTCCACGCTCAAGTCCCGCGGTCACGGCGAATCCATCAAGGCCAGCAATAAATACGGGTTCATGTCGCAGTTCACGTCTGAAAAAAGGCGCGTGGGAGACGAGGAGTTTGAACCTATTCATGAAGCCGGCGCTCTGATGGCGGACAAGGTGGACGAGGTGGACGAGGTTCCCCCCGTTGTCGTGTCAGATCTCGACAGTTCGCTTGAAAAGGAGAAGGAAATGCCCCCGGCCGAAGTTCGAGAAGAGCTCGAGGCCCTCCGATCAGAATTGGGAATGGCACGTTCGCCCCCTGCAGGCATTGCATCGCCCCAGCCCTCTGTGGGCTCGTCCATGCCTTCCACATTGGGTGGCGGGATTTCGCGGGCAAGGCAACCTTCACCGAGCCTGCCGAAAACCGCCGCCACCCCGGCGGTGATGGACCAGCCCTCACCCCCGGCGTTGATGGACCAGCCCTCACCCCCGGCGTTGATGGACCAGCCCTCACCCCCGGCGGCTGATAAGGCGGTTCCCGACACTGCCATGAAACGAAAAGCCGAGAAGAAGGATGACGCGAGGTCGCTGGAAGAGGCAATCCCTGCATCCGCCGCTAGCGAGTATGACAAGAACGTCGCAGTCGAGTACTTCGAGATCATGAACCCGCAAAAGGTCTACCCGCTCGTTATCGATCTCAACAACGCGGAGATCAAGACCAAGGCGACCAAGGAAAACATCGTCACCGGCGAGCGTCAGGTGCAAAAGAAAGGCGAGATGCACGTCTCGCTGGAATCCCCTGCAGTGACCGTGGTGCCCGTCTTTCCGGGGTGCGTGGTGGCCCCAACCAGCTTGAAGACCAACTTCGACAAGGAAAAGGACAAGCTTACGTTCTACATCACGCCCCTCGTGCAAGATGATGTCAATGGATATGTCGAATTTACCGATTCGAAGGGCGACCAGTTCCACAAGATCGACTTGAAGGCGGAAATCAAGGACCCGCGATACGCAAAATTGGTCGCGCTTTACGGCGTGCTGTCCTCCGTTGCCCCCAAGGTCATGGAGTTTCTTGGCATCAACTTGTTTGCCTTGGACATGACGTCCGTCCTTCCCGCCATCAGCGCTGTGTTTTCCGAGCTGAGCCTAGGAAACCTCATCGCCATCACGGGCATCATCGCGGCTATCATCATCGCGTTGATCTATTATGCGCGCCAGCGGGACAAGATGGCTGTCAAGCGGTTTTACATGAGGGATTTCAGGTTGCAAGCACTGGACATGCTCAAGTGAGCCATTTTCGCATGGTGTTTCGTCGTTCTCTTTTTTATCCCCGATTCTCATGATCCCATTTAATACCACGGCGCCTTGTTTTCAAGCATACCCAACACGGATCGATGCGCTTGGCAATAACCATCGGGATAGACATCGGGTCACTAGCGACCAAGGTCGTCTTGCTCAAGGACGGGAAGATGCTCGGTTCGAGGATCGAGCGGAGCCGGCATTCCTTCAAGGAGCGGGCACAAGAACTCGTGGAGGAGCTTCTCAAGGAGCATTCGATCACCCGGTCCGACGTTGCATCCATCTTGGGTACCGGGTACGGGCGGCACTCGATCAAGGAGATATTTGGCGAGGCCCCGGTAACAGAAATAACCGCACATGCTGCTGGCGTTCATCATTTCCTTCCTTCCGTGCAAACAGTCATCGATATGGGGGGTCAAGATACGAAAGTGATCATCCTTGCTCGAAATGGGAAGGTCGTTGATTTCCAGATGAACGACAAGTGTGCGGCTGGCACGGGTCGTTTTTTGGAAGTCATGGCAAAGACATTGGACTTGGAACTCGATCAAATGGGAGAGCTCGATGCAAAGGCCACGAAAGATGTCACCATTTCGTCAACATGTACCGTTTTCGCCGAATCTGAAGTCATCAGCCTCATCGCGAGCGGCGAGACGAAGGCAAACATCATCCACGGCCTGCACCGGGCGATAGCCTCCCGCGTGAACGGGATGGTGCGCAGGCTCGGAATCACCGGGGACGTCGCGTTTTGCGGTGGCGTCGCGAAAAATCCTGGAATGGTTCGGGCACTCGAGAAGGAGCTCGGGTCCAAGCTGCACTTGCCCCAAGACCCCCAGATCACGGGCGCCTTGGGTGCGGCGTTGATCGCTGCCGGGCGGCTCGATGCCAAGGACCGTTAACCAAGGTCACTGGAGGGACGCCGTTCTCGTGCGGGTAAAATATGGCTTCATGAAATTAAGTCGTTCCTGACCTTCGAGTTAATATTTATTGATTTCACGAGAAAAAATTTTTTTTATCAAACTTGCGTGCATTCAACCTTTCTCGATTGAACTGGACATCTTATTATAATAAATATACCAATTTTATTCTTCATTTCCTTGATAATATAAACATCCCGATAATACGAGATTAAAGTATCCTTTCAAATGGTAATAGAACGGTCATATCTCGTACTATGATCTCGAACGCATCTCGTAATGCTGGTTTGATTGCGCCGGGTTTGAATGTTCACGTGTAGGAGCTATCGAGCTTGCCATCGAGCTCGCCATCGAGAATTTAATTCCTAGTGGTGCTTGGTTGACCGTGCCAAGGACCATGCAAACTGCCATATTCACCGTCGAGGGACATGCCGATCTGCATGCATGCTTGAAGCCAGCCGCCAGCATCATACAGCGTGGTGGTATCGTGGCTTTCCCTACCGAAACCGTGTATGGATTGGGTGCAAATGCATTTGATGAGCGTGCAGTAAAGAAGATATTCGATGCGAAGCAGCGACCTCCCGACGACCCCCTGATCGTCCACGTGTCGAGCATCGAGATGGCATCAACGCTCGTGGACGGGCCGCTTCCCGATATCGCGCGCCGGCTCGCACAGCGCTTCTGGCCAGGTCCATTAACCATGGTGTTCAAAAAACACGCGTCCGTCCCTGGCATCGTCACGTCCGGGCTTCCAACCGTGGCGATCCGCGTGCCCGTCCATCCCGTTGCCCGCGCACTCATCGAGCTTTCGGGGGTTCCCGTTGCTGCTCCCTCCGCGAACTTGTTCGAGCGGCCGAGCCCGACCCGCGCCGCGCACGTCTTGGCTGACCTTGACGGCAGGATCGACGGGCTCGTCGATGGCGGGGAGGTGGACGTCGGCGTGGAATCGACGATCATCGACGTCACGCGCGATCCCCCCGTCCTCTTGCGGCCGGGTGGCGTTACCTTGGAAGCCCTGGAGGCGCTGGTGGGCAGGGTGGCACTCCACGGGAGCGTCACCTCGAAACGCGTGGATGGTCCCGTGATTTCTCCCGGCATGAAATCACGCCATTATTCGCCAAAAACCAAGCTCGTGCTCGTCGATATCGATGACGTGCACGTGGCTTCGATCAAGATCGCGGCGGTTGCCCGGGACGCCATCAAGGACGGGAAAAAGGTCGGGCTCATATTGTTCGGTCACGACGTCGACGTGGAACCCGTCGTGCTCGTCCAGCTTGGTACTGACGCCGTGAAGGGCGCGAGGGCACTCTTCGACTCGATCCGGTCGCTTGACAGCAAATCGCTTGACCTGATCGTCTGCGGTGCCACCGTCGAACAAGGCCTGGGCTTGGCGATCATGAACCGTCTTAAAAAGGCTGCAACCGAGATCATCACGTGATCTCGTGCAATGAGCATGACAACGCCGCGAACAAGAATCGCCTTCCATCCAAAAGGGCGATCATTTTTGGCAATCCTCTTTGCTTCCCTTTTTCTCGTGGGAACGACGATCGTGAACGTGCACGTCATTACCCGGGATTTTACTGCAGATTTGGTTGTTTCCACGGATTTCCTGACCATGGACGTGCCACAAGGTTCTCGCGCGAGCGATGTCCTTCTCTGGAATGTCTCTCCCCTCTGCATCGCGTCGGACGAGTTCGCGGCATCACAGCATCCAAGAGGTATGCAATTCTGGGAGTACATCAACCAGACTGCCCGCGGGATATTTTCTTACGCGCGGTTGCACAACATTTTCACGTCACCCGAAGGGGACCGGCGCGGGAAAGCGAACGCGGGGGGCGATGTGGTCCAGCGTTATGAAAACGGTACGCTCTGGTATAATTGGACCATCGTCGAGAACGTTCTCGATGCAATCGTGTCATGTGATATCATCCCGTATATCGAGCTTGGTTTCATGCCCGTGCTTCTATCCTCCCAGCCCGAAAGCGCGCCGGAACGGCGCGAGCCGGCTGATTATTCGGCTTGGGAAGCACTGGTCCGCGCGTTCCTTGACATCGTCGGGTCGAGGTACGGGAACGAATCCTTGAATGCATGGCGCTTCGAGGTCTGGAACGAACCCGACATAAGCAATTTCTGGCGGGACACACGGGAAGGGTACTTCCGGCTCTACAACAGCACCGCACGCGTTATAAAGGCATATTCTCCCTTGTTAAAGGTTGGCGGGCCCGCCTTGGCAAGCGAGATCGATTTCCTCGGGGATTTTTTGGATTTTTGCGATGGAAACGACGTTCCTCTTGATTTCATCTCGTTCCATGCCAAGGGCGGGTCCGGGGGCTCGGATACATATCCCCATCACGACAAGGTGATCGAGCGGATTCCGTTCTACTATCCCAAGCAAGGCATCCAAGAAATATATGATAAAATGGCTGAATTCTCGGTGAAAGGCGGTTCCGTGCTGGAAACCGGAATTACCATCAAGAAGGTGCATCACGACGGAACGAGCGTCACCCACGTGAGCTACGAGAAGGGCGGGAAGCTCGTGAAGGAACCCGTGAGCAACTTGATCTCGTCGATGCCCATCACCGAGCTCGTCCAGTTGCTGGAGCCCGCGGCACCCGAACAAGTAATCAAGGTTGCCAAAAAGCTTGGATACCGCGACCAGATACAAGTCTTCTTGATCATCGACAAGCCACACATCACGGAGGACACGTGGATTTACTTCCCCACGACACCCCCGGTCTTCGGGCGCATGATGGAACCCAAGAACTGGTACCCGGCCATGGCTCCTGAAAAACGGTCGTCGCTGCTCGTCGAGTACTTCGTGTTCAAGGGCGATGGCTGGTGGAACATGAGCGATCAAGCCATCATCGACAAGACGCTCACCGAGCTGCAAGTCCTCGGGTTTGTCAAGAAGTCCGAATGCTTGAAGGGGTTCGTGTACCGCATCGAGAAGTCCTATCCCATGTGGGACCTCGATTACAAGAAAAAACTGGATGCAATCACGGATCACCTCGATGCCTTGCGAAACTTGTATTGCGTTGGGCGTAATGGCAGGTATTTTTACAACAACCAAGATCATAGCATCGAGACGGGCTTGCTCGCCGCGCAATCGATCGTGGATGGAAAGAAGTACGATCTCAACAACATTGGCATGGAAAACACGTATTTCGAAGCCGGGATGCTCTACAAGAAGAAGTAAACGGGCGTGTCTACCTTTCAAATCGTTCTTTCCCCTCATGACTGATAATCTGCAGGGAAAACATACCGAGGACCGACCATGGTTTCGTTGCACGCGGGGCGTCTGGATCTCAGACTAGAAGTAATCCCCGTTTCCGAGCTTCGCCAGCACGAGCAAACCTTGCCCGAAACGATAAAAAAGCTCGTGATCGAATTCCGGAACTGGGCGAAGCTGAACAATCCTGTCATTGTCGATGCGAACAACATCGTGCTCGACGGGAACCATCGTGCCATGGTATTCAAGGACCTCGGGTACCGGTACATCGTCGTGTGCAAGCTGGATTATTTCAACGACGACGTCTTGCTTCGATACTGGTTCCGTCACGTGAAGGGGTACCGGGAAGACGACGCGGGGCGGCTGCTCGGCGGCATGGCCAGCGAGGGCGCGACGCTCGAGGAAATGGGGAGCAACGCCCTATTGCAAGACGCGTTGTATTCCAACCCGTTGTCACTTGGCGTGCATTACAAGGGCTCGTGGGTCATGGTGAGCTATCCCGGCTCCATCGTGCCGGATGCCGTTGCCGCGTATGACAAGGTTCGTGACTTGGAAGCAAGCCTGAGCGCGGCCGGGTACGCGTGTGATTACATCCCGTGGGAAGATAAATTCATGTCATCGATTTTACCGGGCGACCTAGTGTTGCTGACACCCCACATCACGAAAATAATGGTCGTGGATGCATCGATGCAAGGGAAAATATTTGCACCGAAGTCCACGAGACACGTCATCCCTGCCAGGCCGTTAAACGTGAACGTCCCCATTGCTTGGCTGAATGAAAACGTCACCGTCACGGACATCAACAAGAAATTCGACGCGTTCATGTCCGAGCGTGACGTGCGTCGTTTTCCCCCCGGGCAAGTCATCGACGGCCGGTTTTACAGCGAGGAAATTTTCGTGTTCACCGATAAAATAACAACAATTAAATGAAGAAGACTGGTGAAGAGATCATGGACTCAGAGAAAAGGATTATATCCGTTTCAGCAGTCGGCCTCGACGCGCCGGGCCTCGTGGCCAAGATCACGGGTCGCGTGTTCAAGCTGGGTGGCAACGTGATCGATGTCGAGGAAAATTGCAGGCGAGGGTTGTTCTCGATATTCTTGATCGTTGATTTTTCAGCGTCAGGAAGCACGATCGGGGGCATCGAGGCCGACTTGCGCGGGCTCGAGCGGGACACTGGATTGAAGGTCATCATCTCGGATTACCAGGACGGGTCCATCGGCAAGGAAAACGTGGCTGTAACCAAGGAAAACCACATCGTGACGATCCTTGGCATCGATCAACCCGGCATCATCGCCAAGGTGTCCACCTTCTTCGCCGATTACAACATCAACATCGAGAACTGCAAGATGATCGCCCGTGGCACGTTCTTCTCGATGGAGCTCGTGATCGAGACAAGCAACATGGTCACGAAAGATGCGACCACCCACGAGCAAGCACTGGAACGCATGAAGCGCGAGTTGCGGGAGCTCTGCACGGGGTTGAACCAGAGCGTCGTCATCCAGAGCGAGGATATTTACAGGCGGGTGAAAAAGCTCATCGTTTTCGACGTCGAGTCTACCTTGCTCCAGGAGGACAGCTTGAAAAATTTCCTGCTCCACTTGAAAACGGATGCTGGCGTCGAGCTTGCCTCGCTATCGGAATTCAAGGGAATAGACATGCAAAACATCGTCGACAATGCCAAGATGCTCAAGGGCCTGCCCGCGTGCGATTTCCAGCGATTTTCCAACATCTTGGACTTGAATCCCGGTTCCATCGAGCTGATCACGATCTTGAAATCGATGGGGTTCAAGATCGCCCTTCTCTCATCGGGATTCGGCATGTTGATCAAGAAAATCTTTGAGAAAGCAGGCGTGGACTACGCTTTTTCAAACACGTTGAAGGTCGACAAGGACGGGAACATTACAGGCGAGCTGGAGGAGCCCGTCATCACGAATTTAACGAAAAACGAGATACTAGAATTCATCATGAACGTCGAGGGTATAAACCGTGAACAAGTGATTGCCGTGGGTGATGGCGCCACCGGGTCCCATTTCATGAAGAACGTCGGGCTCTCGATCGCGTTCCGGCCCCGCTCGTCCGAGGTGGTGAGTGACGGGGTGATCGGCACGAGCCACATCAAGGACATCTTGTTCTGCCTCGGCGTCCCGAAAAGCGATCTTGAAAAGGTCTTGGACAAGAAGAAACAATGATTTATCTCGCGACATTCTTTCCTTTCCCGGGAAACCCCGCGAGGCGGTACACATGAATGCCAAAAAGGACAAGGTCATCATCAAGAGCTTCTCGTTCCCCAATCCCCTCGCGTACATCGAGAACATCGATGATGCATCGCTCCAAGCGAAGTTCACGTCCAGCTTGGCAAATTCTCACGTGAACATGACCGCCGTGCAAAACTTGGGGAAGATCATTCAGGAAAACCAGCTCAAGCTCGTCGTGTTTTCCGCCGCGTGGTGCAAGGACTGCCAAGCGGTGCTCCCCGTCCTGGCAAAGATATACCAAATCCTCGAGGGCAGCATCCCGATGCGAGTGCTTGGTGGTGCGAAGGTCAATCTCCAAAAACCACCCCAATGGCGAAGCCCGCCATCGCCGCCGGAAATGAATGCACTCGGTATCGAGAAAATCCCTGCCATCCTCGTGCTGGACCGGAATTTTACCGAGCTGGTGAGGTTTTACGAGCGACCCCCGGAAGGGAAAACGCTCGAACAGTTCTTGCACGTTCTCATCCAAAAAGCATTGACCACCACGGCGTGACACATGAAAACCTTGATCATCCTGCCACAAGGACACGCATCCTTGGAGAAAGTCGCGGCCGACCTGAAGCAGCACGTGGAATCGAAATTCAAGGGAAAGAAGGCGGTCGTGCTCGGCTTGGACGAGGTAACGCCGGAAAGTTTCTTGAATTACACGTTGATCCTCGTGGGAACGCCCACCGTGAAGAACGACATCTACTGGCCGATCCAGGTGAAGATCGATGGCATCATCCACAAGCTCTTGAAAAACGATTTTTCCAAGTTAACCATTTCTGCATTCACCGTGTTCTCATCCGAAGCAGATGCACGCAAGGCGTTGGACGCGTTGCTATGGACATTCCACGAAACCACCGCAAACGTCGTTGATGGCTTGTGCATCATCGATGGTGACGGGGATCGAGAAAAAATTGCTCGTGTCGCGGCTTTTGTCGATGAATTAAAGAAACATGCATGATGGTACCTTGGCCGGCACGAAATAAAAAAAAGGAAAGGATGCGTGGATGCGTTTCGTCGTTCAATTCAGTCGTTGCTTGTGATAGTATTTCTTGGAGTAATGTGCCTCGTCCAACCTCAAGCCTGGTGCACGGGGGAAGAAGGCAGCCTTCGTCCTTTGCAAGTCCGAGCCTTGGATTTCCTCGCGACGAGTGTTCATGATGCTTGCACATCGGGTCGTGGCCTTATGGGATCGCGTAATACCCGGGCAACGTGTCATCCGCGTGTGACGGGCACGTGCTATCCAAACCTTTTTACTGCCTCCTCGGTTGTTACGCGTGATGGGAGCTATCATCATGATGCACGACGTCGCGGTCCGATACGAAGGGAAGACCGTGCTTGACAAGTTTTCCATGGACGTGGACGAGGGACGGTGTGCAGGCATTATCGGCGTTAACGGCGCGGGAAAAAGCACGCTATTGCGTGTCTTGCTGAACTTGGAACCTTTCGATGGCGGTTCATTCACCTTATTGGGCTTGCAATGCAAGCCTGTCTCTCGAGCAAGGAGATTACCCGCCCGGGTTGCCTCGAAAGTAGGTTATGTTTCCCAGCAAGCGGCCTTCGATGATGAAATGAGCGCGTGGGATAACCTCGCTTTTGCCGGTCAATTGCATCATCTTCACGGTGTTGTTCTCCACGATCGCATCAGGAACGTTCTCGCCCTCGTGAACCTGGCGAGGGACGGTGGCACGGCCGCGGGAAAGCTATCGGGTGGGATGAAACGCCGCTTGTCGATCGCCCGCGCGCTGCTCCCCAATCCCGATCTCCTCGTGCTCGACGAGCCCACGGCGAATCTCGATCCCCGGGCACGCCACGAGATATGGGATATCGTCGACCACCTCAAGAAAGATGCTAGAAAAACCATCCTTGTTTCCACGAATGACATGGCAGAAGCCCGGCGCTTGTGCGATGAAATCTTCTTGTTGCAAGATGGCCGGTGCACGATACGCGGGAATCCACTGTATCTCGTGAAATCGATGGGGTTCACCGTCGTTGAATTGCAAATTTCCGATGCCGGCATGCCGTTCAAGGAAGAGATCATCGAAAAGATAAAAACCGTGCTCGACCCGAGCTGCAAGATATATCCCGGTTACGCGGAAATCCGCGTGTTCATTCCCGCGGGATTGCCCGTCGCCGATAAAATCATCTCGCAATGCAAGCAAGTCCCCGAACGGTTCGATCTCGTCGTTGCTCGCAACCCGACGCTGGAAGACTTCTTCCTCAAGGAAGCGGGCATTGCATTCGGCCAGCAATCCGGCATCACCGTCGGGCGGTTAAAGCAGCTGTTCGAGCCGCATCTTGGAGGTGGCTTTGCGTGAGCCGATTGGTGGACGAGATACGCGTGGCATCTGCCGTCGGGCGCCGGATCGCCAAGCAATTTTTCTCTTCGTGGCGGGGCTTGATCATTTCGATCGTGACTCCCTTGTGCTTGTTGTTTTTCCTTGCACCATCCCTCGGGGCGATGGTGGATGTCGTCGATCAAGGCGGGCAACAGGTCGAGTACATCACGTTTTTCTTGCCCGGGATCATAACAATCACGTTGTTCTATGGCGTGGTGTTCACGACAGGAAATGCCGTCGTGCTGGACCGCATCACGGGTTTTGGCGACATCGTGCGGTTGTCGCCAGGGCGGACCATCACCATCGTCGCTGGCCACGTGGGCGGGAGCCTGGTCGTTGCCGGCGTGCAGGCACTCATGTTCTTGGTCATTGGATTGCTGTTCTCCCCGGAATTCGCGTTAGGAATCAATTCGTTGTATGGGGTGGTGGCTATCGTGGTCGGATTGTGTTTTTTTGGCATTCTCGGTTTTTTATTAGGATCTATCGTTTCATTTTCAAATTTTTCCCTTGTGTTGACACTTGCAAGCATTCCTCTCGTGTATGCAAGCACTATATTCGTTCCCGTGGAATATTTCTCCTTTCCCGTGAATATATTCGTGTTGATGAATCCCGTTTCCGTGCTCGCGGACATCATGCGAATCTCGTTGCTCGGCACGAGCGCTTGGTGTTTCATTGTCGATTCCACGCAATTGGGCTTGGCAATCGATGTCGGGATTTTTATCGTTCTCACGCTCGTCTTGGCGTGCGTTGCATTTTCCGCCTGGTCTAGCCGATCGAAAAAACCGGTTCGGGGAAAATCGCGACGTAGTTCGAGCAAGGATGTCGACGCGTGGGTCCAGGTTTTCCAGCAAGTCGCGAGCCTCATTGGCAAGGAAGCCTTGAACGACCTGCTGCCCTTGATCCAAGAAGGTCGCATCGACGAGGTGCTTGCACGGTTTGATGACGAGAAGGTAAAGGCGATCCTGGGCCACATGAAGTCCCTCTTGGGTGCCCATCTGTGAAAAGCACAGCGTTTACCATCAAATAATTAAAGGCTGTTGCTGACTAGGGACCACCAACGACGCGACCCGCTTCTCGTGGCGCGTCCGGGAGTTGACATTCATGGTAGACATGGTTGTTGGTGACGTTCCGGTTAAAGTCGCCCCGGACGCGAGGGAGATCATCGAGGACATCGCTGCCCATGCATTCAACAACAAGCAGGAATTGCTTGAAGGACTCTCGTTCATGCTTGGCTTGTTGGCATCACACCCCGTCGATTCACGCACGTGGGAAATGGTAGGCTTGATGCTCCAAGACATGGGCAAGCTCGCGCTCGCAGAGGAAGCACTTGCCACTGCCTCGCGGTTTAACAAGGACGAACCTGATTACCGGCACAACCACGCGGTCATCCTCTCGCGGATCGGTCGGTTGGACGAGGCCATCAAGGAGGAACAAGGGGTGCTCGCCATGCAGCCCACGCATGGTTTCGCGCGGAATGCACTCTGGTTCATGCTGTTCAAGGCGGGCAGGCTGGAGGAATCCGTGCAGGTAATGGTGGACGGCATCATGCTCGACACGCGGGAGCCGTATTACCAGTTCCACCTCGCGGTCTCGTGGATGACGCCACCCATCAAGGACATGAACCAAGCCAAGCAACACCTGGATGCAGCGCTGTCGTTGAACCCGAAGATTGCCAGCGCGGACTACTTCCAAGGCATCTATCACTTGGCAAACGGCGACAAGGAAAAGGCTAGGGACTACCTTTCACGAGCGTTCTTGCTCGACCCAAGCCTTTCACGGGACGATTTGATCGAGATACTCCCGTTTGATGGGGAAGGGAATGCTTGGTTACAAGGCATCTTGGCGAACCAAGCAGGAACGGACCAGACGGGCACCGGGTTGCTAAAAGTCAAAGATAAGGGGCTACAAGAACATGCGGGTGCCACGGCAGGGGAAAAGAAAGCCAATGATGGAGTTGGTACTCTATAACATCGGATAGGGGTGATGAAACAGTGTTACATGTGAACTTTATTAACCGTCATACCAAACAGAGAGTGCAAGCACTTCGACTAGGACCGGAGGGAATATTATGGCAATCTCGCAAGCGGAAACCCGCGTGGCGTTCTTCATCGACTTTGAAAACTTCTTCAACGGCGTGGGCAAGGAATTCAAGATAGATCCTTTCTTGAAACGCGTGGGAGAATTCGGGATCGTGAGCATCAGGAAGGCATACGGGGATTGGCACAGGTACGCGGACCATCGTATGGATCTCGTGAACCATGGCATAGAGATGATCGAACAGACAAGCATGACCAACGCGGGGAAGAACGGGGCGGACATCAAGATGACCGTGGACGCGCTGGACGTGGCATTCAGGCATCCCGAGATCAAGATCTTCGCGATCGCCTCTGGCGATAGCGATTTCGTGCCCTTGGTCCTCAAGCTTCGAGAGTATGGCAAGACCGTGCTCGTCGTATCATCCAGGAGCTTGGCGAGCAAGGTGATACAAGAAAATTGCGACCAGTTCATCGCGTCGGAAACGGTCATCGGGAAGGAGACCGTCATCGAAACCAACATCGACAAGGCGGTAAAGCTCTTCAAGCGCGTGCTTGAAATTCGCGAGGCAAGGGGCGACACGCTCGACCTCGCGGAACAGAAGAACATCATGTTGAAGCTGGACCCGTCATTTGACGAGAAATTGTACGGCTATTCCGGTTTCAAGGACTTCTGCGAGTCGATCCTGGCCGAGACCAATTTGCAATACGAACTGAAGATCAAGTCTGCTGGAGCCTATGTCCTCGTTCCCATCGTGCAGAAAGATGATGAGATGAAAGCTGCCGTCGATGTATTCAAACATGTGCTTGAATCCAGGATTAAACTGAATAAGATGATGGATGTCGCGAACCACAAAAACATGATGCAAGATATCGACCCGTCCTTCGACGAAAAGGCCTTGGGCTTCCCAAAATTCCTCGATTTCACCGCAGCCGTGCTTGAAAAATATAACATTCCATACCACTTGGTGAACGATGGCACGGTCTGGATCATAACGCCGAATGCCACGTCCGTGGCACCGGGCACCCCCCCGGCAATGGACCCGACCGACGCGCTGCTCATCGAGCGGCTCAAGGAGATCCAAATCCCGATGCGAGAATGGATAACCATCCTCCACACGATCGATGAATGCCTCAATGAAGGCGAGGGAAAGATCTTCAAGGGCAAGCAATGGATCATTGCCGCCTACTTCCACAACAGGCGCCAGCTCGACCTCATCCATTTCGACCGGCAGCACGACCGCGCAATCTTGCTCACCCTGGTCGAGCACGGCTTGTTGGACATGAAGGAACGCGACGTCTTCCACAAGAGCATGCAATACGAACTGAAGAAGAAAGAATTCTTGAGCGCGCTCGTGTAAGGAGCCCGCTTGTTCACTTTTTTATTCACTCGAACGGGATTGCAAGGCATTCATCCGACCACGGGTAACGTGCTCCGGGTTCTCGATGAAGTTGGACCACGTGATGATTCCCTCGATCTTGTGATGCACTTGCACGATGACGCAAGGACTGGCCATGAGCAAAAATTCGATTTGCGGCAGCGGCCACGTGCCCTCGACAGCGGGAAACGCGGGCCCCATCACGTCCTTGGCGAGCAGCGCCCGGAACCCCGGGGAGCCCATGGATTTCACGACGGTACGCGTCGTGATGCCGCCCACGGGAAGTCCCTCCCCGTCCACCACGGGAACTTGGTCGACGTTCCGTTCCATCATGATAGCGATCGCGATGCCGAGGGCCTGCCCCGTTGACACGGTGTAAACGGGACGGGTGGCAATATCACTGGCCACGGGCATCACACTCGAGATACCCACCTTTTTAATTGCATTCTCCAATTCATTGAAGATAGTTGTGGCAACTTTATATGAGGGCTTTTTCAGGCCAGCCTCGATTTTTGAAATCATGGAAACCGTCACGCGGACCTTTTTTGCCAGGTCCTTCTGCTTCCAGCCAAGCTGCTCGCGCATCGGCTTGATCTCATCCGTGCTGGGAAATCGCGCCATGACGCGGGAAACGACGGGCTTCATTTAAGATTTTCCCTTGGGGCAATTCTTATGCACTATGGTTTAATTGGGGGCAACTCGATGGTACGCTTGCACCCGCGCGCCGGCCACCGCACGCGTGGGTGGCAAGGAAATAAAAAAAAGTATAAGATGAAAATAACATGGAAAAAACTAAGGAGGATATTATCGGCTTGATGGATGATTTCGAGCGGATCACGCGGATAAAGCATGAAATGGACGAGATGAAGCAACGAGCCTTGCAAGCGGCGGCAAGGGAGCACGAGCAACGCGAGCAGTCGGTGTACCCCCGGAAGCTGGACATGGCAAGAGCTATCTTCGAGGTGATAAGGGCAGTGGTCGCGTGGGAATCGTACCCGCGAGCGTTCACGTTCATAAAGACAAGGTGCAATCCCCCGCATAAACCAAACTTGGACATTTATTGGAAGGAGAAACATGCCCGTGCATGGTATGTTGCGGGGATCGATATTCACGGGGCTCTCATCATAGAATACCGGGTTTGCGTGCTGGGTGCGGGTGTTCACCCGTTAAAAACGCATACGTGCCACGATGCAGAGGAGATGGCCCGGCTCGTCGACGAATGGCTGATATCAGACATTTATAACGCTGTGTCCACGGCGTCCATATTTTCATCGATACGGGAAAAAGTAAAGGGAACGCTCGATGCATTCAAGAAAGATCTCGCCCCGGTGGATCGTGACAAGCTCGTCATGAGCAAGGAAGACGAGGAATGGACGCGGATGCTCTTCGGGTGAACGAACGACCGGCCGCTCCCGGCCGAAAACCTTGTCTTCTTTGGTGCTTGTACCGTCCTCGATAGCGTGATCACGGGGATGACTGCCCCCGCGTCGCAAACACGCGCGAGCGAAAGACGTGAACGAACATGGCAAGCCACAAGTGTCCCCGGTGCGATCGGGAAATCGGCTGCGACTTGATCGCCAGGCTGGAAAAGAATACAAGTGTCATCTGCGAACATTGCGGTGAGGAGATAACAAGCGAACGGGAACAAAATGAACCAGGGCCGGTAGTAGGAGGAAATGATGCCGGGGTGCTGGCTGACTTGGAATCGCTGGTTGGTGGTTCCATCCCTCGCGTGGACGACATCAAACACGCAACCTTCGGATACACCGGCGATCGTGACCACGTCACGGGGTTGGGATTGTACAACAAGGCGTTAACCTACCTTCCCGACAGTTTCGGCCGCTTGAAGTGGCTCGTTCACCTGTCGCTCATGGCGAACAAGCTAACATCCTTGCCAGAAACGACCGGGAACCTCGTGAGCTTGCAGTGGCTCGTGCTCGATAATAACCGGCTCTCGTCCCTCCCAGGGACCATGGGGAACTTGAAATCGATCCGGTTCTTGAGTATTGAAAATAACACGCTGGATTCCTTTCCAGGGATTCTCACGTCCATGCCCTTGCTCCGGAACATGAGCTTGAGTGGGAACCGGATCGCGTCTATCCCCGATTCAATTGCTACATTGGCGACGCTTGAGAACCTTATCCTGAACTACAACAAGCTTGCATCGCTGCCTCATGGCATCGGGGGCATGAAATCTCTCAAGTGGCTGCACGCCGAGGTGAACAAGCTGGATTCCCTCCCGGACAGCATCGGAAACCTTGCATCCTTGGAGATGCTCAACTTGCGAGCCAACAACCTTGTTTCCCTCCCCGGTTCGATAGGAAAGTTGAAAACACTGGTAAGCTTGCGTCTAACCGAGAACAAGCTGGTTTCGCTTCCTGACACGCTGGGAAACCTTGCAAACTTGAAGCATTTGGGACTTAATGATAACTCGCTCGAATCACTTCCACACGCCATCGGCAACCTCGAGAAACTCGAGGAACTTTTCATCAGCGGGAACCCGCTAACCTCTTTTCCCGAAACGATAACCCGCTTGACATCGCTCAAGACGATCGCTTTCGACCAGGACAAACTACGGCACATCTCCCACCAAGTGAAGCACTGGTTGTCCGGTCTGGAACAGGCAGGATGCGATGTATACAAGTAGGAAAACCACGCGGTGTTTATGGCGTCCCGCATCTCTCGAAGTATTTCATGCCGCCGTCTGTAGCCGTTGCCTAGGAAAAAGGCCAACTCACGGTTTAACCAGCGTGCCCACTTTCTCGCCATCCAAGGCGGCTTGCAAGCTCGCAAGGTCGCCCTTGACGATGCGCACGCGGATCTTGCTCCGGCCGATGATCCCGAGCGAAACCTGGTCAAGGATGCGGTATTCCCCGGCTTGCTGGTTTGCAGCGTCCCCGAGCCCGAGTATACGCGCAACTTCACCGGCATGAATTTCATCGAGCTTCTTGGCATCCTTGTGCTTGTCGGGGTCCTTCGTGTAGATGCCATCAACGTCGGTACCCACCACGAGCCCTTCACCGAGTGCTTCTGCAACCTCGCACGCCACGCTGGTCGTCGATTGGCCGACCTCGAACCCGCCGAGGAACACGACCTTGCCTGGAACGATGGATTTTACCCGGAGCAATTCCTCGACCGACCCGGCAACACCCTGGTACGCGACGTCCGCCCCGACGATGCTCGCGAGGGCAAGCGCGTTCAACTTGGCGACCTTTATACCGAGGATGTCCTGGATGGCTTGGTTCGGTCTCGTCCCCGCCATCGCGTTGATGTACAATCTCGCGATCTTGCCCCCACCCACGACCACGCAATCGATGGATGTTGCGTTTTGCTTGATGAAATCAACGAATTCTTGTATCTTGGCAACATTGACGTTTAAATTGTCGTCGAAGAGAAGTGACCCACCGATTTTCACGACATGCTTGGCCATCATGTTTCACCGCGGGATGTCGAGGAACACGCCTTTGTCCGCGACCTTGTCTAGATATGCGATGATCTCCTTAATAACGCTTGACAATACCTTGGCATTATCATGGCCCGCGACGAGCGCTTCCAACTCGCCACGGGACTTTCCGTGCTTGAATGCTCGCGCGATCTCGATCATCTTTGGGATGCAGCGAACGATGTTATCGCAGATGGTCACGTGCGCCCATTGTGCCGTCCGCGAGAGGGGGTTCAAGTCCACGGCGATGATCTTCTTCCCGGCCTTGCGTAACGCTTCGGTCCTGTCACCATCTTCCAGCGGGACCATGACCACGTCCGCGGCCGCGATGCCTCGCGGGTCAACGATCCGCCGGTCGCTCTCCAGGCCAGCGAGAGTCGTTGGAGGGACGTCGCCCAGCCCGAGTATTTCCGTGGCGCCTGCCTTCACGAGGACCTCTTTTATTGCTCCCTCCCGGCCCGGCTCGCGGTAAAACAAGTTCACTTCCAGTTTCGCGCCAAGCACTTCTGCAAGCTTGACGTACGCATCGGGAACGAGCGCCGCCACGTTCCCGTTCACGGAGAGCACGGGATGCCGAGCAAGGAGCAACATGGCAATTGCAACGTTCATCGCATTTTCAGCGGCGGGAAGGGTTTTCTCGCTCATGATGTAATCGAACGCCTCGCCACGCCCGTGCGCGAAGAGCCCGGCGCGGGTCACGACCGTTTTCTCGAGACCCTCGATGATCTTGTGCCGGTCCCGCAAGGATGCCGCTCGGGGATGTGATGCTGGAACGTGGTCAGTCATGGATTACACACCAACAATGGTTCTTATGTGAACATGGTTCTTATGTCTAACATAACAAGCTTGCCAAGGACAGGGTCATCCAGGGCATCAAGCAGACCTCGTTCGACGTCCCGTACATCGCCAAGTTACGGAACATGTTAAAGTCCGATTTCACGGCGACGTGCAACATCTGGCCGGGCACGGACACGGCAACCTTGGAGTGCTTGAAGCAAGGCATCGGTATCGATGGCTGCATCATCGGTTCCATCAACATGTTCCCGGGCTATTACAAGGCATTGTTCAAGGCTTATGCAGACAACCCGCGGGATCAGACACTGTGC
Organism: Promethearchaeota archaeon; assembly: GCA_041305945.1. Taxonomy (GTDB): domain Archaea; phylum Asgardarchaeota; class Lokiarchaeia; order Sigyniarchaeales; family Sigyniarchaeaceae; genus JBGLND01. Next base: position 1,326,165 of record JBGLND010000001.1, read on the forward strand.
ACCAGTCTTGGCAAGATCAACGAACTCATCATGAACTTGTTTGCCATCGATCTCCGTGAAGTGCCTGCCTTGGTAAAAGAGGCATTGCATGCTGCTGGCCTTCCCTTCGCGAAGAGCACGTCCGTGCTGCCCCCCTTGCCGTCCTTGTCTCCAGAAACAAAAGCAAAAATGCTGGACATCATGCAGCAGCTCAAGTCCAAATTCATCGTTCCGTGATGCTCCCGTTTTTTTTTTGTGTCCCGCTACATTAAGTAACTGGACTCTGGATCTATTGTAGATCATCTTCCGGTGAGCAATTGTTCATGGAAAAAATACACGGGTGGCACGGGGCCTTGCTCCGTGTCGATTTGGAATCCAGGATCTCTAACAAGGAACCAATTTCATCCGATCTATTGTTAAAATTCATGGGCGGGCGTGGCCTTGGTGTCCATTTCATGTCACGTGAAGTGGATTCACTCGCGGATCCGTTGGGGCCTGGAAACAAGCTCGTCATCGCGACGGGCCCCATGACCGGCACCCCCGTGCCCACGGCAGGACGTTTCTCCGCGATATCGAAGTCACCGCTCACCGGGACCATTTTTGATTGCAATTCTGGCGGTTCTTTCGGCCCTCGGTTGAAAAACTGTGGCATCGATGCCCTCATCATCGAGCGCCAAGCCACCGAACCCGTGTACATCGTCGTGCGCCCTCCCGGTCGTGTCGAGATTCAAGCGTGCAATGATTTGTGGGGAAAAGATGTTCCAAGCACGACAAGCGCGTTGCGTGCCATTTACGGGAACGAGTGCAGGGTCGCGTGCATCGGGCCGGCCGGCGAGAACCTGGTGCTCATCTCCAACATCATGAACGATGTTCACCACGCCCTCGGGCGTGGTGGTCTCGGTGCGGTCATGGGCTCCAAGCACTTGAAGGCTATCGTGGTGGCTCCGGGTGACAAGGCCTCGAGGATACCGACCACGGTTGCGAAGCCGGACGTGCTCAAGATCGTCATCGAGGAGATCAACAAGCGCATCAATGCCAGTCCCCTCACTGGTAAAGGGTTGCGCATGTTCGGTACCGCGCAGCTGGTCAACCTGATGAACGCGATGGGCATCTTCCCGGTGCGCAACTTCCAGCGCGGCCACGACCCGAGGGCTGACTCGATATCGGGCGAGAAGATCATCGAGACGATATTCGAGAACAAGACCGCGTGTTACATGTGTCCCATCGCGTGCGGCCGCATGACGAGGACCTCTACCCGCAAGGGAAAGGGACCTGAATACGAATCCGTCTGGGCGCTCGGGGCCGATTGCGACGTGTTCGATCTCGAGAAGATCACGGACGCCAATTACGAATGCAACGCGCTCGGCATTGACACGATCTCCGCGGGCGCGACCATCGCGTGCGCCATGGAACTTAACGAGAAAGGAAAACTCTCCGGAGCTTGGAATGACGTGACCTTTGGGAATGCAGATTGCTTGATCGACCTCGTGCAAAAGATTGCACGCAAGGACGGCATCGGGGCCGAACTTGGAACGGGTTCCCGCAAGTTGGCGCAGAAATTCGGTGCCCCCGAGCTGGCAATGCAAGTGAAGGGGCTTGAAATGCCCGCGTACGACCCGCGGGGCGCGTTCGGAATGGCATTGGCGTATGCAACATCAAACCGGGGTGCGTGCCACCTGCGGGCTTACACCATCGGTGCCGAGATGCTCGGGTTGCCCAAGTTGTTCGACCGCTTCTCGTTTTCCGACAAGCCGGACCTCGTCGTGAAGCTGCAGAATTCCAACGCGTTCTACGATTCCATCGTCGCGTGCAAATTCACGGGCATGGGCGTGCCCGACGATTATTACTCCCGTGCAGTCTCTGCCATCGTCGGCCACGACATCACCGTGACGGATGCCGAGCTCATCGGGGAGCGTATTTACACCCTGGAGCGCTGGTTCAACGTCAAGGCAGGCATTTTGGGCAAGGATGACAGGTTGCCTTCACGCTTCTCGGGACCCCTCGACGCTGGAAACTCGAAAGGAAAGGTACCCCCTCTAGACATCATGCTCGCGATGTATTACGCGGTCAGGGGCTGGTCCTCCGACGGGGTTCCCCTTGATAAAACGCTCGGGAAATTAGGTCTCTTGCAAGAATGAAAGGTGAATGAACCATGAGTGAAAGTAGCAATCCAATCATCGACGAGATATTCCCCCAATTCCGCAAGTTCGGCGGTTTCCTTCGGGAAAGGGGATTCAATTCAGCGTCGTCGGGGAACATCTCCGTCCGGCGCGGGTCGAAAATGTACATCACGAGGCGGGGGTCCATGAAGGGAGACCTGCAGCCGGGGGATATCGTGGAGGTCAACTTGGAGAAGGATGATAGCAGCATCGTGATTGCATCAACCGAGACGTACATCCACCGCAACATTCTCCTCCACACGCCGGCGCTCGCGACCATGCATTGCCATCCCCCGAACACGGTCACGCTATCCATATACTATACCGAAGTGTTACACCAGGATTTCATCGTCCCGATCGATGTTGAAGGCCATTACTTGCTCAAGAAAATCCCCATCATCACGCTCAAAAACCCGACTGGCTCGAAGGAGATGGAAGAAGAGATCCCGAAGGCCCTGCAGAATTACAACATCATGATCTTGAGGGGGCATGGCGTGTTCAGCCGCGGCCCGAACTTGATCGAGGCTTACAACTGGATCACGATCGTGGAGGAGGCAGCGACCATCATCTACAAGTGCCTCCAACTGGGCATGGACGTGCGCAAGTTGCAAGGAAATTACGTTGAATGGTAGAGACACGAGTGTTCATTTCTTGAACTTAACCAGTTGCGCTTGTATGTCCTCGAGTCGCCGGTTCATTTCCCTGGCGATGTCCCGGGGATTCATACCCTTTTCATGAAGTTGTTCCAACCGTTGCAGCTCTGCCGTGTTCCATCCCGAACGTATTTTATCCAAGTTCGGATACCGTTGGAACAGCTCGTCCGTCGAAGAAGTCCGTTCCTTGACGATGACCCCCTCCTGGGATTGGCTGCCGAGCATCGATACGGTCCGGAATCGGTTCCGGATCGCTTTTTCGTCGATCCGTGCACGTGGTGCTTGCTTCCCAGGTGTGTTCACCTTGACTTGGACTTTTTCGGGGATTGGTGTTTTAGCAGGTTTGGCCGGTTGGTGCTGTTCGACAGGTGCACGTGCACTCGCGCTTGCTTGCGGGGTTTGCTTTGGTTGCTCGAAGGATGCTTCTGGCACGATTTTTTCGTGCAATATTTCATTAACCGTTTCTTGCAACGTCTCCAGTTCGATTAGCTCGTCTTTTTTATATCGTTCGAGATATGGTTCTATGGCTCTCGCGACCGGTTCGATGTAATTGTAGTTGGTCTCGCCCGGCGCGAAGACTACAACGATGAATGGACGTTTTCCCCCCCTGACCTTTGCGTCCTTCACGATGTCGAGGTACACGATCGCGAGCTTCTTGATCGAGACCATGGGTATCGCATAGTAAATGCGTGAGAACTCCATCTGGGCGAAGCTGGACTGGGCGTTGATGTAACACCTCGTTACCAGCACCTCGGGGCTATCTTCGATGGCACCCGGTGCATCGAAGAAGATGGACTTGATGATGAGCGGCCCTTTTTCCTCGTCCCAGTCCGCTAGTATGATTCCGAGCTTTTCCTCCAACGTTTCTCGCTTCCGGGTTCGATTCATTCGGTGGTTTTCATGGAACGCCTGCTTTCAGGTGTCTCGTTCCAGTTCCTTGAACAGCATTTTGATTGCCTCGTTATGGTCAGGCGAGCATCCTTGAAGGTGCAACCCGTTGAATTCCTCCGACAAGGATTTCGTGCAATTCCCGAAGCAAATGAGATAACCATTTTTTTCTAAAATATTCTTTACTACTTCAGGATCGACCCTGCCCATCACGATATCTATCCTTTCATGGGAATCCTTGAATTTCAAAAACTTCTCGTGCAGTTCCGGCGTGAACGTGATCTTCCGGAACATCCGTGAAAGGCTCATCTGGCATCCCGTGCAACACGTTTCGAAGGTATGCCGGTAGATGGTTCCAAGCATGGTTACCTCGAGTCTTGGCCTCGCGAACGGCGGGACCGCGGGGCTCAGTGGCAAGCTCCCCGTCACGACGCCGATCGGCTCTTGCACCGGCGGCAAGTGCCGCACCTCTCGCGGCTGGATGCCCATCACGATGCACGCCGCAGCATCGACCTGCTCCATGGACTTCCCGCCGAGCACCATCTTGAGCCGTCTCACCTTGGTTTGCCCGTCCGGGTTCGTTGCAGGACCCGAACCCTCGAGGGCTCGCGTCGCGTCAACGATCGCAAGCTCGGGTTTCACGATCTTCCCGAGTTCTTGAATGGCCTCGTGAAGATTTTGGTATTTTTTTCCCAAGTGGAATTGCTTTTTATCCGCGAGTGTTAGAAGCCCTTTCTGGTTCTTCATCGACAGCGTGACCAGCGTGTGCACGTGTGTCTTCATCTTGGCTATGTTGATGTACGCGTGCGTGTGGCACAGTGCCGGGAGCAACAGCTTGCCGAATTTCCACAAGTATTCTTCCCGCTCCTGGCATTCCAGGTTTACCAGCGATGCCTTGATGCCATGATCGTTAACCAGCCGGCGTGCCATGGCCTCGTACCCTGAATCCTCCACCAAGCGCATCCAGTTCCTGTTCTCGTTACTAAAATAGGCAGACCCGTCGCCGATAACGAATTCCTTGGCAATTCCTTGCTCGTGCAACGCGAGCACGAGACCCTCGACGAGCACGGGGTCTGTATCTACCGCGTCATTGGGGCCTACAGCGTCGACCATGTTTGGCTTGATGAACACTTGTGGCTTGGACGGCACGTACCCGATCATCGCGAGCATCCGGGCCATGGCCGGCTTCACGTCGACGGCACGGCGCGTGGAGTCGACTTGGACGATAGATATCATGTCTTATACAATGAGACCGTCACGTTTTAAATAGGTGCGTGAGCTATGACCACACCGGGTCACTCGAACATACATGCGAACCCGTGGTGATAGACGTGGAGACTTCGACAATCCGTGATATCCTGTCAAAGATGGAAAATGCCGTGCGGTTGAAGCTGTTTACTTCGGCAGATAAATGCATTGCATGCAAGGATGTCTTGCTATTGATTCAAGAGTTGACTACCCATTCCCTGGGGAAGATCGAATACGAGAACATCTCGCTCGATGATGCTGATGGAAAGAAAAAGGCAGCGACGTACAACGTGTCACGCGCGCCCACGATTATATTCGTTGATTATGGGATCCGGTATACTGGTGCCCCCATCGGCCTGGAACTCGCGCCGTTCGTGCAGACGATCATCATGGCATCGACTGGCCAGACCGTGCTTGGTGACCTCGCAAACGAGCAACTCGCGCGGATCAAGAAACCAGTCACACTGGAAGTGATCGTCACGCCAACCTGTCCCTACTGTGCCCAAGCGGTCCTCCTTGAAAATTCCCTCGCGATCATCTCGGAAAACGTCTCGGTTGACGTGGTCGAGTCCTACGAGAATCCCGACATCGCCCGGAAGTACGAGGTCACCGGTGTTCCGGTGACAATCATAAACAAGGAGAAGAAGATCACGGGCGTGCCAAACTTGGCATCCTTGCTCTCGGGGATGCAAGATGACAAGAAAAAGCTGGACGAGATATACGGCTGAAACATGCCTGTCATCCACGTTTCACGTTTTTTCCAAGATTTCCTTGATCGCGGTAATTGCACCTTGATTATTTTTTATCCCTCCACCCCAGTTATATATCACGACCATTTTGTTGACACCGATTCTTAAAATATCATCATACCGTTCCAACGGTGGCGTTTCCATCAGCGTCCAGTGGATGTTTTTCACGATCGATGCAATTCTTTTCAAGTCATAACTCCCGGGATAGAGGCTAAACCCGGGTATGCTATGATCGTTGAAAGCAGTTTCAAGGGGCGCGTGCTGGTGGTACATTCCCGCGTGCGATTCCTCCGCGCCCCAGATGTGCGTGAATAACTTTTCCCTTGGGATGCCCTTTTCCATGAGAGTCCTCGCTTCGAATTCGGCGAAGTCCTTCACGACCTTGGCGAGCTCGGTTTCCATGTCCGCGGGAGGGTTGGTCGCATTGAAACCTCGCTTGGCCAAGGCGTTGTAGCCGAGATGGAACTGGTATTCCTCGGGAACCCAGTCCACGTTCTCGTAGCTATCAATGCCCGTTTCCCATCCGGGGTCGATCCCGAGAAAAAGATCCGTTTTATTTTGCATCACTGCTATTCATCCACGAAATTTGGTGTGTCTCCCATTTTTCATAATGGCGATCGACCGTTTGGGTGCCGGTACCAGAAGCCTCCGTTTGGACGACTTCATATGCACCGGTTATTACCGCGTTGTTCCATTCGGCGCTTCCATCAAAATCTGCAAAGCCCGTGCACGCTCGTGGATACTGCACGTTGTAAGGGTCGCTTACTAAAGATAAGATGCCATTCTGGACATACAAATACCCGAATGTAGGTGTTATTGTAGAAGTCCATTTACTCGTGTTCAGTGCGTTGCCAGAAAAATCCTCGAAAAACGTGAACGTGGCTTCCCCGTTGGATGCAGCCGGCAAGCTCCAATTCCCGTATTCCATCCGCAAGGCGGACGTTCCTGCAACCGGCACTTTCACCCACATTGTTGAAATTCCACCGGGTTTCCACGTTTCTATCCAGTACGAAAGGCTCGAGTCCACCGGGTCGAAGAACCTGATGTCACGCCCGTCAAATGCCGCACGCGCATAATTGAACGACGAGTTCAGGTCAACGCGCACGACCTGGTCTGGTATGGTAGTTCCAGGGGTAAGGGTTATGTCCCGTGAATATACCGAATCCAGCAACGCACCGTAATTCACGGTTGCCACGGGTTCCGAAGCAACGCACTTCCGGATGAAAACGTAATCGACGAATATTTTTGGGATTCTTGCCCCGCTGATGGTGGTGTAGGAAGAATCGCACCAAGCCCTTGCCCGCATCGCGTAGCCGGGCCGCCCGATGGTGGCGTTGACCGTCGAGATGTATGAGCCATAGTTAACACCACCGCCATAATACATGCCCCGCGCGAAAAACCGCAGCGGCAAGTTGACCGATGGGATCTGGGACGTGTGGCTCGCGACGAAATCATCGTTGCCAACAAAGCGCACGAGCGAGGAGTTGATCCAGCAAATGTCCACGACTGCCCATTTCTGGCCGATGTAATACGGCGTCGCGGTCGCCGATACCCCTGCTGAACGCGTGTCAAATATGTTGTTCGACGCCACGATGCCGTTGTTCGCCAAGGTGGTCCCGCCGCTGATGGTGTAATCGTGAAAGCCGAACATGTAATTCGAGCGGCTGTCGGCGGGCGTGTCCGATATGACCCACGCGTAGCCGTCATCGAACGTCACCGTGCTATACGTGTCAGTCCTCGTGGTCCACTTGCTCGTGTTGAGCGCGGAACCAGAAAAATTGTCGAAAAACACGAACGTGGCATCCCCGTTCGAAACAGGGGTTGCTGATGAATTGCCGTATTCCATGTCGATGTTACTCGTCCCGGCGGCCAGTACCTTGACCCATATCGTGGACTTCCCGTTTTCATCGTTCCAGCTCTCGATCCAGTAAGGTAATTCTTGCGCGCCGGCGAAGAACCGGACATCCCCGCCGTCCGGGAGGCACCGGCTGTAATCGAACCGCCGGTCGATGTCGACCCGCACGACGTAACCTGGCGAGGGCGTGGATGGCGAGATGCCGATCGGGGTCGAAAACGCGCCCCAACTGGTACCGATAGTCTCTCCGCGCGTTTCTTCCCCGGGCAAATCAATCTTGGCTTCGTGTGCCCCGTCCATGACGAGCACGAGGGTGAATGAAACCAGCATCATGGATGCTAAGAAGAGATGCCGGCCAACATGATTAAAAAATGTATTTTTCATTGTCTTACACCATGCGTTGTGTTTTTTCCACCATCTACCACGCGGAGCATGAGAACGCGGTTATAGCGCGGTTCACGAGGAAAAGTATGCAAACATGGGATTCCAACCCGAAATCGTCCCCAGTGGAATGTCCCGAATGCTCGCACCTTGTTGCTGCCGTGGTAGAAGCTTGTCCTTAGTAGATGAATTAACGGCTATGCTATATTAATAATAGCTCGATGGTTGTCAGCGCGGGAAATCGAACGAGGACTGAATGAATGCCTCTTCTTGAATGGAATGATGGAGAATGGCTTGAATTTTCTCGAACACCACGTGAAAGGCATTCATCGGGATTTCACGAGAAAAAAAATGCACTTGGTTTATGAAAAAAGTCGGTATGACGAGGGACATCGCGGGAATATTGATCGCGCGAACATTACACGTCCATTTTAACAGATTTCCTTTCTTCAAACCATGCAAGCCTTGAAAGGTGGGAGCGAACGAGATCGTCCATCTTTTTCAAGGGAAGCCGTTGTCCGCTTTTCACCGCCATCCACGGTTAATAAAACTAAGATTTTTTTTAGATAGATGACAAGGAAATTCATTGAAGTCGATCAGCGATCCGTGAAAGGTTTTTTAACGCCGACGACGGAAGCTTGTACAAGGAACGCAACCGGGCGATTGTTAACCGCGAACGATAAAAAATCGGGGCGGGAACGCCGTGGTTGAATCATTGGTGCAATCGACAACAAATCATACTCGATAACGAAAAACAAAAAAAACTCAAAAACGTGAAAATATGCAATGAGAGAAGATACCGATTTCGCAGAGGCGGCCGCGGCATTCGCCAACGACAAGTACGTCACGATCGAGCCGTGGGACGTGGGTGGTGGCATCGATCACTTGAGGCTCACCATACGAGGGATCGAGAACACGCCATTCGAGGACGGGAAATTCATCTTTGAGATAAAATTGCCACCGAACTACCCGTTCTATCCCCCGTTCGCGTACAGTCACACGATCATGTGGCATCCAAACATCGATTCATCGATCCCCCCCGGGAAGCTGAACATTTGCTTGGACTTGATAAATCCCGAACTAGTCGGCAAGGTTGACGTCTCGACAGGTGCCAGCGGCTGGACACCATCAAAGACGCTCACGAACGTGATGGAGGCCCTCAAGGGCATGATGCACGTTGAACCTCCATTCTTCAACCCGAACGACCCATTGAACCACGAGGCTGGCGAGGAGGCCATGCGCGCGTGGAAGAAGTTCGAGAAGAAAGCTAAGGAATGGACGCAAAAGTTCGCGAAATGAAGCCACGGGTACTGTATTCCTTGTCAAATTTTTTTCACGATGGCTCAACTATTTTTTCTTTGAATTTGTCCATAAATCCAAGGAATTCGAGTTCTTGACGTGGAGCACTCGTGGGTTCCTGCCAAGCATTCAATGATGTAATATATTGAAAATGCGTGAGCTCGTGTTTCCGTCACCGAACGGGATTTCGTATTCCATTCTTGATAAGGATAGGACATCGATCGCATCGCCAATTCGGGCAACATCAAGACCGGTGATGATATTTGAACCAACATCGACCGTCTCCGGACGTTCGGTATTTTCCCGTAACGTGACGCAAGGACGATGCAATACACATGCCTCTTCCTGCACGCCACCGGAATCCGTGAAAATCATAAACGCGTTCTTTTCCAAGACGAGAAATTCGAGGTACCCGACGGGGTCAACGATCTGCACGTCATGGGGAAGTTTAGTGGTCATCCCGTGCCTGTCAAGACTCATTTTGGTTCGAGGATGGGCGGGAAATATAATGGGCATTTGCAGCCTCTCATGAATGAATGCCACGACATCAACGAACCTCGATAACTGCACGGCATCATCAACGTTACCTGGGCGATGGGCTGTCAGCAGCACGTAATGACCCGGTTGCACTTTGAACTTGTCGATGACGTGCATTGATTTTTTTTTCGCGATGTCATAATTCTGGAGGGTCGCATCAACGATGGTATTGCCCACCACGTGCACGCGTGATGGTGATATGCCTTCATCAAGCACGTGATCACGTGACGTGCTAGTGGGACAAAAGAGATAATCAGATATGTGATCTGTAAGCACGCGGTTCACTTCTTCGGGCATTTCCCGGTCGAAACTTCGCAAGCCCGCTTCCACGTGACCGATCTTTACGCCGATCTTTGATGCAGCGAGGGCTGAACCTAATACCGTGTTGGTATCGCCTTGGACAAGGATTCGTTCGACTTTTTGGGAGGTAAGCAATTCCTCGATTCCCGTCATGATTTTTGCAGTCTGCACGGCATGGGATGCGGACCCCACGTTCAAGTTGAAGTCAGGTACCCGGATGTTCAAATCATCAAAAAAAATCTTGTCCATGTTGAACGAGTAATGCTGGTTCGTGTGGATGATGACGATCTCTTCCCCGTGTCGCTCGTATTCCTTGACGATCGGGGCACACTTGATGATTTCTGGACGTGTGCCAAGAATAATTGCATCCTTCATACTGTCTCACCGTTCTTGTTTTTACGAATCACGCGCTCGCGAAATTACAGTTTGATCGAGACGCTCGCCTTGCCACGAGTGTATAGGTCACCCAAAGTTTTCTCGATTGGGTTTTTTGGATGTAATTAATGCCATCCCGGTTCGGCTGGGTATGGATGGAAATCACCGGTTGGCCGGAGAACATCGATCCGGCAGGAATGAACGCCCCGCAGGTTTTCTTGGAGGTCTTTCTGTTTTAATGAAAAGGAATATTTGAAAAATTCGGTTCACGGCGATTTATGGAAGACCCCAAATGTAATCCTATTTAAAAAAGCCCGAATGAGGAATACCAGGAACTCCTTGATATCGTCCCCACCTAATTTAGATTTCCCAACTTCTCGTTCGTGAAATATGATGGGAATCTCCCGGATCCGTTGCTTTTTCGAGCTGGCACGATAAAGGGTTTCTATTTGCCATGCATATCCATTCGTTACCAAACTTGAATAATCGATCTTATCCAACGTTCCTGCACGATACGCACGAAAACCAGACGTGGTATCTTTCGTTTGCTTAACACCGAGAGCTACACTGGTGATAAGATTGGCACCGAAACTTATCAATTTACGAGAAGCAGGCCATTTCTTTGTAGACCCTTTATGACAGTACCGTGAACCGATCACGAGGTCAGCGTCATATTTTTTAATGCAAGATAGAAACTTTGGTATGTAGCTCGGTCTATGGCTCCAGTCTGCATCCATTTCAAAAATCAAATCCATGCCCAAAGCAATAGCACGCTTGAATCCTATCCGGTAGGCGCTTCCAAGGCCGAGCTTGCCAGGCCGTTGAATGACGATGATATTGTGATAATGTTTTGCGAAGTCCAACGCGAGCATGGAAGTACCGTCGGCAGAATTATCATCCACTACAAAAATATACCCGTTGATACCATATTTCTCAAAAATTTCTTCAATAACTGGGATTAGCAAGGCGATATTTTTCTTTTCGTTGTATGTTGGTAAGATAATTCCCACTTTTTCTGTTTCTTTTTTATATTGGAACGTGCCATTCTTTTCTTCTTCAAGCATCCCCGTGATCTTGATAAATCGTTTTTCTAGAGGTAATTCATAGATTTTTCTGGAAATAATCGTCGTTTGCTTCACACCTGACCGTGAAATTGATATTTGTCGTGCTGACTTCTTTAATAAAATGATCATTTAATCTAATTAATATATTTTTGTGTCGATTCTAGTAACACACGCAAAAGGCGAATGATGGGTAGGAACCACGTTGCATGTCGTGATTTTCGTTTTTCTAAAAAAAAATAGCCAAAAGATATCCTTGTATCATTTTACTCGTTCATACACTTTTTCTGTTCGTTCCGCACATTTTTCCCAGGTATAATCGTCCTTTATTTTTTCTGCAGAATTGGTCCTATGCGTTTCCCAATCTTTTTCAAGCACGTGGTAAATACTTTCCGAGATTTGGTCGATGTAATCCGTCTCGATGGTTCTATCGGAAATGCGTTCATACCAGTGATGAACTGAATTCTTCACGTTTTTACCAAAAGGGGATATGATTTTTCCCATTTTTAGCCGGGATACAATTTCAGAAACGCCGCAAATATCAGATACAATAGCAGGAGTGCCAGAAGATATGGATTCAAGAGCAACCATCCCAAAACCCTCCAATTCTGAGATGGATGGAAGGATGAAAACATCGGACGTGTGATATAACATGTCCAAGTCTGCATCACTAACTCTACCGAGATAGTTAATTGCTCCTTTCATGTTCCAATTTTTCGTGATCGATTCGTATTTTTGTTTCAAAGGACCAGAACCAACGATATTCAAACACATGTCTTCTCGATCGCGGGCGATTCCTTTATAAGCTTGCAATAACCAGACGAGACCTTTATATTCATGTGCATTATCAAGGACAGATACGAAAAGGAGGTTTTTTTTCTTCTGTTCGATTTTGATGGTGTCAGAATATGGCATATTTCTTTTATATTTTTCCCGATGAATGGTATTAAAGCGCGAATTATCCACGCCGAGTGGAACAACGTGAACCTTGTCATGATACATTCGCGAGAAATATCGTTGCTTGAACAGATTCGAAGCAACAATGATTGCATTCACGGCATCCATTGCAGTGCTTGTAACGAGATCGAATACCTTGTATAGAACATGCTCTAATGTAGACTTGTAAACTTCGAAATTATATATGGTTAAAACAGTTTTTTTCTTTTTAAATGAGGCAGCCAGCACGTTCGTTTCTGCAATTCCTTGGTGTGGCACGTAAAAATTAACTACATCCGCCCCGCATCTTCACCAATCCGGGTGACCGTTAGTGTGTGAGACAGGCGTCATGACCACTAGACCACGCGACTATGGTTACCTCGCACGTGATGCAAGACACGCCCCGTTCGGGTTGGTGTTTCTGCCGGTTGGGGGGTGTGTATTACGTGAAAGCCTCGTAGTTAAAATTATTTAGGGATTCCGTGAACCTCTTCCCTTTAATAGCATCTCGGCTTACCAGAGGTAACGGCAGGGGTGTTGCACCCACGTCATGAAGGCCAGAACCCGATGAGCGGCGAAAAATACCATCTTGTCGAGTCGATCACGCCTCGCTTGTACCAGCAGCGTATTTTTGCAAAGGCAATCGACGGGAATTTGCTGGTCATATTGCCAACTGGCCTTGGAAAGACGCTGATCGCGTCGATGCTCTCCATCCACCGTCTCAATCAAGTGCAAGGCAGCAAGGTCGTGTTCCTGGCTCCAACTAAGCCGCTTATTATGCAGCACGTGAAGACGTTCGGCGAATCGACAAGCGTTAGCCTGCAGGCAATTGCCGAGCTGACGGGAGAGATGGTTCCAGAAAAACGGCGGGACGCGTGGAACCAAGCCACCGTTTGCTTCATGACGCCGCAGACATTGGAGAACGACCTCAAGGCTGGCTTGTATACCCTTTCCACCGTTTCTCTTGTCGTCATCGACGAGGCGCACAAGGCAGTCGGTGATTATGCTTACACGTGGCTTGCCAAGCATTACGTGGCAACCGGTTCAAGCCCGCGCATCCTTGCACTCACGGCATCGCCGGGCGTGACCGTGGAGCAGATCAACACCGTCAAGCAAAACCTATTCATCGATGCCATCGAGGCCCGCGACGAGAACGACGCGGACGTCAAGCCTTACATTCATTCCACGCGCGTGCAATGGACGTGGATCGACCTGCCACCCGAGTTCCTTGCCATCAAGCAAGACATGCAAGAAGAGTACGAGAAGGTCGAGAAGTTCATAAAGGAACGGAAGCTGGTACCAGACCTTGGAACCAAGGCGTTGAACCGCGCCCACATGCTCGAGATCAACAAACAAGTAGACGCGCAGCTGAAGAAAACCCGCGATCCGGAAGCCCGTTCCGAGCTGTACACGGTCATCAAGATCGTGGCCGTTGGCCTCCGCTTGAGCCACGCTCTGGAACTGCTAGAGACCCAAGGGTTGAATCCCCTGCGTTCATACATCGAAAAGGCCCTGTCCGACGTGAAGAAGGAAACGAGAACTGCCCCGCTCCAGATATTCACGGACATCATTTACCGGAAGCAATTACATGACAAGGTCGGGCGCTTGGTCGATGCGGGCGTGATGCACCCGAAGATAGACGAGCTCTGGCAAGTGGTCAGCACGTTCGTGCAGGACAGGCCCGGTTCACGAGTCATCGTTTTTTCCAATTACCGTGCAACCGTCTCGTTGATCGTCGAGGCGTTCACGTCAAGGGGCATGGCGGGAATCGAGCGCTTCATCGGGCAACAAAGCAGCGGTGGTGACAAGGGTATGACGCAAAAGCAGCAAGGCGAGCTCCTCGAACGGTTCCGTTCCGGTGACATCAAGGTATTGGTCGCCACGAGCGTTGCCGAGGAGGGCCTTGACATCGGCGAGGTTGACCTCGTGGTGTTTTATGACGTGGTTCCCAGTGCAATCCGTACCATCCAACGGCGCGGCCGGACTGGCAGGAAAAGAACGGGAAAGGTCATCGTGCTCGTCGCGCGGGGAACACGTGACGAGGCATATTATTATGCGGTGAAGTTCAAGGAGCAGCGGATGAAATCGAGCCTGAAATCGGTCAAGAGCGTTCCAACCAATGATGACGCGGACCCGTCCTTGGATTCGTTCAAGTAATCTCCCCGGCGAAACCAATTATAGCAAGGCGTCCTATGATTACGTGAAGTATAGTCACCTTGGAGTGGCTCCCGATGAGCGATTGCATCTTTTGCAAAATCGTCGACGGCACGATCCCGTCACGGATGGTCTTGAAGAACGAGAACGTTGTTGCATTTCTCGATATCAACCCTGCAACCCCGGGTCACACGTTGGTAATTCCACGAGAGCATTTCTCAACCATCATTGATGGAGATGCAGATCTCGTTGCAAACGTGTATAAAGGCGTTAAAGACGTGGTGAAGCTCCTTAAAAGTCGATTGGACTGCAGCGGTTTCAACATCTTGACCAATCAAGGGAAAGAGGCGGGCCAGGTAATCGAACATTTTCACGTGCACGTGATCCCCAGGTCAAAAACCGACAGGATCAAGTTTTCACCCCCCGAGAACAAGCTCGACGACGCGGAGATGGACGCGATCCACAAGAAAATCACCAAGTAACCGAGAGGTCCCTTTCATGGCAGTGTCTACCAAGAGAAAATACACGGGCGTGCCCGAGGATAAGGTTTTTCAACATAAGCATTGCGTTACCTGCAACAAGATGGTTCCAGAATTCGGGGACGGGTATTGCTCGAACGAATGCCGCAATTTTGGAAAGCGCCTTGACAAGATGGACAAGAAAAAAATTTTTTCCTACATCGGTTCAATCGGGGTCGTTGTCGTGATGGTCATCGTGCTCATCTTCGTGCTACCCATGAGTTAATACAAATCCACGTTTCAATCAACCTTCATGATTGCCTTTTGCGTGTTGAAAAGCGATGAGTTGCGAGATATGCGGGCGGGACATCACGGGCCGGGGATACAAGGTCAGGATCGAGGGTGCGGTCCTTCTCGTGTGCCGGCAATGTTCTGAAATGGGAGAACCCGTGCGCGAGGACCGCGAGAAACGGTCCGTGATCGATAGGCGCTCAGGTTCTCAAGGTAACATATCGCGATCAAAGGATGAACGGGGCGCCGGTTCCCCGAAACCATTCCCCGGCACGAGACCACGGAAGCAATCCGCGCCCGTGGTCGTGGAGATCGTCGATGATTATCCACGGGTCGTGAAGGCAGCTCGCGGTAAACGAACGCTTGAAGAGTTTTCGGCCATGATAAAGGAAAAAGTGTCCACCATCCAAAAAATCGAGAATGGCAAGATGAAACCGACGATACAGCTCGCGAAAAAGATAGAAGGTATGTTCCACGTGAAACTGATCGAGAAGCGCGAAGAAGCCGAGGACCTGGACGATGCAGTGTGGAAACAAGACAAGAAAAACCGGTTCGTGCCATCGCTCGGGGATTTCATGAAGCAAGATGACAAGGAATAACATCACGTGATGATAATGTCGAAAAAAAAAGGATACCTTTTCGTGGAACTGAACTCCACTGCTGATCCAAAAAAATTCATGGATGCCATCAAGGCAAGAATCTTAAACGAAAACAAGGATTACGCGTGTACAACGACAGGAAAGTTTCACGTCGTTATCGAACGTCTCCTTGAAAGAATGGACGAGCTTGATGATCTCGTGTCGTCGATCCGGGCGGATGGCGAGACATGCTTGATGATCAAGAAGACGATCACTTCCCTTGGCCTCCGCGTAGGGTCCTAGGAGGCTAATCCGGGGTGATGAGGGCACTTCACGTTCCACCGCGATACATCCCTGCAATCTCGGGGGCTGAATTTTACATCAAGCGAGTTTCAGAAATTTTGGCCAAGAACATGGATGTCCTGGTGCACACGACCAATGCCGTTGATTTTGCTGCCTTTCATGATCCTGCTGGTAAGATTTACATCCCAAAACAAAATCCAGAACGGGTCCGAGGCGTGCTCGTCCACCGCCACCCCGTCGATCACGACCCCGGCGTGCTACAGAACGAGCGTGACTTGTTGTATGGTGACTTGAGTGGGGCCACTGGTGACGCCATTCGCCCCGTCCCGTGCGGCCCCATCTCTTCCGGCTTGCGAAGAGCAATTGAACATGAACTTGTTGACGTGATTCACACCACTGCTTTCCCGCACGAGAACATATTCGTTGCCTTGCGGTGTGCGAAGCTAGCAAGAACACCTGTTGTTATCACTCCATTCATCCACGGTGAAAATCCCAGGTACATGCATGAATCCGTGTCCTTGCTCAAGCACTTCGATCGTGTTCTCGTGTGCTCCGATGCCGAGAAGACGTTTTTAGAAAAAGTCGGCGTATCCTCTTCCAACATTTCCCGCATCACCATGGGTGTTGACGTTGAAACGTTCGATCGAGCAAGCACTGAAAAATTCTTCCGTGTAACGAATCTTGACCCGGGCAACTCGAGGATCGTTTTATTTAGCGGGCACAAGAACTACGAGAAGGGTGCCATCACCCTTATACGCGCTGTTCCCGAGGTCGCGCGTGCCCATCCAAACACCACGTTCATCATGCTCGGCCCCGCGACCACCCAGTATAATATGGAATGCAATCGCCTTGGAAATTTCAAGAAACACGTCTTGAACCTGACGCCATCAAATTTATCCGGGTATTTTGACTCGATAAAACTCGGGGCATTCAAAGCATGCGATGTTTATGCAATGCCTTCACGAAGCGATGCCTATGGCATTGCATACTTGGAAGCATGGGCCTCCAAGAAGCCCGTGATCTCTTCGAGCATTCCAGCCATGCAAGAATTATTCCAAGATGGCATTGAGGGATACCACGTCCCGTTCGATGATGTTGCCTTGCTTGCCAGCACGATCAATCAGCTTCTTTCAGATTACGAGCATTCCCGGTGGATGGGATTGCAAGGGCGGGCAAAAATCGAACGGGAACATTTGTCGTGGGAGCACGTCGCGGGAAAGGTGCTCGACGTGTATCGTGACCTCGTGAGACGGGTTTAATCGATGATCGTGGATTTCCCCGAGGGTATCCATGCCTGGACCTCCTCTATGTCTACGGGCGCAACCTTGGCCCCTCCAGGAGCCTGGACGTTCTTCGAAAAAAGGAGGCGCAGCTTGCTTGCGACATTTCCAGGTGGAGCCCCATCCTTTGTCGGTTTTAATTTCACGAAAAAATCGACCTTTCCTTGAAGTGAAGATGGTGGCCCGCCAACGATCGCCGGATAGTACACATCCTCGTGGTTCTTAGCGTTTTCAGGCTCTTCCTCGTCGCTTGGTTCCTCTTCACGATCATCTTGGATCACCAACTTGTTCCTGACAACCTTCACGCCGATAGCAATTTCAAGCTTCACGTTCCTGAAGTACTCCCTGTCCCCCCGGATGACGAACGATCCTTTTGGCAAGAACTCGCCTGCCGGGGGGGTCTTCGAGACTTGCTCAGGGGGGACGTGGTAGATGTCCGCGGCGTTGAGATTGGCCTTCCAAGCTCGTGAATAACTCACGCCGAATGTCGCTGCCTCCCGGATGGTTTGCAGCGGGATATCGTTTATCTCGCCATTTTTTTTATTTTTCACGATGACAACCGGGGCCCCGGGCGCGTCTGAATGGAAGAAAAGGTCTTTTTTCTCCATATATTTCGTGTACAAGACCTCGTTGGAGCTCGCATCGCGACCCCCGAGCACCAGGTAGTCGTCTGATGAGAAAAACCACCGGAATTTCTCGAACCACTCCTTGCGTCGTTTCTTGAATTTCTGGCTTGGGATTTCCTGCTGGATTGCCGCTTCTTCTTTTTCCTTCTCAACGAGTGCCCGCACGCGCTCGATCGTTTGCTTGGCACCGGGAATCTTTCGCTTTGCTTTTTTGCTTTTTTCGTAGAAATACTTGTTGATGTTTTCCTTGAGCGAGATCCGGATGTCGAGCGGAATGATTTTATTTTCGACTTGAATGAATATGAATGGTTTCGAGGCATCAACAGAATGAAACATTGTTGCCTCTTCAAGCCCTTGTTTCTTGCCCGCGTTCAACTTCTCGATGATATCATCCCATGACATGCCTTGCTTGCGCACCGAATAAACCTTCTCTAGCAGGTTGGAGAGCGGGAGGTAGTACTGGTAGAGCAAGTTCCCGATTTCTTCCTGTTCCTTTGCCTGGTCCTGCAAATTCTTGACCTGCTCCAACTGGGCGATCAAGATGCGCTCGTTCTTCGACAGTTGTTTCTTCTGCGATTGTTGTTTTTGGGCCGCTTTTTTCATCTCCCCCGAGAAGTAATCATCGACAGCTTGGTTAAAGGATTCGTATTGCTTGACATGGGCGCCATCCGGCAGGTTCATCATGAATGGTTCCACGGATGTTTTTTTTTCTAATGTGGCATCTTCCGCGATAACACACGGCATGAACTTTCCTTGTTCGAGTGTTGCCTTGAACCTTGAAATGCTATCGTCTACCCGGGTTATCTCATCCGTAATGACTTCTTTTGCCGGTTTTCTCGTATCAACGCCGGCATCACGGAGCAAGCAATCGATATAAGCGGGTGGTATGTTGAATTTTCCGGATAACGCCTTCGCGATCCCTTGGTCCTCGTTGCGAGCTACATCAAGAAGGCCGTTCGTGCCGATTTCGAAAATATCGGTGAAGTTCTGCTCGGGAAAGGTGAAAGGCTTATTGGGTAGGATTATTTCGTTTTGAAGCTTCACGTATCTCTTGGCAATGTGGACATTTCCATCTGGCTTGATCAGTGCAAATGGAACTCGAAGAGACAGCAAAAAGAGCCCTCGGCCGGTATTCTCTGCCGTTCCTGGTCAAGTGGGCGGCGCAGCGTGCCTTCAGGAGGGTTACTGCCCGATGGCGCGCCCTGCCGGACTTTGTCATCATCGGCGCCCAGAGGTGTGGAACGACCTCGCTGTACAACTCCTTCACCAACCACGGTGCCAAGACGATCATCTACGAGATGTTCGAACAGCTCGACATGTCGTTGCCGGATAACATCATCGTCCCTGTTGGCGGTGCCGGGCTGCTCAGTGCGCTGATACAAGCGTGCATGGAGCTCCAAGAATTGAACCTCATTCCACACATTCCGCGATTTATCGCGGTTCAGCCGAACGGTTGCCACCCGTTCGTTTATGCCTTGCGCAAAGCTTTAACCCCGGATCAAGTTTATTCCCAACCGTGGGAAAACATGAACACGTGTATCTCTTCGCTTGCCACTGATGTCCCGTTCGATTACGCGCTTTTCTACCACCTCCAGCGGCAGATGGGGGAGGGCGAGAAGGTCACCGGGGTCACCGTGTCGGACGAGGAAGTCCTTGATGCCCAGCGAGAGCTTGCCAAGAAAGAAGGGCTGTTCGTGGAACCGGCAAGCGCGACGACCGTCGCGGCGTTGGCAAAGATCACCAACGATGGCATCGTTCTTGGTGATAATGCTTGCATCATCCTCACGGGGAATGGATTGCTCGATTTCGACCAAGCCGTGCAGAATATGGTGCCCCCACCAGCCTACGACGTCGACATCAACATAGAAAAGATCGTGCAGCCGTACTTCTCTTGAATTTTACACTGCATATTTTTTCTTGCCATCCCGCACCGTCACGCGGAGCTTTCCTTCTTCGACAAGATGGTCGGCAACGAGCGAGACCATACCTTTCGCGATGAGATATGTCTTGATTCCCCGGTCGTGGTAAACCCGCCAGGCGATGTCGTTCGCGGATAACGGCTCGTTCTCGCACGATTTAATGATTTGCATTTCCCTGAGCTTGCGGAACCGGAGCAGTTCGTGGATGCGCGCGTCCGGTGCCGTGATCGGGCCGCCATGGGCAGGTAAAACCATCTTCAAGCCCAACTCCAAGAGACGGTGCATGTTTTCGTTGTATAATCGGTAATCAGAGTGGGGCGGGCCAAGCCAGGTCGAGATGGTGCGCAGCAACAAATCACTTGAAAACAAGACACCGTGGCGTGGCTCGTGTAACAGCAGCTGCCCGGGCGCGTGTCCATCCGCCAGGAGAACGGTAAACGAGTACTTGCCCGTGGTGATGACATCGCCGTCCCGAACGACTTCGTCAACATGAATCGTATCGGGCACGTCCATGGCACCATAAAACAAGTGCATAAGCAAGGATTGGACCTTCGAATCGAAAGCGGAAATGCCAGATTCGCCCGCACGTTCCAAGCCGGCCTTTTCGCCGAGCAACGACTTGGTTTGGACGGACGCAACGATTTCGCACCTGGGAAAAAGGGCTTTCAGGAGGACTGCACCGGACGAATGATCGTGGTGGTCGTGTGACAGGTAAACCTTGGTGATCGCCTCCTTGAACGGAAGGCGAGCCGACAAGCGACCTGTACGCTTCAAGTGCTTAAAAAGATCCGATATCCCGGCCAAGAACTGGTAAAACGGCCTCCTCATCGAATACCCGGCATCGTACAAAAACCCGCCGCGATCCCCGTGCAGAATAAAATACACGTTCACGGGGGGCTGTCCCAAGCGTGAGGTATTCTCCCGGATCGAGAAAATGTCGGGTAGCATCTCTTTCCAAGGCATTTTCAAGGCTTCGTGCTATCAATACGATCGAGATAGGCATAAAGATGGTTCGTGTTTTATATGATCTAATACACGTTCGTGCGTGCCAGATGCCCGAAAACACCTTATTACTGTCGTATTTCGACAACATTGTTGGGCCAGTCGTGTTCTTGGCTGAACCAGCGACGGTGAACAAGAAAAACTTTGACAACGTGTCGCAGCTTATGGGGCTCTACAAGACAGGGTTTTTCATGCACGAATTTGGTGGCTTGAAAAGTGCCAATCTCATCTTCCAGATTCCGTCGAGATATGCACGCGGCGGCCAAGAGATGTTGATGCTCTCGTATCTAAGCACGTCGGATCTCGACATGCGATTAGTCCAAGAACACATGACCGATTTCTGTCGCCAGCTTGAGCGCTGCAAGGATTCGTACAAGGCATTCTACATCAATTCCACGAAATATCAAGGCGATCCCGAGAGATTCAAAAAAGTTGAGGACCTCTTCAAGGCCTTGTACCATTCGTTCCCGAGCGAGATAGTCATCTTTACGCCCCGGCAGGCAAAAATATTCTTGTTCGGGCTCACGCAAGCGGGTAAAACGACGCTTCTTCACGCTCTGCAAAACAGGAAAATTACCAAGGAGAACATTCCAACCGTGAACATTGGCGTGACGAAAGTGTTTGTCGACAGCGTTTCGATAATGGTATACGATGCACCGGGACAAGCCACATACAGGGATTCATGGGCACCGCAGTTGAATGGCCAGGACGGGCTCGTGTTCGTGGTGGACATCACCGACAAGAAGAGAATTGGCGAGGCAAAAGGCGTCCTTCACGATTTCGCGATGCGATGGGAAACGAGCCACCTGCCGTTGGCGGTCCTCTACAACAAGGTCGACATCAAGACGCCGAAGGTCGAGAATATCACCAAGGAGTTAGAAGTAGCGAGGTTGCAAGACAAGAACCGGCCCGTCAAGTACTTCCTCACCAGTGCCATCACTGGTGAAGGCGTGGGCACGGCGTTCAGCTGGATGGCCGCAAGCGTGACCAAGAGATAACCTGCCCTACACTTCAACCGTGATTTCTTGCCCCACGTAAGCGTACGTGAACCTGCCAGAACCCATGACGTCCGCGTGGTCGAACGTTACTTGAATGAACTTGATCATCTGGCCTTTCAAGCCGTGCTTTTTCTTGTATGCAGCGAGGGCTTCTTTGCTCGTTTTTGAAACGATTGCCTTGATAACACCGCCCACTTCCGACACGATCAAGGCTTCTAACGAGGGCACGTATTCCTCGGGATTCGCACCCAAGATCATGTTGCCAGGGACGAACTTGCCGGGATTTTCCTTGGCCTTGGCATGATACTTGTTGAACGTCGCGAGCGCGTCCTTCAAGTGCTCCAATGTTGCTTCTGGAACGTGCGACAGCACGTCCTCGGGTTTATGCCCGCTGGCGTATCCCCAATGGTAGATGTAATCCATGATGGTGTCCGGCGTCCGCTTGGGCTCGTAATCGGGAAAGAGGTCTTCTTGCCTTGCCATGCCCGATATGACATCGTTCAAAAATAAAAAGGTTGCAGGGGGATCACGAGCCCCGGATCAACGAATGCGCCGAGAGCAAGACGCGGCGTGCTATGCCGAAGTTATTCTGCATGATCAAGCGATACGCACGTTCTTGGTACTCTACCAACGTTGCCTTGATGGTCTGGTTCAGCCCGGTCTTGAGATACGTGTCGATTTGGGCAAAGAAGTGCAAGTCTTGCTTCGCGTTGATGATGGCATCGGCACGCTCCGTGTGGATCGGGCCATCCTCTGAAAACAACACGACGTACCACTCGTTGGTTTTTTCACCCCACCGTGAATTATATGACCAGTACCAGATATCATACGCACCCATGAACCAGGAAATGACCAGTTGCCGGTACACGCGCTGGTAATCGAACCCGTCATCGTGCATGCCGGAAATGATGACCCGCACGTACTTGGAATAGTTCACGTCGGCGTGTGCCTTTTGAATTTTCTGCACCATCTCGAAATCATCGTTGTACGGGTCGATGGTGATCATGTCGAACGAATTAAAGAAGGCATCGTAAAGCTCGGGCTTGTGCAAGACGAGGCTCACCGTCGAGTCGGTAACGGCCTTGATCGTGTCGTACATCCCTTGAAGAGCGTCTGCCCAATCCGCCGTGTGTGGCTCGTCTGCAAGGCAATATTCCAGTTCAACGAAATAGGACTTGTTGTCGAAATAGGAGACCGTGAAGTTCACGTAATGCAACAGCATCTGGATGAACCGGGCACGCTCGGCGGGGTCCTGCGGCGGGTTCTCTGCACGATAATCATGCATATCCAGCGTCACGTTCAACCACGCGGGCGGCGACCGGGTCGGGGAAAACTGGATCACGATGCCAAGCCCGCGGGCAGACAAGTTCTGGCAAAATTTGTCATAGAATTCATATTTTCCAAGGTCAAAACAATCGGGATAGCTGTCGTTCTTCATGACACTGCCCCAGCTTATATCGACAAGCACCCGATCGGACATCAAAGCAATATCGTCGAAGTATTCTGGATGACTTGCCACCCTTCCGTGATCATAAACGTACGTCCCGATCTTCATGTCACGCGTGGCCGTTGCCATGTACGGGGGCGTGTAATAATACACGGGAGGGAATCCAGCCATCAGCGCGGCGCCAGCGACGAACCCGGAAATCGAGGCAAGGACCATGATCGAGCCAATGACCCTATAGATGGCTGCTTTCTGTCGTGTTTCGTTCATGCTCATCACCTCGCGTTCAAAACAACAACACGATTGCCCCCGCCAAGATGATGACGTACAAGATCACGGCTGCCAGCGAGGGCAAGAAACCCCTCGCGAAATAATTCTTCGAGAAGATCACTTGGCTGGCGAGCTGGACCCCCAACGAGACGAGCAATGCGATCGTGAAAACCACGTCCTCGACCGTTCGCATGCCCCAAAAGAACGTCGCGCGGGTTGCCATCAGCAAGAACGACAGGGTCAAGAAGGGCAAATGGATGCCAAAACAATAGCTTGCCCCGGCAAAGAAACGCGTGCAGAACAACTTTCCAGGACCCTTCCGGTTTGCTTGCTTGCAGAAATTGAACGTGAACATGAACAGGGATGGCACGAACCAAAACATCAACGTCACGATCCCGCCTAGCGGAAAAAGTAACAAGTAGGGATTCCAGCCCGTTCCCAAGAGGTCGATCTCGGTGGCATGCTGGAGCACGAGCAAGAAAGAAGCGGGTGATGTCACCGTGTAAAGCAAGACCCACGCGAACCCGAGCGAGGGCAACGCGACGAATGCTAGCAGTGGAAAAAGCATGGAACCGGGGGAGAAACCGTCCACTGGTTCTTTCCACCGGCTGCCAAGTAACCCGGGCGCAGCAAGAGCTTGGCCCAAGGAGGACATGTCGATCATGGACATCTTGTCGGTTTAAAAGCATAAAAACGTAAAAGCTTCCGGCGAGAGAGTGATGTTGGACACATATGAACGGCTCAAGAACTACCAACCAGTGATAGAATTCTCCAACGACCGGAGCTTTCGGGAAGCAACAAGCGAAATCATTAACCTTTTAAAAAGTAACTCTTGTACCAAGGTCTTGGAAGTATGCTGTGGCACCGGGAAGTTGCTGCAAGAGATCGAGAGAAACGGGATGGAAGCCACGGGCATTGACGTGTCACCGACGATGCTCGACAGGGCGAAAAAGAAGAAGCGTGCAAGGAACCTCCGCCTCATGGATGCCGAGGCCATGGATTTCAACGAGGAGTTCGATGCGGCCATCATCCAGATTTCATTGCACGAGATGAGTCCGGCGACAAGGAACAACGTGGTTAACAACATGAAGCGGGCCATCAAGCAGGGGGGCATCGTGATCATATCAGACTTTGCAATCACGGCTAACAAGTCTATCAATGCAAGAATAACTGGTTATTTCATACGGAAAGGCGAGGATTTTTTTCTCGGTTTTTATCCGGAGCATCATGTGAATTACACGGAATTCATGGAAAATGGTGGTATCGACGGATTCGTGCGGGATGAGCACGTCGTTTCGTTAAATAAATTCATGCACGGCCACCTGGGTGTAGCGTGTGTCAAGAAATGAAACAGAGGACCGCGGCAAGCAATTTCTTACCCACGAAATTCAACTTGCTTCCAATCACTCGATATCTCGCCCGTGACAAGCCTCTAAGGCCGGATGCTCGTCATGGGTTTCTAGCACCATTGCTTGATGCAGGGATTTTACCAGAATCCCTTTCGACGTGCTTGGCACCCTTAGCACTGCCCGATACACGTTTCAGCATTTCTTTTCGATTGATATCCCGACGAACGAGCAATCCGTGAACGACGATAGCTACTGCGATAATTATGGCTAACAAGACAAGACCCGTGATGATAGCGTTAGATAGCAAGGCCATAGGATTATCGTTGGCAGTGACAGTGAGATACACGACGTCCAAGCATCTCACACCATAACCATCGTCTATCATAATGAAGAACACATGAATTCCCGCGCTCAAGCCATCGATCGAGATGTTGACCGGTACACCGGGCGTGCACGTTGCGTTGGTGATGATCATGAGTCCGTCTCGCGACACGGAATACGTACAATCTGCGACGCTCGGGTCGGAGAACGTCCACGAAAGGAAATTGCCCATGTTCAGCTTCCCGACGAGGTCGTCGCTTTTCACCTTGCTGATGACCACGAGAATGACGGCCGCGGACAGGGCTATAATGTCAGGCGATAGGAGGTCGGATGGAATTGCAATGAAACACACCAACACGGCAAGCAGAGTGACGATGGATTTGATGAGCAAGGGACGGTCTTGCACGAAATTCCACGCGTTGAACTCGGCGAGCGCCTCGACGTACTCCGGCTGTGGCTGGGCGAGCTTGGGCTTGTAAATGACGTAGAAAAGGGCGAGCGTTATGCCCAACAGCACGAACGCGAACAACCCGATCCCGATGAAAAAATCGATGAATGGTATCCCGGCCGCCGTCGCCACGAGGATGCCGGGAATGGACGAAATCGGGAACAATATGCCGCCCACGTTCACGAGAATGGCTTGGGTGAGGATGTACGGCCGCGGGTCGATGGCGAGAATCCGGGACATGGTGATGGACAACGGAATCATGATCATGACCGTCATGATGTTGTTCAAGATGGACGACAGGACGAACGTGAGGAAGCACAGCATGATCAAGAGATGCATGGCTTTTCCCCTCGTCGTTTTCACCAGCGAGAATGCGATGAATTGAAACACGCCCGCGTCGTAACATATCTGCACGATGATGCTCATGCCAAGAATAAGAAGTAGCGAGTGGAAGTTCACGTAATTGTCAAGGGCGTTCCCGAACATAAATTCAATGAAGGTCATGAAGCCGGCACCATCGATGAACGTGAGCGCCAAGAACGCACCGAGCGCCCCTATCAAGGAGATGATGGCACGGTTCATTTTCTCGAGAAGGATGACCACGACGATAGCAACGAAAATGGCCATCACGATGACCGCGCTGATAATGCTCGCCATGATCCGTGGAATGGATACCATACTGTGTTAAAAAGTTTCCGTGAATGGCCGCCAAGCAACGGGCGCGTTACCCCGGCAGATTTTTCTTTAATTTCACGGTTCATTCTTTTTTCCACGTTCTCATGAAACCACGACTCCCAAGATTGGACGCGCTGACGCCGGTCGTTAGGCTGAACATGCTGGCCGTCGTCGCGGGCTTGCTCGGTGCGATCGGTTCTTGGTTGTTCACGACCCTCACGGACGCGGTCTTTTTCTTGTTCATAGAATGGCCAAAACATGTATTGGAGGGCACGGGCATGGAATGGCTACCGTTCTTGATTTCACCCGCTGCAGGCGGGATACTCGTTGGCTTCCTCGTTCACAGGTACTCGCCGGAATCAAGGGGCCATGGCATCCCGGAGGTGATGGAAGCCCTGAACGTGAAGGACGGGAAGATGCCGCGGCGCACACCATTCTTGAAAATCTTGACGTCAGCGCTCACGATCGGGAGCGGGGGATCGGCCGGCCACGAGGGGCCGATAGCCCAGGTGGGGGCGGGTTTCGGCTCGATCATCGCGCAGAAGCTGAACATTGGCGGCCGCGAGATGCGAACGCTTGTCATTTCTGGCTTGGCCGCGGGATTAAGTGCCATCTTCAACGCGCCGATCGGGGGCGCACTATTCGCCATCGAGGTGGTGAAAAGGAAGACTTCGATGAAACTGCTCGGTTCCATCATCATCGCCTCGGTCATCGGTACGTTTTTCGGGCAATTATTCCTGGGGCGGCAGTACACGTTCTCGGGCTTTCCCCCGATCGAATACGCGCACCCCGAGCTGATCCTGTTCTGCATCATCGGGGGCATGACGTCCGGGCTCGTCTCGGCAGCATGGATCAAGTTTTTTTACAAGATGGACGACATCCAGAAAGGATTGTTCAACCGAACGCGAATCAGCCCCGTGTTCCAACCTGCAATCGGCGGGCTCGTGGTCGGCATCTTTCTCGTGATGCTGTTCCTTGCCTTCGGCGATTCGTGGCAAGATTACACGATCATGGGCGTGACCTACCAGCCGATAAAGGACGTGTTCACCGGCATCACGACGGCGGGCACGCCACTGGTGCTCATCTCGATCTTTCTCGTGCTCATCGTGGTGAAGGCGGTCGCGACGAGCCTTACCCTCGGGTCGGGAGGGTCTGGAGGCGTGTTCGCGCCCACGCTTTTCATCGGCGTGTTCCTCGGGGCGGTGTTCGGCATCCTCGCGGATATGATGTTTGACTTTCCTGTCTCAGCGGTCCCGTTGTTTGCCATGCTCGGGATGGCGGGATTTTTCGCGGGTACATTCAGGGCACCATTCACGGCGGTGATCATGACCGCGGAAATCACGGGCAATTACTTCCTGACCATCCCGTTGCTTTTTGCCGTGGTTTCCAGCACGCTCGTGTCGTGGCGACTCGAGCCGGATGACATATACATAAAAAAGCTCTTGCGGCGTGGCATCCATATCGGCGATGACACGTTATTCGACGTGCTGGACGCGGTCCCGGTGTCCCAGGTCATGAAAGCAACGAACGACATCCCCAGGGTCGATGCGAGCGATAGCATCTCGTCTGCCCGTGCCTTGGTGGAAACATCTCTCGACACGGGGATCGCCGTGTTCGACGGGACCCAATTCGCGGGGATTCTCACGCGGGCTGACGTGATGGTTGTCGACAACGGCACGAAGGACGTGGCTGGCGTGCGAGTCAAGACGGTGATGAATGCACGTGGCTCCAAGCCGCTGATTTGCATCACGTGCAACGCGACGCTATCCCATGCCGAAGCGATCATGGCATTTTATGACGTCTCGAAGCTTCCAGTCGCGAAAAAAGACAATCAAGGGAAACCGGTGTTACTTGGCTGGATCACGAACAGGGAAATACGGGCTGCATACGCGAAACAGCACAAGGCATTCGATTCGGCCGACTTCAATCAATACATGCTGGTGTTTTAAAATGAACCACGGGTGCACGCGGAACGAATTTATACTTTGCATAATGAATCCTTTTTAAGCGCGGATTCATGAGGCACGTCTAGGAAAAAACGAAAAACGAGCGATGTACAGTGAACCAAACATGCCACTTTTGCGGGAAGGAAGAGATGATGCCCTTCACGTGCACGTACTGCGGGGAAT
The DNA here is from genome assembly GCA_041305945.1 of Promethearchaeota archaeon. GTDB lineage: Archaea > Asgardarchaeota > Lokiarchaeia > Sigyniarchaeales > Sigyniarchaeaceae > JBGLND01. The sequence goes on from JBGLND010000001.1 coordinate 1,354,830, forward strand.
GTTTTTGCGCGGCACACAGGTTACCGGAACATCACGAATGCAAGGGAGACCTCGCCCAGAAAAAGCCTGTCATCAAGAAAACACCCCAAAAAACGACCAAGACGGGAGCGTACTCCTATAACAACGAGGACGATTTCATCGATTAACGTGAACTTGGCAAGTGGCAAGAATATAGACGGATAGTTCATTTCTCTTGGAAATGAACCATTTCCTTTTCGGGCTCGTGGTGCACGTCCAGGATCGGGCAAAATCAAGAGCGCCCGTTCCTGCGAGCGGGCCGCATGCCCGTGACGGGGCGAGGATGGAGGATGCTGCGGGAAAAATGGGCATCCCGTGGGAAACCATAAATACGTCGCGGCTAAATTATTAACACCCTATTTAAGGGGATCAAGAATCGGTGTTAAGAGACATGTTAACCGAAGAAGACAGAAGGAAGTATAAAACGCTGCTTCTTGGCATAGGGATAGGAATGATCGGCGGGTTCCTTGTAGCTTGGTTGATGAACGACCCGATCGATCTGAAGCCAACAGTCGGTTCGTTTGGCGTGACCTTCCTTGGTTGCTTCATCACGATCGGGTTCGTGCTGGTATACCTGTACATAGCAGAATGGAGCAAGCTCCAAGTTGCTGGCGAAAAGAATGTAAGGAAGGAGGTTGCATAAGACATGGCGATTACCGAAGCAGACTCCGCGATTTTCTGGATCACTTTCATCGTCTACCTCGTTGCGCTTGCCATATTCGGCGTTTATAGCAAGAAAAAGACGAAGACGATCGAGGACTTCATGGTCGCGAAGCGTGGCATCGGCGCGGTCCTCACCGGGCTGTCCTACGGCGCCACCTATTTCTCCGCGGTACTCTTCATCGGGTGCCCCGGCTTGACGTGGAACCTTGGGTCGCAATGGGTCTTCGTGACCCTCCTGAACCTCTCGTTCGGCACGGTCGGCGCGTTCCTATTGCTCGGGAACCGGACGCGACGGATGTCGAAGAAGCTCGGTGCCCTCACCATGCCCGAGATGCTCGCGAAGCGGTACCAGGACGAGAAGCTCATCCGCCCCATCGCGGGGCTCGTGCTGGCCGTCTTCCAGTCGATCTACCTGGTGTCGGTGTTCACGGGCTTGTCCATGCTCATCCAGATCATGTTCCCCGGGACGGGGCAAGGGGCGTTTTACATCGCGGTCATCTTGTGCGGTGCCATCACGTCCATCTACCTCATCATCGGTGGCTCGCACAGCGCCATCCTGTCCGACTTGATGGAGAGCATGATCATGCTGACCGGCATGCTCGTGATCGTCGTCGCGGGCGTGGTCGCTGCGGGTGGCTTGGCCGGCTTGAATGCGAACATCTACGCGGACATAGCCATCACCACTCCCGTCCCCCCCATCACATCAGCAGTGGATGGTATTTTCCTTGCCAACCCTGACGCGTGGTTTCTCTTCCCGAACATGCTGAGCATGAGCATGATCGGCATGGCCATGGTCACGACCTTCGGGACGTGGGGCTCACCGCAAATGAGCACGCGCTTCTTCGCGGCCAAGAACCGGCGCTCGATCAGGTACGGCATGTTGATCGCCGCCTGTTGGGTCTTCGTCGTGTCGTTCTGCTCGTGGTTCGCGGGATACGTGGGTCGCGGGCAGCCGATCGATGGCGGCGCAACGAATTCCCTCAGGGCATTCGCGGCCTTGATGAGGGGAGGTACCATGCCGGCCAACTGGTTCGAGTACGCCATGCCTTGGATGCTGAGCGAGGCAGGTTACTTACCCATCTGGTTCGCCGCGCTGTTCCTCGCGGCAACGACAGCAGCATCCTTGACAACCGGAGAGAAGCTTGTCCTCGTTGCGAGCAGCGCCATTGCACGCGACTTCTACCAGCAAGGCATCGCTAGGAACAAGCAAATATCGGATGAGAAAACGCTCAAGATCACGCGCATCTCGGTCGTGGTCATCATCGCCATCGTCGTGGTCGTCGCGTTGAACCCGCCGGCGATGATCTTGGACTTGTGCATGTTCTCGTGGGCATCCTTGAACGCGTTCACGCTGATACCATTCATCGCGGGGCTGTACTGGAAGGGCGGGACGAAACGAGCAGCCTTGATATCGGGCATCATCGCCCTTACCGTCGCGGTAGTCTGGTTCGTGTGCTTCAACCCGAAATGGACGACACCGGGTTTACCCCTCATCGCATATAAAGACACGACGGTCTTTTATCCAGGCCAGCCTGTCCAATTTAATATCCTTTTCACGCAGTGGTTTTCAGCGAAACCGGGGGACATCCACGAGTTCTTGGTGTCGCAGATGGTTGCAATACCCGCGTTCTTCATCATCAGCTGGCTTGACAAGAAGAAACCCGACCGCGCGTTCTTGAAGGAAGTTTTCGACTACGTCAAGGAAGAAACGGAAGAGTAGAAGCTCGATACTTTTTTATTTTTTTTCTTGTTGCCTTTTTTTTATGCCGATCCTTCTCCACACCAAGACCACCGGACTCACCATCGAACACCAACTGTGATACCATGTACCGTTCAAAGCACGTCCAGACCCTTATTCCCGTGATGATCATCACCCTCGCTTGCATTTCGAGCGGGAGCAGGGCAGCATCGATGACGGGAGTTGCATCCGAGAACGATCCTAAAACATACAAGATAGACATCGCCCAAAACGACGTAATCACCATCAGCATTAATGAACGAAACATCACGGATGGATGCAGCGTCTTGGTGGCGCTCGCGCTTGGCTTGAATAGGAACTTGGGGGACACCTTGATCCTCGCGGGGGATGTAGTGAATAGCACCCACAATGCAACGATAACGTGGACGCACAACGCCTCAACACCGCTCTACCTGATCGTGTACGTCTTGGAATGCAGCAACAACAGCGTGCTCTACGACATCAACAGCACCCACCCGTTCATTGAGTATCCCTACAACCAATATTATGCAGACGTGGTGCTTCCCGAAGTTGTCCCGAGGATAGCATTCCTTGGAATTGCCTTGGGATTCATCGCGCTGGTCATCACCGCGTACTTGGTCAAGCGGAGGAGGACCGAAAAGGCAGCCACGGGGAGATGAACCACTCGATCACGACGAAATCATAATGGGCCGACATGAACCAACATGATATACGCGATAATGATCTTCCTGGATAATGGCGCGCTGCTGGTCAGCGCGCATTTCGAGGAAGTGACCATGGACCCCGTGCTGGTAACGGGGTTCACGACGGCCATCAACCAGTTTGGCCTCAGGATATTCCCCGAGGAAGACCTCGAGGATATCGTGTTCACGAAACACCACTTGCTCGTCCAAAAATTCAAGATAGTGGACAAGGACGTGCTCTTTTTATGCGTGCACGATAAGAACGAGGAGCACTTCGTGTTGAAGAAAATACATCTCCGGAAGATGTAACGGACCATCGCCCCGTGGGTCACGGAGAACCCGATCTTCTTCCACGTGACGACCGCCGATCCCGACAAGGTGAAGCCAGTGATCGACCAGGCGGCCGAGCTTGGCTTCGAGATGGCGATCTTGTCCTTTGGTAGCGGCGTCCCCGAGATAGAGAACTGGGTTGACGAGCCAGAATTCATCGACGAGTTCAAGGGTCTCTTTGATTATGCGCACCGGAAAGGCATTGAAATCGGCGTGTACTCGTTATTCTCCAGCCGCACGATCGATGCCAAGAACGACGTGATCCCCCCGCCGGGCACGAAGCCGACGTTCGGGAGGGCTCCGTGCTTGCGGTCGGAATGGGGCATCAAGTACATCGACGCGCTCAAGCGGTTCATCTCGGAAACGGGTGCCGATTTCTTGGAACATGACGGCCCTTACCCGGGTGACATTTGCATCTCCGACTTGCATCCCGGCCACAAGGGATTCGAGGACTCGCAATGGGAGCAGTGGAAGGCGCAAGCCGGGCTCTACAGGTGGTGCTGCGAGCAAGGCGTTTACGTGAACCAGCCCGACTGGTACTTCCTGTCCGGGGGGAACAAGACGGGCATGGGCTACAAGGAAGTGAACTGGAGCTTGCCGCGCGAGCGGCAGGTCATCATCGGTCGCCAGAACATCTACGACGGCACGTGGGAGAAGACGCCGAGCATGGGATGGATGTTCACGCCCTTGAGCGTGTACCATGCCTTCGGGGATCACTGGAAGGAATCAACGCTCGAACCGCTGTCCGAGCACCTCGACCTTTTCGAGGAACACCTTTCCCACAACCTCCTCTCGGGCGTGCAGTCGTGCTACCGAGGTCCCCGCCTTTACGACACGGCAGAAACACGGGCAATGATCGCGGGTTGGATAGACATCTACAAGAAGCATAGAGCCATCCTCGAGTCTGATATCATCCACCTGCGGAGGCCAGATGGGCGGCATATCGATGGCATTTTGCACGTGAACCCGGCCTTGGAGGAGAAGGGACTGGCCGTGTTTTTCAACCCGAAGAACGAGCACGTGCACGAGACGTTCACCATTCCCTTGTATTACACGGGGTTGACCGGCAAGGCAGAGGTGTCAAGGGAGGACGGGCCACCGGTGTCCTACATGCTGGACCGCGCGTTTCGCATCGAGCTGGACATCGACGTGCCCCCGCGCGGGCGTGCATGGTACGTGATCAAGTAACACGAGATGCGGATTAACCATGAATGCACACGAGAGAATCTGGAAGGCGCTGTGTCACGAGGAACCGGATAGGATACCCACGTTCATCCAGCACCTCGAGCCGCCGTTCATCAAGAAGTACGACGAGCAAGTCGAACTCAAGGACGATTACGGGTACAAGGGAGGATTTGACCTCATGGTTGCCACCGAGCTCGGCCTGGATTCGAAATGGAACCACGGGGCCGGGATGGGACCCCGGTCGACCAAGGGCATGCCCGAGGTGCCCAAGGACATCTTGGACGAGGCAACCAGGGGCCTGGAGCATTATTCCATCTCAACGGATGGCTCGCTCCACGCGCGGAACTCGGCGGGCGAGGGCTGGTACCAGGACGGCCTCTTGCACACGCCCGAGCTCTTGAAGGATTGGGCATCGTTCATCAGGTCGTTCGTGCCGAGCAACGATGAGCACGTGAAGCACCTCGCCGAGGACGTGTGGCAAGCCGGCTTGAAAAACGACATCGTCTTCATCCCGACCGCGGGCGGCCCCGTGTACACGACGTGGTCATCCATCGGGCTGCGGCATTTTGCCCACGTCACGCGCAAGCACCTCCCGCTCGTGAAGCAGCTCATCAACGCGTGGAAGGAGAAGACGATGGAGGTGCACACGCTCTTGTTCGAGCGCGGCATGGACATCGTGTTCACCTGCGACGACCACGCGTTCAAGGGGCAGCAGATATTCTCGCCCAAGCTGTGGGACGAGCTCGTCCTGCCGGTCTACACGGACATCGCTGCCAACGCGCACAAGCACGGCGCGAAATACTGCGTGCACACGGACGGGTTCTTGCACCCCGAGATAGAGGGGTTGATCAAGGCTGGCGTGGACGGCGTCGACCCGCTCGAATACGAGGCCGGAAACAGGCTTGCCGAGCTCAAGGAACGCTTCGGCACCAAGATATGCTTCATCGGCAACGTGCCGGCGAGCGATGCCCTCACCTTTGGCACGGTCGAGGATACCATCCGCATCACCAAGCAACAAATCCACGAGGCGGGCGAGGGTGGCTCGTACATCTGCGCGCCGGGGTCAGACGTGCTCGGCACGTGCAAGGTCGAGAACGTGCAGGCGTGGATCGCCACCGTGAAAAAATTCGGCACCTACCCGATACAGCATGATAAGCTGACGACCTAACGTATTTATTGCCACAAGCCAATATCTGAGCAGTAACCCATTCCATGCCAGAAGGTATTGCTATGTTGCTTGAACTGCCACCGGGAACCCCTGCCATCTACTGGGGATTCACCAGCGTGAATCTCTACGTGAATCTCTTTTGCGTGGTACTTTTCATCATCTTCGGCCTCTTGTTGATAGTCTCGCGCAAGAATGATGATGCTGAAATATTCAAGAAGATAAAACGAGGCTACGGGCTCTTTGCCGTGTGCTACGCCATGTGCAGGCTCTTTTTCATTTTCGGGGTGTGGTTCTCGGACCTTTACGAGTTATACACCATGATGGCATACATCTGGGTCGCCGTGGGCATCGAGTGCATCATCGTCGTCATAGAAAATTACATGGTTACCAAAACAAAGCATGTTTTCACCGTGTTTGGCTTGATCGTGATTGCATTGCTTTTCATCGGTGTTCTCGGGATCATCGCACAGGACGTGGCGAGGACCATCTCCACGCTGGGTTCCCCGGTGATGCTCGTCTTGCTCGCCATCCTTTACATCTATATCGCGGTCACGGGCACTGCCAGCGTAAGGCGCAAGGCAATCTTGATGATCGTGGCGATGGTCTTGATCGGTGGGGGGGCGATACTTGATAGCGAGGACCTCGTTGTAGAAGCAGCCACGTGGTTCGGTGGCGACATCCTCATGCTTGAGATATTTTACTCCATAACGCCAATCATCTTGATGATAGGCATCATCATCTTTTACTCGACAATGAGGAAATGAGCAAATTGGATGCATACAAGGAACTTCTATCCATCATGCGCGATGCCATCCTGTGGAATAGCATCGCGAGCTTGGTTTCGTGGGACTTCGAGACGTACATGCCCAAGGGCGCCGTGGAGCAGCGTGGCCTCCAGATGGAGGCGCTCGAAACCCTCTTGCACGGGAAGATGACCGCCCCACGCATCGGGAAACTCTTGTCCGGCATCAGGCCGGACGACGTGACGAAGCTCGGGGCGGTCGAACAACGAAATATCCACCTTACCAAGAAGGAATACGAGAGACAAACCAAGCTGCCCGCGGAACTTGTTGCCGCCATCGCAAAGCTCCAGCCAGTTTCGATCGGGACGTGGAAGGAAGCAAAAGCAAGGCGCGATTTTAACCACTTCAAGCCCAAGCTCGAGGCCATGCTCGACCTCGTGAAGCAAAAAGCCCGCCACTTGAACCCGGACATGCACCCTTACAACGTCTTGCTCGACCTCTTCGAGCCGGGCATGACCGCGGACCAGGTCAAGAAGGTGTTCGACCCGTTGCGTGAAGGCATCGTCAAGATCGTGAAAAAATTTGCCCGTGGTGCCGAGTACCCGTTCATGAAGCGACCGGTTCCCGTCGACATCCAGCGCAAGCTCGCCAGCGAGGCCATGGCGTTCGTGACATACAACCTGGACCACGGCAGGCTCGACGAGACCGAGCACCCGTTCACCACGGGCTTGTACCGTGACGTGCGGATCTGCACCCATTATCACGAGAACGACTTCACGTCGTCGATCTACAGCATCTTGCACGAGGCAGGCCATGGATTGTACGAGCAGCACCTTCCTGAGAAACTGTGGTGGACGCCGGTCGGTACCGCGTGTTCTTTTGGCATCCACGAGTCGCAATCGCGGTTCATCGAGAATATCGTGGGGAAAAGCCAGCAATTCTGGGAATATTTCTTGCCGGTCTTGAAAAAGTTCACGGGAAAAACCTTCAAGGATGTGGACGTGGCCAGCATGGCGAGGGCAGTGAATGACGTCCGCCCGTCCAAGATCCGCATCGAGGCGGACGAGGTGACCTACTCCTTGCACGTCATTCTCAGGTTCGAGATCGAGAAGGCGCTGTTCGAGGACAAGCTCACCGTGGCCGAGCTCCCCCAAGCATGGAACGAGAAGGTGAAAAAATACCTGAACATCGACGTCGAGCACGATTCCGAGGGCGTGCTCCAGGACACCCACTGGGCTCAAGGATCATTCGGGTACTTCCCCGCGTACGCCCTGGGCAACGTCTACGATGGCATGATGCTGGAGAAGATCAACAAGGCCGTGCCCGGGTGGCAAGATGGCATCTCGAAGGGAGATATCAAGCCGGTGCTCGGGTGGCTGACCACGAACGTGCACGAGGCGGGTAACACGATGGACCCCGCCGACTTGATAAAACACGTCACCGGGAATTCGCTCGATGCGGCGCCGTTCTTGAAATACCTCGAAACGAAGATGGGAACCATTCACCCGTGAATAAACTTGCTTCCATTCCATGCTTATATGCAAGCTAGATGAAAAAACGAGCCCATGGGGTTGCAAAGAAACAAACGGGGAGGCCATCCCATCAAGCATAAATACTCGTTGTGCTAACCCTACCATAGTATGGGCATCAAAGATGAAGTAGTGAAGTTAATTCAAGAGCTTCCGGACGATGTATCATTGGAAGATATTCAATATCATCTATTCGTGAAGCAAAAACTCCAATCTGCGGAAAGGCAAATCATTAAAAATGAATTGATTTCAAATGAGGAAGTTTTGGAGTCGATCAAGAAAAAATGGTTGTCATAAAGTGGACAGAAGATGCCCGTTCTGATTTTGAAGACATTATTGCATATCTCTCAAGAAGCTCAGTTCAATACGCAGGCGCTTTTCACAATAAGGTGCAGGATGCAATTGATATTTTAACCCGATTTCCTGATATGGGAAGATTAGTACCGGAATCCGATGAAAAAGTCGATCGTGAAATTTTTATCCAAAAATACAGGTTAATTTATCGATTCGATGAGAAAGAGCAAATAATATACATAATGATGCTGATTCATGGAAGTAGATTGCTTCGGTTTAAAAAATAAGAAAAGAATGCATGCTCGCGGTGCGGGAAGAGCAAGGAGACCCAGAAATACACGAACACGGGGGTAATAGCTATGGGGATTTGCGGGACAGGAAGGATGTTGCTCGCTTGTGCATATGCAATGCTTTCTGCAGCTGCTTGATTGTGCATATCCAATGCATTCTTCGGTTGAAAAAAGGTGCTCATCCGACGACGTCGGGTATCAACGGTATCTCTATCGTCTTGATCGTGAACCAGAACGCGTTGCGGAACAAGGCCTCGTCGGTGTGGATGAGCCTCAACCACGTGTCGGGGCTGCAGTAGAATGCCTCGGAGAAGACGAATGGGGCCACGGTCCTGAGCTTGTAGATTTCCGTGGGCTTCAAGCCATCGGGCACCCCCTTCCCGGAATAATCAAGCACGGTCATGGCCATCTTGTCGTTGTCGATCGTCCCGCCGGTAAGGCTCGCGAGCAATTCCAGCGTCCACATGCGCCGGGCTTCTTCAACGAGCAAGTCGTTCTTGATGTTAAAACGAGCCATGAGGCGGGATTGATAATCGGTGATTGCCTTCCCAAAATCTCCGTCGACGCCGAACATCAAGTCCAAGCAAACCTTTTCCACAGCAGCCGCGTCGAACCCGGCAACGGCGAACCCGCCATGCTTCGCGTTTCCATATATTAATGGACCATCTCCTTCTTGGCCCACGATGGCAGTCACGATACCAGCAACTTCCGTCCCGCTTGCCTTCAAGGCGTCGACCATCGCGGCGTACATGCCCGTAAAGCGCGTCGTGAGGTAGCCCATGCCCAAGTTCATGGCCAGCAGGCTCACGCCGGCCCAGTGGTGCGGGTCCACGTTCAGCACGCGGTTCCCGTAGGACATGAACCATTTCATGAGGCCGCTGGAGTGCATGGTTGCCGGGATGGACTTGGCGATTTCCGTGGTGAGACGGCCGGAAAGCAGGACACGGCTCTTGTCGGGCTTCACGGTCTTCGTCTTGAGATTGGCACCCCACTCGTGGGGGTAGGTTTCCCGGACGAGATACTGGAACTTGCGCTTGAAATCTGGCCCGAACAGGTCCTTCAAGTATTCCTTCGTGAACACGTCGATGGGTACGCCTTGGATGTGCCAGCGCGGCTCGATCTTCCCAGTTTTCTTGCGCGGGTTCATGGACACTCTGAAGTTTTTCGTGATGATCGTTACAAGGATAACAAGAGAACCTCGCTGATGTCGAGGACCCGGTCATTCTTTCCCCCGTCCGCGATGATGAAACCCTCCTCGCAAGCCGGGCATGCCGTGACGATTTTTTTGGCACCGGTCGCGATTAACTGGTCCAACCGTTGCTTCCCGATGGCTTCCGACTCTACAGGGTGATGCACGTGGGAAACGCCGCCCATGCCGCAGCATTGCGTTTCGACGCCGTGCAAGAACGGCTCGATCACCGTCAAACCCGGGATCTTGCCGAAGATGTACCGGGCCGTGGTCGTGTCGTTGAACACGCGTGCCGTGATGCATGGATCGTGATAGGTGATCGACATGTTCACGTCCTTGGATGGCGTGATCTTGCCCTCGTCGATGAGCTTCTTGAAGTACTCGGTCGTCGTGTACACGTCGTGGTCGTGTTTCAAGCCCAGCGTCTTGTAGGTGTTCTTGATGGTGTCCGCGCACGCGGGGCAATCGGTGACGATGCACCTCGCGCCCGATTCTCGGAAGAGAGCCAGGTTTTTCTCGCCGAGCTCGCGGGCCGTGTCCCGGAACCCTGTCGTGAACAGCGGGCCGCCGCAGCACGACCGTTTCGTGGCATGCGTGCTGAAAGTGATCCCGGCCTTTGATAGGATTGCCATGGTGGCCCGGACAGCTTCCGGCTTCTTTTCTGCCATCACGCATCCCATGTAATAGAAAATATCGGGATTCTCGGTAACTACATTGTAGTCCGGGTTCTTGAACGTGTCCTTCGTGAAAGTGGTGCCGTTATCTTTAACGTTCTGGTTGAAAGCACGTAACGGTTCCGAAACATGTCCCATCTCGACGAGATCTGCCCGCACGTTCTTGAGCAACTCACCTGCAGAGATGTCCATGGGGCACCAGTGCTTGCATCCGTTGCAATTCGTGCACAGGTAGGGCACTTCGGCCGTGTGTGGATCCGATGCATCGAGCTCGCCCTTTTCTATGTGGTACGCGATCCTCGCCTTGGTTGCGGGCGCATACATCTCCTTCCTCGTCACGCGCAACGACGGGCACTCGAAACGGCACATGTTCGGGCACAAGGCGCACATGAGCAGCTCCTTCATATCGACGTGGGGCACCCGGCCCGGGATCGTGGTGTATCGCTTCGCACCCGTGAATCCCTTGATGAACTTGACCTTGAGCTTGAACGGCATGGCAAGGAATGCTTTAACCAGCCAGGTGCTTTTCCCCATGTTACATCTCAGCCTCGTCGTAAAGCTTGCCGGGGTTCATGATGTTGTTCGGGTCGATGACCTGCTTGATGTCCTTCATGAGCTGGAGCATGGGGCCATGCTCGGCTTTCATCCACCTGGCACGCGTGATGCCGACCCCGTGGTGGTGGGCGATCGAGCCGTTCGCAGCGAGCGTGCCGACCATTGCCGCGTCCCATGCCTTCTTGTAGAAATCGTTCGGGGTATCGTTGCCCATGGGGATGCCACCGAAGGTGAAGTAGAAGCCGATGCCTTGCGGGTAGAAATGCGACGCGTGAGCCGATGCCAAGCCGAGGCCAGGGACCTTCTTCATCTCCTTCACGACGGCATCGTACAGCGGGACCCCGTCCTTCCACATGCAAGCAACCTCGATCGTGTCGAATATGATGTCCTTCGGGCCGTACTTGGACGTTTCCTTGACATCGAACCGGGTCTCGATCCAGTGATGCGCGGGTTCCTCGCCGCAGTCGATGCCGCCTTGTTTCCGGGATTCCTCGTGCACCGCAGCGAGCTCCAAGTCAACAAGGTCGGTTGTTCCCTCGCAGATGAACACCGTCATGAGCGTTCCCTTCGCCTTGGGCTCCTTGTAGAAGTGGCGGGACGTCTCGATGTCGTCGTATATCCGCACGACGCCCGGGTACACTTGCCGCCGGAGCACCAGCCTGACGGCTTCCAGCGCGTGGAACCAGTCGTCGAACGCGTACCCGACGCCCGCCTGCTTTTGCGGCCACGGCCACATCTTCAGGGTGACCTGCGTGACGATGCCAAGCGTGCCCTCCGAGCTCAAGAACAGGCGCTCGATCTGCGGCCCATTCGATGCGCGCGGGTACAGCTTCGTGTTGATGACCTCGCCGCTCGGGAGCACGACGCGCATACTCAGAACGATATCCTCGATCTTCCCGTACTTCGTGCTGAACTGGCCGGCTGCCCGGTGCGCGACCCAGCCCCCGACCGTGGACGTGTGGAACGACTGGGGCACGTGGCCAACGAGATATCCTTTCTCTTGCAGTACGCGTTCCAAGGCCTTTCCATTGATGCCCGTTTGCACGGTCACCGTGAGATCCATGTCGTTCACGTCGAGGACCTTGTCGAGGCGCTTCATGTCCACCATGATGCCGCCGTACACGGGGATGGCCGCGCCCACGACGCCCGATCCCTCGCCGTAAGGCACGACCGGGATTCTCATCTCGTTCGCGAGCCTCAGGATCTTGGAAATTTCTTCCTCGCTCCCGGGCCACACGATGACGTGCGCGAGGCCCGGGATCGTGCCCTCCATGATCCACCGGTTCGTGATGAGCTGGTAATCCTTGGAATAGGCGACAAGGTCCGCTTCCTCGGTCGAAACCCATTTCTCTCCCGAAATTTCCTGCAATTGCTTCACCAAGCCGTTCAAGTCCTTGATGTCGACCCGGTGCTTGCTGTAAAAGACGTCAAGCTTCATTTATGTGTTCACCTTTATGCAAGATAATGTCTACCGTTCGGTTAGATAAATCCGATTCACCGCGCGATCGACCGCGATCTACTTTGGCTGCTTCAATCCAAGGTCAACGAGTTGCCCGTATATCAAGGCAACCAGTATTTGCGTTAGCAGCTGCGTTTGTGCCCAATCTATCCGTGCCGGTGCCTCTTCCGCGATGAATTTCTCCACCACGGGCCTGATGCTCCCGTGCTTCTCGAAATTCTCCTTTACGAAATCCCTAAAATGGAATGTGAAATCGAGGTTATCTTGCATGACATTCCAGGCGTGTTCTTGCCCCTTCACGGCCCCGAAATGGCAATAGCCAACGAGATCGGGCTTGTATTCCATTATTTTTTTCAAGCTCGCCACGTAATCGTTGAAGTTAAAATCCGGTGGCATTGACGTCCCGAACGTTGCCAGCTTGGTCGAGTGGAAGAGTGCACCGGCCGCTTCGCCGAGGAACATGAACCTTGCATGCTTGGGAGCATCGAGAAGGGTGGGACAGACGTGATCTGGCGTGTGGCCCGGCGTGTCTATGATGGTGAGCTTCTGGTTCGTTTCCAGCCCGTCAAGCGGTATCGTGTCCCCCGGGTCGATGATCGTGTACGCTTCGTCGGGAAGCGGCTTCATTTCCCCCACGAAGTCGGCCCCGAATGTCCTCGACGCGCGCTGGATGTGTGCCGTGGCATCTTGGAGTTGCGCCTTCGTTCGTTCCGTCGTGGCAACCTTCACGCGCGGGTTTTCCTCCTTGATCGCCTGCCAAAGCTTCCAACCCCCGCCGAAATGGTCGAAGTGAAAGTGCGAAGGCACGAGAAACTGGACCTTCCTTCTTGGAATGTCATGTTTCTTCATGTATCTCAATATCTTGATAACATCATCGGATACGCCCGTGTCGATGATAGCTGCAGCGTCGGGTGTCTCCACGATGAATGCAGTGCACACGCGTTTCATGAAATATTGAAACACGTCAACGAGGTGGATGCAATCGTCGATCCGCCCTGGTTTCGTGATGATGGGATTTGCTTCCATGCACGTTCACGGTGTTAAGTCAGCCTTGTTTTAAGGTGATTATCGTCCCTTGCGAGGCATTATTAAGGTCGAGACCCGCCCTCATACTCTGAGAAACATGAGCACGCCCAAAGACCGTGTAGTACGTGAAACAGGACACCGTTCCCATGAAATGATAGAGGAAACGGGATCACGCTTCACGGTGAGATCGCTATACGACAAGGGGATGCAGAATGCCGTGATAAAATTCATGTTGCGATATATTTTCTATGTTCTCATTCCATCGTGGTGCCTCGTTTTGTTAGACCTTGAAATACTCATCCACCACCCGCTTGAAATTATTGGTATTTGTATTTTCGTTTATTTAATCATTGCGATCCCCTCCTTGATTATTTCATTAATTTTAAGGAAAGAAAAAATGTTCGTCCTGTCGATCGATGTAGAAAAGGAAGAAATCACCGTTCCGTCCGTGCTCCAGCAACATGAACGGGGTTCCCCGGATGTCGCGATTCCATTGCGCGGCGCGGAATTCTTCCTGTCGACCGACAAGGCGTGGAGGGGGGTCACTGCATCGATGATTCGAGGCCTCTTCAAGGGATATTCCGCAATAATTGTCCGGAGCAAGGGTACTGTTAATCCTTTCCCGAAAGTCGCGTTTCTCTCAAGAAATCACGATGACGCGTGCTCGTTACTGGCCCGGATTATCGAATTCATGGGCACCACTCAAACCATTCTTGAAAGTCGCATTCCCCGGCGGCCTTATTGAACCAAGGCTGGATCGAGTTTATTATCGTTGGACGAGAAGCAATGTTCATGAAAGAGCATGCCGCGCGGCTGGTCGTCTTGATTGCCGGCATCACGTTGATCGCGTACAGCTTGACAGCCATCGTGGGATACAATGCAAAGGTGGCCAACCAATACGAGAGCGTCCCGTTCCAGAAAGGGATGAGCTTCACCAGGTGGCAGGCCTTCGCGTTCAACACGAAGGAGACCCGGCAAGAGTTCGATACCATGAAGGCTGCCGGGATCGAGTGGGTGACCATAAATCACTGGTGGTTCCAGGACTGGCTCAACAGCACCGAGATCAAGATGGGATACAACAGCGATTCCATGGACAACATAACATCGATAATCCAGTACGCCCGTTCCATTGGTTTGCATGTCATGTACAAGCCCATGCTGAACTTGGCGATGACCTACGACTGGCGGTCTTACATCATTTACACAGACGACTGGATGGGAAACTACACGGCGTGGATGGTCGAGAACGCGAAGGCAGCCGAGGCTGGCGGAGCCGAGATGCTCTCGATCGGGTGCGAGATGGGCAACATGCAAGTCCACTCCGATGGCGTGCGTGCCATGATCGCCCAGGTCCGTGCCGTGTACGGCGGGTTGCTCACGTACTCGGCCAACCACGATTCCTACATGCACATCGACTGGTACGACGCCATCGACATGATCGGCATTTCCATGTACACCATGATGACGACTGCGTGGAACCCGAGCATCGACGAGATGGTCACCGTCTGGAATGGCATCGCCGGTGACCTCGAGGAGCTGTCCATCCGCTGGAACAAGCCGGTTGGCTTCACCGAGATCGGCATCCAGGCCCGGGACGGGTCTAACATCATCCCCAATGACAACCAGATTTCGACCCGGCGCGACGTGGAGGAGATGCGCAACTATTACCTGTCACTGTTCAACTCCCGCATCTGGTCCGCCCCGTGGTTTAAAGGGGCCCACTGGTGGATATGGGACACGACCCCGGCAAGCGCCGTCGATACGTTGGATAGCTTCAATCCCATCATCATCCTGGACACCATCACGGCCGAGTACACGAAGGCGCACGTCGTCGAGCCCGCAACCATGTCGTGGGTCATCACGGTGCTCCCGCTCGTCGCGGGCTCGGCCATGCTCGCGCTGGTCCTGGTGAAAGCTTGCCCCGCGCCTCTTCCCGGCCGCGAGTTCACGTTCACGCGCAAGCAGCGGGACCGCCAAGGGGGGGCTGGTGTCAACGCGGTGCAAGGCACTGTCGCGGGCGCGATAACACAAGACCAGCACGCCACCCCGGGCCCGAACGACCACGTGCTCGGCTTGTTGCTCGGGGCCTTCTTCTCGAACGTGTTCACCAATCTCACCATCGGCCTGTTCAACGTCGTCCAGAAATCTGTCTCGTACGCCATCATCCTCCAGATCTCCACGACCGGGACGATCGTCACGTTCGCTGCCTTGCTGTTGATCGCGATGGTAGCGGGCGCCGCCATGTTCCGGTACCTCCCCCGGTACCTGCTCATCATCGCGTTTTTCCTCGTGATGGTGTACCCGTACTTCTCCCTCGAGAGCAGCGTCGAGACCATCTTCGTGAAGACCTTTTCCGACTTGCTGGTCACGTTCTTGCTCGCCGGGTGCTTGATCATGTATTGCTTGAAGTTCAAGGCCAGCAACCCCGCGCGCATCCTGCTGGTATCGGTCATCGTCGTTTCCGCGTACATGGCCGGCGTCGTGGCGTTCGGTGCCCTCGCCCAGGCATTCCTCGCGGTCCCGCTCGGGATCGCGGTGCTCCTCTCCAGCAACAAGCAGCCAGACCGGGGTGGTGATGGTGTACAAGAGGGTGGCCTTGCCATGGCGCAGCGCACGCCCGCGTGGAAGAACGTCGGGATCGAGAACATGCTGGCCTTCACGTCCTTGATCGACGGAAGGCAAAACATTTTGATAAAATTAAGATTATGCCATTTCTAAATACTGAGCCATGGTGGGGATATGGGGGGCCGATGACACAGCCTTTGGAAGAGCAACTGGAAGAAAGTATTGCTTATTTTTCTCCCTTTGTGCGGCAATGGAACGTGAAAAATCAAGGCGGGAGCAAGACGACTTTCTCCGCCGGGAGCAGCTTGTTCACGGCGTTCCAGAACACCATGCCACCACCTGCACGGGCCAGGTTCTTGCTCACCACGCGTTGCAGCTCGTCATTGGTCGTGCAACGGTCGGTCCTGCGCTTCCCGTTTTCCTGGATCGCGTCGAGCCTCGGCTGCATGCGCTTGGCGTACTCCGTGCCCGCGGGCCTGCCGGAAGCCGTGGCATCGTGGATGGCGGCCGCCGCGTGGCGCGCGCTCAGCGCGGCGCAGTCCATGCCAACGCCGCGGTACAAGTCACACAGCCCGGCAGCGTCCCCTGCAAGCAACACGTTATCTGTCCCGAGGTATGGAGCCCCGACCTGGGTCAATCCAAACCCCTCTTTCTTGCATATCTCTCCTTGAAAGCCATGGGTTGCCTTGACGTGGTTGAAGAACGCCATGGCCTTGGCCTCGGCGACCCCGGTCCGGGAGCCGCTCCCGATGACCAGGTACTCGTCCTTGAAGTACACCCACGCGAACATGTACTCCCCGAAGTCGATGTTGTAGTACATGTACAGCTTGTGGGGGTCGAGGCTGCCAGCGTCATCAGGTTTCACGTACAAGTTCAACGCCATCGAATAGGGCTTCCCGCAAAAGTCGCCGGGCCGCATGGCGCGCCTCGTCGCGGAGTACAGGCCATCAGCAACGACCAAATGGGATGCTTCAACCTCCTCGTGCACGTCATTGCAAGACAGCCGGGCAACGATCTTGTCGCCCCGGCACGAGAAACCGCGAAACGACGTGCCATCTCTCAAGGTTGCCCCGGCATCCTCCGCGCGCTCGTTGAGCCAGTGATCGAACGTGTCCCGCCAGAAGTTGAACACCTTGAAGCCGATGGCCCGCGTGTTGATGCCAAGATGCCGCCCGCTTGGCATGGTCATTCCTATCTTGGTGATCTCGTTCGAACAAAGTATGTCTTTCGGGAAGCGGTGGCCGACGAGCTTCTCGAAGTACCCGAACTGGATGCCGGAGCATACCTTGTAACGGGGGACTTTTTTCTTCTCGACCAGGCACGTGGTGAACCCGAACTTGGCTGCTTGCATTGCTGCCACGGAACCAGCTATTCCAGCACCTATGACGAGCACGTCTACGTGTTTCATTTTGATACGTCCTCAGGCCATCATTGCCATGATAGTTGTTCCCGCCCCGCGTATATAATAGCATCACGACCGGTGCTAACGATTGGATCACTAATCATACAAGTACTCTCTTCTCCATAATCTACTCGTAACCAACACATCACGAGGAAAACACCCATGTCCAACACTATCCCAACCCCCTCCACGTATTGCATATTCTGCGGCATGCAAGTTGCCGAGAAAGCCAACTACTGTTCTTTTTGTGGCGCCGCGCGAAAGGCCGTCGAACATGAACCCGAAGCGGTTTCCGAGCCAGGACCCATGACCGCTTGCCCCAATTGCAACGAGGAAATCGACCGGGTCGATGCGAAATTCTGCCACGGGTGTGGCCTTGATTTGGCCACCAAGGATGGAACCGCCGCACGCGAGGCGAGCCCGGTGGCAGGGCCACGTCCCGCGAGCCCGGCCTACACCGTCCTCCCGGTCGCATCCCCGTCCCCCGTCACGCCGGCCACGGGCGCTCCCGCATCGCCGAAAAAGGCGGATCGCATCACGGCGGGCGTCCTCGCCATCTTGCTCGGGTCGATCGGCGTGCACAAGTTCTACATGGGCAAGATCGGCCACGGCATCTTGTGCATCTTGTTCTGCTGGACCGGAATTCCCGCGCTTGTCGGCTTGATCGAGGGCATCCTGTACCTGACCGCGAGCGACAAGGAATTCCAAGAGAAGTATATATAATCTTTTCAATTATTTAGATGTTTTCTCCCCGCTCGATTTTAAAGACATCCTGTATCTCGTGAACACGATAGCATTCGACGTGGGCTGGTCCCGCGCGAACCGCCCCAGCACTTCAGCTAAGAGCCCCAGTGGCAGCGTCGAAGACGTGGCCGATCTGGTACCTGCGGGGTAGCCACCGTACAGGTTGAACATGGCTGGCAACCCGGCTGAATGGGGAACACCGGTGCTAGTCCTTGTGAATCCAGACCAAGCGGAGATACACGAAAAGGGAAACGCTTGCAACGAAAATGTAGTGGATTGTTGAAAAATTGACGGTGCTGAACATCGCGCTCGCGAGCGCGTGGTCCACGACCGCGACGCCGATGAACGAGGCCAGTAGGCCCGCGAGCATCGCCGCGATCGATACCCGCTCCGTGGCGAGCAAGCGCTTCGCGTGGCCGGGTTCCACACGTAGACGCTTCGCGCGCGATACCTTAACCACGGCGACAATGGCGGCGAGCGTCGCGAGCACTTGCACCGTCACCGCGAGGTCCGCGACGACCGACGACCCCGCGAGGCCGAGGGTCGCCGCCGGGACCACGATCGTGGACGAGACATTGGCAGGGTGGGAGTATGCGAGCAGCTTGGTCGACCCGTTGAACACGTCGATGCCCACGCTCGCGTGGAAGGTGGCCAGCGTCGATGGCCGGAGGGGCACCATCACCTCGAGATCGCCGAGCCCGTGCCCCGAGAAGAGGTTGGCCAGGACCTGGAAGCCGTGGAAGAAGGAATTCCTCTCCCGGGGGTCACCGATAAACCAGTCCCATATCTTTACTGGCCGTATCACGGTCTCGTTCCCGCCCAAGGTAGCCCGCTCGGTATCTGGAAGCTTTGCTTGCTTGCCAGCGATACGGAACGCGACGTCATGGCAATCGCCAGTTTTTGTATTGCACCAAAGGGGGTAAAAGGTTTTCTCCTCGCCAGCCCCGACGTGCCAACCGCCGAAAGGTATGATTACATCTGATAACATAATTAGATACTCCTCTTGTTCGGGGACTGCCACCTCTAAACTGCCTATGCGTGTTATCGTGTAATTATTCGGGTGGGAATTCTGGAAATGAAATGCAAACCGGATGATACCCATGTGGTCGATCGAGCCCGGGTGCGGGTCGGCCACCTCGAGCACCCCGTCGACGAGCGCGAGCGCCTCGAACGTGATGGAGAAGTTCAAGGCCTCGCCGGGGAGCGGTTGGGACTGGGATTCGTAGGCGTGACCCGGACAGCCCGGCACGCGTGGCAGCAGGTGTTCACTCGCAGCTCGCGGTCCCCGGGGTGGTGAAATGCACCACGCGAGCCACGGGGCGAGCAAGGCGCACGACAGCGCCAGTGCCAGCACTTGGCGGCGCGTCTTGCCACTGAAACCGAACCCGGACCGACCGGCCGAGCGCCCGTCGCCCGTCGCTCGCGTTTCTCGCTTGCCCATGCCAGCACACCGCGCCACGTGATCACCGGCGCACGCGTTGATATGCCTTTCGGTCCGCCCGCCGCTGCTTGTCTCGTGGGGCCGTGCGCACGAGCCGCGCGATGCACGCCGCACCCGCGAGCCCGGCGCACGCGAGGGTGGCAACCATGCACGTTGCCACGATGGCACGCGCGTCGTGCGCGCCCGTCATGGGCTTGCCATCGCTGCTTGGCTCGTTTGTTGCGCCACCGTCCTCGCCGTTGCCACCATCTCCATCCTCGTTGCCATTACCATCGTTCGTGATGCATGGCGTGGCGCATAGCATCGAGGAAATGGTCGCGAGCGCGTCGTTGACCCAGATCCGAAACGCTTCTTGAAGCTCCACGTCGATCACCCAAGGGGCGGGAAACACGCCATTCCCCCACGGCGCCTCGTGCTCGTCGGTCTTCAATCCCGTGAGCTTCGGCTTGATGTCATGCAGGAGCTTGTCGTAGGCTTCCCGGTAGTTACCCGCGAGCATCAAGTCGATGGTCGCGTCCAGCTTGTGCATCATCGCTTGCTTACGGTTCCAGCCCGGCTTGGCCCATGCCTCGTCATCGCTGGCCGAGACCAAGGCTTTCCCGTCCTCGATCTTGGCAACCGCCCCGACCGGCACCACGGCCGAGATGGTCGTTGCAAGCTGGTCACCGGGCCTGTCGCGGTCGTCATCCCACACCTCGAGCACGAGCAACAACCACGATGCCCGCGTGAAATCGTATAGCTCCTTGCACACCTGCACATCGATGTCGATCAAGGCATCCCAAGGGCCGTGGTGCTCCGCTATCACGCGCGTGTTAGCGCCGTCAAGAATGGCCAGGGAATACGAAGCGATGCCGCTGTGATCCCCCGCGCTGAAGGTGATGGTGAAGCAATCCTCGATCGGGTTTATCCAACCGGGAACCGACATGAACACGGCGGGCGGGTCGACATCGTCATCGACGACCTCGAACGTCACCGGCCCGAGGATCGTCGTTCCACCGCGCGTGTCGGATGCCTCCACGAGGATCTCGTGCATCCCGAGCTCGTTGGGGATCGGAATGCTTAACACCCCTTGGGACATCGTGTTTATTACAACCCCACCATCGAGCCATGCCGTGCACGATGCAAACGACGTGTCCTTCACGATGAAAACATACATCTCGCCCTCGCTATCAAGTAGCACGGATACCGGAACGTGGATTTCTTCAACGCGCGGTGGCAAGCCATCATCTACATAAATGAAGCCCAGATACACGGTTTCCTTCCGTGCCAAGGAATTCACGTTGTTATCCCTGACGATGATCGTGTAGGAATGATAACCCGGGGTAGTATAAGTCACGGTCGCGGCGAAATGATCATCCCCGTAGTCGATCATGCTACTAGACTGGTCCTCATAAAATATCATTACTGAAGAGACTCCCGCGTCTGCTTGAATAATGGCGGAAATACTAAAGGGCAAGGTAACAATGGCTTCTTCAGGTGCATTGATGTTCAATATGGATGGCACATTCGTGCTTGGATCGGCTTGAAAATCCGATAACAAGTTAACCGTGGTTGTTTCAATAGACCTGGCAAGTAGGATATGCAGGTTAAATACTAACGCCAAGGGTGTTCGGAGATCACCCATATCTCCTAAATCCATCGTGAAAAGGTCGATCATCATCGAATAAACATCATCGCCATAATCTTCGACAATCCTATCCTGGTACATCTCCAATTGGACTTGTACCTTGAGAAACATTTCTCCAATAGACATCTCACCGGCATACTCCGAGATGAGAGAGTTCAACAAACCGTTGATGAATGAAAGGCGCTGGAAAATTCTCTGCATTTCGTTATTTAAAAACGTCAGTTTTTCGAGATGATCGAGCTCAATATCGGGCGGGCCGCCATACCATCGAATGGTATCGAGACGATTGTAAGCCAAGAAATATGCATCGGAATAAGCATCCAATTCCACACCCAGCATGTGGCGTTCTTTTATGAGGTCGTACACCGCCGGGGAGAAATCTTCAGGGCATTCTGGGAAATCGGGATATTCGATGACGACATCTGGTATTATATCGAGATATGAAGGGTCCCATGGATCGGCAGCCAGTTGTGCATATTTATTAGCAATATATTCATACACAGATGGTGATACTGCACTATAGATAAGAAGGGCCAAGCCGGCGGGAATACCTATTCCACTCCCTAGTGTAGCAACCCCGACCATAAAACAAGAAATAACACTTATCGCGTAGGCCGTGCTGATATACACGACGGTTTGCAAATAGTCCAATTTATCCTCGGGAACGTTTATGATCGAACTGCATTTCGCTACGTGCCCATATGTAAGCAGCTTATTGCCCCCATTATACACGTCAAGAGTCAGTTTGATCCTGAACTCTACCGGAGTTGATCGGGAAAAATCTTCATACATCTCATCAAGATTATGAATCGAGACATCCCACATCTTTCTCAAAACTTTTACACCCAACCCCATCCAAGACGACCAGGGCGTCTCGAACCAGTCCCATATCCTTACTAAACGTATCATGATCTCGTCCCCGCCCAAGATAGCCCACTCGCTGCTCGGAAGCGTCGCTTGATCGCCAACGATACGGAACGCGACGTCATGGTAATCGCCAGAGCTTATATCACACCAATAGGGGTAGAAGATTTTTTCCTCGCCAGCTCCAACGTGCCAGCCGCCGGAAGGTATGGTTACATCTGATAAGATATCTAGATACGTTATGTCTTCAGGGACTTTGACCTTAAAATCGTTTATAGTTGTTATCACGTAGTCGTAAGCCCACGGGTTCCGGACGTGGAACGCGAACCGGATCACGTGGCTACCGTAATCGAACGAATCAACATTGGAATCCACGAACACCAGTTCACCATCATCCCCCTTCTTGTATTTCTCGAACGTGATCCAGAATTCGTCCCGGATAATCTTGAATCCTTCTTGCATGGCCTCGATGGCCGTCATGTCGGGATCGTGGAATCCCTTCCCCCCGAGAAGCAGGTAGGTGAAGTCCGTCTTGATCCACGTCACCCCGTGGTACCGCGCGTGCCTCGTGAATATCTCCGCGAGCCACCGCCGGACGTCCGGACGCGACACGTCGAGCGGTTTCCTGCTGCGTTCTTTCATGGGAAATGATTCTTCCCAGTCGAGCCCCCACTCGGGATGGCAGGCGAGGGTCTTGGATTCCAGCGCCAGATCGAACGGCCGTATCCAAAGACCGGGGTTGTACCCGCGTTCCTTGATCGCGTCGAACAAGTATTTTGCCCCGCGCGGGAATTTCTCCGCGTTGAAGTCCCAGTCCCCGTGGGCTTGCTGGTAACCATCATCGATCTGGAAGTAAGCGAGGCCGAATTTCCCGAGCCGGTCGTCGGCGATGGCAAGGTTTTCCATGACAACGTCTTCGGTGAAGTCGTGCACGAGCGCGTCCATGTTCTTGCCACCGGCATCATGTCTATCTGTCTTGGACGGGTTCCCCCACGAGTTCCACCCGTGCGGGGTGGGCTTGTCCAAGGGCCATTTTTCGACGTGCAAGCACGCCGCGAGCCTGTCCGCGTAGGATTCCAGCATTTCAAACGGGGTTTTCTTCCCATCGGTGTCGAACAGCACCCGGTTGGACGTGTACGATACGTTTTGCCGGACTTGCTTGAACGGCACGATGCTCTTCTTGATCGCCCAGTCCGGGAATGATTTCAATCCCGAAAGTTCATCAATAAGACCTTTTGCCCCGCTCTCGTTTGCAAGGATCTCGACCATCGCGTTCGGCCGCTCGATGACGCCACAAAGGATGCTTTTACTTGTTAATTCATCGAAAACGAGCACGTTTCCATTCGAGTCCGATTCTTCGTCACCCGCGACGCACCGGACGTTCAAGTCGAAGACACCGGCCAAGCCGGCTTCGAGAATCCTGCACCGGGAGAGGTCGCGGGACACGAAAAGGCCACTCCCGGCCTTCGCGCTCGTGATAGCGGGTGAGATTTCAAGGATCGGGACGGGGAGGGACCCGTGATTGGTGACGACGAGTTCCATGGTGAAGGCAGGAGTGTCATCGTAGAAAACCAGTTTAAGAAGGAGGTCGATGCATTCCGGCGAGACGCGAGTTGATAGTTCTACCAGCTTGCCTTTACCGATCTCGTCGATGTAAGCCGAGGTAAAAACCTTGGATGATATCGGGTGGCTTGCAGACGTGATGCTCTTGCCGGTCGCAGTAACGATCCCCCACGTGAAGTTCAATAGGAACGGGATGGAACTCCCGCCTTCCATCCTGCTAATGGTTGCTTTCCCGCCGGCCGGGTCGACGGTGGCTTCAAACCAATCGTTGCTAAATACGGTCATGGTGATAATGATCTTCTGCCACGCACGTTTTAATATTCCCGTCGAAGGTTCTAGTCAGGAACCAAGCGCGCGTGACGTAGGAAAATGCGAAGCGACTTCGTGGAACGGGTGACCTTGATCTGCTCCGCCTGTGCATACATCATCATGACCGGGGCAGCCATGCACGTGTTTCTGTTTACCACCGCATCGTGGGCGTTTTCCCAGAATCGGTTCGAGACGACGTTTCCCACCTTGCTGTTCTTGTTCGCTGCCATCATCATCATCGAGATCTTCTCCTTGGCCATCCACGAGTTCGTCTCGGGAAAGATAATTACCATTTTTCTCGTGCTTGCCCTCGGTGGATTGATCGTGTACTTGTATCTCACGCCGAGCAAGGCCTTTTGCATCGATTTTCCCGCGGCAAATGTCTTTGCAGGGCTTGGTGGCATCGCCACTGGCCTGTTTGCCATGTTCATGAACGTCCTCTCGCTTTTTACGCGCGGGCACCCCGCCAGGCCATTTCCTTCCCGCAAGTTATCTAATTGCGTGGCAGTGACGCTGCTCGCGTGCGGGGGATGCGTCACGGGATTCGCGACGAACTGGTTCGATCCGTATTACCACGCTGTCGTGCCCGCCGAGGGCGACGCGCCCGCCATGGAGTTCATGTTCTGGAGCCACATCAACGTTTCCTACTTCACGGCATCCGAGCTCCAGCAGCTCGATAGGCACGGCGCGACCATCATCGCATACACCCTTGCAAACAGTTCATTCAACGAAACGTTCGCGTGGGCCGAAGACATCAGGGATACTTACCCGCGCATAAAATTGATGTGGCCACTGTTCGGTGGATACTTGCACCGGGAAGAGATCGAGGGAAACGTGACGATGTACCTTGAAGCAATCGACGCCCACGACTTGACCAACACGATCGGCTTTATATTCGACTTGGAACGACATAACGACACGTGTTGGCACGATGAGATGGAATGGAAACTGCTTGTCGATGGGTTACATCGATGTTTCACGGCCATCAAGGGGTTCAACGCGAGCTACCGCATCGACAACACGGCCGGGATATGGATGATGTTCTCGCACATGCCACTCGGCGGCGGTGACCTCGTCGAGGTGTACAAGCAGCACGCGCTCATGTCGCTACAAGATAACTGGACGGGCTACCAGTGGCAGCTCTACCGGGGCAATGCGGTCGACCCGGCCAGCGACCCCGATTCTACCAACATCTACGAGCGCATGCTGAGCAGCGTCCGCTTCTTGGGTGCAGAGATGACCGTCCCGTTATTCGGGATGACGGGCGTGGGTGATTACGGGGCGAACAATTGCTCCCTCGACAGCCCCGCCAGCCCGCCGTGCAACTTCGCGGGCGTCATCAAGGATTGCCGCCTCGCGCGGTCGCTGGGCATCACGTCGATTGGGTTCTTCACGCTCTGCGACGCTGGCGTGTACGAGCGTGTTTACTACCCGAGCATGTTCGAAGCATACGGCGATGATTTTCTCGACGTGCTGAACGAGTCCGTGAACGGGCTAGACGCTCCAATGCGAATTGACGTTCCTGGAAACGTCGCGTTCATGACCACCGCCGGGTACGCGTGGGAACAAGCAAGTTACGGGCTACCATGGACGTTCATCGCGTTCTTGCTCGTCGTGGCCTCGTGTCCACCTATCGTGGTGGCCGTGAAAGCATCCATGAATGGGAAAAACAAGGAAATGAAAAGGAATTTGAACGCGCCAGGCTAGAACGTGAATTTCTCGTACTCGCCCTTGCACGGATTGTCGTTGGTGACCCAGAACTCGCGGGATTTTGGCTTGATAACGAATGAGGCAAGCGTGGCACCCGTGTGCCCGTGCGTGCAGATGGTGAAATCGTCGGGGTCTCGTCCGTTGTGATCCCGCAATATCTTCTTGAACGTGTCGGCGGTGATCTTGCCCTTTTCTTTTTCGAGCAATTCCGAAGCCCGTGCATAGCGTTCCTTCGGTGATTTCGTGTATGGGACCTTTAAACCCTTGAACTTCCACATGACGTCGTCCGGGACGTTCGCGTCAATTATTTCCTGGTACATGTTCGTGTGTGCCATGACCCCCGTCTTCGGAACGCGCCTGACGGCATGACGGGTCGCCGTCGTCTCGATCACGCACGCGTTGCCCTCACCATCGAGCACGCCGTAATGGGCACCGTTGGTCCTGCAAGGAAATTCCGTCACGTATTTGATGACCTCGTCCGCCGTGGTGAACCGCTCGAGTATCTCTTGCATGATGAGCATCGTTGGCACGCCCTCCTTCCGGTAATCGAGGGGCTCTTGCTTCCACGAGCGGCCGTAATTGTACCCGACGACCAGTCCTTTCTCGTTCATCCCCGCGTGCGTGCCGGCGAGCGGGAATTGGGACATCGTGATCGTCTTGTACCGCCCGTCGCTCGGGGTCTCGATGCGCACCATCTGGTACGGTTGCAAGATGATGGGAAAGTCATAATTGCGGCCGAAGATGAACTCGTCGCTAGCGGTCGCCGGCGGCAACGCGAACAGCATCGAGCATGCTGCTTGGATAAGGGGCTCGGCGTACGACGTGCGGGGATTGCCGGACATGATTTCTATGAAATGCATTCCGTAAATGAGATTCTTGCCCACGCCCGCGCCCTCGGCGATGCCGAGCATCTTCTCGTGCTGGGCAGGGACGTGCTGCTCGATGTACTTCAACGTCTTGGATTTGCCGATCTGCCCCAGCCCGAAGATGGCGACCGGCACGGGAACGAATTTTGGTTTCATTTCCTTGAATATTTGGGAGTAGAACACGTTCTTTTTTGCTTGTTCGATGCGTTCCTTCAATTGCTCGCCTTGCTGGACCCCCCGTTCACGCGCGGAGCCCTTCACTTCGATCGATAGTACCATGGTTCTCTCAAGCAATATTTTCCATTCACCTATTTAATATTGCATCGTTTCATGAACGTGCTTGGAACAGCAACTTTAACTCAAATCCGATTCAATCACGTTATAACACCAAGTGTGGTGTCGGGGTCAATCATCATGGCAACGGCTGCAGAAATCGTAACTTATATCGTGGTAAATTTTGTAGTGCTCGTGATCGGTGCCGCGATCTTGAGCGGGCTCGCCAAGAATATGATTAAGGGAGCAAAAAGGACGGGATTCGGGACCGCATTTGGGGTCATGTTCGTGTGGTTCCTGATCCAAATATTGTTGGACCTTACCGGTGTCGGGTTAATATTGGGGCTCTTCATGATAATCATATATTGGATATTGTTCGCGTTATTGATCATGGGGTTCTACAAGTGTTCTTTTGGTAGGGGACCACTCAGGGTAGCCCATCTTAACACCCTTGTAGGTTTTGTCGCCTGACCAACAGACATTGAGAAAACCACTTTCTCCCTTGACCATGGTTCTTTCGATATCAGAGTTAGTAGAAGCTACAGCAATGATCCTACGTTTTCCAAGTTTTACTTGCTCACGGCACCATTGGGCACCAGCCCAAGTCTTACCCCAACCTCGACCAGCAAGAGCAAGGAACACATTCCAGCCACCCTCTTCCGGGGGGATTTGCTCAGGTCTAGCCCAGAAACGATAATTATAGCGAAGTTCTTCTGCTTTCTTGGGGTCTAGTTGAGACAGAAGGGCTACTACATCTTCACCCATAGCCCTTAGATCATCAGCATGGATAGGAAGGTTATTCTTACCAGTCATACCGTTAATCTCTACTCACCTTGTTCAGTTACCCGCTTCTTGCCCAATAGAGCCAACAGGTCATCAATAGCACCCGTGTCTTCTGCAATGTCTTCTGGTTCAACTTCTTCAATCTTGACTGTGGGGTTCCACCCAGCACGACTACGGAGAAATAGTTCAGCAGCCTTTAGATCACCGCCCTTAGCTGCATTGACAACTACAGAACCAATCTCTTCTTGGATTGAAGCTCTAGAGGCTGCAATATCATCACGATAAATCTTGTAGAATGTTTGGTAAGACTTAGGTGCATTCTTCATGGTGGAGACAGAATCAAAGATGACCCTCATGGAGACACCAGCAGCGATTCCTGCTCGAATCTTAGTGGCAATCTTAAGATCATGCGGAAGGGGATGTGCCATCTGTGTTCTTCTCTATTTATTGGTTATACTATAGTTGTAACTACAGAATGCAGGGCGTAAGCCCGATAACTTACTAAAAAGAAGACCCATAGAAAATAACCCTACATCGGTAGGTGCAACTACAAAAAGGTTGAGAGTGATTCACCTAGTTGAAAGGTTATTACCTATCGGTCTTACTACTATAGTGGGTAGTCAAAGTCGCTTCGCTGCTTGAACCTACAACAAAGAGGAAAAAGAAAAACACAATCTTTGTACTGGTAGGCGTCGGTACTATAGTTCCCTACTATAGTTTCCTACTACAGTTCTTAGTACAGAGATTTTGTTTTTCTTCTTTCTCTGCTTGTGCTGTAGTTGAATACTATAGTTAACCCCCTACCCCCTACTTATGTATATGTCTGCTTTTTGGATTTCTTACTAGTAGAAATTTGAACTATTTTGCATGAATCTGACAAGTTACTGAAATCTAACAAAAGAATTATTTGACCAATAGGTAAAAAGTGTACAAAAGACACACCTCAAGTTTCTTTTCCCTGTGTTCTGATGTTGTAGTCACAAAACCTTAGCTTCAAAACCTTGCTTGGGCCTATACTATATGTTGTGTTTAGCTATCGTTTGGGTACAAGAGGATCAAATTTTTTGTTTTGGATTTGTGTTCGTCTACCCACCACCCCCGAATCACCTCTGTATAATTCCAAGGGACCCACTCATGGAATCAACCCTATGTCAAGCCCCCATATGCAGAAAGACTCAGATTGTGTAGTTATATGCGATAAATAAATCACATGTGGTCAAAATGTCGCAGTGGACATAAGTATTTGATTCGAATGAAAAGAATTCTTGCGTAAATCAAAAGTTTTAGGCAGGGGGGTGATTCGCCGGAAGAACTGGATTTGTAGAAAAAGCATGAAATGACGGATGATAAACTTGTTCAAATGCCTGCCAGTGTGGCAAGGATCATGATAGGTGATTCGCGCGTGGTGCTTTAACTTGAAGGTGGTTGGATGCTTGGATAGCCATTCATCGAGAAACTCGCTGACATGCATGTATTGGATGCTTGACGTCTCGAATTGCTTGTAATCTTGCTTGAACGTTCGATAGCACCCCGCGCAGGGGAAGATCATGTTTTTCGCGCCGGACTTGCATACCATTTCAATGTTCTCGAGCGCGTTTACCCGGAACCGTTCCTCGTATCCAAGCCGCTTGAGAACGGACCCGCAGCATCCCTCGTCTTCCAGCACGTTGTACTCTATGCCAAGCTTCTCGAGAATATCCATCGTGGCGTTGGCAATCTGGGCTTCCCTGAAGGTCGACGTGCACCCGATGAACAGTAAGACGTCCGCGCCGGGTGTCACCTTCCGCCCCGCGAGGATGTCCCGTCGTTTCGTGCTCGCTTCGACATAGGGGTTGCCGTTCTCCGAGATGCTGCGTGCGATCTCGCCATGCTTGTCGAGCGTGATGTTGTTCGCGACAAGGTCCCGCCTCATGGCCTCCATTATCGACGGCGTGTCGATGCCGCCATCGATGGCCAAGCATGTTTCCTTGCAAGAGCCGCACGTGGTGCACGAATATGCCCATTCAAGGAGGCTTGGCGTTACATCCAAGCGACCGTTTAACAAGTTTTTCATGACAAGAATGCGACCGCGGGCATCGTATGCCTCGAATCCCAAGACGTTTTTAACGGCGCACGGCCTATCGATGTTTTTCTTTGCTGTAGAAATTTCCGTGCCGTCAGTCGAGCAATCGCCGCATTTTCCACATAGCTCGATGGCATCGCGATGCTTTTCCAGGTTGTGTAGGGTCATGATGTTCGGTCCTTGTCTAATAATGATGAAGGGTGGATGATGTTATCGGGATCCAATGCAATCTTGATTTTTCTCAACAAGTCCAAGAAATCATCACTGGCGAGAGGCACGGCATGGGGCTCCCATAATTTCCCAGTCCAATAGGGAACGCCCGCGGAGTCCATCTCCGCGTCCCTGAGCTCTGCCCACGC
This sequence comes from Promethearchaeota archaeon, assembly GCA_041305945.1. Classification (GTDB taxonomy): domain Archaea; phylum Asgardarchaeota; class Lokiarchaeia; order Sigyniarchaeales; family Sigyniarchaeaceae; genus JBGLND01. The sequence continues at coordinate 1,384,924 of JBGLND010000001.1, forward strand.
GCGTTCAATGATGTCCTTCCTTGACTTGTCCCCGAGGAACATGGTGAGCCAGCCCGAGCAGAACACGTGGTTCACGCCGAGCGCCGAGATGATCCAGTTGATCTTGTTTTGCTTGAATTCGTGCTTTTTAGCAATTTCGTGGAACGTGTGGATGATGCCAGGTAACGTGGATATTGGGCGCAGGTGGCACGTGTTGTACCAGAACCCCTCCTCGAACAAGCTTTGCGTGAGGTTGAACATGTTGAGCCAGTGCGCTTTCGACAGGAACGTGCCTATGGATTTCCCTCCATGCTTCCTCGCGATTTTTTCACACAAGTCCTTCTTCATGTTCGCGATGTCCTCGCTGGCCTCCTCGATGATGATGCCGAACAAGCAATCCACGTCGGGAAACGTGGACCGGTACGATGATGCAAGCAATTCAATGGAATTGATGTCCCCCAGCATGACGATCTCCTCCGCGAGGTGGTCTTTCTGGATCTCGTGGAACGCCGTCGCTGCCTGCTCTATTGACGGGAACCCGGCGTCGAAGTACACGACACCCTTGGCCAGCGGGAATATTTTCAGCGTGGCCGTCGTCTTGATTCCCAAGCTCCCGTGATCACCCAGGAATAAACCCGTTAAATCGTTGAACGTGCAATACCTGGCGAACACGGGCGCCTTGCCCCTTGTTTTTCGAGGGTCCTTCCAGCCGCTCCCCGTCGTGATCCTGCTTCCATCGGCGAGGACGACCTCCAAGCCAATGACGTTATCGCATGCACCCCCGTGCGCGGACGCCCCGCACCCGATGCTGTTCCCGCTCAAGGAGCCGCCCACGGTGCCGGCGTTTCCCCCGTACGGGCCCCGAAATCCCAGCTTGTACCCCCTTTCCCGCAGCTCGTGGATGAGGCGAGACCACGTGATCCCCACTTGGACGGTCACGGTCATGGTATCGTCGTCTATCTCAACGATGCGATTCATGCGTGTCAGGTCGAGCATTATCGACTTGTCAACACGCGGGATCGTTGAACCACAAATCGAGCTTCGTCCCCCGACTGGTACCATCGGGAGCTTGTGTCGCGCAGCGAATAACACGATTTCCCTTATTTCATTGGTTGTTTCTGGTCTTACCACGATAGAAGGGAAGATTCCTTCAAACGGGCTTGCATCCTCTGAATACGAGGCCAAGACGAGGGGGTCGGTGGACACGAAAGCGTCACCAACCATTTTCGACAAGGCTAGCTTGAGGTCATCCAAGACTATCACGTTACACCTATGCGGGCGCGCGGGGAAGCAAGCACGCGCATGCCGGGAGTAGACCCGTGTAATTTCCAGCCTCATAAAAGGATTCTTCTGCATCCCCACCGGAATTCTTCGGAGATCGAGGGAAAGGTATTTCAAACTGCACCACTAATCATCCAATCACGACGGGTGTCATTGATGCCGAAATCCAAGGATGCAGCACCCAAGCCGCTGCCAGTGGTATTGATCACTGGTTGCAGCTCGGGTTTCGGTTTTCTCGCGGCAAGGTTACTCGCGAGTCACGATTTCAAGGTATACGCGACGATGAGGGAATTGCGCGGCCGGAACGCAAGCAAGGCACGAGACCTTCTATCCAACCTTCCTCATGGCAACCTTCACGTCATCGAGGTCGATGTACTCGACGAGTCCTCCATAAAGGCTGCCGTGGACGAGATCATCCGGCTCGAAGGCCGGATAGATATCCTCGTGAACAATGCTGGGTATGGCAGCTTCGGCCCCGTCGAGCTCGGGAATCAGGAGAAAGTCGAGGCATTGTTCGACACGAATGTCCTCGGCTATATCCGGATGCTAAAAGCTGTTCTCCCGCATATGCGTGCCAACCGCGGGGGCAAGATCATCAACATCGCCAGCGTGATGGGTCTCATTGGTTTACCGATGATAGGTTATTATAGCGCCACGAAATCGGCCATCGTGGGCCTGTCCGAGGCATTGACCGGGGAGGGATACTTGTTCAACATCAAGGTAACCGTGCTGGCACCCATGGGTTATTCCACCGATTTTCTCGGCCGGTCAATGGAATTGCTCGTGGACGTCGATAAATCGTCGGAATACCAGGAATCGTTTTCGGATCTCCTGGATAACGTGGGAAACTTCGGGAAAATTTCTGGTGATCCATCTGACGTGGCGAAAAAAATCTTGTGGATTGCCAAGAAGCAGAACCCGCCGTTCCTCGTGCCCGTCGGGAAGTTCGGGCGAACGTCGGTCTTCCTCACGAAATTCTTCTCGCCACTGGGATTGCAGAAGTTCATGGCACGGGTCTACGGCTTCAAGAAGATGTTCAAGAAAAAATGATTTTCCTGATTTCAAGCAAACTTCACGCTAATTTTATTTCCCTTGTTATCATATACCTTGAAATCGTTCCTTTCGAAAGGGTAATGCGCGATTATGTTGATCTTGTATCGCTTGAACGCCACGAGGTCCTCGTCAGACCATTGCCCGTTGCCGGACGGGTGCGAGTGGAACGAGCCAACGATGGCAGGGTCATAAGGGATCCTGTCGGGCAGGAAATAGGCACTCGTTTTCCCGCCCCTTGCCCCTTGCGCCATGACGACCTCCGAGATGGCACCCGTTGCATCCCTCTTGAGCAAGAAAAAAGACTCGTTTGGATGCGTTCTCCTTGCAATATCGAGCAACCCATCAAGCATGTCCCTCTTGATCGAGACGTCTTCCATCGCTCCGGCATCCTTGCTTTCCTTGGCATCGCGTCCGAGCATTTTCAGGAGTTTTTCACGAAGCTCGGTTAGCATCCCTACGAAGGACGGGTTTTGCTCGTCCCAGATCGCAAGCGATGGTAACAGGTCGACCACGGGCGGCATGGTCCTGCGCACCCCGCGTGGCTGCACCTTGAAGCTGGGAAAATCGGTGAAATCGAACTCGATGTACACGTTTTCCGCGAGCACCATCTTGCCCTTCAATTTCTTGTCGTCAAGAATGACCCCCGGCATCCCTTCGATTGCTTCCCTTTCCTTTTTCAATATTTTTTCATCCATCACGGTCACGGCATTCCATCATGCGTTGGAAATTAAAAATAAGAACTCGTGAAATTCACGCTACAACCCGTAGAGCTGCTTGTACCCGTTTCTATTCGCGTGGTAGGTTGCACGGTACATTTCAAACAGCTTCTGGTAGGTGCCGGCGTTATCCTTGTTAGGCTCGCGCACCTCCGAGACTTCCAGCCATTTCTTGATCTCGCCATACCCGAAGAGCTTGTTCCCGACCCCCGCGAGCAAGACGTCGCCAAGGGGTGCTCCTTGCGCTTTAGAGACGTAGCGCATCTTGTACCCCGTGATGTCCGCGAATATTTGTCGCCACAGCGCGCTCTTCGCCCCGCCACCTATCAAGTTCATCTCGCCGTTCAATACTGCCCCGATCTTCTTGGCCGTTTCCACGTTATCCTTTAACGCGTAAGCGACACCCTCGAGAAATGCTCTGAACACGTGCCCGGTCGTATGGAACAAGGAAAGCCCGATGATGGTTCCCCTCGCGTACGGGTCCCACACCGGCGTGCGTTCCCCGTTGAAATATGGCAGCACGAGCAGGCCATTGGACCCCGGCGGCACCTTCTCGGCGAGCTGGTCGAGCTCTTGGTAGGACTTGCCTGGTGCCCAGTTGTCACGAAACCACGAGACAGTCCCCGCCGCCGTCGCGGCGCCACCGAACGTGTAGATCTTGTTCCGGTCATCGGCAACGTACGGGTAGTTGATGAGCAAGGGGCTGAGCTTCATGCTGGCGCGGTCCTGGACGATGTTGTGGCACATGGATGTCCCGATGGTCGCCGTGTGCTCGCCCACCTCGAACGTTCCGACGCTCAAGGCCTCGACAGGCGCATCGACCCCGCCCGCGCTCACGGGGGTACCCTTCATGAGCCCCGTTATCATTGCACCCTTTGCATCCAGCTCCCCGACGACCTTGCATGACTCGACGACGTCGGGCGGGAACAATGACGGGTCGATGCCCATATCCTTGAGCAACTCGTATGAGAAGTTATTCTTGTTGATGTCCCAGATGCCGCCGTAATTACCCGCGCTGCTCAAGTCCAGGGAGAGATTGCCCGTGAGCCGCTGGATGGCGAAAGCATTGGGCGTCAATATATGCTTTACCTTGCGCCATTTCTCGGGTTCGTTGTTCTTGATCCAGAGCATCTTGGTCCAGCCCCAGTACGGGTGGATGCAATTGCCCGTGATCTTGGCGATTTTTTCCTCGCCTATCTTTTCCCTTGCCCAATCGCATTCCTTGATGGCCCGCGTGTCGAGCCACGGGATGCAAGGCCGCACTTCGTCCATGTCCTCGTCAACCGGTACGCCCGAGCCGCCGTATAAACCCGAAATACACAAGCCACGAACGTCGTTGATGACGATCGAACCCTTGGAAATGACATTCTTGATGGTGTCGCAGACCGCCTTGAAGGGTAACTTCATCGGGAACTCCGCCCATCCCGGTTTCGGCGTTACGATGTCGTACCCGATGTAATCCTCGGCAACGACGTGGCCTTCCACCGTGCAAGCGATGGTTTTCGTTCCGAGCGTTCCTATGTCGATACCAAGTAACACGTCTGGCATGTTCTAGCCTCCATTCAGAGCAACATGTTATATTCACATTACATACACCCTACTGACATATATCTGTTAATTTCTATCCTATTGATGAGACATGGCCCGCTTCCCGAAAATCCCGTTCGGCGATCCGCGCGCTCCCAAGCTGCCCCCCAAGCAACCCCCGAAGCCGCAGGCGATCGACCCCGCGATGCAAAAGAAACGCCAAGAAATAATCGTCAAGATACAGCAAAAAATCATTGATATCGAACGATGCTTGAACCACGCGGAATACAAGAAAGCATTCCAGATCGCGACGGGGGAACTGGCCAAGTACACGCCGGGTTCCATAGGTGGCAACGATCTACTCGCTCGCCTGGCTTCATTGGCAGAAACTGCAATTGATTACATGCACGGGCTAACAAGCCCCGAGGACGACGCGTTCCTCGAGCTTCTCGGTGGCCAGATGGAAGAATACAAGGACATTGCCTTGTACAAGGCCATCGAGCGCATGATGGCTGAGCGGCTCGGGGCCAAGCTCGCCCAGCTGGTTGGAAAGGGGAAAACCTCGTGGGCCAGGACGTGGCTCGAGACGTGGAAGCCTTGGGTACTCCCCGCTGATGGCGAACGGGCCATCGAGAAGCTCGTCAAGGAACCCGCGGAGAAAACGCGGTGGAAATTCATCATCCCGCCGGCGTTTTCGCCGTACTGCTCGCCGGCTTGGCCCGTCGTCTTGATGACCCAGTAGACACCGAATCCGATCGCGCCAAAGATGATCAGGCCCGTGATGACGTTGATGATCGTGCCGCCGTGCACGCGGACTCGCACGGTGGCCACGGTGTTTTCTCTTCGAGGAATCATAAGTTGGCCTTTCAACGACACTTCGAACGCCCATTTGATTCTACGATGCGGCCTGCCTCATCGACTTCCACGCGACCACGTTCAACGGGCAACAGACGCAGCCGGTGGCAAGGAATGCGATGAAGATTAACGTGATGAAAAGGTTCAACGATGCTTGCACGTTGGGGTCGAACGGGTTAAGGATGATGAACGACACGATGAGGAGCAGCACCGCGATGGTCATGCCCCCCGCGAAAAAGATGTATGCCTCGACCCGTTTCACGGTGGTGAATCGTGAAAATGCCTTGGAATCATCTTCTGGCAATTCGTTCTTCAAGATGCCGAACAATTTCCTGTGCATGATCAACGTGAGGACCTGGAAAATGATGACCGCATAAGGCCACCCGTAAGTGCTGGTGAACGGCGTGACGATGAACCCGATCAAGATGATCGTGGCTAGATTCCGGAACGTGCTTTCGATCTTGAATGAGGTGTCGTTGTTGAACATGATCATGCCCCGCGATGTAATCAAACGCTGCTTGAGGGAAATCCCGATTCCTCAATATAAATGTGTTCTCTTGGCATCTCGGTTAATAGGCATCGCGGGGAGTGTAATTAAAGGGAGGGCGAAATTTTTTTATTGGTTCTTGCTTTCACAAACATGCCGAGTCGGTGTGACAAGCAACGTCATCAACGAGATCATTCATGCAGTTAACGTTCTGGTGTCGGTCGATGAAAATATTTGTGTTATAACCGAGATCGTGCAAAAAACAAACGAACGGTCCAGTAGCTTAGCCTGGTCGAGCGCCCGCCTGATAAGCGAGAGGTCCGGGGACCGAAAGATAACCGTGTTGAAAAACACACATCCGGTATGCCCCGCTGGACCACCATTTTTTTTCATGGTGCCATGTCACGCCTCCCAAGGATCAGCACGAAACAACCAGCGAGTCGGTCGACGTGCTAAAATGCCGGGCTCGATTGCGCTCGTTTGATCGATTACCCGGTGTCCCGCATTCCGCGTGCAGAATAAACGTGAAAGTCCGCCCGCGGGATGCCACGCGCCGGGATGATGTCGGTGAGTGACAAGCCATGGACGCACGCATCAAGGAGGTGCTCGACTCCCAGCCCGTCATCGACACGCACGAGCACCAGTCTCCCGTGGCCAGCATTTTATCAGCCACGTCTCCCCTTTCTGCCATATTGCGTCGTTCCTACATCGGTTTCTTCGATTTCTACCCCGGCTTCAAGGACGAGTTCGTGCAATTCGACCGTTCCCCGGATGCATGGTGGGATGATTACCACTCGTTCAAGGCCTTTCATGATGCATTCAACGAGCACGAGTTCAAGCAATGCATTCATGACGGGATAAAGGCAGTGCACGGGATACAAGTCAAGGACATCAACGAACGGGATTATAACGTTTTGAATGCAAAAATTATCCACGCATATTCCACGCCGGGCTTCCGCGAGTCCACGTTCCGGTCCAACAACATCAAGCATGTAATCCTTGACATCCCGTATTTCTCTTGTGGGATGGATGGCGAGGCTCGATCCGAATATCCAGGTGATTTTTACATGCGCTCGTTGCGGTTGAACTCGTTTCTTTTCGGCTTTAACCCGGAACCATGGACGCGTTCGACCTTCATGGTGGGCCAAGCCATCGACCTCGGTATCATCGATGCGTTGCCGGGGTCGTTCAACGAGTACTTGGATGCCACGGCAAAAATTCTCGATTGGGCGAGGGACAAGGTGGTGTCGTTCAAGTGCGCTAGTGCCTATGAGCGGACCATCGATTTCGGTGTGAAGGACGATGCCCAGCCCGGTGGTAACAAATACAACCTTGCACGGAAGATTTTCGGGTGCAAGTTCAATGAAACAACGGCACAAGAGCGTCTCGCTTTCGGGGACGTGGTGTTCCATTTCATCCTCGATCACGTCAAGGGCTGGGGCATCCCCGTTCAAATGCACACCGGCATGGCGATCATGGATGGCTCGCATCCGCGGAATTTTGCACCCGTGCTAGCATCCTATCCCGGCATCACGTTCACGCTATTGCACTGCGGGTATCCGTGGATCGAGGACACGCTCGAGCTTGTCGCGAGCCATGAGAACGCGTATGCCGAAATGGTATGGCTGCCAATGCTATCGCGGGCGGCTGCCCGGGCGTTTTTCGCGCGTGCGGTGCAAAAGAGCTTGACGGACAAGGTCGTCGCGTTCGGCGGCGATTGCGGTTGCGTGGAAGGCACCATTGGTGCCCTTTCCACCTTGAAGGCATGCATGTGCGACGTGTTTGAAGACATGGTTCGCAAGGGCATGCTGGAAACCGTCGACATCGAGGGAATCGCACGGCCGGTCTTGTTCGACAACCCGCGGGATTTATTCCTTGGCCACGGCAAGCCTTGAATACGCATATATCAACTCGTTGCATTAAAGGTACGCGTGTAGTCGCGATAGGTTACAACTTGGTGTTAACCTGGAAGATGGACATGTGCCCGAAATCCACCGACGAACGGGAGAAGGACATCGATGACTTGATCATCGGGAAGATCGACAAGCGCCGCGAACGGATCAAGGACAAGGCCGATAGCAGCGCGTTCGATGGAGCAGTGACGCTTCGCACCCGCAAAGTTATTTTTGACATGCTCAGCAAGGGTATCATAAAGAAATTCGAAGGGATCATTTCCGCGGGGAAGGAAGCAAACGTGTACTGGGCTTATGGGCAAGATGATACCGAGCTTGCGGTTAAAATTTTCAGGATAAACGCCCAGACATCGAAATGGATGTCCGAGTACGTGCGGGGTGACCCACGGTTCGCGTCCTACCGGAAAAAGAACACCAAGAGCTTGATCACCACGTGGGTCATGAAGGAATTCAAGAACCTCAAGCGGGCGAAAGAAGCAGGCCTGCCATGCCCAACACCGATGCACGTGCGGGAAAACGTGCTCGTCATGGAATACCTCGGGCACGGGGGCACGCCCGCGCCCAAGCTGGTCGATGTCGATCTCGGTAGCAACGTCCAGCACTTCAACGCCGTCATCAAGGGCGTGCAAATGCTGCTCACCAAGGCCCGCTTGGTTCACGGTGACCTCAGCGCGTATAACTTGTTGTACCATGATGGTCGCGTGCATTTCATCGATTTTGCCCAGGGCGTGCTCGTCGACCATCCAAACGCGAGAAAATATTTGCTGCGCGACATCGATAACGTTCTCGGCTATTTCTCGGCCGTGCTCCCCGATGAGCTCGACCGGGAGCGATTCGTTGCCTCGTTGATCCGGGGTGACGATGTTTCCATCGAGGAGTAAACCATATTGGTATTCTCGACCAGATATATCCAGTGAACACACATGGCTAATACTACAACCGGGCGGGCTCTCGTCCTTGGTTCCCTCGCGTTTGACTATATAATGAGCAGCCCAGAGGATTATTACGACTCGCTCTCGATCAAGCACGATACCAAGGAGGTCCAGGGCAGTTTCTTGAGCGTCAAGAAGCTGGTCAGCTTCGGCGGCACTGCAGGAAACATTGCATATAACATGGCGTTGCTAGGGGGGCGTCCCATCGTGGCGGGGTATGTTGGCGATGATTTCAGGTCCTTGGCCTACGAAACTCACTTGGCAAAGCAAGGGGTTGATCTCCGGCTCGAGTGCATCAGTGATGACTCCACTGCATCGTGTTACATCTTCAATGATAACCGGAAGAACCAGATCATCGTGTTTCACGGGGGTGCCTTGAACAAGAACGAGTTGATCGACCTGACCAAGGTCATCAAGATGGAGGACGAAGTCAAGATTGCCATCAACGCCCCGAATAACATGGTTGGCATGGTGAAGTTCTCGAAGCAGCTCAAGACGCTCGGCATCCCTTCCATTTTCGATCCGGGCCAGGTCATCAACGCGCTCACCCCCGAACAATTCAAGGAAATATTGACCAACTCCACTGCATTTATTTCAAACGAACACGAGTATCAAGCGGTGAACAAGCGATTCGGGATCGATCTATCCGAAATAACAGATAATTTCGACTGGATCATCACCACCAAGGGGTCCCAAGGTTCCATCGTGAATGAACGCGGGAAGACCACCGAGATACCGCTGAGCAAGGCAAGGTCCGTCCAAGATCCGACGGGCGCCGGGGACGCGTTCCGGGGTGCCTTGTTGTATGGCTTGGCACGAGGGCTCGACGTGGTGCACGCGGCTCGCTTGGGTGCCGTGATGGGCTCGATCAACGTCGAGCACGTTGGCGGGCAATCATACGTCCTGGACAAGGATGATTTCACCCGCCGGTACAAGGAGACGTTCAAGGAAGACCCCGCCGTGTGATGGCCCATGGTCCTCGTGAAAGTCCGCGCCCAGTTCTACCAGCAATTCGATGCGGATCATGCACTGGACGTGCCTGCTGAAGGATTCAACGGTTGGCAAGAAGAGGAGATCGAGATCGACACGGAACATACTGCATTGGTCGTGATGCACGCGTGGGATGCGGGCACCCGTGATGCATTCCCGGGCTGGTACCGGCACGTCGAGTACTTGCCCCGTTCGCAGACCATCCTGCATGGCGTGTTCCCCCGGTTGCTTCCTGCCGCCCGGGCCGCGGGCTTGCACGTGCTGCACGTGGTGGGCGGGGGGTCTTATTACAAGCACTTGCAAGGGTACAAGGATGCGGTGAGGCTTGCCGGGAAACACCGCGAACGGCATGAAAGCATCATCAAGGATGCCACCCGGAAAAAACTCGACCAGTTCAAGAGCATGCACGCGGGTTGCGGGATGCACAACCAGCACGACATCGATCAAGGTTTTAAAATGCTCGATTTCCCCGTGGAAGCTCGCCCTATTGACGGTGAAGGTATAGCAGAGAACGCAGAACAACTTTTTGCATCGTGTAAAAAACTACACGTCTCGCATCTGATTTACGTCGGGTTTGCCATCAACTGGTGCCTGCTGGCATCGCCGGGTGGCATGATCGACATGTCCCGGCGCGGCCTGCTGTGCAGCACGATCCGCGAGGCGACGACCGCGGTCGAGAACAAGGAAACAGCGAGGGGCGAGATTGCCAAGGAAGTCGCCTTATGGCGCGTGGCACTTGCTTTCGGTTTCGTCTTCAAGCTTGCCGACATGCTGGCCGGGTTATCTGGAGTGCAAGCAACGGGGAAAAAAAAGGAATAACGATTTCGTGCGATTCCATCTCATTCATGGAGGATGGTCGTGAGCACGGTGTTTGTACCCAGCGAGACCTGGGAAACCGAGATGATTTTCACGTTCGGGTTTGCTTGAAGCCACGCGTTCACGTGTTCCTCGACCTTGTCCACTTCCTTGAAACCCATGGGTAGTGGCGTCTTGATGATTTTGCATTTCATGGGGAACCACCTTCACGTCATCTTGATTCCATCATTGGATAATAAGATATCCTAGTCGCCTGAAAAGATTGCCTACTCGTGCAAGATTGGAAAAAACAAGGAAAAAAGGAAATAGATACATTGGTGGTCGTCAGGCCACCAAGGTGATATCATCTAGTACCGTCCCGTTGATGAACCGGGAAACGACGCGCAATTTGGTGGCCGAGACGTCCATGCGAACGAACGCCGTGTCGCAATCATGTGCTGCATATTCGTTGTTCTGGTTTCCGCCGAGCCCGATCAACATGTATCTCGTTCCATTCCTTGTTGTCAAGTCATACTCGTGCTCGTGGCCGCACAAGTAGAGATCGATGCCGTACTGGACGGCTAGCTCTCCCAGCTGTGTCTTTATCGTCCCGTACGGTGGCGGGTGCGAGATCATTACCGTGAAGTTTGCAAACCGGCTCGCGTTGAGGTCAGCCTCGAGCCACGCCAGCTGCTCGGGGGTGAAGTTACCGGCCCAATTATGATTCCCGGCATATGTATCGATGGCAATGAAGTGCACGTTCCCGTAATCCCAGGAGTGGTAGAAATGGCCATCTGGTTTCTGCTCGTAGGGGTAATGCTGCTGCACGACCACCTTTTCAGGGTCACCGTTTCGTTCATGGTTTCCGAAGGCTAGCTGGAGCGTCCGGTTCGAAGCCCAGTCCTGGTATGCGATGTCGTTGAACCAGATGTTCCAGCCCTCGTAGTCGTTTGCATTTGGCGTTATATCTCCCCCGCAGACGGAGAATGCCGCTTCGATGCCTTCCGACGCCAGGTGCGCGGTGATGCCCTCGACGATGTTGGGCTGGTGAACTCGCCCGTGCCCTCCGACTCCCACGCGTGGCCCGGTTGATCCTTCTTGTAAGATTTCGAGACGACGCGCACCTTGTCCGCGACCATGAACACGGAATAGAACCCGACGCCAAACTGCCCGATGATGTCGAGGTCAACCTTTTCCTCCTTTTTCTCTTGCGTGTCGCTCACCGCCTTGATGAACCGTTCCGAACCACTCCCCGCGATCGTACCGAGTTGATCCACGAGCTCGTCTTGGGTCATGCCAAGACCAGTATCCCTCACCACGAGCGTGTTATCCTTGCTGTTGAACGAAACCTCGATTTCCAAGGGGATTTCCTCGATGTCCTTGTCTTGGAATTGCAGGAAACGCATTTTTGTCAACGCATCCGATGCGTTGCTTATTAACTCCCGGAGGAACACTTCCTTGTGCTGGTACAGCGATTTGCTTAAAATATCTAGTAGTTTCTTAATTTCAGCCTTGAACTCGTATTTATTTTGCTCTGTCATTGCATGCGTCACCGTTCAATGTGATTTTCGAGTGTATTTCACACTTCTTGCGTGCCAGTTGCATCCGGGGCGAGTTCCTTGGTCCGAGCCCCTTTTTCTACACGGCCACGTTCCGGACGGGATGCAACCCGTGGAATGAGAGGATCAAGGCCCGATCAATTTAAATTCTAACGTCACGGAAGGCAAGGCCAGACAACAATACAGCATTATATTGGTTACGACGTTCTTGTGGGAAAGTTTTTGATAGCTGGTTCAAAAAACCATCCACGGTGGTACGCAATGGAAAGCTCACTAGACCAGTTGGACGATTGGAGAAAAACACACCATACGGCCGAGATCACGCCAGAAATGGCCGGGCAAGAAGTGATAGTTGGCGGATGGGTAACCAAGAACCGCACTCTCGGCGGGTTGAAGTTCTTCATCCTGCAAGATCGCGAGGGCACCTGCCAGGTAACCGCAAAGGATGACAACCAAGATATTCCCCAGAACGTGAAGGAATTAATCCCGAAGCTCGGCACCATGTACGTCGTGATGGTCAAGGGCAAGGTTCGGGCAGACAAGCGGGCGCCGGGCGGGTTCGAGGTGATCCCGAGCGCCATCAAGGTGTTGAACAAGACAATGGAACAATTGCCCATCGTGGAAGGCGGGAAGGCAGAACTCGACACGCGGTTGAACAACCGCGTCCTCGACCTACGCATGAGTCATTCGCAAGCGATCTTCAAGGTCCAGCACGTGATGCTATCCGCATTTCGTGAATGGTTTAACGGTCATCATTTTACCGAGATTTCCACGCCGAAAATCATTGGTTCCGCCACCGAGGGTGGCACCGAGTTGTTTCCCATCATTTATTTCAACAAGGAAGCATTTTTGAGCCAGTCGGCGCAGCTTTACAAGGAACAACTATCCAGCGTGTTCGAGCGCGTGTACGAGATCGCCCCGTGCTACCGTGCAGAGGCGTCGCACACGAAACGCCACCTCTGCGAGATCCTCACGCTAGACCTGGAAATGGCATTCGGGGACATCAACGACGTCCTAGAAACGTTCGAGCAAGCAATCGTGCACGTGCTCAACAAGGTCGACAAGGAATGCGCAAGCGCGCTCAAGACGCTTGGCCAGAAGCTGCTCATCCCCGAGCTACCCTTGAAGCGGTACACCTATAGCGAGGTGATCGATTTACTCCAGACGAAGGGAAAATTCGACATCAAGTGGGGCGAGGACATCGGTACTGATGCGTACCGCGTGCTCGACACGATCTTGCAAGGATACTATTACATCACGCACTGGCCCACCGCCGCGAAGCCGTTCTACATCATGCCATCCGCGAAGGACCCGAAAGTCTCCGAATCGTTTGACTTGCAGATGGGATTCTTGGAACTCGCAAGCGGCGGGACGCGCGTGCACAATAAGGCCTTATTGGAAAAACGCTTGCAAGAGAAAGGCTTGAGCCCCCGCAGCTTCGAGGAACACTTGAAAGCCTTCGACTTCGGCATGCCACCGCATGCCGGGCTCGGGTTTGGTATTGGACGTTTCTTGACCGTGCTTACGGGCGCGCAAGATATCCGCGAGTGCGTCTTGTACCCTCGGACGCCCGACAGGTTAACCCCGTGAGGAGCACGCGCGTCCCTGCTATGCAAAAAAAAACGAGATTATTGTTCCGGTTCCTTCTCGTCGCTTTCCTTTTTCAAGTCACTCAAGCTCAGTTGCTTGACCTGCTCTTGGTCGATGCCTTCGGTGCCATCATCCCCGTCACCATAGAATGCATCGATGAGCGCGCTATAGATGTCAACGGGGTCCGTCAGTGGACCAGCAGGATATTTCTCTTCGAGCAAGCACTTGCTGCACTTGATCCGTCCAAAACCCGTGTCCTCGTCACGGTGTAACTCTTCTACTTTCATCTGGCCACCGCAGTTAGGACACGAGAATGTCGTTGGCGGGTTCCGCTGGGGCCGGTATGTAATGGCTTTTCTTCTTCGTCTACCCAAATTTAATCAACTTGTGAATGTTCGGAATAAAAGAAGAAAATAAAGGAATTAAATGAGTGCATTCATCGCGCGTTTCTTGGTTTCAAGATTGATACCGGTCATTCATCCTTGAATCTCTTCATTGACTTGAAAAACGTGTTGATGAACTTGAGAATTTGGCCACCAACGATGAACCACGCGGCAACGGCATTCACGACGACAATGTTTGCGGAAACCGCCCCGACACCGGGTACAAGTCCTGTCAAGTTCGCGATAAACGCGATGTCAATGCTCCCGAAGCCGTTGTAGGGTATAAAAACCGACAGGATGGAGCACCCGATTGAATAGGCGATGATGTAGTATATCAAGAAAGTCGCCGACGAGAGCATCTCCAGCCTCGCCTTGTTCTTTGCAATGGCCGAAAAAACGATCAAGACTGCCAGCACCCCGGACATGATCCACACCGTGTCTGAATACACCGTGATCTGGAAGGAGCCAAGGTACCCTTCGAGGAGGCCAATGCCGTAGAAGAACCCGTACGTGATGCCGAGGAGACCGGCGGCACCGATCACGTACAAAAACACCTTTCCGGCGCTCATGAGAAGCTCAACCCCCCTGGCAGTCCTATCGTGCAATTGACCGTGGTCGTGGTAAAGATGTAAGCGACGTGGAACAGGATTTCTATCGTCACCGACGTTCCATTCAAGGCATTGACGCTGTCAGCGGCGTTCAACTCGATCAAGGTCACGTTGAATGCCTGCCCCGTGCCCCACGGGATCGAGCCGATGTCATTCGGTGCCGTGCTCACGAGGCCCGAGCTGTTGTAGATGTTGAAGTCCACGGTGAGATTCTCGATGTTAAAACCGAACATTCCCGTGTTGTTCACGTAAAACGGGATGTTCACCGTCATGGTCAATGTCGAATTATCAAACTCCGCGTTGATGCCTGGTAGCGTCTTGTTGGGATGGAAGCCGTAATCAAGCAGCATGCCGGCTCCCATCACTGCCCCGTTGACGCAAAACGTCGTGATCATGAACAACGTGGTCACGAGCCCGATAAATTTCACCAGTTTTGGGTGACTAAGCACTTCTTCCCGTTTCTTGTTTGGTGTCATGCAAGCACCTCCTTTTCACGCCCATCGCGTGCATAGACGCCACGTTTGCACGATACTGCATGCGCGGGTAGATTATCTTGCTGTTCACCAGCCGGCGATTCACGTCAGCACCCGTGCAGTGGAAATAATACGAGCAATTGTCACGATCTGGCTCCGTGCCGGACCCGAGCCGGGCACGCTTGGGACAACCGTCTTCTCGTTTTTTTTCCAGATAAAAATGCCTCTTTTACACCATCACGACGGGGGATGATGTATGAATAGGTAACAATTTCATTCGCCGTATATATTTAAAAAACGATAGTCGGATCAATTATACGTCACGGATTTCTATTCGTTGCACGCCAGACCAGCGTTCCGGATGGGAAGGAACCACCTGTAAAGGCGCATGTATCCTAAGCAAAGATAAATCGAGAACACGGGGATGAGCCATGGGCAAGGAACCCGATATCACGGAAATGGAGAAAAAAAAACGAGCAGAAGAGAAGCCGGCAAGCAGGGCGTTGTCCTTGTTCAAGCCGGGTGCCGTGCCTCAAGATGCACCAGCGGGGAGTCCCGCCGCATCGCCCGGCCCGGGGCAAGCTGCCACCACGCCCGATGCGTTCTCAGCTTACAAGGCAGCGAGGATGCCGGACGCACCCGCCCAGGGCCCGGGTCGTGCGATTCCCATGCCCGGGGCGAACATGAAGCGCGTTTTCTTGCCGAACCAGGTAGATCGACTCCAAAATCTCGTGATCGATGAAAACGGCCAAGCAGTGTTCGGGGTGAGCCCGGATGGTATTCCCCTCGACCCCTTCGGGAAACCTTTCCTGGACGTGAAGTACGAAGACGTCCCCCAGGGTGCCTTGAACGCGACATCCCCCGCCGGCGGGGCATCCAAGGCCGGCGGCAGTTGTCCCAGCAACACGGTTAACGTGCTCGTTCCCGGCCAAGTCGATGAATTTGGAATACGCATCGTGGACGATAATCACTTTCCCATCTTTGGCATGGATAGCTCGGGTTGCTATGCCTTGAATTCCACGGGTTTGCCCTTCATGAACACCAAGTGGATGGAGGTCGTGATGGAAACCAAGCCATCTAGCGGGAAGTTCAACGCGATCCTCGTGATCGACATTTCAAGGTCCATGATGGGCCGCGATCTTGAGGTTCGGAACATCGCGAGCCGGATACACGCGATTCGGAAAACGATGAAATCAAGCCAGATCCAGCAGTTCCTCGACCAGTTCAAGGACGGTACCTACGTTCCCCGGCGCTTCGGTGCCGCACTGGGTGCCATCATGTTCATCTCTGAAAAGATCAATCGGGGCCTTGGCGAGAAGATCGCCGTGATTCGCTTTGCAGACATTGCCGAGACCCTTGATTTTGATGGCTCTGCATTCATGGAAAGCGCGGGTAGCGCCCACGAATTCCTCGAGCACACCGCCATAAACATCATCGAGAACATCGGCAATAGTTATGGCCAAGCAACGAACATGGGAAAAGCCATGTACCTGGCACGGGAGCTGTCGAACCTCATCCAGCAGATGGAAGGTGGCACGAACCAGTCGACACCGATCACGTGCATCCTCCTCACGGACGGGTATCCCACGGACGGCGAAAGTTTCACCGACATCACGCGGGAACTTGCAGCCGACCCGAAGGTCACGTTGCATATCTTCGGGCTCGGTGCCCCGAACGTCGAGATGATGACGCGCACGGCCACGGCTTGCAAGGGAACGTTCAACATTGCCGAGACCGCGGACCAGATACTCACGTGGTATGCCGAGCGTGCCTATTACGGTTGATCATCGCGCGCGCGCCCGGAAAACATGTAGACAAGCCGTGCCTGCTCGGATGCCACGTCCCCCAGCGGGTTATACCGCAAGTCTATGGAGGAGAGGTTGTTCAAGATGCTTGCTTCCGGGAGACCTTCTACCTGGTTGCTGCGTGCTTCCACGTGCTTGACGCGAGGCAGGGCAGTTATGGCACGGAGGTTCTTCAAGTAATTCATGTTCGCGACGATCTTGAACACGGCCGGGAATGCCTCGATACCCGCCAACCCGCCCAGGAAGTTGTCCGACACGTCAACCACCCTCGTCCTCTCGTGCAGACCGGACGTCGCGAGTTTGGTCATCCTGTTCCCGTTAACGAACAGCATGACCAACGGCGGGGTGCAAGGGAGATGGGATAGGGACCGCAACTGGTTCCACGACAAATTCAAGGTTCCAAGCGTGGTCGCCAATTCAAGGCCGGTAACATCGGATATCTTCTCTATCTGGTTCCTAGAGAGGTCAAGGACCTTCAAGGTTCGTGAGAACGCCGTGATGTCGAGTTTCTTCAAGAAATTACCGTGCAAGTCGAGCATCTTCACGGGGATTGGCTTGTCCACGGAAAAACTGGTGAGCAAGTTCCGGGAGACGTCAAGGTGTTTCAAGCGAGCCATCACCCCCAATCCAGGCAGCACCTTCAGCTTGTTGTTGCTCAAGTCCAAGGCCACGAGATTCCCGAGGCTGTAAATGAACGAAGGAACCTTGACCAGGTCCAGCCCGGAAAGGCCCAGGCCGGTAACATCCCCGTCTCGGATCTCTATCCACGGCTCGTCCTTGAACGGGGCAGGTAAAAGGATAGGAACCTTGTCGCTCGCGTCCAAGTGTATGACGTGGAAGCGAAACGGGCCGGCCTTATACCGCCTTGAAATCGATTCGATGAATTGCGAGATGCCAACCTTGGTACCCTGGTCCCGTATCGCCCCGATGAGCTCATTCCACCGCCGCGCTCACGCAGTACGGGACCTACCAGTTCTTGATGAACATGTCGGATAACGTCCACCCGCACGTGAACACGGGCTGGATCGCCGGCCCGACGGTGCACCCCTACGGCGGGCTCGACGGGCCAACCCTGGTCGCGCCGGCCAACAACAGCTGGTTCGCGATGGGGAACATCACGTTCACGTGGAACAGCATCAACACGAACATCGGGTGGTCGAACTACACGCTGCAAATCTCGCAAGACATCAATTTCACGACACTCGCGTACAACAATGGCTCGGTCGTCGGTACCGCGGGCACCACCACGATCACCTTGCCCCTGACGCTCGAACGAAGCTGGGTCGCGGGCTTGTATTACTGGCGCGTGCAACCGCACGTGAACAACACGTACTGGGGCTCGTGGTCGGACACGTGGAGGTTCTCGTTGCAAGCCAACACGACCGCCCCGGTGTTAAGCCAAGGAAAGGTGGAACCCAACGGTGGCACGTCGGCAACGTTGTTGAGGTTCACTGTCCTCTATTCGGACATCGACAACAACGCCCCGCTCTTCGTGCGGGTGGTGATCAACGGTGCATCTTACCCGATGGCCAAGCAAGACACGACGGACTCGGTTTACGTCGAGGAAGGGTGCGTGTACGAGCTCGCGATGTACTTGGAAGCGGGATCGTACGAGTACCGGTTCACGTGCGGGGACATGACGGGAACCGCGGACACGCCCGCGCAGTCATTCCAGGTCACCCCGGGCTCACCACCTGGCCTGCCGGTGCCTGTGCCCGGACAGCCAACCATGGAGGAATGGATCACCGCGTTCGTCGTCCTCGGCATCATCGCCGGCGTCGCCGCGCTGCTGGTCGTCCTCGCGACGCGGGAGGGTGGATTCAAGAAGCCAACCCTTTCGAAACCGAGGCGCCCCTCGCTCTCGACGAAAACGCCGAAAACGAAGCGGCCGGCCGCGGGACCCGAGTTCGTTACGCTGGACGATGACGCCTCGAAAGCGGCGGTGCCGGGCGTGAAGCCGAAGCCCGTGCAAAAACCTTCTGGCGTCCAGAAACCTGCCCCGGCGCAAGGGTCGGTCTTGCGCTGCCCCCACTGCAAGAGCTCGTGGCAACTCACGCCCGAGCAATTCGCGATGTACAAGGGGAAGGAAACGGACTGCACCAGCTGCGGGAAGAAATTCGTCCCGCAATAAGCGTCTTTTTTTCTTGATCTTCTTTTATATTTCTCCGGCGTTCTCTCCCGCGCGGTGGGCACCAGAAAGGTTCTTGATGTTGCCGGGATTCGGTGAACGAAACGACACCGGGGAACGGCGGCGAGCGTTCCGGCACGATTGGTTTTATTAATTCCACAACCGAGGTTGACAACTACCGGAGAGTTACCTTCGTCGTTCGACCGGAAAGGTGAGCGCACCGCTATCGCGGGCGTCACACCACGCACGCCCTTGTTAGTGGAGAACACGCGTGATCCCGGTTCGACGGACGAGCGGGTACAACATCCAGTCATTAGAGGCGATAGAATACATGATTGGCATTCGTGCATACGGTGCATACATACCTAAATATCTCGTGAAGCGGGAGGACATCGCGCACGCGTGGGACTTCCCGAGCATTCCCGGTACGAAGGCAGTTGCGAACGCGGACGAGGATAGCCTCACGATGGGCGTCGAGGCCGGGCTGGATTGTATCGCGACCATCGACCCGAAGTCCATCGACGCGCTCCTGTTCGCGTCCACGACAAGCCCGTACCTGGAGAAAAGCACAGCGAGCATCATTGCAGCAGCCTTGGACATGCGCAAGGACATACTCACCCAAGATTTCGGCAATTCCTTGAAGTCATGCACCACGGCACTCATCACGGCATTCAACATGGTCAAGGCAGGGCAAGCGAGAAACGTGCTCGTGATAGCCTCAGACATGCGCAACCCGGAACCGATAACCATGTACGAGTATGCTTTCGGCGACGCGGCCGCGGCCTTGCTGGTGTCATCGGAAGACCTTGGATTGGAGCTGGTTGACCACGTCTCGACGAGCGAGGAGCTCGTCGGCCCGTGGCGGAGGGCAAAGGATGATTACGTGCGCCAGATGTCCGGGAAGTACGACGACATCGCGGGCTACGGGGCAAACATGATAAAGGCGATCAAGGCGCTGCTTGCCAAGACCGGCACCGATCCCGTGACGGTCACCAAGGCGTGCATCTACGGGGCGGACTTGCGGGCACCGGGTGGCATCGCGAAGCGGGTGGGCTTGAACCAGAAGTCGACACAGGACACGCTGTTCATGACCCTCGGGGACACGGGCAACGCCCAGGTCTTCATGACCATGATCGCGTCGCTCAAGCGCGCGAAGGACGGGGAGATCGTGCTTCTCGGGGGTTACGGCGACGGGGCAGACGCGATACTAATGAAAGTGGTGAGCAAGGACAAGATGAAAGAACTCAAGCGGACACGCAGGGCACACATCATCTACAGTGCCATGACCGAGGTGGTGAACAACTATGGGAAATATCTCTTCTTCAGGAACGCGCTCAAGAAGGAACCATTCAAGCGCAAGACATCCACGGTCACGATCCACCGGGACGGCGATTTCTTGCTCAGGATGCACGGCGTGAAGTGCAAGAAGTGCGGCACCATCCAGTACCCGAAATGGCGGTCTTGCATCGAGCCAGCATGCCAGGCAACCGGCCAGATGGAGGACGTGAAGCTCGCCAAGAAAGGGAAGATATTCACGTTCACGCTGGATCACCTCGAGGGCGGGGACTATTACGAAACGCCCGTGCCACGGTGCGTGATAGACTTGGACGGCGGGGGCAGGATTCTCCTGAACATGACGGAATGCAACCCGTCGGATGTCGCCATCGGGATGGATGTCGAGATGACCTTCCGCAAGATACACGAGGGCGCGGAATTCTATAACTACTACTGGAAGTGCAGGCCTATACGAAGCAGGGTCGGCACCGAGGAGGACTGATCGAGATGGTGAAGCGAGGCATCAAGGACAGGATCGCCATCATCGGCGCTGGTTATTCGAAGTTCGGCGAGCGGTGGGAGGCAAACCAGGAAGACTTGCTCGTCGAGGCGGTCGGCGAAGCAACCAAGGACGCGGGCATCGAGAAAACGGCGATCGAGGCGGGCTGGGTCGGCATCCAGTACTACTTCACGGGCCTTTCCGGCGGCACGCTCGCCGACGGGATCAAGCTGTACGGCATCCCGATGACCAGGGTCGAGAACTACTGCGCGTCGGGCATGGACGCGTTCCGCAACGCGTGCTACTCGGTCGCATCTGGCGTGAACGAGATCGCCTTAGCTTGCGGGGTCGAAAAGTTGATGGACCAGGGGAGCCACGGCTTGCCGGGATTCACCGAGTTCGGCCACGCGGTCCTGCCGCTGCCCTCCGCACCGGCCATGTTTTCCATGGCGGCCACGAGGTGCTTCCACGAGTTCGGCTGGACCAAGGAGGACCTGGCGCGCGTCGCGGTCAAGAACCACGACAACGGGCAGTACCACCCGAAGGCGCACTTCAGGAAAGCGGTGACCATGGACGAGGTCATGAAGGCACCCATGATATCCGACCCGCTCGGGCGGTTCGATTGCTGCGCCATGAGCGACGGGGCAGCCGCGCTCATCATCACCACGCCGGAACTCGCCCCCAGCTATGCTCACGGGGACAACTACGTCGTCGTCAAGGCAAATGCCATCGCGGTGTACACCAACACGCCGTGGTACTTGCCCTCGTTTGGCTACACGGGCTTCTTGAGCACGCAGCGCGCGGCCCAGCTCGCCTACAAGGAAGCCGGGATCACCGACCCGCGCAAGGAAATCTCATTCGCCGAGGTGCACGACTGCTTCACGATCACGGAGCTGGTCAATTGCGAAGACCTTGGTTTCTGCGGGAGGGGAAAAGCTGCCGAGGAGCTCAAGAACGGCACGTTCAACTGGGACGGCGAGATCGCGGTCAACGCGAGCGGTGGCTTGAAATGCTTCGGCCACCCGATAGGAGCGACTGGCTGCCGCATGCTGGTCGAGCTGACCAAGCAGCTGCAAGGCCGTGCCG
This sequence comes from Promethearchaeota archaeon, assembly GCA_041305945.1. Taxonomy (GTDB): domain Archaea; phylum Asgardarchaeota; class Lokiarchaeia; order Sigyniarchaeales; family Sigyniarchaeaceae; genus JBGLND01. The sequence continues at coordinate 1,406,858 of JBGLND010000001.1, forward strand.
ACGGGCGCCAGGTGAAGGACGCGCAGCTCGGGCTGGCACACAACCTCGGCGGCGCGTTCACGGTGGCAGCCGTCACGGTGCTCGGGAAGCCAAGGTAAAGGCATAGAACTCACCGCACCCCCGGGTGCAACCATAAGAATTTTTTTTTTTATTTTTCGAGCTACGTGGACAAGTTGGCTAAAGAGCTTGGCACACACCGGTTCTCCCGACTCGGGAGATTAGGTAAGGCTTCTTATTCCCGTGGAACGTAGCTCTATCCTACAATTGCTATTGATATGGTTGACATGAATGGGACATTAACCAACGCGTTTTTCGGCTTGGAGGAACCGAAACGCTTCGCGGGCGGGGATTTCTTGTTCGTGAACAGCTTCGGGAACGTGGGCGCCGTGGACACGGGCGAGGGCCTTGTCTTGTTCGATCTCGGGCTGGAGATGGCTGGGGAAAAGGTGTTCAAGGCGGTGCGGGACTTCTCGAAGGACCAGGTGCGGGCCATCGTGCTCTCGCACGGGCATTTCGACCACGCGTTCGGGTTCGGGCCTTTCATCGAGGAGATACTAAAGAACGGGTGGGAAATGCCGCATATTATCGCCCACGATAACGTCCCGAAACGATTTCAAAAATACGAGACGCTACAGGAATACCACCAGTGGATCAATCGCATGCAGTTTTCTTCCATCGTGCGCGGGAAGAAGGGTAGCTTGGTGAGCTCGGCAACCGCGCTCGAGCCCACCACGCTGATCAAGGACGGGGAACCGCATAAATTCACGCTGGGCAAGTACCACTTCGAAGTGTACCCCGAGTGGGGCGAGACCGACGACGCGCTGTGGATGTTCGTGCCGGAACGGAAGGTCATCTTCGCGGGTGACCTGTGCATCTCGTCTTTCCCGAACGTCGGGAACCCGTACAAGGTCCAGCGGTACCCGAAACACTGGGCTCTCGCCATGGAGCGCATGCTCGCCATGGAACCCGAGGCGTTGCTTCCCGGCCACGGTGGATTGCACGAGGGAAAGGACCGCATCGCGTCAATGCTTTCGATCACCGCCAAGGCAATGCACTTCGTGCACGACGAGGTCGCTCGCCGGATGAACCAAGGGAAGTGGTTCGAACAGATATACCGGGAGATGCTGGCCATCTATCCCGACGAGTTCAAGAACAGCGAGTTCCTGCAGCCCATCTACGGGGATTACCGGTTTGCGGTGCATTGCGCGTATCGCTTGTACCACGGGTGGTACGACTCGGGCAATCCCACGAATCTATTCCCGGCATCGAGAGAGGATATCGCCAAGGAAATCGTGGAGCTGGCAGGCACCGGCGGGGTTGAACGGATGGTGGCACGGGCGAGCCAGCTGCTCGCAGAAGGGAAAGCCCAGCTTGCCCTGCACGTCTTGGACCTCGTGCTCGATGCCGGGTGCCTGGACGCGACCCAGCAAGAAGCCGCAACGAAGCTGAAGATCAAGCTGCTCAAGAAGCGTGCCAGCGAGGAGTCCTCGTTCATTACCAAGAACATCATAGAGAACGGGGCAAGGATGCTCAAGGAAGAAAGCAAGGGCGGGTGATGGTCACGCTCGTGCCACGTCAGTAAATCTCTTTGAGCTCTTTTTTCCACCGGGCGAGTTGCATTTTCGTGAAACGGTGGTGTTCTTCCCAATGGCGCGGGCACCGCAAGACGACGCGATTTTCAAGGAGACCTTCGAGGGAAGTGCGAGTGGGGCTACCTCGCAAGCAACGAGGAAAGCTCTTGTTTTTCCGCGGACGTGAGGTCTCGCTCGTTTTCGATTTCGACCAGCAATTGATCGGGACTCGGCCCCGTTCCTTGTTCCAGCCCGCGTATCACGTTACGGATGCGCTCGTATGCAAACATGAGAAGTGTCGCCACTTGGATGTGATGGACTCTCGTGAGTGACATCGCGCTTTCACCTTTTATGCTTTCTGTGAAAAAAGCCCGAATTTAAACCGGCTTTGGCATTAAACAAGCGAGCCGAGAACGATTTCACCGTGTAAGCGTATGAGAAAAAGAGTTTCACAACGAAATGTACCGGTCCCATTCCCACGGGTGAACCTGCACGCTGTATTGCTTCCACTCGTTGATCTTGATGCGGTAGAAGTTCTCGAAACCAACGGGGCCGAAAAGGTCGAGCATCGCCTTGCTGTACTTGAACTCGTGGAGCGCCTCGGCTAGGTTACCGGGCAAAGACTTGATACCCATCTCCTTGCGCTTCTCGTCGGAGAGCTAGCTTGTCGGGAAGATGTTGCTCTGGTTCTGGATGCGCGGTTATTGATTTCTTTCTTTTTAAATATATAAACCCACCAACCGTCGCGACAAATCACTCGATTCCAAGTCAAACTTGGAATGCGATGTCCGGAGTATCGGCCTTTTTATCCGTTCGTGGTGTATAACGTAATGAGTGCATTCACCGGCGGGTTTTCTCTAACGACCTGCCCGGCAAAATCTTGGCATCTTGCGAAGCATGTCCAAAATTATATAGTTAGAGTCTCCAGCTATATGCATGCATTCAAAACTCACGGGGTGTCTTCATCACTTGAGGAAAATCAAATGGTTGAACGTGGTGGTCATCCTTTGCACGCTAGCGGTTTCCCTCCAGACAAGTTCACTATCAGCGGGTATGGCGACCGGTTCGGGTCCTTGGTTCAAGAGATTCGACACGGGAAGAACCGAAACGTTAACTGACCTGACCGGCACGGGGACCACGATCGTAATGATAAGCGTCGTGGAGAATGAATTGTATGATTTCGTACCGGGGAACACCATGGCGAGTGCTTGGACATTGGAAGGCGCGGTTACAAGGAACACGTCATTATTTCCCGCTTGGCCGGGTTATTACGAGGATGGAGGTATTGCGTGCATCCACGATGACACAATATTCATGGCCGGTCAGCTTGCCGATCCATCGGGAGCAACTTACAACACGTCCATGATATTGTCTAAGCTGTACACCAATGGCACGATCGCGTGGAATAGGACCAAGGCATATCCCTTGCTGAAGTATAATTGCTGGACGGGCGTCTGGGCGAACGACACGGCAATTTTCACGTGCGGGTACTCGGGCAATTACACGAATTACACCACGATGATCGCAAGATGGGACGTCAACGGGAACGTGGAATGGGAACGAGCGTTGCCGGGTTATGGACAGACCAAACCATGCGCCATCCACGTGCTAGACGGGTCCATTTACATTGCTGGTTTCAAGGACAATCCATGGCCTGACGTAGCTGGGAATTTAACACTCCAGAAATGGCATGATAATGGTACACAGCATTGGAACAGGTCCTGGGGAACCGGAGCGATAACGGACATGTGGATAGACGATTCGGGCATATATATTTGCGGTGAACGCGATTATGACTTCCACGTGGCTAGGCTCGATCACGCCGGGACCGAAACATGGAACTGGACGAACATCGTTATTCCATCGAACGGGTGGTTTGATAGCTTGTGGTGCGACGGGGAAGTGATCTATTGCTCCGGGGGAACATACGAAGGAACAGCGGTCGTCTTGGGCAAGTGGCGAGTGAACGGCACGAACGAGTGGATCAGAACCATACCCATGGAAGCATATGGCGACCCGGATGACAGGCCGTGCTTCGGCGCTCACGTGTGGGCGAATGGGTGCGGAGGCGTGTACGTGGCGGGATCGATTTATGAAGACACGCTACAACTTGGCACCGACATCTACCTCATGATGTGTGACGAGCAAGGAAACGTCCCGGCCATCCCCCCATTGCCAAATCCCTTCAACACCGGCCCATGGTTTCAGGATCTGAGGACGTGGGTGATGATTTCGATCTACGTTGGAATCGTTACCGTGCTGGTTGGTGTCGTTGTCTACATCCGCCGGGGGAGCAAGAGAGACGCACGCTTGCACCGGGACATGTATTGAATTGAAAAATTCGTTCCTCTTTTTTTCACACGAGCTCACGTGATGTACCCGAGTCCCTCAGCAACGATGACCGCCATCGAAACGACCAAGAGCATCACCACGCTTGCTTTGACGCTAAAGGGCTGCACGTGGAACAAGTCGAGGCCGCCTGTCACGAGCCATGCACGTGGAGAGAATGCCATGAATGGATTTTCCCTGTACCTCGCACCCCGATACAACCACACGGCCAGCAAGAACGGTGAAAAGAATGCCCATTCGATCAGCACCCTGGTCAAGTACACGTCTTGGGATGGCCCGAATATGCAGTCCAGGTGGAACGACTGGTTCCACAACGGCCAGAAGTACACGTGCGCCGCGGTGGCCGAGCAATCCCCGTTGTAATACGTGAAGATGTCCAGCACGAGGTGGCTTCCCGCTCCGACCAAGGATAATAGAAAAAGCCGCTTCACGCCCGTGCGCGATGCAACAAGAAACGGGCGCCCGGCAGCCACCACCACGAGCGTCCACGCGGTAGCAAGCAAGAGCGTAACGATGCTGGTGTGCGTGGCCTGGGCGTGGGGTATCCCGAATGCCGCATCGAGGTCCGGCAGGAGAGCGGATACCCCCGTGAACAGCACGGGAAACTCCCCCGGGCCGTAATGCCCGCTGGAGCCTTCCTTGCGAAAAAGCCGCGCGATGAGCATGCCGGCGAGCAAGTGCGTCGCGGTGTTCATGTCGTGTCACCGATGCAAGGTATGCCTTGGCGTGTAAAAAGCATGCCACCGATGCATACAAATTTATGGATGGATGGAGTCCGGATAACATCATTGCACCGTGTCGTGTTGATGTTGCGTCCATGGAATCGAGGAACCTTACCGGCCTTCACGATGCGGAAGTTGGTTTTCATCGGCATGGTGATCGTGGCCACGGGACCGGGGATTGCAAGTACCATGCCATCATCGTGGATGCAAGGACACGTTCCATCATGCATGTTCGAGGACATGGTGCCGATCGATAGCCAAGCGCCTGCCAGCACCTTCGAATACTTCGGCCGCACATTTTCGCTGGACATCCCGGATTTCTGGACCGATGAGTACCAGGCAATGCAAACCCGCGCCCTCGACCTCACGAGGTTGGAAACGCAAGCCGTCCCGGTAGACCCGGGCGACGCGTGGGGCGCCACGCACCACGCCAGCGTGAACGTCACGCGCGTGACCTACTCCCCGTCGGACTGGAACGGGGCATCGCTCCTCATCGACGGGGACTTGTACGAACCGGCTACCCCGCAACCAAATGGGACGCTACCCGGCGTCTTGTACATGCACGGGCTCTACGGGGACAAGAGGGGAGGACGCGAGAAAGGGCTTTCCATTGCCTCGAAAGGAGGTGTTTGCATCAGCATCTCCTTGCCGGGACATGGATTGTCCAACGGGCCGATCATTGCACCGGATACCATCTTCAATTATTCAACGAACGAAACGGGTCGAAAATCACCAGTCTTCTTCCTTGGCATCCAAGCAGGAATAGGAGCACTTCGGGTCCTCGAATCCATTGCGAGCGTGAATGCATCGAACTTGGCCATCACGGGAGATAGTTGGGGCGGGCTTCACGCACAATTCATTGCCGGTGTAGAATATGCCATGAACGGGAACAATCGCGTGAAGGTTACCGTCGTGTACATGGCAAGCGGGGACATCCTGACATCCGCGCGCGAGGGAAGCATCGCCAACATCCTCCGTCCGGTCAAGCTTGACCCGGCAAACCCGGGGGAAACGGAACTTGCATTCGCGCAAGATTGGGACCCGATGATATACGCCGCGCAGGTTTCGAACATCCACTACATCATCGGTACGAACGACGAGTTTTTCACGTTGAATGCCGTGCTCAAGACACTGGAAGTCATCAAGCTCCGGCAACCCAACGGGACGCTAGGCGTGACCATTTTCCCTGGCGGACATCATGGTATCGGGATTCCATCAAGCAATCGTCCACGGATATTGCGAAAATACACGTGGAACGAGAACATCGCCCTCCCTACCATCGAAGGGATGGTACAGCCACGTTATAACGTGTTCGACCAATCCATGGATGTCGTGGTGAATGCGAGCATGCCGGGCATGGACCCGACGGGCGAGATCGACTACATCTTCGTTGGATTCAAGCACCACCAGCTCCTCGATTCGTGGAAGGTGACCCGGGTCGAGAAGCAGGACGCGACGGCCACCACCGGTGGGGCACTCATCTCCGTCACGGTACCCGGCCCGCTCTTTTCTTGCGACGCGGATGTTGTTCTCGGTGTCGTGTTGGAGGATGGCTCGATGTTCACCACCAAGACATTTCATTTCACGCTGGTAACGGCATGGACGTGTATCATCATCCCGCTCGCCGTCGCGGGTATGGTATTGTTGATGTTGGCATGGTACGTTCGTGCAAAGAGGGGTTTGCTTGGAAGGTCGTGTCGTGGCCAAGATGGACGCACCCGCGAGGTGACGAGAGGCAGGAGGGCATTTCTCGAGGCATTGAAAGGGTGGCACGCGTCCCTGGACACGCGGGATATCGTGCTGGCCACGAGAATGGGTGTGCTCGCAACGTGCGAGGGATTGACCTTGTGGGCATTCACCTTGGACTGGGTCGGCATCGGCATCAACAACATCACGCATTGGCTCGGCCCAGTCGACATCTTGAAAAGCGAGCTGTATGCTTACTTGCACCCCTACGAATTCATCGTGGGTATCGTCATCGCGCTCTACGTGATCGCGCTTTGCACGTTCACGTTCGCACCCCGGTTCGCGTCGGTGTTAAACATCCTTTTCGCGACGATCATCATCGTCATCGTGCCAGTCGCCCGCTTCGTGATATTGAACCTGCCAAGGAGCGACGTGCTGGCCGGCATCATGTTTTCCGTGGAAGGCGGGACGATCGTGACGATTGTCGTGGCCATCGCGCAGATCGTTTTCTCGACCTGGTTCAAGCGCTGGAGGAAAGCTCAGGGGAACCGGGCCCCCGCGTGAATGCATAACCCGCTACCGTCCATCAAGCATTTCGACGATGTCGCGGTGCCCTTGCCTTGCTGCCAGGTCCCGCGCGGTCGCGTGCTCGTGCCGCATCGATGGATCGGCTCCCGCCTCCAGCAAGACCTCCACGATCTTGGTGAAGCCTTGATAGGCCGCGCACATCAATGCGGTACGCCCGCCATCGAATGCCATGTTCACGTTTGCCCCGCGCGCGAGCAATGTCTGAACCACGTCGAGCTTTCCTTGCCCGCATGCCTGGCCCAACGGTGGCCAGCCCGAGCTATTGAGCCGGTTCACGTCGGCGCCGCGATCGAGAAGTCCCAGAACGATGGCATCATGCCCCCGCAAGGCTGCCCACGAGAGCGCGTCCATGCCACGATCGTCGCGGGCATCCACCGTGGCACCGTCGTTGAAGGCAGCCTCGAGGGCTGCGATATCACCGCTCGCGGCGGCTTGTATCATTCGAGCATCGGCGTCGTTCATTCCTCTTGGTGCCGGTGCTACGGTCTTCAACCTCGCGTTCTTGAGCAAGTCGACGATCTCCCGCGTCCCGGTTGCGGACATGGACCCAACCATGATGGCATCATTCAACGCCCGCTCGTTCGATGCAGCTCCATGCTCGATGAGAAACTTGACAACATCGACCCGCCCGTCGCGTGCTGCCAGCGTGAGCGGGGTCATATCGCAATATCCTGGTTCGTGAATGCTAGCACCTTTTTCCACTAATAATCGCACGATATCCACGTGCCCGGCGCTTGCCGCCACGCATAATGGCGTGTTATCAAGATGGTTTCTCGCGTGCATGCTCGCCCCACCTTCGAAGGCCAAGTCAACGGCACCCGTGTCTCCAGTCTCCGACGCGAGCAACAAGAGGCGATCAGCTTCTTCCTGCAAGCCCGAGCGGGCCGGGCTGGAAGGACGGGAGGGAGGTCCACGTTCGTGTTCGTCGTTTGCCACACGTTTCTTCCGTATCGGGAGTATAAAAAAATGGTGGAAAGGGATGTATTCTTTCCACATGCAATAGACTAACCTTTGCCAAGGGCACGGGCAATGGTAGACCCTTTTACGAAAGAAAGAGGAAATGCATGACGAAACATCATCAAGGATGCGTTCAAGAAAAGGAATATAATTCGACAAACAAGCGATTCGGGATATTTCAGCCATACCACGTGGTTTTGACAGAACTCCGTCCCGCGCCTTCAAGCAAAATGAAAACATATAGGGATTAGGAACGGGTGTTCAAAGGAGAAAAGGAACGTGTCAAGCAAGGTCTAATGCATCAAGAAGGCGCAAGTCCCATGCCGGTGTTTTCTAAACAACCTCTCAATAGAAACACTTAAAAACCGTTAGGAATAACTTTATAAACACCAAGCTGTTTAAAAAGAACTAACATTCATGCCGGTTTTTAAAGGCCTGGCATTCGAGGCGGAGATAGCAACAGTGAATGCAATTGGATCGGAGAAAGAGGTAATAAAATGTACTGAGTGCGGCTCAGACAAGTTGATCGTCGATCCAACAAGGGGAGAACGTGTTTGCGCCGAGTGTGGCTTGGTATTGGAGGAAAAAAGCGTCGATGCCATAGACCGGGAGGCCCGGCAACGACGCGCTCGATGCCTCAACCCCCCGATATCTTTTAAAGGGATAACAGCCCGGTGACGGTCGTGCGCACATGAATAAAGTCATGCTTAGAAAAATCCTGGTTATCACGTTCCTGGCAATCGTTGCAGGAAACGTGCTCGTGATCCTGGCCAAGGAACGGTATTGCTCCGAGACCGACCTTCCACGGGACGGGGTAGCCTACTCGGAACCATCGGCGAATTGGACGGTCACGCTGGGGACGCGGTTCGACGTGCCGAACACGTGCGGCGTTCCCACGTTCGACATCACCCCGGACGGGCGGTTCTCGATGCTCCCGGACGTGGACGGCGGCTGGATCATGTTCTGGCCCGAGTACGAGACCTACCGCACGCGGGGCCAGTGCGCCCTTCCCGAGTTCCAAGCGCGGCTCTCGCCGGCGTCGCCGGTCATGGGGGGGTTCCGGGAAGAAGACGCGTTCGATAACAGCGGCGCGTGGCTGATGAGCGTTGCCCGGATCAACGGCACGAGCTTGATCGGCTTCGTGCATTGCGAATACAAGTGGTTCCCCCGCGTGGCGGGCATCATCGGGTGGAAATCCATCGGGGTTGCCTACTCGTCCGACAACGGGGCATCGTGGTCGGCGATACAGCAGATCATCACGAGCGCCGTGCCCGTGCCGGCCTCGCCCGCGAACGGCGGGCTGGGAGACATGTGCGTCGTGTGGGACGGCGCCCGCGGCCGCTGGACGTGCATCTACCAGGAGCATTTCCTGCACGTGGCGGTCTCGTACGACCCGCTCGGTGCCCCGGGGACGTGGTACAAGTGGAACGGGACCGATTTTTCCTCGCCGGGGCTGGGGGGTGCTGCCGAGCCCATCGGGTCGCTCGCGGGCACCCCGGGGGCGAACCCGTCGATCCACTGGAACACCCACCTGGCACGCTGGGTCATGGTCTACGGGGGATGGGACAACTGCACGCACATCACGGCGAGCACCGACTTGCTGGCGTGGGATGCGCCGCGGCTGCTCGTCCGCTCCCGCCAGGACGGGCGCGCGTGGTACCCGACCATCGCCAGCGGGCACGGCGACCTGCTCGCGGGGCAGGAGGCGCACCTGTATTACGCGGACATCGAGCCCTCGTTCAAGTGGCGGGACTTCACCGGCATCAAGATCACGTTCGGCCGCGTCGCGTGAAACGCCGGCTTCCATCGAGGCACGTCGATGTCGACGAGGGCACCCGTGCACGGGATGAATGATGCGGGGAAACCGGACCCGGTGGGGCAAGTCGATTGGCTGGATCAAAATGGATGGTTTGAAAGGTTACCACAACACGCCGCGGATCGCGTGCGACCATGAAGGACCACCCGGGATGGTCGATGCGATCGCTGGTGGCTGGTCGTGGCGAGAACATGCATAAATAATACAACCCGGTAGATCATCGTGGCGTGCCCACCATGCAAGGTGAATCCATCAAGAACAAGGACCCCCTCCTCGATCATCCTTGGTTACATGATGTCGAGAACAAGGTGAAAGACTTTTACCGGGACATCGATGCTGCCATCCGGAAAATCTCGGTACTTGAAGATGATTGGGACGGGGAAGGCGCGGGCAAATTTCAAGGGGGGATGCTTGCACGCGTTGCCAATTTTGTCAAGCAATTAGCCACGCGCGCGTGGCAAGTAAAGCAACGGGTGATCAAGCCCCCCTCGATCCTGCCTTGCCCGGACGGGAGCGTGGACATCCAATGGCGTTCACGCGAGTTCGACCTCCTCGTGAACGTTCCCGGCGACATCAATGACCCCATCACGTTCTCCGCGGATGATTACCGTGGAAATGAGGCCCGTGGCACGTGCGATCTCGATGCAAGCAACCCGGTCCTCGTGTCTTGGCTGGTGGAGAATTCCTGAGATGGGAAGTCGCCGTCAATATCAAGTGATGTCAATCTCACCGAGATATGGTCCCCACGCATATGAATTAGATATTCTTGAAGATGTCCTCGACTTGCACCGTCATGGAATGTATGACAGAAACGGGAATGCTTTTCTCCTGGGTATACACGACGGGTGATTCGAATTTCTTGGACTCGTTATCAAGCAAATACACGTGAATGCTTTTTTCTTCAGGATCAACTATCCAGTATTCAAGGACGCCATGTCTTTCATACATTGCTTTTTTTTTCACGAGATCGAGATCACGGTTAGAAGATAATATTTCCACGATCAAGTCCGGAGCGCCTTGCACGTTTTTCTTCGTTAAAATGTGGTTTCTCGCTTTGGAGATGAATAAAATGTCCGGGACGCTAACATCGCGTTCGGAAAAGAGGACGTCAACGGGAGCACACAATACTTCCCCGAGCTGGTTTTTCCGCACGTGATCTTTCAAGAGAAACGCGAGGTCACCCGAAATTTTTTGATGCACGACCGTTGGTGATGGGGCGATGAACAAGTCCCCCTCGATGATCTCCACGACGGGCGTTTCTGGCCACCCGGGAAGCGTCTCGATGTCCGAGTACGTGAATATCACCTTCCCGTCCGAGGAACGCGTGAGCAGGTTTCTCGGTTCCAACTTGAATATGATCGTCATTGAATCTCGTGTGCAGTACCGGGCGTGAATTTATATGGTTTTTCATCAGGGATGATACGTCCCGACTCTCATGAAGGAACACGGAACGGGGTGGAAAAACAGGTTATCGTTTCTCGGACAAAGTTGCACGTGGCAAGAATGATACCGGGGTTTTAAGGTATCGATTGGATGCCGTGATAACGCATAACGATTGGATGCCGTGATTCAAGCAAGATATATTTGATTAATAATGAAAATGATTCGAGTGACATTTTCATTGGTAGTGAAAATTTTCATACACGCGCATCCAAGAGCCATGATAATGGAGAGAAAGCGGCCCGGGACACCGTTGCTTCAAGCATTGAAATAATGGACCAACTTTTTAACCTCGTCCTTGGACTTCCCGGGAAATATGTCCTCGAACCGCAACGCCTTCACGGACGCCATCGCGTGGTCGTCGACGTCGTCGGGGATGGATGGCTCGATGTCGCGCTCGGCGAGCAGGGCGAGGAACGCGTGGAACGGCAACGCGGATAAGCGCCATGCTTGCTTCAAGCCAATCTTGTTGTTCTTGTATAGTTCCAAGGCTGCATCGATGACCGCGGCATCGATCCGTTCCAGCGCGAGCTCCTTGATAAGGGCGGGGACGGACTTGCCCAGGAGCTTGGACCCTATTTCCAGCCGCTCGAATTCCGCCTCGGTGAGGCGAAAGTTGACTTGCTTCATGTGCATCAAGCATGATGATGGTGATCCATTTATGTAAAGGTTGCTATAACACGACAGCATGACCATCCCCGACACGTGCTCGTTGCTCAAGGTCAAGCGGGTGCATGACTTGCGCATCGTTGATTTGCGAGACCTCATCTACGCCGGCGAGCCGTGGGCAACGCACCAGCTGTTCGTGGAATACCAGCACTACTTGAGCGATTTCATCGATTTATCTAGTTTTTCAGTTCAAGCAGTCAACGTCGAGAACTTGAAGCTATTCACGGAAAAAAAATTGGACGATGCAGATCTTTCCATCATTGAATTCGGGCAAAAACATCCAATGGCCACCACCATAACGGACGATGGCGCGTTGCTCTCGATCTTGCGCTCGCTCAAGAAACGGTGCTTCCAAGTCTCGGAATACATGCTGTTCCTCGTGGAAAATGACCTCATCCGCAAGCGCGAAGCGAATCGCGTCGTCAAGACGCTGCGCGAGTATCGAGACATCAAGGAACGCAAGATGAACCTGCTCCTGGACGCCATCAACCTCGCGTGATGGTGGTTTGCTCCGAGGCCAGTGGCACGTGCGACCTCGAGGCAAGCACCCCGGTCCTCGTGCCTTGGCCGGTGGAGCATTCGTGAAATGGGACGCCGAATACGTCCCGGATGGAGACGTGCCCTACCGGCGAGTTCACGCAAACCTGCTTCCGGCCAATGATTCCGATGGAGTAATTCCACCAAGCGCCTTTGAATATGAAGATGAATTAGGTGAGAATTCCTCTTTTAAAGTTAGAATTGGGTTATCAAGGTTGAAATCTCGGAAAAATGCATGGTCATGGCCCGCCCAACGTGAACGTGGAACAATCACGTGCTGGCTTCGCATTCGTGGGAACGGGGGATCGTTGTAAAAAGTATTGGAAAAAGATATATACCCGGTATACCACGTATACCACATGCAAACCACCATGAAATTATCGAAGGACACCGCCAAGCGGTTGCACAAGCTAGCGGGCGAAATTGCCTCCGAGAGTGGAGAAAGAATAACGTTGGAGGAGGTTGTAATTCACTTGTTGGAACAAAACGAGAATAGAAAGAGGAAAGATGTTATCCACGGGGTGAAAGAAGACCGGGACGCGTTTCTTTCCTTGGTGGATCAAGCATTCGAGGGTGGCGGTCCAGAAGATTACAAGGAATATGATTATGAAGATATCGGGCGTGATTGAATGGCGATATTCATCGATACCGAAATATGGGTATTCGCGCAAAAAATTCCCGAACCCTCTAAATTCCAAGATGACGGGGATTTCCACCGTGCGGACCGCCTCCATCGCGAAGCGAACACGTTCTTGAAGAAAAAAATCGGGGAAAGCGAGATATGCATGAGCTATCACCAATTATGCGAGATATTTCATTCCCTTGCATTTAGGGGCGCGAAATTACCGCGGGATTTTGTTTCCACGTATTGCCACCAGCTCCTTGATGCCCGGTTCATGCGCTGGTTCAAGGTGCTGGAATCCCACGTTAAAATGGCGATTGATCTCAGCATGAAGAGTGGTATCCACGCGTGGGATTATATTTGCGTCTTGCCCGTCGTTGATGATGTTGAAATCATCTACTCTTGTGATGAACATTTCAAGCACGACACTTTCAAGGCCTTGAGTCCTGAAATCATGAATCCGGTAGGGGAATGGATGCCGCTGTAAAAATGGAACAGGGCCCGTGGCACGTGCGATCTCGATGCAAGCACCCCGGTCCTCGTGTCTTGGCTGGTGGAGTATTCGTGAAATGGGACGTCGAGGACGTTCCGGATGGAGACGTGCTCTACCGTCGAGTTCATGTAAACCTGCTTCCGGCCGATGATTCCGATGGAGCGATTCCACCAGGTACCTTCAAAGGGGGTCAATTATCTTCGAGTGATGATTCAAGCGATGATTCAAGCGCGGCCAATACACCCGCGAGTTCCTTTCCAGTTGCCAGCGCGTGTCCGGACAAGGCTTCGAGCAACTCCGGGTCATCCGTGTGCTCTTCCATCCGTAATATCGTTTCTTGTACTTGCATCAAGGCGCTCGCCAAGTCCCACAAGCCAGGCTCGTCTTTTGCCCGAAGACGGGACAAATGATCACTTGACAAGGTCATCGATATCCATCCTCGCACGTTTCAAGTAAAAATTTGTCCTTGATAGGAAATTGCGTTTTTCCGTCTTCCAATGGGGAACCGAAAGCGAATCCGGTTGGTGATGTATCTTTTCTTGGTGTTCCAAGTAGCGTGCATAATGGGAACTCGCCTCCTGCACGTCTTCCTTCCGTTTCGGTTTTCCTTTCGATCCGCCCACGCGCAACACCCAAGGACAGATATTTGCTCGTGGTTCACCACGCGCCCGTGGGTTATAAGTTTGCCCGTAATAGACTCTCCGTAATATATTTGCCCCCAAACCCACCATGGCCCGGTAGGGCCTCGTGGCGTGCCCACCATGCACGGTTGGTTGCACGTCAAGCATCCAAGGGGAGCAGGTCCAACCGGCCATCCACTTGCTGGATCAAGGGAAAATGCTTGTCGTCGGTTTTCACGGGCAATTGCCTTTCTATCGCTATCGCCGCCACGATGACATCTGTCGCGTTAACGGGAGTCCCCCGCTGCACCAGCTTGTTGGCCAAGGTGATGGCCAGATCGAAGGTCGTCGACCGGGGGTAGAACACGCCGATATCCTTCTGCAATATGCGGGGAAATTCGATGATCGATATCACGGTCGTCTTGTCCCCGGACGCCGTGAACTCGTGCCCCGTCCCGATGCACTTGATGAGCGAGCACGTGTCGTGGATGCATGCCATGTCACGCGTCATCTCGCATCGATACCGACTTCTTGGCGAGGACGATGTCCTTCTCCGTGATGTCCCCGGAACCCATGTTCAGCCTGATTCGCAACGACGAGGATGGCACCTCGCTTATCTCTTCCAAGGCGTCAAGGTACACGGAAATCGTCAAGTTGCTCGATGGTGGATACCTGGCCGAGTACCTGCTGCCCGACGCGAGCACGTGATACTCGTGCATGCCCGATTCCAGGTACATGGACAGGGTGTGGTTGACGCCGTTCACCCAGTCCTCGACGCCGGGATACCCGGTGGCCGGTTGCATGGGGAACGAGACCCCGTCGAGCACGAGATCGACGCCTTTCGGCCCGATACCGTCCAAGTCCTTGACCAGGGCCCCGAACGTGAACAAGGTGGTGCCATCTCCCGAGCTTGGCGAGATGATCACGGATGATATCGCGGGCGCGTGGAAATCGAGGGCGTTGGTATCCAATACTTCGCTCGTTACGGGTGGGGTGCTCGTGATGACGTACATCTCCAAGACGACGCCCGTTTGTTTATCATACAGTGCATAGCTCCCCGAGCCATCGGTCAAGACCCAGCAACTCCGGTTGTGCACGCCATACGTGCACCACGATTCTCCCGTCACCGTCCACAGCACGGGTGCCCCGCCAAGTGCCAGGAAATACGATGAGCCAAGGGTAGCGTTTTTCTGGATCCACACGGGGTCTCGCATCCCGTTCACCATCGGTCCCCCGCCAGGACCCCCCGTATAATACACGACGCTTGAAACCATGCCAGTATCGGGGTCCTCGTTAAATGTCTCTACCAGCATCCAATCAACGAAATATCCCCACACTCCACCTGCATAGGTCCCGTTCGGAAGTAATTCGTAATCATACCGCATCTGGGTGAACGTGCCGAGCAAACCAAACGGTATGGAAGCCGTGAGGTACAAGCCATCGAACAGCGCCGACGGGCTCCCGGCGATGACCGCGGGTCCCGTGTAGTTGGTGGCTGGCGGGTCCCGTGCCGCGAACGTGCCATCGTTGCAGCTGAAGTAATACTCGTGGCTCCCCGCCCCGAGTTGCGTTTCGTGCGCGTAGGTCACCCCGGCAATATAGTTTGTTGGCCCGCTTGATTGAACGAGTGGTTCCATGGGGTGGGGGATTCCATCGATGTTCACGTTGACTTCCACCGGCGCGTTGTTATCCTCGTCCTTGTATGTCGTCGTGAAAATGAACACCGTGAAATTATCTCCCGAGGGGAGGTTCACGCCCGATCCCGACAGTGTCGGTGCCTTGTTATTCACGTGGGTGATGAACGGCGTTGTCAAGTTCGACGTGCCCGGTAACCTGATGTCATTCAAGCCTTGGATCGTCTGGAAGTAATACTCGTGCGTTCCAGCTCCGAGGGCAACGTCGCACGAGAAGATGGCGCCATCCATGTAATCCGTGTCGAGAAGGTTTTCCTGGTCCAGCCTCACGCTTTCCCCGTCGATCACCACGGAAATGGCATTGGGCGCGTTGTTGTCCGGGTCCGAGTAGTTCACCGAGAACGTGTAGCTCATGTTGGTGTAATAGGGTGGCGCTGCTGGCAAGAATGTTTCGTCTGCAAGTAGCGGTGACCCCATGTCCGGCATGGAGAGCTGGATCGCCGGCCAAGCACCGATATCGAAGGGATTCGCGGGATAGAAATTGGGTGTTCCCCCCGTGTTGAGCATGTACATCATGAAGATGCCAACGTAGCCGCCCGGTGCAGTGTCCAGGACCGACAAGGGCACTTGCATTTCGAACCTGGTGTCGTCGCCCGACTGGGCCGATACCGCGGCGCAGCCATCCGGGAGCTCTTGCATGGTTCCCATGCCCATGAAAGACGTGATCGACGCGTACACGAGGAGCTGTTGCGCGGGCATGTACTGGAACATGGGTTCCCCCCCGGTAGCGAACGCCCCGTCGTTTCCCGTGTCAAACACGAACGCGATGGTGTTGATATCTGGCAAGTCCCGGTCCTGTATGTTCAACCCGAGATACATGTACATTTGATCGTTTTCTGCCCAGAACGTCCCGGTGTTCGGCGCTGGGAACGTGGTGTGGTTGCGTGCCACGTACCATTCAGGACTGGATATTGACCCGTCGATGACCTTCGGGTCACGGGACCACACGGACTTGATGGCCAGCGCGGGATTTCCGGCAGTGTTTAGCTCGTCTACTCTTGCATCGAGGCTTTGTTTTTCGATCAAGGCAATGGCACATGCTTGAAACAAGAAACAAGCCAAGAAAGAGATGCACAAACCTTTCCTACTATATCGATGAATGTCTGAAACTTTCATGTCGTTTCACGACCCTGAAAGGGCGGATGGCATCACGTGGTGCCACCATTCCTTTCAAGCTAATTTTTTCGTGTAAGATGGAATCATCTTAACGCATAGTTGATATGGAACCTAGAACATGGGCAATACATATTAATATACCACAATATCTTCTGGTGCCCCCGTGACCACGTCCCGGCCTTTTTTACCGGCTGCGTGGGGCAACCACGAGATGTTGCGTCGCTATGAGGTCCTCGTGCTGATGCGAGGCCGTGTCGTGCATTTTTATACCGGTCTGCAATGGTAATACCAAGCCGTCCAGAAAATACGGGATGGTTTTTTCGGTGACGATCATGGCAAAGAAAGCGAAAGACTCGCAAGGTTCGGAAGGAAAGGAGTCCGGCTTGGCCAAGTTCGGTGGCAAGTTCAAGGAAAAATTTTTCGTCGCGTTCAATTACGTCGCGGAAAACTTGTTCAACGTGAACGTTGCACTCAAGAAACTCATCAAGCAAAACCAAGACTGGATCAACGCAAACCAGCGATTAGGAAAGGAAGCAAAGGAAGCCATTGATTCCTTGAAGGAATATGCTGAACTTGAAACGCCCGGCATCAAGGATGCGTTCACTGCAATGTCCGAGGCGATGGCATCCGTCGAAAAGAACCGGGGTGAATTCCTCGGCCGGCTTCAAGAGCAATTCATCACGCCGCTCAGCGCACTTGATGCGGGTTGGAAAACGCTCCAGAAAGAAATCGACGAGGACAAGGCCGCGGAGAAGGCGGTTCAAAAGGCTGAAAGCGACTTGGAAAAGTTGAAGGGCAGGCCCGCGGAGAAGATCAAGCCCGGGGAGATCGAAGGTGCCGAGGCCAAGCTGAAGGCATCGAAGGAGAAAGCGGCCAAGGAGCACGACGACGTGGTTCGCGAGACTGCCGCTTACACGGCGCTCAAGGTCAAGACACTCAAGGAGAGCTTGGAGCACCTCGCGATACTCCAGGTGGAATTCTACGAGATCTCGCTTGATATCATTTCTGGCGTGAACGAGAAGGTAAAGGGCATCAACATCGACACCGAGACGGAAGCCAACGTGGGCGGGAATTGAGCGATTTCCAGTGAAGCCGTGCTGAATGGCGTGTAATCATGCAGCGTTCACAGGTGCTTTCTGTTCAAGCTTTTTTCTATTTATTCATGTTCATTCATTCAATGCCCCACCTTCTCGTAATTATAAGTGACCTATATATTCACCTCATCCGATGGCATGCCCGGAGAGGGCCTCCCGGCAACATTTACGCGAGATGCCGAGGTGGTGCTGGAACTGAGAACCGCTAAAAATTTATAGGGGCAAGGTCACTGGTACACATGGCGCGTGATACCCTTCAACACGGGGCTCGCCGTCAAGCGTGCAGGACATGATCAACATGGCGGGGACAAGGCATGACCTTATATTTTTGGCCCGTTTGGGCCTCCAAATTTCGCCCCTCCCCCCTCTTTTATTCCATGCCTCCCAAAAGCCCGCCAGCGCGTAGCTGGTTGCTGCACGTTTTTTTCTCTCTTTCCACGCATTAGTTGCTGGACAATGATTTCATCTCCATCCTGCCCCGTGCTTGTTTAACGTGTGACAAGCAAGGGGACGAAACTTGGTGCATTCCACCGTGGTGTTGAAGAAAAAAAAGGATGAACGGGCCGGATTCATGTCATGGTGTTGATGTTCACGTCCATGACCACCCGTCCATCGCGTATCTCTATGATGCGATCTGTTTTTTCCGCAATGCGGCGATCGTGGGTGACGATGATGAACGCTGTCCCGATGCTCTTGTTAATCCACCTGAGAAGCTGGTACACGTTCTCCGCCGTGTCGCTGTCAAGGTTACCTGTCGGCTCGTCTGCAAGCACGACTTTCGGGCTGTTCAGCAATGCCCTCGCGATGGCCGTGCGTTGTTGCTGGCCGCCGGAAATTTGCAACGCGTTCTTGTGCTTGACTTGCTCGAGGCCAACGAGCTCCAGCATCTTTTCCGCGTGCTCCTTCACGGCAAACGGCACCTCGCCCTTGTCCTTGATGATGTACGGCATGATGACGTTCTCGTATACCGTGAACTCGGGGAGCAAGTAATGGAACTGGAAGATGAAACCGAGATTAATGTTCCGGAACTTGGCGAGCTCGTCTTTCTTCATCTCCGTCGTCTTCCTGCCCGCTATGAGCACGTCCCCCGAGGTTGGCTTGTCCAAGGTACCCAGGATGTTGAGCAAGGTGGATTTCCCGCTGCCTGACTGGCCTATGATGGAGCTGAACGATCCCGGGGCGAAAGCCAGGTTTATATCCGAGAGTGCGGTCGTCTTCACCACTGACCCGTAGACCTTGGACACGTTACGCAACTCCAATATGCTTCCATCAGCCATTACGGATCACCTCGATCACACTCAGCTTGGAAGCACGCAACGCGGGGCTGGCGGCGGCAACGATGCAAGCGATGATCGCGATTGCTGCCGAGAAGAGGATCAAGTTCCAGTCGAGGATGAAGTAGATCAACGGCGCGCCAGTCGAGGAATCGGTCACGTTCGTGGCAAACCCCCAGAACAGGAAAATGCCAAGCACGATGCCGAGCGCGGTCCCTCCAACCCCAAACATGGTGCCCTCCAAGACGAAGATGGAGGATGCCTGCCTGTCATTCGTTCCCATTGCCTTGAGGATGCCGAGCTGGCGGCTTTTCTGCACCACCGTGATCGCGAGCACGCTGGATATGCCCAGCACCACGGACACGAGCACGAATGCCTGGATCATGTAGGTCGAGATGGACTGCGCCCGGAATCCAGACAAGAGCTGCCCGTTCTGGGCTTCCCAGCTCGTTATCTCGAGATCCGGCCTGGCCAGGTCTGCCTCGATGGTCGCCGCGATATCCGCGGCCGAGAACACGTCGTCCACGTGGATGACAACGGCGGTGATGTTCGTACCGTAACCGAACACGTCGGTCGTGGTCTGGTTCATGGTGATGACCCAGAGCGAGTTGACTGCAGCCACCCCGAGATCGTAGAATCCAACGATGGTGACGTTGTCCGTGTCGAACGGCTGGGTGAGATTGGTTTGCAATGCAAGCACGTCGTCCAAGGCCAGACCTTGCGCCACTTGCATGTCCCTGCCGACGATGACCTCGCCGGTGCTTTCCGGCAGGCGTCCCTCGTAGATGGTTTCCGCGAAGCCGTAGATGCGGTTGGCGACCGGGAGGTCGAAACCCCGGAGCAACACGAGAGCGTCCTTGGTGAAATTCTTCACGAATGCTTGGCCATCTTGCACGGCAGCCATGGTGTTCACCCCGGGAAGTCCCTCGATGGTCGACACGACGCCGGTCCAGTTATCAATCTGGATGTTCTCCGAGCTGGACGTGATAGTCACGTGCGGCGAGTTGCCGATAGTCCGGTCGAGCAATGTCTGCTGCAAGCCCCCAATGAGACTGCCCACGAAAATCTGGACCGCCACGCCGAGTGCAATGCCGAACGTGATGCCGAATGTCTGTTTCTTGTTGGAAGACAAGAAACGTTTCGCCACGAATGATGCCAGCATCGTCATGCACCCTCCAGCTTGTCGATCTCATCTAGGCTTTCCAAGCACTTGTCCGCTCCTATCGTCTTGGAAATGTCAACCTTGCCCTTCAAAGCCGACCCGCCGATGATGATTTCCATGCCGGCCGGTGCCATCTTCTTGATCTCCTCGATGATACGCTTGGTCTTGAAGAGATGGTACGGGTTCGACACGGAGATGGCGACGTACCTTGGCTTGGCTGCCTTGATGGCCGCCATGATGGACGGCAGGGGCGTGCTTGACCCGATGAAGATGGTCTTGTACCCAGCCATTGTAAATCGGTCCGCGACCATGAGCGCACCGATTTCATGTGTTTCTTCCGGCGGGCATAGGACGAGAACGGTCTTGTCCTTGTTTTTCTCGTGTCCTGTATTACGTTGCTTGAGCACGTGGGGATATGCGACCTCTATGATCGCCCGGACGATGCTCGTCTTGACATGCTCCTTCCAGATGCAGGTCGCCTCGTCCGCCTGCCAACGCCGCCTGGATTTTTTGCTGGCATTATCAGCTGATTTCCTTGTCCCTGATGACCTCTACTGACGTGTTCTTGTCGATCGCAGCCCGGTACCGCTTGGATTGGTTGTCGATATCAGACTTTTCTTGATCGGGCTTGTTCATGCGCCACTTGTCGACTTTTTTGGAGAAAATTTTACTCACCTTGTGATCTCGGATGGATGGTGTCTTATTGAATAGGAGAACGTGGCCGTTTAACAAGCTAAGCATAATAACACATTAGCCGGTGTTCCTCGAATAACACTGGAGAGCGAGTGCCCTATATATTTAACCCGGGGGAAGGCAAAAAAAGGCCCGTTAAATGGTAACGGTATCGCCACGCTTGGGCGCGGTGGCACTCGCCCCGGGCACTTGCTCGTTGATGGAACGGGCAAGAAACTCGCAGTTTTCAAGGTCACCGTGGATGCAAAACACGTCTTTTTTACCATTCTTGAATTGAAGGGCTTTAACGAACTGTAACAAGTCATTCCCGTCCGAATGGCTGCTGAAATCGAATTGTGCGACGCGTGCTTGAACATCCACCTGGTTTGAAGGCCCGGCCGTCTCGTTGGCATTGATCGCTGCCATCTCGCGTTCCTCGTCCAGCTCGTACTTCCGCTCATCGAGGAGGATGCGCCCCGGCGTTCCTTCTACCTGGTATGACACGAGGAACACGCCATTTTTCCTGTTCACGAGCATCGGGGGTGCATAAAACCGCACGGTCCCTCCTTTCATCATGCCGCTTGGTGCGATGATGATGTCTGCCGATGAAAGCGCCTTGCGACGGTCCGATTGGCTTCGTTCGCGCTTGATCATGGTGATCTTGTCCAAAGAATACCCTGAACGCAAGAAATCGGGATTTCGCAAGAGCAAGGCCGAGATTTCCCTCGCCATGCCATCAACAACGACGTTCCGGTCCATGAACCCGTAGGTTTGCAATACAGATAGGATTTCCTGGCTCCTCGCAACACCGAACGCGGGGATGAGCACCTTCCCGCCGGCATCGAGCACTTGCTTGATCGAGCTCACGAACTCCCGTTCCGTGTCCAGCCTGTTGGGGTGCGTCCGGGTGGCATAGGTGCTCTCGATGATCAAGGCATCGATCGGGGGGATGCCCGAGGTCTTGGCACCCCACAACAAGCGCGTGTCCCGGGTGTTTATATCGCCCGTGTACAAGACGGTCTTGCCATCGATCGACACGAGGACCATGGCCGAGCCGGGAATGTGCCCGGCATCGAGAAACGTGAGGCTGCAGTCCATCCCCGGGACGAGGTGGGGTTCGTTATAGGCCTTCACGACCTGGATGGCCCGCAAGAAATTGTCCATTTCCTCCTTCTCGAACGGGAGGCGATCGGCAGAAATGTTGAGCATGTCGTCTAGCAACACTTTCACGATGGTCCTGGTTGCCTTGGTCATGTAGCACGGGGGTTTCGCGGAAATGTACAGGTACGGGAGCCCGCCCGTGTGATCGACGTGCGCGTGGCTCACCGCTACCGCCTTGATGCGGCGGGGCTCGACGTCCAGCGGCAGCTTGGTCTTGTCATCGTCCTTCATTGCCATCCCGAAGTCGAGGAGGACCTGTCCTTGGCCATCCTCGCCAGACGATAAGAGAAATGCCGAACGGCCGACTTCACCGCATGCACCTAAAAAATCGAGATTTACCAATTCGTTCACCAATACAAGTAACGAAATGGTAGCAAAAGATTAAAATTTTCAGAGAAAAGTAATGATCGAAATAGGTGATTTCACAATGCAAATACCAACAGACGTGCAAATCGGCATAATCGGTGGCACTGGGGCAGACATTGAATTACACGATGTCGTGAAGGTGAAACCGTACACGCCATATGGACAGCCATCGGATTTCATTCACGTTGGTACCTTCGCGGGGCACAAAGTCGCGTTCTTGGCAAGGCACGGGCCCGGCCACCAAATCCCACCCCACATGCTCAATTTCCGGGCGAACTTGTGGGCACTCAAGGAGCTTGGAGTAACGCGCGTGTTCTCCCCGTGCGCTGTCGGGAGCCTTAGGAATGAACTCGACAAGGGCGACTTCGTGATCGTCGACCAGTACATCGACCGCACCAGAAAGCGGCTCGACACGTTCTACGAGGGCGGGCAGGTATGCCACGTCTCGCAAGCGGACCCGTTCTGTCCCGAGATGAACGACATCTTCCTCGAAGCGGGAAAACAAATCCCGGGCTTGAAGATCGTCAAGGGCGGGACGTACGTATGCATCGAGGGCCCCCGGTTCTCGACCAGGGCGGAATCAAAGGTGTTCCACCAGTGGGGAGCTGACGTCATCGGGATGACCGTGTACCCCGAGGCCGTGCTCGCCGCTGAACTTGCCATGTGCTACAGCACGATCGCCACAGTCACCGACCTCGACGTGTGGGCAGCCTCGTGCAAAAAATGCGGGGTCGTCGAAATCGGGAAATCCTGCCCGAAATGCGGCGGGGACATCAAGCCGCTCGCCGTGTCGGTCGAGGAGATACTGGAAACAATGGAGAAAAACGCCGTTAACTTGAAGAAGCTCATCGAGATCGCCATCCCGAAGATCCCGACAGCCCGCAAGTGTGCTTGCGGAAACGCCCTCGCGGGCGCGATCTTGTGATGGCGGGAGAAAAAAATCGATACAAGAGACGTGCTTGAACCATGCCGCAAAAACCAGATTATTACGACAAGTTAATACGAAATGTCCCCGATTTCCCGAAGAAGGGAATCCAGTTCAAGGACATCACCACGCTCATCAAGGACCCCAAGGGGCTAAAGAATGCCATCGACGACATGGCTGCTGCCCACAAGGACAAGAAAATCACGAAGGTCGTGGGCATCGAATCCCGCGGTTTCATCTTCGGATCGGGCATCGCCTACCAGCTCGGGGTTGGGTTCATTCCCATCCGGAAGCCCGGGAAGCTCCCTGCAAAAACCGAGGCCATGGAATACTCGCTGGAATATGGCACCGACAAGATCGAAATCCACGTGGATGCAATCAGCAAGGGTGACAACGTGCTTATCGTGGACGATTTGCTTGCAACGGGAGGAACCGCTGCCGCTGCAACCAAGCTCGTCGAGAAACTCGGCGGGAAGGTGGCAGGGGTCGCTTTCGTGATCGAGCTGGCGGGCAGCCTTCACGGGCGCGACTTGCTTAAGGGGTATAACATCACGAGCCTCGTGAAGATCGACGTTCACGAGTGATGCACCCGCTTCTCTTCCACGTTTTTTTTCACTTTTTCCTTGCACCTCGTGCAGAACACGGCATGTTTCATGTCGGTGTCATGTATGCTGTTCGAAAAGGACATCACGCATAGCGGATCGTTGCAGTGCCTTGCACCGAGCACGTGCCCGATTTCGTGGGCGGCTTCCTTGAAGACGCGCTCGTTGAACAGGTCCTTGTTGGGCAGGAAACCGTGAAACTCGGGACGCAAGCGGAACGTCGAGATCACGCAGCTTGTACCCCCCACGCGGGCCTCGCCGAAGATGAAATTGAGTGCTGGCCTCGTGTCGGAGAAAAGGTCCACCTCCACGACCCCCAAGGCAACAGCATTCGGTCCCTGCTTGCAGTGCAATCCATCGAGGTAGGCCAAGTACGGGCCGCTCGGTTCCTGGTTCCTCGTTGGATTGATGGCATTCAATGCTTGCACGTGGCTCACGTGGATGTCGATCGAGCATCCGAGCATCGTGAAAAGCTTCTTCAAGTATAAAAGCAACCGTGGTTCGAGACGGGCATCACCGATCCCGAAAATGACGACATGCAACTCCAAGCTGGCCATCCTTGGATGGAATGAATACAACGAATGGAAAAAAACTCGCTGGTACCGGTCAGCTCACGACCGGCAGCACGATGCAAGACGGGTACATGCCCCCCGTGAGCACGGAATTGTTCGCCACGTTGAAACTCGACGGGTGGTTCGTGAACGCGCCCGAGTGGTTGGGATGGCGCTCGAACCGCGGGTAATTGCTCGACGAGATCGCGATCGTGATGCGATGTCCCGTGTTGAACTGGTACGCGGTCGACCACAAGTCCACCGATATCTCGTAGGCTTGCCCACCAATCATGTCTGGTGCGGTGATGTTATAACCATCCCGCGAACGCATCACGAGGATGCCATCCAGGATGTTATAGCAGCTGCCGTTCTGGTACCGGTCCATGAGCATCACGGTGAATGCCGTGTCGGTGCAGTTGGACGCGACCCAGAGGCTCGCCCGGACGTTGCCCACCACCGACAGCGGGAATGGCAGGGGGGCCGATTCGAACACGAGCACGTCGCTTCTTGCCAAGTTCCTGGCAGCGGCTTGGTCGTACGGGCCCGTGCCGACAAACTGCTCAACGCGATCGGGATGTTTGTCACCGTCCCAGTTGTTGAACCCGAGTGCATCGAGCTCCAAGGAGGCATAATCCGCCATCAGGTTATTACCACCCTTCGTGAGCACCGGGTAGCGGGGATCGTACAAGCATGACACGTTCGCGTTCCCGGCAGGGTTGCTATCGATCAGCGAACCGTTGGACGCGACGTACAACACCCGCGTCGAGTCGTTGGCCGGCCACCCGCTCGCGTAGTACCACTTGTTGGCACCCGTGACGGATGAGGGCTGGTTCACGTCGCCCATCAAGTAATAGGCAACGCACGGTTCGGACCAGTTGACCGGGGTGCCGGCCAATGCCGCCGATCGCATCTCGTTCTCCCACCCCGCGTGACGGCTCTCATCGGCGCGGGGGAAGGCAAGGGACGTTGCGTTGAAAACCGGGGTTAACACGCCAAACTTTCCGTGCCCGTACGGCCCCATGACCAGACGCTGCTTCCCCAGCGCGCCTGGCCCGCCGTGGTAGTTATACCCGATGAACCCGTCGATCGTGCCTTGCGAGCAGATGTCGTACCAGCCGCCGAAATGGATTGCGCTCACGTTCACCGACGCGTACCTGTGCCCCATGGACAGGGACGTGGTGTTCCACGACGCGTCCTTTACTTGGTGGGACACGATCCAGTCGATGGCATCCGAGTACTCGGTTGCACGGCCTGGCGAGTTGTCCTTCCAGATGGTATAGACCCACGACTCGAGCATAGCTTTCCTGAAGGCGCCGCCTTGGAAGATCATGTGGTCGTAGAGCTCCGGCGCCCCGACACTCAGGGTTTGGAATTTCAGCGCGCCGGATGGCTCATCCGCGTAGCAATACTGGTTGACCGTGCCGGCAGACGCGCCTGTCGAAGCAATGTTCCCGTTACACCAGGATTGATTCTTGATCCACGCCACGGTCTTTGCACCGTCGAACCGGTCATCGATGAACGGGATGAACTTGCCTTCGGACTGGTACCGACCCCGCATGTCCTGGTACACAACGGCGTATCCCGCCTTGACCAAGTCGAGGACCCCCTTGTTGGTAGCAAGGTTTCCCTTGTTGTAGGGCGTCCGCAGCAAGATGACGGGTCTCGGGATCGTATCGCCCCGCTGCCGGTAAACATCGGTCGCGAGCAAGGTGCCATCATCCATGGCGAGGTATTCAGTCTTGTAATCAACGGCGACGTACGCGTCGACCATCATATACCCGATGAAGGGAGCAAGGACGATCGTAGTTACCATGGCGGCCTTCAAGGCAATCGGGACCTTGTCCGCAAGTTCATGCTTTGCTTGCCTGAGCACCGCCTCGATTGTACGGGAGACTCGACCCCGGGAACGGAGCCTTGCTCCAATGGCATACCGTGCGGAGAACACGGCGATCAAGAGCGAGATGATGACAATATACTGAGGGGCATTCTTGTCAGTCCCCGTGATGGTCATGTACGATGTTGCAGCAAGGGCCAGGAAGGGAATCGCGTACTTGAAAAACCCGCCGGTGATGGTACCGATGACCACCACGCCCTTGAAATTGCTCCGCTTTGACGTTGCGATCAGGTGGGACCCGCCGTTGATGAGTGAATATCCCACCACGGCAATGGCAAGAACGAGATGAAGCATGCCAATACCCGCGAAGATCGCTTCCTTGCCAGCGAACCATGCCCAGTCTTTACCATTATTTCGCCATTCTTCACTTGCTTGACCGGAATCAAGCGATTTTTTGCGATTGAACGTGAAATAATTCACCAAGTAACTGGTAACAAAGACGATACGACCAACAATTGCAAGAGCAAGATAGACGTCCCGGCCCGCGACCATGTTCGGTTTCACGAGCCCCCGGTCGAACAAGACCACCAAGGGCACCTTGAACCCGGCACGATCGAGCGCCTCGTCAACGATACCCTTCAAGGGAACGGGCTTGCCCGCCCTGTGCCCCGCGTCCGCGCAGACGAGTACCTTCGGTTTCGCGTCGTCGATGCGGATGGCCAACGATTCGGTGCTGAAGCCCGCGAACACGATGCTGTGGATGGCGCCGATGCGGACGCACGCCAGGGCGGCGATGCATGCCTCGGGAATCATGGGCAGGTAGATGATGACCCTGTCGCCTTTATTCACGCCCGAATTCTTCAAGACGCTGGCAAACTCGACGACCCTTTTTAATAGTTGCCCATAGGTTATGATTTCCTCCTTGTTGACCTCGGAGCTCACCCATATGTATGCAGGTTGGTCTTTCTTTTCTGCTTCGACCCACCTGTCTACCGCGTTGTAGCAGGTGTTGGTGATGCCACCCACGAACCATTTATAAAATGGTGGTTTCGATGCATCCAATATTCGATCTGGTTTCTTGTACCAGAAGATTTTTTCAACGACCGGCTTCCAATATTCTTCCGGTTTCTCCACTGAAAGCTTGTGAGCGACTTGATATTTCGACATGGACATCCTCGCTTTGCTGATGCAAGATTGATGGGTTATTCTGGTGATGCTCGCACGGGCGGCTGACCTCCCGTGCATGGCATAGCCTTGCTTGAAATATCTTGTTCTATTCACTTATAATAGTACACATGTTAACGCACCATGGTTAGTAGATATTTGATGGAGTTACACGGCGATGGTTCTCAAGGCAGGCGATCACGTGATCATCAGCGGGGGAAAAAAGCACGAGTGGTTCGTCCAGCTGGCTCCCGGGAAAGCATTGCACACCCATGCCGGCATCATCCCGCACGATGGCATCGTGGGAAAGGAATTCGGTGACATGGTCGGCACGACCAATACTGGCGCCCAATTTATACTAGTAAAGCCACTGATGCACGATATTTCCACGCGGTTCGCCCGAAAAACGCAGATCGTCTACCCAAAGGATACTGGCTACGTTATAATGAACGCGGGAATCGTTCCCGGCTCGCGGGTGCTCGAAGCAGGGACAGGCTCGGGGGCAATGACGTCGCTGCTGGCATCCATCGCCGGGGCGAGAGCACCGGGGCGTGTCGTGTCGTTCGAGGTCGTTGAAAAGCACCACGAGGCCGCGAAACGAAACCTGGCATTGGCGGGTCTTTCTGGCGTCGTTGACATGCGGCTCGGTGACTTGCTCGATCCCGCAGTGCAAAAGAGCCTTGAAATGGAAACCCCATTCGACGCGTGTTTCTTCGACATGCCATCGCCGTGGGACGTCGTCGACCTTGCCCACGCGGTACTCGTGCCGGGCGGCGTGTTCTGCTCGTTCTCCCCCGTCATCGAGCAAGTCAAGAAAATCGTTGCCACGTTGAAACTTGGTAACTGGACCCGCGTCGAGGCCGTTGATTTGCAGTTGCGCACGTGGCAAGTGAAGGACAACGCCACCCGGCCTGCCTCGCACGGCCACCACACCGGCTACCTGGTGTTTGCCAGGAAGACGAACGTGAAACCACCCTTGGAATGGGATAGGAAGGTGCGGAAGGCGTTGAACAGGGAGCTTGCCGAGCAAGGCTTGATCCCCGACGAAGTGGACGACGGTGCCCTCGATTTCCTTGATGAATGAGCCAACGAACGAACCAACGAACCAACCAACGAACGGATTAACGAGCGACCTGTAAACGGAGTACAAGAAAATGCCCTCGAGATGGCGCGTCCGGCGCGTGTTCCGGCCCGTGGTGCTTGGAATCGCCCGTGGCCTTGCACGTGCGGGATTGTCCCCCAACGGCGCCACGGGACTCGTCTTGCTCCTTTCATTCGCAGCGTTTTTTTACGAGGTGCTCCTGCCGTTGCCCGTGACGTGGCTTACTGGCCTCGGGTTTGCGCTGCTCGTGTTCGTGACAGGCATCATGGACGGGGTGGACGGCGCGATCGCGCGCCAGACCGGGAAGCAATCCAAGTTTGGGGGCGTGCTGGACTCGACGGTCGATCGCGTATCGGACGCGCTCGTGTTCTGCGCGCCGGCGTTCCGCGACCTGCTCGTGAGCGATGTCGTGAATGGCCAACTAGCATGGCTGCCCGGCTTGGATGTCATTCCATTGTGGTTCTGGTCGACGTTCCTCGTGATCGGGGCATACTTGACCAGTTACGTGCGTGCTAGGACGACCCTTGCCGATGCAACGGTCGACACGGACGTGGGTGCACTCGCGCGATCCGAGCGCCTCCTTTGCGTCGTGATAGGCACGGCATGCGGCGCGCAATGGATCACGATCATCGCCTTGGCCCTCCTCACAAACGTGACGGCGATCCACAGGTTACGTGTTGCTCGAAACGGCTTGGCGCAGAAGGAGAAGTAGGAACGCGTGGAATGACCACCCGCCGGCACGCGCGATTCATCCTTGCTTTTTATCCTGATCCGATTGGAACAACTTGAACTCCCCCTTGATCTTCGACCGCTCTTTCTTGTCGGCCGAGACTTTTTCGAACGAGAGGATGACCGGCGCGTCGCCCTGCAAGGCCGCGTTGATGAAATTGATGAAACCGATTTGCTGGGTCGGGGGAATGTTAATCTTGAGCTCTATGGGCTTGCGCTGCTTCGGGCTTGTCGTGGATAACACGAGTTTGATTCTCATGCTTTTACCGATCTCCGTGCTGGTGTGATGATCTAGCGGTCGTGGATTAAAAACACGGCCACAACGGGGCCGGGCGGAACGAACGTTGCATGATGCGAACGCGCCATGTTCTTGGGCATCCTTGACGCGTGAATCCCGTGAAAAAAGGCGTGAAAAAGAGAAAATAGATGATGTTTATTCTTGCGCGATGCGCACGAACTCTGCTACAACACCCAACGTGAACGGCACGAACGCGACAAGCTCCATGAGTAAAATCAACAACTGGAACACGTCAAGCATCCCGACCCCTGTCAAATCTGGTCGCCAGTTGTTGATGTAGAGAATGGTAAGAACGCCCACGCCGAGCCCTACAGCCAAGGTAATGACCATGTACGTGCGCTTGGACAGTGCCGAGAAGAGCGCCGCGACGCCGAACGCGATCATGCCGAATGCCGTCATCCACGTGAGGGTTTCCAGCCAGCAGTTATTTGCGCTTGAACCACCCAGCATCCCCGCGAAGATGCACTCGTAAGAGTTTGCCTGGTATGTTGCCAAGTCCATGCTGTATAGCGTGTAAATGATGAAGACAGCCAAGCCGACGCCAGCAAGCCCGGCAACCATGCCTGCAATCGCGAATATCCGGGTCTTCCCCTGCCCGAGCGGCGAGCCGAGCAACCGCTTGATTTCTTGCTGCAATTCCGGTGCCGGGTTCCTTCCCACCTTCTGGAATTGGAAGCTAGAATAGCGATCTCGCAATGAAAGCAAGAGTTTCTTTGCTTCATTCTGATCCTTGATTTTTGATTTCGGGCCATGCCAAATATAAATTACACGTCCTTCCGTGTCGACAAGCAGCGCGACATCACGCACGCTCAAACGAGGGGACTCTATCCATTTCCCAGCCCTGAACACGTAAGCGAATACTCTCATGTTGTTAACCTTCTCGTCATTCTTCAACTTTCTTGCAAGGGCGTGGAAGCATTCCCGGGCGTCTCGATGAATCGTGAAGATAATTGCCTCGTGGAAAACCTTGCAAGTCTTCGTACTATGTCTAATTTTTGGCTAATGAGCTTTAAATATTTTTCAAAAAAAAAAACCCTACCCTCAAACCACATTTGTCCGGTAAAATAGTTATTCCCTCTCTCACCTTTCACGCTGATTTTTAAAATAGGACTATCCAGCGGTGTTTCAAGCAAACAACACCATCATGGTCGAGCTGCGTGATTGGCACGATCATGATCTGGAATTTCGGGTCGTTTCAACCATTATTTTATTCCAGCATCGTGGCGTCGTGCATGTTAGTGTCGTCGAGGTGGAGGACCTCCAGCCCCGACAAGCCTTCGAGGAACACGCCGAGGTGGTTGAAATAGTTGCCCGATAACGGGAGCTATTTTTTTTTGTAAGCGTCTATTCTATTCATTAGAAGAATATTGAAATGCCTTGAAATGCCAAAAATGTTGCTGAAATGCCCAGAAATGCTATAGATTTTACTGAAATGACAAAAGTGTTGTGAAAATGCCGTCCCTCCCACTCCCCATCTGGCAAGAACGAGTCAAGAACGAGCTCGATGTGCTTCGTAATATGAATGCATTGGTCGAGAGTTCGGTTCAAGATTTTGGCGAAACGATACAATTTCTTATCAACGTGCGTGCGAAAGGCTTGGTGAAAGATACGAGCAACAAGCTGGTCCCCATGATGGATCACCAGATCCAGATCGAGATCAACCGGGACTTCCCGTATCCCGGTGGCATCAAGTTCCTTTGGCGTTCACCTATTTTCCACCCGAATATCGACCCGTACGAGACAGGTTACATTTGCCTCAACGTGCTCAAGAAATGGTCGCAGCTGAGCGACTTGAGCACCACGGTCAAGGCCCTGACAATGTTGATAACGCACCCGAACCCCGAGGATCCCTTGAACTATCCCACGTGCTTGGAAGCGGCCAAGTATTTCTTCGAGAACCCGCCATCGGAAGAATCGAACGACGATGACATCCTCGTCATCGATTAACATTCGTTCGTGTTATATTTCCTTTTTTTTCACGTTCCCTCGCTTGGCACACTGGATAAGCGGCATCTCGTGACGCTCGACCCACGATCGTACCGCATCGAGCTCCCGAGTCGTCGTAGGCGTGTAGATATTTATTAATGCTTGTAGCGCAAGAATTTCTTAATATACGCTTGAATTACAACCAACGATTATGGCATTGAACATTGTTGGAATACACCACGAGAAACGAGCATGAGGCATCATGGGAACGTTCGTAGCATATGTCCTGATGGGCGAGGAAGACTTCGTACCCACCAATAAATTAGAAGAGGATCAAGTCGCGTTCATCATTGACATGGAAAAGAAGATCATCTATGCTTGGCACGGGCGCAATTCGAGCAAGCTCCAGCAATACAAGTGCGGGACCAACGCCACGAAATTGAAGTCGAAGCTGCACTACTATGGCTTCGGCACGGAGATTATCAAGCAAGGTGGCGAGCCTGCCGAGGTGGCCGTGGAGGTCGAGGAGTTGCTCGCAGGGAAGGGCGAGATACCGTCCAAGATAAAGGAGACGATCACCGAGGAAGCAATCAAGACGGGCAAGATCGCTGCACCATCATCCGTCGCGGTGCAACCGGAACCAGAGGAACACGTGGTGCGGCCATCATCTCGAGCAGAACCCCCGCAACCAAGCAGCCTCAAGCCATCCCTTGCCGAAATCGCACGCGTCGAGGCAGAACGCCGGGCCACGATGACCACGGAATTGAAACGAGCCGAAGACCTTGCACGGGTCAAGGAAGACAATGAACGACGTGCAAGGGGCGAGGCCCGCGAGAAAGAAGCCGAGGCCTTGTTGCTGAAACGCAAGCTGGATGAAGAAACGCGGTTCTTGGAAGCTGAATCACGGAAGACCGAGCAGCTCGAGGAAAAATTGAAACAGGAATCGCTCGAGCGCCATCGCCTCCAGAAATTGATGGAGAAAGAACGGGAGGACATGCGCAAGGAGTACGAGACCCGCATACAGGACGAGATCAAGGCGCGCGTTGACGAGGAACAAAAGAAAACCTTGGAATTGCAAGAAGAACTCGATCGCGTGAAGAAAGAACGGGACGATGCCATCAAGTCAAAGGAGCGGGAGATCGAAGAGACCAAGAAGGACATCGAGACCCTCATGATGGACAAGGACCAGCAGCTCAAGGAACAGATCGATAAGGAGCGGCAAGAGCTGGCGTTGGCCAAGGATGAAGAGAAGGAAGCCATCAAGGCTCGATATGCCAAGGAAAAGTCGGAGCTCGAATCAAAGGTTAGCGACGAGCAGAAGTCGTTGGAGGCAAAGCTCGAGCAAGAACGCCAGATGCGACTGTCCTTGCTCGACCAGGCCTCCCGCGCAGCGCAAGAAGCGGTCGAGCGCGAGGAAAAGGTTCGCGAGGAGGTCGAGAGCAGCGTCCGTGCAGAGATGGATGCAAAGCTTGCCGCCGAGCACGTTGAAAAGGAACGCCTCGAGAAACGGCGATGTGCGGCCCGCGCATGAACCCGCGGTGCGCGGCGATGTTCCGCAGTTTCAAGATGATGTCGGTGCTAGGCACGTCGCGCGGGCATCGTTCTTGGCACGTGAAGCACGTGGAGCACAGCCACAGCAAGTCAGAATTCAAGAGCTCGTCATCGAGCCCGATCATGGCCTCGCGGATGAGTTCGCGTGTCCGCATTGCCGTGCGACGCCCGCTGGGGCAGCCGCCCGAGCACGTGCCGCATTGATAACATGACTTGAACCGTTCATACATCTCGTCTTCGACGATTTCTTCCACGAGTCTTCTATCAATTTTCTTGATGATTTGTGGGTTTAATGCCATGAGATTCACTCTTTTTTTTATCTTAACGTGTTACGTGCTGTTCCTTTCTTGGTATCATTATTACGCGATCTTGATGACCTTTTGCTTCAAGATGTACGAGTCGAACACGGGATAGTTGTTATACGACACCGTGTACCGCTGTATCCAGTCCTTCTTCACCTTGTCGATAAGCTTGGCCATCACGTCGGGTTTTACCTTTGCGGTCGCGTCAGTCCACAAGGTGTTGCCCATGACCGACGTGACCACCGAGCCGTTCCTGCAGACCACCTCGCCGTTCTTGATGGTATAGGCCGTGTGCCCGAACGCCTTGATGGCGTCCTTGCCCGTGGCACCCTCGGGCTTGATGTCGTAGATCGCCACCGAGCCCTCGGCGCCGGCACCGAGGTGCCCCTTGTCGTTCATGCCGAGGCAACGCGCGGTGGCCGCCCTCGTGATCGTCGCGATCTCGGCCAGGGAATATTCACGGTCTTGTTCAGCGAGCTTGCTCCGCTCCGCCGCGAGCTTGTGGACGCCCGCGAGCGTCTCGGCCCTGTGTTTCCTGTCGATGAGCCATGCGATGACGTCCGGGTAGTGCGTGAATGGCCCGGCGTTGGGATGGTCGGTCGTCAAGTACACGCGCCACGGGTCCTTGATCATGAGCAGCAGTTCCAGCCCGATTGCCCACTGGATGGCGTTCACGGACACCTTCGGGTCGAAGATGTAGGGCACGATGCCTGATCCCGACTCGGTCTCCGCGTGCCCGTTTACCCACTTCACGCCGGGTTTCACGCCCCAGGCGCTCTGGCCGGCGATGTGATACAGTGCGTGCTCCCACGGGCTGTCGGCGGTCATGGTCGTCGTGTTCGCGCCAAGGATGACTTGGCCGACGTCTATGGTCACGTGCGGGTTCTGGTTTATGTATTCCGCGATGGGCTCGGCACCTGAGCAGAAGTCGTTCCACCCCTTCCCGCCGTACGCGTTGAACTGGCAATGGGTGAGGTGCATCACGTTCTTGCGTTCGCTTGATGCCGGCTCTATGCCTTTCACGCTCGCGAGCGTCTGCTTCGTGATGTCGAAGTTCCCGGGGTGCCCGAGGTTGTTCCCGTGCAGGTGGATCGAGTGGGGCAGGCCCAGCATCTCGTTCACCTTGGCCAAGCTCGTGATGATGTCCCGTGGGCTCACGTCGAAGTAGGCGACCTTGTCTTCGAGGGCACCGAACTCGGATTTGCCCCACGCCCACATCTCCGAGCCACCAGGATTCACGATCTTCACGGCGTAGCCTTTCGTGGTCTTCAAGAGCCATGCAACGTACGCGGCGAGGCTATCCATGTCCCCGTTCTTGATGAACTCCATGACGAACCAGTTGTTGCCGAACAGGGGAAACGCGGCTTTGTCGATGATGGGGATGTCGTGGAACTCCTCGTGCGTGTGCCGTGCCTTGATGGGTGGCATGGCAGGTTCTATGCACGTCGTGTATCCCATCTGCGCGTAGCGGTACCCCGTGATGAACGTGCTGGGCACGGAATACCCCGTGCCTGACCGCGTCGCGTTCGTTTTCCCGACGGGGTCTTTCACGTGGTCCTCGGGGCGGAACAGCCTGCCCATGTTCACCTTCGCACCCGAGATGTGCGTGTGGATGTCCACGCCACCCGCCATGACGACCTTCCCGGCGGCATCGATGACCTCTGCATCCCGCGGGACCTCTTTCGGGTCGACGATCCTGCCGTCCTTGATGCCGATGTCCATTTTATCGTGAATGTTGTTGGCCGGGTCTATCACGAATCCGTTCTTGATGAGCATGCTACCCATGATGAATCGCACTGGTACAGTTATGTCGATGATATGCAAGCCCCGTGCCTTCGTTGCACGGCGGCGGAACGAAGAAACCTACCATAGGTCCTTCCATCTTACTGCTATGATATTAGATCAGCTGGCCTATGATTTATACATACGTGTTCACGGGCACGGTCGCCCCTTATTGAGTCACGCACTTTCAAAAATAAGTCACGCGCCCCGGCGGGTGGCTGGTTCCGACGCGGGTACCAGCGCGCGCCCCCGCCCGCGCCAGCCACCACGGGCACGGTGCTTCTGGTCTGGGTTGGAACGCCGCGTGCCCGGTGGTACAAGAATCGAGCAAAGAAGCGGCTTGCCGGGCCTTGTTTCTGTAAAAAATGTTCGATTTCACCAAGATCATTGTCATTCGTTTCTTTCATGCAAGGCTGGAAGAAATGAGAATGCGTTCGTGAACGACGCGTCCAGCGCTTGTTTGATGTTTCTATCCCCCGCGGGTGCTTGCTTGGACAAGATGGCATCCGTCGATCTGGAGAACATCACGAATGCCTTGTCCATCAAGTTGTCCTGGTTTTTGAATGCCATATATATGCTTGCGACCGTGGTTTGTTTGACCAGCACCGTGATGTCGTCGAACACGATCTTCTGCACCTTCAAGGCACGTTCATGTCCCGCATTCGGGCTGGAGCCAATGCCATCCAGCGCCCGCTGCACGCGCTCTTCCAAGCCACCGGTCCTGTCCGAGCCGGGGAACGTCCGCCGGTACAACATGTTCTTGCCTGTGTCCCTCACTTCCACCATCAATAGCAGCGACGGCGACATGAACAGCGCGGCAGGGAACCGGGCGACGATGGCCGCCTCCGTTGCGAACATGATGAACGGCGGGATGATGACCGCGTAGGTTGGTAGCAACTGCGCGATGGTCAAGGGATACAGGACCAAGATCAATATAACGCTCACCACGATGAGCGCTGGGAACACCAGGAAAGCGGGTTCCAGGCGCTCGCCCCGCACGCGCCGCACGGTGGTCGTGATGTACTCACGCTGGACGGCGAGCAGCAGCACGAGCATGCCGAACATACCAACGCGCTCCAGCGGCGAGAACACGACCGTGTGGTCGGTGAACGATGCCGGTTCGAGGAACACGGATACCACCGTGACGGTCACAAGCGTCATGCTTGCCACGATCACGTATTTATTGCGTCCTTTCAGCGGGCCAACCAGCATCGTGAAAAACTTGATGGCAAAATGGAACCCGCAAGACACGAACACCACGCCGATGAGCGCCGCCTCCGGGTTCGAG
Source organism: Promethearchaeota archaeon (assembly GCA_041305945.1). Lineage (GTDB taxonomy): Archaea > Asgardarchaeota > Lokiarchaeia > Sigyniarchaeales > Sigyniarchaeaceae > JBGLND01. Next base: position 1,443,521 of record JBGLND010000001.1, read on the forward strand.
AACAGCCGTCCCAGGTAAAAAAAAATGCCATACATGCCGATGCAAATGTTTCCAAGGGCGCACGGGAACACCGGGGGGTACCCCTTCCTCGATAGCCTCGCGAGCAAGACAAACCCCGATAGGAACGGCGGCAAGCTACCCGCGAGCCACAAGACCGTCTCTGCTGCTGTCACCATGCGAACCCACAACTCCGCGCGTGACTAGCGACGGGGCCATATAAATCCATACATCCCGCCGGGACGGCGTGAACGCGGGCGTTCACGGGTCACGCTTGTGCAACGCGGGAAGGAACGAGAAGGCGTCCACGAAGCAGCGGTTGAGCCCGGTCTCGATGGTCGCAGTGTCCTTTCCATTGTTATTCGAGAAAAAAACGTTCACGGAATCATTGAAGTTGCGAAACGTGGTTTCAAGGAGCTCGTCCGGGCGATCGATGAGCATGAAGGCGACGTTCCCGTCATGGTGATCGAAGAGAACGGTGATGTCTTGGAACACGAGTTTCTTCAACACGGTCTCCTTCCCGCTACCACCTTTCATCCTCGCCATGACCTCGTTCACCATCGAAACCACCGGCTCGAGCGAATCGTCCTGTGGCTGGCCGCGGGCAAGCGCCCGTTGGAATAGCGTCGTGCCCCCCGGCCCCCGCACCTCGACGAGCAACGGCACGGACGGGCTCAAGAACATCGCCGCGGGAAACGTCGCCACCAGCATCGTCTCGGCGGTGAACGCGAACCACGGCGGCACGATCACGACGTACGTGGGCAAGGCGCCCGCGATGCTCAGCGGGTAGACGACGAGGATCATGGCGAAGCCGGTCGTGATCAGCACGGGAAACACAAGGAACTTCGCGCTCAAGGACTCGCGGTGCACGCGCTGGATGGTGTGCACCATGAAGTCGAGCTGTATGAACAAGGAACATGCAAGCAACGAGAGCATGCACACGCGTTCGAGCGGCGCGAACAATATCGTCGCCTCCGTGAATGTAGCGGGCTCGAGAAACACGTCCACGAGCATGATGATTCCCAGGATGCCGACAACGCGTGCCAGCACGCGGGGATACTTTCTCGTGCTCCCGAACATTTGCTCGAAAAACGTGCACGCGAAGTAAAATCCAATCGCAAGCGAGAACAAGCCAAGGAAAATCAATTCCGTGTTCGACATCAACCGGGCAAAGAAATAGAACACGCCAAACATACCGACGAAGATGTCCCCCGCCGCGCACGACGTCACGGGCGGGAAGCCCCTCTTCCGGTACTTCAAGAGCAAGCACAAACCCGCCGTGATGGGGGGCAAACCACCCAGTAGCCACGTCGCAAGCTCGAATGTAGATGCCATGGAACCGTCTCCTAGTTGCTTATCGCGCCGTATACACTATTAAAGCTTCCAGCCCATTCTCCAGTAGTAACCGGATCGCGTGATTGATGCGTGGCGAAAAAAATCTACAGGGAAACGGAACGCGACATCCCCGTCGTGGCCAAGGTCGACGTGCTCGTCGTGGGTGGATCGCAAAGTGGCGTTGCTGCAGCCGTGAGTGCCTCTCGTCGTGGTGCAAGCGTGCTTCTCGTCGAACGTAATTGCTTTCTTGGAGGCCAATCCGTTGCAACGATGGTGGTGCAATGGGAGAAACGTGCGTTTATCAACAACTTGGGAGCTGTTGCTACCCGTGGCATCGCGAAGGAAATGCTGGATCGCATCCTCGCGAAAGGAGGCTCCGATGCCTTGTGGAACGACCCGCCGGGTTGCCCCGAGATGCGCGATGGCGAGGAATGGCTCGACGTGGAGGCGATCAAGATCACGCTGCTGGAGATGTGCTTGGAAGCCAAGGTCGGCCTCCTGCTCGACACGATGTGCGTCGGGGCGATGGTGGACAAGGATGGCCCGTCGCCACGCGTCACGGGTATCATAGTCGAGAACAAGGGCGGCCGGCAAGTCATCGAGGCGCGCGTCACCATCGACGCGACGGCATACTTGGACGTCGGGTGGTTTGCCGGGGGCGAGGGTGCAGTCATCGTGCATCCCGTTCCCGAGCGCATCGGCCCTGGCTGGTACACCATCTTCGATGGCATCGATTCGGGCAGGTTCATCGACCACGTGCTCTCGCACGGCGGCATATCCGGGTATCCATCGCTGGAAAACCCGGCCAAGGTGCGCTACCACCTCGCCACGAACCGGTTGCTCTTGTTCCGGGGCTTCGGGGACACGCTCGACGAGGCGTTCGAGAAGGGCCTCCTGGACAATTGGCCCGAGGGGCTTTCCTTGCCATTCGCACTGAACACGAAATGGTGGGGCGGCACGAGGTGGTGCACGAGCATGGACGGCATCAAGGAGCTGGACGCGATGGATGGCTTCGCCTTGTCCAAGGCCGAGATCCAGCGCCAGCTCGTCGATTGGATCACGCTGCAAGTGTTCCGGTTGTTACCCGGCTGGGAGAAAGCGTACATCGCACGTACGTCCACGCGCATAGGTCTGCGGGAAACCCGCGTGCTCAAGGCCGTCACCATGCTGGCTCGCAAGGACATCTTCGAGCCCGATCACGCGCGCCTCGATTGTGTCGGGCGTTCGGGCGCGCACGACCCGGGGAAAAACAAGCTGTGGCACGCGTATCCCGTCCCGTACGGCATCATGGTACCTGAAAAGCTTGATGGCCTCTTGTGCTGCTCCCGCACCATCGGTGCTGCAGACCGTACCGCCCTCGACGCCCATCGAGGGATAACGCCGACGATCGTGGTGGGCGAGGCCGCGGGGGGTGTCGTGTCGCTGCTGGCGGTGCAGAAAATAAAAACAGCTTAACGCTGTTTTTATTCCCACACCCCCTCGATCTTCATCCCGCATTTTCCGCAGCGCCCGTCCCCCACCCGCAATTTCTGGACCCGGAACCCCCAGCGCTCGATGAGCAGCTCGCCGCAGCCCGGGCAGAAGGTGTTCTCTCCGGTGTCGCCGGGCACGTTGCCGGTATAGACATAGCGAAGCCCGGCGGCCAGCCCGATCTCCCGCGCCTTGCGCAGGGTCTGCACGGGGGTGGGGGGCCGGTCGGTCAGCCGGTAGGTGGGATGGAAGCGGCTGATGTGCCAGGGCGTGTCCGGCCCCAGGTCGTCGACCAGAAACGCCGCCAGCGCCTTGAGTTCATCAGGGGTGTCGTTCAACCCGGGGACGATGCTGGCGGCTGCGGGTTACGACCGCGTGCGGTACATTATTGACCACGTTGACATCCTTGCATGCTCCCGGTCAGAGCTGGGTAAATTGTTCGGGAAAACCACGATCGAGGAGAATGTCGCGTCTTGCTTCTCGAGAACCAGCGTGCGTCTCATCGCCCTGACCTTGAGCGCCGAGGGAAGCAGGGCATTCACCCGCCACCACGCGACACCCATCGTCCCACCATACAAGGTGCCGGTTGTAGACACCACGGGCGCGGGCGACGCGTTCTGTGCCGGCGTCTTGCACCGGGCGTGCAAGGAATTGCAAGCAACAAGACCGGCAGGCGGGAGCCGCGTTACCAAGGATGACCTCGATCGCTTGCTGGGGAAGGAGAAAGGTGTGGCGGGCTTCCTCCTGGATTGTCTGAAGCACGGCAACGCGGTCGCGGCATTCAAGATACGAGCTGAAGGGGCTCAAGGAAACCTTCCCCACGCCAGCCAGGTCGGCGAACTCATCAGGAACGGGATGCCTTGAGCCTCGCATCACGCGAACCTGAACCCGAAAAAGGTGGACCTGGACATCATCACGTGCAGGCGGATGGTGCAATCATCGTACTCGGAGAAGTCCACCGGCTCTTCCCACGAGACCGGCATCCACGCGATGTCGCCCGTGACGGGCCTGCAGAGCGCCACGGACAGGCCGGGAAGGTACTGGCCAGTGAGGGCATCCACGATGCCGACCTTGATGGACCCGCCCGGCCTTGCCACGCTGTTTATTTCTAGTGCCAGGCCCTCGTAGGTGAACGGTCGCGTCCAGAACTCGCCCTCGTCCTTCGCGACGATGCCCGTGAACCCGTCTGCCCGCCACGTGGCGAGGTGGACGCGCCCGTAAGAGGCGTTCTTGTCCAGGACCTCGTTATGCCGGTGGCCAGGTATGTTGACCGGGATGCCCCACCTGCCGTTTTCCAGGTCGACGATGCCATGGCCCATGTACACGCCGCCAGCAAGTGGATGGCTGCCCGTGCCCGGGTCGATGATAGGGTTTGTTGGAAGCTTGTGCCAGTTCCGCAAGTCACGGCTGGCATACATCACGATGCACAAGTCATCGCGTGCGCGCCGGTACACGGCGGGAAAGAGGAGGTATGCATCATTCACGCCCGGCCACGGGTGAAACCCGTTCGTGTACCAGTCGTGGTCTGGTGGAAAGGCGGGATCGGAAACGAGTACGGGGTCAAGCCGACCCCAGTGCATGAAATCTCGGGTCTCGCCATAATAAATCTGGCGGCGTTGCTGGTCCCAGTACCGGAAAAACCCGACATATTGTTGCTTTCCCTCGTGCCAGTGCACGATGGTCTGCGAATCCGCCCACGTTCGGGCGACAGGCTCGGGGTTGATGTCCCACGTCAAGCCATCCGCGGACGTGCCACCGTAGCAATACCCGCGCGCGTCCTTGCGGGGGTTATTGGAGCAGTGAACCAGCTTGTAACGCTCGCTCTTCGGACAAGCAGGGTTCTCGTCGATGAACACGTAGGGGCCGTGGATGCCGGCGTGGTTGGGATGCATCTCGGGTTTGAAGATGATGTTATTGTCCGTTGACCCCTGCCACTCGACCATGTGCAAGGCCGGCTTGACCCAGTGCATCCCATCGGTGGACTCCGCGTAGCACAACACGGTCTGCCCGTCCGACGATCCGTGGTAGTCCGGGTACCCTTCATACCAGAGCCGGTAATTGCCCCCGTCGCGCACTATCGACACGTACGCGCCGAGGATGTCCTTCTCCCACGGCTTGTCGTTAACAAGAATCGGTTCGGTCGTGATATCGGGCGCGAAGTTGTCGAGCACCACGCCACGTGGAACCATCACGGGACCGTTCACATTTGCCTTGTACCCGTAACCTGCCTCGATGAAGATCCAATCAACGAACGTGACTTTCTCGTGTCTATTAAACGAGAGGACTGTTTGCTGCATGTCACGGGTCCTTTGTCAGTGAGGAAGATAAAGCCATCGGGATCACGACGCGGCGGTGGCGCGCCGGCGAGGAACCGTGAAGCTTGCCGTGTTTTTGCATATCTATTCTTAGCTCCCCCGGCGGGAGGTTCCAGCCACGGCAGGCTGCCACGGGACAACCCGCGGTAATATATGCCATGCAACGTCTGTAGACGTAGGTTACATCGTCACATGCGTGATTGATCCGACCATGTTGCTCGTTCCAACACGATTGAAAACTTCTTCCATCGAGGGCCTCGGGATGTTCGCGGTTGAGGACATCCCGTCTGGCACGAAAATCTGGGAATACAAGGAAGGCTTCGACCTCGTCTTTTTTCCAGGTGACCTCTTGAAAATGCCATGCTGGCAGGCCCAGTATCTCGAGAAATACTGCTTCATGTTCGAGCAGAAACTCTACTTCTGCGTCGACGATGCAAGGTATATGAACCACGCGGATGTGCCCAACTGCACCGACCGGATAGACGGGACATACGCGATCAGGGATATCAAGGCGGGGGAGGAGATCACCTGCGATTACCACAAGATGGGGGTCACCGCGGAGGACATGAAATTCAACGTCGGCTGGATGTGCCACGAATCCGAACAGGAGCATCCAGATAAAGCCAGCAACACAGGCTAACCGGGCAATCTTAGAAAATATTCCATTCCTTATTGTTCCGATCAATGCACGCGCTTGGAAAATATTGACGCGCACGTGATGATAATAAAAATAATTGCTGCGAACGCGGCGCTAAGCAAGAATGGAAAGGCAGGATTGACCTGGCCTATGAAGCTCGATATGAACGTCGAGCCGAACGTCCCGATCCCTACCAGCCCCTCGTAGATGCCCGCCATTGAACCCTTGCCGGTCTTGGAAAGTTCCATAACGGCGATCAAGCCGATCGCGAACGTGTACCCCGAAAACGCACCGTAGACGAACAAGACGGGTAACAAGACGTCCGCGACGGGGAAGAGGAAAATGCATAGGTTCGCGACCGCCATGCCTGCGGGAGCCACGACCATCAACCTCGCTTTCAACCGCCACGATTGAATCTTGCCCGCGTGGAAGAACGTGAGGGTTCGCCCCATGCCAAGGCCAAACACGAGGAGTCCCACGGCAAGCGACGGGGTAAAGGATGCGAAGAGAACGCCAAGGGACATGTAATCGACCCCGAACGCTGGAAAGATGGAAAAAAGAATCTGGTTGTCAAAAGAGAACACGAGCGGCGCGCACACGATGCATATCTTGATGAAGATTAAATCGCCCTTGTTCACGGTGGCGGGTGCTTGATCCGTGCCGCCGCTACCGGGCCCCGAACCGGGAGCGGTTGGACTGGACGGGTGCTCGCCATCTTTCAACACCCGTGAAAGCTCGGTCGGGGAAAGGACCAGGCGCCAGGCCACGATGACGATGCACGCGGCCACCGAGATCAAGAGGGCAAACGAGACCGTGGGGCCGGCCACCGCAACCCCGCCGCCGATCAAGGGACCGAAGGACAATCCGATCGACCATGAAATCATGAACACGCTTAACACGTGCGCATGATGTTCTTTCCCGAATGGTTCGCTTATTTCGGACGAATACGCACCGAGAACGGGGAAGTAAAACCCGAAAAAAAACGCGACGATGCAATAGATGATGAACAAATGGAGCGGGTGGGTTGCAACCAGCATGATCACCAAGTTGAGCACGGAAAACCCCGTCATGGTGATCATCAAGGATGCGCGACGCCCGATCCTGTCCGAGATCTTGCCCAAGAGGATGGGCGAGAACCAGTATATGGCACCCCAGCCGGTCGCAACGAGCCCCACCCAGAACGCCTTTTCAGCCTCGCCCATGCCAAGCCCGTCTGCCAAGACGACCGTGTACAGCGAGATGGAAAACGTGAACAAGCCTATGCTCACGTCACCGAGAAACGAGAGCAAGTAAGAAGCACGGGTCGTGCGCGTCACGGTGGCAGGCAAGACGGGAGGAGCGGGCATGAATATCCGGGTGCATGGCGCAACGCTTATGGAGGTGTCTGGTTTGAAAAACCACCGCATGTTCCTCACACGCGAGACACATGGAAAAACAACCGGCATTCCCCCGCGAGTTCCCGGGTGCAACGTGGCTCGGGAAGGAGGAAGAGGAGGCAGTGCTTAACGTCATCCGAAAGCAGTCCCCGTTCCGCTATTACGGCCCAAACTTCTTGTCCGAAGCAAAACAATTCGAAGCCGAATTCGCGCGGTTCATCGCATCCACGCCTGGGCAGCCATGGCCCGAAGAGAGCGATTACCTCATCACCGCGGTGAATAGCGGGACGGGTGCATTGGAGATTGCCTTGGAAGCCTTGGGTGTTGGATGCGGGGACGAGGTCTGCGTGCAAGGCTTCATGTGGATCGCCACGATAAGCGCGATCGTCAGGAACAGGGCAATCCCAGTGCTCGTGGATTCGGACGGTACCCTCAACATGGACCCGGGTGACCTTGAACGCAAGATCACGGATAGGACCAAGGTGGTCATTCCGGTGCCGATGCTTGGCGGTTGTGCCCGGATCGGCGAGATCATGGAGGTCGTCAGGAAAGCCAACGAGCGCCGGCACGCGCGGAATCTCCCCAGTATAAAAATCCTGGAGGACAACGCGCAGGCGATCGGGGCCCATGCCCCCGGCTGCCAGGGCTCGCGATCGGCGGGGGAAACCGGCACCTTCCGCATCGGCACCTTCGGAGATGCCGGGATATTCAGCTTGCAGATCAACAAGAACATCACGGCGGGGGAAGGCGGCATCATCGTCACCCGGGACAGGAAACTGCACGAGCGGGTTCAAGCGATCCACAACGTGGGGTTCGTTGCGGACAAGTCCCAACCGGGAAACTGGTACGGGGACGTGCCGCTGGCGTGGGGGCAAGGGCGCCGGATCACGGAACTCCAAGCCGCGGTGGCAAGGGTGCAGCTGCGGAAGCTGGATTCCATCCTGTCGCACATGCGGGCTTCCCACCGGATGATCGCGGGGCACGTCGCATCGAGATGGGATGGCAAGGTGAAGCTCCGGGAGCCGGCATATCCTTCGAGCCTTGGTGATACCGGGTATTTCCTCGTGTTCAAGGTCTTGGCCATCGAAGGCATGAATGATGACGAGAAGGTCCAATTTTGCAGGAAACTCCGCCAGCGGATGATCGACATCGGGCTGCCAACGCCACTGTACATGCACGATTTCGAAGTGCACGTCTATTACAACATCCCCCAGCTGCTCAGGAAATCGGACGTTAACAACGGGTGCCCGTGGAACTGCCCGAACAACGCGTTCCATGGCTCGATCGCGTACGGACGTGGGTCCCTTCCCCGCCTGGACGCGGGGCTGGTTGCATCGCTGGGCATCAACGTGCCGAGCACGCTTACCAGCGAACAAGAATCGAGCATCTTGAAGATGATAGACGAGGTCTTCCTGGAAACCTTCAAGTAAAGAGTCCCGGACGCACGTCACGTCTTGAAAATCTTCTCGAAATCAGGCGGGGTCGCGCGTCGGGTTCCCGGCGTTTGCAACACGATGCCGTAGACCAGCTCGATGAATTTCGCGATCAAGTGGCCCGTCGCGCCCCAGATGACGTGTTTTTTCCCACCGGGTGCACGGTACTCGTACCGGACCACGGATATGCGGTCATCACCGCCGAGATCGTAGATGGTCTCGGCGTAATTTTTCGGGCATGCAAAAAAATCGATGGGAACGCGGATGATCTCGTCCACTTCCCGGTCAGGCACGGTCATCGGCATGTTCACGGACGAGCCGAGCATGGCTCACATGGCGGTTCCCGAGGGACGGATGGTTCCCTGGATCACGTTCACGCAAGACATGCCGCGCCGGTTCAAGAAGATGTTCGGGTACGAGTTCAATACCGCCTTGGTTTCCTTGTTTTACAACACCGGTGCGATTTCAGCCAAGCACCGCTGCAATTATTGGGAGTGCGCGACCGACATGTACGTGAACGCTTTCTACAAGCCCATATACGAGTTTTGCGACCGGTACAACTTGCGGACCACGGGCCACGTGAACTCCGAGGGCAGTTTTCCATCGCACATCAAGAACCAGGGCGACTTTTTCAAGGTGTTCGAGTACATGCATTATGGTGGCGTCGATCAGCTCACCGAGGACGTCCGGCCCGATGGCATCGAGGAACTCTGGAACCTTGACAAGAACCCGTACTCCGGGATGGCAAACGAAATGGTCACCGCTAGCAAGCTCGCCAGCTCGGCCGCGCACCTGCTCGGCAAGCCGCGCGTCCTCGTGGAGTCTTACGGCACGTCGGCGTGGGACATCACCATGGCAAGCACCAAGCGCGTCACCGACTTCTTGATCGCCACGGGCTGCGACCTCTTCGTCCCGCACTCGTTCAACATCAGCGAGGACTCCTACAGGAAGGGTGACCATCCGGCGGCGTTCAACTACCAGCCGTACTACACCCACTGGAAGCGGGTGGCTGACCATTGCGCTCGCCTGTGCGCGACCCTCAACGCGCATTCCGGCGTCCTGGTGGCCGACGTCCTGTGCTTGTACCCAGCAAAATCGTTTTATGCGGAGATGAAGCCGTCCACGTCCGAGATGGCCGAGATGGTCGGTACCTACTTCACGCACAACTCGGACTGCCTCTTCCGGCAGCAGCTCGACTTCGAGTATGCCAGCGAGGAGATGATCGTCGCGGCTCGCATCGATGGCGACCGGATTTCGATCAAGGACGGGACGTTCAAGGTCTTGCTCCTCGGGGCAACGACGTGCGTCACGCTTCGATTCGCGAGGTTCGTGAAAGACTTTTTCGATGCCGGCGGCAAGATACTTGCGACATATTCCCTTCCATGCAAGGATGCCAGCGCGGGCGAGTCCGAGGAGATAGCGAGGATATTCAAGGACATCTTCAACGTGGATCCAGCAAATGTTGCCACGCGCGTCAAGGCGCTGGCAATTCACGATTTCGCCGTGCACGAGAACAAGAATGGCGCTGGCGGCCGCGCGGTCTTCATCGAGGGCCCCGAAAAGCCCCCGTTCTCCGGCGGGTACTATCCCTTGTTCGAGTCCGCGTGCAAGTCGTTGCTGCCCCTCGCGCAGCGGGACCTACTGCTTGCCAAGGACGACGCGGCGAAGCATCCAGCGTACATCATGACCGTCCACAAGGCATTCGGGGACAAGGACCTCTTCTTTTTCGCCAACACGTCAAGGACGGCCGCGTATGACCGCGTGGCATGCACGTTGCGCTTGCGCGCGGGCAAGGTCGATCTCTGGGACACGGAAACCGGCGAGATCACGCCGTTCAACTCGTGGGGCATCAAGGACGGGAAGACCGTCCTCGACCTCTCGTTCGCCCCTTACACCTCGTACTTGCTCTGCGTGACGCGGCCCGCCACCCCGTGCATACGCGACATCCCCGGCAAGGCACCCTTGCCACCCGTGTCGTCGGTGATCGCCCTCGACGGGGAGTGGGAGACCAAGCTCAACATGCCGAACGGCGCGATGCTGTACTTGGACTGGCATTCATCCTACAAGGTCGAGGCGGGCCGCGCGTGGGGGTACCACTCGACCCGCACGTTCACCCACAAGTTCGTGGCGCATGACGTGCGTGACATCGCCCCCGTGAAGCTCGTGATCGAGGGCCTCGTGGGCGACTATGGCTGGTGCAAGACCACGACCGACCCGCTGGTCGGCGGCGACCGTGCCCATTTCAAGGTGCCCGGCAGCGTGCAAGTGCTCGTGAACGGTACCAAGATACCCATCACGTTCGATTTCGAGTTCAAGTACCTCGATGCTTACTGGATCGTGCTCGACATCACCTCGCACGTGAAGGACGGCGAGAACGAGGTGCAATTCGCTTGCACGACGAGGACCCCCGAGACATTCCACGTGGTCACCGACCCGTGGCGCCTGGTCGGGTACTTCGAGGTGGACGAGAAGGACGGCGTGCCCGAGCTCAGGAAACCCCGCGCGTCAGTGAAACTGTCAGACATCACGGGGCAAGGCTTCCCGCGGTACCACGGCGGTTTCTCGTACATCAAGCGCGTGGACGTTCCCGCCGGCACCAAGAAGGCGGTCTTGAAGGTCGCCGGCACGACGGACTGCGTTGAAGTCAAGGTGAACGGCAAGCTGGTCGATGTCGCGTGGCACGCGTGGGACGTCGACATCACGCGGTCGTTGAACGCGGGGACGACGAACACGATCGAGCTCGTCCACTACGGGACCGCCCAGAACATGCTCCAGACCAACATCAAGCCTCACGGCTTGACCGGGACGGTCTCCTTGGAAATATTCACGTGACCTTGAAAAAAATCAAGTATTTTTTTTAACTGCTCCAGTTTCCTTTTTTTCCTTCCTCGATCTTGATGGACCGGCTAGAATGGCTTGATCACGAAGCGTATATGCGCGCCGAGGAGTTTCACCATCTTCGGCCGTAAAAACTGGAGCCACTTCATGTTCTGCTTGTACTGGTCGTCCCGGGCAACGTAGAATATGATGCCGTTCACCGCGTGCGTGTCCTCTTGCCACATGATGGCCTTCCACGCCGCATCGGGCGGCTTCTCGCTGAAGTGCTTCCCGATGAAGAAGTAGACCTGGCTCAAGAGGCTGTTGTACAGCTGGACGCGCATGCCGTTGCTGCCGCTCGCCGCGTGCTGGGCGCCAGGTTCCAGTGAGGCGACCTGGTTGAGCCAGACGTGCTCCGCCGGGAAATTGCTCTTGATGATGTTCTGGAGCTTGTCCCACGTGAGCCCGTCCGCGTTTTTCTTCATGATGATTTCGAGCTTGTCCTCGAAATCCTTGCGTGCTTTCTTCCAGCCGCCAGGGATCGGTTCTTGCTGGTCCTTCGAGTATTTCCAGAACGGAAGGCCATTTTTCACGAATTTTTCACGATCGTCGGGGCGTTTCTTCGCCCAGTTGAGCAGCACGAAGTACCGCTTGCGGTATCCTTTCTCCTTGTCATCCTCGCTCACCCGCAGTGCTTTCGAGCGGATGCCGAGGGCCTCGACGGCCTTGATGTACTCCTCCTCGACTGCTTCCTGGAGTTTCCCTTCGATTTTAAGGGGCTCGTGCTTGATATTGGCCCCGTCGAGGGATTCCCTTGCCTTGTCGAATATGCTTCCTTGGCAGATCATCACAGGCTCGTCGTCCTTCAAATTCATGGAGAGCAAGCCACGCATGACTGCCTTCGCAGCTTCCTCTTGCGGTTTCTCCTTCGAATAGGTTCCCTCTTGGTATGTTTCGATGGGTATCCATTCAAAATGGAGGTCGCCGGTTTCTGCTCGCAAAAAACCAATCACGGCACCGAGCAACGGGTCACCGGTGCCGGCATCATCAATATGTATCGTCATGTTAAATATACTTGCGGATTAATTGTTCCGGGTACCAACTGTTATTCTAAGCGCGTCTTCATTGCACGCGTGGGCATGCATCGTCCGTCGAATAGGGGTTGGTACCTTTTTGTATTGAATGATCGAAACCACCATGAAAGAAAAAATATCCTAGCGTGACTTCTATCCGCTGAGGCGTATTGCATGGCACCCTTGATGAAAACCGGGCACCCCGGCACGGTAGAATTTTACGAAACCGTCGATGGCGTCGAAAAGCTCGTGAAGGTTGAAAAGGCGACAGATGTTCCCGAATCAATCAAGTTCGTTGATGTCAACGGGACGCGGGTGCCCGTTGTCAAGGTCGTCATGCTGAAAAACAGCGTGTTCTCGGAAATCCACCAGCTTGGCCCGAAGGGCGAGTTGCTCAAGACAACCATGAGCCAACCGCGCAGGTGATGCCTACCTGCCGATGCCCGTTGACGTCTCGTGGATCATCCTCGCGATCACGTCGATGCGGTCTTCCTCCCACCCTCTCACGAGCGTCAGGAACGTGTTATTTATCGGGCGCTTCCACTTGAGGGGGATGTTTTCCTGCCCGATGATCGTGCCGAATATCCCGCCAACGTTCCCGCAATTGCAATCAGCATCCATCCCGCATCCCGCGCTGATCTTCAACGCCTCGGAAAAGCTACCGTTGCTGTGCAAGAGCGCGAGCATGATGATACCCGCGTTCGGCAGGACGTGCACGAAGTAGGACTTGAGCAATTCGTTCTTTCGCTTGTCATCGGAGCCCTCATACAAGCTATCGAACAAGTCTCCTTCCGCGTATTCCTTGAACTCGACGAAGTTGCGTTCCCAGTCGACCGGCCTCGCGTCGTGGAGCTCCCGCGCGCGGTGCAAGACATCGATGTACTTGCCGGGACGGGGTATTGATTCCATCGCGCGCTCGATCAACCCGGTGAGGTCATCAGCGTCCACCGTCTCCCCGTGCACGCGGTCCGCGGGAATCAAGAATGCACCGGCAACCATTGCAGACACGAACGCCTCGCCGGCAATTCCCTCGCGGGCATGGCTCACGCTTGCATCGGTGATCGCGAGGTCGACCGCCGCGGCCATGTTGCCCGGGTGGATCCACCCCGGCATTTCCCCGCGCATCTGCGCGCCGATGTAATCATAGAACTCGTTACCGGGGATGAGATCGTCACCAAACAAGAACGTGTTTTCCCTGAACCGTTGCAATGCAATTCTCTCCGCGGTGAACACGAGCTTGAAGCCTTCCAAACGTGCAAGCCATTCCTTGGCGACGTCCATGGAGGTGAGCTTCGTGCCTTTTTTTTGCAATGCAAGCAAGAGGATGATCTCGTACAACTCGTCATCGTTGATGACACCGTCAAACACGCCATCCTTGTTTACCTTTATCCCGACAAAATCATTCATGTAGCCGTGCGTTTTCTTGATATATTCGTGCGTTTTTCCCTCGATCGGGAGCCCCAGCGTGCTGCCGGTGACCCGGCCGGTGAACCCGCCGTGCACGCGGCAAAGGGTAAGTTCATCGCGAGCGTTCATGATCCATGCACGCGTCAGAATTTGTTTGATTTGATTTATATCAATTCCAACGTTTCTCCAACTCAGACCCAAGGATGCTTTCGTGGCATTTGATGCCGGGTGGAATGATGAGGAATATAATCATCGGAGCCGGGCCAGCCGGCCTCTCTGCAGCGTACAATCTCTCGAAGCATGATATCACGTCGTTAATCTTGGAGAAGGACACGGTGATCGGTGGCTTGTCCAAGACCATCAGCAAGGAATACGATGGCGAAACCTACAAGACCGACGCGGGTCCACACCGGTTTTTCTCGCAAAACCCGTCCCTCTACAAGCTCATCGAGGAATTGCTCGGGGACGACTGGGTCGTCGTGGACCGGCTCACGCGCCAGTTCATCGATGGCAAGTACTTCAGCTATCCCGTTGACATCGTTCAAGCCCTGCGGAACGTGAACCCGTTCGTGGCATTGAAGATGGTGCTCGATTATGCCAACGCCACGGCCCGGAACGTCCTCGCCGGCATGCCCGTTGGCGAGGGGGAGAGCGTCTACATCGTTTCGGAGGAAGGCCGGCTCATCGCCCATCGCAACCCGTCGGTGGTGCTGCGCGGCACCCGGTTCCAGGTGCCCGCGGAGGACGGCCTCTATCCCGGGCTCGACTCTCCGCAGGTTGTGCTGGCTTTCGAGACGATCCAGTTTGGCGAGCAGTCGCTGCGGGTCGTGGCCGAAAAGTCCACCTCCGAAGCGTTCAGGCTGGCCAGGAACACCATGCTCATCACCGCGGTTGCCGTCCTGGCCGGCATTGTGCTGGCCGCCGGTGCCGGGCTGGCCGCGGTGCGGCGCATCGTGCGCCCCATCGAAGACCTGTCTTCGACGGTCCAGCTCGTGGCCGCCGGCGACTTTACCCGGCGGGTGGAGGTGGCCCGCCACCGCCAAGGAAGCGGTACTCCGCAAGACGAGATCGGCCGGCTGGCGACGTCCTTTAACCGCGAGCGCTCGCCAGGCGACAAGACCGACATCCTCGAGATAGCCCGCACGGTATCCAAGATCGTTGACTTCGTGAAGGCTCGCGATGAACTCGATGGGAAGAACATCGGTTTCGTCGGCATCTCCCTCGGGGCCATCGTCGGGTTGACCCACGGGGTGTGTCATCCCGATATCAAGTGCGTCATCGCGCTGGCTGGGTTGCATAGTTTCGTCAAGACCGCGACTAGGAAGTTGGTGCCGTTCACGCCGGATTGGTTCATGAAGAAGTCATTCGAGTGGTCCGGTCTCGAGATGAAGCCCACCGCGTTGCAAGACCGGTTGGTCTCGCCCGAGTTTTACATCGACAAGGAGTTCGGTTTTTTCGAGCATCCCGTCTGGACTGAGAAGAATAACGCCGAAAAAGTATTCTTGATCCACGCGGAAAACGATTGCACCATCCCGTTCTGGAACTTTGCAGAAAACGTGAAAAAACTTGCTTTACTCCCGCACCATTTCCTTGCTCTTCTCAAGGGGAATCACTGGTTCATCCGGCAAGAGCATCTCGTCATCGGCCAGATACTTGGGTGGCTAAGGGTGCGCCTGCATTAATTCCATGGTGATTACTTGAAGAATATCGACGTGTGTTTCATCCTAGAACGTATTGACAAGCAAGTGAAAGAATCCATGGGGAACCGCTTGCTTGACTTGGAAAAGAAATTCGACCGGAACATCCAAGTCGTGTTTACCGATCGAGACTTGGCAGGGTTCGAACGATATCTCCTCGAAAGCATTCTTGGTGACGGAAAGGTCTTGTACGGAACAATACCTCCCGTTCCCATCCAGAAGCTCGAACTAGAACCGTTTTCGATTATCAAGTATGACTTGCGCGCGATAGACCACGCAAAAAAGATGTAAGTGCGGCGCGAGCTCTTCGGGCAACGGATCGTGAAAATTTACAAGGGAAAGAGTTACGAATCATGCAAGACGGGCTTAGTAGAGCAATACGGTGCCGAGAGGATAGGCATTGCTTCCATCATGATACCGGACCGCGTGGCTGGCGAAATCGAGACGTTTCTCTTGAGTTCGGGCGCAAAGGTACGAAGGTTCAGGATCTGGGCAAGCATGGCATGAACGTGCCCCTCCCCCTTGAAATCTGTACAAGGGACGTGACATCGGAAAAGCAATCGTGGTACGGCATAAGGTATAAAATTCTCATGGGGCTAGATACCATTGTATCAAGATTATATTATTCACTTCACGACCATCACCCGTGCTTCTTGAAATGGCGACCACGATAAATTTTGACTTCAGAAACAAGATATTGCAAATGCATGCCGGTTTGAGCTTGTCCTACTGTTATCAATGCGGGACCTGCTCTGGAGGATGTCCAACGGCTCGAGAAACAGGCGGGAAATACAATCCTCGGCGCATCATCGAGAAATCACTCTTGGGCATGAAAGACAAGCTCATCAACGATCCCGTGCTGTGGCAATGCACGCTATGCGACACGTGTGACGAATCTTGCCCGCAGAACGTCGAGCTCACCGAGATATTCAACATCTTGAAGAACTTGGCGTGCAAGGAAGGGTTCGTGCCCGACGCCTACATTGGCCAGTCCACCGCGGTGTACGAGAACGGCGTTGCCGTCCCCTTTCAAGATGCGATCGTGCGCCGCCGGAAGGAACTCGGCCTGGAGGAAAAGCTGGAGGATAACATCGTCATCCCGCTTGCCGACCTCCAAGCCATCATGGATGCAACCGGCTTCAAGGAGCTCGTCGGGCGGTTCAAGACAATCAAGGAATCGAGGGAAACGAAGGCCTGACCACTATGACCGAATCGCAACAGCAAAAGATCGAATTGCCCAAGATAGACAAGGCTTTGTTCCTCGGCTGCGTCATTCCGGCACGCATCCCGTTCGTCGAGAAATCCGCGAAGGTCGTGTGCAACGACTTGAACATTGCCTTGCATCCAATGAAAGGTGCGGCATGCTGCCCGGACCCGATAGGCATCAAGTCCGTTTCCGAGGACACGTGGCGTGCACTATCTGCCCGCAACGTGACCGTCGCGGAGGATATGGGGGCCAAGGCCATCATGGGGCTCTGCAGCGGGTGCGTGCTCTCGCTCAAGACGGCAAACCAGACCATGAAGCATGACCACCACGTCCGGGACCGTGTCAACGAGACGCTCGCCAAGATCGGGACGTCATTCAAGGGCACGGTCGATTCGGTCCGTCACATGGCACAAGTCGTTGACGAGGAGATTGGCATCGAGACCATCAAGTCCTTGGTCAAGCGCCCGCTCACCGGGCTCAAGGTTGCGGTCCATTACGGTTGTCATTTCATCAGGCCAAGCAACATGATCGAGTGGGACGACCCGTTCTTCCCCCAGCGCTTGGAAGAGATCGTGCGTGCCACCGGTGCCGAGCCGGTCGAGTATTCCGAGAAGATGCTCTGCTGCGGTACCGGGGTTTCGAACGCCGATGCCGAGATTCCCGTGCATATGAACCGCCGGAAGTACAAGAGCATGCAACAAGCGGGTGCGAATTGCATCGTGGTCGTGTGCCCGAGCTGCTACCAACGTCTCGAGAATGCACAGCGTGATGTTGCAAAGCAGTTCGGCGAGAAGTACGAGTTCCCCGTGTTTTACTTCACGGACTTGCTTGCACTCTCGTTCGGTCACACGCAAGACGAGATCGGGCTCAAGTTCCACCGCCCCTCGCCGAAGAAGCTGCTCGCCGACATTGGCATTGAATAAGACCGCTGCAGGTCGTTCATCGTTTTCTAATTCCCCACGGGCATGTTCTTGTATTTTGGATTACATTATTTTCATGCTAACATGGCACGCGCCATCGTGATGAACCTTGAGGAAGTTCACCTTCAACAAATATCCCGCCTTCACGGATGGCGAGATCGACGTCGTGGTCGACGTGGAATACCCCGCAACGCGGAACATGGGCGTTCTTTGGCCACCAACCTATTATTTCACGATCCTGCCCCACGGGAGTGAAGATAAGATAGGCCGGGTAAGCCTTGCAATCGGGTACACGGATTTCTTGGTGAAATACAACGGCCAGATGGGTTTCTACATCAAGAAGGATTTCCGGGGCCACCATTATGCTGCAAGGGCTTGCCACCTGGTGAAACGAGTGGCGATCGATCACCACATGGACACCATCTGGATATGCTGCAATCCTGAAAACACGGCATCCCGGAAAACGTGCGAGGCGATCGGGTGCGCGCTCGTTGAAATAATCGACACGCCACGCGATAGTTACTTGTACAAGGAAGGCAACCACCAGTCTTGCAGGTACCGGTGGATCGTTTACGACCATTCGAGCAAACATGTGGAACAGGATAGTGACGATCATGTCTAACGAAAAAACACGGGACTTGGCATTGCCGACGCCCCAGCACGTTGAATGGGCGGGTTGCGAGATCGGGGTTCTCATCCATTGCGACATCGAGGTGTTCCAGCCGGACTGGGAATTCATCGTGAACGGGAAGGTCATGCCCCCACCGGAGCCTCGCATCTTCAACCCTGCATCGCTGGACACGGACCAGTGGATAGCCGCGGCGAAGGCTGCAGGTGCGAAGTACGCGGTCCTTACCGCCAAGCACGTGACCGGGTTCACCTTGTTCCCGGACCCGGAATACGATTATTCCATCATGAACACGTCCTACAAGGGTGGCAAGGGTGACATCGTTGCCGATTTCGTCGGGTCATGCCGCAAGCACGGGATCAAGCCAGGCTTGTACTACTCGTGCGAGGCAAACGCGCGCTTGGGTATCCACAAGAGCTCGGGTAACCTGCCCGCGTACCCGTCACCCGCGTGGGACGCGTTCAAGGAACTCGTCACGCGCCAGCTATCCATCATCTGGTCCCGGTACGGCGAGCTCTTCGAGATCTGGTTCGACGGGGGCGTGCTGGAGCACGGGCCAGATTACGTTGGACTGCTCCGGCGGTACCAGCCGCGGGCGATATGCTTCCAGGGCCCCCACCAGCACCCGTCCAACATCAGGTGGGTCGGGAACGAGCGGGGCGAGGCGCCATATCCTTGCTGGAGCAGCACGTCGCTGGCAAGCCACGACTTCGACGGTACCGAGGAATCCCGCGAGCTGGGGGTCGGCTCTCCCGATGGCCGCACGTGGATGCCGGCGGAGACCGACGTGCCGGTTCGCTACATGAACTGGTTCTGGAAGCCCGGTGGCGAGTACATGGTCGCCCCGCCCGAGGTCATGCTCGGCTGGTATTACGCGTCCGTTGGCCGCAATAGCAACGTCTTGCTCGGGCTCGTGATCGACGATCGCGGGCTGGTGCCCGAGCCGGACGTTGAAGCGTTGCACGCGTTCGGGGACGCCGTGCGCCAGCGGTTTGCGTCGCCCATTGCGGAGACCCGCGGGGAGGGCGAGGTGCTCGTGCTGTCCCTTCCCGCGCCGGGCGAGGTGAACCACCTGGTCTTGATGGAAGACATCGTGAAAGGCCATCGCGTGCGAGCGTATGTCATCGAAGGTCTTCTCCCAGATGATCTTTGGGTGGAGCTAGCCCGCGGGTCATCGATAGGCCACAAGCGCATCGACGTGTTCGAGCCAAGGACCGTGAAAAAAGTGCGCTTCACGGCAACGGAGCACGTGGGTTGCCCTTCCATCCTAACCATGGCCGCGTACCGGTTGGAGCCATTCAATCCTGATGGTGCATAGGTGCTTGCGCGTGCGAGCGGTTGGATAGAAAAGGAGAAACACGTGGTTTCAAGAAGGGGCGGGTGCACGGAGCGAGCCTTGATCGCGGCTCACTTCTTCGTTTCACGTTTCTTCTGGCGCAAGCGCTTCGAACGGCACTTGCGGCATTTCGTGGCCGTGAACGGGTTCTTCGCTCCGCATTTCCTACATAATTTTAGATACAAGAGATGATATGCGGCAATTTTCCTACCTACGGGGTCGCCTACTGGCATGTTTCAATTCACTCCTGTCGTGATTGTGTTGCTTTTTACAAATCGATGATCTCGCAAGTCAACTTGCGTTTTAGAGCATCCGCGGTCTCGGGATCGGTCGCGTACGTGTATAATTGCTTCTTGGTACGCAGTTTCAACTTCACCATGTTGCCACTGCGTTTTATCTTGCACAAGGTGGCCGTGCCAGCGAGTTGCAGGAATTTTTCTGCATCCTTGATTTCTTGAGGCATTATACCAACTCTCATTCCTTGGGGTTGTGTCTTGGATTGTTCCGTGATTTTTAGAGTCACCTCTAAAAGTCTCCTCCAACGAATGGCACGGGCGTGCGGGTGCGCGTGAAAGGAGAGAGGCCGAATGGCTGGAAAGGGGCTTTTTTTTTCCCCCGGGAAGATGCACGCAATGATGACTCGTGGGAAACCGGGTTGTCGATTTATATCGTGGTTCTTGGTCACGAATGCAACGCATGTTGTCGGTCTTGGGGAGATCTTCAACCACGGTGCCTTGTCCATCCTTTTTCCCCCACGTCGCCCGTCGTCGATTACTGGTTCACGAGCGATGAAGCTTTCAAAATCACGGTAGATCTTGATCGGTCCGGTGAAGGTTCCATCCATAAAAAATCGGTCATCAAGGTGTCTAGAGGGCAACCGTTGGTTTCTGTCGATTCCGGTTGGATCATCTCACTCGCCGGTGAGAGTATCGAGGGCGCGATTCTCCTCCCGGTGATCACCCCCGATCGCCGCAAAGTATAAATACAAGAGAGACAGTAAAGCAAGTGTCGGTGGTTCGTCCCGCGGCAAGGTGGCACGACTTCACTCCCCGTCGCGAGGCCAATCGTTCCGACGAAAAACAAAATACCATACTTTCACACACGCGGATGATGCAAAATGGCAAAGAACAAGATACTCGCATGGTCACCCGTCCGTGACCTCATGAAGAGCGTTGGTGCCCAGATCGTGGCTCGTGATGCAGTTGACCTTCTCATCAGTTACTTGGAAGACCTGGGGAAGGACGTAACTGCGAAGGCCTTGAAGCTCACGAGGCACTCCAAGCGCACGAAGTTGACGGCGGGCGATATTAACCTCGTCTTGAAGATGTAAGGATATCAACCATTGCTTGGGATCAAGGTCATTGAGGTCGTTCCGGGGGGCTTTCCTTTTGGCTGGAACCCCGCCGGATGGTGGCATCATCGTCAGGCTGATAGAAGAGCCCGCACGTTATTGTAGGTTTCCTCCACGCTGTTGACCGCGCGCGCACCGTTACATCGTGGAATCCAAACCGGGTGCTAGTTGCACGGCATCCCATACCTTTAAAAGGCCCGCGTGGGAAACACGCACTTGACACGAAGGTAGATTGGAGATGTGTGCAGCAGAAAAACGGGTGCTCGTGACGGGAGCGAGCTCCGGAATAGGAAGGGATTGCGTCGAACTTTTATCGCAACGCGGGTTTCACGTTTACGCTGGTGCGAGGAAGGATGCGGACATCGCGGAACTGGAACGCATGGAGCACGTGACAGCGGTTAGATTGGATGTCGAGCGGCAAGACGACGTCGAACGACTTGCTTCGCTGATACGTGAATCTGGCACGGGATTATACGCCGTGGTGAACAACGCCGGGGTCGGGTATGGCGGGCCGATCATGGACGTTACCGAATCCGAATTGCAGGGTCAATTCTCGGTGAACCTCCTTGGCGTTCACAGGGTGACGCGTGCCGTGTTCCCGTTCATCGTGGAATCCAAGGGACGCGTGGTCATGATGAGCAGCTACAACGGGAAGATCGCCACGCCGTTCATGGGGCCATATTGCATGAGCAAGTTCGGGCTGGAAGGATACTCGGACTCGTTCAGGAGGGAAATGCTGCCGTATGGCATCAAGGTAATTGTCGTCGAGCCGGGCGCATACAAGACCAAGATATGGGACAAGGGCTTGGATTATCTCGAGAAACACCGCAACATGAAATACTCGATCGAGGAGCTCGGTAATATATGCCTGGATGTGATGGAACGGAGCATCCGGGAGAACAAGGACGGCGGCGACGATCCGATCAAGGTTGCAAGGGTGGTGCTCGAGGCGTTGACGTCCAAGAATCCAAAACGGAGGTATCCCGTCATGAAAGGAGTCCATAAATTCAAGTTTGCATGCATGTTCGGGGAAGGCATGGTGGACGGCCTCGTTCTCAAGGAATTCAAGAAAATAAAGGATAAAACCGGGTGATCTGCCCGATTGATCTGAGGGATGCGATGTCCGACGGGTTTTTGAACAAATTTTTTTATACCCGTTCCATTGTCTTCCATGTCGAGATAATCACCATCATGAGGTAGATTTAAAATGTCAATCTCTAGGAAGGATGCGAATCAGCTAAAGAAAGGCCACTATTTCTTGCTGGACGGTGAAGTTCACCGCGTGCTCTCGGAACCCCTGCACTCGAAAAGTGGCAAGCACGGCCACGCGAAGATGCGGGTCGATAGCGAGAACATCTTCACTGGCAAGAAAACCAGCTCTACGTTCCCCGCGGACACGAGCCTTGAAATTCCAAACATCGAGAAACGCACCGCCCAGATAACGCACGTTCAGGGTGAGGTAATTGGCCTCATGGACTCCGAGAGCTTCGAGAGCTTCGATACCACGATGCCCCCGGAAGAGGAACTTCGCTCCAAGATCGCTCCAGATTCGAATGTAGAATATTGGATCATCATGGACAAGAAAAAGATCGTCCGCGTGATGTAATCACCAGTACTGGCATCCTTTTTTTTACCCGACTTGAGCGCGGGCAATAACGCCGCACGCTCGTTCAAAATCGGGGTCAGGCGTGACATGGAAAGAGCCGGTCACGACCACGGTTCTTGCCTTCCTTTTTCGATGTAGAAAAAACACAAAACCGGGCGAGGCGGCACCGGCCAAGGACATCATTGGCGCGCGGGTAGCATGCCACGGGTTATAAAAATACAAAAAGGGAGCGAACCAAGAAAGAATCAACGAATCGGGGAACCGCCTCACATGACCATCCCGCACGATCATAGCTTGTATCTCGTGTACTTCAACAAAGCAATGGATTTGTTCGCGCTCTCCATAAATGTAAACGAGGAGCCAGTTTTTTTCGACGAAGAGACCCGTACTGAAATGATCAACGCGGGACACGAGTTATTGAACAAGCTTAACGAGAGGATAAAGGCATGCTCGGTTCTTGAATTCAACCGGGCGACGTTCAACGTTTTCAACGCGTCCGACCTGGTGAACGGGGCAACCGGCAAGCCTACCGGCAAGGTCATGGTGTTCCCGATAAAAATTCACGACGACAACATCTTGTTCGCGGTGCAGACCAGGGACACGACCGCCATGGACTACAGGAAGGTCATACCAAGCTTGGAATACATGCAGTCCATGTTCGACGAGGTCAGGAAGGTCACGCTCGTGCGGGGCATCAACTTCGTCCAGCAAAACAACGTGCTCCAGCGGTACGCGAACAGGTTCTTGCAATACCCCGAGATCGATTATATGGAAGGCTCGTGGCGTGCCAGCGAGAAGGCGGCGGTGCAGGATGAACACGTGAAAACGCAACACGCTGAGCACGTCCCTGTTGCCACGTTGGACGTCCCGTGGCGCCTCGTGTTTCCCCAAGGTAACGTGAAACTTGATGCGATCGAATCAACATTCAAGAGCATCAATCCGGACGATATTGACGAGGAATATATTATCGAATTTTACAAGAATTTCGTGCCAGCCCCGCTGGTGCCTTCATTGGCAGGCTCGGTGCTTCAAATCCTGTACGATCTCTGGGGAAAGGTGCTCCGGGACGTTTACCCGCCCTGGACGCGGGGGCTTGTGAAGGCCATCCTGGAACATTTCTCCCTTGGCATGGTCGGTAGCGGCAACGCGATCACGGGGATCGACCTCAACGAATCCATGGCCGGGCTGGACCGCGACTTGCACGACTTTATAAAGAGGAACGTCGAGTTTCTAGATGGCGCCAGCACCAAGATTGGGGAGTTCGAGGGGCAAGACCTCGACGCGACGTATCTTGGCACGTTCTTGGAAAGCTTCAAGGAATCCTACGGGGACGTGCCGTTGCTCGACGACACCATCAAGGCTGTCCACGGCGCCCAGGAGGAAATCTTGAAAACGAACATCAATCCCGCGAGGGGAGACGACCTAGCATCCGCCGGAAGGGCTCTCGGAAGGGTGAAGGCCGTGCTCGAAGGGCTCGGTGGCACCTTGCTGCCAACGATGGCGAAGCACGCGAGGCTCATCGTGGTGGACAGGTCCGCGCAGCTCATAGAGGACATCGTGAAGGAGACCGTCCTTCCCAACGAGAAGGGCGTAGTGAAAACGATTGGTAGCCGCATCCTCCAGCAGGCGACGGAACGCCTGGTGGACATGAACCACTACCGCGTGCTCTCGGGTGCCGAAACGGGGCAAGGAAAGCTGGTAGAGCCGGGCGGGCTGGTCGCTGACATCTCCAAGATGCTCGGGGACATCTCGGCGCGGTTCAGGCTCTCCATAGCGGAGCTGATGCACTTTGCCCACGACTTGCTTGACGAGGACCAGCACGACGCGATCGATGCCCACATCCAAAAATTCGCTCTCCTCGAAAAAGACGTGCAATTCTTGAGGGAATTCATCTTCAACGCGAGTGTGTTCAATGCATTCATCGAGAAACACGGCGTCCATTTTTACGATCCTAAAAGCTTTGCCAACCTGTTCGGCGAGTTCGTGACCAGCAAGATTGAAAAATTACCCCTTGAATGGAAGAACCTCCCGTCGAACTGGTGCTCCGCGTTCTCCAACGTGTTCCAAGTCGAGCACGCGCAGAAGCCCATGGACAGGCCCGCGATCATCGGCAAGTTCTTCGACTTCATGAAGATCGTGACGGACGAGCAATGCTCGTTCGAGAACACGTTCTCTATCATGTCGAGCTACGCCATCACGCTGCAAGACGCGCGCGAGAAGCGAGCGCTGCTCGAGTTCCTGAAGCGGTTCGAGCAAAGCCAGGAGATACGAGAGAAACTGCCCACGTACTTCGAGGGCAAGCTCCTCGGTGCCCTGGATTCGATCGACGTCTTGCAAGCCCTCGACGCGGGTCTGCCCGTCCAAGATTTCAAGGACGCGGTCGTGAAACGTAGCTTGCAGGACCTCGCATCATTATTCAGCAACGGGCTCTTGCTACCTGCCGAAATTTCATTCCAACTCGAAAAAGACGCAAAAATCGAGTTCCGGCTCGTGATAGAACCAAAAGAAGATAAGATGTCGGTCACGGTACTGACAAACTGGTACCGGCTCGTGGAGGTGGATTGAATGAAGATAAGTCCCGATGCAGGATCGACGGGTGACCAAGTAACCCCGGCGGGGAAGGTACACGCGATCACGGCGGCCTTGGTGGACTTGTTCCGGTCCCAAGCAAGCAAGGACAAGATACTGGCGATCATCGGTGGTGATGCCGCGACGATCGACAACTTGATCAAGGGCGCCGCGGCGTTCCTCATCATCAACCATTTCAGGCTGGAATATCCCGGAGAAAATGACGAGGAAAAGCACAAGCTCTTGTACGATGAGTTCAAGTCGCTCATCAGCAACACGATAGATGACGAGACTACCATCCAGAGCAAGATAATGGCTTATTACAATAACTTCTACGAGCTCACCTTGAACACCCCCGCGATCAAGATCAAGGAACGCAAGCGGGCCATGACCGATGACATCGAGGGTGACCTGATCGAGATCATGCGAACGGTGCCCGAGTATTACTTCTTCGATTACCTCGAGGGCATCATCGGCTTCAATACGCTCGAGAAGGCCTTGCGAAGGAAGGCTCCCAAGGAACGGGCACAGGAAAAAGACAAGCACCGGGGCGAGAAGTCGTTCAGCTTCGGCGAGTTCAGGAAAAGCATCATCCAATTTCTCAAGGTGAACAAGTTAAGCGATCTAGAACTGCTCTACCAGCCCATCCAGAAGATATCGAACATGGTCTACGAGGAAAATCTCGATTGCCTGCCTATCTCGAAGCGTGGCATCAAGGCGTTCCACGAGGCGAACAAGCTCAAGGACAAGGTCTTGAACGTCTTCAAGACC
Source organism: Promethearchaeota archaeon (assembly GCA_041305945.1). Lineage (GTDB taxonomy): Archaea > Asgardarchaeota > Lokiarchaeia > Sigyniarchaeales > Sigyniarchaeaceae > JBGLND01. Next base: position 1,469,465 of record JBGLND010000001.1, read on the forward strand.
TCCAACGACGCGAGGGAAAGCCTCGAAGAGATCGAGAAACGCATCCACGCGGTCATCTACGAGGGACTCCAGCAACAAGCCAGCCGGTCCTCGAACGAGGTCCTCTACTTCCTGCAAAACTTGCTCGGTATGAAGGCGGACCAGATCATCGACGTGCTCAAGAGAAATGGCATCGACGACTTGACCATGTTTAGCGACGCGTTGACCATCGATTATGGCAAGATCGAGTATCGTTTCAACGAAAAGGGGATCGAACAGCGGCAGATCGAGGGCTTGTTGAAATACGAGGGAAATATGACGGCATTCGTCCAGCTTTCCATGGACGATTACAAGCGGGGGGAGCACGCCCGCGGCGGGTCACGAGAATCACTCGATGATATCACGCTCGAGCATATCGTGCAGGACCACATGGGAGACGTGCGCAATCCCGCGTTGGCGTTCATCGCGGGTGACTTGCACTTGAACGAGAACGAGCTCGTGGACTTGCTACTGCTGGAAGTGAGCATCAAGTCGATCGTCAAGGACCTGGGCATCAACTCCATGACATCGTTGATCATGCTCTTGAAAATGCAAGAATTCATCAATTCCCTCACGAAAGAGGTGTTCTTGGCCATTCTTGCCAAGATCACGAAGCACATAGCCCGCATCATCGAGTTCTTCTTGCTCATCGGGGAGGTGAAGCGCGAGATGAAGGCAAGCCTCGCCAAGATGAAGGTCTCGGGGGGCATGAATCCAGGAGTGCTCGTGCGGTACCAAGACGGCTTGGTCGACGAGATCAAGAAGCTACAAGACTCCGTGTCGTTCATCCTCAACAAGGATGACCCCTACCACGTGAACGCCTTCGTGCATAGCAAGTTGTGCGAGCTCAGGTTCGACGACGCGTTGAAGGAGATCAAGGACATGAACAGCCCCATGTATTTCGGGGTCGTGGATCACCCCATCATCCTCGATGACTTGGACATTATCTCGGAAGTGTCGGCCTTGGACTTGTTCTTCAGGTTCCAGCTGAAATATGGGCAATAAAACGACCGTGGGTTTATCGATTCTTTTTTTCATGCATGGATTTATTCTTACCCCATCACGCCCGGATTCATCCGGAAGGCATTATACACTGGTTTGCTGTTCGTGCAAGCATCATTCGTCGTCGGGATAGCCTTCGGGTTCGATCTGGGAAGCCGCGAGAGGGTGGTGTTCTACCAGACGTTCATCCTGGGCTTGGAGATCATGTCCTTGATGTTGCTGTTTTACCTCATCGACTTTCGCAAGAAAACGCGCAAGGACGTTTTCATCAAGTACACCGTGTGGATTCGCCGGTTCGGGGTGATGACCCTCACACTTTGGATGTTGCAATACTTCATGGTATTCCCTGTAATGTTGATTGAATGGATTACCGGGTGGCCGGTCATCGAAGGCGGTCTCGTCGAGCCGCAGCTCGTGATCGTGTTGCTCTTGCTCTTCTTGATGTGGCATGCCATCTTGTGGACGTGGGAAAAGGCCAAGTTCAAGGGATCGTTCGAGTGGCTCACGAGCCTTGTCCTATCGGGAAAGCGGAGCAGCGGGGATCGCATGGAGATCCAAGGTGTCTTGCGGAATCCAGAAGGGTTGATCCAGCACGTGGTGCAACCAACGGTCGACAAGAAGGAACGCGGGCTCATCATCGCGAACATCTGCTTCGCGGCGTTTTACGGGCTCGTCATCGTGCTGGTTGCGACCGGCGCGATCTCGTTGTGATTTTCACAAATCTTTTTTTCTTTCATGTCATCTTGGCACTCATGAGCGAGCAAAAACCACCCGCCGGGAAAAAGGAAAAGCCGGATATCCTCAAGTTCATGGGCCAATGTGGAACGCGTCCCGACAAGGAAAAAAAGGACCCGGAACGTAAATAACCCGCGGCCGGTTTCGTTACTTCTTTTCTTCCCTTGCCTCGTTGATCTCCCTAATGTACATCAGCTCGAGCGCTTCCTTGTACGCGTCTTGCGCCGGGATGGGAAACTTGTTGTGCAGCGGCGATATCTTGATGCCCACGGCGATCAACGCCAAGATGATCTTCATGAGGGGCTTCGAGGGTCCCGACATGCTGACGGCTTGGTTCAAGATTTCCAGCCCGAACGAGTCGAACCCGCCGAAAAAGGTGTAGAAGAAGAAATAGATGGCAAGCGTCCCGAACAGCATCCACAAGAGCGTGATCACGGCCGCCGGGATCAAGGTGAGCGTTGCGACCAAGGGTGGCCAAACGAACGTGATGTAGGCCATGCTGATGAGCAAGATCGCGACGGAACTCAGGACAGGCGCGACGAGCGCCTGCCACCAGGGGATCCGCACGTGCACGATGCGGTTGTGGATGTAATACCAGGACGCATACGTCTTGATCGCCGTCGGGATGAACGTGCCAAGGGGCATTATCCAGATCAGCACCGGGAGGCCCCCATCGGTAACCCGGAGCACCGGGATCCATAATGTCATGATCGCAAGTTTACCAATTTCCTCGATAACTCGGGCGATCGTTATGAACCGGGGCCTCGAGGCGCCCACGATCACCTGGTCCGCGAACGACGAGATTGGTTCCAGCAGCTTGGCGATGATCCACGGGCCGAAGAACGGGACCGCGAGCAAGTACACCGATGCGTCCCCGATGCTCAACGCCACCGTCAGGATCATGGGGAGATAGATGATGAGCATGATGATGAGCGGGACTGCCATGAAGAAGTTCCAGCGCCAGCTCTGGGCAATGTAAAACTGCGCGAGCTTTTTCTTGTCGTTGAGGAATGATTCGGATATGGCCGGGACCAGGTCGAGACCAGTTCCCCATTGCACTGCTTGGGCAAGCCCCGCGGCAACGTTCGATAGCATGATCCACGTGCTGAATTGCGGCACGAAGAATATCCAGTAGAACGTGATGATTTGGCTCGTAACAACCCCAAACAAGCCCCCGGCGCTGATTTGTGCCCCGAACCACATGCATTCCTTCGCGATCGCCCAGTCGAAATCGGGGCGGAAGCAATCCCTGATTCTCAAGTCCGGAAAGATGTCCCGGACCGCCTTCTTGAAGAAATGCGCCCCGAGGAACATGGCGAACACGTCGTCGATGTAAGAACCGATTGCAGCACCGATGGCCAGGCCCATCAACTCGCCAACGGCGGGATTTTGAGCCCCCAGGAAACGTCCAATGAGAATGAAAAGGATATTCGTTGCCATCTGCAAGAACTGGCCGTGCAAGAACATCAATATCTGTGATTTATCGAACCTTTGCAAGCCTTTCAAGGCCCCGGAAAAGAAGCCAAGCATGCCCGGGTATTGGGTCGATGATATGATGAGAAACAAGAACATCAAGTGCGCGAGACTCGTTTGCGGTGCAATGAACAGTGCCCATGCTGAAATCCCGGTGATTTGTAACAGCCCAGTCATCATCTGGTACCAGATAAAAAACTGCAGGTATTTCAGCATTTTGCGGGGATTCTTGACCCGCCACTCCGCTATGAATCGTTCTATCCCGTACGCGGTCCCGATGTCGAAAACGGAGAATAACACTACGAATAACGACCCGGCGACGTTCCTATACCCCTCTCCCTCTGGCCACGGGTAAAACAAGTTGAACAGGAACCCGATGAGGGATGCGCCGATAACAAGTTCGATGAGAAACAAGGCATATCGGTAAAAAAACCCGCCAAGTGTCCTTGAAAAACCCACTTTCTGCCAGGGGTCGACCGTCGCGTAGCGTTTCTCGAGCACGTCGAGGGCCGGTGGTTCGGGAAAATCAACCATGATTAGATGATCATTGGGTCGTCAAAGGTTTTATAACCGGTTCCCGAGCGATGGTATCGGTAATATCACCATTCCTTGGAAGACCTCTATACATTCGATCGCGCATATGTTCTTAGGCCATAAATAAACAATAGGTTTAAATACCCCATCCTTGCTTGCAATTAATTATGAGGGTGAAGTATCGTTATAATTGTCAGTATTGTGGCTTGATGATGTCTGGAGAAAAGACCGTCCGGTCTTGTGCTTATTGTGGTATGACTCTTTGCGTTGCACATGATATTTCAGGATTTTGTCCGATTCACAATCATCTCTTGAATGGTGGAGAGAAATTCCACTGCTCTGCAACACGTGGCATCAAGGGTGCGATGTGGAGAACAGGAATTACCAGACGGGAATAGTAAAATTCCTGTTACTGACGGGTCGACTATCATGAAGAAGAATTGGGAAGTATGTCTATCAATCAATAATTTCGAAACGGTAGGGGATATTCCTTTTAGTCTCCAATTTATGTTCGAAATTATCGCTCAAGTTGTCAAATGGTCGATTACATTATTTGTCTTTGGTTACTCTCAAAGAGCATCCGGTTTATTAGGGATTATGGGTACTATTGTAAAACAAATGGCGAAAGATTTAATCTGGGACCTATTTAGGAATCTGGTGATTACGTGGTTGTTTACAAGTGTGACCGTATTAATTATCAATGATCTTCTTGGAAATATTTAAATAAAATTTTGATTATGATGAAACAATTCCAATTCATAGAAAATTCTTCAATAAAGCTTGCGTTCCGTTATGATTATTCCGATGTAGTACAACCTTGCATCATCTTCAACGTGATCGCGGTACTATTCGTTATTCTCTTTGATCTCGTTGTTGAGCAAGGCCTTGGCACGCTTCTAGCATTCATTCTTTGCTTTCCATTAGTTGGGTTACTATTCATCCGGTTTTTACGTTACACCATTGTAATAAATGATGAAAAGATGATCATTGTTATTTCTAAAGAGATGAAAAATTTTAAAATAAAGAATAATAAACCATTACATTTTCCAGATATTCTCTCGATAAAGACGAGATCGGACAATGAAGTATACGTTCTTTTGAAATCCGGTGAAGAGATCAAATTATTTTACTCATCCTCTAGTAATCCCGATTTAATTAATGAAATCAAGGAAAATGTTATCAAGCACGTTAAACACGGGTATGTTTTGCTAAAACACGAAATCGCAAATCACAACACCTCCGCGAATTGCGACGAATATTATGGAATTCCCCTCATGAAACCAGAATGTGATGCATTAGAGGACCTTGAAAGGTTCATTGGCGTGCCCATTCCACCAATGCAAGACCAATCACTAAATAAACTTGGTTTTGCTGCAAAGGATCAACACGTGGTATATTTAAGCGTTCCTGATGAAGGGTTGTGGGTTCTTCCGGACTCATTTCGTCATTTTAGATGGTTGGAGTCACTTCACCTTCCGAATAATAATTTGGATCAATTTCCTGGAGAAATTCAAGCATTCGGTGAACTCCAAATTTTGGATCTATGGGGTAATGATATTAATTCGATCCCGGATTGGGGTGGCACTTTTTCACGACTCCAAGAACTCGTCCTAGGTTATACGAATATATTGGATTTACCCGTCTTCTTTGATAAAATAGAAAATTTAAAGAAAATGGTTGTTAATGGTTTGAATCCGATTTTTTTTTCCAGAAACAAAGAGGTTTTATCAAGACTCGTCGAAAAAGGCTGTTTTATTGAAGGTATGGATGAAGAGATGTCGGTTTAATCCACTCTTGCGGAAAAAAGATGAGGAAAGAAGAAAAAATGGTACTTGATAAAAGAGATCATGTTCTTATTTCGGGAAAAAAATACATACTTAACAAAAAATGCTTAAATTTGAGAAAACGAACGATAAGGGAAATAGGTGAAATTACCAGGCTTCATGACGTTCATGATTTGCGCATTCTGGATCTGTCACGTAATAATATTGAGACTATTGAAAATCTAAACGACTTGAAAGATCTGAACGTCTTGGATTTAAGCCATAACAACATTTCTAAAATATCAGGATTAGAAACCTTGGAAAACTTGCGTGTATTACGCTTGAATCATAATAAAATTACCATGATTGAAGGATTAGACAAGTTGCACGCGTTAGAAGTATTAGACCTGTCTCACAACCAAATATCCGATATTAAAGGCTTGGGAATGTTGTTCTCCTTGAAACAGATACATTTATCTGGAAATAGCATTCCACAATCGTTCTTTCAAGAATTGGAACCCTTTCCAAAAGGAGGAAAACCCGCTACTGCGATAACACTCGTGCATTATTGCCAATCTGCGGATACAAAGATAGCTTACGCGTCCTACACCCCTATACCCTCCTTGAGTTGGGAAGGCACCCCATCTTGTCAAAATCTATGTAGATCGCCCGAAAAGGCAATTATCTCCCTTGATAATTTAAAACGAGGAACGATTATACCAATGCTACTTTGCTTTATGGTTTTGATATTTTTACCTATATATTTCATCTTAATGTATAGTGATTGGAGCCCGATAATAATAACAAGTATTGCAGGGGTTATATTTTTGGTTTGTATCTTACCCAAGTTTAAACACACATACATCATCGTTACTAAATCAGCTAGATTGGTTATCATTGTTAAAAGTCGGGCATGGAATCATGACGCTGAAGTTACGATAGTTCCCTTTGAAAAAATCTCCCAATTATTTGGAACCAAGATTGGTTTCAAGGATACAAGCACAGGACCTTATCTAAGCATGGAATTAACAAATAATACCACGATCGAGCTATTGAGACCGGATAAAAAGGGCGAGCTGGCAAGATTGTATAATATATTCAACTATTATTTAAAGGAATCAAAAACGAGAGATATGCCCGTGCTCAAATCATCTATTGAAAGTAAGAATACTTGCTTAGAGAGAGAAATTGCTACAAGGGGAAACTCACTCCTTTCGACTTTGAGAAAGATTGATGATAGTATGATTGATTTTGATACATTTTTGCATATTATTGATTCATTTATAGGTGCATTAGAAGTTTGTTTTTCATATGAGGAAAATTCTTTAACTCAATTGCAATCCCAGTTATATTATCGATTGCTGCAAACGTATGAAGACCTCTCAAACAAGAAACGTCCCGAGCTTCACCGGCTTGAAAGAATTTTAAAAAAAATCCTGTATTTTGACTAGCAATAAAGGGAACGGAGCACCGTTATTTCAAACCGCGACAAAATTGGAATGCGACGGAGAAAGTCTTCATATGGAATCCCTGAAAGGGCAGCGGAATCAGACCGCTCGTGATAACCGCGCGGACTCGTGCTCAAAAGGCACGGCTGATCACGCAGCTTGACCAAACTGGCGACGGCATCGGGGGCACGCGGTTCCAATTCGCGTGCTCATCTGGTCGGATGGTGCCCGGGGTAGAGCAGGTGCCTAAAGGTCTTGGAATCGTCCGTGTGAAGGAACTCTGGAAAGCCTCCACGCATTAAAGTGCAGGGAGGTGGAGATCGGGTGAAAGCAAAAGCCCCCGGTAATGCGGGGGATAGGGCATTCATGGCCCGCCCGAAAGGGAGCCAACTACCCGTGACCCCGACGGAAATGACTTGAAGCGGAAACTCTCATGGTCGGAAGTCGTGAGACGGGTGATAAACCCGTACGAGCCAGCCAACGCGATCTGCTGGATTGGACCCGCGTGGATTGGGTTCGAACCAAGCGGAGCGTAGAGAAAATGCAACAAGAGATTTTCCGGAATGCTCGAGCAAGGAAATATTGGAAAGTACAGCAGCAGCAGAAATTGTTGGTGCGTTCGCTCCCTGCCAGGTTATGGGCAGTGAGGATTGTTACCGAGGTCAATGATGGCCGCAATACACCCGGTATAGACGGCCGAGTCTATAAAATGGGTCCGGATAAGGTGAATTTGGCGGCGATGATAAATGTCAAAGACTATAGGTCCGATCCCGTGAAAGTCGTATGGATTCCAAAATCAGGAACAGTGGAAAAACGTCGGCTCGGTATACCAACCATGCGGGATAGGGCAATGCAGATGTTGGTCCTATTAGCGATGAATCCAGAATGGGAAGCAAAGTTTGAGCCAAATAGCTTCGGCTTCCGACCTGGAAGAAGTGCCATCGACGCCGTGCATCATATCGTGGGTACTTTGCGAACGTATAAAGGACGCAGACCACACCCAGGATGGGTCTTGGATGCAGACATCTCCAAATGCTTCGATAATATCGACCACGACGCCTTGTTACAAAAAGTTGACACGAGCCCCTTTTCTGAGATAATCAAGGCTTGGTTAAAATCGGGCGCGGTCGATAGGATAGGCTTCAAGAACACGGAAAAAGGAACGCCACAAGGAGGGATCATATCCCCCTTGTTGGCAAACATAGCATTGGACGGTTTAGAACGACAATTCGGCATCTACACGTCAAATAGAAAATACCTGGCCCCCTCGCAACGCCGTGGGAGCAACAAGGACGTGGCCGTGTACCGGTATGCGGACGATTTTATCGTCCTCGCGCCAACGCGGGAGATTTTAGATGCATACGTGATCCCGAACGTTAAAGGGTTCCTATCATCCATCGGGCTCGATCTCAACGAGGCCAAGACTCGATTTGTTAATGTGGCCGACGGGTTCGACTTCTTGAAGTTCACCTTTCGTAGGTTTTACCGGAAAAATGGAGAGATCAAATATTTCACATGCACCCCAAACCGGGCGAGAATGGATCAATTCTTGACCCGCCTATGTGAATACGCGCGGTTGAATTGCAATAGTAACGTGAAAGAATTGATCATGGGGCTGAATCGCCGCATTGTCGGATTCTGCAACTATTTTAAATGGAGTGACGCGTACCGAGCATTCTCCTACTTGTCCTTTCGCCTCTGGGATTTGATGTGGCGATGGGCCGGGCACAGGCACTACAAAAGAAGCGCAAAATGGCTCCACGATAGATACTGGAAGACTAACGGAACGAGCAAGTGGGTTTTCTCATTCGATGGGGTTTCCTTGGTTCAACCATGGCGACTTACGGTGCAATGGTGGAAGTGGCCAAGAGTGCGCATCCATACGAGCCCGTACGACCCTGACTCAAATGATTATTGGAACAAGCGTCGGGCAAGACGTGGCCGTTGAAGAATGCAAGTAATCCAACAGGAGCTTCTGTATAGAGCAGCGGGGCTTGAGCCGGATGCGGTGAAAGTCGCACGTCCGGTTCTGATGAGCAGCGGGAGAAGATACCCGCTGATTCTTGCATGTGGCCATCCGTTCCCGTGGGCTTGTTCTGCACGACAACTTGGAAAGGAATATGCAACTCGTCGGCGACGTTCATGATGAACTTGGTGAGCCGGGGATGCATGTTCGGGCCGATCCGGATGGCAGGCCCCTTCCCCAGGCCGATCTCGCCGTATTTGTCCCGGGAGATGCCAGGATAGTCGGTCGCGTGCGCCACCTCCAGCACGATAGCTGCCGCTGGGTCCGCGGCGAACGCGGACGGGGTTATACCTCGCACGCCGATCTCTTCTTGCGTGCTGAACACGCCGATCACGTCCCACGCCGGGGGGGTCCTTGCCAAGTATTCAATGCAGAGCAATTGCACGAGCACGCCAAGCCGGTCATCGCCGGCTTTACACGAGAACACGTCACCGGCACCCAGCCACGTGCATTGTGGTTCGAACGTCACTGCATCCCCTATGGAGACGAGGTCCAATGCTTGCTCCTTGCTCGTGGCGCCGACGTCAACGAGAATGTCCTCGTCCTTTACCGGCCGTTTCAAGTCTTCGTCGGAGAGGAGATGCACCGGTTTCTCGCCGATCACGCCTTTAACATGGCCTTGCTTTCCCAAAATCACCACGCGTTGCCCTAACAAGATGCGGTTGTTTTGGCCACCGAGGGGCGCAACCCGCAAGAAACCTTCGGGAGTGACATGGGAGACCATGAACCCGATCTCGTCAATGTGGGCGGCAAGAAGTAACCGTGGCCGTGGTTCCTTGCCCGTGCCCTTGACACGGGCAATGACGTTCCCCATCACGTCTGTTTCGACGTCACAACTTTTTTTCAATCGCGCGAGAAGGTACTTGCGGATTTCATCCTCGAATCCTGTTGGACTGCAAAAGCTAGTTAATTCAGATGCAAGGGAAAAGATAGATTTGTTATCTTGTTCGGACATGTTGCTCGCTCGTTCTTGGTTCTGCTTGGAGGTCATGGTACGAATTTCACCTCGTCCGAGGTGCGAACCGGGTGGTTCGTGATACAATCTTGGTGAAAAACATATATAAGCTAAGAGAAGGTTAAAAGACTCATGCGATGTCCTCGCTGTGGCAACGACGTGACGCAATTCCAGTTCGAGTGCCACGTGTGCGGAACGATTCTTAACATCGAACCGATAGAAGTAAGCGTTCCAAGGCTGTTCCGGCGCCACGAGGAACGGTGGAAAAAGCCGTTAACGATGAAGGAAAGGTTCAAGTACGTGTTAACCGACCCACCACGGGCGTTCTGGGACATCGTGCACAAGCCGAACGCCAACGGTGTCTTGCTAACATTTTTCGTGAACGTGTTGATTTTCGGGCTCACGGGCGTCGTCTTGCTGGCGAAGCTGAACTTGCAGAACGTTACCTTCTCGGGACAGCCCTATTCGACCGAGTACTCGGCGTACCTCTTGCTCAGCGGCGTGGCGCTGTACTTCGCATTCGTCCTGATTGGCATCCTCTACTTCGGGATGCTTTGGGCGCTCATCATCATCTCGCACACGATCACGACACAGTTGATCGCGAACATCCTCCCGAAGTGGCGCACGCAATCGAACGTCTTGCTGTGGGCGTTTTTCCCATCGATATTCGCCACGATTGCATCGGTTATCATATTGCTCGTCGGGCTTCCGATGGTAACGCTAATCCCTTTGGAGCTTGCCACGCCAGGGGCCCCGCCAGAGATACTCGTGGAGCAGATCGACGGGCTGTTCTTTTTCTTGTACAGCGACCGGGCGAGGATACCGTGGATGGTCTCGGACATCGTCCAGATCGCCGTGTACTGCGGTTACAGCGCTATCCTCAGCACTATCGGGTTCAGGCAGCTGTACGAGAAATCCACGACGAGGGTGCTGGCCGCGATCATCGTTTCCAGCGTCATTTGCGCGGCGATATTCATTTACACGCGCTCATCCTTCCCGATCGGGATATTTCAAGGATAATAACGAACTGCTTGGTTTTTTCACCGGTTCAGTGCGACTTGGACACGCTGACGTTGACCGGTACCCCGGACATCACGGACTGGGTGACGACGCAATATCGCTTGAACGATTCGATGCAGAGGTCCAGGATCTCGGCATCCGCCGGGTCTTCCAGCTCGACGTTGATGGCCGCGTCTATGCCCGTGATGCGCAAGGGATTCTTCTCCTCGTTCCCGGCATGGTGCATCTCGACATCGATAGAGATGTCGATTTTGCGTGCAGCGACCTCCATTTTTTGGAGGCAATAAGCAAAACTGGTTCCCAAGCATCCCCCGATGGCAATCCCGATGTACTCGACCGAAGAGGGTCCCCTGTCACCGCCATGAAATTCGGGAGGCTCGTCGATCGTGATGCCCTTGAAGTGCCGCGTGGACGCGCTGAATCCCACGCCTCCAAGCCATTCGAGGTTTATCCGCATGCTGCACCAGCCAGCCACCGAAACGGGTGGCTTCCGGTAAGGAAGTCCCGGTACCCTAAAAATAAGGCTTAAAACAGTTCCTTGAGCGAGATCAAGGCCTTGTCGGCACCTTGCCACTCGAAGACCTTGGCACCGGCCTTGAATTTCAAGCTTTCAATGATCGAGCCTTGCACCCACGGGTTTATGCCCACGTTCCGAAGCGCGTACGACTTTTTGGGAAGAACGATGACGACCTTCAAGTTCCGTATCTTGCCCATTTTCTCGGCGATCTCGTCCATTTCCTTGATGATGATGTCGTAGTCCTCTTGCACTTGTGCCACCAAGGTCGGGTATTTCTTCGAGATGTTCGCCCCGCAATCGGAGACGACGATCACGACGGGCACGGAGTTCGGGTCCTTTATCCGCTCGAGCCGGATCATCTGGAGCACCTTCTCGATGCCCTCAGCGAGCGGCGTGTAGGAGGTGCCTTGGATGTTGTCCAGCTTCTTGGATATCGTCTCGAGGTTCACCGAGGGCTTTTGGATGACATGGGCATTCTTGCCCCGGAACATGACCACGGCGACCTTGTCTTTCTTCTTGTAGCCTTCTTGATGCAACGAGTCTATCAACTGCTTCATCTGGAAGAGCGTGCCGCTCATGGATGCCGACGCGTCGAGCACGAAATACATGGAAAGAGGTGCCTTGAATTCAAATATCTTTTCTTTGATCGCGGATGGCACGATGGGAAGGGGAAGGGGGATCACGGTTTGGCTTGCGCTAGCGGGCGGTACCTGCACTGCTGCCGTGATGCTGGAGCCAATCGCGATGGAACGAGCAACGATCTGGCTGGCAAGGCGGTAGTCGATGAAAGAATATTTCAAGGTCGCGTCCAGGGCGATCGAACCCGGATGGGAATGCGGCGGGGGTTTCCGGAACGTGATGTAGCGGCCCGATGATCGGGACACTATCTTGATTCTTTTGCCGTGGGAACGACCGCTGGCCGCGAATTTTTGCTCCCGCAATATCTTCAAGATGTCCACGACGTGCCGGGAATTCCGCTTGGCATCCTTCGCGATTTGCACTTGGAACTCCTCGTCCCGCGGGGTGTAATGCACCCGCATCCCCTCTCCAGGTTGAGCGTCTTCAGGAAGTATCTCTTCGCTGCTGTCGGGCGTGCGCTGTTCCTCTTCGGGCTCAGGCAATTCCGGATGCTCGTCCTTGAGCGGGGTCATTTCCATCTTTTCTTGTTGCTTTTGCGAGTGCTTCAACGGGCCTTCTTGGTTCCCGGGCTTGTACAAGTCCTCGTTTTCAATGGCTTCCTCTATCGCGCCATAGATATCGAGTGCCCTGTCCTTGATATCCTTGTGTTCCTCGCCGAGCATGGCAAGATTCCGCAGCCGGTGCATCAAAGCGAGGTTGAATGCCACCTTGAAATCGCTCTTTCCAACGACTTGCTTTCCTTGGAGCGCAGCGTGGGCACGCGCGCACCGCACGAAAACGATGTCTGCCCTGTGCGAGATGATGCCCAGCTCGGTGATCAGCTTGGACACGGACTCGTAGAAGCTATCGGGGATGATGATGGTGTTGAGATTTTTCCGCGCCGCGGATACGTAGGTTTTCAGAGATGATTGCTCGTTCTTGAAACTATCCTCGATTTTCTTCGCGTCCGTGGCGAATTCGAGCACGATCTTCGATATCTTGGCGCGTTCCTTCGCGTCCTTGCTGGCGATCACTTGGATGGCTAGCCCGAGCCTGTCAGATATCTGCGGCCGCAGCTCGCCTTCCTCCGGGTTCATGGACCCGACGAGGATGAACTTCGCGGGATGGATGAAAGACACGCCCTCGCGCTCGACGATGTTGACGCCGGATGCTGCTGCATCGAGCAGCAGGTCCACGAGGTGATCAGAAAGAAGGTTGATCTCGTCCACGTACAGTATCTGCCGGTTCGCCCTTGCAAGAAGCCCCGGCTGGAGTGCCCTCGCGCCCTCCTTGATGACCCGCTCGATGTTCAACGTGCCGGTGATCATCTCCTCGGTAGCTCCCAGCGGGAGATTGATCACTTCCATCTTGCGCGTCAAGGAGGGGAGTGAGCCTTGTTGCTTGAGCAACTCCTTGCAGAAGTCGCATAGTTTGTCCTCGGGCCAGTCAGGGTCGCAATTGAACGGGCAGCCTTTTACCACCGCGATTTCGGGAAGGATGTCGACGAGCGCGCGTACAGCGGTGCTCTTTCCCGTGCCCTGGTGTCCCGTGAGTAGCACGCCACCGATAAGCGGGTCGATAACGTTGAGCAACAAGCCCATCTTCATGTTATCCTGCCCGATGATGGCTGAAAACGGTAACACTTGGAATGACATGGAATTACGCCTATTGTCGTTTCTATTTAAAGGAACAAAATTCAGCCTCGCTTTTGAACGCGACGCAAATCCCGTAAATATTTCTTGTATCGATACCAGATCCACCCATGAACGACGTCGAGAAGACGATCATCAACATCGGCGTGATAGGATGCGGTGGAATCGCCAAGAATCACGTGTTTTCAATATCCTTGATCGAGAACAACGCGAGAAAGATATGGAAGCCATTAGGAAAGCACGTGAAAGTAAGGCTCTACGCACTCGCAGATATCGATCCCGATGCGATCGATGGGTTTTCCAAGGTGTTCCCGGTGCCAAGAGTATTCAAGGGACCAACTGCAGGATACGATCTCATCGCGGACAAGGACGTCCATGCCGTGTTCGTGCTCGTTCCAACGGTGGATCACCTCGATTACGTCCTTAAGGCTGCCGAAGCCGGGAAGCACGTGTTCTGCGAGAAACCGATTGCATTCTCTCCGAACGACGTGTTGAAGATGATCGCCGCGCGCGACAAGCACAAGGTGGTCATCCAAGTCGGGCTGGTCTTCCGCAGCGCCCCGCAGATCGCGTACTTGAAGCACCTGTACGAGCAGAACAAAGACAAGTGGGGCAAGCCGATGAATATCGTGTTCCGCGATAGCCAAGAAAAACCGTACAAGGGCAGCGAAGAGGTGCACAACTCCACGTGGCGCGGGGACAAGACTAAAGCCCATGCGGGCATATTGTTCGAGCATACAATCCATGATATCGATGGCATGGTCTCCGTGTTTGGTGAAATCGAGGACGTGTTTGCCAAGATCAATTATCACGACCGTGATGGCATCGAAACCTCGGTCGCCTCGGTGCTCACTTTCAAGAATGGCATGAGCCTTTCCGTGAATTCGATGTGGAATGACATCGATTACTCGCAGCGGCGCATGGAAATCTTTTTCGAGAATGCATTCATCATGGTCACCGTGGACGAGCGTGCTGGCACGAGCCCGGACGGGAGGGCGCTGAAGATGGTCCGCATCATCACCAAGCAAGGGAAGGAACCCGAGGTCGAGCTCGATGACGACGAGATGGACGCGCTCTTCAGGGAGCAGATAGGGATGGGACACGCCAGCGCGGAGGTGCCAGGGCCGTACTATTACGAGGACTTGCGATTCGTGAACGCAATCGTCGAGGGCACGGTCTCGCCCGTGGGGCTCGAGCCAGGGTATTACGTCCAGAAGGTCATAGAAGCGTGCTACGAAAGCAGCAGGCGGGGGGCACCCGTGAAGGTCGATGATTTCGACCCCGCGTGACCCGTATAAAGGCCTACGGCAAGTGAACGAACGTGCTGCGGTGTTGAGCCCTCCCTGTGCATTTAATGGGTAGTCTCGCACTGGTTAGGGCGCCTCTCGTTGCAACGAGTCACCTTCCTGAACCAAGCCGGGAAGAAACCAAGGGACGGCATGCCGAACGAAAAAAGTTAACTAAGCGGTTTTGGGGGGTCTTGGAATTTATGATAGATGGTCCACGCGTTCACCGGATCGTGAACCTCGTCGTCGCGGGGCCGGTGCCGTTCACGAGCACCACGTCGTGGCCATTTCCCGCGAGCCATGACATGAACTTGGCTGACCGGATGCGATCCTTGATGGCCGTGCCGCCGTGGTGGCCATGGATCACGACAAGCGTGGCATCGCCGTCCATCTTGCACTGGCGAGCCGCGCACAATATCTCGTACTCGGCGTCCACCACCTCCATGCCGTGCACGTCGATCTCCGTGTCAGGCACCCCTCGAGCGATCTCGATCCATGATGCGATACGCACATCGTCGCGGGGGTTTTTCAAGGTTGCGCCGTGCATTTTCAATGATCGTGTCGGGTTCATCTGGAAATATGCACGTTTGCCATTGCAGTCAACAATGCAATGGGGTTGTAAACAGTGATGAAGTTCGCGCTGTAGTTTACTCTTATAAGGACACTCGCCTTGCAATACCGTAACAGGCTTATAGGTGGTTGCGTGATCAATTCAAGTCGCTGTCCATTTGCTTGTTGCAGCATTCATTCGTGCACGAAAACGTCTTGCCATCCCGCTTGCCGATGGTGCCACACGCGCTGCACCGTTTCGACGTGCCCCGGGCATTAACGAGTTCCACGGCAATGCCCGCGAGGCGAGCGAGGTACATCGTTCGTTCTTGGAGTTGCGAGAAAAACCAATGCATCTGCCATGACGTCAGCCACGTCGTAAAGCGTACAGTGTGATAAAAAAGGGGGTGATGTCTGGGAGACACGCCAAAATCTTGAGAAAAAAGGTCAAGGGGATCGATTAAAGTAAAAGATACGAATGTGGCTCATTAATTCTTGACAATCTTGATCATGCTGAGGAGCTTATCAATTCTTCTTGTTTTCCGGTTGATGAGCGGAACCGTTTCCAAGACAAGTTTGATGTCCGAAGCGAACTCGAACGTTATTTTTCCCGCGCCGAGTAGGATGTACTCGAACACGTCCGAGATTTCTATGGTGTACCGGAGGGAACCTGTTGGGAACCGCTTCGTTTCACCGAGTAGCGCGCTCTTCAAGATGACCTCGTTTTGTTCGATGCGCACGGACTTGACATGTGCACTCATGAATGCGGACGACAAGGTAATACCGATGCCAAGGAACATGGAACCATAAAAAGCAGTTGATAAATTGATCGTGAGTAAAGACGCGAGCATGGCATCAATTCCCATATTAAATGCGGTGTAAGTGACAATCAACCAGATAGCAACGATAGAGATGACGATGCACAAGATCAGGAGGACAAACTTGGGGGTTGGAAAATTGAACGCGCCAACGAGGAGATTCAAGAAGAAAATAGCGATCCATATTATTGCTATCCATCCCTGTCCTTCTCCTGTACCAAGAAATAGCCCGATAAACCACGCGAATGCGCTGAACAAACATAGTGGAAAGAAAAAAATGACCTTGGAATAGCTCCGCAGGATGATGGGTTTAAACTTTTCTTCACGCATTTCCTTTTCAGCTCGTTTCACCCGCTCCTTTCTATCTGCATCTTCCATCCGTTCACCTCGTTCGGCTCTCTCAGCCCGTTCCGAGATTTCCGCCTTTTCTGTTCGTTCTGCGAGCTTCGCCCGTTCAGCCCGTTCCGAGTTTTCCGCCTTTTCTGTTCGTTCTGCGAGCTTCGCCCGTTCAGCCCGTTCCGAGATTTGCGTTTCTTCTGTTCGTTCTGCGAGCTTCGCCCGTTCAGCCCGTTCCGAGATTTGCGTTTCTTCATTATTCATGATCCTTTCACCTTCCTGTTTCACGAACCCGTGTATCACAAAAACCAGATCAACGTGCGTACCAAGACAATGATACCAAGAATGATACCCACGACCCCAAGATCTTCGCCAACATTGCGCCATGGATCGCGGTTGCTCCAAGAACGATCGCCAAAACCCCGAGAATTGTATGAAAATCCTACACCGCAATGGAGATGATGCCTAGAACCATTGATACGATGCCATAAGTTAAAGTTGATTCCGTTTTTGTCAAATTTGTTTATGTTCACGAATATCGCGTTTTCGTTTACTTCCCGTTTGTATTATATTAAGGTTTTTCTTATGAACTATTGACAACGAATTAAGGTAACGGACCTCGTGATTCATTTTCCCTTCTCGTTCAAAAACGTGACCGTCCCGTGTTCGGTGGTTCATCGGAAAATCCGTTGGCAAGTAAACAGTGTATCGCCCCTCTTTTTTTCCATAGATGAGACCGGCGTCTTCAAGCACCTTAACATGATGGGTGACGTTGCTCTCTGGAAGGTCCAAGGCGGCTGCGATACCACACGTGCAAAGAGGCTGGTGATAAACAAGATGATAGATGCTTAACCTTATTTCATTTCCAAGTGCTTTGTGATAACGGACAGCAGATCGAAATTCATCGTCTCTAATGGTAACGAGCCATTCATGGATTTTTTGGAGGAATTCTTCGGGATTTTCTTCATTGATGACATCCCGCACGAAATTGATAAACCGGTCCTTGATATCTTCTTGAATCTGCATCGTGTACTTCTATCTCTACTGTTTTAAAAAAATATTTGTTTATTTCAAAATATTTTTAAATCAATAGTAACTTCCCCCTCATATGAATGAAGACGAGTTTGAGGAATGCAAGCAAATCGCAGGATACGATCACTTCATGGAAAGAGCGTTAGAAATCGATAATCTTTCAATGGAAGACTACAAGCAATTTATGCCAAATGTCTTTCACGTGATGAGCCAGCGAACCGAAAAAAATCCAATCGTGATGTTCGAAACGGTAATTGAAGAGCTCCGCGAGCGCTGGACCGCATCTCCCGATTTACCGTTTCACGGGCCCTGGCATCACGGAATCGCACCCGCCGTATTAATTGCAGCGTTAAAAAACAATGGCTATGATTTCTCTGACGATGATGTCCGGGAGGCATTGAAGCGCGGGTTAATGATTCCCGCGGGCGCATGTGGTTTTCATGGTCTCTGTGGCGCGGGTTCTGCTCCTGGAATCGTGGCGAGCATTGTCTTGAAAGCCAATCCCTTTGTGGATAAAAATCGGTCATCTTCGTTGGCCGGGAATTCCAATAGCCTCAAGCTTGTTGCCAACATGGGCGGGCCACGTTGTTGTCGTCTCAGCAGCTATGCAAGCATAACACTCGCGATAGGGATGTTAGAAAAAATGGGCTACATACTTCCACGTGAAAAGATGGCAAATCGATGTTCGATTCATACCTTGAATCGACAATGCCACGGGAGTGATTGTCCTTATTACCCCAAAAAATGATTGATCTTCCAAAATTTTTTGCCTCAATTCGGGCACCCGCTACACTTGCCGTTCTTTCTTTCCTATGGTGACATAATGACCGTGTTCACGCAATCAAGACTTTAAAACCACGATATCATCCATGACGTGTCCACGTTTGTCTAGTAAAAAACGAAATGTTTACAACCCCCGGCGTTCCCACGTGGTGTTCTGGCGGTACATTCACGGTTCCACCCGTTCCATATCCATAATCTTGAAATGGCACCGTGAGCACGGTACATTCGAGCGCACATGATGGAGAAGCTTTACTGCCCGGATTTCTCGGCCGTGCTCGGGCCGGAGTTCGCGAACCCGTTCGTCTTCGATTTCATCGACACGCTGCAGTTCCCGTTGCTGTCCGATGCCGAAAACGATGACGCGACGGCGGGCTTGCTTTCATTGACCGACGAGCGCGGGCATCCCGTGTTCTACCACCGGAAAATCTCGATGGATCAATGGCACGTCGAGCGGGCATGCGCTGGCATCGGCCATGTTCTCTTTCAAGCCGTGAACTTCGGGAAACACAAGCTTTCAAACCAGCTCGCCCTGAAGGTGCGTGACAATCCAAAGATACGTGATTATGCCTCGGTGATCATCGCACCCGAGTTGGATGGCCGCGATATTGCCTTGTTAAAGGCGAGCACGGGCAAGGTTGCGGGCGTCGTCTTCTACCCGCTTCGATCGGGCATCGATCTCGGGTCACGTGCCGTGCAGGACATCCTGTCGCATTGCGAGAATGATGGGCTGCCGGTCAAGTGGGACCTGCACGGGCTGGGGACAGGGGACGCGCCGTGCAAGGGCAACCCGTTCGATTGGATTTCATCCTTGTTGGCCGAGCTAGGTGCGCACCCAAGGCTGCAGTTCATATTCTCCGGCTTGGAACTATCTAGCATCCAGTTCCTCGCTGAAATGATGAAATACCATCCCCGTGCATGGCTGGAGCTCGATCCAAGGACGATCGGTGGCACCACGCCCAAGGAATTTTTTTCGATGGTGCTCTCGCTCCCGGGATTCGTGCAAAATTGCTGGGACCGCGTCTTGCTCGGCAGCGCGGCCCCGACCCTCGAGGCATCCCAGGTCATCAAGGGATTGTGGGAGGCAACCGGATCCCTGCCGTTCCACCAGCAATGCTTGCTCCGGACGTGGTTGCCGAGGAACGGCATCCGCGTGTTCAAGCTGGACACGAGCAAGCTCGTCATTGACAAGGCATTCACGCGTGCGGAACGCGCTAGTTTCAAGGAAACCAGCCGGCACGTCATCGACTTGCCCGGTGGGAAAAAAAACATCGTGATAGATATCGATGCCTCATTCCAGAGCTTTTCCATCACGCAACTTCTCTGGGTGCAACCCGTGCTCGAACAAGCTTGGAAGGCCATCTCGATCGAGTTCCCCGGTACCATTCACGGCGAGGTCCTTGTCAGGACGTTCCACACGACCACGTCGCTTATCTTGAACGAGCATGAGCGCGGTAACTTCTTGCAGCTGCATTATGACTTGTGCGAGCGCACGCGGGACGATGCAAAGGGAAAGTTGCACACGGTCGCCGCGGAAGAAAACCGCGCAGATTTCAACTACCCGGATCACGTCCTGGCATCTTCGATCGGCGACCATACCCTCGTGATGCCGGTCTCGGGCAACCGGCTGGACTTGGGAGGCCGTGAAAACGCGTACGTGCTCGTCACGTTCGGCCCGCGAGGTGTCAAGCTGCGGTTCAGGTTCACACTGTTCCTGTAAAGCACGAACGATGATGGTGATCGTGCGCTTCAAGTTCATCTGCGACGCGATGCTCGGTGCCTTGGCACGCCACCTCCGCTTTTTCGGGTTCGACACGTTGTACGTCGGGGAGATGGAACGTTCCACCGGGGTCCAAGTAATGGATGGGTCTAAACCTGAGCATCCACTCGATGATGGCGAGATCTTGTGCATCGCGAGGAAGCTGGGTCGATTCGTCCTCACGAAAGATGAGGGGTTTGCAAGGCGGGACCCGGAACGCGTGGTTCACGTCACGGGTTTGAATCTCAAGGATTACTTGATTTTATTGAAGGAACGGTTTGACATATCGTTCAACTTCGACCAGAACAACAGCAGGTGCTATCGCTGCAATATCGTGCTGCAACCGGTCACGAAAGAAAGCGTGAAAGGAAAGGTTAAAGAAAAGACATTCATTCATTATGACACGTTTTTCCAGTGCCCGGATTGCATGCAAGTGTTCTGGGTTGGTGCACACTTCACCGAACAAAAAGGGCTCTTGAACAAGTTCGACGAACTCCTTGACGAGTAACGCGAGGCCAAAAATTTGCACGAATTTTCCTTTGCCAGCCACATCACCGACATCATCATGTCCAACGTGCGAAAGAACGACGTGAAGCGGGTCATATCGGTGAACGTCGAGGTCGGGGAGTTCACCATGATCGTGCCCCATTACTTGTCGTACTGCTACGACATCATCAAGGAGTCCCATCCCGAGTTGAAGGGCAGCGTGATGGTCGTCACCCGCGTGCCCGGGCAAGTGACGTGCAACGCGTGCGGGACCTTGCCCGCCGTGCGATCATTATCACGGGAGGAAAACGAGTCCTACTTGAATGATTCGGGATTGCAGTTGAAAACAGACAAGGAAAGGCGCATAACGCCTTGCGAGGCCCATTACAAGCTCATCAAGAAGAAAAAGAAGGGCGACGACAAGATTAAAAAGTCCAGGTTTTCCGCGCAGAACGCCCCCAGAATCGGGAAGCAAGTGGGAAAGCGCATCCAGGACATGTGAACGCGCGTGCTACCAGGTGCCGTTCAAGAAATCAATCACGTATTTCTTCCATTTCAGCGCGTCGGCAATCAAGGGCTTCGCCTTGTCCTTTGGAAATGGCTCGTCGGGTGCCGATTGCCGCAATTGTTGTCCCGCTGTCATCCACTTGTTCATGGAAAGTTGCACCAAGCTGAACCCGGAAGCATTCATCAACAAGGGGATGTTGGCGGCGAATTCCCTGGTTTTACCGATGCTGAAATATACAACTTGGTTGGGATCAAGGTTCATCGCTCGGTTGATGACCTCGTCCACGATCTCTTCGATATTGATGGACATCAAGAGGTCCACCTTCTTGTCCGGGTGGGAAATCACCTTCTGGCCGAACTCGATGGTGCCCTGCTTGAGCTTATCGAGGATGGCATCGATCCCGCTCGCGATGTCCTCGTTGCACCACACCGTGATCTCTAGTCCCCTGTCAGTCGCCTCGACCTGGTAAAATTGGTTCGTTTGATGCAAGAACACTGCTGAATGGCCGAACTTGTCCGTTTCGGGAACTATCTTCAAGTATATACACCGTGTTGCCGGCGTGTTCGTGGCATGATATGCCACGTGAAAATATTCATTAGTAGTTAGTCCGGCGGGTACTTGATCGAGTATCGCTTTCTTGTTGGTCCAAATCTCCTTTGCTTTTTGAAACCGCTCTACGACCGTGCTCATGAGAATACACCAAGGAAGTCAACTTGATTGCAATACAAGGATTCGGTATGCTTGTATAATAACCTAACCACGAACGGTTCAACGAGTCATGGTGGCTTGCTTGTACGCCTCGGCGAGGCGCGGCGCGAGGGCCTCGATATCTCGTCTCGTGGCACCGATGCCCGCGTTCAAGGTCATGTATGGTACGGGATATTCATCGATGCAACTACCGAAATCACTTGGAAAAACCACGCGGGGCCCGGTCACGCGGAGATTGTATAATATACCCCCGATTTCCTTGGGTATTCCGTTCAATGAAACGGCGACGGCGATGGGATTTTCCACCTTCAACATCCTTTGCCCGGATTGGCTAGCAAACTCGGTTGCAACGCGCTCAAGAAATGCCCGATTCGCGACTTGCTGTCCAACGAGGTCCCGGTACCCTGAGAGTCCCATGGATAGAACCGACGCGAGAAATTGCACCAGGGGTTGCGCGGATGCGCGCCCGGGATACACCTTGGCGAGGTCCTCGATCGTTTCACCGGAACCCGAGCAAACGATCGCGCCACCAACGGGGGTGAGGAAATTCTTGTCCGTGCTTTGGACGACATAGTCTACCCGCCCGGCATCCATCGCGCCCCGGACCAGCTTCAAGTAAGCTTCGCTCTGGATACCATAGGAATTGTTGATTACATGAGGCACCCCAAGGTCCTTGCAAAGCTTGCTGATTTCCTTGACGTGATCCGGTGCACGTGGTGGGAAGAACGCGGTGGTCGTGAGAATGGCAGCGGTTTTTCCATTTATTGCATCTTGAATGCGATAGACAGGAACGTCAACCTCGTCACCAGCGAGCGTAGCAGGGACCACGACCGGTGTGAAGCCCGCCATCTTGATGCCTTTCATGGGGCTCTTGTGATCGACCCGTGGGACGATCACTTCGTGGCGTTCCCAAGGACGACCTTGGGAAAGGGATTCCTGCGATGCATGAATTGCCGAGAGGCATAAACCGATGCTCAATCCCGTCGAGACCGGAAGCACGATTGCACGCTCCACGCGAGGAAGCCCGATCTTGCGCAGCAAGGAGGTTGCAACGCGGCTTGCCAACAAGTTCAAGATGGACCCGCCGGGTGCTTTCGGTTGGGGTGCGATTAAATCCCCACTACGACCGATCCCGTGAGCAAATCCTGCTGCAAGGGATAGCACGTAATCATTTGGCACGCGAGCTTCACGCTCGCCAACTTTAGCTGCGATTGCATCTTTATCGGTATCCATGCTTGCGAGCATCTCGATAAACAAGCGAACCTGTCCAGGCGTCCAACCTTGGTCCGGTATCGAACGCTGTTCCAGGAGTTGCTTGACCGGAGCGAGCTGGTCATCAAGCAGCGTGAGTCCCCGTTCCAGCATCCCCTTGTCGAGTAAATCCTTCAATTTCTCGCGCAACGCGTCCTTGATCACGGTCATTGTCCAGCCATCCTTGCGTTCCATACGACGTCCCGCATTTATAGTCTTTCCGAGGATGCACCAGGACGTGATTTCACGTTATCGCTCCAAGCATCACCATCATTGGCCCGTGGAACAGTCTCTTCGGGAGCATCCTTCTCTTTTTCAGGATGGAGCACGTCCCATATCACGCTTGCCACGAGCAAAACGGCAAGGATGACGAGCAACGGGATCACGATGCCGGACCTATCAAGGAACAGCTTGATCCATCCCACCTTCGGGAGGATGCCAACGACTTTCCCGTATACTTTTTCCTCCGGAATCTCGTAAGCATCCGGCAAGTAATTGGCATCGCCTTGTGTCCTGAACCACCATTTCCCATCCCGAAATTCCTTCTCGATGACCCGGTGAACCACGGGCTCGTTTAACGGGAATGGCCAGATGCCACGTGTTTCATAAACGATCACGTCCCCGGTGCGGTTCAGGTGATCCCCGCTGGCGATCTCGTCCGCGGGAACGTTCTTGATGAACAAGATGTCGCCTTCATATATTGAAGGAACCATCGAACCGGACGTGACCACGACCATGGGGATTGAGGTGCCCATCACGGCTTGGAGAGCGAAAAAACCCCCGATCGACGAGCCGAAGATGGCACCGATCACGACAAGCGTGATGGCAAGATTTTTATGCTCTTTCTTCGTGCTCGTTCACCAATAAAGGAGATAGTGCATCATATCCCGATACCGATGGTGTTCCCGATGCCCGCGAGGATCACATTGGATCCCTCGCTTGAACGGGCCTCGATGGCAGCCTTGACACGCTCGACGATTTCCTTGACGCTCATGGAAATGGATTTTTTCATGGTCGTGATGGCGTCGGTGAGGTTCTGCTTGCACAGGAACGCGTCTATGGGAATGTTCTGGTTCGTGCTTGACTCTTCGATCTTGAATTTTTCCACGCCAATGCCGCCGATCGCGGCCCCGACGCCTTCCACGATGCCGCCCGTGCGATCACCTTCGAGCTTCATCGCTGCATCAACCATCAAGATGCGATCAACCTTGCCACCCAGCTCGTCAACGATCATCTTTATTGCCTGACCCGGTTTTCCGACGGTACCACCCGGGCCCATTGCACGTACCACGAAAACCTTACGACCCTTGTATTTCACTTCTTGCACGATCGTTTCCTTGCATACCTCCCGGGCCTTCACGCCGCTTGGCTCGATGGTACGGATGAACATCGCCGCGACTTGCGGCCCCAGGGCATCCCCGATGGGGTGCCCGTGATAGAACGCGTTGCCAGCCTTCTTGTAAGCCTCGGCCATCTGCTCCAGAAGCTTGATCTGCATGGCGATCTGCATGACGAGGACGAGGCTCTGCGATTTCTTGCCCTGGATGTAGAAGTGGCGGACGATCCTATACACTTGATCCACGGCCATCGATGCTTCGATGAGGTTCTCCAAGTTCGACGATTCTGGTCCCTCCAACCCGGGAACGAGCTGCTTGACGACATCATCCCATCGGTTCTCCCTCACGTTCATGAGGTGATCGAGCTTTGGAATGATGCCGGAAGGGTCCAGTGACACCGGTTCGATCATGGCGAATTGCATGAACTCGTCAAGGAAGTCGTCTAGGTCTTTCGTTGAGATCGTGCTTTCCGGCGAGTCCTTCCGCTGGGAAACCATCTTCCGTGCCTCGATGATGCGGGTCTTCAAGAGCCCCTTCACATCATCGCGCATATCCTTGAACTTGATGAGGGCGCTTTCGAGTTGCTTGGAATACATGAAGAGCTGGATTTTCTGGCCGTAGAAGATGCTGATGAAGATGAAAATGTAAAACCCGATGTTAAGAAGTATCTGCCAAGGCTCCGTTTGTTGGTTGAGCTGGTACATCTAATATTCACCCGCGTGAGATTCAAGCCGGTAGAATGAGTTATAATTTTTTACCTTACGTCCAAGAACATACCACACCGGTTTTTAATCTGAGTTTCCTTGTGTGGATCGTATGCCATGCTTCACGAGTGTTTTTGAGTTGACACTACCCGTTGGCTACGTCGCGTGCGCATTGTGGTTTTTTTATTTCACGTGCATGTGCATCGTCCACCATCGCCGCACCCGTATTCGTGCATCGCGTATCTTGATATCTTTTGGTCTATTAGCGACCCTTTTTTGTATTGCGAATGCAACGGTAAGTTTCATTTCATATAACTCTATATTATTATCCATCATTGCATTTGATATATTGCTAGCAGGCACAATTATATTTGATGTGTTATATAAGGATTTTTTTCACGATGGGGGAAAATATACCATTTTTTTTGGGAAACGGGTGATTCCGGTGGTAATTGGATGGGGTGTCAGCCACGCGATTGTAATCATACACGAGAACAATATATTTACCGGCTTTTTCTATTCTCTAGTCGGTTTCTATTCAATCGGGCCAGTCCTGATCGTCTACATGCTCGTGAAACTTGGCCAACAACTGAAATCGTTGGAATCATACGTCTTTGGAGAATATAAATACGAGCATGTCGAAACTGAAAAAAGAAAAATGCTTCTCGTCCACAAACAATATAAATTCATTAAATTTAGCTTTTTCAGTCTAGCATTCGTCCCGATTCTTGACGTCATTGGATTCTCCGTGTTGTTTTTGTTCGGGGACATCATTTTGCGCGAGGTTTGTTCAGCGTTAACCATAATATTCTTGTTTTTAGGATGTAGCTTTCAAGTACTGGGATTTTTCTACCCGGTGCCGAGAATCAAGGAGTTCCTCGTGGACACGAGTTCTAGCAACATTTTTAGGACATAGATGGCTTTGGATTTTGGCGTTCCGTTCCCAATTATCCGTGCAACGAACCAGATCTTGCCCGGTTGATGCTTGGAACGGTAAAGAGATACAAGGAAGGAATATCATGGCAATACAAAACGTGCTAGTGTCTGTTTTCAAGAAACAAGGGATAGCAGAGTTTGTTTCCACGCTCGTGAAAGAATTCAACGTGCACGTGCTCTCTACAGGGGGAACGGCACGGTTATTAAAATCCTCGGGAATCGATGTGCAAGACGTTTCCGACTTCACGGGTGCTCCTGAATTATTCGACGGGCGGGTGAAAACGTTGCATCCAAAGGTGGAAGGCGGTATTCTCTTTCGCCGGGACAACCCGAAAGATGTCGCTGAAGCACGAGCAAATGATATCATCGGTATCGATATGGTCGTATGCAATCTCTATCCATTTCAGGACACGATTCAAGACCCGAACGTCCCGCTCGACGATGCCATCGAGATGATAGACGTGGGTGGGCCGACCATGATACGGGCCGCGGCAAAGAATTTCAAGCACGTGACGATCGTGTCGAGCGAGGCGCACATTCCAGTCGTGCTGAAGGAGATGCGGGAAAATCACGGCAGCACGACAATCGAAACGCGCATGAAACTGGCCGTTGACGTCTTCAAGCAGACATCTACATACGACGCGGCCATTTTCAAGTTCTTGGAGCGCAGGACGGGACAACAAAGCAAGTTCCCAGACGTGCTCGTCAAGATTTACGAAAAGGTTCACCCGTGCAGGTACGGGGAGAACTGGGACCAGGAAGCTGCATTTTACGCGGACAAGGAGGCACCGCTCGGCATCCACTCGTTGAAGTTTCGATCCTCATGAGCGACGGCGATAACCTGCAATGGGCAATGGGCGACTACGGCGACGGGAAGTGGTTTGGGAACGAGCACCGCGGCGAGTTTTCAATGGGTTGGATGGTCCCGCCGGCGATGGCCGACCTTTGTCCCATCATCCTCCGCCATTACTACCAGGAAGCAACCCCGCTGGACCGATTCGTCGCGGGAAATTCGGGACACGGGCTCATCTACAACTCGAAGCACCCGTGGCACGAGCTGCACGTGAACCGCAGTGCCGGCATCCTGGACCGCGCGGACATCGACGTGGTGGTCATCCAAGACTTTGGCTGGCAAAGGGAAACATTCGAGCCAACGTTGAAGCTCCCCGGTATCACCGGCGTGATTTACAATGATTACCGGCAGTACGCGCTCCAGACCGGGAAGTCAATGTGGGTTGATGACAAGCCCGCGATATCATTCACGTACAATTTTTGGAACTTGTTTGACACGGCCGACGAGATCGCGTACTTCGTAAACACGCGATCGCGGGACATCACCAGCCCGAGTGCATACACGCTCGTGGTCGTCCACGCCTGGAGCTACAACATGAACGACATTCATGGCATGGTGCAGAAATTCAACGATGATGTCCGCGTGGTCGACCCGGAAACGTTCATTGCGCTGTACACGGGCAACGTGCCGCACGTCGATTCGGGTTTAAACGACGTGTTGCACCTCATCACCGTGTATGGCCCGTACGTGGCCCTAGGAGCGGCGATCGCGGCGCCGTTCATCGCGTGGAACTACCTGTACCAGCGGAAGAAAAAACTGCGGACGGCGGCCGCTGCTGCACGGCAAGCCACCACGCCGGGCTCCAAGGATGGCTTGGACGGGGCAAGGTGAACCACGGCGCGGCGCATGACGACTGGATAGGCGGGGAGAGAAATGCACATCACCATTGTCGACGCGATGACCCTCGGGACTGGCAGGAGAAATCTCACGAGGGATTTCATCGGGGCAGGCCCGCGCGCGGTAGCGGCGAGCGTTATCTCGTCCGGGCACGGTTGCACGCTGGTCCGGGGAGAGGACGCCTTGGAAAACCCCCGGGGCACGTTCGCTGCGAGTGACGCGTGCCTCGTGTCGGGCATGACGATGGACTACCCCTCGGTGCTCGCGATCGGGCAAGCGTGGAAAGGCATCAATCCACGCAAGCCCGTGGTTGCAGGGGGGCCGGTCGCGCTGGAACCACGCCGTTTACTCGGCGGGAAACCGTTCGATGCCGTCGTTCTTGGCGAGGGAGACCGCATCATCCACGATTGGCTCGAGCATCGTGCCAGCCTTTCCACCGATCCATCGAGCTTCGCTAGCGGGATGCTCGCCCGAGGCTCCCCCGATGCAAGCCTCTCCCTAGACATGCCCCCCCTTGCTTTCATCGAGGCGTACGACCCCCAGGTCGGCATCTTGTCCTCGTATCCCAATTACTGGGCAGCCCGGGTCTACATCGAATGCACGCGGGGTTGTTCCAACTTCCTCCGTGCAAGGATCGGGGCTGACGGGCGGGAGACCTGCGAGGCGTGCGGGTACTGCGATGAAATGCATGAATTAAAGGTGGATTTTTCTTGCCCCGCGGGCACGAGCCCGGGCTGCGGTTTTTGCAGCACCGCGTCGGTGTCCGGCCCTTTGCGGTCCTTCTCATCGCGCCACGTCGTTGCACAGGTTGGCGCGGCCATCGCGATTGGCTGCCATCGCGTGGTGCTTGGCGGGAGCGATTTCCTGGATTACCAGCGTGAAAAGATGATGAGCCACGGGTGCATGTCGCCGGCCATTCCCCCGCCCCCCAACCACGACGCGCTCCACGAGCTCGTTGACGCGCTGGCCTCGTTCAAGGATGTCAAGGCAGGAAACGTCCAGTTATTCGTGGAAAACGTGAAAGCAACGACATGTGATGATGAATCCATCAAGATACTCTCCCGCATTCCCAACGTGTCTGTCTCGATTGGCGTGGAAACGGGCCTCGATGCGCACTTGCGAGCCATCGGGAAAGCCACCACGGTCTCCAGCATCAAGCAAGCGGTCGGGTTGTTCAACAAGTACAACGTGCGGTACCATGCATACTTCATCCACTCCTTGCCTGGCCAGTCGCGGGAAACCGTCGATGGATCCGTGGCGCTCATGGCGTGGCTGGAGCAGCACGGCGTCGAGAAGATCACCCTTTACAAGTTCAAGCCCCTGCCGTTCTCGGCGTTCGCGTGCGCCGTGCAGCGCGATGCTCCCGTGAAGGGTGCTCGGCGGCTGGTACGGGCTGCGTCCCGCATCAACGAGGGGAGAAAACAGGCTTACATGCACAAGGAGGTCCGCGTCTTGGTTGCCGAGACGGATTTCAGGGAAGCGGGCGCCGTGATCGCGTACATGCTCGATGGGGGTCCGAAAGTGAAATTGAAAAACTCGGCGGGCCTTCTCGATGACAAGCGGGTTCACGTTGCCAAGGTGACGGGCGTGATATCCGACAAGGTTTTGCAGGGCGAGCTTGTCGGGTGAGGTACCACGGATGGCGCAAGGCCACCCGGCGCGCGGGCGATGGCGTGCATTATTCCCCGAGCGCGAGCACGTCGGACACGTAATCCCGGCGTGACTTGAAATCGCTGTCGAGGTACACCGTCAAGACGTGCTTCTGCGTTCCATCGCCGTGGATGACCGAGACCGGCACGACCTCCAGCTCGTTGTCCAGGACAAGCTTCTTGGGCACGACCACTTTCAAGGTCTTCGCGCACCGGTCGCACCAGATGAATATCTGCTTTTCTCCCTGGACCGGGCCAGATGGCTTTTTCTTTCCCTCCCCTCCCGGAACTGGCGGGGCAACGGCTGGAGGCGCGAGCTTGATCGTGCTTCCTGGCGGGGCGATGGATAGCTTTGGTGGCATCTTCATCCCCGAGGGCGGGAGCGAGCTCACCTTTGGGGGTGGTGGTAACGTCACGGTCGAGGCATCCGTGCTCGTACCTGCTGGCATCGCCAGCTGGGCTTGGGGATGGTATCTTCCTTCGAGGATGTCGTTGTACACGTTCCCGAACCGTTGCTTGAATGCGCCGCGAATTTCCACGTCCCGCGCCGCCTTCGATGAGGCCGAAATGAACTGGTCCAGTTGCTCGTCCTTGACCTTTGCCTTGTAATACACGGCAACGATGATGTCCGCCACGAGCAACGCGATGCACGCCCCCGCAACCACGCCGGTGGTGTATGCCACCGATTCGAGCCACTGGTGCCATTCTACCCACGGGACGACGTAATTGGAGCCTTGCCGGAAGCCTGACGTGAAGATGTAATCGCCACGGTTGATGTTGAACACGATGAGAACGACGCCGATGGCGCCCGCGATCGCAAGGATTATCACGTTAGCATATAACAATCGTTTTAGATTGAATGATGCCTTGCGAACATCTTCACGGTTAATGAATTTCTCGTACGCGGCATTTACCACTTGTTGCTGGGCGATCGCCTTTTTTTCTGACTTCGGGGACAGCCTGATAACCGTTGTTTCCATGACGTGGACAACTCCCGTGTGGACTATGAGTAAGGTATGTCGTAGGGATTAAAAAATGGACGCCTACGCGATGCGACGTAACGAAGTAAGGGAGATGGAGTTACAGTGGTCAAGAATCTTGCTCATGACGTCCAAGATGATCTGGAAGTGCACGTATTCATGGCTGTTCGGGTGCGCGTCCATTTCATTCTCGAACTGCCGTTTTTGGTCTTCCAACTTCGGGACAGTTTTTATAACCACGAACGTGTCCTTCTTGACGCTAAACAAGAATGCATCCACCGCTTTCTTGAAGATATCGCTTACCAGACCCATGAACGAAGCCAGCTTGTCGATGATTAGCGCGTCGTTTCCTTCCCGGGTCGAGACGTCCTTGCAGCTCTCGCAATGGTTGCCAAGGGTCGTGAGGACGAAATCAAGCTTCTCGGCAGTCTCGCTCACGTCCGTTATGAAGAACGCGAGGTCAACGCATCCCTGGGCAGTCAAGCCCATTTTCGAGAGGCTGCTTGGCACGAGAAGCCCCTTCCTCAGTTCCCTCAGGATGCGCAGGTAATACTTCCGGACTTGCTTCTTGGAGATGGAGAACGAGTCCACCTGGGACGTTATGTCCTGCTTGTGGAGCAGCTCGATGAGGCTCTGGAAGAAATCGATCGTGGTATCAGAGATGATCTTCACGAGCACGTCGATGTTCGCCTCTTGCACGCTCATGATGTCGACGATCTTGATCTTGGTAGAGAGGAACGTGGTGATCTCGAGCCCGAGCAAGTTCTGGACGACTTCTTGCACCTTCAAGGTGAACCGGGTGGGAAACTTTTCCGTCTTGTACTTGTCTCCTTTCTTTTCGATGTTGATGATGTCGTTCCCGTCGAGGTACTTGGTGGTGATTTCGAGCTCTATCAAGTCATCATCGTCGAGGTCTGCCATGTCGAAGGTGATGGTCGACTCGAACTTGGGCTTCTCGTTTCCCAAGGTTAGGGGGCTGACCAGCAAGCTCCCGTCTTGGTTCTCGATTATCGTGACCTCCGAGTCCTTCGTCAGCCCGAACTTTTTCACCCAGTTCCGGGGCAAGCTCATTATCAAGGTCTCGCTCGAACCCCATTTCACGAGCTTCCTGCTTTCTGCGACCTTCCTCGTGTCTTCTTCCGACATACCACGCGCGAGAGGAACGAGCGGTTTTTAAACGTGTCTAGACACGTGGAACAAAATTTGGCGAACCGCGTTTTTCGAGAGAGAAACCGATACGTGGTGTTCAGGACACTTGCATGATGACCTTCCCGAATTGCCCCCCCGCGACGAGGTACAGCTCGGCTGCCCTCGCTTCTGCAAGCGGGAAGCACTTGTCGATGACCGGTTCCAGGCTCCCATCGAAGACGTGTTTCATGACGTCCCGGAATTCCTTCTGGTTGCTCATGGTTGACCCGATGATGTTCAGTTGCTTCCAGAACACGTTATTTATGGAAAGGGTTGTTGATGGTCCGGCCGTCGCGCCGCACGTGACGAGCTTCCCGTCGGGCTTGAGCATGCGCACGCTCGTTTCGAACGTGGGTGCACCCACGCTGTCGATGACGATGTCCACGCCGCGTTTACCCGTGAGCTCCTTGAACACTCGCGTCGCGTAATCCTTCTCTTCCTTGTAATTGATGACGTGGTCAGCGCCAATTCGCTTGGCCTTCGCGACCTTGGTGGCATCGGAAGTCGTGGTTATCACCGTGGCGTTGAACAGTTTCGCGATCTGGATGGCTGCCGTGGCCACCCCGCCACTTGCACCGTGGATGAGCACGATGTCGTCGCGTTTCACGCCTGCCCGCGTCACGAGCATGCGCCATGCGGTCAAGAAGACCAGGGGTGCCGCCGCTGCTTTATCCATCGGGTATGCATCAGGTATCTTGAGGGCATTTATCTCGGGAACCGTGAAAAACTCGGCGTAGGTCCCGCCCTCGTGTTCTCCCTTGATGCTGAACTGGCTGCAGAAGTTCTGGTTCCCGGAAAGGCATCGAGGGCACTTCCCGCAACTAATTCCCGGGTTGATGGTCACGTGATCTCCTTTTTTCACCGTGGTAACTTCCGAGCCGGTTTCCTTGACGATACCCGAGCCATCGCTCCCTAGCACGTGGGGAAACCTCAAAGTCAATCCCGGCCACCCTTTCACGACGAAATAGTCGAGATGGTTGAGGGCCGTATACTTTGCTTGAACGAGAATCTCGGTTGGCTTGATCGCGGGGACATCAAGGTCGTCACCCATCTTGATCTCGTCGAGCGTGCCGTGTTGCGTGATGAATGCTGCCTTCATGGTGGACCGAATGTTAATACCCCCGGTTACAGAAAAATCCTCGCGGGGTCGAGGATATCGGCAGCGACGCTTTCCTGTTCACGGGAGATGCAGTTGCTTTCGGAATCTAAAGATGACCTCGGTGCTGCCCTTGTCATCCATGTGGCCTACTTGAAGGCGGATTTTCTTCCCGCTCTTCAAGAAAAAATAGCTAAATGTCCAGTATCGTCGTTCATAGTAATGGAACATCACGATCGAGGAAATGCTTGCAAGGAAGACAAACAACTACTTCCTAGCAGTCAACTACGACAACGAGGCGTTCATGAACACCGGGATACAAGAAAGCTCGGCAACGCCGCCGTTCGCGTCGACCACCACGGGACCCGCGGGCACCAAGATACCCGGTAAAATCGGCGTGAAGCAAGACATCATGCAAGGCTTCGCGTTCCTCGGCCTCCGGAGCGGCTTTTTCGCGACCGCGAACCCGTACTACTACACGGACTTCATCGGCAAGGTCATCGACGCGCTCAAGACCCCGGGGCCCGCGTTCATACAAGTCATCTCGTCGTGCCAGCGCGGCTGGCGCCATCCCGAGGATAGAACCGCGGAAGTGCACAAGCTGGCAACGGATTCGGGATACTGGCCTTTATATTCCATACGCGTCAAGGACGGCAATCCCGTGTATTCCTTCTCTCGCAAGCCGAAATTCGACGAGGACAAGCTGATGCAATACGTCAAGAGCATGGGAAAGTTCGCGCACATCTTCAAGCGCGCGGATGTCGAGCGCAACACGGCGTTCCTCGTCGAGTCGGTGCGGCAAAGGTATGATAACATCTTTCGGCTGGTGAACGCGTTCAAGGGCGACCACCTCATCGAGAACTACAAGATTGACAAGCGCAAGCTGCCCAACCAGGAGCACATCGCGCCGGGCCATGGCTTGTGCGCCGGGTGCGGCGAGGGGGAGATACTCACGCAGCTCGCGGTGGGAGCCACGCTGGTCGCGGGCAAGAACGTGGTCTACTGCAACGCCACCAGCTGCACGGAGGTTTCCACGAGCAAGGATAACTTCCCGTCATGGAAAACATCTTGGGTCCACATGCTTTACGAGAACGTAGGCACCGTTGCGGAGGCACTCTCCACGGGCTTCCGGGTCCTCAAGTCCAAGGGCTTGTACGACAAGCCGATTCCCCGCATCATTGCCTTGGGAGGCGATGGTGGTATCTACGACATCGGGTTCCAGTTCATGAAGGCCGCCATCGGCCGCGCGGGCACGTGGGGCGTCATGAACGAGTACGTGAACCAGGACTCGTGAAGTCCTTTCCCTCTATTTTCCTTCCATTTTTCCGTGTTCTTGACGTGATCTTGACGGGCGCATGAGCCCGGCTGGCGATGAGCATTCAGGATATGCACCTTCACGGCGATCATCAGAAATTCGGAGCCCTACCTTCCTTAAAGAGCACTTGACCAATTTTGTCACCCAGAAACCATGGCATGGAGACGTTCCCACCGGAAAAATGCAAATGAGAACCGCATCAACGTGGTATTTAAAATGCAAGGTTTCGACAAAAAAGCAAAGTGATATGTTCCGTGAATAAAATATAATGCAAGTTTCTTTAGTATGTTCCACCAGATAGGATATTCACTACGATACACGGGGGAATTCGCCGCTAAATGTCCTAGCTCTAACGATCTAACGAGAAAGGCTTTCGACAAAAAAACCGTGGCGATTTTCTGTGTTACATGATCGAGAAGGTGATGCACACCATGGAAACATTCAACGGTGACGAGACAAGATCTGATAAGTGGTATGATTTCGTAACGCGTAACTTGCCGAAGGTGGTCCGTAGTGATGGCACCAAGGAACGGTTCGAGCCAGATCGCATTATCTCGTCGTTATTACAAGAAACATCTATTCCCGAGGATATAGCAAAACAAGTAGCCGAGGAGATAACCATCGTGCTCTTGAATTCTGAACAAGAAATGGTAACCGCTCCATTCATCCGGGAACAGTTATGTAGCATACTGTACAAGAAAAATCCGAGATGGCGATTCGAATACACGAGACTCGGTTTGCCGTTCCACGATTTTCAAGCATTGTCCACCGGATTTTTTGACAGGTTTAAAACGGAAAAAGAATTGGATGAACGAGCCATTGATGATGTTTTAACCACCTTGACCAAGGCCCAGCTTGCCGATCTCGTGCGAAGGATGGCGAAGGATTACATCGGAGTTCGCAATAGCATAAATCGTAATGGGGAAGTTGTCGATCCCGGTAACCAGGATGTTGATAATCAATGATTGACAATGCAACCCAAGAAAGGCATAAAGCAGGGCTTAACAAGAGGCCAAAGAATGCGTGCTTCGATATATCGTCGATCTTCCCGACTCACGTTATAAATTCCCACGGTATCGAGGAACGGTTCGACCCGGATGACATCTCTCTAAAACTCCAGATACAGACCGGATTGGATGCGGGCTTGGCCCAAAGCGTCTCCGATCAGGTCGTGAAGAAAATCATCAGCGAGGGAATGAAAAGCGTCCGCTCGTCGCACATCAAGGATCTGGTATACGCTGAACTCGCCGCTCGCGGATTGGACAAGTACAAATCCCTCTTCAACTTCGGCATTGAACGCTTTTTCTTGGACGAGGCTTTCCTTGACAAGTACAAGGGAAAGCAACCAAGATGGGGGCCCTTGGGATACATTACCTACAAGCGAACGTATTCTCGCATGAAGGAGGACGGGAAAAAGGAAGAGTTCTGGGAAACTGTCAAGCGTGTCGTGGAAGGCTGCTATTCCATCCAGAAAACCCATTGCACATCCCTTGATATTCCTTGGGATGCGGGAAAGGCACAAGCATCCGCGCAACGCATGTTCGAGAAGGTCTGGGAATTCAAGTTCCTCCCGCCGGGCAGGGGACTGTGGATCATGGGCACGGATTACGTCCATCGCCACGGCAGCATGGCACTAAACAATTGTGGGTTTATATCGACCAAGAACCTTTCTTTGGCAAAAACAAGGCCGTTCGAGTTCATGATGGACGCGTTGATGCTTGGAGTTGGTGTTGGATTCGACACCATGGGTGCTGGAACGCTCACGATCACGAAACCAGCAGACGGTACATACACATACACGGTGCCAGATTCTCGCGAGGGATGGGTGGAAGCATTGCGCCGGTTATTGCAAGCTTTCTTCGATGGTGCCCAACTCCCTGAATTTGACTATTCCCTCGTTCGACCAAGGGGATATCCCATAAAAGGGTTCGGTGGCACCGCATCGGGACCAGAACCCTTGGAGACCATGTGCACGTCGTTGAAAAAAATCTTGCTCGCGCACGTCGGGAACAAGATGGTATCCACCGACATCGTGGACATCATGAATTACATCGGCAAGTGCGTCGTTGCCGGCAATGTCCGGAGGTCCGCCCAGATCGCGCTTGGCGTTCCCGACGAGGAGGAGTACATCTCTATGAACGACCCCGAGTCGCACGGCGAGGAGCTCATGGATAGGCGCTGGGCCAGTAATAACTCGGTCATCGTGGATCCTGACGTTGGTTACGATTATACCACGATTGCCGATTCCATCATCAAGAACGGGGAACCCGGCATCGTCTGGTTGAAAAACGCCCAGCGTTATTCTCGCATGAACAAGGAACCAGACTGGATCGACAAGAATGTCGCGGGCGTGAATCCTTGCGGGGAACAAAGCCTCGAGTCCTTCGAGTTATGCTGTCTCGTTGAAACATTTCCGTCCTTACATGAGAATTACGACGAGTTCCAAGAAACGTTGAAATATGCCTACCTCTACGCCAAGTCGGTGACGTTAATACGCACGCATTGGAAGGAAACAAATGCCATAATGCTCAAGAACCGGCGCATCGGCACGTCCATGACCGGCATCATCGATGCATTCGCGAGGCATGGAAGGCGCGCGATCATGCAATGGTGCGAGAACGGATATGCTTTCTTGCGTGAAAACGATGAAGAATACTCGAACTGGTTGTGCATCCCCCGAAGCGTGAAGATCACCACCGTCAAGCCCAGCGGCACGACGAGCCTCCTCCCTGGCGTGTCCCCCGGCATCCACTATCCTCATTCCGAGCACTACATCCGGCGTATCCGCATCGCGAACAATTCTGACTTGATACCATTACTCCGCCGTGCAGGATACCGGATGGAACCGGTTGCCACGGGCGAAAAAAACACGATGGTGGTTGAATTCCCGGTGAAACAAGAGAACTTCCAAGGCGGAAAACGGGATGTATCCATGGAAATGCAGGTGATGAATGCCATTGACCTGCAAAAGTATTGGAGCGATAACCAGGTGAGCATTACCGTGACGTTCACCCGCGATGAAGCCAAGCGCATAAAGGATATCTTGCAAATGTGCGAGGACAAGTTAAAGAGCATATCATTCCTTCCTTTATCGGAGCATGGTTACGTGCAAGCACCGTACGAGGAGATAACAAGGGAGGAATACGAGATACGAATCGCTGAAATCAAGGAACTGGACTTTAGCACCTACACGTTAAAAGCAGAGGGCGTCCAGGGTTGCGATGGCGATCATTGCATGATTTGACCCGTTCATTGCAATGAAAATTTTTTTTTACCTTAACCCAAAATGCTATTGATCACCATGATGGTAACGATCACGAACTTGTTCGATAACGAAGCCCTCAAGGAGCCAAAGAAATTCAAGAAAGGGCACGGCAACGCCTTCCTCATCAACATTAACGGGAAAAAATGGTTGTTTGACACGGGAGAGAACGGGAAGAAGTTCCTCGATAACCTTGCCTTGGTTGATGTCGCTCCCGACGATATTACCGGTGTCATCCTTTCGCACGGCCACTTCGATCACACGACGGGACTGGTCTCGCTGGTCTCGGCACGGTCGGGAACGAACGTCTTGGACATCACCGCGCACCCGGCGGTCAGGGAAAAAAAGGGCTCGGGCAACCCGGGGGGAACTGCTAGCATCGCCGATATCGGCTTCCCCGCGACCGATGGGGAATTCGAGAACAAGACGCTCTTCACCTTTCTCAAGGATTTCACCGAGATCCAGCCAGGCATGTATTTCACGGGCGAGATCAACGACCGCCCTGAAAGGGATGGCACGGACACGATGCTGCACGTGGTGAACGGGGAATGGGTACATGACTCGGTGCTCGATGACACATCGCTCGTTTTTGATGCAAGGGACGGGCTCGTTCTCCTTGCAGGGTGCTGCCACGCAGGCTTGTTGAACACATTGCTGAAAGTACGGGAAGAGCTTGGTGGCAAGAAGGTCGCGATGATCATTGGAGGAACCCACATGATGGGATTCAATCATGCTGAAGTCCAGCACGTTGCAGACACGCTCGAGAAAGAGCACGGGAGCCCGGAACTCTTCTTGAACCATTGCACCGGCGCCAGGGCAATAGAGCAACTCCAGGAACGCTTCCAAGGCAAGGTAAAGCCATTCCCCGCGGGGGCAAGCATCTCGTTCGAGCTGCAGTGACCATACCCGTCCAGCCGGCACG
Source organism: Promethearchaeota archaeon (assembly GCA_041305945.1). Lineage (GTDB taxonomy): Archaea > Asgardarchaeota > Lokiarchaeia > Sigyniarchaeales > Sigyniarchaeaceae > JBGLND01. Next base: position 1,507,818 of record JBGLND010000001.1, read on the forward strand.
ATCACTGTGCCATTCCCGTGGCTTGTTTCCCTTTCAAGGTGTTTATTTTTTTCTTGATCTCGTTTATCTTCCAAGTCTCTTTCATTTTTTCGAGAATTTCAATGGCATTTTCGTAATGCTTGATGGCAATCGCGATGTCCCCCTTGCCCGCGTGAATCGAGGCCAGTTCTTGCAGGTCTTGGGCTTGTGCCTTGAGATCATTCAACTCGATATCGATGCGAAGGCACGTCTCCAGGCTCGCGATCGCGCGAGCATGGTCCTTGGTTTCCCGGTAGAGCTTCCCGAGGTTCATGAATCCATCGGAAAGCCGTTGTTTATCGCCCAGTCGTTCATGCAACGCCGTTGCTTCGAGGAAGTTATCAATGGCCTCTTGGAAGCGCGATTGGAAAAAATAAACGAACCCGAGGTTGTGGTGGGCCTCTGCAAGGAAGTTGAGGTTGCCGTGGTCCTTTGAAAGGTCACGCAACGAGTTCAAGGCACCGGTTGCAGCAGCCCAGCGCTTGAACCCCTTGTTCGCCGCGGCCAGGTAACGTAACGTTTCCATCTGGCCATGCACGTTCGATATTTCCTTGAATATCTGGAAAACGTTCGAGAGGAACTGGATTGCCTTGGGAAAGTTGGATTCCTTCACCAGCTTCTGCCCGGTCACCAGGAGCTCGATCCCGCGCCCTTCCTTTTCCCGCGCGGCTGGTGTTTTCTCCCCGGCGTGGAGCTTGATCCTGAGCCTCTGGAAAGACAATTCGCGTGGTGATGTTTTCCAAGCGTGAAAGTATTAAAAGAAGAAAATATAGCGGGTGGTTGATTTGAACAACCGATCTCAGGGTTATGAGCCCTGCGGGATATCCAGGCTACCCTAACCCGCTGTTGTTTGTGCTTTTCTTGACGTGTCTCTTGTCTATTGGATGGTGCTTGATCTTAATCCCGCAGCGTGCTAGGGGGACGATCGCGCGGTAAGAATGTCTTGCTTGAAATAAAGTTTGTTGCTAGGAGTAAAGAGTGGTCGCGCCAACATAAAATTTTGGTACTATATGGGAAATGTATTTACCCGTGCGTCACGGAACGATTTAATAACGGGGAATGCTACATTTGTACCGTGATGCATTTGGCAAGCCAGCCGCTTTTCGCAACCCAGCACGAGACGGATGATGTTTCCGTCTCCTTCAAGGGATATGAAATCATTCACCATGCTCCCGGGCGCCCTGCCATAGAAATCGGGACGGGAAACGCTGATTATCGCCCGAACAAGAAACAACAAGCATACTTCAACCCCGTCGATCGGGACCTCGTCATGACCAATGTCAAGCGTTGTGCTATAACCGAGAACCTTCCCGGTAAGGTCATCATTAACGTGGGTGACACCGTCATCTTGGATCTGGTGGTGATCGATGACCGGCTCCATATTTCTATCGATGTCAAAAACGGTGGTGAAGGAACGCCCGATTTCAACCGTTTCACCATCTACCTTCCCGCCGAGGCCGGTGAACACGTCTACGGGTTCGGGGAGCAGTACACCGTGCTCGACATGCGGGGGCGGAAGGTGCCCTTGTGGACGCAAGAACCTGGCCTGGCCCGGGACCATTCATTCCCGGCGCTGGTCGCGAACGCCCTCATGGGTGCTGGAGGGAAGTGGCACACCACTTACTTCCCGCAACCGACGTTCATCTCCAGCAACGGATATTTCGTGCATGCTGAATCCCATACATACGCTGAATTTGATTTCACGTCGAAAACATGCCATCGATTGCATTTCTGGGGGATACCCAAAAAGTTTGTCGTGGACGTACAGCCAAGCGCAGCGGACACGTTACGGTCGCTCACCGGCTATCTCGGGCGCCAGCGGCCGCTCCCCGACTGGGCGATCGAGGGCATGTGGCTCGGGATAGGGGGCGGGATGGACGAGGCAAGGGACGGGGCGGCATCCGTACCGTGGAAGGTGCGGTACATCAAGGACCTCCACGGGCAAGGCATCCGTTTCCTCGGGTACAACAATTGCTTCTTGATGCACCACGGCCCTATGTACAAGGAAGCCGCGGAGAAGGGATACCTGATCAAGACCAAGGACGGGGCACCTTATGCCTTGAAGATGCTCTCGTTCTCGGCCGGCATGCTCGACCTCACGAATCCCGGGTGCAGGGACTGGATCAAGGGCATCATCAAGGAGCATATGATCGGCATCGGTTTGGACGGGTGGATGTGCGATTTCGGCGAGTATCTTCCCGTCGATTGCGTGCTGCACTCGGGGGAGGACCCGGCCCTCGTCCATAACGAGTACCCCGTGTTGTGGGCGAAGGTCAACGACGAGGCGGTCAAGGAAGCTGGTCGCGAGACCGGGACAGATGCAATCGTGTTTTTCAGCCGGTCGGGGAATGCTGGCTCGTCCCGGCACACGCCACTCGTGTGGGCCGGCGACCAGCAAGTCACCTTCCAAGTGGGGAACGGCTTGGCCTCTGTCATACCCGCGGGGATTTCCTTGGGCTTGTCCGGCATCGGGCACCACCACTCGGACATTGGCGGGTACTTCAGTTTCTTGCACATCACGCGGGGCAAGGAAGCGTTCATGCGCTGGACGGAGCAAGCGGCCTTTACCGTGGTAATGCGAACGCACCAGGGCAAGGACTTCAAGGCCGAGAAAAACTGGACGTTCTATTCAGATGGGGAAACGCTCGCGCATTTCGCGAGGTTTAGCAAGATACATGCCTCGATGCTCCCCTACACGCGCCACGTCCTCGATGAGTACCAAGCACAAGGTTTACCTGCAATGCGGCACCCGTGGCTGCATTACGAAGCAGATCCCGCTGTCCACTCGTTGAAGTACGAGTACTTGTTCGGCCGGGACCTGCTGGTCGCGCCCGTATACCGCAAGGGGAGGGCGTCGTGGAAGGTATACCTGCCAAGGGACACGTGGGTGCACCTCTGGTCGCAGGCAGAGCATGCTGGCGGGTGGGTGAAGGTGGATGCACCCGTCGGGCAACCCCCGGTCTTCTACAGGAAGCAATCGCCGTTCTCGGGATTGTTTGCCGGGTTGCGAGACGTTGCGTGAACCCCTTTTCAGCCCGCGGTTAGGAGCTGGCCAAAAAGCTGGCCGCGCGGTTTTTGTGCCGGGCTGCATTCCTCCACCCGCTATGCCGGAAAAACTTGCCGGGGTTCGTTTCAAGTGTACCCGGTGCGGCAAGTGCTGCTCGTCACCGAATCTCATCGTGAACATCACGCCGAGGGACGTCCAAGTCATTTCCAAGCACTTGAAAACGCAACCAGACAAGTTAACCGCGGTCATCGGGTTCTACCAAGTCTCCACGCCAGGTGGTACAGATGATGCGATCGTGAAGCGCCAGATGGTCTTCCCGCCCCTCAAGACGCACAAGGGCATGGCCTACCTTGGTCTGCTCAAGCGTCCGAATGGTGATTGCATTTTCTTGAAGGAAAACAAGTGCTCAATTTACGCTGCACGGCCGCGCATTTGCCAAGCATTCCCGTACACGTTCAACGATGAAAACGAGGCGTCACTGGCTCGTTTCGCGGTTGAAACGTGCCCCGGCATTGGTCAAGGGGAAGAAATCAAGGTCGAAAAGGTGCTCGCTGCCGGGCGCGTCATCGTGGACGACATCAACGATGCGTTCTCGTTTGCGCGGCGTTGGAATGCCCGGAAGGATGACGATCCCGGTGCATTCAAGCCGGCCCGCCTGCTGGCCGAGATGGCACGATTCAAGACTGGATGAACCGTCGCCGGGACGGGGCATCATAGCAAAGCTCTTCGCACGGAATTCTCGGTAGTTTTTTTATCAACTCTGCGTTCTACTTCTTATGGTCAACTGGCAACTGCGTTCTCGTCGGAAATCGACTGGTGGAAAGCGGCACATCGCCACGAAAAAGCACAAGCGCGAGCTCGGGCGGTTCCCCATCGAAACCAAGCTCGGCGCGCGGGTGGTGAAAAAGCAACGAATTCGGGGCGGTAACATGAAGATCAAGGTCTACTCGGACGAGTACGTTAACGTCAACGATGGCGAAAAGACCAAGCGCGTGAAGATCCAAGACGTGATCGAGAACCCGTCCAACAAGGACTTCAACCGCAGGAAAATCATCACTTGCAACACGATCGTCAAGACGGAGCTCGGGAAGGTACGGGTCACCAGCCGGCCGGGGCAGTGCTCGACGATCAACGGCATCCTTGTCAAGTGACCGCGCACAGGCTCGTCCATGCCCCCCCGGGGCACGGCGCTCGTTTTCTATGTTTAATGGCAATCACGCATTCTCACCACGTGATGGATCATGGTTCACTTTGACAAGCTCGACGTACCCGCTGAAGGCGGTCCCGTCATTCTCGGGGAATCGATTATCGTTCCTGACAAGCCCGTCATATTATTCATCGAGGGCGATGGCACGGGTCCGGATATCACCCGTGCAATGAAGATCGTGCTTGATGGTGCTGTCCACAAGGTTTTTGGCGATGCAAAGAAACTTTGCTGGCACGAGATTTATGCCGGGCAGAAGGCCAAGGAGATGTATGGTGAATACTTGCCGCGCGACACGCTGGAAGCGATCAAGCAGTACTGCGTCGCGATCAAGGGCCCGCTCGAGACGCCCGTTGGCGGGGGTATCAGGAGCCTCAACGTCACGCTCAGGCAAGAACTCGACTTGTACCAGTGCGTGCGTCCATGCCAGTACATCAAGGGTGTCCCGGCCCCGGTCGTGAATCCCGGGAGCACCAACATCGTGATCTTCCGGGAAAATACCGAGGATGTGTACGCCGGTATCGAGTGGAAGAAAGACAGCCCCGAAGCAAAAAAAATCATCGATTTCTTGAAATCAGAGTTTAATGTGGATATCAGGCCTGATTCGGGCATCGGAATCAAACCAATGAGCGAGTTCGGCTCAAAGCGGCTCGTTCGTGCTGCCATCAAGTATGCCTTGAAGTACAAGCAGCCCCGCGTGACGTTGGTGCACAAGGGAAATATAATGAAGTATACCGAAGGTAGCTTCAGGACTTGGGGATACGAGGTCGCGATGCGGGAATTCAGGGACGAGATCGTCACCGAGGACGAGGTCACCAGCATCCACGGTGGCAAGATACCTGACGGAAAGTTGCTGGTCAACGATCGCATTGCCGACAATATGTTCCAGCAAGTCCTGCTCCGGCCGTCAGAATACTCGGTCGTTGCAACCCCGAACTTGAACGGGGATTACCTCAGCGATGCCATCGCTGCCCAGATTGGTGGCCTAGGCATGGCACCCGGCGCGAACATAGGCGACCACGCGGCGGTGTTCGAGGCCACGCACGGGACGGCTCCAAAGTACGCGGGCCAGGACAAGGTCAACCCGGGTTCGCTTATCCTGTCGGGCGTGATGATGCTCGAGTACCTTGGATGGGACGCGTGCGCGAGGCTGGTGAAGGACGCGATGGAACGCACCATCGCGCAGAAGATCGTGACATATGACCTTGCCCGCCAGCTCGGGGACGTGACTCCCGTCAAGTCCTCCGAGTTTGCAAGGGCCATCGTTAAAAATATGCTAGGTTAAAGGTTTGTTGCGAAAAAAGCAAGAATGAAAAGGCATAACCTATTTTTTCAATATCGCTTTCAATTTCTTCCCTATAAAATCTCCCATCTCGACCGTCGTGAACGTCGGGAGTCCATTTTTCTTTATATCCGCGGTGCGGGCCTCGCGCAAGGCTTGGTCGACGGCGGTTTCGATGTCCGCGGCGATATCGTTCTCCTTGAACGCCTCTGAGAGCATGATCTTGGTTGCCAGGATCATCCCGACGGGGTTTGCGATGTTTTTCCCGGCGATGTCGGGCGCGCTGCCGTGGATAGGTTCGAACATGGATATCCCTTCCGGGTTGATGTTCCCCGATGGTGCCATCCCCAGAGAGCCAAGCAAGTAGGCTGCTTCATCCGAAACAATGTCACCGAACATATTTTCAGTGACGACAACGTCGTAAGCTGATGGTTTCCTGATGAGCCATTGGCAGAAAGCATCAACATATACATCCTCCACGGCGACATCGGGGTGTTCCTTGGCTATCTCGTGGAACCGCGTGCGCCACAACTGTGAAACCGCGAGGATGTTTGCCTTGTCTACGGACGTCAATTTTCTCTTGCGGCCTTCCTTTTCTGCTATCCCGAACGCGTGTTTGATGATGCGGTCAACGCCCTTCTTGGTATAAACCATCAAGTTCGTTGCAACTTCGTCAGTTCGTAAGATACCCCCGATTTTAGCGTACAAGCTCTCCGTGTTCTCGCGGACGATGACCATATCGATACCGGTGCCAATGTATTCGTCCTTGAGCGGGCACATGTCCCTTACCGAGTCGAAGAGCTTGATGGGGCGCAAGTTCACGTATTGATCGAAATGCTGCCTAATCGTGAGGATGGCCATCTCGGCAATGCCAGGTGGGAGGTTGGGAAGGCCCACAGCACCGAACAATATGGCGTCAGCCCCTTCCATCGTTTTCAAGGACTTTTCAGGGATGGGGCTCCCCACCTTCTTGTACACCTCGCCGCCCGCTGGTGCATCTACCAGCTTAACCTTGAACGGGGTGCATTGTTGGATGATGTCCAGTATCTTGACTGCTTCGCGCATGATCTCGGGAGAAATACCGTCCCCCTCGACCACGGCAACAATCTTCTCATCACTGGCTGGCATTTTTTACCAATCGAGAAAAGAAAGGAATGCGATAAAAACTTTCACGTGGTTCATTTCAACGAAAGCAGCTGCTTGTAGGCAGTAATCTTGGCGCTCGTGTTGTCGATGTCGGCCTGGAACCTCCCGGCCTCCTTCTTGCACTGCACCTCGTCTATCTTTCCGTCCTTGAATTTCTTCTCGACGAAGCCCTTGAGGTTCTCGACCGACTTGATTTTCGCTTCCAGCTTGTCGATCTCGTCCTCGAGCTCGGCCTTGCTCTTCCGCTTGTCATCCGCCGACAGCTTGTATTCCTTCGGGGCGGGGGCTGCACTGGCCGGTGGCATTTCCTCGTCGGGCGCGACGGTTCCCAAGCCCGGTTGTGATATCGAGAGCTCCTTCAGTCTTTCCATTCGATCCACCCCGTCCTCCGCTTGGCGGGCGGCTTGCTGGCTTTTCAACTCGGATAGCATGCTCGATATGGATATTGACGGCGGGACGGACGTGGCGGGCTCCTCCTTCTTGTCCTTCTTACTCTGGATGAGCGAGAGCAACTCGTCTTGGTTGGGCTGGCTCGGAATCGACGCGGCGGGTGGCGAAGGCGGGGGCGAAGCGTGCAATGCCGCGGGCTGGTGCTTGGCTGGTAGTGGCTGTTCCACGGCGGCCGTGCCCGTGGTACCCGCGGGAGCCTCCCCGGTATCGGGACCACCGCTGAGGGCGGCCACGACGTTGTATACGTTCATAATCCTGGCACGTATGACGTCCACCTCCCTCGCGATGTTTTGTATCTCCTTGAAGAGGTCCTGGGGGGACGTGATGTTCACCAGATCAACGGAAACAAGCTTGCTTCCTTGCTGCTGGGTGCTCGATTGAGAAGGCTGGTACGTGGCCGTGTTAGACTGCGTTACAACGTTCTCCGATGCCACGACGCTTGTATATGCATCCTCCCTTAACATGCTTCTCTTCGGGGTGACGAGATACTCGAAGATGTTCTTGACCAGCTGGACGTGGTTGGGATGCGCGATGCCGCCGGAAATCTCGTCGCGGAATATCTCGTAGGACCCCATAAAATCAAAAATATGTGCCAATCTTATAAGTTTATTGCCCAAATTATCTAGTAAATATATATGGAAACAAGTTCCATATCGTTCACGTAACAACAAGAGATGTCTTGAGTGTTTAACCTGCGCATGCTCTTGGAAGAGCGGAAGAAGGTCGTGATCTTTTTAATGCTAGTCCTTGTAGCGGTGATCACGCTGGCAGTTTCCTTAATCCCCGCGATGAATTACCTCACAGGTGAAAACCTTTCCGAAGAGATTGGATTCTCCCTTCCTCCGGTGTATGTCGTGTTATACGCCGTCTTCATTTCAATCGTTGGATTCATAATTGTAACGTTAAGTTTCGTGAGTAAAAAATTATACATCATCAAGAAAATTGATGAGAGCATCGAAAACATCAAGAAAGGGAAGAACCTAAATATAAATACTGTCCCCCGGCGAGACGAGTTGCTTCAAGCATATTTCGCCGACCGAATCAAGGAATCGGGGATGGATAATATTAACAAGCTCAAGATGTTCGATGGGATCACGCAAGTCGAGAAGGACGAGATCGTGGGCTTTGAAATCGATGCAAAAAAGAACTTGAAGAAAACCCAGCCACCTATTCCTTAGAGCAACAACCCGCTCTACTCGTGTCCTGATCCGGATTTGTTTAAAAAAAAACGAGCTAGAACTTATTTTCCCAACTGCCCATGAACCTTCAGGTGAACTGCACGCCGGTAATTCACGAGAATATTCTTCCAACGATTCGCGAGATCGGGCATGTTCTGTCTCGTAAATTGATCGATGTACCTTTCGAAGAGCATGTTTATTCGTTCGTAATTCTTGAGCATAGTTTCTTGGTTATTCATTTTTGGCATCATGGTGATATGATCTCGTTCTAGTTTAGCATTATTCGAGTTCTTCAATGCACCTCTCTTCCCACGGTACCTTTTATCGGCGTGTAACACGCGGATATAGTGCAGTGCGATTGTCGCTTGGGACACAAATGCTCCCGGTACTGCCTCGAGGTGATCGCAAGCCTTTTAAAAAGCAATTATTTACCCAACGTATCAATAACCATCAGTAACCACGGTGACGTGAATCATGGGAAAGAAAGCAGAATGCCCATCGTGTTTTTTCGAATGGGAAATTGACGATGATGATATCGTGGAAGGAGAAGTAATCAGCTGTGCTGATTGCGGTGTGGATCTGGAAGTGACTGGTATTAAAGATGACTCTGTCACTCTGGAAAAAATGGATGCTTCGGATGAAGATTGGGGCGAATAATGCGTCCCATGTTCTCTTTCTCTTTTAAGCGGGGATATACATGAAGATAGGGCTCATCATCAATATCGTTACATTCGAGGCAAAGGAACTGATAAATGCCGCGCAGAAGCATTTTCCCGACGTGAAGATCGAATTGCACAAGAACGATGATTTCAAGTTTGACATCACCGATCCAAACGGGTTCAAAACAGATGCGGACGTGTTCATCCAAAGATCCATCAGCATGACTCGTGCCGTCTATACCTCCATGATAATCGAGAATTTTGGCCACCGGGTCATCAATAATTATGACTGTCTCAGCAAGACCGAGGATAAACTTGTCACGACGCAAGTTCTCAGGAAGGCTGGCATCCCAACCCCCCGCACCTTCATTGCCTTTACCAAGGAGATGGCGCTGGAAGCCATGCACGAGCTTGGCTACCCCGTGATATTAAAACCGATTACCGGTTCGTGGGGGCGCTTGATTGCCCTTCTCGAGAATGACCATGCCGCGACCGCGGTCTTGGAGGACCGTGAAGAGCTCGGGTCGGTATACCACAAGATATTTTACATCCAGGATTATGTAGATAAGCCTGCACGGACGATGGACCAATTCCGTTGTGGAAATGTCGTAGCCCGTGACATCCGGGCGTTTGTCGTCGGGGATGAAGTGGTTGGCGCGATGCAACGGTATGAGGTGGAGAATGACTGGAGGTCCAACGTTACACTCGGTGGCAAAGCCGAAGCTTTGAAAATCACGCCGGAGCTTGAAGATATTGCCTTGAAAGCTGCAAAGGCCGTTGGTGGTGAGATCGTAGGCGTCGATTTGATGGAGACTGAAAAGGGTCTAATTGTCGTTGAGGTCAATGGGACTCCCCAATTTCAAGGAATGATGAAATCAACCGGAATAAACATCCCACGACGCGTGCTTGAATACGTGGTTAGTTCTTACAAGCGTTAATAAAAAAATAAAGAAACAGCGTTATCTTTCGGGTGTTGAATCATGAAAATCGTTATCAAGGTTGGTGGTTCTCTCTTCGATCAAGATCTCAGCAATTTATACGATGACATCGCCGTGTTAACAAGCGAAGGGAATCAAGTCATCCTTGTCCATGGTGGTGGCCCGCAAATCAACCGTATCCTCGAAGACAAAGGAGCAGAACCCAAGTACATCGTGTCTGCATCAGGCATGAAGTCAAGACTCACGGACGAGGTGACACGGGATGCCGCAATCATGGCGCTCGGTGGGCTCGTGAATAAGCACATCGTTGCAGCGCTCATCGCTCGCGGGGTGAAAGCATTCGGGTTCACGGGTGTTGATGGTGCAATCCTACCTGCTCATAGGAAGGATAAAATCGTGAGCATGGACCCGGTAACTGGAAAACGGGTTGTCATTCGAAATGATTATTCGGGAAAGATAGACCCAGATGGCGTCAAGACGGATCTCATCGGCATTATCTTAGGCGCCGGGTACACTCCTGTGATCGGGGCGCTAGCCATCGATGATGATGGGGCCATCTTGAACACCGATGGTGACCGGGCTGCCGCGACCGTTTGCAAGGCCACGGGTGGCGATTTCTTCGTGAGCGCCACTGATGTTCCCGGTGTGCTCAAGGACATTACCAAGCAAGATGTTATACCATCGATTCCCGCGGAAAATCTCGACACGATGATGGAAAAGGTCGAAGGTGGCATGAAGAAAAAGATTTTTGCCGTGAAGGAGGCCGTGTCGCTCGGGATAAAGAAGGTGGTAATCACGAGTGGCTTGGTTGCCGGTGGCGTCAGCAGGGCCCTTAAAGGTGAAATAGGCACCACGATAATCCAATGAAAGCGCAACGGGGCATGGAATGGCATGAAACAACTCTCTCGCGACGAGGAACTAGACACGCTCCGAAAGGCAATCCAAGCATTTGCGCCGTCGTGGGAAGAAGGCCCCGTTCGAGATATTCTCGGGAGCGTCTTCGATGGATTGGCCGTGACCATTAACCGTGATACTATGGGCAACCTGATTGTAACGGCTGGCTCGGGAAGCCCGCTTGTCTTGCTCGCCTCGCACCTTGACACCATCGCAAGCCGCCTTGAATTCAAGGAGGATGACGTAGCATTGGCCGGAAGGGGTGCCGTGGATTGTCGCGCCTCCTTGTTCGCCATGGCCCTTGCGATGAGGCGTTGCATCATCAACGGTATCACTGCCGGGACGGTGGTACTCGCTGGTATCGTTGCTGAAGAGATTAGCACGCTTGGTATAGAGACATTCTTGTCCGAATATAAACTCACCCCGGATTTCGCTATTTTCGGGGAACCCACCAATCTCACAAAGGTTTGCATAGGGTACAAGGGGCGCGTGTGGCTCGAAGTGCGTGTCACCTCGAGTCCTGGCCACGTCGCATCGGCTTGGCTCCACGTCAACGCGATCGAGGTGCTCCAAGAAGTTCACCAGCGTATAACCGAAAACCTGCTTTCGCTTGTCAAGAAGCCGGATGTAACACCTTTCTACACGCCAAAGGCCACGATCACCACGATCCATGCCGGTTCCGTTCCAAATATGCTCCCCGGAGAAGCCATTGCTGATATCGATATTCGGTTCCCGCCGGGAATCAGGAAAGAAACTGTCATTGGTATCGTCGAAAAAACAAAAAAAGAGATAGTAAACAAGCACGTGAACCTCGATCGTTCACTCGTTATCAGCATTACCATCAAGAGTAGCATTGATGCCATACGCGTTCCAACCACGGGGCCATTGGGAACCTCGATCACCCGTGCAATAAAGGAAACCACCGGTATTGATGCGACGTTCGTGAAAAAAACAGGAACCACGTTCATGAACCATATTGGAAATCATCTCAAGGTTCCTATTTTAACATTTGGCCCGGGTGACCCGGCACTAGAGCATACCGAAGGAGAATTTGTCAAGAAACAAGATTTCTTGCAAGCCATTGATATTCTAGAGAAAACAGTGAAATCCCTGCTTTCCGGTATCACCGTTGCTTCTTCAAGATCAAGTTAAGATCCGACCCGAAATGGATCAACCGTGGGACTGGTATAGCCCCCATCCACGCGTACCGTTTTTCCAAGACTTCGAAGCCAACCTTCTCAACCATGCTTATCAAGTGTGGTTCGGGTAGCACCGACACGTGCGTCGGGTCTTTCTCGAATCGTAAAATTTCGGTTGCCTTGTATTTCGTCTTTATCGGGACCCGGAAGAAGAATATCCCCTCTTCATTCAAGGCATCATGAATGTGATGCAACGGGATGCCCATGTCCGGGACATGTTCGAGCACATCTTGGCAAATTATCACATCAAAATATCCGTTGGGGAACGGAAGTGGTCTCGTCACGTCATGCACGAAAAACTTTTTCCTTTCCCCGTCCTTGAATATTTTCCTGCACGTTCGCACCGCGTGCGGGGAGATATCGCACCCGTGCACTTCGAATCGATCTTGCATGTAATATAGCAAGAAGCCATACGCGCATCCGATGTCTAGAACGCGACCTGCTTGCTTGTATTTCTTGATGCGGTTGATTTTTCCCTTCCAGAACATGCCCCTTCGCAAGAACATGTACCCCCCGGGAAGCCTATCATAATTAGACCTCGATCCGGTGAAATAATCGTCGCTATCGAAATAATTTTCGTTTTCTTGCTCGGATGGGGGCATTTTCTACCACATGGATACGCGCTCTAGTTCATTTTCATTTCTCATAGCTTTTAAAACACCATTACAGCGATTCTTTGCTGGCATTGACCAATATCTCTTCGATTTCTCCGATACTCGTGGCGCGAGCTAATCGTTGTCTTATCATTTTCGACCCGGTGATACCCCTCGTGAGCTCGTTTGCCAGGGTTTTCATGGCATGCACGGTAAGGAACGATCTTGCTCTCTCGACCTCATACCCTTCCAAGAACGATACCATGTCTGAAAAAAGGTCCTTTGCATCATCCCAACACTTTAAGCGCTCGCTAAAAGGTTCTCGGCGGTCGAAGCACCGGGGGTCCCACAGCGCAGCCCTACCTATCATGAATGAATGGCACAGACCGCGTTCTACCCGGTCTATACCGTCGTGGACAGACTTGATGTCCCCGTTACCAATGACTGGAATCCCAATTGTATCGTGAATCATCTTGATGACATCCCAACGTGCAGCTCCCTTGTAGCCTTGCCGTAACGTCCGGCCATGAATGCCTATCCAAGCAATCTCTTTTCTTTCCAAATCCTTGCAAAACGCGATCGTTTCATCGATGTTCGGATTATCAATGCCCATAAGACGAATCTTCACGGAAAACGGCTTGTTGGAATGCTTGAGAAATTCGTCGATGATCGCGTTGCGCGCTGGTGGCTTGTTGAGCATGCACGCTCCCAGCCCCAGTTGTCGCATCCTGGTGCTCGGGCACCCGAGGTTCAAGTTGATGCCTGCTATGTCGTACGAGCTCAAGGCATCGACAACGCCCTTGATAGTATGGATGGACTGCCCGATGACTTGCACCACGACGGGGCGGAAATCAAATGATGCTTCATTATCGAACAAGAATTGAAGTTTTTTTTCCACGTATTCCTTGTTTGCAGAGATTCCTTCCATGAACAACATAGGAATAACAAGCACGTCACAACCGTGCTTCTTGCACGAGTACAGGAACCCGGGATTGTCTGTATATCCTACCATGGGTGCAAGGAATGACGTGGCGCGTTCCATCGTGTCATATAGCCCTTGAAAGCAGATTAATGATGCGGTGTCCGTGTATTGCGTTCCGTTCACGGTCACGTTTATGGATGTCGGCGCGTTGTTGTTATCATCAGCATAGGTGACTTGAAACGCGAATTCTTGCCCGCTGGGCCCCGTGGTGGGATTGACGTTTCCACCCGATAGCGTCGGGGCCTTGTTATTGAAATACGAGACGACCAGTCCCGTTTGCAATACCGGCGTTGCAATGTATTCGAAATCACGTGCCTCGAACTGGTACTGGTACGTGCCGGGTTGCAAGTATAACTCGCACTCGTATATCACGCCGGCAAAGTAGTCGGAGTCGCCGGGGTACAGCTTGGTCATCTGGTAGGTCGTGCCGTTGATGATGCAGCGGACGTACATGGGCTCGTTGGCGTCCGCATCTGAATACACCACCGAGAACGTGAACAGCGCGTTCTGGTTTCCCGAGTTCGGGTCCACGTCTGGTGCCGAGAGCACGGGAGTGTTCTCGTTCACCTGGTAGATGTAGGGGTTCACGAGCGGGTGGTAATCGTATCGCGTGTTGGTACCCGAGATCAAGTAGGGCGTGAACCAGACGATACCGTTGTTCTGTGCCGACGGGTACTTGGTCGTGTAATCCTTGTAGAAGTTCCCGTTGTAGCTGTCGTTGAAGTAATTCGGGGGCGCGCCATACTGGTTGTCGTCCCGCACGCTCCCGTTGAAGAAATTCTTCGTGATACTGTTGTAGCTGGCTTGGTCGTAAAAATTCAAGACGGAGTACGACACGGCGGTGAGCACGTTCCTCGTGAAGGTGTTGTAGAGCCCGTAATCCATCAAGAGGGCATTGTTCTGGCTTGCATAGACCGTGTTGTTCTCGACGCGGTTGTAATCCGTGTTGTACATGTATATCCCGCGATATTGAGCGGTGATGCGACATTTTTCTATGATGTTATAATCGCTGTAATCCATGTAAATACCATAATACGTGCTCGTGGAATTGACGTTCGTCACGTTGATGTTCAAGCACGTGTTGATGCGAATGCCGCTCCCGGATGTCGTGTTCGTGAGCGAGCAATTCGAGATGATGAGAAAACGGTTCGTGTTCGCGATGTATATGCAATCACCGGTCCCGCCCGCGTCGATCGAGTATCCCGTTATCCGGAAGGCGGTTGCCCAGCTAAGGCCATCTTTACCGGCTTCTTGGCAAAAAGTCGCCAATGCAGAATTCCCGTTGATGCTGATCTTTGCATGCGGTACCAAGTCGGATCTTTCAATGCCATTCCCTAGCGTTTGGACCATTTGAGATTGCTGGTTTCCCGAACCGAGCAAGATGATCGTGAATAGCACCAAGACTGCGGGTAGCACTAGCCTATGCGTTCGCATGTTCATTGTTTCCCCACGGATGTGTCGAGTATTTCATCTGGATGAACAGCTAATTCTATCCCTACTTTTTATACAATGTCCATATGCCAGATGGGTGCCGCGACCGTTTGCGTTCCATTCTAGCGTCCCCGCATGCCACGGTTGGTTCTCCCGCTGTCACACGACCGGGAATGGGCCTGAAAGAAGGTAGAACACGGTTGCTGCGACGATTAACCCGGCGAACACCAGCAAGGCCTGCAAGAGCCGGGAGTTGCGCCGTGCCGTTGCAAGCCAGCGCGTGAATTCCATCGCGCGGGCACGGGAGGTGTCCCGATCCCCAAGCACGCAGATTTGGCGGTCGTAACCGCCGAATCCCGCCGTGACCACGTTCACGGGACGTGTCCACTGGACGAACACGACGCAAGAGATCGCGATCGCCAGCACGATGAGGCCCGCGTCGGGCCCCGCGATGGCACCCCACCACGCGAACCGGAAGCCATACTTGATGGATTGCCACGCGATGTAGCCGAGGCACGCGGCCTCGAGGAAATGCATCTTGCGAAGGTGCGGGAATACCACGGGGTCTTGGCAGCGCATGGATCTCGTCCGCACCGCGAGAAACGTGAATGCAAGCCCCGATCCAAGAAAATACGTCCACTTCCCGCCTTGCGGCCCGTCGCCGGTGGCCACCAGCATCTTGTCTCCCCGTAGCGTCTCCTGGATCATCTTGGCAGCCACGGCGAGCACCACGGGCGCCGTGAACTCCCCGAGAAAGGGGGCACGGTCGGGCACGAGCACCACCCCGAGCACGAGCAGGAAAAGCGCCGAGCCCCACGCGAACGCGTGCCCCCCGGCACCATGCCAGCGGTGCTTCCCGGGATTCACGCCAAGCACTTCCAAGAGGGTTTGCTCTCGACGCCCGAGCGACAGGGGAAGCGGGACGTTCAGCGTTTCCTGCTTGGTATCGATCTCGATGAACTTCCGAGGGATGGCAATGTAACATGCCAGGCCGGCCAAAACTAGCACGAAACAAGAGAGCAAGCATGCCGCTACTGGGGCCGTGCCCAGAAGGTCCAACCCGTTTTCCAAGTACACCTCGTCGGCAAGCACGAGCATGAAGAACACGATCGCCCACCGCAAGAACTTGGACCCCTTGAACGAGAACCCGATTGCATCCACGTCATCTTCCTTGTAATCCACCTTGCTCTGGAGCATCCCGCGCGAGCGGATCGTGAGGCGGGCATCGCAGTCCCTCGTTATTTCAACCCGCTGGACGAGCACGATCGCCCTTGCCGTGAACAAGGTGCCGACCGCCAGGGGGAGCAAAGCCGTCCACGCGTACGCCGGGAGCGGGAACAAGAAAAAGAGCAACCCGTCACCATAGAAAAGAAAGCTAGATATTCCTGATGCCACGAACGCAATCCCGGCCAAGAACTGGCCCCAATGAAATGGGATAAACGTGATTTTCTCTTCCATCATCCCGTCACGCCCCGTAGACAGCCTCGACGGTCGCCGTGTAATCTTGCGGTGCCCCCGTGATGTTAAAATACCTGCACAACCAGTACACGACAGTATAGTCTGCACCCGTGCCCTCCGAGCGGCCGTTGCCCGTGGCGTTCAGCGTGTAGGGCGAGCGTGACCACAGGAAATCCGTCGCGCCCCGCCGGTCGGGCGTGAGCGGCTTGTCCGCCACGACCTTGAACTGGTAGATGGATTCCCAGAACGGGTATAGCGATTTTCCGGGCCCGTTACTGAAAAAGTCTACCCAGTAGGCGGACCGGGCGTTTTCCATGCCCGGGTTCGAAACCGGGTAGTTGCGGCCGGGCAGGCGCTGCGGGGCGCCGTGGTACCGCATCAAGCAGTCCTCCACGTCCCCGATGACGGTTGCCGCGTCCCCGGCGCCCGCCCCGTCGTGCCCGTGCAAGGCCAGCCACATGGCATTGAAGATGGCCGTGCGGTCGTGCTTGGTGAGCGAGTACATTGCATCGACGTGGGCAAGGTAGTGCGCCCGCAACCCCGGCTCTTCCTCGAGCGTGGCCAGCAAGAACATCACCTCCCAATCGAGGAGCAGGCCGTAGTATGATTGCACGAGGTTGGTACGGGAGAAATCGGGAAAATTGGACCGGTGGATGTAATCCCGGTCAATGGCATATTCCTTGTACAAGGGGCCAAACCTCGTTGCATTTACCAGCATGCCGGTTTTCAAGTAGGCTAGCGTCCACAGCCCGCACGTGCCGAAGAACCAGTAACCAGCATCGAGGTCGGTGCCGTTGGGCACCCCGTCCGGCTTCACGTACAGCCAGCCACGGGAGATCAACACGTCCAGCATGTCCGTGACCAGGCGGGTCACCATGGCACGTGTCGCCTCGTCGTCGACGAGCAAGTAGGTGAGACCCAGCCCCATGATGACGCCGTTGTGCATGTCCCTGCTGGTGTCGTCCTCGAAGATGTAATACTCCCCGTTCCACGTTCCAAGGTGGCGGTTGTCGGTGATGCCCCCCGGATACTCGTTGATTGGCCACGCGTAGCGTGCCAAGCCGCCATTAGGTGCCACGTGCAATATCTTGTCGTAACCCATGAGAGCCCGCGTGATGTTGCCCAGCGCGGCCTCGGCGAGGGTGGAATTGCCCTCGCGCTTGTGGACGGCGTACCTGAACGCCTCCGCCATCAAGTAGTGCCCCGTCCACTCGGCGGAATCGGTCGACCCGTGGTGCCAGAGGGGCGCCCCCACGCTGGTGGAATCGTTGAAGTAGGCGTACACGATCATGTCATGCGGCATGTGGTACCGGGCGATGTTATCCTCGAACCACATGGCCATTGCATGCAATAGCGTGTCGTTGGCGGGGATGAAGGATGATGGATCCGGCGCGGGCTGCTTGTAGGCGACTTGATTGTAATCCTCCATTGCATACACGAAAAACCCGGCGTACGGGAGTAATATACCCGACAAGATGCACCCGGTTGCGATCGCGATGGCCGCGGTTCGGGAGCATGCAAGTCTCTTGGAATGTCTCTTTCGGGCGTACATCTTCCAATGAGAAATGGCTGTTGCTCCTAATATTGGTTTCAAAAAAAGGAAAAAATGCTTATTTCATCCAAGGATTCGTGCAACGAAAGCGGCTATCTTCCCCAAGGAATCCTCTATTTCTGGCCATCCCGAGTGGATCCCTATCCATTGAAATGCATGGATCATGTCGTCCCATTCCTGGAAGGTGACGTCGACCTTCGCGACCCTGGCCCGGTCCGCGACGCGCGTGCTATCAGAATAGAGCATCTCGCACGTGGAGACTTGAACCAGCAACGGGGGAAAGCCCGCGTAATCCCCGAAAACTGGCGAGATGAGGGGATTTTTCAGGTCGTTTCCACCCACGTATGCATGGATCATCCAGAACAAGTTGATGTCTGCAAGGATCGGGTCTTTCTTGGCGCGATCAAACACGGACAGGTCGCTTATGCCATAATCCGTTCCTGGCGAGAATAACATTCCACCAGCGGGTAGCTGTATCCCTTCTTCCTTCAATTTGAGCATGCTTGCCAATGTCAGGTTCCCGCCCATCGAATCCCCCGCAATGATCACGCTCCCGGGCTCGTATCCCTTGGAAAGCAACCACTTGTACGCGTTCACGCAATCGGTCAGTCCCTCGGGAAACGGCCTTTCAGGGGCCAAGCCGTACGTGATGCTGAACACGCGGACATTCGTTCGTTTCGCGATTGCCATCGTGAAGTTCCGGTGGTCAACGACCGAGCACAAGGCTCCAGCACCCCCATGGAAGTAGAGGACCACCTTTCCCGGTCGCTCGTTTTCGGGAACGTGAAACTCCCCGTCGACACCGTTCTCTTGCACGTGTTCTATGTTCACACCCGCGGGATAGCCAAACTTGCGCCTGTAGGCGAGCGCCTCATCCTTGTTCAAGGAACGCATCAAGTCGACCATCAGCAACATTTCTGTCTTGCTGACGAGGTCCCTCGATTTTTCGATATTTACGTCTCTTTCCAAAAACATGCGCATGTTCTCGGCTTGTATCCGTCCAAACAACTCGAAAAACTTGATTCCGGGATGTTTTCTCGTGAGAAATCGTTTTGAAAGGTATTTCAAGGTCCGCATCAGCGATGGCCTATCACCTTTCTTTAAAAAATCGACCACATCCGCTCGCAAGAGCGTTCTATCCGCGACTGGCATGGTGAGATCATCTCCCTTGCAGTTGACTTGCCCCGGGGATTTAATAAAGATTATTTGCGGAGTACCGCGCGTATTGAAAAAAGCACGTTGAGGTGTTACGAACTTGGTGAAAAAAGAAAGGATTTGAAGAGACTTGCAGAATCGTTGCAACTATCGGTTGCGATTGAGCTTGATCCAGCCCTTCTTTATCCCGAACCAGACGAACACGGCGATACCCCCGGCGATAGCCGCGATCACGATAATCATGACCGCGGGGTCGAATGCCAGTGGCTTGCTCACGTTGAACGTCAAGACCTCGGAAACGACCGTCCCGTTCGTGTCTTGTGCCGTGATGGTGAGATTGTATTGCTTGACGTCGGGGTCCCCTTCAAGCACGGAAATGTTGAGCATGGCGGTGCCGGTGAACGGGAGCCGAGGAAATCAAGCGTTCTCTCGAATCCATGGGGTACGAGGTCTTCACCCACGACACGGTCATGGTCGACATGCAAACGAAGGTCTCCCTGGCAAGGTTTATGATGGAAAAACTGGGGTCCAGATAGGCCAAGCGTGGCCGCATCCAGCGTCCCGCGCCCGCGATCATGCTCCGGGAAAAAGAGCGCAGCACGTTTCGTGCTCCTCGAGCGCGTACCCCCGTCCTTCGAGCACGGTCCTGAAGGGCTTTGAGGGCAACGCGATGCTCGTGATGCCAGCGTTGAATGCCGCGAGGTCATACTCGGGCCGGTTGCTGCCACCGGGGCGCATGCAACCTAGGGAAAGGCGTGCTTCGGGGTACAACGCACGTGCCGTCGCTATCACGTTAGAAACCTCCGCGGATGGCACGAACTTGAACCCGTGACGCATCCCGTCCGCGCTTACACCACCTTTCGGGGGAATGATGATGATGAACACGATGATGGCCGGGTCCAGGACTTTCAAGTAATCGAGCACGTGATATTCCCCGCGCACGTCACCTTTATGCAAGCCAATGCACACGTGCGGGACGAGTTGCTCGCGCGTGAACCCAACATTCATGAATCCAGCCAACACACGCTTGTAATCATCCACGGTCTTGTGTAACCCGTAAATTTCACGGATGGTCTCGTCGTCACCCACGAGGTCTAGAGAAACGACATCGATACCGGTATTTCTCAAGAGCGCTGCATCCGACGCATCGATGAGACCCGTGTGCAAGTTCAAGCGCAGGCCTGTTTCCTTCTTGATGCTCGCGAGGACGGGATAATATCCCCGCATTTCGACGATGCCTTCCCGCGTGGACCCGCCACTCACGAGCGCCCCGTTGCCACCGCGAGACCACAAATCCCGCAAGCCCGCGTCAAGCGTCGCAGGTGAGATGGCAGGGATCATACCCTTGAGGTACTTCTTGTCGCAATGGATACATCCCAGGTCGCACACGCTGCCCGTCACCGAGAACGCGGGAAATTGGGAACCAGGGACGTACCCGTGGATCGTTTTTCCGAATATCCTATCGCTTTGTTGCCTAGCCTCATCCCAAAAGGCACGAATCGATTGCACGTCGAGTTTCTCGAGGTGTGCCCGCGTGCCAACGGCACCGTGCACGGTAGCCTCGTGATACACCGCAACCGGGTCATCCGCGTTCATGGATACTTTCCCGTCCATTCCGATGATGCATATTTTTCGCGGAGCGTGGCCACGAGGGATGATTCTCCAGGCGTGAGCATGCCGTCCTGGAGGACGACCCCGAGCATTTCCACCACGCTTTCCTTGAAGCACTTGCTAAATAGTTCCACGGAGACGGCGCGCCCAAGCATCTCTTCGATGCCAATCACCTTGGCCATCACCGACCGGACCATCCTCGTTTTCGTGATACCGGCCGGGGGACGTAACACGCTGTACATCACGTCAGGATCAACTTTTAACAAGATTGTTCCATGCTGGAGAACCACGTTCTTCTTGATACATTGAGCATTGCCAGAAAATTTTTTCCCGGCAACCAGAAGGGCCGGGCAATGGATAACCCCGCTATTGACGGGCAACGACAACCTTTCCAGCGTGCGTTGTATCCAAGACAAGATGCTGGCATACACAGCGTCCACCAAGCTTGCCCCTTTCGGCGCGCCGGCGAGCAAGTCGTGCACCCTCGCAACCACCGAGTACGTGATCTCCATGCTCTCTGCGTGCAAGACAGCACCACCGCCCGAGATGCGCCTTACCAGCTGGAACCCGCGCCGCCGGATATCGTCCTCGTCCACCTCGGTGGCAACGGACTGGTGGCGGCCGATCGTGACGGTGGATGGCGCCCACTGGTACACGCGGACCGTGTTCGGGACGGAATCCTGTCCACGGGCGATCAAGATGGCTTCATCGGTGGCCATGTTCGTGGGGCCGTCCTTCACGCCGGTTGGCAAGAATCGCCAATGTTCCCGGCCGTCATCCGTCGCGCGCGTCATCCCGTCATCACTTCACCTCTTCCGTGGGAACAGCAGGTCGATGGCAGCATCGATCTCCCCCGGGCTCAAGTCCCCGGGATGGTTGTACAATGGCCCCCTCGGGTGTTCCGTATAATATGGACGGTTGCATGACGGGCAGCCAGTGGTCTTGAACATCACGCCCTGGTGCTCCTTGATCATAGCGATCAAGGAACCGCCTTGCATCCCCCAGCTTGATACCAAGCCGGTTGCACCATCGAACGCAAAAGTGTCATGGCGTGCGATGCCGGTCACGAGCAAGTGGCGTGCGAGTTGTGCCTGGCGGTATGCAAGCAAATCGGGCTGGGAGTAACCGGATAGCTTGGTACCCTCCACCGGCATGAACGCGAACAGCCCTATCGTGATGCCGGCATCGTGCAAGCGCTGCATGAGGGAGATGGCCTCTTCCACGCGCTCGCCAAGCCCGATGATGAGGTGCGTCGACACGCGACCCCGCCCGAACACGGACAACGCGTCCCACAAGGCCCTCCAATGGCCGTCCCACGAGTAGGGGCCAGGCGCCTCGTGTCCCTTGATCTTCGAGAACAGGGATGGAGTCACGGCATCCAAGGCAATGCCCACGCGTTCCACGCCAACATCATGCAATTTTATCATTAATTTCTTGCCGACAGGGACGAGGGCCACCGAAAGGGGAACCTTGGCGGCTGATAATATGCCAGTAGTGGTCGTGAGGAGGTCGTCTTGGAACGCGGGGTAAACAACGGTCTGGATGCACACGCGCCGGAACTTGCCGCTGGAATACGTGGCAACCAACCGTTCCTTGACATCCGGCCATGGAAACGCTGGCCAGGAAACGCGGGATAGCATTTTCTTGTCTACGATGCTTTTCCTTGCTTGGGGGCAGAACCCGCAATTCGCGCGGCACCCGTCCTCGGAATATTGAAGCAAGTGGATGGTCGTCGGTGGATGTATCATGTGCACGGGCTTGAGCCCGAGCACGGCGGCAGATCCGATCGACACGCGGATGCATTCCATGTGCTTCATTCCCGCAATTGCATAAGGTGCCTTGGAAAAAAAACCAAGCGCGTAATTCCGGCTACCCGGACCCGGAGAACGAGACCTCTTCCCGGTGGAACATTTTCCTCGCGTAATCCAAGTACCACAACTTTTTCGGGGAGAAATGCAGGGCATATCGTGAATCACGGGGAACGCGAGAGAACAAGGGAAATTTCACGACCATTTTCTCCAGCACCCCGCTGAAACCGGCATCGCTTGGCCGAATCACGCGTCCCGTGGCTGCCACTTGCAAGGCTTTTAATGATTGTACCGATTCCTTCGTGATGGGATTGTCATCGTGAACCTCGTAGAACACACGCGGGTTTTGCTGGATGTGTTCGACTTTTCTCGATCCCGGCCTGCAAAACACGTACACCTCGAGCCCGTCATTCATATATTCGAGGGCAGTCGCATCAGGTTCCCCGTCGAGGCTCGCAGTTGCCATGGTGAGAATCGTGTGAGAGTTCAAGTAAGCAATCGCGTCGTGAATGGTTCGTTCACGGTCAACCGGTCCATCCATGGGATTATTATTTTCCAAAGACTTCATAAAGGTGATTCGAAGCGTTACGCTGGTGAAATCCGTGGGACACGAAACCGGGAAACCGATTGGCGAAAACCAAATACGATTCGAGGACCTTTCCTTGTCAACGACGGGTGGAACGACGCGCATCGTCCTACCCGAGTTAAGCCTTGAAGAGAGGGAGACCATCGATCCAATCATTCCTCCGACATCTGGCATCCGCATCAAGCTCCTGGAACAAAAGGATGACGGTTACACTTGCCTTGCAAGCAAGTATACTTTGTTCTTGAGATTATTCAAGGCAATAAGCATCATATTGAAGAGAGAAAAATCTGGCGGCGCAAAGGTTCTAATCACAAGCGATGAACGTCCAACATCAGACAGACTTCTCAAGCACGCTATGCGGGTTCTTGCATCGGACGGCCACGCCATCAACGTCCAGCACGAGAGGGAGGAGAAACTTTCAGCTTCGGGCTTCCACCACTCCGGGGTATCGACGCCATATTCGAGCGCTTGCATTGCATTGTTCCTGGAAATCGACGCCGTGATCACGGTCACGGCCAGCCACAATTCTGCAACGTGGAACGGCATCAAGTACTACCACAAGCTCCCGATTCCGATCGCAGGCGACTTGATGAAAGAAATATCGCGCATCGCGATCTCCCTTGATGAGATTCTCCTTGAAGATGAATCAAAGATCACGTTGAATGGTAGGGATTACGAGTCGATCGTTAACGATTACGTGAAGAGGGTCATTTCAGGAATTCTCCCCGTGGAACGACTCGCCGGGAAGCCGGTCGTTCTTTGGCCCTACATGGGAAAAGCGAAGGGCCTTCACGACCTGCTGACGAGCTACGGCGTGAACGTCATCAAGATAGACAAGACGATGGAACCCCCCGACCCCACGGTCAACTTTAATATCAACGAGGTAAAGGGTTACCTCGATAAATTTGGTGCGAATCTCGCGATCTTGCTGGATGCGGATAGGGACCGGATCGTCTTCTTGATCAAGCATGGAAACGAGTATATCAAGCTCAATCCAAACGAGCTCTACACCGCCATGCACAACATCTTGAGCAAGCTGGGGAAGCGCATCATCAACGTCCGCACTGTCCCGAGCGATCCCCGGTGCGATCAAGCATCGCTGTGCACCATTGAATCAGGCGTGGGGTACAAGCACCTCGGCATCATCCAGTTCGTTGCCGCGGGCAAGCACGTCGACGCGTCCCAATTTGAATCGGCGTTGATCTACGGGAAGGAACTTGACAACAGGACGAGATTGAACACCAGGGATTCGTTATTGAAGTTCTTGGATAAATTCATCCCGCGTTCGCAAGACGCCATCTCGATGGTCTTGTGGGAAGAGAGCGGGGGACACACCGTCAACCTCGTGAAACCCGTGCTTTCTCCGGTGGATGGAAGCGTGGAACGCCTGGAACCCGTGCTTCCCTTGATCGGCGACAAGTTCCCGGCCCCGGCCATCGTGATCCTGTCCGAGCTGATCGAACGGGGGTACGACCTGGTCGAGGCGGTCGACACGTCGATCATCGGGTCCAGGATGGAGATCGACGCGAACGACGAGCGGAAGAGGGAAGTTATGCGCATCCTGGAAAAGTATGCTGGCACGACGATTACCATCGGGAACAAGGACTACAACGTTGTTGATTACAGGGATAACTCGGGCATGCTCGACATCATCGCGTTTGTTTCCCGGGACTCGATATCGTTCGCGCGGCCAAGTGGGACGGGTAATAATATCAGGATATACATTTTTGGTAATAAATCCACGACCAAGGACGAGATCAAGAACATCGCGGGATTCATACAAAAATTAAAATGAAAGCACGAGCAATTCGATTGCTTCTTTTCTATCCTTGGATGATGCCGGGAATCTGGACCGCGTCCTTCCCGGTGATGCGTATGATGCCCTTATCTTGCAAGCCTTTGAGCAACGAAAGGACACGTTCCTCGTCGAAGCCAAGAGCACGCCCGATGCTATCCTTCGTGAGGTCGCACACGGGCTTACCGATGGCAAATTGAATCGCCCGTAGCTCGTCGGGATCGAGAGGGATATCCTTGAACAGGACGAGCTTCTCGTCGGTCCCAGGCAAAGCAACGATCCGAGATATCATGCCCATGGACTTCACGACCTCCAAGGTTGCCTGGAACTTCGACTCTTGATACTCGCCAGCCTCTTCTTTCAAGAGGATTTTTAGCTTGGAAAATTGCATCAACCCGCCATTCAATATCTCTTGTTTTTCATACACGGCAAGGATTTTTTCGGCGAGCATCTCCACCTCGGGGCTTGGCGTATCGTCCGCTTGCGCGCCCGGTATCTTGGTCTGCTTGATCAGCTCGTCCGTATCCATCTTGAGTTGGTAGTCGTACGAAGCATTCCCCACGCTCAAGATGCTCTTGAGTTCCTTCCTCATCGACCCTCGCTTCGGTTCGCGAGCTTTAAGGCCAATGAAGACCCCCACGGTCGCCATCACCCCGCCAACAAAGAAGAAGTAATAACGCCACCCCTGGACAAAAATGCTCGTCGCAATGATAGCACCCGCGATGGATCCTAACCGTTCAAGCAACATGGACGTGCCAAAATACATGGACCGTTTCTCCTCGTGCACGACGTCATCGGTGTAGGAGGTTTCCAATGGTTGCCTGTACCCGAACACGGCACTCCTGGCCAAGTTCAATCCCAAGAAGACGTAAAACGAGACGTTCCCGAGACCCGCGGGCATCAATCCTTGAAGGGCAAACAAGCAACCATGCAGCAACGTCGCGATCATCATTATCTTCTTCCTGCTGTACCTGTCCGCGAGCAGCCCGAAGAGGAGGGCGAATACTCCTTCGGAGAGTATCGCCGTGCCTGCCAGCAATCCCATTTCAGACACTCGCAACGGTTCCCCCGGCCAAAATATCTGCGAAACGATTACGATGTTAATCATCAGCCACGTGTCGACCCACGTGAACGGGCTCAAGACCGCGGTGGACAACGTGGGCCATGTCTGCTTCAATGGTGAGCCCGGCTCTGTTACATTCACTCCCATTTGTTCATTCCCTTGTTTTTTCTCTTTTCCATTCTCTCCTTTCCGCGTCAATCAAGGTCTCCCTCGCGTAGAAGCTAACGTTCCCTTCATCCGCAACTATCATATAAAAAAACCACTCCATCGCGAGACCGAATGAATGGCCTATTTCGTGTTCAAAGGTTTCGTAACGAAGTCCGGGAGAATGCTTCCAAAGAATTCCCTGGCGAAAAGCATGAACACGGCAAAATTTCCCTTTCTAAAAGCCCCTATCCAATAATTTTGAGCACGCAATATTGCTTCGTTGATCTCACCCGCTTTCAATTCCTTTCCGAGCTTGTCGATGAAATTGAAAAGCATTGCACTGAATGACTCGAACGATGCTGGTGCTATGTCTTTGGGTATGTCCTTAGCTAAAAATTCATCCTTTTTCAAGTCATAAATCACCATGCCAAGGATATTCTCGTCAGATGCAGCATTCACGAAGTATTCCGACACGAAATCCTTCTGGCTCATCTTCAAGAGGTTGCCGAACTCGGACGTGATCGCGTCATATTCCGTGTCGAAGTCGTCGTAATGTGCTATCCTTCCCGGGTCGTTGTCGATGTACTCGGACGTGTACTTGTTAATGAAACTGCGGCCCAGCTTTTCTGCCATGATGCGATACACGCGGCTTTCTATTTCGTCTTTCGTTTCTGCGACGATGATCGAGTAGATGGGACCCTTGTAAGCGTAAAAAAAAGTCATCCTATCCATGTCGATCTTATCAATACATGCTCTATTTATCCCACGTGCGAAACTTTGAATTGCTGTTAAAAAGCAGCTCACCAGCGTTTCATCGAATACCTTTTCGACCGATCTCGCGTACAACGGGACTCCCGCGCTGCTTATGATCAAGAAAGATTTAATCATGTATTGATTCGACCTGCGAGGATTCATCATTTCTCGGCTTTACTATCATAAAAAGTGATTTTCGTGGACGTGCCCGTGGGGGTTATTGTACTATAATCCAATTCAACCGTTTTTCCCTCCTCCACGAACGCACTGGCAGCACCAACGATCAAGCCCATCGGGCAAATGCCTTTCACGTCGGTTCCCATTACTTTATGGATAGGATTGCACATCATGCAGTGGGGCAGGTTTATGAAGTAGCTCCCGTCGCCATTATCGACGACATTCGCGTCCTTGCTTATCCTCGTGAGCTTCAGCACCTCGATCCACCCTTCCATCGCCTCTTTAGGGGTTTTGGCGTTCATGACCGCATCTATCAGCTGGCTTTCATTCTTTAGCTTGGCTATTATTTCTATGATCTTCGGGAACACGTGCGTTTTGTACCCTCTCGCCCCGATCAGGTCAATCAGCGCGCTCTCATACCCGAACAAGCAAGCGTGGAGCGTGGAGCTCACTTTCATCATCAACGGATGTGGCATCATCTTCTTTATCATTAACATTATTATAATCAGTATCGTTCCTAACCCAATAGCGATTCCTAAAACCACGTAAAAGGTCAGATCGTCAACCATGCTCGTCATCGTCCTATGATCTTCTTGGAACTCACCATTACCGTGAAAATAATTTCACGAGTGACTCATCTCTCTTCTATTTATATAAAGTTATCTCGTGAGTATCCATGTCGTTGAAGACCGCCCCTCCCGCGTGCGGGTTCCTAACGGGTTAATTGTTCACGGGGTATTGCACATCGTGAATGATGAAATATTTCGGTTTCAGTTTCCCCCAGGCATTCCTGCTAGGCGATCCCGAGTGGTTCAAACGATTGGATATGCAACGCGCTCCTGACGAGTTTGATCCTTTCGAGCATGGACTGCACGATATTTTTAGCATCTTGCACGGGGTTTTAAACGAGAACGGGGCCGAAAAGGACCTTGGGGGATGTTACATGTTCGGTCAAGATTTTCCACCCCTCTTGAAAGGCATGGACATGGCCGGTGCATTCCGGGACGCTAGAGAGCACTTTGAAATCAACCGGGGGATTGCCTTCGAGCCTATCATCCACATATCTACCCAAAAAGGACACCTGCCATTGGAAGGAAACTACTTCGGTGTTCTCCAAGACGGGCTGGAATCGTGCGCCACTATCAACGCGACATCCCTCGTGATACATCCCCCGGAAGTACGGCACGATGTCACGGCACAACTAGTGGACTTGTTTTGCTCCAGCGCTTGCGTCGACCTGTTATCAAAAACGAACGTCACCTTATACATTGAAAATGGATTGAACGGTGAATTTTTTGGCTCGCTTCAAGATATCTTGGCGTTCCATTCCATGCTATCGGACAGGTGCGGGGAGCTTGGATTCAAGCCTGTACTTTCACGGATGAAGTTCTGTCTCGATACCGGGCACCTCCTTCTTTGGAGGTATCACCACGGTGGCGGGTTGCGCCGGGCGGATGCGGAGATCGAGGCCTTCCTCCCCGAGCTTGCTAGGAACACGGGCGTGCTTCACGTGAAAGCATGCGATTCTGGAAAGGAATATATCACGCCATTTGCCAGAAAAGAACCTCTTTTTCTAGATCATTCCCAAAAGGTGGTGGATTGGCTTGACCTGATAAAAAACGTGCGATCTTCTAGCCCGCGATACTATTGCATGGAAATTCCCAAGAGAAACTTCATCATCAAGGAAATAAGTGGTTTCAAGAAGTATATCGCGTGAATTATTCAAGACCAATGGAATGCGCTGAAAATGTTTCAAATACCTCGGTTCCAATTGCTAGCTATCACATCCGGTTTGATCGACAATGAACGATGAAATGTTCCGGTTTTCGTACACGGATCCGGAATTTAGCAAACTAAGGGTTTTTTTGGGAAATGGATACCAAAACATCGAGTGTTCCAACAATTTAGGGCAAGGAATCGGCGTTTGCGAGTACCACAAGGCCCCGTTTCCCGTCCTGAAGCTTGCTGGGGTGTACTCGTATCCTCCTCGCATCATCAAGGACGTGGATCATCCCCGTCTCGATTCTCTGTTTCGTGGATTGAACACCTTCGGGTTGCTTCCCTTGGATCATGGTAATAAAAACCATCCCACCGGGTCCAACATGGATTTCTATAATCCGCCGGATTTCCACCAGGTATTGGATATGAAACGGGCTCTCGTGAAAAC
The DNA here is from genome assembly GCA_041305945.1 of Promethearchaeota archaeon. Taxonomy (GTDB): domain Archaea; phylum Asgardarchaeota; class Lokiarchaeia; order Sigyniarchaeales; family Sigyniarchaeaceae; genus JBGLND01. The sequence goes on from JBGLND010000001.1 coordinate 1,537,071, forward strand.
CACCGCGAAAATTGGAACGATCGATACCGTGACAGAGATGTTCTTGAGCCGGGTCGAGCCAAACGTCGGTTTCTTGAAAATGGAAATCGTGAAGGATAATGACACGCCGTTGACACTAAAACATTACGTGCGAAAGGACCCATTTACCAACGTGGATGATATCACGTTCTTGAAACACGATAATAACATTTGTACCTTCATCATCAAGACCAGAGAGGATTACAACGAGTTCAAGGGATTGGGACCTTCATGCATCGTGCAAGCAACGGCAATCCAAGTGCTTGACGAGCAAGGTGGAGCCATCCCGTTTTCAACTCGTTGGGACGGGGAGCGCATCGACGACCCGGGGAACAATTCGGTCCTTTCGTATGACGAGGTCCTGAATTATATCGAGGAAATAACGGTGGCGTGCCCGGAACGGAGCGATGACGGGCGCTTTCGATGGACAGTCGTGCTTTACTTTGGCATATTCAAGAAAATGGATGAATGCGATCCATTCTTCAAAAAAGTAACCGCTGGAAATGATCTCGTTTCGCGTGCTGTAGGAAAGCTAGCAGAAGTGATGCACAACGGGTATGAAGAAGGAAAGGACAGACACGTCCGTGCATGGGAGAACGATGTCTGGAAGGGCTTGATCGAGGTCGGGATGAACGATGGCGTCCAGAAGATGATCATTTCCTCGTTCTACATACTCGGATGCACTTACTTGGCCGGGTTATGCTACGGGAACGGCCCTGGTGGGGTCATCGGTCACCCGTGGGATGGCAGGACATTCTGGGACCACGACTTGTGGGTGAACCTTGGCATGATCCTCTGGGCACCGGAGATGGCCCGCAACTTCAACCTGTTCCGGCTCCATACCCTGGACGGCGCCATCAGGAACCGGGATGAGTACATCCACGCCTTGAAAAATCTCGGGGTCGTCGACCGCTTGGGATTGCAGGTCACGCAAGGCGCCCGGTACCCGTGGGAATCGACAAGTTCCGGGCTCGAACGGTGCCCGCACGCGCAAGGAACGGGGGCAACGAAGCAAGAGCACATCAACTGCGATGTCATCCACGGGACGTGGCTCCAATGGCTCGTGACGAGGGACCAGGAATTCTTGGAGACGGTAGCGTATCCCGTGTCGTACCACGCTGCATTGTATCTCGGCCAGCGTATCCAAAAAGAGAAGGATGGACTGTGGCATTTCCGGTACATCCTTCCAGCAGACGAGTTTGCAGAAGGCGGGGTCGATGACAACGCGTTCACGAACTTGTACGTGGACAAGTGCCTTCGCATCGTGATAAATTGGAGCAAGAAACTCGGGAAGGAGTACCCGAAGCACTGGGACGATGTTATTGGCAATATAAAGTACCACGTCAACAACGATGAAAACCGGATCATAGAACACGAGGAATACGACGGCGAGACGATCAAGCAGGCCGATACCAACCTCATAACATGGCCCTTGGAACATCCCGCCGTGTATGGCGAGAACGGGGACGCGCTGCGCAGGAATAACATGCTGTATTATTTCGCGAAGCTTCCAGAAAACCACATAATGATGAGCGCATGCATCTTTTCCATCATTGCCGTGGAGTTAGGGATGATGGATAAGGCAACCGAGTATTTCAAGGATCAATTCCCTCACTTCCACCCGGACCAATCGTACATCCCCAGTGAACAACCAATCAATGATTGCTGGCCCTTCATCACGGGTATTGGCGGGTTTCTCTCGAACTTGATCTACGGGTTCGGCGGTATTCGATTGAGGGATGATGGTTTGTTGCTGTCACCGCGCCTCCCGGGAGAGATGACGCGCCTTACCATGCCAAGGATCAAGTTTCAAGGCCGGGAGCTACGTTATGATGTGATTGATGGGGGAAACAGGTTCACGCTCACGAACCTGTCCACGAGTTCGGAATTCACGATCTATTGCAGGTCCGGCAGGTTGTTCATCCCGGTGGAGCAAAAAACACCCCTTTTTCAAACCGGTCTGGAACGATCCGAGGTAAAATACACGGTAAACCTGGAAACCGGGATAGAGGTGGAATTCCAATTCCAGGACCCTGGTAGCACGTGAAGTTATGCAATTTTTATTTTCCCACGGCCTCATGCTTCGGCGATGTGTATGGCTCATATGCAAATAAGGGCCATGTTTTCTTGATGATGGAACCTGCGGTGTTTTTTTTTGTTGGAGTTATTCTTCCTGTCTCTGATTCTGTAGTGTTCATCTCAAGCATCTCCTCACTTACGGTAGATATTAACAATCCCCGCTAGTTTATTATGTTTTTTTGATATGAGAAAAGAAAATCACCGACGCGTGCTCCCCGGCCCGATTTCACGCGGGTATTATCATTCGTGTTCATGCTAGTGAATGATAATCGTGGTTTTTCATTCATGGAAGTGAAGAAAAAATGGCAGTTATCCTCCATACTCTTGAAAACATTCATAAATCGATATCGTGGTGATGCTCCCTTCCGGGTTTCGCATCACTTCATGATACCGTTCTAACCCACGGGCTCTCGCGAAACCCGCGCTTGATCGCCACGGCGTCGTGCACTTACATCATGCCGTCGACGCGATAGGTTCGCCATCGATGAACAGCGCGCACCGCACCTTGGCTTTCCTTATTCTGCTTCTTACCATGTTCGATATCGGAACACCCGTGACACGTTCGAAAACCCGTTTCGCTTCCTCTGGGTCGTCGAATGTCGACACGCCACCGTGCAAGTACACGATGGCCGCACGGGCGTTCTGGCATCCCCTCCTCGATCATCCCACGTCGATCACCTTCAAGTTCCCTTCCAAACCGTGGTATTAAACATCGAGCAGCGGTCTGTTTTCCTTTCTTGTCCAACGGAATGGACCTGTTTCATTCCCGCGCGCTGCAAGATCTCCAAGCCGAGCGTTTTCGATACAGCATCGATGTAGGTCCCAACTTGGCATTTTTCCCGGTCATCGTGGTCATCACCGTTTATGAAAAAAGAATCTATCAAAGATTTAATCAAAAATCTTCAAGGAAAACCCATTCTTTCATATTCGATTATATCCTAGGAAACCGAAGTTGTGGCTTCTTCTAAGGAGATATTATATCGATTCATTATCGCAAATACATGCAGTGCAATATGAGGAATAAAAAACCGGCCCAATATGCTGGTAAAATATACGCATCTGGGGACTCTCGCATCTGAAGGACATTCCTCCAATTTGCACCAATGCATTTTTGAGGAAGATACAAAGCCACTCCTTCTTGCATTTCATTTTTTGCATCGAAACCAATACATATCCATTTTTCGAGGGGATCATTTGTGTTTAAAGTTAATCAAGGTTGGAAAGAATGTTCGAATGCGTGAAACCAATAGAGATATCGAATTTTGAGGGAGTATTTCTAACTTGATATGAATTGGTATATAAGACCGTATTAAGTGAATGTACTTATGCAACCAGTAAAACAACATTTGCTCGACATCATTGCAAAAATGCCCGATGATGCAACGTACGAAGATATGCTTTATGAAATACAATTACAGATGAAAATAGAGAAAGGTGTTCTGGACATCGAGTCGGGAAATTACTTCACCAACGAGGAAGCAATGGAGCGGCTCAAAAAATGGCTAGATTGATATGGTCTCGCTCCGCGTTGCTCGATCTTGAGCAGGTGTGCGATTATATCGCCCGATATTCTCTTAATTCTGCAAAAAAATTCAGCAATGAAGTTCAAACACGTGTGCTCCAACTTGAAAAATTTCCTTTAATGGGAAAGGAATTTCGTTCGAGAAACGGTCTGCCACTACGGAAACTTGTTATAAAAAACTACCTGCTTTTCTACCAAGTCGAGAACGAAACCGTTGAAATCGTTGCATTCTATCACGCAAAAAGGGACATTCCCATTTAAATCATAATTAAAGAAATTCACTCTTCTTAGAGTGCCTCGTCGCCTACCACGCGTTGCTATCGCCAGCCCCGCGCATACAACGACCCGATTAATTTGTCCGAATTGAAGATGACAGGTTACCGGATGGCTCGAGGCGGCATGCGGGGTGCTTGGTACTGAAAATAAATCCCTTAAAGAGATGGATGCACCATCTCTGAAACCTGTTCGTTGAGCGAGTTCATATCGGGTGAACCCGCTAGATACAACAAGACGAATGCTAATGAGTATTAACCTGTAAAAGTGATCATTTAACTGATTTAACAAGCTATCATTAATCCATCACGCCCTGGTAAGTCAATCATGGATAGTTCAACGGATGAAGACGAGGGCCTCCGGGGTTACTTGGAGACGCTGCTCCGGCTCGGCGCCGGCTTGCTTGACCTCGGAAGCCCGGCGCACGCTCGAGAAAGGCGAGAGATGCTATCGAAATTCATCCAAGATGACGTGATCGGTTTCATCAAGACAAGCTTGAAGCAACATGAAGAAGACGCGACATTGCACGCGGCAAGCACCAAGAATGTCTACGACTTGATGCAAGTTTTCTTTTCCGGATGTTATCCGGGAGTTGATCCAGTCCCGGGTACCCGTGAAATCGGGAACAAGGATAGACCTGTAGTTTCATGTGATGACCAAGAGATAACGTTCAATTGGAACACCATGAATCGATACTATGTAAAAACATCCAACAAGACGGATATATTCATCCACAAGGGTCTCAAGGAATCCCTCGATAGCAAGCTGGATTCATTCGTTAAGAACCCGTTCCTCAATGGCGAAACGCTTTCACCGGCGGGTGGAGCGGGCTTTCCAAGGACCTTGAACGAGCTAAACGCATTCAAGGAAGCATGCGACCGGATCATATGCTACCTCGATAGCGCCGAGCGGTTTAAGAAATGCTTCTACGAGAAGAAAAAGCTCGTGCTCTCCGCTGGATATTGCATCACCGCGGGTCAGGTTTCGGAACCTTTCTATCCTGAAATCTTGGCGAATGGCATGCAGGTTGCTGCTTGGAAGTTATATCATGAAGCTCCAATCGACGAGGCATTCTTGAAAGCCCACCCGAACCTCGTGGTGGATACCGGCCTGTTCGATGCAGCGTTCAAGTACCGGTTACTATCAAGCCTTGAAGATATCGACCGTGTTATTGACGGGGTCATCATCAAAAGCGATAATTTTCAAGCATTGAACTTGTTGCAAGCAAAATTTTATCAATCCGTCAAGTGCATCTATATCGACCCGCCTTACAACACCGGTGGGGTTGATTTCGTATACAAGAATATGTACAAGCACGCGTCATGGTGTTCCATGATCTCGGACGCGGTGCGGGCCTCCATTCCATTCCTCAAGGAGGACGGCGTGCTCTTCTGCGCGATCGACGACAAGGAGTTGTTCACGCTTGGCATGGTGCTTGATGGCATCCTCGGCCGGGATAACTACCTCGGCACCCTCGTGGTCGTGAACAAGCCGTCGGGACGGACCAACGACAAGTTTCTGGCATCGTGTCACGAGTATTACTTGTGTTACGCAAAGGATGCAAGCAAGGTGCCAGGGATCAACTTCTCCGACCTCAACGAGTTGCAAGCAAGCGCGTACAAGCTCGAGGACGAGCGCGGGAAGTACAAGTGGCGTGATTTCTTGAGAACAGGCGGCCTTTCGCTTCCCGAGTTGCGCCCCAATTCATGCTACCCGATTTATTACGACGAGCGGTCCGGCACGATATCCACGAAGAGCATCGAGCGCGCGATCGTGATATGGCCCATCGATAGCAAGGGAACCATGCGCGTGTGGCGCAAGACCCGTCCAGCCTTGGAACGGCACGTCACTGGCGGTGAGATTCGTGTGTCGACAGATGCCAAGGGAAAGCACAAGGTCTTCTTGAAGGACCGGATAAAAGCCGGGGTCCGGCCTAAAAGCGTCTGGGTCGATAGCCGGTATGATGCATCAACATATGGAACAAAAATATTGAAGGATATGTTTCCTGCCGGTACGCAATTTGATTATCCAAAGTCTATCCATGCCGTGCAAGACGTGATTCGCCTCGTGTGCGACCCCGGGAGAGATGACATAATCCTGGATTATTTCGCCGGTTCGGGAACCACCGCCCATGCTATCATGAACATGAACGAGGACGCGGGCGGGGGCAAAATGAAGTACATCATGGTCGAGAGGGGGGAATACTTCGAACCCATCTTGAAGGAACGCATCAAGAAGGTCATGCATGCCCGCAAGTGGGCTGGGGGGCGTCCGAAGAATGACCATACCATTCACCGCCCGCACGCGTTCAAGTACGTTTTCCTGGAGCAATACGACGATGCCTTGAACATCACGGGGCCTCGTGAACCGGGCAGAGCCCTGGACCTCGCGGTGCGTGCGTACCCGAACTGCATCGTGGATTACTTCACCGAATGCAAGGAACTGGCAACCCCGTACCTGGCCCGTGATGTGTCGTTCGAGCACCCGTTCGGGTACGCGTTGGCGATCGTTAAAAATGGCGATAAAGTCATGCAACCGGTTGATCTGGTCGAGACATTTAATTACTTGCTCGGTATCCACGTGAAATCTATGCAACCCCTCGAGGATGCCGGCCGTGCATATCTTGTCGTGGCTGGCCAGGTGGACAGGCAACACGTGATCATCGCGTGGCGAGATCTTGCCGGCATCGATTTTTCACGGGATAAACGGTTCATCGAAGAAAAAATCCTGCCGTATCATCACGCACCCGACGCGGTGTATGTCAACGGGGCGTGCATCGTTGAGAATGTTAGAATTATAGAAGCACGTTTCCGAGAATTGATGGGTCCATGATCGTGATGCTATTCTCCCGTTTTCACATGTGATCTATGTCCCACGCTTCGTTTTCCGCTCGCGTGATTAGCTGTTGAAGCGCCGGGTTCGGCGTGTATGCTGCATGCTTGCGGTGGAACTCGTTTTCATCCATTTCGCCTATGTGAATGAGATAGAGCAAGACCACGGTCGGGGACCGGGAGATACCCGCCGTGCAATGGACGATGACGTGCCGCCCGGGGCGGTGACGGTCGATGAACGCGAAGGTGCGAGGGAGCATTGGCTCGAGCATGGCAGCACCCTCGTCATTATCCGTGATGTGCGCGGTCAAGTCAAGATTGCCTTCCATAACACAACACGCGCCATCCACGTGCACGATTGCAGGCCTGACGTTCGGGTCCAAGACGCGCGCCCTCTCGCAATCGGTGATGTCCCCGACGGAAAGGTTCGGTGCTATGGGATAGGTGGTCATCCGGTGGTAGCCTCCCAAGGTTCGGTCGATAGGGAACCCGATATGAATATTGGGCAATGAAGACAGATATATCCCGGTGCAATAATCCTAATCATGGACGACAAGCAACGGAAACCCGCAAGCGGGCTGGTAGCCACGGTCGCCAAGTACGGCATCGTTGCAGGCCCGCTGTTCAACATCTCGTTTATATTGTACGTGCTCATGACCGACATTGCGCTCGTCGGGTCATACGCGTGGGTGAGCTTGGGCATGCCTCTTGGCTTGATCTCCGCTTTTATTGGCATTTTTTTCGTGGCAATCTTCAACTTGAATCGTCGTTGGGTGCGATTCATCGTGATGGCATACGGGATTTTTTACATCGTCATCGTGACCATCCTCCCGCTTCCCCTCGGTGGGAACGTGGCGAACTCCTTGCACAACGTCATCCGGTTGGTCACTTTAAGCCCGTGGTACGCGACGTGGGAACGCAGCCCCGTCTACGGCGTCCTTTCCTACGCCAGCATAGCGTGCTATGCCATGACGGTGGTGGCGACCATCATCTGCGAGTTCAAGAACCCGTTTGCCATGGATTACTTGCGTGCCAAGAAAGCCCCCGGTCGCGTGTTCGATGCCATGTTCAAATCCCCCGCCGCGCGCGAGGTCGGTAATGCCCTCCGGCATGGCAAGTCCGTGCTCGTGCTGATTACCACCGTGGTGCTCAGCGGTCTTTTCATCACGGGAAACCAGCTCTGGTTCGCGCCACAGTTTACCATGGAATACAAGTCTGACATGCTCGACGACTTGAGGCTCGAATATTGGCTAGGCGTCGACGAGCAGTTCACCAACGGCACGTTTCCATTGATCAGCCCGCCGGTGGCCGGGTACGGATATGATGATGCCCGAGAATTCATTTTTCAGGATGATTTCCTCGAGAAGATCGAGAATTTCATTCATGTCAACGCCAATCTTTATAGAAAGCCTTGTAATGGGCATCTTTTCGTAAATCTTGGATGCCGCTATCAATTCCGTGATGATATGTTGTTTTCGAGTTTCCTTTTCCTTGAATTGCTTTGAAATCTCGTCTTGGATCACGTCGTTTAGCAAGGCATCTAGTGCCTTCGATTTTTCAACGCTAGACAGCAGCTCTTCCAGCGCGATGGGTTCCTTGTCACTTTCCGGGTTGTTGTTGGCCATCTTTCCCGCTCTAGGTCACTATCTCGTGCTCTCATAATAATTTTTCTGAATGCTCTCAAGGACGTAAAACACCATCGATGTGGATCCGGCACCTTGATGATACGAACGCGATCGTCCATCCCGCGTTTTGCGTTGATCGTTCACCCAAATTTTTTCTCCTTTGCATGGTCCCGTGATCGGAAATGGTAAAAAAGCAGCCTAGATTTACCACCTCCATGTCAAAAAATAGCTTGGATGACCTCGACAAGGAGATATTGAACCTGCTGAAAACCGATTCCAGCAAGAGTTTCAAGGAAATAGCGGACTTGGTGGGGAAAACCGAGGCAACCGTTCGCCGTCGCGTGAAAAGATTGAAAGAGGACGGTTTTATCAAGAAATTCACGGTTATTTTAAATGACAAGCGGATCAGCGAAAAGAAAGTGAAGGCCATGATCAAGCTAGTACCCGAGCTCAAGGTTTCAAAGCAAATCGCGAAGAAAGTATCGGAGCTCGAAATGGTGGACCAAGCCTTCTTGCTCTCCGGGGAGTGTGGCATCATGCTCAAGGTGTCTTCCAGCTCTATTGAGACGCTCACGGATTTCATCGAAAACGAGCTCGGGGCGATAGAAGGGATAAACGCGATCGACACGTGCTTCATCATGAAGTCCCTTAAGGAAGAGGGTTGACGGCGTCGACGCGGGGAGCCTGAGGTCGACTTCAACTCTTCCTTTTCGTGCCACGGGTAACTCTCTTAAACATCCGGTGTTTACTGGATGTCGATGGATAGACCGTGTATTGCGTGCTTTCCGCTTTATCCTCCCGTGGAACTATTCCACGCCTTGGGCTTGACACCCGTGGTACTATGGAGCGTCGAAGAGCGTGCAAGACCCATGCATGCTACGGACAAGCACGTTCAAAACTTCGCGTGCTTGTTGAGTCGTGCACTCGTTAATGCGTTCCTTCAAGAAGGTGCTGGTCGATATGCCGGTGTGTTTTCCTACAACGCTTGCGACACGTTGAGGAACCTGCCAGAAATCATTGATGCGGGAATGCAAAAACGTGGTGCCCGGTGTTTTTCATCGAGAATTCACGTTCCCGCCTCCCATCTTGATAAGCCATTCGCCCAAGCTTACTTGAACCGTGAAATCAGCCAACTCGTTGCACGCCTTGAAGAAACGTTCTCCGTTTCTTTTTCGCACGAGTTGTTCAAGAAAAGTGTTGATTTATACAGGGAAGCCAGGTCCATCATCATGCAATTGGGAAAGGTCGTGGCGTCTGGTGGGATGCGGTTCGAAACGTATTCGGAGCTCGTGCACGAGTCCTATCTCGTCCCCGTCGAACAGTCCGTACACCGATTGAAAGCGGCCATTGACAAGTATGCTCCCCTCTGTGAACGAAAACCGGGCAACGGAACCAGCCACAGGGCGATCTTGAGTGGCATCTTGCCACCATCGGGGCCGGCTTGCAGGATCATTGAAGAAGCCGGTTTTATCATTGTTGGAAATGATATCGCCTCGATGCACCGCTCCGTGCAGCACACGCCTGCCCGGTACATGGACGCGGGGTCGTATTACGTCGATTTTTACCTGCATCATTTTCCATGTCCCACATTGTTTCTTTCCGCGAGCCGCCGAATGGAGACCTTGACGGCGCTGGTCGAGGAAAACAAGGCAGATTGCGTCATTTTCATAGGTGAAAAGTTCTGCGAGTATGAATATTTTGAAATTCCATATCTAATGGACCAGATGAGGGCCAAGGGAATAAAAACAATGCTCCTCGAAATATCTGGCGATGAAAATGCAACACTTGCTTCGATCAAGGGCCGGGTCGAAGCATTTCACGAATTGCTTCGGAACCCATGATCCCGGGAAACAAACCATGCACGCCAGTTCAAGAACCCCTGCCACGCAAAAATCCCCTTCTGCCCGGCGGCTAACGAGCTTGATCGTGTCGAACACCGCGCGGTTGCACGATGCAAGGAAGCGGGGTGATTTCGTGATCTGGGCCGCGATATGCGCGCCCGTCGAAATATTCAAGGGATTCGAGCACGTGATTGTTGCTATTCCTGAAAACTTTTCTGCGATGAGTGCAGGGAAGGGCGTGGCTCTCCCACTGGCCCAGCGTGCTGAAAGCCTTGGCTATTCCATGGACTTGTGTTCGTACGCGCGAATCGGTATTGGTGCCGAAATAGGCACGAGGGATGCACTCGATCCCGGTGGCCTTCCAAAGCCGGACTTGCTCGTCTCGGACACGAATAACTGCTCGCTTCTCGTGAAGTGGTTCGAGGTGTACCGGCAGGAATTCAGCGTTCCTCATTTCATTCTCGACGTGCCGTTCTGTTACGACGTGCAGCAACCGAAGGACCTGGAGTACATCCTCCACCAGTTCAAGGCACTCATCACGGTGGTCGAGCAAATGACGGGGCAAACCTTCGATATCGAGAAATGCAGGGCTGCCGTGGAATGCACCGACCACGCTAACAAATACTGGAAGGAATACCTTGGATTCGCGACCAACCGTCCATCGGGCATCACCGCTTTTGATACGTTCGCTCAGATGGCGCCCTTCGTGATGTTGCGCGGTGAACCCGAAGTCCTGGAACACTACAAGCTGTTGGCGGAAGAAACACGGGAAAATGTCTCTGCGGGCGTGTTTCCCGTTCCCCGTGAAAAGTACCGGCTGCTCTGGGATAACATCGCCCCGTGGCACCAACTTCGAGCCATGAGAGAGCGCCTTGCAGCCCTCGGCGCCAATATCGTGCATGCTACGTACACCTCGTGCATCGGCACCGTTGAAGGCGGGTTCTTTCATCACCCCTACGACGTGCGAACAGACCCATTGGTGCATCTCGCCCGTATCCAGAACTTTTCTGTCTGCCCCTATGGCCTATCCCTCCGGTTCGAGGCGATGGCTGCGATCATCAAGAACGTGGGCATCGACGGGGTCATTTTGGCGAGTAACCGCAGCTGCAAAGTCTATAGCATAATGCAGATGGACTTGCAACGCATGATAACAGAGAATCTTGGCATTCCGTGTGCCATGATCGACATGGACCATGCGGACATCCGGAAATATGACGAGGAAAGTGCCTTCTTGCGCATCGAATCATTACTGGATGTTATCGACCAGAGGCGATGACTCGGCGGGCATGTACCTTGCACGGTGAAGCGCACTGGGTCCGGCGCGGTACTGGTCAAATCCAAGGCGCGTTATCTCGTCTTATAAGGAGTTTTATAATCGGTGCGAGTTCTATTGTAGTAGAGTAACTATCATCCGTGGTGTACTGAACATGATTGACTTCGAGGACCTAGTCAAGACCGGGCAACTTTCAACCGGTACCACGACGCTTGCCTTGAAAGTGAAGGATGCCATCGTCGTGGCGACCGAATCGCAAGCCACAGCCGGGTACTTGGTGGCAACGAAGAATGCCCAGAAACTATTCAAGATAAATGACCATTCTGCAGCGACCATCTCGGGTGGCGTCGCTGACTGCCAATACGTGATCGATCAAGCACGTGCACTCGCTCGGCTCCGCGAGATCGAGACGAACCAAGAAGCACCCTTGAAATACATTGCTAACGTTATACGGAACATCCTTTTCTCCGGCAGGTCATTCTTCGTGTCGATGATGCTGGTAGCCGGATACGATCTCTCGGATAACACACCTAAAATATTCGGCGTTGACTTGCTCGGCTCGTTATTTGAAGAAAACGATTACATGTCCTTCGGGAGCGGTTCACCTTTTGCATTAGGAGTTCTGGAGGCAAGTTATAAAATCGACATGACCGTCGATGAAGGCATGGACGTTGCAAGGAAAGCCATCTCCGCAGCAAGGAGCCGGGACATCGCCTCCGGGTGGGCAATACAGCTCGCGGTTATCGATAAGAACGGCTTCAAGCAGATCGAGTGACCCCGGCATTCACGGTACACGTTTTTTAGTTTTTTATCCTTTTTCCCATTTCATGCATCGTGGTGCATCATGACTGACTCCCTCGTCGAGCTCTTCGACGGTGCCTTAGACATCATCAACGGCTTGCGGGAACGTGATGCCCCTCACGAGGCTTGCGGGTTGTTTTTCGGGCGGTTGATCCAGCAACCGGGGGACCACGGGCACACGTTCGCGTGCCAGGTCCTCAAGGAACTCAAGAGTGCGAAACGGTCTCCCGTGTATTTCGAGATCGATCCCGTCGTGCAGTATCAAGTCACGACAGAGGAAGAAGCAAAGGGCCGGTCGTTGGTTGGCGTGTTGCACACGCATCCCGGGGCACAATTCGTCTCCTCCACCGATGCCAAGTACATGCGAAACTTCGCGAGGTTTTTCCGCGTGTGCTGGGTCATCGCGGGGGACGGCCGGGACGGCATGGAATTGGGTGCGTACGAGGTCGATCCGGAAGGCAAGATCGTCTCGATACCGGTTCGAACGCGTGCCGATAAAGGCTTATAACCATCCGGTGCATTCCGAAGTATATCGACTGCGGTGAACTAGCATTTCTAGCACGGAAAAGGGTAGAAAAAGCCCCAAGGAAACCAAGAAGGGTTCGGACGCGTCGGCCAACACGATAATCGATGCGATCTCGAATAGTTCTCCCTCCTTGACGGATAATCCCTATTTTTGCGTGCAAGCGTGCTCCGGTTTTTGTTGTAGCGAGTACACGGTCTTGATAACGATCCTTGATGTCAAGCGTATCCTTGAAAACATCCCCGGGTTGCACCCCTACCAGTTCATGACGTTCTACGACGAGAGCGTCGAGACCCTCGATTACTATCCTATCATCAAGATACAAGGAAAGGGTTGGGTGGTTGGCATGCTCCAAGACGAGAAACACAAGACGTGTCCATTTCACACGCCTCTAGGCCTTTGCGGGATCCATGACTTCTCGCCGATGGTGTGCCAGACCTACCCGTTCTCGCTTACCGATGACGAGGAGGTCACTTACATTCCAAACGTTAAATGCCCTAAACTATTTCCCCCGTTCAACGAGGAACGCATCCGCCGGATCGTCCTCCAGTCGTGGCGGGAGATAGAGGAATACAAGGAAATCGTTGAAAAGTGGAACAAGAAAAACCCGAACGGCACCTTCGACGAGTTCATGGTGTTCACGAGCGCGTTGAAACCCGAGCAAGTTGCAAGCCGCCCGTTGAAGCAAGACGAAGCCGATGCCGATGCCGATGCCGATGCCGGAACTGAATGACATGCTTTGGTTTACCTTGAACGCCGTAGCAATTCCGATATCTCGTTGATGTATTTGTCCGCGGCAGGGAACCTTCGATCGACAGCCAGGTTCTGCTCGTTCTTCCCGATCTTGTCCATCTCGAAGTTGAACACGAGCACGAACCATGCCATTGTGTACAAGTCCACCCTTGCTTGAAAGTTGTCATCCACGTGCTGGTGCATCTTGTATCCTCTCTCGAACGCCCTGAAGAATTTCGGGTTCAATTCTTTGGTTCCCCAGTGCTGTATCTTGATGAAATCTTGTTCTCTCGCGCCGATTTGCCAGTTATCAAAATCGATATATCCTTTCACGGTTCCAGCTTCGGGATCGACGATGATATTTTGGGGCTGGTAGTCGTTATGAAATAACACGGGCATCTCGTCTTCCGGGATCATGAAAGAGACGATCTTCATTCCTTGAATGTTATCGATAATGCCGTCAACGTCCGTGAAAACTACGTAAGCATATTTCAAGCCCGATCCACTATCCACGCCCGTTGAAACAATCGTCATCGGTTCCAAGAAATCGTGCATGCCAGAAGGGAACTCGATGGATAGTGACGCTGGCAAGGACGTGTCCTTGGTGATCGTGATGTTCGTGGAAACTTGCTTGGCATTGTGGGCGGATATCGTGAAGGACATGGTCGTCCCGGCGAGCTGCTCATCTCGTGGAACGGGAATGCATGCAAAGCCTCGCGCATCGATGCTCGCGGTGATGTAATAGCCAGACCCGTTCAAGAGCACCCTCCCTTCCCTGAGTATTTCACCCGTTGTCAAGCGTGGTTGTAATATCACCGTGTCCCCTATGTACATGCTTGACGGGATGGTAGCCGTATCGATCCCGGCAGGTTGTTTCGTGTAGATGCTTATCTCCGGGTCACCAAGCAAGTTATACGCGAGAATATTTTTCCGGAATTTCTCCTCGTAGGGCCTGTAATTTTCTCTTGCATACAGCTCCTCATCCCGGTTAAGGTCGACATTCCAGTACTTGTCCAGGAATTGGGTCTTGTAATACTCCAAGGATTTGTAGAGTGCTTTCCCCGGCTGGTGGTGGTTGTTGATCATGAATTCCCTCCAGAAAAACCGGTCCTGCCCGTGATTCAAGGATTCGAAGACGTTATCATTTTCGAAATAATACGTCGTTCTCAGCGCGCTAACAACGCCTATCGCCCCGCCACCCGGATTCAGGATGAGTTCCTCCGCGAGGGAGTCACCCGCATTCATTGGTGACACTCCACGTTCCTTGATATCAAACGCTCCCGACGAGCATGAGAAGATGTATACGAGCGGGAGTGCTATGCCGTTTGATAAGGCCCCCGCTTGGAATCGATTGAGATACGAGATATAAGATGACAAGCTTTCACGCCCGACGAACGATGCCGGGTCGCCATGCCCTGCCAAGTTTATTATTGCCGAGCCTTCATTCCACGCGTCGATCAACGACGAATCATTCAAGCTCTCGTAAGGTGGAAGTGGCACGTAATCGCCCGTGTGGTGGTACAGTTTTTGAACATCCATCGAGTTGAAATAACTGTCTATGATGAAATCGCTTAACTTGGCCTCGTCCACGGCGGGTTTCTTGTTATAATCGTCCCTGTATTGCGAGACCGCTCCCGCGAAGACCGCCTTCGAGTACCAATCACCGGCGGGGGGGTTCAGTTCGTAATCGATGATCTTTTTCACGATCGATCCCGTCGAAAGCGCGTCGTTCACGGGGAGCCTCCCCACGTAGACGTCCGCGGTCCAATCGATCTCGTCCGTGTTATTTGCATTATTCATATTCATCTCCCCAAACCGGCCATCCCCGTCGCCATCCCAGGTTCCCTCCAAGCAAGCATAATAGTGGTCGGTTGGCTTGAATGCCGAGTACAAGTCCCCCGAGAAGTAGGATTCGGTCGTGTCCGGGTTGTAAACGTATCTCGTTGGCACAACGGAGACGTCCCCTCCTAGTATGACGAACACCGTTCCTTTCTCGTCGTGGTAGTATTTTATCGCGTTCCTGATGCGCTCGGCCCTGTCCCGGCCCGCCCCGGCGAGCGTGGCATTTGCCTCGATGGTCTCTATCGTGAGAATCTCGGTATACGTGCCACGCCTCGTTTTCAAGTTGGCAAGCGGTTCGAATTCCTGTGAAAGCGCGTTGCTCGTTACGATCAGGACTTCGACAGGCGGGTCGAACCACGTGGACTGGTTCTTGAATATTTCGGCAAGACCGACGGGAGATTCGCCCTCGTTTATGATGACGGTCCCGTTTTGCGTTTCCACCACGGGCTGCAAGGTGCTAGCATGAACAATGCCCGTGCATTGCCCGATAATGGCAAATAATGCCACCAGAACCGATGCCCGGATGAGCCCGCGCGACATGTTTTGCACTGGAATCCTCGTCTTGCTCGCGATTAGAAGCGTCCTTGGTTATTTATAACTGATGCACATGAAAGATAGAACAAGGTGCACTGCTCGTCTCGCTTTACTGCCCCGCTTCCACGAGATCGATCAAGCCCCGGATGATGGCCATGTCGCCTTCCTTCACGGTGCTGGTGATGAATTCCTTGGATTTCATCTCGCCGCTCACGAGCTTTTCAAGCTTTTTATTTGCCCGTTCTTGAACCTCCTTCGGGAGAGTTGCCATGAACTTTTCAAATCCCTCCTTTGAGATGATGGATGCGCGCTTGGTCAGCGTTGAAAAAAGGTCGTCGTCACTCAACAAGTGCTCGGGCTCGATAACCTTGAACCTGAGGGGCTTGTCCGGTTTCTTCAAGTTCGCCTCGAAATAGTAGAAGCTTGAACAATGCTTGCAATAATTCAACGCGTCAGGTTTCAAGACCTCGTTATCGAACTTGGCGTTGCAGCTGGGACACGTGAAGAGTTTAAGTTGGTCCTCGAGGAGATTGATGAGATTGTAAAAGATGATGGGGTCTTCCAAGTAGAGCTCGAACTTGACGTTCGATTCCTTGTCATCGATGCCACCCAAGATGATAACCTGGATCACCGTTCCCGCGCTGTGCCTCCTTGCCCAACGACTTTCCGCGTAGAGTCGCACCACACCAAAAAACTGGTCTGCAATCTCGTTGTATTCATTCGCAACGGTGGTGAATTGCATCTTCTTGGGCAAGCTTTGAAGTTTCTTCCACGTGATGTAGACGTTAAAGGGAAACACGACCTCGTGCGATTTCTTTTCGATGGCGTGTTTTAATTTTTCGAATTTCCCCGACCGGATATGCTTGGGTTGGAACAACTTGAAGTACGAGCTCGAATTCTGGGCTTCTGGTTCCAAGGTCATGGTGACCTCGTTGACCCTGTCGAAGAAGCTGATTTCCGATTCGATCGCCTTCGGTGGCACGATGTCCCGCTTCGCGATGAAGCCGAATTCACACGTGAACGTCCCGCCTGGTTTGAGGATGGATATCTTCTGGATGTTGTCATGCATTGGTTCGAGGAATTCCCCTGCCAGTTTCTTGATGCGGCACGTCAGCTCGCTCAATTCGAGCCTTGAATTGTTCGTGATCTGTATCTGGTAATGCATCTCGCGTTTTTTTGGCCATGATATGGTTTGCCTGTATTGAATATCCGACTTCTGTATCTTGTACATTTCCTTGCTATACAAGACCTGGGAGATGTCGAATTCCTTGGTTTCTGAAAAATCCTGCAAGAAATTCTTAACCCTGTCGATCTGGTCGGATACCCACAAGTAATCATACCTGTCGATCGATTCATTGATCAAGTCCTTCGCGGCAGTGTACGAATCGAGGGCCTTCTCGACCCCGCTCTTCGTGCGCTGGTCCAGGTATTCCCTTGCTTGTGAAATGAGCGTGTTGTACTTCTCGTGCCTTGCGCCTTCCTCCGCCTGGAAAATGACCTCGTGGATCAGCCGGACTTGCCGGGTGATGTCGATGATCGCCGATGTCTTCGTCGTGAGGTTATCGAGGTACAAGTTCGCATCGTGCAACGCGTTTTCGAGCAACGTTGTCGCGTTTTCTATGTCGTACAAACGTGACACGAAAATGAGAGCGAGCTTTATCTTTGCAGATATGCGCGCTTCGGGATTCTTGATGTTTATGGTTTCATCGAAACATGCCGTTATGATGTCCTTTCCGAGGGATATGTTTCCCGCGTCATACAGCCCGTTTCCTATCTCCATGGAAACGAAGATGCGCTCGTCGAGCAATTCAACTTTTTTCGAATAATCTATGATACGTTCTAGGAGATCCGGCTGTTTTTTATCTCGTGCTTCAGCAACCATTGCCAGCAAGATGTTTTTCAAGATCGTATCCTTGTTTTCCTTGGTTGCATAGTTGTTCGTGAGATCGACGGCCAATTCCAGGTTCTTAATCGAACGCGGGCGAATGATAAGGAAATACTCGATGATCGCGTTGAATATCTGGACGACGCGCTCGTTCAGGTTCTTGCGGAACTGGCTCGAACGGAAGATTTCGAGGAGCAGTTTCTGGATGGTGTCGAAGAAAGCATCCGTGCTGACAAACAAGCCTTCAATTTGTGCCTTCATGACCTTGTATCCAACGTATTTCACGGGGCTTAACTTGATACCTTCTGGATTCTCCACGAGCTGGATGAGTTGCATCACGTAATCGGGATCAAGGCTCAATTTCTCCTTGTACACTTTTATTAAAAAACTATGAATTATTTCCATTCGAATTCTTGGCTTGTCAACTTTTTCCAATATTTCTGCAATCCAATCCAGATTTTTCTCGATCCACTTTCCATCATTCAATTCATAAACTTTTTTCAAGACATCGTTGTAAATGAATTCAATATCATCGACATCATCGTGATGGTTCAAGAGATCTATGGCTTTCATCAAGTAACTCGTCTTGTTTTCCTTGACCCGTTCCGCGATCTTGCCGAACATGCTCGCGCTTTCCCGGAGCATGATCGCCTTGGAAGATGCCTCGCTGGCATCCTCGATCATTTTCAGCACGGTACCGTACACGTGGTGGGCGTTCTGCGTGTCATCCAACAAAACGAAGTGCCGGTACATGCGCAAGTAAGAGTCAACCTTGACCGTGTCCGGGCTGCTCGATTCTTGAATGATTTTAGAGATATATTTTGACAATTCATCGTGGTGCTCTCGTTCACCGAGCAAATTCAAGAGCTCTATTATCTCAAGAAGAATGTCAACTTTAGATGCCAAGTCCTTGACTTTCCTTGCTTCAGCATCGATGGCATCGATGACGTTCATTGCTTGCACTTTCTTGCCCAAGTTGAACATCATTCTTGCAAGATATGCCTTCTCTTGCAATCGCCTGAAGTCATAGGTAATATCGTTTGAATACCCCAACGCTATTTCAACGAGACTGTAATCCTTGATCTTCTCACCTATTTGTGCATAGATCCTGGTGACAGCACCAAGAATGTCCGACTTCGACGCAACATCCTCGATATTCTTACCGATGGCGTGGATGTTGTTTAATAATGAGAAGATGTCACCGAGCATTGTCAGCAAGCTCTACCAAAAAACATTTGGTTAAAAATATTACTAGGCAAAAACATGAGTACTTCGAGATGCCCCTCGCGCTGGTGTCGACGATCAAAGGCAATCCTGCCATGAATGACCTGGCATCGATTCCAAAAACCTATTTTTATTGTTATTCCGCATGTTTCAACGCGAATGTTGTACATTTCAACCCGTTGGCTTTGATTTCTTTTCCGTTTCGGTTCATGGAAAAATTAAAAGAGCGCGGCTTGCTTTTATCAATACAACCGATACACACGCGAGTCCATCATGGCAACGTGGCTTAGCGGCTATAGCATCAGACTTGTAAACAACGAGAAATCTTGGTTTTCGTTGCCAATACATCTGAATGTCGGGGGTTCAAATCCCCTCGTTGCCTTTTTTCTTCCGTGCTTCTTGTTGGAATGAGGTGTTGGCATTAAACCATGCCAATTCTTTATGTCTGGCCTCGTGCCCATCCAGCGTTATTCCAAGCCACTGAACTGCCGGGATCAGTAATTCTTGCCACTTGCTCACCTTTTAATTGCACTTGTGAGAGGTAGTAGTAGACACGCCGGGCGATGCACCTTGAGTTCGAGAAAAGACACGGGAAGAAAAAAACCCACCAAGACAGACGAATCACAATCGTCCTTGTTCAATTTTTCTCAATCGAAACCAGCAAAGGACGTTGGCAAGATAGCTCGTGACGTGAAAAAAGAACTTGAAAGCAAAGAGCCCGTTGGCTCGCCTGGCCCTTCAACAAAAGGCCCGTCGAACGTGAACTTGTCACGACCGACGCTGTCATTGGATGGTGGAAAGAAGCAAAAAAAACCGGCACCCTGAAATAGGAGCTCCCTCCTGCTACGACGGGCGTTTGTTTCAAGTAAATTTCCTTGATGCTCTCGTCATCGTAGAGGTTCTTGTCGAGAAAATCCACGGCGTGGGTTTCAAGCGTGCGGCCGAGGTTACGGTAGTATTCCAGGATGGCGAACGAGTACTGGCAGATCAGGATAATGTGGGCGCAGTCATCGACCGAGTTCCGGTTGAGCACCTCCATCACGGCCCGCCACGGGTGCCGTTCCTCCTCCTCGTCGATGTTGAAGTATCCCGAGAGGGCTATGTTGATGACGTCGCTGATGTCCACCTCGTGGCACCGGCTCAGCTTCTTCTTGACGATGTTCTTCAAGCCGATGCCGTAAACTGCTTGGTCCGTGCCGGCAAAATCCCTCCCTATCACGGTGTCGTTGCAGCATTCGAGCACCGCGTTCCCGCACTCTGGTATCTTTTTCGTCCAGATGGACTGGTTGCCCGGCGTGGTGCCCGTGCTCGTCCACCCGCACTTGCGCATGACGTGCGCGAAGAGCTTGGTGTCCATGTTTTCCCAGTAAAAGTCGATGTCATCCGTGGACCGCTTTTTTTGCCAGTCCGAGGACATCCACTTGCCGAGCATGAGCCCGACCGTCCCCCGCACGACCTCCCAGTCCCCGATCTGGGTCTTGCCCCTCACGATAGCCTTCCGTGCAAGCGCGTTGAAGGGGTCCTTGTGATCCACGGCGATCTTGCGGACTTCCTTGATGATGTTCTGTGCCTCGATCGTGGCTATGATCGCGGGTATTTGCCCGTCCGATGAGTACGACCGGGATCCGCCGTTGATGAATGCCTTGAACAGCTCGTTATCATCCTCCGGGATGGTGTATCTCGGGTTGTGGAACATCTTGGCGGGAAAGTGATAGATGGTTCTATCCTCTTCCCTCGTTACCTTCTCAGGGATGATTTCTTGCAAGCCATCGCCACGGGTCAGCTTGTCCGTTCTCGTGGAGAATGGATAGGGCGTGTTATTCGACATTCGTTGGATGAGCGCCTCGCGGGATGGTGCTGGATGGGTGGTTCGTGATTAAAAACTTTCGGGACAATGACAAGGTGACCAACGCACAAAATAAACCATTGCTGGTTGCCCATGCTCGTGAACCTCGGCTCGGTGAACCCGCGCGTCACGGACGATCTCTACGCGGTCTTGTTTCCCGCGGGCTACCTATCGATCCTCATCAACGGGTGCTTGCTCGCTGCTGGAACATTGCTGTACGTGCTCTCCGTCATTTTATTTAGCAAGCACGGGAATGTATCCAAGCGGAAGCCTCTCGGCGTGATGCTAGAACTCTTGTTCATGTTCATGACCGGCATCCTCGTCACGCCCCTTGCACTCGCCTATTTCTTCCACATCGAGATAAAGTCCGGTGCTTATATCCGGCACGTGCTGGCGGGCCTCGGACGGCACCCGTCGGGCTTGCCACGACGAAAATGGATTGCCGGGCGTGCGGGTGCCATTCTCCTGGCCATCTTGTGGTTCACGTTTGCCACGGTCACGTGCTTGCTTCCCGTTGGTATGCCTTACGTGTTCACGGGTTACGGGTATATTTATCACATGTTGCTCTTCTTCGCGTGCGCCACGCTGGTGGTGGTGGCATACGTGGTCAAGAAGCCATCCAGGATGCCGTGTTACAAGGACTGCCCCGTGCTCTCGCGGAACCAGAAAGCTGCGGTGCTCGTGGTGACCACTTGCATCATGGCCACCTTCCTGCCCGTGTTCTTGTTTTCAACGGTGTTCAAGGTCCACGCCCCCCCGCCCGGGGCACCGACGGCTCCGGTTCCCACGAGCTTGTCGATCATGACCTACAACATACGTCTTGGGGTCGCCCGCGAGTCGAACCCCGCCAACAACTGGGAAAACAGGCGTGACGAATTTGCAGCCTACGTGGACTCGTTCAATCCGGATATCCTGTGCGTGCAAGAAGCATACAACTTCCAGCTCGATTATATCAAGGACAACTTGCATTCGGCGGCGTACGTGTACACTGGTTTCGGGCGTGATGATGGCATCCACGTGGGCGAGCATGCCGCCATCTTTTTCGACAGCGACAAGTACCGGTTCATCGATGGCGACACGTTCTGGTTGAGCGATTGGTGGTGGATGCCCAGCAAGACGTGGCGGAACGGCAACTACCGCGTGTGCACGTGGGCGCGCCTCGAGGCGGTGGCCACGGGTGCCCAGTTCTGCGTGTTCAACACGCATTACGAGGTTGGTTCGGCGTACGCGTATTTCCACGAGAATGCATCCCGGTTGATCAAGCAGAAGATGGAAGAACACGCGGGAGGGCTTCCCGCGTTCCTGACCGGCGATTTCAACATGCGGAACACGACCACGGCGTTCGCGTTGCTGCTCTCCGAGGGCACGAAGCCGTTGCATGATGCTTACACGGCCAACGAGACCGCTTCATTCAACAGCTGGACGTTGAACCCGGCCGCGACGTGCTGCCGCATTGATTTCATCCTGGTCTCAAGCGGGGTCACCACGGCCGCGTGCTGGATCCCGAAGGATGCTTATGGTGATGGCTTGACGTACAGCGACCATTACCCCGTCGTGGCAAATTGCACGTTTTAAAAAAATACCGAGATGTAATACCGTGATTTCGAGATGTTCTTGAAGGCCCTCGAAAATCTCGTTGATGAATAACTCCTTCCTCACGGGCGCGCCGGGATGGGGTGCTTAAAATAACACCGTGACCAGCCACCACGCGATCAAGCCTAACACGATGATTCCCGCAACGAGCATGGCCCCATACTTCGAGAGCAAGAGGTTCTTGACCATGTTGACCGAAAATTCGATTGCTTCGAACGGGCAAGTTTCAGCGCAGCAATAACACGTGATGCATCTATCCGCGTTCCATGCCGGCAAGGTGCCTTGCTTGATGTCTGGCGGCGGCGTGATGGCGCCCACCGGGCAATTTTTCCAGCACGTCCCGCATACCTTGCACTTGTCCGGATCGAACCGCACGATCGCCTTGAACGCTTGCGTCGCGAAGCCCTTGGCGAGGAACTGGGGAATGGGCGCCCCGACGATCTGGCTCCCGCCGGGTATCTTGAACGGGCGCTTTACTTGCTCGATGGGCGTGCCCTTGAACTCGATGGTGGAGAGGTCGGTGGTTCCGGCGCCCTTCTTGGCAGCATAACCCACGTGGGGAATCCGGTGCACGTCCAAGCCTATGATGGCACAGACCGTGGCATCCAAGGCAACGCCGTCGAATCCCGCGAGGATAGTGTCCAGCTTCACGACATCTCCCGCGGATGGCCCCTTGCCTTCCTGGCACAAGATGCCATCGACGATGGTGAGCTGCGGGTTGCCGGCCATGTAGATGTCGGCCAATGCTTTCGAGAACGAATCTAGCGTCGGGTATGCAGCATGGGTCTTGGATTTCTGGCCAAGCAGCATGATGCCGAACATGTTCTTGATGCAGCAAGTCAGCCGCGTGAGCCCGTGGGTCTTTATTTTCGGGAGGTTGATGATCAAGTCCGCGTCGCGCAGCAGCTTGGCCGACGGGAACTCGGCTAACGCGAGGGGTTCTGGAACCTGGATCATCAAGCGCTCATCTCTTTCGAACGGCATTGCTTCGACACCTTCTTGATCCGCTACATCCTGGAGCTTGCTCGCCTTCAAGGCCTTTTCGGTATTTCCCGGGTTGATGCCACTTGAAGAATCGGCCACGACGACGCGCTTCGGCTTGAACTGCTTCACCCACTTGATGACTGCCCTGACGACTTCTGGATGGGTTGTTACAGCCCGTTCGGGTGGTTTTGCTGAAAGGAGGTTGGGCTTGAGCAAGACCGTCATGCCTTCCCGCATCAAGCCTTTCGCGCCGATCAGGTCCAGCGCCTCGTGCACGCCACGGGCAATATCGTCGTTCCCAACCTTCACGATGGCGATCTGTTTCTTGTCGATCATTGCTGTGTCGTGAGAGCGCTCTGGAATCTATAAATCCATCATCATTGACTAATATAAGGACGCACCATGGAACGCTCAATCATCAGATCGGCACCGGCAGATGCCGCGGGGCGGCGGGTTGCCACCAAGGTCTTCTGGATCTCGGCATGCTTGTGGGCGATCAACATGATCGCCGGGTTCAAGTGGTTTTACTCGCTCGTGTTTTCAGCGGCGCTCGATCCTTGGACGTTTGCATTCGCGTGGCCCATTTACAAGTACGCGATCGCGTTTCTCCTGTTTTTCCTGGTGCCATGGTACGTGTGGCGTGTGAAGCTCGGCAAAGATATCTCCAGGCTTGGCGTGCAACGGGGAAACACGCGCCGGGGCGCGATCCTTTCCGTCGTCGGTGCCGCCATCGTCGTGCTCGTTGCATTCTCCACGGCCTCCGACCCGGCGTTCCCGCCGGTGTATCCCTTGGAGCGCGTCTTCGTGGACCCCTCTTTCGGGCCTTTCAACCCGGCCGGGTACATCGTGATGGAAGCCTTGTACGTCGTGCTGTACTACATCCCGTACGAGTTCTTCTTCCGGGGATTCGCCCAGTTCCCCTTGGTGAACGAGGGGAAGGTGCGGACGACGTGGGTCCTCCTCTACACCACCGCGATCACCACCATCCTCCATTGGGACACGCCAGCAGCTGAATTCTACTCGGCACTCGTCGCGGGCTTTGTCTACGGGTTGGCCGCCCTGAAAACGCGTTCCATCTACTATGGCTTGATCAACCACGTGGCGGTCGGGCTGGTCACCAACCTCGTGTGCTTGCTGGTGCTGCAAAATATCATCTAACAAGACGTGAAGAGCATGTCTGGAAAAACCAACGTGGTGCTCGTGACGGGCGCGAACGGCTACATGGGAAGCCATCTCGTGGACCGGCTGCTGCTCGATCCCGGGTGCACCGTCCGGGGCATGGTGCTCGAGGGCACCGACGAGTCTAACTTGGAGGTCGCGAAGCAGCATGCCCGATTCTCCGTCGTGTACGCGAATCTCCTCGATATCCCGTCCTTGGAGCGAGCCTGCGAAGGTGGCGTGTCGATCGTTTATCATCTTGCCGCCCTGGTAACGGACTGGGCTCCCGAGGCTGCATTCAAGCGCCTCATCGTTGATGGCACGAAAAACGTGGTCCACGCCGCGATTTCAAAAGGCGTGAACCGGCTCGTGTACATGTCATCGCTTACCGTGCACGGCCTTGGAGGCCACGTGGGCGCTGACGAGACCACGCCGATCAACCCCGTGAAATTTTTCCAGTATGCGGTGGCCAAGGCAGAGGCCGAGCAGTTCTTGGCAGGAATCGACCGGGAGGGAAAGCTGCGCGTGACGGTCGTCCGGCCAGCATTCGACATCATCGGGCCGCGCCACGTCACGGCGTTTTACCCGATGGCGAGTGCCATTGAGAAGGGCCAATTCGGGTTCATGAATGATGGCGAGAAGTTGATTTGCTTGGTATACGTGAAGAACCTCGTGGCGGGCATGGTCCACGTTGGAAACCTGCCAGAAGCGGCTGGCGAATCGTACGTCATTTCAGACGTGTCTTGGACGTGGAAAAAATACGTGGGCGAGATCTGCCAGCGGCTAGGATGCAAGATGCCCACGTTGAACGCGCGCTTCGGATTGATAGCCCCGTTCATCCGGCTCGTCGAATGGTTTTACAAGGCATTCAAGTCAAAGAAGGCGCCGTTGTTGACACTTTACCGGATATCCATCCCGCGCAACGACATCGATTTCGTCCAGCACAAGATATTGAAAACGGGATTCGTGCCCCCTTACTCGTTCGAAGAGGGTATTGATGACACGGTTGCTTGGTACAAGGAATACAAGGCGATTCAAGGGGTGGCTGGAAAATAGCACTGGATTTGGGAATGGTTTTAAATAAAGAACCATTTTACGGTGTATCGCTGGAGTGTTGTTTGAGCAACCCGCCCATATCCACCAACCCTCGTTCGAGTACAATGGTGACGACGATTTTCTTGTACACGATGGCATAGCAAATTTCCGACAACGTTCCTTCCTTGCCGTCTATTGCAATGATGGCATCAGCCGTCTGCACGATGACCGCGTTGCGCTGGTATCCCGTCCCGGTTGCTATCGGGATGTCCACGAACTGGTTTGCGTCCTTGGTATCGTTGCCGGGGAGAATCCCGATCGTCGTTCCACCATGACGTTTTGCACCCTTGCAGGCGGCTTCCATGGCACCGGTCAGGCCACCGCAGATCAAGTACCAGCCTTCCTTGGCAATCAATTCCCCGACCTTTTCCGATACCATCTCGTATTCCGGGGTAACGGTGGAGCCGCCGCACACGGCGATGATGGCTGGCTTGTTTCTGTGCACGGACATCTTGTACTCCAAGAAGGTTAATATGATACGTTGGTGAAAAGCTAAGCGTGCATCCGCCTCCAAGCTTGAACGGTACACTCGTCCCGGTGGTCGAACTCAAGAGCCTCGAAAAGCATCTCAAGGAAAAACACGGCAGCGGTTCGTTCAAGATCGCGAAGTCCGTGAACAAGGATTCGTTCACTTTGGAATACGTGATGAATGGCGATATTCTCGGCATGGCAGAGTTACCCTCGTGGCGAAACGACGAGGCCAAAGAGGTCTATCTCATTCTCTTGCCAAATAATATCATGGGGTCTGTCGACGTGTTCGTTTCCTTGTTCCAAGAAATCGCAGGAAAAATAATGGGGTCGGAAAAATTTCTCCCGTTCTTCACCTTGTTTTCCCAATGATGTGATGCCTGGTTAGATGATGCCCTTTCTCTTGAGCTTCTTCAAGTCATCACTCGGGATACCCGCCATATTACAAAAAACATCCTCGTTATCGTGCCCGAGCTCGGGAGCCTTTTCCTTGATGGTGCCCGGTGTCTCGGAAAACTTGAGCACCGGGTTCGGAATCGTGGCCTTTTTCACGCCGTCGAACTCGAAGCCGGTGTTGTACATCCCGCGCGAGCGGAGCTGCTCGTCATCGAGGAGCTCGTCGATTTGCAACACCGGGCTGCAAGGGATGCGATTTTCACCCATGACCTTCACGATATCGTCCCGGTCGTGTTTCGTCGTCCATTCTTCCAGTATCTCGTCGAGAAGGTCGATGTGATCCATCCGCTTCACCACGTTGGCGAGCCGCTCGTCCGCCAGCAAGTCTTCCCTTCCTATCACGGTCATCAACCGCTTGAACTGGTTTTCCGTGAGCGTGACGAGCACGACCCTTTTTTCATCCTTGGTCTTGTACTGGTTGTAGGTCGGGAGCATCCTGGCAGAGATGTCACGGGTCCTCGCCCGGTCCATGAACTCGTGCACCTGCGCCCTGATGTTCATGGAATACATGAGGTCCTGCATGGAGAGGTCGACGAACTGGCCGTGTCCCGTCTTCTCCCGGTGGAACAGGGCTTGCACGATGCCCAAGGCGATGGCGAGCCCTGACGAGTAGTCCGCGAAGG
Organism: Promethearchaeota archaeon; assembly: GCA_041305945.1. Taxonomy (GTDB): domain Archaea; phylum Asgardarchaeota; class Lokiarchaeia; order Sigyniarchaeales; family Sigyniarchaeaceae; genus JBGLND01. The sequence goes on from JBGLND010000001.1 coordinate 1,564,297, forward strand.
GTATCCGTGGCGTGCCTTCCGTGATGTTCGCCGCGTGCATGATGGCACCCGATGCCTGCGCGACGAGGTCGAAGGCGGGCAGGCCCGATCTCGGCCCGGATTGGCCGAATCCCGAGATCGCCGCGTATATGATGCGGGGGTTGCGTGCCTTGATCACGTCATAGCCGACACCCCATCGTACCATCGTGCCCGGTATGAAATTTTCAAGCACGACATCGGATTTCTCGACCAGCTTGAGGAAAATCTCCCTCGCTTCTTCCCGGTTCAAGTCCAAGGTGATCGATCTCTTGTTCCTGTTCAATATGGAGAACAGCGGCGCCATTTGCTTGTCGAACAGGATGAACATGCGCAGTGCTTCTCCCAACCGCGGTGGCTCTATCTTGATGACCTCTGCACCCTGGTCTGCCAAGTACGATGACCCGTATGGCCCCGAAATGAACTGGGACAGGTCGAGCACCTTGATGCCTTCCAACGTTCTGGCCATGTTTTCATTTCACCATTCCGTGAGCAATCGCTTCAAATATTTGATGATGTATCCCGCAGCCAACGGGTAGCGCATCAACTTCGACGTGTTCCCGCTGATCTTGAACTTCCCGCTGACCATGGCCCGCGTCGGGTCGATCTCGCCCGATAGCAACGCCCGCCACGTCGTCTCGGGCGCGGAGATGGTGTACTCGACCAGCCTGGTTTCCGTTTCTCCAAGGAAGGCCGCGTCCCTGCACTTCCCGTGCCATAAATCAAGCCATAACCTGATATCCGCGGGTTGGGTGCTTCCATCCGCCTTGAATTCGAGCGCCAAGGCTCCTTCCCACGTTTTCGCGCTCTTCTCGTAATTGGGATTGTTGTTCAAGCACCGCATGAACTCGCTTGCCCATTCTTTTGTTTGAAATTTCATTCTATAGCCTCATCCTCCGTGATTTTCAGTAATCATTCAATTGCCCGAACGCGGGATTGATGCCAAGGTTTTGCTTGAAAATCTTAATGATGTCAAACCGTTTCTTGAGAAATTCCTCGAACACGGGTAAAAAATCTTCCACGGGCGTATTACCCAAGGCTACCTTGAGCACGATGAAGTTTGAGTGTATGCCTTGCTTGTACCAGTTCACGTCATTTTTTGCCTTTATCATGAAGCCGGTCTCGCACCCGTTCTTGGATGCATTCATCCAACGTGTTGAAAAATCATCAGGATAGGATTTCTTGAACGCGGCCTCGAGCAAGCTTTTAAAACGAGGGGTCGGTTCGAACATCATCGAAAAATTGCCCCTTTCATCCAGTTCGTTATGGTAACTTTCTAGCACGTGGTTCCTATGTTCCGGAAACGATTTGAGGTTGATGATAAACCCCGATGTTAGGGCATCGATGACCCGGAAAACGTAATTGATGTCCGGGACGTCATCAAACCCCTTGACATACAAACACGCGTGGTATTGCTCTTCCATCACGTCATACGTGGCTCTTTTTGGTTAATATACCCACCTATCAAGGATGGCACCATCGTTCACGGGTGGAATACCTTCACCTTGATTTTCTCCACGGCTTGGCACTCGTTGCACACGAGAAGGACGTCGCGAAGCTGGAAATGCGGGTGTGGTTTTTGCACGTCGACTGCCCTGAGTATGGTGATGTTCACGTGCTGGTCCCCGCATCTCGGACACGCCTTGATATCGGCAATCAAAGGAATATCAGGTAGGATGTCGCGGGCATTTTCCATCCCCTCACTTGCTTGTGGTGAGAAAATGACCGGCTCGCCATCGGACCGTGCATATTGCAAGTCGAGCGATTCCTCGATCTGCCCGTCCCGCATGCGGACGATCCTGTCTGCGTACCGCTTCAAGCTCGTGTCGTGCGTCACGACGATGACGGTGATGTTCGGGTGTTTTTGTACCAACGCCTTGAAGATATTCATTACCTCGTTCGCGTTCCGCGAGTCAAGCTCGCCGGTCGGCTCATCGGCAAGGATGATGGCAGGATTGTTCGCGAGTGCTGCTGCTATGGCAACCCTCTGCTGTTCTCCTCCGCTCAGTTCCGATGGCCGGTGAAGACGTCGTTCACGCAATCCCACCACTTCCAGCAATTCGTCTACACGTTGTTTGCGTTCGCCCGCGGGGACGCCCAAGGATATGAGGGGCAATTCGACATTCTCGTACGCGTTGAGGGATTTTACCAGGTTCAAGAACTGGAACACGTAACCAACTTTTTTCCTGCGGAACCGGGTGAGGTCGTCGAAGTTCAAGCCCGATATATCCTCACCATCGATGAATATCTTACCCGCGGTCGGCTTGTCGAGGCCACCGATCATGTTCATCAGCGTTGTTTTCCCGCATCCCGAAGGTCCGACGATCATTAGGAACTCACCGCGGCGCACCTTGATATCCACCCCGCGCAATGCGATGACCTCGATTTTTTCCTCCTTGTACACCTTGTAGAGCCCGATGAGCTGGATCGATGCATTCTGGTCCAAAAGAAAACGGCGCCCTGATGCATCTTCTATCGTTTTTGAAGTAGCTTCCATTTCGTTCAATCCTCCTCGTTCGTGATGCTGCCGAGGTCTTGCCTCAATTCGTACCGAATTGCGACCAGCGTGATTACCAAGCATGATGCGAGCGGGAGCAATGCTTGGAAGATCACGTCGTCCAATTTGATTATGATGTCGATGGGTATCGTGGTCGCTGGATTAGGGGGGAAGAAATTGTATCCTAGCACCGTTGATATCAAGAAGCCACCTGAAATACCAGCGACGATTCCGATCAAACCAGCCAGCAACAGCGGCATATACTTCTCCGCGAGCTGGATTTTATACACTTGGCCGAAATCAAATCCGCGCACGCGAAACAAGCCTATTTCCTTTCGTTCCGCCGTGATCTTCATGAAAATCAAGATACCAACGCCAACGAGTGAGATAACGAACACGAGCCAGTAGTCCAGCTGGAGCATGTTGAAAAAAGCCTCGTTGTTTGCGGGGTTGAATTGAATGACGTTAGGCATTGACGCGTTGGTCACGTTGCTGAGCGTGCTATAATACCCGAGATTCATCCCGCTCGCGGCGTTATCGATCTGCTCTTGGTCTGCAAATGGTGTTTTAATGCACGCTGACATGTGAAATTGCGTTGTGGAAAGAGGATCTACCAGGTTCCAAAAATCATCATTTAAAATGATGGTGGGTGGCCTATATATCGGCATTATTGATATGCCAGAAGAACCTTCTGGATCGACACCGGGAAAAGTCCGGTAATAGCCTGCAACAATGTAAGTCTTGGTCACAAGCGTTTCATTCCCGAAAACATCAGTGTACCCTATTTCAATGTCTAATGAACCTCCAATGACGGCTCCGAAGAACCTCGCGGGAAGCACCGCCACGTGTTGGTGCTCGACGATTGCATCCCTCAAGCCAGCCCACGTGGTGTTGTACAAGTATTTATCGACGTTCAGCCCGCTCGCGTCGACCACGTCTAACAGCTCTGTCAAGTTCGTCACGCCCATCTGGAACCAGGAATACATGAATTCGATGCTTGACTGGTTCCTGATGTAGCCGGCCCCGCTAACCGTGAAACCAACGCTCGTTATGTTGTCCTTTGCAGTTATATTTTGCTTGATCAACCCGAGGTTTGCGGGCTCGAAATCGTATTCTGCCTTTATGTCGCTCCCAAGCACGAGGCGGAGATTTTCTTGACGATATTGGTGCAAGCTTCTCGATGATACCCCGACCATCATCCCGAACGTCACGGTGAAGAGAATGATCGCAACCATCTTGGCAATCTTCGAAGCCTTGGCGGACACGTTCCGCGTGATGACGTGGTGAAGTTCGCCGCGGCTCCGGCCAAATGACGAGAACAATCGTGAAAATGCAGCCGGAAACTTCTCCGATAGCAGCTTGAGCATCCCGTAAGAGAGCAAGAGCGGGGAAAAAATGGCCAAGATGGCGAGGATGACAACGACGTAACCCAGCATGGAGTATTGGGATATGTATTGCGTTCGAACCCCGCCAAGAACCGCTTGGATGATCAAATGCCCGGCTAGCGAGCCACCACCTATGATGAACGAGAAAACGATCCCGACGTTGATTTGCTGCATCCTGCGTCGCTCCCGTACCTTCGCCTTCAGGGTATCGATCATCTCCTTCTGGAAAGCGGTGGCCATGGGCCTCGCGTACGTCATGATTATCATCATCAATGATAAAACCGAAACCAAGATGATATACAGCACCAGCGTGGTCGTTGAGCCAAATGGAACATAGGGAACGGGTTCTGGAATGAACGGGAGCGGGATGGGAAGCGAGCCTGATGAAGAGAGGGCATCATTTAATGGATAGGAGATGAACACCCCGGCGATGCCCGCGCCCGCCGCGCAGATGTGGCGATCGAGGCCGTTCATTTCCACGATCTCTTCCCAGTAATATCCGCTTTGCGAGACTAGTGTCGGGTAGGTGTGGTTCGCAGCGAACAATGTACCGTTCTGGATCTCGATCGGGTTGTATGCCGTGCACGATACCGTCACGGATATGTTTTGCCGTATCTGCTCGTCCGCCGTGATGACCAGGTACCCTGATGTCCCCTCCTGGACGAACGGGTTGCTCCCATACGCGGTATACGTGAATCCGCCGAACCTTTCAGGGTCCGCCAGGTATCCAACCATCGTGTAATCTTCGTTCGGGTAAACCACGCTCACCCGGGGTGCGCTGAATGATGAATCGTCTCGCTGGATGTACCAGTAATAATCGGTACCTCCCGTGTTATCCGTTTCGTTCCACTTCGAGAGGTCCCCCTCGAAGTCCTCCAAAAATGCAGTATCCGTGGTATTCCAGACACGAACGTTATCGATCAAGCTCCCGTTCAATCCTTGACCGTTGTTATTACTGGTCTGGTTGAAAATGATTTGTAAATTCGTGCCAGTATGATTTGTTATGTTATAACTCATCATCTGGAGCGGGGTGTCCCAATCAAAGGTTTCGAGGAAATATGTCCCGGTTTCGTTCTTCACGTACACGTGCAAGTAATCCCCGTTCTGGAAGTCCGTTGAAACTTCAAATTCTAAGAATATGCTCCCTGTAAGCTTTGAAGCGTTGATCGGGATGGACGTGATCGAATTGTTCATGCCTAACGGGTAGCGAGCATAGTTATCGATGTCGTTGCACACCAAGTTTGAGTCCACGACAGTTGATGACGTGTTTTGGGAAATTATCGTCCATTTATATTGAGAAAAATTCGTGAATTCGAATCTTCTCACTTGGAATGGCTTGAACTCCCCAAACGGCATGCCGTTTTCAACGCCCACGTAGCATCGTTCCGCGTCGGTTTGGTTTTGGATTGCATGCGGGGTCACCTGTATCGAGCAAGTGTAATTCAAATATGCCCCCGTGGGGGTAGCACGGATTACCATGCCAACGCGGTTGCTGCCTGCGTAGGTATTTGGGCCCGGTGTTGGATCACCATCTCCTGCTATCCAGAAGAGCTGGTTATCATTGCTTGCAAGGCTGTATCCTGTCCGAGTATTCTTATATGCGTCGTTATGGCTGGCTGCAAATATGGTAGCGGATTCCGTCTCGTTTTCAGGCATTAGATCAAGATTATATATGTTCACCGTCCCGTCCTTTCCGATGATGTGGAAATCGATGCCTATATTCCAATTTGTCAAAGGTGACCCCAATACATCTGCAAATTTAATATCAAAGTACGCGGGATCACCAAGATCGACAACTCTATATGCAATATTTTCTCCATAGAGATCGAAATTGATCGTAGCATTCGCGAGCGCCATTTGCGCGTAACTTATTGTTGGTTCGACCACTTCCGTGAAGCTCCAGTTGAGTTGAACCGAGCTACCATCATTTTCGTTGATCACGAATGATGGTTGCACGGCCCCGTCGATTCGCAGGTTCTTGAACCAAGGGACGAGCACCTCGCTGCTGGAGCCCGATGCTACCGTGCTCGTTCTCCTGATGAATGTTCCCGACACGTCTTTTTGCCAAGAAACAAGATATAATGACCCGTTAGCTGATACCGTTTGATTCAAGATGGACGTCGTCAGTTCAAGCCCGTCCTGCGATTGAAAATTGATTAGTGACACGGAACTTGCATTGAACAGGCCCGAACTCGAAGAAGACGTTCGTGATTGGTTCACGGTCATCGCGGGTGCATTCATCGCGATCGTGTTCCAAGTGACGTCGAGTAGATTGTTCCCCGGGTTAGACGTGGCTGTCAATTCAACCAAGATGGCGCAATTAACGGTTTGCAATGGATAATTCTGGGCAACAAATACCATGATGCTCCTGGTCGCTCCAGAACCCAAGGATATTCCACGTGTCACGCGCGGATACTCGTCGAACGATACCCCATTCCACGTATTATAAGAACCCCATAACGGCACTGCACTAAGGAGTAGGAGCTCATCATCATACTCGAAGGTCGTTTGTTGCGAGACATAATCGTGGACTGCAATCTGGTTGGCGAGAACCGCATCAAAGGAGGCGTTCCCCGTGCTGGAAAACGTGATGTTGTACATCATTCCCCTGGTTAGTGATATGGGAAATGCCATCATTTCATCTATTGCATAGTAACTTAGATTCAACGTCGTCGTTCCTGATGGCTGTAGGGGATTGTCACTCACCTCGTTGGTACGTCTGGATTGCTCGTCATCTGAACCGGTGTATCTCATGGTGAAAAATCCCGATATCGCCACCATCGTGCATAATAAAAGAACTAACTCTTGTTTTTTCCTGTTTTTTGCCATGGTTTACTCTACGGCAAAAGACTCGGTGATGGATTTAATTCAATTTGGCACGGTGCTTCCCCGGTGCGGATGTTCCCCCGGTGCATGTTTTCCCGCGCTGGAAAAATATGTAAAAACACGTGAAATGGCGTTCATCCATCTAGCCGCACGTGCTCCTGTATCTCTTCCTCCGAGACATCCTTGTTCATCTTCTTTGTAACGAAGCCTTCCTCGTCCTTTGCTTCCAAGAGGATAGAGCCAACGAGCTTCCCGTCCCTGACCACGAATTTCTTGAAAATACCCTTCGCTTCATCCTTGGATATGAAAACCCTGCAGTTTTCACCTGCGTCATCCAGTATCGCGGTACCAGTCGACATGAGATCGAAATCCATGATCTTGAGCTTGTTGGATGGTATTGTTGGCGTGTAAGGCTCGCATTCAACCCCCGCGATCATTTTCGAGGCGATTGCCGCCTGGTCTAATGCTGCTGGTATGATTCCCCATCCTTTTTCTTGAAATTCGACCACGTCACCCGCAGCGAATATGGCATCACTTGGGTTCCCGTTCTCCATCAAGACCCTCATATATTCATCGACTACAAGGCCCTTGTTTACCTTCAATCCCGATCCCTTGATCACGTCGAGTCTAGCCCTTATACCTGTTGACACGAGAACCATGTCCGCATCCAAGGTTGTCCCGTTGGACAACGTGATACCCGACACGGCATCGTTCCCGAGTATTTCGGCGACGTTGGCACCAAGGATCGTCCGGATCCCCATGGTATTGATTTTTTCTCTTAAAATCTCAGCGCTCGTGGTGCATAACTGGCGCGGCAACAACCGCGGGAAGTATTCGATCACCGTCACGTTCAATCCTGCTTTCACGAGGTTCCTCGCGGCCTCCAGCCCCAGTAGCCCCCCGCCGATGCAGACCGCGTTTTTCTTCCCTTGAACGTAGGTCTTGATGGCCAGCGCGTCATCGATCGTCCGTAGCGTGAACACGCCATTCACACTTGCATTTTTTATCGGGGGAACGAAGTTCGAGGCGCCCGTGCAGATGCACGCCTTGTCGAATGACATGGTCTCGCCTTTTTCCGTCATTATTTCTCTTTTTTTCACGTCAATGCTGGTTATCCTCGTCTCGACGTGCAAGTTAATATTTTTTTTCGCGTACCAAGCATCATCGCGCATGATGATTTTGTCCACGTTTTTCAATCCTGAAATTACTTCGGGCAGCCAGACACGCGAGTAATATCCGTACCGTTCATCGGAAAAAACATGTATTTCATGATCATCCCGGTATTTCCGCACCTCATTCGCCACCGTAGAACCAGCAATGCCATTCCCGATTATCAGCACTCTCATGATACGGGATGAAATGGGATTCTGGATAAAAGCTTGGCCGTGCCGTTTGACGGTCCCCACCTCGCGTGGGTTTTTCGAGATTTGATAAATGTTTTTAAACAAGGTTTTCCAAGGTACGGGCAAGGCAGCGTGCGATCGTTGCTGCCCGTATTGAGGTGCACGGTGAAATGGATAAGAAAACCTTAGATGACCTGAAAGAAGCGTTTGCAGGGGAAAGCCAGGCAAACCGGAAGTATCTTGCATTTTCAAAGAAAGCAGAAGAGGAAGGCTACAAGGGCGTTGCGTTGCTTTTCAAGGCCATAGCGGAAGCCGAGACCGTTCATGCGATGAACCATTTCAAGCTCTTCGGGCTTGGCACGACGGAAGAAAACCTGAAAGCAGCCATTCAAGGAGAGAACTACGAGGTCACGACCATGTATCCGAATTTTCTAGAAGATGCGAAGAAAGCCAAGGAAACCGGGGCACAAAAAAGCGAGCAATTCGCCCTCGAGGCAGAGCAGATACACGAGCGGATGTACATCGATGCCCTTCAAAAGGTGATGGATAATGAAGATATCAACATCAAGAAGGTTGCTGTTTGTAATGTTTGTGGCCATACCGTGATCGGGGAGCCCCCAGACGAGTGTCCCATCTGCAAGTCCAAGAAAAAAGCATATGCCATTTTCACTTGAGCTTTCTCCATGCCTTTTTTTTTCAGCTTGGTTTATATGCGTTCGTGTTCAAGGTACCAATTCCACGTTCAGAATTTCGGTGGACATCATGGTTTAAAGGCACCTCGCCCCACGTTTTACTAGCGTGATGTGACATGGAAAGCGAACCGGCAAGCACCCCGCAAGACGGCCAGCCTCTCGTCATCATGGACACCCGGGAGCCGAGGGAAATTCAGGCATGGCTGGAAAAAGAAGGCATCATTGTTGAACGCCAGCAACTCGACGTGGGCGATTACATCATATCAAGGGATGTCGTCATCGAGCGGAAGTCCGGCACCGATCTCACCAGTTCGATCATGGATAACCGTCTCTTCGACCAAGTCATCCGGTTATACGATTCAGCCTCCTCGCCCGTGCTCGTTCTGGAGAACTTCAACAGCATCTTTTCCGCGACGTCGATGAACCCCGCGAGCATCTTCGGCGCGCTTGTCTACCTGGCATGGCGGTTCAGCATGCCCATGATCCCGTCCCGTGACTGGCGCGACACCGCGCTCATCATCAAGCGTTTCGCCATACGTGTCCAGGTCAAGGACGAGGACCCCGTGCTTGCCCGTGGCGTGCCGAAGTTAATGAGCGTCGAGGAAAGGAAAGCATTCATCTTGCAAGGCTTGTCTAACGTCGGCCCGAAGACCGCACAAAAATTGATCGAAGCGTTTAGTTCCCCGCTTGCAGTGTTCCAAGCCATCAAGGATTCTGAAGTAACATTCACGAAAACTGGTAACCCCAAAGGCATAGCAGGGCCATTGGACGGGATAAAGGGTATCGGACCAAAATTCTTGCTCGAAAACAAGAAATTCTTAGAATGATCGGGAACCGGGGAAGGTTTTAATGGTCTCTGGTGGAGATACGGTTGCATCCAAAACATGGACCGTCCCGATGAAAAATGGTCGTGAGCATATTCGGCTACGGGCACATCATTCTGCAGAAATACGCCACTGATGGCGTCGTTGCCCGTGTCTCGAATTACAAGCGAATCTACCATGCGAGCCCCTTGTATGGTTTCGATTATCCCTACGTGATTTCAAGGGCAGGTGCAATATGCACGGGCATCTTGGTTGAATCTGATGATGAGGATGGCACGCTCGCGTACTGGGATGCATACGAGCGTTCCCCCGAATTGTACGAACGCATTACCGTCAATGTCGAGATCATCGATGACAAGCAAAGCATCACGCGGCGGGATGGACAAACGCTCAAGGCGTGGATGTACGTTCCCTCCGCGAAAACCTTGAGTTTAACGCTCGATCCCACGTTCAAGCGCATGAAACGCGGCGACCTGGAGTCGTACAAGGAAATGATGGAAATTGACACTTGGTTAATAAAACTCAAGAACGAGTATCCCGATATCGTTGCCTTGCTACCACGCCTATTCGATGACGTCGGTAACGTGCATCCCCCACCACGTGCAGAAAATGGGCAGGACGGACAAGATTAACCGTGATTAACCTCGTCTTGAAGATGTAAGTGCCCGGGCGTGATACACACCGGAAGCTTCATGCTTCGAAAAAGAAACAAGAAACTCTCTTTTTTTCTTTTCAAATCCCTTTTTTCCCGTTCCAAGGCCATCTTGCTAGCGCGGATATGATGATACCGAACTGGTCGCACAATATCCCCTCATAACCGCAGTTCCGGCCGTCCCACGTGCGCCAATCCACGCCAGTGCTGACTCCACCAAACGCAGTACCGTCGGTCATTGATTCCGCGAGCCGTTCCAGCAGCAGGTCCCCCTCCTTGGTCATGCCCACGGCATGCAAGCCACTCACGAAATGCCAAGCCTGGCTGTGAGTCGCCCCGCCATTCTCGTATGTACCCAAGGGCTTCCCGTGCTGGGGCGTTGCAGTGTCCTCGTCGGGGATGCGCCACAAGTTTCCTGGAAGGCCGAGGCGATAATCAACGAAGCCCGATACCTGCAATTCATGCCAAAGGCGCCCCATGACTTGCTTGGCCAGCTCGCCGTCGACGAGGCCGTAATGCACGGCCGCACCGTTCACGAACAAGAACGCGTAGTCGTGAAGCTGGCCCTTCTTGCACCGCCATCCTGCAAGCCAGCCTGTTTTTTCGTTAAAAAAAACGGGCAAGAAATGCTTCTTCAAGTTTTCTGCCCATTCAAGGAGGTGCTTTCCCGTGTCGTCCATTCCTTTCCTCGAAAACACGTCGCCTAGTCTTTTCAATGCCGGGTAGAGGATGGCGTTCGCGAAGGCGTCCTTGTACCCGAAGGAGATTACATCCCACCAGTTCGTGCTCCACTGGTGCTCGCCGCTGATCCCGACCCTGTGGGTACTTTCTACTATGCCATCACCATCAATGTCCCGTTTTTTCATGCGTTCCAATTGTATAATGATGCGTTCCTTGTGCTCGTTGAACCACGTGTCATCGTCACGGCATTCAAGGAGATTGGCTAACCCAAGTAACGCGGAGGTTCCCGATTGCACGTATTCGTCCTCGTACAGGAAATCCTCGTCTTGTATGCTCTTCCCGCTCGCGTACGCGGGCGCATCGAGGAGCCACCGTTCGAGCGTGTCCCTCAAGAAATCCACAGGATCGATGCCATCATTGAACGGTTGGAACTTGATGGCATTCTCCGACCAGCTATCTAAACAAATGGGGCAATGCATGGAATTCCCGTTGTTCGAGAAGCTCGCCGTGTCTGCACGATACGTGAGAGCGCTCACCGCTCGCGTGCGTACCATTTCTTTTACCGTCCACGGCGCGTCGTCCGCCGTCGTGGCGAACATGGGCGTGAACACTTCGAACTTTATCCTTGCCCTCGATGTTCCTGGCTCGAGCAAGAAATCCCCGTCTACCGTCGGGGTCTCGCCCACCTTGATCTCGAACGTGTTGACTTGTTCCGGGCGGATAGAATCAAACCTTCCGAGGATTTCACCACCGCCTTCGTGCTCCAAAAGACTGCACAAGAAACTCCCCTTGCCTGCAAGGTGGAGAAGCAATGGGAAGCGGAGCAGTCCTGTTTCTCCTCGCTTGATCGGTTTTCCCAAGGCCGTCAGCGGTGCCTCGGTGCTGTCTATAGAAATTTGCCATGCACTGCTATGGAGCAACCGGATTCGCTTGGTCGCGTGTTTTTCGATGGTAACCGTGAAACCCCGCTCGTTGATTTCCCACGTGTAGTGGTAGGTGATCGAGCCATCACGGGTGCGTGTCTCTTGATCGATGACGTTACCATGCAAGCTCGTGCTCCCTTCCATGTCCAAGTGGAAGAATCCGGCGTCAGGTGGGTAGCGGCGGTAGACCCGGGGGCCTTGCACCAGGTACTTGTTGGCATCATCGCGCTTCCGGTGGTAGGATGGTCGTTTCACGTTGTTGCTCCACGTTTTCCTGCTCCCGGTCTCGTCGATCGCGAGGTACGAGAACCCGGGCGTGGCAAGGTGGAAGCCCGCTTGGAAGAATCGCGTATGGAATCGTGCCTCGCCCCCGTGAATGGTCGTGGTCACGCCTGGAGGCACGGGTTCATGGTGGATGGAAACCTTGCCCGAGGCACGGTTCGTGATTACTGGTGCTGGCTCGTTATAGTCCCCGTCCAAGATGATGCCGTTCACGCATGCATTCCACGATGGCCACCAATCATCAACGCCACTCCTCCGTACTTGCACGATGGCTTGGGACGCCCTTACATTTCCAAGGTCGAAATATTTGGTGCCAACTGGTTCCTCGATGTCTAGCTCTTCGAATATCTTCCTCCACTCTACATCTTCATCATTCTTGGCAAGCACGACCACGTTCCTTGGCCAATCAAGCTCCTTCATCGACCCACATTTCGCATATCCGCCACCGATGTGCACGCCTACCGCCTTGAGAGTTGCCTCTTTTTCCAGCTGGATGCACCGCTCGTGAATGATCCGATTCTTTGGCGCGCCTTTTTCGCCGGGTAAAGCCTCCGTCCAGAGACTCTTGCATGATATTGATGCCCGGTCTGGCAAGGAAAGTAAATTCATGGCTCAACACGCGAGTGTTCATTCGATCTTAAGCCTTTTCTACCTTCCGTTGTACGCTATAGTATACAAATCACCGAGTGAGCACAATCGAATGACCGTTGATCGCGGAGAAAAACCAAGAATGAACTGGTACCAGCGCCTCGTCGATCGTTTCAAGGACCCGGAACCGAAATATATCAACGTGAACATCAAGCCCGAAGAGCTGGAAAAATACGAAGAAAAATACAAGGACATCAACCCGTGGGAAAAGGTGGGGTTCGCCCGGCCGCTCGGTGGCCTGTTTTACAATCTCATCTTCACGTTGCTCGGCCTCATCATCGGCCTGATCACGGCGGGCTTCGTGATCTCTTGGCTGTACCCTTACCCGGAAGCCAACGGGTATTATGGCATCGTGGGAACCTTGTTTTCGCTCATGTTCGCGATTTTTGATATGGGTACCGCGTACGGCATCGAGCGGTTCGTTGCGGAGTACAGGATCAAGGATCCGGGCAAGATGCTTCATTATATTCAATTTTTCATATGGTACCAGATGCTAACCGGCTTGATACAAACCACCATCGTGTCCTCGCTCGCGTTGTTTTATTTCGTGAGTTCGCCGTTCACGTATCTCGTGTGGCTCATCCTCATCAAGTCAACCACCCAATATCCCGGGTTCTTGGGCATGTTTCGTTCAGTTTTGAACGGGCTACAAAAGTTCAACAAGACTGCAATTCTCAACTTCATTTCAGGCCAAGGATTCCAGATGCTGACGAACATTGCCTTCATCCTGCTCGGGCGGTACTGGGGTGCCCAGAATCCTGCCGTCGGTGAGCTCGTCGGGCTGGCCATCGGCGCGGCCATCGGCGGGTACATCGATGATTTCTTCGCCACGTGGCTATCGGCGTGGTATTTTTCCAAGGAAATGAAAAAACTCGGGCATGGCTTCACCGCGAAGGATTGCCTGCGCCACGATTTCTCGTGGAAGCTGGCCGTGAATACCATGTCATTTGGCATACGCACCGCGGTTGGACCGCTCATGGGCACCTTCACGGGCTTCATGATCCAGATGTACTTCATCACGCTGGTGCCGCAGTACGCCACGTGGGCTGCCTTGTCGGGCGTTGCATCTGGCATCGCGAACTTGCCTACCATGAGCCTGTCGATACCCCTCACGCCTGCAATCTCGGAATCGTTCCTTAACGGCAAGAAAAATCTTGCCCGGTTCTACATCGCGCAGACATGGAAATATTACTCGTTCTTCGCGGCTCCGTTCTTGGTCATCATCGGCGTGTTCTTGCCCGTCATACTCCAGGTCGCCCTCAAGATACAAGGTGCCGAGAACTACGTGCTCGCGGTCCCCTTCCTCCTGCCGTGGGTCATCCGGCACATGCAGCAACCCCCGACCAGCACGGCCGACATGATCATCGTGGGAGCCAGCAAACCCACCGTTCTGAGCATCATCCGGTTCTCCGAGGAGTGTGGCAAGCTCTTTTTCCAAACCTTGTGGATCGTCTGGTTGCGTCTCCCGCAGCAGAACATCGCGCATATTTTCTGGATCATCCCGCTGGGCGAGATGATCCCGATCTGCACGAAGACCATCATTAACTGGATCTACATCCACAAGCGGATCGTCAGCGTGCACATCCCGAAGTGGCAATTTATAGTCGCCCCCCTCCTTTCCGCGGGGGCCATGATATTAGTGTCGTTAATCTTCCTCAACTATGCATGGAATCCTCTCGTTGTATCGATGGTGGATGCCTTGAACGACGTGACAACGGGCACGCTGGTGGCCGGGGTGATCGCGGTCGCGATCGCCATCTTCGGGCTTTTTCCTTTTTACCTCTTCATGTACGGGCTCGTCGGGGGATTCGACACGTTCGGGATCCAGACATTCAAGGATGCGATTCGCATGAGCGGCCCGAGCAGGCCGTTCATCGCGTGGATACTCGCGTTTGCCTTTTTCGGGGCAAAAATCTCGCCCTTGCACAACAAGTTCCCTATTGAAAGCGACCTTCCCCGGAAGGAAGCGATAGAGCTCATCATCGCCCGTGAAATCACGGACCAATCGAAGATAGAAGCAATATCTGCTGAATATTACTAGATTGGAGAGTGATCCTCATGGATGCAAGCATGCAAGAAACCGGCGTGGAAACCCAAGACCCCCCGAGAACAAGATCATGCTTTCATCTTCTTCTATCCGCAAGCGTTGCCCTCGGCATCCTTGGCTTCTTTGGCTCGGTGCTCATGTATCCTGGCGAGGTGCTGGGTGCTTGGGACGGGCTGACGACGGTCTGGATACTCGCGGGGATCATGATCGGGCTCAACGCAGCATTCTTCACGAATATCTTCCTGAAACGAACGCACGGGCAGTGGCTCGTCCTGGCAGGGAACGTGGCGAGCATCGTTGCTTTCCTGGTGATGGCCGGCCGGTTCTTTGCCTACACCAGCGACAACCACGAGCCGTGGATCATGCAGATGTCGTGGTTCATCCGGGAGAACGGGACCGTGATCGGTGCATTTCTCGGGACGCTGGTCTTCTCCGGCGCGTCCACGCTCGCCTATTTAATAGGACTCGTTCCCGGGTTTGAAACATCGAAGGACGATGCCCGTGCAAAGATATTCATCATCATCATTGGCAGCGCATTCCTCTTGTTTGCATGTTTTAATATCTTGTACCGCCACGTTAGCACGATCTGGATGCTGGCTTTGATGCTCGTGCTACTCGTCGTGCAAGCCTCCTCGAGCGTTATTCCAGCGATCAAGTTGTTCTTGGCAAGAAACATCGAGCCGGAAATCGCCCCGGCACGGACCCGATTTTTCCGGGCAACGCGCGACTTCGTGCCCCCCAAAAATCCCGACCCTTTGCACGCGGTCCACGCCAGGCTCGAGGCCGCCGGGAACGAGCGCCTCGCGTTCTGGTGGTTCTTGTTCACCTTGTTGTTCGTAGACACGGGTATGCTGGTGCTGCTGGCTGACCGGTACCCGACCGACACGTTTAATTACATGATGTTTGTTGCCATCGCGCTGGTTATCATGTTGGTGTTCGTCGCCTTTTCCTACTCCCGCCGGCGCTCGGATACCCTTCGCGAGATGCACGGGATACGCCGGTGGAAGACATCGTGGCTCGCGTTCGCGGACGGGTTCCGCGCCTTGGCCGTGATCGTGGCATCGTGCGGCAGCTTGTATTTCTTCCGGTACCCGGTCTACATACCCGATGTCCTCGCGAAGGAGGCTCTTTTTGCCTTGGGGGGTTGCATGATTTTCATGATATCGAGGAAGAGCCAGGCTGCATGCCACGCGTTTTACATGATCTCGTTACTGCTCGTGATCGCGAATTATTACTTGTTCTTCACCGACGCGGCACGGGCTCCCCGCCGGCGCGTCGGGTCAACTCGCACCGCGGTAGCCCGCGCCCCACTAAAGTATAATAATGCCCAGCTTCAATCGTGTATCAAGTGAATGGTTGTACCTTCACCCATTATTGATAGAAACGAGCAACTGGTCGCTTCATGTCCCGCATCCACGAAGGTCGCCTTGTCGTCCTGCTATTTTGCGTTGCAGTCGTGCCCGTGTACTTCTTGTTGTTTTTTTTCAACATCGTGCACATCAACTTGACCAGTTTTGGCCCTTGGCAAATTTTATTGAGTATTTTCATCAATCCATTCATGTACATCTTCGCGTGGGAGCTGTGGATGGTATTGTTCGCGAACCGTGTTGCCAATTCATACGTCCGGATCAAGTACATCGTGTCCATCATCTCAGTGCGTTACAATCTCTATTATGGCCTCACGGCGTTGTTTTTCGTGTTCGCGATCGTTTTCCCGCTCGTGACCCCGGTCGTTGCAAGCCTTGTCCTCGGCTCGCTCGTCTGGCGCATCGCGACACGTGACAGGGATTGGGACAAAGACGATAGGACACCAGGGTGGCTCGTGGCCGTGCTCGTTCTCGTGATGATCGTGCCCATCGCGTGCAACATCGTTTTCTACATCACGTTCATCCCGCAAGCCGCGTCGTTCTGGCTGGACATGTACCTCCCGGTGTTCATCCCCGTCTTGCGGAACGTGTCGAAAGCGTTGGCTACCGCGGTGACCTTCGGTGGCGTCATCTACATGTATCACTTCGGGACGAGCGAATACGAGTTGCTCTTCAACAAGGGCGAACGGCCAAGCGAGGTAAAGTATATACGTGGATTGCAAATCGTTTTGTTTTTTTTATTCTTGTTCCTGACCTATCTCCACGAAGCATTTTTCAACATCATTCAATATATTGTCATTGGCTTGAACATCATCATCATCCTTGGCAACCTCAGGAGTCGCAAGAAGGTGAGCGGCCTGGACCGTTCCATCGTGAGTTACCTCTTGATCACGGCACTGTTCATATTTTCAGTACTCGGCCAAGCAATCGTCGAGAGCATCATCCTCGTCATGTCTTCCTTGCTGTACATCGTCACGTTTTCGGTCGTGTTCGTGACCACGCCCGATGAATGAATGCAAAAAACGAGGCACGGGGCGGTTACACCGCCTCGCTTCACCATGATGGTGGTTTCTAGCACGCTAGAAACAACAGCTTAATTAGACCTTTTTCTCATGATCCCATCAAGGCACGGTTCGCCGTGCCCGATGACATTCGATACAAAAACATACAGAACAACGGCGTGTTTTTGCCATGACAAAGAAAACGACCAAATCAATAATGCTCTTTTCTGCCTTGGCCATCTCGGCAATCTTGGTTCCTGGCCTTCACATCATGAACACCCAGGCCATCCAAGAACAGCAAGATATCGACCAACTCGGGAACTTGCTTGGCTTCTTTAAAAATCCCCAGCAAATGGGTTCTGCCATGGGACAAGCACTCGGGAGCGTTGGCGGCCCCGACATGCTGGCCGACATCTTGATGCTGATATTGGGACAAGTGCGGAACTTCAACGACAGGGAAATGCTCCCGAACGTCTTCGTGTTCAACGCAAGCGCATCCGCGAACACGACCTCAAGGACCATCACCTCGTCAGGTGATGCGTATTACTCGTGGGTACCCTACGCAGACGAGGACGGGAACTATTACTACGCGCTCGTGGACCAGGACTACGACGTGAACGTCACGTTCAGGCAAGAAGCGTCTCTGGTACTCGTGTTGTGGGACAACGACGGCAGCTTCATCAAGGCCATCAAGAAGCTGCTCACCGTCGTGAACGAGGCCCTTGACTGGCTCGAGGAAAATCCCGGTGCAAGCGTGGAGAGCATCCCGGATGAATTCATCCAGGCCGCCGCGAGCACTGCAGCGTGGTTCTTGATGCACATCAACGACATCATCACCGGCGACGAGCAGATCATCTTCCAGCCCACCTACTACTGGAGCTACTCGATCACGGGCGACTTCGATGACACCCGCACGTGGTACAACGGGAGCACCGGGTCGATCGTCGCGGACCCGAACGCGTTGAGCTGGAGCACCGAAGCGTTGAACGATGGCTACATGCAATACTTGCTCGGTCCCGCCATCCACGAGGTGAACAAGACCGTCGGCGATACCGGGTTCTTGTTCCACATCTTCCAGCTCTGGCTGCAAAAGTTCCAGATCAACATCAACATGACCAAGCTCGCGGCCATGATCCCCGGCGTGCAAGGCGGCACGCTCGAGCCCACGGGCGACATGCTCGGCAACTTGCTCGAAGGCGTCGACATCAAGTTCACGTTCACCCAGCACCACTTGCTCGGGTCGTTCCTGTACAATGACAGCAACGACAACAAGAAGCCGGATATCACCTACGTCAACACCAGCGCGTCGTACATCGACAATGACAACGAGACGAAGTACGTGTCGTACCCCACGGTCAACGAGATGCGGTACAAGGTCGACCTCGCGTCCGCGGGCGACGCGTGGACGGTCACCCCGCCCACGCCTGACATCGTTGAAAACGAGCTCCAGTGGGGCATCACGTTCAACAACCCGACCATCCGGTTCACGCCCCTCGGCATGGATGATTACCAGTTCGGCCTGCAAAACCTGAACTTGACCAAGCAGATGACCGACATGTCATTCGGCTTCACGTTCAGCCCCTCGTTCACCGACGTCGCGGTGCCGAACAAAGACGGGACGGTCAACAAGACGGTGAACTTCGGGAAAGGTGTCGTGAAGCTCGACCAAGCGTTTGGCGATGTCGTGGGTGGCCTGCCCGCGGAAGTTGTCGACTTGGACCTTGCAGTCGTATACTTCTCGCACATCTTCACGTTCGACCTTAGCTACACGAACATCGCGGCGGAAGCTTCATCTGACGTGAGCCACAACTACAACTCGTCGAAAGGTACGCTGGACTTCATCAATTTCGACGACGCGGACTACTTCGGCGCGATCGACATTGCAGGACCCAACTACACGGTCGGCGTGAACACGTATCCCGCGCAAACCACCATCGTGCCGTTCGCGTTCTTCGAGTTCAACTACGAGGCCGAACGCAACATCGCCAACGACGAGTTTTCCATCGACCAAGGCGAGTCCGCGTTCAGGCGCCAGTCCTTGTACTTCGACTTGACGTACAACTGGGCGTTCTACTGCGTGTCATATCCCGAATGGGACGGGACCGCGCTCGTGCACGACCCGACCTTCAGCATCTTCATGATACTGGAATCCGATACCCCGTGGGGCATCATCTTGCTCTTCGTGGCAATCGGTGGTCTCGTCGCGGCGGGCATGATGCTCTACTTCAAGCGCCAGGGTCGCTTCTAAACCGGGCGGGAAACGCCCGTTTCCCCTCTTTATCTTCCTTTTTTTTCTATTAACATAAACTCGACTTAGTCGACAAAAACCGACAATTAACTTCTCAAGGCGTGAAGGTTCTCTTTAAAAAGAGCGAGGTTCCCCGTGTCACGTTCGCGAATCCGCCACATGCGCCTCGTGCTTGCATAAAGCGCGTGAAGGAGCTTGCGTTCATTGTTTACTACTGCAATTTCGGAAGTCAAGAGAACCTCGGAGATTTTTTCAGTCGTGAAGTCAAAATCCATGAGCTTTGCATAGCTATCGGCATGAACTTCAAAGGCACTTTGAATATCAGCGCGTCCAAGCCATTTTTTAAATTGATACTTTAATCTATGTATCATACTTTCCGTGTCATTGTTCGTGAATGTCAAGTCCTTGTTATCATATGCGAGATACAATCCCGCAGCATAAGAGTTCACGAGTCGTATCCATTGCTGCCATGCTTCAACCAATTCCATTTTGGGCGTGGATTGCACCCATTTTATCTTCGCAGGATCATGTTCGAGCTGTCTCCGCTTTAATCGACCCTGGAGCATGTAAACCCATTTAATTACCGATTTCTCAACGCGAACGCCTTTCCATTTCCTGTGTCGAAGGATACAACGTAATTGGTTGAAATCCATAAGCATGGCTCCGATTTCTTGTTGTAAAAGGCGATATTTATCTAATATTTTCTCAATCGCAATGATCAATCTATCCAAGCTATGTTTCACTCGCGCCGGCATCTCCACGCCAGCAAACGGCATGATATGCTTGAGCACGTGCTCTAAATTGGCAAATGCTTCGATACCTGGAAAAACTTTCAAGTTATCCCCCGTCGTCGACACCGCGCATTTCAATTCCTCGACGATAGGTGCGAACACATCGCTGACAGGGCTATTTTCCTTGACGGGTTTCACCTTTTCAGCAACATGATTTCCGACGAGTGACAGGTCCCGCACCTCGCCGCGTAGCTGCGTGAGCAAATGAGAATCCTTGGCCGCGATAGGCTCGGCCACGTGGTCGAGGAAATGATACTGACAATAGGAATGTGGAATGTTTGGTCGAAATTGCTGGAATGCTTTTACAATGTTTGATTGCTTGTCTGAAATTCCACCCACGATCTCCACGCCATAATCTTTCTCGATCTTGTGGAATATCTCTACAAGTATTTCCCAATTTGCCTTCTCCAGCATCTGGCCATGCAACACTTTTCCGCTCACGTTATCCAAGAACGTCCAAAAGGCCGGCCGGCCCTTCTCGGGTTGCGCTCCATCGAGCCTGAGAACGATCCTGTCCTGCTTTTGGATCACTGCTTTCGTGCTCATCTCGATCTTCTGCTTTGCTGCAACCTCGAACGATTCGCAAATCGCCTGAACCGTGCCGGGCGAGATGCTCACCTCCCAGTCATCCCACATCACGTCAGAAATCGTCTTGTAATCGATGCGATGTTTGAAATGGTGCTGGATCACCTTTGCCCACACGTCTACCCCGTGTTTCTTGCGTCTCAACACGGAATCCTGCACGATCGAGAACGCTTTATTTAACTTGCAATGGATATTCCAACACCGGTAAAAATTCGTCACGACCCAAAACGTTCCCTTGATGGTGATAACTTTTCTACCGCCATCGTTGTACATGTGAACCAACTTGGAACCACATTCGGGACACGAGAAGGTCACCCCCGCAAGCCATTTTAAATGGATGGTCGAGGTTGTTATCTCCGCCGGTTTTGCAGCCATGAAGAGATCTTGGCATTGGCAAATTAAAAGATGTCGATGAATCACGGGCGCCTAACTACATTATTGTCGGCTTTTGTCGGGTAAGTGAGTTTTGCCGTTATAGAAAAAAAAGAATTTCGGATTTTTACAATGCAGCGTTGATCTCGTCGCGCATTTTCAAGGTCTCGACCCTGGTTGCATCGCAGAACCGCTCGGGTGCCGTTGCATGCTCCTTGGAAAGCGCGTACGCGTACAAGAGAGCCCGCGACGAGTTCACGATGGCACCAGTGCCACCGGGAAGGAACCCGTGCTTCACGTCGTTCGCCGTGCCCCCTTGGGTGCCATACCCCGGGACGAGCAAGAACGCGCTCCCCATCACGGCACGGAGCTGCTTCAGCTGGGCGGGGTACGTTGCACCAACGACCGCGCCCACGGCCCCGTATTTTCCCGTTCCCCGTTCCTTGGACTCGTCGTTCCACCGGTTCACGAGCTTTGCCATCTGGAGGTAGTTTCTCTCGAGGAGGATATTTCCCACGTGCAAGACGTCGCCGCGTGATTCGACGACGAGGCTGTCGTGCATGCCTTGGTTCACCGCCACCCTGGACAGCTCGGCCGGGATGCCCGGCAGCGAGACCGAGAACAAGTCCTGGAAGTCACCCGAGCCGATCTGCTGCCGGTTAATGAGAGTCACCGCCAGCCGGTCGGCCAGCCAGGGACGAAATTCCTCCATCAGATCGAGCGCCAGCACGCTCGCCGCCCGCAACGGCGTGGAGTACATCAAGGAGCTCAAGGCCGCGGGCATGGGTATCATTTACCTGTCGTTTGACTCGGCCGACGATCCCGAGGTGTGGAAGAAAGTGCGCGGGGTCGACCTGCTCAAGGCAAAGAAGCGCGTCATCGAGAACTGCCGCAAGGCTGGCTTCAACGGCATCGAGCTCGTGCCGACCATCGCGAAGGGCATGAACGACCACCAGATCAAGGCGATCCTTGATTTCGCCAAGGAAAACAGGGACGTCATTAGTGGCGTCGTGTTCCAGCCCATCTCGCTGTGCGGACGTGTCGACAACGAGCAAATCCGCGAGCTGCGGTACACGACCAGTGATCTCTCGCGTGCCATCGCGAAGGCTACCGGGTTCGAGGACGTGTACATATACCCGATCCCGACCACGTCCCGCATGACGCAGCTCATCTCGTGGTGCGACTTCGAGCCGCAGTTCTCCATGGCGTCGCACCCCGATTGCGGGTTCGCCACCGTCATGGCTGTCGACCCCAAGACAAACAACTGGATACGTATCGAAGACTACTTCGATGTTGAAGGCCTAATTTCTTGGTGCGATAAGGTGTGGGCAGACCACGTGGAGCAACGCAAGTGGCCCTTGTTGAACGTTCCGCTCCCGAAAAGCGATATCTTCGACGGGCTCGCAAAAATATTCGGCGAGCAATTCAAGAAGGTGCTGGATGATGGCTCCGAGTTTGCATACCGCAAGGCGGTGAAAAATGTCTTCATTGCGGGTGCAATGCGCTACTTTAAAGGCTTTGCGGGTCCCGTGTCCGATTTTCTCCCGATCATGTTGCACCCTACCTTGCAAACGGCCTCCTCATTCTTCGAGAGGGGCAACAACATCCTTGTCTCCAGCATGCACTTCCAGGACGTCTACAACTTCGACATCGAGCGTGTCAGCCGTTGCCTCGTTCATTACGGCATGATGGACCCCGATCACCCCGGCAAGGTACTCCAGATCCCGTTCTGTGCATATAATAGCATCCACCGCGAGAACGTGGAAAAGAAACTTGCCAAGCAGATGGTTAGCATCGACGGTAACGAAGTGAACAAGCAAGCCAAGGCCTACATCGAGAAGGAAGTCTTGTAATTTCCTATCTTTTTTTCACAATCCGGTAACATTCAAATTTTTTTCCAGCTTGGCCCGCCCGGCAAGATTGGCCCCCGGCAAGGCATGATCACGTTGACTTATATCACCCCCGGTCGAGGGAGAATACATGCATGCCGAGCGCGATCTTGAGTCTTGTCAAGAGCGGCACGAGCAATCTGTCGAGCAACTATGGGAATCCATCGGCTTTCACAAGCCGCTAGCAGGGTTCTGGTACAATTTATCATTTTCTTTGATCAGCTTGATGCTCTCGATCTTCTTGACCGGCATCATCGTCAATATTTTTTATCCGTATCCCGAATCAAATGGATACAGGAACGTGACCGGTGGTTTATTCGTCCTGTTTTTCCTCGTCATGGACCTCGGTACCCACATGATCATGGACCGCTTCATCGCGGAGGCCCGCATCAAGAACCCGAAGAAAATGCTCCATTACATCCAGTTCTTCATTGCGTACCAAGCATTCACGGGCTTGATCCAAGTCACCGTCGTCTCGATATACGCGGTCTTCATCCTCCCGAACACCACGCTCTCCTATGGCGTGTGGCTGATGCTCATCGTGGCCACGTACCAGTACCCGGGCTACCTCGGGGTGTTTGGTGGGGTGTTGGGCTCGTTGCAACAATACAACAAGACGGCGGTCCTCGGGTTCATCACGGGCGAGGGGTTCCAGCGGCTCACGGAACTATCATTCGTGTTCCTCGGTCGCTTGTGGGGCATGTCCGACCCGGCCATCGGCGAGATCATGGGCATCGCCATCGGTGCATGCATCGGCGTGTACGTCGATGATTTCTTTGCCATGTGGTTATCGGCGTGGTTTTTCTCGAAAGCGATGAGGGCACAAGGTATCAAGGCGAGGGATTGCTTCCGGCAAGATTTCGACAGGGCACTAGTGAAAGAGTGCGTGGTCTTCGGCGTGAAGACAGGGCTGCCATGGCTGGAATACGCCTTTGCGAATCTCGTGCTGCTGTACATGTACATACAGTTCATCCCGCAGTACACTACATTCTCTGCACTGGCAAGCTTGATGGGGGGCATCTCCGGCCTCGTTAACTGGGGCGGGGTGAGCGCGCCGACCCCACTCCTTGCCGAATCGTATCTCAACGACAAGAAGAAACTCACGCAGTATTACATCGCCCAGACGTTTCGCTACATTTCATTGTTCCAGTTCCTGTTCCTCCCGACCATCATCACGGTCTACTTCGTGCTCGACAAGTTCTTCGTGTTCTTCAACATGACTAATTACATGCTTGCGCTCCCGTTCTTTTTCTCGTCATTGCTTCGTAACTTGCAACAACCCTACACGAGTTTTGCCGATAGCCTCCAGCTGGGCACGAATCATCCCACGAGCTTTATGTGGCTCTGCATCGGGCAGGACGTGCTGCGCATTATCATCATGCCGCTCTGGATCGTCTGGCTTGCCCTGCCGGCCAAGTTCGGCATTGCCGCCTTAATATGGGTCATCCCGTGCGGGGAATACCCGGCTATCATGTTCAAGACCATCCTCGCCTACGTGTACGTGAACAAGCGGGTCTGCAAGTTGAAGGTCGGATGGTGGCAGACCGCCGTAGCCCCGGTGGTCTCCGGCGCTTGCGTCCTTGGCATCTTGGTCGCCGTTCTTGTCTTCGTCTATACGCCCCTCGAAGCAAGCTTGGGATTTCTCCCCGCCATCGGCATTGCCTTGGTAATGATGTTTGTGGCTATGATGTTCGTGTACTTGCCCCTTACAGGCGTCCTCGGTGGGTGGGACACGGATAGCCTGCGAGAATTCAAGTATGCAGCACGCATGAGCGGTCCCAGCAAGTGGTTCGTCTGGCCAATGTACCAGATCACGGAGAGAGCCTGTCAAAAGAGCAAGCTCTTTAACAAGTACCGGATCAAGGCCGATGACGCCATCGCCGAGGCCCGCGAGCTGCTTGCCATCAAGGTATCACACGATGCAACCTTGTCCTCGTGATGGTGGTGTGCGCATCTGCCTCCTCGTGAAAGCACGCCGGTTGCGTCAAGGCGTCAAAGCATGGTCTACTTTTCATGAAAGCTCCTGAATTGCGATGTTAGACGAGCTTATTACGGATATCTCGCGTTGTTTTCTGGTTTGGAAGCATGAAAAAGAAGGAAAATGGAACATCATGGGGTGGAGCGCGCAAACCGTCCATATAATTTCACGCCGGCAAGCAAGAGCGCGAGTCCGCTAGCCGTCATGATGGCAAGGTTAAACCAGATATCTGGCGAGAGCAACGAAACGCCGTTCACCATGATGTCTTGAAGCAAGAGCACCGTGATGCGTGTCGGAACCCAGCGTGCGATGTCCACGAGGGACGGGGCCACCAGCTCGATGGGAAAGAACGCGCCGCTGAATGTCATGAGCGGTATGAGGAATATCCAGACGCCTCCCGCGGCAGCGTCCGGTGTCTTGAATATCACCCCAGATAGCAATGCCAATGCATTGATGAACAATGACGTGAGCGTGACGGTTAGGAACACGCCCAGCACGAGCGATAGAAGGTCCGCGGGGAAGATTGTAAAGCCAAAGATGGCCATGACTCCTATCCCTATGGCAAACTGGATGAACAGCACCGTGGTGTTGGACAAGACGTGCCCTGTAAGCATGTCCGTGGCGCTCATCATGGTCGATTCGAGTCGCTTCATGTTGCCGGTTTTCTTCTCGTTGGTGAACATGATGACGGCGATGGAGAGTGTCATGAGCATGCCGTACATGACATACCCGGGCGCCGAGAGCGTGATCGCGTTCTTGATTTCCCCCGAAACATTGTCTTCCTTGAATTCAATGTCGATTCTCGATAGGTCATAATTCACGATTCCGTCCAGGATGCCCGCGATGGTAGCGCTTATGACTTGGCGGGTCACCATTTCCGTACTGTCACGGTAAAGGATGTCCACTCGTGGCCCTGGTTTCGGGGAACTTCCCGGCACGGCGTGTACATGCATGGCCACTTGAACCGCCGAGGGGCCCCCGACGATGTTAGCTATCGTTCCGGAAATGAATCCTGCTTGCGCTTCCACCTCTGCCTCCGAGGTGCCATCCCGGTAATGAATGGCAACGGGTGCTGGAATGCCTGAATCCAGCTTCTCCTCGAAACCCTCCTCGAACACGACAAGATAATCGAATTGCGACACGTTGAACGACGAGAAAACCGAGGGGAGTGGTTGCCCGGACACGTTGGTCACGTTGATGAAGCTCGACGACACGTTGATGAATAAATCCACAGAGTGCGTCACGTTGGCGGGAGCATGGGTTGTCGTGTCATTGTCATAAACTGCATAACGTTTCACGGAAGACTCGGAGAGTGCAGTCTCGAAACCATCATGGAATATGAGTGCAACGTCAAGATTCTTCTTGGAAAGGTCTTCCCGTGCGACCATCTCGTCGTCGTAAAAAATGACATCGATGCTATCGATGCTTGCAAAGGTCTCGTAGATCACGGTCAAGTTGTGGTTCGGGTATCTCTGGTCGCTGGCGGCCGTCGTGTCGAGATCGATAAAACCGACACGGTAGGCGTATCCTTGGGTTTCGTTCATGTTGTTTCCGAAAAGCAAGCCCATGAGCGTGTAAAAAAAGATGGGAATGAGGATGAGAAACAAGAACCCGCGCTTGTCCCTGAAGATGCTTTTCACGTTCTTACCCGCGATCTCCAACCATAGAAGATTTTTCACGTTCTTCGTGTTGTTCATGTTCTTCTTGCCTCCGCAGCGTTCATTCCCTCAAGGATTTTCCCGTGAGGGATATGAAAACGTTCTCCAGCGTGTTCGACTTGACTGCCATGTCAGAAATGGAAAGCCCCGCATCGTTCAACCGGCCGATGACCCCGCCTATTTGCTTCAAGCCCCCGTGCATCGCGATGCGGAACACGTCGCCATCCCCTGTCTTGCCACAATCCGTGAAATGCAATTCGTCTGCGATTTCCTTGATCGTGCGCTCTGCCTCGTTCTCGCTGTCCTTGAATTTCAGCTCGATGATGTCGCCCGATGAATGGCGTTGCTTCAATGTGAACGGCGTGTCGAGTGCAATGATCTTTCCATTGTCGATGATAGCCACGTGATCGGACAGCTCGTCCGCCTCGTCCATGTAATGCGTGGTGAGCAATATGGTCTTCCCGCGGGCTTTCAACTCCTTGATGTACTCCCACACGAGACGCCGGGTCTGGGGATCGAGGCCCGCCGTTGGCTCGTCGAGAAAAATTAAATCAGGGTCGTTGACAAGCCCGATTATCAGGTTGAGCCGGCGCTTCATGCCCCCGCTAAGCTTTGATGCAAGGGCGTTTCGTTTCTCATGAAGGCCCACCTTGTTGATGAGGTCCCGTGCCACGGATGCCAATTCGTTCCTTGATTTACGATACATGCGGCCGTAGAACAGCAAGTTCTCCTCTATGGTCAAGGCCTCGTAAAACACGTTTTCTTGGGGGCAAATCCCGATACGCTTGCGGGCCTCGCCCTTCTCCTTCACCACGTCGTGTCCAAAGATGCGCGCGGTCCCAGCGGTTGGCTCGAGCGCGGTCGCCGCGATGTTGATGGTCGTGGTCTTGCCGGCGCCGTTTGGTCCCAGGAACGAGAATATCTCCCCTTCCTTTACCGCGAACGAGATGTCGTCGACCGCGCGCACGTTGCCATCGGGAAACACCTTCGTCAGGTGCTCGATCTCCAGCGCGACCCGGCCGTTGTCGTTTTCCTTGTATTACAAGACAGAAAAAGCAAAATGCCCGAAATGCCAGACAAAAGCAGTGAAACGCGCGTCTGTCGGCTTGTGGTCGTGCAAGAAGTGCGGTGCGGTTTTCACCGGTGGTGCTTACACGTTGACGACCCCGCAAGGCGTAGTTAGCTTCCGGGTGGCGAAACGCAAGGAAAAAGAAGCTTCTGAATGAATTACATTGGCTTGTTCACGAGTTTCTTAATGGCGTGAGTCAATTTGGATGAGTTGGGCGATTTTCATTTCAAAACTTGGTTTGAAACTTGCAATGCAACGCAAGCGCGCGAGTATGTTGATTTATTGAAATGTGAATTGAGATCGCTTGAAAATTCCTCATCCCGTATTAATCACGTAGAAATAAAAAACACGCGAGACAACCTGGTCGAGGCATATTTCCATGCCGAGGACATCACGAGTTACAAGGCAGCTATCAGTGCGATTACCCGATATATCGATATCATATCGAAAACCTTTAGACTAACACACCAAGACTAACCTTGAAATAAGAGGATGATCTACCATGTCCAGAGAATTACCCCCGGATATTCAGCAAAAGATACGCAATTTTCAAGTAATGCAAGGTAATTTGCAAGGCTTGAATGAGCAAAAATTCACGATGGAAGCTCAGCTCAAGGAGATCTCGACTGCAAAGGAATTTATTGAAAAGGTCTCTACAGAAACATCCATCTACAAGTCCATCGGTGGTATGATGGTTCAGACATCGAAAGATAAAGCGGAAACCGACTTGAAGGAAACTGAAGAAATGATATCTGCCCGGTTGAAGAAGATAACGATGACCATCGAACGTACCCAATCGAAATATGAAGAATTAAAGAACGAAATTAATAATTCGTTGAAAAACCGAGCAGGTTAAAATTTTTTAAAAAATACCTGCAGTCGTGCCTATCATGCTTACAAGGTCGATTGATAACCGATTTACATCCTTTTTAAAAGATTTTTTTTCCATCATGGAAAGTACCAAGCCTTTCCTCATATTTTCCCATGAACTCATGGACCCCGATGCGATCGGTTCCATCGCGGGGTTGATCGATTTCATCCAGCAAACTTGCAACGAATCTCGCGAGATAATGGTGTATCCGTCCAAGTTATCGAAAAAATCTAATGATCTTTTGAATATTTTTGATTTTTCATTTGATTTCTCGCGGGGGACGATTGATGTTGAAAATTGCATCCCTGTCATGGTTGATATGAACTCGTTCAGCCAGCTAGATGGCTTCGCTAGCCCCTCGATGGATGCCCTCCAGAAAGCCGCGGTCATTATCGACCATCACTTTTCTGAACCGGAACCCCCGGCACGGCTGAAATGGATAGACCCTACAGCCCGGTCCAACTGTGAGATCGTTTTCTCCCTGTTCGAGGCTTCTAAACGATTCCCACGTTTTCCTGCGGCCACTTTGATGGCATGTGGATTGATGTTTGATACCGGTTTCTTGAAACACGCGACGAACGATTCCATCCATGTTTTAAACCAATTAATTGGCTTGGGGGTTGATATCAATAATATACGTCGCGTCTTATTCGATAAAATGGATATTTCAGAAAGGATCGCCAGGTTAAAAGCGGCAACGAGATGCGAGTTCAAGAAACTTGATGAGGTCGTGGTTGCTTGCAGTAACGTGTCGACTTTCGAGGCGAGTGCATGCCGGGGGCTGATATCTCTCGGCGCAGATATTGCAATCGTGTATGCAGACAACAAACAACAAGTTCGAATTTCATGCCGCCAAACCGAGGAAATATACCAAAAAAAGGGTGTGAACCTTTCCGTTGTGATGCAAGCCATTTCGGGTATCATCGGCGGGACTGGCGGCGGGCATGCAATGGCAGCTGCCGCGGGCGGTGTACGATCTGGGAAAGAAGCTGTCGATGAAGCCATAAAAATTATCATTAATTTATTGACCCAAACAAGCCAAATAAACAAGAAATGAATGCCGGATGCAAACCAATGCGGTTATAGAGGTCGAACGCGTCGCTTTCACCTATCAAAACCAGAAACGAGCGGTTCTGAATGATGTTAGTTTTAAAATACCGGCAGGTAGCATTACGGTCGTTTGCGGACCCACGGGGAGCGGAAAAACCACGCTAATCCGTTTGTTCAATGGCCTAATCCCCCATTTTTACGAAGGACCGATCCAAGGGAACGTCATCGTGGATAACACCAACGTTAAAGAATCCACGATACCAAGAATGGCACAAATCGTTGGCATGGTGTTTCAAAATCCCGATAACCAGCTCGTGGCATCCAGTTGCGAGCGAGAGGTGGCATTCGGTCCGGAGAATCTCGGACTTCCAAAAGGCGAGATAAAGGCCCGAATAGAGGAGGTGGTTTCGCTTCTCGGCTTGGATTCCATCCGTTATACATCCCCCACGGAATTATCCGGTGGCCAAAAACAAAAAGTCGCGATAGCCGCAGCACTCGCGTTACATCCCAAAATCTTGGTATTCGACGAGCCCTCCTCGAATTTAGACCCGGCATCGATAAAAAGACTCGCGAGCGTCATCCAAGATTTGAATAAAAACCTTGGAACCACCATCATCATCGTCGAACATAACCTCGAAGCATTTCTTGAAATTGCAACGCATGTTTTATGTATCAAGGACGGAAAAGTAATATTACACGATGAGGTTTCTCGTGCTCTTCAAGGTGACGTTATCTATTCGCTTGGCGTTCAAATTCCAATTGTCTACAAGCTTTTCAAGAAACTAGTTGAAACTAGGATGTACGCCGGGGAGATACCCGTTGATGTTACCGCCGCGTTCGTTCTGCTACGAAAGATGATGGGAGGCTTGTAGGATGGGAATCATAGAATTTGACTCGGTTTCGTTCCAATATCCAGACGGGCCAACTGCGCTCGATAACATTAGCGTGGATATCGAAGCTGGTTCATTCGTTGCAATCGTTGGTAAAAACGGGGCCGGAAAGAGCACCTTTGTTAAATGTATTAACGGTCTCTTGAAGCCAACGCGCGGAGAGGTACGGGTAAATCGCATTTCAACCTTTTCGACGAGCGTGGCAAAGCTCGCAAGGGTTGCTGGCTTGGTGTTCCAAAACTCGGACAACCAGCTTTTTTCCCCTTCAGTCCACGACGAGATTTTATTCTCCCTAAATAATTCCGGCTTTCCGAAGAATGACATCGAAAATAAGATTGACAGCACCCTTTCCCTCGTGAATCTTCAAGATTTCAAGGAAGCATCACCATTCCTTCTCAGCGGGGGAGAGAAAAAGCGCGTGGCTATTGCCTCGTTGATTTGCATGGACCAGCCCGTCTTCATTGCAGATGAACCGACGCAGGGTCAAGATGGCATCCAGCGTAAAAATATCGAGGAATTATTGAAAAAAATGCACGAATCGGGGAAAACAATCATTGTGGTTTCACATGACCTCGATTTCATCTCGCACCTCTCAACACGAATACTGGTTTTCGATAAAGGGCATATATTGTTGGACGGGGACGTTGCAACGATTTTTAAAAACCAAGAAACACTCGATCTCCAAGGCTTCATTCCCACGCAGGAACTTGGCATGAAATGGCTTCTGCGTGACGCAACAAAGGAACAAAACATGATGGTCAAGGCACAAGATTCTGTAATCGACGCGGTCATCGAACAAATCCGGGGGTTGAAAGGCGTTGTCGATTAACTTGCTGAAAGGGTTTGAATTCAAGAGGAAAAACACGTTCTTGCACACCCTCGATCCGCGGACAAAGCTGTTCATGACCCTTGTTTATTCGATACTAGCACTTGCCTTCTCTAACTTCGTTTCCTTGGCTTTTTTCCTGTTAACATTACTACCCTTTATCATTTCAGGCCGCATTTTTAGACGGTGGCTTACAACGTTGAAAGGATTGGTATTTTTAATCACGTTCATTCTTGTAATCAACACATGGTTAGGTTCATTGGATTTCGCCATTTCAATGTCCCTCCGGGTGGTGCTCCTCGTTTCAGCATTTTCCCTTTTTTTCATGACCGTCCATCCCGACGAGCTTGCGTCGAGCCTTCTTGCCATGCACGTGCCCTTTTCCTTCACGTTCACGCTTTCACTAGCAACGAGATTCATGCCCACGTTGGCACAAGAAGCACAATCAATCATTGATGCCCAGCGTAGCCGCGGGTTGGAGCTCGAGGAGGGCGGGGTCATTTCGCGCGTGAAAAACATGGTTCCTATATTGGTCCCGCTTATCATTAACTCGATAAAACGAGCATTCTCCGTTGCAGAGGCGTTGGAAAGCAAGGCGTTTGGCACGATGCAATCAAGGACCAATTATTTCGAGGTGAAAATGCGAAGGCGAGATTATATTGTCCTTTTCTCGGTAACCTCATTCCTGGTGATTTTCATCATCCTCTTCTTCTTGCAAGGTCTCCCTGAATTCTTTTTCCTATCATTCACCGATTTATTCCCTCACTTATAACACCGGGAAAACGAAAAAAAGGAAATGTCCATTTATAAGAATAACTTCTCTTTGGATTTGTGCTTCACCGAGCACATCGCGTTTCTGATGGCGATCAGGTCGGAGTGCGGGTCAATCAATTTCTTGCTCGATCCCTCGACCAGGTCAACGGGGTTTATTTCCGACCCGTTCAGCGAGGTCATCTTCCCGAATTGCTTGTTGATCACGTATTCCATGGCGTGCCACCCGAACCTGAGGCCCAGCACGCGATCAAACACGTTCGGGGTTCCTGCACGCATCGTGTGCCCCAAGACGACGGACCGGACCTCGTATTCGCAATCATATTTTTTGAAGAACAATTTCAAGTCATCCCGGAGTTGCAATTCTTTTTCGAGCACGCTGGCCATGTTCAATGACGATAGAAGCGGGTTTCCAAAGCTATCCTTAGGGAGCTTGGCAATCGTTTCTTTGCTTATGGTCTTGAAATGGTTATTTAACGAATTTTCGTCCGGGTAGGCACCTTCCGAACAAGCGATGATGTGGTAGTTGTACCCTGCCATCACCCTGTTTTTCAACTGCTGCACGATGTGCTTTTCGAGATCAAAGGGTGTCTCCGGGATCAAGATCACGTCCGAGCCTGCCGATAGTCCGCTGTACAAGGTTAGCCATCCTGCATTTCGTCCCATGACCTCAACGACGAATATCCTTTGGTGCGAGTGGGCAGTCGTGTTAAGGCTTTCGAGCGTGTTGCTCGCGAGCTGGGCACCACTGAAAAAACCAAAGGTGAAATCGGTACCCTTCAAGTCGTTATCAATGGTCTTTGGGCAACCAACAACATTGGCACTCCCATATTTGAACATTGCCGCGGAAACTCCAAGCGTGTCATCCCCGCCCACTGCTATCAGGGCATCTAACTTGAGGACCTTGAGCTTTTCGGCGAGATCGATGCCGACCCTTTTTTTCAACTCTTCCTTCGAGGCCTCGTCATTCTGGTTTTCGACGTTTTTAAAAGGGTTCGTCCTCGTTGAATATAATATCGTGCCCCCTTTTACTTGCAAGTCATCAAGCTTGCCGATATCAAGCACTTCTGTTAATTTTTCTATGTTCTCTTTATCGAGCTTGTCTTTAGGCATGTCGAATAGTTTCCAACCTTTCTTTATTCCAACAACCTCGATGCCACCTGTTTCATAGGCACGAAGCAATGCACCATAGATGACCGCATTCAAACCGGGTGCATCACCACCGCCTGTCAAGATTCCTACGCGCATAATCGATCACGTTATTAGTTTTAACTCCCGGCTTCGGATCGAGTCGATCTAGCCGCGAACCACGTATCCAAGTGGTACTGGTAAAAAATTTTTTCCCGTCCTTCCCTCCCCTTATTTCTAGCAGGCGGAACGAAATGCCACGTGTTAGCTCGATGTTGATGGATTGCATGATAAGGACCCAAAAATATATCAAGATGCTCGATTAATCCAAGACGTGCTCATCGAGAATGGTAACATCACGATTAAAGGTTTCAAGGATATCGATCATGGACCGGTGGTTTCCACAACCGCAAGAGGGGTCATCGACGTGACGGGCGGTATCATGAGAAAGCTTGGTGAGCTTGCGAGGATCGAGAGGCAAGGAATAGAAGCATTTTTCTTGAACGGGCGAGATCCAAGTAGATTGGCACATATTCTCACCAGTACGATTCCCCGTTGCACGAAAATAACGATACACCCACCAGCTTGAGTTATTATTCCTTGGATCTAACATCTACCTCGTGAAAAACGCGACCTCCTACCACGCGTGATGGCACCATGACCCCCGAAAACGACATCCACGAGACCCGGAAGTTCGATCACTTGCGACTCATCAAGGAAAAAGGCATGCAGTCATCACGAAACTGGATGGAGGACGTTTACTTGCATCCCCGAGCAATCCCGGCTGTTGACCCGGATGAAATCGATGTCGGGGTATCCCTCTTTGGTACACGTTTCAAGGCACCTTTCTACATCGCTGCGATGACCGGTGGCCACGAGAAAGCGAAGGAAATCAACGAAACACTTGCAAGGGCGTGTGTAACCGCGGGAATCCCGCTAGGCCTTGGCAGCCAGCGCGTAGCGCTCGATCAAAAAGGCCTCGTGGACACGTATCGCGTGGTTCGCGACGTTTCTTCGGAGCTGTTCGTGATCGGGAACATCGGGATGAGCCAGCTTGCTTCAGCGCCCGATCCCGTGGCGCTCGCGGAAGCTTGCGTTGCGATGATCGATGCCAATGCCCTGGCAATTCATTTCAACAAGCTTCAAGAGTTAGTTCAACCGGAGGGAGATAGAAAGTTTTCACGCGTGCTCGATGCCGTGAAGGATGTCATCGAACAGTTGAACGTTCCCGTTATCTTGAAGGAAGTTGGAATGGGATTTTCCCGTGAGGACACACGTCTCGTGATGGGTCTCAAGCCTGATGCCGTGGACGTTGGTGGGTTTGGCGGGACCAACTTTTCGATGGTCGAGGCGGAGCGATCACGCGGGCAAGATGCTAGTTTGACCCGGGCACTCGGCATCACCTTCAAGGATTGCGGCACGCCGACCCCGGCAAGCATCGTGATCGCCCGATCTGCCCTCGATTGCCCCATAATCGCAACGGGTGGATTACGAACTGGCTTGGACGTGGTGAAAGCATTATGCTTGGGCGCGACCATGGCCGGATTTGCCTACCCGTTCCTCGTAAATTGTTTGTACCATTCAAGATACGATGCGCTTCAAGCATGCACGGCAGAGATCGAAACGATCATGCGCGAGACCCAAGTCGCGATGAGCCTTGCAAACGCGAGGACGATCGACGATCTGAGGCCAAGCTTCGTTCATTGTTCTAGCGATCTTGAGTCGTGGCTGGGGGAAGGGAACGATTAAAAGAATAACGAGCGTATCAGTCATTAAAAGGAATAATGCCGAAACGTGAGGCTGGTAAAAACGAATAATTCTTCGCAAGAACATTCCGTGAGTGAAGCTATAGAGATATTGTTCAAGAATTTCATTACATCCGTGTCCGATACGCAAGCGGTGTTGGCACTGGACACAGAAAAGAACGAAACGCTCGCTTCACAGATGATAGAAGGAACATCGTCAGAAGCTTTCAGGGACGTTTCCGCATCGATGAAGAAGATACTCGACCGCTTCACGAAGGAATTCGTCACCGGGTCGGGTCCCGTGTCGTTTTTCGAGACGGACAAGAATCGCCTTATTTTTATAAAGGTCAAGAACGTCGTCCTGTGCGTTGCCTTGCAGATCGACGGGTCGGTCGACAACGCGCTCCCGTACGCGTACTTGACGGCCGAGAAGATCGGCAACATCATGGACAACAGGCCCGTCGAGCTTGACATCCCTCTCATCAAGATCATCACCGACGAGGAAGAGCAGAAGATGGTACGCGAGCATTATTACGAGCTCCGGTCCTCCGAAGGCGGGCATTTCGGGTTCAAGGTAATCATAATCGGAGAGGATGATGTAGGGAAGACGAGCCTTGTAATGCGCCATGCTGAGCAGAAGTTCAAGAAATCCTACCTCCCGACCCTTGGTGTTTCGATCACGACGAACACGCTCGAATTACCCTTGCGGAAAGCAAAGGTCACGTTTTCCAATTGGGATTTTGGGGGCCAGAGCTACTTCCGCCGTGTCCGGCTTTCTTATTACGCCGGCGCCCAAGCTTGCTTTATCGTGTTCGATCTCACGAACAGGAAGAGCTTCGAGAACGTATTGAAATGGAAGGAAGAAAAGGAAAAATTTGCCGGGGACATCCTCACGATATTGCTGGGAAACAAGAACGATCTCGTTGCAGAACGTGCGGTTTCTCAAGAAGAGGTCATGGAGTTCGTGGGAAAAAACGGTTTCACCTATTTCGAAACCTCGGCGCTCACCGGTGCCAACGTGGAAGACGCGTTTAACTTGCTTGCATACAAGCTGGTTGACCTGGAAGCCAAGAAGGTTGAAGCAAACGAGCTTGATTCGCTCAAGGAAGAAATCAAGACCGCGATAGAGGATCGCGGTGGAAATGTTGTTTTTGGGTTGATCCGTAACAAGACGGGGTTTTTCAACCCGTTGTTGCAGGTATTCCTTGATATCGAAAGCAACGCGAAGGTACAAACCACGAGTGCCTCGAAAACCTACGATTTTTCATTCGGCCTGGCCCTGACCTCCCTGGAAATCACCGAGAAGGAGATATTCCCGAAATACATCGAAATGTTGAAGCGCTTTCACGGTGTCATCGGCGTGTTCGATGCCCGGCGCTTGAAAAACGATGACGAGGTCACGAATTTCGCACGTTTCTTGAAATTGCTCTATAACGAGACTTCACGTGCCGACTTTACGGGTTCGATCGGCGTTCTCTGCGACAAGCAGGTTTATTCTGACTTGCTCAACAAGCTCGACATCTCGGAAGTCTTGCAAATCGCGCAAAATTCCAAGAAATCTATCTTTTTCTACAATCTCACCGATAACTATCTCTTGGAAATCATGGATAACTTGCGCATGTTCTTCACTAGTTTTTCCTTGCTCTAAAAAGAAAAAAAGTAAGAATCACGTTCTTTTTATTTAAACCAAGTCTGCCCCGCAAGACCAGCATTTTTGCCCTCGTGCCTTCAAGCTTTGGATGCATCCGGGACAATACATCGCTTTGCACGCGGGACACGTGTATGGATTCGAGATCACGGGTCCCTGGTGCACGAAGCACGCTCCCAACGCCGGTGTCTGGTATCCTGGTGCTTTACCTTGGTCCTTCATTTCATTCGCCAAGGATGGGGACTTGGCACCACGGAGTTGCTTTTTCGCCTTGTGCACCATGACTCCTGAAATCATTCCGACGATAGCGATGACCCCGGCTAAAATCCCAACGATTATCAAGAAGATATCCATGGGGATGAAGCCCGGGGGCACGCCTGGTGTTACCGGGCTTGCAGGGAGATACACGAACGTGACGTTACCAAGAACATTATTATCCTCTGCTATTCCATTGATCACGTTCGCGGGATCGATCGTGATGGTTGCCGTATAGGTCGTGTTCGCAAGTAAAGCGGGTGCCAAGCTAGAAAAGTCCACCAGGAAAGCGATGCTCGTGGTGGCTGGTACCGTGATGAATGCGTAGGAATCATCCGAATAGGACGAAGTGCTTGAAACCACGGTCAACATCACCTGAACGGACGATGCGATCCAGTTACCGGTGTTGGTGATTGTCACGTTCAAGGTGCCATTGACGATGACCCAAGTCGTGCTGATTTCAACATCTGGTTTCGGGTAAGAATTAGCATTCAACGGGCTTGTTCCTAGCGAAATTTCCAAGCCGTCGGAAAACGCATCTTCATCAGTATCGGCCACCAAGGGGTCCGTGATATACCCATCGATACCAGGAATCAGCTCTTCCCCGTCGAGTATCATATCGTCATCGGTATCTTCATCCCGCGGGTCAGTCCCAGCACCGAATTCCTCCACCACGGTTAGTGAATCCGCATCCGTATCGCTTGCTGCATCAAGGGCACTCGTCGCGTCGAAACCATTCTGTATTTCCCACTGGTCGGGTAACATGTCTCCGTCCGTGTCGTTGCTATTCGGGTTGGTTACCTGGCCATCCAGCCCGGCGTACACTTCCTCGCCATCCTCTATGCCGTCACCATCGGAATCGGGATCGTTCGGGTCGGTCGGCACGTTCCCGTAAGGATTCGCGATCCCGTTTATCTCGAGGTAGCCGTTCAACCCGTCCCCATCGAGATCAACGAGGTAAGTGGAATCCGTGATGAGGACCGGGTAACTATCGTTACCATAAATGTTGAAAGTGTAAGGCGTGTCACCGATTGCGTTCAAGTCATTGTCCGGACCGGAATAATCTCCCCAATAGTTACCCAAGCTCCCGTTATCCCATGCATTTCCTAACGCGTTATCCACGCCGTAAATGACGCAGTTGATGAAATAGTTCAAGAAAAATAGATTATTGTTGCTCGTTCCGGCGTCAACGCGTACCGCCGTGCCCGTGAGATTTGCGACAGTATTGCCCGTGAAGTTATTGTTATCGCAGTTTGCACCTAAAAAAAATCCGTAAAGGCTCGACCCCGTCACGGTGTTGTCCGCGAGTCGATTGTAAGTGCTACTCGAAAGCGAAACGCCGTACTGCGTGTTTTGTATGATATTACCCGTGCAGGTGCAATAATCAACGGATGCTATTGCGATCCCGTAGCTGGCGCCGGAACTGTTACCGATCGAGTTCCCGATCACGTTGCTATAATCCGCGTTGTTCAAGCTGATGGCGTTGTCAACATTCCTACTCATCGTGTTGTTCACGATCGTTGCCCTGTACGAATTCACGATGATGTATATTCCTGTATTTTGGTTGGAACCAATAACGTTGCTTATAATGTTACCCTGAATGTATACATCATTACTATTCGTGCTAACCAGCGCGCCATAATAGGTATTATCGAAGATGATGTTATGCTCTAACCGGTTATGGTTGCTATACGAATAAAAATACACGCCGTAATAGTTGTTATTTATCGTGTTCTCGCGGATATCGTTCCCGTTACTGTAAGACCAAATGTATGCCCCGTAATCTCCATTGTTCTGGAGCGTGTTGTTGGCAATGGTGTTGTTATCGCAATGATAGTAGAGCTCGATCCCGTTGTCTAGATTCCCTTTGCACGTGTTATTTATTACCGTGTTCCACATTACAGAATAAAGATATATCCCCGTGTCTTGGTTCCCGTTGCACGTGTTGTTCTCTATCCTGCACCAATCCCCGTTGTAATTCTCGATTCCATAATTGGTGGCGCTGGATGCGGAAATGCTTTCAACGGAAGAGAAATGGGTGTTGGCAAGGTAAATACCGTAGGCGCAAGAGTCGTAATTCCCTGATTCCAACCGCAGGGACTCGGATCCTGACAAATATAATCCATAGTAAGAATCGCTCCCCGTGGACGAGAGTACGGTCGCGTTGTGGCTCCCCTGGTAGATGAATATCCCGTGCCGGCAATCGGTGGCAGTGATGCCCTCCAAGGTGACATTCACCGAACGTAACAAACCAACACCGGTCGTGCCGTTGCTGACGTCCAGTCCCGAAAACGATGCATCATCGCAATCCACGAGGATGACTTGCCCCGCGTTGGTCACGTTCGCGTTCGTGAGACCATTCTTATTGATGAATAGATATACCGGCTTGCCATTTACCGTGTTATCCGTGCCAAGCACGAGCGCCGCTTTTTCCGCAGTCAGGGACAGGTTTCGCTCTTTCAT
This sequence comes from Promethearchaeota archaeon, assembly GCA_041305945.1. GTDB lineage: Archaea > Asgardarchaeota > Lokiarchaeia > Sigyniarchaeales > Sigyniarchaeaceae > JBGLND01. The sequence continues at coordinate 1,603,717 of JBGLND010000001.1, forward strand.
GCACGTGCAGATAACCGGGGAGGGCCTTAACCATACGCCCTGGCAGGAGTGGAAGAAGCACTTTGTGCTGCTCCTCTCCCAGGGATCCCCCGATGCAGCCGACGCAAAGCCGGTGATTACACTGAACGGGCAAAGTGCCATCGTGCGGAACGGCAACATTGAAGCGCGATTGAACGCCGGCGACCAGGTAAACAACTCGTGCAAGGCACACCCGCCTCTTCTTTTTTTCTTAAAAAGGAAGCATCGAGAAAAATGATGGAAGAAAGATTATATCATGCGCGGGAACGTCTTGGACAAGGAGCCCTCGGACCCCACCTTGGCGATATCCAGGTCCTGAAAACGCTCGATGAGATCGAACAGCTTTTCGAGGTGCTCGCGGCTGGACTTGTACACGTCGCTTGCCATCTCGAGGGGCGTCTTCAATGCCTCGTATTCCGTTGAGGCGATCACCTTCACGGGTATGGCCATGAGGTACCCGGCAACGAGCGCTGCTTCTTGGAAGATATCAAAGACGAGGGAGAACGCCTCGGAAGGCTGTTCTTCTTGGAGCACGGACAGCCGCTTGAGCAAGACCCACGTCGCGTCCTTCACGCCCAGGAACTCCGCGCCGTAATCGGCGAGCGCCATCTTCATCCCTTCCAAGACGAGCTTGAACATGTCCCGCGATTCCAAGGTCCCGACGCGTTCGCATGACTTGTCGGAAGCCCATCCTTTCATCATCACCAGGGTCGATGTCTTGTTGTCTTGCAATATCTTCTCGGGGATGTAATTGTTCAACCCGTACTCGATGCCGGAAAGCAGGATGTCCACGATCTTGTTCAGAAAGAAGTTACTCGCGATGTTTTCCACGACCTTTCCTGCCTCGTTCAAGCCATGGATGGCCAGGTACCCGATGACGCGGAAGATATCTTCCTCGTAGTTCTCGAAGTAGGCAAGGATGTCCCTTGGCGAGAAGTGGAGCTGCTTTTCGATCATCTCGGCGATCTTCAGCTTGCCCTCCCCGACCGGGTCATCGAAAAGCCCGTCGATCTTGTCGAGCTGGATGCGCTCCGATATCTTCTCGAAAAGCCTCGTCGATTGCGATGCAATGTCGTTCACGACGCTTGCCTTGGAACCGGGTTGCTCTTGTGCTACGGCCTGCGGGACTTCCGCTGCTATGGTCAAGCCCGCGGCAGTGGCCGTGTTGAACTCCTCGACGGGCATTACCTGGGCTTCCACGGCCATGATCCCGTCCCCGCGGGCGTAGCACTTGGTCTCGCGCACCGAGATGCGGATGTCTATTCCCTTGTTGGCAAGGATGATCGTCGCCAGTTGCTCGAGCATGCCTGCCATCAAGCAAGCGTAGCCCTCGGTCTTGTCACCGGCGAACGTCTGGTAGAGTTCCTTGTATTTACCCGTGTCTTCCTCGTGACCCATGCAAACGGGACAATACTTGAGCAAAAAAACAAGGCGCTGGCGCCGGGGCGTCGTGTCCTCGACCTTGATCTCGTAATCGTGCATCTCTTGCCCGAAAAGGACGTACCAGAGCACCTCGATGTATTTCACGATCTTTTCCGGGGAATTGGGGTTTATCGGCACATAGCCGAGCACGTTCGCGTGGCGCTCGACTGATTCCGCCGCTGCCCTGCGCCCGAGTTCCTTGGCGAGCTGGTCAGGTGGCACGCCGATCTTCTCGGCGAGCGCGGCAATCTCCCGCTGCACTTCCCTGTAGGCAAGGATGTAAAATAACGCGTTTGTTTTTTGGCCAAACAGCCTGATGATTCGTGATACAATCCAAGTAAATGCCATGATCTTGTCTACCTCATCTTAAACATGCCATCCACGGCACGGTCGAGCACGTACCTGTGCCGGCACCGCTCGTCGCCGCGGGTCTTCGTTTCCATGACCTCGTCTGCTTTTAGCAAGGGAATATCCTGACCGGGGTGCATCTCGTGCATCTTTGCAAACAATCCCTCGACCAATCCAACCACGACCTCGCACCCGCCGATGTTGGTGGCACGCTTGGCCTTGCAGAGGGGACATTTATCGTCGATGACATCGAACACTTTTTGCCCTTTATGATCACGACGCACCGTTTGCTTGTCCGCCGGTTCTTCGATCGCAACCGAGGACCCGAGGACGGACTTGTAGATGCCGATGAGCATCTCGCCAATTCCTTGCGGGGCAGGCTGCCAGTATGAAGCATACGTTACAGCAATATTCCGGCCCATCTGGCGCAATTTATTGATGATATCACCCTCGTTGGCGCCGTCTTTCTTGCCATATGTTTCCTCCATCATTTCCGTGAGGATGCCAACGGCGTTGCGAATCTGGTTGAACGTGACCGAGATGTTCAATGCGCGCTCGCGATCGGGATGTCTTTCATGCACTGAGCTCATGAAAAAATTCAATGTCGCAAGGAAAAATAAAGGTCGTTTTTTCTCGGGGCCTTTATGACGCGCGTGGACGGAGCCTATTAACACCAGACGGCCTAGCTGTTGTACAACAATTTTTTATAATCCGACAATTTCGATGGCTGGTCCCCGAACTTGCACGCGTCGATGAGGAACTCCAAGGCTTTTTCCCGAAACTCCAAGATGGTATGTTCCGCAATGATCCGATATGCTTTCTCGCCGAATTCGATGGCTTCCTTGAACCGGTTGCTCTTGTAATTCTCCCTCGCGATCTTCGTGAATACCTTGAGTTGTTTCCTCGGGTCGGTAAACAGCCCTGCTTCTTTTTCAAACGCCTTCATGCCCTCGTCGACTTGCCGCGCCCTGACGAGCATGTTCCCGAGATAATCGAGATTATTGGATAACAATTCCTGCAAGTACGCCTCGGCCGCCACCATGTCGGGGGTCGGGGTGCTAATCGCCAGCTTCAGCTGCGCGTCGTTGTAGGCCTCTTCGAGGATGTCGACGAGCATGCGTTGAACATGTATTGCATCATAATACTGGCGCTTTTTAGTGAATATCTTCCCGATCAAGTATAACAAGTGCGTTCGAGAGAGCCGTTCTGGCATGATGGCCAGGTCGGCCTTCAAAGATGCAGCATGCTCGGGCACGAAGAACCGGCTGTACTTGTCCACGTACATCATGGCACGGTCGTACTCCCGCTGGAGCTTGTGGTGGTGCGATAGCACGAGAGCCCTCAAGTAACACCGGTAACATTCCACCTTGTTGCCGCGCTTGAGCGCGTTGTGTCCCAAGGACCGTATCATCTTGACCTTGAGCTTCCATGCTTTCTTGGAGAAGCCGGGGTTCTTTTCCATCAATGAATTTAACCATTCGTCCGATTCCTTCAAGATGCCCTCGTGGGCGTTAACATCGGAAAGTTGCAGGTAATTCTTGGCGATGGAGAACTCGACGTTTATCACGTTCAATAAAACATTATGGTCTTGGGTATCCTTGATGAGATTCTCCTTGATGGCGTTGAAATATGCCCGGCGCCACGCCACGATCGAGCCGACCACGTCGTCCCGCTTCAACATCAAGCCCACTTGCACGAGCATGCGGTGAAAATTATCAAGAAGGGGATTTTTCCAGTTGTTAAAATCGAAAATTGCCAAGTTATCGACGAAAAGCACGAAGAGGTCCTCGACATCGTCCATGAACTTGTTCTTTTGGAGGGACGTCGTGTAGGTCTTGTAGATCAAGATGAGCAAGACCACCTTTTCCATGGTGAGAGCGTCCCCTTGATCTTGCGGGCCGCTCGCGGTGTGCATGCTCAAGACCCGTTCGATGAGCGGGACGACGATGTAATATTTCTCTTGATTTTCCACGTTCTTGATCGCCGGTGCCTTCACGCAATACAAGAGGAATTCCGTGGCGAGCTTGACCCACACATTCGTTGCGGACCGCAACAACGCAGTGAAATACTCCGGTACTGGAATGATCATCTCGTGAAAATCTTGCAATATCTGGGTCGCGGCAATGACATGCCGGATGTATTCAAGGACCTGCCCTTCAGAGGGTGGATGGTTCTCGTTCGTTATGCTCGATTCCTCGTTTAACTCCAAGCCCAATGATAGAATAATGCGCTTGAAAAAAGCCTTGAAATCGGGTATTTTTTGAGAAAACTCGGGTAATTTTTCAATGCGCTTCGATACCCGATTCTTGAAATCAAGGAACGTATCCAAGAGGGGCTCATATGTATCGAAATCTAATGATTCTTCACTCATGTGATGTTTCACCATTAAACGTGCCACGGTACTGCTACAACGTCATGGGGCTGAACTCATGTGGCTTTTTCTTTTGCATCCTTGCGATGATGCCCAAGGCATCTTCGGTGACCAGAGTCTTCTTCCCCGCAAGGATGGCATCGTGGAGGATATTCTTGACCAGGCGCTCCTTGATGTCCCGTCCCGTCCAGCCATCGATCTTGCTCGCGACGAGCCGGGTGTCGATCGTTGACTTGAACACTGTTTTCCCCAAGTAAAGGTCAAGGATCGCTTCCCTGTCTTCCAGCGTGGGGGAGGAGAACTCGATCTCTTCCTCGAACCGGCTTCGCAACGCGGGATCGAGCAGGGACATTTGGTTCGTCGCGCAGATCGTGACGACGCCCTTGTTCGCTTCCATACCATCCAGCTCGGCGAGCAAGGCTGTCGACACCTCTATGACATCCCCGCGCACGTGCTGGAACGACCGGCTGAGCCCCACAGCATCGAGCTCGTCGATGAAGACGATGACCGGGGCCATGCTCGCGGCCATTTCATAAAGGTCGTGAATTTTTTTCGCACCGTCACCGACGTGAACGCCGATCAAGGTGGATGCGTTTCTTGGAATGAAGCCTGCTTTCGCCTCGCTCGCCATGGCCCTAGCCATGAGGGTCTTTCCCGTGCCCGGCGGGCCGTGGAAGAGCACGTTCCGTGGTGCCCATTCGAGCCCGAACAAGGCCGGTTCCTCCAGGTACTTCAAGATGATGCGGCACTTGCGCTTCGCGTCCTCCTGTCCTATGACATCCGTCATCTTGACGGGCGAAATCTTCTCGGATAGTTGTTGTGGAGGGTAGTGGACGGTGAACTTCGTCCCGTTCCCGATCTTGCCCGGGCCGGGGGACACGCGCTTCACCTGGAACGCGTATTCAGGGAAGAGGTAAGAATCGAACAGGAAGGTACCTTGCTCGACGGAAACTTGCCCCCACTGCTCGATGGCATACCGCTCGAACAGTTCCAGATCGTCGATGATGATGCCCATGGTGGGTTCCGCGCCAGCGATGCGCATCGGAAATCCGCGGGGAACCAAATCGATCTCCTTCACGATCTCTTCTGAATCGACTATTTCAATGCTCTTGGGCTTGCCATCCTTTGATAAACCGATATCTATGAAGATTTTATTGTCTTCTTGGTTATCGCCAGAGTCTACGGGTAACGGGGGCGTTGGCAGCGTTTTCTTACCGCTTTTCTTTGCTGGCATGGATGCTTCATTTCGTGATGCTAAACAAATTTAGGAGGTGACTATTCTTTAAAGGCAATTGTAACACAAAAGGTTTTTCCCATGACCCTCACGAATACCATGCGAGCTTTCATCGCCTTGGAAATCAACGACGACGCCGTCAAGAAGAAAATAGAAGATATCAAGGGCGTTTTCTCTAGAGTGGAAGGGAAGCTCAAGTTCGTCGAGAGGGAAAACGTGCACATCACCTTGAAATTTCTTGGCGATATCACGGAAGAAACCGCTCGCGATATCTACAAGGTTATCCAAGAATTGGACACGATACCAGCGGGTGGATTTGATGTCGCGGTTCACGGTCTCGGGACGTTCGACAAGCGCGTCTTTCACCAGCGCGGAATCAATTGGCCAGATCATCTTGCTGGTGATTCCAGCCTTGGCATTGGGTTTGTTCGGCCAGTTCTATTTTGCGAAAGTTGGTGACAAGCGCGTGCAAAAAGGCGATCCTGCCGGGCGTGTGAAGGTCGCGATAATGGGAGGCATTCTCCACATACCCTTCTTCATTATGGCGTTCTTGTTCACGCCATTCAAGGGAAACGAATCGTTTTTCATGGGCGCGTTGCATGTTCCAACTTGGGGGTTCTGGCTGCTCATGCCTGTTGTCGGGGTCATTCTTGGTATCGGTCTCATGTTTTCGTTCGCAATAGCGCCGAACTGGTACGCGAGCCTCATCGACGTGAACCTTCCCGAGCACAGGAGCACCATGATCGCGACGGCATCGTTCTTGGACACGATTGGCAGGTCGTTCGGCTCGATCGCCGGTAGCTTGTTCATTACCTACTTCGACAGCGTCACCCATTACAGCATCTCCGTTTCCATCATCTGGATGACGATCGTCTTTGGCGGGATATCGGGGTTCATGTGGATTCCCATATACAAGTACTGCAACAAGGATTTCGCGTACGTCCAAGAAGTGCTTGAAACCCGGGGAAAACAACTGGCATGATGGATGGAAAAACGCCAGTTTTATTATTTCTATTCTGGGAACGTGGCAATCGTGGACGGCCATCGGCATTTGAATAAATTTATTTTATTGCTTGGCTTCTGCAAGCATGGGATAATTTTTATATCGCCTCAAGGATAGTTCTATCAAGGGTACCTTAGCCCGGTGCCAGCACGGCCGCGTCGTGAAAAAGCCATGAAGACCATTATTCTCAAGGTTTCGGTTGGTGGTGATGGCGGGATCGGGAAAACGACGTTCTTGCATCGATATTGCACCGACACCTTTCTTGCAGATACCAAGTTAACCGTCGGCGTTGATTTCTTGACGAAGATCGTGGAGCACGGGGATTTAAAATATAACTTCGCTATTTGGGATTTGGGCGGGCAACAGCAGTTCAGATTTATCCTGTCCAGTTACGTGCGGGGAGCCCACGCGGGCTTGCTCTTCTTCTCCCTCGAACGGTCACAGTCGTTCATCAACCTGCCCGAGTGGCTGGCCTTGCTCAGGTCGCAAAAGGCTGATTTGCCTGTCGTGCTCGTGGGAACGAAGGCCGACTTGGAAGACCCAGAGATGCGGGTTTCCGACGAGGATATCGAGGCGTACGTCCGGGAGAATAACATATTGGCTTACATCAGGACATCAAGCAAGACGGGGGAAAACATCGCGCATCCCGTCGAGGTACTCGCCGAGCATTTCTCGAAAATATATAAAACATGATTCCGAAGTGTATTGGCATGGATCAGGCTACGAGAACGACGTGGGTGCGGGTGGTGTTGATGGCCATCACGGTCGCCATTGTCGTCGCCATAATGCTGTTTGCGTACCTATTTTTCGGCACATCCTGGTTCTTGTATGGCGTGGTTCTTTCAGCGGTGGTCTTGCTTGTTTTCCAGCGCGTCAAGGCGGCAAAGCGCATCAAATCATTGCGATCGGTCTAATCTGCCCACGAATATCAAGTCCTGGTCAGGGTGGCGCGTCGTCCCGGCCGTCCCGTCACTCGTACGTGTGGCCGATCCTTGGATCTTCCCCGTCCGGCGTGAACTTTGGCCGGTTTCTGGCTTGTTTCTCTTCTTCCTCTATTTGCTTGTTCTTGGAGTGCCTGTACACCACCCACGTGATGGCAATCAAGAGCAGCATCACGAGGCTTGCGTACCAGAGAATGGCGACCATTTCAAGCGAAATGAACATGACCAGCATCACGAGTTCAAGAATTCCAAACACGATGATCAAGAAGTAGAGCAACCTGCGGGAGAATTGAAACATGAAGGACATGTGCTTGGCCTCAAGTTGATTGAAATGGGACCACTCTATAAATTATAATGCGTTATTTATATTTAATAAGCGAACTATTCATCGTCCAGTGGCATCATTCAAGGCGAAGAGCTGGCCATCATGTCTGAAAAGATCATCTTGAACAAGAAGCTATCCATCGATAATGACGATCGCAAGATCATGTCGTTCTTGCAATCAAATCCCGATCTCACGCATAGCGAAATCGCTGACAAGATCAACAAGTCCCAGCCCGCCGTGGGCGCACGCATCTTGAAGCTCGAGAGAAAGGGCCTCCAGGTCACGCAATACGGAGTGAACTTGAAGCAGAACAAGCTATCAGTCGCCCTTGTTTCGATGCACGCGAAGAAGCCGAAGGACGTGCTGGACATGATCGAGCATTGTCCGTTCGTGCTCAATGCATTCAAGACATCAGGTAAAACGAATGTCCTGGTTTGGCTGGTGGGAAGCAACATCGACAAGCTCGAGGAAATCGTGGAGGTTCATTTCCGGTCCCAGGCCGACATCTCGCACGTGAACATGTCCATCGTGATCGAGCCCATCAACCAACTCGTGCTCCCCGTCGATTTCAACTTCGAGCACCACAACAGCATCTTGTGCGGCGAGAATTGCCATGCCGTCACTCAAGAACGTGAGAAAGCGAGCAAGGATTATGAGCCTGCCCCGAAAGAAAGCACGGTGAACAAGGCGTTTGACATCGACGATGATGACAAGCGCATCATCATGTTCTTGCAAAAAGACCCCGAGATGACGCATTCATCCATCGGGGACAAGATCGGGAAGAGCCAACCTGCTATCGGTGCCCGGATTAATAAATTACGACAGAAGAACTTCTTGGCCATCCAGAAGGGCGTCAATTTCAAGTCCGTTGACCAGTTCCACCTTGTCGAGGTCTCTATCTCCGCGCTGAACACGCAACGGATCATGAAACGAATGGAGATGTGCCCGTTCGTCATCACGGGGTTCCGCACGACCGGCGACACGTCCGTGGTGGTCTATATCGCCGGCCATTCGTTGGAGAAGATCGACGACATCATCGATTTTTGCATACGGTCGGACGAGAACGTCAAGGAAATCGAGACCTCCATCTTGTTGAAGTACATGAAGGACCTCGTCCTTCCCTACAATTTCGATTGCGAGTTCATGGAGGATATCGGGTGCTTGGAATGCAAGTACTGCAGCATGAAGATTTCAAGCCAAGGGGCTGCCATCTTGGCAAAAACACCGCAAGAATAGGGTGCAAGCGACTTCCCTGATGTTTTCTTTCTCTTTTTCTCCTTTTTCCAGCCTGCATTGCAGGTTCAAATGAAAAATGAAGTTACCAGCACCATGAACGCGCCGCACAACAACGGGTTTAGGAAGTTATCCCCCACCAGTTTTGCGTACATGTCAATCAGCATGAATATGAACGCGGTTCCCGCGGCAATGATCATCACAAGCACGACGTGTTCCGTCACCCCGGGCAACCCGATGGTCATGAACGTGATGAGCGTCGCGCCGAAGGTGACCAGCCCGCCGGCGAATAGCCCCACGTAGGTTTTCTTGCTGTTCATGGGGAGGCGTCGTTTCCCGAACCGCTTCCCGAAGACCGATGCCGCCGCGTCGGACAGGCACGAAATCATCCCGACCGTCGTGAATATAGCAATGGGGCCAAACACGAAGGGCATGAGGCAGAGTACGATGGGAATGGACGAGATGAATGATTGCACCTCCTCGTCCTTGATGGAAGACTTGAACCACTTGTGTGCCCAGTACGGGTCGAGGTAAAAAAGCGAGTTCCCGTTCAGCAGCCTGTAGGTTTCCGCGAGCATGAACATGGCAACGAATCCATATCCCACGAGCACGATGAAGAAGAATGCAAAACCTAATCCGGTGATGCCTAAGGGAAGGATAACCGGTTCGAGGATCGCTCCGGATAGGAAGCCCACGATTATGACTCCCACGGGGATCAAGTGCAAGTACTTCCTGTTCGTGTCCATTTTCACCTTGAACGCCGGGTTATCGTCGAATTCTTTCTTCCTGCGTGCGAGGAACGCATCGTATCCCCGTTCCACCTTCCTAGCTGGGTTTTTCTTCGCAAGGATGGCTTCTCGAATGACGCAAATGAAAAGCACCCCGAGGAAAGAGTAGATGATGACGTCAAAAATGATGAATAACAATGCTTGGCCCCCTTCAGTCACGCCACGGTTAGCATACATGAACGGGTAACTGCCAGCACACATGAACATGATAAAGGCCATGGCCATGTCGTTGAAAAATGTATCCCTTGTTTCCTTTCTCGCGCGATGTTGCAAGGCGATGATAACGCAAATGCATCCATAAAAGGCAAAGAGAATGGTTATGGGAAGGTAATACATGTCGATCACGGCGTGAATGACAAGAACGAGCGTTGTTTCCGCGTGCTACTTGTTGCTTACCACGCCCCGGTGCTTTAAAACACTTTCGTGGAAGCACCCATGCCAATACAAAGAGTCGGGATCATTAATAAGAAATCCAGAGGTGACTGTTATTCGTGGAATTACGATGAGCGGAAAAGAACCCCGTGGTGACAACGCACCGCCGCAAGAACCGGACTCGAAGGAGATTAACGAGTTGGTCGATGAAGTTTTATCATACATGGCCATCATCAAGAAAAAGTTAATTGGAGACGATTTCGAGACCTTGGCCGCGAAGATGTATAATATCGAGACCTACGAGCCCCAGGCATGTCCCGAATGCGGGAAGCCCCGCCAGAAATTCTTCCTGCTCCTCCAACCCGGTGATGACCTGTTCGACACGACGGCCAACGCCTCGGGCCGGGCAATCCACGGGTGGAAAATTTTTTGCCTTGAATGCACGAAGAACATCAACGTGATTCCCCCCCGATCGAAGGTTGCACCGTCCAAGGACGCGTGATCGCACCGTGGATTCGATAGAACACCACGCGATGGTACACCACCGGTACCATCCCGAAATCATCGCGGCGTTCAAAGAATTGCGTCATGCAGATCCCGCTTTTTTCTTTTCCCTCTTCAAGTCCAACAGGGACATGGGCTTGTACTTGGCTGCGATCGAGCGTGCAACCGTGCACGTGATACGGAAGAAGAGCATCGCCTCTGGACGCCGTGCTCCAGGGAAGAGAAAAAACCCGAGCATCGAGTTTTACGGGCGGTTTCCCGGCGAATTCATGTCGTTCTTCAGGAACGAATCTGCCGGCCGGCACGCGTTGGTAGCTGCAAAGCGCATCGGGACCCGTAAAAGGGAAGCCAGCAAAAACACGAAATCGCCCTGGAAGCCGCGGGACGATGGTGATGAGAAGAAAACTGGGAGCACGCCGTGTTTCATGCTCGCGAACCATGCCGTCTGGGCAAGTGGCGTGCTCAACAAGCCGGGCAGGCACGTCGGGAATACATTCGACCTTGCCACCATTGAAGGCTTCGTGTTCTTGATGCACGAAATCTTCCACACGATGCAGTGGTACCGGTCGCCGGTAAAATTCTTGCTTGGATACCTGGCTGCTCTTGTCCGGTCCCTTTCGATCTCCAACGGCCATATCCCGTGGGCGCATGAGGTTATCGGATTCGAGGTGGAAGCGATTGCGTTCCACGAGAGGTTGTGGGACTGGTTGGAACACCATGCCAGTACCCGGGGCATCTTGGCGCGATTCCGGGAACTCTATTGAATGAAATCGCGAAAAAAGAAATGAAATTGTTTTTAACCTAGAACCCGATTCACTTCTCGCCGGCTGCGACCGCCTTGAAGCGTTCGATGATGAAATCGCAGTGGGCTTTCGTGAGCTTGTGGTGCGTGTCGACGCCGATGAGTTTCGTGTTCAAGTCCTCGCACTTCGGGCACAATCCCTTCGGGTACTTCGGTAGGGGATGCGGGATGAACGAGTCCGTGCATCCAGCATGACGACAAGCACGTGCAGGACGAGGTTTTTTCCGCCATCGAAACGTTCTGTTCTTGCTTGGAAAAACCTTGAAAAACAACAACGGAGAAGTGACCAACAATCGGTTAACCGAGTGATAGCTGCTCGAGGAGTATTTCTTTAAATCGTCTAAAAACGGATGAAAAAATGGATTATCATGAGTATACTAATTAAAAATGGATCGATTATTGATGGAACGGGTGCTAAGCAGTTTAAAGGGGATATTCTGATAAAAGGTGATTCGATTGTTAAGATTTTTGATGATTTGGACGAAGAGGGGGCAGAAATAATCGATGCTCGAGGCAAGATTGTCTGTCCTGGTTTTATTGATATCCATTGCCATGCAGATTTAACGCTGTTGAATGTTCCCGAGATTAGAGAATATATATTGCAAGGATGCACCACGGTAACCGGGGGTCACTGTGGATTCGGGCTATCCCCAAGTAACGAAAATGTAAAGAAATATTACTCTAAATTCGTAACCAGATTACTGGCAGTCAATGCAGACTTGTGTGATGATTTAAATGCATTTGCAAAGAAGTTTGAAGAAATAAAATCATCCATAAACTTGGCAATGTTTGTTCCGCAAGGTAATCTAAGAGGGCTTGTTTGTGGAACCTCAGAGGAGCCAGCAACACCCGAGCAATTAAAGCAAATGCAAGATTTGGTTAGAAAAGAGATGGAAGCGGGAGCTTTTGGCATGTCCACGGGTTTGGCATATGTTCCCGGTTCGGCCACTAAAACTGAAGAGTTGATTGAACTTTCAAAAATCGTTGCAGAATATGATGGAATGTATACGAGTCACATGCGTAATGAAGGCGCGCACGTGATGGATATCGGGATGGCAGAGGTTTTCAAGATCGCAAAAGAAGCCAAGTGTCGCGGGCATATCTCCCATTGGAGTGTTGTGGGTAGTGATGCAAGTGAAATCACTCCTAAGCTGATCAAGTATATGGAAGACTCCCAAGCGGAAGGCTTGGATTTAACTGCAGATATCACCGTGTACAACGATGCTGTGACGCCTTTAGCATTTATCATATTCAACACATGGGTTTTTGACAACTTTACTGAAAATTTAACTAATCCAGAAACACGAGAGCGAATCAAGGAAGATATGTTTCAAAAAATCTCCGGGATATTCTTGGATAATGCTCCTTGGTTCCTGAAATTGATACCAAAAGGAATCATGAAAAAACTCATTTGGTTAATTCTCTCGAAGAAAGTAACCATCCTGAGCACGCTTGTCCGACCAGAATTACAACTCATGACCCTGCACGAAGCAGTCAAGAAATATTATCCCGATCGAAAGACGCTACTCGATGGATTGTTGGACCTTATCCGGGATGAGGAAGGAGGAATCATCTTCACGATGAAAACAAAAGACGAGGAAAAGGGCATGCTTCCCCTGTTTAGAAGACCTTACGTGTGCGCGTGTTCCGACGGCATTGTAATACCGAATCCCAAGCAAAATGTACATCCAAGGAATTACGGTGCATTTCCTCGGGTGATCCAGCGCTGGGTTCGGGAGGAAAATTGGATAGATTTGGAAACTGCAATCAAGAAGATGACCTCCCTGCCCGCGGAACAATTGCAAATTCCAGATAGGGGCGTACTTAAAGAAGGTTTCAAGGCAGATATTACCATTTTTGATTACGATACAATTGAAGATGTTGCAACCGTGAAAAATGGTCGCCAACATCCTAAAGGTATTGAACATGTCATTGTTAACGGTGCAATTACTGTTAAAAATGGAGAGCATGTTGGAACGCGTAATGGCCGGTTTCTAAGACATGAAAAACCATAATTCGCATTTTTTATTCAGGGAATACCTTGAAAGGTCTTTCCTTATCACCGCAGAACAACGTTTTTCTCATACTCGTCGATGAAATTTTTCACGTCCTGCGACCCCGGGCTATCACCCGTCCGCACGAAAATGCTCGTCGTGAGGTTACCGAGGAGCGGCAGCAAGCCGGCTTCCACGCCTTGCAGCAGGCCGAATCCGACCCCCGCAGTGAAGTGGTCCCCCGCGGAGGTCGTGTACCGTGGATGCGGGGTGAACGCGTTCACCACTGCAACATCCTTTCCCCCTCGTCCCGAGAGCGCAGCGAGACGCGGGGCGTGGGCGATGACCAGCGAGATGTCCAACGTATCCCGGATGTATCTCGTGGCTTTCTCCATCTCGCCAGGAAGAATGGAGCCCGGCTGTTCGTTCTTGAGTGCCAATACGAGGTCGTTCAACTCCTTGTCATTCATGAGCAACACGGTCTGCACGTGGTCCTCGAACGTAGAAACCAGCGGGGGGAATTTCCGGATTTCAGCAGCCGGTTTTTTCTTCAAGTCTGACAGGTCCAATAACAAGTGTTTTGCCCTCGCGGGTCTCGAGAGGGATGGAAGCACGTCCCTCGCCAGCCCCTCGTAGATGCCGGACATGTGCGGGCTCGAAGGCCAGTAGTTCAAACCCCACAAGTTGCTCTCATCGAGGATATGGACGATGCAATCGTGCCCCACTCGTTTCACGATGCTGTCCCAATCAAGCTTGTTGATCTCGTCGAACGAGACCATCATGATCTTCCCGTCGGAAAACTCGTAGGCGTCCGTCATGCCCGGGTTCCATATCGATTCCAGCTGGCAATTGAACTTTCCCGCGAGGATGTCGTTGAACACGGGCGTGATGCTGGGGTATCCAAACGCACCGACAAGGTGCACGTTTCCCGGGCGACCGCACAAGGCGGAAAGTGCCTTCCCGACATTGCACGTGAATCCACCGGTGGTGACCCGCTTGGTCACCCGTTCAATCGACGCGCTCGACCCAGATGCAGCGTCGATGCGCGCTGCCCACTCGCTCATTTTTTTCATGACGTGGTAGGTATCCATGGATTGCCGGTCCCGTATGACGGACAAGATGCTGTCGACGTAGCCGTCGAAGCCCAAGAATACCTTGTCGTGGATCGCTCCTGGGAACGTCAATTTCCTGGTAACGTCCAAGACGCGCAGCGTGTCATCGATGATTTGATCCGGGGCACCTGTGATTGAAGCCACGTGAACACCTCGCGTGTTCGTGCCATGAAATATTACGAGTGAATCGACATCCCCGTGGATTTCAACACGTCTCTATTCTTGCGCGTGTAGAGCTCCACGAGCTCCTGCCTTGCTGCATCCAAGTACGTTCGCGGGTCGAAATCCGCGGGTTTCTTGCTCATGTGTTCCCGGATGGTGCCTGTCATCGCGACCTGGGAATCGGAATGGATGTTCACCTTCGCCACGTTGATCGAGATTGCTTTCATCAACTGCTCTTCCGGGACGCCCGACGCGGCATCCATCTTCCCCCCGAACGCGTTGATCAGCGCGATGTATTCCTTCGGGACCGATGATGCCCCGTGCAGCACGATAGGCAAGCCGGGCATCAGCTTCTTGATTTGCTCGAGGATGTCGCACCTGAGGGGCGGCGGGACCTCGCCCGGTTTCAACGCGAACTTATAGGCTCCATGAACCGTGCCCACTGACACCGCGAGCGAGTCCACCCCAGTTGCATCAGTGAATGTTTTTGCTTCCTCCGGGCGCGTGTACTGCTGCTCGATGCGCCCGTGCACGTCCTCGCCACCAGATATCTTCCCCAGCTCGCCTTCCACCGTCACGTCACGCTCGTGTGCATATTGGACTACCTTTCGCGTGAGTTCCACGTTTTTATCGAATGGTAGCGTGGACCCGTCGATCATGACGGAAGAAAACCCCGCGTCGATCACCTGCTTGCATTGCTCGAACGAGTGCCCGTGGTCGAGGTGAAGTGCGATTTCAATTTGGTTCCCCATGTCGGCTGCCATCTGGACGGCACCCCTGGCGGCGTGCACGACCATGGAAAGGGGGAGCATCTCCCCGGGGATGGCATAGTATTGCAACAGCACGGGGCTCGATGTTTTCACGCATGCTTGGGTAATCGCTATTACCTGTTCCAGCGTGTTGAAATTATAGCCCGGGATAGCGTAATGATGTTTCAAGGCTTTAGCATAGATTTTTTTCGTGTTGACAAATCCAAATTCCTTGTATAATTGTTCCATTTTCGTTTCTCTCTTTCAATGGTCTTCATCTGTACCCGCGGAATGAGCAACTACACTTAACGCTTGATGGCGGGGTCGGTGAACACGTCGTTCTCATCCGTGCTCGTGGACGAGAACTCGGATATAATGGCGCCTTCGGGTCCCGCTTGGAACCAATGGCGAGTGCTTGGTAAGAGCGTGTGCTGATCGCCCGGTTGCAAGATGATCTCGTGCCACGCGGTGAAGGTCCCCTTTTTATGAGCCGGAATCGTGGCAGAGGGATTCTTGGTTTTCACGCCATCGACGTACAGGTAGACAGTCCCGTACCGGCACCGGAACGTTTCTTGCTTCCCGCTCTTCCCCCTGACATCCGGGTGGTAGTGCTCCGGGCACGTCTGCCCCGGGAACAAGATCAGTTCCTTGGCGCAATACCTGTCATTGTTCTCGTACACGATGATCGACAAGCCGATTGACGCGAAATCATCCTTGGGAAGGTTGAAATCGGCAATCTCCATTCGCTTGACCTCGTCTGCCGTGACAACGATCCTCGCGTGATCCAGCATCTTCTTTGCACGCGTCCGGCATGCTTCCTTTTCTATCTCGCTCAAGGGCATGATACTCACTTGCGACCGTTGCTTAAAATATATGACGGGCGAGTGTCACAAGAATGATGTGATTGTTATGGCGAGGTCATTCATAATTCCCTACGGCTCGTGGTGGACACCCGGTGGCACCGCGGAGCTCGAATTCCCCGATAACTGGGATGTAACCTATTTTAAAATGCATGACATGCCCGAATTGGCGAGCCGGGAAGCAATCGAGCGGGCCATCGACGAGCCCCATGGCACGAGGCCTTTGGGCGAGCTTGCAAGGGGAAAGAAAACCGCCGCCATCGTGATCGACGACACATCTCGTTCCACGGAACTGGCCTCGATCCTGGACGTCGTTCTATCGAAATTGAATGCCAACGGGATTAATGACGATGATATCACCGTGATCGCTGCAGTCGGGGCCCACCGCCCCATGATGCGGCAGGACTTCATCAAGAAGGTGGGCACCGACGTCATGAACCGGGTTCGCGTCCGGAACCACGTGCCATGGTTCAACACCGTGTATGTCGGCGAATCACGTTTAGGAACGCCCATCCACATCAACAAGACCTATCACGAGGCAGATTTGAAGATTTCCATTGGCGGCGTGATCCCGCATCCTCTAGCGGGTTACGGTGGGGGGGCGAAGATCATCTTGCCCGGCATTAGTGGCATCCAGACCTTGGAAGCGAACCACAAGCTCGCGTTGACGGGACGCGTGGGCATCGGCCTGGGCCGGATCACCGACGTCCGGAAGGATATCGAGGACGTGGGCTCGATCATCGGCCTCGATTTCAGCATCAACGTCGTGCCGAACGGGTGGGGCAAGAACTCTGCCATCTTCGCGGGTCATCACATCGATGCCCACCGCAAGGCCATAGAGTGCTGCGAGGCAACCTATCGCACGCCCGTGAAGGACGTGTTCAACGTCGGGTTCTTCAATGCATTTCCCGAGGATACCGAGTTGAATCAATGCGTGAAAGCATTGAACGTGTTTCTACTGAATCCGGCCATGGTCGACAGGAAAGGGGCGATCGTGATCATCACCGCGTCATCAGAAGGCCTCGGGTACCACGCCTTGATCGCGGAGACCGGCTCCCCCTCTTGTTCGTTTAACAATGGTAGCATTTCTATTATTAGTTTAAGCATCTTGTATGATTGTAATTATATCTCCGTTATTACTTACTATTGAAGCTATTTTTTCTAACCCACTTACGTTTGGTTTTACTTGAATTGTAACTGCAGTTTCTGTAGAAGTAACACCTGTTAACATACCATCAGGGTCGTAATCAACAGTCCAAACTAAAGTTTCTTTTGAGGTTGTATATACATCAAATGTTATAGGTTGGTTGCTAACAGTTCTTAAAGTACTATTATCGTAATTAACACTTCTAAAATCTTGTATCAATTCAAAATCACTTTCAAAAGTTAGTAAGTCAGTTGTATATTGATTTATAATATATCTTTTATCACGTATTACAATTCTATCGTTTAATCTTAAATTTAACAATTCTAAATAAGGTAAACGCATTTTAACTTTTACCATTCTTGATTTTAAAGAATACAAGTTATTTAAGTAAGCCAAATAATAATTATTAAATAATGAATTATTGATAGGTTGTAAAAAGTAAGAACTAATTTCAACTCCCCAATTTAAAGTGTTGTTTGTTAAATCAGCATTCACCCTGCTTTCAAAATCTGGAAAAGAAAATCCAATATCTTGTCTCCTTCCAGTTGAACGTGATTTCACGCAACTGCTTGACACGGTCAGAGAGTTGTTTCACGGTCATCAACGATATCCTTGATGTTCACGCGTCATCGAACGCGCTGCCGCACGTGGTGCACTTGCTCGCGGCTATATCCACCGGCGAGCCACACGCGGGACAGAAATGCGTGCCCGGATTCGCATCTCGGGATGCTTCTCCGCTGGGAACGGTGGCACCCTTCGTTGCCACGAGAATCGGCACGGTAAGGTGTAGGTCCCGTGCCATAGAAAGCTTCACGTGCAAATGCACGTCCCATGTTACTTTGACGTTGCCGCCGTAGAGCGTGGGCGCTGCTTCGTCCGGCACCACGAGCGCGAACGACGTTGCCGGTGGAGCAACGTTCCCGAGACTATATTCATCGCGAAATATATCTTCGATTATCCACGAACCATCCACCCAGCCCCAGCACTGCCCCCTGAGCGCCAGCCGGATGTCATGCACGATGCACGATGCATCTTGCTTCGCGACACCGACCTTGCAAGTGATGGTTTCCCCGGGCTTGTACACGCTCTTGTCGAGCATCAAGGTTGCCTCGGGCTTGAACCGTGTCGCGGGCACTGAACCTGAACGGCGGTGCTCGGTGGTGCTCGAAATGAAATCGCGAGACCGTATGAAGACACGCTCGAACCGGTCATCATCGAAACCGAACGTCTTCTTCACGGTGCACGAGATGAAGAATTGCAGGCGACCGGGGTATCGGTTCCCCTCCAAGCCGGGTGGCGGGAAGCTCGGCATGAGCCCGGGGGGAACCTCGAACGAGGCCGTGCATTCGAGCACGCCCGGGCCAATGGTATCGGCTTTGCCGTCGGCCGGTGTCCAGAGCGTCTTGGGAATCCGCACGAACACGTTGCGATTCGTGGAGGTGGACTTGTTCCCGTACCTGATGGACAGGTATTCACCAGAAAACGCTGCTTCAATGAGCTTGATCTTGACCTTCTTGCCTGCATCGATGCAGAAGACGCAGTCTATCTTCTCGCCCGGGAAAGCCTCGTGCTTGTCGAGGGTGATGGTAATCTTCATTGAAGCTCACGAGCATGTAATAAAAAAATAATGACACGCCTCCCGCCCAATCACGGGAGCGCGTTCTTGAGCGTGGACAGGCTGATCTCGAAGCCTTCCATCACCTTGCCACCCATGTACTCCCCGTCCTCGTGCTCCACGAACACGGGAATGTCGGAACGCAACGCGGGCGTGATGGCCTTGAAAAATTTCTTCCAGTCAACCTCACCTTTTCCCGGCACCGTGAACCGCCACCACCGGTCCGGGTTCAGGTAGAACCCGTAGGGAAGCAGCTTGTCCTTCCACACGACGATGTCCTTGGCATGCACGGAATAGATGCGGCCCATGCGTGCCATCTTCTCCGCAAATGCATAATAATCGACGAACTGCCAGCCGAAATGGCTCGGGTCGTACTCGAAACCAACGGGCGTGCTTTCATCGAGCAAATTTTCGCAAATCTCTAGGATCGAACGTGGGGTCGACCACAGGTTCTTGCCCCCGTGGGGACAGTTCTCGATGCTGATCTTCACGCCATGGCTTTTCGCGAAATCGCCGAGCGGGAGGAATGTCTCGTCAACGGCTTCCATTTGCTGGTAAAAGGCTTGGATGTCCTCCCGCCAGTCGCCTGCAACGCTCGCATCAGACCCCATGTTACACGTCATGAGCGGGATGTCGCTGGATTGGCAGAATTCGATGACTGCTTTCGCGTGGTCACGTTCTTGTTTCGCTTTCTGGTCGCGCCCGACCAACGAGCCGGACGAGAACAAAGCACCAACCTTGACACCAGTTTCTCCAACCAGTGTCTTTATCTTGTCCTTGTTCTTCCAGACGTTCGTGCCAGGCTGCGAGTACAGTTCCAAGGTCTTGGCACCGAGTTTTGCCGCCGCCTTGAATTGCTCCTCAATGGATAAGCCACCGAGGGGCCCGTTTTGTATACCCAAGATGAAGCTCATGAGAAAGAGTAACTCCTTGAAAGAAATAAGTGTTTCGAGGGATCGGGATGATATTCCCCATTAGCGTCCCTGACAGAAAGGGGATTGTCGTTCCAGGCTTTTCCGTATGATCGGACCAAATAGCTTCAAGAATGGCTTAAATTTCTTGAACGGCGCGAGGAACAAGGTCATTGCCTCGTCAAACGTGTGGTTTTGAAAGGCAAGCAGGGACTGGCTCTCGGAAGTGTCCATCCAGTCTATGAAGTAATCTTGCTTCGAAAAGCAATCTTCATTCAACGCGCCCAGCCCCATTCTCTTGAGAAGATTGGTGCTGAGGTCCCTACCATGGCCTTGGAAGCCGTTTTCCTTGCCACCCCCGATGTTGAGTATCTTTCCATGCAAGGCGTCTCCTTTCGCCATTAACTCCGCAGCGTTGGCAAGCGCAGTGGCCACGTCAAGATCGAGGACCATCTCCATGCGGTTGTCAAGTTTCATGTTGAACATCTCCTTGACGATGGACGTGTCGAGCGATGATTGGGAAGAAAGCACGGCACCGAGCCTGCAGATGCAATACGTGATGCCCGATTCGCGTATCGCACGTTCCGCCTCCACCTTTGAACGGGTGTAATTCGAGGTCGGCACGAGATTGCCATAAGGGCTGATCGGGGGTTCCTTGTCCTGGGTGGGTCCCATCACGCTGGCAGATGAGGTGAAGATCAAGCCAGGTTTTTTTCCAGCATTCTTGATGGCATTGATCACGTTGATTGTTCCGTCCACGTTGACCTTGAAACACAAAGCCTCATTTTCCTCGCTGCGCGGGGGGATGATCCCAGCGAGGTGAATCACGACATCCTTGCCATCCATCACGCGGGAAACCGAAGCCGGGTCGAGCAGGTTTCCCCAAGCCACGTCGATGATCTTTCCAAGTTTTTTACGGACCTTCTCATTTTTCTCTGTTTGTAGCTCGAATACGGTAATATCGTGGGGTCTTCGCGAGAGCTCGCGTATCACAGATATCCCAACGTTCCCGAATCCACCCGTGATGAGCACGTGCATGAAAGAATGAAGATTCGTGATACATAAGAAACTAGCGATCACGAAGGTGCTTGGCTGGATGCACCATCGCTCTCAATTGCTCGACGTTTCATGGCCACCAGCTCGTCGATCTGCCGGTGTGCGACCGTGGGGTCCACGCCGAACCTGTCGTGCAGCGGGGACGCTTTGCACGCGCGCTTGACAACGTAATATATGCTTTTCACGAATAGCCGGCTATACCCTGCCATCTCAACAGACTTCTCGAAGTATTGCAGGGTTTCCTTGTCAAACCCGCCGAAGACCCCCAAGAGGGGGAAGTACATGTAAAACCCGCCGAGCGCCAGCATGACGGCAGAGATGAACACGGCAACGATCACGCCGAGGCTGCCAGCGAGCAGCGGGTACACGAGCAAGACGACGAGAAAACCGAATGCCATGAAAATCAGCATCGAAAGCCCGCTTGCCCCGAATGATTGCCACCGGGCGATGCGTAACGTGAATATTTTCTTGTTCACGTAGGCATAATACACGATCGCCTTCGGGACGTTCGTCATGATGCCAGCATAGACCATGTAAAACACGACACCCGGGGCCCCGTACGTGGCGGGAATCTTCAAGATGGCCAGCCAGAGCGTCTGGAAGAACATGTCGTATGCCATCCAGACGAACCGCAAGGTCATGATCGCGTTCGCCTTTCCCGCGCCGTACAAGACGGCCTCGCCTTGGTTCAAGGTCACGTTGATGGAATGGGCGATGAGATTGGCAACGATGAACGGAACGGCAAGCACGTAATACTCGATGCCAAGGGCGACGAATGCACCCGGCAATATGGTGACCATGGGCGCGAAGATGCCGACGAACATCCAGCCGACTTGGACGACAAACCGGTAATGCTGCGCAAAGTAGAATTGCGCGAGCTCTTTCTTCCCATTCATCAAGGATTCCGTGTACAGCGGAACGGGGGAGCCTGCCGACGTGCCGATGAACCACATGATGGTTCCCGCGATGCCCGCCAAAGACCCCCACGTCGCGTAAGACGGCAAGAACGTGATGGTGAGCACGAATCCATAGAACCCGATGAACGACCCCACCACGGATGGGAATGCTTGCTTGAAACCCCAGTTCACGCATTTCTTCACCACCGGCCACCCGATGTCGAGGCTGAAGCAATCGCGCACGCGCATGCCTTCCTTGTTGGCCACTTGCTTGAAATAATAGATTTCCAGCGTCACGATGATCAGGTCATCGACGAACACTGCGATCGAGTAAAAAATGGCCATGACCATGATCTCCCCGTACGCGGGCATGATCGAGCCGATATACCTGCCGGTGAGCAAGAAGCCAATCTCGCTCAACCGCTGGAACACGTTTCCTTGGATGAAATCGATGACGGACACCTTCGTGTATTGCTGGTACGAGTTGAGCAAGGACTTGAAAATACCGAGATAGCCGGGGAACTGCTTCATGCAATTCAACAACATGAACCAAGCCGCGTAAGATAAATTCGTGTCCTTGGCGAACAATAACGCGTACATGGATAAAAACGAGACTTGACCAAGCCCAGAAAAACTCTGCCATGCTATGAAAAATCGAACGTATTTTACCATCTCCCGTGGATTCTTGACCCGGTATTCGGGAATGAAACGTTCGATCGCCCCCCACGTGGCGATGTCGCACATGGTGTACACGATGCCGAAAAAACCTGCTGAAACCCCCGCATAACCACCAACTTCGGGATACGGGTACAAGTATTTCGCCAGCAAGCCGGTCATAACGAAACCAAGCACGATATCTATGAGAACGAGAATAATTGAATACCAGAACTTTGCCGTCGCGTTGGCGTAGCCATGAACGAACTCAGGTTCCTTCTTTTTCACGATGTTAAATCGGCGTGAGACTTTAAATACGGATGATCTCGGCCGGCCTCCCACCATGCTTCTTTGGAATGCCGTGAACGTAGAAAAACACAAGGACAGGAATGGATCAAGACGTGTTGTATGAATAACACGTCCTGTTGATGATGCTTAGCTTCAATTCATCAGAGAGCTCGTTGAAGTACGCGCAATATCCCGCGATTCGAACCATGAGATACTTGTGCTTCTCCGGGTGATGATAGGCATCCAGCAACGTTCTGAAAAAACCATAATCTCTTCGGGATACAAGAATAACAATCGAGTTTCTTCATCGAGCGAGCCGAAGTATGATTTTTCATGCAACGTGTCTACCAACGATGGGTCGACCACCAATCCACCATCCTGGTGCAAGACGATGAACACGGGCTCGGGCCTTTTTTCCCCGGGTATGGCGGAGACATCATCCCATTGCTCTTCACGGCCTTCGTCATCATCGAATTCTTTCATGGTCATTCATTCCCGAGCAAACGTTCGCGGGTGGAATTTCGTATCTTTCCCAACATATAAGTAGCTTGCACCTCATCTAAAGGTATGGATTTCGGGGTATTCGAGACCATTTTCATAGAAAAGATGAAAACATCCAAGAAGATAACAATAATAGGGATTGGTGCCGATTTACGGGAAGACGATGCACTTGGAAACGTCATAGCAAGGGAGATGATCAATAATATTCAAGAGGAATTGGAACGTGATAACGCGCATGTCTTGAACCTCGTTGAATCGGAATTAATCATGCTTGACAAGGTGTTGATCATCAACGCATCCGTGATACCCGAACAATTCATAACAACCATTTTATCATTTAATCCCGACCATATCGTGATCATAGATGCAGCAATAATGGGGAACGATGCTAAACCTGGAGACTTAGCCTTCATCGAGCCTCATGAGCTAGATAAAAGAACGGGATCGACACACGCGCTCCCGCTCGGGCAATTCATCGAGATATTGAAGACAATGGGATTGCACGCGAAGTTTCTTGTCATTGGCGTGCAACCAAAGACAATCGATTATGGAGAACATCTCTCCCGAGAGGTTCGTGACACGAAGGTTTTTCTCGTGTCCATGCTGATGAACCTCACGCGACGCACACTTGAAACCAAGTGATACTACATGCTTGAACGCACGATAATCTGGATTGAAGAGACTTCAACAAGAGGGAAAGTCAAGCTTATCGACCAGACAAAATTGCCCCTCGAATATACACACGTGGTAATAGAGACGCACGAGCGAATGGCTCAATCGATTAAAACCATGGAAATAAGGGGAGCTCCCGCGATTGGAGCCGCGGCAGCCATGGGTATGGCACTCGCCGCGATACAAGCCCCGAAGGATTCGAGGGGGGTATTCAACGAGTACCTGACTATGGCGAAAAAAACGCTCGATGCGACGCGTCCGACCGCCGTGAATCTATTTTGGGCAACGAAAAGGATGCTCGATAAATCCATATCCTTGGAGAAATACGATCACGACGAGATCATCCGGCAAATGATCTTGGAAGCAAAAGCAATCGCGGACGAGGACATCGAGATCAACAAGAGCATTGGCAAGCACGGCGCGAGCGTGATGGATGACGGTGACACCGTCTTGACACATTGCAACGCGGGAGCCCTGGCATGTGTTGGTTACGGGACCGCCTTGGGGGTGATTCGAGGCGCTATCGAAGCAGGAAAGAAGATCAAGGTGATCTCTGACGAGACCCGGCCACGACTCCAAGGTGCCATGCTGACTTGCTTCGAGCTACATCAAGATGGCATCGACGTGACTCAAATAACGGACACGCAAGCCGGGCTCTTGATGCGTCTTGGAAAAATCCAAAAAGTCGTTGTCGGGGCTGACCGGATAACATCGGATGCAGTGTTCAATAAAATCGGGACGTATCAAGTAGCAATCATGGCAAAATATCACAACATACCATTTTACGTTGCAGCACCCGTTTCGACCCTTGATTTTGAAAACAAAATGAATGACGTGGAAATCGAACAGCGCGAACAATGGGAAGTCAAGACGATATTCAAAAAAGTGCAAGTATCACCGGATGGCGTTCCTGCGTTCAATTACGCTTTCGATCCAACGCCAATGTCACTGGTCACGGGCATCATCACGCAAGATGGGGTTTTTCCCCCCGAGGAGCTGGTCAAGACCTATCCTTTCAAACACTGATCAGTACCATTGAAGCATTGTTTCCCGCAAGATTGTGCATGGAAAGGATTAATATCATAAGGGGTAAAAGAAGATCATCGAAATGGAACGTTAAAACAAGATGAAGGCGTGCATGACGATGGAACTAAGGCGATTCCAATCTAAAGATACCAAAGACAAGGAAGCAATCACGGAAATTCTCAAGGAAGAGCTTTCTCGGCGAAAAGAAGATTTTAATGAACATGTATGGGAAACATTCTTGAAGAAACGGGACGGGACGTTGCAAGGTCGAATGGGAACGATCCTTGCCGTTGATGGAGAGACGATCGCGGGTTTTGTCCTCACGGAAGTTCGAAACGAGATGAGCGGCCGCGAATACGGTTACGTTCATTTTCCCGCGGTCAAGCGTGAATATAAGACCAAGGTAGAGGAGGTACTTTGCTTGGAAGCAATCAAGTACTTGCGATCGTTAAAAATGAATGATATCAGGACAAGAATTCCGCCCACACATGCCCTGGCAAAATCAGTCATCATGAAGCTCGAATTCAAGCAATTCGAACTCGAATGGCAGCTCATCGGTTCCTAATTGGTAAGTAATTTTTTTTACAGTTGCACGATTCAAGCAATACAACACGTAATTTCACAAACGAAAGCGATTGTATCTCAAATGTCAGCAATCGGGATGGCCATTGATCAAATCAACGTGTTCGATGTAAACGGTATCACCGTGTTCTTTCGATTGTACACGCCGGACACGCAAGTTGATCAAACGTTGATGTCTGCTTTCTTTTCTGCAGTCCGCCAATTTGCTGCACACGTGATGGAAGGCGAGATTCAAGGCATCAAGATCGGTTCGGTCATGTTGAACTTCAAGCTACTTGCTTTCGAGGAAGAAAACTTGGTATTCTTGGTCATCTCGAACGGTTTTTCAGAGACATCTGCATCAGAAATAACGGAAAACCTGGCCGAACACTTCGCGATACACCTCGACCATTTCATCCAGGAAAAGAGCGTGACGTTCACACGATTCAAGGATGACATCAACATGTACCGGGACGAGTTCGATGCCTACTTTTCCCCGGTGTGCGACGGGTTGATCCAGCAAACAACGGCCGTGGATACCGTGAGCTTGGATTTACCCATCAAGGTGCCAAGCCCCGTGTTAAAAACCATCTACGAGATCCTACGAAAAAATCCGGCCCTCAATGATGTTTATGAAAACGGGGCAATGGACATCATCGTTGAAGCCTTGCAGAATTACATTTTTTCTGAAAAACTCATTAAAGACTTGAAAGAAAAATACAAATGAATGCGTCAATGAACCGTGGTGGATGCTACCGTGTCAATAGATAACGCAAAAAAGAAGGTGGGAAGAATGGCCGTGGATGACTTCGTTTCAAGCGGGATGGCCGTGGGCATTGGAAGTGGCTCGACGATTGAATATTCGATCGAACGCATCGGGGAAAAAATAACGGATGGCACCTTGAGGAATATCGTGGTTGTTTGCACGTCATTCCAAAGCACGCTATCATGCCGCAAGCATAACATCCCCGTGACGACGCTGGATGATCCTCGCGTCAACGGCACCCTCGATGTCGCGATCGATGGTGCAGATGAGTTCGATTCAGGCCTTAACTTGATAAAGGGAGGCGGCGGGGCGCACACGCAAGAAAAAATTGTCGACGGTGCTGCAAAAACGTTCATCGTGATCGTGGACGAGAAAAAACGCTCCACGAAATTAGGGGAGAAATGGGCGGTTCCTATAGAGGTCGTCCCCATGGCGCTCAAGCCCGTAATGAATCGGTTAGAGTCGATGGGAGCAAAGCCGAGTCTCAGGATGGCAGTTAAAAAGATGGGCCCCGTCATCACGGACAACGGGAACTTCATCATAGACGCTAATTTCGGCACCATCGACGATCCTGCAGGATTGGAAATCACGTTAAATAACATCCCGGGTGTCGTCGAAAACGGGTTGTTCCCGGGGATGGCGTCGGTAGTGTATTTGGGTAAGATGGACGGCACCATCGAGAAAATTCCCCGACCGTAAAGAGGCATTCATATTGATACCACGCGATGGAAACACGCGCCAGCCGTATTTTTTTTCCGCCTTCCCGACCACTCCCTTGCATCCTAGCTTGTCCGTGAAATCGCTCACGTCTCAAGGAAAGAGACTGGATGTTGCATGCCGGATGATCAAGACCGCAATTCAAAGCAATGCAAGACTGTCGCTCTTCCTTGGAAACCAAGATATGGAAGAGACAATCTACAAGATAAGTTTTGATGGGAACGAAGCAGGTCTCGACACCAGAACAGCATTTAAATCCGAGCTTACCATTGCAAAAACCATTATCGAAACAATCAAGGAAATGCCTCCTAATGCAATCTCGTACTCGCCTTGCAACGGCATCGTCATCGAAATTTTACACGGGGTGGAAGACATCGGTACGCCATTCATCCAAGATATGCTCCGAGCCAAGGAACAAACGGGGCGCCAGATCATTCTTTTGCACGAGCATGGCGTCCCCGCGTTGACAAGGTCGGATGGATGCATCACCTGGAATGAATCAGTATCCCGGGAAAGCATTTTCGTTCTCGGGGACCATTCTGGATTTTCCCCGTCGTTGGACATGCGGGTAAAAAGAATTGCAGACAAGGTGTCGTGCATTTCGATCGAACGGGGGATAAGCAGCAAGGATTCCAAGTCCTACTTGGGCTCGCATGTCATCGAGCTCATCTGCACGACGGGATAGAAAACCTACACGATGCGGCGCGGGAGCAAGGTTAGCGTTGGCAAGGGGCCGCATTCTATAGCCAAGTTCACGATCGACGGGTGAATGCCAGAGAAAACAAGCACGCCGTGCACGTCATATAATTTGAAATGAGAATCCGCGAGTTGCGAGATGATACGAACGTGATCGTCGTTGGAAAGCTGGTGCATGATTACCAGGTTGACGACATTCGCGTTCTTCACGAAATGCACGTGTTGGAGCACTTCTTTCCTGTAAACCGGATCGTGGAGGTTTCCAGCATCGATCTCTGTCACGATCAAGATCGGCTTGTAGCCCGTCTTCTTGCACAAGTCATCGTAAACGGCAGGAATGCAATCTAACGACGGGGCGGTCCCGCGAGGGGGATTCACCACGTATGGACGCCCGTCCAACGACGGGTTCCCTTGCATTGATATAATCCTGAGATTTTCGTTGATTATGCTGGCGTCCACGCACATGCCCATGCTTTCCTTGTCAACCAACATCGAATTTACGCCCGACAAGGTCGATATGATCACGCCCCGTTCTTGCTTCAAGAAGTTCAAGATGGAGCCCAACAAGGCAAGACGCGCGTCTGGTATTGCAGCCAAGTCGATTTCAAAGAGATTCATCGATCCCAACAGGTAACCGGTTCCAAAAAAATCATCGAGGTGGGTTGACCCTGTCGAGCACCGTCCCTTCTTGTCCGGAACCACGTTCCAGGAAGTGATCCGTCTCTTCGATTCCACCGGGAAAGGAAGGCACGCAACGAACGTCCCACCTTCGAGGGTGAACACGTGCGCAAGTGGAAACACGTTGGCGAAATTATTCTTCAAGACGTGTAACAAGCGCAGCGGGGCATCATCAACAATCTTGTTTTCCAGCGACAAGACCACGTCCGAATAAGATTGCATTGCCTGTTCGAAAGCACCATAGGTTGCACCGGAGGTGATGATGAGACACCGTCTCGAGTGCTCATCATTAAGTTGCTTGAATAATGATTTCAAGATGACAATTCCAAGGAACGCGGGTCGATTCAGGAACAACGAATCGATGTCGTCCACGATGATCGCGTAAGCGAACTTGCTGGCAGGTTCGATAACCGGGTCATCGTTGCCACGCTTGAACTCGCAAAACAATGTTTCCAAGTCGACCTCCGCGTGGTAGGGGAAGTAAATCTCGTACTCGTGCGCCTTGGAGCCATCCACGTTGAAGAATCCCATGTACGGCCCGCCAGCACCGCTCGTGCCGATCGACATCGCGAACTCCCCGTCCGCGTACAGGTCGAAGCCCGATTCGACCATCGGCCCCAGCCGGCCGTGCGTGCTCTTCGACACCCGCGTGCAATCGAGCCCGATCACGTCGCACCGGGTCGTGAATCGAAGCCGCACGCCCGATGTCATGGCAGCCATGTTCCAGAGGTGCTCGGTGATGTCCTTCTTGATGCTGGCCGGGAAGCGGGTCAATCCATGGTCTTCTTTGCCGAACCAAGCCAGCCCGTGGACGAAGGGGGCAAGCTCCCGTCTCGACAGTTCCATGATCGATCCAAGCAAGGCTCCTACTAATGCTTTCCAGTTGGCCCACGGCGGACTAACGTCTTAAATCACGAATGGCTTGTCACCATCAGTGAAGAACCAAGGGTGCGTCCAACCATCGACGGGTTAAATTGGTCCCTGCGCCTCCAGCCGTCCCGCGCGGATAGCGTGGACTTCGTGTGGAAAATCGTGGTATGCGGAGGCGGCGGTGTCGGTAAGAGCACGTTCTTGCACAGGTATTTCCGCAATGAATTCAAGGAGAACACGTCGATGACCATCGGTTGCAGCCACTTGAGCGAATACGTCGAGCGGCAGGGCAAGCTTGTCAATCTCATCATCTGGGACTTGAGCGGGCAGCCCCGCTTCGAGATGCTTCACCCAGCATATGTCGGCGATGCATACGGCGCGTTCGTGTTTTTCGACATGTCGCAGGTGGACACGCTAGAGGACGTCACCAAGTGGGTTGACTTGGTTCGCCGGTTCAACACCCGTCCCATTCCCCTCATCTTCGTTGGTACCAAGGTCGACCTCATCACCGACCAGGCAACGCTCGATTACGTTTACAAGCTCGCCGAGCAGAAGATGGCCGAGCTAGACGTCAACTACATCTGCGTCACGTCGTCAAAAACGAACTACAACGTCAAGGAAACCCTCGATTTCTTCGTCGATTACCTCATCTGGCAAGCGAGCCAGCCCCAGTGAGGGAAAAAGAAAGCAGACGCGGCGGGAACCATTTATTTCTTGGCGTCCCACCCGCCGCGGGCCCGCTCCTGGTCGACGTGCTTCTCCACGATCTCGTACAGCTGCTTATAATCGGTCTTGTCCACGCGGTTCAGTGGCATCTCCTCGACGAAGACGATCAAGTTCGGGCGCTTGTAGCTGGTCAGTGACTTGCAATGCTCGTTTATCTTCGCCTTGATCGCGTTCTCGTCGACGGGGCCGCCCTTGCCTTTCCGCAGTTGCACGAAAGCGACGACACCCTCGGAGAACACCTCGTGCTTGGCACCAACCACCGCGGCCATCGCCACCTCGGGCACTTTCTCGATGTGAGCCTCGATCTCGGGCGGGAACACCTGGTAGCCCTTGGGCTTGATGACGAACTTCCCGCGCCCGGTGAGATGGAGCCCCTTGGCATCCTTGAACCCCAGATCGCCCGTGTACAAGATAGCGTCCTTGGAAATTGTCTTCCGCGTGGCTTCCTCGTTGCCGTAATAGCCGACGAACACTTGCGGTCCAGTGTAACATATCTCGCCGATCTCGCCATCGGGTAGCACGTCGCCAGCGCTGCCATCATCGTTCATGGGCTTCCGTATGGTCAGCGGGCACACTGGAA
This sequence comes from Promethearchaeota archaeon, assembly GCA_041305945.1. GTDB lineage: Archaea > Asgardarchaeota > Lokiarchaeia > Sigyniarchaeales > Sigyniarchaeaceae > JBGLND01. The sequence goes on from JBGLND010000001.1 coordinate 1,634,315, forward strand.
AGTCATGCCCGACTGATTGCATGATGTCCTCGACAGTCCCGTCCAGGGGCGTGTACGAGCAGAAGCCCGATATCTCCGTGAGCCCGAGGCCAGTGCCGAATTGCGGGGCCATGGTGCTCAAGCGCTCCAAGAATTTCTTCGACACGCCCTGGCCGCCGTAGATCGCGAACCGCAAGGATGACAGGTCGTAGGACGCGTAGTCCGGGAGTCGCCATTCCATCACGAACAGCGACGGTATCTGCCCGAACGCCGTGACCTTGTAATCTTGGATGGCTTGCAGCGACTTGTCCGCGTAGAACGAGTGGAGGATGACCGCAATGCCCCCGCCGAAGATCGTGGTCATGAGCTGCTCGGTCTGGCACCCCACGTGGCTGGGTGGGAGGTTCACCAGCATGCGGTCGTTGCGGGTCATGGCAAATGCTTTCGCCATGCAAAAGTTCTGGCAGATGATGCCAACGTTCGTGAGCATGGCGGGCTTCGGGAAGCCGGTCGAGCCGGTCGTATAGATTATGAAAATGGGGTCCTGCTCGTCGACGAGCGCCGCGGCCCTTTCAAGCCGCTCCATCTCCGCCTTGAACTTCGGGGGGTCCGTCATGCAAGCCAGGTAGCGTGCCCGGGTGTCCCGCATGAAGTTCAGGATGCCCATCCATCCCTTTGGGGCGTCCTCGACGGGCGAGAACTGGATGAATTGCAACCGTGGATATAGCTTGTGCAACTTCACGGCATATTCCTTGAACGGGTAATGCACGTCCTTGCCGTACCGGTCTTCGGTCTCGGTATCGTCAAGGTGCAAGAAAAGCTTCGCCTTCCCTTCAAGCAACCCGACGGACCGGATGAGCTCGTCGTCTTTCAAGCGGGAATCGAGCGGCGCGAACATCACGCCGATCTTGAAGCAAGCATACTCGAAGAAGATATGCTCGCAAAGCAGCGGGAGCATCGAGATGACGATGTCGCCCTTCTGCAGGCCCATATCGAGCAGCTTGAGCGCGATCATGTTGACGGCGTGCTCGAACTCACGCCACGTCACGAACCGGCCGTCGTCGGCGTCGATGATTGCGTAATCGTCAGGGCATTCCTTGGCCCACTTGGAAACGTAATCGTTGAGAAAGTGTGGAATCTTGTTGAATTCGTTATACGACATGTGTCTCACTTCATCAGGATATTAGTGAATGAAGAATATCACGAGTGCCCGCCGGTGAGGCCAGCATCGATATCCTCCAGGAACTGTAAATATTCTTTCTTGATGTAATATCCAGCAACGGGCGTCGTGCCCTCCAGCGGTTCCATGCCGCCTTGCCCGATGTACTCGTCCAAGTCGAAGAAATACGCAAACCAGTCATTGGCATTCTGGATGATAAGCGTGTGCTCGCCCGTCGGGGATCGCGCCTTGAACACCTTCCCGATGTCCTCGAACAGCTCCCCGGGAAGGGCCATGATGGAATAGTAACTCTCGGTCCCGGAATCGTTGAAGAACCGCACCTTGATGTACTGGATCTTGGAATACACGTTCATCTTGGAACCACGGTGCTTGATCGCAAGGCCGGGAAAATTGGGCTCGCTCCCGTCGGCGATGGCAAGGACGATGGGGAGCAAGAAGTATTTTTTCACGAGGTAGATGACCCGGTTCTGCAACCGGACCCAGGCTGCCTTCAACGGCTCGGCGGTGTGGTACCGGTCGAAATCCTTGAGCGGGACCCATATCGTGCGCACGTAACTCTTGTATTCCACGTGCTCGAAATAATCGGAATCGGGAATGGACCGGGCAAGGTCGAGCGCGTGGGTCGCGATGACCTTTCCGATGGCCTTGGTATCATCGTAAGTCCCGTGCTGGCTGTATATCTTGTTGAGATTCAAGTGCTCGAAATCGGTCCCGCACGTCGTGATGGGGTTGATGTCTCCCGAAGGCCCGTTGAAGAATACGGGAGTTATTTTTCCCCGGGAAAGGGACGTGACGTGCTTCAAGACTTGCCCGGGGAAGTCCGCGGACAGCTTGTCGTTCTTGCCCGTGAGGGTCGTCGGGTGGCACGAGAAGTTCACCAGCATCCCGAATATCTCCCGCGTATTCGCGTCCTTGAAGCTCCAGACGACGAGGTCCGACTTGGATCTGCGCGTGGGGTGCCGCCGGTTGACGATGATGTCATCTTGGACGATCGTTTTTGCAAAACCCATCTTGCACGGCCGCAATTCGGATAGCAACTGGCCAACAAGCACGACGACGCGGCTCGCGACGAACACCATGTACTTGTCGTTCCTGTTCAGGCCAAACATGATGCCCCGCATGCTTGCCGCGATGCCACCGGGGTAATGGAACTCCCCCGTGAGATCGGGGGCTTGATGCGTGTGAACCGCATGCAAGATCACTTGGTTCGGCGGGATGTGATACGTTTCTTGAATTTTTTCCTTGATGTAATCAACGAAGACCATGGGGAGTTTCAAGGTATCGATGGCGATGATGAGGAGGTGTTTCCGTATGCCAAGGGCGGGATGAATATCCTCGACGAGCACGCCGCTTGCTTGAACCGGGTCCAAAACACCGCGTGCGACGTGCTTTCTCGAATAGCCCGCCATGGCATACCCTCGAGAGATGTCCCTCGGCGATATGTCGATGCTTCCTAATGCTCCTTTCATGTGCACTATCAAGTCCTTTTTTTTGTCATGAACTTTCAACTATGGCCGCCGGATAGCCCGGCTTGTATCTCGTCCAGCAGTGCAAAGAACTGCTCTTGAACATGCTTGCCCGCCACGGGCGTGAGGCTTTCCATCGGTTCACCGCCGCCACGCTTGTATTCCTCGAAATCAAATAGGTATGCCATCCAATCGTTGCTCATCTGGAACAAGAATGCATTCTTCGCGCCCTCGGGTGTTTTTTCTTGCAATGCCTTGCCCCATGCAGAGAGTGGCTCGCCCGGGACGCCAAGCACGCAGAACGCGGTTCCATCCTTGGCCTCGAGATTTCCATTCGACGGGCTTGCAACGCAACGGAAGTACTGCAGCTTCGTGTAGCACGTGGCGTCCTTGATGCCCCGGTGCTTGATGGCCAGGCCCGGGAAGTTCGGGTGGTGGCCCGCGGTTGTCCCGAAAACAACAGGGAGCAGGAAATACTTCTTGGCAGCATGGAAAAACCGGTTGAGTGGTTTCATCCACGTCCAGTATTTTTCCTTGTAATCCGCGATGGGAATCCATGCCGTTCGCGTGTAGCACGTGATATCGAGCGTGTCGAAGTACCGGTCATCCGGGACCGACCTCGCGATCTTCAAGGCCTTTTCCCCGATCCGGTAGCCGTATTCGGTCATGGATGCATAGTGGCGCTCGATGGGAATCTTGATCTTGCGCCGCAAGTTCTTCTTGCGCCGTGCTTTCGCCACCCCCGCCTTGAACGCCCCGCGCAGGAACTTGAACGACGGGCTGATGTCGCCGGCCGCGTTCTGGAAAAACAAGGCCTTTATCGTGCCACCGGTCTCGTTGTCGATTTTTTCCAGGAACTTGCCTGGCCACTCCGCTGAAATGAGGTGGTTTGAATGGGGTAATATGGTCGGGTGCGCGGCAAAATTGGCAACGAACCCGAGCAACTCCCCGGTTAACGCGTGCTTGAAGCAAATCACGCCCATCTCGGAATGGACGGGGTCCTGCCAGTGGCGGCGGTTGTACGCGACGCGCTCGTCGAGAATTTTCTTGTCCCACGCGATCTTGCATGGCACGAGGGCGCGGGTCATCCCGCGAACCATCTCGACGACTTGCCTCGCCATCCAGACCAGGAACTTGTCGTTTCGGTTCATGCCGAACATGATGCCCCGCAAGGTGTTGAATAGCCCGCCTGGATAATAGTACTCCCCCGTGAGGTCCAGCGACGCGTGAGAGTGAATCGCGTGGATTAACACGCAGCCCGGCGCGATGCCAAGCTCTTCCTTGAGTTTTTCCTTTATATAATCGGTAAAAACTAGGGGAACCTTCGGGAATCCAGGGGAATCTCGCCGCGAGTGTCCAGGCATCTTTCGGGATCATCGCGTGCTGCGCGTTTTCCATATTGATACTGGTCAACGGGGCCGGGGACTTCCGCGACGAGAACGCCAACCGGTTCTACCACGTGCTCGGCTTCTTGATCATGGGCGGCATCTTGGGATTCATATACTCCGACAACCTCTTCTTGATCGGCTCGTTTGCGATGATCTCGCAAGTCTTCTTGGCCATCTTGAAATTCATATTTCCTTCACCCGACAAGAAAGCGTACAACATGTTAATTGCCGTTTACGCCACGGGTTTCATCGGTTTTTCCATCGGGTGCTTGGTCATCAACGAGGCGACGGCAGGAGCTGGCATCGCGCTGTCCACGCTCGACCCAGGCTCGGTCCCCGTGCTCGCCACGTTCTTCCTCGTCACGGGCATGCTGGTCATGATGGCCGCGTTCCCCGTGAGCTTGGTAGTTTACATGAAGGTGCACGTGCGATCGCACGTGTCGGTCAAGCTCTACAATCTCATCTTCATGGTCATGGCTTGCTGGAAGTTCTTGTCCTTGCTAGTTGCTCTTGACGTGTACAACGCGGTCCTGCCGTGGATTCTTTTTGCCCTTGGCACGGGGAGCATCGTCTCGGCCGTCACTTTGATGGTGAACGAGATGAGAACGGACAAGGAACGGCGGATCGACATCTTCGTCGCGAGCTCCATCATCATGGATTTCGGGATCGTCACGTTGCTCTTCTCCGCGACCAGCGAGTTCTTTTATATCCTGTTCAATTGCTTATGTATTTTGGAATTCTCGTATGACGTGACCATCATCGTGCAATTATTGATCATCCTTGTATCGAAATCGTTGCTGATTGCTTCGATCAAGAATATCAAGAAAATTTTCAACACGGACGACCTGACCAAGATGGGCGGCTTGAAGTCGAGGCAGCCGGTACCTCTCCTTGGCTTCTCCCTCGGCGCGATCGCGCCCGTGTTCCCCGGGTTGGTCGTCCTCGATGGCGTTCACCGCGTAGTTACCCATTTTAGCAGCTACAATATCGTGGCGATAAACGGCCAGCTGGCATTCTGGATGCTGTTCGCGACGATGCTAGTCACGCCCGTGTGGGTGGCCATCGTTGGCTCGTGGATATTCGGGGGGAAGGACCTGCCGGTCTCGATACGAAACGCCCCGCTGCCTCGCTCCCGCGTGGAAACCGCGACGCTGGCAACCATGATTATCGTTGCTATCTTTCTCGTGGTCATCGCGATCGTGGTACCGGACACCAGCATCGCGGGGATTTTCTTGCCCAACTAGGCGGCAGGGACGGGCGGGAAAAAGAAATACGCATTATAGCAAGTAAATAAAAAAGAATGACGAATGTGATTTCGCCTGCCTAATTTTTTGCACCTTTTAGGAACTTGTTAGCCACGATGGATGATCCTTGCAATGCCGTGGCCTTGGTGGTTTTTGGCACGAGTTTCACGTTTTTTGCCATGAATTCCGCGAACTTCTCGAACCCCTTCTGGATGTCCTTGAACTCCTTGCTATTTTGCAGGTAACTCCCTAGCGTGGCGACATTGTCGACAGGCTTGGGGTCTCCATTCTTCTCCTGGTAGACCATGGTTTGGTTCTCGTCAACCTGCAACGTGGCGAGCAGGATAGCCTCGGTCAAGCTCGTGAACCACTTGGGTTGCATGGCATTCGTCGTCTGGTTCTTCCAGGTGTTCCAGATCTTCTCGGACGTCCCGCCGTAGATCTTGTCGATCGAGTTGAAGAAGAACTGGGACGGGATGCTGATGTAGAACTTGTCCGAGTGCCCCGCGGATGATTGTATCTTCACCTCGAACTGGAGCCATTCCACCCCGGGCAAGTAATAGCTAGCGTAGGTCAAGAAGAGCATCTGGAAATTGATGTCCTCGTACTGGAACGCGAGCTTGTCGTTCTTTTTCTCGGTAATGGCGAATGTCTCGGCCTTGTCCGTCGATTTCCCGTTCAATTTCACCGTGTACGTCAAGTTCCCGCCCCATTTCTGGGGCTTGATCGTGACGAAGGACTTCGATGACGAGATGGTCGTGGTGTGCCCCTCGATGTGGATGGTGCTCCAGTTCTTCTTCATGGTCTCCTTATCGGGGATCGTGTAGCCGGTTATGGATTTCAACTCCATAATGAATGCATTCATTTCCTCGTCTGTTAGCTCGTCGACAGGCTTGTCTATTGTCCACGTCCCGGGCAGGACCTTCGGGTTGATCTTTTCGATGGAGACATCGTTCGTGGTGAACGGCTTCACGGGGGTTTGCGGCCACGGGACGGTCTCGGTGGGCGGGCTGATGGCTTGGAATTGGCCGTCCATGAGAATCCCGGTCTCGCACAGCTGGAGGTTTTGCATGGCGAGCTTCAATGTCTTGTCGATGGCCGGGATCGAGAGCTCGTATTCCATCTTGTCCCCCAGGTTTCCGATGACTGATTTCGCGTTCACGAGATTTTTGACTTTATCCTCCACGACACCCGTGATGATTTCAAATAGAATCACCATGATCAAGGCAGTGAGAATGTTCGTGAAAAAAGCCAGGAGCCATCCGATGCCAGTGACACCGGCATCTACATCCTTGACCGCGAACGACAGCTGCCCGTCCTTCATTTCGAGGTAGGCTTTCCCGCTATATGCGACCTCGATCGTCCCGATCCATATATCGAGCTCCAAGGCACCGCTGATCCCGATGTTCCCGTCATTGAACGTGAAGGTCAGCTTCGTGAGGGTGATCGATCCATCCTCGTCGGCACCACCGGAGAGGTTATATTTTTTCGGCATGTCCTTCCAGAATTTCTTGAACTTTGCTTCCAGCACGCGCTTGTGAATGCCCAGGGCAAACGTGCTGCTTCCCGGGAGGAACGTCTTCAAGTCTTGGATGACACCAGGTTTTGTATCCATCGGGAAAAAATTCACCCCGATCAAGAGACTGGTGGAACTGGCCATAATGTTAAACCGCGAAGCGATGTTCGCAACCGAGAACCCGGGGAACTGGTTCGTGAATTGGCTCAAGGAAGGTAACAAGGGCAGGGAACTTGCGAATTTCTTCACGGTGTCGTTCATCTTCTTCGTGAAGTACCCCACGGCGGTCTGGTCAGCAGGGATTCCCACCATCGGTTTCAGCGGGTCCAAGAACGCGTTGAATTCCTCGTGATCGAGCTCCTTGAACAACGGCTCGAACATGATTTTCGGCCCGAGAACGAGGTCCACGAAATTAATTTTCACCATGTTCTTGTCCTTGTCATTCACGTCGGTGAGCAGGAAATTGATGGTGAAGCTCCCGCGCATTGTGAACACAAGGGCCGCATAAACCTCGTTGATGAACTGGAATTCCAATGAAAGAAGCTTGGTGGAAGGAAAAGATACCACGGGCTCGGACAAGTAGACCATGCGCAACGGGTTTTCGCTGGCAATGACCGAGGTCAGTTTCCTTGCATAGAATGCCTTGATCACCTCGCGAAGCATGCTATCGTGGATGGCCAAGGCGAGATCGAATTCGGCAAGATCGAGGGTCCCCATCACTTCCGCCCTCCTGCAGGTCTGAACGACACGGAATCGACCCATGCCACTTTCTTGCCCGATAGGATGGCTTCGAGCGTGGATTGATGATCGGGGTCCTTCCGTGTTGCCCACTTTTTCAAGCACGTTTCTTTAACGGTACCTTCCAAGACGTAACCGAGTTTTTGCAACGCGTGCATCGGATCGGCAAGGAACGTCAGCAATAACGTTTGATCCTTTTCTATCGATTTCCGGATGCTGTCCTTCTGTGCAAGGAGGTCCTTCTCCGTTTTAAGTTGTATCGGCATACGTGAGAAACGACACCGAGGATTCTTGAACCTATCCACGGATGGGGGCCCGGGCAGGTGATTTTCTTATAGCAAGGGCGCCCGTGGGTGTTACGAGAAAAACAAGGAACGATATGGTACCGGGGAGGGGGAATGGCCGTGGAATGGCCTCCGTTTACAGAGCAATCACTTGATCTTGGCGAGCTCTTCCTTCGCCCACTTGGCGATGTCAGCGGTTTTCTTGAACAAGGAGGCGAGCTCGCTTGCACTTTCAAGCTGGATCTTGACGAGCCACGTGTCGAACGGGTTGTCGATGAACGCCGAGAATTTCTTTTCCTCGAGCAACGGGTTCACGTCCAGGACGATCCCCGTGACGGGTGATTTCAAGGGAACAACGCCCTTCCCGGATTCCATCGTCCCGAATGCACGACCGATCGCCACGGGCTTGTTTCCCTTTTTCACGCGGATCATCGATATGTTGCCGGCAATCGTGAATCCCATGCCATCAATGCCCATCAAGGCCGTCTTTCCATCCGCGTCAACCTTAACCCAGATATGATCGTTAGAATAATGCCTGTCTTCTGGAAAATTGTAATCTCCGATCTGGACCATGTCTCGTCGAGCACCCTTCGGATCAGATTTTATCCTATGGATTATATAGTTCTCGACGCTTATATTTATCAATTCCGGTAAACGACACCCCAAGGCGGGTACCATGGCAACCACCACGATCACCATCGTCGGCATCACGGGCCAGATGGGCACTTGGTTCGCACGATATTTTTCCACCAAGGGATGGGCCATATTTGGCCATTCCCGGAGTGAAAACCGGTTAAAAGAATGTGCAGCACGTTTTTCCGCTGACGTGCACTTGAAGAACGTGCAAATGACCACGAACCTGCAAGACTGCATTCCCGTGTCCGACTGGGTGCTCCTGTCGGTTCCCATCATTGCTCACGACGAGACCATCGATTTAATCTCCCCGTTGGTGCGGAAGGACGCCGTGCTGCTGGAGATCGCATCGGTGAAGGGACAGGTACCCGCCAAGCTGGCTGCAGCACGTGAGAAGCACGGCTTCCACGTCTTGAGCACGCACCCCATGTTCGGGCCGGGGGCAGAAAGCATGCAAAAGAAAAACTTCGTGCTCATCGACCTTGAAGGGGATAACAAGGTACTTGAACGATTCAAGCGCATCATCATCGAGGACCAGCCAAACATCATCGAGACCACCGTGGAGGAGCATGACAAGATGATCGCGCTCACCCTTGGATTGCCACACATGCTAAATATCTTGTTTGGAAAGATATTGAAGGATTTGGACGTTAACGTGCAACGCCTGACCGAGTTCGGTGGCACGTCCTTCCACCTCCAGCACCTGATCTCCCAGGAAGTCGTGTCGCAAGAGGCCCTCATCTACGCGACGATCGAGATGGAAAACAAGGAGTTCTCGGCACTTTTTCCCGTTGTTGAGAAAGCAATGGACGAGCTCTTGGCCACGTTGAAGGGGAAGGAATACGACGCGTTCATCGCCGAATTCATTGCAATACGGCAGAAATATGCCTCGTGCGATGAATTCAAAAGCGTCATGAAACGGTTCAACGCGGCGGCACGTGCATCCCTTGATATCTTGAAGTGATGCTGGCAAGGCAAGCCCCGGAAACGTAAACGTATTTTAACCAACACGTCATGTAGTCAAATCAAGGTATTCGCGTCCGTGGTAGCCGGGACGGTGGTGCTGGCTTAATCACCGGTTAACAAGGACGCGCGTGGTGAGATCCATGGTGAAGGTACTCTTGATCGGGAACGGCGCGCGCGAGCACGCCATCGCGGAAGCCCTCGTCCGGGGGGGCGCCCAGGTGAAGGCATTCATGAACAAGAAGAACCCGGGCTGCCGGTGTCCATGAAAGGCTTCGATGCGATATTGTTTCTCGTTGCTGGATTAACCAGCGTTGTAATATTCCCGCTGAACGTCATTTTCTCCCTTTACCGTTTCATTCCTTGCTTCCCGGCAGTCGTTTATGCCATCCTGTCCACGCTCATCACGATACCCCTCGTGCGCATCCCCAAGCTCGCGTTCGTTCTTCCCTTCAAGGCATTGCGGTTGATGGTGGTCGAGAATGGTTCTGGCCTCACGCTTTTTACCCACTTGTGGGAACACGGTCGCAAGCTCATCAACGAGGATTTATTCTCCGGCTTGGTTCAAGGGATGTCGATGGCTCTCAAGGAATCGATGGGTGATGCAGGCGAGCTCAGCGAAATCAAGATGGACCAAGGCGTGTTGCTCTTGCACCGCGTTCTAGGGCAACCGGTCATGTACATGCTCGCATCGACCCGGGCCTCGCGCACGCTCCGCGATGCCCTGCGTGACTTCGGCACCAAGTTCGGGAAACAATACGGTTCGTGTTTCTCTTGCGCGAATGACACGAGCCAGTTCGATTCGGCATCCACCCTCGTCGAGGAATGCTTCCCGTTCATCCCCGGGGCCTGAGCTTGCTGGGCTTGATGTTCAAGCGTGGTGAGGCAATCGTGGCGGGTTCGTGACGTTCCTACTCCGGGGGATATTCATGGAATCAGAAACCCGGGGAAAAAGAAGGAAAGGACGTGAATAGCACGACCGTGCCCGGTCGCGTCTCGGCTTGAACAGCCGGTTAACCATAATCAATATAGGTGGAAAAATCTAAACCAAAGGACAAGGCACCAAAGGTTACTTCCGTGAACCGTAACCTAATCGTTATCGTGGTCAGTCCCGCCACCGCCGCCACGATTTTGGCAATCGTTATGACCCCGAGCGATTCGATCCTCTGGCGTATCGCAACCTTGGATACACCCAACGTGAGAAAAATTCTCCCGATTTCTCCCGTACCGATATAATCGCCATCAATATAGAGCCTATACCGCCCCCGGGTAACATAAATCGGCAGGAGCGAGGGATTGTCGAATTCCAAGGTAAAATCAATTACCACGTCCCAGTCATCTACATCCACGTCCGTGATTTTTCCAAATGACACTTCCATGTACGATCCCATCAAGACGGATTCCCGGACGAGGAACAGGATAATGGCGATCGCGACGACGTGTTTAACACCAACGCGCCTTCGTGACGATCTCATTGTTGTTTTCCGCATCGTTGAAAAACTTTCAACGTGCTTTTTCCATGTCAACAAGGAAAAGAGCAGCACGTACAGCATGCCAAGAAACACCGTGATCCATTCCAGAATCGGCGTCTGGACGATCGCGAAGATAATGTCCATCACGATCACGCAGATAGAATAGAGGAGAAGTATCTTCGACATTTTCGGATGCTTCCAAAAAGAAATCGTCAAGAACAAAAAGGTGAGGAACAAGAAGAGGAATACCGCGATGGCGGCTTGATAGTGAATGTCTGCCGAGGACGGGTCATTCGAGAAGCTCCCCCCGAGAATCAAGCCAACCCCTGCACCGCAACAAGAAACTTGTCCCAAGATCAGGAAAATCCTCGACTTCTTGTTCTCCCTTTTCCACTTCGATAATCCCAGACCGAACGGGATAAGGAAAATGCCAGCAAGGATCGTTCCCAAGTTGTAAAAGGGGGCACCATACGAATTCATTCCGTAATTCCCGAAATCTGACGGGTAGAACATGAAAATGGAATCCAACGGCACCCCGTAAATAATCACTGCCATGGCCAAGCATGTATAGTACGACGAGAACACCAAGCATCCCGAGATGATGAGAATCGGGACATTTTTGAAATTCAATTTCATGAAGGAGAGTATTTTCCCGGTTTTTAAAAAGGTTTAATCGCAAGTCCGACTGCTTGCTGTGACCTCCGACGCGCACCCGGTAGCGAATTGGGTTTTGAATACCCATCCATGCCGGGATGCTCGATGCCCCGGTTGCGTGGATTTTCACGCCTCATCACGCCTGTAATCCGCGACCATGAGCGACCGACCGGTGGGATTCACCAGCTCTTGCAGGCGGGCGAGAATAAAGAAAAGGAGACACGGCCGCCACGGCGGCGTTCGCGGCGCGTGGATGAGGCGATCACACCAGGAATGCAATTTTTTCATTGAAACGTTGGATGGCCTCGTAATCCTTCTTGATTCCAAAGAGCGTGGCCAACTTGACCTCCGAATTTTTCGCAAACTCCTCCTTTGCGAGTATCTTGTTCATGGCACCTTGTATCTCCTTGGTATCCTCTTCAAAGAAATTTTCATTAACGATAAAAAGGATATTCTTGAGATGTGACTTCAATCGAGTCGCGACGCCCTTCGCCTGCAAGAACACCGGCGGTACTTGATAATGGACCACGGTTGGGTTTGACAAGAAAGGTTCTACTAGCCAACATAATTTGCCTAGTTCCCGGGCCGCGATCTCGATGTCGACGGCCGGGGCTTGCCGGGCGTCCGGGTCATCCCGGTTGAACAAGCGGAACGTGCAATCCAACAACGTGCTTGCTTCCGCTTCATTAACGACAAAAAAATTATCACGCGCGCAATCCACGCCATCAATGGGAATGCGATAAAACGAGACGTCAGTCACGTATTGTATAGTCGTCCAGCATCTCGTCGCGCTCGTCCCGATACTGTCAAGCAGGTCCACGTCTTCCTTGATTGGAATGTAGAGGTCCCTCATTTTCTCGAGGAGATCAACGATGCCATCAAAGGTGGCACGGAAGCCGTTCCATTCATGCATCGTGATAATTTTATCCTCCACGATATCGTGATAGCTCGAAAAAAGCTCCAGCAATCGAGAAAGATGTCTTTCTAAAGATAAAATGTTGGTCGCGAGTACATTCGAGAACTTCAACTCGTGATCACGAAGCCACGCGATTTTTTGGCTCGTGTCCTCGATTTTCTGTAGGTAGTCTTGCATCTCCATCGTGCGGTCCTCCATGTTGCGTTGGTGATCCGGTGGTGGTTCACGCATAAAAACGTGAAGGGGAGCATGACGGTCGCGGGTGCCGTGGCGGGCGCGGGTGGCCGGTGAGGGCATCGCGCCACCAAATCGTGCCATGGCGATCCGAATGATGGATAAAATGGACGCTGCCCGCGACCGGGGCACGATCGCGGTCACCCGCTGGCCAGCGGTCACCCGCTGGACACCGCCTTCGGGTGCCTTGACATCCTTGCCGAGGACCCCGCGTTCCGGCGCGTGGCGTGGCTCCAGACATGCCACGTCTGGATCGAGGGCGGATAAAAGGTACAACGAAAAAACACGGGCCGATCTTCCTAGTGTTCCCCTTGGCATCCTTAAGAACGGATAAAAAGATGGTATCCTTTAACGTCGATGCCCGTGCGTCCCGGATGGTTTCGAGGATCTCGGCTCCTCGGGCAAAGCCACGAACGGCTGCTTGCAAGACCAGCATCCCTCGCCGTTGGTTTCCAGCGCCCTCGCGCACCAGACGTGGTACATGGCGCCGCACCCGCAGTTGTACACCGTCCCGACCACGGGGGTCTTGCACACCACGCACGCTGGCACCGACGACGGGTCGATCGCGGGAGGCTCGCGCGCCTGGTCCTCGGCTTTGATAGATTCAAGCATGCGCCGTGCCTCGACCAGCGTGCCATCCAGGGACAAGGCGCGTTTCAAGGCGTCCCGGGCACCGGCTGTGTCCCCACGGGCGGCGAGGGCCTGCCCGCGGTACCAGTACGCCCTTGCATACGCCGGATCGAGCCGGATGGCCTCGTCGATGCTGGCCAGCGCACCATGGACGGCGCCCTTGCCAAGGCGCGCGCGTCCCCGGTGCGCCCGCGGGTTTGCATATCCCGGGTCGATGGCGCTAGCCTTATTTCCCGCATCGATGGCCCCGTCGTGATCACCCTTGCCGTACAGCGCGACGCCAAGCCTGTTCCACACGAGGGCCTGCTTTGGATCGATGGCCAGCGCCTTGTGGTACGCCTCGATGGCCCCATCGTGGTCACGATGACCTTCCAGCACGTAGCCGAGTTCACTCCACGCCACAGCATCCCGCGGGTATTCCCTGACGCGCGCCCGCCACCTCGCAATCCTCGATTCGCCTTCCTTGTCCGGCATGTGCGTCCCGTCATGGTTCGCCCGCGGGCGTTATAAACCCGCCCGCCGATCCGTCACCCGCCCCGCAGCAACAAGCTCACCGCCTCTCGATCGCGGTCACCCGCTGGCGAGCCGGGACACCATGATGCCGACGAACTTCTTTCCCAGGCCCGTGATGCCCCGCTTCACGAGCTCCTTCTTGTCGATGCGCCCCGCCTTGTACTCCTCGATGGTGCCCTTGATGCGCTCGTAATCGCTGGCAAGATGCCCCTTGAGGTAGCCCTCGATGTCCCACGCCTTGTCAAGCATTCCTTCGATCACGGGGCCATACTCCTTGAGCAGCTCGGTGTCGCTCTTGATGCCGTCCAGCTTCACGTCCAGGTCCTTGATCAAGTCGACCAGCTTCTCCTCCCGGTCGGACATGACCTTCACGACGACCTTGGACACGCCCCCTTGCACCTCCTTCATGGCGACCGACAGCGCCACGCCTTGCTTGTCGTACAGCCCCCGCGCGAACCCCTCCAGCTTCTGGAGCCCCGCCGATTGCTGCTCTTGCAGCATGGCGAAGCACGGCCCGAATTCTTGCTTGATGATGTCCCGAATCTCGCCGGGCGACAGGGTGCTCTCCAGCTCCAGCCGCCGGGACGCGCCCATGAACTCGACGTGCTCGTCGTACTGCGCCCGGGACACGGCCACGGGCACGAGCAGGTTGCAGACGTACTTTATCTCGTACGGCGCCGCGTGGATCGTGTGCGGCTTGCCCCACGGGTCCGTGAACGAGACCAGCGCGGCGAGCTTGCTCCCGACGCAGTTCTCTGCCGCCACGAGCGCGAACTCGGGGCTGACGAGGTTGTTGCTCCCGACGCGGGGGAATAACTCGGCCATCTTGTTTGATGCCAGGTGCAGCCCGGCCGGGATGCCCCCGAGCACCACGGTGACGTCGGTGATGGTCACCGGCGAGCGGTTCTCGACCTTGACCTTGAAGCAGAACGTGCTGCGACCGGCCGAGACGTCCCAGTCCCCGCCCCGCGTGACGTGGATGGTATCAAGGGAGAATGCAGTGCTTGCGGTTGGTGGCTGCACGGGAACCGGCGTGGCTACCCGTGGCACGTGCTGGGCTTGCTGGGGCATCGGGACGGGTTGGCCAAGGAACACGATGTCCGTGCCCTTGATGCGGGCTTGCAACTCCCCCGACAGCACGAGCTGTTCCACGATGGCCTTGACGCTCGCCACGTCGGTGCGTGATCTCGTTCCGATGTCTTCCAAGGTGATCGACTCGTACACGTGCGACGCGGCGATCAAGGCCGAGGTGATTTGTTCCCGTGCCTCGCGGTCCTTTCGTTCCCGTTCTTTCCGCTCGCGTTCTTCTTGTTCTTTCCGCTCGCGTTCTTCTTGTTCTTTCCGTTCCTGTTCTTCCCGTTCTTTCCACTTGCGTTCTTCCCCGGCTTCGATGGATTTGAGCATACGCCACGCCTCGTTAAGCGTGCTGTCCAAGGACAAGGCCTGCTTCAAGGCGTTCCGGGCACCGGCCGCGTTGCCACGGGCGGCGAGGGCCTGCCCGCGGTACCAGTAGACTGAGGATAGGTTTAAATACCCGCGCGCGGTACCGGTTACCCAAGGGAGCATCATGACGGCAACCTTTCCCGCGGCGCCTTCCACGCCCAGCCCCGGCACCGGGCACCCGCAGCGCCAGCCCGCGATCCGGGGCACGGTGTCCATCTTCGACGCGGAGGACATCGAGATGCTGGCACGGGTCACGTAGACCTTGTTGTACCTCGGCAAGGACCGCGAGGCGGCCGAGCACGCGCTCGCGTTCATCGAGTGCCACGCCACCGCGACCCTCGTGCCGCTGTCGTGCGCGTGCTGCAAGCACGGCCGGGCGTGACGGGCGCCACCACGCGGACATGGCAGTTTTCTATCACTTTTTCCCTTCTTGGTTGTCATCGTGTTCCCGGGGGGAGCTATGTTTGCTTAAATACCCGGCCGCCGGATGATGTCATGGCATCGATGAACGGGGTACGACGGGATTCCCGGCCGCCAGGCACCACCGGCGGCTGGGGCAGGCTGCAGGCGGCCATGCTGGCGAGCAAGCTGGCACGGTCGGCCATGCACGTGCTGGCGTGGGCGCTGCTGGCGTACCACCCGGAACAATTCGCGGGCATCGACCCCGCGGTGACGCAATCGGTCGCGTCGCTGGCGGTCATGCTCCAGCTGTCGCGGCCGCTGCTGGCCGCGGGATCGGACGCCCGGCCGGGGCGCGGGCACCGCCGCAAGCCCCTGCTGGCCGCGGGGAACGGGCTGTTCGTCGTGGCCGCGGCCTTGTTGCTCGGCGGTGCCGGTGGCACCGTGGCAGCCCTGGTAGCCGTCATGCTGGCGTGGGGCGCGGGCGACGCGTGCCAGGACGTGGCGCTGGACTCGTGGCTGCTCGACGAGGCGGGCGCCGACCCCGCGCGCAAGACCCGGGGGCAGCTGGTGATGCGGCTGGGCGCGGTCGCCGGCACCGTGCTCGGGTACGGGCTGGGCGGGCTGCTCGTGGACGTCGCGTGGGACGCGTTCGTGGCCGTGCTGCTGGCCGCGTGCGCGTGCAGCGGCGTGCTGGGGATGCTGGTGCCCGAACGGCCCGCGAATCCCTTGGCGGTGAAGGGTGGCAAGGACGCGAGGCAGGAACGACCGGGCGCGGGCGCACCCGGTGGCAGGCCGCCGTGGCTCCCCGTGGCGGTCGCCATGCTGGTCGCGGTGCCGTTCGCGGCCGATGGCCTGGCCAACGGCATGCTGGAGCCGTGGCTCATCGACCGCATCGGCGCCCCGGCGCCCACGTTCTTCGGCGCGGAGCTGGCCGGGTCGCTGGTCGCCATGGCCGCCATCGGGTGCTTGCTGGCCGTGCCACGGTGGAAGCGCGCCGACCCCGCCCGGCTGCTGGTCGTGCTGCTGCCCGCGGCCGCGTGGTATTACATCGCCGCCGGCTGGCTGTCGCCCAACTTGGGCTGGTACCTGGCGTGGAACGCCGTCCAGTTCTCGGTGGCCATGCTCGTCGGCGTCGCCCTGGACCGCATGCTCATGGACGCGGTGCGGGGCGAGCGGCGCGGGACGTCGTTCCAAGCATACGGGCTGGCGGTGCAGGCGGGCTCGCTGGCGGGCACGTTCCTCGGGCCGCTGGTGGCCGCGGGGGTTGGCATGGACGGCGTGCTGTTGCTGGCGGCGGGGCTGCTCGTGGCCACGGGCGTGGCGTACGGCGCGTGGCTGCGGCCCGCGCTGCGGCAGGCGCTGGACAGGGAAGCGGCCACGGTACCGGGGCCGGTGCTCTACCCCGTGCCTGGGTGGTAAACGTGAAAAATGCGAGACGTGAGTAGGTGATGAAAAAAACGAAATTGTACCTGGTGATGAAATGGTGACAAGCAAATTGCTGGAGGGAATGATGCAAAAATGAGCATTCCAACCAAGGATATCGAAACGATCATGGCAAAGATAGAGGCGGGGGACGTGGACGGTGCCATCCAGCACGCGGAGAACGTCATCAAGAAAAGCAAGACACCGCGGGAGACGGCGCTCTTGTGTTACAGGGGCATGGGACGCGAGTTAAGTGCCGAGGGTGATCATGCCGGTTCTGCCCGATGTTACGCGCGGTTGGTCGGGTTGGATCCGGGGGACTTGTTCGCGTGGCTCTCGCTTGGTGATGCTTACTTGTTCACGATGGACGTGGATAACGGCCTCGCCGCGTACCAGAAAGCCTTGGAGCTCGACCCTACCAATCCCGGAGCATACTTTGGCATTGCCAACTTGTACTTCGCGTGCGGGCTGGGCTTGCAACCAGAAGGCGAGCACGCGCTGGAGATGGCGTTGAAGCACAAGGATAGAAGTTTCTTGCAAGATGGGACTCCCGAGAACCCGGGAATAAAAATCATTAATTATTTCAATGACCCGGAGATCGCCGAGCAATACTTGACCTTGCTCCGTGCACCCGCGGGAAGCATCAAGCATCTATCGGACTCGATCCAATACATCCCTCCAACGCACCGGTATTATACCTGGACGGGATGGGATATCGTTCCCGTTCGTGATGACACGCGACCCGGCGAGCAAAAGGGATATAAAGACAAGACCAAGGGACGGCTCGGTCTCTCGACCAAGCTCGTGAAAGTCGGCACGAACGGGAAGACCACGCGTGAATTCGATTTCTCCAACCCGGGATGTCCATTGCTTGCCGGCACGTGGAAGAAGCCGATGGACGTGCCGGGCGCGCAGTTGTTCGTGCTCAAGCGGGAACGGCGCAAGGTCATCGCCACCAAGTTTAAACGGGGCGCGTGGCACATCCGCGAGTGGAGGCAACTATACTCGGACGGGAAGCTCGTCAAGGAAGGCTTCGCCATGACGACCGCCATCGACACGTCGTTCGCGTTCCCGCCCGGTGACCCGCCGTCGCTGCGGGAAAAGGCAACGGTCATGGAACGCATCGTCGACGCGCTGGGAACGCGGGCGCTCGACGTCACGTTCGAGACGAGCGAGGACGGGCAGTATAACGGTCCAGATTGGGATCATGCATCACGCGAAGATAACAATGCATCTGATAAAGCAGCAGAAGTTACTACAGATAGCGTGACCAGTGATCGTGGCGTGGAAAGCGAGGATGATGACCATGGCGTTGCAAGCGAGGATGATGAAGCGGGGCAAGATGACGGGGGCATCGATGATGCCTTCGTCGACAAGTTCTTCCCCATGCCCGACATCGATGCGTATTATTTCTACTGCCCTCGGTGCGACCAAGATTTCGTCGACTGGGCGGGGCTAGGAAACGTCGACATCTTCTCGACCACCAAGGACACGGCCGCGAGGAATGCCCCCGGCAAGGAATCATGGATGACGCCTGCCGTAATCGAGCGCGTCAAGCAATCGCGAGCGTACGAGAACGTGATGAAAGCCTTTGAAAACGCGAAGGCCGACCCGAAGCATCCCTTGGCGCGTGAGGAGATCGCGGAGAAATACCTCATCCGGGCGTGCGTCTTGTGCGACCAGGACTTGCGGAAATCGGTATTCACGGCAAGTGACATGGCCACGGTGAAGCCCCGTACCGACGTGAAATGCTTCGAATGCCAGCACGTGCTCGTCCCGAAACCAATCCGGTTCCCCGGCGCCGTGCTCAAGAAGCATGCCATGGATGTCACGCCGGCGTTCGACATGCTGAAGGCCTTCGCGGGCATGGGATCCGAACCGGGAACGCCCGTGTCGACGTTCCAGCCACAAGGCCGCGCCGTCGTGGTCGAGATCGCGCATGCCATCAAGGACGGGCTGGCAACATCCGGCCCGAATGGCCCGTTCCCGAATTACTTTCTTCCAGGTAATGTCGTGAGCAAGGTCCTCGTGGAGGTGGGAGAAGAGATGCTCGCGAGCGTGACGGAGACCGGCGACGATGGCGAGCCACGCTACTGGGACGTCTCGTATTGCGACGTGACCTTGAACATGCGCACGGTGCTAGCGTGTCTCGGCTCCCCGAACGAGTATCACGTCAGGATACGCCACGTGAAGCATGTCTCCCGGCCTTTCCAAGTTGATATCGATGTCGAGCACGTCGACAAGGAAGGTGGCAGCGTGTGGTGGAACAACGTCCAGACGATAAGCAAGGCCGGCCATCAATCCAGCGATCGTGATCATGATATCAAGCAAGCATGTGATCTCGTGTTCAAGTGGGCATCGAGCGTCGGGATGCTGATGACGGCAGCGATGAAGTGCAAGTGGATGCTGGAAATGCTGGACAACGGCGGCACGGGACCGTGGAAGGAGGACACGATGCCGTTCGCGCGATGCAGGGTCACCATGCGGAACATAGATCATGGCATCGAGTACAAGGGAGACCCGCCGGACCGTCGCGGAGGAGGGCCCTCGGACAACATCATCGTCCCCGTGTGCCCCGGCGTGAAACGATCTGGATTGCAGGCAACGCCACCTGGCGATGACGGGCACGCGGGCGTTGGCTTCGGGAATTGCTTTCCATTCTTCGCGTGGCTTCCTTGTCTCGACGGGGGCAAGAACGTGCTCGCGAGGGTCGGGTGCACCACCATCGATGACCTGGTCGCAGCGTTCAACCAATGGACGTTCACGTTGCTATCGAGGCACGAGAAGGATCTCGGCCTTCCCGACCGCAAGGAGACGGTTTTCTTGCAAGGGCGGGTCATGCCCCCCAGGAACGATGAAAGTCACCTCCCTGCCAGAAACGACCCGGCTGCAAATCCTGCATCAACACAAGCGGTGAAAAAACCAGCGAGCGTGCGCGACTTTTTAAAGATATGCACGTCTTGCGGTAGGCCCATGAAGGGCCTCGTGCATCATCATGACATCGTATCTCGTTGCATGGCTTGTCAATCACCCACTTGCTCCCGGTGCATGTTCGCGGATCTCTGCCCGCATTGTGCATCCTTGCTCACGCCCGAAGAAAAGGAGGAAGTAGGACGCGCGTACAGCAAGCTGCCCGATGTTTTGGCGAAAATGATGGTTTTCGGGTGCATTATCACGTTCATAGGTATCATAGCGTCGTTCATGATGATGCTGGTCGGTTTCACCCGCCCCTACGATAGGCCCGAATGGGAAATATGGGGGTCAGCGGGCATCATCGTGCTCGCCTCCATCGGGATTTTCTGGATCACGATCGGCGCCATTGATAAAGTCAAGCAAGACAAATGGGAAAGGGTCGCATACCAGATCAAGCCGAGACTCTTGATGAGATTGCGGGCACACCCGCATCCATGAAAGGTGGATGAATCTTTGTCAACATCAATCTAATTATGTCGTAAATAATTAGATGCACCGCATGCTTAATGCGAGAAAGAAATAATGGTGTATGAGGGAGAAATAATGAGAAAGAAATAATGGTGTATGAGGGCGACAACCTCATAACCAAGCTTGATATATCGGCAGGAAAATCCTATTAAACAAAAGTGTTTAAGGATATCTTTGCCACCTTTTTTTCCCCGGTAACACCGGGAAAATATCGATCCGCCCCGATGTCAAAACCAGCGACAAAACTGCGACACGTTAGACTGGCGTTTCTGCGACATATTATATTATCGTTGACAGCAAGCGTGAAAAAAAAAGGTGGAAAAGAGGTCATTGTGCCGGTCACGTGCCCGCCGCCACGGCGCGCGCCTTGACCGCTCGCATCACGAGCACGAGCGCGATGCCCGCGGCGGAGCAGCGCCAGCCGCCGGTTCTGCACGGGGCTCGTGGCGGGCTAGCGGCGGCGCGACCACGCGGAAAAATGTTGAAATGACCGGCGAACTTCGGCGTCGTGACGTAGCACGGGTAGGACGTGGCAGCGGGCCTAACTCGCGCCTTCTTGCCATCCCCGCCTTTCCCGCCCGTGCTATCAAGGGTTTTCTCGTCATTTTCCAGGCTATCGCGGCTGGATTCTTTCTCGTCCCGGTCCGCGTTGTACTTCTCCAAGACATCCTTGATGGACGGGTCGCTCGCGCCCAAGGTGACCAGCCCGAGGAACCCGGCATCGACCCATCGGTTCAGGTGAATGCTTGCACCCTTTCCCCGGTAAAAAAGGATGACGTGCCTCGGCACCGGCTGCAAGAATGCTGCCAGCGCGACGGTCATGACCTCTGCCTTCGTGAATTGCTGCTTCTCGACGTAGAACGGCGATGCCGTGTCTTGCACGATTTCTTGGAGGTCCATGATCCAGCAACCGTCGTGCGTGCGCCTAACACGCATTGCACTATCGAATGCACGGTAGTTCTTCTCGAGGTGCTCGAGTGCTTGCACGATGGCCTCGAGTGGAACGGCCAATTTGCTGGCTAACTCGCACTCTCGGATCGCATCCCCGTGCATGAAGAGGCAGGCCTCCACGAGCTGGCACAGCACGTTCATGTCTCCCGTGTCAAGCGGGCACTCGGCAAGCTGGACCGGTTCCGCTTGCACGTTCTGGGATTGGAGCGCACGTTCCATCGCGTTCACCTCATGCCTCCGCGAGGAGTCTCGATATCTCGGACAGCCGCAAGCCGACCACGTCCGTGACCCCGTCCACGTTCGAAACGCCGAGTATCTGGTCCACGCGCGTCATGGTCACGTCCCTGTGCGTCACGATGATGAATTGAGACCGCGCGGATAGTTCCTTGATGAGGTCCGCGACAAGCGCGGCGTTTGCATCGTCCAAAGCAGCATCGATCTCGTCGAGGATGTACAACGGTGACGGGCAGTGCTGCTGTATCGCGAAGATGAGCGAGAGCGAGGTCAAGCTCTTCTCGCCACCTGAAAGCAAGGATATCTCGTTCAACGGCTTCCCCGCGGGCCTCGCCATGATCTGGACGCCTGCAGCGAAGGGGTCTTCTAGGTTTTCGAGCTCCAGGCGTCCCTCGCCACCGGGCGACAGGCGCGAGAAGATGTAGGAGAAGTTCCGCGCGATGCTCTGGAACGTTTGCATGAACGCTGCTTTTTTCTGCGTCTCGATCGAGGTCATGAACTCGATGATGGCCTCGCGCTCCTTGACGAGCAGCTCGTGGCGGCCGTTCAACTCGTCGAACCGTTTCTTGTTATCGTTATACTTGTCGATAGCCATCATGTTAACGTTCCCGAGCGCGTCTATCTCCCTCTTGCACGAGTCGATGTCGCCTGCCAGCGTGGCCTTCCCTTTCTTCAAGAATGCCTCATCCACCGTTGCTTGCTCCGGCAATTCCTTGCACATCGCGTCAAGGCGTGCTTGGAGGTCGTGGAGCTTGGTTGCGGCGTTGCCCCGCTTGATCCCCGCGGCCTGGTGTTCCAGCGTGGCTTTCTGGATCGAGAGGGCAGTGTTTTCCTTTGCACGCTCGAGCTCCTTCCGTTTCTCGAGCAGCGTCGCGAGCTCGTCATTCTTCTTGGCCACTTGCGCTTCGAGGTCCTTCATGGTGCTTGCCATCGCGTCCTTCTCGGCTTCCTTTTCTTGGAGGTCGGCGATGGATTTTGAAATCGCGCCGTCAAGATCGGCGAGCCGGCGTGCCGCGCGATCCAAGGACGTGATGACGTGCTCGTCCAATCGCGTGGTTTTTTGCGTGAGCACCACGGTCTGCTTGTTGAGGGCAGATTCCAGCTTCTTGATCTCGATTGCCAGGGCGTCGATGTCCTCCTTCAACTGGGCGTGGGGAGATGCTGCCAGGATGTTATCTATGCCACCTATATCTTTCTCGACACCAGCCACCGCTGCTTCGCGCTCGATGACGGTAAGTTGAATTTCATCGCGACGCTTGACCAGGGATGCCACGTTCGCTTGCATTTCTGTCCTCCTTTGCTGGTTACCGGCCTTGGCCGCTTCGATCTCTTCGAGGCGAGCTTCGAGCTTCACAACCTGCTCTTTCAACCCGCTTGCATCCTTCTCTGCTTGGATTTTCGCCGTGTAATATTGCGTGATGCGTTCTTGGGCGCCACGTATCTGGCGATCCAGGTCCCTTTCCATGCCCTTGAGGGCTTCAAGATCTTGCTCGAGCCGCGGCAATTTTTCCTCGTCCTTGCCATGGAATGCACCGCCTGCTTGCTTCTTGTTGACCGACCCCCCGGTCATCAAGTTCGATGGATCGACCACGTCCCCGTCGATGGTGACCTTCCGGTAGCTCGGGGCATATATCTTCGCTATTTCCAAGTCTTCCACGATGAACGTGCGGCCGAAGATGAACTCGAACGCGGGCAAGTATTTCAAGTCGAAATCAATGAGGTCCACGGCCCGGCCGTGCACTCCTGGTCCGGGTTGCTGGTCGCGGTTGTTGTCCTTGTACTGTATCTTGTCCAGCGGGATGAACGAGAGCCGCCCGAGGTTCTGGCGTTTCAGGAACTTGATGCATTCCGTGGCCACGCCCTGGTTGTCAACCACCAAGAAATTGGTCTTGCCACCGGCCGCGATGTCCATGGCCACCGCGAACTTGGCATCGACCTTGCCGAGGTTCCCGATGATGTCGTGGATGCCCTTGATGATCCCTTGTTTTTTCGCTTCCAAGAGCGCGTTGATCGCCTTGTTCAGCCCGTTGTTCCCGAATTGCTGGGCAGCCTTGGCCATGGACCGAAGCTCGTAGATTTCCTCCGACTTCTGGCGGATCGCGTCCCTGGTCGCCCGCAAGTCGCCCTCAGCACGCTTGATCCCGGCCTGTATCTGGTCGGGACTCTCGCCCAAGGCCGGGCGGGCCTCGTCAACCTTGCGGCGCAAGCCTTGCAGCCGCGCGTTGATGTCGGAGCGCTGGCTTTCCGAGCCTGACAGTTCTCGTTCGATGGTCTCGAGTCCGGCTCTTTCCTTGTGAAGCTGGCTCTCGACCATCTTGAATTCCGTTTTTGTTTCATTCAAGGCGTTCTTCGTGTCGACGAGGGCCTGGCGAAGCGTCTCCTTCTTGGCAAGCAGGTCCTTGTATTGCTGGTCGTGGCTGGCAAGCTCGTCATGCTTCGAATCAAGGCGTGCTTTCTGCTTCTCTATGGATTCCTGGTGCTCGTCCAAGATGGATTCGACCTTTCGTATCTCATCGAGAAGGATTGCCTTCTCGCCTTCCAGGCGGGTGATTTCCTCCATGGTCCTTGCCTTCTCGTCCTCCGCGCTCCGCCTTGCTTGGTTGATGTACCGGATGCTGGACTTGATGTCCCCCATTGCCTGCTTGAGCCTGTCAAGCTCGTTCGTGATCTGGAGCAGCTCTTGGCCTTGCTTAGCGGCCAGGTCTGCGTTCAGAATGCTTATCTGTTGCTTCACCGCGACGAGTGTCTCCTCCTCGATCGAGATCCTCTTGTCAAGCTCGCGAAGTCGTTCATCCAGCATGGCATTCTCTTCCTTTGCACCGGCGATCTCGTCACGCATTGCCGATATTTCAAGGGATCTCAATGCAATCGTCGATGCTTCAAGGGTCTTGACCAGGTGCTGGTACTTGAGGGCCTCGTCCTTTTCTTTTTCCAGCTCGGCGAGCTGGGTCGACACCTCGTTCATGAGCAATCGCACTTGCGACAGGTTCGTCTCCACGGTATCGAGCTCTTTCTGGGCTGCAAATTTTTTCTCGTCGTACGCTGCGATCCCCGCGATTTCCTCGATCAGTTTCCTGCGGTCGAACTTGCTCATGTTCACGACCTCGTAAACGCTGCCTTGCAAGACCATGCTGTAGCTGCTTGCGTGGAGCCCGCCTAGGGACAGTAAATCCTGGACCTCGGTTCGCGTCGCCGTGCGGCCGTTGATCTTGTACTTCCCACGTCCGTCGAGGTCGATGCTGCGGCTGATCTTCACGATGTCGGCATCGAGGGGGAGCCCGCGATCGGCATTGTCGAGCACCAGCTCGACGTGCGCTTCTTGAGCGGCAGGTATTCCCACCTTTTGGTTGCCCGAGAAGATCATGTTGCGCATGTTTTCCCCGCGAAGGCTTTTCGCGCTTAAATTTCCCATGACGAACGAGAATGCTTCAAGTATGTTGCTTTTACCGCTCCCGTTCGCACCTACAATGGCCGAGAATCCCTTGTCAAAATCTATCTGGACTGTTTTCGTCGCGCCGATGGATTTGAACCCGCGCAACCGCATGTGCTTGATGTGGACCATGGTTTACATCTCGAGATGATGTCGTTACACCACACTGGATGCGCGTGTATGCCCCGGGGAATATCTGAGGCATCATATCATCGGGATATAGGTGCTAAAAAAATCAATGAAAGAGTACACGGTATTTTACTAAGAAATCTCCCCAATGTTCATCCTTACCTTGTCCAATAGTGATATATGGTCCAGAAAGGAAGATATCAAGGTTTTTTAGAACTTTTGCATAAATCACGATGTTATCCTTTTCTTGAAACATCAAAAAGTCAAAAAACTTGGCAATCAAGCTGCCAATTCGTTTCTTTTTTTGATGTTCTTGAATTCCAATTCGGCTAAGGTAAATAACCTTGGATTTATGAGTTTGAATGTCCTTTTTTATGTTATACTTAATTTTTTCAGGGATAGAAATCTGGTCTAAAACATCATTTAATATATCCTTTGAAACTTCTTTATATCTTACAAGCCCATGAACGATGATATTTTAACTGCTATTTTGTTCCTCGACAAATAGATACGTGATGTAATCTCCCGTTCCTGTTATGTCCTCAATGAAATACTCTTCCAACGTTCCACTTGTCTCGTTAATGTTATCAAAAGCCTTCTCCCCTGTTTTAAATGGAATGGATTTGAATAAAATTTATCGTCCCTATATGAATCGTGTTTCCGGAAATGGACCATCGCGTCGATGCTCCCGATATCCTCCCGATTTCCACAATACCATCGAAATGTATACCAAATAGATTATAGACCTCAGCGGTAGTATAAGGAATCGAAAGAAAATGTCTCTCAATATTGACATGAAAGCCATGATCAAGGTATTTCTGTATCTCTTCAAGGAAAAACTCCTTCATCCTTTCTCCTATGGAAAAACCGTCACTGCCTATTCCGAACCGAACTTGGTTTATGGGCTGACAGACCACCCGATTGATGTTCATGGTGAAGCGATAACATCGCCCTATAATTTAATCAAGAAGCTATTCTCAAGAAAAGCCTTCGTTATCAGGGAAATTGTACAATTAAAGAGACATTCTGGAAACGTTGTCGAATTCGAATGCCGGGCGGTAAATTTATATTTAAATTTCACTTCATCCGAGGGTTTGGAAAATTATGCTGATCTTCCGAAGCTTAGCAACAAGACATTTGAATTAACCTTGAGGATTGAATTCCTTCAACCGGGGATTTACCGTCTGATGTGCGCAATCGGAGATAGCGTGCCGGAACATGAGACCGAGATGGTACTTAATGATCTCCCGAACGATTCCTTCTCCTTGAATATTGAGGAAACAGATGAAAAGTATATTTTAACAACCCTCACTCTACGGTTGGAGTTATTTAAGAAGAACTTTTGCATTAAAATCTATGATCATGCCCGGAATCTCATAACCGAGTCATCAGGCATTTCAAAAAATGATAAAATACTTCGGCTTGCGTGTCCGGGACCTGTTCGAGATGCGCTATGACAAGGTGGTGCTCCGGGACATCGTGTTCTACGGGCTTCAAGGATCGGTGCTCCCGTTCGTTGGCAACTTCGCGGGGACGTTCGTGTTTTTCACCTACGTGGGAAACATAAACGCGTACGCGTACTGGTCGGCCATCATCGGCATGGGCATGGGCCTCGCGGGGCAGATGGGGCAATTCGGGGATTTTGCCCTCACGGTCGCCATTGCCGAATCGTATTCCAGCGGGAAAAAGACCTTGGCAGAGTTTTACGTCACGTATTCGTTGAGGTGGCGTTTCTTTTTCATGGTGATGCTCGGGTCCATCATATTCGGGATGATGCCATTCTATTTCGTTGCCATCAAGAACTTGGCCGCGTACGAGTATTACCAAGGAATCGAGATATTCATTCTACCCGCCATATTCAGCAGGCTCGCGTGGGTGTTCGTGGAAATCCCCGATTCGGTCATGTGGGGTGCCAAGCACATCACCGCGCACAACACCATCCGGGTCATCGAGGAATTTGGCAAGATCTTTTTCGCGTGGCTGTTCGTGATTGTCTTGCGGATACAAGAAACGTGGGGCCTCATCGGCCTCACCTACTTGATAGGTTTCAGGGACTGGGTGCCAATCTGTATCAAGACCGCTGCGTGCTATGTCTACGTGCGGTACAGGATACTGAAGGTGCGCATCCACTGGGTCCCCACGTTCGTGATACCGTTCCTGTCCTCGCTCCCGGCGATGGCCCTTGCCCAGGTCTTCTACCACACGGGCTTCTTCCCGCTGGTGGATGCCATCGGCTTGCTCCCCACGCTGGTCATCGCCATCGCCATCTTCTTCATCTTCATCGTGTACACCTACTTCCCGCTGAACGCCTTGCTCGGCGGGTTTGACGACTACCAGCTGTTCATTTTTAGCAAGGCGGTTAATCTCTCGGGCCCCTCGAAGCCTATCTTCAAGGGCG
Organism: Promethearchaeota archaeon; assembly: GCA_041305945.1. Classification (GTDB taxonomy): domain Archaea; phylum Asgardarchaeota; class Lokiarchaeia; order Sigyniarchaeales; family Sigyniarchaeaceae; genus JBGLND01. The sequence continues at coordinate 1,661,975 of JBGLND010000001.1, forward strand.
TGCTGAGGCTCATCAACAACAGCGTCAAGATCGCGCGGAAACTCAAGCTCCACGGCCGGTTCCCGATCCCTTACGAGGCGGCAAACTTGGAGGTCCGCGAGTTGCTGGAGTTGAAACGCAAGGAACGATTGGAAAACCTCAAGAAAACGGGCGTTGCACGAGCGGGCATCACGCCAGCTTGAACCCCGAGAGCAGTAGCAAGCAAATCGCCGCGGCGCACAAGTCCGCGGTCGTTCCCGGGTTGAGTTTTCCCCCTGCCCCCGCGAGCGCCGCGTCCAGCCTCGCAACTTCCTGCCTGCCCGCGCTGGTGAACATGCCCCCGCGATCGACGACCGCCCTCGCTTGCATCGACACGTCCTTGGCACGCTCGATGCCGCTCTTCCTGGTAATCAACGAGTCCGGGCGCCCGGCCAAGGTCTCCAGGAACAATTGCACGATGGCATCGTTGGCCGGCAGGCCTCCCGTCACCAGCTGGTGCAGGCGGGGGAACGTCTCGCCGAACGTGATGTCGAATCCCGTGACCCACTCGCTCGAGATGCTATCCACGTCCGAGTTGATGGAGAACACGTCCTTGAACGTGGCCGCGTTCACACGCAGCTCGTCACGGAACCCGGGCGCGTTCACGTCGAATCGTTCGACGGCACCCATTCCTCCCGGATTCGCGGTCCTGATCGCTTCGTATAAAGAGATCACGTCATCCGTGTCCCCTGAATTGATGACTTGGTGCATGATGAATTTGAGATCATCGAGCGTGCTTCCTTTCTTTGCAAGATCGCCACGTTCTTTCTTGCCCGCGAGATATCCCGCCGCGAATGCTATTGGCACGAGCAGCATGATGTGGCCCAGTAAGAGATTGCCGGCCGTTTCTGCTGCAACCATGCTTCTTGCAGCTCCAAGCAAAACGGGGCCGACATGTACCATGCGATCAATTTCTCTGAGTTCCCGGCCGGCATCATAACCCATGGTGGCCGCGTTCTCGTAATGGGGCGCGATCGCGTTAATAGCCGCGTGAAACTGTTCCAAAGTTTTCCCGTGGGTTACAGGGTCAGAAAACTTGTGAACATTCCCTGGCTTCGGTGATGCATTCACTTCAAGCCTAGACGCGGTAGTACAGCAGCTGCCCACCTCGCGCGGGTTATTTGCTTTGAACGGGAACCCGTTCAACAAGGTGCTGTCCATCATGTTACTACAACGCCCCGGTCGACATAAGCTTTATCCCGGCCTGTCACGCCTTGTTATGCAAGCGCGACCGCCAGTAACGGCACGTCATGGAAACGTAATACCCGGAACATACCCCCGTTCATATCCCTGCCAGCGCGTGCTATCCTCGATTGATCATGAGCTGCAACCACGACAAGTTAATGGCAGTCTGCCCTTGCTGCAACAAGAAAATCTACTTGCACCACGTGCTCCAAGCGAAGTCGCAAATGGAATCGAGCTCCAACCCCCTCATGAGCGTGACGATGCTTCACGGCACGAAAGAGCAGCGGCATGCACTCACGATGTTCATCGACCGTGATTTCCGCGTTCGCGGGACGCAAGTGTCCAACGCGGTCATCGTGATGCGGAAGTGAGCCCGTGCGGGCCGGCGCTCGCGCCCCGCGCGTGAGAACAAGAATCATTTTTTTTCATGTCTTCATTTTTTCTTATCACCGTGCCGCGCGTGGCGTGCGGGATGATGGTGTATGATTCGCCTATTCGACTTAGAAGTCTACGTGACCCTCGAAAAGTTGCATAGTTTTTCCAAGACGGGCAAGAAGCTTGGTATCACGCAATCCTCGGTAACCCAAGTGATTCAAAAACTCGAGGACACCCTTGACACGAGGCTCATCAACCGCTCGTCGAAGTCATTCACGCTCACGTCCGGCGGGAAGATATTGCTCGAAGCCGCCCGCGACATCCTCGCCAGGTTCGCGGCGTGCAAGCAATCCTTGGCCAAGCTCAACGCGGAGGAAGCAATGAAGCTGCGCGTGTCGGTCTCCACCACGCCCGGCGAATACATCCTGCCGCAATTCTTCAGCGAGTTTTCCAAGATCGCCCCGGACATCAGGCTCATCGTCGAGATGGGCGACAGCAAGCGCGCGCTTGAAAATCTCGAAGCCGGCGAGTGCCAGGCCGCCATCGTCGGGAGCATCTTCGGCACCGCCGGGGAGCCATTCACCGTGCTCCCGCTGTTGAAGGAACGCTTGGTCGTCATTGCATCGAAAAACGTCAAGCTCGGTCGTGGCGGGGTCCTTTCCCTCGAAACCATCAAGGGCCTGACGCGAATTGACCGCGAGGAAGGGTCGGGCACCCGGCAAGAGGCGGGTGATTTCATCCCGGTGCTTGAAGGCCGCATGCGGTCGTTATATCCCGGTTACGAGCCGCGCACCATGCAACTCCAGTCCGTGCAAGCCATCCTGACGGCAGTCTCCGACAGCGACGACCTTTATAGCATCGTTGGCCATTATCCGGCAAAACGATTTGTAGATCTCGGGTCGATCAATCTCGTTACCATTGAAGGCCTGCCGCTCGATGCCAATCGAACCATCTGCGTGGTTTACCGGAAAGAAGATAAATCCGATATCCTGGCGAACTTCATAGCAAGCGTTAAGAAATATTTCGAGATGCAAGCCTTGTGGAATTAACTGCTCGCGCGTTCTACCTGATTGCCGTCCCCGGTAGCTACGATCTCCTACAGCATTTGTTGCATGAATCTCCATGCTGGCTGGGTGAAAGAATGAAAAAATCGAATTAATCGAGATAATCCTTCCACGCGAGCTCGAACGCGGTTTTCATGGGCAAGAACCCCATTTCCGAGACGATCGAGTCGTAATACTCTGGCTTCGTCGTGTCGAAGGCACTGAAACTGGCGTCGAGCATTCCTTTTTCGACATACGGGTGGAGGTCGATGCTGACGTGGTTGTGGAGCAAGTGCTCCGTCACGTCCCTGCGTTCGACGCGGATGAGGCCGCCGTAGAGCGTGTCCCTGGCGTACTTGTAGGTCTCGCCCAAGAAATAGACCGGAAGGTCCTTCGTGAGAGCCAAGGTTGCGATCATGCGGGTGCCTGCCTTGTTGAGCACCGTGCCCTCGATGGAGACCGCGTCAATCCCGAAAAGGAACATGTTGACCCTGCGGAACTCCATTCCGTACTGCTCTAGGGTGATGAACCGCACCTTGACCCCCGCGTCGACCAGTTCCTTTGCCGTGATCACGCCTTGCTGCTCGGGCTCGGTTTTCGATACGACGACGTGCTTCACGTGTTCCTTTGACTTGATGATCGCCTTGATCACCGCGCCCGAATGGCAATGCGTCCCGATGACGATGGCTTCTTGGTCGTACTCCTCGCACCGGTCGATGATCCTCGTGGACATGTGGTTGGCTATCCGGTCCCTTGCTTTCCCGTAATTTTTAAGGTGGAAATCGCATTGCGCGCAAAGCTCCGCCTTCAACTCGTCCACCGACCTCGTAGCGGGGTTCATCTGCTTCAACTTTTGCTTGATGAAAAATGCCGTGTTCAGTGGTACCTGGCTGGTGAGCCGGACCTTCAAGAGAAACTCGAAGATGAGATCGATGTTCGTGGCAAACTTTTCGGGGTCGGTAATGGTTGCCTGATTGCAGTAGGCCTTCACGGCATCGAGCATGCCCCGCGCGTTGCCAAGCGCGCCTTGGTACCCCCGGTTTTGTTCCAGCATGAAGTTCTTGATGCGGCCGGCGATGTCCACGATGTAAACCGGGAACGGCTCGTCAATGCTGAACTGCTTATTATTTTTTGTCCAGCTTTGCTTGAAATCCTCGATGATTTCCATGATACGTGCACCTTGCGGGTATGCAAGAAAAAAAATGCATTGCGGCCGGTTCGACTGGCTTACCAGTCGCCGTCCTCCTCGTCTTCACCTTCATTGTCGGATGCTTTCGTGGAGTCCTTCGTTCCGGTTTCCTCCTCTTCCGTTTTTTCTCCACCGGATGGCGGTTCGGTGTATTCCTCGTCGAAGTTGCCGAATTCGTCGTCGAGCTCACCCGTGTCTTCCTCGTCATCGAACGGGGAATCGAACAGCGTCATATCCCCGACTACCTTTTGCTTGCGACCGCTATACACGACGACATCGGGTGCTTCCTGTGGTTGCTCTTCCTTCTCGAACTCGTCGGCAAAGTCCTCGACGGGCTTCGTCGAGGGTTCTTGTTCCCCGAAGGTGAACTCCTTGATCCCCTTCCCGACCACCGTGCCCTCGCCGATATCCGCGGCCATGCCCGCGCCGGCACCCTTCTCGATGATCTTCAGGTAATCAGCGTTCAGCTTGATGGGTATCTGCGTGTCTGACCCGATCAAGGACAGCGTGACCTCGTCCTTCGATTCATCTATCTTGCCAACGTAAGCCTTCTCGCCAGCGAACAAGCCCGCGATGATTTCCACCTTGTCGCCAATTTCAAGCGTTTCCGTGATCTTTTCTGGTTTCAAGAAGCTTTCCAGCTCCTCCATCTTAACTTGGCCGAGGACCTTCCCCTTCACGTGCTTGATGTCGCTGATCGCCATCATCACGTCCCGCTGGTGCGTTGCTTCGACGAACACGTACCCTCGAAGCTGCTCGATCCAGACGACGCTCATGATGTCTGGCTTGGGGTCCTTGTACTTCAGCTTCTCGGTCAGCATCTCGGCGACTGATTTCTCGTGTGCGATCGATGTTTTCAACGCGAACATCTGCGATATCTCGGCACCGCCAGAGAAGCATCGGTTGAACGAGTCCTTGCCGTTGTGCCACTTCCCGATACCGAAGGCGTTGTACCCATGTTCCATGAACGCTCGGCCCATCAGCACCTGATGCTCTGGAATCCGCTCGCCGGCTCCATCGATGTGAAACAAGCTGCGGCCGGTGAGAAGCATGGCCCTGCTTGGCATGCACACCGCGCCACTCGTCCCGCTGGGTATGTGAGCGTGCGTGAACGTTGTCCCGGTTTCCACGAGCCTGTCCATGTTTGGCGTGATGATGTGCTCGTTCCCCAGGGCGTGGATGGTGTCAAACCGCTGGTCATCGGTGAAAAAAAAGACTACATTCGGTTGCATGAATCTCTCTACGGTATCGGCTCATATATAGGTTGGCGATGGTTTTCTGTGAGCCAGCATTCTTTACACCACTTATGATACTCGAACAAGACGAGGCCGTGATGGCAGACGGGAAGCGGCTCAGGGTGTATATCGCGATGAACGAGGCGCAAGCTGGCAAAGCGCCGGCCATGATTGTCTTCCACGGGTTGGGCGCGCACGGGCAGGTTGAAGGAGCACGCATCATGATGGAAGAGCTCACCAAGTCAGGATTTATCGTTTTTTCGTACGATTTCAGGGGCGTGGACTCAGACCATCCCGAAACCTCGGGAAAAACAATGAATGATGCCTTGAGCCCCGAATACTTCAGCCAAGTGTTTGACGACCCAAACCACGTCTTGGATTTCATCTTGAAACATCCGCGGGTCGACAGGAATAACGTGCACGCGACTGGCGGGTCGTTGGGAGGAGCAATCGTGTTGGGCACGTTGCTGAACGACCCACGCATCAAGAAAATATTCGCGATGTGTGCCCCGTACGACTACCGGGACCTGATAGAGAAAGACATGCCTCGTTTATTCAGGCTCGCGTGCTGGTTCCGCATCAAGCACTTCAAGGAATTCTTGCGGGTGTGCCGGGACGTGTCCCCGGTCTCGAAGATACGCCCGGATCCCGACGTCCCCTACTCGGCGCGGGTTTACTTGATCCACTCGGAGGATGACAACGTGGTGAACTTTAAGACCCAGTTCATGAAAAACAAGGAAACGATGGGCATCCCGGACTCGCACACCTTGATTTTCAAGGACGGGGGGCACACCTGCCAGAAGTATTACATGCAGATCGCCCACAAAATCAAGGAATGGCTCTCCTAACCGGTATATCCCGCCGACGATTATATACTTGCAAACGAAGGTAAGCTCCATGACCAAGCAACTTTCGGCAAGGGACCGGTTCCGTGCCGTGTTCTCGCACGACACGTCCGCGCTCGACCGGTTGCCCATGCTGTCGCTCGGCACGCCGAACCAAGGGTTGTTCTACCAGGAATGGGCGAGAGACATTGCAAACGAGGACCTCCCCGAAGAATTCATCCGCCTCACGCATTTCGGGGACAAGACCATGAACAAGTGGATCACCAGCGAGTGGCACGGCATTGGCATCGGGTGGGGCCATGGATACCCGTCGGTGCCGGTTCCCAAGGATTATCCGGAATGGGAACGGCAGCATATCAGGGCCGGGGACAAGTATTCCATGAACATCGGCTCTTTAGGCGGGATCAGCGTTCACGGGATGAAAATGCACGAAACAGACTACTCCTGGTACGTGAATGGCTACTTCACGCGCCAGAAACGAGGTGACAAGGTCTTGGAACCATGGGAAGTGCGTGACGAGTTCTACGCGGAACACGGGGAGCCGTGGGACGACAAGTTCGCCCCGCCAGTGGAATCACGCAAGCTGTTCCAAAGCGAACTGAAATGGTACGAGGAGCATTACAACGATTTCAGCGAGGGTGGTTTCTCGGATTTCGCGCTCATGTGCAGCGCCGGTGGCTTGTTCGAGGGCACGTGGGAGGGAATGGGATCGGGGACGCCGGCAATGAGCATCATGTGCAGGAAATACCCCGGAAAACTCAGGACGTGGCTCGGCCAAGTCAAGGACCTCGCCTTGAAAAATATAAAACTGCAATACGAATTGGCAGAAGAAGTGGGGGCGCAAATCGATTTCATCTGGTTCTGGGATGACACGGGCCAGAAAGGACGACCGATAATAAGTCCCGAGTATCACCGCGAGTTCTGGGTCCCGCTGTACAAGGAAGTATGCGATTACGTCCACAAGCACGGCGGCCACGTCATCATCCACAGCTGCGGTTACGGGGAAACCATCGTCCCGAACTGGATCGAAGCTGGCATTGATGCATGGCAGACCATCGAACGGGCTGCGCTGAACGAACCAGCACGGATTCGAGAGAAATACGGGGATAAAATAATCCTTATCGGCGCCGTGGATGCCAGCAATACCGTGAGTTTCGCTCAAACTACAGGGGAAGTAACCGAACACGTGAAACAGACCATGAAAGACGCCGTGTTCAGCCCGGAGAATGCTTGTTACGTTCCTGGCTTCACGCACGATTTACTTGATTGCCCGGTCAAGAACGTCCGTGCTGCAGTTGATGCAATGCTGGAGTATGGCCAGATTAGTACACTCAAGCAGTTGAAGAGTTAACATGAATCTCATTCCCGTTCCAAGAGAATGTCATCTGGAGAATGGACTGCTCGGTGACATCAAGACCTTCATTCTTTTTCCAAACTCGGAAGTAATGGATGGCCTCTGCGGAATTATTTCTCGGGAAATCATGGCAACATGCAAGAACGTGAACGTGGTCATCAAAAAGGGGAACGATAATCTTCCAATCAAGCAAGGAATTGCTGGTAAAGCATTGGAATACCATCTCATGATAAATGACGGCATTGACGAGGAAGGTTATGAAATATCGATAGATGATGCAATATACTTGCGTGGCGGGAGTTATCAAGGCGTGGTAAACGGTAGCGCGACCGTCCTGCAATTAATTTCCAATGAAAAGCAAAATGGAACGTCAATCCCACGATGTGCGATCAAGGATACCCCGTTTGCTTCCTATCGAGGGCTTATGGTTGATCTTGCCCGTAAAAAGCACAAAATAAAGACGTTGTTCCAGCTCGTGGTGCTCTGCAGGTATTACAAGATCAACCGTCTCCACTTGCACTTGAGTGACAAGCAAAGCTTCACCTTCCCGTCGGAAAAGCATCCAAGATTACCCACGAAAGGCCACCACTTTAAACGCGAAAATTTGCTCAAGCTGGTCCAGTTTGCCAAGGACAGGGGCGTGATCGTCATTCCGGAGATCGATTTGCCGGGGCATGCAAGGTCGCTGGTGAAGGCAATGCCCGTGGCATTCCAGCTCAAGGGTGATGTCGAAAACGACGGCGTCATCAACATGGGAAAGGAAAGGGCATACGAGGTCATCGATGACCTGGTCGGCGAGCTGCGCGACGTGTTCTCGACCTCCCCGTGGGTCCATCTCGGGACCGACGAGGTGCGCCACGACGGCATCGACACTGACCCGGATTGCATGGCGTACATGAAACAACACGGGATAGACTCCTCGAAGGAGCTCTATCGCCATTTTATCGTCCGCATGAACGAGATCGTCAAGAAGCACGGGAAAACGATGTGCATATGGGAGGGCTTTGCCCCGGAAGGGAAGATCGACATCCCGCGGGACATCCTCGTCTTTGAATTCGAATGCTATTACAACCTGCCCCATGACCTCGTAAAGGATGGATACACGCTCGTTAACACGTCTTGGAAGCCGATCTACATCACGCGCAAGTATCACTGGACGCCCGAGGAGATATATCGCTGGAACATGTTCCGCTGGGAAAATAGGTCGAGACTATCTGTTGCAACCGAACATCCCATCCAGCTTGATGCCAGCACGCCGGTCATTGGTGTCCAGATGTGCTCGTGGGCACAAGTGGACCGGGTGGAAATCCCGACCATTCGCGAGCGACTCGCAGCCCTTTCAGAAAGGGCATGGAGTGTCACGAGAGATACAGCAACAGCCGTGCCCGATGACAAGGCGGTGAATGATTTTCTATCGCGGCTGGAAGCTTGCGATGCAAGGCTCACTTCGTTGCTGGAACGAGGACGGTGGGATAAACCGCAGTAAGCCATGGCCTTCATTGCCCGCACGAACTTCGATTTATATCCCCGGAAAGTAAACCGGATGCATGCGAGTCCGCCTCCATCCCATGCTGATCTTCCTTGTCCGGTTCACGGCATCGTTCCTGGTCGCTTTCATGGCCATTTACCACTTGATCATCCCCGCGATCACGATACACGGGGGGTACTCGGAAATCACGGGGGTCTTGAACGAATTATTGCTGGGTGTTACCTTGATCGCCATGGAAATCTTCTTTTTCATCACGGCACACACGCTTTTTTCAATGGCGTACACGGTTTTGAATTTTGCCTATTGGTGGCTCATCCCAGCTGCAGATTTTATCGACTTCGAGGGGAAAACGATTGTTGAGCTGCCGTTCATCACTGTTCTCTCGTGGGGGATTCTTGCACTCGTGTTTATCGTTGCCATCCTCACCCTGATCAACGGGATCGCCGTTCTCGTCAAGAATTCGGGGGAAATTAAGAAAAACCCGGCCTTGAAAAGAAACAAGATACACTGGGGAAGGGTGACGAGGCCCCAAGCCATCGCCCTTGCCATCGTCCTTGCGTGCGCGACCTTGCCGGGAGTGGTGCTCACGTTTGGCCTGTACCGGCCAACGATCACGATAGAACCTAAGGATTACGACGTGACCTTCAAGTTCTGGGCACACGACCCGGATATCTCGTTGTATAGCGACGCGATCCTCGATGAGCTCGATGAACATGCGGTGACGCTCGACATGTGCGGCCCTGTCACGGGGCTACCCACGAACGCGTCGATCGAGTTCTGCAAGCAATGGGAGGCAAGGTGCCCGAACGTCACCTACCGGTTCGTGAGAACGGGGCTGAACATCCGGCAGATCATCGCGGATACCAAGATCGTGCTCCAGCGTATGGTGGAATACGAGAACAACGGCACGCTGTCCAACTGGGAGGGTGTCACGTATGACATCGAGAACCCGACGTACGAGACATTGAACGGATTCAATTCCACAGAGGAATGCATCGCCGCGTGGGAGGACTTGTTCGCGTTCCGCGATCAATTGCAATCATCTCGTTTAAGCGGGAAGCACATATATATGGAGTCCATCCACTCCGACAAGCAAATCCATGACTTCTGGGATGGCGACGCTGACCTCCAGAAGGTAGATGGATACGTCTCCGTGTCTCCAACCCATGGATGGTCCCAATACGCGCCCATGCTCTACCGGTGCGGGTATTCGGACTGGATGATGCCACCCTACGGTTCCGTGGAAGTCGATCCGGAGAGAATCGAAAACGGCCCCGCGGAGCCGTTTGCCACGAGCTATGACTTTTACCGGGCCTTGTACCGCACCGTGAATGCATTTCCCATCGAAAAACGGGGCGTGTACATGGGCATCACCAATTGCTCGTGCTACGGGCGCGATTTGCCGCAAGACCCGAACACGGTAACGTGGTTTCTCCCGGAGGAAAACGGGACAGCCACGGGATTTGGAAACTTGGTGCGTGACGTGCTGATCGCCAAGCATTTCAATATCGAGGAAATCACGTTTTTCCTCTTGAAAACGGCATCGGACGACGGCATCTACATCATGGGGGGGACCTTGGTCCATAGCCGCCGATCACTGTGCAACGTTTGCCGTTGTCCCGAAGCGGCTCGCGGGAGATAATGGCGTTATGATCGCGTGGACGGGCTTGATCCAATTCCAAGCTACACGTGCGAGTATCCCGCTGGATGAAACAGACGTGTTACCTAGATGGCGGCTCGACGAGGTGCCCGTGCCGTGGCGGGCGAATGCACCAACGGCAAGCGGGAACGGGGGTGGCGTGCCGTGATGCCCGGGGTGCAGAATGGCCAAGTATTACGGAAGGGTGCTGAGGCAACCTTGGTCAAGGGGACGTGGCTCGGTAGCGAGGCCGTGTTCAAGATCAGGGCGAGAAAGGCATACAGGCACCCCGTGCTTGATGAAAAGCTTCGGCGAGAACGCACCGTGGGCGAGGCCCGGGTGCTGGGAACGCTATTGCAGGCTGGCATCCCCGTGCCTTGCTTGTTGGAGGTCAACGTGAAGGAATGCTTCCTGGTCATGGAATTCGTGCCGGGGCAACGCTTGAAGGATGCAATACCAGACCTTGAAAAAGGAACCTGGCTAGAGGACGTGATGGAACGCGTTGGATATCACGTTGCTGGCATTCACGAGATCAACTACATCCACGGGGATATCACGACATCGAACATCATCTACGACAAGGGGAATTTCAAGCTCATCGATTTTGGACTGGCAAGGCACACCACGAACGTGGAAGATAAAGCGGTGGACCTCCACCTGTTCAAGCGAGTCCTGACATCGACGCACGCGCACTTTTTCGATCGCATGTTCCCGTCCTTCATGGCGGGCTACAAGAAACGCGCGGTGGAGAAACAAGTCAATGACTCGTGCAAGCATGTTCTCGACCGGATGGAAAAAATCCAGACACGCGGGCGATACGTGGAAAAACGAAAGAGAACGTGACATCAAGGCACGCGTGAAACAAACCGTGGCATTCTATCACCGTGTCATTACGCACAATTTTTAAAGGAGGTACAAGCTTCGAAATATAGCAGTACTAGAAAAACGGTGAGACAGATGCCATCGATGCGACTTGTGCTTATCCAGGGCCTCGTGGGCGGGATATCAATCACGATACTGGTCTTCGCGATTCTCCTTCAATACTTGATACCGGCCGTCGCTTTGATTACATACATGATTTCTGTTGGAGGATTGGTGGTTCTGGTCGTTATCTCGATAATATCCTCGTTCACGCAGAAAATATTCATCCACCCGGACGACAGGTTATGGTCCAACACGTTCACGTATATACTGTTCATGGCCGTCACCTTGGCCCTCGGGCACTTCTTCAACCCGGCGGTGGGCGATCCCCCGACCCAAGCGTTCAACGAAAGCGTGCGGTCCTTCAGCTACGAGGCTGGAGCTTACGTGCTCATCACGTTCGTGCTGATCTACTTGATCTTGTTTTTCAGCAGGAAAATAGGATTTCACGAGCTCATATTCGAAGACTCGAACAAGCGCGAGAAGGAACTCGTCGCCCGCTTTATCTTGTTCTCCATCTTGCTCGGAGCCGTGCTCGTGGGGCTGAAATACCTGCTTGATAAGGTCTATGATTTGCTGCAATACACGGGTGGCGTGTGGGTGATCATGTCGCTTAGCTTGGTCTTCATCATACTGATCAGCGTGTTAAACTGGAAAAAATATAGCCCCATCACCGACGAAACCAAGAAGGCCGCGTGATACGGGACCCTGCCCCCGGCATTCACTCCTTTTTTTCCCTCCCCCGCCCCGGCGCCATCACGCCATCCACGTGCCCCCGGACATGATGGTGCCATAGCAAATGTCATATTAGGCTCAACCTATATCAAGCATAGACCCCGCGTGACGACAAGGAACACGTGAGCACGATGACTGGAAACGACATGACCTGCCCCGGGTGCGGTTTACTGGTCAAGATCTCTGATAACGTGCTGGATAAATGTCCGGTGTGCGGTGCCAAGTTACCAGTCCCCGGGACAAGCCAAAAAGGAAAAGGCAAGGCTTCAAAACCAAAAACGGTCTCCTTGGAGAGCTTGATCTTCAACCGGACGGGGGGCGAATCGGCGTGGACCATCCGGGAGGTGCTGAATTGCCTCATTTGGTCGTACTTCGTTTCCGTGCTGGCGCGATTCTTCATCATCATCCTCGTGGCGAGCCCCGAGGAAGGGTCGACCACCATCCCCTTCGATCCCGTGCTCGTCATTGCCGTGTACTTGTCGGCTTGCTTGCTCGGTGTCATTCCCGTGGCGTACATCAAGTCAAACCGCATGAGCTGGTCGAAGATCGGGCTCAACCGGGTTTCCCGGAAGGATGTCTTGATTGTCGCGCTTGTGGGCGTCGTGGCTGGTGTTACCATCGCGCTCGTCGACACGTGGACGTCCTCCATCAATGCGTGGGTGTACCAAGCAACCGGGTGGGATGCGTTCGGCCCGAGCCCATCGCAAGGCGATTATGTTGATTTTATCAACGCGAGCCTAGTGAACAGGATTGTTATAGCCATCCCGGTTGCGCTCTCACTCGCGTTCGGGGAGATCGTCTACAGGGGCGTGGTCGCGAGGGGTTTCCTCGATCATTTCTCGAGGAAAAGGGAACAGGCGGGAATGCAATCGAAGTGGGGGAAGGGGATGGCAAGGCTCGTCGCCATCATAGGAAGCGCGGCGGTCAACATGCTCCTCGACTAGTCGTTGTCGTTCGACGTTACCTTGATGCTCTTCGGGTTCATCTCGCACGCGGTGCTCGCGGTCGCATCCACGTACACCAGGAGCGTGTACACCACGATCGTGGCGCAGGTCACGTACGTGGTTTTCGGTTTTTTTGTTTTCGCGTTCGCTTGATAACATCGGCCCCATCAGGCCAACACCTCGTCCAAGTACACCTTCAAGTACCTCGGAGGCACCACCATGAAAAAAGTTCCGCCCTCGTGGTTTGATTTGAGCAACAAGTTGTTTCCGCGCAAGTCGGCAAGGAATGACTCGAATTCGTTGTTATTCCCTTTCAAGTCCATGGATTCGCAGGAGATGTTGTAAATCTCGCGCAGCTGATTCCTTGACACGTATGGCTGCCTCGTGGATGCATAGTGGCTGACAATATTATCGAGGAACACGAGTGCTTGGACGGTGGCCGTGTTGAAATAATCCGCAAGGTCAAGCTCGTTGTAGCTCATCGACGGGAGCGTTGCACGCACGGACTCTTGCAGTAACTCCAGGTCGATATCTTCAAGGCCCTTCCCGGCAACATGAGGAAATATCTTTTTCAACATGGCAACGCAAGGACCGGGACGGGCGCTGTCGAACTCCACGACCGCATCCGTGAGGAACCGCGTGATCGACGCGTCGACCGACCGGAACGCTAGCCTGGCACGCTGCTCGACGATATCCTCGAGGGTACTGACGGGGTACACGTCGAGGTCGAAGCGCACGTCAACCAAGTCGTGGATGAAAGGATTGTACTTGATCGACGTGGTCATCAAGATGTTCGAGCCCAAGGACTTGAGGTTACTTGCCATCTTGGTGAGGAAACGGGCGGGGATGTATTCTATGTCCTTCAGCAACACGTTGTAGAACTTTTCCTTGCCGCGGGTGTGCAGCAACCTCGAAATGTGCCCCCAAGCAGCCTGGACATCTATTTCCTCAACGCGCTGGCTGGAAAACGGGGGGGACACGCAAGGAAGTTCCGGAACGGGCGCGAATCGCGCCAAGCGGTGTACCTCCCCAATCCCGTCCTCCACGCACGGGAACGCCGGCACGCGAGCTTGGGGGATGCTCGCGGCGGTGGCCGCCCCGTCCACGGGGACGGAATGGATTACCCCGAGCTTGAGTTCCAGCTCGTAAAGCAAGTCCAAGATCAACTGCGTTTCGTTTTTCTCGACGCAATTCAAGACGAGGTTAACGATATGAGACCGCTCGATGCCGATCTCGCCTGCTTTTCCAGAAATGTCTTCCAGAACGACGCGTGCCAGCGTCGATTTGCCAACACCATTGAACCCCCCGATCATGATGGCCAAGCCGGCTCCGGGTAGGCTCGTGGTGCTTGGCACGCTCGACACGGCGTCCGTCTTGAGGCACAAGTTATCCTTCAAGAAACCACACACCAGCCCCCGCTCGTGGTTCCGTCCGACGAGCGCGGGGGGCAAGAAGTTCGGATCGAAGAGGGCGCGATAGCCGTCCAATCGCGCGCGAGCTTGGTTCGGCATCATCATTCCATTTATCCGATGTATATAAACCCCGAAATACTGTGAGAGGGCATCGGACTAAGCGAGGCACCTCGGCCACCCCCGAGATCGGATGTCCCGAGAGAACGTGAGACAAGATGGACAAGAAGGTACTCATCATCGGCCTAGACGGGATGCGTCCCGATGCCATGATGGTCGCGAGAACCCCGTGGATAGATAAGCTCGCATCGAATGGCAGCTATTCGTGGAACGCACAAACCGAAATGAGAACGGTTTCAGGGCCAGCGTGGACGTCATTGCTCACGGGCGCCCACGCGGACAAGCACGGCGTTGACGGAAACGACCACATGGCCGAGAAACGGAAGGTGCCCACGTTCTTCAAGGTAGCAAGGGAGAGAAACGGGAGCACCCGGATCGTCGCGCACAGCCATTGGAAGCCCATCATAACGGAAATAATAGAGGACGACGTTTTGACAAAGTCAAGTTCCGGCCCGGATAAATTGATGGCGAAAAACATTGCCAGCGATATTACCCGGGATGCAAGTGATATTTATTTCGTGCAGCTCGATGACATCGATGGAGCGGGGCACGGCCACGGGTACTCGCAGGAATCAAAACGATACGTGAAGAAAATCGAGGAAACGGATGGATATATTGGCATGATGGTTGCTGCCGTTGAAAACCGGTTAGAACAGGAGGAATGGCTCGTGTGTCTTGTTTCGGATCACGGGGGCAGCGGCAAAGGACATGGCGGGTTCACGGTGGGCGAGTTGACCATTGCATTCATCGTTTCCGGCACGCCAATAACGAAAAAAGGCGAGATCCCGGGTATAGAGGAACATGCACCAACGATCACCGACATCGTGCCAACCGTTGCCCGATTTCTCGACATCCCCGCGTGCAGCTGGTGGGACGGTAAAGCGAGGGAATTGTGAAGCTCAAGCTTAATAGGTTCAAGATGGAATGTGTAGCTAAGTGGTGAGCAAGTGAGCGGACTTCAAAAATACCCGGAGTGCGATCTCTGCACGAGCACGGAATGCAACGACGACAAGGTATCTCAAATATTCGAGGATGTAGAGTTCACCAAGCAGTTCTTGCTCAACATGAAAAAAGGAAACGTGAAATACGAGGAGATCGCGAACGATTGCTACTTGATGGCGGAGGTAATTTCTGGCAAGACCGACCCGCTCGACATTTCCGAGTTTGCCTTTTGCATTTACGTGTCCCTCGCGCAACTCGTTGAACTGGACCCCCAGCAACGCATGGAAGTTGCGGTCGTTTTCAAGGAATTGTTGGACAAGATTTCGGGGAACATCGGCACGGGCAGGAAGGTCACGAAAAAAGGAAGTGTAAACGAGGAGGTGGAAACGGCCGATGACACGCGCTCGTTTCTCAGCCACCTCGATGACGAGATTGCCGATCTCGAAGCCACCTCGGCACAATTCTACACGACACCCGCGACCGCCCCTCCCGCAACAAGATAAACAAGGGTATCAAGATACAACGAACGAAAATCACCAGCTTCACCCCGCCGGTTGCCAGGCCGCCCCCGTTGAAGATAGATGACTCGCGCGTCCAATCGAGCGCCATCCCGTTCCTGAACATGGGCCTTGACGCCGTACCGGCGGGCATACCCGAACCGGCAACGGCTCCCCGTAAACAACCCGAACCCGCGGCTCGCAAGGCAACCAGCCCGCAAAAGAAGGCTTCCGGGGAGAACTTGCCAGCCCTTGACTTTGGTCTCAGCCTCGAACCAGCCAAGAAAGCCAAGAAAATGGAGCTTCCCGAGATCCACCTGGACGATGAGGAGACGCCGGAACCGGTGGTGGTACCGCGGAAACCACCGGCCGGGGATGAATTCTCGCTCGACCTCGCGGACCCGTTCGAATTGCAGAAGGACGCCATCACCAAGGAAAAGTCAGAGGCGGAAACGCCGTTGAAGCTGTGCCACAACTGCAAGACGTTAAACAAGATAACGAACAAGGTTTGCACCCGCTGCGGGTTCTTTTTCTAGATTTCCTAACACTTCCTTTCACGCGAGCATGCCAAGCACGAGCAGCACGACCGTCATGGCAACCGAGGTTATCGCGTTATCTGCAACGGGCGGGGAAAGGTAATCCAGCGCCATGAACACCCCCGCCGCGACGAACGCGAGCCACCAGAATGGAACGAGGAAGATCGCGCATATGACCCCCGTGACGAACCCGGCAAGCAACCCCTCGACGCTCTTGACTTGGCCGAAAGGCCGCTCGATCTTGTGCTTGCCGCGTGCCTTACCGATGATAGCCGCCGCTCCATCCGCCACGGTGGATATCAATATCCCCGCGAGCGTCGCTTCCATCGCCCACGGGACGGCTGCTTGGAACCACGACCCGATGATCCACGATGCCGTGGCGCTCACCGCGATGTACACCTGGGGTCCTGGCGAGCCCTTTTCCTTTTCCCGAAGGATGCGACCGGCGCGCTTCTCGATGAGGAAGATGAGACTGTAGGGTTCACCGGCGACGAGGCGAACCACATCGACAAGCGACACGAGGATGGTCGTAGCCAGCAACGCGAACAACGTGAGGGTCCTTCCCGCCTCGACGGGATCGGTGATGAACGTCGCTTCCGAAACTGGACCCCAGATGGCCGTGTACGCGGGACCGGAACGAATGATAGCCTCGTTGACCAGCGGGGCAAGCAGCGGGGCAACCAGGAAGTAGGAAAATACAGCCAAGAAACCCGCTAGGTGGAATGCCTTGCGTGCCCACTCGTGGCGGGGTTTCAGCCCGTCGTGATCGGCCACGGCCGGCATGCACGGGGCAGCATTATCACCGGGGGCACCGGCATTGGGGACCTTGGCACTCGCAGCGTCACCCACACTGGCATCCGTCGCGGGCAGGTCCCGTCGCGGGCATGTCGACACGTGGACCTTGCGCGCGTGAAGAATGGTGATGCAGACCCACGCGCCTGTCCACCAGACGAGGTAACCGTTGTAAGGATAGGGAATCAAGTTCCCCGCGAGCAACGCGATGAAAATGAGCAAGAGCAGTGCCCCGGTGACGAGGGACGAACTCCAACCGTAGGGGTGGCCGTTCCGGGCGCGCCACGCGATGAAAAACAATGTGCAAGTGAAGAACGCGAGCTCGACGAGGATTGCTACCGTATACACGAACGAAAGGATGTACATCGACCCGTTCCACCGGTCCTCGTGCTCGGGGCGCTCACCGAACCTTGAGAGCATACTTTCCCGGTTCGGTGATCTCGAACTTTTTCGCGATCTCCGAGTGAACCGGGTCGATGATGATCACGATCGACGTGAAATCATCGGACATCGTTGATGTCTTGCACCGCGGGCAGATCATCGGGCTCTCGGAGATCAAGCCGCACTTCCTGCAAGCCTTTTCTTGTACCATGGTCGGTCACGATGGGTTTCGGGGGTTATCGCTTCTTCTTGCCACCGCCGCCACCTTTCGAGGGAGGGGCGGGTTCCTTTTTCTTCACCACTTTCTCCCGCTTCGGGCCACCCAGCCGGTCCTCCACGATCCAGTCGAACTTCCCTAGGAACCTGCGCCGCATCGTCAAGCCAAGCTTCCCCGCCTTCGACTTGCTGGCCGGGGACAAGGCGACGATCCGTGCCCGTACCAAGTCCTCGTTCTTCAGGACACGGCCGGTTTCCTTCCCCTCGAGCTGGTTCATCTTGTTGTTGTATGAGATGAAGTCGTCCGTGACCTGACTCACGTGGCAAAGACCATCCGTGGGACCGAGGCGAATGAACACGCCGAAATCGACGGTTTCTGCGACGATGCCCTCCACGATCTCGTTCAATTCTGGCCTGTACACGAGCAACTGGAACGTGCAACGACTGAATATGCCCTCTTCACGTGGCAATATCTTGCCCATTGCAATGTCCAATAGATCGGAAGAGCACACGTTTAACTTTATAAAAAATATCCCGGTCCAAACCACCTGCACCACCGAAGTCGGTGTAATCGCTCCATGCCACGTGAACATTTCCATAACCATCAAAATCGATCGAGGGTTTCCACGAATCCCGGGTTGATTCGGTTGAAACGACCTCAACGGGACCCCATAATGATGTTCGCGCGGGTTTATACCGGTAAAAGATGTCATCGTCCGTCCCGCACCCCAACAAGTTGGTATCATCATGCCACGCGACATGAACACCACCGAGCGAGGTAACTCGTATAGAGGGATACCATGATGCACCGGGGGAATCAACCGATACGACGACGGGTGCACCCCACGCCTGGGTTTTCTCGTCCTTCACTTTCATGAAAATATCATAATCGCTTCCAGACCCGCTGATGTTCATATCATCAACGTAGGCAACGTACACGTTCCCGGACAAATCAGTATCTATATCGGGACTGACGGCACCCACGTTCTCAGTGGTAACGATTTCTTGCACCGTCCAAGCGGCAGTCGACGCGTTACGCATCTTGTATGTAACGTTGACGTTGGGGTGCGTACCTTCCATCCACGCGACGTGCACATTATTTGCAGTATCTATCGCCACTGCAGGATCGGTGGACCCCACGGAGCCATCGGAGACGACCTCCATCGACATCCATGCACCAGTCGTCATATTTCGACATTTGTACATAATATCCAAGTCGGTACCTGCACCGTTGTAATCAATATAATCTTCCCAAATAAAGTACACGTTACCAGCTGCATCAACACCTATCACCGGGTCATAGGAATTCGAGATTGTCGAGCTTTGCGAAACGATTTCGACAGGAGACCAAGTTCTGG
Source organism: Promethearchaeota archaeon (assembly GCA_041305945.1). Taxonomy (GTDB): domain Archaea; phylum Asgardarchaeota; class Lokiarchaeia; order Sigyniarchaeales; family Sigyniarchaeaceae; genus JBGLND01. The sequence goes on from JBGLND010000001.1 coordinate 1,681,198, forward strand.
TGGATGCATTAAACCAACGATAATAGATGCGATGGAACGTGTCCATGGCCAAATAATTGGAATAACTTTCCCATGCAACATGAATGTTGCCCTGGTTATCGATGGCCATTGTTGGGTCCGCGATAAAATCCGTTTCTGGCGTCGAGATGTTCTGAACCGGCGCATATGACGTGATACTGGTTAATGGACCTTGGAAGCAACAAGAATGTGTTTCACCACTTGCATCCTGACGTAAAGGAAGAAATAATGACACGATAATGAACGCCGAGGTTGCCGCAATTGTGATCAGCATTCTTGCCTTTAGCATTTGTTTCCCTCTCAATCGGTGTTGTTTAATATTTCGTTCGATCTAAATGCAGAATTTATTCGTATATAAAAGCTGTGCGCATACTTGGAGTAAACAAGGATGAAAAACTCGAATTAATAACCGCGGCTTGGATGAAACACCACCATTTTCATACGTTTATACCCGATCCGCAACCCGAAGAACTTGAACATGATAGATATATGTCATTAACTTATTCGAAACTTACAACGGGTGAAAAAAAAATATCCATCATAGGTTCGGCATCGTGTAGCCCGCGTAATAAGTTTGCATAGCCCCGAGGACGCTGGAAGAACGTAGGACGCGGTCGATGTCCCAGATACCCATGGCGTTGTAATAATTCGACGTATAATAATCGAACCCCGAAAACCACACGAAGCCTTGCACCGCGTCGACGTATGACTCGCTCGCGTTCGTGAAAGCCAAGTAACCTTCCTCGAAACACTCCCGCTGGCGGGTATCGTTATCGTACCACGCCCACCCTTTCTCCGGCCCCCACCGCCAGTCCGCCTCGCGCCAGTATCCCCATTCCATAACGACCACTGGTTTCCCGGGATTTGCTTCTGACCACGCGTGGCATGCCTTGGATATCTCGTCATCCCACGCGAACTTCACGCCCTCGAACGTGCCCCCGTAAATGTTAGGCGTCACGCTTTGGAGGTAATCGAATGCCGGGTTCCACGTCTGGGACGAGGCGGCAGTGAACGAGACCAGCCGGCATGGGTCGAGGTTCCCCAAGAACGCACGCAAGTGGGGGAGGTACCGGTGTAAACCTATAGCGCTCCACGGCTCGTTGCAAATGCCATAGAAGATGACGGACGGGTTGTTGTACACCTCGTAGCAGATCTCGGTCCACATGGCATCCACCATGTTGCGCGAGAATGCCATAAAAAAGTTAATGTCGTTCGCCCACCCGAGGGGCCCTTCTTCCCAGACCAAGAAGCCAAACCTGTCCGCGATGAGATAGCCGGAAGGTTTTAAAAAGCCGGTCCGCAAGTAGTTCGCCCGCGTGCTGTTGATGAGCAAGAAATCAGACAAGTATTGGCTCGGGCTCAAGTTCTTGAACGTGGGATAGTAGCGCTGCTCGCTATAGGTGATGCCCGCGAGCTTGACCGGCGCGCCGTTGAGCAACAATTCAGTTCCAGATACCTCGATGGTGCGGAATCCGGCCTGCACGACGTAGGAATCCGTGCCGAGCATGGTATCGGAGGGTGTCAGGTTCACGACCAGCGCGTAAAGATTTGGACGCTTGGTTGACCACAACGAAACGTTGGCCAGGTCGATGGACAGGCGGCATGCCGTGTACCTCGTCCCGTTCATCCCCTCGAGCGTGACGTTCCTGCTGACGGGGATGATGGCTGGGTGGCTCCAGTTGGCGAACTGCCACGTCTGCAAGCTACCCAAGTCGTCCACCGAGGGGAACCAGAGCGGGTAGCACCCGATCGAAAGGCTCGCACGGCTATCCAAGAGTGATTCGGGAACTTGCAAGGTCACGTCCACGTCGGCCATCACCGTGCCGCGCAAGTGGTCCAGCGTGTCCAAGGACGTCACGCGCATGTCGACACGCCGGATTGCCGCGACCGGTGCTGATTCGAGGTACACGTCCCGCACGATGCCCATGAACGCGAAGAAATCCCCGCCAGCGGGAATGATCTTTCTGGCAAACCTTGGGTCGTTGAACGGGTAATCAACCCGGACCGCGATCACGTGCTCGCCCGGGGCCATGAAATCAGTCACGTCAAAGCCAAAGGGGCGATCGGTGCCCTCATGATAGCCCACGTGATGGCCATCGATCCACGTGTCTGCAATATGGTTTACCGCAAGGAATCGCAACGAAATGCTACGGTTTGCCCATGTTCCTGGGACCGTGACGTTCTTCCGTAACCACGCGATCCCGTAGGCCATGCCAGGCTCGATGAATTCGACCTGGACGTGCCCGTCGGGCATGGTGAAGTTCGCAAGGCTGGTAGGGATGCCGACGACCGTCCAGCCAGCATCGTCATAGCCAAGGGCCTGCTCACCCGTCTCGATCCGGTCCAAGAAGCGACCGCTTCGAGGGCCAAGGCTATCGAGGGTCGAGGGACTAGCATAATGGACGCGCCAGGGCCCGCTCAAGTTCATGTATTCCCGGCTCCAAGGCGGCTGGAGGCTAAAATCGGGATAAACGTCACTGCCAGAGAATGGCACGTGGATGCCGTTCAAGTCCACCACCTGCATCGGGAGTTGCACGTCGCCACTCGGCACGTTCACGACGAGTGGCTGGTAAAACGTGATCCAGAACACTGGCAGGATGAGCCCGCACAGCAACGCCATTTTCGACGCGCCCTTGGCCACGGGCTTCAGGTTGTCCACCACGTGAATGGCCGAGCGGGAAAGCAAGAGAACCAAGAATGCAACGGCAAGAGCGTAGGTGCATGCTGATAGGCCGAGGACCACGTAAAACCCAACCGACGATGCAACACCCGTGCCCGCGTCGATGGCCCCCGCGATGGCAACGAGGAGGGCGAGCTGCACACCCAAGTCGATGGCAAGTGCCACGATCAGGTGTTTCCGCGCGACCATCGTTCCACGTATCGAGAACCCGCGTCCCTTGGAGAAAGGCAACGCGATCAGCACGAGCAATGCAATGCTGGCAACAAACAACGCGATCCAGCCGACGACGAACGGGTCTTGCCACGCCAAGAACCGGGATTGCACGACCGTGATGTTCTCCCAATAAATGATCGTGGGCGGCGCGTAGATGACGAACAATAACATCACGGGGATGATCATGCCGGAGCCGTACAAGGTCGTGATGGTCAAGAACTTGCCATGCAACGGCTTGCCCGCGTATCTTCCTGCCGATATGGACTTTTGAGACCACAAAGGCGGTAATCCCGCTACTAACATGACCACAATGACGAACGTGCCCAGCGTGAGGGCCATGTACATGATCAAGCCGTTCTGGATGCCCAGGAAAAAATACAAGAACGAGTAATCGAGGCGCTGGTTGATGTTGAACACGACCACGAACACGGCGACCATCACCGTGATGAATGCAATTGGAAACATGTTCAACAAAGGCTTGTGGAGCATGTCAAGGCGGGCGAGCGACAGGATGAAATAGATGATGCAATACGCACCGAACCCTCCAAGGAGGGCCAGGAGGAAGACCATGTAGTTGAACCCGGGCCCGAAGACGGCACCAAAATGGAAGATAGACTCGGCAACACCATTGATCACCGCCCAGTTTGCTTGGTTGCTCAAGATCAGGTAGAAGAACAAGCCGATCATGGGCGCGTTTAACACCGTGGGCAAAGTCTCCACGCGAAAGCGCCGTTCCTCGGGAGAGACACCTGCCTGGACGCGAGCCAGCCATTCTCTAACATCACGCATAATAGATTACATCCGCCCAGAACGTTAAAAACGATCGGAATGACGTTGAAATAAAAAGGTACGAGCTTGAACGTGCATGTTCTTGGCTCAGGTCGAGAGGATTAGCATCATCTAATCAGCAGGTAGCCAAATCATCATAGCCCGCGTGATGGTGCCAAGCATCTCGTTTTGCCTCCAAGATCGTGCGTTCAATAGATAGGGGTAAAATCGTTTTTTTGACATCGCAACCGTGATGAATCACGGTCGCCATCCAGTTCCAAGGACCCGGTTTATTTGAACCTCGCCGCTAATCGCATGCCAATGGGAAAGTATACCCGCACCTTTATTTTTATTAGCAGCACGACGAATCCTCTAGGGACAAATCATGAACAAGAACGAACTCTGTCTCAGCCCCGCGCACGAGCTGAAGAACAAGGTGGCACGGCAGGAGATCCCGGCGGCCGAAATCTTGGAAGTTTTCCTCGAACGTATCGGGAAGATCAACCCGAAAATCAATGCTATATGCACCTTGACGGCTGACCTTGCAAGGAAGATGGCCGAAGCTGCAGACCAACGTGTCAAGCAAGGAATGGACGTGCCGCTCTTGAACGGCATCCCAACAAGCATCAAGGACCTTTACGGCGTGAAAGACGTCAGGACGACCTTCGGGTCAAAAATTTACGAGAACAACGTTTCCACCGCGGATGACGTGGCGGTCGCGCGCTTGAGAGCGGCGGGCGCTATTTTTATAGGCAAAACCAACACGCCGGAATTCGGTTATGCTGGCGTGACGCACAACAAGGTGTTCGGCATCACGCGCAACCCGTGGAACCTCGAACGCAACCCGGGCGGGTCGAGCGGTGGCGCGGCCGCGGCGTGTGCTGCGGGCCTCAGCCCGCTTGCCCTGGGATCCGACGGGGGAGGCTCGCTGCGACACCCGGCCAGCTTCTGCGGGGTGTTCTCGATCAAGCCCCAGTTCGGCAGAGTCGCAGAGTATCCGCATTCGGACGGGGTGCGCGGCGAGACGATCACGCATCTCGGCCCCATAGCACGTTCATCTGGAGTTTCGACAGAGACTAAGATCGAAGCAATCAAATCTGTCGGTTATAGCAAGAATAAACGTGCGTTGGATTACCTCGTTAAATTATTGGACGATGAATCAGCTGACGTGCGAAGCGCGGCCATCTGGGCCATCGGAAAATACAAGAACGAGGATTTTCTCCCCAAGATCATCCCCAAGATTAAAGACCCGGATGATCAAGTCCGCACCGTTGCTTTGAAGACGCTTGCAAAGTTCAATTCGAACCCCGAGATTCTTGGCGAGATATTCCGATTGCTCGATGACGACGACCCATCAATCAGGAAAATGGTCCTGGAGGCGACCGTCGAGTTCGAGAATGGGAATGCATCGATCAACATCTTGGAAAAAATCGTGGAACGCCTCAAGAACGATACTGAAAAGGACGTACGCTTGAAAGCGATAGAGCTCATCGGGGATCATATATTCAAGAACGAGAGTGCAGCGTCCAACCTCATCGAGTGTCTCGAAAATACCACCGATTTTGAAATACAAATGGCGATTATCGACCAGCTTTCAAAGATTGATTCCTACGTGAAGGAATTCTTGATGCTCTCGTTGAAGGGGCGCAAGAAGTTATTTATCGAGGTTTCTGCAGACGAAACCCAGATGGATCTCATCTACAGGCGGAATTCGCCCCTCGTGATGAAGGTACGCGGGTTCAAGGAAGAAATAGACTTGCTGAAAAAATATATCTCTTTCTTGAACGAGAAGCACCACTTGATCAGTAGCTAGGGTCGCATTACGTGAAACAGTTAAATAATTTGGCATAAAAAAAATACTAGTACGAATTAAAAACGATTATCGTTGAACGGCTGACCAACCGAGAGGGTTAACAGAACATGGAGAACGATCGCAATCTGGAAGCGCTGGAAGATATCTTGAAGAATCTCACCGCTTCAATTCCCGAGATCATGTCCGCGGCAATTGTATCGGTGGAGGGTCTTCCAATTGCATCCATGATGCCGGATAAATATGATGACACCCGATTGGCAGCCATGACGGCTGCCATGTTGAGCCTCGGCGAGCGGGCAGCGATCGAGTTGGACAAGGGCGCCTTGGAACAGATTCTCATTCGTGGCGAGAACGGATACCTGATCGTGATGGGTGCAGGGCAGAACGCGGTGCTCACTCTAAGCACGACGAAGGATATCAAGCTTGGTCTCGTGTTCTTGGATTCAAAGCGGGCGTGCGAGAAAGTTTCGCAATTGGTCTGAATTTTACTTGATTTCTTATCCCCGTTTCGAGACATCTGGCATGAAAAGCCTTTGGAGCGTGAAGCGGGGCGAAGATTTTCGAGCAACGCGCTGGTTCGCTCAAGAAATGGCCTCCCAAAAGGTAAATATCGTACAAATGGTACATCGATCGGTGCGAACCGATGGCTGAAGAATTCAGGAAACCCCCGTTGCAAGAAATCCCGTCCAAGCCATTGCAAAGATCTCAGGACGGGGACGCGGACTTGCTAAATCTCATCAATTCGATCAAGGAAAGCCTTAACGTGAAAATGCTCGCCCTCCGGAAGGATATCGACCTCACGGTCCACGACCGGATCGCAAGCGAGATGACAAACGTTCAAGGCAAAATTCAAGAATTGAATGAGAGTCTTCGTGCTGATGTTCAAGGCGAAAGCCGCCAACAAGTGTCTGCAATGCTCGAGGAGATCGAGCTAGTACAAGAACAATTGAAAAACAAGCAAGCAGGGCTCGCGGAAAGCAACGAGTCCTTGTCTAAGGGCTTGACCTCCATCTCGGAGAAAGTTGAAGGAATCGCGGCTGGCCTCGCGGGCATGGTGCACGCGTCCGACATCGAGCCGCTCCGGCGAGAGGTCGCAGCCAACCTCGAGAAAACAGCAGCACTTGTCTCGAAATTTGACTTGCCTCTCTTTATAAACGACATCAAGGATGCTTTCTCTGCAAAGGTCTTGCAAGCTGAAACACGTGCAAAGCACCTCGCAAGCGAGCTGGAAGTCTCGTTGGAAGAAAAGAGCCGGCTGGAAAAAGATCTTTCAGATGCAAGGGCGCGCTTGGACGTCGCCTTGCAAGAAAAAGAACGCGTGCAAAAGGAACTCAAGGAGACCACGGCACGCTTGAACGAGGAGCTATCGCGTTTTACTGCTTTGATGCAAAAAAAGGACGCAGAATTGCAAGCCGTGAGTGCATCCCTTGTGCAAGAGGCACGTGCTTCCCCGGCTAGGGACGCGGCTGGCTCGCCCGTGCCTGCCTCTTCACCCGCGGTAGCAGCCCCTGCTGACGCCGGGAACAAGGTTGCAAGGTTCTGTTACAACTGCGGGAAGCCAAGGACGGGTGCATCCGCGAGATTTTGCACGTTTTGCGGGGAACATTTTTAAAACCCGCCCTGTCCTTCATCTTTGTTCTCGCCTTTCTCTCGTGTCGTTTATCACGAGTGGTAATATATCCGCGATCGACCCAAGCATCAGGTCCGGCCGCTCTGCCTCGGGAAGAGCATCTACCTCGTCCTTTTTTGCAATGCCCGATAGCACGAGAACCGTGGTCACCCCTGCTGCCTTTCCCGACGCGATGTCCGTCTCGATCCTGTCCCCGATTGATATCATGCGTTGCACGTCGATGCCCGTTGCTGCTTGGATGGCTTGATAAACGAGCGGGTTGGGTTTTCCAAAGGGGCTCCCGAGTTCTGGTTCCTTGTGGCTGCACGTGGCGATGGCACGAACGATGCTCCCGGCCCCGGGGCCCCGCAAGCCACCCTCCATGGGGAGCGACGCGTCATCGTTCGTGGCAATGAACTTTGCCCCGTGCAAGATGCAGTTCAGTGCGATGAACAGCTTGCGGTACGAGAAGTCCCTATCCAATCCGGCGACGACAAATGACACGCCATCAAACTGGTTTCTTGGAAAGTCTTCATCTCTTGCTATCTTGAACCCCGAGCTGGCGAGTTCCTCCTTCAAGCCATCCTCCCCGATAACATACACCTTCCTCGCACGGTCCCGATCATGGCCCGTCACCTCGGCAAGTTTCGAAGCAGTGATGGTCGCGCTCGTGAAGATGTCCCCTTCTTTCACGTGGATCCCGAATTTTTCAAGCATGTCCACGTACACCCGGCGCGTCCGGGTCGAATTATTCGTGAGAAACACGACCTTCGAGTGGCGTTGCAAGCATGCAACGGCCTCCGGCGAGCCGGGCACGAGCTCTGCTCCGTTGTAGATGACGCCATCGAGGTCGATGACCCACAGTTGCTTGCTGGCGAGCAGCTGCCTGGTGCTTGCTCTATCGGATACTTGCGACATGGGTGTGGTCAAGCTCGGGATGCCTTGTAAACGGGGATGAAAAATCTTTTTTAAAAGTATTTAAAGCTGGGGTGTGAAGTAATGAAACAACTCGAAGGCCGGGTGGCCCGCGTGGAAGATGGATGCACGACATGAGTAATGGTGGCGAAAAAAAGCAATCCGGGAAAAATAACCGTCCTAGCACGTCAAGCACACGCGGGGAAAAGAATAGACCGGCATCCGGGCGTGATGGTACTCGTGGATTATCACGCGATAACCGGGGAAAAGGCCCGCCCCCGTCGAGAGACCGGCGTGGAGCAAGCGGGCCATCAAAATCTCCATCGCGAGGCCGGCGCGAGGGTGGCAATGACCGGGGGGATAGACCCCAACATTCGCGTGATCGCCCTTCACGGGACTTCCGCGGGCCCGACATACGCGGAAAGGTGTTTTTTATCTACGTCGGGATGCCGGACAAGTTTTTTGACGACATCATCCGTGAACGATACGTGCTTCACGCCATCGAGTTGCTGAACTCCGAACAAGTAGACAAGGTCGTGTACATGGCCCGGGGACAGGCAATCAACGTGGCCGTTCGAGCAGCCTTGCTTATGGAAGAGATCATGGGTGTCATGAGAAAGGAGATCAAGATCGGTTCGAACCCTGCACCCGATCGGGACGTGCCACCGCGAAAAAACGACGGGAAGGAAAAAAGAAAGCCGTCCCGCCTTATATCCGAGATTGAGATTGCCATGCAACGTTTTTAACCCGGACGTGGCACGTGCACCTCCCGCCCGTTTCCTCGTGCATCGTTCGGGAATCGATACCAACACATTTACATGCCCGTCATTGCTAACTTTTGCAGCTAATATATAAAACCGGATTACATCACTCTAATCATCTATTTGGATTGTTCTCCCGTGATAAATTTATGCGAGACGATTTTTTCTCATTCGACGACCTCGACGAGCCGGTGATCTCCAATAGTCGGTCCGTGTTCAACCCCACCATCGCGAAAACTCGTTATTTACCCGATCCTAGGGACTGCGGTGGCGTGCTCCTCGAACGACGTGATGTATCACGGGCTAAATGCTCGATATGCGAAAAAGAAGACTTGACCATGGAAGTTTTTTATTTCGAGGGAAAGATGAGAAAATTCGTTCGTTGCAAGAGTTGCGATCATTATCTATTCGAGCTGGAACGGCGTCGGAAATACTAGGGAGTCGTGCTGCTAACTTGAACAATTGATTGTTGCATGCATGCTTGCACATGATATGACAATAGGTTAGAGCCACGATCGAGCGGCAAACGGGTCGCTGGAACGAGTGGTTGCAACCACCATCGTCCGTGAGAACGAGATACAACACAACAGCATATACAACGCGTGAAAACAGCCATGTCCGAAGCGGACCACTACCAGATCAGTATCGAAATACCAGACCTTGGCACGCAGTTGAAGGCACAATTGAGCCGTGGCGTGCTTCCACTGACGATCCAGGTCATGCACAAGGCTATGCAAGAGCGTTTCATAAACGGGCGCATCCGTTGGATTGATGAATCGAAAAAAGATGCCTTCTATTTTGATATAGGTATGAAAAAAGGTAAGGAAGGGCAAGCCACGAAATTGAAGAAAGGCGAGCTGGGATATTCCTACAAGATTGATGCAGTGGTGATCTGCCTAGATGATGCTGCAACGATACCGTTCGAGGTCGCCAAGCTCGGGGATATAACGGATAATATAAACGTGTTGAAATCCGCAAAGAACGGGGTTTCCATCAAGCTTAAACTCTTGAAATAGCCGTGCGGCGTGACCTAGGCCTATTACTTCTCTTTTTTGACCTCACCCGCAAGCGTTCCTTTAAAGTGCGCGTGTGTAAGGTCCTCTGAACGATCATGGTAGAGAAAGCGTATTCATACTCGGACGAGGAAGGCCAGTTCCTTGTGAAAATCGCCCGGCAATCGTTGGAATCCAAGCTCACGTCGGGCAAGGAAATCCCCGTGCCCGTCTCATATCCAGGCAAGTTGAAAGACGTGTCCGGCATTTTCGTGACGTTAAGAAGGTATAACGTGCCGCACGACGAGTCATTACGCGGGTGCATAGGGATGATCGAGGGGCGTGAGCCCATCATTGAGGGCGCCATCCACATGGCGCTCGCTGCGGGTCTAGAGGACCCGCGTTTCCCGCAAGTAAAGGCGGCCGAGCTTGACAGGATCGTGTTCGAGGTAACTGCCATGACCCCGCCAAGATTACTGGAAACCAAGGACCCGGCGCAGATCAAGAAAAGCATCAAGATCGGCCGGGATGGCTTGACGTGCGGCACCTCGTGGCGTTGGCATTAAAGCATTTCGGCCAATTGGGTAATCACCGGGCGTCGCCGCGTCCCCGGGGGCTCCGGAACGAGCCGGGTGGCACGATCGCCAGGCAGCCCCATGGAAGTCCATGGAACGCCTCGGATCGCGCCGCGCCTCGGGTCTCGCGGCTTCGTCTGGCACCGTCGTCTCACGGCAGTTCGACGCCGGCACCATCGATGGATATGCCAAGACAATGCGTCTTGGATTTAAACCTTGATTTGCACTTTATCCGCCGATCGGCGCCCGCCGGTGTCCCGGATCGCGACCATGTCTGCTGCGGTGCGGTGCTCACGCTGCATCTAATCACCGGCAGGTCACCACCGCGTCGCGGCGGGCACGGTCGGGCATTCACGTCGCCCGGGCGAGATGCGGCAGGCACGTCGTCCCGGCGACCGGGTCCTTGAATCGTCGGTGCGCCGCCCGTGGTGCGGGCAGTGCAACACATCAAAGCCGCTGGCCGCATTTAAACCTATCCCCGTCCGTCCACCGCCTACCCACCCCCCGCCACGCCGCCCGAACCCATCCCGTGCCCACCCCCCGGCCACCCCCGGTGCGACCTCCCGTGCCATCATGATTCTACTTGGCACCGTCTCCCCCTCCGTGCCATCCGTGCCATCCGTGTCCAATTCGAACCCCAATTTCTTGCCCTCGACCTCAAGCGTGCGATTCATGCGATCTTTGAGCTTGTATCTGCTTGTATCTAGTATTGCATGGCGCGCGTCATTCATCCATGATCTCGATCGTGTTCTGGAGTATATTGTAGATTTTTTCGTGATATTCCGGGAATTCCAGCGATTTTTTGATTCCATCTTTCTCCTTTTTGAAAAAGATAGCAAATCTCCGTGGCATGTTCGCATCATGAAAAATAATGTCTGCAGGACATGTTCGGGTTGAAAGGTCTGTAGCATCATAGAAAAAATCAATAATAGCGTTCTCATGGAAGAAACATGTCGCTCTCCAGATGTAACGGGGGAGATTTTTTGTTAGGAAGGCTTTCTTGATATTATTATTAAATTGTAGTGCTATCACGTCAGCTTTCAACTTGTTTATGGATGTCAGGTAGATATCCCAGAAAATGTCGTTTTCCAGCGCTTTCAAGAATGATAATACTATCTGGTGGATTTGGAAAGTAACGCTCAAGATTTGTTCGAAGTTGATGCGTATTTTTTTATACACGGGAAAGATGATGCCGCGTATCTCACCTACTTGATATCCTTCCTTTTTTTTGTTATCCCATTCTTCCAAGTACGATGCTTCAAGATAACGTTTAATTTTCAAGGCGTGTTTCCTTCCCGCCGTAGTCGTCATGGCGTTTTCGTCGACTGTAAAGGAGATCGATGGTTTTTGATTCGCATCGGACTCCATGAAGGAACATTCGTTGTATGGTCCCCCATTATCATCATGTATGAGGAGCGCAGTCATTAGATGGGCTTCTTTCTGGAAGGGTTCCTTTTCACCCTCTTCTTGTTGTTCATGTTCACCTTCACGTATTTTATAGCCTGAAATCACGACGGCATGATTCGCGTCGTGCAAGATGGCAGGATCCTCATCTCGTGATTTTACATGGAGAACCAGTATGGCCAAGCATAATGATCTACAATACGCATGAATTAACGCTTTCACATGCTTTTGAAACAGAGTACTCTTGTAATCCCAATATTCAATTTCTAATCCTTGACGCTTTAAAATCCCTATCATTTGAAGAGCATTTAATCCTGACGATGGATACACGCGATGCATCGTTGGAAAGAGTGTTTCTGCAATTTGAGTGATTTTTCCTGGTGTTAAGGTGGCAATATGCGAATAGTTGCGGTAATAATATTCCAAGACCGACCACACGGTAACCGACGCACAAGCGCCGACGGTCGGGTCTTGTTCCTGAAAGGGTAGGGATTGGACCTTGAAATCGTGTCCAAAGATATTCGCGTGGTAGCTCGCGGAATGGCATGTCCCCGTGGTTGAAGGAGGTCTCAAGCAAGTACGACCGACGAAAATGCATGGGAGTGGTTTGATTACCAAGAATCCAATGTAATTCTCGTGCATGTCCTTGATTAATGGTGAATCTTTCACCAAGATAAATTCTGTTTCAAACCGGGTAAGATCGTGGTCCTCATATTTTTTTAACGAAAAAAAATGTACCCGTGAACATGTTTTCTTATAATGTGGGAAGGAGGAAAGATGATATTCCGTATAATCTTCAAGATAATCCCGGTCAATGTATGACTTCTCGACAAGAATGAGATTACAATTTTCTTGAACTAAATACTTGCATAAATTATGAAATTGTTCTTTTGTTTCAGGTAAAGCAAGAATACACTTGTGTTCATTTATAACATCCGAATTAATGACCGCTTCGATAGTTTCATTGAAAAAAAGCATTAATTTCGAAAAATCGGGCGTCTTTAAATGGAAGAGCATGTATTTAGCCAAGTAATTCGACCTATCATCATTCACCAACACGACATCCCCCGATGAAGCACGTGCAGCCCGTGGAAACACGCTTTAAAGAAAGAGAGAAAACCATGCTAGTAGCGCATTGGGATGGTCAAGACCTCGTCGCAAGCAGCCCGCTTCGTTCGCAAGCTCTCCAGCTCCCGTCGAATCTTTGCTCGCACTTCATCCCAATCGATGTCCCATTCATCGTCCATGCATTGCTCTTCTTGCGGGTTCACGATCCACACATCCATGTACTGTTTCGTTAAATATTCTATCGTGTTGGTCTTAAATCTTTCGCCTGGTCCAACCAAGTCCAACGTTATTAAGGCGAGGGCGTCTTCGTTTGCAAGAATCTTCCCGACATTAACGTATTGGGATGGATGAAAGGACGCGTGAAGATTCTTGCCACTTGTCACATGATGTTTTTGTTAAATCGCCGGTGTGCTGCCCGCGGGGGGCAGTGCAACACATCAAAGCCGCTGGCCGCATTTAAACCTATCCCCGTCCGTCCACCGCCTGCCCACCCCCGCGGCCACCCCGCGGCCACCCCGCGGCCACCCCGGCTCCTGCTCGGTCTCGGTTATAGGCCTTTAAACGTCATTTTTCGATCCTATAGAAAACTATTTACCGTTCAGCGATACAACTAACATAAGTGACATGGGGGTTCCACGAACACCTTGGTATTTGTCAAATGACGGCCGGTGATGATCTTACCTTGGATGAATTATCTTTCGAGGTTGCTCGCGCTAAACGGAACATCCTTGAACTCGAAGATGATTGGGATGGTGAAGGAAGTAAGAGAATCAGTGAAATGACGTTAGATCGAGTGAAGCTTTTCTTGGAAAACGTGCTGGGAGAGCACCAGAAGAGGACACCAGGGAGGTTGAAAATTCCTTCCATCGTTGCGGGTAACGAGGGCGAGGTGGAAGTTAATTGGCTTACGGATAAATTTCGATTATCGATCGATATACCGGAAATCCACACGGATCCTGTCGTGTATGCAGCGGACGACATGAAGGGAAGCCGGATAAAGGGAACGATACCTTTCGATCGTGCTTGGATCGTGTATTTCATGTGCGAGGAGATTTTCGCGTGAGATATACCATCGAAACGATCCCTGGCGAGGATATCGTATACCGTGCACTCCACAAGCAATTTTTCAGGGATGGAAGGCTTGTTTCGGGAAAGGCATTCAAATTCAATGAGGATGGCTGCTCCGTCGAATGGGCAAAGTATGATTCCCGGTCGCATGCAAGAAATTTTAACAAGAACAAATCAGAAATGGATTACGGGGTAGGGGATATGATTGTAGATGATATCCGAGATACCGGTTTGGGCCTAGTACATGATCCTCTTCCAAGCGAGAGATATCCTTCAATCGATAACCAATCCCACTCGGTAATTACAATGCGAAGTGTAAATCGTGAAGATATCAATGAATACCAACTAACATTGTTGGAAAGATGCAAGGTTACCATGTTGCCTGGTTGCTAATAGTGATGGGGCTCGTTTCACCACGACATAGAAAATCTTCGCATGTACCACGTGGTAACCACTGCGACGATACCAAAACCTATCCCCGTCCGTCCACCACCGAATGCCCCTATCATCATCACGATTGCCACGATGATGAGCAAGATCGCTACATTCACGTCGTGTGTCACCACCGGCCTATGAGTGATGAAGTAACGATCGATGATGGCAGATCATCATCATGATGATCTGGATCATCATGAGGCCAGTTCTCGATTTCTTGCTTCATTTAGGTTCTTGTTGATGGTGTCTTGGATGGAGGGGTTCTTGATCTCAATGGCTATCTCGAGGGCAGCCGAGAGGGCCGGGATTGCCTTGGCGGTCTCGCCGCGGTCTTTATGAATGCTCCCGATGTTGTTGAGGCACACCGCCATCATGTACTTGTCCTTGATGGCCTCTGCGATATCGTAGGCATCATGGTAGACGTCGAAAGCATGGTCGACCTGACCCAGGTCACGGTGCACGCTCCCGATATTATTCAAGTACAAACACATCCGCGACTGGTTGTTAACACGGGTGGCGATGCCAAGAGCGTCGACGTAATATGCAAGTGCTTGATCAAGCAAGCCGGCATCGTGATATATCCCGCCTATGTTGTTCAATACCGTTGCTTTTGAATCGATCAAGCCAGAAGCGTCGACGATATCGAGTGCTTGAAGGTAATGTTCCAAGGCAGGCTTGTAATCACCCGTTGCCTTGTATACCATGCCGAGGTTGTTAAGAAAGGTAACCTTGTCCGAAACTTCACCAAGCTGGTTCGCGATCTTGAGCGCTTCTTGGAAGCTGCTCATGGCTTTCTGGTATTGGCCTTGGTTATATTGAATCGCGCCGATGTTCGAGGCGTGCATGGCCTTGGTACCGAGATCGCCGGTGAGACCGTCGATTTCCAGAGCCTGCTTGAAAAAAGTTTCCGCTGCCGTCACGTCGCCTTTTAAATGGTGTATCCACGCGATGTTGTTCAGCGCGGTGGCTCGTGATTGCATGTCTCCGGTGTCCACGGCGTGGTCGTTGGCTTGGTGGTAACACGCGAGTGCCTGGTCGAATGCCCCCGATGCCCTTCTTGCTTCTCCAAGGTTATTGAAAAAAACCGCAGCTCGTTTGAAATGTTCGATGTTTTTTATTTCCTCGATGGCCTGCTCGAAATATGCAAGAGCCCTTGGAAATTCACCCTTGATGAAATGGTATCCCCCTAGATTTTCCAGGAACTCCCCGGTCATTTCGATGTCTCCGGTTTCACGTGAAGCGTCCAATCCTTGCATGCTTGTTCTTTTGTATGCCTCGTATTCCCCGAGTTTCCAATATATCCAACAAGCTAACACGTGTTTTTTAAGTATCGGGACTGCAGGATACATGTTTGCGGTAAAATCCTTGAAATCTGGGACGATACCTTGGTTCATGACGACCATTGGCCCGGATATGCCGGGGAAAAGTGATTTCCATGCGATCTCGGATGTGAACCATCCCGTGTGTGCTTTGATCTTGTATACTTCGGGCGTGACGCGTGTTTTGAGATGGGCAAGCACGACGCTCTTCCGATCTCACGCCGATGATGTTCAAGATGATGAACACGACCCAGTTGAAAGGAAATTCGAACGATGACCTGAGCGCGTGCAGTATCACGGCGGTGATCGTGATGAGGAATCCCCACAAGATGGTCAAGGCATTCTTCTTGATCTCGCCAGACGTTTGCGCTGCCAGCTGGCCGTATATCACGGCAATGAAGATTATCCCCATCAACAACGCGATGGCATCGAAGCCGACAAACACGTAGCCCCCGATCTGGTACCAGTCCTGCGAGCTGATCGCCGGGATGAACATGAAAACGAGCAGCATCGACCCCGCCAGCGTGAGGATGGTGATGATCCGGTTGACCACCATCCGCTTGCTGTTCTTGATGTATTTCTCGATCGTGTACGTGATGTACACGGTCGATGCAGGTGCAAGCGTGAAGATGAAACCGTTATCACCGCGCATGGCCGTTGGTTCTGGAATCGTGTCGGGGAAGAATGCCTTCACGTCAACACCAGGGACGCTCTTCAAGATGGAATACAAGAGCACCATTCCCTCCAATGCCCCGAGTAACAGGAACAGCAAGCCCAAGCCGAGCCGGAACTTCTTCTGGACCTCGATCTGGGACGCGCGACTTTCCATGAACATGTAGCCACCGGCGATGGCATAGAACAACGTCAGCACGAACGTGAACGTCCAGACCAACCCGTCAACTTGCTCGTCCAAGTTGTTCCAATCGATAGCGAATTGGAACGAGAGGGGATTGAGCCGGTTCAAGTTGATCATGATGATGACGAACACCGGGACCAGGATCGAGAACAGGGCTGCGCTGAAACCCAAGAACCCTTCCCTGCGCGAGACACGCCCCTCGATACCCGCGCTCGTCTTCCGGAGGTTCATGATCACGTTGATCCCGAAGAACCACCCGTACAAGGGGATCGCGAGTTGCACGTAAGCGCAGTACCACGCCAACGTCCGGAACAGCGTGTTCTGGTTGCGGAAGTAATACGATATCGCGGTGAACATGCACACTGCCCCGAAGGCGACGGGGAACCAGAAGTACACGTCCCGGATCAACCAGTACGACTCGAAGCTGATGACCGGGTAGAGCAAGTCGATCCCTATCGTCATGGCCTTGCCGATGACCCACAACAACAAGCCGATGATGATGTAGAAGATGCCCCCCGTGAATAGCCCCTTGATCGCGTACATTCGGAACCGCTCGTCGTATGGCTGCCAGAGCACCATGCGTTTCTTGTTCACGTACAAGCCAGTATCTTGCAGGAGCGCAGCACTGGAATACATGGTCATGGGCGAGATCGCGACGATCCCGAGCCCGAACATCAAGAACTCGAGGGACGGGTATGCTTTCATGATGTTGAGAAACGCGTAATAATCGACCTCGTCCGGGGCGGTCACGTCCAAGCCGTAAAGTCCCGCGATCGCCTGCCCAAGGTCGTCCTTCGGGCTGAACACGATGTACAGCCAGACCCCCGCGATCACGATGAAGGCGATGCCGATCCACGGTTGCTGGAGGACCGCGACGGCTTTCGAGTAGGCAACCACGCGCTTGTCCCCGGGACGTCTTGCATATAGCAAGCCCGACACGAGCACCACGACACCCATCGCGAAGAGCATGCTGCTCGTTCCCCACCTGATGCCCACGATGTGCTGGGCCGCGCCGACGGTCTGGTAGATGCCCGGCGTGTTCAAGGGCATCATCGCCCAGACGTTCCCGACGAGGATGAACATGATGCCCAAGCAGAAGTACAACACGCTGGACCACGCGATGCCTGATGCAAGGTCTTTAGAGCCGTTCGTATCGTGGACTTGTTCACGGGTAGCTTCCGAACTCATGCAACATCCCTCCTGTTATCGTGACTGGTGCATACGTGTTGATCATGTTCGCGAACTGGACTGCTTGTTTCAAGTCGACATCGGCGAGCACGAGGAATTCCACCGGCAACGACTGGTTCTTGGTCTGGGACTGCATAAACCTCAAGTCTCCCTCGTTCCACTTGGCGCACAAGTGGGAGGCCGTGCAGTTCTTCACGATGGCAAACCGCCCGCCGGGGGAATAGACCAGGCCGTTGGAAAGCGGCAGGTAAAACTCGAAGTTGTCCGGGTAGAATATCAGTATCTCCTCGGCGTTGTCATCATCGCTGTCTTCCATGTCCGGGAAGTACGCCGACCTGGTGAGGGTGATGGTCTCGTTCTCGAACAGCGACGGCGAGTATGCCATGGTGGAGAAGTTCCCCACGAACGTGATGAATGCACGCGTGTTCTTCTCGAAGTTAAGCACGACCGAGAAGAACGTAAAATTATCAAGTGCCACGTTCATTGGCGCGTTCAACCGACGGCGGGTGATGGCCAAGTTCATGACGTTTTCTTGGACAAGGCTGACGGGCAGGTCTTGGATCGTACTGGCACCGAGCTCGGTGAACGTGGTGAAATTTCCGGCACCCGTGACGATCGTGCTTGCCCAGTCATAGATGGACTGGTCCTCACCACTCCAGCCTGTCAGCGGGACGAAATTGAACGGTGACACCTGGAACGAACCCGTGGCGTTGATCGTTGCGTTGAGGGTTGCTGTCTTGTTCACGACGAAATCCTTTATCGCGCTCGCCTCTTGCACCGCACGCAGCGTCATGTTGATGGCGTGTTCATTCTCGTAATCACGCGGGGACAGCCCCGTGGTATCGGTCACCATGGAGTCTGCGAGATCCATCCATGCCTCCGTCAGCCGGTCGTAATTCTCGGCGTATTCGGGCATCGTGAGGCTCCCCGCAGCATGGTAGGAATAGTTCAAGAGCAGCTCGACCGCTTGGAGAACCTGGTAGGTCTTGTAGTTCCTGGCACACACGATCCCGTCGTCAATGTACCCGCCCGAACCTTTACCCATCCACACGTAGGAGCTCCGGTAGTTGAACACCTGCCAGTGGGTCTCGGGGACGTATGAATCGAGCGGTTCCACGCGGTCCTTGAACCGTTCCATCCATTCGGAAATGGTCAGAAAGACGTTGCCCTGGTTCTCGAGGTCCTGTATGCGCGCCTCGTGGTTGCTTATCTTCGCGGGATTGGCTATGAATTCCGAGTCCTCCCACTTGACGGCCTCGCCCGTGGCGACGTTCTCCCCGTCCTGGCACCAGAGATTGTGGTGCAAGACACCCTCTTCCGACTGGGGGATGATCCACCACGGGACGATCTTGACGGGTGCCCCGAACGGGTGTGATGCGGGATCTAAGGGGTCCGCCCGGAACTGCCACTCGTACACCGGCGCCTTGTTTTGGACCCTGAAGTAGCTCAAGCTTTCCCTCGTTGTCAGGATCGCATCGAACTTGGGCGAGCCATCAGCGTTGTGGAAATCCTTAAGAACCCGTGAGAACCCGAGCATGAACTGGCCTTCTTGGAGCAAGGCCGCGCGACAGACCGAGGACTTGTTGATGCTGTAGTCCTCCAACAAGCGCTGGGTGTAATTGATGCTCTTGTAGAACGGGTAGTAGGGATACGCTAAGGCAAGGGCGCTGCTGTATTGCACGAGGATGAGCTCGACTTGGCCACCATTCGTCACGTTGCGAAGGAGTTCCAGCCCGCTGTCGATGCCGTTGTACAGGCGCAGGGTCCCGTTTGCAGCCCGCTCGTCCATGTGAGCCATCCATTCCAGCATCTGTCCCTGGAACTCGATGTTTGCCCTCCAGTTCGGGTGGCGCTGGTACATGGCAAGTATGGGAAGCAAGCTGTTGTTCACGACCGCGTCCATCGCGTCGGGGTTCCCAACGCGGTACTGGACGTTGAAGTGGTAATTCGATGTCGATACGATGGGAGTCGTGTAAAAATTCACGGTAACGATACCTACGAAACCCGCGAATAAAAGTGCCGTTATTCCCATCGTGACTCGGAATCCCTTGTAAAAAGCTCGTTTATCCAAGGGATCACGGTTCCGATAATCTTCCTCCATTTGTAACACCATTATCAAGTAAATATCGTGTTACATACTCCTTTCCTTAATTTGACTTAAAGATTATTGGGACCCGTTGTTGGAGGGAGCCTCTTCAAGAAGGTTTCTTTATGATGCTAAATTGTACGTCCTCGTGCTCGAATCTAGTAACTCCCGGTATTATAAAAACCGGTTCAACGTCATAGCGATGGCAGGCTTCGCGAGAACGTTTTGTGGTGCGATCGTCGGGACAGGCATTGCCATCTTCATTTTGACGTACTGGGGTGCTGGCTCCAATTTTTATTCCGGTCTCTCGGCATCTGCTATTTGCATCACGTACATCTTTTCACCAACGATTTGTGGTAAATTATCGGACAAGATAGGGCGTCGACGGGCGCTACTCGTTGCAACGACTGGAACCTTCGGGTGTATGGTTGGCTATGGCGCAATCTCGGTGCTCTTCATCACGAACACGATTATGCCCACGATGTCCTTGTTGTTTCTTCTCATAGGCTTGCGCATGCTTGAAGGCGTTTTTAACGGGTTTTTTTGGCCAGTACTCCAGGCGAGCGTGAGTGACGTGTCTGCAAACGCGTGTAACACGGTACAAGATTACGAAGCCATCACGCGAAGCGGGATGCGCGTGTACAACGCCGGGTGGAACGGGGGGGTGCTTGCGGGACAGCTGGTGCTTTCGACATTCGTTGCTCTCGGCTTGCTCGAGGTCTGCTTGGTGATTCCACTGTTTTTCACGTTGTTTAACGTCTTGCTAGTATTCTTCTTCTTTGGACGACATCGGGACCATGTTGGAAACAAGGGCACTAATGTATTAACAAGGAATGAAGGCCACGAACTTTCAAATAATGGCAGGACTACCAGATATGTTATCCTCGTCATCCTAGGCTTGGTATTCATATTCATCTACGGAATACTCTTGGGCGCGACCAATACAACCATCGTGAACTATTATACATTCATCGGCATTCCTATGGCCGTTGGCATCACGGAAGCAGCCCGCTTGACGTTCCAAGCGATAGCCACGGCGAAGGTCAAGATCGTTGACGCCGTCGTCGCCAAGACCGTGGCCGCCATCGCGGCAATTTCATGCTTCGTGCTCACCATGTCATTCATAACGGGAATTCTAGCACCGTTGGCCATTTTCATCATCTTCACGGCCATCGGCGCGCTCGCTGGCTTCTTCTATGGCATCGTGTATTCGGAATCGATAAACATGATCGCAACAAACAGCTCCGGCACCCGGCGAGGGCTCGTGATGGGATTCTTCGAGTCCAGCATCGGGATTGGTTTCTTCATTGGCCCTTTACTCGCCGGCTACCTCACCGAGGTCTTTCCTTTTAACGTTTCGTTCGTGGTGGCCGCCACAATCGGCATATTAGGCGCCTTCGCTTGCATCCTTGCGTGGGCGGTCACGTCCAGGAAGGCCGTCAAGCATTAGACCGTGATTTTGTGCCGTTTCTCCGGCGTCTGCTCGAGTTTTTTCAGGAAAGAGACGACGGCTGCCTTGCACGGGCGCCCGTTCTCGAAGAGCATCGTGTGTGTTTCCCCTTCGATCAGTACGAGTAACGCCCCAGGTATGAGGGGGACATGCTCACAAGCAACGAGCACGGATGCCAATACTTCCAAGTCCGCGTGCACAAGCACCGTCGCATGGTGGAGCACCCTCGTTGCATCGTGGTGACCCGCACCCCCGGAAATCTTGCATCCATCGTGAAAGATGCTCGTCGTGTCTCTCGTGGTGAACTTGCTCCCGCTCGCGCGCTCAAGGGACGAGACCAGCAGGCGTGAAAAAAGATCGTTCACGGATTGCACCGGGATACCACCTGGCAACAAGCTTTTCTGCACGAAGAAGCTAACGACCAGGGTACCCTTGTCCATGTACACCGTGCCCCCGCCTGAAAACCGCCTCGCGATCTCGACGCCATGCAAGGCGCAGGCATCCTCGTGTACCTCGTCGCGCGCGGCTTGGCTACGCCCGAGGATGGCGCTTCCCGTGTTCCGCCAGAACCTGAGCGTCACGGGAAACTGCTTGGAAGTCATGCACTGATAGATGGCCTCGTCAACGGCCAAGTTCTCGCGAGCGCTTGCAGGCGGCTCGTCGAGCACCCTACCGGGTCTCGTCATTTCGGCTTCAACACCCAGGAAAAGCTCGCGTCCCGGAAGGCCTCGGAAAACGACGGGTGCAGGTACAGGGCATCGAGCAGCTCCGGCAAGGTTGCCTGCTTGACAATCGCAACGGATGCAACGGAAACGAGCTCGTGCGCCATCTCGCAGAACGCTTGCATCCCGAGCACGACTTGTGTGTCCTTGTTCACGATGATCTTGACAAGCCCGTTCAACTCGTGAACGAGATGCGCGGCCACGAGCCTCGAGAACGGGTAATACACGACGTCATGGCGGATTTGCTTGCTCGTGCATTCCGTGGCGGTGTACCCGATCGAAACCGCGGGTGGCAAGGAAAACAAACCAACGGGGATGCTATTTTCTCCCGGGATGAACATCTTGAGTCCGAGGATGGCATTCGCGACCGCGCGTCCTTGCGCGGCTGCCAAGTAAGTATAGGGAGACTTGGCATGCACGTTAATGGCATCTCCCATTGCATACACGCGAGCATTGCTTGTCCTCAACATTTCGTCGACCTTGATGGCACCATCGTCCGTGCACTTGATTCCCGCACTGTCGAGGTGCAATCCCTTGCTATTGGATCCTCGTTCCCCGGCGTTGATGATGACATCAACCGTGATCGTGTCTTGCTTCCCAGAAGGTGCCGTGATGGTCACGTCATGCCTGCCTTGGGGTCTTCCCACGATGGAGTTGATCGCTGCGGGGCCGTGCAGCTCGACGCTCTGGAGCTCCAAGGATTCGATGATCGCATCGTTGATCTCCGGATCGAACATTGGAAGCGTGAAACCTTTTGGGGAAATAACATGAACCGCCCCGGCACCGAGCTCGGCCAAGATGGAAGCAAGCTCCAGCGGTACCTTGCCCGACCCGAGGATACAGATGGATGCCGGCACCGAGGCCAGCTCGAACAACGCGTCCGTGTCCGGGATGGTCGCGCCGCTTGCATCGAAAACGGGAACGTAGCTTGCTCCCGTGGCGATGACCGCCTTAGAGAATGATACCGCACGGTCATTCCCCGTTTTCGACGTCACGGAGAGCTCTTGCCCGTTCTTGAACGAGGCCGTGCCCTCGATCAACGTTATACCGAGGTCCTTGTACTGCCGGGCCATCGCGTCCCTCATGTTCTGTATGATCGCGTTCTTCTTCGAGGTAGCAGCAGCGAGGTTTACCTCCAAGTCCGGGTTCCCGACGCCAGAATCATTCTCGTTCCGTAACCTCGCCTTGCGAACGAGATCCGCGATCGAGAACAGGTTCTTCAATGGCACGCACCCCTTATTCAAGCACGTGCCCCCAAGGTTGCCATGCTCGATGACGGCAACCTTCAAACCCTTGGTCGCGAGGGAGACGGCACACTCGTTCCCCGCGGGGCCATCACCGAGGACCACCACGTCGAAGTCAACGTTACCACCTTGCTCGGCTGCCTTGAACTGCTGGACAGATGCACGCGACGCACGCACGTCGTGTAATGTTTCCAGCTTCTGGTATGATTCCAGCATTGAAGTTACGTCTTGCAAGAACAAGGCGGCCTCGTGGCCGTCAATGATCTGGTGGTCGAACGTGAGGCTCAACACCATCGATTGGACCGGTTTCACCATCCCGCCGGAGAAGCCGGGCTTGGTCACGATGCGCCCGATGCCAAGGATAGCCATCTCGGGGGGATTGATGACCGGCGTGAATGCATCGATTCCGAACATACCCAAGTTCGTCACCGTGAACGTGCTCCCGGATAAATCATCGGGCTTGATCGAGTTATTGCGAGCTGCCTTCGCGAGGCCCTTGACCCGCTCGTTGATCTCGTCCAAGGACAAGGAGTCTGCGTGCCAAACCACCGGCACCATCAAGCCACGATCGGTCGCGGTGGCAACCCCGATGTTGATATCTCGGATATAGGTGATGACGTTCCCGTCGAAGCTAGAGTTGAACTTCTCGTGCCGCTTCAGGACATCGGACACGACGAGCACGATGAGGTCGTTGTAGGATATCGAGCTCGAACTGCCCTTGGCACGTCTTGCATTCAAGACGTTCCTGAACGCGCTCGATGCATCCATATTCACCTCGGTCGTGATCGTCAGCTGCGCTGCCGTCTGCAAGGAGGAGAACATGCGGCTCGCGATCACCTGCCGTATGCCCTCGACGTGAACTTCCTTGGCCACGGCAAGGCGCGCGTCACGGGCGACGCGCTCGATGCCCGGCATTCCGCCCGTAAGGTTGCACGTTTCGATATCGCTCGCCGTTATCGCCCCGTCCGGTCCCGTGCCCCGGACACGTCGCAGGTCGATCCCGCGCTCGCTGGCAAGCCGGCGTGCCTTGGGCGAGGCCAAGACCGTGCCGTGCGGGCCGCTTCCTGCGGGGGGACGGGCTTGTGGTTGGCGCGTGGCTGCGCTCGCGACGGGGACGGCGGCGGGGCTCTTGGCCTCGTCGTCACGGGTCTGCTTCACGAGGGCATCGAGCTCGGCATCGGGTGGGACCGCATCACGGGGGGCGATAAGGGCTATCGTGTGGTTTACAGGCACGGATTCACCCTCCTTCACGAGCAAGCGCACGAGAATGCCGGTTTCAGGTGCTTCAACCTTCAACGTCACCTTGTCCGTTTCCAGCTCCAATATTTCCTCGCCCTTGGTGACTTCCGAGCCTTCCTTCTTCATCCAGCTTATTATTTTTCCCTTTTCCATCGTCCACCCGAGTTTCGGGCACGGCATCTTGTGAATCATGGTCGAGGCACCAGCAGCTAGCTGCGTCTTATCTTAGCGTTCCAATGCGCCCGCGCACAAAAAAATTTCGTGCAAAAACTCTGGGAATATAACGAGCCGTAATTAACCATTCCAAGTGAAATTCAATGAAAAAAGAAATGGGGACGCCGTGATTTGAACACGGAACCAACTGGTATCTTCTGCTCCAAGAATTTCGTCATCCGGCGTTGCTTGTCGTCCGATTTTTATTCTTGGTTGTTTCTGGAGCCAATGACGAGACAAGATTCGATAAATCTTGCCTTGTCGTCCTACCGGGCATTCTCAGCCCTTTTTCCTGCGAAGATCTGCGTACCGGGTTAGACCACGTCCCCATCGTTAAGAATGATAACGTTGGTTTGGAAATGGTGATCTCCATGAACGACGACCCGGAAACATTTTTCACGGTGTCATCGTTAGGGGCTAAAGTTTTCCGGGGTCTAAAAATTTTTTTTTTGCCGCGAATCGCGTACGGGACGCCATCACCTGGATTAATTGTTGCAAATATTTGCACACGAAAAACAAAGGGACGTGACACGCCGGGGGAATGTACTGCCACGCATCACCACGACAAAATTAATTGCGCAATTTTGCAAGCAATCCACCGTGAAAAAGAAGAGTCGGCATTTCAAGGCACCGTGATGGCCCCGCGCGCGCCTTGGCCGTGCAAATACATGCGCGGCCGTCACGCATCTCACAAGTACTTCCGTGGATCGACGGACACGCCCCGGTCCACGCGCACCCGGTAGGGTATCCCGCCGGCATCCTGGATCGCCTTGCTCACCTGGTCCTCCTTGCCCGGCGCGAGGATCACGATCGACCCGCCAAGCCCGGCACCCGTGAGCTTACCGCCGAGGGCACCGTGCTTCACCGCGTTGTCGATGATCGCGTCGATTTTTTCGACGGAAACCTCGAAATAATCTCGTAGATATGTTTGATGCTCGATCAACAGCCGCCCGATGGCTTTGTAGTCCAGCGGCTCTTGCTGGAGGAGCTGGTACGCCTTTACCGTGATGTCCCGGTCCTTGAACACGGCGACCAGCCGCTTCCGCTCGGTCTCGTCGAGCTCCTTGAGATGCGGCTCTACTGTCTCGAACGGCGTGGCATCCAGCTTGAAGTCCACGAGCGCCTTCAAGTGCCGCAACCCATCTTTTGTCTCGCGAACGCGCACGGTATGTACATTTGACGTGGACTTGTGGATTTGAGTGTCGGCAACGACGATGCCGTCCAGTTTCGTGCTCATAGGAGTTATCTTCGGGGGTGTCGTGCAAGCCAGGTGGATGATGCCGCCTATGGCGGAGCTGAGCTGGTCCATCATCCCGCAGGGGATGCCCATGACATCGTGCTCTGCTTGGTAGGCATACAACCCCGCCTGCTCTGCGGGCAGGCCAGCGCCGGTGATGACGTCCATGGCCTTCACGAACGCCACGAGTAACGCTGCCGACGAGGATAAGCCAGACTTGATCGGGATCCGGCTCGTCACGTCGCACGTCACCTCTGGCAAGGAAGTAAAATGCCCGTGCGCCTTGAAGACCTCGACCACGGCCTGGAAATAGCTCGTGTCGGGATTTTTTTCCCGGTCGACCTTGTCGCCAACGTGGAGCTCGAAGCTCTTGCCAAGGTCGTTTGCATTGACCGTTATCGTGTCTTTTTTCCCGCCATCAACGATCCTGCACGTGATCTTCGTGCGCATATTGATGGCAGATGGAATTACCGACAATTCCAAGTAATCTTGATGCTCCCCGAACAAGCAAACGCGCCCGGGAGCGGAAACGATGAACGATTTCATTGGTATCACAACCATCCCATTCTTGCAGCGCGAGAACGCGGGATGATATCAAAGACTTGTGGACGACACCGCGGGGATGGAACGGCTTTTAAGTCAACAAACCAAGGTGATCTCACACGAACCACCAAGGTGCAACACATGTCGGAAGATTACAGGCGCATTTTCGCTGACTTGAAAGCCGCGAACCAGCTCGTCCAGAAAGGATGCGTGCTGGATGCATCCGGTAATATCCTCTTCACGGAAGGGGAATGGGACTTGTCAAGCAATGGAAAGCAAGTGCTGGATGCGTGGTTGAAGCACGGGCCTCGCATCGAGGTTCAAGGTCTCGGGTTCTCCGTCTTACGCTCGGAACCGGAGGCCTTGGTAGGGAAGAACATCGCGGGTAAGGGAAACGTGTTCGGCTCGATCACCAAGGGCGGGAACTATTTCATCGCGTTCGTCGGTCGACAGGATGAGACGTATCAAGTCGTGGAAAGGCATCCGGCACGCGCTGAACTTGAAAGTGAGGGGACAGAGAACTCGCACGACGGGCAGGAGCGGTTTGGTATTGGGCGTGCAGCGCAAGAAGACGCCATAAACACGGCACGCTACATCGGCTGAACCGACCGAATTGCCCCGTGCGATCCATATTTCCGCACCCGCGAACGCGGATCTAACGACAAAACGTGGTCCATCATGGGAGACCCAAGAAAGCCGAAAAAGAAGTACAAGACCCCGAACAAGTTGTGGGACAAGCCAAGGCTCGAAGAGGAGCTTCGCCTCGTCGGCGAGTATGGCCTGCGCAACAAGCGCGAGATATGGCGGCACCGGACGTTCTTGTCCGTGATACGTCGCCAGGGAAGGGAGATACAAGCTGCCGCGCCCGAGCTCCAGCAAGAAGCACGCCAGAAACTCGTTGCAAGGGCACAAAGGCTTGGAATCCTTACCGAGAACCAGCAGAGCATAGATGACGTCCTCAACTTGAATTTGCGTGACATATGCAACCGCCGGTTGCAGACATTCGTCTACAAGAAAGGACTCGCCAATACCGTGCAGCAAGCAAGGCAACTCATCGTGCACAGGCACATCGCCATCGATGGCCAGGTCGTCAACTCGCCGAGCCACCTGGTCTTGAAGAAGGAAGAGGACCTCATCGCCTACACGTCCTATTCCTCGTTGAGCGACCCGAACCACCCGATACGCCAGCAAATCGAGGCTGGAAGCAACAAGGCCGATGTAACTCGCGCTGGCGATGATTTGGAGGAGATCGGAAATGAGTGATGAAGAAAAACCCGGAATCGATGAACAAGAGATCGATGACGGCGTGGAATCCGACGAGATGGTCGCGGACGGCGAGGACATCGACGTGCTCGAATCGCCCAGGGACCAGCGTCCCATGCCGAAGCTGATCTCGCGCAGGAAGGAACCCTATTACCAGGGCATCGCGCATATCTTCAGCAGCTACAACGACACGATCATCACCATCACCGACGTGACGGGCGCTGAAACCATCGCGAGGCAATCCGGTGGCATGGTGGTCAAGAGCCAGCGTGACGAGTCCTCGCCATATGCTGCCATGCAAGCATCGTTCAGGGCAGCAAGGTTGGCAAAGGACAAGGGTGTCAAGGAGATTCACGTCTTGGTTCGTGCACCCGGCGGCTCGGGCGCCAAGACGCCAGGCCCGGGCGCGCAATCCGCGGTCCGTGCCTTGTCCCGATCCGGGCTGCGCATCTTGCGCATCGAAGAGGTGACGCCGGAGCCCCATGATGGTTGCCGCAGGAAAGGCGGGCGCCGGGGTCGTCGCGTCTAAAATACATTTTTATACAACACTTTTTCTACTTAACCCGTTCGCTACGTGGTTCGTTCGTTGCTCGTCCATGCCGTGCCGGGCCGGTTAGAATATGAACGACGTGTACTTGTCGGCCTCCTTCTGGTTGCCGGCCATCCGGGCGATACGTGCTGCCTCCGCGAACATGTAATTCCCCCTGTCCCGGTTTCCCGTGTCCAAGTAGATCAGCCCGAGCGTGCCATAAATCTTGCTCGTTTCGTTGAAATCGCCCATTTCCTCGAGCAGTTCTATGCATTTCGTGAATTTTTCAATGCTCTCGGGATATTGCTTTAGCTGGAAATGCATGAACCCTATCTTGTTGAGCACGTATGCTTTTAACTTCTCGTTCTCGTGATGCTCGAATTTACGTTCAGCCAAGACCAGGTAATTTAACGCGTGCTTGAACTCGTCCTTGTTGAAAAGGAAGTTGGCTACGAGAATGCAAGCTTGAATGTATCCATCATCATTTCCCGTGAGTTCAAACACGTGCAATGCCCTGAACGCGGGGACGGTCGGGTCCACGTCCTGGGCTAGAAGCTGGTTCCCGTAGTTCAGCAAGGCCATTCCCTTGTCGTTCTCGGACAGCGACGAGAGCTTCTCCTCGAACTCCACTGATTCTCGTGTCATGGTCTCTCGATTGGAATTCAACGGCACGGCTAATCAATCTATCGGAAAAACGCGAGTGCTTCCTTGATTACGTCGATGAACCTGTCGGGGCTGATGACGAATCCTGAAACGAACCGGTGGCCGCCACCACCGTTTTGCCTTGCAAACTCGCTCACGTCCACGTTTTGCACGAGGTAATCCTTGGATTGGTTGATGCTTATCGTGCAATGGATACCCCCCGTCTTGTCATCTCCACGGTAGGTCAGCATCCCGTCGTAGTCGTGTCCTGTCTTTTTCAAGGCAGGTTCGATCGTGTAATACGGTATGGACACGCCGTGCTTGCGGTCCTTCTCGGGGCTGTCGAGGTCGCTGAAATCCAGGAACAAGAAGGTGTTTTCGAGCAAGAACACGCGATGCTTCGTCTCGTCGCCAGGGCCCTTTTCGCTCTCGGTATCGATCGCCTTCAAGAATGCCCCCTCGTCCGTCGAGAAGATCAAGCCTTCCACTTGCATCGTGCCACGGTTCACGCGTTTTTTCTGGTGCTTTGCCTTTGCTTGGACCTTCGCTTCGGTTGCGATCCACGACAAGCCATCGTCTCGCGCGAGCCGGTCGACGAGATCGAGAAAGAAGTCGTAATCGTTGCGGTCCTCGTGGATGGCCATCGACAATGCCTCGAAATCCTTGGTAATCACGGGCGGCACCAATCCAATGTCCCTCGCGTTAATGAACTCCAGGAACTGGTCGTTGCAGAGGCTTCCCTTGATGCCCATCGTGCCGGCGAAGAATTGCCTTGCCAGGAACGCTGCGGAGCGTGCCGTGTCGTGGAGGTGGAAATCCGCCGATTCCAGCAACGCCGCGTGCTTGGCTTCCGACGCGTGGTGGTCGATCCAGACCCGGGCTAGCTTGTGGAACGGGAGATCGACGATGATGAGATACCCGCCTGCAAAATCATCATCGCCGGGATCGAGGAATCGTGATTTGCCATTCTGTATCGAGGACGGGCTCTCGAAAAGGACGTCGATATCCTCGTCCTGTATCCCCATTTTTCGCAAGGCACGGGTGCAAATCGCTGCTGCAACGATGCCGTCCGGGTCGTTATGCGTGATGATGGTGGCGTAGCCTGCTTTCTTGATCCCATCGCGGAGTCGTTCCATGGGCACCACGCTACCGGAGCTTGGATTTGATGAACTGGTCGAGGCGGGTGTAGACCTCGTCCAAGACCTCGATGGGGGGCAGGAAGGTCATCCGCATGTGGTTCTTGCCATATTGACCGAAACCGGAGCCATACACGGCCATGATGCCCGTTTCCTTGAGCAAGTCTATCACGAACTCCTTGTCCGTCTTCCACGGGCCGCGCTGCTCCTCGAGGAAATCCAGCTTGGGGAACAAGTAAAATGCACCGTCGGGGATGTTGCAGGAAACCTCTTCAATCTCTTGGATGCGGCTGATACTGTAATCGCGTCGTTTCCACAACTCGTGAACCATCTGCTTGGTGTGGTCCTTGGGCTCGTCGAACACCTTGATGGCGGCATATTGCGCGGGCACGTTGACGCATAACCTGATCCTCGCGAGGGCCTCGATCCGGTGCTTTAACTCGTCTATCTTGCCCGCGGGGTCGCTGAAATACATGTACCCGAGCCTCCAGCCCGTGGATAGATGGGCCTTGGAGAACCCGTTCATGCCGATGATGGGCGTGTCATCCTTCAATATCGACACGTGGCACTGGTACGAGTCGTGCTTCTCGAACAGGATCTGGTCGTATATCTCGTCCGAAACAAGCGGGATGTCGTAATCCCGGGCGAGCTTCCCGACTTCCCTGGTGAATTTCTGGTTGTAGAGGACCCCTGTCGGGTTGTTCGGCGAGCAGAGCAAGATGAACCGGGTCTTGGTCGATATCTTGCCAGCGAAGTCGTCGATGTCCGGCTGCCAGCCCTTGCGCTCGTCGAGCATGTACTCGACGGGTTGCCCGCCGAAAAACTTTGCATACGAGATGTATGGCGGGTATACGGGACCGGGAACTAAAATCTCGTCCCCTTCTTCTATCAACGAGGAGGTTACGAAGAATATTGCTTCCGAAACGCCGCTGGTCAAGAGCACGTCGTCCGGGCCGAGATGCAACCCGTTCCGCTCGTTCTCGGCTATCGCGATTTTCTCCCTCAGCTCCCGCACGCCCAGCGAGTTGCCGTACATGTTGTACCCATCGCGAGCGGCCTTGGCAAGCTCGTCGATGATGTAGTCCGGCGTCTTGAAGTCCGAGACTTCTGGGTTCACGGGGTCCCCGATGTTCATGTAATAGATTTTCTTTCCCTTTCTCGCGAGCTGCTCCCCCACGACTGCAATGTCCCTTATCGCGTACTCCAAGTTATTCATTCTCTTTGCAATTTTCATTTATCCGTTCAGCTCGCGCTTGTGTACTTGGGCCTATAGTCTCGCAAAATATTAAATCCCATTTGGACACCTTTATCCGTCGAGCAGCAATGGAACGCGTCCTTTCAACGAACGAGCGGGTCGTCGAGGAGCTCGCGACCCGGGACTGCATGCTGTGCATCTCAGAGTCCATCACGGGCGGGGCACTGTCGGCATCCATCACGCGCGTCAACGGGGCTTCACGCGTGCTTCTCGGGGCACAAGTCTTGTATTCCACGCTCGCGAAAAGTGCATTTTGCCACCTGGACATGCAAGAGATCGAACGGATCGGCACGATATCCATCGATATGGTGAAGCGCATGGACGCATGCATGGCCAAGCGGTGCTTCTCCATGCTCGGGCGTGGCGAGCGTGGTTCTTCCATCATCCCGGGCTGGCTCATCAGCATTGCAACGTGCGGGATTGCTAGCGGGTCTGTCGAGGGCAAGCCTACTGGCCTCGTGTACGTGCACGCCTCGTTGTACGAAATCCACCAGCCAGCATTCGACCTCCCGGGCCCTACCACGGCACTGAGCAAGGAACTCCACTTGGCGGGCTCGAGGGGTGACATCATCGATGAAACCGTTCGCGTTGCCCTCTTGATGGTGCTGGACTTGGCCGGTGCTTGCACCTGATCCGTTGCTCCTTGCCACGCTGGAAGTGACGCCATGAAAGCATTCCTGACGGGGAAGCCGGGCACCGGCAAAACCACGGCATGCAGCAAGATCACCGGCATGTTACGGGAGGAAGGAATTACCTGCGAGGGCGTGCTGTCCCGGGAGATCAAGGCGCGAGGCACGAGAACGGGATTCGAATTTGTCAATCTTGGAAGCAACGTCGCGTTCAAGCTTGCTTCGATCCGGGGTAACGGGCCGGTGGTGGGGAAGTACCATGTTGACCTCGATGGGATCAAGAACGCAGCTGAAATCTTGAAAAATGCAACGGGAGACGTCATCTTCATCGATGAGCTGGGTCCCATGGAAATGATGTCCCGCGCATTCATCGAAACGGTGGACAACTTGCTGGCAAGCGACGCGCACGTGGTCCTCGTCGTGCACTGGAAGATCGCGTCGCGCTACGACTGCACGGAGATCACCGTGGCGAACCGGGACGCGGTGACCGACTTTGACTTGTTTCCCGTCGATCCTGGAGATCACGAAACCCAACGAGTCCCCCCTGCAAAAAAAGTGCTGGGCAATAGAAAGGATGTTAATATTCCTGGGTATCAAGAGGATATTGCCATCCCTAGAGATAAGGATCGCGCTATTGTAGACTTTTTCCCCGTCTCGTTCGGTCAAGCCTGCCACGACGTGAACTTGATGGCGTTCCGCAACGTTACATAAGAATTGGCTCGTTTTTCCAGGAACCGGCGTTGCTAGTTCCATTGCCAACGGGTTCGTCCACCCCGTGTCCAAGCATTCAGGCAAGATGACAAAGTGGCATCCGGCCTTTGCCCCATCGCCGATCATCCGCGCAGCGGTGTCAAGATTTTTTTCAACGTTTCCACCGGTAACGTGCATCTGTCCTATGCCAATATCAAGCTTCATCGAAACCACCAAGTACGCTATTTGCCTCAGTTTTAAGTAGCTACCGAAGAATTATATCTACCAGAGAGATGTTTAACCATGCAGAAAACGGGAAAGCTCTTATTTGGCATCATCGCGGTGGCGGTCCTGGTCCTGGTGTCGTTTGGCGTGATCAACTGGTTCTTAGAGCTGGACACCTTGTATCCCGGGCAATTCAGCTTTACCATCGACCCCGATAACCTTGCCGAGCAATCGAACGGGCTCGCGTGGACGATGTCGATTATTTTAACGGTGTTTTACTTCATCTCGAGCGCGTACTTGGTCATCGAGGGCAAGGTATCCACCGTGGAGGTCCAGAAGAAGTTCCACTATGGCTTGTCTGTTTTGTTTCTCATGATCGGGCTTGCTCAAGGCATCGTGGTGTTTTATTCAATCTTCAAGACCTCGCCTCCCTTTGGCTGGGTGAGCACCTACATAAAAGGAGGCGAGGCGTTGGCACGTGCCGATGTTCTCTGGGCACTCGTGCTTGCTTGTTCATCCGCGCCGATCATCATGTATTACATCGAAAAATATATCAAGAACTCGAAAAGGTTCGTTCTCACGGTCTTGGTCGTGATCGGGACCATCGCGGGTACCACGGACATCGCGATGTCGTACGTCACGACCGTACCGGAGGCGGTCGAGTGGGTCTTGATCGTGTTCACTTTCCTGAGCGTCATGGTCACGATCATCGCTCTCCCGTCCATTTACATCTCGCTGGCACGCCAGACTTCCGGGAGCTTGAAGATAAACTCCGGAATCATCGCAACGGGGTACTTGCTGACGTTCATCATGATTTTTCTCCACATGTTGCGTGACGAGATCGCCGAGGACATGCCATTGAATTGGGTTATATTCATCGCGGGGAACGTCATAGGCGCGGTCATCTTGCTGAACGGGTACATAAAATCCACGTATTAGGCTCACGTTTCCTTTCCTTATTCCTATCCATCGTGGTTTTTCACCAGTGGAATGCGAGGCTTTTGGTGAGTAAGTATAAAAATTCCGGGGGACTTTCTTGAACCATCCGGACATGCAAGGATGCACGCGTTTGTATGACCCGGGCTGAAATTAGTTACGCTTACCATGAAATCTCGGAAAATATTAGTGCAGATATCGTTGGGCATGTAGCTCAGCCAGGTGGAGCGGCAGGCTCTTAACCTGTTGGCCGGGGGTTCAAATCCCCTCATGCCCGCCATCATTTCCCTCAAAAAGAAAACCACGTGCGATGCAGGGGTAGCCAAGCCGGTCAAGGGTCGCTGTATTAACGGCACGAGTATCAACGGCGCGGGACTCAAGATCCCTTCGAAATATTCGAAGAAATGCTAAATCCCGTCGCGCAGGCGTACACGGGTTCGAATCCCGTCCCCTGCACTTTCTTTCTTCCTTCGGGTAAAACATGCACCTCGATGTTCAAATCAAATGAGATCGAGGCTCTCCACGGAGGGACAATAAAACGCCTCGATGTGCTCGATGATGAGCCTTGTACCCTCCTCGTGGCTCACGTACGGCGGCATCGCGGGGTTGTACATTGCATCCGTCAAGTCCCGGACAAGCGCGATATTCACGCCCCATCGCCGCATTTGCTTGATACCAAAACTGCGGCCAAGCACGCACATGTTCGTGTGGACGCCCATGATGAGCACCCGTTGTATGTTCTTCTGTTTCATGTAATCATATATCTCGAAGCCCATGTCCGAGATGCAATCGACGGACCCGTCGATGTCGATGGCCGGGTGCTGCCGGCTCCACACATTTTCATTCACCTTTTCCGTGCCATCCTGGTTCGTGTCCGATCCCCCGTCCGAGTCGTCGACCGGGAGCTTCACGTCCTTGATATTTTCAACTTCCTTGATAGGATCGAGCGCGATCGCCTCCATGCGTTCCCTTGCAGGATGGCCCTCGTAATAATCAAGCGTGTCGGACGGGGCATGGATGATGTGAACGCCCTTCCGCCTTGCAATCCCTAGCACCGTGTTCATCTTCCTTGCAAGGGTATCCACGCGCTCGGTGGCACCACGAGACCAGTGCTTGTTCCACATGTCACACACGATGACGGCAACGTGGCGGGGGTCGACCCTCTCCTTTTCAATCACGAACGCCCATCGAGCACGCCCGTTTTCATCGGTTTGCAGTTCCTTGTGTCGCAAGTTAAGTTCGAGCAAGTTTATTTTCTCCTTCCATGCATCTATTCATACTTCTTTTATAGTATTTATTATGAATGACAACTCGTCGTCTTTTGGCTCGCGCCGGGTTGTCGAGGGTGCTAAAACGGTAAATGCGTTTAATAAGAAAAAAAATTTATTCATTAATGAAGTGATATCAATCCCGTGCGATAACGTCCTTTATTCGAAGAGAAACAGGATCGGATGTATATGGCCGAACAAATCAAGAAAGTCATAGTTATTGGTGGTGATGCTGCCGGTCTCTCCGCTGCGTCTGCAGTTCGACGTTTTAAAAAAGACTGGGACATCATAGTTTATGAGAAAGGAGATTATATCTCTTATGCCGCATGTGGTATCCCGTATTACGTCGCAGATTGGGTGAAAGAAGAAAATTCGATGATTACCATTACCAAGGAAGAATTCTTGGAAAGTCGGAACATCCTCGTCAAGACTGGCCACGAGGTGGTGAAGGTCGATGTACAAGGCAAGCAAGTTCGCGTGAAGCGCCTTGCTGATGGCCACGAGCTCGTGGATGGTTGGGATTACCTGGTGATCGCGACCGGCGGGCGTCCCAAGTTATTGAACGTGCCCGGTGTTTCCCTGCCGCGGGTGTTTACAGTTCGCGGGCTGGACACGGGCATCAAGATCAAGACATTCATCAAGGGATACAAGCCACGGTCCGCGTGTTTGGTGGGTGCAAGTTATATCGGGCTGGAAATGGCAGAAGGGTTGAGGGCTGCGGGAATCGAAAGGATAATGATGATAAAAAACACGCCACGGTTGATGCCATTCTTTCCAGAGAATGTATCTGGCTTGTTGTACGAGGAATTGGGAAAGCATGGCATCAAGGTCATTGCAGGGAACAAGATCGTGGGATTCAAGCAGCACGACGACGGGCGTGTTCAGGTTTTGCTCGATGCGCGAGGCAGCGAGGACTTGGTTTTTGACCTTGTCGTGCTCGGGATCGGCGTACACCCCGATGTTGATTTTCTTCAAGGTTCTGGCATCGCGTTGGACGAGTATGGTGCGATTGACGTGGATACCCGCATGCAAACGAGCGTTGCGGGCGTGTGGGCAGCCGGGGACTGTGCGAATGTTTTTCATAGCCTTTTAGGTCGCAAAGTATACGCCCCGCTTGCTACGATTGCCAACAAGCAAGGGCGATATGCTGGATATAACATTGCAGGGAAAAAAGCCGAATTTCCCGGAACGATGGGCACGATCATAACGAAAGTCTTCGACTTATCGATAAGCAGGACCGGATTAACCTTGGAGCAAGCAAAGAGCTTGAACGTTGCTGCGGAGGAGGTCAGCATCACCCACCATGACATGGCGCGTTATTATCCCGGTACCCGGGACGTGTTCGTGAGCATCGTGGTCGACCCAACGTCACATGCTATCCTCGGGGCATCGATTGCCGGAAGCACCATCGCGGCGAAAAAAATAGACGTGTTTGTCGCGTTGATAGCCTCGAAGGTGAAGATCGAGGACATCCAGATGATGGATTTTGCCTACGCTCCCCCTTTCTCGCCGGTGTACGATGCGATATTAATCATCGCGGACGTGGCAACCAAGAAGCTACGCTGAACTCGTTCATCGGTTGTCCTGCGTTTCCCGGCGTCGAACGGGGTGGTGTTCACCTTGAAACCCCCGTGAATGGCAAGCTTTTCCTTGTTGTTGCTCTCCATAGGCGAATCATTGCCTCACGATGATTTCAAGCTGGAATAAAAACCATGTTTTTCAAGTCCATTGCGTAATGCCAAGGCATTATCCACCCTCGTGTTCAAGTAGTCGTGGGCGGGGCCGAGCAAGTACCCGCCGCCCGGGGCCATGATCCTTATCATGCGCCCGACCTCGGCTTCGACTTCTTGTGTTGACCCGAAACAAAGGAGATTGTTATCGATGGCTCCCCAAAAGCTCATTTTATCCCCATACTTCTTTTTGACTGCTTGGTGATCGATTCCAGATGCCGGTTCCAGTGTCTGCCATCCGTCGAAACCTGCATCGATCAAGTCGGGCAGTAATTCCGTGACGTTCCCGCACGAGTGGAGGATGGACTTGGCACCAAGCTCGTGGATGGCATCGTTGACCCGTTTTCGGGCTTGCATGAAGAATTTCTTGAATAGTTGTGGTGATAGCAACGTGCGGTCTTTCTGGCCGAGATCATCGTACGTGAACGCGGCGACGGGATGGAGCGGCCGCATCAACTCGACTTGCCGCAATTGGAGCTCCGCGAACGAGTTGATGATCCTTGATAATGTCTCCGGGTTTTTCCTAGCAAAGTAATATATACGGTCGACGCCGAGCATAGTTTGGAGGTGGGTGAACGTGCTCGGGCCGTAAGACGGGATGGCGTGGATAGTTGTCTGGAAAGACTTATTCGTTTCGATGATCTCGCGTCGATACGGGTCGACCTTCAGCCGGTCTGGCCACCCCCGTTCATCAAACCACTTGACGAGCATTTCTGGCGTGCGCAAGTACGGCCCCCAATGCCACGTGTATGCCTTTCCGTTCGGGCGTACCTCTATCTTGTTTATTGACCCGTAGTAAGACCGCTGGAATCCAGCCACGACCCCGTTCGTTGTTGTATTGCGCTCGATCTCGGTCACTTGCGGGTCGTTAGAAGGCCCGCGAACTGATACCCATTCCGGGGGTGGTTCGTGAACCGGACACCCATGCACGACAACGTCCGTCCCGAAAAATACTGGTACCGTAAAATCACCTATTGGCGTGAACACGACATTCTGCTCGTCATTGGTGTAAGCATCGAGGAGTTCATCTTCACGTTGCTTGAATTCATCCCAGAATTCTCCCGAGGTGACCAGTCCCATGAGAAAACATGGGACGCGATCTGGTTCCTCGTGCTGGAGCTGACAACACTTTTTTCTTGAGTTGGGAGAGAATGGCTCCAGGAGTCAAGTATTTGGACCCGGGAAGTACCCTAAAGATATTATGCGCGACTGATGGTGACGAGATAATATCGGGTTCGGATCCGTTGGATCCTGCAAGCACGCCAGCAGCAATTGGTGGCGGGGTAATTGCAGGAATCATTACAGGTTCATGCGCGGCGGGTTTGTTATTCGTGTATGCATTGCATCGCAAGAACATCTTACGTTTTACACGAACAAGGAGACCACCCACCACCGACGCATGATCCTAATATTTTGTATTTCAAGGTACCCGTGTATCATATACACGAGAGATATCCTCTTTGCGATATCCCTGCATGACCTCCGTGGTCATGTTTCTAGCTTGTATCGGGAGGGGACCCCCCCCTTTGTCGCTAGCACGGTGAACGAATCATGATCGGTGCTCTGCATGGCCTTGATGACCTGCGCGTTGTCGAAGCCGGGAAGGGCCTGCAGGCGGGGGAGGATGGCCACCGTGAAAACCGGGTCGCTGGTCGGTCGTCTCGATCCGGATGCCCGTGATGCCGCTCGCGGGGCTTCCCATCGATGGTCACGGTGAAGCCAGTGGGCGTGATGCCATCTATCGTGTCTGGTACGTGCATGGTGCCATTCTCGACCCGGTTCGTGGGTGGAAAAAAAAATGGAAATGACATGGAATGAGGGAGAAGAACACCTCCTACTTGCGCTTCACCTTCAGCTTCCTGGCGATCACGGCAATGGCCAAGGCCGACACGCCGACAAGCAGGATACCGGAGTACCCGTAGATGGCAGCCGCTCCCGTGCCTCCCGTTATTTTACGTGTCGTGAACGTTCCAATGTTCCGGTACCCGTTACTCGTGTCCATGACGAAAAACACGAAGTATTCCACGTACCGGCACGGGGTCAGGAGGATTCCCGTGGTCCTGCCGTCGACGGGGATGTAGGACGCCGTGGACAAGACCGGGCCTTCCGGACCGCCCCCCTTGATCGTGATCGCCTCGCCTCCATCCGCCCGTGGCACCGGTGGAGCCGGGGATGGCAAGGACGAGGCCCCGATCATGGGAACGTGCCCGAAGACCGCCTCGATCGTGATCAAGTCGCAACAAATGAGGGTGCCACGCAACAACACCAGGTCCTGGTGGCACTCCTTGGTGAATTCCTCCCCGATGGCATGGGCGGGCGTCGAGTTGTACCACATGGAAAACGACGTCATGTTATCGGCCGGCGCGCCGTGATTGGTTTCGTCTTGCAAGATCAGCCACGTGTCCGTGAGGACCGCGGCTTCCCGCCGGTAGATGCCGTGGTCCTGGTCCCAGTAGGGATTGGTGGTCAGGTTCCAGTC
Source organism: Promethearchaeota archaeon (assembly GCA_041305945.1). Taxonomy (GTDB): domain Archaea; phylum Asgardarchaeota; class Lokiarchaeia; order Sigyniarchaeales; family Sigyniarchaeaceae; genus JBGLND01. Next base: position 1,720,396 of record JBGLND010000001.1, read on the forward strand.
CCAGTAATCGATGTACCACTGGCTGCCGTCCTCGCAAAGCACCCCGAAATCGTTGAAATCGTAGTACCACCACGAGTAAAATTCGACGTCCAGCCTCATGTTATCGGACATCGACCCGATCTTGAACTCGTCCACGGCACCCGTGGCACCGGCGGGGATCTTGTAGACCCACTCGTCGTCGTAACGGTTATCGTGCTCGAATTCGTAGCTCGCCACGGTATCCGGGGGGAGTTCCCGGACGCCAACGGGCGATTCCCGCAAGGAGAACAGGATGTCAGGGGTGCCCATGACCACGCTCGTGTTGTACAGCCAGAAATACACCACCACGTCGAACAAGTCCCCGCGCTGCTGCATTTCGCAAGGGTCGTACAGGCCCGTTACCAGTTCGTAATCCCGTTCAAGGCTCGAGCCATATTCCCAATCATGACCCACGATCGCAGAGACGGAATTGGGGACATCGATCCCCTTCACGCGGGAAAGCACGGGAACCCCGCTCTTGATGAGCACGAAGGACCCGGACTCGGCTTCATTCTCCCCGCGGAAATCGTAACCCGACCAGTAGAAGGGAAGCCCGACCTCCAGGTTGTACCCTTGCGGGCAAGTCACGTTCCACTCGTACATCGTGCCGTGCTGGATGCCCGTGATGCGAATGCCGACCACGCCCACCCACGTCGATCCAATGTCCGCGGAAAGCACGTCCATGGACATGTTCGCCGGCACGCCACCGGGGCTCATGGAATACCCTTCGGTCAGGATCAAGGAAAACGACCAGTTGATGAACGTGTTCGTGGTCGATACCTTGAGATAATAGATGCCCACGCAGAGGTAGCTATACTGGACAACAGCATCGTCGTATGCATCGCAATCAGACATTGAAAACACGGAATCCTGTTTTGCATAGGCAATGTTCTTTTTCGTTATTTTCATTGATGTCGTGTTCACGAACGACCGTAACGTGAATAAATAAAACCCCCCGGTGCTGATCTCCACGCGACGGTACAGGAAGGGCAGGCTGGCGTCGAGGGTGCCGTTCCACCACCCGGCGAACGGGGCCTTGTTCATGATGACCGACGAGACATCAGTGACCACGATCCACCCGCCAAGGGCTTCCCAAGCCATGCTTTCATTCTTGGAATAGCTGCTCGAGTAGATGTTGATGCGTAGCTTGAAATTCTCGACTGCCTTGAAGTAATACGACTTGTTGGTGCTCGCCCACATGATGCCGCTCGCTAAAAACTGAAATTGCTCGTTGTATGGTTCCTGCATCACGCCAGGGGCGCAATACAAGAATTCGGCCGAGTATCCCCACTCGTACCCTTTCACCATCAAGTCACACCCTGCCTTGTTCGTCACCGTGATGTTGTACACCGAGTCCGCCACCACGTCGATGGTGAATGAATACACGTGGGAGCAATTCGTGTACGTGAATTCCTGGCGAACCCCCAACTGCAAGACCGTCGGGTTCACCGCGGCCCCGCCGGACAACCACGCCACGGAGCCGATCCCAGCCAATACCGATGCCGAAAGCACCACCAAGAGCGTGCTTACCTTTGCTTGTTTTTGCATGCTTGTAGAATCACCGTTGAAGTCAATTCCTCGCAAGAACGCTTGCGAGCCGTGTTCCCTTCATGGTGGGATTTTAATTAGGTAATTGTTTGCTCGCGAGGGAACGGGAGGGAGCCACCCCGGGGCACCCCGGGGGCACCCGCGGCAGGGTGCACCCGGAATGCGGTCTTTCCAATACCGTTATTTCAAACCGTGACGAAGTTGGACATGTAGGCCAAGTTCATCCCGGTTAAGGCTTGTCTAAACATGACAAGCGAGCGGGCGATAACGGGCGCCCTTCCCTTTGGCATGTAGCCGCGGGGATGTTGGTGCGATTCGCACGTTGCTTGATCCATTTAAATCGCTGTCCACTTGCTTGTTGCACGTTTCCTTCGTGCACGAGAATGTCTTGCCATCCCGCTTGCCAATGGTGCCGCACGCGCCACATCGTTTGGATGTACCAAACATTCCAAATTCCGGGGTTCTTTTCTTCCTTTTTCCGCGATTCGTGGCGGATAACGTTTCGTGATACTCCCGTGCCATGAACATCAACCAGGTTACCTTCGTGCCATGGTACGGGTCGTTTTCCCGTTGAAGGCGGTCGAGGGCTTTCCATAGAATCACGTCTCATTCCATTCCGCTAAGTATTTATGAAAGTGATTGCATGGTTTGGCATGGTGTTATCATGTGACATTATCTATCCCAGGAAAACTTCTCGAAAAGGGTGAATTCGTTATAATGAAACCAGGCGTGACGGAAGAGGAATTCTGGGAGTATGCGAATGAAGATAGCAATTATGAATTGATAGACGGGGTCTTGATCATTCATTCACCAGCATCCGAAGAGCACGAAAGTATTTTCAAACACTTGCTATCCATTTTCCAACTGAATCTTGATGCATCGGGCGAAGGAAAGGTGTATGGTTCCCGGTTCGTCATGAGGTTGTCAAGCAAATGGAATCCAGAACCGGACATTATCGTCGTAACCCCCCAAAACTATCGAAACATCAAGGAGACGCATTTTGAAGGACCAGCAGACATTGCAGTTGAAATCATTTCAAGATCATCCGTTGAAATTGATACACAGAAAAAACTCCCGAAATATCTCGATGCGGGTGTCAAAGAAGTCTGGATCGTTGACCCGCAAGAAAAAAAAATCACGCTTCATACAAATAAAGGTAAAGAAGAATATAAAGACCCCAATGTCCCAACCTTCATCGAGAGCAGCGTGTTAAAGCAATTCACGTTCCAAGTTACCTGGATATGGAACCGGGATGACTTCTCCATTCTTGATATCGCAAAGATCATCATGGAAAAGGCCAAACGGGAAAAATAATCGCGTTAGGCCTGGCCTTTTTCTCGCTGCCACGAAAAGGAGTTGGCTGGCGGTCGTGGGTCGCGCCGTCACCACGTGTGGGTGACGAGGTGGACCTGCACGCTGGCGTTCCCGAAGTCGGGGCCCGCGATGAGGACGTGGTACTTCGTGCACGTCTCGCCGGCGCAATCCCAGCGCGGCTGGATGAGAACGAACGTCGCCCGCGTCGTGTACTCCTCGTACGCGAGGACGTCGAAGTCAGGACACGTGAACGAGATGAGGCAATATTCGAATTTCTCGTAATTCTCGCCATCAAGCACGTAGACATAGATCGGGATGTCCGAATCTATCCTGATGTCCGCACGTTCCCTGAAGCCCGGCAGCGAAATGGTGAACAAGGCGGTGCTGTTGTACATTGCCAAGGAGACATTCTCGTGCTGCTCGTGCCTGTTCCTCGGCCCCGTGAAGTTGAAATTCCAGTCGAGCGCCCAGTAGGTGCCGCCGGCACCCAGCACGGTGGCCACGAGGATGATGGCCTTGATGGCCCGGGCACGGTGCACGGGGAGGCGGGGGCCGGCGCGGGAAGGCCTGCCCCACCCGTCCCCGAGGCGCGACGATGCTTGCTTGTACGCGTCCCAGCCCCGGGCCGGCCCTTGCATGCCCGCGAACGGGCAAGCATGCGCCTCAGGGAGACGGTGCTTGCCGCAGAACTGCCCGCCGCAAGACTTGCACGTGAACGGCAGGGCATCGGAGCCCTCGCAACCAGGATGATCGCAGCGGTGCATGTCGGACGACCCCCGCCCTCGCGAGGCGTGGCTGGTACACGATCGCGCCGGGAGTACTTAAGCCCATGCGCCCCGTGCGAACACGATGCACGGCGGGCCTTGGTGGCTCCGGTTATCGATCGAGGCCGTCCCGCCAAGGTCCTCGCGTGCACGGGCACCTTGCAATCACGTGACACGCACGCTCGCTCGCGTGCTAGCACGAGAGAATGAAGTCCTCGGGCGTTATCGGGGCATGCTTGCACCACTCGAAATGGTGCGTGTTGTAGGTGATCAAGAACAGGTCGAGCTGGTTGCATTGCGTGCCTATGATGAAATCCCGCACGTTTTCGCGGAATGGCATGGTCGCTTTCAAGGACAAGGCAGTTTCCACCACGGCCTTGGCATCGATCGTGCCCCATTCCACCATGATGCCGTTGAACTTGCCAATCTCCGAGACGTATCTATCCCAGGGCAAGCCCTTGCTCAAGAAGAAATCCTTGATGATCTGCACGATGACGTAGATGACGACGAGCACGATGAGGCCGAAGACCGAGAAACCGATTGCCCCGAAGGCTATCTCGAAGGTGCTCCCGTTGACCGTGTAAACGAACAGCGTGATGATGATGCCGATGATGATGCCGAATGCTTGGAGTGCCTGGATGGCGATCTCGATGCGGTGCTGCTTTTCTTGCGAGATCGCGGGCTTGAGGAAGACCTCTATGACCACGAAGCAAAAGAACAGCATGGCCAGGATGCCGAGCGGCAGGTACATCTTGAACCCGACCTGGACGATCGCGTTCATGTCTTCGCCGCTGGTGAACAAGGTTCGCAAGACGAACAGGACGTAACTGGAACCCTGATATGTCGCCGATGAAAAGACCAGCGACGAGAGCAACGAGGTACCCTTCTCCCGGCGGATGGCTTTGTACCTGAACCCGATGTAGAAGAAGAGCACGGCGGCAACCCCTGCCATGCACGCGAACGCGACGTCCCATGCATCCATGGCCCGCGGGAAGATGAACTGGGATGCTTGGCTTGGCGTGGTAATGGCATTTGCCCGGATGTCGTATTCCAAGCACAGGATGACGGTCAGCAAGAATCCGGCAACGATGATGACGTTCTGGAGCTTGATGTTGAGTTGCATGGTGGTCCCAACCGCTCGGCACTATCGCTTCCGTGAGATGGTTTGGTGAAAGGATTGAAGGAAATGGGATTAATAAGCCATTCAACGGGCTCGCGAGCACCCGGCCCGCTCGCATGTCCCGGGGCACGCGTCCTCCCCGTCACGACCCGTCCAGCAAGGTACCCGCCTGCTCGCGCACCGCCGCGTACGTCCACGGGTCCCGCGGGTACCCGGTGAACGAGCCCCACCGCGAACGCACCGAGTCAAGCAATGCACCGCCGGTGCCCTTGGCGTCCAGCAACCGGAAGTACTCGCTCATCTCGATGCCGTCCCGCATGCTTTCCCACACGATCGTGGTCACGGGCATCAAGTTCCCGTCGTTCTGGAGCATGATGGCGTCCCCGATGCCGTCGTACCCGATCCGGTAGGTGTCGAGATCGTCGACCCCGACGTACGCGTGCGCGTCCCAGAACAAGTACCCGTCGAAATTCATGGCGAACGCGCACCAGAACAAGGCTTGGTGCGCGGTGGGTGGTTCCACGAACGACACCGTGGGCTTGTTGACGAGGTTGCAGCACGTGTAGTACCAGAACTCGTTTCCGGCCGCGTGCTGGATCGCGACGTTAGACACGTTCACGTTATTGATGTGGGGGCACCAGACATCCACGAAACCATCGATTTCGGGTTCCACTTGCTCGGTAAGAAGGACCTTCCACCCGGGATGGGCTTGGTGCACCAAGTTCGACCATGCCCGGAAGTGCCCATACTCTTCCTCGCTTGGCTCGTCCATGGCGTACACGATGGCGAGATCAAGCCACGTCTTGCTCGTGTTCCCCACGGACCTGTTCCCCAGCTCGTTCCCGAGCCGGGAATAGAACGCGAGCGTCGATGCATTGAACTCGGACGTGAACGTGAACGCGCCGGGCCGGTACGTGACCCGGAACGCGTCGATCCCGTTATCGATGGCATTCCCGGCGTCGGCCAGGTACGCGGCAAGGCTCGCCTCGTCGAACGAGTCATTGCCCGTGAAAAACACGGGGTTCGATCGATCGTTGGGAAAGTAGGGCGATATCCGGTGTTGCAGGAAGTTCTTGGTAAACTCGTCCCGCGTCTCCAGGTAATAGACGCGCCGGTTCCCGATGGCAACCCGCATGCCGTGCGTGCCTGGCTCGCCGGGCAGGGTGAAATTCCACACGCTCGTGAGCAGCGTCAGGTTCACGGCCCACGCCGTCGAGGTTATCGTGATCGTGTCGCTGTAATTCCCCGCGGATAGATCCTCGCCCGCGTAGAGCGTGAACCAAAGCGATAGCACTTGCCCCGGGTGCACGACGGGAAGCGGACGCGGGCCAGCATCACCCGGTGCATTCTCCACGCCCGTCTGGTTGCCGTTGATCTCGTAAAGGATGTTTGGCTGGCCGGGCTGCATCTCGGCAACGTGATGCGCGACGAACCGTGGCCAGTACCACGATCCGTTTTTCCACGACTTCACGACGTCGGGACGCGAGAACGCCGGGGGCAACCCGCCGAAACTTGAGTTCGTGATGCTCGTGTTGGTGATGGTGATGGGCACGAAGCCGTCGTTGCGAATGGCGACCTGCACGGGCTCGAACTCGTTCCGCGCCAGGGAAAGCGCGACCACGCCCTCCCCCGCACCGGTTGCCACGCCGCTTTCGACCAGAGGCGCGAACCGCCCAACGCGGACCAGCGGGCTCACCTCGGCGAACGTGCATCCCCCGTGCCGCAAGATGACCCGCGTCGTCGGCGCCCCGTCCCGGGGTCCAGGCGCGCGCACCGCCACGGGGGTCACGACGAGGGTGGCAAGCAGGGCGATCGCCACGCACGCCACGGCGATGGCACGCTGCCGGGGGGCAAGCACAAGCACCGGGCGCGCCACGTGGGCTTGCACCGGCCGTGCAATGCCCGCTTTTTTCTTGCCAATGGCATGATCGATGGCGAAAACAAGCACCAGCACGCCGGTTACGATGATGACTGCAGGAATGCCCCAAGATAACGTTTCTCCGATCCCCGATGATGCTGACATCTGCCCGATGGTTTCCACGGTCCCGTAGCACGAACCCCCGATCAAGGCGAACGCGAGCGCGTCGTGGCCCGCGACATGGGCGTTCCGGCGCTTGGCCTTGTCCGGGTGCTTGTAGAAGGGCTCGAAGCCGGTCCTGGCCCGTAGCATGGCCGACATGAAGCACCCGAGCACCAGGCCACACATCACCCCCGCGAACGGGAACGGCGGGTTGGTCTCGTAGGTGGAGTCGGAAAAGGTGAACGTGTTCAAGAGGATTGCCATCTGCATGGCGAGCATGGCCATCCCCGCCACAAAAACTGGCTTCCACGTGACCGTCACGCCACGCGCCCGGAGCACCCGCGCGAGCACCTCCACGACGCACGTGGCAACCAGCACGCCGGTCGACACGAGCACGATGGCGAGGTCTACAACGAAATAAAAGAACGTCACGGTCGCCGTTGAGGTTGCCACGAACGATGCCAGCAACGTGACGACCAGCATCGCCGTGCCGGTTGCCAGCTTTCGTCTGCCACGCTGGAATAAAGGTGCATCGCCATCGCCGTTCATGCCCCGTTTTCCTTCCGGGTCAAGCACCGCGCCAGCGAGCGCCACCACCGGCGTGGCGGCGGCAAGGATGAGCAGCACGTGATGCTGCAACAGCCACTCGTGGAACAGCGGCACGACCGCCGTGATGCACGACGCGACGGCGACCTCGGAGAATCCCGACTTGCCCCGTGCCGCGGCACGATCGAGCGCGTGCACGAGCTCGCTGGCGACCAGCATCATCAAGCCCAGCCCGAGCAGCGTGAAAGGAAGCGCGTTCGGGAACGCGTGCACGAACAGCCCCAGGACGGCACGTGGCGCCCCGTTCGGGTCCACCCGGTGGCGCTCGAAGGCCAGCAAGGCCACGTAACACCACGAGCCCGCGCCAGCCGCGACGAGCGATGCTATCGCCCTGGCGCCCTTGTTCTTGCAGCAGAGCACCGTGAAGAACAAGACGAGCATGAACAAGAGCAACAAGTAAGGTAGGTCGTTGAAATCATTGAATAGGACAGGTTGCTCGAACTCCTTGGCGATCGGCAATGCATCGAAGAACATCAGCATCCACCCCAGCAAGCCAAGGACGGAAAAAGGGAATGACAGGCGGAAGAGCACGGTAATCAAGGATTGCCACGAGCCCGTCCCGCCGGCATGTCCCCCGTCCTTGATGGCGGGATTCTCGTTTCCAACGGTCGTCATCGGTTCCACCACGCGACGGATTCATGTAGGTTAATAGGTATTTATAGTCTCCGCGCAAGCTCGCGAAGCGGTTGTGGTAATGATGGTATACGAGAGCAAGCATGACATGCCCGGCAAGAGGGCGAGCCCGTGGTGCATCGCGGTGGCGCTCTGGTCCTGCGTGCTGGCATGCACGATCGGATCGAACATGACGTTGATCGATGATGGCAATGATCGGGGGTACATGGATGCCGTGACGGGCATCCTGATCATGAAATCGGGCCCCCATTCCCCCATCACGATCACCAACGACACGGAACTCGAAGATTTCATCCTCGCAGAAGGCCTCCAAGGTAACGGCACGGTTGGAAACCCGTTCGTCATCCGCGATTTCGAGATCAACGCTGGGGGAACAGGAAAATGCCTGGTCCTTGCCAACATCACGAGATACCTCACCATCGTGAACTGCACGTTCTCCAACGCGGGGGATAACACGGTCGACGGCCGGAATTGCTCGAACATCAACTTCACGGAAAACCGGGTCATCGGGAACGTGCAATACAACAAGTACCCGGTGTTTTTCTGGCGGCTGTACAACAGCACGATCGCCACGAATAACATCACGAATCAACCCAATTCACGTGGTTTATTTCTCAGCACCGCATCGAACGTTACCATCGAGGGGAACAGGATTTACAACAACGATTCTGGCATGCAAGTTTCCAATTGTAACAACGTGCGCATCTATTCGAACATGGTATTCGACAACGACCAGCACAACATCGAGCTGTACAGTTCAGCCACCAACATCGAGGTTGCACATAACTGGCTTAACAACACGTCCCATTATGGCATTTACGTGTATCAATATGCATCGTATTGCACGATATGGAACAACTCGATCTCCCACAACGAGTATGAAAATATCCTGATCACGCAATACGCACACCACATCACGATCCGGGATAACAACCTCACCGATAGTTATTTCGGGGTGCGGTCCGATAACTGCCATTACATCACCATAGAACGGAACCATGCCACGCGGAACCATCATGGGTTCGTCTTGATTGCCGCCGATTATTGTCGTGTCGTCGGAAACAATGCATCTTACAACAACTACAACGGGATCGTCATGGAAGACCTGGGCGGTGGCGCTTCGTGCAATCACAACGTCGTCCGGCTCAACACGCTGGTCGGGAACCCGACGAACAATTTCCAGTACAGCACGGCCGGTATCAACAACAGCTTGTACGATCTATGGTACGGGAACTATTACGGGAATTACTTGTCCCAGAATCCATCGGCAACGAGCGATGGCGTGACGTGGAACCTCCCCTACACCACCGGCGGGACGGTGACCGCGATCGACCACCACCCGCTTGCCGTCCCCTATGGCAGCATCCCGATCGTGGCCGACGTGGCGAAGAGCACGACGGGGTCGATCAAGGCGGGCCAGCCGATCACGTTCTACACGATGGGGTATGCCGGCGACCCCGAGTCGACGTTCCAGTGGAATTTCGGGGACGGCACAAGCAACGCGACGACGCGGGACGCGACGCACGTGTACCAAGATGCAGGCACGTTCACCGTGCGGCTCACGATCGTCGCCCGCTCCTTCATGATCTTTGCCGTCGGTCCCTTGATAGCATCGTTTCCAACGATGGGCGAGACAAAACAGGCGTCCCCCTTCCTTTTCGACATGATGGCTCGCATATCGCGGATGGCGAGGATAGGATCGATCGACAAGTACGGGTTCGACGGTGCGATGACGATTTTATCCGTGTTCTCGAGTGCGTCTCGCACCTCGGGCGTGATCCTTGCCTGGTCTGCCCCGGAAAATGCGATCTCGTCTGCCACGGGGCCGGCACGTTCCTTGACGAAGTATTCCTCGAACTCTAGCCACCTGTCCCCCGAGCGGACCCTCGTGCGCACCTCGTCATCCGTGCACGGGAGGACCTCCGCGTTCACGCCATGGGCGGCACGTATGGTACGGGCAACCTCGGTCAGCCTGGCTCCTTCATCGAGTCGGCTCGTCCTGAACACGTGCGTGCCCATGTCCTTGTCCCCCAAGTTAAACCACGCGTAATTCAGGGTGTATTTCGCGAGCATCGAAAGGCAATTGAACGTGTCACCTGCCAATCCCCACCTTTTTTCAGGATCGACCAAGCCCGCGAGCGTGTAGGTAATGATGTCAAAGTCGGGGCAGATGTAGAGCCCGTGCATCCTAGAATCGTCGCCGACGTTCACCACGATCGTCAAGTCGCGTGGATCGAGCACCCTGTACAGCCCCTCGGCGAGTTTTCCCGCGCCGATCCCCCCCGCCACGAGCGTGATTTTCATGTTGGTTGCCTCGGGAGTATCGTGTTATAGGCGATCGGGCGAGAAGAGTATGCCGCCAACATCGTGCCTGGTGCTGCCTGGTGGTCGTCCATCCCGTTCACGCGCGGGATTCCGGTCCCGGCGTCCAGCCACGGCACCCGTTTCTCGCTTGTAACCGGCCGTGATGAATGCTTGTGGTGTCCACGCGTTCGGCAGGTGAATGGCAGCCTTGATCGCATCTTGGGCAAAAAGCGGTGCACAGTACCAGCACGCGCCGAGGCCCGCAACGTGCGCGGCTATCAAGAGGTTTTGAATGGCAGCAGCAACGGACTGCGTTGCCATCGTGCTCTCGGCCACCTTGCGTGGCCCGTCCGGGTACGTGTCCATCACGCTAGCATCGACGCACGCGAGCAGCAAGACCGGTGCATCTGAAAACCGTCGCAGCGACGCGTCTGCAATGCCCCGCGCGACCTCCTCTTGCTTCCCATCCTTGATCAAGTCCTTATAATACTTGCCCGCCATTGCCGAGATCATTTCCTTCCTGATACCTTGGTTCCTCGCGTCTTGCTTGAAAAAAACGATGAACCGCCACGGTTGGGCGTTATGCGCTGAGGGCGCCCATCGCGCGACATCCACGATCTCGTTGATGGTGGTTGGATCGACCACCTTGCCATCGAACTCGTCCTTGTAGCTCCGTCGCGAGCTGGCGATCTCCTTGAACGCGTGAAATCCGGGACTGTTCCACCCGTCGTGGTCGGGTGCCATGGAAAGATGACCTTGGTGATGCTTGGTGAACGTGGAAAAGAAGGTGCGAATAAAAAGGGGGTGGATCCTTATTCACGTCAGGATCTCGATGTGGTCGCCGTGCACGTACACGGTTTTCTCGGACTGGGACACGAAACTACCCTTGATGTCGGCGAGCACCTTGTATTCCAAGAGTACTCCTGTCGAAATCAACTCGTTCAAGGCAAACTGGGGAACCAAGACTTCCTTCACCCATGCCCTGCGGCTGAATGGAAGCGTCTTGTAATTCTTCGCGATGTACCCGATGAGCTGCTTGGCTGCCTTGTTGCGGATCTTGGGCACGTGCGTGAGGGATATCTGGTAGATGTTCCCGAAGTTGAGGGGGTGCGTCTGGCCCTCGCCCGTGCTCGCGAACGTTTCTACCGCGAAGACATCGCCCTCAGCCACTTCCTTGCCCGTGGGCAACGGGATGAGGGGGATTTGCTTCTCGCCGTGAACGTTCCATTGCTCCACCGTGTGGCCGCTCAAGTCCTTGATGGGCTGGTACTTGTATGATTTGATGGTCTCGTTGATCTTCTTGCCGATATCGTTGGTCTTCGCCCCGACCTTCAACATGTCAATGGCAGCCTCCATCGATTTCTCGGCGGCGGTCGTGATGTTTGCCAAGGCCGGTTCCTTGCTGAGGTTCACGGTTGTCGCGGTATCGGCAACATAACCATCGATATGAACGCCGAGATCGAGCTTGATGACCATGCCCTCCTCGATCTCGAGCATGTCGCGTGGGCCGCTCGTGTAATGCGCGGCGATGTTGTTTATCGAGACGTTGAACGGGAAACCGATGTTTCCACCCCGGTCCACGATAAACGCCTCCACCTTCTCGATGAGCTCGATCACCTTCAAGCCCGGCTTGGCCATATCCCGCGCCTTGAGCAATGCTTCCTTCGCGATCTTGCCTGCCTTCCGGTACGATTCGAGTGCCTTTTGCTTGCGTTCTTCCTCGGTTAACTCTTCTTCCGGTTTTTCCTCTGTTGCTTTCCCTTCTTGGCTTTCCGGCTTCTCCGGTTTCGCCGGGTCATCTACTTTCTTGCCGCACATGACATGTCATCTAGCCTCATATAACCTCGGGGAGAAATAAAAACTTCTTATTCATTCGTCCTCGTGTTCAATCTGGCCTCGTGGGTCGTGAATCCAAGCCTCTCGAACACTTTTCCCACGATACATGGCAAGCAAGAGTAAAGAACGTTGGAAAGAAATCGATGTATATTTTACCCCAAGATGTCGCCGATGCGTTTGGTGTACTTGTCCAAATCAAGGTACACCATGCCCAGTTTTGCTTCTTGCGCGGTGAGCACGGTCAATATGGAGTTCTGGCCGGCGGTCTGGCAAATGAACATGCCGTTATTACCCTCGACGAGAAACCGCTTCATGATCCCCCTCCCGAGTTCCTCGCACGCCCTGATTGAGACACTAGTTAAAGCAGCAGCCATGGCGCTCACGATCCCCTCGTTTGCCGTCCGGGGAAGAGCTGACGCAATGGGAAGTCCTTGAACGGACATTATCGCGCCCGCGACGATTTCCGGGTTATTTCCCTGCATATCACGTAGCAGATTTATTAAATCCTCTGTGCGCTCCATTGTTTTTCCACGCAGAACGATGAATGTCGGGCGTAATTCTACAAGCAGCCAGCGTCGTTTTTGATGTTATTAGTTGGATTTTGTAGTTTATATCGTTTTTTGGCAAGATCGATACACTTCATGACACGACGTCCCAGTGGCGTTTCGAGCGGGCCACGCCATCCTCGTCCAGTCGCATACATGCCACTAATACTCACTTGAGGTTCAGGCAATGCTTGGCCAAGATCGTCTCGAGTATCATGGCATCGTGCACTTTAATCTTGTAAAGAGTGAATACCTTTATATCCATAGTTTCCTTTGAGAAAAAGTCGTTATTGTCGAAATAATTACTCGACAAGTCTAGCGAGCATAAGGATTCACATCGCGGGACACCCGGCGGCACGAGCGGCTTGAACGGCACAAGCAGCCCGAGCGGCTTGAACTTTCTCGTCATGAACAGAATAATTTTATAGGCTTAACGGTGGTTTTAGGATCATATAACAATCCGGTATGAAACGGTTTTTGACACGGCACGGATGATGACATGTTTAGACGCAGATTTTTAGGAGAACTTACTCGCGGCCAAATCATAAAGAACGCGGTGGTTGGCGGCGTGTTAATCGGCGTGTTGCTCGGTGTCTGGTTTGGTTATCCGGCCGTGTTGAACTTGATCACGGGCACGCGTGGTGGTTACGAAACCCATGAGCCTGATATCTGGACGCCAGATGACGAGCCTTATGTCTTGACAGAAATTTCTTTCAATGACACGTTCAACCCCCCGCCTGGCTTCGAGTTTGACGATTACGCGCGTGATTTCTGGTCGGACCACTTCAACGCGGGCGACACGGAAGTCGACTCGTCGTTCTCCGATTTTAACTCGTCGAACTGGAACATGCCCCTGTTTTACTACAATGATGTGGGAGATTACAGTCCCGTGATCGAGTACATGCGCCACAATTGCTACGACACGTTAAATGACGATGGTACCGGCTGGAGCAGGAACAGCCAGCTTTCCTACACGCTCGGGAGCGAGAACCGGTATTACACGCCCTTTGATTGGTCGAGGGAGATCAAGATAAACATCAACACGAACGCGTCCGTGGATTTGCGGCTCCCGTTTTTCCCTAACAAGCCAATATATTATAACGGGTCGCTCCGGTTGACGGACATCGGGGGAGAGCCCGGAAACGTCCAGTACCTCCCCGATGGCGATACGCTGTCGATCGAGTACCGGAACGATCTCGTGGTCGGTGCGGCCAACCAGCTCCCCCCGGACACGGTTGCCAACCTCACCTACAACGTGGACATCGATTGGATGGCCGACCCGTCCTTCCAAGATTCGTACAAGTACGGGAGCATGCCGTCCGTGGTTCCCTATGGAAACATCCCTGCCCCCCTCGTGAATTACCTCCAGATCCCGCTCGTCGATCCCGGCACGAGGGAGCTAGGGCCTTACTTGGCAACGCATCCGAATTTCGCCACCGCTTATTATAATATTTTAATCGGCAACAACTTGGACAAGCAATCGAACGAGACGTGGGTGATCTTGCATGCGATCGATGAGTATATCCGGTCGAATTACGATCTGTTCGCGACCTACCCGGAACGCCCGGGAGCCGGCGTTGACATGGTCGAGTGGTTCCTCCAGCGCCCGAAGACCAGCTACCCGAATGCAGGTGGTTCGACTTACGATTTCGCGGCGGCGTTCACCATGCTGGCCAGGGCATTCAACATCCCCACGCGGCTGGTCATCGGGTATTACGACTGGGATTTCGACGGTGAAGTGACCCCGGCTAACATCTACGCGTGGTGCGAGGCCTACCTCCCGGAGAATTCAACGACGGGGCAGTGGATCAACTATGACTTCCCCGTGTCGTATAATTCGTCCTCGTTCATTCCTCCCATTTCCGAAGGCATTATCATCTCGTATCCGTTCGATGGCGAGACCATCAATTACTTGACTGGTATCCCGCTCCAGCTGGTCATGCAGAACGGGTCGGAGATCGTGAACGCGAGTTATTCCATCGATAGCGGGCCGTACATCGACGTTACCTCATACGTGGTGAACAACAGCCCCTATTACTATGTCGACACGACGTTCGATGTCACCACGGATGGCATCCACGAGATATTCGCGTTCATGAATCTCTCCAGCGGGCTATCGTTCCAAGCACCCCCGGTATCGTTCATCATCAACCGCGAGCTTGGCGGCTTCATCACGCTCGACTTGCCAGTCAACAATACCGTGCAACAGCTGTCCAACACGTTCCCGCTCGATTACTCGTTCGTGAACTCGACACCCGTAACCGGCGCAGTTTTACGAATCTTTTATTCAAACGGGACGCAATACGGCACCGACCTGCCCACCGTTGAACGTCTTGCCATGGCTAAAAGAGAGGCGTAGATGGTTGATCGTGCTTGTTCTTGCAATTGACATTCTCAGCACGTTGCCCATCCCGGGCTGGGCGGTCATGAATGTAAGGTTGCAAGTGGAAGGTATTTCAAGGACGTTCGTGCTGCCAACGCTTGGTTATTGGTTTGAAATAACTGAAACGTTTAGTTACAATCTTGTCGTTGACGATGGTGCGATACTAGCAGTAATCACGATTCCAACATTATTTTTTTTTGTTATATTTTTTGATATCATTTTGTTATTCAAGGAGAAAGTTAAAACAAGGAGATGGTGGTTTTTATTTGGCATCGTTCATATTGGTATACTATCCACGTACATCACGATACATTACTTGAACATGTACCCGTTATTGGATGGTTTCGCATTTGATGAATTCGATATAAGTTGGTCTGTTGGACCAAGCGTGCTTTTATCAGGGTTGACATGTACCATGCGAGGATTAGATGCATCAAGGATGAACGATGCTTTTTCCCGAAAGAAGGACACCCAAGTACCTGCAAAGCAAGCAATATCTGGTGTAATTCTTTGTTTACTTGTTTTATTTCCTTTCTCGATTGCAAAACCCCACGACGTGGGTAAGGTGGAAATACAAATGGACGGGTCACCGCTCATTCCTACCGAATCTTCCGTAAAGGGTCTTTCAACCAGCGGGCTCATCCACGTTGATAATAACTGGTCTTCGACGGCGAGCACGTATCCATGGTGCACGGGAGCAGGAACACCTGCGGATCCCTACGTGATCAAGGACTTGGTCTTGAATGCAGACGACACGAACATGATCCTTATCCAGAACACGGTGGAACATTTCGTCATCAAGAATTGCACCTACAAGCCGGTCACCCCAAGCATCCTAACCCGACAAAGTAACATCATCCTTCACAACGTGGAAAACGGGATCATAGAAAATAACAATTGCTCGTTAAAATACAGGGGAATTTATGCCGAAAATTGCGACAACCTCGTGATTTCTGCAAATGTTATCACGAACACCTCGGACCACGGGATCGAAATACAAGGCTCACGAAACGTGGACATCATGAACAATAACCTTTCTTTTAATGTCGATCATGACATTTACATCAATTATAGTCACGATGTCAGGATAGAACAAAATTTATTTTATCAAAATATCCGATGGGGCACGTGGATGGGAAACGTGATCAATTCAACCGTGATTGCAAACGTTTTCGAGGATTCTGACCCCAATTCTACGACAAGAGATTCGTTGACATTATATAATTGTACAAACTCAACGATCTCCCGCAACCAGGTTCGGATTCGGGATTATGGTTCGATGAAAATCCTCCATTCCGCTTCAGTGAACGTGGAAAGGAACTTGTTCCTGAATTGTTCACTCCAATATGAAAATGTATCCTCTTCGATCATAGAAAAAAACGTGATCTTTTATCCAAGGGGAGGAAATGGGATCCGCGTGCGAGGTAAAGAAACACCATTGACCCAGTTTAACTTGATCGTTTGCTTAGAAGACCCCTTGAATACTCCGGTTATATATAATTATTACAATCCATCATTTACTCATGATTTTTTTGAGTATATTCAAAGCGGGATTCTCGGGTTTTCTTTTATTTTCTTTGCACATCAACATCACTTCAAGGAGCGTAAAAGAAAGAAATAAGAAATCATGGATGCCACGTCGTTCCTTTGATAAAATCCATTGCCAAGAACAATAACCCACGTTTTTTCCCTGTCATGATACAACCACCGAATATCGGGTTGGTAGAGTGCCGTCGCGGGCGGTTAAGAAGGTTTTCCCGGAACGGGTGAGGAATCGGAACGTTCCCGGGGACGGGACCGGGCCGGCACAAGACTACAAACAGCACGGACGGTTTGACGGTGCATGGCGAGAGCCGTGAACACGGCACGCGGACGATGAATGATGACCTACAAGGCAGTGATCGTGGGCATGGGCGGCCACGCGATGTCGTGGAAGCAAAACATAGACAAGCATGAAGAGATCGAGTTAGTTGCATGCGTGGACAATGACACGGAAAAATTAGCAAATGATTGGAAGCGATGGGGCGTTGACGAGGATTGCGTGTTCCCGACCATCAAGGACCTTCTCCAGTGGGGTGAAGGCCCATGGGATGAAAACACGATCGCCATCATCGCCACCCCCATCCCCACGCACTGGGTGCTCGCCCTCGAAGCGTTGACCGCGGGCATGAACGTGATCTGCGAGAAGAACTTGTGCTCGTCGGTCATGCAAGGCCGGGCAATGGTGCGCGCCGCCATGGAACGACCCGGCTTGTGCACCGCCACCGGGACGCAAACCCGCTACTTTTACAAGTACTGGACCTTGAAGAAATTCATCACCGAGAATGCAAAGCGCTTGGGGCCGCTATCCTTCGTGAATTTCACGACGCTCTACAACAACGGCAAGAGGGAGTTTCGCTGGCGGCAGATGCTCGACGACCCCGTCTTGGAGGACATGTGCCCGCACAGCATGGATTACCTCCGGTACCTCACGGGAATGGACGTCGTGGAGGTAAGCGCCCACTCGTTCCGCCACCCGTATTCCAATTTCTTCGGCAATAGCGGGTTCACCGCCACGATGGCCCTCGCGAGACCCGGGGCGTATGAACAACGCGACGAGCACCTCACCTGCCAGTACCGCGCGGATTGGTTCAAGAAGGGAAGGAGCGGCCAAACCTACGAGCTGCTGTTCGAGAACGGGGACGTCTTGATGGATGACAAGGAAATACACGTGAACTGGTACACGGATGTCGAGGGAAACACGTTCACGACAGAAACCGTCCCGCTCGCCCATGACGTCGACGTTTACGAGTACCCGCGAAACGCGGAAAACGAGTACGAGGAGCAGCTGTTGATCCTTGACCAGGTGGTCACGGGCATCAAGAGCAAGGGGAAGACCCAGCCCGGGACCAACTGGAAGGATAGCTTCAAGAGCTTCTGCATCACGCAAGCGGTCAAGGAGGCCCACAACCAGCGGAAGGTGGTGTGGGTGCCGGATTACTGGAAAGGCTTGCTTTGAACGATTTTTTTCACCGCTTGCCAGGTCACCACGCTCAAAGCGTCTCATGAAAAGGAATCAAGAAAGAAGGAAAAAGTGCAGGGCGAACCACGACCGGGGGGTGTCATATCTTGAGTATCTTCTTCTCGATCTCGAGCTCGTGAGCTTCCCGCATGGCGTCGGTGAACACGTCAACGGGATGCTTGTCCTTCCACGGGCACGCACGATACCCTGCCCTTGATACGGAATACAAGAACCGGGCGAAGAAACCAACACCGGCGACCATTTTCGTTGCCTTGTCGAATTCTTGGAGCGTGTTCTTGTCCCAGTGCCCGAAGACGCCCGCGAGGAACGCGTACAGGTACAAGCCACCGAACACCGCGATCAAGAAGAGGATGGCTGTCGTGAGGAGATCGCCGTGCCACACGACCGGTGCAATGACGAAATCGAAGAGCAAATACACGAGCAACGCGGATACTGCCGGTGAAATCCACACGACGACCCAGTACGCCTTTGGATGGCTCACGTACTTGTAAATGAATATCCAGAGGGAGATGTTCTTGGCCACGAGTGCCGGGATGTACGCCCACAGGATGCCGAGCATCTGGAAGCCGGGAATGAATGCCAGCAAGAACAGAGCACGTGTTACTTGTTCGATCACCCAGCAGAGGGCCAGCTTGCCCGTGAGCCCCGCGCCGGTGAGCATCTTGTCACCTTGCCAGGAATACGGGCCAAGCAGCTGGAAGAGTAAGACCCAGGGGATGAACCGGATCGCCGGGGCCCACTCGTCACCGCTGAAGCCAAGCACGAAACGCCACCCCATCATCAAGAGCAGGGAGACGACGAAGAACGCCATGTAATTCGCCCATTTCAAGCCTTGCACCGTGTGAAGCTCCAGCAACTTGTGTTTCTTGTGGGAATGTGCCTCACTGACGCCCGCGAGCAACCCTTCCATGAACAAGCCCACGACGGCCACGATGCCCCCGAACGTGTAGACGAGGTTGAAGTAGCCATTCTCGGTTGCATACCCTTTCACGTAGATGGATTGCAAGAAGACCTGCCACAACCAGACCGCAGGAACCCACACGCTACCTGCCATGAATTTAACCCCGAACGTGAGGGCTTCCTTGAATTCAGCCCACGTGAAGTCCGCGCGAAAGACAGTGGACACGTTGAACTTGAGCTTCTTGAACAACCCGACCGTGAAGAAGTACGTGCCCCATTCCGCGACGTACTGGCCGAACGCGAACCCCACGCCTGCCCCGAACGCTTCCCCGTAAACGGGCATTCCCGCGAAGATGGCCCGGAAGATCAAGATGCACCCGATCTGGCTGAGGATGTTGAAGATGATCGTGTACAAAAGCTGCGTGAGGAGCTGGTAATCCGTGCGCTGCATACCTTGAAACACGTACTGGAACACCAAGAAGAAGCCCGGGTACTGGATGAGGCTGTGGAGCACGAACATCCACGACATGTGGGCCAAGTAGGTCTGCGGGAAGATGATCGAGCCAATGAATGCCACGATGAAAATCTGTGCCACGCCGGACAGCATTTGCCACCAGACAAAAATCTGCACGTAATGGATTGCCTTTTCTGGTTGCTTGACCCGGTATTGCGCGAAGTACTTGGCAAGTGCCACGCTCGTTCCCACGTCAAATGCAACCCAGACGGCACCGAAGAAGTTCCTCGTGAGATCCATCCAGCCATTTACTTGTGGAAACGGGAGAATTAATTGCGGGAACAAGTATCCAACGATCACCAGTTGCGGGATGAGCAATATCACGCCCATGAAGAACCCAAACAGGAACCCGCCGATCTGCTTGTGGGAGCCGACTTGCTCCCACTTGTCTGTTAAATCCACTTCCGCGACCTTGGATAATTCCTTCTCGATCTCCTCGGGATTCAAGTTGCTCTCCATCAATTGCTTGATGAGCGCGCGTTTTTCCTCGGGAAGCTCGATGGTTTCGTCCTCGCGCTTCGTTTCAGCCTTGGCAGCCTCCAGAGAAGCAGCATCGATGCGGCTCTTCGCGGACCGCCTGCGCACGTACAAGAATATCCACACGGCAAGGATGAGCATGGCAATCACGTACACGACGATGATGGCTTGCTCGGTCCCGTGCGGGACGGGACTGAATGCCCAGTTCCCGTACGTGGGAAATTCCATCCCGGAAAGGGTCATCGTGGAGCCATACATCATGTAATTGAAGTACGGCCAAATCCGAACTTGGTAATTGATGCTTGCATCGGAAGAGCCAAAATATCCTGTATAGTACAAGATCGTACCTGATCCAAGTCGTTTTTCGATGATCAAAGGGTCTCGGTTTAAATCTTGCTGGTCGATCTGCAAGTACCGTTCGAGCAAGATGGTGGTGCCCGTCTGGACGTTCTCGGACTGTGGATACGCGGCCATCTACATCGCGCGGGGAAGCAACGCGATCTCGGTTGATGCTAACACGGTCACGAGCTGTTCCATCGGCTTCTACTTGAATGATGGTATTCATGACGTGGTAGTACGGAACAACTCCCTCTCCGACCTTGCAAATAACGGCATCGCGCTATATTCAAATTGTTATGACTGCGACGTGGCTGAAAATGTACTCGTGAACGGCACGGGGAACGGCATTCTCATCAGTAGCGGGTCAATGCACATCATGGTTCACAAGAATATCCTTTACAACCTCTCCACGGGTTTCTTGATATCTGGTTCTTTGTATAACGCTATCCAAGAGAATGAAATCACCGCGAATGATTATGGTGTATTTTTTTCCGTTTACGCACGGAATAACCTCTTCACTAACAACACAATCCGAGATGCTAATGTTCTCGTTTTCCTCCAACAATCGAATGAGAATATCATCTCGTGCAATGGGCTATACGATGCTGCAAGTATAGGGGTCCAGCTCCACAACGATTGTGGTTGGAACAGCATCGATTCGAACACGATCTCCTCTCCTGGAACGCACGGCATCTACACGTCTACGAACGTGTTCCGGAACAAGTTCCAGAACAATACCATCGAGGATGCCGGGGAAGAAGGTATCTTCCTCGATTCGAGCAGCCACGCAAACGAGGTCATTGGAAACCTCGTTCGCAATGCCACTTGGAACGGCGTCCGGCTGTTCAATAATTGCGACGATAACAAGATCGAGGGGAATACCATCGAGGACTGCTGGAAAGGCGTTGCCATGTCATCCTTTTGCGATTTCACGTCGGTCACCGGAAACACGATCTTTGATTGCGATTACGAAATTGGTGTCGTGTCGGGTTGCTCGTTCGTGCATATCGCGGGAAACCACGTCGGTGGTTCCTCGATCTTCGGGGTCTCTTTAGATTCTTCCCATGGCATGGTGATGGGTAACTTGATTGAAGGAGCAACAATCGAAGGCTTGCGGGTCACCGGTACGGCATGTGTTATTGTTGAAAATTACTTCATCAATAACACGGTGCACGCGACCGATTATGGTACTGAAAACATCTGGATTGGTGGAACTGGCAACAAGGGTAATTATTGGGACGATTATTCTGGTTTTGACATGGATGGTGACGGCATTGGAGATGAACCGTACAGCCTCGGTGGCCCGAGCCATTCCAACGACACGCTGCCCATCTGGGACCTGCAACCCCCCGTGTTCATAACGATACCGCAAAACATGATATCCGAGCCCGGTAACGTGAGCAACGCGCTTGTTTGGACGATCTTGGACACGAGCGTTGCTGAACCGGCGTATTCATTAACGATAAACGGTACCACGGTTGTAAAAGGGACATGGGCCTCTGGTACCCCAATAGTATTCAACATTGCCCATCTCGCGCCGGGCAATTACACGGTGTGTATCACGGTTACCGACGGTTGGGATGCCCGGTTCGGTCTCACGAATCACACGGGACTTGGCGGCACGAACACGCACCAAGTAGTTATTTGCATCCTTGCCCCACGGGAAACACTTGCCGGGCCCTTTGATGCAGTTACAGGGCTCGTTATCGGTTTGCTTGTCGGTGCAGGTGGTATGGCCGTGGTGGTCGTCCTTGTCGTGTACAAGTACAAGCCGAGAGCATCAAGTAGCGGGAAACGTGCCGCTCCTTGAACCAAGTTTTTTCAATCATTCCTTTTATTTCACGCGCGATTCCGGAGTATTTTATTCTCGTGCTTTTCAATGGCGTTTATCAAGTCCATGCCCGCGGGTACCCCGTTCGACACACAGAATTGGTCCCAGACCGCACCGAACGGCATTCCCTTTAATTCCTCCAGCAGCGCAAGCCTTTGGAAATGCTTCCCGCCTTCTTCGTATTCCAAGAGAATTTTCCTTGGCTGGAGGATCGCGTAGAGGACCGCCTTCAAGGTGGCTCTCGCCCCGATGACCCACGCGCCGATGCGGTTGATGCTCGCGTCGAAGTAGTCCAGCGCCAAGCGGGTGCTATCGAGTGCACCGGCTCGAACGAGCTCCTCCGCGAGGCTCACCAGGTCGTCGTTCATGATGACGACGTGATCGCTGTCCCATCGAACGCCCCGGCTCACGTGCAGCAACAAGTTCTTGGTGAATGGTAATATTGCAGAAATCTTGTCCGCAACTGATTCCGTCGGGTGGTAATGCCCCATGTCCATCGTGAACCCGATGTTTCTCGTGAGCGCGTAGCCCAGGTAAAATTCATGGCTGCCCACGACGAACGACTCGCTTCCTATCCCGAAAAGCTTGCCTTCGATGTAATCTCTCATGAACCGGTGGTCACGTTTCGTGGCAAATATCTCGTCCAAGGACTCGACGAGCAATGCCCTGTGCCCGGCACGATCGACGGTGATGTCCTTGGCGCCGTCGGGAATCCACAAGTTATGCGTGCAGGCGTCCCCTTGAGTCTTGCCCATGGTCTCGGCGATCTCGCGGCACGCTTGCACGTGGGCTATCCAGAACTCGCGCGTGCCCTTGTTCTTGTCGCTGAGCGTGAATCCCGAAGCTGCTTTCGGGTGCGCGAACAGCGTCGCGTTGAAATCGAGCTTGATGCCCTTCTCCCTTGCCCAGTCCATCCAGGCTTGGAAATGCTCGGGACCGATCGCGTCCCTGTCCACCACGGTTCCTTTAAACTCACCGTACATGGCATGGAGGTTCAACCGGTGCGTGCCGGGGACAAGCGACAAGGCTTTTTCGACATCCGATCGCAATTCACCTGGCGTGCGGGCCCTGCCGGGGAAGTTACCGGTTGCCTTGATCCCGCCGGAATCCAGCGCGCCGGCTTGCTTTTCGAACCCGGCAACATCGTCGCCTTGCCAGCAATGCAACGAGATGGAAATATTTTCCATCCTCTTCAAAACAGCATCAACGTCAACACCCAGCGCCTTGTACTTCTCGCGAGCACCCGAAAAAGTGCGTTCATCGTCGGTTTCGTGCATCAGGGACCACCTACATACGTTAATGTATACATTACGCAACGACAAATGAATATAATGGTTCCCGCGCAAGAATGATATGTGTCATCGAAAAACACGCCTCGCAACATCTTGTTCATCATGGTTGAATCGTGGGACGGCCGCGTCATCGGGAGCCTTGGCGACCTCGTGTTGAGGAATGTGACCCCAAACATCGACAGGTTCGCGAGGAAGGGCGTGCTGTTCAAGCATAATTACACCACCTTTCCCGTGTGTTGCCCTGCTCGTGCCAACTTGTGGTCAGGCCAATACTCGTTCAATTGCAAGGCGTGGAACAACCACAAGGGGCTCGAACCCGGGACTCCCATTCTCAGGGATGTCCTCGAAGAACACGGCAACTACGTGTTCGCGGCGAAGAAACGTGACGGGCGCGGCCCAAGCATCGGCATCGGGAAGCACGATTACATCTCTGGCGGGCATTCCCAGCAAAATCGCGTCACAGCTTGGACAGGCGCGGCGAACATCCAGCGCCCGGCCTACATCCAGTCCAAGCCCATGGTCTCCCGGTGGGGCGGGCGCAAGTGCCACCCCGAGGACTGGGTCCGGTGCGCGACGGCCACCAAGTTCTTGAAGCAGCGGGCTAAGATGCAAAAGGAAGGCGATGCACGGCCATTTTTCCTGTACTTGAGCCTCACCACGCCCCACCCGCGGTTCCGTACGACCAAGCACTGGCTTTCCAAGGTGGATTACGATGCGGTATCCATCCCGCCAAAGGATACCGAACCCGTGCATCCCGTCATCCGCTACCAGCAAATCTCGAAGGCGTGGGTGCACGGGTTTGACCCGGATTCGGTGAGACTGACACGCGCGATTTACTACGCAATGGTCGCTGAAACCGATGCTGCCATCGGCACCGTGCTCGACACCGTTGAATCCCTTGGATTGCTGGAGAACACGCATGTCATCATCACCGCCGATCACGGGGAGAACAACATGGAGCACGAGCTCTTTTACAAGATGAACATGTACGAGTCGTCCGTGCGGACGCCGCTAGTCATTGCGGGGCCTGGCATCCAGCAAGGCATCGTTCTCGATAATCCCGTCAGCACCGTCGATCTCTACCCGACGATCCTGGAGATGGCCGGGATACCTGCTGAAAAGGCACCCAACCCGCTGGATGGCAAATCCTTGATGCCGTTGTTGGCGGGACGTGATGGCTGGACACGTGATTACGCGTTTTCCATGTTCACCGGCACCGCCGTGAACACGTCGATCTTCATGATCCGGAAAGACCGGTGGAAATACGTTGCATACACGGGCTACCCGCCGCAGCTTTTTGACATTATCGATGATCCAGATGAAATCAATAACGTTGCAAGCAAGCATCCCGATGTCGTGAAAGCCTTGGATGCCCTCCTTCATGACGTGTGCGATTACGATGCCGTGCATGCGGAGTGGCAAGCATATTGCAAGCAAGCATTCCGGGCGTGGCGTGATCGCGTGCGCGAGAAGCCAGTTCTCTTGTTCGAGTACGGTGCGAAGAACCCCCGTGCGACCTACGAGGACGTCATGAGTAACACGTACAAGGGCTGGAACGCCGAGGATGCTGAAAAGCTCGAGAAATGGTTAGAATCATAGAACGGTCATGCCGGCATGTACGAGATCGTGCAAGGATTGTTTCTGGGCGACGAGGATGATGCCCGGAACAGGGCGAGCTTTCAAAAAAATTCCATACATGCCGTGATTAACTGTGCCATCCGCGTTCCAAATTGCTTCCAAGATGATGGGATTGACTACCTGCACTTGATGCTGGAGGAGAGTTCCGAGATCACGAAGCCGATGGTCGACCGGGTCATCGCTTTCGTGCAAGCACACGAGGCCCGGGGAAGCATCCTCGTGCATTGTTCCGGGGGTAACCAGCGCTCGCCATCGATCATGCTGGTGATCCTGTTAACGCGCGGCCACGCGTTTTTCGAGGCGCTGGAGCACATCTTGAAGGCCGGGCAGGTGACCATCCCGCCCACGTTCACCATGCTGGGCTCCATCGCGGCGCTCGACTTGAACGGGGAAGGCGTCACCAAGGACGACCTCCGCACGTTCTTTTACGAGACATATCGCCTGCGATTCTGACCTACTTCTCCCATCGCCCGTACCAGTCTGGTTCCATCCCGCGAGGCAAGAGGTTCCCCTGCACCGCGACCTTGTCACTCGTGACCCCGAACGATGAGAGGAACCGGGGGCATGACGAGCGCACGTGGTTGTAGGCGATGACTGCATCCTTGGAGTTAACCAGCACCACCAAGGCGTCAACGAGCTCCTTGTTTTCACCCCGGGTGTTCCACGCCGCATCGAGCGTGGATTGCGAGAGGTGGAATGATTCCACGTCATGCGAACTACGAGCAACCACCCCGCCATGTTCAGCGGTGCGGAAACACGCCCTGGTCATTCACTATTTTTTCCGAAAGCAACATTGAAAACAGCGATAAGAGTGTCTTTTTTTCATATTGCATGAAAATGGCATCGACAGGAAGGATGATAACACACCCGTTGGAATTGTTTCGCAAGTCCTCGATAATAGGACGTGCTTGCCGCATCTCTTCAAGGATATTTTCAGATCTCGAGATCACCGCGTAATCCGGAGCCCACTCGTTGATCGTGCTGGGGGAGACGAACCCCACCCTGAATCGTTGCTGCAACGTGGCCTTGTCGAACGACCTTTCCATTCCCTTGAGAAACCGTCGCACGTCCATGTCGAGCGGGCTCACGTAGAACACGCTCATCTTGTTCAACAAGCCCACGTTGATGAACACCATGTGTGAGAAATAGATCAAGTCGTTACCGTGGGGTTCCACCTCCAAGCAGAGGTGTTTTGCCAGCATCAGGTTCGCGAAAAAGCCTTGGTTCTGCAAGTTTCCCAGGAGCATGTCGTGCACTTCCTTGAACCGTTGGTCCAAAGGTAACAAGGAGAGCCTCGGGTTGGTGGGTGGCAACGACCTGAACCTGCCCTTGTAGAGGGAAAACAAGATGCGGGGGTGCTGGAATTCAACGTGCCGGAGTTTCATGATGTCCATGTACCGCACGAACTTTTCCGGGACCATGCTCGTGTCCAGGTTTAACTTGACGATGCCATCCACCAGGTAATCCTGCTCGGAACCGGCGGATTCCTCGGAAACCAGCACCATCTTGAGCTTCCAAGACCTCGCGTACGATATCAGCGCCTCGTAGGCGTTTACCCGCGTGAGCCCGGGGTTCTCCCGGTTTAGCGCCTCGATGATCTTTTCAACGGAATCGATGACCAGGAGTACGTGCTTGCTTCCCGGGTCCCTTTTATCTTGCTCATCCTTGAGAAGTTTTTCCAATGCCCAGAGGATGCCAACCGGGTACTTGTTACTTATATCTAGCAATCTCGGTTCTTTTACCTTCGTGTCCAACTCGGAGATGTCCGCAATCTTGCTGCTATCAACACGCTGCATGAACATCATGTATTGTTCTTTCATTTCTTCCAAGGTAGACCTTGTAGAAACGAACACGATGGTTGCATCCTTGTGCTGTTCCCTCATAAACGAGCACGTTTCCATCGAGAGCGTAGTTTTTCCCGTCCCGGGCGCGCCCTTTACTAGGAGCACGTAACCAAAATTCAAGTCCATGATCTTACCTATGAAATCGGGTAACGTGACGGGAATGTCGTACGATGCTTTATCAACGAGATCGAATATTTTCAAGAGGCTCCGGGACACTGCGTTCACCATGCAATTCGGGCACCGCGCGCAACGACTCGCTCGCGGGGTAATGGAATAATGACACCGCGCGGTTTTTGTCAGTTTTCAGCTGGTCCAAGCCGCTCCCGGTCGATCACGAAGCCATCACCCGCGGTTGGCCCCGGGTCAGCCTCCTTGCGGTACGGGTAGGGGAATTGCTGCATCGCCCGGAGCCCGCCGAACGTCGAGAATCCACGCATGCCACGGCGGACCTCCGTGAAGAGCATGCGCAGCGTGATCTTGCTCTCATCGGACTCGGGCTCCTTCACGTAGCTCAACCGGTGAATGGCAAAAATGCCCAATATGAATGCGAAGAAAAAAAAGAAGTCCCAATACTGGAAATTCAACGTGTCGAATGCAAAGCTCCCGGCCGGGCTCAGCCACTGGACCGTGATGGAGAACTCGATCCCCGCGAATGCATCGACGAGCAAGCCCCCGATGACCGGCGCGATTGCCGCGGCCAGCGCGTTCAAGAAATTCTTGCTCGCGAGGTAAGCAGTTGCCTTGCCCTTCGGTGCTAGCTTCAAGCCGATGTTCAACGAGGCCAAGTTGATCCCGGCCGTGGCGATGCCCATGAACACGTGGATCAAGAACAGCAAGGGGAGGGTGAAGACGTGCACCGTTGGAAGCGTCGTGAAGGTCCAAGCGAGCAAGCAGATCACGAGGGTACCTGTCGCAGAGTTGAGCACGGTCTTGTTGCTAAACCGCGCTGCAAGACGGCCCCACGCGGTGAAAAACGTGATGTTGGCTAGCTGGCTGGAGACCGTAAGGATGATGACCGTGCCGATATCCAAGCCTATTTGTTTCAAGAGGTAGACCGTGAAGAACGGGGCGGAGAGGTTAATGGCGAAATTCAGCGCGACCAGGAACCAGATCAAGTTCTTGAAATTCGCGTCGCGTAGCATTTCTTTGATTCTCTTGAAGATGGAGTTTCCAACCATGGCAAGATCGATTCTCGGTTCGCGTGTTCTGGCTAAGAATACCACGCTCGCGATGCCGAAGCAGAACGCGATGATGAACAAGATGGCATACCCGTGGAGATGGAAGGGCTCGTTGGCCACCTTCCACGCGTTCAGGAAGATGCCCGACACGATGCCGACGGGCATCGAGATGGCAGTGGAAAATGCCATGCGCTTGGCGAAAAACGTGCTTCTTTCGGTGGCCGGTATCAAGTCATGCATCCACGAGTTCCACGCGCAAGCGGTTGTCGCCGTGAATATCGAGTGCACGATCAGGAATAGTAATATTGCGATCAAGCCCGCATTACCAGGAAAAAGAAATGGGATGGTGATGATCAAGAAAAAGGCTAGCCTGCTCCCGGTGGCTGATATCACGCTCACCAGCCGGCGGTTTCTTGCTTTTTCAACGATTTTTATTGCTGGTATCTGGAAAAATTGCGATATTAGCGGGACCGTGCTGATCAAGCCAATGATAAAATTCGAGGCACCCAAGTCGACGGCCAAGCTCACGAGGATGATCCCGCTGCTGGCCATTACCATGAGCTGGCTGAATATGCCATCCAGCATGACACTTCGCATGCTGGCTTGAACGACGGGCGTGTCGAGCGTCTCGTCGGGGGATAAAACCACGTCCTTCACTATTAGGTGCGCGTCAAGTGATAAAAAATTTCGTGCGCGGGAGTGTCCTCACGAACGTTTCTGGCACGCCGAACTCGTCCTGGAATATCCTCCAGTAATACAGTTCCTCCTTCGACTTGGCAAGCACGCCCGGGAATATCTCCCTCTCGGTTTCGAATTCATCGTCCGAGATTCGCTCGTTCAAGTAGTCGCGCATGATGAACTGGCTCCCGACGCCCTTCGAGAACTTGGCCTTGGGACGGCTCGCGATCCGGGGCGGGATGACGTGCTTGAAAGCCTCCCGGACAATCCATTTCTCGACCTTCCGGCCTTCCACGTTCCGTATTTTCATCCCGGCCGGTACCTCGAAGGCGAGCTTGACGATGTCCATGTCGAACCACGGCGCCCGGGCCTCTATTCCAAACGCGTACGGGACACGGTCGACGCGCTGGAGGCCGGTCGCATGTTCGACCTTGAGGAGGTTGACCAGCTCTTCCTTGAACGCTGCATCATCAAGCTCCTTGAGGTAAGAATATCCCCCGAATAGCTCGTCCCCGCCTTCTCCCGTGAGGATGATGTCCGTTCCGGGCTTGACGTTTGAAAGTGCATGATACATGGGAATGGCACTTCGTATCAAAGCTGCGTCGAATGTCTCGAGCGCGTATATTACCTTGGGGATGATCTTGATCATGCTTTCCAAGTCGATCATGAACACGTGGTGGTTGATGTCGTGCTTGTGTTGGTCCGCGAAGAGCTTCGCGAACTCGAGGTCTTCCGATCCTTCATAGGCGACCGTGTAGGCATCCATTTCGGGCACGAAGATCGTTGCCAAGGCACAGATGATGGTCGAGTCGATGCCCCCGCTCAACAACGCGCACGTCTTGCAATCCGTGTCTATTGTCCTCTTCACAGCGTCGCGTAGCAGCCTGAAGAGCCGTGTCTTGAACTCGTTGGCATCGTTCTTGCCTCGTTCCATCGTGCCTTGCAATCTTTCCGCGTGGAAGTAACGTTTAATGGTTGAATGCTTGCCATCGTGCTTGAACACGCTACCCGGGGGTAAGATGACCGGGTTCCCGTGGAGATGCTTCAATGCCTTTAACTCCGAGGCGATGATGACGGCGTCATCGTTCTCAATCATGTACAGCGGGTTGAAACCGACCGGATCCCGGCATGCAATTACATCGTCGCCATCTACCATGACCATCGAGAACATGCCTTGGAGCTTGCCGAATGCGTCGTCCTGCCATCGTTGGTAGGCACACCAGATGGTCTCGGCTGCGAACGGTTCCATCTCGTACCTTTCTCCCATCTGTTGCCGGACGCTATCCTTGTTGAAAATTGCCCCGTCGATGATCACGTGCGGGGAACCATTCTTGAAGTGACCCGGTTGTATCCCGTGACTATCATTCTCACGTTGTGCCTTGTTGTAGAATACCTTCAAGAACGTGGAGTCATCCACGATCTTTTTCCTTGAATAGCGACCCCTGTGCTGCAAGAGGTCAGCTTGCTCTTCCACGTTTCGTGGTACACGTTTTCCTTTTTTTGCCTTGTAGAGGAATATGCCCGTCATCTTGTGTTTACCTTGTCTGGTGCTGTTCATGGTTGCTGGTTTCATCCAGGATGTTCATTGAATGGATGGCGTGGCCTCCGTGCTAGGCCCTCCATTCATATCCAGAACTTTCCCGACGGCGTGTATTCGCTCGTGTCGAGCGCGCTCCGGATGAGTATTTCTAGCGGGAATCCAACCCTTTCAAGCGTCCTCCCCGTGCTCGTGAAATCTTGGCCGAGCAACGCGGATGCGAGGACGATCACGGCATCGATGTTGGGCGTGTCGACGCGCAGCATCTTCCCGATGGAGGACATGGGCACGAGTCCCGTCGGGATGTCTTCCAGGAGATACCTCGTGTCGAGTTGGTCGGGTGCCAGAATACCTTGGTAGGCCATCACGACATTGAACGCCTCGTGCACGGTACGTGCCTTCACGCCGTACGATTCTCGTATCCAGTCCAGGAATGTCGTGGCAGGCAATCCAAGCCGCTGGACGATCAAGCATCGTTCCTTGTCGATGGCCTCGATCACCCTCGATATCTCGCGTGTCATTCCTTGCCTGTAGAACTCGAACTGGCCAGCCCTCGCGATGGCACCGGCGTTCAAGAGCACGCCCGCGGGATGGACCATCGCACCGATGTTGTTCATCGAGGTGATCAGGATGTCATCCACGGGCACGAGGGACGGGAACAGTTCCTCCATCAAGCCACGGGCGAGCTCGTTATCGGTCTCCGGAAAGAAGCAATACGAGACGCGTTCCTTGATCTTGTTGATGAAGACACCCGTGTCCTTGATCTTCCTGCACGTGAACAACAAGGTCTGCGTCTCTCCCACGAACACGTTGAGGTCTGGCCTTTCTTTCTGGATGATGCTCTGCGCGTGGATGGCCCCGAACGTGCGCCCGGGGTTGAGCAAGATGATCTGCCCGTTCTGCAAGTATGGCAACACGCGCTTGATCGCTGCCTATGTGGCCCAGAACACGTAATGCAGGAGTGGGATCAAGGCCATGACTAGCCCCCCGAGCGCGCAAGCCCCACCGAGCCGCGCGGCGACCGAACCCTTGTTGATTTCCATCCTGGGGTCACCTAGCCGTGGAGGAACCTAAAATACCCTCGAGCTACCTATCGAAGCGCAAGTTCTTTATGTCACGGTCCCGAATTTTTATGTTTTTTCGAGCAATTGAAAATGAAGTTTACAAGTATCTATTCAAGAACGCGGGGAGCTTGTTGAAGATGAACTCGTGCTTGACATCAGCAACATCTCTATCGAGGTTTTCGGGGTGTCCAGATGCCTTGTAGATGGCTAGCAATTTTTGGTACGCCTTCGTGGTGTTATCGAATATGAAACAATCGTCTCTCGTACCTGCCTCGATGAGAAGCGGCCGGGGAGCGATCAGTCCTACCACGTCAGGAATGTCCCCCCATTCGAGGAGACCATGAATGTACTGGGCACCACAAAAATTTCCCGTGCCGCGCATTGATATTGCATCGTCTAACGTGCTCAGATAGCCTGATACCACCGCACATTTCACGCGATCGTCCAACGCGGTGGCATAGGTGGTCATGGTCCCACCATACGATTTTCCTATCATGGCGATCCGCGCGGGATCGACGAATGGCAGCGATTGCAGCACGTCGATCGACCGCATCGCGTCCCACACGTTCAGCGCCAGCAGCGAGTACCCGAGGTAGCCGAACGCCATGGCGGTGACGTTGCACGGGTCCCTGTTTTGCCTGCAGAACACGGGATCCAGCGCCCGCTCGCCGAATGCCCGCCAGTCCGGCGCGAGCACGACGTATCCTTCCTTTACCAAGTGGACAGCCGCGGCCTCCACGTTCGGGGCATCCTTGCCCCACGTGGTCATGTCAATGCCAACCATCTGTGATTTTCCCGCGCCATGCCCGTGGGCGCAGAGCACTGTAGGTCGCCTTTCCCCCCTGCCTAGCCCGCCGGGGACGAGCAGGTATGCCGGCACCGACGCGTGCGCGTCGGCATTGTATAGTACCTTTTGCTGCAAGAATCGCGGGATGCCCCCATCCTCGAAGTCGTCGATGGCTTGTTCTTCGACGATCTCGAGTTCGAGGGGAACCGGATCTGGAAACCGTCCAAGTAGATCCTTGATCTTGGTTTTAAATGATGATTTCCACCCGGTAAATTCAAAACCTTCCTTGAAGGCAAGCTTTCTCGGTGCATCGCGGACCATCGAGAAAAATTGGTCTTCTACGGCCACTTGCCTCTTGGTCGTGGGCTGGCGCGGGGGTAGGTCCATGGTTGAAGAATGACGCGAGGAAAAATAAAATAAAACTACGGCCACGTGAAGGAGAACGTGAACTTCCTCGCCGTGGAGCGGTAATATTTCAACTTGATGCCGTACTCGTTCGTGTCGATTGCCGATAGAATCGCGAGACCATGCTGGACGAGCAAGTCAACATGGCGCTTGATCGTGCCCGGGTTCATTTTCGTGACCTTACTCAAATCGATGATGTTGCGAGGATTTTCGATGAGCAATTTCATAATACTTTCTCGTTTCTCATGAAAGAGCACGGGAATAACGCGTGCATCCGTCACGATCAAATCATCCTTGATTTCAAGGCTCGCGGGCTCGTCACGGCCCATTCGCATCATCTCGGGATGGTGGTGATGTTCGATCGTGGTTCCCTTGTGATACATCCGGGCCCTCTTTTTCTTGCCCGAATGCCACCACGTTCTTGATGCTGTGATATATCCTGGCTGCGATCAACGCCATCAAGGGATAACCGACCAGGATGAAAACAACAAGATAAGCAAACGATGCAGTGGCAACGATCGAGTAGAGCGGGAATAATGGCGTCTCCGGAGAAACTTGTACCATGGCTGCCAAGAGCATGCTCATGACGACCTCGGGAATCACGAATATCGCGTAATAACACCCCCACGTCCTGAAAAACCGTCCGGGCACGGACTTGAACAAATTGAGCTGCAACCTCACGCTCCGCGTGAACCGTCCCGTGTCCGCGTAGATGGGGAACACGCCTCCGAACACGACCAGCATCACGAAGAACAGGCTATATCCTATCGCCGGCACGGGGATGAGCCACGCCTGGGGAATCGAACCTGTCATGTGGCTGATCCCGATTATGAAGAGGCTGGTGCCCGATAGGATGGTTATGAACAGGTAGCCTATGCCGGATTTCCAGAACATCTTGTTCACTTGCCTCGTGTTACTCACGATCTCGCCAGTTCCCATCGCCTGGTGGGCAATGACGTGCTGGGGCGAAAGGAAAAACGTGATGATCAGCATATCCACGAGGAATAGCGTGACGTCGTGTAACCGGGCCGATTGCAAGAAGCGAAATTCATCCGTGTTCACGATGATGTTCTCGATGAACAGCAACGAGATGCGGATTGCCCCGTACAAGAGAATGGTGATGAGCACGTTGAGGGAGATGTTTTTATTGTTCGCCTTGAAGATCATCCATGCCACGCGTAAATCCAACCGCGTCTTGTCATCCCCCGTGGATTCCTTCCTGAGCACGTTCGAGGCCTCGCCCGGTGCTCGCGTGGTTGTGACCCTCTCCAGGGACAAGGCCTCCATGTCTATGGGCTGCTTGTCATGTTTCTTGTCCCACCGCAAGAATATGAGGGTTGCAACGATGGATATGGCCGCGACGATCACGATCGCGACCAGGAAAAATATCTCCGGCCTGTTCATGATGAAGTTGCCGGCTTGCTCCACCACCGCGTTGTTGACCGACATCCCGTAGGTGTTGCAAAACAGCGTGTTGTTCGTGATCGAGATCCCGAGCGAATCGGTGACCTTGATCCCGTGGTGGTTGTTGAAGCAATGGTTCTCCGAGAGTGTTGATGCCGTTGTATTGGAGACGAGTATGCCTGAATTCCCTCCCGAGCACGTGTTTTTCTCGATGGTTATCCCCGTGGAATGGAGGATTTCTATTTTATTACTCGTCATGGTACAAGTATTCTTGCCAACAAACGCCGAGGTTGACTTGTAAAGCATAATGGCACCGGCACCCCTTCCTTGTCCCGTGACTGTGTTCTGCACTATCGAGAATTGCTGGGATTGTTCCACCATCACTCCGCAATCCGTCGTGTTGGTCACGTGGTTGCTGGAGATGTTAAACGGGCTTGTCGCGTTGATGATATGGATTCCAACGCGCACCTTCCCGCCTCCATCGATCGAGCATTCCCGAACGATGAAACTATCGGTGACGTTTTCAATTCTCAAGAAAGCCCGTTTATCATCGCCTTCATAGATGTATTCGAGTCCTTCTATTATCCATGGATTTGCTGGAGAGCCATCCCCGCCATTCACGATGGGAGAGGTCAAGAAGTCCTCGTTTCTTGAAATGCTATATTCTTGACCCGTGGATGGGGTGATGCATAGTTCCGTGCCAAGGCCGTCATTCGTTGGCATGCTATCTCCCCCGGCCGAGGCGGTAACGACCACGGTGAAAACCAGCATCGCGAGGAAGCAAGCTTGCAACAATACGGTTCTTGTTCTTTTCATGATTGGATCATCCGTCCTCATCATTTTGCATTTCACGCAAAATGTCACGTTATCTTTCCACGCGAGGTTATTTAAATTTTGCTAAAAATGCAAAATGACGGAAACACGAACCGGTACGCCGTTGGAATGATGATGGGTACAAGTGATGCTAGGCGCGTTTAACCGTCCTTATCGAAGTCGATCGAGACGTGGAATGACACCGGTTCACCTGGTTTCGTGATGATCGCCCGGTACTCGCTTCCAAGAGGTGATTCCATGACGCGGGCGGTTGCTGGCGTTATCCGTATATCTTTTACCTTGCCGGGGAACTTGATCGTGATTTCGGCGGGAATAGTGGGTTCTATGGAAGCATCAAGCAAGCCACTCCCCGTATCCCACGAGAAGCCAATCCCGATCCCGCACCTGCACTTGAGTCCCGATATTGACCCTTTCTGCCACGATTTCGGGCGCGCGGGCAGTATCTTCACCATGGTTTCGCTGGAAAACACGAGCATCTCGAGCACCGCCGCCACGATGCCGAAGTTCGCATCGATCTGGAAGAGCTTGTCGATGAAGTCCCAGTACAAGGTGAGCCCCATGTGCCGCCAGTCGTTATGGTAGGTGAACAAGTTCTCGCCGACGCACGAGCGGATCACGGTCTCGATGCACGCCAGCGCCCTGTCGCCCTGTCCCAACCGTGCCCAGATCGATGCCTGGTGCGCCAACGACCATCCCGATTGTGATTCCTGCCCGACGACCAGCCGCTTGTCGACCGCGACCCGGCACGCGTCGAAAATCTCGGGACGAGTTTCCTTGGTGATCTCGAACCCCGGGAAGAGCGGGTAGATGTGGGAGATGTGGCGATGGTGGTAGTTGTCGGGGAGGCGCGGGTCGAGCCATTCCCGCATCGCGCCGTCGGCGTTCACTTCGTACGGCGGGAGCTTGGCAAGCATCGATTTCCACCTCCCGACCCCCGTCGCCTCGGTGCCCAAGCGCTCGCACGCCTTGCATAGATTCGAGAGGACCTCCTTCGCAACCGCGACATCCATGGTGGCATTCACGGTGGCAAGCGAGCCGTCGGGGATGCTTGGAACGTTTTCCGGGGACAATGACGGGCTGAACACGAGCATGCCATTCCCGTCCTCGATCAAGAAGTCCTCGTAGAACGTTGCAATTTCCTTCAAGTAGGGAACCACGCGGCCGCGCAAGAACGCGTCGTCGCGCGTGAAGAGCCAGTAGTCAAAGAACAACTGGGAGAGCCAGCCCGCGCCCGACACCCAGTTCAGCCACGGCCCGCCGTAGAGCGGTGCCTTGCCCTTCACGGTTTGCGCGATGGGCGCGAGGATGCCCCGGCACCCGTAGACGACACGGGCATTGCGCCGGCAGTCCTCCAAGCACGCCTCGTAGAAGTCGAAGTAAGGCAACGTGGTTTCAGCGAAATTCCCCGGCAGGGCAGCCCAGTAATTCATCTGGATGTTCTCGTCGTTGTGGTAGTCGCTGCTCCACGGGGGAAAGTAATACCCGTTCCACACGCCTTGCAAGTTGGCAGGCCACCCGCCCGGGCGCGAGCTGCACGCGAGCAGGTACCGGCCGTAGTAAAACATGCGCTCGACGAGCGCGGCGGGCACGTCACCATCATATGCGTCGAGGAGCAAGGCCTCGTTCGTTTTCTTCCGGCTATCGTGCTCCACGCCGAGGTCCAGCGCGACCCTGTTGTACAAGGCCTGGTGCAGCTTGCTGCTCGCCCGGAGCAACTCATCGTAGGTGCCCGTCATGGTGCCGAGCGGTGGTTTCCTACTCAGGGAGTGGCCGAAATCGACATCGACACCCGGGAAACCGAGGTTACCGACCTGAAAATAAATCCGCCGGTTGACGCGACGCTGTTCCAGTTGATGGTGAAGTTGCGAACGTCGGACCACGCCTTTGCCCATGCCCCGTAGGTCGCCCGTACCCGCCAGTAATAGGTGCCCTTGCCGAGGTTGATCGTCCTGGTGAGGCTCGTCGTGGCACCGGCCTCGGGGATGCTGGCGTTCTCGAGCAAGATGGTAGAGAAATCTGGGTATCTTGACAGTTGCCACGTGTAATTCACGTTGTAGGGCAACGAGAGGCTGTTCCACGTGAATGTCCTGGTCCCGTTTGTCAGCGTGGCTCCGCCGGCAGGTGATACCAAGGTTGGCTTGTAACTGGCGTCAACGGTCGGATACCGGTACAAGATGGCGAAGTTTGTGGTCGCCGGCGTCAATCCCGTGTATGCGTTGTAGTAGGCCGTGTTGTAGCCGTAGTTCAAGCCCGTGGTGTATCCACCTGCCGTGTACTGCGTGCTCTGGTAGTTAAAGACGATGTCGCCACTCTCGTGCAAGACGACTTGGAAGCTCCCGATTAATTGCCCGCCAAGCGTGTAATAATTGTTCCATTCCACGACGAAGGTGCTCGGGTCCGGCGAGAACGTGAAGATGTTGGACGGGTTCGCGCACCTGAGATCGTCCCAGAATGGAGAGATCACGAGGTTGTAGGCATTGGTCGGGAACGCGGGATTGCTCCACGCGTTGTAACCCGGGATGCTCAAGTAGCCGTTCGTGCACACGTAAATCTGCGTGTTCGTGTAATCGTAGAACGGGAACGAGAACGGGATGGTGACCTGCGTTGCGAGGTCATCCCAGCCCGCCAGCGCTGTGAGGCGCGTCCCGCCGGTCGCGTCGATCCAGCTGAACCCGTACCCCGGCGTTTGGACGTAGTTATACAGACCTGCCGCGCGTTCAAGCGATGGGGGGAACGGTACCAGCACAGGGCCCGTGATCCACCCCGTTGCAACGGCCGTGCTGCCATCCGACGCGTTGAACCTGAACTGGTACGTGCCGAACGATGGCAGCGTGCCGCTGTAACCGTAAATTTTCCCGTCGGTCACGTCCGTGTCCCCCGCATCCGTGCCCGACAAGGCGTAAGGGGCGCTGCTGTTGATGGTCACGGTGATGCTGGACGGGGCGTCCCCGTCAATGTCAATGTAGGTCACGAGGAACGTGAACGTCGTTCCCGTGTGCCCGGTGCCCGGGTCCACGTTCGGCGATACAAGCACCGGCGCATGGTTCACGGGCGCGGCGACCGTTGGCCCCGTGAACGGCCCGATGGACCCGAGCCGGGTCCCGTCGCTGCAATTGAACGTGAACCTGTAGGGGTAGGCCGCGACTACCAAGGATGCGGTCGAGAACGTGTAAATGCACCCGTCCGAGTAGACGGAATCATCGTATGCCTTCGACATCGCGTGCAGCGTGCCGTTGATGTACACGCGAACATATGATGGCGCGTTGTTGTCCGCATCCGTGTACGTCACGTAGAACGTGAACGTGTCGAGGCTCGTGCCAATCGTGGGGTTGACGAAGCCGTTGCTCAGCACCGGCGCGAAGTCGTTTCTGGTCAACGTGAACTCGAAGATGCCCGACCAATCCTGGGTGAAGCCCCCGAATGACGCCCGCACGCGCCAGTAATACTTGCCTGCCGGCATCTGCAAGTCCTGGACATAGCTTGTCTGGGTGGCAGTTTCGGCGATGGACGTGTTCTGCGTCACTATCGTTGCAAAGTCCTTCCTGCTGGAAAGTTGCCACGTGTATGTCACCGCGCCGCACGGGAGTTCCAAGCTGTTCCACGTGAACGTCGCTGACCCGTTGGCCCTGCTCGATCCGTTCGCCGGCAGGACCAGCGTTGCCGGGTTCAAATTGAAGAACGGGGTCACTTCCGGCCCGATGATCCACGGCGAGACGATCTCGTGCTGGCTGTCGTTGAAGGTGAACCTGTACCAGTACACGCCGATGATGTCCAATGTCGAGTTGTCGTGGTGGTAATTTCGCCCGTCCACGTAGTTCGTGTCGGCAGGTGGCGTTGCTGTCATGGTCGCCGTGTAATTGCCGCCGTTCGGGTCGCGGATGGTGACGGTGAGCACCGTGGGCGCGTCGTTGTCCAAATCGAAGTAACGGACGGAGAACCGGTACGTCGTGCCTGAATTCCCCGCTGCCGGCGTGGCTTCGAGGTTCGTCAAGAATGGCCAGTCGTTCTCCTCGGGGGGTGCCAGCGCCACCACCGGGCCGGTGATGGCATTCGTCGTGACCACGTGGTACCCGTCGGAGCACGTGAAGTTGGCCGAGTACGTGTTGTTGGTCGCGAACTGGTACTGGTACGTGTAAACGCACCCGTCCGTGTAATCGACGTCCGCCGCGTACAACTTGTTCATGTTGAACGTGCCCTCGCCGGGGATGATCACCCGGATGTATCCCCCGCCCGTCGGCGCGTTGTTATCCGCATCCGTGTAGACCACCTGGTAGGTGAAGGTCTGTCCTGTCACCCCGCTCGTGGGTGTCACGAGCATGCCAGAGAGCACGGGGGGATTATCGTTCCAGACATGTAGGTCCCTTGATGAGCCCGCACACGCCAATAGTAGGTTCCCTTCGAAAAATTCATAGTGTTGGTTATCGTGTTGGTCGTGAGGCTCGAGTTCTCGATCAAGATCGTCCCCGGGGTGAAACTGGGGCTATTGGAGAACTGGAACGTGTAATTCACCGTGCCGGTCGGGATGGACAGGCTCACCCACGTGAACGTCTGGGACCCATTTGCCCGTACTAGGTTATTGGCCGGGGAAGACAGCACTGGCACCGGGGTTCCGTCTATGAACGGGCGGACCAGCAACCCGCTGATCCACGCGGTCGCCGTTGAGTAGATGCCATCGGTTGCCCGGAACATGAACTGGTACGTGCCCACGGTGGTCAACGTCACCGCGTGGGAATAATACTTGCCATCGACCGTGTTGGTGTCCCCCGCGTCCACTTGCGTCAAGGCAGTCGTGGTGCTTGCCCCGGTGGAACTATTATACGTCACGTTGATCGTGGTGGGAAGCGTGTTTTCCTTGTCGATGTAAAGCACGCGAAACGTGGTGACGGCCGTGCCACTTCCCACGCCGGGCGTGGCGTCGGGCGAGGAGAGTTGCGGTGCCGTGTTGGTGGCCGTGACGATCAAGTACCGCGTGGTCGTCGTGTTGGTTTGCGCGCCCGCGGTGCACGTGAAGTAGTAGCTCGTGTTGCCCACCGGCATCGTGTGCGTGTACCTGTAGATGCACCCGTCCGTGTAATCCGTGTCGCCCGAATATAGCTTAGGCATAGCAGTTGGGGTGCCGTTCAAGACGACGTTCATGGGGGACGGTGCGTCGTTGTCGGCGTCGAAAAACACGACCTCGAATATGAACGTCGTGAACTGGTTCCCTGACGAGGGAAAAACCTGCCCCGATTGCAGCTCGGGTGCGGCAGATTCAACAATTCCATCGTTGGGCAACAAATTGCCGTTATCGTTCGCATCAAAATTTAATGAAACGATATTGAATGCAAGCATGAAGAGCAAAGCGGGAACGCCTATTCTGATGAAGGCCTCCGCGTGCTCTCGTCCATTCATCCTTTTCATTTTTGTATCTCCTCGTGGGATGCTGTTTCAAAAAAAACATGCTATACGGGGGCATGCTCCCCGTTCGATTGTCCTATTTTCCTAGCTTATCGTAATGCCAATATATATGTTTCCTTCTTGAGGAGGAAAACCCGTGTTGGAGACATGGGAATCTATATCGAGAAAGCACCCGTGGCACCGGTGAGTCGGGTATTTTAGAGGGAAGTCCGTGTACCTCCGCGGATATCTCCCGGCGTTCTCGCGCATACATTTAAATATCTGTATAATGAACCTCAATCACTATCACCTTTAACAACAACCATTAGGTTTTCAAAATAAGAGGAGCATCAACAGGTGATTTTATGAAAATCATGTTACTCCGTAAATTGATTTTGTTATCTGGACTAGCGGTCGTGATTTCGTTGTCGTGCTGGTGTTCGGTAGCTAGCGCCGGTTCCTTTGATGTCGGCGGGCAGCTCACCCTCACGACCTCGGATGACGATGCATTCAAGATCGGTGCCGTCCGAGCGGAAAACGACCGTTACAACCTGCTGGCAACTTCCTCGCGTGAAGGCCAGTTTTATGCCTTTAATGACCAGTTCACGGATTCGGAAGCGTCGTTCCAGAACAACGATCCGGACTTGTACCCCGCGCGGTTCGGCACGGTTCTTAATGGTTTGAATCCTTGGAACCCCTCGTCCAGCGTGCGCTGGGTAGGGGTATCCAACAACACCGAGAACAAGGCTGCTTACCAAGTCTCGATGGTTAAGAGTTCCGAGAGCCTCGCCGTTGGCGCCGAGAAGCTGGTCCGGTTGAACAATAGCTTGACCATCTTGAACTTGGAACTGTCCTTGTCCGCGCATACGCCTTATCTCTTGTTGTACCAGACGATAAGCGGAACCCCTGGCCTCACGTTCGACCAAG
This sequence comes from Promethearchaeota archaeon, assembly GCA_041305945.1. Classification (GTDB taxonomy): domain Archaea; phylum Asgardarchaeota; class Lokiarchaeia; order Sigyniarchaeales; family Sigyniarchaeaceae; genus JBGLND01. Next base: position 1,761,534 of record JBGLND010000001.1, read on the forward strand.
CCAACACGATGGATTCCGCGGGCTTCCAGGTCACGCTCGTTGGTGGCGGTGGCACCATCAGGGGAAGCAATTACCTCATCCTGGTGCCGATGCACTCCGGCCCCGCCATCGTGTCGGCAACGTACGGGGCAACCGGCTTGGCAACGGTCAAGTTCGAGTTGCGTTCGGTTCCCGTCCACGGGATTTCCCCCGGCGTGTTGAGCCAGTTCGGGGATGACTTGCTGGATGGTACGACCAACGACGTGGAGAAAAAACCATTCACGAGCTACTGCTTCGCGATGGACGTGGCCCCCGGCGACACCTACACCTACCAGTGCTTGCGAAGCACGTCCGGCACCACCACGGTTCGCATGTCCGTGTTCGTGCCTGGGGGACAATCCTACACGCTTGCTTACGGGCCGGACGCGAGCGCGACCATTGCCCCTGCGGGGAACATCGCGATGGCGCACGGTCGCGTCTTGGTGCTCGTCGTGGAGGAAGTCTGGACTGCCTTGAACAGCTACAACGTGCTCATGACGCGTCCTAGCATCCTGAGCATGGGTGCCAACGAGAACCGGAACTTCAGGATCGAGCCGCGCACCTACCAAGCATTGAAGGTCAGCATCGGCAGGGAAACCATCTTCCGGTTCAACAGCTCCGCTGTTGGTGTCACCGTGACCGGCCCGTGGCACTACACGGGTGGCATGGGATTGATGCCTATCTCCGCGAATTATTATTTCGACGTCGCCGATGGTGCTGAATTCGACCGGCAGTACTTTGCGCGTCCCGGGGATTACTTCTTCCTGTTGAATAATTTCAACAACGACCCGGTAGGTCGCATAAATGTATCCACCACCGTGTACGATAACGAGATCATCTCGACCGGGTTCTCGTTCTGGCAGGACACGTGGAACGAGACAGAGGACCAGTGGGCGACGATCCTCAACACCACCTACTGGGAGAACGCTGCCTTGTACGACAAGGCCGTTTTCCAGGATCTCGGGAAGGGCACGGGCGCGAAGGTCGCCAAGGCATTCAAGTTCAAGATCGAGCAGCTCACGTTCGCTCGCGTTGGCCTCCAGCTCAGCTTCCTCGATAACCCGCAGTTCGGCACCACCGACAACTGGGGCGGGAACGTCGACTGGGCGCTGTTCGGGCCGCACGGGTACTTCAAGGGCGACCCGGGGGCATGGGAGGTCGCGACGGATGGTGGTCCTATGGCATGGGGACCACTAGATAGCTACACCTATTACACCTCCCGCACGTACCGGTCCGGCGTCATCACGTTCCCGGAGGTCGGGGACTATTACCTCCTCGTGGGCATCGACGACTGGGAAGACGTGACCGTGGGTAACGTGGCCTACAACGGGTCCATGACGCTTGGCTTCCGGTTGATGTCCGAGAACCAGTACATCCATTGGGCGGACTACGCGATTTCCTCCGCACCGAGCGTCCACGCGTACAGTCCCGGAACGGGCTTCCGTTCGGTGAAAGCCTTGGACTTCTCGGAAATGTACAACACGCCCGAGTACTTCGGCACGAACGTGCTCAGCACCCTCAATACCCGCCAGTACTTCAAGGGTGTCATCTACCGGGTGACCAATGCACGGCCCTACTCGTGGACGCAGCTCGTCTTGTACTACGATGACATATTCGACTTGACGCAGGCCGGGACCGGCATAGGCGAGGCGAACGCCAACGGCATCTCGCTCATCTACGACGGGTCGTGGGCACCGTGGGGTCGCCAGTTCTACACGCGGGCAATTAACTTCCAATCCGCAGGGGACTTCAGGGGACAAGCCAACGTGGTCGACACGACCGGGGAATACTCCATGGAATTCGGGGTGCTGGATGACTCGTTCATGCTCTGGATCAATCCCGAGGAATACACGACGGGAGATGCCGACCTGAGCGCGACCTTGGGCATCCTTCTCACGCAATACGACACGCCCGTGGCGATCGGCTTCCGCGGCACGACCGATTACTCGCTGCTCATCATGATCATCGTGATTGGAGGCGCTGCCGCGGCGGCCGTGATCGTCATCGTCGCCCTATGGCGCACCGGCAAGCTCGATAAATTTAAGCGATATTGAACCATTTTCTGTTTAATATTCATCTCTCTTTTTTATACTTCGCCCTTGATTCTCGTTTGGACCATGCGTGGGCTCCAAGACCGGGTTATGCCGTGGTCATGGTCATTTTGGAGACACGGGCAAACAAGGAAAAAATGAGAAAGGAGGAATAACACAAGGCCTATTACTTGCTCATCTGCCAGAGCTTGCGAAGGCTCACTTGCATCAAGTAGAGCTGGATTTGCCTGGCACCGCCGACGACTTCCTGGATGCGGGACACGCCGAGCAAGTCTTGCATGAGCGTGTTGTCGTTAACACCACCACCGCCCATGACGTTCGCCATCTCGTAACAGCAGCGTTCTGCAAGGATGGCACCTTGGTACTTCAGCTGGCTCGAGCTCGCCACGAGTGCCATGTTGAGAGCCGGCGGGAGGTGCCCGTTGTACTGCTTGATGGCAGCATCGTACGAGCGGCAAAACTGGATGATCGCGAGCGTGAAGTTCATGGTCTGTGCCCAGTAATCGGCGACCAAGAACCCGACACCCTGGTGCTTGATAATTTCCTGGCCCATTTGCTTCCTGAGGTTGGTGTAAATCGTTGCAAACGTGAGCGCGCTCCATGCCTCGCACACGTCAAGCGCCGCGATGCCCATGCGTTCCGGCACGAGGCCCTCGAACAGGCCACCCTTGCCCTTGCCCACGTCGCACAATATCCTATCGTTTGGCACGAGCGTGTTGGTGAACGTTTCCTTGCCGATGAATATACGGGGGACGCTCGGGATGTAGGATCGCTCGACTTTCACCGACGGGTCCGGCAGGACCACGAGGGACTGGGACATCCTCTTGTCAGCGTCGGGCGCGCTGGGGTCTTCCGTGCCGTACACGACCGCGTATTTCGACTTCGGCCCGTTCGTGTTGTAGCACTTGACCCCCGTGATGTGGAGCCCTTCAGGGCTGCGCTTGGCGATCGTGTCCAGGTGCGTGGCATCGCTCCCCTTGGTGGGTTCCGTGATGCAGATGCAACCTGCTGCTTGCCCCGTGACCATGTCCTTGAGTGCTTGGAGGCATGGTTCCCTGTTCTCGTGGTGGTGCTTGACAGGGTTGATGCAGAGCACGGTCGCGCCCATGGCCATGTTGAACTGGGGGTCGAACATGTCGATGGCAGCACAGCGCAAGAAATCTGCCATCAAGCCATCGTTATCGCCGTGTTCGATGCCGATCTGATGTCGTGGAAGATGCCGATGTCGCGTGTCCAGAAGGAACGACCATCACCGTGAAAAAATTGTTTTTCAACGTTCCCGTTCGCAAGAAGTTCTTGAAAAGCCCCGCGGTGGAATTCTCGCATGTCTCGGACATCGTGACGCGATACGCTCTCGCACGTCACGAGCTGGATATCAAGCTTTTCCATGATGGACGCCCCGTCATCGATGCCCCCGCGAGCAAGGGCGACTTGCTCAACTCCATCGTTGCCATTTACGGGAAGGAGCACGCCACCGCGATGTTGAAGGTCGATTGCATTGATCCCGACTTCTCGTTGCACGGTTACATCGCGGACCCGAGCATCACGCGCAGCTCGCGGGCCTACTCGTCCCTGTTCGTGAACGGCCGGTTCGTGTACTCGGGCGACATCGCAAAGGCGATAGAATCGGGCTACCGGGGCAGGGTAATGACCGGCCGGTACCCGTTTTACGTCCTGTTCCTCGACATCAAGCCCGAGCTGATCGACGTCAACATCCATCCATCCAAGAAGGAGATCAAGTTCAGCAACGAGCCCGTGCTCCTCGATCGCATCCAAGAATGGACGGGCGCGACCTTGGACGAGAAGGTGCAAAAGACACGCATCCCGGGACTCGACACGACGCTGTATATGCACGTCAGTAGCGAGGACCTCTCACGCGACCTGCATGACGGTCCCGTCAGGGATGCCACGGCGGTGGTGCCGCCCGTGCCGTCCGAGCCGGTTCCCGCCGCGTTGCTCGAGATCGAGGGTGAAGTCAACAAGCGGCTTGACCACGCCGCGTCGGAAGCCACCGGGGCGGCAATCGGTGCACCGCGTGGTGACCTTGGCCAGGCCCCGTCCCCCCCGGAGAAAGCAAGGGCAGCGGCGCCCTCGCGAGCGTCGGTGCTCGCGGGCTACGTGCCCCTGGTCGAACGCCCCGAGGACGAGGCCACGCACGTCCAGATCGACCAAGGTGCGTTCAAGGTGCTCCCCACGTTGTTCATGCTCGATCGGGGATGCCAAGTCGCGAACACGTTCCTCGTGTTCAAGAATAACGAAGGGGACCTTGTCATCGTCGATCAGCACGCCGCATCCGAGCGCGTGGAATACGAGAGGTTATCCAAGAAGGTGGCTTCTGGTACAGGCATCACGTCGCAAGAGCTCTTGACCCCGAAGCGGATCAACTTGCCGCCTGCCCTCCACGCGTTGCTCGATGATGCAATCCCCGTGCTGGAAGGATTCGGGTTTGCCATCGAAAAAAAGCATGAGGGGAGCAGCGATGCCTACTTTCTTGCTGCCTTTCCTTACTTCTTTCATAAAAGCGTCGATACCCTCGTTATCGAGAACCTCCTCGAGGAGTTGCTTTCCAAGGAACGGGATGACGCGGTGGCGAATTCTAAGGACGAGGTGCTGAAAATCATGGCGTGCCACGCCGCCATCCGGGCAGGGGATTCCCTCAGCCCTCGGCAGGCGTGGACGTTGTTGCGTGACCTCGACCGGTGCGACGACCCGCTCCATTGCTGCCACGGCAGGCCCACCTGGATAGTGAAAACCTTCAAGGACCTTGAAAAGGACTTCAAGCGAGTCCTTTAACCATGCATAACGGATAAGAATTAACTATTACATTCTTGTCTGTCTATCTGGCCTAATACAATGTCAAGGGAAACCATTCTCGTGCCCGACTTGTCGGCGTTCGTGAACCAGAAGGTACTCGAGGCTGCTGGCCCCGGGGCATGCCCGCCAAACAAGGTATCAATCCTCGTGAACCGGACGATCTTGTCCCATATCGAGCAGCTCGCGAGCCACCAAGACCCGACCGGGATACTCGGGCTAGAACATCTGTCCGAGATCACGGCAGCGACCCTCGAGAATCGCATCTCGTTGCGTGTCATCGATTCCATCGAGGCGAGGAAGGACATGACCTTGGAAGAGGCTTGCCGCGCGCTCGCCTTGGAGCAAGATGGCACGGTGATCACGTGCGATCCCGTGCAAGAAACGATATGCAAGTTGGAAAATATACCCGTATCAAGGGTCGAGGTTCACGCGGAGGTCCCGGTGGAGGCATTGTTCGCCCGCCTGTTCGACGGGGAGACCATGTCCGTGCACCTCGTCGAGGGGATGGTCCCGCGCGGGAAGAAGGGGAAGCCCGGCGCGTGGCGCCTCGGGACCATCGGGTCGGAACCGAGCATGAAACCCCAGCTCGCCCGCTTGGTCAACGAGCTGGTCACGCTCACGACGCTCAAGGGCCAAGCACGGGCGTTCCTCGAGATCGATTACGACGGTGCGAAGGTCGTCCAGTTCGACAACTACCGCATCGCGATCGCCTATCCCCCCGTCGCGAAGCGGTACGAGATCACCGTCACGCGGCCCCTCGTCAAGCTCGACTTGCAATATTACCACCTCCCCGAGGACCTCGTCCAGCGGTTCCTGACGGAAGCGGATGGCATCCTCGTTAGCGGCCCGCCGGGTGCCGGCAAGTCCACCTTCGCTTCGGCGTTGGCCAACTTCTACTCGCGCCACGACAAGATCGTGAAGACCTTGGAGGGCGTGCGGGACTTGCAAGTCGACCCCGAGATCACCCAGTATGGTGCCATCGAGCGGGAGATGGAGAAGAACGCGGACCTGCTCCTGCTCGTCCGTCCCGATTACACGATATACGACGAGGTCAGAAGGACGCGGGACTTCGAGATATTCGTTGACTTGCGGCAAGCCGGCGTGGGCATGGTCGGGGTCATCCACGCGTCCACGCCCATCGATGCCATCCAGCGCTTCATCAACCGCGTGGACCTCGGCATCCTGCCTCAAGTCGTCGACACCGTGGTGTTCGTCAACAACGGCGCGATACAAGACATTTTCGGCGTGCGCATGGTCGTCAAGATCCCCAAGGGATTCAGGGACGAGGGCCTGGCACGGCCCGTCGTGGAGGTGTTCTCGTTCTTCGATCGCCGGAAGGTGCTTTACGAGATATACACGTTCGGCGAGAACGTCGTGGTCATTCCCGTCGACAAGTCCGCTGAACGGCGGGGCAATGGGCCTGGCGGCGGGTCCCGGCGGGCCCCGGGAGATTTCAACCGGGGGCGCGGGGTCCACGATGACGACGGGGAAGGCGATGGCCTTGATCGCAGGCGCGTGCGCGCTGTTAACGAGACACCCGCCGTGGTAGAGTTTTACCTTGGCAAGGACGTCGCCAACCGGGTAGTTGCGATCTTGCTCCCCGGCGGGGAACCGATACTTACCGGCACCGTGAACCCGGCGGGATACTTGCGGGTGAAGCGGAAGAGCAAGCTGGGAAAGAAGCTAGATTACGTGATGCGCAACACGGAAGACTTCTTTTTCGAGACGTATTAGTGCACGTGATAAAAAAAGAGAAATATTTTAGTAAAGACCTAGCTTCTCCTGCGCCCGATGACCATGATCAAGAAGATGCGGACGATCAAGATGAAGTAGTTGATTGCCAGCGATGCCGTGCCGAGGACCCATTGGCCGGACGCGACACGTGACCTGAGTGCCCTCAAGTCCCAGATCGAGTAGATGCCGACGATCGCGACACTAACCAGCGATGAAACGAGCAAGTACCAGTCCCAGTTTCCCGTCAATAACGAAGTAAACGTCCATATCGATGTCCCGATGAGCAAGAATGACGCTATCCAGTAACTATACCGGGAAAACCCGGATCCTGCCGAGAACCACCCGGGGGACATTCTCGTGACGAACGCGAGGAACACGAGCACTGTCGTGGCCGCGACGACCGCGATCGAGAAGAGCTGGATGACGTCTGCCATGTCTCCCAAGTACGCGAGGGCTATCAGCAAGACCGGCCGTTGCATCAAGCCCGTCGCGAAGCACAGCCCGTAGAACGAGACCAGCGCGATCGTGTTGTGCCTGCCGGTGGAGCCAAACCCGAATGTCAGCAGCAACGCTGCGAAGTAACCCACGAAGCTCAAGACGATGATTGGAACCGTGTACGGGACGAGCATAGTCAAAAACATTGTCAAGCAAAACAAGAGCGTCCCGGATGCGATCGTTGGAAGAACATTATACTTTATGATTTGATCCACGATTTGGGCATCCGTCATCTCTTCTGTCTTGTTGGCTACGTTCCTGTAGAAGTTATATCCCATTTCTTTCACCTATCGTTCCTTGGATGAAAAGTTTTCACGGATTTAAGAGCTGCCACGTGCTTTTATGTGTTATGCCTTGCCGAGAAAACGCCAAGGAAAAAAAGGCGAGAGAAAAATAAGCATCCACGTCGCACGCGACCTCCCGTTCCCCTTCGGCTTGGAACATCATGCCGTGCTGGCGCAAGAGCCGGGTGAACGATTCGCACGCGGTCCCTCCGGTCGGCACGGGACCAAGGTCGATTCCATGACCGATGGAGGCGCTGCCTTACATCCCGCGCTTCAAGCCTAGCATGATTATATTCGACGTCACGTTCGCATACCCATGCAAGAAAAAGACAATGTACCCGATGAAGTCCCGAAGAAAAAGGACACGATCGGGCCTCAATTCCTATCTAACCCGATTTTCAAGGTGATCGATGGCGCCTTGATCGGGGCACTGGATCTTGTAAAATCTGCGGGGCTCCAGCGGCAATTCATGTACTCGAATTACTTGAATGCAGACTGGTTCTGGCACGGCTTGATGAAGAACTTGTTCGATTTCGAGATTCACGGCGCCGAACATGTCCCTCCGGAAGGCAAGGGTGGTGTTGTCTGCGTTAATCACACGAGCTTCTTGGATCAATTCATCATGGGCGTATCGGTAGCCCACGAAACGCGCCGCGTGATACACATCATGGGAAAACAAGAGATTTTCAATACCCCGTTGATGAACGCGTATTTCAGGTGGATCTATGGATTCCCCGTTAAACGTGGAGAGCATGACACGGAATCGTTCAATTACGCCATGGATCTATTGAAAAAAGGAGAACTCGTTGGTATGTTTCCCGAGGCCACCCTAAACGAGGGTGGAACCAAGTTTCTCAAGGCAAAAACGGGCGCCGTCCGCATGGCAATACAAGCCGAGGTCCCCATTATCCCCCTGAGCACCACCGGAGCCGACAAGATCATCGGGAAGGATATGAAAGCAGTTTCCTTGTCCCGGAAGCTGGTTGCCAGGTTCGGTGAGCCCTTCACGATGCACGAGAAATATTTTGGCAAGGACCCCACGCGTGACGAGCTCCAAGATGTCATGGATTTGCGGACGCTGCTAGTGTATGGCATGAACGGCGAGACCCTTAGCACGACACACGGCTATCCGTTGCGGATCTATATTCCTCACGAGCATCTCCAAGCCCTTGATTTCCTCGATCCCGTTTTGTTCGAGCTTGAGCACCTCAAGGTTCACCAGTTTCTCTAGGCCCTTAATTTCTGTCAGTCGCTGGTTTCCGACATATAATTTCTTGAGGTTCACGAGGGCATCCAATCCCTTCAATTCTTCTAGTTGGCCCATCCCGATCATCAAGAACTCAAGATCCGTGCACTTATCAAGGCCGATCACCTGCTCCAGGCTCTTTATAGCCGGTAGTTGAAGTTTTTTACCGCCCTCGGTGAGCTTAATCTCCTTCTCCTCGATGACGGTGGTCTTGGTACTACCTTCTTCGATTACTTCTGCTTGTTTGACGATCACTTTTTCCATCTGTATCTCCTCTTACGATAATTCTTATTCGATTGACGATCGAGATCGAATAATTATTCATGTGGTCTGATCCAATAAATACTTTCCATAGATCATAGATCCTAATGTATTGCCACATCAAAACTGCCAGGCGATTTTCCCAAGTCTGAGCCCAGTTTGTACGTTTGTCTTTTAAGGATCGTGCGTGGTGCTGTCCTATCGAGAGCAACTTGCTCAAGGAAGCGGAATTCAAGGTAGTAGCCGAGACCGTGGTTCGCGGGGTCACATTCTCGTGTTGGAAAAATGACTTCAGAGATGTTTAATAACTTGTATTTGATAGAATTCTCAGAATGATATACACAAAACTGCAGAAAGGGAACCCACCGTGACTTCAAGGATCAAAAAAATAGAGAAAGAAGCCCTCCAACTCACATCCCACGAGAGCGCGATTCTGGCGGCACGATTACTGCACAGTTTGGATGACGAAGAAGATGCTGACGTCGAGCGTGCTTGGATCGAGGAAGCGGAGCGACGGTACAAAGAATTCAAGAAGGATAACACCACCGCGCGATCGGTAGATGAGGTACTGCAGGAGATCCGGTCGGAACTCCAATGATTGACCACCTCATCATTCGGGAAGCGGAAGAGGAATTGCGGGATGCAACTCGGTTCTATGAATCACGGGCAACCGGCTTGGCCTGGATTTTTTATCCGAAATAGAGAAGTCCATTCAATCAATAAAAGATTCGCCTGAATCGTGGCCAATTATCGAATGAAAAGTACGGCGACGCTTGTTGTCCCGGTTTCCATTTGGAATGTTTTATTATATTGATGAAAATCAAGTAATTATCATTGCAATTGCTCATTTACGTCGCAAACCGGGTTATTGGAGACGCCGGTTATAATCGATGATTCCCCGTCTCTACGATTTTTTGCACGAATTTGCCGCCATTTTTGCATTTATTCCCCGGCAACAATCCATAAAAGACATCAAGAACCGATATTACAGGATCGGTTTTTGCATTAATTCGGATTTTTTACATGTGGGAGTGTATGTGGGATTTCAAAAATAAACTGAAAAATCGCGAAATAAACTGAAAAATTTCAAAAATAGACTGAAATCAGAAACCACGCCCCACATTAAGCGAATATCTAATTTATCTTCTACTTTACATATTTTATTTCATTCACATCTCTTTCACATTCTCTTTCACACAAGGCATCCCCCGTTATACATAAATAATTGCAGATTTCTTACGATATCTCCCCGCAATAAAATTTCCGAAAAGGAATCGATCGATTTGATTTTGTTTAACTCTCTGAATCGTGAGAACAGCAGCTTGGTGATCGTGAGACCTCCAAGCTGGTATTTTTACTTTCGGGATGATACTTCCCTGCCTTTTGGTAATGTTTTGATTTCACTTGGTTGATTTTCAAGATTTATCACGAAAATTTGCATCAGAATTAAAAGTCCTAACAAGCTTCTGAGCAAGAGATGCCTCTGTAATCGAAATTTTACTATAAATCTCCTCATCTGTTTCATTCTCTCCTATTTTTCAACGTTATTAATTTTACAGGCGTGATTCATGGGGCTGCTTATTTTTTAACCTCTCCAGTTTTGTGATTACACTGGGAATGTTTACCTTTGGACATTGAAAAGGTGTTTATATCACCCTTTGGATGCGTTCAGAGTTCATTTTCAATTATTGAGGAAAAAAAGGTGAAGAAAAACGTCAAGAAAAAATCCAGTGGGGAATGTCATAAAAAGCATGCTTGCGTGCTCGTTTATATTCATCGGGTTGATCATGATCGGTGGTGGAAACGAGAATCAAGGCTTTTTTGGTCTTATGCTGAACAACGAGCCTCCCGTGCAGTCTGCAACATTTTTCTTTGATGAGTTTGACCTTTCGGAAGACTATGATCTCCAGTTCGATAGTGCCCTCTTGGGAGATTATAATGCGAAGAGTGTTGCATTCGTTGACGACGTGAATGGCGATGGCTTCGATGATGCCATGGTTGGCTCTCCCAAGTTCAACAACGGCTCGGTTGATGTCGGGCGGGCTTATCTTTACTACGGTGGTCCTGCGGGATTTGATTTTGCGTCTCCCAACGCGACGTTCACGGGAACCGGCATTGCGAGATTCGTTGGTTATTCCGTTGCTTCTGCAGGGGATGTGAATGCCGATGGCTATGCTGATATTTTAATTGGTGCGATACAAACCAATAGCTACGCCGGTGAAGCATATCTCATCTACGGCAATGGGTCAGCGAATCTTATTTCAGGACAGTATCTCTTAAGCACTGATGCAAACGCGACCTTTGTTGGGACTGCCGGGAGTTACACGGGGAATTGCGTCGCGCCTGCAGGTGATGTGAACGGGGACGGGTATTCGGATTTCATAATCGGCTCTGCACGTTACAACAGCAATCGCGGACGTGTTTACGTGTTCTACGGGAACGATTCAGCGAATTTGATCAAGGGAACCTATAACTTGGGCACGGCCGGGGTTGCAAATGCGACGTTTACTGGGGTAGGTTCCACGGACCTATTTGGATACTCTGTGGACGGCATTGGAGATACCAACAACGATACTTTCGATGACATCATCATCGGTGCAATAGATGGAAGCTCGTATTCCGGATCGGCATACATATACAAAGGCAGCGCCTCCGGGCTGGAATTGTCTGCTGCCGTCACGTTTGTTGGTAGCTCGTCCCATCTCGGTAACTCTGTATCGGGTGCAGGCGACGTGAATGGCGATGGATTCGACGATTTCATGATAGGAGAATTTTTTTATAGTGGTGAAACGGGCCGGGCCCGGTTATATTATGGAAGCAGTTCATTATCTTTCCCATCTGCAAACGCGACGTTTACCGGTGCAAGTACAAGCAATAGAGCTGGAACATGCGTTTGTGGGGCAGGCGATTTAAACAAGGATGGATTTGGCGACATCTTGATCAGTGCCCCAGGATATAATTCACAACAAGGTAAAGTATACGGCTTCTTCGGCGCGGGCGGCTCGAGCACGCTACAAGGCAATTACAATCTTGATTCCGGCAGCAACATCACGTTCGTAGGCATTGCCGATCATCGTTACACTGGCACTTTCTTGGCTGGCGGGGGCGACTGCAGCGCTGATGGATGGGATGACGTGATGATTAGCGCATGCCAGGACATGGTCTCTTACGGTGATGTGTACTGTTTCTTTGGTGAAAATTCTCACTTGTTATCGTTCTCACCGAATGATATTGCATGCGTGCAAGGGAGTAATACCACTTTTTCATGGCAAGTCATTGTCACCGGTCCAGGATCAATGGAATTTGATGCATCGATTTTGATTGACGCTGAACTTTTCATGTCCTTTGTATTCATGACTGATCATACCTTGAACTACAGCACGTCATTAAGCTTTTTACCCGTTGGGAACCACACCATGACCATTATTGTAACAAGTGCTCTCGGGGACCCTGTTCAAGGCACCGTGAACGTTACTGTTACATCCAATGCGTCGGCTCCCGGGTTCTTGGAGATCATCGAACCGTACATCATCCCATCGTTGGCATCGTTTGGTGTTGGTATTGCTGTTTTTGCAATCACCAACTTTGCAGTAACCCACCGTAAAAGCAAGAAGGACGTGCGGAAAAAAAAGACATAGAATACTAGGAATAAACAAAAGGAATTGACACCCATTTTTTTTTAATTTCACGTTCTCTTCGTTTTGACCCTCTTTTCGTTCAACATCTAGCCTAATACAAATGTAGCACCCGCGACTCCGGTCATGACGCCCGATACCGTATTAAAGGTACCGTCTGGAATGGTGAAACCCGGGTTCGTTCCTGTCGCGGTGAACGTTGAAAAAAGCAGTGGTTAATAGTTCCTGCAAGCAAACCTCGCGGAAGCTCGTGCAAGGGCCAGAATACAAGAAAGTAATGCACGTTCGCACCTTAAATACGTTTCAATCCTTTTCATTTCAAGAGACCACCGTGACATGCTATTCCATCAGGCTTGGCTTCCATATTCCGACGATATATTGTAAAATCCATAAAAATGTAATTTTGCGGGATAGAAAAAGATATATGTATATAGCTATATGTAAGTCGTGATTGACATGGCTTCTAAAACTATTATGATCCAGGATGATACATACCAGAAACTAGCAGAACTGAAAAAAGAGTCCGAATCTTTCAATGATGTTATTCAACGCTTGATATACAAATTCCAGAATCTGGATCCTTATTATGGTTTGCTTGCCGACAATGACGGGGATTTAATAGAAGATGCAATCGAAAAAGCGAGAAATGCAAATGATATCGCGGACTTGTCCCGAGGAGATTCTTCGTGAAAGCGGTCTGTTTAGATACTCGCATCCTCTCACAATACCTAAATAGGAAGGAACGGGCAAAAAAAATCATTCAAGATTATTTGCAGCGCGATTTCGAGATATATACGACAACAATCAACATCACTGAATTTTTTATGGGGCTATATAAAGTCAGAATTCCAAATGATGATGAATTAACTAAACTGAAAGATTTCTTTCTAACATTGCATCCGCGCGTGGTTGATTACGAGACTGCAAAAGTAGCAGGAAATTTATTTGCCGTTCTCTTGAAAGGAAATGCCATTGGATGGAGAGATACTTTCATTGCCGCGATAGCTCTTCAGCACGGAAAAAGCATAATAACGAGCAATCCAGAGCATTTCACACGCGTTCAAGGCCTTGATGTAATAGAATACGCGTGAGGGGTCGCCGCGGCTTTGGCAGTTCAATATATTACAACCAGAAGATGCTGACGTCGAGCGCGCTTGGATCGAGGACGCGGAGCGGCAGTACAAAGAATTCAAGAAGGACAACACCACCGCGCGATCGATAGATGAATTACCACGGGAAATTCGGTCGGAACTACCATGATTGGTCACATCATCATTCGGGAAGCGGAAAACGAATTGCGGGATGCGACTCGGTTCTACAAATCACGGGCAACCTGTCTAGTTGCTCTTCCTCCATGGTCTTGCGGTATTTAATGATGTTGTACAGCCCCAAATTGATGGCGGTTAAAGGCGTGCTCAATTCATGAGAAACCATTGAAACGAACCGTTGTCGGGTTTTTTCGAGTTCTACAAAGGGGCTCACGTCGTTGAATACGTGCAGCGTGCCTAAGAAGCGATCATAACGCTGTATACGTATGTGTGACGAGAATAATTCAAGGAAGAGCGTTGGTTCAATGGACAACATTTTTTTTCCCAACTTGACATGTTCAAGGCTTGAATTTTTCGTTCCTGATAATTTTTCTCTCTCTTTCTTGACGGCATTCATGATCGCGTTTTCCGGGGCGTCGGAAATGTTCATCGAGGTCTCGATGATATCGTCAAAGGCTTTGCCATACAAGGTATGGAAGCTGTTATTCATGAGAATGATCTCGCCCTTATCATCGACCAGAAGCACGCCGCTCGGGACCGTGTCGAGCAAGATTTTATTTACCAGTTCCAGCCTGGCATTTGCTTCCTGCAATTCTCTCGTCCTTTTTTGAACCTTGCGCTCCAAATATGCGCTCATCAACACGAATACAATGCCCGCGACGATCACTGTCGTTATCAAGTAGATCAACCAGTCGGGTATCCTCTCTACGACTTCCGCTCCCATGAAATGCTGTTTGATCGATATGTAATATATGGAATCAAAATTTTTCTTCAGTTCTGTAACGTGATGGTCGATTCTTTGTATGAGCATATCGTTCAGGAACACATGCTTCGGAAAAGCAAACTTTAAATCAGACGGGTTAAAGAAAAGGCTCGTTTCTACAACCTCATACTTGTTCTGGTTAAGTAAACCGAACAAACGATTCACGGCACCCGCGTCCGCCGTTCCGTTCTGCACCATCTCGAACACTTGGAGGTAGTCTTGGACGACGAGAAACGTGCAGTTGATCCCGAAATATGCCGTCAGGTTCATGATACCATAGATGCCCGTGGTATGGATGCTATCGTTCATCACGGCAACGGTCTTGTTGTTTAGATCATAAAAATCAAGTATCGTGCCATGTTCTCTCGCATATATTACACCCCAGTTGTTGTAAACCGTGACGTTATTGAAATCAAATTCCTGGTCTCTTTCCTTCGAGTATGCAACATCCACCATCACGTCAATCTGGCCCGCTTCCAAGCGGTCCATGCATTCCGTCCACGTGCCTTCGACGTAGTTCACCTTCCATCCTTCCAGCCTCGATATATGTTCCACGATATCGTACCAGAAACCTGCCCACTGGCCCCTCTCGTCCTTGAATATCTTCGGGGGCATCTCGTAGACCCCGACATCTATTTCTATGGTTTGCGCGCGCGATGGGACGGATACCATGACGAATGTCACGAATACGAACGAAAGGGGGATTAATACCAATGCTCGGGTTGTTTTCGGTTTCATGGGCTTTCATCTACCTTCAAGGGTTCACTACATGCCCGATTCGGCCTCTACGGCGATCGACGGAGAAGGAACCGCGACATCGTACCTATGGGGGAAGAGTGGTTGCTGATAGTGAGGACAATTGGTATCTCTATTTATAAATGTAGAGTGCTGGCGTGCATTTCCCGCTGACAAGGCACGAGAACTAACCAACGGGACGTGCTAGGCGGCTTTTCGAGGAATAAAACGTTCCAAGGACGGATCACCTGGACATCATGATGCGCGTCGCGTGAAACCGCGTGATGGCATGCAATCCTTGTTGCAAGTTCTACGTGATCAAGCATGGGCTCGTCTCGCTCTGGCATGCTGATCGAACGGACGAGGGCCGATCGAAAGGATTAAATCGCCCGAAAAAAACAAGCTGAAATGAACCTTCCAGATTGGTATGGCGCGTCGCTGGTTGCACATGGTTGCTTGAAATGAACGCATCCAAGATCTCCGGTGATCACGTGCACGTGCTTGTTACATTCCACGCGCGCCTGGATATGGCCAGAAATTAACCAATCAATTTGTCGTTTTCACCATGGAAGAAATACATAATACCGTCATCATCGTCGATGATAATATCGATATCCTCAACGGGATCAAGATTTTACTCGTGAATAATGGGTTTAAGGTGCATGCCTTTACAAATGCACTGGATGCACTCGATCGCATCAAAAACCACGAGGTGAATCCTGATATCATCATCAGCGATATCGTGATGCCCGAGATGAATGGTTACGTTTTTTTCAAGGCCTTGTCTAGCGATCCCGATTTTTACATGGTGCCGTTCATATTCCTCTCGGGGAAAAAGACCGTTGATGACGTCCGGTTCGGGAAAACCCTGGGCGTGGATGATTATATCACCAAGCCTTTTGAACCCGAAGATTTGTTGGCTAGTGTCAAGGGGAAATTGAACCGGAAAAAAAGTATTTCTACTTTATATGATGCTCAATTGAAAGAAAGCTTGAAAAACAAGGAATTGGATAGTGGCGAAGAACTATTCATTATATTCGTCAAATGGGATGATAAATTGGGTCCCGTGGTCGGTTCGCATTATCCCGTGACCTTCCAGGAGCCTTTCTCGATCGACGAGATAGGGCTCCAACTTTTCAACGCGGCCTCCTCCATGTTCGGTGGAAGCTTTGATGTCGAGCCCGATGGCCTCTTGCTTCCCTTGGCGAATATAAAGAAGAATGCATACATCTATTTTGGTTCATTCCCCGCCCCGGGTTCCCGGTCGAGGCACATGCTGTACATGGTCGGCACGATCGCGCCCCGCATCAGTTACATGGATTCGTTGTCCCTCAAGCTGGTGTTCGCGGCAGTTTCACAGAAGATCAACCGCAGGGAAACATGGAACATTGAAGCCCTCCATGCCGAGGTGCTGGCAGCCATCAACGGGAACAAATAGCGACCGCGGTGCACGTTTTCCGGCAGCGATGAAGGCGCGCCGTGGCGGGAAAAGCCGGGCCTCATCCCGATCCAATTCGACGCGGGCGGGCGCGTCTTGGTGCAATCTTGACTGGCACGCCGGCCGCTTCCTTTAAAATCGCATTCGTGGATATTGGTCTATCATGAAAGCACTAGTTACAGGTCCCACGGGCCAGGTAGGCACCGTGCTCGTGGAAACCCTCGTCAAGCGGGGAAACGAGGTGCATTGCTTCGTTCGGAAATCGTCCAACGTGGAATATCTAAAGAATCTATCTCCCGATAAAATACACTTCGTTCAGGGCGATCTCACCGATGGAGAATCCGTCTTCAAGGCAATCTCGGATGTCCAGCCTGATTACGTGTTTCACTCTGGCGCACATCTTCCAAACCAGCACTGGGGGTCGTGGAAGCACTTCTATGGCATCAACGTGATGGGGACGAAGCACGTCGCCGAGGCGGTCGAGAGGACGTCGTCGGTGAAGAAACTCGCCTACCTCTCGACCTTCGGCGTGTACGGGTGGGAGTCGCGATTGGATGTCAAGGAGGACGATCCCTACGGTAAAAAGCACAATTTCTATTCCAAGTCAAAGCTGATGGCTGAAAGGTACCTCTGGGAGAAGTGGAGTGATGGCAAGGGGATTCCTATCACGATGGTCAAGCCCACGTCCGTGTTCGGCCCCCACGACCGCAACAACATCACCGTCCTCTATAAGATGATACAGGATGGAAAAATGGTCCTGCTCGATGGCGGGAAATACATTAGCTCTTGGGTATACAACTACGATGTTGCCGATCTCGTCTGCAAAGCAGCGGAGAGCGACAAGGCCACGGGCGAGGATTTCTTGGTCAAGACTGGAGATATGACGGTCAAGGAAGGCATCGATCACGTCAAGGCCATGTTCAACATCACGGGCGTGAAAACTGCCGACCTACCTTCGGGGCTTGTCAAGGTGTTCGGTGCCATCGGGTCAGGATTTGGAAAAGTCTTCTCTCCAAACACGCCGCCGCTCGTGAACTCGCACGTCATCCGGCTGCTTGGGCGCCACCACACTGCCAATTGTGACAAGGCAAGGGACGTGCTTGGCTGGACCCCGCGCATGTCCTTGGACGAGGCGATGAACGAAACCGCGAAGTGGTTCATCGATTCGGGGATATTGAACACGCATTAAATAGGCGCGTTCGGCAATGGCGAAGAAAATCATCCCCGTTTTCCTCGTGACCGGTTTTTTCGGGAGCGGGAAAACCACGTTCATTAACCACGTCTTGTCCCGCCTGGACCACGATAATAAGGTTGCCGTCATGGTGAACGACTTCGGGGACGTGAACGTGGATTCCGAGCTCATCAAGCAAGAGCATCAAGGGCATCGCGAGCTCGCGGTGCACGAGATATCGGGCGGATCGATTTTTTGCTCTTGCCGGCACTGGGAATTCGTCGGGGGGTTGCACGCCCTTGCAAGGCACGAGCCCGGGCTCGTGATCGTGGAGGCATCGGGCATGGCCGACCCCTCACCGATGCGGAACGACATCGAAATTGCATCGAGCCTCGACCCGGCCCACGCGTACGTGCATGCCGGCACGGTGTGCATCGTCGACGCGACGTCATTCATCGAGCAGCTTGACATGTTCTCCGTGGCTAGCCGGCAGGTCAAGCAAGCCACGCACGTGGTGGTCAATAAAATCGACTTGCTTGCCGGTGATGCTGGAACCAGGAAAGACCTTGTCATCTCGGTTATCAAGGAGATCAACACGCGCGCTGCCATCGAACCCGCGACGCTCGCTGCGATCTCCACCAACATGTTCTTGTTTGATGTCGCGTCCAGCATCGACAACGGCAAGGCGGACAGGAGCTTGAACGAGCCCGGTAACCAGCCGGGAAAACTGGTGCTGGAAACCACGGGAAAAACCACGCGGGATGACGTGGAAGCATTCTATCAAAGCGTGAAGCCGGGCTTGCTCCGGTTCAAGGGATTTTGCTTGCTGGAAAACGGCTGGCATTACGTTGACGCCATCGGTGACCAAGTGCGCTTCTCGCCGTTCCCGGTTCCCCGAGAAAAAACCGAGATCGTGTGCATCTTCCCCCGGGCAGACAAGGACATGCTTGCCCGGTTGAATGCATTATGGCACCAAGGGCTGGCGCGCCAGGGGAAGGACCCGTGAAACGAACCCGCAAGGCCACGGTGCTCCTCGTGGCCATCTCTTATTTCATTGCAACCCCTGCCTTTCATGCCTTGATCGTGGCGTCATGGACAATCACGGTTACCGCCGATTTCGCGTCCGAGACGTATCCCGCCCGCCCGCGAGCAACAGGCTTTCTTTTCGGCATCCAAGATACAACGCCTTCTGATGCATCCATCTTGGAGCTCATGCCCATGGTATACAGGTTTAACCAGCATGCAGGCGTTGATGTTTACGACGAGGCGGGACATGCTCACGGTCGCGCGATGGTTCCTCTTCCAAGGCGCGAGGATGCAACCGCGATCGAAGCAACCGCCCAAGTCATCATGAAATCCAAGATGTAAGATTATAAACCATCGAGACGGGAACATCCTATACGAAGGTACGAGGTAAACGAAATGAGCGAAGTCTTGTTCGCCCCCGAAAAGGTCAAGCACTTGGAAGCAAACCAGACGCTTCCCGTGAAGCTAGAACGAATGCTTGACCAAGTGGGCTTGGAAACGCTGGTGAAAGGCAAGAGAGTGTGCATCAAGATGCATTTTGGCGGAAACGTCGGGTTCACGACCATCCACCCCTTCATCGTCCGCACGCTGGTCGCCAAGGTGAAGAAGGCGGGGGCCAGATCCGTGTTCATCGCGGACGGGAGCAAAGGGGGCGCGACCGCGCGGGGATACACGCGTGCCACGGTCGGATGTGCCGTGAAGGGGCTGTTCGACTTCCCTAACGGCACCATCAAGGTGCCCATTAACTACAAGACGTTTGACGAGGCCACCATTTCAGCGCTAGCACTGAAAGCGGACGTGCTCCTCGTCTTCTCGCACGTGAAGGGGCATGGCGATTGTGGCTTCGGGGGTGCGGGCAAGAACATCGCCATGGGCATGACCCCACCTCCAACGAGGCGGAAGATGCACGCGCTGGAAGGCAGCATCTCGTGGGATGAATCGAAATGCATCAAGTGCAACAAGTGCATAGATGAGTGCCCTAACAAGGCCAACAAATTCAACGACCAAGGTAAATACGAGGTTTTCTGGCATAATTGTAAATTCTGCCGCCATTGCATACTTGCGTGCAAGACCGGTGCATTGACCACGAGTGGCTCCAATTTCGGGGATTTCCAAGAGGGCATGGCAAGGGTCGTGAAGAGCGTGCTGGATCGCTTCGGAAAAAATGTCTTGTTCGTCAATGTCCTCAAGGATATCACGATATTCTGCGATTGCTGGGGATTCAGCACGCCCGATCTCGTCCCTGATATCGGCATTCTCGCCTCCAATGACCTGGTAGCCATCGATCGCGCGTCGCTCGATCTCATCAAGGAGGAAAACCTCCTCCCCGACGGGCTCCCTGAAGACAGACAGCTCGGCGAAGGCAAGCACCTCTTCGAAAAAATCCACGGGAAGGACCCGTACCTGATGGGACAGATTCTGGAGGAGATGGGCGCGGGCTCGACGAAATACAACATCACGAAAATAGAGTGAAAAACAACATCAATTCAACGAGTTTATCCAGGGAAGTATCTTATTTTATTCCTTTTGCCTTCATGTCTTTCGCTCGTTTGAGTTTTTCCTTTACATCTTTCGCCATCGTGGAAAAAAATTTCTCTTTATCATTCATCTCGATTTTTTTCACCCGTTTTTCAACATCTTGATAAAGTTGGATTGCCTCATCAACCCTGTTCTCAGCAAGGGCCCTGTTAGCCTGATCATATGTCTCACCTATGTATTTCAGCATCCTCTGTTGCGCTTCCCAAGGGCTTTCTTCTTTCACTTTTTCTTTCAAGGGCTCCTTGCCCGCGGCCTTTCGACAGTATGCAACGATTTCCTTCGCCGTGGACTTCACTGAAAGTCCCTCCGGCCATTGGATCGGGTTTCCGTCGAGTCGAATGTTTTCTAGATGCTCCAAGTCTTCCAATCCCTCGATCTTGGTGATTTTATTATTGCTGAGGTCGAGAAATTTCATGTACTTGAGTGTTTCCAGTCCTTCGATCTTCTCTATCTGGTTATCGTGAAGCCATAACTGCTCGATCTCGTGGGCATCCTTCAGTCCTTCAATTTTGCTGATGTGGTTGTGATCCAAGCTGAGTAATTTCAGAGCATGCTGGTTCTGTTGAAGACCATCGATTTCCTTGATTGATTGTAGGTTATTATTAGTAAGATTCAAAACCCTTGATCCATCGTATCGTGGTTCGACTAGAACAAATTTGCCCTTTACCGTATACGAGTTATTTGGACTCCGCGTGGCAACATATTCCTCCATTTGCTTAATATTCTTGTGCTCTTTCACAGCGACGCGCATGTGAGCTCCCAGCAATCCAAACCCGATTACGAATGGCAGGGCTGCTAAAAGAACAAATCCAACGATGCCGAATACGAGTGCTCCGCTCGTTCCCCATAATACCAATAACAGCGCGGCGATAATGATGCCTATGATCGTGACAACCATGACATTTCGCCTTGCCTTCTTGGTTACCGTGAGCTCGATTTTTTCATTTCTTGCAGACATGAATTCCAATTCTTAATGCCGGGTTATATAACTTTCTCAACCGATCGGGCCATGTCGCTCGAAGAGAAAACGTCGATTAATCCTTATTTCCTACACGGTTCATTCGTTCTCAAAAAATAAAAGATAGAGAAAGGGGTTCGGTAGTTTAATGCTCGACGCGGCGCTTGAACCACGCCGGCATCACGAGTGAAAGATACACGAGGATGTAAAACGCGACCGCGAAGACCCAAGCCATGTACACGAATGCAGAGTAACCGGGGTGGCTGAAGAACACGATGAGCAGCGTGTCGATGACGAACATGGCGAAGAACCCGACCATGCACCACATGGCGTAGGTTAGCAACTGGAACCCTTGCCGCTGCACGACGTTCTGGGAGCTCCCGCGCGCTTTCCAACATACCGAGGCGATGTAAAAATACACGATGTAGGAGTACACGATCAAGGCGAGCGTTGAATATAACCGGGTGTTGGGCTGCCCCGCGTAATCCACTTCAGGGACGCCCCACCAGTTCCACGGGAGCCAGAGCATGACGAGGATCACGGCACCAAAGACCACGAACAAGGGTAGCAGTTGTCTCCCCTTTCCAACAATCTCCGCTGCGAACAAGAACAAGAAAATATCCGCCAAGACCATGGTGGAATACGCGAGTGGCAAGCTGAAACGATAGATTTCCTTGAACGCGTTCTCGATGATGGTATCCGCGAATCCAATCGCAAGCACGAGAACGGCCAGAGTAAATAGCAAGAAGACGATTGCCATGAGCAACGGCGACTTGACCTTGCGTTGCTTCCACTTCAAGAACATGCTCGTTGTCATGACGATGCTGAATATGCTAATCCCGATGTAAAAAAAGAACAGCGGGAGGATCGAGGGGTCGAAAGGCGTGTAGGACATTGTCTCCAATCTCGCTGGATAGTATTCTCAGCTGAAAAGGGAGGTGGGAACTCATTTCATACTTTGGATAACAACGTATAAGCATGGCCTAGTATGGAAAGGGAATGGAAAAAGAATCACCTTAATGTGCCGGCATGATATGCCTTGCCTTGATCCCGGAGATTGCCCACAAACCGAGCGTGACGGTCGCGATGATGAAACCCGCCGGATAAATAACGGCAGCTTCGGTGGACCTGGCCGATATACTCACGATACCGGCGATCGCGAGCAAAAGAATGAACACGAAGATGCCAAATGTCGTGGCGCCTTCCTTCGAGATGCGCTTCATTGGCGAGAACGCGAATGGCTTGGGATAGGACACGCCCGCAGCCGACAGCACCATGCGCGCGTGGATGTATCCCAATGCAAATCCCGTGATGAATTCGGGAATGCCCACGTGCAACTCAACGACCATTCCGAGTGACATGAGATAATACATCAGGTACATCGCGGTGATGTAGATCGCGAGCACCACGCCTTCGAGGACGAACGTGCCAGCCTTGCTTGCATGAACCCCTTCCAAGACAAGCAACACGAAGCCCATGACCGCGCAACCCAGCCCCGTGGTGAAGAGCTGCTGGAAAAGGGGATGCTGGCCAACATCGAGCATCGAGAATCCCAGCACCGCCACCACGATGATGGTGGCGGTGGATCGCGCGGACAACAGCAGATCGGGAGTTGCATGCTTTTCACCATCCACGGGAACGGGACCACGGGCCTTGTTGGCACCGGTCACGTGTTGGGTCAAGATCAAGGCCGAGACCGCCCCGCTCGCGAAAACAGCCAGGAGGAGGACGTGATAATATGCAAGCGTTGCAAGATACCCCGCGAGCAACGATAGCATGCCGGTCACCACGACGGCCACGCCGCTCGCGATGTAACCGTCCTCGATGGCAAGTTCTTGCCGTGTCCACGACACGAGGACCGGCGGTAACACGCATGTATTCAAGCAGATGAGAATCCCTTGACCTATCGCGCTGCAAGCAAACGAATCACATCCCCAACGAACCGGTTCCAAGGGTACGAAAGAATATTGCGTGAAAAACATCAATGCAACAACAAGGGGCGTGGTGAATGCGGTGATGGACAGCAACCCGTGACCCGTGGCTTTCGTGGTGGGGAACACCTTGCGGAGGATGACAACCGTTGCGATGTAACTCGCAAGGATGCTACCCAACACTACGAGGTAATCCCCCGTTTCTGGAAACCCGTCATTGAATATCAGTTTCTCGAAGTTTAACAGCACCAGGAGTGACGACATGAAGCATCCCCACGTGCTTCCAACGAGGATCGCGCTTGTTCTTCCCATCACGGTTCCCTCCTTGTTGCTTGCGGCACGGATTGTTTTCCTTGCTTGTGCATCACGACCACGCCCGCAACCCCGAATCCGGTGATGCCCGCGATCACGAGTGCCACCGCCACGGGCAGTAACGATCGATTCTGGTCTTCCGGGGGGATGTCGCTCCAATACAGGCAACTGGCACACCCCGTTCCGTTCCATTGTCGCGTCACCACCGTCCCGATCCGTTGCAGCAAGCCTTGGTAGGACGGCTCAATGCCCGCGGAAGAGACGATGGCGAGTATCGCGGTGGCGGGATTTCCCGTGATGTTCCAGGTGTTGTTCGGGATGTGGGTGACTTGTCGCTTCGGCTCGATGATCGGGTCCTTGTCAAAATAATTATTGGTGATGAGATTCTCCCGGATCGATGTTGCATTCCGCTCGACACCCAAGGTGTGGTCTTGAAGCGAGTTGCCGCTGCGGTACACGACGTTGTAGCGCCACGTCGTCATCCATGTTTGCTCGTCCGGATATAGCCCGCTGCCCGCGCCGTCATGGATGTGATTGTATTCCACGCGGGTGTTATTCTGCAGGGAAAGGGTGTAGATGGCTGCCCCGTCCTTCATTTCCATCATGTAATTCGTGATCTCGTTGTACTGATAGGAATTATCGTGCAAAATCGTCAAATCGTAGGACCAACCCCAGCCTCCACCAATTGCGGTATTCGCACAACCGATAATGTAGTTGTGATCAAAGCGGCACTGCTGGACATATCCAGACCAAATGGCGTAACCCCCCTTGTATTCCACGGCGATGTTCGTCAACACTTCCACCCAGCAAAAATATTTTTTTAGCTTATCCTCGTCGTACGCGGCGCGCACGTCGTTCCACGTGTATTCCGACCCCTTCGTGTAATATAATATGACGTCGTGGAGGACGCCGTATGCTTTTACTTGGGTTTGCTTGTACGTGAGCCGTTTCCACACGATCTGGTTGCGAAAGCTGGAATATCCGAATATTTCATCCAACAATACCTTTACATAATGTGCCACGTGCCAATCAAGATGCACGTAGATGCTGCCCGAGTCTTTTAATAACCGGTACATCAATTCCAGTCGTTCTTTCATGAAGGACAAGTATTGGGGCAAGCCATTTGCCCACGTGTCCTTGTAGGCCCGGTGGCGTTGGCCACCCGCGGTCTTGATCGAAAAATTCAAGCCCGTGAAAAAGGGCGGGTCGATATAGATCAGGTCGATCTTGCCTTCCCAGCCACCGCCAGCTAGCAAGAACTTCATGGCGTCTAGATTGTCTCCCCAGTAGAGTGCTCCTTCCCCGGTGCCGTTGCCGGGAGAGTATCGTTCTTGTTCGAGAATCAATTCTTCATGGCCGGGCGGGATTGCCCCTATATTGACGGATTTTCCCTTCCAGTTCAACTCAACGCCATTCTTGTTTTCGTTCAAGGGATCGAACACCTGCCGGTTGCCGGAAAAAGGGGGGATGGAACAATTGGAATCGAGATAAAAAAATGGATTGCTTATAGAACACGTTTCGTCTTCTTGATGTACCACTTGTAAACTTCCAAGGCCGGTACCGCCGGGCCGCTCGCTGCAAGTATGATCCACCAGTCCGTCCCTTCCATCGGTGCGAGAAGCAACATGGTGTTGATGCCAGGCACGTATATGACCGCGAACAGTGCTGTTATCGTGAGGCCGGACATGAACAGCAAGAGCGGGCTCATGTCCCTCGTGAACGTCAACCACACGGGCATGTTGGGCCTTCTTATCGAAAATGTTGTCGCGATTTCCGTGATGAAGATGTGCGCGAGTGCAACTGCCCTGGGACGGGCCATCGCTAACTTCACCGCGTCGACTTGTTCTACCGTCGCCGTGCCGGCATTTATCGCTGCAACTATCGCCGGGTCTGCCGAGAATGCTGCATATATCCAGCCCGCGAGGATGAACAAGGGTATGGAAAGCGTGGCTATGTGGATGATGAGCATGTAGAGGAAATTCTTGCTGAATATCTCCTCGCTATCCCTTGGCTTCTCGTTCATCACGTCCTTTGCAGTTCTATCGAAGGTCAAGGCCAAGGGTGGAAGCGAGTGTGGCAAGATGTATATCAGGTTGATTTGCAATCCCAAGTCAAAAAGCCTGAAATCCTCGTTCAAGAACGACGTGACTATCAGGACGATGGCTTCTCCCACGTTCGCGAAGATGTAGAAGTAGATCATGATGCGTATCTTTGCAAACAACCCGCGGCCTTCTTGTATGCCCAGCTCGATGGTGTTGAACGAGTCGTCCGAGATGATCATGTCTGCCGCTTCCTTCGCGACGTCCGTCCCCGCGATGCCCATTGCCATGCCTACATCGGCCATCCCAAGCGCAAGCGCGTCGTTCACACCATCGCCCGTCATCGCGACGACATTTCCTCGTTCTTGATACTTTTTAATTATCACTTGCTTGTCGTCCGGCGATACCCTGGCAAACACGGCAGTATTGAAGAAGTCCTCGTCGTTCAAGGTGGGTATCTCACTTCCCTCGACGACTTTTTCCCAGTCCTCGTATATGCCGAGTTCCTTCCCGATGGCTGCCCCCGTGTCGATGGAATCCCCGGTGATCATGACGACTTTCACGCCGGCCCCCTCGCATGCTTTGACCGCGTCCAGCACGCCTTCCCTTGGTGGGTCTTGGATAACGATGAACCCGATGAAAATAATATCTTTCTCTATCTCGTCACGATTGAATTCCTTGCCACGTTTAAGCGGTTCCAGCATTTTCCACCCGATGCCCAGCGTCCGGAATCCTTTTTGCGCCCACGTGTTAATCTCTTTCCGGATGCTTGCGCGGGCACCTTCATCTAACGGTTTGGTGTTTTCGTACCTTTTCTTTTTGTTGTTATCATCATTGTCGATTTGCAGGTACGTGGCGCGGTCTAGAAGTTGCTCAGTTGCACCCTTGATGAACGCGACGAATTTTTCTTCCCCGTCAAGGTTCCATTTCCAAATCTTCGTCATGCGTTTTAATTCAGAATCGAACGGGAACTCTTGCAGGAAATCCATCTCTTTTTTCAATTCGGTTTCATAAATAAACAGTTTCTCGGATATCACGTCCAAGGCTGCTTCCATGGGGTCTCCTATTACCCTCCGCACGCGTTGCGTTCTTTCTCCCGACCCCCCTACTTTCACGTCTTCTTCGACGATTTCTGCATTGTTGTTCTGCAGCCCGCTGATCACGAGCAAGTCCAAGCTATCGTGCGTTCCCTTGTTGACGACCTCGTCTCCAAGGAAGACATTTCCTTTCGCGTCATACCCGATCCCGGTGACCCTGAACATCCTGTCATTCGTCCAGATGTACTGGACGGTCATCTGGTTCTGCGTTAAGGTCCCGGTCTTGTCCGTGCACACGACAGAACATCGCCCAAGAACCTCGACCGCGTTCAAGTTGCGGACGATCACGCCTCCTTTCTTTGCCATCGCAACGACCCCCGTGATCAAGATGATGGTCGAAAGAAGCACGATGTTGATGGGCACGAACTTCAACCCGAGCTCGATGCTGCCAACAAGGTTCCTGAGGAAGTTCTCCTCGATCGTGCCCTTGATGGACGTTATAATGGTGTTGTACACCAGGATAATACCAAAGGCTATCACGACGAAAATCGCCAAGACGTTTGCAAACTTGTTTATCTTTTGTTTGAGCGGTATCTCGTCATTCATGGTCTCGGACAGGTTCCTCGATATCTGTCCGATCTCCGTGTTCGCGCCCGTTGCATACACCAATGCCTTCGCATTACCCTTGGTGACGAACGTGCCTGAGAAGATGCAATTCTTGATATCTTGCATTCCCGCGATTTTCTTCGTCCCTGGAATGGCCGCCGCGGTCTTGTTGACGGGGACGCTTTCCCCTGTTATGGATGCTTCGTTCACGAAAAAATTATTCGCGACGAGAATGCGGGCATCAGCGACGATCCGGTCGCCTTCTTGAAGGTCCAAGATGTCTCCCGGCACCACGAATTCCGATTCGATCGACATTTTGTTGCCGTTCCTGAAGACCGTGCACACGTTCTTTGAAAGGCGTTTCAACGCATCCAACGATTTTTGCGCTCGCAATTGTTGCACGATGGCTAGCACGGCATTTAACAACACGATCCAGAAGTTGATCGTGGGTGAGAGCGCGGACTGGCCGATTGCCAAGTTTAGAATTACCATCGCCGTAGCTGCGATGAGATACATTATGATGATCGTGTTCTCGAGCACCGGTGCGAAGTATGTTTTCCATACCGACCGTTTCACGACGGGAATCTCGTTCGGGCCCATCTTTTCCATGATTGATGTTGCTTGTTCCGTCGACAAGCCCGCGTTCGACTGAACCTTGAATTTTTCTAGGAGATTGCTCGCTTCTCTTGCGTATATTTCAGCTTTGTCCACCACGGGTGCTTCCATCGGATTAGATCGCCGCCTAATTCTAATTTATATACGGAATATGGCTAGAAATAGCGAGAATGGTTTATAAAGTATCGACGTGAGCGGTATCCATGCCCGTGAAATTCATTTACTCGCATCGATTCGACGAGGGAGAGTATAGTTCCGATCCCGCGGCAGACAAGGCTCGTTTCGACGGGATTGCAGATTTTTTCAACGTGCATCCCGACTTTATCGAAGCAATACCTGCATCGGAAGCCGATGTCTTGCTTGCACACTCGAAAAGCCACGTGGAACACGTGAGGCGGGACTCTTACCTTTTCGAGATGGCAAGCTTGGCCGCGGGTGGCGCCATCCAAGCCGCGGAAGTTGCGCTGGAGCAACAACCTGCTTTTGGTGTCATCCGTCCACCTGGGCACCATGCAAGCGAACATAGCGCGTGGGGATTCTGTTTTTTTAACAACATCTCGGTATCGCTGTTAAAATTGATGAGCACCAACCGGATCAAATCCGCCTTTATCTTGGATTTCGATTTGCACACGGGTGACGGGAACATAAACATTTTAGGCAAGAAAGAAGGCATCACGGTCTTCAACCCGGATGGCGGTTCCCCCGAGCAGTACACCGAACACGTGATTGATGCATTCGGTTCAGCAAGGGAATACGACATTTTCGTTGCATCCGCGGGCTTTGACCAGTACATCAATGATTGGGGCGGGCTTCTCCGGACCCAAGATTATGCCATGATCGGGCGCCTCTCGGCCGAGTTTTCCGAGGAACGATGCCACGGGCGACGGTATGCCTTGCTGGAAGGGGGATACAACTACACGGACTTGATGAAAAACATCCTTGCGTTTTGCGAAGGATTCTCGGGAAATTAGCACGTCCTCATCGACCGTGGACCTCGATGTTCGCACATATTCCATAAAATGGATAGATTTCCATCCTCGCTTATGAACATATGGTAAAACGTTTATATTCCCACGATCGACACGTGAAAACGGGTGATTCTAGTGTCCGATGAAATCGTTAGCGAATTGCGGGAAATCAAGAAGCTACTGGAACCAAAAACACCACCTCCCCCCCCAAAACCGAAACATGTGGCCGAAGAATTCAAGTTCTTCTTGAAAAATTACAAGGTAATGGGACTCGCGGTCGCGTTCATCATGGGCTTGTATCTTGGCATGCTGGTCCAATCCCTCGTGAAGGACTTGGTATTGCCGCTCATAGGGTTGGCGGTCCCGGGCCTTGCCGATCTCGCCAGCTTCGTGGTACCCGTGGGGACGCAAAACTTCGGTATTGGAAGTTTCTTGGCCGCGGTTATCACGTTCGTGTGCGTCGCGTTTGTCATATTTCTCCTGGTAAAGATCACGAAACGCTTTGGTATAGATTGATGGATTCCATTTTTTTTCCACCTATATCCAACGTTGGAAAAAAATTAAAAATACATGACGGCTAGTGGGTTAAAACGATGAATGATTCCCCGGCAATCTCGTTTGTTTTTTTCCACGTAAATAAACGCTGCGTGCCTATTTCGGGCTTTAGTTCTCTTCAAGAAGAGGTCATGGGCCTATTCCTATGATGAGAACAGGTATATCGATATCTCCACACCCCCTCTCCTTTAAATCCCAGACAATCTGTTCAAAATAAGATACGCCGGAACTCATCTCAACCGCAAGTTCATACATCGGCACGATTTCAATGCCGCAACACGGGCAAGCAGGCATCCTACACGCTTTTTTTTATCGTTCACTCATTCTTGCAGCACGGATTCAAGCGCTTCGAGCACTTGGCGGGCTTGGTCTTTCGTGATGACGAGCGGGGGAAGCAACCGGATCACCGTGAGCCCGGCGTTCAAGACCAGCACGCCCTTCTCTTGCAATCGCTTGATGTAGTCAGCCACCTTCCCGCGGCACTGGATGCCGATCATGAGGCCCTTCCCGCGAATCTCCTTGATGGCCTTGCACCGGTCCTTCATCTTCTCCAGCTCTGCCATCATGAACGACCCGACCTCGCGCGCGTGCTCGGGCAGGTGTTCCTTCTCCATGACGTCCAGCGACGCGACCCCGGCAGCACACGCAAAGGGATTGCCCCCGAAGGTCGTCCCGTGCGAGCCAGCGATCACGGCACCCATCACCGCGTCGTTCGTTATCGTCGCGCCCATGGGAATGCCCGCGGCGATCCCCTTTGCAAGGCAGAGAACGTCGGGTGCCACGTTCCAGTGCTGGAGCGCGAATAACTTGCCCGTCCGGCCAAAACCGGTCTGTATCTCGTCGAAGATCAGCAGGATGCCCTTCTCGTCGCAAACCTCGCGCACTTCCTTGGGAAATGTATCGCTCGCCGGGTACACGCCGCCCTCGCCCTGGACAAGTTCCATGATGACGGCGATCGTGTTCCCCGTGATGGCATCGCGCACGGACTGGATGTCGTTGTAGGAGACGTGCTTCACGCCGGGGATCAACGAATAATCTTCCCGGTACCGCTGCTCGAAGGTCGTGGACAACGCGCCGAGGGTCCTGCCATGGAAGCCACGCTTGAATGCAACGATCTCCTTGTCCTTGATGTTCTTCTTGTATTTCATGGCGAACTTCAAGGCCGCTTCAACTGCTTCCGTCCCCGAATTGCTGAAGAACACGCGCTTCAGGTTCGGGGGCGTGAGGTCGACCAGCCGTTGTATCAGGTTTGCCCGGTACTCGTCGTAAAAGTGGCCGCACGTGATCGGTTTCTTGGCAGCGAGGTAGGTGCAAAGCGCTTGCACGATGGCCGGGTGGGAATACCCGAGCACGGACACGCCATGGCCACCAATGCAATCGATGTACGACTTGCCGTCCTTGTCAAAAAGCACCGCGCCCTCGCCACGCGTGATGATGACTTTTTTATTGAACTGCCCGGAATCGTGGGCATTTTCTATCTCGACGACGCGTTCGGGGTCCATCTTCGGTCTACCGGTGTGTGTAAAGGTAACTTTACCAAACACGGAATAGCATAAAAACGTCACGTCGGCGTGGCAGCACCCGAACCACGCGCGAGTCCGCCCGGGATCACGCGGCACCCGGCACGCTTGCGCCGGGGCTTCACGCGATCTTGAACGCGCCGGACACCACCGCGTTGTAGCGTGCCAGCATCGAATCGTTCACGCGTCGTTCTTGCTCGTGCAAGACGACAAGCCCGAGTTCCTCGAATTTCTTCAAGTGGTACTGTATGGCACCATGATACACGGGCGGGATGATTCGCCTTGCAAGGTCCACGAGAGTCGAGCCCGGGTCTTGCAGCAACAGCCTCACGAGCTGCCTTGCGATGTCATTGTACAAGACGACGACGAGCTCCGCGATGGTGTCGTCATCCGGGAAGTCCCGCGAGTAAAAATTCCAGAGCTTCCCTTGCTTGCGTTTTTTCACGATGTTGAACCGTTCCAAGACGATCATGTGCTTCAAGAAGGGATTCCTCGTGATGCCAAGCTCGCTTTGGATGCGTTCATCCCTCGCGTGGACGCCAGGATTTTTTTCAATGAACCCGATGATCTGCTTGTAGAGGTCGGCCTGAAGGATCTCTTCCTTCGTCCTGCGCTCGGACGTGACGATCCAGTGCTGTTCCTCGAGCGCCTTGATCGTGGCAATGATGGATTCCTTCGAGTAGCCCTTTTGCACGTGGAACTTGGCGATGCAATCCGAGAGCATCTTCTCCACCATCGGCGTGTACGGGTCGAACCCGATCTCCGCCGGGAACTTCTTTTTCTTGAGGGTTCCCTTGGCCACGCGCAGGACATCGCGTTCCATGTCGGTGAGCTCGTCATACTCGTCACCGGGTAATTCCTCGATGTCGGGGGTCTCATCGAGGCCGGCATTCTCGTCCGCGCGTGCAGGTTGTTGTTCGGGCTGGACCGCGGGAGCCCCCGCATCGAGGGCTTCGATTGCCTTGTGGATGTACTCCACCTCGTACCTCGATGCCAGATCGGCCAAGGATGCACGTTTCTGGCCCTTGACCTGCTGCGGGGGTATCGTGGGTTCTTGCGACACGGCGTCCTGCGTGGTGCCTGATGGTGGCATCCTTTCGGCGGGGACGGTAACGGGCGAGGGGGGAAGCGCGTCCTCACGTGCTTGGGGGTCGCGCGAGGGCTTTTGACCGCCTTGCTTGTCCTTCCTTCGTCGTTCCATCAAGGCCATTGCATTACCACGCTTGCTTCGGGCTAATTATCAATTACCGTGCTCGGTACCGCTCGTGGCACGTGTTACCGGGGCTGTGCTTTTTGCATCTCTTCGAGGAACGGGGGCACATCCTCGTCTTTCAACATCTTGAGCTGGGAAAGTATCCACTGCTTCATTTCATCCGGGTAGGCCATGTTGCGGACCACCAAGACGTACATGGGATCGACCTCGTCCTCCTTGTTGAGGGCGATGTATTGATCGATGATCTCGAGTTGCTCGAACTCCGGGTGGTGCACGAGTTCGTCCGCGATTGCCGAAATGTCCTCGCTATGTAAACCGAGCTTCTTCAGCTTATTGAGGCGGCGTCGCACCTTGGGCGTGAGCACGGAGAAGCTCCTGTGCAGGTAGGCCTCGATGGAGCCGGGCTCCTTGGGAGGGAGATACGGGGCAACGGGCGAAACCGGCCTGGTGCCAGCCGGTGGAACCACCGGGGTGCCGGCCGGCGAGGCAAGGCCGCCGTGCCGCGCGCCATGGCGCGGGCCACCGGGTGGAGCTCCCCCCGGCATCGGTTCCTTGCCACCCGCGTGAACCACGTGCATGTCTGCACCGGCAGGGCTTGCCACCAGAACCGGGGAACCCGCGGTGCCTTGGAGCGGGCCCGGGGAAGTAACTGCTGTGGTTCCGGCCACCGCGACCTTCTGCGGGTAACCGGTGCCATCGCCCGGGCTCCTGGGCTTGTACGTGGCGGGGGGGACCTTCTTGTCCTCTTCCTCGAGCACGAAGAGCAGGATTGCTTTCACGAACATCGGGACGCCGGAACCACAACACACCATGCCGATGATAGAGTTGACCAAGGTCTTCCCACCCAAACCAGAGAACCGGTACTCGCGGATGTAGGGGGACACGGCGTGACGGTCGGCGTTCGCGGAGATCGTGCCTGAAATCCCCACCACCAGCCCCGCTATCATCATATCGGAAAGAATCATGGACTGCACGCCCGAGACCAACGCGTGGAATAAAAAGGCGAATCCCGTGAGCGCGGCCACCGCCACGATTTGCCATGAAATCTCGTCGAGGCCATGAATCCATCCAACGAGCTTGTCCCGTTTCGTCTTGCCATTCACCTTGTCCTCGGCACCCATGTATGCCATGATGAAAATCCCCTTGAGGAAGGGTAGAATGCCTAGGCCGAAGACACCCATGCCTGCCAAGCCGAGGACGAACAAGTCGATCCCGTAGAAATCGAACTGGCCGCGCTTCACCCACGGGTAGACTTTCTTCTTGTCGTACCAGTACATAAACGCCCCGAGAATGTAGAACCAGGAGACCGATGCCAAGTTCTCGAGAAAACCGGACCAGTTCAACATCGGCGGGCCAACGAGCCACGTGACCGCGATCGTCGCGAACGACACGACAAAAAAGATGCCGAGGAATATCTTCATCAAGGCATGCGCCACGTCGTTGTAGGACTGGATGAACTTGCGGTACCCCGGGAGCTTCTCGCGCAAGGCCTCCGCGTCGAACGGGGCATCCCATCCACCGGGCATAGCCGGCGGCCGCGGGCTCGCGGTCCGGGCAGGCTCGTGCCGGTGCGCGGGGTGTCGAGCACCCTCCGGGGCGCCACGAGGCTGAACCCCGTTCGGAGTACCATCTCGCGGGAACGCGTTCGACGGGGCGGGATGCCCGCCACGCGGGGGCGTCTTGGGGATGATAAGGATGCCACAGTTCTCGCAAGTGACGTTGTTCCCGGCGTAAAGGTCTTTTTTCAGCTCTGCAGGGATGATCGCCGAGCAGTTCGGGCACTTGAGGATGATGCTGTCCATGATGCATGAACTCGTGTACATGGTGTTTTGGCAGCCCGGCCTTAATAGTGATCCGGGGGCATGGCAAGAAGCGCACCATGAAATGTGGTTCGTAGAGAATAGTGGATCGGGGGATTTTTTGTTAATTCGAGGCCGGTTCTTGGCAGGCTGGATCGGCAAGAATGGGCACGTTCAAGGGATGCCGGTGTCTCTTGGTGGTTCGAAACGAGTTCTGATACTCCGCAAACACGACGATGCAGGTTTCATCATGCATGCTTGCCTTTTCCTGCCATGGCTCAAGGAATGATGATCTTTTTCATGTAAAAACGTTTCCGGTTCAATGCCTTGGGCAAGACAGTCTTCATGGTTTCCTTGAAGAGCAAGTTCCCGAGCCACCTGTTGTCGTGAAGGCAGGTTTCTCCCGTGGCTTCAATGAGCAACTCCATCACGTGCTTCACCGCGGGCAACTTGAAAGGATAAAAATGCTTGCTCACTTCCATGAACCAGTTGCAGCCACCACAATAGTCGATCACAACGTCTGCACCCGCTCGTTTTGCTTCCTTCAATCGCGCGAGGCCGTGTTTTACACCATCGGTGATGCTGTAGTTTGCTGCCACCGCGCACATGCCGCAACACAAGTTATTTTCCTTTGCATGAGGGAGCTCGATAACCTCGACGCCTATTTTTTCCAAAAGAGCCCGGATAGATGCGTGAAAGCGGTTTCCGGAGATTTTAGGCCAGCAATTATCGTGAAGTGCTGCTTTTAGTTCGTGAAAAGGACGAACGACCGTTATCTCCCCTTTCATGATGCGATCCCCCAACCAATCGAAAAGGGGAGTGATGTCGAAAGGAAATTGCACGTTGAAAAGCTTCGGGTAGACAACGGTAAACAAGTGATAGCCGGCAAGGCATGGCACCAGCATTTCCTTGCACCGGAGCTGCGAAAAGTCCTGCAGCAAGTGCTCAGCGACCTGGCGCTCCGCATCCCACAGCCCCATCCGGAAGAGAGGCTCGCCACAACACCAGCGCCCGTTGCCGAAAATTTCGACACCATCGAGCATCGAGGACACTGCATGCATGTTCACGCCGGACCGGCGGTTAAACGTGAGATTGTTGGACGCAACGGTGTTGTATTGCGAGAAAAACGTGATGCCGATCCCGTGCATGCTATGCGTGATGGTATTTCCCGTGATGGTATTACCGCTGCTACTAAATAGCATGATGCCAAAGGTCGTGTTCGTGATCGTCAGCCCTGTCATGGACGCGTTGGTGCAGTTAACAAGGATGATCTGGCCTGGATCTGCGAAATCAAGGGCATCCAAGTCTTGCTGGTCCACGTAATAGAACACGTTTTTCCCGTTCACCTTGTTCGATACCGGGATCGAGTGCGACCTGAACGATGGAATCGTGAAGCCGTCCAGCACGATCCCCGTCCCGTTCATGAGATTCCCTTCCACCGTGGATGACGCGCCCCCGTACAAGTAGATGCCAGCATCGTTGTTGTATTGCGTGACGTTGTTGTTTCGGACGATGGCGCCATCAGACCAGAACACGTAAATGCCAGCATCCGTGTTATTAATTAACACGTTACGCTCGACCACACAAGCATCGGAATAGCTAAGAATGATCCCTTCACAAGTATTGCCGGTAATGAGGTTCAATGCCAACGTGTTGTTGCTCGCATCATCGAGGCGCAGGGTCTCGTACGCGTTCCAGAAAAAAGTGTTCGACGATATGGAGTTATTTTGCGAGAATGATAGCTGCACGCCGTAAAAGTTATCGTGGACGAGGTTTAACGAGAAAATCGAGTTGTTCACATGGTCCGCGAGCAAACCAAGCATGTTGGAGTGTAACGAACAGTTGTCGACGTGGACGTGAGTGCAATTGTGCAGCTTGATGCCAGCGCTTTCGGGCGTCCCGGTCGCGTTGAAGAGGGTGCAATTCCTGATCACCAGGTAGAGGCTGGTATCGTTTATCTCGATCGCAGAACCTCCCCCTTGCGCATCGATCTCGATGTCTTCCAGCACGTGCGCGCTCGCCCACGAGAGGCCATCCGTCCCGTTCCCGGTGAAAAAATCTTCAATTGCAGCGTTCCCGGCGAGTTTCACGGGAGCATGGGGACTTGATGACACGGGTTCATTCACTGCAACGGCCGGTGCTTCGTGAAAATTGCAAGCCAGCGACAACCAGATGCACCCGATCACCACAAGCCCGATCGCTGCACCGAATGCACGATTAATCCTTTTCCACATGATTGGACCACTCTAGCGCGCCCGTGCCCGGGCAAGGTGCCGGGTTGGAGTTGAGCTGCCTCGCGGGTTCGTCTTGTATAAGGAATTGGCACCCGGCGATAAAAAACCAACCCCACCAAATTTGCATTCGCAAATGGCGCAAGGCGCGTGCACGGGGAATCGCCTATCGAGAACCACCCAAGACTCAACGTGAAGGACAACCGAGGCCATCGCGGCGGATGTAGATGGTAAACCCGTGAAGTAACCTCGGAAGCCGGATATGACAAGGCAAGCATTCACGTGCCGCGCGATGCCAACGGCATCCATGCACGTGTCATTGATCCTTATCATGACAATTCGTCGGGAACTCGCGAATGTTTTTTTCCCGTGCGGTCAACCCCTAGAGAGCACGTACGTCCGTTCACTAGCACGATGATCGTGGGAACAATCAAGCTGCACCGCCCGGGTCCCGGGTGGCAGGCTTGCCTTGAAGCAAGCACCGAAGCCCCGGAAATCACCCGTTTGGGCTGGGACACGGAATGCACCGGCCGGCACGTCATCAACTTGCTGAATGCCCCCGCCGAGATCACGATCGCATCCCGTGGAAAGGAGATCCATCCCGTGACTGGCTTCAAGGCTGTAAGTCCCGTCAAGATCACGTGCACCATCCCGGTACCGGGCAGCAATCGTCTCTCATGGAACATAGCCATGCTCCCGGGCGAGGTGCAGATGCACTTTGCCTGTGACAAGGACGTGGCGGGCGACGTGACGGGCATTGAATTGTACGTGCCTTTCAACCCGCGCGTTGCGGTCGTCTCCATCATCACCAACACGTGGGACGATGAAGGCCGTTTCGGGACCCCTTTCGTTGCAAGCGCTCCCGACATTGGACAACTCCAGGTCACCAGTCGCGCGGGCACCCGGGTTTCGTGTGATATCGATGGGAACCGGAGGTGGGGGAGCCTTGACTTGCTTGCCACCATTCCCGTGCCCTTGCCTGGCGAGCCAGTCGTCCTTGACATCACCCCGACCTTGCTCGCGCGGCCAGAATGTTTCACGGACGAGCCCGCCTGGAGGGCGGCCAGGCGCGGCTGGTATAACATGTTGCAATTCAGCTGCGGCGCGTCGGGAGGGAGCCCCCGCGTCAAGGGCGTGTGGGCGAACAACACGCTCAGCGATCCCGTGAGCAGTCTCTTGTACATGCTCGGGGACGCCACCTTGATGGTTCCCGAACTGTGCCCGGGCATTTCCATGGCGCCCCTCTTGCGTCGCGCGATCGAGTACTGGATCGATCACAAGACGGATGGAGACGGGCTCGTCGCGTACACCGCCGGTGGAAGGGACCAGAACGTGATGGATGGTAATCCCGCGGTCATCATCGCAGCATGGTGTTACGTGGAAGCAAGCAATGATGCGGATTGGCTTGCTTGCCGTGTAGCGCAGCTCGAACGGATCGCGCTGTACATGGAACAGCGGGATGTCGACGGTGACGGCATCATCGAGTCAAAGCAAAGCGGGCTCTGGGGCTCGCAGCCCACCCGGGACCCCGATTGTGCGTGGGATTGTTACGTGAGCGGCCACAAGAACGCTTACGTGAACGTCCTCGCTTACCGCGCGTGGAATTGCATGGCAGCGCTCGAGCGACGCCTCGACCGGAACGATGCAGCAAGCCATTACCAACAGCTGGCTCGAATGTTGAAAGCGAGCTTCGTGCGTGCATTTTTCAACCCGGATACGGGGTGGCTGGGATTCTGGCGTGACCGGGACGACCGGCTGCACGACATTCACAACGACTCTCCCACCAGCATGGCCACTAGCTACGGGCTCATCGGTGCTGACGAGGGCAGTAAGATGCTCCGCTCGTTCTGGACCGCGCTGGAAAGAACCGGCTTCAACCGTTTCGACATCGGGGTCCCGCTCAACCTAGTGCCCGTCCCCCGGGCCGAGATGAGCGTGTATTTCGAGTTCCAGCAATTCCTGAACGGCGGTTGTTGCGTCAGCAACGCCAGCTGGCTGGTCGACGGGTTGCACCGCGCCGGGATGGTCGATCAAGCAAACACGATCTTGCATGCCATGCTCGCGCGACAAGAAAGAGGGGTTTTTTCCAACGGGGGCGGGTTTCAAAACGGGTTCATAGATAAGATGGGGCATGGCGCAGAGGTATTCGATTGGGAAGGCCGCCCCGCGGGCTACGAGGGACACCTCGTGTATTGCTGGGCGTTCTTGCAGTCAATGCTCCTCGCCGTTCCAGGAATCAAGGCGCGCGTGCATCCATTCTGAACGGTGGGAGATCGATTACAGCCTTGGTGCAATCCTTCCTAGAGCATTCTTTATTTCCCGGGGCGACGTCACTCCGTTCATCACGCGAGGTGATAGCATGTTCAAAGGACTAGGCGACAAGCTGAAAGCAAGTGCTAAATCGATGGCGCAAGATAAGGAGACCGAGTTAAAGGAAGCTGCACGTAAGAAAGCGGAGGACGAAAGAAAGGCGGCCGAAAAAAAAGCAGCAGAAATGAAGGAACAGGCGAGGAAAAAAGTGGAAGATACCCAAGCAACGGTCGAAGAGAAGATCGAGGAAATCCAAGCCATGCCACAAACCGTTGTCGATGAAAAGACCGCGGAGCTGCAAGACCGCGCAACGTCGAAGGTAAAGGAAAAATTGGGGATAGAGGACGAAGAAGAGCAATGATTCGTACCGGTGAACGATTCTCTTCATTTAATTCTTAGAGACGATGCTCCATTTTTATTTCCATGATGCCGCCACGCATCACTTGCCCTTGCGCCCCGTTTTCGACCCTTGCGGTGGCTTGACCTTTTGCTTTGCCTCGCGCGTGGCCTTTTTCCTTTCCTTGTCCTTGCCCTTGGCTACGCCCTTGACCTTGGAAGCATCCTTGGGCGTGATGCCGTCTTGGCGCTTGGCCTTGACCTTGGCCTTTGTCTTGGGCTTCGGCTTGGCCTTGGCCTTGCCTCTTTCCTTGACTTTTTCCTGTCCCTTGGCCTTGGCGTTGTCTGCCTCGCTTGACGGTTTTTGCACCTGTTCTAACTTTTCCGAGAGAGGCACGCGAGCGTTCACCCCGATGCCTGTCTGCTCCTCGATGGTGCGCTTCTCGGTTTGAGTGAACCGCTTGATGAAGTAGACGTTCTCGGTCAGCACCTTGAAACCGGTGCGCTTGAAAACGCCTTGCATGCCCTTGTTGTTCACGCCCGTGTCGGCAACCATGGCTTGGAAGCCCGCGGAGGCTGCAATCTCGTTGATGCGCACGACCATCCCTGTGCCGATGCCCATGCCACGATACGACGGGTGAACCGCAACCCAGTAAATGTAGAACTTGGTCTGGGATCGCTCGTGTGGCTTGGAGAGGAGAAAGCCCGCGATCTTGTTGTCGTTCTTTTCGTCGATCGACACGAGCGAGTAATCGGGGAACTCTTCCAGCAACTCCGCGACGAGGCTGAACGTCCAGTCCTCGGTACCATACGCCTTGAACGATCTCTCGCCAAGCGAGAATATCTCAGGGGCATCACCGAAGGTTGCCTTGCGGATGATGATCCTTGCTTTGTTTTCCATGGATTGTTGTATGCCACGCGATGGGTTTTTTTAAAACTTCCGAAGCGCGGGTCGCGTGCTTCTTTAATTCGCGGCTCGATTGATAGCACGTGATAGAGGATGAATATTGCTTAATACAAGGCCGCCGTCCAGCGATTCCACGACGAGTGCGAGAAAAGCATCGGCCGGCTTCCGGGGCACGATCTTGCCCGGATACTCAACGACTATCATGAGCGCGTCGTTGAATGCAAGTATGCCTTGCCCCACCACGTGCGCCCATCCGTTGCGCGCGCCGCACGCTTTTCAAGCCAGTGCATCGGGCTCCAGTGCTTGGCCATCGCGGTTATCCTGTTACTATTCAGCTTCGCATTCCCGGACTGGGTCTCGAGCCTTACATGGGCGCTGGGAGTTATGATCGTGTTCCTGGAGCTGTCTCGCATGCGTGAATCCGGCAAGCTGGCGGTCGCGCGGACCTTGGAGAACGTGGAATGGCTCGATGAACATGGCGACTCCAGAACCAAGCTACTCGCAATGGAGCTGGTAGCCAAGATCGCCCCGGACGCGAGGGAGATCATCGAGGACCCGGGCCGGGCT
This sequence comes from Promethearchaeota archaeon, assembly GCA_041305945.1. Taxonomy (GTDB): domain Archaea; phylum Asgardarchaeota; class Lokiarchaeia; order Sigyniarchaeales; family Sigyniarchaeaceae; genus JBGLND01. The sequence goes on from JBGLND010000001.1 coordinate 1,801,916, forward strand.
GGGGCGGGAACCAGCTGGGTGGTATATATAAGCTCGTGAACTTCATCCACCGGTACAAGATTTACAAACTTTTCAAGATCGTGCCCGAGCACCAGGTGCACGGGCTCTCGTACCTCGTCACGCGATTCATGTTCCCGCCGGGCAACATGGCATGGAAACGCTTGAGGAAGAGCATGCCCGTGTTCATCGGCCATCCCGTGAGCAAGGCATTCTTGGAAAAATTGCTCGACATCTTGTTCAAGTACATGGGCGTGCTCCTGTTCGACTTGATGCTGAAAGCCCCCGACATCGACCCGTCCGACATCGACAAGCACGTGACGTTCGAAAACCTGCACGTCTTGGACGCGGCATTGGCAGGAAAGAAGGGCGCGATCCTCGTGAGCCTGCACACGGGACAGTTCTTCCACGCCTTGGGCGGCCTTGCCCTCCATCCCGCGGGGTACAAGGTCGCGGGAGTGGCAAACATGGCAAACCGGCTCATTTTCGACAACCTTCGCGTGCTTCCCAAGTTCAAGCGCGTCTATGCCGTCGCGAGAGACAAGTACGGGACGATCAAGGACGGCCTGCTCAGGCACTTGCGGTTGAACCACCTGGTCTTCTTGATGCATGACATGGGCGGGCACAACCATCTCAAGGTCCCGCTCGTTCCCGGTGCCCGGGATATGCTCGTTCCCGTGCCGCAAGGGGTTGTCGCGCTTCAAGAGGAAAGCGGTGCACCCGTCTTGCCCGTGATAGTAATACCGCGCGGGCGAGTGACACGCTCCATCGTCCGGTTTCTCGATCCCGCGGGCATCAACAAGGCATTGGAAGATACCAGGGGGAAAAGCCCGCAAGTGCGCCACGGGCTGGTGAGCTGTGCCATCAACGCGGCCTTGTTTCCATATGCCTTGGATTACCTGCATTACTGGGAGGAACTTATGGCCTTGGGCACGCGCGTTGCAAGCGAGCGTCTCGTGCTTGATAAAGGCCTGTATATTGATGAAGTGATCAAGCACTGCAAGGCGTGGTTCGAGCGGCACGTTTCCGGGAGTTTCGTCCCGGGCCGCGCCGACGAGCGGTTGGTACAATGGGGATCGGGATTATTTTCCACGAGCACGAGCTTGGGCAGCCAAGAGCAACCGAACGGTTACGTTCTTCCCCACAAAACTTTTATTTCCATTGGCGGCCTTTCTTCCAAGGATCAAATCAAGAAAATGTTCAATGCCCTTTCTATACTGCTGGTACGTGCCGGGCACCAAGCCGAATCGGCGATGCTCGAGGAAAACCTTTCAAACATCGACAATTTCTTCGCGTGAACTTGGCCGGACCTTTATACGACTAGCACCAGCTGAATGAATGTTCCCCCGTATCGGCTCCCGGCGGTGCCCGTGACGTGTCGAATGGCTCGTTCGTGAAAAGTAGCTCGGATTCCGGCACGGTGCTGGACGGCTCTTCACCTTCTGGCTCTCGCCGTGAAAAGGGCTCGTGATGCGTTTTTGACGCCGTGCTTTTAAAAATAAGTGTTCATTACACTGACACGTTATAGGTTTCTTGTCGTTAAACATGAACTTGAATGAAAAGTGGATTAGTTCCCCTTTCACTTGTAAAATGGAGATATCAAGATGGAACACATGAATCAATTCGTCCCGAAGCATGTTTTTTTCACGAAGGGCATCGGCAGGGATAAAAACAAGTTGATCGCCTTTGAAAAATCCCTTAGAGATGCGAAGATCGCCCCGTTCAACATCGTGAACGTGTCGAGCATCCTCCCCCCGAACGTCGTCGAGGTGTCCGTGAGCGAGGGGTTGAAGCACTTGAAACACGGGCAGATTGTCTTCTGTGTCATGAGCCGGAATGAATCCAACGAGTACAACCGCATGGTGTCCGCTGCCGTTGGGTGTGCAAAGCCTGCAGATTCGAATGCTTACGGTTATATTTCCGAACATCATTCGTTCGGGCAAATGGAAACGGAATCGGGAGAATACGCGGAAGACCTCGCTGCAACAATGCTGGCGACAACCCTCGGCGTGTACACGTTCGACGTCGACAAGGATTACGATGAGCGCAAGGAAATCTACATGGTCAGTGGTAAGATCGTGGAATCCAAGAGCATGGCTGCAACTGCTATCGTGGAAAAGCATGATGAATGGACGTGCACGATAGCCGTGGCCGTGTTCACCGATTGAACGTGGAAAGGAAACGGAAATGGAGAAATACCTCGTCAACAAGATCAAGCCGTTCGACCCAAGCAAGGTCTCGACGATCGAGGATGCGCTTGTTGCTCTTCAAGGTTGCTCGTTTCAAGGCCGGAACCTGGGCAACGCCTTGGAAATGCTCTGGCGCATGGTCGAGGACAAGCAATGCTTGCGGGTTCTCACGATTGCAGGTGCCATGGTACCCGCGGGAATGGAAGAGATCATCTGCCAGCTCATTGAAACGGGTGTTATCGGGGCGATTGTTTCCACCGGCGCAAACATCATACATTCCATCATCAACGTGATTGACCCCTCGGATGGCCAGCAAGTGCATTATCTCGGGTCTGCCCGGGTGGATGATGCAGAGTTGTACAAGCACTCGATAGACCGCGTGTATGACACGTTCCTGCAAGAACCATCGTATTGGAAGGCCGAGGATAAGATACTCGAACTATTGGTCCGGGATTTACCGAAAGGACAGCAGACCATCATGACACCGTCGGAATTCATCGCGCACGTGGGGAAGTCCATGAAAGGCCGCAGCTTCGTGAAAGTTGCCACGGATCACGGCGTTCCCGTGTATTGCGGTGCATTCTCCGATTCGGAGCTCGGGCTGAACGTCATGAGGTATCGGAAATTTGGCGACGTGAACCTGCTCATTGACGATGTCGGTGACATAGATAAGTTTGCACGGAAGATCATGGACTACACGCGTTTCGGGACCATCATCCTTGGCGGCGGCGTGCCCCGGAACTGGGCACAGCAAGTATTCCCCTACATCGAGAATCTCATCCAACGGGGAAAGGCAAGCATCGACCAGAAGCTATTCAGTGGGTACAACTATTCGATCCGTTTTCATACAGCCGTTCCCGATGATGGTGGATTGAGCGGCTGCACGATATCAGAGTCGATATCCTGGGGCAAGTACCAGCAAGATGCAAAGTATGCATCCGTGTGGGGAGATTCAACTGTTTACTTCCCGCTTGTTGTCACGGCCTTGTTCCAACGCATGAAACGCCTCGGGATTCACTCGGCTTGATGGCCGGGGCCACGGGGATCAACAGCTTTTTTTCCCACCTCGTGGTTACATCATCATGCCAACGAGGATGGTTCAACCGCCAATCGAATTGCTTCCCGCGGGTGATGCCGGGGGTATGCGGGTTGCGGTCCTTGACGCGCCCTTCAAGATCCGGCTTGCACGTGCGAGGATTCCCGAACCCGGCGATGGTGAAGTCCGGGTTAAGATCAAGTACGTGGGCATTTGCGGGAGCGATGTCGAAACGTATAGAGGGATTCGTGCTCCCGAATTCGTCTCATATCCCGCCAGACTTGGTCATGAAGTCGCTGGAACTATCGACAAGATTGGAGACAACGTGCTTGGGTTGCAAGTTGGCGATAAAGTCTGCTTGAGATACGTGTGGGGTGCATTCGCGGAATACTTGTGTTGCAAGCCCTTCAACATCATTCACCTTCCTGCAACAACCCCGATGCTCGAGATTTCCCTCATCGAGATCCTCCCGGGGGTCATTAACGCGATTGAACTCGCACGCATCGACCCGTCCAAGAACGTGCTGATCACGGGGCAAGGTGTTTCCGGGCTCGTGCTCACCCAGGTGGCGCGATTATATTCACCGAAAAAACTCGTGGTGACGGATTTATTTCCTTCAAAGCTCGCCTTGGCAAGAAAATATGGTGCCACGCACGTTTACCAGATACCCGCTCCTGATGCACGCACGATGGACGTCGTGGGGCATGATTTTCCAGATGGATTTGACGTGGTGATCCCATGCTTGCTCGAGGGCGATGGCATGATTGATGCGCTTGATTGCGTCGCGCAGAACGGCCGCATCATCATGTACGGGTGCATCGGCGTGTGCAACAAGCCATTCGACTTCTTCAAGGTACACCGGAAGCGCACCGAGATCATCAGCACCGAGCCACGCCGGGACATTGATATGCGACGCTACTTCGAGGAATCAGTTCGTCTCGTTCTTGATGGTCTCGTGAACACGTCTGAAATGGTCACGCACGTTCTTCCCTTTTCGAAGATCGAGGATGCATTCAAATTGCGGGAAAAAAATCAACCCGATGTCATCCATGTTATTGTAGACTGCGAGGCTTGATGCTTGATGGACAAGTACGATGTTGACGTGGTTATCATCGGTGCGGGGCCTGCTGGCATGCAGGCGGCCATCAATTTGGCATCGAGTGGCGTCCCCGTGGCAATCATCGACCCGGAACCAGGGTTGCCCGAGGCTCCCGAAGGCGTTGTAACCATCCCGGCGCGCAGCCACGTCTTCGGAACCGGTCCTTGCGGCCAACCGGCCAACGTCGATGATTGGTTGCCTCTTGCGGAAGGGCCGTTACATGATATGCTCATGGCCGGGCGTCGCACGATGGGAAAGATGCATTTCTCGCAAGTGATCGGGTATAACTTCACCCGGCGCGTGTTTTGGGGATTGATGCTCGATGCAGCGAAGGCATGCGGGGCGAGCGTGATCAAGGGGATGGTCACCCGCGCGAACCGGGACGCGGATGGTGTCATGGTGTACCTGGATGGCGGGCGCGAGCTGCGCTCGAAGGGCGTCATCTTGGCGACGGGCATCCGATCCGGCGTGGATGTTGCCATGGGCCTCGGGATCGGCACGCCTGATCGAGTCCATGGAATATTCACGGACTTCCCGTTCGATGGTGAATGGGCCAATCCCGAGCTGGGGTTCTTGTTCAACCTGGACCTCGTCCCGCGGGGGTACTTCTGGGTCGGATACGCGAGGAAAAACAAGCGCGTGTCGGTCGGCATCATGAACGAGGAACGACATGCATCGCACGATCTCATCTATCGATTCGCGAGGACGGGCATCATTCCAGAGTTAAAGGATATTCCCGACGGGCTGCCGATTCAAGAAGGGGTGCTGGGCGCGATGTCGCACGTACGCGGGGGCGGCTGGCCCATCGCCATCACAGCCCCCCGCGTGATCTCTATAGGTGAAGCATCAGGCATGATCGCTTGCTACATCTATGAAGGGCTGTTCGCGGCAAGGTACGAGGGCATGGTTGCTGCCACCGTGTTCAAGCGCGTTCATGATTCAGATTCGTGGTCCGACGCTTCCAAGATAGTAATCTTCAATTCATTCGGCGCGCCACGGAAGTATTGTTGCTGCCTATTTTAAAATTTAACTCTTTCCATCGTTCTTGGCGTTCATTGATTTCCTTTCTTCCATGACCAGCACGTTCTCTATCTCGCGAATCATGTCATTAACCATCTCCTTGCTGGGAGATTCTGCATACAGCTCGATAGCCTCCCGGTGGAGAGCGGGCTTGATGATGACCCAGCTTCTTGGCTCGAAAACAATTTTTATTCCATATAGTGCATCAATTATCGTGTAATTAAATTTTTTGTCCACGGGATTAAAGATATTAAATATATTCTTCAAGATTGTTTCGCTTATCGTGATATCCTTGAAAGCCTTGATTGTTTTTGGTGTTTCCCGTATCAATTTCGACAACGGCATGCCCGTCTCGCCCATGATCTCGAGGATCTTCAACGTGATGAGGTTCGCATCACTGAACGGTCCGTAATCCGCGAAGTAAAACTTCCCGGTGTCGGATGCGCCGAAGATCGCGCGGTGTTCCTTGATTTTTTGCGAGATCGCGCCGGGGCTTCTCGGCGTGATGATGCATTCTTGGTTGAATTCCTCGCAAATATCTTGTATAATCTTGGAGAATGATTCGGTGATGATCACGGGTGAATGGCGGTTGGCTTTGATCGACCGCTCGTAAAGCAAGAACATGGCCATGAGCTGGTCTGTATCAACGATGGCGCCAGTTTCATCATAATAGATCGCCCTGGAACCATCAACATCCATGACCACGCCAAGATCTGCCGATGACGTGCGCACGATGCCGGAGAGTTCCTTAATCGAATGGTAGTTCGGGATGATCGTTGTTATGTCGTTTGGAATGAAGGTGTTCAAGGCGATGATCTCGATGTTCAACCCCGAGAGCAATGTGGGCGATATCTCTCCCGCGGGCCCGTACGAGCAATCGAGAACCACCTTCTTCCCCATAACCAGCTTCTTGTCGATGAATGCCGGTACTGCTTTCTGGTACACGCTTTGGGTGTGGGGTATCGACGACAGCTTTCCGACGTTATTTGGCGGGACTCGCTTCACGTTCTTCTTTTCCCAGATGGACATCAAGCGTTTCATCTCGCTCTCGGGGAATTCTATCCCGAGGGAGTTGAAAAACCGGATGCTGGTCTCCTCGAACCGCGCGTGTCCCGAGGTGAAATAGACCCCTCCCGACGCGCCGAAACGCCTTATGCAGAATTGTAATAACGGCAGCGGGGTAACGTGCAAATCCAAGAGATCGATGCCCGTGGACATTGCTCCAGCAGTGTAAGCACGTTTTAACATGCGACAATCGGTTCGATAATCCCTCCCGATAACAATGATCCCTTTGTTTTCCAAGAACGTGCCATGAACTGCACCTAGAACGCTTATGATTTCAGGTGTCAGTTCAACATTACTCTTCGCGAGGATGCGACCCTCGACGAGTAGTTTTTCGATGGCGCTCACTTCGTTTCACCGTTATTTCTTGTTGTCGTTTCTATTAGGTTCGCAAGATCCGTGCATCTGGTTCCAGTGATAAAAACGAGAAGTCGTGACGGCCGATTCCCGAATGTCGATCGCGAATCCCGGAACGCGTACATGTAGAATATAGCACGATATGGTAAAAAGTATTGTCGAGGCTCCGCGGGAGACATCCAGCAAGTTGGCGGCGGGCTATAATTGCGTGGGAACCTTTTTTAAAACAAATCAGACTATTATGGATTAACCTTCCGTGAAACCGCGAGGAGAAAACGATAGCCGATGTCGAATGTCAAGGGATATTTCACGTTCGTGCTGCACTCCCACTTGCCTTGGGTGCTGAATCACGGCGTGTGGCCACATGGTACTTCTTGGTTGAACGAGGCGGCAGCAGAAACGTACGTGCCGCTGTACATGGAACTGAATGCCCTCGTCGAGAAAGGATACACGCCCCGCCTGACCATCGGGATAACGCCCGTTCTATCAGAAATGCTCGTGCAAGAAAAATTCAAGGATGGATTCAATTCATACTTGGACGAGAAGATCGCCGCTGCCATCCATGACAAGGACCAGTTCAAGAGCGAGAATTTCAAATTACGCGTGAAGATGGCAACATTCTGGGACGATTGGTACCACCGCATCAAGGACACGTTCAACACGACCCTGCACAAGGACATCGCCGGGGGGTTCAAGGCTCTCCAGGACAAGGGTATCATCGAGATTATCACGTGCGCGGCGACGCACGGCTATTTTCCCTTGCTCCCGTCCGATGCATCTATCGATGCGCAGGTCAAGACCGCCGTGAATTCGTACAAGCGCATTTACGGGCGGGAACCACGTGGCATCTGGCTTCCGGAGTGTGCCTACCGGCCGGGCTATGAATGGAAAAATCCGGTGAACCCGGCGTCACGGCCCGTCTACCGGAAGGGCGTCGAGCATTTCTTGGCGAGGAATGGCCTCGAATACTTTTTCGTCGACACCCATCTTACCATGGGCGGCTTGGCTCAAGGCGTTTACGCGGCCCGGTTCCAGCTGCTCAAGGACTTGTGGAAGCGCTTCGTTGACAGTTACCAACCCGTCGGGGAACAGAAGGACAGGAGCCCGTACAACCCGTACTTGATCCACAGCAAGGAGCCCATCGCGCCCGTCGCGTTCTTCACGCGGGACGAGCAAACCGGCATTCTCGTGTGGAGCGGCGAGCACGGGTACCCCGGCGATGGTTCCTACCTTGACTTCCACAAGAAACACTTTCCCGGCGGCTTGCGGTACTGGAAAGTGACCGGTCCCAAGGTGGACCTTGGTGCAAAGATGGAGTATTTCATGGACGACATCCCGAAGCGCTTGGACGAGAATGCCAGCCATTACAAGGAAACGATACGCAACCTCTTGCTTAACTATCACCAGAAGGCCGGGCATCCCGGCATCATCTGCGCCATGTACGACACGGAGCTGTTCGGCCACTGGTGGTTCGAGGGTAACTGGTGGATAGGCCGCGTGCTGAAGTGGATCGAGGACGATCCCGAGCTGGAGCTGACCACCGCCGGCCGGTACCTCGATGCCTATCCCCCCGTCCACCAGATCAGCTTGCCCGAAGGCTCGTGGGGCCAGGGCGGGGGCCACTGGATCTGGTTCAACGAATGGACGACGTGGTCGTGGGAACGCATCACGGAATGCGAGGGCTTGATGGAAGGTATTGCAAACGAGTTTCACGATACCACGGACGCGAATCTCGTGAAAATTTGCAACCAATTGGCCCGTGAACTGCTCTTGCTCGAGGCAAGCGACTGGCAATTCTTGATCTCGACGTGGAGTGCCCGGGATTATGCTGAAGCGAGGCTTGCAGTGCATTACGAGAGCTTCAAGAAGCTGCACGATATGGCAAGGCTCTACGGCCAGGAAAAGAATGTGCCGGAAGGTGACTGGGAATTCCTCGGCCGGTTGATCGCCGAGGACGCGCCCTTCCCCGGCGTGGATTTCAGGCACTGGATGTCCCCCCGGGATTGAATGCACGCCGCGGGCGGGCTGGTAAATTTCTTCCCTCCACTTGCATCTTGATTAGCGGGTGAAAAAAACAAGAAAAAGAAAGTAGGCGGAAAGGGGTACTGGCCTAAAAGCTGAGCATTAACTTCTGCCACGCGTCCTGGACCTTGAGGCGCGTGTCGTTGGGGAGCATGCCCACGATGCGCTCGTTTAAGTTGAGGAACGCGTCGACAGCCTTGACGGTAACGGTCTCCACGAATTGCTCGATCGGGTTATCCCTTGCTTGGTACCGGTCCATGGTTTTCTCGAGGGCCTTCTGCTGCGTGCCGATCATGTCCGTGCGGAACTGGACGGACTCGCGGACTTGGAAGCCGTCCGGGCGCTTCGTGACCTCGCCCTTGTGCTCGTCGCTCATTGCTTGCCGGCCTCCTCGGTGCCACCGTTCTGCATGACCTCGGCGCCCTCTGCCGAGGGGTTTTCAGCGACGATTTTCTGCCGCTCCTCGGTGCTGTGCCATTCCTCGATGCCTTTCTTCCATGGTCGGGCGATCTTCTTCTCGATGTCACCGCGGATGACGGTGTTCATGACGCAGAATGGACTCTCGATGACCTTGTTCTCGGTCGGATCCCACACGCCGAAGTGCACGATGCACCGGGTCGACCTGTCAAGATCGAAGTTGTAGGCGTCCTGGAAGTGCATGGACCCGATGAGCAGGCTGCCGTAGATGAAGCTGGAGACAGCCTCCCACTTGCCGTTGATGAGCATTTTTGAGAAGATCTGCATGAGCTTGCCGGGTTTCTTGATGGCGGGGAGCATACCGCCGACGAAGCGTGCTTTCATCTGCGTCTTGTCAAGCCAGTCCAGGCCGCGGTCGAGCAACGACCCGAGGTTGGCTCCCGCATCGCCCATGCCCTTGAGCATGCCCGAGAACACCTGCGGGGGCTTGCGCTGCTGGACTTTCTTCCAGAAGTGGTTGCTGAAGCGAACGAGCTCGACCGCGTCGAAGTAATCGAGGATGGACTCCATCTTGCCGGTCGCTGGGTTGAGCACCATGAACGTCGCGAAGCCACAGTCGGGGGAGCATGTGAACTCGATCGGTTCTACGTCGGCGAGCCACGCGATGACGCGGCCAAATTCGACAATGGTCGTGAGCGGGTACCACGACGTCTCCATGGAGACGGCGCCGCCGGTCTGCTTCTCGATTTCACGAATGAGATCGGCGTTCGTGAACCGGAGCTCGCGCAATTCCTCGAAGGAAACACGACCACACAAGCTGACAGGTTGGAAGTTCACGCCACGAATTATATCAAGATTATTCATGGCAAATTGCATGATGTTGCCAATTTCGATATCAGTGACGCCCTTGGCGACTGTCGGGACAAGCACGACAGAATCAAGACCTGCTTTACGGCAGTTATCAAGTGCCCGGAGCTTGTAAGAGAAGAAGTTCTTCTCGCCACGGGTCTTCTCGTAGGTCTCGTCGTGGATGCCGTCGAATTGGAAGTAAAGCGTGTCGAGGCCCGCTTCCCAGCAGTCTTTGGCGAATTTCTCGCCAACCCCATTCTTACGCTGGAAACCATAACCATTCGTCGCGACGAGAACTTCCTTGAAGCCCTCTTCCTTTGCCATCCGAACGATGTCAACGAAATCTGTGCGAACCGTCGGCTCACCGCCGGTAAACATGATGGCTACCGCGGGAATGGGTTTACTGCGGAAGTGGCGCATCACCTTGCGGATCTCATCAAGCGTGGGCTCCACGAGAATGCCAGACTTTTCCACGTTTGCATAGCAGAAGTTGCACTTGAGGTTACATTCTAAACTTTCACTTGGAACTATTCAATTTCATCGAGTTTCGCGTGAGAAAATTCCCGAGCACCTACAACGCCCTTGTCAGCCTTTCTGCTGCATTTAACTCGTTTAACCCGCTTCAACTCCACCCCGTCATCAATTTACTGGGTAATTATTCTGCCCGCCCGTCAAAAAGGGAGGGTGTGTCCCGCATCTGGAATGAATTGTTGCATCCTTTTTTCAATCAAGAACAAGTATTCCCTGTTTTTGAACGGGAAGAACCAATTACCATCACGCAAGGCGAAAAAATCATGCCATTGCGTCAATTCATCCAAGTTGCTGGAGACGTTCCCGTCTATTCTTACCAGGTTAGCCTCGATGCGGGACGGTTGCGGGGCCTGCCATTGTATCCCGGAGTGACATCGATTCTACAAGATTCGGCCGGGCTGCTATTCGTTCCCACGGATATTATTTCCATGTCCGTTCTCTTCCAATCGAAGCAATTGGTAGAGTTCCTTGAAAATTACAACGCGAAGATCACGTTACTATTTCCCGACTGGCCCGACAACACGTCAATAGAACGAGAAAAGAATCTGCTGGATAACAACGTTTTTATAAACCTTTTTAACTGTTCAATGGCATCTATTAAAAATTGCATAGATACCTTGATCCTTGATGTCAAGAATGCAAATATCATTCAGGATATGCGTGAAATTACCAAATGCACGGTGTTCGCAACCGATCTTTCACCCGAACACCAAAAAACGGATGAGTTCTTCGATACCGTTCTAAAAACGATGTCGTTAGACCGTGAAATGTTAAAAATAGATCGCACCCGCGAGAAAGAACGGCTCTCGGAGCACCTGACCACCTTGCTCAAGAAATACCAGTAAACCAAAGGTATACCACATGACAGATGCGAATCACGCCGGAAGTGAAGGCGGTTCAAAGGAAATCATAGGTGCATGTCTTGGAGACTGCATCCACGTTGCTGGCATATTAAACTTCCTGCAAATCGCCGAAAAAATGGGATTCAAGACGCGATTCCTGGGTCCCGCGGTCCCGGTGGACGAGTTCGTGGACGCGGTGAAGCGTTCACCAGCCCGGATCGTGGCGATCTCGTACAGGTTAACGCCCGAGAACGGCATGGCCTTGATCGATGATTTTTTCACGAAAGCGAGGGAGGCCGGGGTAAAGGATCGCCGGTTCTTGCTTGGCTGCCTGCCCGAGCTGGCCAGTGCCGTGTATCCACACGAGTTGTTCGATGCAGTGTTCACGGGCGGGGAGCCTGCAAGCAAGGCAGTCTCGATCTTGAAGGCCGAAGGCATGGCAAGTGGCAGCATTGGCAGTACCGTCAAGGCCCTCGTGAAGGGCATGCTCGATGAAGAGCAGTTCCCTGCCTCGTTGCTTGAACGGATCGCCTACAAGGAACCATTCCCCGTCCTGCGTGCGCACTTCGGATTGCCCGATCTCGACAAGACATTAGACGGGATGCAAGCACTCGCGCTGGCCCGCGTGCTCGACGTCATCTCGATCGCCCCCGACCAAGCCGCCCAGGAGTTCCTCCAGCGCCCCGACGTGCTCCGTACGAAGCCCGCCGGTGCCGGGGGCGTGCCCATACGACGGCGCTCGGACCTGGAAAGCATGCACCGGCGTGTCCAAGCCGGGAACTTCCCGCTGCTCCGGATATATTCCGGCACCCAGGACCTCGTGGCGAACGCGGAGCTATTTCACGAGACCATCCACAACGCGTGGGCGGCCATCCCCATTTTTTGGTATTCCGAGCTGGACGGGCGTGGCCCGGCAACGCTTGAAGATGCTATTTGGGAACACGTCGAGGCGATCCGGTGGCACGCGGCACGGGATATCCCGGTCGAGATCAACGATCCGCACCAATGGGGGTTGCGCATGGCACCGGACCATCTCGTGGTGGCCGATGCATTCCTAGCTGCGCGCCTCGCGAAGTGGCTCGGCGTGAAGACCTACGTGGAACAGCTCATGTTCAACACCCCCGCGGGCAACACGTTCAAGATGGACCTCGCGAGGGTCCTCGCCATGATCGAGATCGCGCGCCCGCTGGAGGACGGGTCGTTCACGATATTGAAGGAGACGAGGGCGGGACTCTCGTTCTTCTCGCCGGACCCGCACGTCGCGATGGGACAGCTGTGCGCGTCGACCATGCTGCAAATGGCCGTGAGCCCCCATATAATGCACGTCGTGAGCTATTGCGAGGGGGACCACGCGGCGACTGCAGACGACATCATCACGAGCTGCAAGCTGGTCAGCCGGGTCATCCAAGACGCGGCCGGTGGCCTTCCCGACATGCTCCGCGATGACGATGTCCAAGCGCGGAAGGCGGAGCTACTGGCAGAGGCGCGGGTGTTGCTGGACGAGATCGACCGGTTCGGCAACCGTTCTGGTGTGGATGACCCAACTGTCGATGCCACGGTGCTATCGAGGATCGTGAGGGCAGGGTTATTCGATGCACCCCACCTGCGCAGTTTCAGGAAGGGACGGGGTGGCATGAAGACCATGATCATCGACGGGAAGTGTATTGTCGTCGATGAACGCGGGGAGCCCGTGCCCGAGAAGGCGCGCGTGGTTTCCCTGGCCTTGGAGTGAACCACGCGAGACACGGCGGAGGATGATGAGGGTGGACGAGAAGGAGACCGATACCATCATTAATATCTTGTTCCAAGCCGATGGCGGGTGCCCATATTGCGTTGCCCGGCTGCTATCGAGATTCATCGACGCGTTTCCCGAGCACGAGGCGCGGCTGGAAGCGCGGTTCATGAAGGCGTTCCAAGATGACACGCTGAACGATGCAGCGGCCATCTGGCACGAGGCGCGTGGAAGCAAGTAATGGCGATGGCGGCCGGATTGCACCGTGGAGATATACGGGGGCATCGCGTGACTAGGTCTTCAACAAAATGCTCGAACTTTTTTTACGCGCTCCAATCCCATTCGCACGTGATGACAAACGACTAGCATTTCAGATCGATAAAAGAAGAAGGCAAGATGGCAAGATCAAGGTTTTAACGATTCCGGATGCTATCAATGAAATAATACCGCTTCTTGATGCTATTCTTCCATCCTTGCCCTGAGTGCCTTGTACGCGTCCTCGGGGCTGCCCTTGGACACGTCCACGGGCTCGTGCACCGTGACGAGGATTTTCTGGTTGAAGGAGTATTTCTTGGTCTTGATGTCGAGGATGCCCTCGGCGTTCGGGATCGAGACGGGGATGACGGGCACGCCGGACGCGCGGGCGATGTCGACAATGTCCAAGTTGGGGACGGGCACGACGTTGTCATTTTCCATGCTTGCATTCTCCAGCGAGAGCCCGACCAGCTCGCCCTCATTCAGCTTCTTGGCGGCGAATTCCTTGGTGTGATCGTCGAGCCGGCCATCGAGGACAGCCATGGAACTGAGGTAATGTAGCCACGAGCGCAGCCCCGCGACGTTGAAGTAATCAGCGTCGAATGCTTGGAAGAGAATCCTGTCCGCGCTGTTCGCGGCGACCACCCACGCGATGAAGGGGTACGCGCCCCACGAGTTCCTCGTGACGATGATGGCGGGGCCATGCTTCGGGACGTGCTCTTGGCCATCAATCTTCAAGCCGAAGGCGTTCTGCAGCACCTGGTTCAAGGTGAACGTTGTTGCTCGCCACGTGCCGTTGAGGAGCCCGTGCCCCAAGCCGGCGGCAACGCCGACCTTGTACACGCTGTGCATGAACTCGTCCACCGGCGATAGCAAGTATTGCTTGATGAACTCGGATATGTCGTCGCCTTTCTTTTTCTCGCTCTCATGCTCGCTCATGTTGTTTCACGGTTTGATTGATCTCTTGCTGGTTGTGAAACTCCAATTTGTCCTTATAAAAAGACCTTGGTCTTTTTCTTGGCTCGCTAGTAAGAAACGGTAATTTTCTAAATAAACGAGAAGGGAAGGGGTTGCACAACAGTTCAAATAACCTTGGACACACTTGAGCATCGAGCGAGAGCCCGCCTCGTGGTTCCCGGCAAGGGGTTTTATTTAAAAAATAATCCATCATCCTTCTCATTATTTGATGGACAGGTGAACCCCCGAATATATATAGTGTACCTTTTCTGCCATCAAACAAGCATGGTCCCCGCATCTCTCAAGGTAACGCGATATCATGACGTAATGCATACATCTCGTGATGGTTTGCGGGTCCTCCATCATGTAAGTGATACATTCCCTGAATATGCTCCATCTCAGCTCATCCACCTTCTTGTCACGGTCCACCATGGATTGGACGCCGATTTTATCGAGATTTCCCGTGTTAAAGGCATCGAGTGCATCGATGATCATCCCTAGCACGATTTCAAGCATCAATGGTATCGAAACGAGCTTTTTCACGTGCGGTTTCTGCGAAAGCTCTTCGACCACCCCTGCAATATCCTTCCCGTAGCGACCAATGCGGGTGAGATCCGTGATGATTTTCAGTATCGCGGCGATGGTCCGGAGGTCCACGGCCATGGGCTGGTGGAGCGTGAGCAATTGGAGTGCCTTTCCTTCGATGGTTCGATCCATTTCAAAGATTTGCTTCCTCATGTCGAGTATCTTGTTTGCAAGCACAACGTCTTGTTTCACGAGCGCTTCAACACCTCTTTCCAAAAAACATGTTGCGAGCGAGCCCATGTTCATGACTTCAATTTTCAAGAGATTCAAATCCTCATGGAATTTTTTTGTCATGGTCGATTCACATTCTCCTTTTTCTGTTCGTGGATGGTCTACAATGTATTCTAACCGAACCTCCCCGTGATGTATTTTTCCGTTAGTTGGTTACGTGGGTTCTCGAATATCTGCTTTGTGTCACCGTACTCGATCAGCTCCCCGAGATACAAGAACGCGGTATAATCGCTCACGCGAGCCGCTTGCTGCATGTTATGCGTCACGATGATGACCGTGTAATTTTTCTTGAGCTGGTTGATGAGGTCCTCGATCTTGTTCGTCGCCAAAGGGTCCAGGGCAGAACATGGCTCATCCATCAAGATTATTTCCGGCTTGACAGCGAGCGCCCGTGCGATGCATAGCCGTTGTTGTTGCCCTCCCGAGAGGGTCATTGCAGATTCATCCAGCCTGTTCGAGACCTCGTCCCAGAGCGCCGATGCTTTCAATGAATCCGCAACAATCCGTTCAAGGAGCCCGTTTGATTTTGCCATTCTATGCACTTTCGGACCATATGCAACGTTATTGAAAATGGATTTTGGAAAAGGGTTTGGTTTTTGAAAGACCATTCCTCTCGATGTGGTGCACGTTTTCCTCTGCGCACAAGGCGATGACGGCTTCGAACCCTTTATCAGCCACGTAAAAATCGTTTGGAATGAGCGCGACCTTGATCATGAGTAAAAATGGGTTTGTCTATACTTAAACATTCAGCAAACAACCTGCCTCCAGCAAGCTTATGATTGTTCGATCATGGAATTCCGGCGATGAACGTTGCTTCGAGCCAAGGGCCATCCATCTTGAGGCGCACGAGATGGCTTCTAGGATGGAACGTGTGCGTGTCGTTCTTCGTTTCAGCAGAATACATAAACTTGCTTGTTATCTCACGGTTATTGTGGCCCGGCGATGTTTTTTTCCATGCAATCGAAATGGGATTCATGATCACGTTGCGATTATGGATAGATGGCATCGTTGCCTTGGGATGGGGATACCTGGCAGACCGTTTCAACAGGAAAAATTTGCTCCGCATCAACGGCGCCCTCACCGGGAGCCTCATCATGGTGAACGCGTTTCTGCCGGTCGGTGGCGGGCTCGACTCGTACGTGTTCTGGCTCGTGTTTCGCGGGTTCATCGGCGGGGTCATGAGCGGGGGCGGGCCCAACTCGAACTCCCTCGCATCGGACTTGCTCTCATCTAATGAGAAATCCCGTTATTTCGGGTACTCGTCCATCTCGTGGCAAGGCACCCAGGTGGTGGGCATGATCTTGTCCGCGGTCATGTTCAGCTCCGGGTACTGGCAACTATTCTACATCGTTTCGGGGGCGAGCTTTCTCGCCTACACGGCCTTCATCACGGTCGATTTCACGGAACCACCACGCGCGAAGACAAGGGACGAGATCAAGAACATCGTTGGGAACATCAACGTTGAATATAAATACAAGATGACCAAGGAAACCATAAAAGACACGGTATTGCGTCCTACAAATATGCTAGCGTTCGCCGAGGGTATTTTCACGAGCCTACTTTTCGGTATCATCGATCTCGTCTGGCTCCCTTACATCCAGTCCCCGCCACGCAACATCAGCCCCCTCGGGACGAGCATCTTCATCCTGATATTCGGTATCCCGGGAGCATTTGCCGGCTCGCTCGTGTTCGGGAGGCTGTCGGACAAGGCCGGGGGGAAGAATCTCAAGCGCCGGGTGCTGTTCCTTGCCACGTCCTTGATCATGGCACTTGTGCTGGTCTTCGTGGCATTCACGTTACCGCTACCCGAGTTGACAGAAACAGAAGGCAAACACATCGCGACCATGTTTGCCTATCCGGTATTTATCGTGTTCGGAATCGTCATGTTCTTCATGCGGGCGAATTTTAGCATATTCACGGTGAACCAGCCGCCCATCATCCAAGAAATCAACTTGCCCGAGTTTCAAGGGCAGATGGCATCGCTGGGACAGCTCGTCGAGATTTTCTCGTACGGGACGGGGCCGCTCATAGCGGGTATCGTCTTGTCGGCGTTGAATAATGATTACCAGCTCGCCATACAGCACATCTCGCTCATCGCTATCCCGGGCGTCGCGATGTGGTTCATCGCGATCAAGTGGGTGGAGCAAGACAGGGCTCGCGTGCGATCGATCCTGGAGCACCGTGCGCGGGAAATGAAAATCCAAAGCGATCTTGAAAACGAAGCATGATTCACGACATCAATCGGCAAGCTGCTTGTACGTGGCCAGCAACGAGTCGTAAAGATATCGGCCGAACAGTGCATCGAACGAGAAAAACTTCTCGTAGCCACCTTCGACGTAGAAATTCCACGGGTAGATGTACCCGCACGTCTCGCTCATCTGGCTGAAAATGTGCTTCCCGCTGGCCACGTGCCGCATGAGATTCCGCTGGTAGGTCACGAACGGTTCTCCAGGCGCGGAGAACCAGTAAATGTCGTTGAGCCGGATCACGAAAATCTCGGTCTGGTGGTGCACGCGCCTGCCGTTGGTGATGATGTTGAGCATGGGAAGGTAGCGACCGTTGATGAACTTGTAGAAATCGTGGAATAATCCAACCCGCAGCGCGTCACGAAATTCCCTGAGCAATAATCGGATTTTTTGCCCGGGTCCCTTGTAATACTTGAACCGGCTCCAGACCGACTTGATGCGCCCGACCCGCGGGAAGATGTAATGGCGCTTAACGGCCAGCGTCGTGATGGGCTCGGTGTTCACGCCGTCCACGGCGGCAAGCACGTGGTCAGCAAAAATGTTGCCGAGCTTCTCGACCAGTTCCACCGCGTGATTCATTGCATCCTTGTAAGACTTCCCGTCGCGGTGCATTGCATAGAAAAACCCCTTGAAGCCGTGGATGGTCACGTCGCCCGCGAACCCGTTGAAGTAGGCCGCGAACTCGAGGCCGGGACGCTTCTGGTAGAGGGCCTTTGCCACGATGCCGGGGTACTCGGGATGGATGTTCGCGTTGCGCGCGGGGAGCTGGGTGGGGTGTGCCTGGTAATTCACGATGATGGCGAGCAGCTTTCCCGCCTTGTCCGTGATCTTCAAGAAACGAATCGGGAGCGAGAGGTGCTCGTAGGGGGGCCGGCGCTGGACTGCCAAGGTAGGCGAGGGGCTCGCCGTCTCGCCATACCCGACCTTGGCCTCCGTGATGGCACCGTTGAATGCCTCGATGCCCGCCCTGACCATCCGCGTCATGATGTGGGTCACGACGGGGTACTGCACGTCAAAGGTGAGAAGGTTAGCGATGCGGTTGGGAAATATACCGATCGTGTCGGGAGACGAGTGGCTGTGGGTGAAGTGGAGGATGACCCGTGCCACCGGCACGCCCGTTTTCCTCGCGATGGCCTCGCGGACCAGCCTTGCAAGACGGTACTGGAACCCGACGAGATCGCAAGACATGACGATCACGCTGGAGCGGGGGTCCTTGTCCACGCGCAAGCACAAGGCACGGGCGAATATCGGCTCGATCACTTCCTCTGATACCTTGTTGATGCGGAGGTACCCGCCCACGCGCACGCCCATGTCAAGCGGGGGGGAAATATCGACGGTACTGAATCCAGCTCGAACGATCATATACTAACACGGTAGTACATGGTTGCCGGTTAAAAACCCGGCCGCGGTGTTTCTATAATATTGCAAAAAAAGAAGTGCTTCCGACTTGACCGAAAGCTTATTATACATGCTTTTGGATAAGTATGAGACATGGGCGACGCGTTCTACTCCATCACGTGCTGGGGATTGCTGATAGGCACGATCATCGTGGTTATAAAATCGGGATGGGATGTCATTCCCAATCCGAAGATGAAAATAAGCAAGCGGACCAAGCACCGGATAGAACGAGCGTCTTTAACAACATTGTTGATCATTGGAGCCTTTGTTATCGCTAGTTCATGCACTATCGACCATATCCATTACCAGCAGGTAGTTTTGTTCGAGGACCCGGTGATTGATGCGGATGTCCTTGAAAATGCCCGGGACTTGAACCTGTCAGCAATCTTTCATGGCGCCTACCAGCATGTTGATGTTTTAAACAGCGATACCACGAAGGCAAGAGTTTGGTTACCCATATTCGCGGTACACATAAATTTATTATATCTGTTCGGTGCGGATACGGATAAATATTACACGAAGACCACCAGCGTAACATTATCGAATAGAACCGTGAACGCGACGTCCTTGATGCGAGCATTGGTACCGGAACATCATCCGGGTGTATGGTTTGTTACCTTCCGCGAAAACGACACGTGGGTTACACCCGGGGTGTCGTACAACGTATCGAGCGTGAATGCCACTTGGATCGTTCGGGAAACAATCATTACGCGTACCCGGCATGAATTTTATGCAACATTCCTCATCCTCGATAATGCCATGAACGTCTCCTTAGTCGCCACATGGTATTATATCGCCGCCATGGATAATGTTCCCTGTTGGGCCTGTTACTTGCTGGTATTCTGTGCATATTTAGTCCTGGGTTATAGCGTGTTCCTGACGATCTACCGCCTATTACGCACCCGCAAGTGCCAAGTGATTCATTTGCAGGATATAGAGCCGAATCAGGAATGCTCGGACGTGTTAAACATGCTTAAAGACGGAAACTGGCATTATCAAAAAGAATTGCTTCTTCTAGGAGAATACCGCAAGAAAGTAGCAGCACGAATGGAATATCTTGTGGCCTTGGAGGATTTCGGGATGCTAGAAAAAATTGTGGACAGGGATGGCACGCGATACCGAAAAAATACGTGAATTGATCACCCGACACCGGAAATCGATGGTTGGGTGCTAACACAGTTTAACGTCGGGGTGCTAAAACAGTTTAACTTTTCTCGGACAAAGTTGGACATGGCATGCTTTGTCGCCGCACTGGATAATCTCTACCTTTTAATACATCTATTTGCATTATTCCCATGGGTGCCACCCGACGTGCACTCGATGGCTGGACATGACACAAGACCATGCTGCGGACTCGCGATCGGAGCGGATCCGTGCTGCAGACCCCGATACGTTCGATCCATCCAAGCCACGAATAGGCAGGAGGGAGAGCGAGCCACATTCCTTGGAAGTCGGGTACATCCACGATGTCCTTGTTTCCAACTTCCCGGAACACCACGCTTTGCTCGACTTGCATCATTATTTCCAGCTGAACGGGGATGAATATGACCTCGTGTTCGACGTGTCGTTTTTCATGCATTTCTCGTTGCCATACACGTTATCATCGTACCGTGCAAGGGAATTCCAAGATCGAAAGCCGACCATGGCCATCAACATCCTTTCCCGGAGCACGTGGAGGGGGGACCTGAGCGACATCCTGGACACGTGCAAGTTGCTCGAGATCCCGATCTACTTGGTGTTCTTCCCCTTTGACGTCGCCAGCAAAGTGTATCAACCCCCTTTTGCAAGGGCATACCAAAGAATGGACGATGGTGCTTACTCCGAGCAAGAACTCCGCACCGTTTGCATCGACACGTCGGGAGAGATCAACGAGAAGCAGCTCCTCGACTTCAACCACGCAGTCCCGTTCCGAGTGGGGATCGAGGAACTGGATGGCAAGCACGAGAACATGAAGAAGCGATATAGGCTGGTGTTCGTTAAGACAGATACCGCGGAACGATTGCTCTCTGCAAAGGACCAAGAAAAAACCCGTGCCGACCAAGAAAAAACCCGTGCCGACCAAGAAAAAACCCGTGCCGACCAAGAAAAAACCCGTGCCGACAAGTACCTGAAGACACTAAGGGACCACGGGATCGATCCTTGATAGGTAGCGATGATATCCCTTTCGTACGTTAATCATCGACGCTCGCCGACCGGGTCTCGATGGTTTTCGTTATTTTCACCTTTCTAACGCGCACAAGCCTCGCCCGGAATATTTCACGTGCTGCAATCGTTGTAACTTGTTGCGCGGTATTTGCGTGTCTGATGTGTACGGGTCTTATAGTCGATCATCTGATCGACTGATGTATGGTGTTTTTCCGTGCTTTTTAAACTAGAACGCTGCTGATACTATCAAATATATGGTTAAAAGCGAAGGTACGAGAATCATGGGTACAAAAAGTCCTTTTTCTCCCAATATCAGTTGGATGAACGCATTAATTAAGTTTAACGGGCTACACGATCTTATGCGTCCCCGGTTTTGTATTTTCCTGTTCTCGTGCTTGATCTTCCTCCATTCATTCCCGTCACTCTCGTTAATGCATCACGATATTAGCTGCCAAAAAATTAGCACGGGAGCCATTGCTCCCGCGAAATCGAGCACCCTCGCCGAGTTCGACGTGGTCGACGTGTCGGGCTGGCCATCGCTCAACAGTGCCATCACGGATCATCCAGACTTGTTTCTCTTGATGAGCCTCGAGGGGCTCGTGAACCACGATGCCCCGAACCTGTACGTGAGTTGGGGCGGGGTCGTCGAGCAATGGTGGCAAGAATTGAACGCAACTCCCTACTACCGTGCCACCGTGCTCAACATCACGTCGATCGAGGAACTTGTCGATCACTATGCTGGATATTATGATCGCGTCGTGGTGTTCAACAAGTCCCTTCCAGAAGTGGGAAATATCGCCACGCCACTTTGTGGAATTCATAAAGCTTTACTGTTCGAGGAATCATTGTACGAGAACGCGAGGACGTGGCCCGCCATTTCGGGATTGCCGGTTGCTGTGAATTTAACCCACGAATACGCCCTCCAGAATTTTTCGGGGCCGCACCACTACAACGGCACCGCGTTCACCCCCCGGGTGAGCGTCTACCAGTGGGCATTCAACAAGTGGTCCCCGCAGTGCAACCAGTCCTCACTAGCCATGTGCAACCCCCAGTGGCAGAGGGACATCCGTAGTTTCCTGTGCGGCAACGGCATCTTCACCACGTGGGAGCCCATGTATTGCACGTACGTCGACGGGGGGAATCCCGCGAACACGCGATATCCCGACAATCCCGAGGAACAAGCATTCTTCGAATACATCTTGGCAAGCACGCCGTCCAACATGAGCGTGCACGGGTACTACGCGTGTTATGGCTGCAACGAGCACCCCGTCGTCACCCGCATCACCGCGGCGAGCAAGTATTTCTTGCCGACCACCCTCGTCCACGACCTTCCTTTCTTCCACAACCTCCCGATCCCGGATGATTTCGTGTTCGACCAGGCACCCTCCCGTAATTTCAGCATGCACGTCGATCCCGGGACCGGCAAGCCGCACAACAAGGTGTACGTGGCACCCATCCTGTCGGACGGCGACAACCTCCAGTTCGTCCAGCTCGGCATGAAGACCTGGTACTGGGATTACCTGATACAGACGGGCTCCACGACCCCCATCACCTTCGAGATGTCGTCGAGCTTCTACACCGAGGCCCCGGCGATGGCAATGATCTACTACATGCAGCAAACGGAGCACCAGTACTTCGTCACGGGCATCAACGGTTGGTCGTACAGCAAGACCCGGTGGGCCACGAGCGAGTGGTTCGAGTATTACTGGCATCACGCGCGTGAATTGATGGCTGCATTGGACCAGCGCGAGATGAGAAGCTGGGACGCGGGCGACATGAACGCCGTGGTCCGCATCTTGAACGGGCAAGACGGCATCCCCCCTCAATGCGATGCATTCTTCGAGGGATACTTTGGGGACGGATATGTCTATCCGGGGACGTACCAGGACGTTCCATTCATGCCCATGATGCTCTTGAGCGGCACGAGCGAGGCCGAATTATCCGAGGAACGGGACCGGCTGCTGGCCATGGCACGCTCCAAACCGTCATCGAGCCCCCTCTTCGTCGTGTTTCATGTCAATTGCTGGGGAATCTCGATGCCGGTATACGAGCAATTCGTGGAAAACATGACGCGTGATTCGGGCAACCAGGTCGTTTTCGTGACAGCAGGGCAGCTCTCGGGCCTCATGAACCTGTCAAAGATCGTGATCGATGTTCATGCCTTTGTTTGGGCCAATATTTTCGTGGTTGCTGGTCTCTGCTCCTTGGCGGGTGTGGCCAAGTCGAAGGTGAGGCGCGTGCCCGCCTCGGGGCTCGATCACCTTAAATGATCTTGCCCCGACATTCATCCATGAACCCTCCGACCAAGGCATTCGTGATATCACACTCGCACTGGGACCGGGAATGGTACCTGCCGTTTCGCCTCTTCCAGAACAAGCTCGTCATCTTGATGGATTACTTGCTCGACATCATAGAGAACGAGCCGTCTTATACCACGTTCGTCGCCGATTGCCAGGTGGCCATGATCGACGATTACCTGGCCGTCAAGCCATCCGCGACCGGGGCGATCAAGGCCGCACTCGCCGCTGGTAGGATACTTGCCGGCCCTTATTACGTGCCGCCCAACGAGTGGCTCATCAACGGCGAGGCCTACGTCCGCAACCTCGTGCTGGCCCGTCGGGTCTTGAACCAGCTCGGCTTGCCGGCCCCGAATTGCACCGCGGGCTACTCGCCCGACTCTGCATGCTCGGACTTCGGCCATCCCCTCCAAGTGCCCCAGATATGGAGATTGTTCGGCCTCCCGTTCTTCGTCGCCCGCGGGTTGGGCGGGAAGCCCGGCGGTGGCGGGTTTCCCTCCGACTTCAACTGGGAAGCTCCTGATGGTTCTCGCGTCCACCTCGTCTCCCTCGTCGCCGGCTACTCGTCGATCGCGGACTTGAGCGAGGACGTCGATCGCGGCGTGGCAGCACTCCTCAAGGCCGCGAGGGAGCTCGAGCCGAAATACTTGACAAGGAACATGCTGTTATTCAACGGTAACGACCACCTCTTGCCGCAAAAACACATCGGGCACCTCATCGCCCGTGCCAACGCGATACAGCAAGAGTTCGTTTTCCAGCAATCTTCTTACGAGGCCTACGGGGCAAGCGTCGAGCAAGAGATGGCGTCCGCGGGGCGGGAGATGCTCGTCTACAAAGGCGAGTTCATGGAACACGGGTCGCGGGAAGCCGAGGGCAAGATGCGCAAGGTAAACGGGTTTTTCTCCACCCGCGTCTACTTGAAGCAAGCAAATGCCCGGTGCGAGCAATTGCTGGCCGGGCACGCCGAGCCGCTGTCGACGCTGGCGTGGATCGCCGGTGGCCACGATTTTCCAGGCACGCACTTGTGGGAGGCGTGGACATGGGTTGCCCGCAACCACCACCACGATTCGGTGCCGGGGACGAGCACCGACGATGTCAACCGGGAATGTGCCAGCCGGTACGTGACTGCGGAGCAGATCGCCACGGGCATCGCTGTCAAGAAGCTGAACGAGATCGCGCAGCACGTGCCCGGGCTCCCGCCAGGGCTGGCCGAGAACAACGATAGCGAGGAAGCGTGCATCATTGCCTTTAACCCGCACCCGTGGCCGTACCGCGGCCCGGTCACGTTCAACTTGATGGACAACTGGCTGTACTGCGCCGAGCCTTCCGTGCGCTTGATACCGCTCTGCGCCGCCATGACGCTGGCCGCACCGCCAGCATTCTACATCACCGATATGGCCGGCCACGATGCAGGCGTGGTGAAGGATCCCATTCCAAATGACACGGGGTACAAGTTCAACACCGGGGTCACCAACGGCACCCTGTCGTTCGTGAGCACGCTACCCGCGTGCGGGTACAAGGTGTTCACGTTGCACCCGGACGTGAAGTCCCGCGCGTCACGGGACGGCGACTTGCACGTCGATGCAAGCGCGAACGTCATGGAAAACGCGTGCTTGCGCGTGTCGGTGCTTCCCGACGGGCGCGTCACGGTGCGGGATAAGATTGGCAACCGCGAGCACGCGGGGCTTTTCGAGATCGTCGATTACGGCGACCGCGGGGACGAGTACGACCAAGCCCCCGTCAAGGACGCGGGCTCGCCTTCTGGGTGGTCGCTCGTCTCGTCGATCGAGGCCACCCCGCGTGTCAGGTGGGTCGAGACGGCCTCGCCGCGAGGGCGCGTTGACATCGAGCACGTACTCCTGCTCCCCCGCCGGCTCGTGGCCGAGAACCGGACCGACCGTTCCAAGACCGTCACGCTCCCCGTGACCGTGAGCTTGCGTCTCTACGAACAAGCGAACCGGCTCGATGTCACGGTCACCGTGGAAAATACCGCCACCGACCATCGCGTCGAGCTGCGCGTCCCGTCCGGCATCCTGGCGGGCAGCATCCAGGTTGACGGCACGTTCTGCACGTCCACGCGGGCGGCACACATCTTCCAGACGGCATGTGCCCACCGGTTCGTCGACGTCAACGACGGGAAGGCCGGCATTGCCATTGCAACACGCGGAATACACGAATACAATCTTGCCAAGGATAAAGACGGCACGTTGGTCGTCGATTTCACGTTGCTCCGTTGCATCGGCGTGCTCGCTGGCCACCACATAGGGAATCACTGGCCAGCAAATTCCGTCCCGGACGCGCAATGCAAGGGCACTACTATCTGCGAGCTGGCCTTGCTTTGCCACGGCAAGGATGCGGTCGAGGGCAATGTTCACCGGTTCGCGTCAGAATTCTGCAACCCGCCCCGTGCCATCGAGCCGCTCGAGCACTTGTACTTGCGGGGCAAGTGCACCAAGGTGCTTCCCGCGGGCGAGCACTCGTTCATCTCGATGAGCCCAGCCCAGCTGGAAATGTCGTCGTTCTGCAAGGAGGAGCACCGGGACGTTGCGTGCTTGCGCTTGTACAACGTCGCGCGTGCCCAGTGCAAGGCCGAGATCGACGTCGGGTTTCCGGTTCCCGTGGTCGGCGTCACCCTCGTTGACTTGAAGGGAGACCCGCTGCCGGACCAGCAATTCTTGCACCACGTGGGGAATCGCATCACCTTCGATGTCAAGCCTGCCCAGATCGTCACGCTGGCCATGAAATTCGGGGAACGATAGGGACCCCACCATGCTACCACGGCGCCTTCCGAATACCTTTTTTTATTCGATGAATTAATGTCCCCCACGCCATGTACGGGACGCATCCCTCGTCGCGATTCACGGATCACGGGAACGAGGAAACACCATCTGGTTGAGAATCTGGTGAATTGTTCATGGAAAATTCCACGAGATATGACAAGGACCGCTCCAAGGGATTGAAACGTGAATCGCGACGAGGGATGCGTCCCGTACATGGCGTGGGGGACATTAATTCATCGAATAAAAAAAGGTATTCGGAGGTCTTGTACCACCAGAGATTTGATGGCTTGAAACCCGGTATGAAACTCCCGTGGGATGATGGCGACGGTGAATGCGAGGATTGAAGCTCCCTTGCATTCAACGGTCACGGCGCGTCATTCTCCACGCCCCTCGTTGAATTGCATTATGCGATCATCCATGTCATGCCGGTTCTCACGTGATTTCGCGATCACCTTTAAAAAATCCGATGCTGATATGTAGAATCATAGACAGCGCATCTGGCTGCTAGGAGCATGTTGTTTGGACGGTTACATTTGGTCAGATTTAACCACCAACGTTTAGACATGCAAGCACGGATGCACTGTAGCACGTCGATGTTTCATGTACAAGAAGAGGATAGAGCAATAATGCGTCATTTGAAAAAAAATCATACGGAAAAAAGCTTCTGGATCGCGACCGGCGTGTTCTTGTCGGCCATGATGCTGTTTGCCACGATCGCCGGTGATGGCGGAACGTGGCAAGCACCGGCCGAGGATACGTGGTTAGATGAAGAACAAGCACGGTCATCCGACTGGGGCACCTACGGGGACGCGATCAGCGTTGCTCCAGCAACGCCCATGGCAAATTACGTCGTCCGGTTCGACATCCCCGCGTCGTTCAACTACGGCCTGTGCAAGACCGGTGGGGATGACATCCGGTTCTTCGATTCTGCGAACACGTCCTTGCCGTACTGGATTGAGACGTGGGTTTCCGGTGGCGTGTCGACCATCTGGGTGAAGGTCCCCCTTGCCGGGACCACGAGCTTCACCATGCGGTACGGGAACGTCTCGGCATCTCCCGCATCCAGCGGCGAATCAACGTTCGAGCTGTTCGATGACTTCTCGGGCTCGAGCGTGAACGTGTCCAAGTGGTCAGTGTACACTGACTCATACAGCACGGCCACGGTGTCGGGCGGGCAGTTGCACCTCGTCGTGGACACGATCTCGGACTGGAACGGCCTCGTGATTGTCGGGTTCCACGACACGTACATCAATTCAGGCCTCCCATCTGCAACGATCTATAACAACGGGGTCCGGTTCGGGGGCATTGACAACGTGGTCACCCAATCGGCCACTGTCGCAACGAGCACGGCGCATAACATCTCGAGCCGGTGGTTCACGGCTGAAACGCGGTGGATCAACAGCACGCGGGTTGATTTCTACGATGATGACTCGCTCGTCGCGACGCACGTGACCAACATACCAACCACGAACCTTCCTGTACGCTTGTTGACCCGGCTGTGCTATGCCGGGCCGGGAACGCATTTCGGGTCGTACGTGACGAGCCAGAACACCACGATTGGCCGTGCGGGCAAGGCCATGCGGACCAACTTCTACTGCACGCAGCCACTGACGGGTGCCATCGCGAGGTCCGATTATAACTGGGTCTTCGTCCGGTCTTGCGTCGCTGATGAGCCCGTCGCGTTCATCGACAATCAAGAACCGACCTTGACCAATGATAAGGTTTCGCCAACGTCCGGCAACCAGTTGACTACCTTCAACTTCTCAGTGGTCTTCACGGATGGTGATAACGCACCGCCTGGATTGATCTACATGAAGCTTAACGGTACGTCTTTTCCCTTGGTCAAGTCGAATCCATCGGATACCACCTATTCCGACGGGTGTCAATACGAGGTCTGCCATTACTTGCAGCCGGGATCGTACAATTACTCGTTCGAGTGCGTTCAAAGCGCGATTGTTTCGACACCCACGTGGTCAAACCTGACAGTCACGGAAACCAATACCAACGTCCCGTGGTTAACCAATACCGCAGTCACGCCGGACGCGGGCTCGAACACCACCATTTTCAGTTTCAACACTTTTTACCATGACCTGGATAACAATATGCCAGAAACGATCAACGTGGTCATCAACGGCTCGGTATTTCCGATGGTCGAGGCGGATCCTTGTGATTCTTACGTCGTCGATGGAAAACAATACGTTCACTCCACGACGCTCGATTGGGGGTACCACGAGTACGAGGTTCAATGTTTCGATGGCTTGTATTCGAACACTTCTGGCATCCTTTACAGCCCTGAAGTGTTCCCATTCCAGTATTCCAACGTCACCTTCTTTTCCGAGGATTTCGAAAGCGGGAACCTATCCAAGTGGGCTACCGTCACGGGACTCTGGCACGTGACAAGCACGTGGCCTAAACCATGGGCTGATGCCTATCCGTGGGAACCCTGCCACTCGCCGTCTAACGGCATGTGGGTTGGTTCCGAAGTAAGTGGCCTGTATTCGAGCAGCCACACTGCAGAACTGGTCTCGGTTCCCATAGAAATCACCGACATAACGCAAAGCGCGTACCTTGAATTTTTCCACTGGCAGAACACGGAAAGCAGTTGGGATTATTGCCGCGTGTACGTGCGCGTGAATGGTGGTTCCTGGATTTCCTTGTACTCGTATACTGGTTCCGTCTCACCTTGGCAACGACAATTGTATGATTTATCCGCGTATTGCACCCCCGGCAATACCCTCGAGCTCCGGTTCCAGTTCACGTCCGATACTAGTGTCGAATACCGGGGTTGGGTGGTAGACGACATCAAGCTTTTCACGAACGGTTCCTTGAGCGCCCCCGTCTTGATTTCCCCGCCAAACGGAGCGCCCGTGGTGGCCGGAAACCAAGCATTCACATGGAACAACATTGGTGATGTAGGACCATTTTCTTATGAATGGCAGCTCTCAAGCACGTCTAACTTCTCGGTGGTGCTTGATTCGGTGGTCGGTATTCCAGAAACCCCCGGTAGCACGAGCGTGGTTCGTGACATGAGCAGCTATAGTGGAATCTATTACTGGCGAGCACGTGCAGTGGCCGGGCCCATCATTGGGGCGTGGTCTTCTTCGTTCACGATAAATTTTACCGGTGCCTCTTCCGATGATGACTACGAGGAGAACGATAACTACTTGGAAGCCTATGACATCTCCGGGTATAACGCGACGTGGCTCTCCTCGATTAGCGGCGCCGGGATCAACACCGACGACGACTATTACGAGATTGCCGTTCCCGGCGGGAACGAGTCCCTCTACATCCTCGCGATGTTCACGCATGCCGAAGGTGACATCAACATCCAGCTGCTCGACGATTCGGGTCTTTACGTCACTGGAAGTTTCGGGACCTCGGATTTAGAGATCATCAACACGACCGTCTCGCTTGCTGGTATCTACTACATCTACGTGTATGGCCCTGACTTGGAGAGCACCTACGACTTGTACTGGCAATGCTCCCCGCCGGTGGTCGTGGTCGATGATAATTACGAGGAAAACAATGATGCCGGATCTGCATATAGCCTCGTTTTATATGAAGACACGTGGTTGACATCGATCAACGGCACGGGCATCTACAATGACGATGATTTCTACGAGATCGCGGTGTCAAGCGGGAACGAGTCGTTGCACGTGCTTGCAACCTTCAGTTCCATGGTAGGCGGCATGTTCTTGTACCTCTTCAACAGCACGCTCGACCTGGTGGCATCCGAATTCCCGACGCTCGACCAGGTCTTGCTGGAGGAAATCTTGCCCGCTGGAGGCGGGACGTATTACGTGTGCATCACCGGTACCACGCCGGGCATGACGTATGACCTCCGGTGGTGGACGACAGTCCCGCCTCTGGAAGACTTGTACGAGGAAAACGACGACCCTTCAACAGCATTCAACTTGACAAGTTACGAAAACACGTGGTTGTCTTCCATCTACGGGAAAGGCCGGTGCAACGACCCCGATTATTACGAGATCGCGGCTGCGAGCGGATCGGAATACATCGAGGTGCAGCTGGACTCCGGGATTGGCATGTCGAGCATTTCCCTTTTAGACACCTCATACGCTACCATCGTGTCGTACCAGCACCGCATCTTGTACCGCGTGCCCGATGGCGGCGGCACGTATTACCTGCTCGTGTCCTCTTCCACGCAAGGGTGTATATACGACCTGATCTGGAACACGACGGCGCCTCCCCTCGATGATGCGTACGAGGAAAATGATAACAATGTCACGGCGTATGATCTCACGAGTAACGAGGGAACGTGGCTATCGAGCATCGCGGGCACGGGAATATCCCTCGATGATGACTATTACCGCATCGACGTGACGCTGGCCAATCCATTGATAGCGATCTCCATCAACATCACGGGAGACGGGGTCATGAAATGCCAACTCGTCGATGAAAATGGCACTTCCTATCTCATGCAAGATTTGATCTCCAATAAGGATTCACAACTCCGGTTCTTGCTCTCCCAGGCAGGCACCTACTACTTGCGGCTGTACAGTAGCGTCGCGGGATGCACCTACGACGTGCGATGGACTGGATCGGCGGTGCCCGTCGACGACACCTACGAGGAGAACGACCATCCGATGGTTGCCACCAACCTGGCCGCGCATGCCGGCCAGTGGCTATCGGGCATCAACGGGACTGCCGTGCTGCTCGATGATGATTTTTACCAGGTCGAGGTGCCATCGGGTCACGGCTTCCTCGATGTCGCCGTGAACTTCACGCAAGCATATGGTGCAGAGATATACTTGCTCCTGTTTGACGCAAGTTTTAACAATATTGGTTACGGGATTCGACCCGCGGGACCGGGTGGCGTGAACTACGGCGTGAATTGCACGCCGGGCTTTTATTTCGTGTACGTCTATGCCGGTTCATTTTACCCGGCCAGCGGCCTGTCCTATGACCTGAAATACGAAACGTCGCCGCTTCCAGTGGATGACAACTACGAGATCAACGATGACCCTCCCACCGCGTATGACCTCAACGTACACGAGGGCACGTGGTTGTCGTCGATCAACGGCACGGGATTGCTCTATAATATACGTGGCACGCCCATGGTGTACGATTATTTCAAGATACAAGTGGGGCCGGGACCGGAGCGCGTGGACGTCCAGCTGCTGACGAACGAGACCCGCGCGCCGGTCATGCTCGCCATTTTAAATTCGGGAGGCTCTCCCGTGATGTACATGGCGATGGAGGACTTGATGAAGAGCAACATCACGATCACCTCGGTCTTGTTCCCCGGAACGTATTTCATCATCGTGTTCACGTACGAGCCGATCGGCCAGGAATACGACTTGAAATGGGAAGGCTCCCCGCCGACGACGATCCCCGACGTGCCGGTCCTCGTCACGCCTGCGAATGGTTCCACGATCCCCACCAACTGGGCATTCTTGTCCGCCATGGTGAGCGATCCCGATGGCGACCGGCTCGACGTGTATTTCTTCAACGCGACCGATGATTCCTTGCTAGGAGCGTGATCGCGGCGAGAAATGGATACATGCACAACATTGGTATCGTGACGAGCAAGAACCTCACTCCAGAACGCGTGATGGTGAATGGCTGACGACTAATCTATCATCGGCGTTTATTTAAACGCGCCCCTCCTTTCACCCACGGTTCCACGCCCGGGCGTGTCGGGCTCCCGGGCAAATCTCTACAAGAAACATCATTTTTCCACGAAAGGAGTATTACAAAGTGGGAAAAACGCGATAATTTCCTTGATTGCAACGAAATTATAGGCCGATCTTTTCATGATCGTTAATCTTCTTACGATACTACGGGTGGCCCCGTTGCGGTGTAATGCAACGCGTTGACATCGATGTCAAAGCTCGTGGTGGTTGAATCATTCGATTACCTTGATGTTCATGCACCACGCCGTCGCGTGGCGCGGATCATCTCGTGGGCGAGCAAGATCGCGGCCCCGTTGTTGTTGGTCATCATCGTGTTGAAATTCGAATGGAAGTGTCGCGGCATCAATTGGAACGTCATAACCAACCCGTTCCACTCGCACGTGCTCGGTCTCCCGTGAGGAACCTTTTTTTACTTTCGATGGTGCTTTCAACCATGGCAAGCATATCTACAAAGCAGCGAGGTCTCGATAATCTCCGGTGCTTGCTTTCCTGGTTCATGATCATGACCTGCTTCGGCACGATAATGGCCGGGAACGGGGGCATCATCTTCTGGGCATATTTACCGTATCTAGGAGGATCGCCATCGACATGGCTCGTCCTTGGCGGGTGCGTTGCGGCCATCGTCGCGACAATTGCCATCGGGTTGTCGTTCGGCTCGTTGCGGGGTGGTGCGCCGGGCAAGCTTGTCATGGACCTGGTCTTCGCAGGAACATATGCCTTCATGCTGGCAAACATCCAGGCCGAGATCATGACGCTCGTTGGTATGGCGGGGCTCGTGCTCGCGATCTCGTCCAACGTGGTTTCGTGGCTCACCAACGCCAGGAGTGCCAATGCAAGGAAGAATTCCTGGCAAGGTGCCATGTATTCCGCCATCGGATCGTGTCTCGGCAGCCTTGTCTTGTATCTCTTTCGTTTCGGGGAGCCTTGGAACGAGAGCATCATTGCCTGGTCATTGCCATTCATTTTCGCGGTGCTCGCGGTCGGGCGGTTCAAGACCAAGGTTGCTTCCACGGGGGATCGGGGCGATGGGGGCGGGGCCGTCACGAGCCCGGCACGTGCCGGGGCCGAACCGATGGCAAGTGACGTGGGCACGGGACCCGGCAGCATGATCTGGACGCATTTCATCCCGGTCGGCGTCGTGCTGCTCGGGATCTCGATGCCGAAAATCCTCGAATTCGCCTTTCTCGGCTTGTTCCCTGCACGATTGGCGACCGAGTACCTGCCTGCTAGCATCATTGGCGGCCAAGTCTCGCTATTCGTCGTTTACCTTGCAAATATTTTCGCGGCGAGTTCACGAGGAAGCAGGGCAATGACAAGCACGCGACTCGACATCATCCTCTTCGCTTGCGGCGGCATGCTTCCATTGATACTGTATGCCATTGGCTCGAGCGCGTGGCCACCCCTCCTCGACAGTGCCCCCGCGATGCTCTGCGTGTTCTTGATCGTGCCGTTCTCATTCTATGCCATGACGCGGTTGAGCATTGCATTGCACCAGCTCTTGCTCCGGAGGATCGCTGCTTGGAAGATCGGCAAGATCGCGAATCCACGTCAAGCGGTTTTTCCCCTCGTCATCGAAGGGAGCATCGGTGCCGTCGCCGGCGTCGCTTTCCTCGCGACATCCATCGATTACCAATCACTGGAGGCGCTCTCCTTCGGCGCTGTCCTGTTCATCTTGTTCCTGGCAATGGCCGGTGCAAGTCGGCTGCGAGCCCCGGGCAGCGAGAAACCACGTCGTGAGGTCTCTTCCCACGCGATACACTGGCACCTCGCGCGCTCGCGCAAGCACGTGGTCCAGCTTGCCATGATCGTGTACATTTCAATCGCGTTCCAAGTGATCGTCATTCCCGAGAGAATGTTACACGGTTCCCCGCTCGACGCGGAGAAGCACGTGCTCGCGTTCTACTATCCATGGTATTCCAACGCGACGAATTTCACGAACGCGACCACGGGCACGAACGATATCTTGGACAACTACGAGCATTGGAGCCAGAACGGCCACTTGCCATGGAACTTCAACTGGTCCGAGATCGACTTCACCCCGCCGGGATCGGAACAGGAGATCAACGAGAGCGCGTGCGACTGGAACCGGACGTGGCTCGACATCTCCCACTTGCCGATCCGGGGGCCGTACGATTCGGCGGATCCCGAGGTCTTGAAGGAGCATCTTTTGACATGTGCAGACGTGGGAATCGACACCCTCATCGCGTCGTGGAACGGGGAATACGACGAGCGGGATTGCAACGCTCTTCAGAATCTCTTTACCATGGCAGCCTTGCTGGAAACGCAAGGATACCTGAACATCCCCAACATCACGATCTACTTCGAGCACGCGACGGACTGGGATAAACGCGCCGAGGAAGACTACAATTGCACGTTCCAACCACCCGGTTTCTTCCCCCTTGACCCGCCGCCGTGTTCCCAGGAGCGGCTGATAGCCAGCAACTTGATTCACTACGTGACCGCGTGGGGAAATCATTCCAAGGCTTTCAAGGTCGGTGGTCATCCGGTCATCTTCGTGTGGGCTCCTATCACGAGGGGAACGACGATCGATCGCTGGCGGACGATACGGGGTCTCGTGGAACGAGAGGTGGGACCGGTGTACTTGCACGGGAACACAGGCCTGGGTCCCGGCACGAAATACGCGATCATGGACCCGTTGTGGCCCCAAGTCTTCAACGGCTATCATTGTTACATTCTCGGCTCGAGATTCGTCAACCTGGAAAGCGAAGACCCGGCACCCGCGATCCCGCTGGGAACTATCTATGCGGAGAACGTGCGGGTCTCGAGACGCACGGGCACGAACTTCGCGGCGACCGCGTATCCAGGTTACGACGACCGGAATCGTCATCTCATGGAAGGCGATGGCGGCGGGTCGTACGTGAACAGGCGCGGCACGAAGAACTATGGCAACAACTGGACCTATTCCATGGTCTGGGAAGACATCATCCACTCGGGTGCAAGGTGGGCGGTGATCGCCACGTTCAACGAGTGGCACGAGGGAACCGAGATCGAGGCTTCCTATGAATTCGGGAATTATTTTTTGAACCTCACGCGCCACTATGTAAGCGTGTTCAAGATGGCATGACACGGGAGCCAGTCATTCGTTCCAATTCGTGATTTTTATTTTCATCGACCGCTCTTCCAACTCGTGATTTGTATTTTCATCGATTGCATGCGCTATCAGAACGACAGCGCATCGCAGATGCTGGATACACGCGTGCATTTTACCCGAAAAATTCTTGAAATCTTGGAGAAAAAAGAAGAAATCACGCAAACCTTGAAAAGCTCAAGTTAATATATCGCAATCTCGCATATTCGAAGAGAGACATCGTGCATCATCGTGATACCGATCTTGGGAATCATGATTCTGGCATGGTGGCCAGAGTGTGCATGGAAGAGCGTTTCCCCGAATCAATATCATAAAGAGGATGGAAGCAGAAATGAAACAGATACACAGATCAAACCATGTATTGGCGACAATGCTCGTTGCATTAATAGTTGCCCAAGCAGTCGTGATGTCGGACGGGTTTGCAAGGCTTGGCCTGGAAGAGGCCGAAACCAGGATGGCAGCAAGACAAGCCTCACCATCGGAATTTCCAGAGGAAATTGAACGAATACATGGGGCAGCCAGCAACCGCGTTGGCGTTGACGCCAGTGCCGGAGCCAGCGCCAGTGCCAGCGAAGCAGGCAAGGGTATCAACATCACGAATGGCGTGTTCTCGCAGGTGGAGGACAAGAATTCGGGCATTTATTTCACGTACCGGGTCGGACCGAGCCCGTTGGTCGGTTTTGGAATATCGGAAGTATACTATCAGTTGGGGAACGAAACGCTGGAGCTGGCATTCCCCGGTAGCAGGGTCGTGGAACCTAAAGGAATCAATCCGCTGCAATCGGTGACGAGTTACTTTCGAGGGAACGATCCATCGAAATGGCAAGCGGGATTGGTCGATTATGGCGCAATCGTGTACGAAGACCTCTATCCGGGCATCGACTTGACCTACAAGACGACGGGGGTTGGCTTGAAGTACGAGTTCCTGGTGGCACCTGGCATGGATACAAGCCAGATCTGTCTTGATTTCATGAATGCAGATGTCGTTGACGCCAGATCACATGACCTTCGCATTAGCATTGCGGGAGCGGTGCTCGAAGATCGGGGGTTGATCGCATTCCAAGATATCACGCAAAAAACGAACGCGGTCGATTGCGAGTTCCATCAATCGAGCGCAACGTCGATACGATTCTTGCTGGGCGATTATGATTCGAGCAAGACATTGACCATCGATCCCGTGGTTAACGTTTTGGGTTATAGCACGTTCCTCGGGGAGGCAGGTTCCGATCGCGGGAGAGGTATCGTCGTGGAGAATGGATACGCGTTTGTATTTGGAAAAACAAGTTCACCCTATTATCCAACGACTGTTGGTGCATATAACACGACAAAAAATGGTTTGGACGATGTTTTCGTCACGAAAATGAGCGTGGACGGGAGTAGCTTGATCTATAGCACGTTCATCGGTGGTTCCGTCGATGATGTTGCGGCGGATATCGCCGTGGAAAACGGATTTGCGTATGTCACGGGATGCACGTATAATGGTGAGCCCGATTATCCAACCACCCCCGGGGCTTATGACACGACATTCAATAGTTCGATTGACATTTTCGTGACAAAGCTGGGCGTGGATGGAAGCACGTTGGTCTACAGCACGTTCATCGGAACAACAGGGATGGAATGTGGCATGGATATTGCCGTGGAGAACGGGTTTGCTTATGTCACGGGATATACAAGTTCGAGCGCTTATCCAACGACGCCCGGGGCTTACGACACGACGTACAATGGTGGGTTATACGATGCGTTCGTGATGAAGCTAAGCACGGACGGGAGTAGCCTGATCTACAGCACGCTCCTCGGGGGATCAAGCTACGAGAGCACGAGTAGAATTGCCGTGGAAGGCGGCATCGCGTGCGTCGTGGGCACGACAAACGATACAACGACCGACTATCCAACGACGACCGGGGCGTACGACCGGGCTTGATATACACGGGACAGAGGTCGAATTTACCGGCGGCATCTTGAAGATACCCTTGTCACCGGACATGATCAACCGAACGTTCAACGGCATGGGAGTCCCTCTTGATGGCGGTCCGGAAGTCATCCCGGAAATGTGGGGGGACGTGAATGGCGAACCCATCAATCCTTATTCGCGGGAATATCCACGTGACCTGATCGAGACCGGCGTGACCTGCATCGACACGTTGACAACTGTCGTTTGCGGCCAAAAGTTACCAATTTTTTCGTGTCAGGGATTGCCCCATGATGGTATTGCTGCACGGATCGTCAAGCATGCAAAAATACTTCAGAAAGATGAAAACAAGCAATTTTTAGTCATCTTCGCGGGTATCGGTATAAAAAATGACACGTCCATCTATTTTAAAACGAACTTCGAGCGGACTTCCTCGAAAACAATCATGTTCGTCAACTTGGCTGGCGATCCAACCATCGAGCGATTGCTCACCCCTCGGATCGCGCTAACGACTGCAGAGTATTTTGCGTTCAAGAAGGATTTTAACGTGCTGGTGCTCATCACCGATATGACCAACTATTGTGAAGCGCTGCGAGAGGTATCGGCTTCGAAAGACGAGGTTCCTTCCCGGAAGGGTTATCCCGGTTACATGTATTCCGACCTCGCATCAATTTACGAACGAGCCGGCCGCATCAAGGGAAAGCCCGGTTCTATAACCCAGATCCCGATCTTGACCATGCCAAAAGATGACATAAATAACCCCGTTCCCGATTTAACCGGTTACATAACCGAAGGCCAGATCGTTCTCAGCAGGAGCTTGTTCGGCCGCGGCGTGTCACCACCAATGGATATCTTGTCATCACTGAGCCGGCTCATGAAAGATGCAATCAAGGACCAAACCCGCGAGGACCATTCCGACGTGATGAGCCAGCTTTACTCGTCCTATTCCAAAGCCTTGGATGTTCGGGCTCTTCAAGCAATCGTGGGTGAGGAGGGCCTTTCACCTCTCGATCGCAAATATATACGATATGCCGAAGAATTTGAAATGCAATTCCTGAATCAAGGGATGGATGTCAGGAGGAAATTCAATGAAAGCCTTGACATCGCTTGGAAAATTTTATCCATCTTGCCAGTCGATGAATTAACCCGAATTAAGACATCAATCGTTAATGAATACTATGTTCAAAGAGGTTAGATTAATTTCAATGGTGAGCATTCGTGTCTTTCACTGAAATATTACCGACTAAGACGGAACTCCTGCGGATGGAACGACGACTGTCATTCCTTCAAAATGGTCATGATTTGCTTGAGATCAAAGCAGAATCCCTTCTCATTCAGATAAAGTCGTTTTACAAGAACGTGAAAGACAAGCGCCGGGATACCATCATTAACACGGTAAAAGCATTTCAAGACCTTGAGAAGGCGGAAGTCATTTCCAAGGAACGGGCTTTAATGTCATTGATCGACGTGAATAAACGCCTTGTAGAATATAGTATCAAGATTGATTACCGGTCATCGCTTGGCTTCACTTTGCCGAAGATCACGTTCCAGATAAAGCGCGAAAAGAAATACCCGCATTATGGTTTCATTGACACGAGCCGGTTCCTCGATTTTTACTATTTGCGCATGCAAGATACGATCGAGAACCTCGTGAAGCTTGCGGAACTCGAGAATACCCTTTTCATCCTAGCAAATGAATACCGCAAGCTCCGGCGCCGGATCAACGCGTTGGAAAACATCATCATCCCCCAAACTATCCGTCATATCCGGGAGATCGAGAATATACTTGAAGAGAGCGAGCAAGAAGAGTTCATCAGGGTCAAGAAAATCAAAGAAAAAATCGAAAAAAAAGCCGGAATAAGTGGTTTTTAAATGGACAGGTTCAAGCGTATACTGGTCCCCGTAGATGGAACGAAAGGTTGCATCGAATGCATTCGCTTGGCATGCCATATCGCCAGGCAAAATAACAGCGATATTCACATCCTCCATGTCCTTAATCTGAGCGTCATTCAAAAAATATCAGACCTTTCCAAAGAAAATTCATCATCGATGGTTGACAAGGCCAAGCTTCAAGCCGAAGGTTATTTCAAGGACCTTTTAACACAAATCAAAGCAGAATCTGATATTCCCTATAAGATCACCAAGAAAATCATGCAAGGGAAAATAGTCGACGAGGAAATCATTAATTATGCCCAACATAACAAGATGGACCTCATTATAATTAATCTTTCATCGAAAAAACATGCAAGCGATATCATCATGGGGCACATCACGTTGCGAGTCGTTGAATTTGCTAAAATTCCCGTTCTGGTGATACCGGTATCTATTCCGGCCAAACCTGAATGGATGGAATGACCTGATAGGAAACTGATAACCATGCTGCAATCGGAGAAATTCGGGAAGTTGATCGTTGCGATGTCCTTGAGGGACATAGGTGCCTTAATAGATAACATTTCAGCAAAATACGTTGGTCAAATAAAAGAGATTTCCCATTTACCCGATGATATCGCGCTTCTTCAAGAAAACATAGTCCGCATAGAAGATATTGATGCAAGCGATTTTTCAATACGCGAGTTCAAGATCCGCATGTTTGAAAACCAGCTGAACGAGATCAACGAGCACATCGGTTTCATCAAGACCAAATTGCAGATCACCACCGTTTCGAAACCGGTTTTCCATTACGAGTTTCATATCAAGGACCTCGAGGATTTAATCACAAAGACCTTGGAAAAAACAAATGAGCATTACTACGCGCTTCAAGAGCTATACAACAAGCAGATCATTCTTGAGCGAGCCATATCCATGAATTGGATTGCAAACGCGGTACTGGAAAGCCTTTCGTTCTTTGATTTCAAGAAGGACTATATCAACTTGTCGCTGATCAAGGTTCACACGATCGTGATCGGCACCGTGAACGTGGCGCTGTTCAAGTCCTTTTTGGATAGCCAAGGCTTCTTTTATTACGAGACGAAGGTGGCCGAAAAAGAACATTTGTTCTTAATTGTTACCCAGAACCCGACGCCCAACGACTTGGAAGAGAAAAAGAAACTTTACAACGCAAGGGATTTCGAATTACTCCCGAGTTTCTTCCAAGATGATGGCACGCTAGACATCGATACCATGCAGCTCAAGCAAGAAGGGTTCCTTGACGAACGCGATAAATTGAAGGAGACTCTCGTCTCTCTCCGGCGTGAACTAACACCGGAAGTTATGGTACTGGAAGAGCTCCGTACGTACATAACGCGCTTACTTCAATACCATGACAAGATGCGGTTCTCGAAAGAATTCGTCATTGCCGAGTTCTGGATTTTATTGGATGAATGGCCGTTGCTGGAAAAAGATATGAATGCTGCATTCGGCGATCGTGTGAAGTATAAATTCATACCCATGGAACGACAAGATACATTACACGAGGAAAACACACCAAATGGCAAGGTGATTGAAGAGCCACCCACCTACATGCATATAAGTCCGTTGTTGCGTCCCTACACCACGATTCTCAAGCTTTACGGTATGCCAAGGTATTTCGAGGTAAATCCCTTGCTGATCATGGCCATCTCCTTTCCCTTGCTATTCGGCTTGATGTTTGGTGATTTCGGACAAGGACTCGTCTTGATAGCGGCCGGCCTTCTATGCGCGAGGCGTTTCAAGCACAAGGACGGGTGGCATAACCTGTCTCTGGTTATAGCGTGGTGTGGTGCCGGTGCTTTGTTCGGTGGTCTCGTTTATGGCGAGTTTTTTGGCTTCCCGTTCGAGATACATGGATTTGGAATGCAGTTGTTCCCTTGGTTCAAGCCCTTTGAAGGCGGTGCAATGGGACTTTTTACTTTCACGATCTGGATCGGAGCTATTCAAATGTCGGTTGGCCTTATCTTGAAAGCATTGAATTACATCCTCGTGAAACGTAAATTCATGATCTTGGTTGACCCGTTACCTAAGGCGGGCATCTTGTGGACGTGTTGGTTACTCATCCAGCACCATGGCTTGGCGATCACGTATTTCATCAGCATGGAGTTCCTGATCTTCACCCCCGGCGGTATCATCCTGCTCTCCTTTATCGGGTTGTTAGTATTCGGTGAGGTTATTGGCAAGGCCGCGAAATTGCCGTACCTTACAAGGAAACGAAGCGGGAGCATCATCGGCGAGAAATCGATGGAATTGTTCGAAACATTCTTGTCATTCCTTTCGAATGCCATCAGCTACACGCGTATCTTTGCAATGACGATGGTGCATCTCGGATTCATGTTCGCCGTGAGGATCATTGCTTCACAAGTGGCTAGCTCCGTTACCAAGAATGTCGGTGATGCAATCGCGGGTTCCGTCGGTTTCGGGATTGCATATGGTATCGGGACAGGGCTCGTCATGTTACTGGAATTGATGCTGGTCACGATACAGAACGTCCGTCTGCATTTTTACGAGTTCTTCTCCAAGTTTTACAGCGGTGGCGGGGAACTATTCACACCCATGAAGTATGACGTGCGATTCTCCAAGCTATATTTTGACCAAAATGCCGTGTTCTTGGTGAAGCAACAATCATCCGGCTGATGCATTCGTTTTTTTCCACCATTATTTTCAACCAGCACCGGTCACACGAATCAAGAGCAAGCACGATTACCCGTTTCGCTGGGCAAGGGACCCGTGCTATCTCGTCCATCCGTTTTTTAATCAGCACCGCGTTATACCACGTGCATTCCAGATCAAACAAAATGCTCGTGAAACCGATGGGATCCGGTGAAAAAGTCATAATCGTCTCGCATTCACACTGGGACCGGGAATGGTACATGCCGTTCAACTTGTTCCGGTTCCGGCTCGTCGAGATGATGGACAGCTTGATCGACATCTTGGAAAAAGATGCCAAATTTCATTCATTCATGCTTGACGGGCAAACGTGCATGATCGAGGACTATCTTGAAATACGTCCCGAAAACAAGGCACGCGTGCACGAACTTCTAAAATCGAGAAAGCTTATCGCCGGGCCGTTTTTCGTGCAAAATAGCCCGTGGCTCCAAACCGGCGAAGGATACGTCAGGAACTTGCTTGTCGGCCATGCCATCGCCAAGAAATGGGGCGTTGTCCCCATGAAGGTTGGTTACATCCCCGATCAATACATACATTTCGAGCAAATGCCTCAAGTGTTCCGTGGTTTCGGTATCAATGCAATGGCATTCAGCCGGGGCATGGGCTGATCTTCTGCAAGCCATTGAAAACTGCCTTGACATCGATGGAAGAATAATTGTGCGAGATCAAGTTTCTCATCTTGATTAATTCCGTGAACGTGGTAACCTCCTCTTGCCCGAGTATTCCCAGCTCGCCGAGTTTCTTCATGCAACTTGCGTATGAATCCGGCGGGTGTACAAGGTTTGTCCGGGACACGATGTGGGTGCAGATATCGAGTATGACTTGGCTGATCATCTCGAACAAGCGTTCCCCTTTGAGCTGGACGTCGATCGAATTCGAGAACGTCTCTACGCCACCCGCGGTTGTTTCCTTGATGAGATTCACGTACCTGTCACCAAAAACAAGTTTTTCCTTGATTTTCAGCTCGTCCACGTTCATTGCACGTTTTACCTTCTTCTTAGTTATCTTTTTTGGCACACGCCGCGGTAAGGACAAAACATCATGCTTTCAGCCTCTCATCGATAATTTTTTCGTACCATTCGTGATACTCGTAATATTCATGCAATAATCGCTCGATGTAATCGCGCCGTTCCACGCCATTGTCATTCTCGTAAATCAAGACACCCGTGGCTATGGCATGGAATTGCACGTGAACCGGGAGCATGTCGATCAAGCGCACGTCGACATTCTTGATTCCTGCTTGTAATTCAATCGACGTGGCAAGACCCAACATTAGCTTGATTTTCTCGTCGTCCGGAAGGGAATCAACGCCTAGAACGTGAACGAATATGTCCACGTCGCTCCACCACCCAGACGTGCCGGTTGCATAAGAGCCAACTAAATACGCGAACGTGCATTTGCTTTTCTCAAAAATGGGTCCCAAACCGTGCACGATATCTCGTGTCGCGTTGTAGGGGTGTTGGTCGTGATTCTCCATTCTTCACCACGGTGTATTTCTCGCAACGCCCTTTAAAAAATCTATGGGATGCACGTGGCATGGACTTAAAAGCCCCGCCCCGGTCGTCCCTTACATCCCGAGAGGAACGGGGCGTTTATAACCGCCCGTCAAATTCGATAGCAGGGTGCATGACATGACCATCGACATGAGCATCAGCGACGGTATCAAGGCATTGAAAGAAAAACGAAACGAGTTGCAGCGTCTCATCACGTTGCAGAAGGATAAATTCACGGTTCTCGTCCCGATCGACAAGAAGAGCATCGACGAGTGCATCAACGACGATCCCAACATCATCTTGTTCAAGGATATTGAAACCAAGATACAAGCCTTGAAACGGGACATTGCCAACTTGCGCTTCAGCCTCGACAAGACCGCCCACGAGACGACATGCAAGTGCAACGGCAAGGATGTCACCTTGTCTTACTTGCGGTTGCTTGTCGAGGAAGCCCGTGCTGATATCGATCGCATCCAGTCCTTGAAGCAGAAGGACACGCTGTTCAGCAACCGGCGTACCCGGTTAACGGTTGACGACAAGGAACGCGAAATGAACCAGCTCACCGACCAGCAACTCGAGGACATCATCCAGGAGAAGATCAGGGTGAAAAATAGCCTGGATTCGTTGCTGGAGAAGACGAACGTGAACACGCCGCTCAAGCTGTCCAGCTTCAATCTCATCCCGTGAGACCGGATGGGGGCGGGTCGGGTTTCTGTCGCTTTCCCAAAAAAGTGGCAACCTAGCTGTGAACTAGCCCGTTATCATGCCATTAGGATTGGTGATTGATGCCCGCGCAGCGGTTAAAGCTTCACGCATAAGGATTATGTCGACCCGCCATACTCCATTTCCTCTCATTCCATCAATCCGGGAATGGGCTGGTCGGAACGGAACCAAACCGTACAAACTGGATGGAACTTCCGGGTTCGAATCCCGGCATTACAGGTGCCCTTAAGCATTATGCATTCTTGCCTACGGTTTCAGGATTACGGTTTATTTTCCGGCCAGGTACTTCCCTCCTTTTTTCCTTTCCCAAGCAAACATTCATTAGCAAACCGAGAAAAAACCTTGTTTTATCAAGACAAGGTCTAGCATCTATTGAATACAGAGATAATCCTCATCCGCAATGAGGATATTCGTGCATTAATCCTCAACGGTATCGAGGATATTTATAAACCTCGATTCCCATGTATCGCTGATGATTGCAAAATCGCAATTGCTTCGCATCCTCGCGGACCAGCGGGAAGCCTTGCTCCGGCGGCCCGTGGGCATCGAGCGCGAGATCCTCCCGCAGATGGCCAGTTTCATGACGGTTCCCCACGTCATCGTTATCTGTGGGTTGAGGCGATGCGGGAAATCCACGCTCATGCGTCAGATTATCCAAAAATATTACCATGATGCTGATTTCTACTATATCAACTTCGAAGATGAACGTCTCTTGAACTTTAACGCTTCGGATTTCAACCTCGTCTACGAGGCCCAGCTCGAGTTAGTCGGACAGAAATCGGTCTTCT
Source organism: Promethearchaeota archaeon (assembly GCA_041305945.1). GTDB lineage: Archaea > Asgardarchaeota > Lokiarchaeia > Sigyniarchaeales > Sigyniarchaeaceae > JBGLND01. The sequence goes on from JBGLND010000001.1 coordinate 1,846,220, forward strand.
TCATCGACGAGATCCAAGTCGTGCCTGATTTTGACCGGTTCATTCGTCGTTTTTACGAATCCGGGATGAAATTTTTCATCAGTGGCTCCAACGCGTCGTTATTGCGGCAAGATATCGGTTCTCGCTTGACCGGTCGCCACGTGGATATCATCATCAAGCCATTTTCCTTCCGCGAGTTTCTCAAGGCAAAGCATGTTGATGTTCCAAGCCCCGGAACACTTGTAACTTTCACCACGGAAACCCGGGTTTTCTTCAAGAAACTGTTCGATGAATACTTGCTAACGGGTGGAATGCCCGAGCGTATTGTTTTTGGAAGCGAGGAAATACTTGACCACGTGTATGATGATATTGTTATCAAGGACGTTGTCGTCCGGCACGGGATAACTGACGTGAAATCCGTCAGGGAATTGTACCGGTATCTCATCTCCAACTTCTGCCGGAAATTCAGCTACAATCGCCTCGCGAACACCATCGGGATCGGGAGCGCGAACACGGTCAAGACCTACATTCAGCAACTGGAGGACACGTATCTTGCCATCATCGTTCCTAAATTTGAATTTAGCGTGAGAAAACAGATAATTGCGGACAAGAAATTCTACATTCTCGATACTGGATTTATCAAGCGCATCAGCCCGGTCTTGACCCACGATAAGGGGTGGTTCATGGAGAACCATGTCATTTCGACGCTAAAATCGGGCGATAACGTGTCGTATTTCTCGGGAATTGGCGAATGCGATGTCATCGTCAAGGAGAATCAATCGTTATCTGCCATCCAAGTCACGCAAGAATTGGGCTTGCAAAACAAGCAGCGTGAAGTGGACGGTCTTGCAGAAGCGTTAAGCACCCTTCGTACCAAGACCGGTTTGATAATTACCGAGGACCAGGAAGATGAGATGCGCGTCGGGGACTTGCTCGTTCCAGTCAAGCCCGCTTGGAAATGGGCGCTGGAGCAGGGATAACGAGGAGAAACACGCCGGGAAACATGAACTGCATCGACCGGCGTGGTGGTGAAGCTCGTGCGTTGAATCGTTCCAAAGGTTTCCTTAACCTTAATATATCACGCCCCCGGAACAACTACCATGGCACGCACGAGACGTGCGTACAACGACCTGGGGCACGTCCTGTACCGTCACATGGCGTCGGACGTCCTTGTCGAGCGCGTGGGCACGAAGCAACCGTTCGCGGCGTGGCTGGAGCACGGCGTCGTCTGCATGGGCCGGTGCCCGTTGTGCCGCGACGGGAAGCGGGACCAGAAGGCCCGGACCGAGAAGCAGAAGATGGTCCGGTTGCTCTTGAAGGAATGATGCGTTGCATGCCAGCCGCGCATCGCCTCGTGAAAAATAATTCTTTCCAGCTCGTGGGGAAAAGATATTTCAGCATGCCCGACGAGAATTAGAATAACAGCGCCACTCCCCAACCGCACGGCACCGAGAGCACGACACGCGCATGGCACGCCTCCTCGCCTCCGCATCGGACGATGGCACGACCCGGCTCTGGTCGGCCAGCGACCTTGCCAGCCTAGGCACCCTCGAAAGCGGCCGCAAGCCGATGCTCTCGCTCGCCACGGATGGTACCTACCTTTACATCGGGTCCACGGGCGACCGGTCGGTCACGGTCTATTCCCTCGCATCGTGGGACCAGGTCGCCACGCTCATGCCCGTGCCATCGAGCCGACAACCGGCGCAACAGCACTGGAATTGCTGGGGCATGGTTGCGGTCCAAGGTGAACACGTCCACGTCGCCTCCGTGACGGGCGACATCAAGACCTATTCCAAGCGCGACTGGCAGGTCGAGCGCTCCGTCGAGCACGAGGATGACGTGCAACGCATCGAGATCCACGGCACCAAGCTCTACACGCTCTCGCTATGCGACTTCAGGCAGCTGGACGCGGGTACCGGCCACGTGCAACGCGAGTTCAAGCTGTGGTTCGACACGTACACGTTCGCGGTGGACCCGGCCAGCGACTGCTTGTACACGGGGGCCGAGATATATTACATTCCAGAGAACCGCAAGGTCGCCCTCTTGCACGAGATGGAAATCCATGCCGTTGCCGTGGATGACAAGTACATTTACACGGGCCTCGAAGCCGGCGGCAAGGGTGGCACCAGGCGTCTCTCCATCCGCTACAAGAACGAGCCCGGCTGGCCCGTCTCCACCGAGCTCCCCAACGGTTACACCGAGTCCCTCGCCATCGCCAAGGACCGGGTCTACTCCGGCGAGTGGCAGGACGGCCGCATCCACGCCTGGTCCAAGGGCGACTGGTCACTCGTTGCCGGCGTGAAGGGCCATGAAAAGGTCGTCAGGTCGCTGGCCCTCCTCGACAACGCAAGCACGGTCATCCCGGCACTGGCGTGTCCTTCCCTCGTGGCAGCGACCGTGCCCCCGCGTGGAAAACGACCGGAAAACCTGCTTCGTCACTCTAGTGCAACGCGGTCGGGTTCACGATAAGTGACGCTGGCCTTCGGGATCGCCAGCGAACCACCGCGTGCATAACTTAATCTTCCCGCGCGGGCTGGGATGAAGCGGAACCATGTTGGAAATTGCCGGGCAGCAAGTCCACTTCAAGTCCTCGGAACGCATGGACGAGGTGCCCTCGGGCTCGGTCACGCTCGTGCTCACGTCCCCTCCCTACTGGAACGTCCGGGACTACGGCGACGTCCAGCAAGTCGGCTTCGGGCAGTCGTACGACGATTACGTCGCCGCCTTGAACAAGATATGGGTGGAATGCATCCGCGTGCTGCAACCGAACGGCAAGCTCGCCATCAACGTCCAGCCACTCCCCGCGTGCACCATCGCGGGATTCTTGTACATCTTGATGATGGCCCGCGCCATGCCGAATGCCGAGTAGACGTCTTGGAAATGCGCGGACCAGATGATCCCCAAGACCGGGTAACCGTCCGGGACGTTCTCCACAACTTCCTTGCATTCATCCGGGTTGATATGCTCCGCCGGGTCTGGCCAATCGAACTCATCCACCTTAGCAGGATCGTCCATATCCTCGAAGAAACCGGGTGCTGTCAACGTCCGATTTTCATAGCCCATCGTGCCAGATTTCGCGAAATCAAAAGCACACGCGACGTGGTTACTTGGCGGGTGGTGGTACGGCACCTCTACGTCCCACACGTCATCATCGATCTTGCGCTTCAAGCTTTCGATATCTTTCACCTTGAAATGATCAAATAACCCTTGCTTGGCAGCCGTGACGGGAATCCCGAGCCAGCAAGCCAGCCTGTCGACGCGGTTTCTCTCGATGGTTGCGTAAAAACGTTCCACGTGGTCCATTTTTCATATTCTCGTTATGGTGATTTGGAATATCTCTCGAAGACAAGTCCCTTGTGATAGTCTAACCCGGGCATTTTTCTCGCTTGATCCGGCTAGCATGCTTGTATGCGTGAAGTTGATGAAACACGATCACGTGGTGCAAAGAAAAATGTTCCCATGGCACGCGAGGCGACCACGCGGGTGATGTAACTTGAAAAAAAGACCCGTGCGCGTGGTTAACTCACCATGTAAATAGAGAGGTTTTTATGATGGCACGCAGACATCCCTTCGAGGTGTTAGATGAATATGAAACTCAACTTGTGGAAAAAGAAAGGGAACGCTGTTCCCGCGGATAAAAACGGAAAATTCGAGGACCCGCTCACCGCAAAGCCAAAGAACTTCGAGGACCCGCTCACCGCAAAGCCAAAGAACTTCGAGGACCCGCTCACCGCAAAGCCAAAGAAATTCAAGGGCCAGCTCACTACACAGCCGGATTCATCCCAAAAGGATGAATAACAGTTTATTGCACTCTTTTTTTCCAAGGTGAAAGGATGTGAAACGGTTTGGTTCTATCATACGCGTGAAACCCGAACGGTTCGAGGAATACAAGCGATGCCACGCCAAGGCGTGGCCAGGCGTGCTCGCCATGATCCAGAAATGCAACATCAAGAATTATTCCATCTACCACAAGGATGGTCTCTTGTTCAGCTATTTCGAGTACCACGGCAAGGATTTCGAGGCGGACATGGCAAGAATGGCCGAGGACCCGACGACGCAAGAATGGTGGGCATACGTGAAACCGATGCAAGACCCGATTGAAACACGCGAAGAAGGTGAGTGGTGGTCCAGCATGGAAGAAGTGTTCCATATGGATTGAAAAATGCAAGCCGAATGGAATGGTTAAAAAAGTGCTCTCATGGACCCCAGTATTTGTTCCTTTTTTTGGTATAAAGGCCACTCGATCGAGATTTTATTACACGAAGATCGTTCGTTCTTCGTGATACAAGCACGCGGGATACATCCAAATCCATGGAGTCCGATCAAGCTATGGGCGGGCTCTAGTTCAAGAAAAAAAACAAGTGAAACCACTACGATTATTAGGCAAGAGTTTTCAAGGGGAAAAAAAAACTTTTAGATAACAATATCGTTTGCAAAAAATTGATTAAATTACATAATCATAAATGAAAGGACACGTAATTTATCTTATAATGGGCAAAAAATCTTCGAGAAAGCACTCCAATTCATCCCCCCGTTTTCGACAGAACACCGGTGAAATAGAGGTAGAACGCGCGCGCATCCCGCACGAACGTGACGGGGAGGTCTTGGGTATCGTGATCCAGATTCTTGGGGATAGCAGGATGAAAATTCGGTGCGGGGACGGGAAGGAGCGAATGGGACGAATCCGTGGAAAGATTAGGAAGCGCATGTGGACGCGATTAGGTGACATGGTAATCGTGAGCAAATGGGATTTCGATGACAACCACTGTGACATCATCCACCGTTACCGGCAGAACGAGGTTCTCTGGTTGCAAAAGAAGGGGTATTGCAACGATTACTTGGCAGTTTAGATGTTCACGTAGGTTCATTTCAAGCTTGTTATCACCACAACTCTTAAATTTAGCTAGGAAGTATGATAGCTAGGTTAACGTGAATCGATCTCGCAAGCAGCAAGGAAATGTTGATGGAAAGGATGCTCGTGCGGTCTTGGAAGCATGGCTTGATTCTTTGATGGTAGTATTCGAGGGAGAAAGGAACGAACCGGTAAAAGATTGCCTTTCCCGGTTTTTCTTGAAAATGTTGGTAGTGAGGACGGCGTGGAGCCGGGGGTTGATTGAAATCGACGTGGCAAGTGAGGTGGCACGGCAAGCACGGGAACGACAGTCCGATTCGGCATCCAGCTGCATCACTGGGTTAACAACCTGGATGGACGGAATTCTTGATCGACTCGGTATCCGGTTCTCAGTTGGCCTTGCTGACATGCTTCACTCGAATGATTCAAGCGGGTTGCTGCTCGAAAGGGATGCCGGGCGAATCGAATCCCTCATCATTGGTATATTTAACCCGGCTCTAACATTTCACCAGAACGACATCGATTGGTTCTACGAGCGACACGTGATTCCAGATAAACAACGGAACTCCCGGGGTATCGCCTATACCCCGACTTCCATCGTAAATTATATTGTTGAAAGAACTGTTGCTAAGCCACTTCGCGATGTGAATGAACACATTAAAGTGACGCTCGAAGATGGAAAAACACTTGAAATGACAAGGCATGTGGAACGGCTCGTTTCGTATTCCGTGATGGACCCGGCATGCGGTACCGGGCGTTTCCTAGCGAATGCATTGGAAGCCATACTATTGGCCTTGTCGGATGCAAGAAAAAGAATCTTGGAAATACCGCGTGCCGAAATCACGCTCGACTTGCTAGCGTCTTGGGATGGAGTTGACGTTCTAGAACACGCGTTGTCGTGCCAGATACACGGGATGGACGAGGACCCGGATGCCGTTGCGCTCGCGTGCTTCCACGTCATGCTTGCAGGCTGGGAATGGCTCTCGCCGTACCTCCCGGGACTCAAACCGGGCATTCTTGAAACCGTGAAAACGTGCATGGTGAGCGCTTGCAAAGGCAGCATCGTGGTGGGAAATGCATTGCTAGCTCCCGATCCCAAGAACGGTTTTGACGCCATCATCGGGAACCCGCCCTACGTGAACTACAAGAAGTACTTGATATCGTTGGATAGAAAACTCCTCGAACGTAAATTCCGCGTGTTCAACGGCCAAGCAGACCTATCATACTATTTTTTCGAGATACACCATAACTGGCTCGCGGCCGGCGGTACGAGCAGTCAAATCACGTCCCGGTACTTCATGGAAGGATCACACGCGACCAAGCTTCGTGATTTGCTTGAAATGCACGAAATCATCGAGATCGTGGACTTGAATGATATTGACGTGTTTCCCGACTTGGGCATCCACCTTGCTATCATCACGTGGCGAAAACAAGCCCCGGAACCAACCCACGAGATCGAGGTGTTCCATCCATCATCGATTCAAGGCATCAGTGATGCAACTCGAGGAAAAAAGGTACCTCAGGCTTCAATTAGCACGAGTGGCGCTGCTCACGGGTGGACGCTGCTATCCCGTGATGAGATGGCTATCAAGCGAAAGTTCGATGCATGGCCGTCACTGGGCTCGATTGGAACGTGCATCAGCGGGTCAGAAACCGGTTTGGACAAGGCATTCGTGCATCACGTGCACCGGGACGATCAAGGAGATGGATATGCCGGGATCATCGATGACAGGCGGATACCGCTGGAACGCGAGCTGGTGCACGGGTGGGTGAAGAACGGCGACATCGAACGCTGGTCATTCGACGCGAGGCGGCTTTGCATCTACGTGCCCCCTTGGTTGACGGACGAGGACCTTGAACGCAAGTATCCTGGCGTTCATACATTCCTGTCGTGTTTCAAGAAAAGGCTGGAGTCCCGCGATAACGGGAAGATAGCGGTTCCGTGGTACGTCTGGCGCAGGCCAAGGAACTTGAAGAACCTAGAAGCTTCAGCGAAGATCATCATGCCCTACAAGGCGAGTGTCATGCGGGCTGCCATCGACACGGGACAGCATTATTGCAGTTATGACGTCACGATATTCATTCCGGGAAAGGATTGCCCCGATATTAGGTATATCTTAGCCGTGTTGAATTCAAGAGCTACGTGGTGGTATTTCAGCACCTTCGGGAAACGCATGGGGACGATATTCGAGCTGTATCCTGGGCCGGTGTCCAACATTCGCATTCCCGTTGCACCAGCTGAAGTTCAAGCACGGGTTTGCGAGCTCGTAGATCGGATCGTGATGCTCGATTCGTTTTCACGCGGGAAAAAAGAAAGGAAATTTGGAGAGCAAGCAAGCGAAATCGTTTCACTTCAAGAAGAAATCAATGAGATGGTAGAGAAGCTTGCCGGTTTAACCGATAGAGAGACCAATATAATGCTTCCGGGACAAAAATGATGGATGGAAATAAATAGAGATCAATTTTTCATCATGGGTCGAGAGCTTGATGAACAAGGGTCATTTTTTTATTGCAAGCTTGAAGTTCGTCCTTTTTTCTTTAGAGAGTTTGATTTCAGAAAGAGAACGATGAACATTACCCAGCCGCTCGCACCGAGGACCAAGGAAAATATGACCAACGGAAGGATGCCATCCGTCGGGGGTTTGAAAAACATCTGGCGATTCATCTCGAACCCGGTGAATTGACAAAAGAGGAATGGGCTCTCTTCCAGAGAGCGCTGGAGAAAATCCCCAGGGGCGCGGACATCCCTTTGAGCATCGGCGACAAAGAAGTGTATACCGATAAAAAAATAGAATCGCTGAGCCCCATCAACAAAGAATTGGTATGCACCGCCCAAAAGGCCACCGCCGAGCATGCCGAACAAATGGTCAAGGCAGCGCTGGCGGCCAAAAAGGTGTGGGCAGAACTGCCGCCGGAAAACCGGATCATGAAATTTCGCGATCTGGAGCAGATTTTGTACGCAAGGCGACATGAGATGTGCGCCGCCGCCTGCTACGAGTGTGGCTACATCCCCATGGAGTGCTCGGGGGGATGGGCGGAGATGATCGATTTTATGCGCTTCAACCCCTACTACTATTATGAGTTGCAGCAGTTGAAACTCGGCGAGGGGGTGGGCGAAACCAACGCCATGTCGGTTCCACCAGCCACGCCAGGCATGTGGTTGATGTTGTGATTGATACCGAGCTCCTCGGCACATCGAGCGAGGAGCGTGTACACTTCTGGCGTGAGCTTTGTACCGGTCGTCTTCTCCTCGTTGAATATCGTGAGCATGCTCGAGTCGCTGATCGATTCCATGTTCACGCACGTGGTATCTATCTTGTTGTATTCCGCCGCGTGACGAAGGCCAAATGCCCACGAGCCGCGATCGCCGAGCTCCTCGCATCCCACGATGGCAATGACGACCTCGGTGTTCTCGGGATACTTGCCAGGCTCATGTTCACGCCATTGCCCGAGTATCTTGGCGATGCAAGAACAAACAGCCACGGCAGTTAGGTTGTCAATGGCACCGGGGATCGCCTTGCTGCTCACGAATTGAAAAAGGGCAAAGATAGGGACCACGTTGAGCACCACCGCCAAGGTCGTGGCACCGACAAGCGAGGGGCTCGCGAAGAAGTAACCATGCAACAAGAGGAAAGCAATGATAACGTACGCCGTGTTGGCCAGGATCAATACCAAGGCGGTCTTGTTAATGTGCCTGAATGCCCCGTAAAATAGATTCTTGGATTTTCCCCCGACAAGGATGATGACACCAACAAAGAGAGGCTGGAAAAACGCAACCCACGAAACGAACGAGCCGATTCCTTGGCTGACGGGATCGGTAAACGATATGCCTGCAATGGAAAGCACGGCTTGCACCAGGAACACGAGGATGCACGTGAAAAGCAACAGCACGCCACCGAAGAAGAAGTAGGCATACCCGGCCTTCGTGTACTGGATGAGATTGAAGCGAAAGGCAGAATCTATGTGGCCAGAAAACACGACGCGGCGCTTGACCTCGCCCGAGGGCTTGAAGGTGCCCACCACGTTCTGGGAAACGCGCTTCTTGTATGGCAGGAACTTGGGCGTCCATTCCTCGTACCGGAGGAATTGCTTGTACAGGATGATAAATGCAAACCCGGACATGCCCAGCGGCAAGAGGGAAAACAGCACGGGATTCACGGGTGCGAGCAGGAACACGGCAAAGCACGCGATCAGGAGACTCACGTCGATGCGAATCCATCCAAGGAATGCTTTCGGGTAGCTATGGAACTCTTCCATTACAACCTCGTCGCAATACTTTTCCAGCTCGGATTTCATGAGCTCGGCGGCTTTCTTCTCTTCAGGGCTGCACGGTGCCCGTGGCCCAACATCACGGATGACGCGATCGATGAGGTCGTACATGTAATCGGAGGATACTGCCATCAATGGCGAGTCGTAAGCAAGGGGAGCGGCTTCCTTCATCTCGGGTGACCACGAAAGGATGGATATATACTTCGGTACGACAAAGGAGCTAATAAAGGTTTAATTCATTCAAAATTAGGGTCCAGGATCATGTCGATCTTGCAACCATCGCACACGTGGCGCTCGATCGTGTCGAAATCCACGGTTGTCTTGCAGCGGGTACAGTAATACGAAACCTTCATTCTCACGTTCTTGCATGCAGGGCACTTCACGCTTTCCCGCACCTTCCGGAAGATGACCTTGAAGTACTCGTTGCACCGCAGGCAATGGAACAGGATCAGCTTTCCCTCTTTCTTCTTCTCCCGTTCTTCTTCCAGATCTTCTTTTTTTAGCCCGCTTTTCTCGTCACCCACGAGCTTGTCAGGAGCCCCGGCTTGGTCTTTATGCTTTAAAGGGGGTTCAGGGGGTTCGTACACGATATCGCCGAACGGGACGTCCTTGTTGGGCGAGATCGTTTTCTTCGGGGCCGAGTATCCCGGGTGCGGCGGGTGGCCCGGGAGGAGTGCATTGCAAGCCCAGCAATTCGGGATGGATGATTCGCACTGGGCACCACAGGCGGGGCAAACGGTGAAGTTAACCGGGTTCACGGGGGAATAGTACTCGCTTTCGATGTCGATGGTGTTGTGCTGGGGGACGGGTGCACGGTCTTTGGGCAATTGCTTGGTATCCACGTACCCGCAACTCCAGCAAGGAACCCCGGGGAGGTTCTCGATTTGCGCACCGCACTTGGGACAATTAACGAACCGTATCATGTTCTTGGCAATCCATCTCAATATATGGGCGGACCATCGTGTCCGCTTGTTATACCGAACAAGAAAATAAAAAATCGACGCGGATTTATATAAAAAAAGTACTGAGGTCTACCATTCATGCCCCCGATTTCGTTGCTGGTGTCACCCAGATCGATCGAAGGTGCCCGCCAAGCAATTCAAGGAAACGCAGATATCATCGATTGCAAGAACCCCGACGAGGGAAGCTTGGGTGCGAATTTCCCGTGGATTATCAAGGACATGAAGGAGGCAATCGTTGCTTCGGGAAAACCCGGGGTCAAGTTAAGTGCCACCATCGGGGACATGCCCGACTTGCCCGGGACAGCGAGCCTGGCGGCAACGGGGGTCGCCAGCCTTGGAGCGGACTTCGTGAAGGTGGGCGTGTATGGCCCGAAGACGAGCGACCGTGCCACGGCCTTGTTAAAAGCGGTGGTCAAGGCAACGATGATGGCGCGTGAAGGCACGTCCGTGGTCGCCGCGGGATATGCAGACCACCAAAGGATTCACACGTCGATAGAACCGATCGAGCTCGTTGATGCTGCCTTGGATTCGGGGTGCGACGTCGTGATGGTCGACACGGCAATAAAGGATAACAAGACATTGCTTGACTTCATGGCACCCGATCAAGTTCACGAGTTTTGCGATAGGGCCAAGTCAAGCGGCTTGATCGTTGCGCTCGCGGGAAGGCTCCAGATGGAACACATCGCGTTCCTGAAAACAACGAGGGTCGACATCATCGGCGTACGTTCGCTGGTCATCGATGGAACCGACCGGAAGAGGGGCGTCATCGATGCGTCCCGCGTGCGGGCATTGAAACAAGCACTGCTCTCGTGAGGGCAGCGGCCGGGAGACGCTTGGCTACCACTACCTTTCACGAACCCGGTCCACCGTTTAAATAGCTTGGACACCAGTATGACATCATGGGTGACAAAATTTGGCATGTTCCCGTGAAGACCATTCACGAGTACATCAAGGACACGTTCATTTCTCTCGGCACGCCCGAAAAGGATGCAAAAATCTGCGCAGATGTCTTGATCGAATCGGACTTGCGCGGCATCGAATCGCATGGCGTGGGAAGGCTGTATTATTACTACCAACGAATAAAGGCCAAGCAGCATGACACGATCACGAAATACGAGATCGTGAAAGAAGGGAAAACCACGGCCGTCATAGACGGGCACCACGGGATGGGACACGTCATCGCGTACGATGCGATGAAACTTGCTATGAAGAAAGCGAAGGAATACGGCATGGGCGCCGTGGCAGTGCGAGATTCGACTCACTTCGGCATTGCCGGGTACTACACGACGATGGCTGCACAAGAAAACCTCGTGGGAATTACATGCACGAATGCACGCCCCTCCATCTCGCCAACGTACGGCGTGGAACCCATGCTGGGCACGAACCCGCTGTCGTTCGCCATGCCATCCGACGAGCCGTTCCCCTTCTCGCTGGACTGCGCGACATCCATCATCCAGCGAGGAAAGGTTGAGGTCGCCGACCGGGCGAAAAAACCGTTGGCCACGAACCTAGTCGTCGGGCCCGATGGTAAATCGCTCACGAATGCCACGGACATCCTCACGCTCATGGTGGAGGACAAGGCTGCATTGCTACCGCTGGGAGGCATGGGCGAGGAGTTTGGCGGGCACAAGGGTTACGGGTATGCCACGGTCGTGGAAATATTATCTGCCGCGTTCACGGGTGGTGCGTTTCTCAAGGCCTTGAGCGGCTTGGACGAGAACAAGAAGAAAACGAGGTTCCACGTTGGACATTTCTTCATGGCCATCGACCCGGCCGAGTTCATGGGCATCGAAACGTTCAAGAAGACGACCGGGAACATCCTGCGCGAGCTGCGTGCTTCCCGCAGGGCACCGGGGCAAGATCGCATCTGGACCGCGGGCGAGAAGGAATACTACCACGCGCAGAAGGTGCACAAGGAAGGCGTGCCGGTGAACGATGGGCTCGCGAAGGAACTGCTGACCATCAAGAAGGAACTGGACCTGAAGAAATTCACGTTTCCCTTCGAATGAAGGTTCTCCTTTTTTATATCTTTTCAAAAAGATAAAAAAATGATTATTTCAAGTGCTCGTACTGGTTTGCAAACGCGATGAGCAAGATCGCGAACAACCCGAGCAACGGCGTCGTGAGCGCGGACCAGAATCCTGCACCCCCTGCCAAGGCCACGATGACCGGGCCTTGTATCGCCCTTGCAACGTAATAGATCAAGAACCCGAGCCCGTTCAAGAAAAATGAACGCTGCAACGCGCCGACCGACCGTTTCGCGAGGTAAAAGAACATGAACGGGACGAGAATGACGTAGATCGGCAAGATGATGAAGTTCATGTAGAAACGGCCTGTTGCGAAGGTGCTGTCTATCCAGAAGTCAGGAAGGAACACGACATGGATTCCGATCGCCAAGGGAATCAACGGGAAGATTCGCTTCAACGCCATGGGGACTTTTCCCTCACCCGTGAAGAGCAAGATCGAGAGGATGCCGCTGAGGCTCGCCACGCCCACCCACGCCGTGGCGGTCGCGAGCCTCCAAGCGATGAGATTCCCTGGCGTGAAATAGTCATAGAACATGTAGAACACGCGGGAAACGGCCATGAATATGAAGAATAACGAGAAATATAGCCAATACACGCGCTTCGACTTGCGGTAACGTATGAGGAGAAAATACCCGAACATCAAGAAGAAATACCCGATTTTCGTGAAGAACAAGCCGACGGCAACGAGGTCCTGAAGTGGTAATGAGACGCAACCGTATGGTTCACATTGGAAGAACATAATATATCAGCTCTTGGATTCACCTTGGAATAATTTAAACATGCTTTGAATTGGTGGAATGGTTATTAAAAAGAGTGGATCGCGGTGATTCACCCGAACCATTCACGTGATTTTCGGGTGATCGTTTCCTTGCTCGCCGCCAAGGGGCCGGGGGTTTCCATCTTGATGGAGGTCGCTGCAACGGCATATTTCAGCGACGTGTCGATGTCCTTGGTGAGGCGCAAGGCGTTGTACGAATACCGGAAGTGGTGCCTGCTGAAAAGCGCGTGGACGTTTCCCAGCTGAACGTGCTCATCCAGGGCATCGGGTTCGCCGTGGGAGCCGTCGTGCCAACCTTGTTGTTCGAGGCCTTCGACGCGTTCGCCGTGCCATTCATCGTGGCTGGTGCCATCATGATCGTGCTCTACCTCGTCTCGTCGACGGCAATTCCTTCGACGTCGAAGCCCATCAAGTCGGAAAGCGCGTTGCACGCGCTACGCTCGACGCTGCGCGATCGCAACTTCATGATGTTCCAGGTGGCGCAGTTTGCGTGGACATTGAGCCTCAACATCATCATCTTCATCCTCCCGTTCCTCGCACAAGACCTGCTCGGCGTGTCGGACGAGAGTGTTTACGGGTGGTTTTTCCTGTCGTTCTTGGCAATTGCTGGCGTCTTGCTCCTTGCATTGAACGTGTTCATGCGAAAGAGGAGGGTGGAAAAGAAGAAAACGCTCATCTTTTTTTTGTGTATGACGGCTGCGACAGTCCCGCTGGTCGGGTTCATCGGGAGCCCGGTGTTTGGTTTCATGCCGGTCCTGGTTCAAACCTACATTTTCGGGACGCTCGTTTTCGGTGGCTTGATGGGTATCTTCATATTTCCTTACGCGATCATGATGGCACTGATAGACTACGACTCGGGAAACGAGGCGACGTACAACGGTACCAACGGCACGATTCTAGGCATTTCCGCGATCCCGGCAGGACCGATCGGCGGTATCCTTGTTTCCATCAGTTATCCCGCAGTGGGCATCATCTGCGGGATTCTCATCGTCGTGGCTATCGTGATATTCACGCGAGTGCACGTGCCCGAGCGTTTGTTCGAAAAATCAGCATGAAACCGTCGTCACATGTGGCATGGTGGCTGGCAACGCGGGCAATGATAGGAGACCCGGTTGCCCGTGCCGGTTTTCTCGTGCACGATTTGCTGCCCGCAAGACGTGCATTTTTTTTTCTGGTAAACCTTGAAACTTGCACGGATTGGTGTCCCGTTTTTTTTAGACGCAAAGAAAACGTGATAAAACGCGACGGTCTCGTCGAGGACGCGTTGCATGGCATCTGGTCCCAGGTCCTTCACGATCGCCGTCGGGGTGACCCGCGCGTTGAACAGGGCCTCGTTCTTGATCATGTTGCCGACGCCGGGAAGGATGCCCTGGTCCATCAAGACATCGCAGATCATAGCGTCGCGGTTCCGAGACATCATGCCAAGCACCTTCTGCTTGTCAAACGTCGCGTTGAGGATATCGAGCGTCTCGTCATACTTCGTATCAACGTCGCGGTTCGGGAGCAACATTACCGAGCCGTTGTAGAAATAAAAAGTCCCTGCATCCATTTGGAGAACCAAGCGCGGGGCAGGCGCATCTTTCGGCTTATCGACACGGTACCGGCCGTACATCAAGAAGTGCAACTTCAGGGAGTGCCCGTCCAGGCGAAAGAACAGGTTCTTGCCAACGGAATAGACGCGGTGCACCGTTCCCTTGACTCGCGCCATGTCGATCCTCGCGTTTCCCGACGCCGAGATGATGGTGCTTCCAGCGAACCTCTGCAGCTGGTCGGCGGCGACCCGTACCGATGGGCCTTCCATACACTTCCTATCGCCGTGAACCTTAAATATAATAGGATTCGGATTGATTAGGATAGCAACGACACCCGTGAAGAACGACCATGGTGGACCACGCCAAAGCACCCCCGGCCAAGGCATCGAGCCCTAAAGGGAAGGTGACCATCAAGGCCGAAGCCTTGAAGTCCGTCATCATGTACGCGGTGCGCTACGCGGACGACACGATCCCCGAATACGACTGGAAGGAAGTATATGGATTCCTCATAGGTCAAGTCAAGGGAAACGACATCCACGTGGAAGGGGCAGTACCCATGACGTCGGGCGAGGCAACGGAAGTGGTCTTCGATGCCACCCATTATTCAAGGGCATGGGAACTGGACAACGAGATCGCGGAGAAGAACGAGAGGGAAAACACGAACTCGTTCGTGTGCGGCTGGTGGCACACGCATCCCTTCAAGTCAAACCCGCAATCGATCTTCCTGTCATCGATCGACGTTGCAAACCACCTCGGCTTTCAAGGACCGAACCCTCTAGCGATCGCGCTCGTGCACGACCCGACCAAGTTGAAATCACCTGGATCACCGTTCGGGACTAAGATTTTCAGGCTCACGCGCACGGATTTCACGGAAGCTGATTTGAACAGGTATGCCTTTGACTTGACCGCCGATGGGACCACGAAATCCGATCCCAACGAGCGCGTGTATTACGAGGTCCCGTTCGAGGTGGTTGACATCACGCCACAGCTGTTTTTCGAATCCTTGGTGGACGTGTTCAAGAAGGGAGTCTCGGGAGCCCCGCCCGAGGTAGCCTACAAGGAAACTGACCAAGACGGGCTCTCCCTCTTTTCACGGACACAACCAGCCGCGACGACCGAAACCAGGGAAGCGGCTCCAACCCAGAGGCTGACCAGTATCCAGAAACTGTCCGCCACACGGGATGAACCGGCAGGCATAACCATCGTCCCGTTGCTCCCCAACGAGATGGAAGACATCAACAAGGTCCACGTTCTCCCCGTCAAGAACTACCAGGATGCGGACCAGTCCATCGCGGAAGCCGACGAGGCATATATTCAAGGATTGGAATACAAGGCCGGCGGGTATCACAAGAAGGCAATCGAATGCTTCCGCGATGCGAGCAAGCCGTTCCTCGCGGAGGGATTTTCAGCCAAGAGCGCGTTCATCTTGAACGAGATCATGGAATGCGAGTACTGGCTCGGGAACTGGGATGACGTGCTTGTTGCAAGCCAACGCCTCACGAAAGTTGCAAAGGAAAAGCACTTGTTCTATTTCTTGGGGAATGCAGAGGAATTCAAGGGGCGGGCATTCTTTCGCAAGAACCAGCTTGATAAAGCGCGCAACGCGCTTGTCGAGGCGAGGAAACACTTCGAGACGGGCAACATGCTTGCAAAAGCAGGTGCTTGCACCGAGCTCATTGGCCGCATCTACCATAGCGAACACAAGTCAGATGCCACGAGCACCGCGGCTTTCTTTGCAAAGGCCCTCCAGCTGTACCACAACGCGATAACCATGACCCACGCGTTCGAGCCCGCATGGGTGAGAAGGGAGCATCTCTCCAAGCACGCAAAGGTCTTGGAACAAATCGTGCGGGACTTGATGCAAAGGATAGACAACCAAGAAAACGCTGACCGCATAGAACAGATGCTGGAAGGCGTGAAGTCCTGGTAACACGGCACGGGGGAGTTACAAGCCCCGCGTGTGCAACGCGACCTTTGGTTCCACGAGCGCCCGCGCCTCGTGTATCGATATCCCGAGTTCTGACGCCACGCGCTCAAGGTCATCATGCTCGACCTTCGCCAGCGGGCGTTTCGACTTGGTACCCGTTGTCCCGTGATGCTTTTGCCGCAGCACCTTCACGCGCACGGTCCCCGAGAAAGCGCGGGACCCGTGCTCGATAGTAATAGGGACCTCGATGAGCTCGCGAGCAATCACGACCCTGCCAATCACCTGGACGCGGCACCCGATCGTCGTGCTATTCTCCAGCCAATGCAACGCGATGGCTTGAGCAGTTGTATCATCGCACAAGACGTGTATTTCGGTGCCTTGCCGTGATTTCTTGCCTTGGACGGCCATGTTGATGACTTCCCTCGCACCGAGGTCGTACGACGTGCGGATCAAGAACCCGATGTCCTCGGGGCTCGCGTCGTCGATGTACATGGATAGCTGGACGATCTCGTCGGCCGACAATTCAAGGACCGAATTGGATATAACCCCGTTTATGACATTTTCAACCGCCGGGGTATGTTCCCTTGGCATTTCAACGTCCAGCAGCTGCACTCTCAAAATATTTGGCAGGCCGGGAAACTCCCTGGTACCGGCACCCGTTCCCGTGGCAACGACCCGTGCCGGCCCCGGGATTAGCGAGAAGTCGGGATTCATGGCCGCGAGGAGCGCGAGGCCGGTCGGGGTGGCGAGCTCGCCCTCGACGGGGCCGTCCTGGATGGGGATGTGGTACTTCTGGATGATTGCCAGCGTCCCCGGCGCCGGGACGGGCACCGTCCCGTGCGCGATCGTGATGGTGCCACGCCCCACGGCGACGGGAGACGCGTGAACACGGAGGGTGCCCGCGGATGGATCGAAGAAGCCTAGCATGTCGAGTGCCATCGACACGGAGAGGATGTCGACGAGGGTATCGGCCGACGCGAGCTCGTGAAGGTGCACATGGGAATGCCCATCATCATGAATACCGTGGGCTTGATTCTCGGCAGCAAGCAACGTTTGAAACACGTTAGTGGCGAAATCACGAGCACCGGATGAAACCAGGCCGAGCTCTCCAATGCACCGGGTCAAAGCCAGCTCCATGTCGTGCACGTGCGCGTGCCGGTTGTCCTCCTTTATATCGAGGCCGAGGTGTTTCGCGGCGAAACCACCTTTCTGGACATCGTGTACCTTCAAGTTTACCCGCGACACGCTCTCGCACGAGGTTTCCACCGCTCTTGCAACCTTGAAAAGGGCGAAAACATCCTTTCCCATGGATTCGAGCAGATCGACGAGCGCGGCAACGATCATGTCGCCGGAGATGCCAGCCGCGCAGTCGAATTTCATGAACCGATGTACAGTCCGGGGCATGATCTCGTAAAGTGCACGTTGCTATATTTAAATAATCTAGAATCACACGATCATACTGAGGACTTACTTTCTAGAACCAGAGTATCTCGACGTACTTAGATACGGGTGTTAATCATGAAAGATAGACACTTGTTCGACAATCATTCAATTCTGTTCGTTCTTTCCCTTTCCCTCGGCATCATGCTACTCGTTTCGATTGGACCAACGGGGATCAACGAGGGCCAAGGAAAGGATTTCCTTGGAAACGAGCCATCGCGGGCCGGCATCTTCGACGGCTTGGATATCGATTACATCTGGACGACATCGTTCATGGGGGTTTATAATTTCAATATCACGTACGCGCACGTGTCCGGGTCTGATTACTCGGAAACGATCGTGATTGAAGGTACGGGGTCCGCGCTTTCGAACGTGAACAACGACACGAGGGTGATATCCAGCACGAGCGGGTTGTACTCCGAAGGAAGCCACAATCCCCATTTCATCAACACGCCCATCCTTGGCGAAGCACGCATTCACCGCAAGGGGGGGCCCTCGGAACGCATGCAAGGGCCGCGAAGTCAAGGATGGCCCAGTTGATCTCCTTGGCCCGGGTAGGTTGGCACGCGATGATTTCGGATGATTTCTCCCACAAGTGCTTGTTGCGGCGGTTGTCGCCCTTGTTTTCCAGCCCGAAATACCGGCATAAAACACGCGTGACGTTCCCGTCAACGATCGGCGCAGGCCTACCAAATGCAAAGCAAAGCACGGCATTGGCAATGTATTTACCGATACCGTGAAGTGATAACAGCGTGTCCACGTCGTTCGGGATGATACCACCGTGCATATCCTTGATATCCCGCGCTAGCATCATCAACGAATGTGCACGCCGCGTTTGCAGGCCAAGGATGGACAGATCAGCGATCATGTCGCCTTCGTTTCGTTGTAATATTTTTTCAGGAGCATCATATCGATCAAGGATGATGGGATAAAAACGGCTGACGCTCTCTGCCTTGGTTCGTTGGAGAAGCAGCTCGGTCACGAGCGAGGCGAACGGGGCGATATTTCCTTCCCGCCACGGGAACGACCGCTTATGGATCGAGAACCACTCCAGCAACCGCGTGCAGAATGCACAAACCTCGTTCGTCGTCATTTGAAATACGCCTTCAAGTTCTCGATGCAATCGATGTGCCCGTTGAATATCTCGCGTATCTTCGACCAGTACCAAGTGTTCACGCGCACGCCCACGCGCTGGAGATTGCGCTTGAAATGATTCGTGAGTTGCAATCCCTCGGAATCGTAATCCAGGAGCAAGATGACCTCGTCGTGGCTCGCCAGCATGTCCTCGACGTCCAGCAACGACTTGCCATGGAGCATGAGTATCTTCGACTTGTCGACCCCACCTAGAACCAGCGCCTGCCGGTCGCGCTTCCCTTCAACGAGGATGTTCCATGACTCCTTGTACAACGATTGGAATAGTTCTTGCAATGCTTCCCGGCGTTGCCGCATCGTCTCGTTTTTATCGACCACCTTTTTCACCCGTCACCAGACCAGGAAATCGAGCACCACGTGTTGCTTCCTGATGCCGGTATTCTTGACGAATCGGCATTCTTGCATGGTTGCACCCGTGAACCGGGACGAGGACTGCACTGCTTGTTCCACGTCGGACACGAGAGGCTTGATGTCCTTCTCGATGACCTCGCCCTCGTAATGGATGACCGTGCCGGTGCCCGGCTTCGCCGCGGCCAGCGCGTAGGGTAGATATTGCTTTGGGGCGGGGAACACGCCCATAATGATGCGATCCGCGGTCACACCCTCCTTGACCAGGCGTGGCACGATGTCAGCACAATCCCCGTGGTAGGCACGCACGGTATCTTGAACCTTGTTGAGCAGTATATTTTCTGAGAGGTAGTTGAACGCAACGGGATTGATCTCGCAGGAGTGCACCGCTGCAGGCGACGCGTGTTTCGCAATCATTAACGAGAAATAGCCAATGCCTGCAAACATGTCGAGCACGGTCTCCCCTGACTTCACGAGCGTGGGAAGATAAGAACGTTCGTTGATGTTTCCCTTGGAAAAGATGATTTTCGTGAAATCGTGCTTGAACGCGACGCCGTTTTCAACCGCGATGACCTCGGATTTTTCAATGCCGGCGAGATGTTCCAGCCCGGTCGGCGTCCGGAACTGCCCCACCACCCTTGCTTGGCCGAATGTTTTCCCCCACACGCTCTTGATGTATGGTAGCAAGTCTAGAATAGCCTGGGCAACGACAAGTTTCTTCGGGAGCAATTCAGGTTTCAAGTTAACGATCGCGACATCCTCGAGGGTTTGGAAGCCACGGGGAAGGAAAGACAGCTCGGCAGGAGTCAACACGTTCTCGAGATGCTTCTTGAGCGTTTCTTGAAACCGCATGGGTTAAACTTAGGCAGAAAAGCCTTTAAATGTGAACATGGTCTTTATTTAAAAAGGATACAAGGATCGCGCGAGACGATACCAATGGCAACCGAACCAGCCCGTGAGATCGCCATCTGCTTCACGCAAGGACACGGCGAGAAGCTTGTCATCGAACAAGTCCAGCACGAAGGTTTAGTGGACATGCTTTTCAGGAGCGGTTACAAGCTCGGAAAAATAGAAACGTGGATCAGTTGGCAGAAACTCTGCGATTATCAAGTCCTCGTGATAGGCGCGCCACAAGAAACCGCGATCGAGGAGATGGAAATCAAGGCCATCATCGAGTTCGTGAAAACCGGTGGCTCGCTGCTGATGCTATCCGATGCTGGAGCCGACGAGCTCATGAAATCGAACTTGAACGTGCTCGCAAGGGAATTCGGGATCGAGTTCAAGCCCGTGATTCTTTCCGATGACAAATCCTTTTCTGAAAAGCCAGAATATGCAATCATCGACAAGTTCGAGCGACATTTCATCACGCGGGACGTTGCCAAGATCGTGTATGCATCGGGTTGCACGGTGGAATCGACGGACAAGGATGCCCTCGTCATTGCGAGGGCGGGACCGGATGCTGTCCAGCGGGTCCGCAAGGACGAGGCTTGGGTTGAGCCCGAGAGCGCCGCCGGGGCACCGGTCATGCTCGCCAAGCGCTTCGGTGAAGGGAAGATCGTCGCGATCGGTAATTTTTCCATCATCACGTCCATCTCCAAGACGTACGGTCTATATGCCTTTGATAATTTCACCTTCATCGGTAACTTGTTTGCATGGCTCGTGAACAGGAAAATCGGGGATGGTGATAGCAAGACTGACACGATCTATTTCAACACGTCGATCGATGCCGAGCTATACTACTGGATTGAACGTGAATTGAAGAAAAAACGGTTCCCGAACGTCAACGCGTTGATCAACTTCTCGCTCAAAGCCACGAGGGACACGCTGGAAACACTCGATCGCCAAACGAAGAATGAAAACAAGGGCAAGAAGAAGAAAGAAAAGGACGAAAAGGAAGCACATGACGAAACGGGAACAGCAAAAGATGAGGACCATAAAGTAGATAGCGATGAATCGAATTAAGTCCACCTTGCATGATTACAGCAGCAACAACGAACCCAAGTGGTCAAGATGGAAGGTAACCGCGTGAAGACGGATATATTGATCATCGGGAGCGGCTTGTCTGGCTTGTTCCTCGCGAAGAAGCTCTCTGATATGCACGCGGGCCAAGTGCTCATCATCACGAAAAAGCTGAAAACGGACTCGAATTCGGCAAATGCTCAAGGCGGGATTGCCGTCGTGCTGTCGGGTGATGACTCGTTGGAGAAACACGTCCAAGACACGCTCGTGGCCGGTGATGGCTTGTGCAACGAAACGGCGGTCAGGACGATCACCAGCAACGGCCCGAGGTGCGTCAAGGAACTCATAGACATTGGCGTACCGTTCACGAGGGATGACGAGGGACGGTTCGACTTAGGAAAGGAAGGTGGCCATTCCCAGCGCAGGGTCATACACGCGGGCGATCTCACCGGAAACGAGGTTCAACGCACGTTACTGGACGTGGTCGAACGGGAATGCCCCGACGTGCACATACGTGAGAACTTGATCGCGGTAAATTTGCTGGTGGAATCGGGAACGTGCATCGGGTTGCACGCCTTGGACGAGAAAACGGGGAATGTCATATCTATTTCCGCCAAGTATACCATTCTTGCCACGGGGGGAGCAGGAAAGGTGTACTTGTACACGAGCAACCCGGATATAGCAACAGGGGATGGCATCTCGATGGCCTACCGCGCCGGTGCGAGGATTGCCAACATGGAGTTCTTCCAGTTCCACCCGACATGCTTGTTTCACCCGCGCGCCAAGAGTTTCTTGATATCCGAGGCCCTGCGGGGCGAGGGGGCTGTGCTCATGAACCATCGGGGCGAACGGTTCACGTTCAAGTACCACGAGAGGGGGGAACTCGCGCCAAGGGACATCGTCTCGCGTGCCATCGACCAGGAAATGAAAGAGCACGGGCTCGATTGCGTCTACCTGGACATCTCGTTCAAGGGCAAGGAATTTATCACCAACCGTTTCCCTAACATCTACAAACGCTGCTTGGAGTTCGGGTTCGACATCACGGAACAGCCCGTCCCCGTCGTTCCCGCGGCGCATTTCACGTGCGGCGGGGTTATGGCTAACGTCAATGGCACCACGCACGTCAACGGTTTGTATGCGATAGGGGAGGTTGCATGCACGGGCTTTCACGGCGCAAACAGGCTGGCGAGCAACTCGCTGCTCGAATGTGTCGTGTGCGCGGATTTCACGGCCAAGCACATAAAAGAGTCCGTGGATACTGCACCGTTACCATTCAAGCAAGTGAGGAACTGGGATCCGGGAAAGGCCATTGAAAGCCGCGAGGAAATCGTCGTGAAACACAACTGGGACGAGGTCCGCACCTTGATGTGGAACTACGTGGGCATCGTCCGCACCGTTAAAAGCATGGCGAGGGCGAGGTCCAGGCTCGAGATCATCATGAACGAGATCAGGGATTATTACTGGCAGTACTTGCTCACGGCTGACCTCGTCGAGCTGCGCCACATCGTGCAAGTGGCCGAGTTGATCGTGCAGAGCGCCATGGCTCGGCAGGAGTCTAGGGGGACCCACTACATCATCGATTTTCCAAGCAAGCTCCCGCACGCGATTGACACGGTAATACAACGAACAGATTAACAACCCGTCGGGATTTTACATGAACTCGGCTCTCTTTCCCTTGAAAGCAAAAAAAAAGTGAGATGATTGGGGGAAGAGAAAGGCTGAAGAATTGCACCACGTGAAAGGTCTAATCAATTCCAGCCATCAAGTCGGTCGATTGGTCTATCATCTTGACGAATCTCTCGGCTTCTGGCTTGGGCATTTCCACGATGTAGAAATCACCGTTCTTTTCTTCCAAGCGAATTCCGTCCGGGGAAGACACCGCTTCCACCTTCACGACCTCGTCCAAGTGATAATCGGTTGGAACCATCTTCATGGCGAATTTCAAGGCGCCTTTTAACGGGCTATCTTCCACGAGCTTTTCCAAGGCCGCTTTTGCACCGCTAGCAAAATCAACCTCGAGGTAACGACGACCCTTCTCATCCTTGGTTATTTTCACGATCTGGCCCAGGTTTTCGTTCTTGTATTCTAGGAGAGTACTTTTCTTACCCATTGGTTTTTCACCTCTGGCGATCGTAAGACGCCGTTCAGGTACTTGTCCAAGCGATTCTTCTTCAGGTTATAAGTTTATTCTCTTTCCATTCCCTTCACGCTTTCGTTCCACGTTATAGAGGCAATACGATAGAATGTATAGGCGCGCGTTAGGAACCGTGGTGCATGGAGACACGTGCACTTACCAGCCCGGGTCACCGGGACAAGGAATTGTAATCAATGGCGTGCAAGTGACACCGTCAAACATCATTCATTTCGAGCATCGAGTCGACATCACGGATGGAAACAACTACGGGTTCATCATCGAACACCCGGTGGCCGTGCTTGCCACGCTCGGCATCCACGACGCGGTGGTCGATGGTTGCCGCAAGGAGTGGGATTTCTACAGGTCCACCGACCGGGAAGCATATGCAAGGGGGCTGGCACCCAAGAGCGTGCTCGGCCTCGCGGACGGCTCCGTCGGGAGCGACGTCGCGGGGGTCGCGGGTAGCATCGACATCAAGAGCACAAGCGTGCTGCTGCCCGTGGTAACGGTCATTCGTGAAGCGTGCTTCGCCATTGCACCCCAGAATAGCATCACGATCAAACCACGCCTCGACGGAAAAACTGCCCTCGATATATCTGTGCGGTTCCTCAACATGGGACCACTCGAAGCGGTCTACGATCCCTGCCGGGGTTTGTTATCCCCGGACGGTGGTGATGGCATCAAGGCCACGGTGCTCAGGGCGCGTTCCGGGGCGGTCATCGGCCCGGTCGATGAGGCGTTGTACCACGCTCTGGGGGACGTCGTTGCCGACATTGCAGGCGTGGGAGGCATCAACAAGGGTCGCGTTGAAGCGAGCCTTGGCATGGGATACCACAAGGCAACGATAGGACTCGTTAAATATCTCGACGTGAATGGATTGCTCGTTCGAGAAAAAGAAGAGAACATTTAAGGAGGTTGTCTGGCTTGCAACGGGTTATTGGCCGTACTTGTACCGCAAGAACCCGCCTATGCCGCCGAAGGTCTGCAGGAACATCTTGCCGTCCTCGGCATCCGTGGAAACCACCTTGACCTCTGTTCCCGATTGCGAGGCAATCTCGCCAAGTTTCTCTATCAGGTCAACGGATTGCACCTTGGCATTCACGTAACCGGACTTGCAGGCCGGGCACTCCCCTTGGTTGAGGGTGGCAATTTTTTCCTTGGCTTCCGACGTTCGCAAGATGAACTCGCTGGTTTCACCGCACCCGGAGCACGTGCGCGAGATGAAAACCCTATCCAGATGCTCGGACACCAAGAGGCGCTCGACGGCGGCGTTTTTCAACGCATCCATCGTTTCACGGAGGCCATACACGGTCATGCCCGAGTCACGGGCGATGTGACCCATGAACTTGTCGACGAGGAGCTTTTCCTTGATAAACTCGGTTTCTTTCAGCATGTCTTGCGCCTTGTGCACGAGCAGCCGCACGCCGTTTGCACCGCCCCCGTCAGTGTCAACGAGGGGAAGGAGTACCTTCTTCTTGAACTCGTCCCGGAGGAATGGACCATCCAAGAATTCTTGCTTGGTGAGCCCGGGACCCCCGATCACGATGTACTCGAGCTCGGGTTGCTCCAAGAATATCGTGTTGGCGTGCTCCCCGGTCCGCTTGTAGAACTCGCGGGAATGTTCCTCGAAGAGCCGCTCGAACCTGTGCTGGGACTGGCCACCCGCCATGTGCTTGCCATGGATGCCGCTGAACATCGTGTCGATGACTTCCAGGTGCTTCCCGCGCAACGTGCCTACCGCCGATTCGTTTCGCTCGATCGAGACGAGTCCG
This sequence comes from Promethearchaeota archaeon, assembly GCA_041305945.1. Taxonomy (GTDB): domain Archaea; phylum Asgardarchaeota; class Lokiarchaeia; order Sigyniarchaeales; family Sigyniarchaeaceae; genus JBGLND01. Next base: position 1,871,351 of record JBGLND010000001.1, read on the forward strand.
ATGGTGGTCTTGTCCTTGAGCATGTCCTCCAGCGGGCCGAGCAGGAATTCCGACGCGCAGTGGTACCGGAACGCGTTCACAGGCTCGGGCGGGATGAGGAGGTAATGCTCCTCCTTCTCGGTGCCCGGGCCATACACCGGGATGAATCCGTCGAAGAGAACTAGACCGGTCTCGGACGGCTTCTCGCTCCGGAACGATTTCAACGTTTCGATCAAGCTCGTGATGGCATTCGTGACGTTTTTTCTCGTTGGCTTGCTCTTGATGTTGGAAGATTCCGATATCTCGTTTCGTAAGTAGCCTATCACCGCGGAAAGGGGGCGTGATGGTGGAATGTAGAGAGAAATCAACTCCGTGTGATATCCCCTCTTGGAGCGAAGCACCTCCATGTCCCGCTTCACGCGATAATAATCTATCGTTGATTTATCATGATGTTCGAGTACACTCATCGTTAATCACTAGAAGGAGCGATGATGTTGCCAGCAAAACGTCAATTAGCCCGGTGCAAGGAAACCAAGGATCGCGACGAGCCCGTTCGCGGGGAAACCGCGCGGGATTTATTTTGCTGCATACATTCGGTTTATTATCGTGCATGCTACCCTTTAATTCTTTGCATGGTGCGGAAAAAATGGTGAGATTGCCAATCCATAACCGGGCAACGGAATATGACGTGAAGCCGTCAAAAATCATCGCTCTCGGATTAAATTACAGGGAGCACATCGAAGAGTCCGTCTCGGTCAAGGTCAAGGGATTCACCAAGGAAGTACCGAGCGAACCGGTCTTGTTTCCAAAGATGCCCAGCAGCCTAATAGGGCCCGAGGAGCCGATCGTGCTGTCGAAATTCGTCAAGGACTACAATTTCAAGGAACCGCGGGTCGATTACGAGGCAGAGCTCGCATTTATCATCAAGGACAGGTGCAAGAACATCCCGGTTGCTGAAGCCTATGACCACGTTTTAGGGTACATGGCGCTCAACGACGTGAGCCAGCGAAACATCCAGACAACGGATAAATCCGGCTGGTTTCGCGGGAAATCATTTGACACGTTCTGTCCAATTGGCCCAGCAATAGTCTTGCAAGAGGACATCGGCAACCCCCATGACCTTCACATCCAGTGCAGGCTGAACGGGAAGGTAGTGCAAGACTCGAACACGAAACGCATGATTTTTTCGATTCCCGAGATACTCTCGTTCGTCTCGAAGAACTTCACGCTGGAACAAGGTGACATCATCTCTACCGGTACCCCCAGTGGTGTCGGGCATATCCACCACGGGGACGTGGTCGAGGTGGAAATCGACAAGATAGGGATCTTGAAAAACCCGGTCATCGAGGAAGCGTGAGCATCAAGCATCATTTTCAAGCAGCGACACGCGGGGTCCGACCGGGTTGAAGTCCAAGAAACGCACGTCTGGAAAGCCGTTGTGCTTGCAAGCATCACTGATTATTCCCTCGATCGTGGAACCGGGACGGTAAATGCAGTACACGGAACGGCCCATCTGGTTCATGGAAGCCCCGAGGATGTCGCGACGTTCATGCTGGTTCAATTCATCCATGAGATTCTTTACGCCACCCAGGTCCAGCACCTCGACGAGGGGCATCCATGCATCGGTAACGAATTGGATCGCCGTCTTGATGAAGCACGCGATGGTGAAGCGGGCAATGATCTTTTCCATCGCGCGGGAGCCGGCCTCGATTATCCGCTTTCGCACGACCGGATCGCCCAACATTTGCGATGTCGAGATTCCACCACGCGTGGCACATGCAATCTTGTAATGCGGTTGAACAATGATGGTGCTCGTTGAGAATGGATATCCCGGGTTGATCGAGATGGTACACCCGCCCTTGATCTGGCCCGCAACGGTCCCGAGGCCGGTCCTGTTCTCCACCTCGGCACAGTGGGCGATCTTCCCGCATTCATCGAGCGACCAGCCAAGGTCCAGCAACACGTTCATGCCCACCGCCGTGCCCACCGCGCCGCACCCGGAGCTCCCGTAACCGCACCCGGGCTCGAGGGGGAAGTCATGGTGGATGGTGAAACCGTGGCGTTCCATGGCCTCGCGCGGGAACCATTTCAGGACTGACCCCGTCGTGCGCGCCTCGCCAGTTCGGTCCTTGCCGTCGATGTGGATGCGAACGTTCCCTGCACGCACATCATCACCATCCATGACGATGCGCGTCGTCCCGCAAGCGGACAAGCAAGGCCCGCCCCCCCTGGAACCTATGGAAGCAAGATCGTCCAGCGTGGGACCGGGTGGAACCACGTGATCCATGATTTGAAAGAAACCGCTGATCCGGTGTGGCACCTCGACAACGATGGTTGCGACCATGATGGAATCCCTCCCGCGTTGCGGGGATCACTCCTTATTCAGCTGTTTTAGTATCTTCTCGAGATCGACCATGAACTCGTCGATCGCGGGCTGCTGCACGTGCGGCATGATCACGACGCGCTCTATTGGCGGGTCCATCTTCCCGAAATACCCGAGGTACCAGCCCGCGTTCCGCAGCGCGGTGTCGATCTCCTTCATGGAAACGCCGGTCACCGACTTGATCCCGATGACATTCATCAACGGCTCGTGCGCGACGAGCACGTACCTGGAGAGCTCGTCGAGCCGCTTCCGGAAGTAGACCGTGTTGTCCCAGCATTCCCGGACGATGTCACGGAACCCCTCGCGGCCGAGATGCTGCATGAGCCCCCAGCAAGCGATTGCCACGTTCCCCGGCCGGGTTCCGGTGAAATTGAAATGCTTGAATGCACCACCAGCCAGGTATGGGATGTCGAAGCCGAGCACGTCATGATAATAGCTCTCGCGCAAGATGAATCCGCCACTTGGTATCAAGTTCATCCCCATCTTGTGCGGGTCGCACGTGATGCTCTTGATCGCGGGTATCGAGAAATCGAACTTCGGCAGGTCATGGCCAAGGTCCCGCAAGAACGGCAGCACGAACCCCCCGAACGCCGCGTCGACGTGGAAAAAAATGTCCGCATCTCTTGCCTCGATGATCTCGGCCATTTCCTCGAGCGGGTCGATGAGCCCCAAGGACGTCGTCCCGGCGATGCCGGCGACAGCCACCGTGTTCTCGTTCAACGCGTTCTCGAAATCCCCGAGATCGATCTCGAACGATTCGTTGAGCGGGAGCACGCGCAGGTTGAACCCCATGAACTCGGATGCCTTCTGGAATGAAGCATGCGCCGATGCGGGAACGATCACCTCGGGCTTCCCCATGGATGGACATGAAAGCTTCGCGACGTGCATCGCAACGATGTTTGCCTCCGATCCACCGGCGACGAGGTTTCCAACCACGTTCTCGTCCCCGAGCATGTCGCCGAGCATCTGTATCGTTTCCACTTCCAGCCTTGAAGTGCCAGGAAACAAGCGGTATATTGCTCCAGAATGCAAGTGAACTCGAAGAACGGGGCGACGTTGCATTCTTGTGGAAGAAAGTGGGCTATCACCGGCCCCTGGCCTCGTTCTGGTGGATGTATTCCCTCATCTTGGTACTTGCATTGCCCGGCTTGTTAATCATCGGTTACGTGATCCCGCAGATCATTCTTCCCTTTCCATCCGCGCTTGGCTTCAGTTCCTTGACAACACAATTTTTTGGGTTGTTTTTCACGGTCATGGACGTTGCAACCGCTCCCGCCGTGGAGCGATTCGTCGCGGAATACTCGGTCAAGGACCCAAGGCAGGCTTTGAAATACATCCAATTTTTTATATGGTTCCAGATGTTCACGGGACTGGTACAAGTCACCGCGGTAGCGGTTTACTGCTTGTACTTCATGCCCAGGCAGCTTGAATATGCCATCTGGTTTTTCATTATCTACTCGACGACCCAATACCCCGGCTGGCTTGCTAGCTTCAACGGATCCTTGATCGGGTTCCAGCAATTTGACAAGGCCAACCGTGTGAGCGTGCTCCAGTCCGTCCTCATCCAGTCTGCCACGCAAATTGGGTTTATCATGCTCGGCCGGTGGATTGGAATGCAGGTACCGGCCATTGGCGAGTTGATGGGCGCTACCATGGGATACATCGCGGGTACCTACGTCGACGATTTCGTGGCGATGGTGCTATCTGCATATTACTTCTCGAAGGTGATCGCGCCATTCGGTATCAAGTTGCGCGACGCGTTCGTGCCATCATTCAACAAGAAGATCGCGCGTGAATGCTTGACGTTTGGCGGGAAGCTCTTGTTCGCCCACGTGTTCGATACGGCCATCAACTTCGCCATCTTGTGGATGGTGATCGCGTGGCTACCGAATTACGCGATCATCACGGGGCTCTATGCCATCGCGGATGGTATCGCGCGGGTCATCACTGTGTCGTTCACCATCACGCCCGCAATCTCCGAATCGTTCAACAACGGGAAAAAGAACTTGACCAATTACATCATAGAATCGCAATGGAAGAATTGGTTCTTGCTCGCGACATTCTTGACCGTCGAGGTTGCAATGTTCATCCCACCCGTCTTGAATGCCGCCGGGGGGAATTACGCGGCTGCAGCATCCATGATACCCATCTTGCTCGTCTCCCGATTCTTCGTGTTTCCTATCAATTTCGGCTCCGACATCGTGCAAGGGTGCGACAAACCGGAATACCGGACGCTCGCCTTGCTCTTCGAGCAGACCATGCGGTTCTTTAGTTACTTGTTCTTCATCAGCCCGTTTGGTTTCTTGAGCGTGGTTGGGGATTCTTACGCGCTTTTCGCATATCTCATCGCTGACTTGCCCGCGTACTTGACAAAATTGGTCGTGCAATGGCTGCTTGTACAAAAAAAAACCATCAAGACGCGCATCACGTCCCCGTACCAGACGTTCATTGCGCCCGTGCTCACGGTCTCGTGCATCATCCCACTAAATATTCTCCTCACCAACACCTTCAACGCACTCTACGTGCAATACTTCCCGGACTTGTTAATTCCGCTCGTGGTCGCAGCATCATTTTTGCTGCTCATCCTGTTCGCGTTCCCCATCCTTGTATATCTCGTGTACGGTGCAATCGGAGGCTGGGACGATCACAGCTTGAGGCAATTCCGGAATGCCATGCTCATATCGGGACCATCTCGCCCGTTCGTGAATATTCTCTTCAAGGTCACCTCGTGGGCACATGGAAAATCGCCCCTTGCCAATCGCTTTCCAATATTACACGAGGATGCAGAACGGGAAGCGATGGAATTGACGTTGCACAAGATGGTCGAGTTTGACTTGAAGGCATGAACGGCGTGCACGTGGATAAGGCGTGCAAGGTCGAATGCGATCAACCACCGTTCTTTTTACCATTTCGTGGCTGCTGGATGAGAGCAGTGATGTTCGCGTACAAGAAGAACTTCACGAGCCATTCGATCGAATACTTCCCGCCCCAGCGACGGTCCCAATACACCAAGCCCGCGATGTATCCCGCAGCAACGATGAACACCGCGAGCAAGAAACCAAGGTATGGCAATGCCAAGGGGATGAAGGAAAACAATGCATGGGTCAAGAAAACGGTCAGCGAATACTTCCCGAACGAGATCAAGATGGACGTCAATCGACGCGTTTTCCCGAGCAAATCAATTTGCTTCATGCACGCGGGGCTCGGTGAAAAACCAATGAGCACGCCTGTCACGAGCAGGAAAACCGCGATTTTCTGGACACGATGAATTTTTGCCATGACCTCATCCCGTCCGGCGCCAGGCGAGCTCACGCATTTCACGAGTGGGTTGTAGACCGCGACCACGAGAAACGTTACAGACATCCACGGGATGAATGGAGCCATCGAATTCTCGAAGAAAAGCAAGAAATAGACCAGCATGTATCCCGTGGGAATGTCGGAAAGGAATAAATCGCCATTATGGTAGTCAACATGGTGATTTTCCAAGATACGGACGAAGACCGGTATGGACAAATAATAATACACGAATATGCCCATCACGAAGCAGATGTTCGCCCACGCGGGTAATTTGCGTGCAAACTGCACGATTATTTGTGCAAATGCCAAGAAAGTGAAAATATTCCACGTGAAAAGGATCCGCAATAACTTGAACCATACCAAGACGTTCGGGTCTACGATGTCACGCCACAAGTTTATGAAGTTGAGGACCGACCCGATTATCAAGAAAAGCAAGAAACGCTTCCATAACTGCGGCATCAAGCCTTTTGTTATCCCGCCACGCTCTTTCAACGAAATCGAGACCATCGTCCCGAAGATGGATGCAATGATGAAATTTACTGGACCCACGGGACGAATGACGATCTGTGTGAGCGCCCACGCGGAATACCAGCTCGGATCGCCCCACCAGATGCCCAGGTGGGCTTCGAGTATTAACACCAGTGCAATGCCGCGCAACAAGTCAAGGGACGCAAATCGAATGGGTTTTTCATTCACGAGCGACGGGTCGTTACTAGCCATCACCGACTAAAATTACACGCACCATATTAGAATTGGTACTACGTGATGAATGACGTGGAGGTCGTAATGGAGGAAAAATGGCTTACATTACAAGATGAAATGCAACATCTGGTGGAGATTGATTAACCAACGCCCTCGTGGTTGATGATGGCCATGCAAGCAAGATTTATAGTATTGTTGACAAGAATAGAACGAAGCTAACGGATGATGCAAGCATAGCCATGATGAATATGGCGAGCATAATGCTCAGGTTCTTCCAGTTCATGAGTTGCACCTTGAGTTTTTTCCGACTTTTTACGGGAGAATTGTAGGAGAACGTGTATTAAAATATATCGGTTTCGTTATTAAATCTAAAATTCATTCTCCTATTTCAGGTACTCGCCGTGAATGATGGGCCGGCTACCGGGTGATGGTGCACGACAATAACGAATGATCTGGAATCGAGCGGCTCCATGACGAGAAATGCAATCTTCACGTCATTCGCTATCTGGACATCGATCTTCACGGGATCTCTGGTGATTTCAGAACGCGCCTTGATGATCGTGAATTCCATCGCCATACTCATCATCATTTCAGCGCTCATTTTTGGAGGGCTTGTCATCGTGGCGTTCGTGAGCCAAGAAAGGGAAGTTCCGGGTGCACTCTTTGTCGCCTCGTTTTCGCTCGCGTGTTGCTGGTTGACGGTCATCTTTTCATTGTCGTGGGTCTTGTCGTTTGTCGTCGCATTGCCCATCATGCTAACATACACCACCATCATGATCGTGTCACGAGCCAATAATACCTTGATGGATGGAGCAAAACGAAATTTCGTGTACTGGTCGGGCTCATTCTTGCTGGTGTCCATCATTTCCTTCTCGATCTTTTCCACAGCGTGTGGTTTCACAGCAACGCCATCCATCGTGCTTGGCTTCACATCGGATTACAACGTTGCACTCGTATTCTGTTTTATTGCAACCTCATTCTTCGTTTTTTTGTCTGGATGGATGTTTGTCTTGAGTTATGAGAGATTGTCGTTCCTATCCCAACAACGAGATTGGAAATCGGCCTACAAGGAGTTCGTCTGCTCGAACATCACCATTTTTTGCAGGATAGTCGGTGGCATAATGGAAGTGCTCGATGGCTGACAACGAGCACCAAGACGTGCTTTTAAATTCTGGAACATTACCACGGTTCATGACACACACCATCATCGCATCCTTGCCGATCAAGGAAAACGAAATGAAGCTTGCCATTGAGATCATGAAAAAACACGCGGATTGGGTTAGACAGAACGAGCCACACACGTTGCACTACCACGTATACAAGGTTAAGGGAAAGAGCGTCATCATCGTTTATGAACAATACGAGAGCATGGACGCGTTCAAGGAACACGGGAAGAACTTGGGTGCACGAGCCGGGAACCTCGCGTCGTGTCTTGGTGGCAAGCCCGAAATCATCGATCTCGAGGACGTGTAGGCATCCAAGCGCCCATGATCACGCCAATCCAGCACCCAAGACCCAGAATGTCTTGAAATCCTGGATGATCTTGGTATAATGGGTGACTTGGATGCTGTAAGATTTTTCTGCACGCATGTCCGCGATGGCACGGGCAATTGCCGGCCTTATTGCACGATCCGAATTGCTTGCATCCTGGATGCAATCCAGGGTCGTGATCAAGTCTTGCGTGATGTTCCGGATATCATCCCATTCGGGGGGACAGAGGCCCTTCGTTAGGTGGATCATAGATGCTATCAAATGGCAACGGATTTTTTAAAGGGAACGAAATAAAGAAGTCGCACGGCCCCGGGTGAAACTCCACGCGTGCATGCGTCCGGGGATGGTTCAATTGACCTTCACGGGCATGTTCAAGTTATTAACGAGCTTCTCAATTTCCTTGATGTTTTTCAAGAAATCGGGCAGCATCTTGAAGAACCACCAGTGATTCTGGTTGCCAAAGTAACGGGGGGCACGTTTCCAGAAATATTCCCCCCAGACATTGCCGAGATAGAAATCCTTGTATGCCCGGTGCACCAGCTCCGCGATCTGCTTCCGTGTCAGCTCGGGCGTCCGCATCACGACCTGCGTGAAATCATAGTGCGTCCAGTCGTGGTCCTCTATCCACCCGTTCTTCTCGGCCTCGTCCCACAAGGCGGTCCCGGGAAGGGGCGTGAGGGCGGTGAACTGCCCGATGTCGATTTCCAGCTCGGACGCGTACTTGATCGTGTCGATCACGTCGTCCCACGTCTCGCCGACGTTACCAATGATGATGGCTCCCATGACGGCAACGCCGTAATCATGACACATTTTCACGGCTTTCTTGACCGTGTCAACGGACATCCGCTTCCCGATCCTGTCAAGCGATTTCTGGTGCTTGCTCTCGATGCCCAGGAAGAGCATGCGGAAGCCGGAGTCGACCATAATCTTGAACGTGTCGGGGTCCCGGACGAGGTCGTCGGCCCTCGCTTGGGCTGAATACCATTGCTTGTCGAGGCCATGTTCTATAACTTGCGTGCAAATCTCGCGCACGCGGTTCATGTTGATGGTAAACTCGGAATCTTGGTAACCAATCCACCGCGTGTTGCGCCGGCATTCTTGCAGCTCGCGAATCACGCGGCCGGGCGATTTCTTCCGCCAAATACCACCACAATGCGTTTTCACGCAACAAAAATCGCACGTGCCCACGCAGCCCCGGGATGATTCCAACAAGTCAACCGATGCCCCGAAGTACTCGTATTTCGTGTTCCCGATCAAGGTGCGATCGGGCATGGGTAACGTGTCTAGGTCCTTGATGAAAGGCCTTTGCTCCGTCAGCATGACGTTACCGTCTTTCATGTAGCCGATGCCTTGGACGGCCTTCAAGTTATCGTGTGACCAGTGCCCGTCCTTTTCCAGGAGATGCACGAGCTCGGGAAACGTGAGCTCGCCCTCGTTCCTCACCGCAACATCGAACACGCCCTCCTTGACCACGTCTGGCACGAGCGACGCGTGGTACCCGCCGATGACCACGGGCTTCTTGTATTCTTTTGCTATGCGTGCAACCTTGATCGCGCTCTTTATCGATGGCGTGAACGAGGATATCGCGACCATGTCTGCCTTTTGAACGATGCGCCGGATTTTATCATCGGGGTAATCGTGCAGCTTCAAGTCCATCAATAGCTTCTTGTGTTCGGGAACGGTCGGGGACAAGCACATCAGCGCGATGGGCGGGGAATTCAAGAAGCCATCCAAACCGAACGATCCAGCATTTCCGGCATTCACGTAGAGAATGTTCATGTGCATCATCGGGGTCGCGTGATAGACCTACATAGATAACTATGTAGGCCAACAATTATCATTTTAGGGTAAGGACGTGATCCGACTTATAAAGCTGCAATTCCCGGAACGGTTCATAAACGCCGTACTTGATTCTAGTAACTTGAAGAAAGACGGATTCCCGGCACCTGCAGTCTTTTTTTCTTGTTCGATGTGAAAGAAAATTAGATATCGTATCACGAGACGAGCGATCGAACCGCCTGGAGTATATCATCGAGAACGGGTGACCCATATTGTTCTAGCACCGGGGAAAAGGCCAGGTGGCAGTTTTTTCCACCAACCGTCACGGGAGGTGCGTCCAGGTAGTAAAAGGCACCATTCACGGCGGTCTTGACGATCTCTCCCGAGATGCCACCGCGTTCAGCAGCTTCATGGACCACGACGAGCCGGCTTGTTTTTTGAACGGATTTCACTATGGTCTTTTCATCGAGCGGATTCAACGTTCTAGGATCGACAACCTCCACCGAAATCCCGTCCTTTTCCAACACGCTAGCAGCCTCCAAGGCGAGCAGGACCATCTTTGATGTTGCAACGATCGTGACGTCGTCGCCTTCTTTCTTGACATCTGCAACGCCAAACGGGATCGTGTAATCGTCCGAGGGAACGTGGCCTTTCGTATTGTACAAGAACTTCTGCTCGAAAAATAGCACGGGGTCCTTCATGCGCAACGCGGATTTCATCAATCCCTTGAAATCGTGCGGCGTCGACGGCATCGCGATGCGCAATCCGGGAACGTGCATGAACCAAGCTTCGTAAGAACTCGAATGATGACCCGCATAGGAACCCCCGGCACCGAAAGGGGTGCGGATCACGACAGGTACGGCAGCTTGGCCACCAAACATGTACCGCATCTTTGCAGCTTGGTTCACGATCTGGTCCATGGCGAGTATCATCGGTTTCGAGAAGCGGCCTGCCGGGCAGAATTTTATGGTGGCTGTCCTGTCGTATGCCGGGTACAACATCGAGGATGCTCTCATCGTGAACAAGGCATCCATCGAACGGGGTCTTGCCCGGAGCACGTTCTTCCGGACGTATGATTCCGAGGAACGGCGGTATCCTGGCGGTCAAGAGGACAAGTTCGAGACCCCCGATCAGACCGTTCGCGGGTTTAAACCCCCCGAATCGTACAGGCACCTGTCCGGGGATGGCCTGATAGAACCAGAAAAGGAAGTCGATGGTGGCGACGTGTTGATCGGCCGCACCTCGCCTCCCCGGTTCATCGAGGAATACAAGGAATTCGACATGCCAACGATGAATCGCCGGGAAACGTCCGTCACCATGCGCCACGGGGAGAGAGGCGTCGTCGACACTGTCATCCTCACGGAAACGAAGGACGGTAACCGTTTGGTCAAGATCAAGGTACGTGACCAGCGAATACCCGAGCTTGGCGACAAGTTTGCATCCCGTCACGGGCAGAAAGGAATCGTGGGCTTGTTGATTCCCCAAGAAGACATGCCATTCACCGAGGACGGTATCGTCCCCGACTTGCTCATCAATCCACACGCCATCCCCTCCCGGATGACGCTAGGCCAGATGTTGGAGACCATTGCAGGCAAGCTTGCAGCAATTTCCGGGAAAAAGTTTGATTCCACGGCATTCTCCTTGAAAAACCCCACGGACTTGCAAAAAGTCTTGTTAGATTATGGCTTCGAGTTCAACGGCCGGGAAACCATGTACAACGGTATCACCGGTGAAAAGTACGACCTCGGGATATACCTCGGGTGCGTGTATTACCAGAAATTGCACCACTTGGTATCGGACAAGATGCACGCCCGGGCCAGGGGTCCGGTGCAAATCCTGACCAGGCAGCCAACGGAAGGCCGTGCAAGGGAAGGCGGGTTGCGCTTCGGTGAAATGGAGCGCGATTGCCTTGTCGGTCACGGTGCTTCCTTGCTGTTGAAAGAGCGGTTGCTCGATGAGAGCGACAAGACGGTCATCACGATCTGCGAGGAATGTGGCTTGCTCGCCAATTATGACAAGAAAGTCGACAAGTACTATTGTAATATTTGTGGTGATAAGACTCTCATCTCCAAGGTGGAATGCTCATACGCTTTCAAGCTCCTCGTTCAAGAGATGATGGCGCTCGGGCTTGCACCGAGGCTCCGGCTGGAAGAAAAGGCCTGAATCGTTTTCCTCCCCTTTTTTCTGTCGTTTTTCCACCTTCTTCTTGTTAATGTTAATGTAATATGTCGCAGAAACGTCAGTCTACCGTGTCGCAGTTTTGTCGCTAGCTTTGACATCGGGGAGGATCGATGTTCTCCCGGTGTTACCGGGGAAAAAAAGATGGCAAAGATATCCTTAAACACTTTTGTTTAGTCGGATTTTCCTGCCGATATCTCAAGCTTGGTTATGAGGTTGTCGCCCTCATACACCATTATTTCTTTCTCGTCGTTCGAGACGTTCACGCGCACGATTTTACCAGCATACTTGGAACCAAGCTTGTAATACTTCCTGGCATACTTAAAATAGCCGTCCTTGTTGATTTTCCGCGTTTTCTCGGTGCGAGTACCGTCTCCCGCTTCGGATGGCACGTCGAAAGTTTCCACGAGCTTTTCCTTGCTGTAGACATCGATGCGTCCGGGAAGGCGCTGTATCTCGACCTTTCGCCGTGCAAACCCATCCGGGAGCACTTCTTTTTCTAGAAAGGAAAAGGAATAACGGGCTCGGGGGGATTTTCAAGGAAGGGGAATCCCCTTGCATTTTTGAACCCCCGATCCAAGGGTTAAAAGCCCTTTGCCTTACCTGACTAGGCCACGAGCCCGTGCGAGCTTGGTGTAAAAGTGAATCTGCTCGTTTGACTATGCGAAATGATTTTCCAACCAATTTAAAATTTCTAACATGTTTGGCAGAAGGATGTCACACGTGATACCACTCGCTAGCTCGTGCATGACTCTATCGTACTTTTTATAAATTATTTGAAAGCAATGGTGCTCAACGAAAGCTCCGTTCCATCCCCATAAGGCGACTCGTCTTCAATTGATTGCATTAATGGCGAAACAATCGGGGTGAAAATTATCCTTGAATGGTGTAGTTCCCCTCATCAACGACTTCATTGATCCTTTGATGAAACAAGATATCAACGTTATCGAAGACCTGTTTTTCATTGTGCTCGTTACTTTCTATCTTGCAAACCTCTACCTTGTCCTTGTGTTCAAGATATTCGAGTTGAATGCCAAGTTCCTCCGTTCATACACCCAAAAAATGGTTGTTTTCTTGAAGAAATCGTTTGTAATCATCTTGTTTTTCATGTTGTTTTCTATATTCGCACTGGTAATTGCCAGCCCGGGAATTATCCCGCCGTCCGGGTTCGTGGAACCTGTATTAACGTTATTCGGTTTGTACATCCTTTGTTGGGTGTACACGAGGATCACCATCCAACGAACCGTTCAATCACGAATCGGCGGATTTCTTGAATATTTCACCATTATTTTCTTGCTTGATATCATCAATGCCTTTTTACCGGGCATCAACTCGATTCATGACGTGATCATTGGTATCATGTATACATTCGTCATCACCAAACTCGTCTTCTTTTTTTTAAATCACCACCTCCCGTTTAGCAAGAAAATCGCAGTCATCCGACCTGATATCGCGTGCTTGTCTTCCGTGGTTGGCAAGGAACTCGTGGCGGTGTTGGAAATGCAAAAAATCTACCTGGACAAGGATTATTCTGGTGATGGTGCCCGCGGGATTCATGACATGGAAGGGACGTACGCGGACCGGTTCAATAATTTTTTCCACAACACGTGGCATTTCCTCGTTTTCGAATCACGCGTGAGTTATTGCCTTAACATACTCGTCAGGGATGGCTCATTTGAAACGTTCATCATGTTCCACGTTCCCGTGTCTTTTATCATTTCACGAGCCAAAATCGATCGGTTTCAAGGTGTCATCCAGTCCTTTAAAACAGCCATTTGCTCGCACCTTAAAATAGAATGCAATATCTTGTCTGGCCCCTCGCTCCTGGCAGCAATGGATAGCATCGGTGGGATGAAAAAGGATGGTATCCACCAATGCGACGGGAACAAGCAAACAATACACCATCGTGGTGTGGATGAACGAAACATTGAGGCGCGTGCCCCGTTGTTACATTTCAACCTCAAACCCGTTTTTCACGACCCATCGCCTTCCACCATCAATAGGAAGAATTTCATGAATCATTTCATCAAGACTGCCTTGGCGGACGGCCTCGATTGCCATTATTACGTCCATTTCAACCCGGGGCGAGGGTCGTCCAAGGTTTCCCATTTCGGCTATTTGCATGAAGGAAGCCGTTTGTCCCAAGATCTCTTTGAATTATACGGCTTCAAGATCGGTGCGGGTGTTTTTGTTGATTCACGCGTTCATGAAATCGACCACATGCGGCAAAAGATAATTGGATTGATTCAAGGTAATTGGCAAGTACAATTATGCCCTTCGGATGTGAACCGTGGCAAGAAATCCTTGTTGATCTTAAGGGACACTTCCCATCACGTGTTCTATGCTTGCAGCAACTTGCTGTTCAAATTCATCCACCTTCCATCCATGGCATCGTTGAAACAAGAGCAAGTCCTTACCTTGGACGTCCCAGCACCGCCCGAGACGATCTGCAACAGGGGTCGCTTGAATATAGGAACGGTAATCACGAATGGCAGGGCCCTCGTGGATTTCTTCATCAACTTGGATGATTTGAAACGTCATGTCTTCATTAATGGGACCACCGGTTCCGGAAAATCGACGTTCGTGAGAAACTTGATCGCCGAGATTTCAACCTACCACGAGGATCTTCCGTTTTTATTGATCGAAATTAAAGGGGATTACCGTTGGTTGCAGTCGGTTGATCCACGTGTGTCGGTGCTTGAACCCGGAATAAATTTCAAGTTCAACATATTCGAGCCCATCGGGGACCCCGATATCCACGCCGAACGCCTGTTCAATGCCATCAAGACCAGTTACATCACCGATGCCAGCGAATTTTCCCCGCAGATGGAAAAAATTCTCGTTGAATTACTGAAAAATACAAGCAAGGAACCGGATCCGGGTAAGAGAACTTTCACGACGTTCTACGAATTGGCACGTGAATACGTGCGGAAAAACCGGGACAAGACCCCTTACTTGGAGACTAGTTGGACTGGCATAGAGAACCGCATCCGCCGGCTCACGCACGGGCCTCTCTCATCTGTTTTAGATTCCACATCTCCCTTGCGCATCGACGAGGTGTTGAAACAGAAGGCCATCCTTAGCTTGAATAGCATCATAAAGCTCGGTGGATCGAAGGAAGACTTGTTTTTTTTCTCGAATCTCCTGTTCAAAACATTATGGGACGTGAACTTGTCAACCGGAACAAGCCCCAAAATCAATCACATCACGATTGTTGATGACGCACAATATCACGTGCCTGAAATGCGAAATCAGACTTTTCATTCTTATTTCGAGGATGTTGCCTTGTTATTACGGGGGACAGGAGAAGTATTGATCGCGATTTCAACCCGGCCAACAATTTCCGATGAAATAATATCCAATTGCGGCGTGATCGTTTGCTTCCAGACGAAATTTCGAGATGACATCGACAAGCTGGAAGGGTTGCTCCACCTTCAAGGTCGACAGAAGGAAATCCTCGAAATACTTCCAGAACACGTTTGCGTCATGAAGATCAACGCGTATAATTTTCCATTTTTGATACAGACCAAGACCCATTTTATCCAAGATTCACCTGGCTTTCCGGATGCACGGGTTCCAAGACCACGGGGCCTGGAGTGCAACGCTGGAAAGCAACACGGCCGGCATCGGGTAAAAAAAAATGCCGCGACCATGATTCACATCGAAGCAGAAAACATGGAAACGGACCCGTGCATCAAGTCTTTAACTAAACACGCCATGGAATACCAAATCCTGGATGATAAAAAATGGAATGATTTCCAAGAATACTCGAACGATGAAATCGCCAAGATTGATTATGAACTTGAAATTATCAAGGAAAAAATGCGACATATTTACGATGAAAGTGAACAAGTTCGGGTTTATGTGTCTGTCGTGCTGATGGGGCGTTCTCGAGATGCAGCGTCGCGATGAAGTTGCGCCCGCGTATCTCGCCATTTTATTTAGGGGACGCACAAAGCTATTAATTGCATACGGGTGATCTCGCATGGAGGTAATTTCGTGCCGAACACAGATATTGCCAACGCGGATAGTAACGAACGGCAAGACATGTTGTCAAGGGTAGCTGGTCGCGTGAAGTTCCTCTTGAACGTGGCTTTCCTTCAAGACATCCGCATACCATGGATGCAATTCCTTAAATTACTCGCCCGCGCGTTGATCGTCGGTTTATTTCTGTCATTTTGGGTTATTAACGTCTTCAACATGGACTCGACCCCGGAAGTTACCTTTGATAATTTGCTTCAATGGATGCTGGCGCTCATTGCCGGTTTTGCAATCCTTCTCGGTGGCATTTTCACGGATACCCTCATAGAACGCCACGGCATCTTCGAGCGCATGGGACTGTACACGATCGTTCCCATGCTTTTCATGATCTACTCGGACGTTGCCATGCTGGTCATGATTGCCGCCCTGGTTCTCGGGATACTTGTCGGCTTCCTGGTCATCCTGTTTATCACGGGTATGATCGTGACCACTTCAATCCTCAACCGGGCACGCGTTATAATGGTCTTGCTTGTTGCAATGATCAGTTTCGTGCTTCCAATCGTGTGGCTCGTCGTCAGCATTTCAGACCGGACGTGGACGTGGATAACAATCGTGTTGATGATAATCATCACGTTCATCGTTGGAAAAAAGTATCCGCGGCGTGTCACCCCCACGTTCCACCAGTACATTCCGAAACTGCCCTTCAAGATGATGTTCGCGGGATTCAGGAATGCCGGCGTTATCCGGCATGCGTTGTTTTTCTTCTTCATATCGCTGAACCTCGGCTTCCATACCGCCACGGCAATTTACGACATCGGGGCATCATCCGAAATTGCCACCATCATCATCGTGATGGTCGTCTCGACGCCGGTCGTGGCAGCGGTGCTCGACCATGTTGGCAGGAAACCGGTCGTGTACATGGTACTTCTCTTGGTCGGGATACTATCCATCTTTTTCGATTACCCGTTCCCCGTCTTCGTGAACTGGAACGTCGTGCGGGTCGGCGTGTATTCATTCTCTGTCCTCGTGACGATCCTTCTCATGGTCATTTTCGCGGGGGACCTCTCGTCCCGGTTCTCGCGCGGCCGTATCATCGGTATGTTGCTGTTCATGACCGTGCTCGGGGCAGTCCTCGGTTCCATCATCGGTAACTGGTTCGATGATGCTGCCGTTGACCCGAGTCTCATGGTGATCGTGGCAGATTGGACGACGCTCTCGGTGTTCATTTCCACGCTGTTGTTTGCCACCGTGAATGAAACGCTCCAGCTTGGCACCACCCAGTGGCGGGATTACCTTGTTCGTGTGCAAATCATCAAGCAAGCAGCCGGCATCTCGCTCGTGTTCAAGGAGTTCAAGAAGGGCCCCAAGGACATGTCCGTGATGGAGGACCTCATTTCCGGGGGTATATCCGGTCTCGAATCCATTCTAAAGGAAATCTCGTCGAGCCGCAAGAACATCCGTGTGCTTGATCATGGCGATCTCTTCTTGATCTTTCACCATACGAAATCATCGACGGCTGTCGCTTTCGTGACCCGGGATTTGGTGGTATTCAGGGAAAAGTTAGCAGCATTTCATGTACATTTCGAGCAATTAAACAAGGATATTGTTGTCGCTGATGCCGTGAACGTGACGGCCTTGAAACAAGTTGATTGGCTTATCAAGCGGTACTTCGCGTGAACCCGACGTTTTTTTACCAACATAAACTATTAAATCCCCGTGTAGACTATTTCGCCCATGGCGGAAGAAACAAGCAAGGATGGTTCGAGCCTTGAATCCAAGCTTGCCTACAAGGTGGATTTCGCGTGGTCTCGTTTTTCCGACGAGCAGCGAAAGCTTGCAAGGATTTTCGTTCACGATTACATGATCTTCCTTCGGGAAGCCCGGACAGAGCGCGAGCGTGTTGCATTCGCGGAGCGGGTGGCCCAAGGGAAGGGATTCAAGAAATTGGAACTCGGAATCGAGGTGACCCCCGGTTCGTTGCAACCCGGGGCAAAGGTATATTACATCAACAAGAAGAAAAACATCGGGTTGTTCATCGTTGGCGACTCGTGTACGCCTATGAACAGGGAAATACGCTTGGTGGGTGCCCATGCCGATTTTCCACGCATCGATTTGAAGGTGCGGCCGTTATACGAGGATGACAAATGCGGGGTCGCGTTGCTGAAAACGCATTACTATGGCGGGTTGAAAAAATACCAATTTGCTACGATACCACTTGCCCTCACCGGTGTGGTGGTCAAGCGGGATGGATCTGTGGTCAACGTGGAAGTCGGCTTGGACCAGGAAGACCCCGTGTTCACGATCCCCGACTTGCTCATCCACCTGGGGAGAACGATACAAGGTGACAGGAAGGCTTTCGAGGTGCTGAAGGGAGAGGAGATGAACGCCCTTGCAGGCGCCTTGCAAGTAAAGGACGAGAAGGTCAAGGAACGTTTCAAGATCAATGTGCTGGCCATCATTAATGAAAAATATGGTATTACTGAATCTGACTTTCATTCGGCGGACCTCACCCTCGTGCCAGCCATCAACCCGCGGTACATCGGTTTTGACAAGAGCATGGTCGGTGGCCCGGGGCAAGATGATGGTTCTTGCTCCTATCTTAGCTTGCGAGCTATCTTGGATTTGAATGGTAGCGTTCCCCGCACTGTCGGGACCATCCTTTTTGACAAGGAAGAAACGGGTAGCGAGGGTGCCACTGGAGCACAATCGATCTGGATTCAGCAAGTAATCAACGACTTGATGGTACGCGTCGGAATACCCGAGACGCGAGTGAACCTCGATGCGTGCCTATCGAACACCAAGATGCTTTCAGCGGACGTGACCGCTGCGATGGACCCGTCATTTGGGTCCGTGCACGACCCAAAGAACGCGCCGATTTTTGGCAAGGGACTCGTCGTGGAGAAGTATACAGGCCACGGGGGCAAGTCCGGTACGAGTGAAGCAACAGCGGAATTCATGGCAACCGTGCTTTCTATTCTGGAGAAAGCGAAAGTCCCGCATCAAGTCGGTTCACTCGGAGCTGTCGACATCGGAGGTGGTGGGACAATTGCAAAATACTTTGCCAGTGCATTCAATTGTGACGTGGTCGATGCGGGTGTAGCCTTACTCAACATGCATAGCCCGTTCGAGGTTTCACATGTCGCGGACTTGTACTCTGGTTACCTCGGCTATAAAGCATTTTTTACCGAGCCGTGATACCACATTTCTTTTTCTGTTCGTTCATGCCGGCAGAATTGGTTTAGGTGTTCGTTAAAAAAGACGCTTCTCCGATTTTTCGTCAGGATCTTTCTTGTCCGGGATTTTTTCGATGAATTTTCCTGCTAGAACATCTTTCAAATCACGCCCGAACAAGAAGCCACCCGCGACGAAGAAGAAACTGGCAAAAATGATGTCCACCGTGTTGTTGTTTGCATTGAAAATGAAAAGTATGCCCGCGATGATGAAACACACACCGAATATGCTTTCATGTACGTGGTATCCCCAGACGTGAAATTCTTGCACGTCGTTGTTGACCGTCCCGGCCATTCGTGGCAAGTTGGCTGCGAATGCCACGAAAATGGCGATCGTGGCCAGTTCCCATATCCACAACATGGGCGGGTCGGTCTGGGCCTGGAAAAAGGGATCGATGACGAGAATGACCACCGTTGCCGCCAAGACCGAGAAGCAATTGATCATTATCATGGTCAATAGGTACACGGCGGCTTCCCTCGTGTTGTCATTCCCGGCGCACTTCCTCTCGCACCGTTGTATCCACACGAGCATTGGGAATGCAAATATGAAACAATAGATGTAGGCGAGCTTGAACACGATTTTCATGAAGAAGAAAGCCTCGTTCAAGATGTTGAATGGTTCGGGGAATGGCACGGAAAAAAACACTTCCAAGGCCAAGTATACACCATAGGTAATCGCGCTCACGAGCGCAGTGACGAAAATGACGAGATAGAGGAATTTCAAGTATTTGATAGTCTTTTTTTGCATGCGAACCGCCAGCCGTGCTTGCCTCGGGCCATTCCAAGCTACCGCGTGGTTATAAGAATGCTGCTTGCCGATCAACAGCTCGAATCACCATGAAGGTTGTCCTTGAAACTGATATCGGGATGGACCCTGACGACGTCGTGGCGCTGTGCATCTGCCTTGCCCATCCACGCATCGAGCTGGTCGGCATCGTGGTGAGTCCCGGGTACCAAGATCAAGTCGGGCTCGTTCGCTCGATCCTGGCATTCACGGATCGCTTGGACATCCCTATCGGCGTGGTTCCGGAGAACAAGTACTCTCCCTTTCGTTATTTTTCACCTGGCGTGCATGACAGGCATGTTGACTGCATGCAACGGCTTGGTGTTCCAGTCACGATGTATGATGGTGCTCTTGATGGCCCGGCACTCGTCGAGCGGCTCGCCACGGAGCACGATGACCTGGTACTCGTCACCATCGGCCCCATTCAAGTCGTGAAGGACTGGATCGCGATGCAACCGGGACACGCGACCATCCACCAATCCTACACGATGGGTGGCTACCACGCCACCGACCGCGAGGACAATCCGTTGTTATCTCCCGAATACAATTTCAACGCGAGCGTGGATGGTGCCCTTGCATTGGCCTCGACAAGAAAAATTGGACGGAAGGTCGTCGTTTCGAAGAATGTAACGCATCACGTCTTCTACACGGACGAGCTAGATGCGCGCGTCGTGCACGTCATGCGCCAGAGCAAGCCACACCAAGTGATACACCAGATCATGGTGCCGTGGCATGACTATCCCCGCGAGGCGCAGCTGATGCACGACCCGCTTACCGTTTGCGTCTCGATCGACGAGTCGATCGTTCGCCTGGCCGGCGTCCGGCTGGTCTACGATGACATGCTCTGGGGGTCGAGTCGTCATGACAAGCCCGACGTCTTCATCTCTACCGGGAAGGCTGAATCCGTGCAGATTGACAAGTTCGAGCGCATTTTTTTGGAACATCGCGCGCGATCGTGACATTTTTGGCCGATTCCTAACGTGCCCCACTTCTTCCCAGTCCTGAGCAAGTCGCTCTCGTGCTCATGGTCAACATGTCCGATTACGAGGATGGCCAAGCCGAGCTGGACTACGTCAAGGTGTCGCTGCAGAACCAAGCCACGAAAGCGAACGTCACGAGCTCCAAGTTCTTTTTCAACGCAACCACGAAAAACTACACGGGTACCGTATCGCTTCCCAAGGAGGCCCAGCTGGAATACTACACGATCATCGTGATCGCAAGGGACAAGGACAACGGGATGGTGTCCTACATCCCGGTTGCCAATAACAGGACGCGTGCGGCGAATAACATCCCCTTCATCAACGGCGCGCTGATCAACGATCGAAATCTCACCCAAGGGGTGAGCTTTTCAAACCGGCAGAACATAAAGGTGTGGATCAATGCAACGGACGTTGAACAACTGACGTTCGTGAAGCTGGTGGCGTATCACGTGGATTCCGACACGAAAGTATCGTTTTTCTCGTCCATTTCGGAAAACAAGACCATCGAATTTTCCACGAGCTTGCTGTCCACGGGAACGTGGCAGCTGTTCGCCGCGGCATTCGATAGCGATAACGATCTGTGCGTGGAAACGTTAATCGGAACCATGGAAATCACGCCGGACATCCGGGACGAGACCGCCATCATCATCACCGTGCTCTTGTCGATCATCGGCGGGTTCTTCCTCGGAGGGTTCGTCATATGGAGGTACGCCAATACCAAGTTGAAGGACATCCGTGGCGAGCTCATCATCAAAGGTTCATCGAAGAAGGAAATGCAACCATCACAAGACGACGCGACGAAGAAAAAAACGCAATCTTACACTGACAGCGAGAAGCTGGCACAGAAAGGCGATGACGCACAGAAGAAGGGAGATGCAAGCAAGCAAGAGAAACAAGGCGCACCACCCAAGCCAGCTACCAAGAAGGATAGCAAGGGAAAGACCAGGTTCTAATTCTGCATCCCGGAATGTTCTTGATTTTCAATTCTTTTTTTCTTGACACGGTCCAGCAGCGCGGGTAGCGTCCGTTCTGCGGCCCCGAGGACAACGCCATCGAGATCATCATCGAAGAGGGTCGGGGCGTTGTTGAACATGAAAACCTTCGCGCCGGCTTGCTTTGCCGCGACCGGTAACAAGTTCGCGGGGGATACTTCCAAGCTGGAACCAACG
The DNA here is from genome assembly GCA_041305945.1 of Promethearchaeota archaeon. Lineage (GTDB taxonomy): Archaea > Asgardarchaeota > Lokiarchaeia > Sigyniarchaeales > Sigyniarchaeaceae > JBGLND01. The sequence goes on from JBGLND010000001.1 coordinate 1,893,304, forward strand.
ACGAGCATGGTGGAGCAGTTCACGGTAGCATTCCTTGCATTGTTGATGGTAGCTGGATCGAGCATCTGGTCAAACATGATGATGTCAGGCGCGAGCACGCCCCCGCAGTCGTGAAGAGGGGGAATCCTGCCGGAGTCGAGCTGCGCGACGATCGATTCGCGCAGGACTTTTTCCCGGCAACGCTGGCACGTGAGCGTCCTGTAGGTCCCGTGTATCTCGAGCACGTTCTTGCTTCCTGCCTTGTGATGCAAGAAATCAATGTTCTGGGTGATGACCGTGTTTATACACCGCATCGCTTCAAGTTCAGCGATGACATCATGGATAACGTTCGGCCGGGCACCCAACACGAGAGGCGTGGTCACCTTGGCCATGGTCCAATACTTTGCAGGGTCCCGCAGGAACACGTCATACCTCGCGTAGACGTTCGGATCGAAGCGCGACCACAACCCGTTCGCGCTCCTGAAATCGGGTATCCCGCTCGGGGTGGATATGCCAGCCCCGGTGAGGACGACACCATTTTTCAAGGCTACCAGCCGGTTCGCGATCTCGTCGATGAGAACGTCTTCTGTAACCATCATCACGCGCCGTAGATAGCAAATTGAGAAAAAAGAGATCAGAGCAATTCCTTGAGATGGAAGTTGTGCTTCCCGAGCTTGCCCTCATAGTTGCCAGCCGAGATGGCGATCAGTCCGGCCACGGATGAGGCGGCATGCATCGATGCTTTCATGGCTTCTGCAATGGCCTTTGATGAAAGGCCATCGTAGACGATTTCCATGACCGCGTTGACACCGTCAAGCACTTGGGTACCCTCGACCTTGTCCTTGATGCTCGGGCAGAGTTTATCGTTGGTGCTCGCGTTGAGGAACTTGTACTTGGAACCCACCTTCGAGCCGCTTCGAACGACCCCGCCAGGGAAGGGCATTATCACGCCTTCGACCTTGCTTGCAGCATCCACCGCCACCCTCGCCGCGGACAGTGCCGCGTCGATGGATGCTGCTTGAAGGATGAGATTGCCGCCGGCAATGGCCTTGCCGAACTTGAACGATGCCTGCACCACGAACTCGCCGTCCATGACGGGAATCTTGTGGATGATGAACGGGTATGTCGTTTCATCTTTTGTTTGGAATCCATCGCCAAAAAATGCCAAGTTCTTTCCCGTGGGCGCGTCTTGCGTCTTCTCATCGACCAAGGAAGCGGGAAACGCGTCGAACACCGCCGTCGTGGGGCATGTAAGGATGCACTGGCCGATCCTGTCCAGCAAGACCTGGGGCATCTTGTCCTTCCCGGCAAAGAACATCACGACGATGCCGGGTCTCTTGTCGGGCGTTGCTTCCGAGGGCACCTCCACGTCGATGCCGGCCTCGCACGGGCAGTGGATCGTGCTCGTGGCAAACCCGATCGCCGAGAGAGCCGCTTGGCGAGCCCAGAATGCGTCCTTGGCCGTTATCAAGATGCGGGACGCATAACTGCTGAATGCTTCTGCATATGTATCTACGATCTCTGCGTTGTTGAGTTTCAATGGAATCATCTCGTTTATTGCACGGAAACGAGCAATCGATATATTCTACTTCACATTTTAGATTTAAAACGATAGCTTCAACGGCGGGAATGCGACATGGAAGAGCATGCTTCCTTCATCAATTCAATCTTGCGGTTGAAATCGATCAAGCGGCAAGGGTGGCTGGACTCGGGCGTGAACGAGCCCGAATGCGAGTCCGTGGGGAGCCATTCATTCGGAACGGCGGCCCTTTCCATTCTCTTGTATTATGGTGGAATCTTGCCAGCAGACATCGACATCACGAAACTCTTGATACTTTCAACCATCCACGACATCCCGGAGGCAATCACCGGCGATTTCACGCCGAGGAATGCCCCGCCAAGCGACGAACGTTCTGCATTGGAGAAAAATGCAGTTAACGACATTTTTCACGGCGAGTCCACCAAGGTGGTAAAGGACATGCTCCTTGACTTCATCAACACCAGGGGCACGCCCGGCGAAACGAAGGAGGCCCGTTTCTTGCGCCAGGTTGACAAGCTCGACATGATGCTGCAAGCAATATTCTACGAACGCCGGCTCGGGACGGACCTGGGTTCCTTCCACGCACGGCCCGAGGCATATCTCGATGACCCGCGATTGCTGGACTTCTTCCGGTCGATCTCGGGGGTCCTCCGGGGCGGGTCTTCGAGGTGATATGTTTGGCGATGACATTCATCGAAAAATACCGCCCGGCACGCTCGTTGACACGTGACATGCGATCAACGGACGTGAACGGATGTTGGACATCGAGACCTCATTGAAAAGCTTGTACATCCTGAAGGAAGGGTTGCCTGTATTCACCAAGGAGTGCTCCGAGGGCGGTGATGGCGACAAGGACACCCACACGCTAGTAAGCGGCTTCTTGACTGCCTTGGCATCTTTCTTGAAGGACATGAAGGATTACGGCGAGATAAAGTGCCTCACGACATCCACGAACGTGAAGTTCTCCTTTTACCAGAACGACGCCCTCCTTTTCGTGGCTTGCACGGACGGTACCGTGGATGAAGTCACCGTGGACAGGTTCTTGCGCCGCATCTCGATGCGGTTTCTCGAATCATACCAGCACGTGCTGCGATCGACCACCATGATCAACTCGAAGAGCTATGCGGGATTCGACGCGGTCCTCAAGCGGGAGCTGGCTTCGAACGTCTTGCGGGGCCCGCCTTCGGTTGCTACGCAGCCATCGCCGGCCAAGTCACCCGTTCCCCGGTTGCTCATGCCATCACAAGCCATCGCAAGGGAACTGCACATGTCGAACGTGCCATTCCTTGACGTGATGCAATATGTTGACGGCAACACGGACATCGATGGCATCGCCAAGCTATCGGGAATAGAGGGAAAAAAGGTCGACTTGTTCATGCGCTATTTGGTCAAGCATGGCGTCGTGCAGATGTGAACGTGCACCTGAAACGTAGAAAAAAACGCTTTATGCTCACAAGTTTGCGAGTATCTTCTCGTACCGGACCACATCTTCCACGCGGACGTCGGCATCGTACTTTATATGCTTCCGTTCGCCGTGGTATGCAGCGGCAAGGCGTGCAGCAGCAACGATCTCGGCCATGGTCAGGGGCTGGTATGACACGTCGATGTTGTTATCCGTCGTGGTTTCCTTTTTCTGCTTATTGAGCACTTCTGCCATGCGGGATGCGATCTTGAAGTTGAGCTGGTTTGCCTCGACGACCTTAACAATGTTTTGCACGTCCATGTAGCCCAAGATGGGATAATTAAAGCGCAAGTATGCTTTCAATGCACCCGAGTTTCTCTCGCATTCTATCTCCAACCAGTCGTTTATAGCGAGCGACCGGCGCAAGAAGATGACCTCCCAGTTGATGTCGATCTCTTGCAGGAATGCAAGCACCTTTTCATCGTCGATCTGCGTTGTCTTGATGATGATGTACTTTTGCAAGCCTAGCCACGAGTGTTCTTTCTGAATGAAGAACCCCCGCTGCTGGAGTGAGGAACTGACGAGCAGCTCGATGAAGATGATGTTCTTGTTCGGGCGCATCAACTTGGCCTTGAAGAACGTGAGGTTGCCCCGTTCCGGCTCGAATTCACGGATGCCAAGGCCGAGAACACCATCCTTGTTCTTCTCCACGAAATCCTCAAGGCCAAACAAGGTCGGTTCCACGCGCATGTTCTTCAGGTCGGTCTCGTCGACGGTCACGTAGTCGGTATCGTTGCTACCAATGATCAGCGATATCTTATCGAGCTCCACCGCGTTGATGTCGAACACGTTCTTCATCGCGGTCGCTACGGGGAACAACTCCTTCTCGAGGATCGCCCGGTCCGCGATGCAGGACTCGAACGGTTCGGGCTCCTTTGAATAGATGTTAGCGATGGGTGCTTCGGACGCGTTTATAGAGACCTCGTAATCCCCGAGGTCTTTCTTGACCACCCAGTAGATGATTTCCTTGTGAACGCGATCACGAACTGCGGGATGTTGGGCATGTCCAGCAAGACCACGTCGCCCTTCTTCAAGCCCAGCGCCGCCAAGCCCGCGGCAAATTTGGTGATCAGGTTGTCAAGCTCCTTGTAGGTGAGTTTTCCTCCCTCAAAGTAGGTTGCAGCAACGTCCGGATACGTCAGGGCACTATCAGCAACCATCGTGTCTATCGGGGCGACCTTGTAGTCGATCGAGGTCGGCGTTTCCTTGGGATAGTGCTTCTTCCAAGGCTCGTCCACCTTCGGTATTTTAGTCCATTTCATGTCCCATTTCATTCCTCTAGTTGTGATTCACGATCGAGACCTTGCACTTTCTGTCTAGATCGTGAGTTGATCCTACTATCGATGAAGATTTATATTTTGATCTGCGCATAATTGACTCAAATGCACTCCCCGCTTCAAATCGTTAAGTGCTTGAAGGATATAGCCGAGGAACTGGATATTAAAGTAGGTGTGGCTGTGAGTGGAAAGTGCATCGATGAAGCGCGCTATCAAGATCTTATTCTCCGGGAATTCAACATGATCGTCCCTGAGAATGAAATAAAACTTGATTTCATCCAGCCCGAGATGGGAAAATATGATTTTTCCGCATCTGACAAGATCGTGGATTTTGCCAAGGACCACGGCCTTTTTTTGCGGGGAACGGCCCTCATGTGGTATTTCATGCTCCCTAGCTGGCTCAATAAAGGAAATTTCTCCCGGGCGGACCTTGTCGGGATCCTCGATGAATATATCACGACCGTCGTTGGCCGATACAAGGGCACCATCACGGAATGGGACGTGGTTAACGAGGGGCTTGCTCTCAATGTGGCACGCCAAGGAAAATTACAAAAATGCACATGGTTGGACATCATTGGACCCGAATATATCGAGTTAGCTTTTCAGTACGCACATAAAGCCGATCCTTCTGCGAAGCTGTTTTATAACGAAAACGCTTGCGAGGCCATGAACAAGAGATCAGACGCAGTGTATAATCTCGTCAAGGAACTCATCGAGAAGCAAATTCCTGTTCATGGTGTTGGCTTTCAATCACACTTCGGTTCTAATTTTCGAGCATTCTTTCCAAAATTTCTTCACACGGATAATTATCCCGATTATGCGAGTATCGAAGAAAATGTTAAACGATTCGTAGATTTAGGGTTGTATGTGAGCGCGACTGAAATGGACGTGAGCGTTCAGCTGCCATCCAACAACCAGAAGCAAGAAGAACAAGCTCGTATCTACGGTGGTCTCGTCCGTTCGTTGGTCCGTGGCGGATGCAAGACATTCGTGACTTGGGGGGTATCAGATGCACGTTCTTGGATTCCAGCATTTTTCCCAGGATTTGGTTCTCCGCTCCTTTTTGATGAGAATTTCCTTCCAAAACCTGCTTACCATGCATTTAAAAACGCGCTTATCTCTGGAATGAAAAAATGTGTTTGATGATTCGCAAATATTAAGGAAAGAGCGCCGACACGAAACCATCCACGTTCCCGCCCTTGATGGCGAGCACGTCCCCCTCGATGGTGAAGCCAAATTGTTCCGCCCAGTCAACGATTCGTTTCTCGAATTCTACCTTGGAGATGCCGAGAGTACCTTGGAGCATGTCGAACTTGACCTTCGTTGACACCTTCAAGAGTTTCTGCAACGGTTCCTTGCTCGATTGGTCTATTCTCAACGGCTGCATCGTTTTTGGTTTTGGCGCGGTTCCTGCCGTCTCTTGTGCAGCGGCCACGGTATCGGATGCCTTGATGCCCCTCACCCACTTCTGGACCGACAGCACGACCAAGGCTATCCCGATGATGTTGATCGCGACCGCGAATGGCACGTAGACCCCCGCGGAAACGGCTTGGAGCATTATCGTGAACAGCCACGCGCCGAGCGCCGCTAGGCCAAACACGGGTAAACCGACAACGAGGCCCATGAGGATGAGGTCCTGCAAGTCATCCGCGGACCGTTGCTGCAGCGAGATCCACGAGATGATCATGGACACGACCGCCACGACGATTGCCGTTATCCACATGTCGAGGACCAGGACTAGATCAACTACAAGGAGAAAACAAATGAGAAATACGTTTCCAATCAGCACGAGTGTGCCTTCGTGTTTCATGCGTCCTGCCACCGTTTCAACGGTAAAAAAAAAGCCAGCGGTGCTCGGCATTTTTTTTTCACGGCGTGTATACCGTGCTCGAAGTTAAAACCTTGATGTCGCTTTCCGTATCTAAGCATGAACGAACCATTCCCGGAATTGCATGGCTTTGGGCTCGAGTTTGCAGCAGTTGCTGCACGTCTCGCGTCCGATGGCCCGGCGATCGATGATGCGTTCAGCGCGTCCTTTTCGAAACAAATCGCTCGATACAACAAGACGATCAATGACGCGCTGGCCAAGTATGCGGACATCGATTATCACGAATCAAGGCAAGAAAAAATTCACGCTAAAGCCATCATCGATTATGCATGCGACTTTCTTTCCTTGCTGGTAGACATATTAAAAGTGTTGGAACGGGGGGGTGCTCCCGCCATCCGCGAGCGTGCGAGCTTGCTCGAGGAGATCATCCTCCAGCGGGACGCCCTCGTCGAGACCAGCTACGCCGACACTGCGGCGCGCGAGCTGGAATGCTTTTATGACCCCGGCGTGCGGGAGCAGCTAGAAGAGAAGCTCGCGCGGATGCTCGAGGGCCGCCGCCATGGCGGGGGAGCCTGATCGCGGAACCTTGGGTCGCGTGGCTCGAGCACGACCCCGTTCCCCCGTTGCTCAGTATCCCGAACCCGGTGCTGCAGTATTTCACCCGCCGTGGCTTGCTGGGCGAGGACCCCGGCTCATGGCGAGTAAATCATACTTGCACGGGTGCCCGTAACATCATGCCACGAACCAGCTTGTTATTGCCCATTCACCGGCCTTGCATCGCGGGCACGTGAATGCATCGGTCGAGTCCAGCGGCAGCGCCGGCAATCCATGTCGCTTGACGGTCTCTCTCTGCCACGCGTGCAAGAGGATGTCCGATCCCCCCCGCAAGGCATTGCCACAATCCGGGCACGGGATTGAATACACGTGATAGTAGTAGTCTTGCTGCTCGTCGTGGAAATAAGTTATATCATCCTCTTTGAGCAATCGGATTGGTCGCTTCTCATTCTCCGGTCGTTGCACGGGTATGAGTGGCCAATCGTGTATTCCGGTTACGAGAGTGAATTGCACGCCGCATCCCGAACAGATCGTCGCGTCATAGAATGCCCGGGTCCACTTGCCCACCGGTTTCCCGATGGGTTCATACCCCGGGTGCAATGCATGCCCGAAATGCCCGCCCTCGTCCACCCAGCAATCGCCTCCCTCGACGAATGAAAACTGGCCACACGAGCAAGAATAAATGAAAAACACTGGCATGAGCGGTCAATGCATGGCATCGTAAAAAAACCCGGATGCTGTTCCCCCGTGGACGGAACGGATGTTTATTGGGTCACCATATATGTAGCCATCATCGCATGTCCCCATCGATCGACGGCGGCACGGGCACCGATTTCACGCCCGGGAGCCCGGAAGACCCGAAGAGCATGATGCAAGCAGCCGGCCAGAACGCGAGCGACATCGCCGCTGCGATGATCTATTTCTTGACGATATTCTTCATCCCATTATTTGCAGCACTCGCCATCAAGCGTTATTCAAGAGCGATGAGGCTATTATCGGAGATTGGCCTGAATTCAAGGGATGAAACCATGATCGCATTCTCGAAAAGCCAGGTAAAATCGATGTGGTTCTTCATCTGCGCGGTCCTTCCATGCAACATCCTCGCGGTTGCCTTCTGGAACATGCTACCCGTGGTGGCCATCTTGTTCGTTCCGAGCGTCGTGATGCTCTGGACCATCAAGCCCGTGAAGGCATTCGCCGGTTTTTTCTTGGCATTCACGGATGAAACGAAAGAGACGGGGCACACGGGGGTGAAGCAATTGCAGTCCGTACCTTTTTTCTTGATCGCTGCATACTGGTTCCATTATTTTATGTTCCTGCTCTTGCACGCGATATTGGGGCCATCCATGGGTGCATCAACATTTTTCGTGCTTCTATTGAATCCATTTTCCCTGTTATGCTGGATCGAGACCATGCTTGGCGTGTACAACCTCGGGCAAGCCTTGATGGAAGCCGCGAGCGAGCTCGGGACGGAATGAACTCAAAACCCCCGCTTCGCGAGAACGTCCAGGAGCAGCGCGGGCGTGTCGGTGAAGATGCCGTCGACGCCCCAGTCCAGCAACCTCTCCATGTCCGGGCGCTCGTTGATGGTCCAGACTTGCACCGAGATGCCGACCGCGTGGGCGAATTCAATGAACGACGGGCCGTTGATGATGGTGATGATGGCGAAACGTTCAGGAATTTGGAGCGCAAAATAGGGAAGCTTCTTGCCAAAGACCGACTCTTGGTTCGTGCCTTCCATCGAAATTTTCCCGCGGGCCCGCTGCTTCTGCCATTTTCTCGCTTTGGACCTGAACGCGAGGTTATCCTTGATGCTGGCACTGGTGGGTATGCCCGATGCCGACCTGAAGCGTTCTATCTGTTTTTGCCAGAACGAGCCCACCATGACCCGGGAGTCGTTCCCGTCCTTGATGCCCAGGGATTCGAGCTTCCTCGCCAGCAAGGATGGTGCCCTCGGGTCTTTAGACTTGATATCCATGTTGAAGCGCATCCTGGGAAAGGCTTCAATAATTTCGTCGACCGTCTGGATTTTAAACCCCTTTCCCCTGAACGGGTGTTCGCCATTCTCGTTCTCGAAGGAATATCCAGCGTCCAGCCGCTTCAATTCTGCGAGGGTGTAATCCTGCACCTTTCCCTTGGCATTGGTGGTTCGGTTCAGCTTTCCATCGTGCAGGAAAACGAACTGGTCGTCCTTGGTTAATCTGACATCGGTTTCGATGACATCTACCTTGAGATCGACCGCATCCTTGAAAGCCTCCATGGTATTCTCCGGGACATCCATCGAGTTGCCACGGTGAGCCATCACCAAGGGTCGATTATTTTTCAAGTAAAATAGGGGGCTTTGTTTCCACATGGTGTTCACGCGAGAGCAGCCGGTGAAAAAAACAACGTGAATCTTATTAAAGATTTAAAGTGATGTTTATTACATGGAATTCAAGACGGTCACCGCAACTAACGCCGTACACGCATAGAAGGAACCTTGATCGAGTGATACCATGCCCGTTAAAAATGATAATAACGCCGAGAGCAAGAGCATCACGTTGAACCAATTACCTAGCTGCCGACCGAGGATCTTGAGGAATTCACGATTCTTTCGCTGATTCCAAATGTTAAAACCAACCGTCGCTAGTCTTGACCGGGCTTCGTCCGAGAAGAGACCCCCTTCATTTGTTCCATATTCTTTATACAACAATGTAATATCCTCACGTGATTCACTTGCATACATCGCTTTTTTAAACCTCTTCAATTACAAAATGCAATAGGTCGTGAAACTTGGAATAGATTTTCACTATAGTGCGTAACATCGATGTCCTCACGTGAAATCATCGGGTATATATTTTGAGGAAATTTAATTCGACGATCTAAAATCTAGGTAGAGAAAAATCTAGAGGTGGAAGACTCCATAGCCGTTGATGAAGATTGTTTAGGCGTTGATGAGGTGTGTTTATTCCAAATTGGATTTATTATATGAATGCCCATACCAAGTAGAACAGGTCATGTGACCGTTGAATGATTCAACAATGGATATAGGGGAATAAGGTTTTCCGATCTTCATTCGTGCAAGAACGAATAATCGAGGCGCTGTTTGATGTGGAACACGAGAGTTTGATTATGGTTTTGCATCCACATAGTACACGGGCAGTGGTGGATCGTCCGTTTGGGTCGCGTCGCTCCGATGACCGATACCAATCCATGAGGTGAGCCACACTTTTATCCCGGTCCAAGGCAGGAGAGAAGTAACGACCGTTCAGATAAGACCATAAGTATATATGGCCACATGTACCTTGATAGATCGATCGATGATGTCGCTGAAAGTTAAGTTGCCACCAGAAAAGGAGATCGCATTCCGTGAGGCTGCCATGAAAAAGTTCGGCTATCATAAAGGGTCATTATCGAATGCATTGGAGGAGGCGATCACGCTGTGGCTTGGCCGGGAAAATAAGCAACTCAAGAGGGTAAAAAATCCAACTAAACAGCTTAGAGGGATGCTTTCAGCCATTCAAGGGACGAGCGTTGATTTACAGCATGAAGGCGCGTCATTATTTTATTGAGGGATGCATGAATCGTGTTATATATCGACGCGAACATTTTCCTGGAGTTATTGCTGAATCAAGCGACGGCACCAGATTGCCAACGATTTCTCTCGTTCCTTGAAACGTCGACGCCATGCTGCATCATCTCATCATTTCACGTGTTTGCCATCGTCCTTGTCATCCAGCACAAGACAAAGGATCCCCAATTATCGAGGCGTTTTCTCGAATCCTTGCATTCATATTCAGGAATATCCGTGTATCACCCGGACGTTTCGACCATGATAGCTGCAGTGGACCATCAAGTACAACATCAACTCGATTTTGACGATGGACTTGCGGTTTCAGCCATGCGCGAGATGGCCATCACGAAAATCGTCTCTTTCGACACGCATTTCGATCGCGTATCTTCAATCACGCGCATTGGGCCCGCTGATGCGTTGAAGGAACTACTACAGCCATGAAACATGATGCACGTCAAGGAACATGTAATCGGGATTTGCAGCCATCTTTACATGATCTTTCTCCACCGTGAATAAACGAGAATACTTCTAATCATGGAATAAATGTGCTTTGAGTTCTTTCACGATTTCTGGATGATCAGAAGCAATATTGGTATTCTCTCCAGGATCGGTATCCAAATTAAACAGCAGGGGGGACCTCATGCTGGGAATCTTCAACAACCACGAAAACCAGAACGGTGGTTGGGGGGGATATCCCACAATTAATTTGAAACGGTCCCGCATGACCATCCGCCACCGTTGAAACCCGGAGCGAACGTAAGGTTCAGTCATGGTGAGACGCTCCTACTTTATCCATCGATGATTTGTTTTCGACCCCTGCCATGAATTGGCGCAATTGAGCTGCATGCTCGTCGCCCCACCCCTTATAAAATATCTTGAAAACGTCATCAAATTTCACGTTCATGTAGAGATGCTTCCCTTTCCGGAAAGAAATCTCGCCCCGGTTGCATTGCTGTTCAAATTCATTTAATGCTTGGCGACAATAATCAAGATGGCGACGGTGAACCGCTTCATAATCCACGATTTCTCGCAATTTCGCATCCATTTTTTCCAAGATTTCGGGATGCTCGCCGGAAAAATCAAGAATCTCATCGGGGTCGCGTGATAGATTAAACAATAATGGTTCATATCCAGGAAAGACCCAGTATTTCCAATCCCCTTGGCGAAGCATGAATTGAGTCGTGTTCGTTCCCACGCCGGTATACATCGAAAATGCATAATCCTTTTTTCGCGGCCCGGTTCTTTTCGATGGATCAGCCACGCACAAAGGGAAAAGTGATTCGCCATCCAGATCAAAATCCAGGTTGTAACGTTCCTTGACATTTTCTCGGGGAATACATGCAAAATCAAGCAAGGTCGGAAAGATGTCCGTCGTGTCGACGGGATCGTGACAAATCTTCCCCTTTTCCAGGTCAGGACCTCGGATGATCAAGGGGACCTTCGCGGCCGATTCAAACATGTTGCTTTTTAACGATTGCCCGTGCTCGAGCTGGTTATCCCCGTGATCCGCCGTGATGATGAGATATGTGTCGTCATAAATCTTCAAATCTTTCAAGGTACGGACGAGTTCCCCGATGACGGCATCTGCCTCGGAGATCATCGCATAATATACCCCCCGAGTTAGCTTTACGGTGTTCGCATCGAATCCATGGCGCCAATTTTTCAAGGTTTTTTGAAATTCGATTACCGGGTGGCGATAATTTTCGGCTTTTGGAAGGGAAATGGCATCGAGGTCGATTTTCTTCAAGCGGTGTTCATGTGTCCTGTACGGGGGGTGGGGTAACACCAAGGAGAAGTATAGGAAGAAGGGATTGGCTTGTTTCCCGGCGCCCTTGCGCACCTGGTCTTTCAAAAATTTTCTCGCCTTTCGCAAGGAATTCCAATCCATCATCTTGGTTTTATCCGTGAAAAACAGGTGTTTAGCAGGTATTACTTTCGGAAACGCGCCCTTCCAAAAAGGCAACTTGATATTCACCGGTCCGGTCCAATCACCCACGCGACCTTTCACCGAGTGGTGGCCGGAAAGATAATCATGCTTGCCGATTCCCCCTTGTTTTGAAGCAAAAACATACCCTTCTTGTTCCAATACATGTTGGAATCTCCGGGTTCCGGCTTCCAATCCTTTATAATTACTCCAGGACTCGTGACGAAACGAGTACGTGCTTGTCCAGAGGTTGGCTCTTGCGGGACAACAGATGGGATGGGAAGTATAACTGTTGGAAAAGATCACCCCTTCCCGAGCAATAGCATCAATTGCAGGGGTTGCTTTTTTTAATGCCGGGTCCCCCCAGAATCCCAGCTGTCGACCGTCGAAGCTTTCGATATGGATTAAAATCATGTTTGAACGCTGCATTGCACGTGTACCTAGTTTATTTTTGATGGTAATGGATGCTGGCGAGTTTTCGCCGATTTCTTTCCTTTTTTTTATCAAGTGGCACTTTGCTGAATGTAATATAGCAAACGGGCGATATTATGATGAATTATTTCAACTTCTCCTTCTGGAACCGATTGGTACAGCATCTTGATTAGCTCTTCTTGTTTTTTCTCCAATTCTTCCAGAATTTTACCGCCTTTCTGTGTTAAGGATAACGAAATTTTTCTCCGGTCTGAAGATGTATCCCGTTCACGGTTAATCATGTTTTGGCGAACCATGCCGTCCACAAGCCTGGATAGATTTCCTTTTTTCATCGTAATTTGCTCGTCTAACGAGGATAGGGAAAAATCGGGATTTTCCTTCAAAACACGGAGTATTCTATATTGATTGAAAGAAATATTTTTATGACCAAAATGATCCCGCAATTTCCGCCGCATGAAAAGACTGAGGTCGGCCAATTTTTGGTGTAAATCGATCAATGTGGGCGATAGTGAAGGCACGGAACGTGATGAGTTCATATAAAACAATCGTGGTTCTTTATGATATATAAAAGTTATCAATGATAACTTTTTTTGTAAAAAGTTAGACATCCATTCCCCGGTGTGAATACGATAGGGCTCGAAGACCCACGAGGACAAGTATAAATTCGCCAAAATAACGGATGCGGTAACACCACTCATGGTGTTACCTATGATCGTTCCTTTGCGCGTGAATTCCTTTCTGGTGGAATTATTGTTGGAAAAGAAAGGTTTTTTAGAACCAATCTTGTGCTTGACAGCTAAATGGTACGAGAGCATCCACGCACTATCGTAATCTACCCATTGGACCATCCACTAGGTGGTATAACTAACCATTCTCACTAAGTATAAATATAGGTTATACCTTGATTGTTATATGCAAGTGAAAAGGAGACTCGGTCCCAAAGGACAGATCGTGCTTCCAAAGGATATCAGGGAGATGCTTGGCGTGAAACCCGGTAGTGAGGTGATCTTGGAAGTAACAGGTGGTGAAGTGAAGATCAAGCCAGCGAACAAGCCAGAAACGTATTTTGATCGATTCGGAAACACATCGAGAAAATTAACCACGCTCGTGGATATTAAAAAAATCATCGAAGAAGAATTTTAATGATTGCTCGAGATTCGAGTCCATCGGACCTTGTATACATCGATGCCAATGTTTTCTTGAATTATATCTTATATGATCCCCAATCAATCCCTTTAGCCCTTGTCGCAGGGCAATTTCTAGAGCAAGTGAGAGATCGACAAGTCAACGCCTGCACATCTCTGCTCACGTGGGATGAGCTCACATGGGTGGTGAGAAGGGAATTGACACTTGAAGATGCCCGGAAACAAGGCCTGGAATTTCTGGATTTCCCTTGGCTGCAATTTTTGAATGTAACCAAGGATGTTGTCAAGAAGGCACAAGAAATTGTCTGTTTGTTAAACTCGTTGGTCATCTGCCAGTTTTCCTATCAAATCTACAATGTTCGAACGGCCCAGTATCTTAATTGGTTGAACTCCATAACGGGATTAGAATTGTCGACGGACAAGTTTTTGATGGCTGGCGAACGCATCTTTAATCTCAAAAGGCTTGCCGTGAAGGGCTTCTTTCTCTATTTTGTTGATCCTTGAAGTCAGGGTGAGTCCCCGTCATGCAGTTGTTAATATCATTCTGAGAATTCTATCAAATACACGTTATTAAACGTCTCTAAATTCAGTTTTCCAACACAAGAGAAGGATATTGCACGTGCATATGATGTTTAAATAAAGCGAGATTCCCCAGAAGTGTAGTGATGGTATATGCTGTGCGATGCAAATAAGATTCTTGATGAGCTGGACCTGCCAGACGATGAAAAGGAACATATACGCCAAGAAATCCGAGCAGAATTTCCCGACGATGACATGCTCTATGAATTGCATTTGATCAGGGTCGCTCGCTACTTGAGGGAAAGAAAGGGTGAAAAAACGGTTTGATCTTTCTTAGACAAAAATAGACAGGTCACCGGCGTTGACAACGCCGGCCGGCCCAGAGGCGCCGCGGCGGGCGATACGATGAACCCCGCGCTTCCACGCTTCCTTGCAGGTTGTGCACCAACTCGTGCAAGTAGGTCCCGAACGTCTCCCGCGAATCTTGGAAGGAGCATACAAAGCGAAAGAAGGACGAATCAAAAAGCCTTGGGTGGACGAGCTACTTGAACATTTTTTTTTAACGTATGCGAGGATTCCCAGTGGTTGCATCGACATCAGCGATGAACTGGATGCCAAGCTTGATGGAATGCAGGATACCTTCCATCCGCATGTTTTCCGGCGTGTCCTCCAGGCTGTGCCAGTTTTTCGGCGAGTGCCCGTCCTCGCCCATTCCCACGATGCCCGTCGCGGGAATCCCGCGGCGACCGAAGGGGGCTGAATCGGACCCCGCTGCAAGCGCCTTCACGACGTGCGGCACGCCCGCCTTTTCGGCCGAGCGAGCCATTGCAGTGTACACGTCAGGGAGGTAGGTGCACCGGTAAATGGGTTCCTTCGTGGCGATCAGCATCGGGCCGTTCGAGGCCACGCTGTCGAAATTCACCACCCAGACGGTGCTCGCGGGGAGATCGCCCTTTCCCGAGCGCAAGGCATCCTGGACGGTCTTGGACATGTGCTTCGACCCCTTCATGCCGCCCTCCTCGCTCCCGAACGACACGAACCAGATCTCGGTGTTCACGGGCCTGTGCTCCTTCCGGTGGAAGTGGTCGAGCAGTGCCACGGTCACGCCGATGCCCGACAGGTTGTCGTTCGCCCCGGGCACGGGATTCGATGATACCATCCGGATGCCAACGTACGAGAGCAACGGCGAGAGCACCAGCACGATGTAGAAAGGCACGTCGAACCAGGCGGGCGAAACGAACGGCTGGAGCATACCAGCACCGGTATCGATCACGGGAAGCCCTCCCGCCACGTGGAATGCCAGCTTCCCGGCGATGCCGGCGAGCATGAGCACCATGACCACCGCAGCGAAGATGAACACGTACACGAGCTTGGTTCCCAGCTTGCTCCCGATGGGGTACTCGTAATTGCTGTCGATGTGCCCGCCGACGATCACGAGCTTGTCGGGTTGCTTCCCCCCGGGCAAGACCAGCTTCCCGATAACGTTGCTCGATGGCTCGTTCTTGAACAAGACGTCCAGGAAATCGAACGACAATATCTTCATGCCCAAGTTCAAGAAGGCGAGAATCGCGGCGATCAAGGCGAGCAACGGCGACACGAGATACAGCACGATGCTCGCCCAGAAAAAGACGATGCTGATCACCGGCCACCACCTGAAAAACCGAGCGTGCAACTTGAAATCTTGAACCTCGACCGCGTCCGCGCCCGTCTTCGAGAAGATATCCTTCATGAACGCTTGTGCATCTCGCTCGCCCTTCGACCCGGGCAAACGCGTCCACGCGACGCCGCAAATATCCGAGATCAACCGTCTCGCGTTCCCCGCAAGGGTCTCGCTGGTGGCGTGTAGGTCATCCATGTGCATTCGGAGAGGTTCATGAGCCTTCCAACATTAGTCTTTTCACGAGGTTCACCCGCTTTCGCGGGAACGACCAAGGGCGCGAGCACATGACGCCGAGAAAAAAAACCGGAACGGGCAGGGCGGCAAGCAAGGCACCGTTCCTGGGCCGAATTTCGACCAAGTGGTGCATGACTTGCGACGTGCCCGTGCTGCGTGGAAAGCAATGCCCGAAATGCAACACTCACCTCGTGCAGCCAAATATCGCGCCACCTGGAGATGTACGTCCCGCGTTCGACTACGACATCGGGGTATTACGGGCAGCGTGCGACACCACGTTCGTTGAAGGGACCGGGGCCTACCTCTTTCCCGATGGCATCGCTGTCCTCTTGAACAAGGTCGGTGGCATCGATCTCGATTACCAGGTGATCGCCCACGGGGAGTGGGTCGGGAACCTGCGGTACGACCTGGGCCGGAGGACATTCATCTTTGCCCCGTCGCGGGCCGGGGGGCTGCTCGTCTACAAGATGTACGTGGAGTCGGGGCGCATCGTGAAGGACCCGGCTGCCCCCTTGCCGCCCAAGTGCATCAAGTACTACAACAGCGCTGAGCCGTTCGCCGCGAGCGGCAAGAATCTCTTGGCACCCGGCATCGAGCGGCTCGATACGAACGCCTTCCCTGGCGACCCGTGCCTCGTGTTCACGGACAACGGCCTCGTCGTGGTGGGCTATTACGCCACGGGCAAGCAAGCCATCGAGGCGATGATGGAGCAGAAGCACGGCTTGGTGGGAAAGCCCAGGTATAACATGGAGGCCGTGCCGGCCACCAGCATCGATGCGAGCAGTTTTCGCACCTCGAAACGGGTGACGTGGGATGACGTCATCGAGGTGAACGGCTCCCTGCTCGACGAGAATGCAAGAAAAGCCGTCGAGTTCATGGTGCAGACCAGGAACCGGTTCAAGGTACCCGTGTCGGTGGCATACTCGGGCGGGAAGGACAGCCTCGCCACGCTGATATTGGCAAGGATGGCATTTTCGACCCCCGGCAGCACCAGCGATGGTGGAGCGCATGGAGCACCTGGAGCACCTAGAACCCAAGGAGCGCCATTCTCGCTCATGTTCGCGGACACGGGCCTTGAATTCCCGGAGGTGCTGCAGAACGTGTCGGAGGTCGTGAAATGGGCAGGTCTCGGGCACGAGTACTATTCGCGGAGCGCGGGCGATAAATTCTGGATGATGGCCGAGCGTTTCGGCCCGCCAGCACGTGATTTCAGGTTTTGCTGCCACATCCTCAAGGCAAGCCAGGTGAACGAGATCACGGAGGAGATCATCGCCCGCCATTGCCACGGCAACAACGAGCAAGACAAGAAGGTTCTCGTCTTCCTCGGGCAACGGCAATACGAGAGCTTCAGCCGCTCGGAAGACAGGCGCGTGTACACGAACACGTACATTCCCATGCAAATTGCCGCGACGCCCATCAGGAACTGGTCGGCCCTCGACGAGTGGCTCTTCTTGCTGCGCGAGAAGCACCGGGACCCGGGGCTCCCGATAAACCCGCTGTATTTCCTCGGCCACGACCGGATCGGGTGCTTCCTATGCCCCGCGCAGTCCATGGCAGCCTTGGCACAAGTCAAGAAAACGCACCCGAACCTCTACCAGCGCTGGGATGGCTTCCTCGACGCGTACCGCAAGCAACAAGGGTACCCGGAGGCATGGAAGGCGTGGGGATTGTGGCGCTTCAAGCGGTACAAGGGCCAGTGGGAACCGGTTGCGAAAAACGTGCTGGGCGACGTGCACGAGCCTCGCGAGCGGGGGGATGTCACCGCGCCCGCGCCGGGTGACGAGCGTGCCTTGAAGCTGTACATCACGAAGGGCATCTCCCCTTGCACGGCGGGAGGCTTTTCAGTGAAAGCAAGGTTTTCCTTGCCGTTGATGCTTTCCGAGCTATTACCGTGGTTTAAAATCGTGGACAAGCGCGTGCGGCACGATGAAAGTTCCGATGTATTGTACGTGTACGAGGATGATCTTCGTTTCATGCTGTACAGCGATGGTTCGCTCTTTTTGCAATCCGTGATGCAAGATTTCGACTTCGAGAAGTACTTGAACGCGATGCTGGGGGCGATCGGCAGGGGATTGTTCTGCAAGCATTGCGGCGTGTGCAAGAACGTCTGCAAGAGATCGGCCATAAGGGACAACCCGGAAACCGGTATGATAGTGATCGATATCGACGCGTGCGCGGGCATCACGTGCCAGCAATGCACGTGGCACTGCCCGGTCTACCACGTGGTGAAGGACAACATCATCACGGACGAGCGCCTCACGGGGGGATGAGCGGGATGCCCGCGCTATCGCCCGGTGTGCTGCTCCATGCAAAGACCATCTGGAACTACCACCATCTCGGTCACGACTTGGAACCGGCGGACATCATCCTGGTGCTCGGGAGCCATGACACCCGCGTCGCCGAGCACGCTGCCAGGTTGTTCCTCGATGGATGGGCTCCCTTGATGGTGATGTCGGGCGGGCTGGGCAACTTCACGCGGGGCGTGTGGACGCGACCGGAAGCGGAAATATTCAAGGACATCGCGATCAAGATGGGCGTGCCGGCCGGCAGTATCTTGACGGAACCTGATTCGACGAACTCGGGCGAGAACATCCAGTTCACCCGTGCCCTCTTGCAAGGCAAGAACGTGAATCCAAGCAAGCTCATCCTGGTGCAAAAGCCCTACATGGAGCGGCGCGTGTTTGCCACGTTCCAGAAGGTATGGCCGGGAAAGCAAGCCATCGTCACGTCCCCGCCCATCGGATTCGAGTCCTATCCAACGCTCGATATACCCATGAAAGACGTGATCAACATCATGGTAGGCGACCTGCACCGCATCATCGTGTATCCCGCCCTGGGCTTCCAATCGACGCAAGACGTTCCCGAGCAAGTGATGGTTGCAATGCGGGCCTTGATTGCGGGGGGATTCACTGCCCACCTCTACAAGGACGCGGGGGGAACGGTCGTCCCGTTCGAATGAGCCAAGGATGAAGGACGGGAATTATATGTAATCCTCTTCAATGTATTCCCGGTACCGGTCCATGTCCCCGTGATGGTATGCAGAAAAGGTCTTGATGACCGGCGGGGCAAATGCATCGTTCACGACGAAACGAAGCGTGTTCACCTTCACCGGCTTGAAAATGTCTATTTTCTTATGCCCGATGCTCGTCGCCGCGGCGGAGGATGAGGGTGGTTTCGTGCTGGGTTTTGTCGAGGGGGCTGCTCGGATCGACCACGTGATAGGCCCACAGGGCGACCTTCGCCGCACCGGCGGGGGCCTGGCCGACCCACGAGACGGCGCAGGCGTCGTCGGCATTGCGCGGATTGGCGAACGGTCGAGCGCCCAGCACCGGGGCCTGATTCACCGGGTCGCTGCAAAAGAAGGTGAACGTCCTCGACACGAGCACGTGCGGGAGGTTTTCGGCAAATGACCTGACCGATTCGGCATCGACGAATTGACCAATGTTCACGCCTCATTGACACACGTAAACGCCGACCTTGATGTCATTCCTTGTTCGCCTCGATTCCCTCATCGGTATTTGAGGTTCTTCGTTCATGTTGCTTCACTTGCGTGTCCTTTGAATCAAGTGAATGCAGATCAATCGACTTGCTTGGGAATCACCCTCGCTCGCTGATCTTGTCTGGTGATAATGACGATTCCTATGCTAATCAAGAGTAAGTGACTGGTTATATTAGGTCTTAGGTTGTCCATTTATCATGGTCATTCTTGCCACCACGCGTGAACGCGATCATGCCGCTCGTGCCCGGTGACGATAATCGCTGACGTGCCGGGGATAACGAGCGAGGCTCTGGGGCGAAAAAAACGATCCCGGGCGTGGCGTGACCCCGTTCACGTCCCCATCTGCGCCTTCTTCAAGGCGATCTCGAGGTTCTTCTTGTCTTCCCCGACGTTCTTCACGAGCCGGGCAACCAGTATCCTGTTCTTCTTCGTTGCCTTCAATCCAAGCATTTCACACAGCTCGTTGAGCCTTCCATCTGGATTGTTTCCCGTTTGGGTCGTCGATTCCATGATGGGTGATTAGAAGAACCCGTGGTACAAAAAAAGGGCATGGTGCGACGTTGCAAATGGGCGCGCGGTAGCAAGAGTTAAATATGATTTATTTCATGTTTCTCCTATATTCAACCTTAGATGCGGCTGCGTGCTGAAGGTACCTTTCATGTTGAAACGAATTCTATCGAGGCCTTCCCGTGCTGAGTATTCTTGCATGTTCGATGCAGCGCATAACGAATTGCTTGATATATACAACGGGCATTATTCCGAGTTCTTCCACCTGATCAACGATGTCCTCCGCGTGTCAGTGCACGTGAACCGGGACCCCTTGATGCCCGACGAGAACCTTTTCAATGCCCACGTCCTCATTCTTGGATGCCCCACCCGGGCAAAACTATCCGCGGATTTCATCACGTCCGTGGAAAAATACGTCCGGGAAGGGGGGAACTTGCTCGTGGTGAGCGATGCCGGTGGCGACCTTGCATGTATGACCAATCTCAACGACCTCCTCGCCCACTTCGGCATCGAAATAGAACCCACGACCGTGAAGGATACCAAGAACATGGGTTCGAGCGTGTCCCCCATCCTCTCGGAAATAAACCACGGCCATCCCGTGAACAAGAACGTCATGCGCCTGGTCGTGGGTGGCAGCGCGTCGATCGACTTCAAGGACCCCGTGGTCCCGCTGTTCAGCACCGCAAGCACGGCAGTTGTTGAACGATACTCTCCCGGGTCAAAGGACGCGTGGAAAGTCGTGAAAGTTGGCTTGCATCCTCTTGCTTGTAGTCTCGTCCACGGCCAAGGCAAAATTGCCGTCTTCGGTGACGTGGATATATTTGGCGATGAAAACGATTACGGGATACGTGCTCTCGATAACATGGCGATGATAAAGAACTTGTTCTCGTGGTTCCTGGAACCCGCGGAAACATCAACGATCATCGACTGGGTCATGGTCAAGCTTGCAACCATGGATGAACGCTGCAACGCGCTTGAAAAACAATGCCAGTACTTGCATATTGAAAACGAGAGATTGAAAAAGGAACTGAAGCAAGCATTTCTCTCGCAACGCACCTTTCACTACGTCGATAACGGTTCTTTTGAAGATATTGATTAGTTCATGTGCGTTTGTTGAAAAGCGAAGCAGTTTTTTATACTTATAAACTAAGATATTCTCAATTCAATACCTAGAGAATCATCAAAAAATCAAGATTTATGCGATTCACGCCAGACATCAATACCGACCGACGATGTCTGCTTCCAAGAATCAAAAAAAATCGAGATTCACGTCAGAGATCGAGATAAATGCCCGAGATCAAGCTATTCGTAGAAACAGCGGAAGCAGTAGGTGATGATATCTACGTCGCACCCATGTCTGCTGAAAGCATCGGCGTGCATGATGGTGATTTGGTCAAGGTAAGCATCCCTGAAGAAGGATTTGAAACAACCTTGATCCTTCACGTTGATCCCAATCTCTATGATTTCGTCGTCAAAATCGATGATAACTTGCCTGGGATCCTTGGCTTCCAATCGATGGAACTCACCATATCGCCGACCGCGCCGGGTGCCCGGCCAGCGGCTGCTGCCGTTCCGAAACCGCCTTCAGCGGTACCACGACCACCCGGCATGGCTCCCGGCCCGCCGGGCGCGCCGCTCCCGCCCGGGATGGCCGGGCCTCCACCACCACCTGGTGGGTTCAGCGTTCCCAAGCCCCCAGTTGCGCCGGGGATGGCACCCAAGGTTCCAGCGGTGCCGAAGCCCCCGGGAATGGCTCCCCCCGTGCCCTCGGTGCCCTCGGTGCCGAGGCCTCCAGCAGCGCCCGGGATGGCACCCGCGGTCCCGTCGATGCCGTCGGTACCGAAGCCCCCGAGCATGGCGCCGCTAGCGCCCGCGGTCCCGTCGATGCCGTCGGTGCCGAAGCCCCCGAGCATGGCACCCCCGGCGCCGCCAGCGCCCGGCCCGGGCATTCCAGCGCCACCAATGGTGCCCTCGCCGGCAGCTCCGGCCCCGGTGCCTCCAGCGCCCTCGGCACCCAGGATGGAAACGATCACCGAAACCCAGTGGGTCTTGCTGCCGGACCAGACTGACGATTACGGCGTCCTCGTTGTCGATGCAGATGGGAACCCCATATACGGGCTCGATGATGCCGGGTTTCCCCTTGATTCGCAAGGAAATACCTTTGCAACCGCTCAATATAACGAGGTAACCACTGAAAAACAAGTCCCGGCAGCAGGGGAACCCGAAGTCGAGAAAGAAAAGGTGCAAGTGCTCGTTCCCAACCAAGTCGATGCTTATGGCGTGGAGATCGTCGACGGCGCCAACAATCCCATCTACGGCATGGACGAGTCCGGCTGGTACCTGCTGGATTCCACCGGCCAGCCGTACGAGGCCACGCAATGGATGGAGATCGAGATCGAGAAGAAGAAGGAGATCGAGAAGGGGCCATTCCCCCCGAACATGGTGGACGACTTCGGCCAGAAGGTCGTGGATGAGAACGGCTTTGCCATCTACGGCCAGGACGAGTACAACCAGCCCCTCGACCCGAACGGGAAGGGCGTCTGGTGGGAAGGCTCGTCCCGGCCCAAGTACCCCAACATGATCGACATCCAGCAGCTTGCATCGGAGAAAAACGGCATCGTGCTCACGCCCCGGATCGACAACTCCCTGATCGATCGCGTCATGCTTACCCAGCGGAACATCGAGGCCCTTGGCTTGTACGAGGGCATGCTCGTCCAGTGGGAAGACCACAAGACCCGCGGCACGGGCGCAACCCGCGTCAAGGCCGGCGGCGACGACTCGCACATCTCGATGTCACAAGATAACTACGACGCGGCGAACATCGTGGAACGCGACGACGTGGTCGTCTATTCCGCGGAGCCGCCCATCGAGAAGCGCGAGCTCATGGAAGTCAGGGTGAAGCTCATGGACGAGTTCGGCGGGAAGTGCGCCATCTCGCCCAGGTTGTCCATCTCGCTGAACCTCGGTGGCCGCTCGCAGAACGAGATCATGGCCTTCGAGGACCCGCTCACGGGTTCGTTCGGCGCGGCCAAGGTCACGATCGACGCGGACCTCAAGGAAGACGAGATCAAGATCGACTCTGAAATTTACGAGGCGAGCGGCATCGGGTCCGACACCGTGGAGATCAAGATCAACAAGCGCCCCATCATCCCCATCATGGAAGCCACGATCGGTATAAGCCCGCTGGAAGGTGACCAGGTACACGATGCCCTGTCCAAGGCACGCCGGTTCGTCGGCCAGCTGAAATCATGGCTGTCCAACTACATCGTGTTCAAGGACTTGAAGCTGCGGTGGAAGCCAGCGTCCGCGGCCATCAAGATCCTGGATTCCAACCCTGACCTGTCCGGCGACGTGCTCGCCGAGATCAAGCCGACGACGAACATCTTGCTCAAGCCCGAGGGGCTCGTGACGTTCAACGCCATCCTGATCATCGACATCTCGCGGTCCATGATGGCCCGGGACTTGGAAGTGATGAAAATCGGCCCGGCCATCGAGGGCATCAAGGCTGCCATGGCCGCGAAGGAGATCCAGGATTTTCTCAAGCAGTTCAAGGAAGGGACGAGCGTGCCCCGGAGGATCGGCGCGGCATTCGCTGCTATCCTTTTCCTTGCCGAGAAAGTGGGACGTGGTTTCGGCGAGAAGGTATCCATCGTGCGATTTGCCGATGCTGCTGAAACGCTGAAATTCGCTGGCGGGAAGGTCTGGATGGAAGGCTCGTCGGGAGAGAAGGACGTGCTGGAGCACACGGCCAAGATGATCGTGGAGCAAATCGCCAACGCCTACGGCCAAGCCACGAACATGGGCGCGGCCATGCTCCAGGCCCAGGAGTTGATTTACAACTTCCAAGACCAGGAAGGTGGCGAGGAAAGCGCCAAGCCCGTGATGATCATCCTGCTCACCGACGGCTCGCCCACGGACGGCAACAATTTCGAGGTGGCGGTCCAGGAAATCGCAAAGAACCAAAATGTAGTGTTTTACATCATCGGGATGGGAGGACAGATGGAAGTGGCTCGCATGACGGCTGCTGCGACGAGTTGTGGTGGGGAATACTTCGAGCCTGCAAATGCGGGCGAATTGCTCATCTGGTACTCGAAACGGGCTCGTGATCTCCAAGTCCGGCTCAAGAGCACGAAAACCAAGTCCTCCGAAGATGAATCCATGGCGTTCTAACCGCCGTCGTTGGACTGTAATTTCCTTTTCTATTCGCGGAATTGGGATTGGGTTTGCGACGCCTGCCACCCATCAGCGTTGATGCCCCGGCTGCGCCTGTCACAGCCCATGGACAAGCCGAGCCTCGGATTGGACGATGCGGAACGCCTTGCAACTGCCGGCATCCTAGGCAGGCACGCGGGCGTCACGGCCGGCCAGGTCCTCGCGACCGGTGCCACAGTGATGGCAACAAAAGAACCGGTCACGCTTTTCGATTCCACAACATACTCGATCAAGACCACGGGAGAGATACCTCGCATCGTAGAGAAGGAATTCTTGCCCAAGTACTTTCTCATTCAAGAGGGCGACAAATACGTGTTGGACGAGTATCCAGACGACCAAGCCTTGATCATCGAAAAAAAAGGCGTGCACGCGTTCATCCTGCTCGGGTGCTGCCACGCGGGGCTGGAAAACACGATCAACAAGGCCAAGGCACTCACGGGGCTGCCCATCAAGGCAATCGTGGGGGGGTTCCACTTAAACGGGGCCGCTGATGGCACCCTCACGAGCAAGCTGGACGCCCTGGAAACGCTGGCAAGCGACTTGCCCGCCAAAGATCGATTGATATTGCGTCCCACCCATTGCTCCGGTGAGCGGTTCTACATGCTCTTGAAAACGAGGGGCAGCAAGCAGCTGGACATAGACAGGCTCCCCGTTGGGTCGAGGCTCATCGTGTAGAACGACGGGTGCACGGTCACCGGGCTTCACGCGTTCTCTTCCTCACCGCGAGAGAACAAGCCCAAGCAATATCGACGATACCAATGACCGCAAGCCCGCCAAGAAGGATGTATTCGGGGCGGAGCCATGCCATGAATT
Organism: Promethearchaeota archaeon; assembly: GCA_041305945.1. GTDB lineage: Archaea > Asgardarchaeota > Lokiarchaeia > Sigyniarchaeales > Sigyniarchaeaceae > JBGLND01. Next base: position 1,918,443 of record JBGLND010000001.1, read on the forward strand.
CAGGTACAACATCGTTCAAGTCCCATCTCGAGGCAAACCAAGTGATGGTTTCTTGAACGTAGAACGGGTAATCGATGGCAGTCGCCCCGTGCACGCCGCCCTCGACCCACGTGACGTTCACTTTGCCAGCATTTGCATTCACGAAGTATGTCGTGAAATTGGGCAGGCACCGGCCGCACGTATCATTCGTTCCTTGGATGATATACCCCGCGAACGCGGGGTCCATGCCGACTTGCTGGTACAACGGCGTGGCAATCCACATGTACGCCGTCGCAGGGTACCACGCCACGAACTCGGGAACCAAGCCTTGAAGCGCGAGGAAAATCGCCGCGCCGCCGCCCATGGAATGGCCAACCGAACCCAATCGCGTCGTGTCGATGAATGACAGGTCGTGGAGGTATCGATAGGCCCCGTTTGCATCGCCGAATGACGCATTGTAGAACCGGCCATCGGAAGGAAATGCCCCGCTGGACATTCCGTGGCCGTGAAACGAGATGGACAAGCAGACGCATCCCTTCGCGGCGAGCCGGCGCGCCGTGTCGTGGCAATCCTCCAGCGTCCTGGTCACCCCGTGGAATAAAACCACGCCAGGATACTTGCTCGATGGAGAAAACCCCGGCGGGTAGTACAAGCGCCCGTGGAGCGAGATCGTGTCATTCACGACTGTACAATCGAACGGATCGGATGGTGCAATGGAAACGTCTTCTGCCTTGACACCGGCAAAAGTCACCGCGAACATCAAGGTGAACGTGAGGGCAACGAGGGACGCGTTGACCAGCACGATGGCAAGAATGCCCTTCTTCATCCACTTTCACGTGTAGAAGTAATCCGGGCTCATCGTGGAATCTGAATCGTCGCCACCGGGCTTCTTCTTGGTTTTTTTATTGGAATCCTCGCCCGCGTTTTCCCCATCCGCGTTGGAACCATCGTCCCCGCCAAACATGTTCCCGAACCCGGGCAACATGTTTCCCAGCATTTTAAAGGCCGCCGACATGGCTTCCTTGAACATTTCGGGGTCGAATAACTGCGTTATGCTATTATAAAACTCGTCGATGTCGTCCGGGTCATCAGGGATGAGCTTCAACCCCGTTCCGTCCTCGAGCGACTCGACCTTGAAGCCGGGCTCATAGCTACCGTCCTCATCATCACCACCATCATCCTCGGCATTGGCGTCATCATCATCGTCCGAGCCCGCGTTGGAAAGGAGATCGAACGGGTTTTTCCCTTTCGATGACATCGCGTTTTCGATCATGTCCTTGAGCATGTCCATCGAGACACCGGGAGCGACTTCCTTGAACTTGATGATGATGGCATCGCCGTCCTTCGTGACATCGATGTTTTCTTTTAACTTGTTGAATAAAGAGCTGAAATCGAACGGAAACGGGAATCCCATTGTATTTGCACCAAGTGATACAAGCCAGTCACGACGTATAAATCGAGGCGAAGTGGGAAAAATGCGTGCATCATCGCAACAAGGCCCCGTCGCGAGCGCTCCCGACGTGTTCCGCATAATGACGAAGGAAGCCCGTTGCTTGCTTCACGAGCGGGAGCCATGCCGCCTTCCTCCGGTTCAATTCCTCGATGGGCACGTCCAGATCGAGCCGGCGAGCGGGGATGTCAATGGTCACGGCATCCCCATCTTGGACAAGCGCGATGGGGCCACCATCCATCGCTTCTGGGCACACGTGACCGATGCACGGCCCCCTTGTCGCCCCGGAATACCGCCCGTCGGTTACCATGGCCACGGAAGAACCCAAGCCCATCCCAACGAGGATCGCGGCAGGCAATGATAGCTCCCGCATACCGGGGCCTCCCCGGGGACCTTCATACCTGATGACGAGCACGTCCCCGGCACGCACGTCTCCTTGCATCAAGGCCTCCTTGACGGCCTCTTCCGAATCGAAGACCCTTGCGGGCCCTCGATGCACCGTCATGGATGGCTCGACCCCTGATTGTTTCACGATCGAGCCGCCGGGCGCGAGCGTCCCGTGAAGGACCGCCAAGCCACCCTCCTTCGCGAGCGGGGCATCCATGGTCTTTATCACGCGGGAGTCCTTGATGGTTGACGTTGCGATCAAGGTACCAACGGTATGGCCGTCAACTCTTTCGGCGTTCTTATCCAAGAGTGACCCTATAGCGTGCATCAACGCGGGAACGCCACCTGCCACGTGCAAATCATTTATGTTAAATTCCGAGGCGGGTTTGAACTTGGCAATCAACGGTGTTTCCTTGCTTAATGCTTCGAAATCATCCATCGTGAAGGGAATGCCGAGTTCTGCAGCTAATGCAGGCAAATGAAGGGTCATGTTCGATGACCCGCCGAATGCCAACCCGACCCGGGCTGCATTCTGTATGGACCCGGGGGTGATGAATCGCTTGGCGGTTTTTCGCGCCTTGACAAGCGTCATGATCGTGTTTCCCGCTTGTTCAGCAAGCCGGAGCTGGCTCGCTTCGAGAGCGTTCACGGTGGAACTGCCGGGAAGTGCCAAGCCAATTGCTTCTAGCAAGCATCCCATCGTCACCGCCGTGCCCATCATGTTGCAAGCGCCCGCCCCCGTGCAAGTTTCCGATTCGATCGCCATGAATTCATCGAGTGAAATCACGCCCGCGTTGTACTGGCCAATGGCTTCCTTCACGTCGGACGTGACCCGGGTCTTGTCCGCGAACCGTTTCGGCTGCATCACGCCGCCGGGGACGAACACGGCAGGAAGGTTCGCGCGCGCTGCAGCCATCAACATACCGGGGATGATCTTGTCACACGAACACAGTAGTACCACGCCAGCGAAGTTGTAGGCTTCCAACGTGAGCTCGACCGACGCGGCGATTATTTCCCGCGATGGAAGGACGTAATGCATCCCGCGGCCTTGGCATATCCCGTCGCAGAGCCCGATGGTATTGAACTCGACGGGATTGCCCCCGGCTGCAATAATACCGCGTTTAACCCATTCTGCGAGCGTCCGCAAGTGCACGTGGCCCGGGTTTATCTCGGACCACGAATTCGCTATTGCAATCATCGGTTTCGCGAGGTCCTCGTCGGAATGACCTAATGCCTTGAACAATGCACGCTCGTAAGCGCGCTCGGGTGGTAGCTTACTTCGTGGTTCCATGATCTAGCAGCTCGTCGGGTTTTTACACGCTGTACGGATCAATATGCCTTGGGAGCAGTTAAGTAGGCTGGTAACGATTGCTACGATCATGGCTGGCGAACTTGACTTGAAAGGTAAAATGGACGACTGGGGTCCATTCACGAAACAATGCAAGGATACACTAGTATTTTCCATCGGCAATCCAGACGAGGGTCACGGGCCCGCCCTGTCCCCCGACAACGATTCGAGGTGCGCGAACTTCGTAGCATGCAAGGTGTGCGAGAAAAGTGGGGCCAGGTTCATTGCCCACATCCCGTACACGACGGACCGTGTAGGTGAGATTGCAAAAGCGTGGAGCCCGGGCTACATCCCCATGGACGAGTGCGTGAAGAGGAGCGTGTCGTTCGTGAAATACCACTGCACGATCTTGAAGGAACGGGGCATCCCGTTCAACAAGATTTTCGTCATTGTTGGCCACGGCGGGAATAATGGCATCGAAAACTACCCGGAATGGGCGGAACTGGCGGCCGAATTTGGATTGGACGCGATCAAGTTTGCAGGGACAATACGCGTCGATATTGGAAAGATATTAATGGCACTCGAACCATTTCCCGAGGAAACGCGCCAGTGCTACCTGGGCATCAAGGGGGGCCACGCCGACACCATCGAGCACTCGATAGCAACGCTGTATGGTGGCGTGGATCATGGCAAGCTGTACGCCATGAACCAGTACATCTTGGAAAGGGGAACGGATGCGGCCTTGAAGAGATGGCCCGTGATCGGTGGCCTCGGTGGTTACTTGAAATTCGGCGGGGACTTTTTCGAGCCGTTGAGGAAGGTCCCGGGGCTCGTGGAGTGCTTGCACAAGTTCGAGCAAGACAAGCAAGTCTACGTGTTTCCCGACTTTGCACGCATCGTGATGGACATCTCGATAGCAACGACCGTCCGCGATATACACCCGATTGACGGGGAATGACGGAAGGGCCATCCCGTCAGTATAACTTTTTATGAGCGCGAGGCGTTCATAGCATTATGCCACTCAAGGAAGACGAGTATGACCAGTTCATTCTGGCGACCCTCAAGAACAACGGCGGCGAAATGTCCTTCAAGGCCCTGAACGAGGCGTGCGCGGACCATTTCGAGGGATGCCGCATCATCTTGAAGAAACTGAAGGAACGAGGCCAGGTGGATTTCGATGGCATCGTATCCGCGCAAGATGGATTGGCCGGGATAATGCTGCCAATAATGGTATAGCTCGTGAAACACGTTATTGCTAATTTGTTCGTATTTTTCCTTTTTTTCCCTCGAGAGTGCCTCGCTGTCGGGCAACAAGGACGCGAGCAAGAATGGAAGCGCCGTGTCCGCCGTACAATCTGCTCGCTGTATCTTGAACCCGAGCTCGTCGTAAAAACGGTATGATTTCTTTCCTTCCGGACCGAACCCGCTCGTGAATCCCTCGTAAACGCCGCCAATGCCAAGTGGCTTGGGAAACATCCCCGCGCGCTCGAACCAGTCGAGGCCCCGGACCAGCGCTTGCATGTACACCGTCCTTCGTGCGGGCCCGCCGGTCTGCTTCATTGGTGCCATGTACGAACGATTATCGAACGGGTTAGGAAAGCGGGCCAGATTCAGGTCATGCCACCCGTTGCACAAGAACTTGCAAATGTTCATCACCAGCTGGCAGAACCGGGCTTTCAACCGGTATTCCATCGTGTCGAAATCGGATATTTTAATGGAAGATGCAAGGAGCGTGCCGTGCTGCACAAGCCCAAGGTGCATCGTTGATGGCAATCCGTAGATGGCCTTGTACACGCCAGCAACCCGGCCAAGGGAGAGCAATTCGATAGCAGAACTAGGCAAGCCGTGTTCCGCGACCAAGAATGGATTCTGGTGCGTCTCGAAAAGGGACAGTGCATCAATCCCGTCCAAGACCGGGGAATCAGAGCGGCGGGTGATGAGACGCGTGTATTCTGTGGTGACGATCTCGCTCGTGAAGATGTCTTTCACGGGAAAAAATTCGCAGAACACGGGCTTATTCGAGGCTTGGAACGAAGCGATTGCTTCCCCTACTTCGATAATGTCGGGAATCAACCTTGGATAATCATCAGCGATAACGACAAGGGCATTGTATCTCGCCATGCGATCCGCGGGCACTTTTCCCGATGTGATTTCAAAAGGGATCGATAGATGCTCCAGCAGTCGGAGCAACGTGTCTGGGACGGTTCTCGTGATGATTCCTAGCATCAATGTACCTTGTCACTTGGAAAAAAAATACTTTTTTATCCGCGGGAAGGAGATCGTTATCTAAGAATTGAAACCCCGTGAATGCGGTATGAGCTACATCCCGAAATACGTGCTGAAGCGCATGTTCCCGAACGACTGTATGAAAAAAGTGGCGGGCGGGATCGAGGTTACCATGATCAACGTGATTTCCCCGATAACGGCCAAGGAGATGCCAGCGAACATCGGCGATTTCTTGCTTGCAAAGGTGGACGGGAAACCCGTGCCGAAGGAAGTACTGCAGGGCCTCGTCGTCAGGATCGATGGAAAGAACTACAGCGAGGATAATTTATGCGATCTCAACGGGCAAACCCTTCCCGTGGGGGGGACACTGACTTTTTTCGTCCCGTACGACCAAGCCAAGCAAGGCGAGCAGCACGAGATCGAACTGGATATCAAGAGCACGAAATTCCAGTTCAAGCTAGATCGGGTTGTGCAGTAACCGTTATTTCAAACCGCGACAAAGCCACCAGCGTAGTTGCTGGTGGTGGAATCACCGGGGCGTGTGCCGCTTGTGCAGTGATCTATAACCTATTTTTTTCAACTTTCTTGGCGGCCTTGATGGTGGCGATGACCCACGCGGTACTAACGAATCCCACCATGGAATACACCACGACCGCGAACCACGGGTTCAACATGTGGTCGATGACGTGGTAGAAGCACCGTGTGCCCATGATATTCGGCAAGTCCCACAAGGTGCCAAATGGCGGGCCCAACGCCCCCACGAACTGGTTCACGTTAATATGCACTTCCCAATCCGAATGCAAAGCATCATAAAACGAAGCATAGTCGGCCGGAGTGTACATGTTCATGAAATAAGGGAAGTAGAAATACACGCCTTCGGATATCCCCAACGCGTTCGCCATCCGGAGTTCAACCAGGAAGCTTTCCCTGCCTGCAGTGGTGTTCGAAAACACTTGCTCCGTCCCGGACCTGAGAACGCCCATGGACACGCCAAGGTCGGTCGATGGATCGATGCCCAGCTCGGGGTACATGGATGAGATGCGGTCCATGTATGCTTTGGCTTCGTTGAAATGCAGGTAACTGAAGTACGGGTCCCAGAGTTGCCGTTCCAGCCCTTCTTGGTCGGAACGGTAGATCATCCAGTTGTAATAGTCCATTTGGTATGCCGGGATCACCGGGTTCTGCACCGACGGGGGATGGAAGTCATGGATGCGGAATAACGTTGCCACGTCATTGTCGCCATCAAGCCAGTCCCCGATCGTGTAAGCCACCGTCGTGAAACCCATTTTCTTGCCGAACGACTGGGCAAATTGCACCGCTTGCGCGCGTGCCGCGTGTTCCTCATCAATCGCTGTAGCGTTGTACGTCGCGTAGTCACCGCCGCTCTCGATGTCGAAGATAAACCCCTCGACCACCCGGTCGACCAAGTCGCGGTAGGTCGCGTTGACGGTGGTCGACGCGAGCAGCTCCGCCATCGGTTCGAGGTGCTTGACCTTGCTCGCGTGGAACCAGTAGGTGACCCGCGCGTCCACCAACCGCTGAAGGTAAGCAATCATCCCGCCGGCGTCGAACGTTTCATAGACGCTCCCGCAAGTCAACGTGTACGATGCACCAGGAATGTCAATAAGAAACTGGCCTTCCCAGCTTGCGGTGAATTGGTTCCCCCACGAGAAGAACCGTGACGACGTGTTGTAAGCAACGTTCTTGGCCTGTATCACGTCGAGATACGGTGCTGGCACCAGCGAACCTGAAGTCCAGAAGCTCACCCGCGTGGAGATTTCGGGGTGAGGGTGGAGAATAACGGGGACGCCGTAGCCCCACGTGCTGGTCACGAGCAAGAAACCCAGCACCGTGAACACGATCACGGGCACGCGAGCAATCTTGCGGTCTCGCGCGGTCGTGCGGGAAAACATGGCGCGCCATGCAGCCACGACCGCCAAGAAAACTTGCTTGGCACGTCGAACGGCACGTCGCGGCGTGAAGCTAGCCCGCTCGCGACGGGTCAAGAACAGCAACGCGCCGCCGATGATGACCGAAAACCACAAGAACGCGAAAACATGCTGCGCCGTCACGAGCCCGGGTGGTGGTACAAGCCCGCCCCCGTGCATGGCGTTGCCAATGGTCGCCCACCAGCCCCATGCGAGGATGTCGCTCAAGAAACCAAGGTTGAGGAATATCTGGACGGCGTTCACGAGCATGACGATCTTGATGATAACCCTGAACACCCAGAAATACATGTCGGAATCGAGCCGGCACGCAGAGTAAACAAGCAACGCGATGGCGAGCACGCCACCCCACATGAAGAAACTCCACCCCCCGAAGTTATTCGCTTGGAGCATGGCAAATTGCGACAAGCCAACCAGGTACGGGGCGAGCACGAGCATCATGAATGCCACGAGAGCCGGAATCCCGAAAAACTTCACGATGACAGGGGAAAACGACCGAGTAGGTTGGATATCTAGCACGCCATGTTTTTTGTTGCCCGCGTGACGGTTAACGAGCAGAAGACGGGCAAGCACTAGCACGACCAAGATGCTGTTGGCCAGCGACAAGACAAGCGGGAGCGGGCCGAACGGGAGCAGCACGAGCAAGAACGAGAATGCATGGAAGGCGGCCCAGTAACGTAACAACACCCGCGACCATCCATCCAGCCCGGGCAGGAACGACTCGTGCCAGACCGCTTTCGCCCACATGTACCGCGTGAACAACCAGAACAGATTGCGGGCAAGCCCGGTGACCAGCCACCCTATGGCAAAGGTGGTCTGGTTCGCGGTAACGATTGCGCCCCAAACGGGCGTTTCTGCCATGTAAGACGACAGGCTCTCGATGAACGTGATGATGACACCAATATCGGAATCGAGGAATGCCGGGAAGAGCACGAGCAAGGAGATGTTGGTGCACACGAGCGCAATGCCTATCACGTGAAGTTTACGACGGTCCTGCCGCCTTACCATCCAGCCAAGAACAAACACCATGCAAGATTGCACGACCATCAACCACAAGATCACGTGCAAGTCACCCTCCGCATCCACGAGAGCTTGCGAGAAGCTTGGCTCGACCACGAACCCCTCGATCCCGAAAATTCCCCAGAACTGGAAAAGGATCGCAAGATCGAAGATGCTTGTGACCGCAACATACCCAAGCATAACTAGTTCCTTTCGGGGCTCCATCGTGAGGGAAAAAAAGCCGAAATAGAAAAGCATGATACTCGATTGAATGAATATGGGATATGCACCACGGCCTCGAAGATGAAAGCGAGGCACGGCATGAAGGGAAGACGATGGTCACGTTCAAGCGCCACGAGATCGAACCGAGATACCTGCAATCGCTAGCATGGCACGGGGATTCACTCATCGACGTACTCGGGGGCAATGACGTCTTTCACTTGGATGGAACGGTGGAAGAACCAGCCATATCGAGGATGTACGCGTACCCGTTCGATTCTATCGTGACGTGTAATAGATACGCAGTCATGTACGCGGCGCTAGGCACGAAGGGGCTGGTCGTTGACATCCAAGGTCCACGTACCTTGCGTGAGGTAAACAGGAGCTACTACCACGCCAAGGATTACGAGTATCCCATCACGACTTTTAAAATCAAGGGAGGGCACGAGGCAATCGTGCATTGCCCGGAAGAGTACAACGCCCTCGAGATAGAGGTGCTGGAGAGCGGGGAACGACTTACCAAGCGGGAATACAAAGCCGAGGACATTTTCCACACGCGCCTTGCAACCAGCCTTGATGGAAGATACTTGGTCGAAAACGCGTGGGTGTGGCAGCCGTGGAACATCATCGCGGCCTACGATCTCGTGGATGCATTGGATGATCCTGCTTCACTCGACGGTGCCGGGATACACGTGCCACAAGGGGGTCTTGGTGGATGGGAGCCGAAGAGCGTGGCCATCTGCGGGCACACGATCGTGTCTTGCAGCATCTCCGACGACACCGCGTTCAACCTCCGGGACGAGGAATTCGAGATAGTACCAGCCGAAGCGGGCATCCCCGAATCAACCGACGCAAGAAGTAAGGGAAGGCTAGAGCCGGTCTCTCTCAAAGGGGGTGATGTCTGCTGCAGATTGGTGGCCTGTGACCGGGGCCCACGGTGATGCCCGGATGGGGGCTCGACATTCTGAGAGGTGACAAAATGCATTTCAGACCCATGCTCATCGTTGAAGAAACGAACGACAAGTCGATGATGAAAATCACCGTGGCGAGCCACTTGAACGTGGTTACGGCGCCAAGGATGGACAAGACCTTGAGCAAGGACGAAATGATGAAGAGCAAGCCTAGCACCAGGCTGAGCAGCATGCCGAAGACGTAGCTCACCGTCCGGATCAAGGTCGTGACGGTCTGGGATTTGGAATCATGGTGCCCGACGAACACGACGTGCTTGATGCCCCTCGGCCCCGATCCGGGGTTTGATCCCGCGACTTGCGCGTGGATGTTGAAGGTTTCTTGCATCCGCCCCATCCGGGCAAACATGTCAGTTTTCGTCCGCTGCAAGTTCACCGCCATCAGCAGGCTCGAGATCAAGCCGACGATGAGAACCAAGTTGATCCACGGGAAATCCAGCCACTCGAGGACCAGACCGACGGCGAGTCCCACGCACATAATGGCAACGATGACCCGAAGAAGCACGTTGGTGGAAAAATCGCTGAAATCCACTTTCTCGAGAACGGGCTCGACGCCTAGTTCCTTGTAACGCTTGATCAAGTAGTCCTTGCACCTCACCTCGTCGTTTTGAGAACCTGAAAGGCGCGTGTAGGCGAGATCGTTGATGATTTGTATCATGTCGATAGGCATTGTGATGCACCACTAGACTACATTACCGCCGCCACGATAAAATAGATTCCCATGGCAATCAAGAAAAGGTTCGTGATGAAGAGGATCGAATCGTAAACGCGCATCCGGATGCGCCGCTTACCAGCAGCCACGATGAACGAAATGGTGGAGAACCATGCAAAGTCCGACGCGATGTGCCCCGTGTAGAACGTGATAAACACGGTGAAATTGGCGAAGATGAACACGTTAGATAGCTCGGACGAGAGCGTGATGGCATTCATCCCGATGCTGGCCCACCACGCCCACCAGCCGGATGAAGTTGCCGAGAGCAAGAAACCGAACCAGAACGGCTTGAGAAGGGAACGATTGGCGCCGGGCACGTCCCCAGCACCGCATCCGGCTGCACCGGCATCACTGTCGCTTGTGGCCCGGTCGTTCCCCGCGAGCATGGTCCTCATGGCAACATGGCTCGTTCGAACCGACTTCATTCCCAAGATGCCAAACACGACCAGCAGCCCGCCGCCGATGACACCGATGAGCAACAACACGACAGGGATCGAGAAGATAAACGATGCACCGGCCCAGAGCGCGAACATCAACCCGATCTCCAAGATGGAGTGGCCAGTGGCAAGCGCGGGACCAACAAGCCTTGCCCGCCTTTTTTGCACCTGGGAGAGACTCTCGTTGATGGCCATCGTGGTGACCGGCCCGGGCATCATGGCCCCGGAAAGGCCGATCACGAAGCTTGACCCGAACAGGATGATGAATTCCACGATCGTCATGACGAATCCCCTCGCGATACCAAGCCCCGTTCAAGACCCAGGAGCTGGCGCTTGATCGCGCCGAGCAGCGGATGGGCGTTCCCCGCGTATCCACCCATGCCCGTGCTTGACACGACCCGGTGGCAAGGAATGAGAATGGGAAACTTGTTCTTGCGCATCAACGTCCCGACGGCCCGGCTCGCACCCGCGTTGCCCGCCCTTGCTGCCAGGGTCGCGTAGGTCATCGTGGTACCAGGGCTCGTTGCCACCAGCACGCGCCCGACGCTCTTCCCGAACGCGGTAGGGAACGCTTCATCGATCATCCCACCATCGACGATGGAACCGGGGAGCAAGGCTTTCCCGGAGATGAACAATTGCACGTGCGCCACGACATATTTCACGTGCCCCAAAAACAAGGGCACGGTTGAGCGATCGCATCCCGGGCACCCAAAATCGTTGAAACCATCGATCTTGTAGTCGATGCGAAGCAACCGATCATCGATGGAATGTACAAAGCACACGCGCGCGCCATCGATGCCAGGAAAGGCGATGCACGTTCGATGTTCGGTCTTTTCCGGGAATGACATAATCGGAATCCGTGGGCGAGTGCTTTTGAAGTTGTGCAAGCGGGTTGAAAAGCAAATGGTAGGCTGCACCCGTGAATGAAATGAAAAAAAAATGGTTGGATTAATGGGTATTGCGTGCAAGGGACGAACGCGCGACGTGACGTGTTCTTATTTCGAAGCAGCAAGAATGTCTTCGCTTGCGATTCGTTTCCGTTTATCCTTGCCAGCAATGTCCAGCGCTTTCTTCGTGAGGTCGGTCCCGTACTTCTCCAAGAAATCGATCAGAACAAGGACAGCCTCTTCCGCGACCAATTGGGCGCCTTGGTTCTTCATCAAGCGCCGGATGGGTGCCTTCGCGATGAAATCAGCAGCCCCTTCAGCAGCAGGCTTCTTTGCTGGCACTTCCTTCTTGGGCTCTGCCTTTGGAGCCGGGGCCGGCGCCGGGGCCGGCTTTGCATCCTTCTTTGCCATGATAATCTTTTCTCCGCGTGTGTGTTGTGTGGTACCGTCAAGATCGTTAAAACGGGTCGTCTTCGATAGAACCGAATAACGCGATCTAGAGTAGTATTTCAGAAACACATTTATAAATCTTCCGATTTTTTCGCGGTTTTCATGGTCAGATAGGTTATCCACCATCATATACCGCACGATCTCGTGTCAATCAATTGTTTAATCATCCCAACCCTCGATCCGACAAAATTTTTTTCCCGCGCGTCATGGTGCGAGCGTGATCCCGTGTCATTTCCTCGCATAGATCGGGATGGCCCGGCGGCACGCTTGGCCCCCAGCGGGGCAGTAGTAGCCAGGCGAGCACGCGATATACTAACAAGAATGCACGTGATGATGAACCGGGGCCATTCTGGAATGCAAAACCCAATATTTTCATTGATCCTTTCTTGCCACGGCACACGGTGCTCGAACACATCTCTCCCGAGAAAAGTGCACCTTGTTTCTCGTGCGGGATTCGTGCCGAAAGATTTTAAAACGCGAGAACGATCCTTTACGCAACCCGGAAGCCATTCGCCAAGGAAAAACGGTCATGCTGAGCCTAGAACTGATCGATGACACTTCAACATGGAAGAAAACAGATGACCTCATCGACATGAAAGCACGCGTGCAAATTTATTGCAACGGAAAACAGCTTCCCGAGAAATACTTTCCAAACGGCATTGAAGTGCACCTGTATGAAACCACGTTTGAATTGCTCGATTTATTGAGCAAGGGGGTTATAAAAAACGGCGCGAGTGGCAAGGCCACCGCCCAAGCTGAACTATGTTACACGGGAAATTTCCTCGAAACGAGGCCCGACTCGACAGGCACCTACAACGTTATCCTCAAATTCAATCCTGCGGTCGTAGATGACGAGCGGCTGCTCAGCGAGCAGGGAGAATTCCGCGCCACCGTGCCGCTCAAGGTGCTCGCGGGGGAGATACTCCTCTTCGCGATTTCCGTTCACGAGGCGATCCTCGATTTCAACCCGTTGCTCGAAGAAAGCCTTGGAGACCTCCAAGCCAACATTTTCGAGCACCAAGAGCAAGTCGAGAAAATGCTTGGAGAGCCGCTGTTCCCGCCAGGCGACGAGTAGAACATTGTTTTCCAAGTCAACCTTGGGTGGATGCACGGGAAGCGAGGGCATAACCGGTTCTTGTTACGTGGATGGAAGAATTTGTTACGCCGTGTTATGCTGCTGTTATGGGATGTCACGTGGTGTTATGCCATCGTTAACATCCAAGAAAAAAAACGCGCCTTGGGGGGACCGGTTGCACGAGCTGGGCCGGTAAAGAATGAAAAAAAAATGTTTCAAGAGATACCTTCGCTCTTGTCATCATCATCGATGTGGACACGTTTCAAGTCGACATCCGACGTGCCGGGCATGATGTTGATCAAGTTCCGGATGGAACGCTCGATATCCTGGCTTTGCGTGATGTACCGCCCGACGATCAATATGTCGGCACCGTTCTTCACCGCGTCAGGTGCCGTGTCGGCATCGATGCCTCCCGCGACCGCGCACAAGACGGGCGGCCGGATGTCCTTGTACATGGCCTTGATCTCCTTGATCAAGTCCCACCGCGACTTCTTTCCCGAGGCTTCCGTGTCGATACCGCGGTGCAAGATGACCACCCGCGGTGTCTGCTTTAATGCTTTCAGCTTGGCGATCGGGTCGACCACTTCCATCATGTCGATGATGCCGTAGATGCCCATGCGATCCGCTTCCAGCAGGAACTTGTCGATGGATTCCACGGCTGCAACACCGGATGCGACGGCCGCGTCCGCGTCGGCTTCGAACGCCATGTCAACTTCCACCTTTCCGACGTCGAGCGTCTTGAGGTCTGCGATGATGAATGCATCCTTTGCTTCCGCCCTCAGCTCCTTTATCACTTCAACGCCATACCGCTTGATGAGGGGGGTCCCCGCTTCGATGATGATGCGGTCTGACTTGGGGCACTCCTTGATGATCTTGATCGCCGAGCTCACGCTGGGATTGTCAAGTGCTATTTGCAAGTAAGGGGGTCTCCAGAGGCGTGGCATCTTGATCCCGCTCACGGGGTGTTTCGCGCGGTCTTTCTCGGTCATGAGCTTCTCGATCGACGGGTAGTTCTGCAACGCACGCCGGATCGCGAGCCTGGTTGCCGAGTAATTGTACTTGTAAATCTTGCGCTCGTCCTCTGCTTCCGGGTGTATGAAAACGCTGCACACGATGACCCACGAGTCGAGTTTATCTAGTGGGATGATGCCTTCTTCGACCGAATCTGCCACGGCCTTCGCGCACCCGGCTTGTGCCGGGCCGAAGATCTTGTTCGCATCACCAAGATCCTTCACGGTGACCTTCGGGATCAGCACCATGTGGGGCTTTGGGGGAAGGTTGGGCCGGATCACGCCGAGGATGGGCGTGTGCCCCTTCGACAGGTTCACGAGGGCAGTGGCGAATGCCGTGCCGACGGGACCCATCTTGCCACGTATCTTGAAAATGAATGACCGGTTAACGTCCGGCACGGATATAACGAGGGAATTGTTCCACCCATCAAACTTCGAGCGCACCTTCTCGTCGTTATACCGGGCAACGATCTGGCTTGCCGCTTCATCGAGGGTCATCGAGCCACTCGTCATGGCCGGTAACGTCGTGTTGCCGGTAACATCATCGTTCAAGCTCGCCGGTCGTGCCCGCAGCAATGTTGATGGAGCCGGGGTGATAACCGGCGGGGCTGGCCGCTGCCGGGATGTAGCTTCTTCGGTAGAAGTGACCCGTGGCGGGCGAATGAGCACCGGTTGTCTGGGAAAGGATTGATCCTCGGCGTTCCCTCTTTCTCTATCGACGTGCCGTAGCAAGGTTAATTCCGTAACCTTGCCGTCTTTTATATTATTGTTTATGTTCTTGAGATAAAAGTCCAAGACATTTTCAAGCTTGGCATAGACGGCATTTGCTTTCATGGAACGAGCCTTGTCCATCGCGACCAGTAAATTATTCACGAATTCCATGTCGATTTCTTGCTTTCCCATGACCACGTGCCTCCATGGTATTGTTTCCGCGTAATGTAATCATCACGCGTATTAGAACGCGTCATTCATCGATCGAGGATGGGAACCAAGTCCGGTAGCTCCTTGATCGTGAAATCGGGAGTGACCTCGACGGGTGAATCTTTTTTCCCCCTGTCAACCCACACGGCGCGCATGCCGGCCCCCTTTGCACCCGCGATGTCGGTCCGCAGCATGTCACCCACGTGGATGGCGTGCCCCGAGACCGACCGTGTATCATCGAGTGCCTTCTTGAACATCGACGGGTGCGGCTTGTTGTAGCCGATCTCGTCCGAAAACACGCACGTGTCGAAGAGGTCGAGTATGCCATGGCCCGCGAGGATGCGGCGCATGACACTGCCCGGCGTGTATCCCGTGTCCGATACCAGTGCGATCGCGTATCGCGGTCGCAACCACTCGAGGGTCTCCTTCACGCCCGCGTGAAGCTGGGGGGGCGATTCCAAGATGCATTCCTCGAAATATCGCGTGATGGCATCGCGTTCTTTATCTTGGATGCGGATGCCCAGGCGGGCGGTGATGAAATCAATTTTTTTAAAGTTCGTGAAAAAACGGTATGGTGGTGTCTCCCACTCTTTCAACGCGTGCTCGTGCATGAGCGTGAACGTCGATTCGATTTGCTCACGGTTGGCCGAATGTGCCTCGATTGCGTGAACCAAGAAGCGCTTGCGCATCTCGTTGTAATCCTTGTTCTCGATGAGCGTATTCCACAGATCGAACGTTACGGTGCGGGTCTCCATTTTCAAGCTCGGGTGACTCGAATGACCGGGACAAAAAGAATCATCTCAAAAAACCACGGGGTGGTTTTTTAGGCGCCCCTTCGATTTTCTTCACGGATTGCCCACCGGATTTCTTGATTTTCTTGGCCAAGATGAGTAATACAACAATAACGGCAAGAGTTATCAAGAGCAAGGTTAGTCCAAGCAACGGCCTGAAAATCAAGGAGATATAGATCGTCAGTAATACCAGCTGGAAGTTCGTGGTCATGAACCCGATCTTGAACAGTTGCTTGAACGTGACAGGGCGCTTATGCTGCGCGGAGACGTTCATCACGACGATGTTGTCTCCCAACGGGCTCAAGTTGTCACCCCAGCCCGCCCCGAAGGCCAGCGTGTAAAACGCAGAAAGTTGCTGCCCCGCCGGGAGCCCGTTGGACATGATGGTCGCGATCGGGACCATGACCTTGGTGATGGAAATGTTATCGAGGTTCGAGCTCAAGTAGGCGCTTAACCACAGGATCACCAGACACGTGACGAACGCGTCGCCACCGGACACGCCAAACAAGGCATTCCCTGCCATTTCCAGCAAGCCCAGTTGTTCCAGCGCGCCGGTGATGAAGAAGATGCCTAGCAGGTACAGGAGCAATTCTATGTCGAGCTTCGAGAGTATGTCGGCGGCCTTGACCTTGCTGATGACGATGATCACGACGGCACCTATCAATGCAATCATGTCGGCCGAGATGACCTCGGCGGGAATGATAACGAAGCACACCATCACCGAGAAGAGGACGATGAACGACTTGTAGAGCAATTGCTTGTCCGGGATGAAATTCCAGACGTTGAACTCGCGCAAGACGTCCACGTTCTTGCTCGGGTCACCTAGCTGCTTCTTGTACAAGGCGAGGAAGAAAAATATAGTGATGAACCCGATGATGGCAGAAACGATCCCGACGTTCAAGAAGAAATCGGCAAAGGATATTCCCGCAGACCCCGTGATGATGATGTTTGGGATGGAGGACACGGAAAAAAACGTGGAACCCATGTTGACGATTACTGACTGGGTCACGATGTAGGGCGTGGGATTCAAGTCCAGCACGCGTGAGATCATGATGGTGAGCGGTATTAATATGATGAGCGCCATCACGTTGTTCAAGACGGTCGCCATGAGCATGGCAAGCGTGCACATCGTCCCGAGAAGCTTCGGGGCACTGGTTCCAGTAATCTTCACGATGGTGATTGCAAAAAATTGGAACATGCCCGCTTGCTGGCATACCTCGACGATCAACATCATCCCGACGATAAGGATCAAGGAATGGAGGTTCACGAACCCGTCCGATGCAGTACCGAACAATAAATTAGAAAGATCGTTAACATCCGAACCTTCAATGAAAATGAGGGCAAAGAACGTGATGATCGCGCCCATGATCGATGCCACGGCCTTGTTCATCTTGTCCGACGCGATCAAACCGACGACCACTGCGAACGTTGCAGTAACGAGGATCGTTGCGAGCACGGGGGTCACCAAGGGCACGCGGGAGGGAAGCTCGCCGCGGCATTGCAATGTATCTCATGTACATCCGGTGAATCCTCTTGATTTAAACTCGCGCTAGACCGCATCTAGATGCATCCAAGGGCACGGGTATAGTTTGGCAGAGCACCGCGCGGGGTCGTAAACAGTCGTAAACTGTTTTAGCACCCCCGCCGTCAAGATACGCGTGAATCCGGAAATTTCGCGGGCCGGGGCCGGCCGGTCGCCAAAGGTAGGAAACTTCAAACTTGGTAATGTTGCTATCGAACCAGCCGTGGTCCTCGCGCCCATGCGGGCCGTGAATTGCCCGTCGTTCAGGCTGGCATGCAAGCGACACGGCGCGGGACTGGTATCCACGCAGACGTTCTGGTCATGGGAAGTGGATAAGTGGAAGAACCGGCTGGGCACGGAGTTTTCCAAGCAGGATGCACCCTTGTCGATCCAAGTGGGAGGGAATAGGCCGGATGAGCTGGTTCAAACCGTGAGGTTGCTTGAAGAACACGCAGATATCATTGACTTTAACGCTGGTTCCCCCCACGGTGAGCCATGCAGCCACAAGTCGGGCGCGTTCTTGTTGCTGCACGTGGACCAGCTCGAGCGCGCGGTCAAGGCCATTATTGCGGCCACGAGCAAGCCGGTCACGGTCAAGCTCCGCACCGGCTGGGATAGTGCCCGCGTCAACGTCGTGCAAACCGTCAAGATGCTTTGCGACGTTGGTGTTTCCGCGATCACGGTCCACGGAAGGACACGCCAGCAACTCTTCAAGGGAAGGGCAGATTGGAACCAGATCAAGGCTGCAAAAAATGCATCAAGCGTGCCCGTCATTGGAAATGGTGATGTAAAGTCCGGCAGTGACGTGGAGGCTGTCCAACGAGAAACGGGATGCGATGCAGTTATGATCGGCAGGGCTGCCATAGGCAACCCCGCCATCTTCAAGAAGGTTACCGAATGGCTGTGGACTGGCCAGCAATTACCATGGACGTTCGAGGACCAGCAAGACGACTTCCGCCGGTTCGCGGAATCCTACCACGAGATCGAGAAGGACCGGAGCACCAGCGAGTTCAAGGACCACGCGCTCTGGTTCTTAAAAGGGTTCAAAGGCGTGGGAACCTTGAAGGACAAGATGCGTACCCTCTCATCGATCGACGACATCCAGCAAGCATTCATATCCTTCGCACCGGATGCGCACCGGGGCTAGACGTGCATGGGAACGGATACCGCAACGCCAAGCCAAGGAAGGCCAACCAGCGACGGGGATTGGGAGCGGGTCGGTCTTCACCGGCAAATATCGTCTTTTTTCTTGAACATCTTGACCAGCCTGAGCGTCAGGATGCCGGCAGTCTTGATCACCGTCGCCATTTACGCGAAATACATCCAACCATTTCCCTTCATCAACGGCGCTATTAGCTGGGCAGGTGGCATCTTTTCATCCCTTTTCCTCATTCTCGAGATGGGAACGAACATCGCCCTGCCGAAGTTTTTCTCGGCGAACCGCGTCAATGACCCGAAAAAGGCAATCATGTACGCCCAGATTTTCACGTGGTGGATGCTCGCCGTGACGAGCATCCAGGGAACTGTGGTCGTGGTGCTCGGGTCGTTCTTCATCCAGAACGGGGAGGTCGCGTACCTGACGTACTTCCTCGTCCTCGCATCGATCACGAGGATCCCAGGGTGCTTCGGTGTCATCGGGATGGTCTTGGATGCCATGCAACGGTTCAACACGAAGATTAAACTCGATGCGATACTTGGAACGGCTGTCAACACCGTCACGAGTTACATCATCATCTTACTGTTCAGGGCACTTTTCACGACCATCCCCAGCTTCGGCGAGGCATTCGGTGCCGGTCTGGGCATCTATATCGGCTCGTACGTGAACGGCATCGTGAACTTCTCGGTGTACGCCACGGTCTTCAAGAAAATGGGATACTCCGTGAGCGCGCTATTCAGGGCGGAATTCGGAAAGCAGGAGCTCAAGGAGGTGTTCACGTTCGGCGGGAAGCTCACCATCGGGAACGGGTTCTACGGCCTCACGTCCTTGATCCAGACGGTCTTGATATCGATCTTTGTCTTGAACTATAACACTGAGCTTGGCGTGTATAACCACGTTGGAAATCTCACGCAATACGTCGGTCTCATCTCCGGGTTCACGGGGTCGTTGATTCCCGCGATCTCCGAAGCAGATAGCCAGGGAAAGAAGGTCTTGCTCGAGTACATGCGCCCCTCGATCTTGAATGACTTCGCTCCCGTGTCGATCAAGGCGGGCACGTGCTCTATCATGCACAAGTCCTTGGTGTTGAGGAACATCTCGCCGTTATAGATGAACTCGTTGTTTTCCTCGTCTATCACGCGCCACCGGCGCCTGCACGGCTGGACGCATGTCCCCCTGTTACCCGAGAACGCGTCCGAGCCCATGCAATCCATGGAAAAATAGCACCGGCCCGAGATGGAGGTGCACATCGCGCCGTGCACGAACACTTCCACGTTGCACGCGTTCAAGCTACCCGCGACCTGCTTGATCCGGTCCAAGGACAGTTCCCTGGCTAGTATCACGCGCTTGGCACCCAACGACTCGTAAAACCTCGCCGAAACCGAGTTCGAGATGTTGGCCTGCGTCGATATGTGGAACTCGATGCCCGCGTCCCGGGCCGCCTGAACCGACGCCATGTCGTGCACGATGATGGCATCCATCTCGGCGGCCTTTGCATCCTCGACTGCCTTCTTTAGCACTTGCAGCTCATTATCGTAGATGATCGCGTTGAGCGTCATGTAAGCCTTGATGTTCCGGTCGTGGCAGTACTTGGCAACTTCAGGAAGTTCCTTGAACTCGAAGTTATCTGCCATCTGGCGTAAGTTAAGCACGTGCGTTCCGAAATACACGGCATCCGCGTATTTTTCCGCAGCCTTCAGTGATGTCCAGTTTTTACAAGGCGCGAGCAACTCTACCTTGTCCATGGGCACGTGATAGAAGCGACACGACCAAATTAGCTTTTCGCTTCTGGCTGGTCCGGCTCATCCCCGGCCGCCACGTTGACGAACTTGAAATCCACGCCGGTCCCGAAGGCGCTCGAGAACCTGTTCTTGGTCACGTTCATTGCGATGTCGGACACGTCGATGCCCACCCACTGCCGCTTTAAACCGTGCGCAACTTTTATCGTGGTCCCAGAACCACAGAACGCGTCCAGCACGACATCGTTCTCGTTGGTGCTTGCCTTGATGATGCGCTCGAGCAACGCTTCTGGTTTCTGCGTGGGAAAGCCGGTCCGCTCGCGGTCCTCGCGGTTGAGCGTCTCGATCATCCAGTAGTCCTCGGGCACCTTTCCCTCGTCGACGTAGTACTTGTATGCTTTTTTCGTTCTCCTGTCGGTCTTGACCTGGTACTCGCGCCCGTCCGCGTCTTGCTCCACCTTCATGTGCGTACGTGGACGGGGGATGGCGACCGCCGGCCCGTTGAACGTGAACTCCTTGCCCTTGGAGTAAAAAAGAATGATGTCGTGTTTCTCCGCGAACCGTTTCTTAGATTTCCCGCCTATGGTGTAGCACCAGACGATCTCGTTCTGGAAGCGTTCGATGCCGAAGATGGCATCAAGGACGAGTTTCAAGTAATGGCTCGCTGTCGGGTCGCAATGCAAGTAGAGGGCCCCGGTAGGTTTTAGCACGCGATGCAGCTCGACCAGCCGGGGTGCCATCATGACGAGATAGGCAAGCAAGTTGCTTTCTCCTAGCAATTTCTTGAAGCTTACCATCAAACCGGCCACCTTGTCGTGTTTCGCAACGAGGCCGGCGTGCAAGGCATTCACGACAGCATTCCAGTGCCAAGTATCATTGAACACTTGTATTCGAGCATTCTGCACGGTTCCATCGGATCCGGAAGAGGAAAGGTTGTAAATTTCATCGCTATTGAATGGAGGGTCAATGTAAACGAGGTCGATGCATTCATCCCTCACGTGTTGCTTGAGCACGTCCAAGTTATCGCCAAAATACAAGTAATTCAAGCGATCGCCAAGATACAAGTCATTCATGGTTGCTTCCTTTCGTTCGCTCGTGTCGCGTGCATTTCATGCGCACGAAATCCTATGACGTCACGGCGATTAGAAATAGATAGAAGGTTTCTTTAATACGACTAGCTACCGATCACCACACGTGCACCCGCGTCACCATGGAGATCACGAGGACATGCGGGAAAAGAAACAACAAGGAAGAGGTAAAAGATATGTACACTAACGATTTCGTGACGCCGTTTTTCTCCTCAACGACCGTTTCCTTGAACGATGAGGCCAACTTGGCGATGGATTTGACCCAGATCATCGTGAAACTGTTCTTCGAGGCAGGAAAAAAAATCGAGAAGAAGTACGGCAACCTTGAGAATATTGCTTGTGGATATTGGCCATTCTACATGGTTCCCATCAACGCCAACAACGCCTACATCCTCGAAGCGCATGCACTCTACAGTGAGAAGATAAAAACCAAGGTCATCACCACGAAACTTCCCACCATCGGGCAGGATCTTGATGAAGGCTCCATCGACAAGTTTATTCGGAGCATGGACAAGTACGTTACCCGGATTGAAGCATACCCGTCTTTCGAGAGGGAAGAGAAAAAAATCGACGGACTCATCCCGTCCGCGGCTTTTGGTAGCTACTTCGTGCACCTTTTCAAGGCATCAAGGAAACCTTACCTCGACGTCTCGTTTTGCGTGGAACCGACCATGTCCGAGACCGCGGTTAATTACATGCACGAGGAGATCATCAAGATTTTCGACGACGAGCCCGTCAACTGGATGCACAACATGCAAGCCGAGTACGAGAAGCTGTGCAACAAGTGGATCGCCAAGGTAGAGGAGCTCCTCAACAAGCAAGAGCAGAATCCCGTGAAATCCCTCAAGAACAAGAGCCAGTGGAACTATCCATCGCTCTCCGATCCCCTTGAATCCATGATCGACAACCTGAAGAAGCAAGTGATCGAGCTCCGCAACCAAGGGAAGAACGAGCTGGTCAAGGAATCGATCACGCAATCGGACGTGGCAATCGCCACCAGCTACGATGTCAGCAAGAACCTGGAGGATTACAAGCGCGGCTTGAAAAACACCGAGGAACGTATCCAGCAAGAAGCCGTGTCCATCGGCAACGAGCGGAAGTACTGGCAAGATTCCATCGACGCGCTCCGCAAGCTCATGGAACGCATGCGTCAAGCCGTGAAGGGATTCGAGGACCAGGAGAAGATCCTTAGGAGCAAGTTCTTGGAGGAGAAGACCATCGCCTTCAAGACGGGAAAAGTCGTCCGGTGCGGGGTGCCCGTGTTCCTGCTCAACTTCACCAAGAAAGGGAAGCTGGAGCTCGAGGTCATGCCACCCATGATATTGGAAGAAGTAAGCACGTTCCACAAGAACCCGTTCAAGAAACCGAAAGGATACGATGAATACTTGAAATGGACATCCGATCACTTCCTCAAGCCGCAGAATGACTTCGAAATACAAAAAAGCATCAAGGAACAAGACCTGCTCTCCTTGCCCAACTTGAAAATTGATGTCTCCAACGGGATCGACCGTCTCCTTGATTTGGGTTACCTCGACAAGAAGAAGCACGGTGAGATACGCGACGAGGAGTTGCATGACTTGTTTTCAAAGGGAACTTGAAAAGCAACGCCCCATTCCACGAACCGTTACACCATTTCTCAAATTTTTTTAAAACAATACATGTTGACCTTGGCGCGGGGGCATTCGTATCATGGAACGAACCGGCGAGACACCGGCAAAGAAGCGCAAGCATCCATACAAGGCAGGCATCGCTGCCCTCAACTTCAAGCCGGAACAAGATTGGGAAGTCGAGGACGCCAAGGCGTTGTATGAACGTGCATCCTTCCCATTTGACGTGGATCGCGTCGAGTTCGGCGACTGCATTCCAGGCATGCAGAAGATGCCCGCGTGCAGCATCGACTTGGTCATCGCGGACCCGCCGTTCGGGATAGATTTCGACGGGCGTGGTTCACAATACAACCGGAAGACCGAGCTGGTCGTGGAAGGCTACAAGGAAGTGCAAGGGGACTACGACCGGTTCACGATGGCGTGGATCGCGGAGCTGCCCCGGATCATGAAGGAAACGGCATCCGCGTATATATTCTCGGGCTGGACGAACTTGAAAGACGTGCTCGTCGCCGTGGACAACGCGGGTCTAGTGGTAATCAATCATATCATATGGAAATACCAATTCGGCGTGTTCACACATCGGAAATATGTAACAAGCCATTATCACGTGCTTTTCTTGGCTAAAAATCCAATCCGATATTACTTCAACAAGATCGAGCATTACCCGCTCGATATCTGGGACATCCCCCGCACCTACCGTCCTGGCCAGCAGAAGAACGGGACCAAGCTACCGGAAGACGTCGTTTCCCGGTGCATCGACTTCAGCTCGAGGCCCGGCGACCTCGTGTTCGACCCGTTCATGGGGAATGGCACGTCCGCCGTTTGCGCGAAGGCCAAGTACCGGCATTTCTCGGGTTTCGAATTGAACGGGAACTTGCAACAAATTCTTGATGGAAACATTAATTTGGTACAAGCCGGTGATAATTACGTTCCGTATCGGACGCGGGTACCCGGCGTGGATGAGCTCGCGGGAAAATATGCTGCCGTGCGGCAATTGCTCAAGGATGACAAGGAGCATCCATCAAGGACGCCCAAGGACAAGGAACGCCTGGAGTTGGCGCAAGACGGGCTGGATAAAAATTAAGATGCCGTGGCGCGTGTACAAAAAAGGATCACGCGTCGCGTGGTTTTCTATCCATCTATGGAACGCTTTCTCGATCGATTATAAAACCTCCCGGGTGAATTGTCAAGCATGATCGTCGATTGTCATTACCACTTGAATGAGACCTTGGTTCCGACCGACGCTCTACTCCGGGCAATGGATGAAAAGGGAATCGACAAGATCGCGCTCATGGCGAACATGACCGGTCCCATTCCCCATATCAAGCCTGGCTTGGAAAAGGTCGGTCGGTTACTGCTTACCCATGCAATATTTCGAAGCATCGGTCAGAATGTCCAGAAATTCACGCCAGATGGGAATGTAGTCGTCCCGGGTGGGTGCATCGCGATCATCCAAGACCCCGATAACCAAGGCGTTTTTGACACGGTTTCTAAGCATCCTGATAAATTTCTTGGCTGGGTTTTCGTCAGCCGTTATTTCAAACCGCGACAAAATTGGAATGCGACGGAGAAAGTCTTCATATGGAATCCCTGAAAGGGCAGCTGTACGGGTGCATCTGCCACGCGTCCGCGTTCCACCACCGGATCTCGGCATGTTCCCCACGCCATCGATGATTTTCTCTAGTTCCCCGCAATGCAGGCTCTTCACGAAATCCTCGTACCCTTGTCGCGTTCGATCGTACCCGAGGGAATGGACGGGAACGATATCCGGTTCCTCCAATTCCAAGGCCGTGATGACCCGCTCGCGCTTGTTCGTGAATATCCCGCGCCAAGATTTTGGTAAATTATATTATCGGTGAATGAAAGGTAATTTCTAAGACGATAGCGGATCATGCTCTGCTTCGATATAGGTTCGGATTGGCAGACTCGTGTTGCAGGGGATTCATCTCGATGGAAAGAAAGGATACTCCTAACAGATACCCGGAATGGTGTGAGGAACTAGTATTCAAGGAGAGCATCACGTTCTTGCACGAGATCATCAACAATCTACCGTTCGACGTTTTTGCACTAGACAAGAATGAGGTCTACATCTTGCAAAACGAAGCATGCAGGCAAAACTGGGGGGATATCGTCGGGAAACATCCAGAGGACGTTGCGAACAACGAAGAAACGTTGCGCATCTGGAAAACCAACAACAGCAGGGTGCTAGCCGGCGAGACCTTGAAGGAAGAAAGGTCGTTCGAGTTCGGAGGGAACATTCGTCACGTGTACAATATCCTTTCTCCCATCAATCTTCCAGCCAAGAAACAAGACAGGGACGATTTTCAAACCTTGATATTAGGAATTAACATAGACATAACGGGCTTGATTCAAGCACAGAATAAATTGAGGGAAAGTCAAGAAAATCTGAAAAAATCGGAAGAGATGTACAAGCTCATTACCGAAAACACGTACGACATGATAGCCATCCTCGGTAACGACAACATCGTTGAATTCGTGAACGATAGTTCGCATGTCAAGAACATGGGGCGCTCGATGGAGGACTTGGTGGGAAAATGGTTCGGGATGCTCGTCCACCAAGACGACATCGCAACCCTCGAAGACTGCTGGAAGGCGGTTCGTGAGGGAAGCCTTGAGGAGAAGAGGCAGGTTGAATTCAGGTTGAATTACAAATCCACCAAGGAATATCAATGGTACGAGTCCGTCATCATACCGGTCATCGATGCCAAAAACCAACGAAAGATATTGATGACCACAAGAAATATATCGGAACGGAAACAACTGGCAGACTTTCTCGAGGAGGAAAACAAGCGCTTGATGGAACTTGACGAGTTCCGGAAAACATTCATCATGAACGCGACACACGAGTTGAAAACACCGCTCATGGCAATCTGGGGGGCCAGCAAGTACATCAAGGAGAACATGCAATCCTCGATAGATGCAAGAGCGACGAAGTTGTTGGAGCACGTGTGGCGCGGGTCAGACAGGCTCAAATCGCTCATCGAAAACCTCCTCAGCATTTCCTCGTTCGAGAGTGGAAAAGTAGAGCTTGACATCCAAGAAGCGGATATACACGCGGTTATAAGAAATGCCATCGACAACATTCAATACAAGATATCGGAAAACGATGATACCATTGAAACCAGTATATCCGGAATTTGCATGATAGAAATGGACCCAGCACGCGTTGAACAAGTGATAATGAACTTGTTAACAAACGCTATTAAAAACACGCCGAACCATAGTACCATCAAGATTCAAGTCAAGGAAGGAGAAAGATACCTTGACGTTTCGGTTATTGATAACGGGATTGGCATAACAACCGATGAGATGAGATTGCTTTTCACGAAATTCGGGAAAATTGACCGTGCAAACGAGAAAACGGGCATTGACATCCAAGGTTCCGGCATTGGCTTGTATTTATCGAAAGAAATCGTTGAACTACACGGGGGCATCATTTTCGCCGAATCGACGGGAAGGAACCAGGGCTCCACATTCACCGTGAGGTTACCAAAGAAAATTACCGGAGGTAGTTTATCATGAAACGAGACCAATTGCTGACGAGGCCCGACGAATACATCCCGTCATTGCAATGCGGGATCATCATGGCCATTGCGGTTCCAGTGCTTGCCTTTCTTAGCGATATTTTCAAGCATCCATACCAAGTCGGCGTGAACGTGTGGGAGCTCGGTGAAGCGGGCATGGGGCTCTCGTTCCCGTACAACCTCGAGCACGCCATGAACATCATCATCATGTGCGTCATCTTGAACGCGATATTCTGGGGAACGCTCAAGGCCTTGCTCGCCAAGGTGGATGCAAGGCAGTGCTGGAAGTTATTCGTTGAATTATGCGCGCTCGTGGTGGTCATCATCTCGGTGATGGGCGTGGTCTTTCATTGGGGGTTTGACAGGGCAAATTCATTGTACCGTAACGAGCACGGCTACGACACGTCCAATGTTTACTTGTACCTCTATTTCGGGGATGAAATACTCGGCCATCACCTGCAGCAGGTTGCGTTGCTTTGGTATTTCTTGTTCATGGTCATCTTGGAAGCGAAAACGACGCGAGAACGGGGCATGCATGTTGACGAGTGGATATTCACGATTGCCATCGCGACGGTAATATCAGTCACCAACGGGTACGCAGCCTTGCGTTCGGAGAGTGCCTTCTTGATATTCGTGCTCACGGTGATTTTGCTCCCGGTACAAGCCGTGTACGTGATCTTGAAGCGCCCGCAACTCTCAAAATCCCCAATGCTCATCGCCAGCATGGCCGGGAATGCGGGCGTGATCATCCAAAACATCGCGTTCATCATGCTCTTTGGACTATCGCCGTGGTACCCGTTTTTGCGCCCGGGTTGACCGAGGGGACGAACGAGAATGGTGGACGTTGAACGCTATCCGAGGGACCCAGAGCGCTTCTTCCCTTGGTTGAAGCGAGAAAGCGAGAAACTCTGGGAATCCGTGGAATTGAAGCGCTACATTTACGGATTTCAATTCCAAGCAGGTACCAAGTGGAATCCGGGGCTCAATGATGGCGAGATCGCGAGGTTCGAGAATGAAATGGGATTCGAGTTCCCGAACATGTACAAGCTCTTCTTGAAAACGATGAACGGCACCGACAAGGATACCATCAACATCTACGGGAGCTCGGGGGAACCGGCAAGGTTCGGCACCGGGTATTATGCCTATCCCAAGGATATCGACGCGGTCCGGGAGATGATCGATTGGATATACGAGTCTTGTAACGTGACAAGCAACGAGGTTGAGGCAACTCGGATCCCACATATCCTGCCAGTGGTGTCCCACAGGTTTCTCGTCGTGGACCGGTGTTCGTCTAATCCCGTGTTGTCGATGCATGGCAACGACATCATACCATATGCAACGGACTTGATGGCATTCCTGTTCTACGACATTTTCTTGAACGCAGCCCAGGACCCTTGCATGCCGGGGGACCTGCGGGTCACGTTCTGGCTTTAATCATGATAATGGTCAGCAACATGGTAGAACGGGAAGGGAAAAATTAGTTCTTTGTGTTATCGAGGAGGGTCATCACCTTCTCGCGTGCCTTGTGGCCGCTAGCACCCTTGATGATGCGAGAGGCAGCCCGCTCGTCCATCAAACGTTCGACCATGCGTTTGACGACCGGGGAGATTCCATCACCCAAATCAACGAGTAAAAACGTGCGCGATACCACGATCTTGCCGTTTGTTGCCCGGGAGCATGCATCACAATAAAAACATTTGCTTTCTTCAAATTCGAGACCTTTCACGGCACCAACGAGTGCCCCTGTAGGGCAAGCATCGATGGCTTTCTTCGCATCACGAGTATCCAAGTCTCCAGGGATTTTCAAGGAGCCCCGAAGGTATTTCTTGACCGGGGCACCTGTCTTTTTGTGCGAGAGCAGTTCTCCCTTGATATCGGGAAGGGAATGGCGCTCGATCTCGCCGGCGGGCTCCTTTAGCTCGATGCGTTCCTCGCCGTTGATGAATAGTTTCAACGCCCCCGACGGGCAAAAGTAAGCACAAACGCCACAATGGACGCATCTCGCCACATCAACGACGACATGCTCGTTGGGTGTTGAACCCCATGAAATGACTTGACCATCCAGAGGACACGCGTGTATACATATCCCACAATCGACGCAAACATCGTTGTTTAACTCCAATTCTCGCTGGTGATTGAGCAACTTGATGGTATACGTCCAAGTTGCTGGTGGCTTGAAGTTCTTCGTTCTCGCGGGGAGAGACATGAGCATACACCTGCAGTGAATATAAGGTCTCGAGCTTACAGCGTATATATGGACTCGCATTGTTAAAAAGGAACCTCGACGAGGTCGGGTTTCGCAAGCTTGGTTATCGTTTCTAGCAAGTTCATCGGTCCCCACGTGAAAAGATACTGGACGCGAGCAATACCGGGATGGTGGTCGCCACCCATGGGTGCTTAAAATTTTATTTTTCAAATCATTCAAGAATATCGTTGTTGCGCATGACCAAGAAATTGCGAATCCAGTTCCTTTCCCACCTCGCAAAGTACATGGGAGGCCGGGTGGTACAAGTAGAAATAGACGAACCGGTTACCGTTGCAAAGCTCATCGAGAAACTAGTTGCGACGCACGGCAGCAATTTCACCGATAATTTCTTGAAAGAGGGGAAGATAGCAGACGAGATGGTTGTTTTGCTTGTTAACGGGTTGAACTTGAAGCAATTTTCAAACGTTTATGCGAACCCGATGGATGTCCAGCTTAAAGAAACGGATGACATCGCCTTTATCGTTCAATTCGGAGGGGGATAGGTCCCCACCTTTTTCTTCAAGAACCCACTTGTCATGAATCCCTCTCTTTTTTGTAGAGGTGTTCCTTTTTCTTACACTCTGTTGTCTTGAATGATAAGATGGGAAAAAGATTCAAGTATATTTTATCGTAGTAGATCAATGAATAACCTAACATATTTCCTTTAAAAATCGTGAATCGAGATGCGAGTGAAATACCAAGAGCTCATCGTTGTCGACCCGGAACTCTGCACGGGATGCGAGGTATGCGAATCGGCGTGTGTATTTGCGCACGAGGGCGTTTTCATGGCAATGAACTCCAGGATACAAAGAATACGCATAGAACCACTCATCAATTACGCAATATGGCCTTCCCGAGAACAGTGCCACGGGCATCCCGCTCGGTGACCAGTTGAACATCACGGCGAGGGTTTCTTCCACGTCCGGGGCTCCTGTTCTCGGGGCGACCATGACCGTGTCATTCGTGAATAATACCAATGCGCTCCAAGCACCCGTGGACAGGATAGCCACGTCTGTCGGTAACCAGTATACCGTGGTGATCGGTCTTGATTTCAACACGTTCTTCGGGAAATTCCAGTTCTTCTACATCCGGATTGAAAAGACAAACCACACGAGCATTGTCGATGACGTTACCGTGGACGTGCAACCGGTATACGTGCGGGCCGACATCGTCCCGTCGGAGGTCGTGAGCGGTGTCGGATCGTTCGTGGTTGACCCGCGGCAAGCGTTCAACGTCACGATCATGCTAAACGAGACGACGACGGGGCTGCCCTACACGGCCATTCAAAACGTTACGGTATACGTGTATAGCTTGTACCACAGCCAGCGGCAGATGGTTTACATTGAAAACGGTGTTTTCACCGTTGCGCTCGAAGGTGTCGGCCAAGTGCAGCCATTTTCCATCACGGTCATCATAGAAACCCCGTACACGATCACCCGCCAGTACCGGTTCGACGGGACGATCACCTATTCAGTAACCGTTAGGACGGTCGACGGGATACCCCCGTGGGTGTTCTATACCGTCTTCGCGGGCTTGATCTTCCTGGTGTTCTTCTTCATCGCCTACCACTTGCGGTTCAAGTACCCGCCGCTCGTTCGCAAGATACACGACCTCAAGCGGAGCGTCGCCCGTGGTCGTTCCGCAACGGGCATCCGCGTGCAAAAGGTGCATTCGAGGGAAGAGAATATCTTCCAAAATTTTGCCCACAACCTCAACCAGTACAATTTCTTGCAAACCAAGAGCTCGCGTGATGCCGCAAAGCTGGCCGGGTACGTGCCCACGGCCGCGGACGAGGAAATTTCGCTGGAGTTTGACGTCCAACCGATAGAGCCCACCGGGCTCGGTTTCGATATCGAGACAACTCCTTCGCCCGGACCTCGGGTTCCTTCGATGCCCTCGGCTCCAGCCCCACCAACCTCGCCCTCTGCGGTCGGCCCCGTGCAAGTATCTGAAACACCAACGCCAAGCGTCGTTCAAATAAAGCGGCCGATCCGAGCAGTAACCGACTTGGCAAGCCCCGAAAAGGGTCCCGAGACCGCGCCGTCCCCCGTTTCGCCTCCTACCAGGCCATCCTTGCCTTCCATCGCTCCACCGAAGCCCGTGGTGCAGCGACCCCCCGCGCCCGTCCAGAAACCAGCTACCGGGATGCCGTCTGCACCCCCGTTGAAGCAAGTCCGCACTCCTGTAGCCAAGCCTGTTCCCGCCGGGACGGGGAGTCTCGGGAAGCCGGAGTCCGTCGAAAATCTCTACCAGCAGCTCGTGCTTCTGGAACAAAAACGCTACAAGGCCGAACGTAGCTTGCGCGATCTTGATGGCAAGCACGCGCGGGGTGCCATCACTGACTCGGAATTCCAAGAATACCAGGATAAAGTCAAGGAAAGTTTGGAAAAACTCAAGGAAAGCATCAACGAGTTGCGCAGGAAGATGATTTCTTTCTAAGCATCACGTACTTTTTTTACAATTTCATTTTCTTTTTCAAACCAGGCGTGAAGAGCAACTTGTGGAAGATCGCCTCGAGCTGGGGGATAGATATCGCATCGCGCTCCGGCTGCCCTAACCCCTCCTCATCCGCGATTTCGTGGATCAACCCCTTGAAATCAAAAACAAGCCGCTCCCCTTCGACCGATGCTAATTTTGACTTGATGGCTGTTTTATATTCTTGAAAATACATCATCTTGCACTTTTCATTCGACAATGCGTGTTTTTTCACGAGATCGCGCAGAAACTCGATGCCAAATTCTGACTTTGCCATTTTTCCAAGCCTGGCAAATATCCTTTCCATCATGAGCCGGTTCGTGAAATCGTCCGAAATATCAGCATCCTCGCCCCGCTTGACTGGCTGTTCCAGCATGCTCGTGAATTCTCTATCGTTCAATCGAGCCAAGTCCTCGATTGCATTCCTGGTTTCCGTCTCGTCCGTCGTTTCTACCGTGTCACTGTCCGCGATTTTAACGGGTGTGCCCGTGGTTTCCCCTTCACGTGGCTGGCTTTCTTGGTCTGGTTCGAGCGCGGGTGGCTCCGGTTCGGGCGCGGGTGGCTCCGGTTCGGGCGCGCGCGTTGTTTTTTCCAATAGGTCCAACGTGTAATCGAACGTGCTCGTTTCCTCGATCGTGGAGGCTGCATTGTCCCCTTGAGGTTCGCTTGGCGTTTGAATTTCAACCTTGGTTTGCTTGGTTCGTGACCGGTCCTCCAGCAAATCTTCAGTGTATTTCCCGGCCATGATTTTCTTGACGTCATCAAGCGTCAGTGTTTTATGGTTGGAGATCAACCAACGGGTGAACATGAGGGCAATCTTCACGTCGTTGTCGGGAGAAACGAGCAAGAACTCGCCTGACTTGAACGTGGATATAGCGCTTGTCGAGCTACCCAACTGGTTATTTTTATCCTGAAATGCTTCCAAGATGCGTTCTATGACCTTCAGGCTTTGCTGGCTGGTGATGCGGCCGATGAAGAACGTGTTGAACTGTTCGTACGCGTGGTAATCGACGTCCTTCGGGCTCTGGGTTGCTATGAAACACTGGATGCCATACTTGCGGGCCTGCCGGAAGAGCAAGATGAGAGCATCCTTTGGCCCTGGCTTCGATGCGCCGGCGGGTATGAACGGTGCGATCTCGTCGCAAAAAAAAACGCATCTCGGTTTCTTTGCTTGTCCTTGCCGGATCATCCATGAATAAAGTTCGTTGACGAGAACGCTTATGAAAAATTCTTTCTCTTCTTGGCTATACAACGATTTGAGGAAAAAAACGTTGACCGGTATCCTTTCACTCCCGTCATCCCGCACGGTGGGAGCCAATAATCGATCGATGTTGATGTTATTTTTTGCAGAGAACAGGAGTTGCGTGCTCCCGACGTTCATTGTCTTGAGCGCGATGACCAACTTGCGTTGTTGCCATTCGGACAAGAAATCGCCGGCTATCGAGGTTCCCCTTTCCGATTCCAAGAACTTGCCAAGGTCCATCAACGTCGGGATTTGCTGGTCCTCGTCATAATGGTGCTTCAGCACGGTGTAGACGGCCGCCTCCGCCAGGCTCGACCAAGTGTTGGGGAGGTTCGCTATCTTGATGAGGACCTTCACCAATACCTTTGCTTGATTCGTGAGGAGCTTGATCATGTCTTCCTGGTCGTAATCTTCGGTGAGAAGTCCCTTCGAGGGGATGTTAACGGGGCTGATCGAAATCGGGACCCCCTTGGCCGATGATGGCGTGAATATTCGCACGTCCACGCGCGACGCGTACTCATCGTGAACGCGTGCCGGGATGCCGTGTTCCCGTTCTAGTTCTTCCTTGTTTCCCACCAGGCCAAGGCTCGCGATGTCGCCTTGCGGGTCAATAGCTATGACCGGTATACCATTCCGTATGGCTTCCTCGCAGATTATCTTGCCGAGCACGGTTTTTCCACTACCCGTGCTCCCGAATATGCCCGCGTGCCTGAAAAATATGCCCGGTTGAATCACCAAATCGGCCGCGTTTTTCTTGGCACCCTCTATCGTTTCTTGGTCGAGGGTCGCCCACTTGTCTGCGTACGTGCCCAACCAGAGGCCGTCCTTCGGCGTGCTCTCAAGTCCCATGTGCGATCTTCCCGTGCAAGCAAGGAATTAATGGTGGTTCGTGGCTATTAACCATCCGTTGTGACTGGTTTTTCACGTGCCTTCCGGTACGAGCCGAAAACCATGATGGAGAGGCTCACGATCGCGTCGTAAACGATCACTTTCTGGCCGATTGCATTGATGGCGAGTGTGATTGCCGATGCTCCAACCCCTCCCTCGCTCGCAGATAGCCCGGAAAAAAGGAGCACGATGTATGCCACTGCCACGATGGTGAACGCGAGTAAGATTGCCCCGTATTTCAACGGGAGTACATTTCCCTTGAATATTGAGACCGAAAAGCAAATCCCGACGGGTATTAGCCCGGTGAACGCGACCTGGACGAAGAGGATGTGCCCCGATAGGGCCAAGTCATACGGTGTGAACGCGATGCCGATGAACGCGATCGCGGAAACAATCCCGAACACGGACCCGGCCTTGCCAAGGTTCACGATGGCTTTATCGTTGCTACCGAATAACGAGGTGACCAGGGCCAAGTATGGCATGAACGTCACGCCTATCCCGGTCAAGGCGATGAAAAACAACACGGACGAGCACGTGTTGACCATACCCGACGGCGTGACCGTTGCACCAAGATCGCTGAAGAAATTCATGTGGAACGTGTAGCCGGTTGTTGACGGGTCCGCGTGCGTTCCCCCCGGGTAGACCAGCATCGCGATGACCGTGAGAACGCAGAAATTGGTAGCGCCCGCGATCGCGACGATGCACGCGGTTCCGGCTCTTCCCCTCAGGTTATCCATCAATGTCACCATCTTGCCAAGCTAACATGCAGCACGCGAAGAAAAAATATGAAATGAAAAATAAAGCAGATACAAGTTTTGAGATTACAAATCTTGTTTCATTACCGTTTTCCTACCGTTTGCTTCGCAACGGGCGCATGCTTTGTCGATGACATCATTGAGAACTTTGTTGAAACCGTCCTCCTCGAAAAGCTCACCCGATACCTTGTAGCCCTTGCCCCTGATCAGATCGGACACGGCATTTTTCACGACAAGAGATTTGTCAGTTTTTTCAGACATGACGTCCACCGCGTTGTTTTTTTTGTATCGCACTTTCGAGACCCAGAAAGGGCGCTTAAATGATGATCTGATTTTCCCTTATTAAATGCGCTGTTTTAGCCGCTTAATAGCCAAGGATGAGGCCATTGATCCGGGAGTCGTGCCAATCCTTCCCCTTCATGCGAATCATGTATACAATATAAAATAGATTAAATTTCATGGCGAACATAAGGCTCGGGGCACCGCCCATCAACGCCGCGACGAAGCACGTTTCCATGATTTCTTGCGGGGTAGCACCAGCATCCAAGGCATCTTTCACGTTCATCGCGATGCACCACTCGCACCTGGATGCCACGGACAGGGAAATCGCAATGAGTTTCTTCACTTTTTTAGGAAGGGCACCGTCTTTCTCGGTGCTTTCTTTGAATTTCAAGAACGCGTCCAAGAAATCAGAACTTTCTTTTCCTATCCCTTGCATGACGCGCTTGATTTCGGTAAGGCGATCGCGCATAGCTCCCATTGGTTAAGACCACTTCCAGTTGACCGACACAGCCTCAATGGAGTCCGTCGCTCTTGAAGACGGCAGCTTCATTCCACGCACACGATGGCAATGTCCCATGCGGGGATGCGCGGTAACGAGAAAACCATGTACCCGCCGTCGTCGCCCTTGGCGCGGACGTCCACGTGCCGTGCATCGCTCCCGGTGAAGGTCACCCTAGTGCGGTTCGTTTTAACGAGCAATTCCAGCCCTTCCACCTCCATCAAGGATGAATTCGCGATGATGAAAGCGGGTTCCCCCGCAACTGTCCTTCGCGCCCACATGTTTATCTTGTGGTACGATCCTACAAGCCCGGGTAAGGATTCCTTCGATAGCCACCGCATGATGCGCTTCAGCTGGGTTGCCTTGGTGAAACCCAGCAGGAATGTCCACGGGAAGTACCCCGCGACGCAAACCCGGCCCCCGAGCGAGTTCTCGCACACGCCCAAGCAACACCCGGCCACCGTTGCGCCACTATAATCCACCATGCGGGAGAGGACGCGTGCACCTTGTGACAACGGCTCTAACGATGCTGCGGCATAAGGGTAAAAAGATTGACGGGCATCCCGGCGCACGTTTTCGAAGCCGGCATTGAACACATCCGTTACCATGAGCTCGCTGCAATCGATGCCATGCAACGGGCCGACCTTGAAGCCCACATATTCCCCGAATCCAAGGGACGATAGTGCCAAGGCCGCGCTCGCGTCCATGTACACGCCCTTGGAGAGGATGTCTAGTATCCCTTGGTGGTCGTGCGCGTGGATGCCGTTCCCGGATAGCAGCGTGACAGACGAGCGAACGCCGGAATAGGCGGCTGGCACGCCCAGCTGGAAAACTTGGCTCCCGAACGCGTTATCAAGGCTCCCATAGAACCAGTCACCACCCACGCCGGCTGCGAGCTGGCTGTCGATGCTCCATCCCGTGAAAATACCTTCGGGCGGGCTCCGGCCGACCGTCGATGCCAAGTAATCAAGAAACGGGCGGGATTTCTGGAGATGCTTGATCATCAACTCATTTTCCAAGAAACCGGCGTCCGATTCGGATAGCAGGTTGTAGGCAGCGCCGGTGCACCCGGCCCCGATGTGCGCGGCTGCTTCGAGCACGGTCGTGGCGGGCGTTTTCCGGTACAGCTGGTAGGGAAAGTTCTCGATCTCGGACTGGATTTGGCTCATCGATCCGGGGAGCACGGATACTTGGCGCCCGATGTCGTGCGATTTCATGAAGAGGTCTGACGGCACGGTTTCCTCGTAAAACCCGCCACCAGGACGCCACATCACCGGGATGCCACGGGGCCCGCCTAGCACGCCTGCCCACCGGGCGAAGTCGTAGCCCTCGTAGAACCGGTCACCCGTCATCAGGCCGAGCTGGATGCCCGGGTCGATCGAATGCACGGTCTGCTCGATCAATTGCAGCAGGGTGGCGATCGTGTTCCTGTTGTGATCCAACCATCGTTTTCGCATTTCCCGGGCCGATCCCATGGGCATGTCAACGCACGCGCTGGCAAGATCTTCACGCGTGTAGGACGTCCCGATGTTCTTCCCGAAGACTTCCATGCAGCTATCGCAAAAGCAAGACTTGGAAATGGGCTTGTGGCCTGCAAGCCGCACGTCATCGTCGATCCAGATGTAATCGGGGCCAGCGTTGGCCGCCAGCTCGTATATTTTCTTGATGTATGCTTTCGATTTCTCGTGGTTGGGGCAGATCGCGCCCTTGCACACGTTGCCAGAGAGGTCCGTCAGGTGCTGGTACTCTTGCGACAAGCTATTGGGCAAGTTCTCCTCGTGATGGCCGAGCGTTGCCAAGACGTTGATCCCGGCCCGGAAGCCATGTTCCCGGATGGTAGCCATCCTTGCCATCAAAACGCCGGCTCTTCGCTCGAATTCAGCAACCGGCAGCGGCGGGTGCGTTTCCGAAGTAAATAATGATATCTCGTCGGCAAACCCGTTGTATTTATCGAATAATGCCATGAGCCCGCGGAACTTCGACTCCGGGTGCCAGTTGGCATATCCAACGCGAATCGACATCGATGCCTTGACGAGCGGTTGCATGGTCGTACCAGCGTGACAGGCTTATCGTTTGCATCCGATCATTTCTTTGGGGTCCATATCATGGAGGCTGCGATCTTGTCATGTTCCTGGTAATCCTCGGGGACATCGTCGATCTCCCATATCTCGGGTACCGCGTCGAGCGCATCGAACCCCTCTTGATCGGGGAGCTTGGCAACCATCACGTAGAGCCAGATTTCCTTGCCCGCGCCCGCTTTCACGTGCCGCATGAAGTCCACGACGGACGATAACCGCGTCGCGGAGAGGTAAATCTCCGAGAGCATCGGGCAGGCAAGCAAGACCCCGGTGGATTCCGAATTCCATTCCTTTTTGAAATCGATGTTCTTGGATTTGATTGCAAGATCGAGCACGTCGAGATCGAGCGCGATCCGCGTGACATGCCCACCATCGAGCTCGATGAAGAAATGGTTGCCGAGTTCTTTAATGAACGGGGCGGGACCCCTGTCGAGGTTCCAATCGTATTGATTGAAAAGAAATATGAATGTCTGGAACCCAACATTATCGCCGTACCCTTCAACCGCGCGATCGATGTAATCGATGCCAGCCCGCTCGGTGGCCCCGGTAATGCTTTCGATGTCGGGAAACTCGTTTACTTCATCATCTTTGCCAGCACCCGCACCGGTTGTGGCAGCACGCACAGGTTGCACGTCAGTCGCTTGTACTTGGGGAACGCGGGAGGAAACAGTCTCTTCCAAGGTCGAAAAGGGCGTGCTGCCTTTCAAGTAACCGGTCAGCGCGACCATGACCTCCTTCATCGCGCCTCGGAGATGGGTCTCTGTGGCCGTCTCGATACCACAATAATCGTAATCGAACCCCCGGAAGTCATTCTCGGGGTTCCTATCATTCTCGATCTGACGCAAGTTCGACATGAATTCCTGCAACGTGTCCAGTGCATTAACGATCTTATCTTCGAGCAACAATGCAAAGATAGAGAACGCCCAAGCGACGACCATGTACCCGCCATCCTCGTTCCCGGCCATGGACAAGGCACGTCGCGCGAGATCGGAGCCGTTATCGCCCAAGAGGACTGCCATTTCAATCTGGGAAAGCAAGTAATCCAGGTTGTCAGGGTCAAGGTCCGCGGCTATCTCGAAACAGAGCTTCGCCTGCCCGTATTCGCCCAAGTGGAAGTAACTGAAACCCTTCCCGTTCCACGCGAAATCGTCATCCTCGTCGATCTCGAGTGCTTTATCGTACCAGTACAAGGATGCATCATATTTTTCCATTTTTTGGAGGCATTCTGCTTTCCCGAAATAGGGTTCCGATCCGAAGTCCCCTGCATCGATGATCTCGTCAAAAATTTTCAAGGCAGTTTCAAATTCGCCGTTATCAAGTAGCTCGTTCGCTTTCGAGAGTCTCTCTTCATTATCCAGCATCATGACGCACGACAATATTGGAGTTCATTGATTTGGTTATTCACTCCACCGGGTAGAAGATAAAGCATGTGATAACCCGGGAACGGGCCTGCCACATCCTTATATAGCACGTTTTCATGAAACCAGCCGTTGAAACCACGAGGGTCGGAAATATCCGATATATGTAACGAGGATGCCTATTGCAGCAATTGGCCACGCGATGAAATAGAATAAAGATATATTTCCCCATCCAAACAAGTTCAGAACGTCCAACGTGAAAAACACGAAGAACGCGATGATAAGTATTCCAGAAAGAGCGATCATTTGTATACCGGCTTTATCAAGCCCAGTCGCCTTTCTTGCGATCAACGAGGCCTTGATGGTTACCAGCAAGTAGGTGAAAAGCGAGAGAGATAAAATGATGCCGTTAAGCATGTTTTTCAACAACGTGGATGGATCGCGGGTGATCAACGCGTAGAGGCCCGACATGACGGCGATCATGTTGGGAATCAGATAGATGATTATTGTAATCTGGCGATTACGAGGGGTCATCGCATAAAAGGTATCTAGCACGAAAAAAAAGAATGCAGTACTCGAAATCATGACGCACATTAATGCAATCGCATCCAAGTAAAGAACATACACGAGAATGGAATAATCGATAATTCCAGAAATTACCAATAACTTTCCCAAGCCAGTCAAGAATGCTGCAAGAAATATTCCACAAAATACAAAGGAAATCTCGATGGTGATCCTGTTACGTTTCACGATGAATTTTTTGAATGAATTTATAACGAGCAAGATGGAAAGCATACAGATAGATAGTTCCATGACCGCCGCGATGGGGTAATTAAATGCGTTGATGTATGTGGGCAAGCCCCACGTGCTTGTATCCATCCAAACGAACCTTTTTTATAAGTTTTCGGTGTATCCGAGGGAACATCACGCGCCATGCGATAAATGCATCGCGTTAATGCTGGAGCCTTGCAGTCACCAGACTTGCCGTGACGGGGATTTTATCCATGAATGGAACGTGCGAGAGGATGGCACCGAACAACCCGAGCTCGAACCGGCTCATGTTCGAGAATTCAAGGTATTGCGTGCGCATGGCATCAACGATAACCGGGTGGTTCTGGTTGAACCCTTTCAGGTATGCTTCCAAGGCTACCTGCCCGTTCGTACCGCTATGGTACATGGCATAATGCTGTTCTCGGGTAATGTGTAAAATGTAATCGTCCAACACCTTTACTTCAGATCCCATCGTATTTTTTTTTCCCCATGACATTCTTGCGGAACGCTGATACCGTCTTTAAATAAGGACACGCCATACATGTAGTTGGTTAGTAATTTTGACCACGAGAAGAAATGAAAAGTGAGATTCATGGGACGGTACATGACGATCTTCAGGTGGAAGCCGGAGAACCTCCGGGCTTTCGCGAAGCGGTTTGTCGATCTCGCCCTTGGCGTGGCTCCTAAAGAGATCGCGGGCCCGATGAAGGGCAAAGGCAAGTTGATCTCCTTGGAATACGGGTTGGGCAACCATTTCATAGTGGACATATGGGAGGCCAAGGACGAAGAGCTGCCCATTTTCCACGCGGCGTTGGCTTGGATGGAAGAGGTCTGCAAGGTGGAGACTTTCCCCATAATGAACATGGAAGAGCATGGAAAGGGCTGGGATATCTTGGAATCCGCGTTGGAAAGCACCAAATGATCCCCGCCTTGAAATTGCATAGGGAGCATCCAACTGCAAAGATGCACTGGCCGGCAAGAACCGGCGTTTCTTTTTCTTTTTTGGTGGCGATGGTCACGTCCTTCCAGCAGCATTTTATGCCACCGGGCATTCACGTGACGCGAGTATATGGCGATCTTCAACGATCATCACTTGCACACGAAGCATTCCCGTTGTTGCCACGAGGATTACGACTTGGAAGCCGTGGCAAGGCTGCTCGAATCAAAGGGCTTCGACTACGCGTGCGTCACCGATCACGTGCACTTCCCGGCGGATGGCAGGTTCGTGCACGAGCACGTGGCAATGCGGGACCAGCTCGTGAAACACGGATTCCCCCTGTGGATTTATATCGGGATCGAGGCATCCATCATCGACATGGACGGCCACCTCCCGCTGGACACGGTGGGCACGGTGGGCACGGTGGGCACGCCATTGCTCGACTTCCTCGTCGCCGGGGATCACTGGATACCCGGCACCTCCATCACTATGGACGATCTCCCCGCCGGCCGCCAGCAACTGGCACGGATGCACGAATCGGATTCATCCAAGCTGGCAGCCTTGTACAAGGACATCGCTACCATGTACGCCCGTGCCGTGTCGCGGAACGATATTTCGGTGTTGGTGCACCCGTTCGACACCTTGCTGCGCATGACGGATTTCGATGTCGCCATCCTGGAGGCGTTCGAGCTCGTCTGCGAGGCTTGCCAGGATCGCGGCGTGGCCATCGAGCTGAACAGCGCGGCGGCGCGGCGCTACTTCAAGGTCTACGACAAGATCGAGCCGCTCCACCAAGACTGCCTCCCGCCCGGTGAGTTCTACGTCGCCTTGCTCAAGGTTGCAGCGAGGTACGACGTGACATTCAGCGCGTGCTCCGACGCGCACGCGACCCGTGATGTTGGCGAGCTGGAGGATGCCATCAAACTCGCCAGCCTGGCGGGCATCGGCGCGTCGCGGATCTGGCGTCTGCCTCCTCGTCAATCTTGAACTGGCGGATAAGGTGGATAAAAAAAGGAGACGGGGTATAGTCACGAATGTCTTTCAAGTATGACCGTGTCGATCACGGGCATCACGCGCCCGGGCGCCGGGCGGTGACTTGCAAGTGCCCGCCGTGCCCCACGAATGCGGGGTCCGCACTGAACTGCTTCTCGATGGCAAGCATCTTGTCGTAATTCCGCTCCAGCTTCCGGCGCGCGATCTTCCGGGGGAGCGCGTTGGAAAACACGGGCTTTCCCGCGACCTGGAGCACGTGGAACCCGTGCCGCTCGAACAATGCCGTTGCTTGGGCGGGCAGGTAAGTCTTGATGGGATGGGGCAAGAATGCGTTCGTTACGC
This sequence comes from Promethearchaeota archaeon, assembly GCA_041305945.1. Classification (GTDB taxonomy): domain Archaea; phylum Asgardarchaeota; class Lokiarchaeia; order Sigyniarchaeales; family Sigyniarchaeaceae; genus JBGLND01. The sequence goes on from JBGLND010000001.1 coordinate 1,959,711, forward strand.
CCGTGTCGAGAAGCGGATCGATCCTATCCCACCTCTCGTTTTTAATCTCGTGCACGACGTAAGTGAACGTGCTGTCCATCGACGCGATGGCGATACCCCCCGGCTTGCAAGTCCTGAACATCTCGGCCACGGCGGGGTCATCATCCATCGCGTAGGATATGACGTCGCCGAGGGCAAGCACCACGTCGAAAGCACCCGAGGGGATGGCATCCATGCGGCGGATGTCCAAGCTAGGAATGAATTCGATGTCGATCCCATCGATGCCCGTTTGCCCTGCCTTTTCACGTGCAAGGTCGAGCATTGCATCGGATATATCACCGCACGTGACCTTGTAGCCCATCGACGCGAGCTTGATCGCCCACTTGCCCGTGCCGCACCCGGTGTCAAGCACCTTGGGCGCTCCACCTTGTATTTCGTATAACGGGGGAAGGAACGGTTCCATAAACGCCCACGTGAGATCGTTGTACAAGCGCCATAGAAGAGCGTCGTAATCCTTGTCGTAATCGGGTGCGTGGGATGCATAGTAGTCCTTTACCTTCTGCAAGTCGGAGAACCGCCGCGTGGCATCCCCGGCCGGGGTGCCCGGGTCCCGGTGGTCGTTCCCGTTCATAAGCTTCTCGTCCCGGTCGAAAAGTGAAAGGTAATTGGCGGGCACGATCGGATTTGAACCGACGATCGCAGGATTAGGAATCCTGAGCCATATCCGTGCTAGGCGACGTGCCCGTCGTTGCTTGCATTATTTTTTCTTGTTATCGTTCCGTATCTCGAGTGTTTTATCGTGTGAGATGAGCCGCATCTCGTCAATGATGCACCTTTTCAATCCATCGTCCCGCTGGAGCTTGTACACGAACGTGTCGAGCTCGTCCCAGTCGGAGTATGTTATCTCGAACAAGAACGTGAACCCGATACCCCCGAGCAAGGAATACACGTCGTGGTCCAAGCCGAGCTCGCGAGCCCTGTGCAAGAAAGCATCCTCGCACCCGGTTTTCGTTTTCACGAGGATATAAGCCTTGGATCCCTTCATTTTTCGTTTTACCGTGTTTTCTACATCCAGGGATAGTCCGGCCTGCTCGAAACGAACGTCGTGGTCTCCTCGATGCTTTCCTGCAACGTTTTATTCGTCCGGATGATGGTCACGAGCTTGTCGAGGTCCTCGAGTTTTGCGAACGAGACCTCGACTATCAAATCCCATGCCCCGTAGATGGGAGAAGCGTAAGTAATAAGGAGCTCCTTACCAAACTCCTTTGTAATTTTCTTGAGCGTCTCAACCGTGTCCCACTCCGAGCCGATCTTGCCCAACCGGGCAAGGATGTATCCCCTGTAATATTTTTCTGTACCAGTCACTGGAATCACGATACCTTGCTTGTTGTTCACGCGAGCGAATCACTATGGCTGCTCGGCACGTATCGAGGGAGGTCACGTGGTCCATCCTCTTTTAATCTTGTGGTATGGGGAAACGCACGGAACGGTGGCACCCGGAAATGCCGTTCAACGGCTTGGCGGGCGTGATCCCGGTCCTCGTGAAAAAAACGGCGGCGGCGTGGATGGCGGTGCGGGATACCGGGGCAAGGGATGTCAAGTCCCCTTCCATCTACGTGTCATCCCCTTAATGCAAGTCCTCGTCCGCGGCTTGCTCTGCTTCTCGAGCATCAGCGAAGATGAGCGCGAAACACTCGCAGCAAGCAATACCGGCAACGATCGTTCTGGGATAATTCTCTTGATCCGGGTCCAGCTCGTTCATCAAGCGGATCGCCATTTGCCTCATCTCGACCGTGACCGGGTCGACCGAGAACCAGAATCGAGCGAGGTAATTCTGGTGGTTTTGCCGCCCGCAGACCGGGCACGTGTTGAAAAATTTCAAGAACGCGTCGTACACGAGCCTCTCTTCGGGAGGGAGCAAGTCGGCCTCGTCCTTGAAATCGTCGCGCATCATGATCTGCCGCAGCCTGGTTAACTCGGCTATCATTTCCTCCCGCAACGAGCGAAAATGTCCTATTTCTTCCTCATCTGCCCCGTGTTCTTGCACGCGATCTTCGGGAAACATGACCCGGATGGTCTGGAGGGTTCGCTCGGTTCCCGGGTAATCTTGGAACTCGACATGCCCGTCAAACTCACCTTGGCCGGCAAGATCGTGGATGACCTCGCTTGGTCGCAACGCGTGATCATCGCTTGTCATGCCTGTCCGCAAGTGCTCGAATATCCGGTGCAATTGCGAGCGGATCGCTTGCCGTTGGGCAGGTCCATCCGATTCAGCCATGTTCGTTCGGGATTTCTATGAAAATGCTCGTTCATAAGGATGATCTAGTCGCCTAGGAAATGGTCTTCACGTTGATGGGTTGCACGTGGTTGCACGTATCCACCACTTGGGCGTCACGAACGCGCGGTGCCACGAGCTCCTGGATCGTGAAAGAACAAGGTGGTCTCCAGGTGGATGAGACGACCCGAGACCTCGTCGTTTCACCGCCTTCTCAAGAACATCCGTCTCGAGGCGCGTGAAATCAAATCTTCGGCTATTGCCCTCGCGTTACCGGTAAAACCGGCATAGATACGGATTCGGAACCCGTGCGATGCTCCCCTGTCGTGGCATGGGTCTTGGGATGGCACGAGGGGCCGTAGTGGCGTCACAGGCGCCGTGGCGGGATGGTCGCGTGCCACTAGTGAATGGATCAAGGACATGAAAAGGAGCAGGGCACCTGGAAATTCATGTGCGCTTGTTTCTTGGAAGAAGCATGGGAATGAAAAGGAAGATTCAAGGTTTGCCAAGGATTTCTTTAGTGAGCGTCGTGAATGCCTGGTTAACATTGTCGCCCGTCTTGGCGCACGTGATCACGGACGTCACGGCAGAGATGTCCTTCGCGGCCTGGTCTATTTCCTCTTTCGTGGCCTCCCATTGCAAATCGGACTTGTTCGCGATGAGCACGATGGGGACCTTATCTGGATTGTGCTGGTGGAGATCCGGTATCCAGAATTTCTTGATTTGTTCGAAAGTACTCTTGCGCGTTACATCCCCGACCACGATTGCCCCCGAGGCACCCTTGTAGTAGAGGGGACGCATCGAGGTCCACCGTTCTTGGCCAGCAACGTCCCACAACGTGAGTGTTGCTTCGCCTTTACCGTCATCATCGATGTTGACCTTCTTGATGAAGATGTTGGTACCTATCGTGGGCCTGTATGGCTGAACTGCTCGACGAAAGCTGATTACAAGGAGTTGAGTGGTGCCCGCATACACGCTGGTCTGGACCGAAACGTTCTCGCGTACGGCGCGGAAGTTCTTGCGCAGGCATCCACCCGGCAAGAGCCAGTGGTCGTAGATCTCCGATGGGCCCGCGTGGATGAACGCCGCCTTCACGCCCGCGCCCGCGGCATGGTAGGTCATCTGGTTCGCCGCGTCCGCGGACGCCCCGTGGGTGGCGATGCTCCCGTTGCACCACGGTTGCTGCAAGATCCAGTTCACGGTGTCGGTCCCGTCGTCCGCGTCGGAGAAGAACACCTCGAACCCCCCGGCATCCCTTGATCCGTGCATGCCCCGGATGTCTTGCAGCACGATGATGGAATCGTAGGCGTTACGCAACCCGTTCGCGATGGACGTGTATATGTCGTCTTGAATGTTGTACGGCGTGCGTATGAGAATGACGGCTCGTGATTCTCCCGCTTGGTAATTGGTGGGGTAAACGATCCTCGTGTACAGGGATTCGCCGTCCCGCATCTTCACCATCAACCAACTTCCGTTCCGTATTTCCGAGAACGATAGGAGAATCGGCGTGCACGCGAACACGCACGCGATGAATGCGATAATGATGATGTTGCGGATTTTCATGGTTATTGTTCACGTGGTGGATATTATCCCTCGTTTCTTCCGCGGGAGCATGGCTACCGTGTGCTCGGAAAAGATGCCATACAGCCCTAATCCTGCTCCCACCATGACTATCAGCGCCACGAGGGGAATGCAGGTTATCCGGTTGAAGTTCAACGCGGCGTCTTCTGCAAGGGGGCCGCGCATGGTCCAGTCATCGGTCCAGATCGTGAACGACTTCGTGGAATTGGGACCATTGACGGTCTCGTTCAACCGGTCCAGCGCATCGGCAAAGCCATACTGGTAGAAGAATCCCGTGAGCTCGGGATTGGTATCGAAGCGTTCGATGGCGTGGAAGATCGAGACGGACTTGTACCCGAAGTGTTTCAGGATAAGGATGTCCCTCGCGAGCGCGTCGAACCCCGTGGCATTCCCGAAATTCATGGGCGCCCCGTGCTCGTAAACGACGGTGTCGTTCCGGTACGGCCCGCATCCCGTGCACCCGAGCCACATCGATGCCTTGGCCACGTCGCCGTCCAGCGCGCCGTTGAGCAAGCCCTTGGCTTGCGTGTACACCATCCACGAGCTGTCATACCTGCCTCGCCGGGTTTCCTTGGCATTGCAACTCCGGTACACCATCGGGCCGTAATCGTCCCACGCGGGATTGAAGACGTTGTAGCGGTGGTAGTATTGCAAGTCATCATCGCCATCGATCCCGTCCCAATGCATGCTGTCCGGGTAGCAGCACGAGAACGTCCAGTCCGGGAAATAGGCGCGGGCATATGCCATCGCATCCGTCCAGAGTGCCTGGTGCCAGCCGTTCATGGTCTCGTTGCTGAAATCCGGCGCCGAGTCGCTGGGGCCTTCCCAGTCCGTGTATATCCCCACCACGTTGGAAAGGTTGCTGGGATACGCCCTGCACACGTCGACGAACCGCTTCAGCATCGGCAGCGTGTAGATGCTGCCCTCGTAGTTCCCGTTCGATCCGTGTCCCAATCCAAACGCGTAGTACTGGAACTTGATGCCCGGGTAATTTTCATTGAACCACGTCAGGTTCCCGACAAGATTGGTGACATCTTCGGGATATATCGTTGGTGAAAACGATTCATACTGGCCGTCCGCGTCTCTTAAGGGGAATATCGTGCACTGGATAGTAACTCCATGCCGGTCGAGCTGGTCGAGCATTTGCGTGCCGTTGGGATGCGCCAGGTACCAAGCCGGGTAATAATTCGCCCACATGCGGAATTCTATCTGCCCCGCCTGTGGTTCTATGGTGATCTCGCGTGCCGTCGCCCCCGACATCGTGAGTCCTTGGATGAATCCCATCGAACCTGCAACGGCGAGCAAGGCGAGCCCCGTCCATCGCCGGCGCTTGAGCTCGCTGCGGAAGTGGTTCCAGATGCGCGGGAACGTCGGGGGGCTTTTCTTCGACCACAAGATGGATAGGCCTATGAACCGCAGGATCATGAGCAAGAGGGCAATGATCCCGGTGCCCACTATCCCGTACCAGAACATCGTGTAATATGTGAACGACGTCGGGCGTTCCGTGAATTCCAAGAGCGTGTCTCCCAAGTAATACGTGTTAACCATCAATATCAAGGTTCCGACGCGGTTCCGCACGTTGAACACGCCGAGCATGATGGCCGTCAAGACGAGCAGGCCTTCTATCACGATGCTACTCGCGGTGATCTCGTCGATGAACCCGGCGGACAATGCTTGGAACGGTGGCAACAGGTTGACGACGACGTGGATCACGGTCGCCATGCCCATGAAGAACAGGACCCACGCTTCCGAGAGGATGATGAATCGCCTCGTGTGCTCGTCCACCTTGAAAGTCGCGTGATTCTGTGGTAAGCGTTGTTGCATGGCCTAGAATTTCCCCGACGGGCATTTATATCTATAACCAGATGAATGTTACATCATGCTCACCAACGCGTTCTTGCGAAAAATGCGCCTCTCCGGCCTCGTGCTTTTCTTCGGGAATACCTTCTTGCAGCTTGCATACTCGGCGCTCATCGCGTTCGATATCTTCCGCCTCCTTGGGGTACCTTGGCTTGAAGAGGACCTTTTTAACGTGCTTGCCTCGATCATGGCCCTTGGCTTCCTGCTGATGTTCCTCGGTGGCGTCCTCCAGCGCAAGGTTAAGAAGCCCGAGGTTGACGTGGCCAAGCTCGGGGATAGCGCGGCGTTTTACGAGCAACAGAAGGAATACGCGGAACCTGATCTTGATGCCTCGTACAAGGGCAAGGGTACCAAGCGATACTTCCTGCTTGTCATGCTCGTGATCGTGGCGACCTCGATCGCGTTTATCATATACGACAAGACGCAAGGCGTGGTCTCCACGGTGTTTTTCACCGTGTACCAGGGGCTCCTTCAATACTCGGTTGCCTTGGGCATCATCGCCGTGGCATTCCTGGTTGCCTTGATCGTCGGGAACGTCAACGAGGATGTCTGGCGCCTGTATATACGGGGTTACCACGTGCACGAGAGCATCATCGGGATCTACTTCACGTTCATCGGGGCGCCTTTGCTCTTCACGTCGGTTTTGTCTCCGGTGCCGTTTTACATAGGCCTTGCCTACATCACGGCCGGCGTGTTCCTCGTGGGCCGGGACTGGCGGGATGTCGTGAGGGGGTACCTTCTCGTTCACAAGTCGAATGAGCCTGATTACGATGAATACATGGCGCTGAAAGGGAAGCGCGGCGCCATTTTTAATGCATGAAATAACCGGTGAAACGCGATGAACGACCAATTACCCGCCCGAGCCAAGGGCATGAAACAAGTACCATTCGCTGTGTTCGCGATCTCCTTCGTCATGATGGGCATCATCGTCCCGGGAACCGATTTCTTCGGCGTTCAAACACCAGCACCCGAATTCACCTGGAACGGCGAGCCGTTTCGTCCAGTCGGCGTCAATTACTACCCGCGGGACCACCCGTGGACCGGGACCTGGACCGCGTTCAACCTCACCGAGCTGCAAGAGGATTTCGAGCGGATCAAGGCGCTCGGGGGCAACTGCGTGCGCACGTTCATACAATGGGAGCTCGTCGAGACGGGACCCGGCGTGTACAACTTGACCATCGTGGACCGCATCGTCGCCTTTTTCAACGCGGCCAGCGAAGCGAACATCGCCGTGATGTTTTCCTTCTTCGATTTCGGGCCTCCCGCGTGGACGGGGTACAAGGACCAGCAAGACCAGATGTACGTGAACGAGGGACTGATCGCGCTGGAAATCGCCCAGCTCCAGTACTTGATCCCGCTCGTTAACGAGACGAGCGCGGCCTTTCTCTGGGACCTCAGGAACGAGCCGACCAGCAGCACCATCAGCCAGGACCAGTTCACGCTCTGGGTGGCGAACCTCACCGCGACCATCCGTGACCTGGGTGACACGCATTACGTCGCCGTTGGTGGCGGGTGGGGGAACTTCGAGGACCCGGCCATGTACACCAGCCTTGACGTCGATGCCGTGTGCATGCATTTCTACGCGAGCCGGGACAAGCCCACGTGGAAGCGGGACTTCGAAAAGTACGCTGCCAAGTTCACCGCCACGGGCAAGCCGGTCATCCTGCAAGAGTTCGGCTGGCCCACGTGGACCGAGGGCAATGGCATCACCGAGGCGATGCAAGCCGAGTACTATGGGGGCGTCTTCGACGCGAGCGACCGCGCGGGCGTCGACGGGATCATGGCGTGGTGTCTCTGGGATTATCCCATGAACCTCGATTGGAAAAACCTGGGGGACCATAGCGAGGAACATTTCGGGTTGCTTCGTCTCGATGGCTCGTGGAAGACCGCGGCCCAGGCATTCCACGATTACGCCAACGGGACGCGTGCCAGGACATGGAATTTCGACCTTGGAGGGCGATTCTGATGGGGGCCGCGAGATCACCGGCATCGTTCCGCGCGCTATGGCGTGACGCCTACCTTCACCCTGCTGCGAGCACGAGAACCATCCGTGCCATGCAATGGAATGCCCGGGACGCGTTGAAAGTGATCGCCTTCATCTTGGCAGAGACGTTCGTGATGGCGGCTTGCTTGGAATACTGGTGGTTTGGCCAGCTGTACGTGCGTTCGACGGCGTACATCTGGCTGGTGTTTACCATCGTGGCCGTGGTCCCGACGCTGGGCGTGACCCGCAAGGACGTTCCTGCCGCGTGGATGCACGTCGCGGTCCTGCAGGTCCTCCCGGTCATCGCGAGCGGGGTCTTGATGGTGCTGTTCCGCGGAATCGAGCCGGATTACCTGTACATCGACCGGTACCTGTACCGCTCGCCCTTGCTCGTGTCGCTGGTTTTAGGCTTCATGCTAACGGCGCTGGTCTTGAAAGCCATCTATCGAAAGGCGTTCTTGGGCCCAAGGAAATCCAAGTCGACCTCTACCGCGTCACGAGGGAAGCACGCACGGTTACCGGCCACGTGCAAGCAAAGCCTTGACCAATGCCGAATAACGGGGCGACTAACGGGACCGTGGATTCATATTATACCTGACCCGCTATTTCATTCCACCGTCCATGCAATCGTTGCCTCGTCGCACCGGATTGGCGATTTTTTCGCGCTTCCGGGTAAAAGAAAGGATCATCCACAAAAAATTTAAATTTACGAGGGAGGAGAGAAGCAGATGCAAAATGACCGATACAAAAATTGAGAAAGTGCACGCTCGCGAAATTCTCGATTCGCGTGGAAATCCAACCGTTGAAGTGGAAGTGACCCTCGCGTGTGGCGCCAAGAGCCGTAGCGGGGTTCCGTCTGGTGCATCAACGGGTAGCCGGGAAGCCATCGAAATGCGAGATGGAGATAAAAAACGGTTTGGAGGCAAGGGTGTTCTGAATGCAGTCAATAATGTTAAAACCACGATCGCTGCAGCCATCAAGGGAATGGATGCTTTAAACCAAGCGGATATAGATAACAAGATGATCGCGCTTGATGGAACAGCGAACAAGTCAAAGTTAGGCGCGAATGCCATCTTGGGCGTGAGCTTGGCCGTTGCCCGCGCCGCGGCATTAGCCAAGAACGTGCCCTTGTACAAGTACCTTGGCGGGGACTCGGCCACCATACTGCCGACGGGATGCTTCAATGTTTTGAACGGTGGTCTTCACGCCAACTGGCAAGGCCCAGATTGCCAAGAATACATGATCTGTCCCGTTGGAGCCCCGAATTTCAGGGAATCGCTACGCATGGTCGCTGAAACCTATCAAAAATTGAAGGACGTCTTGAAAGGGAATCAATATTCCACCGGTGTTGGTGATGAGGGTGGTTTTGCACCCCAATTAAAATCGAACGAGGAGGCATTGATTCTACTCGTCCAAGCAATAGAAAAAGCGGGGTACAACGCGGGAAAGGATATCGTGATCGCGCTGGACCCAGCCGCGAGCAGTTTCTTCAACGAAAAAACGAACACCTACGAGTTGCACACCGAGAAAAGGAACGTGACTGCCGATGAAATGATCGAGATGTTCAAATCTTGGGTCAAAAAGTACCCCATCGTCTCCATCGAAGACGGGCTGGCGGAAGGAGATTGGGACGGCTGGAAGAGATTGAACAAGCAACTCGGCGATAAAATCGAGCTTGTTGGAGACGATCTCTTCGTCACAAACATAAAATACGTGAAAAAGGGAATCGATGAGAATTGCGCCAACGCGGTCTTGATAAAATTGAACCAGATCGGCACGTTGACAGAGACGATCACGACGGTCAACATGGCAAAAGCCGCGAACTGGGGCGCCATGGTCTCGCATCGTAGCGGCGAAACGGTCGATTCTTTCATCTCAGATCTCACCGTCGCCTTGGGAACGAAACATATCAAGACAGGTGCACCGTGCCGGGGAGAGCGTGTCGAAAAATATAACCAATTCTTACGAATAGAAGAAGAACTCGGGAATTCCGCGACGTTTGCAGGTCGGAAAGGGTTCATTCGATAGGCGTGATGTTACCGTCTCTTTTTCCAGTTTTTTCCTCTGAATGATCGTTATTGGCTTGGATAAAGGTTATCCGTACCTTTTTTTTTCGGAGTTGCAAAGCGGGTTTCGGCTCTCAAGTGATCAGATCCGGGCAACCTTCGTGAGCCATTCGGGCTTGTCCGGGTTTAAGCCCTTCTGCAATGCAATTTCCAAGACCAAGTATTGCAAGGGAACGATGGAAATGAGCGGGTTCAAGACCATGGGGCATTTCGGGATGTCGATCCTGAAATCGACCTTGACCGGCATGGACTCCCCCTTCGGCGTTATGACCAAGACGCTCGCACCTTGCTTTTGCACCTTCTCGATGATCTTATAAACGATCTTCTCACGGTCGTCATTGATACCGTCGTGCATGGCTGGCACGAACATGATGATGAGATTTTCCCGGTCCGCTAGGGTCGATGGCCCGTGCGCGAACTCGGGTGCGGAATATCCTTGCGCGACGACCCTTGCCCCCTCCTTGAACTTCAAGGCGCCTTCCAACGCCGTGGCCACGTCAGCCCCGACCCCGAGAACGAACGCTTTTTCCAAGAACTTCAAGTACTTCGCGATGTGTTTCGCAGATTCCTGGACGGATTCCCGCATCACTTCGATCCGGTCGGGGATTAAGTGCAGTTCCTTTGATATTGCTTGATATTCCAATTCGGCCAAGACGTTGCTTGCAAGCCCGTATTCCAACGCGATCGATGCAACAACGGCCAGCTGCGAGCTGTAGGTTTTCGTTGCAAGGACGGACGATTCCTTTCCTGCCCGGGACAAGACCGTGTCAGGGAACGATCGTGCCATCGTTGATTCTTTCTCGTTCACGATGGGAATCACGAGGCAGCCTTTTTCCTTGGCAATGGTGCATGCCTCGATGGTGTCCGATGACTCCCCGCTTTGCGAGATGGCAACGAGGACGCTCCGCTCATCCAACACGGGGGTGATGTAATACGGAATCTCCGAGGGATGGATGGAATAGCAGTGCACCTTGGCAAACACGTGGAGGAAGAACATTGCGGCCATTGCAGCGTGCGACGAGGTCCCGGAACCGGTGATGATGATGATTTTTGGATTGCGTTCCAAGATCTTCCTCGCGGTGGCGCGTGCATCGATCCCCGCGAGGGTCGCCCGTATCGCATCCGGTTCTTGCTGTATTTCTGCCCGCGTTTGTGAACCAGGTTCTTGACCTTCGGCATCGACCATGCGTGTCAAAAGGGCATCGACCCTTTTGTATGTAGGCCAAATCGAGCCACCCCGAAATGCTACCACGGGATTCCCCACGTTTTAACGGGATAGACCACACGGAATTCGTTAAAACCCCCTTGGCGATAGTTTTTTCCTTAAACCTTTTTAAGCATCCTTGACCGATTCTTATCGATATCAATTGGAAGCGCGCGATTTGCCGGTACATCAATCTGTCAATTGCCAGCATCAATACCAATTTTCGACTAATTCTTGATGCGTAAATCATCGAAAAGGAGATTCGTATCATTATGAGCTATCAACATGTAACCAAGGTTATTTCACGTATTGATTTCACGCTTCTTTCCCCTGAATATGTAAGAAAGCTATCTGCAGCCCGCATCATCACGGCAGATACTTACGATGAAGATGGTTTGGCCATCGCGAGTGGTCTCATGGATCCGAGATTAGGAACCATCGAACCAGGCCGCCGTTGTGCAACGTGTGGAAACCGGTTAGGCGAGTGTCCCGGCCATTTTGGCCATATCGAGCTCGCGAGACCAACCGTTCACGTTGGCTATGCAAAGAAAATATTGAAGTGGCTCAGGTGCATCTGCCGGGAATGTTCACGCATCCTGCTCACCGACGAGCAATCAAAATACTTCCTCGACAAGTTAATGGAACACAGGGAAATTTTCCAGGAACTGGACGAGGAGATATTGAAAGAGATTTATAAAGTCTGCCGGAAGGCAAAATCTTGCCCCCATTGCAGCGCAGAACGTTTCAAAGTGAAGATCGAGAAGCCAACTTCGTTCCTCGAGGAAACCCCCGACGAGGGCTCCAAGCCCATCAACACGAAGGACGTCCGCAGGCGGCTCGAGAAGATACCGGCCGAGGACTTGTGGCTCCACGGGATAAGCCCCGACGTCACGAGGCCGGAATGGACGATACTCACCGTCTTGCCGATACCGCCGGTTTGCGTGCGCCCCTCGATCACGCTCGAATCTGGCATCAGGTCCGAGGACGATCTCACCCACAAGCTCGTGGACGTCATCCGCATCAACCAGCGGTTGCGGGAGAACATCGATGCTGGCTCCCCGCAGCTCATCGTCGAGGACCTCTGGGAGTTGCTCCAGTACCACGTGACAACGTACTTCAACAACGAAGTCAGCGGGATACCCCCGGCACGACACAGGTCAGGCCGTTCCCTCCGCACGCTCACCCAGCGGCTCAAGGGAAAGGAAGGACGCTTTCGATCCAACTTGTCGGGCAAGCGCGTCGATTTCTCCGCGCGCACCGTCATCTCGCCAAATCCATACCTGTCCATCAACCAAGTAGGTGTCCCGAAGGACATCGCGAAGGAACTCACCCTCCCGATCAAGATCACCGAGTGGAACATCGAGGAAATGAAACAACTCGTGCTCAACGGGCCCGAAGAGCACCCCGGTGCCAATTACATCATCCGGCCGGATGGCCGCAGGATCGACCTTCGGTTCGTCCAGCGGCGCGAGACTATTTGCGAGACGCTCCGTCCTGGCTTCCAGATCGAGCGCCACTTGAAGGACGGGGATTACGTGCTCTTCAACCGCCAGCCCTCGTTGCACCGCATGTCGATCATGGCACACGAGGTCAAAGTAATGGAGCACAAGACATTCAGGCTTTCCTTGTGCGTGTGTCCACCGTACAACGCTGACTTCGATGGTGACGAGATGAACTTGCACGTCCCCCAAAGCGAGGAAGCACGTGCAGAGGCTAAAATCTTGATGCGCGTCCAAGAACACATCCTTTCACCAAGGTTCGGCGGTCCCGTGATCGGGGGCATCCAGGACTTCATCAGCGCGGCTTACGTGCTCACGAGGAAGGAATCGGTGTTCACCAAGGGACAGGCACAGCTGCTGCTGTTCTCCGCGAACATCAGGCATAAGATGCCCGACCCCATCGGTGTCGACGAGACGGGAGAACCGATCTACTCGGGTAAGGGTATATTCAGCCAGCTACTCCCCGACACGCTGAACATGGAAACGACATCGAAATTCTGCAGGGGCAAGGATTGTCCCCATAAAAAGGAAGGCAAGAAGTGCCAGAAGGATAATTGCGATGCGGATGCGTATGTCAAGATCGTCAACGGTAATCTCTTGACAGGCGTCATCGACAAGAATCGAGACAATCCGGCCTTTAACTGGCTCGATGGGCTCTTGGACCGGCAAGGGAGACGTTTCCTCGCCGGAAAAAAGATCTTCGCGTTCTATATCGGACCGCGTGGTTTCCTCGGAGAAAAAATCTTCCTCATCATTGTCCAGCTCGTCGCCGGGGTCAGGAGGTTCGTTCGATGGGTCCTCGTCATTGAAGTGCATACGGAATCAATATAATACGATAAATGATATAAGCCCGCCAGAAACGGAACCCGCGGCACCAGCTACCTCTTGCGGTCGACGGGCTCGTAGCGGAACCAGGGCCAGAGACAGAGGAATGCGAAATCCACGCGTCCTTTCGAGAGACGTTAGAAAAATGAAAGAGTAAGAAATATCCATGAAATATGGTTGATCTGGCGATCAAGGGTAGAAAATCGCTTTTGAACGCAGCGATTCGTTCACGGGATACTTGTTCTGCCGTGCTACCTTCCGGTTCTTGATCTCTTTCTCATCCACGTGGTACTTACGCTTGGCGAGGTCATCTTTTGAAGGCATCCATTCCTTCCACGCGGTCGGGAGCCATTGCTGCTCGTGGTAGAGCATGTGCCATGTCAGGTCGACGATCCTGTCCTCGTCCTCGATGAACTTGTTCATGGGATCGTGGAGCATTGCCTTGATGACCAGGTCGGGGTCGTTGCCCTCCGCAGCGTCGACGGTCAGGGATTGCTGCTCCGCGTGGGGGCGCACGAGATCGGCAATCGGGCCGGGTAACGGGCCCATCGACACGCCTACCATCTTTCCATCCTTGAAGAACCCGGGCACCTCGACGATGGCACCCTCGGGAAGGTTCGGGATGAAGCCCTTGTTGGGGATGTTCACGACGTGGTGGGCGGGGTTGTTGTCACGCCAGTCCAGTGTCATGTCGAGCGCCTTCTCGCCGCGCTTCGTTGCACCGGGAACAATATGCTTGCCGAGCACGCCGGCCATGCGCCTGAAGCCCCAGTAAGCGGCCTTCCTGCCCTTGCCGAGCAAGTACACGTCCCTCAGCAAGGGAAACTTGAACGGGGGCTTGGAATGCGCCTCGTGGTTGAAAAAGTTGTAGTACTCGGGCATGAATTCGGCAACGTGCCTTGAACCCGGGATCGGGAAGTAATCGTGCTTGTCAAACAAGTACCAGTTGAAGGCGCGACCACCCACGCCCGCGAGGTCCTTCTTGTGCTCCCGCAAGAGCGGGTACAAGTCCTTGTCTCCATTCTTGTCCTTGACGGACGTGAGCCACGTGAAGTGGTTGACGCCACCATACCGGATGTCGAGATCGTGCCAGTCATTAACGGCAATGCCAAGGTGGTTCAATGCTGCCTTGATCGTGCCCATGCCCCCGAACAGCTCGTGGCACAAGCCAACATACTGCAAGTCCGGGCTTATACGCCTCGCGCCCATCACGATGGTCGCTTGCGGATTCGTGTAGTTGAGGAGAACGGCCTTGGGACACAGTTCCTTCATATCACGGGCGATTGCCTGGACCGGGGGAACGCATCGCAAGCCACGGAACAGCCCGCCAGGCCCGCACGTGTCCCCCGTGTTCTGGGGAATGCCTAACTTGTGAGGGAGATGGATGTCGATCCACTCGGATTCCTGGATGCCCACGCTGATGCTCTTGTACACGAAATCGGCGTTGGTCAGGCACTCGCGCCTGTCCAGCGTGGACGTGACCTTCACGCTCGAGCTGGATTTTTCCACCATCTTGTTAAGGATGCGTGTCATAATGTCGAGGGACGTGGCATCGATGTCGTGCAAGCAAGCCTCGAACGGGAAGAATTCCTTGGCCGCGATGATGTTACGAAAGAGCCCGATGGAAAACCTGAACGAGCCAGCTCCGATGAACGAAATCTTGAAGTCTCTTGCCATGAATGTACACCTTTACCTTATACGGTTATATGACGCCATTGTTTTTTATCTCATGATTACGTTTCGAACGATGGTGTACATGGCGACCGGTGAAATCGTAGCCGTGAAAGCAGTTCCCCGCGGGGACTTGACCCTTCACGAAGAACTCCCCGTCACCCAGGTCACGACCGAGGGTTCCGTCAACATCCCGCAATATTTTACCCATCGAAGCTGGCTGCGGGACGGGAAGTCCCTGATCTACGTGTCTAACATGACAGGCTCCCTCGAGCTCCACTTGCTTGACGTGGAGAAGGGCGAGATCACGCAGCTCACGTCCGGGAGCAACGTCCTCGTGAACGCGTGGGCGATCACGCCGGACGACAAGCACGTCTTGTACACAGGGGGAGGTCAAGACCAAGAGGAGTACCGGCTCGTCAACATCGCCACGTTCGAGGACCACCTCGTGGCGCGCCGCCCTCCGGAATGCAAGGGCTTCGGCAGGTCGATCATTGACGTCGCACCCGATGGGGACTCGTTCTACACGTGTTGCAGCAAGTTACCCGAAAAAATACCGTCCAACCTGCTGATCGGTTCCATCAAGGCGGGCACGGTGGAACGATTCTTCCCGGATGATGAGGGGAATGCCAACTACTTCGACCACCAGATGGCGTGCCCGGCGAACTCCCGCTTGCTTCAGGTCAACAAGACGCCCGCGAGCGCATTTGGCAGGGGTGATGCTCCACAGCGCATGTGGTTGCTAGACCTTGAAACCAAGGCCTTACGTCCATTGTACAAGCAGAAGAGGGGCGCATTCAACGCATTCCAGCGTGTATGCCACGAGGCGTGGCTTCCCGGTGGGCAACATCTCTGCTACGTCGTGCGTCGTGACAAGGTGGGCATCTGCAACATCGACGGTGAATTCGGGAACGAGCTTGCTTGGACTGCAGGGCGCGGCCCGAATTTCTGGCACGTCTCGGCCAGCCCAGACGGGAAGCTGCTATGCGCCGATACCATGTGGCGGGACACGGGCTTGTGGTTGATCGAGGTCAAGGACAACACCGAAGGAAGGCTGTTCCCGCTCTGCTTGACTCGGTCGGCGTGGCAACATCCCGTCGCGTTCGAGCACCTGCACGCGCTCCCGCAAGTCGTCGATGCCCATCCCCACCCTGGCTGGAGCCCGGACGGGCGCCACGTGCACTTCACCGCGTTCTCCCCCAATGCACTGGCAACGCATGTATTTCTCGTGAACTTGGAACGGCTTGACGTTGCCTCGTTCGACGCGTACAAGGTCTGGAAAAAGAGATTGAACGCATTATAGCTTCGGCATCGTGTGGTCCTCTTGATAGGATTGCATATGCCTGAAAACGCCGGGGAAACGTTATCGAGTACTAATAAATACGGTAAACCCCGGTACCGGGGGTTAACGCCTTTTTTTAATGAGATGTCCTTGTTTCCAGAAGATGAGCAAAAATATTGCAACTAAAACACCAGAGATGGTCACGATAAGTGTGATAACGAGCCAAGTGTTATCTGGAGATACCACGCTCACGATGACCGTGTCTTGGGCAAGCCCGCCGAGCCCATCATTGATAACGATCGTGAAATTATAGACCCCTGCTAACAAGCCATCTATAGAGATGTTCACGGCCTCACCCGAGTTCCAAGGGCCCCCCGTCACGTGCGTGTCGTTCTGGTAAATGGCATACGAGGAGAGCCCGGTCGTGGGGTCGCTAGCAAGCCACGTGAGATAATGCCCCGAGGATCCGGTAGTGTACATGACATCGATTGGCGATGTGAAAAGTGGCAAGTGATTCGTCACGTGAACCACCACATTATCTTGAATGATCCTGCCAAGTCCATCGGAAAGGATGATGGAGAAATTATGAGTGCCAAGGGAAATAGAGTCCAAAGACACGTTAATCTGCACCCCAGATATCCAGAATCCACCCTCCTGGTGCTCGCCATCGAGGTACGTGTCAAACGTCGCCACGCCGGTCGTGTCGTCAATAACCAGCCACGACAACATGTTTCCCAAGCTCCCGACGGAAAACGAGACATCGGGTGGCGAGGTTATCGCGGGGAACGCGTTCAGGACGGTTACACACGCGGTGTCCGACAGAGTCCCGCCGAGCCCATCAAGAACGACGATCGTGTAGTTGTAGTGGCCAACCGCCAAGTTGTCGAGCGATATGTTGAACGGCGAACCTGAAGTCCACATACCAGAAACTAATTGGCTCGTGTTTCGGTATACCGAGTAGGTGCCCGTTATAACGTCCAGGTCGATGACGGTCCACGAGAGCACGTGGCCGGTCGCACCCACGGAGAAAGCCTCGTCTTCGGGTGAGACCACGAAAGGCACGTGATTGAGCACGGTTACCCATATTGTATCGCTAGCAAAACATCCAAGTCCATCGTTCACGACCACCGTGAAATTGTGCATCCCAATTCCAAGCCCATCTACCCCGAAAGAAATGACATCGATAGAGGACCAGTTTCCAGACTTCACCCCGTAGCCATCCTGATACAAGACAAACCACGTGGCATTCGTGCTCGAATCCGTTACGGTCCATTGAATCGTGTTTCCATTAACACCATAATAATATGAAACATCGGGTGACGGAAAAAGAAGAGGATTTACGTTAGTGACGGTCACCCAAGCTTGATCCATGGACGTCCCACCATAACCATCATCGACCACGATGGTGAAGTTATGATTGCCCACGTCCAGGAAATCCACGTTCAAGACAATCGGGGTGAATGGTGTCCAAAACCCGCTTATGAGGTTGGTGCCATCCAAGTAAATCGTGTAAAGGGGAGCCACCACCCGGTCGTCCGCAACTGTCCACGTCAGCGAATTATTCAAAGTCCCGTAGGGATACAAGATATCGGGAATGGAAGGAATCACGGGATGCGTGTTTGGGAAGGTGTACCAGACTTGATTGGGAGAGGCATTCATGTCATCCCAAACAAAATGAGGGGCATCTTGGGGGTCTACTTGGACGGTGACTTGTTGAGATTGCCCTGATGACGTGCTGGAAACGACGACAGTATTTCCCCACGTGCCGAAAAGGCTATTTTTAACTTTATAAAAAATATCCCGGTCCACATTTCCCACGATAAAAATCTTGGTATGCGATTCGGATGCCCGTGGCACGCTTGATTCGAGCGTGAAAACTTGTTGAATCCCTTGGATCGGCATACAAACGAATAACGCAAGGCTGGTAACGAGAATGATGATGCGAACGGAAGACTTGCTTTCACGTGACGTGAACACATGCATCATGAACGCCTCAAATGCTCCTAAGATATATTCGCGGAGGTGGTTTAAAAGGTATCGCACACGAATCGCGCGATGGAGACCGACATGCTTGCCGAACAAACTCGAAAAAAATCGATTGCTTGCCGCCTCATGACAACAATGAAACAGGAACGTGCTTGATGTTGTTATATAGACAGGATCTTGCCCTTTGCACGACGATCAACGAGTAGAATTGGAAAGAAGCACCATTCACGCTCGCGTTGCTGTGATGAATGGACAGCTCGCGCCATGTTTTTTTTAACCCAGAACCCTAGTAGTATCATCAGAATCCATTACCAACCAACAAAAAAAATATAACCCTATCAACGAATTTCGATGATGATTGAACATGAGCGGAGATATTGCTTCTTTCGTGCCCCTTTCAAGCCAGCTCGGCGTTAGCGGAACATCATACCGCATACAACTTGGAAAGGTATCGGAACAATGGGCAGCACGAATTTTGAAAGGAAATGATGTCGTGACGCAGTCATCGTTTCCTGAACTAAACGGGAATTTGATCGTCGGTTTCGTCATGCGGGAAACCGCGATCCCGAACCTGAATCCCTACCAGATCATGAAAACCGTCCAATTCCTCACGCGTGAGGCCCAGACCAACGAGCAACGCATGAAGGAGAAGGGTGGCGGGATACCGGCGCCGGAGCCAGGAAGGGCGGTGGCTGCCGATGCTCCCGCGCAACAACCCAAGTTCCTTGGCGTGCCAGACGATGAGAAGTCCGAGGAGGACATTCGTGCCCAGTACAGGGTCGTTGCTAAACCAAAGGAGGACGTGATACCGGCAGGGCAAATCCTTGCACCGGTCCCCGTGGCGGGAGGAAAACCGGTCACGATACCGTCGAGCAGGCCGTTAAAGGAAATTCCAAGCGTGGAAGGTGGCACGAGCACGCTCGCGCAACGGGCAAGCGCGGTCGCAAGCGGGAATAGCTCGCTTGCACAACGTGCTAGCGCGGTCGCAAGCGAACCGAAACGCGAGGAAAGGCAAGAAGTAAAGGTACCCGTGGAAAAGCAACCCGCTGCAAAAGAAGTAATCCCGGGAAATGTCCAACAAAGGCTTGCAAACATCGAGGAAACGTTAGCACGGATCGAAAAAACCTTGAAGCGCATTGAAGAGGAACTATTCAAGTAATTTCACGATTTTTTTATACCACGCGGCTCCCAAGGCGGGAAGATGACGGTGCAGGGATGAGCCTGGTCGATTTTTTTCTTGTTGATTCCATCGCGTACGATGGTTTCGAGCGGGCAGCGCGTGAAAGAATCGCCAAGGATGCAACATTTTCGTCCGAAATCAGGTCTTGCTTTGAACGCTGGACATCAGCATTCGAATCATTGTACGCGCGTGAAAGGCTCACCGAACGCCTGTACTTTCACCACGCATTGCTGATTGCAGTGGCAGGATTGTTATTAAAAACCAAGGTGGGGAAGGAGATTGGTGCCATATCTAGCGGTGTATTGAAGACGTTTTACAAGTCTTTCACGTGGGTGGCATCGCTCCAAACACCCGTATCCTGGACCACGTTCGTAAAGACGGTTAAACTCGCGACCGACGACATGTTCAACAAGATATACCCGTCCTTGCTTCCGCAATCGACGAAACATGCATCCGGGGAGTATTACACGCCTGCAAATTTGGCAAGACTCATGGTGGAGGAACGTTTCACGCCCGGACAAGTGGCGATAGACCCGTCATGCGGTTCCGGGACGTTCGTGCTGGAGCTGTACCGGAGCATCCTCGAGTCCCCGCTGAGCGTGGAGGAGAAGATAGCATGCTTGGCCAACATCGTTGGCATCGATAAAAACCCGCTCGCTATCTTCATGACACGAGTGAACCTGGAATTTATAATGCACGAGCACGGGATTCAAGACTTCAACCCGAAATTGTATAACAACGATTCATTGTTTCTTGGCGACGATGAATATGACTATCGGGGCCATGTCCCCCTGGATAGCGTCGACCTCGTGATCGGGAACCCGCCCTGGGTCGTGCTCGGCGGTATCGAGCACGCGGGGTACAAGGAACGGTTGAAACAGCTCGCAACGGAACAGGCAATCTACGTTGGGGGAAAGAACACGTCCAACCTTGAAATGTCATCACTGTTCCTGCACGGGTTCAAGGACCGGTTGAAACCCGGGGGTTGGGTATTCTTCATCATGCCAAATTCAATGATTACAGGGTCGCAAAACGCAAGGGCCCGCGCGTTCGCGGGATTCGAGGCCGTGAACGTTTGGCGCTTCACGAGGCAACCATTTAAAATACATAGCGTGTGCATCGCAGCGCGAAAAATGAAAGAGCATGCAACGTTCAACCACGTGTATCCGTTTGTAACTATTCACGTGAAGCAAGATGGCGCGGGCGAGTTGAACTTCGTGAAGGGAACGGAGGAAAGGTACGAGCCCGTCATGGTGGAACGTAATGTCGCGGGCAAGCACGTGGTAAGCGTGGGTAGGCTCATACCGGCCAAGGAACGGGAAGGCATGCTACCCCGCCAGAAATCACCCTACATGGATTTGTTTTACAAGGGCGCACAAATTTTCCCAAGGAAATTTTTCTTCGTGGATGCAAGCATGGACCGGGGCCACAAGGAAGTCCCGTGGGTGACCGTGAGACCGAGCCAGCGGGTGCAAGCAAAGAAGCTGGCCCGGTGGAATTTCGACCCCTACACGGAGAGCCGCTTCGAGCTCGATTTCTTGTTCAAGGTGGCGAAAAGCACGGGGCTTGTTCCATTCACAATGATCGAACTCTTCGACGCGTTCCTTCCTTACCGTCGCGTCCCGCCAACCAACCAGCTGGTCGAATGCACCGGCCTCGCCCCGGGAGCGAACGAGCACTTCACCATGCTGGAGAGAGTGTTCGCGACCCATGCCAAGCAAGGGGCCTCGCACACCAGCTTGCGCCAGATCATCAACTACCAGAACTGCATGGTCAACCCGAGGCAAGGCGGAAAGCTGAAGGTCGTGTACAACGGTGGTGGAAGCATCGTCAAGGGGGCCATCGTTGATGAAAACGCGATAGTCGATTACTCGATGTTTTATTACCCTGCAAGGGATATAGACGAGGCACATTACTTGCTTGGATTCTTGAACGCACCGGAACTGACCGAAAACGTCAAACTCATCGGGAGCACGGGCTTCCATGGAAGCTTGCGAAACATCG
The DNA here is from genome assembly GCA_041305945.1 of Promethearchaeota archaeon. Taxonomy (GTDB): domain Archaea; phylum Asgardarchaeota; class Lokiarchaeia; order Sigyniarchaeales; family Sigyniarchaeaceae; genus JBGLND01. The sequence continues at coordinate 1,981,107 of JBGLND010000001.1, forward strand.
TGAAGCACCCGTTCGATTTTCCATTGCCCATCTTCGACAAGAACGACACGCTACACCAGGAAATCGCGACCTTGGGAAGGAAGGGAAGGGAACTTTCCATTGCCCTGCTCGGGCGGCTCGGCGTCGACGTGCATGCAGGCACCCCGGGGGACGACGCAACGCGGCTCTCGCTGCAAGCGAGGATACTCGAAGACACTGGAATGAAGTCGATGCTCGCGAGCTTGGATGGTGCAGTGAAAACGTTGCTAGACAGGGAAACATCGCACCTTGAAGCGTGAACGAAAGTTTTCATGCTTCCACGATCTTGATCACGCCAGCCTTGCCCTTGATAATAGCACCATCCTCGATCCGTGCACCTTCCATGATGATCGCATGTTCGATGAACGAGGCCTTCCCGATCGTGCACTTGTCTTGCACGATCGCGTTTGATACCTCGGCCAATGCACCCATGACCACGTTCCGTCCCACGATCACGTTCGGGCCGAGAAGGCAATCATCCGAGATGTCGCACCCGTCACCGATCATGACAGGCTCGATCATGGTGCACAAGATATCGGGGGGTTTCATGATACCCTTTCCCTCGAGTGCAGAGATGCTCGCGTTGAAATAATCGGTCGGGTTTGTGATGTTCAAGCATGCAACCTCCGTCATGAACGCCGTGGTAGTGCTAGAGAACGGGCGATCGATGGCCACGCCTTTGAGAAGCATTCCTTCCTTTAAAGCAATCCCCAGCGCATCTTGAAGCTCGCGCTCGCCCCGTATCGACAAGGGACACCGCTCGAGGTACGAGAACACGTGCTTGTTGAAGATATAAAATGGGAGGCTGTAATTATTACTTAAAAGCTGCTCGCGAGCGGGTTTCTCTATGATTCCCGTGATGGTCCCGTTATCTTCAACCTTGACGTTCCCGAGGCCTGGAACGTAATCGATCGTGGCACGGAGCACGCTCAATGTCCCGAGCGGCTTTTTTTCGAGATGCACCCGGATCATGTCACGAACGTGCGACAACGGCACGAGCATTTCACCCGCGCACACGATAAAATCATCCCCGGTAAAATCGCGAGCAGTGCATATGGCATAAGACATACCGGTAGGATTATTCTGGTGGATATACGTTATGGATGCACCATCGTTGGTGACATTCCGGAGGGCAGACCCAAACGCGGATTGATATTTCGCGTTGATCACGATTGCAAACTCCGTCACGCCGCTGGCCAGCATGAACCTGATCGTGTGCTCGATCATGGGCTTCCCGGCAACGTCCAAGAGGGGTTTCGGAACGCGATTGGTGAGGGGCTGGAGCCGCTTCCCGATGCCAGCTGCAAGCAACACGGCCTTGAGATGTGCCATGGTGGTTTTTACCGTGAGCAATCCGTTTAATGGTTTGCGGAATCAATGGGCAGCCGGGGAGATCGCGTTCGATGGAAACCGTCGATGAACGCCCAAGCATCGGAGCAAAGGAATATCTTTACCGAGGAAAGCAACAAATATTCGCGATCCCTCTTCATTTGTAACACAATGATAAAACGAGATGCATGTTCGCATTACTATTGAGAAAAGGGATGGAGATGGTTAAAAGAAAAAAGAGTACAGGATGACGAGTATATCCGCCCGGACCGTGATTTTTCCTGGCCGCATAACCGCCGGAATTTTAACCGTCCATGCCTTCGCGTGGGAAAGGAAGAATAGAACCAGTGTCGGTGCGGTGCCAACAGCAATCCACCAAATTGCAGAACCAGCCTCGTATTCAGACGTCGCTTCTAGTAAATTTCCAAGATAAAATATTATGGTCCCATTGCTTGTTTCTAGGAACCCAACGGAGGCGGGTATAGCATACATCAATATAACGTTCAAGCAAGCAATGCCAAGGAATACCGGGATAGGCAAATTACGCATCGTGAAAAATCCCAAGACTTTCTGCTTCACGTCCACGCCCTTGCGCTTGGCGACCGCAAGGTACGTGGCGATCAATGTCCCGCAAACGATCGAGACGGCGACGTACACCCCGATGAGGTCCACCGTGAACGCGGGTACCAGGATAAAACGCCCCGTGGGATAATAAATGTCCCCCGTGCCCAACCGGGCGTGGCCGATGGAATCAATGAGGTGGTGGGAAATCCCGCCCACCAGCACCGCGAGGAAAACGTGCGCATACCCGTGGTGGAGTATTTCATTGTGTTGCCTGTCAGGGAAAGCTTGGATGTTCTTGTTCTTTACCCGGTCGATACCAACGAGGATCACGTACCATAAAATAGACCACGGCACGGACCAGATGATCCAGCCGACGTAAGAATGCGTTGCGTGTCCCAAATCCTCGAGCCCTTGCGAACCAAAGATTTCACCGATGCCCCTGAAAATGGCGTTGAGATCCGGGCCGATGTAGTTGTTAATCGCGAACACGAACACCAGGCCAAGGTTGATGGGCTTGTACCCGTCCTTGTCTTGTGCAAGCTTCCATATCACGAGGCCAGCGACCAATCCGAACACGGCATGAAATATCCCGGGCATGTTTGCTCTCAACTCGAATCGATGGCGATGAATTAGCATCCAGCGGTTAAAATCCTTGCGTGAGAAAACCACGGGTACTGGAAAAATGGAAGAATGCTACGAGGTGGACCTGAATTTCTCTTCCAGCGAGAGCACGACAAACCCGATGAGGACGGGGATGAGGGAAAGCATGAACACGAAGTACCAGACGAAATAAATGTACACGACGTCCGTGAAGTGCCACGGTGCCCATGCAAAGTAGGATATCATCAAGATGATGAAACCGAACGCGACGAGCAGTGGGCCCCGGTACTGCGCCTTCCACCCGAAATACGCGAAGACGTAGGCCATTGTAAAACATACGGGTATCCAGACGGTGTACAAGAACAGGTACATCGTCGCCTCGATGGGGCTCGGGGAAGGAATGACGAACAGCCCCAGCACGAGCCATAGGAGGCCGATGCCAAGCGAGAGCAACGTCGGGATGACCTGGTACTTGCGTTTTTCCACGAGCAATCTCGTGAGCCCGAAGATGATGCCGGCCGAAAACACGGGCATCACCCACCGGTACGCAAAGAAATGCAACGTGGAAGTGTTCTCGTTCGCATCCGCGAACCCGAGCGCGCGGAACATGTGCGCCACGAACGTGATGCTGAAAACGAAGAATGAAAGCCCCCATGCAAGCAAGGTCTGGTTGGTTCTCTTTCCTTTGTACCACCGGTACAGGAGAAACCCTCCGATGCTCCAGAGAAGGGTCGTCGTGCTCATCCCAAGGCCAAACAAGAAAAATTGAGATGACAACGTGGGTACTGGTGCCCCGTGCGGGACCGTGATCAGGACGAATGCCGAGATGAGGCCAATGATGGCCAAGCCCGCGATGTAAATGTAATGGGACCTCTCCATGCAAATCCACCTACCACTGGACGCGCTTGAACTTCTGGACGACGGGATTCTTGTCCGCGTCCAGGTTCCTCTTTTCGTTGATCACGTCGAATGTTTCCGTGAACACTTGAAGGAGCTCCTTCTTCTTCTCGGGAATTTCGGGGTCCGCCTTGTGAGTAGGGTTGTAGAATCCCTTGAAGATGTTCACGTGCGAGGAAAACTTCCCGGGGATATCCTTCAGGATGTTGTGGTACTTCTCGGTGCGGTCTCGCTCGTCGGTCGCGACGGAGATCATCGCGAGCTCGTGGCCACCCCTTGCCCAGCAAGATGTCAACTTGAACGGTGCGAACAGCAGCTTCGTGTTCTTTTCCTTCAAGATAACCTCCGTGATTGGCTCGACCGTTTCTTTAAAAGCTTGCGTGTTGAAATACGCTTGAACGGTACTCACCAGCTCGGGTGGAGCTTTCCCGGGTAACGAAAGTATCACGTCGGGCCCTACCTTCGCATCGAAATACATGAGCATGAGGTTAAACGCAGACATCGCAAATCCCCTTTTTTTTTTCTTCAAGACTCCCGGTTTCCCTCACCATCTTTCATTGGCAAGGATTCTGCAGTGTCATCCATCGTCCGACGGGTAGTTGCTTGGTTGCCAGTTGCATACCTTTTGACGAATAGAGATATCGTAACAGCGTGATAAAAGCTTGTTGATGCGATTCTCCGCCAAAGTGATTGATGCCCGGATTGGTAAAACAAGCCCGGTCCATGGCTTGAATCCAAAACGAGCCCTTTCCTGGGATGCGACCACATTGATCGAAAAGGAACAGCAGGTGGATTCAAAGGTGTTTCACGAACCAGGAAACGACTTGGGACACGATGAGGGTTTCCTGACCGCGAAAGTTATGCCCGCCCTTGGACAGGTAGAGACAATTGGTGATTGGCACGCCAGCTTGCAATTGGTTGAGAATGGCTTCTTTTATAGGGAGCACGTCATCTTCAGCATGGACCATGAAGACCCGGCGTGCATTTCGCGGGTCACGTTCTAGACAATGCCCGGGCGAGATGACACGATTCTCCTCGTCCGAATAATCGAGCTTGAAACCCGAAAGTTGCAAGCTCGCCTTGAACATCCACGGCGGGGAAAATCGCTTGTAGAACTTGCCTGCCATCTGCACGAGGCCCGTGAAATCGTGCACGCCGCTCAATGCGATCGTGACCCGTATCAAGGGGTTCAAGTATGCTTGGCTCAAGGCCATCACGCCACCCGTGGAATGGCCAACGAACCCGATGCGCGGCCCCAGCCCGTCGGTGTCGATATCGTCCAAGTGAGAAACGTAAGCCGTTACATCGTGCACGTTCACCATCACCTCCGGGTAAAGCTTGCCATTTCCCGATGAAACGTGCGGCTTCTTTCCGTGCCCGCTCTGGTTGAACAGCATGACGTGGAAGCCCGCTAGGACCAGCGGCACTGCCAGCATGTCCAGCTGCTCGGCGTCACCACCCGCGCCGTGGCCGACGATGACGTACGGCTTCCTTGCACCCAAGTCGGACTTGCGCTTGTAGCTCAACCCGTGCAACACGTATCCGTCCCGTGTGGTTGGTATCACCACCCATTCCCGCTCCACGGGTGATAGATCGACGTTACCAACGAAATCACCCGTCAGTGCAGAGAATGCAAGCCTTGGAAGGAGGAAGAGGCCGAGGACAAATGCGATCACCCAGAAAATAGAGAGGATGTACTCCATGGCCAGTAACAAGCCGGAGATGCCACCTACATTTATTGATATGAATACGACATATACCACGATGAGGTCCCGCAACCGGTACATGCTCACTTCATCGTCCCGGGGCAATTAATAAGTGATTCCAATGCTTCACTAATCGCGACTCCCTCGAGGACACGCGAGGTGGCATGCCAAATGGTGCCTTGGTGGAAAAAAACAGCCGTATATCAAGTATACCCCCGGTCATTCATGGATTCCAACGGTGACGGCATCGGCGACCTTGATGGCATCATTTCCAAGCTTGATTACATAAAGGACCTCGGGATCGAGACGGTCTGGTTCTCGCCTTTTTTCAAGAGCCCGCAGAAGGATTTCGGTTATGATATAAGCGATTACCGGGACATCGCGCCTGAATACGGGACCATGAAAACGTGCGAGAAACTCATCAAGGAGATGCACGATCGCGAGATGAGAATCGTCCTTGACATGGTGCTGAACCACACGTCCGACGAGCATCCCTGGTTCATCGCGTCACGGTCGAGCAAGGACAACCCGAAGCGGGACTGGTACGTCTGGCGCGATGGAAAAAAGCCTGGCGGGAAGGCACCGCCGAACAACTGGCGGTCGATGGTGACCGGCAGCGGATGGCACCACGATGCCACAACGGGGCAGTGGTACTGGGCACAATTCCTGCCTTTCCAGCCAGACTTGAATTACAGGAATCCCGAGGTCAAGGAAGAGATGCTGGATACCATGCGCTTCTGGCTGGACAAGGGCGTGGACGGATTCCGGTTGGACATCATCAACTCGCTCTTCGAGGATGCGGACTTCCGTGACAACCCGATGTCCTGGCGCGTCCTCCCGTCCGAATCGAGCACGGACATGCTGTTCCAAAAAACGATCAACACGCTCAACCACCCGGACACGCTCGCGTTCACGAAGGTGTTGCGTGGCACCATCGACGAGTTCAACGACCCACCCAGGTTCATGGTCGGTGAGGTATCAGCGCCCGTTCCCGTGCTCAAGCAATATCTTGGCGAGAACGCGGATGGTCTCAACCTGACGTTCCAATTCCAAGCATTGGGCTTGAAATTAAAAGCAAGAAAGATAGAGGCACTCATTCGCACGTTCGATTCGCACTTCCACGAACCGTTCTTGCCCACGTGGGTATTTTCAAACCACGACAGGTTCAGGAGGATTTCCCGGTTGGGCGGGGATATCGAAAAGGCCAAGCTCAACATTGCATTGCAACTCACCGCCCGAGGTGTCCCGTTCATATATTACGGGGAGGAGATCGGGATGGAACAGCACCGCATCCCGGTGAAGCAAGCAATCGATCCCATGGCTCATATCCTCGATTACGTGCCGCAGTTCTTGCACGACATCGCGAGGAAGGTTGCCAGCGAATCGTTGAACAGGGATGAATGCCGTACCCCGATGCAACCCGATCATACCGTTACACCATGGTTGCGACCGTATCCACGCGATGGTCTCCGGTGCATCGTCGATGTCCTTGGTGAAGATAAGAAAGTCGTCGCCACCCTCGCTCTCGAAGGTCCCCCGAAAATCTTGCACCACCACGTGGTAGCCTTGGGCCGTGTACACGCTCGCGTAGAAAAGACCCGTTTCATTCTTCCCGTAGGGCGTGCGGACCAATATAACGGGAGCCGGCCGGTGGCCAGCGCTTTGTGAAAAGTACACGTCGGTCGCGAGGTGCACGCCGTCTCCCATCTCAAGCATGTAGCGTTCGATCGGCGGGCCCCCGCCAAGGTTCCCCGATATGAAAATGAGGGGCATCCCGATGCCATACACGAGCACGATTACATGGAGAACAAGGGTAATCTTGCGCCACTTGGGCTTGATCGAGTCAATCATGCCTGCTTGATTTAGTCCAAGAATTGCTTTTCCTTTTACAAGAACGAACAGCACACCGGCCCCAATCGAAAGCAATCCCGTGATGAGGATAAAGACAAGGGGATAGAGCAACATGGAGAGCACGAATGCTACGGGAATTAAAGAGCAAATCAAGGCAACAACGAATTTATTTTTGACATAAAAGCTGCCGGTGCTTCCAAGGCGGATCATGGAATAGACGGATTGTAAAAGGGAATACGTGCCAACGGCGAGCGAGACGTGGATTACGAGGGACCCCGCAACAAGTATCGTGAAGTTGTTCACGATCTTGTGGATGTGCATGATGCGGCCATCCGGGCCGAGACTGCTTTCATTTTCTCTTCCAATTATTTTCTCGTTATTGCCTGGTGAATGATAATTGCGGGCACGCACATTTAAGAAGATGAGTCTTGACACGAGAATGAATGGAAGGTTCACGGCAAGTATCTTGGCAGGCGAAAACATCTCAAACAATAACAAGTAGCCCCCGTCAATGAATCCCCCGTTGAAGATGGATAAGCCGATCAAGGGGATGGTGATGAATGCAATCATGGCCACGCACAAAGCATATTGAAGGCTCGTGGGAACCCGGCAAGCCAGGTTCCACTCATATCTCTCGAAATAAGATGCAACCGGGACCTTCACGTGGTGCCGTCCCCAATGCACGTGGAGCAGGATAGCCACGGAAATGGGAATCACCCCGATAAAGGCAAATTCCCCGCCGGCCATGAATAAAAGGCCTACCAAGAACGCGGGGACGAGTAGATATAACAAATCAGCCACGACCCTCAACCGTTGCACTTGCGGCGTTCGCCTCATGATCTCCTTGGCATACCCGATCGACAGGAGCAAGAAATAGCAAGCCAAGCCAATCGCGAGGCCCGCGTGGAGCATCCCGAAAAGGATGGAAATAGCCACCCGGACAAGCAAGCCGGTCATGCCTTTCATTTTCTTTCCATGTTCCATATCCTTGGATGTTCCATCGATATTTTTCTTGAAATAATTCATGTAAAATGCAAACAAATAAATGCCAATAGAAACGGAAATGATCGGGAGATTCACTGTAAGCATTTGATTCTTGTCGATGACCAAGCTCGATATTGCAGAGAACAAGTTGTATAAAAGGAGATTCCATGAAAACGTGAGATACATGCTTATTGCTACCCCCTTTCACCTATTTAAAAGCTAATTCCCAATCCGGTTTTTTTCAACCCACGCGCTGCAGGTTGTGCTTGAAAAAGAAAAAAATCAAACGTGGACCTTCCGGCGCTTCCGGATTTCAGACGGGTCGTCGTCCACGAGATAAAAGACCTTCCTGCCGCCAGTCCCGCTCTCGGCACAGATGTAGACTTCAGCACCCTTGGCGAATGCCTTCTCGGGATTCAGCGGCATGACCGCGATGCGTTGCGAGCCGATGGGCGTGTTCGGCGCCGAGATGCGCACCATCCCGCCATCAGCATTGACGGGGAGGGTGACAATCACCTTCTGTCCCACGAGTGGCAACTCGGCGGGAATGATGTAGGTCTCGCTTCTTGTTAAACGACGCCACACGCGCTGCAATATCCTGTTGAGCAAGAACGGGGGCACCAAGGCGAGTACAAGAAGCAACCAGAGTTCCGTGTCAACAAGATTAAAGAAAATGATGCCGAGCACGCCAGAAAACATCAAGTATCCCGAGAATAACATGAAAAATGGTGGTTTCTGCCCTTTATCGGATACCAAGGGGGAATCAATGCCGTCGATCCCTGCAGCCACATCGAGGTTCAAGTCGCTCACGCCATCCATCTCTACATCCGAGTCTGCATCCGCGTCGCCATCCGCGTCGCCATCTGCATCTGCGTCGCCATCTGCATCTGCGTCCGCATCGGCATCAGCGTCAGCATCTGCATCGGTGTCAGCATCAGCATCGGCATCAGCATCAGCATCGGCATCGGCATCGGCATCTGCATCGGCGTCGGCGTCGTTATCGGCCAATGATACACCCACGAGCACCATCATAATGACCGTGAGAATCGCACCGCCAATGAAAAATCCCAGAAATACGTTGAATAGCCATTCGAATGCCATGTTCTGTGTGAGACCTCCTTTATTTAATTCGCGTAGGAAATTTGTGTGGTGGTAATTGTAATTCCTTGGTAGGTTATTTCCAACGTTCTTTGAACATCCTGAACCCAATATTTCACGGACCTTCAATCGAGACAATATGTACCAATCAAAGATTCTCGATATGGTGATGAGAGACTGGCCTTTTTATACTCGCGCACATGTTACATATCTTCGGAAATATTAAGGATAAATTTTGCTCGGTTCTAGTGGAAAATACGAATAGCCAACCAACAAAAAAAGCATATTCACGATTTGGACGGTAAGTGCGCGTTGTAATGTTTTTTCACGTAATCGTGGAGTTCAAGATACCGATTTTCACAAATTCGACTGATGATGACTGTTTTAATTGAGTCGATAACGTGGGGTGCACGAGTTTCAGGTGACGAAAACGCGCGCCGGATGCAACTGCAGCGATCCCAGATAGGATCGTCTAAGTCACGATATCTTTCGATATGCCATTCGGCATTAATAACGTTAAATCGCAGCGGCCAAACAACACAAACATTAAACTTCAGATTCTCCCATGAAATTTCTCGATCGACGCAAAAAGCATGAATTGCACAACGACCGTCTTGCATCAAGAAAATGCATTTATCAGCAAACGTCTTTGTCAGGTAATCATCCATGCCTTCAGGTCCTTGTTCGCAAAATTCCCATTGGTCAGGTACATCTTTCCAAAATGGAAGTTCCGGTCGATCGCGCAAATATTCCGCGATTTCTTTGATGTGTTCTCCAATGCGATTTTTTTCAACATAGGGAAACCCACAACCATTGGTGCAACAGGCACCCTTGCATTCCAGATGATCGCAAGCCCAGTGCATCGTTAATATATCTTTCTCGACCCAGAAGTCGCGGATCTTGACCATTTCAGGTTCTTTTTTTTTGTGTGATTCACTCGTGTTCCCCACCCCGATATATAAGGTCAGATTGGCCTTGTTGGTTCAAAAGAAAGAAAAAAATGTTTTGACTTGCGTTTCAATCCCCCTTTTAAAACGTGAAAGACAAACCTAATGTACACCTTTGCCCATCCTGCCAAACTTGAGAGGATGTGATTTTTTTGACATATCTTGTTTGATTGGTTTATCCGACAGGGGTTTTTTTTTCCCAGATTGTGAATCTTCGTTTTCCGGTACTGGTTTTTTCTTTTGCATTAATGATCACACATCGAGAATGCCAAGTGTAATATTTTTTCTAGATTATTTCTATTTTGTGTTATTCAAATCGATAGTGATTGAGGAAAAACAACAAGAACGATATAAGAAATGGCCAATATAGATCATAACTATCAAATATAGACCATAATTGGCTGGTAGAAAACAATGAAGACATATTTATCGATAGACATGGATTTTTGGGGAAAAGGATGGAAAATCAAGGGTGCAAGGGATGATCTACATGAGGTAATACGTCACGGAAAAAACCAAGGGTTACCGATAATAGGGGTTATGAACCATCAACAAATATTGAACGAAGTGAATTCATCCGGAGCCAGGAGATTGATCAATGTGGATGCACATTCAGATTTAGCGGGAACGGATTGTGATGAGTTAAACTGTGGGACTTGGGTGTCATATGTACGCTGGAGGCGGAGTTCAGAATATATATGGATCAGGAACCAGAAAGGAATCACATGGGGATCGTGCAACGGGGGACGCCGAATTTGGAATAAGAACACGGACTGGGGAACAACAAAGAGCGTTTACCTCGGCAGGGGATTCAAGGCACGAGAAATAATGGATGAATGTGTAGGGATAGGAATCAGCATGTCACCCGCTTGGTGCACAGAAGAGATGGAGAAGATATTCAACGAAGCTCTTAAGGATTACGGGATAAATTACAAAAAGGGTCGTCGAGATGAAGAGAAATTAACAAATTTCAATCTACCACTTATCGATCGACCTTGATTAGCGTGATAACGGCTTGACCTTTTTATACTCTAAAAAAAATCGTATAATGTTCTGTTTGTAACTTTGCCAATGATGGAAGAATCGGTGCATTATCATGTCCTACATTCCAAAATACATATTGAAACGCATGGTCCCCAAGAATAGTTTTTTCACGGTGGACAAGAACGGCGATGGAAAGGGAGATGCGATAGGCTTCTATATCATCAACGTGCTATCGCCGCTTACCATTCCGTCAGAAATACCCAGTGATCCGAAGGAGCTTGCAAAGCTCGCGGGCGTGGACGATCTCAACAAGTTGATCACCGTCACCCTTAACGGGGTTGACATCGGGTTCGATTTCAAGAAGCTCGAGCTGCGGCACGAGGATAAAAGCGCTCGCCTCGATAACCTCGCTGCTGCAGCGGGCATCACCATTCCTGTCCGAACCTTCGCGTGCTCAATTCATACTGGCTCGCCCAAGATGGGCACCACAAGTACTTCGAGGTCATCCTCGTTGACCCGAGCCACCCTGTCATCCAGTCGGATCCTGCCATCAACTGGATCTGCTTGAAAACCCATAAAGGGCGTGTTCAACGTGGCCTGACCGGCGCCGGTACCAAGGCTCGCGGGTTGCGCAACAAGGGAATCGGTGCGGAAAAGGTGCGCCCATCCCTCAACGCTCACGACCGCCGGGGAAAATAGGAACATATACCATCTCATTTTCCATTTTAGACCATCCTCTTCAACTCGAAGCTGACTCGCGATGAGCCAAGGGCTAACCGTTATAACCGTCCGCATCTCGGCTCACGTTCATTCCACGGAAAACATCCGCTTGGTCAAACTCGCTATTGGAAAGGCCATCCCCGCCATAAATGATGACTTGGAAAAACTGGTGAAGGTTACTTCGGTTGCGGGGGACTATGGCAACCCGATCAAGGTCATCTCTTGCATGCTCGAACACAAGGCGCGAATCGGGGCGTTTCTCAAGCACGCTGCAACCAACCTTCCCCGGCTCCACAAGGTGTTCCTGAACGGTATCTTGGAACGGGTGTATTCCCCTGAAACGAGCACGATTTTCTTACGATTGCACAAGCAACTGTTATTCAAGGACCGCTTTTGCATCTCGCTCGATGATGACATCGTGCATGTCACCATGAAGTTCACGTCGTTCGGGGCGCGCAAGCAAGGCATCCCGAAAGAAGATGCTTCCGGCACGGCCGGGCACGGCAGCGACATCGACCGCGTTCGGGCGTTTCTGCTGGAACGAGGCATCTTGGAATGACACGCCACCGCCCGGGGGCATTCCCCCCCAACTTATTAACGTTGCAGCACCAACATACTCTTACGAGTTGATAACCAGTGGTTGCGATCGAGACCGGCATGCTCCCGCGAAGCGTGCAAGGAAATCGCGGGAATGATACATTCACGGTAGATTGGCTCGCGAGGGCAAGGGAATTGGGCTTTTCAGGCGTGGTCGTGGATGTTACCAGCGGTCAAGAAGCAGCTAGAATGAAAAAAATAAATAACGAAACGAGTTCTAGCCACGATTATACTAGTCTTTCCGGGAATCCCAATATATACACGTCTAACACCATTTCTCTTCAAGACCGGGCAAGTATCAAGAACGTGCTGTCTGGTTTGCGGGACCGGCTTGGTGTCGACGTGTTCCGGGTTCGTTCATCGGTATCCGAGGTCCTCAATTTCGTGGCAAAGGACACGCGGGTGGACGTGATCCTGCTCTTGCTCCCCGCCGAATTCACGGCGTTCAACGAGGGGATCGCGTCGCTTGCCGGGCAATCCGGCACGTTCGTCGACATTCCCTTTCTCCCCTTGCTGCAATCCAGGGGAAGCGCGAGGGCAAAATACTTGCGGGTGATGTCGAAGGCGATCGAGAATTGCCTTGCACACGATGTCAACATCTTGTGCTCGTCCTTTGCAAGCAATCTCGTTGAATTGAAAGGTCCATGGCAGAAAGCCGTCGTGTTGCACGAATTGATCGGGCTCTCGAAGCAAGAGTGCAAGAAAATCGTATTCACGAACACGCAACTCCTCGTCAACAAGAACGCGGGACGGTTGCAAGGCGTGGTCGTCTTGGACGATGATCGGGAGGAGGTAGATTCCGTTTGACCAAGGAAGAACGCCAGAGATACGTCAAATTTCGCATTTTCTCGACCGTTCCCGTTTCCCTCGACGACAAGGCCCTTGCACAATGCATCTGGCGAGAATACAAGGCTTTGTACGGGGAGATCAAGTCCGGGAAGGCCGGGTTTTGGATCATCGAATACAACGATGCTACGCAACAAGGAACCATACGGTGCGCCCACACGGCGCTCGACGAGCTGGTGACCACGCTCGCGCTCACCACCAGCATAAATGATAGTCCCGTGTCGATCGACACGGTGAAAACATCTGGCATGCTCGGAAAGGTGGTGGCTGCAGGCACGACAAGTTCATGATCATGATCAATTAATTCTCGTTGCCGAATCATATAAGTACTGGAAATAATGCACGGCAACAGGCCCGAACGCTTCGTGCTCGGATTTCAATCCAAAATAGGTTTCCAAGGTGAACACCTTCACCTTGAGAATGATGATCGCGTCGACACCGTCCTTGACGATCCCCGTTCCGAATATCTGGTCCCGTTCACGTACCTCGCCGAGTTTCACGAGTTCTTTCACGAGGGGATGGTCGTGCTGGGAGCGTTCCAGCAATATCTTGACCTCCGCGTTTTCCTTCGATTGCTTCTCGCGAAGGATGTCGATGAACCCGATCGAGGCCAAGTCTTCGATCGCGTTCGTTGCAACGAGAATCGATTGCGTTGCCTCCTCCGCGACGTGCTTTGCTTTCGTGAACACGGCATCCTTTCCCCGGTACACGAGCAAGTTCAGCGAGAACGGCGCGTCGACCTTCTTGAGGTAGATGTCGTTCAATTCTTGCACGATGATCTTGGAATGCTCGTTGTAGTCATCGATGAATTTTTTTCTGGCGAGCATGAGCGCCTCGTCAGGAGGGTTTGCAACGAAGATGCTCGGCCGGTGTGTATCATCCCGCGTGACAAATCCCTTGTCCAAGAGCAGGGCAAGTATGTTGTAAATGCGGGAATAGGGAACGCCAGACTTGTCGGACAAATCCTTGGCGTTCAATGGCCCATCGTTAATTAACGTCCAGTAAAGCGAGATCTCGTATTGCGTGAGGTTCAATCCCTCGAATGCTTTCAAGATACGTTCCGGGATGTTGTTTCGCTCCGGCAAGCTATGGTTTTGAGCCATTTTCTACCATTATTGTTCTGCATCGCCTTTTAACTACTTATCTATCCACGGCGGCACGCTGTGGCGAACTGGTAGGCCGTTGCCTTGTTGGCGACGGACGTGGCTGGTTCGTTGAAAAACAAGACCCCGGTCACGTTTTCACCCGGGTATGATGTAACCCAGTTCAAGACCCTCTTGATGATGCGTGGCGTTTTTTTCCAGATGGGATAGTTGGCCGGGGCGATGTCGCGGGTGCAAAAGTGCAACACGCAGTCGTTCGGGTGCAAGTGGCGGAGCATCTTGAACAGCTCGTGCCGGGACGTCTTGAACTGGACCGTGTGTGGCTCGACGTAATCAATGCCCGCGGCTTTGAACTTGCTTGGATCGTGCCCCCATGCTTCCTTGCCTTGCGTGTGCAGGCCCACGAGCAAGCCCGGCTTCAAGCCTTTCACGTGACGGACGTAATCTGCAAGCAAGCGCGAGATGTGTTCCTGCTTCCACGTGATGATATCTTCCTTTCTTGCTGCATCCATTGCATACCCCTTTTCGTCATAAAATGATGCTCTGGTGTGGTTGCAAAAACATTTCGATGCGCTCGCGTAGCTTACCCTCTCGAATGCAAACTTGCTAATCCCGGTGCTCCCGTAATAGGTAAGCAAATCCTTCACCTCATCCAACCCGGCTTGCCACGCGCCGGGTGCGTCCGGACAATGGAGCCACCCGTCTGACCTGCCTCGTCTATCCACCTGCAGGTAGGCGTTCGCGTAGTTCTTGGCAATGATTTCAGGATTCCAGATCCCCCAGTTCAAGAAAAGCTCGACCTCGATCCTTTTTTCACTTGCATACTTGATGACGCTCTTGAGAAACTCGTGCTCCGTGTTCAAGACCGCCTTGTCGATGTAGGGAGCAAGAGACGGGTTCCTCACCGGCCAGCAATACCCATCGTGCGCGGGGTCGTAGAATCCATAGCTTTGCATCATGATGCTGAGGAGATTCATTCCTTGCGCGTCCATCTCGTCGATCAAGCGTGTAAAATAGTCTTGGTCCAAGCCCGCGGGCCTGCCACTCATGTACGAGATGCCAACTTGCCAGCCGATATATCGCAACTTCACGGAGAGTGTTCTGGCTGAGAAGTATTAACTACTTAACTGGGGATCACCAATTTCTGGATCGCGAACGTTCTGGAGGATTGGCCCATACTACTCGTATCGGATTATGACATCGTTACCGGGCTTGACCGGGTTCTCATCATCGGGTTCTCATTCGGATTTGTCATCGGTGCATCTGTAGTTGCCGCATTATTGCTTGCCAAGATGGGACGTTCTGACATGAACGTGTCAAGGAATTATTTCGCCGCGCTATCGGCATTCACCATCCTTCTGGGATTAAGCCGGCTCGTGCTCGCCTATCACGACTATTTCGCGGATGACACGTACGACATGATTCTATGGCTCCTTGGATCAGCGTTGCTGCTGATCGGCCTCACGATCTTGTGTTTCACGATAGAACGGTATATGTTCACCAAGACCAGGAAGGCAATCACCATCACCGGGACGATCATCATCGTGGCGTTTTTGTTGTCATTTAACATGAAGACCATCGCCACCGTGCTCCTGTATGCCGGTAATATTTTGCTCGTGCTACTGCCTTTCTTCATATATGTCTACATAGCGAAGATATCCACGGGTTCGGTACGAACGCAAGCCTTGATCATCATCACCGGCATCATCATCATGCTTGTCGGGCAATTTGGTGGCAATCTCCTCTTCCTCGTTGGCGTGATCGACCGGCTCTGGTCGCAGATCATGGGCGTGACCATGGCGTTCGTTGGCATGGTTGTCTTGACCTACGGGTTCGCGAAGAGCCCAACCAGCAGTTCATGAGAACCTTGCCTGCCTGATCCAGCATGCCCCTTTCCTTCGAGCCACCATTTCCCTATCGAATCGAGTATTTTTTTTTTATATTTTATGCTTAGCTAGAAATCCCGGCTCGAGCTGTTCGTGATATGTAGAATGCTATTTTTTTGCCACAATGACAAAAAAAAATTTTCACCATTCATGCCCCCACTGCTCGAGGATATTTAATTGAATATAATCACGCTACCGGCTGTTACGTCCTGCCCGTGGGCATGGCACTTCTCGTGTACGTCGTGCAGTACGGGTATAACGAGAACTTCGCGGGCATGCTTAGTAACTTGAACATCGTCATTTCATTTTCCTTGATCTGGTTGATCCTCGTGATTTTAGGCGTGTAGGATACAATACAACAAAGTAGCGATTTCATGAAGCCCAACGTATCCATCTCGCAAGACTGCCACGTGCACACGACCTTCAGTGACGGGAGCGGGACGATGGCAAGTAATATCATTGCTTGCAGCCACACTGCATGTGACACGATCGCGTTCACCGATCACGTGGACGAGCACGGCAATTTCATGTTCCTACCTACATTCAGGGAACAACAAGGCATGCAAGCATACCTGGCGGAGATTGCATGTGCCCGGCACGTGGACCACCGGGTGCGGGTGGTTGCGGGCCTGGAGTTCATGGGGCGCTGCACGGCAACCGTTGGATCATTTTTATCGGCGATCGAACCCCACGCAGCCGGTCTTGAATTGCTTCTCGTGGACGGGTCGTGTTCAAGCCAGCCCGATGCCATCGCGATCCAGTTGCACGATCGAACACGAAGGAAGCCGTTCACCAATATACACGTCGCCATCGCGCACCCGAACTTCGAGCAGATATTGCAAGGCGATTTTGAGGGCTTGATTGCCCGTGGAATCCTCTTAGAGCTCAATGAATCGAAGTTCCGGCGGGTGGACAGTAAGTGCGTGTTGGACATGATGGAGATTGCACGTGAATGCAACATCAAGAAGCCCCGGTTCATCACGGGAACGGATGCTCACTCATCATTGGATGTCGGAAAATTTCCCGTCTTGTCGACGTTCCTCGCATCAAACTCCCTCCATCACCTCGTCCACCACTTTTGAGGAGCACCATCCTTCTTCACCCGGGCAAAAAATCTCGGAATTATAAGCCCCACGTGCTTATTGGTATCTTGACATGCTTAGCATTGATACCCCGGCTAGGGCCGGGCTGCTTGGGAACCCGAGCGATGGATTTTTTGGGAAAACCCTCTCCATACCCGTGAGGAACTTCCACGCGACTGTCATTCTCTTCGAGTGGGATTCCATCGAGATATTGCCTGGGCCTACCGATAACGTGAAATTTAATTCAATGAACGACTTATTGGATGACATCAAGATCAACGGGTATTACGGGGGGTTCAGGTTGATCAAGGCAACCATCAAGCAGTTCTTTGATTTCATACGCGATAGCGGCACGAGCATCCCGGATAAAAAATTCACGATACGCTACACGTCGAACATCCCCCGGCAAGTCGGCTTGGCAGGTTCCAGTGCCATCATCACGTCGACCATGAAGGCGCTCGTGAACTTCTACGGGGTCTCGATGGCACCAGCGGACATGGCCAACTACGTGATGTGGGCAGAAACAAAAGAATTGGGCATATCCGCTGGCCTGCAAGACCGCGTCGTTCAAGTCTACGATCAACCCGTGTTCATGGACTTCAACCGCGCGTGCATGGAAGCAAAGGGCTGCGGGATGTACGAGCCCGTTCCTGCGTCCCTCTTGCCGCCCTTGTACTTGGCATTCCAAAGTAACCTGACCCACAAGGACATCATCCACAACGACGTGCGGCGCCGGTTCGAATGCGGTGATGCAGAAGTGATTTCCACCATGGAATCCCTTGCAACCAATGCCAAGGAAGGGTATGACGCGCTCAAGGCGGGAGACATCCAGAAATTCAACGCGTGCATCGACAAGAATTTCGACTTGCGTTCCAAGATCTACCCCATATCGCCCAAGAACATGGACATGATCAAGGCAGCCAGAAATGCAGGGGCGACCGCGAAGTTTCCAGGATCGGGAGGGGCGGTGATAGGCACATACCCGGATGATGCCACGTTTTCACGGCTCGTAGATACGTTCACGCAGATGAACTCGACCGTGATAAAAATATTAACATGATGAGTGGCAATCGAAATTTGAAACCATTCACCCCATTTTCCATTATCGAAAGCTGGTGAGAGCCTGTCATGAATGCTGAAGAACTAAGCGTGAAAGTACCCCGGTCGTCGTGGTTCTGGGGTTTCTCCTGTGAATTCTTGATGGTAAGGGATATCTTGGACTTGAACGTGCCAGAGCTGATGAAAGAATATGATTTCGGCCTTTTCTTGAAAATGTACGAGGCTGATTTCGATCCATCGTTTGCAGAACTATTAAAGAAGCTTGAAACCCTCGGCATAGATGACCATTTTTTCCCGTGGCCCGTTCTTCCCCTCCACGATGGGTACTACCCGAACATCAATACCGTGGAAAAATTCACGGCGATGATCGAGCGGATGCTTGATTGGTACACGTGTAACGAATTTAAGGTGCCGGAGCACGTGTTGATCGACATCGAACCAGACGTAGACGTTGATAAATTCAAGAAAACGGAGGAATTACGCCTTAACCGGGCACTCATAAGGCTCGATGCCGCCGGCAAGATCATCCCCGTGGACCCCGAAGCATCCAATGCTGAAGTAAAGGCGGAACGTGCGCGTGCAAGGAACAAGGGGAACCTAAATATCTTCTCCACGATCGGGAAGGTCATCGACCAGATCGATGAAATGAGCGAGGCAAGATTCGAAAAAGCAACGAGACAATTCCAGCACCTGGTCGACATGATGCATGCCCGGGGAACGAGGGCGCTGTGCGTGGCCTTACCGCTATCGTTTAGCGACTTGCATGACGGGAAAAACTTGTTACAAGACTTCCAGACGACGCCGGTCCAGACCGTCTCTTGGGACTGGATAAATTACATGATCTTCGCCGAACCATTCAAAGCGATACTCGATCATAATGATTACGTGCACTTGATTCACACGTATTGCAAGGATTTTGCTGCGCATCACGGGGACAAGGCATCCATTTGCTTCGGCATAACTGGCTTTGGGAAAGAGTTTCACCAGATCGATCCAGAGTTATATCTTAAGGAATTCAACGCAAGCCTTGCGTGTGGTGTCAACAAACTCGGCATTTTTTGCTTGGAGAATATCCTAGCACTTGGTGAAGACAAGTTCCGGCATTTCTGTTCCGTCGTGAACGGCGCGGATGGAACATTCGATCCAGACCCTGAACGGTTGGAATTTGCACGCAAGCTCCGCAAGGTCTGGGAATGCTTGGACCATGGCCTTGCCCCCGCGATCGTTCATCTCGTGAAGAGCGGGCGCGCGATGCACGTGCTCCAAAAGTTTACAGGCGGGGGCTTGAAATAAAAAAAAGTGTTATTGCTTTTTTACATCATTTCAAATTCGGTTGCGATGCTCACGCCACCGCCACCGCAAAGCGTGGCCATGCCACGCTTGTTTCCGCGTTTTTTCATCTCGTGGAGCAGCGACACGATGATCCTGACGCCCGTGCACCCCACCGGGTGACCGAGGCCAATACCGGACCCGTTCACGTTGGTCACCTCGCGGTTCAACCCGAGCAACTTCTCGCAAGCCAAGTATTGCGAGGCGAATGCCTCGTTGACCTCGACCAGCTCCCAGTCCTTGATACCATGGCCTGTCCGTCGCATCAAGTCCTTTACCGCGGGTTCGGGGCTCTCGCCCATGTACTGCGGCGCGCACCCACCTATGCCAACGCCAGATATCTTCGCGATGGGGGTAAGCCCGAGTTCCTTTGCCTTTTCCAAGCTCATGATGACAACGGCGGCCGCGCCGTCATTGATGCCGGAAGAGTTCCCGGCGGTTACCGTCCCGTCCTTGATGAATGCAGGTGGTAGCTTGGAAAGGGCTTCCATGGTTTGCCCCGGGCGGAAGTGCTCGTCCTTCTGGTACATGAGGGGTTCGCCCTTCTTCTGCGGGATGGGCACGGGGATGATCTCGTCCTTGAACCGGCCACTGGTGGTGGCTTTCTCGGCCAAGTTCTGGCTCCTGAGCGCGACCTCGTCCTGTTCTTGTCGGGAGAGATTGTGCTTGCGAGCCAAGAACTCTGCCGTGAGCCCCATGATGTAGGGTTTTCCACGAGCCCATTCTACCGGCCCGTCTTTCGGGTACGGGAGCACGTGCGAACCGGCATGAAGCCCGCCTGTCAGTGCATCGACCATGGTCTTGTCTTGAAGCCGTGCACCCCATCGTGCATCCGGGAGCACGTACGGGACGTTGCTCATAGATTCAACACCGCCAGCAAGGACGATGTCCGAGAAACCAACTTGTATCTGGAACATCCCGCTGACCATGGCTTCCATCGCCGACGTGCACACACGGTTCAAGGTGACCGCCGGAACCGAGTCCGGAATTCCAGCAAGTAATGACGCCACCCTGGCAACGTTCAACGCGTTCCACGGCTCCAAGCAGCAACCGAATCGAACGTCCCCGATCGAGGCGGGGCTCAAGTTGTTTGCACGTGCCATTGCTTCCTTCATGACAATCGAAGCCAAGTTGTATGCTTGTATATCCTTCAACGAACCGCCAAACGCGCCGATAGCGGTCCGAACGGCCGAAACGATCACGACATCTTTCATGATTTCTCACGTGTTGTTTGTTTTTCTAAACGAATTGATGGTTTTTGATCATAACTATCTCCGATAGGAATAAAAGGTTTCTCGCGGTCCTTTTACCGTACTCGTGCGTTCGTGATCCCGATGACGCGCCGGCGATGCATGTGCCAGAATTGCCTTTCGGGTTGAAGCCATGAGAAAGGTCAAAATCGTACTACTTGGAGCCCCGGCTGTGGGGAAGACCTCGATTGCGAATAGATACTCGCGCAATCTATTTGCCAACCGCTATATCAATACCATTGGTTGTGATTTTTACATAAAAAACATCGAAAATCTCGATGGAAAGTCTTACAAGGTCATGATCCATGACATTGGCGGCCAAATCGAATTCCGGGAAACACGAAGGATGTACATGGATGGCGCGGATAGTCGACGTACACGCGGTCGGACGCGTCGGCCTTGGCCATGGTCGTGTTTTTACCATCGAGCTCGAGCAACACGGTGGTGGGCGCCCTGTTCTCGATGTCCTGGTAGGTGGCGTTGATGGTGAACGTGGAGACCTGGGTGCCCGTCGCGGGGGTCACCCCTTGGCCGGTGACGGTAGGGGCGTAGGTATAGGGATACGTGATGCGGAACGACTTGTTATCGAGATTGGCGGAAAAATTCTTGCCTGAATAGGTCTTGCCATCACCGAAGGTGATGCCGATCGACTCGTTGAACGCCAGGTTCGTCGTGACGTAATCGTAGTTCAACAAGATCGTGCCGTTCTTGTAAAAGACGTATTGGTAGTTCGCCCGGTAGAGTTTGTCCGGGAAGTATTGGTTTCCCTCGAAGAGATAGAGGTATTGTTGCACCAGGAAGTACTCTTGCCCGTTCAAGACATAGAAGTCCGTGATGCCGTTGGCCAGGAGATCGAACACCTTTCCCGAGACCGCGATCACCGCCAATTCGGCTTCCCTGCCGCTGGTCGTCAGGTTAAGCGGTTGGAGGTAAGAAATGTTCAACAAGGTGAACCGGACGAAACCATACCACGTCGGTTGGATCCTGTTCGTCGCGTGGCCGTAGGCGGTGAAATCGAAGTTCATGGTGTAGTTCGTGCTGTTGGTATAGATTATTGTTGCCCCCGTCGAATCGACCCACTTGAAGGGCACCTCGGTGATGGTGTAGTTCCGGAGCTCGACGGCGTTCGGCCCTGGCAAGTACCCCGTTGCCGGGTACCGCGTCTGGTTGGCGCCGTTCGACGCGACGAAATAATGTGAGTAGTTGCCAGTGGCGGGCATCTGGAGGGAGGCGGTATATTGAACGCCCTCCGTGTAATTCCACGGCCCGGGTGCTGCAGGTATCATGGTGCAGTTGATGCCGATACCCGTGTGCATGATGGACATGTTCACGTACGCGGGGGACACGTTCGAGATGCTCTCGTAGGTGATCGTGAAGGCAAACCATGTCCTGTTCACGTAACCAAACGTGCCGTTGATGCTGGCAGAGGAAAGCACGGGATCATCGCCGGGCGGGGACTTGGCAGCCGTGTCCGGGCGAAATTCGTTTCTTCTCGTGCCGTCGATGTTGGATCGCGCCGATAGCATCAATAGCAAGGCGATCGATACCGTGGCCAAGACCACCACCTTGCTGGACGAATTTTTTCGAACGAGTATCACGAAGAAGTCAAGCATTACTTGATATAAATGGTTGTTAGCACGCAAGACGGGGAAACATGGGGCGGCTAACTTATTTTAAGCTCGGATGAACTTGGACATCGAAGTCCGATTCCGCCAAACTTAGGATTGTCGCGGATTGACAAGCGAGTGTGCAATAACGGGCGTCCCAACCGCACTGGCGTATAGCCGCGGAGGTGTTGGTGCTATCCGCACGTTGCCTGCGCCATTCAAGTCGCTGTTTACCTTCTTTTTGCAGCCATTATTCCTGCACGAAAACGCCTTTCCATCCCGGACGCCAACATGACCACACGCGCTGTAAGTGATCATGTGAATATAATGCATGCCTTGTCCTCCGACCACCAGCGGAGCAACGAGCCCTGCCCGCAGCCGGTCACTATGCACGTTTCACACCACCAATAACCAATTATCTAATGTGATCTGCAACCAACCATCCTTCATCTATAAATCACCACACCACCAATCACCAATCATCCAATGTGATCTGCACGTGGACCCCCCAAGGAACGATGGCAGGCACCAGGGAACGACCATTATGGAATCGTGATTCGTGACGACGAAATATCTGGAATTCTACTAGATCAAGGTTGTTGTGGTTGGATGTGACAAAGTTGGCAAGACCAGCCTCATCCGGCGGTACGTGACGCACAAGTTCACGGAAGATTACAGCGCCACCATCGGGATGGACCTCACGGTGAAGGAAATTGACTTGTCTTTCGGCATGGTCTCGCATCACATAACGATCACCCTCAGTGACCTCGCCGGCCATTACCGTTTCGAATCCCTCCACAAGGATTTTTTGAAGGGCACGGATGCGGCCATCATCGTCGTCGCCCAGGACGAACCGGAATCGTTGTACGGGAAGCGGGACGTCCACAGCGACAAGGTCATCTCGTTCAAGGATTGGGTGGACCGGATAAATGTCGCTAACCCGAATCGATACGTTCCCAAGGTGCTCGTCGTGAACAAGTGCGATTTGGAGGAAAACAAGCTCTCGGATGAGGAATTGAAGCAAGCCTGCCAAGAGAACAAGATCCTTGGGGCCTACCGCACCAGCGCCAAAACGGGGGAGAACGTTGAGAAGGTCTTCAAGACCATAGCGGGTATCCCCCTGATCCGGGAAAATGCTCCCCCGTCGTCCAACAGCGTGCCGAAACTATGACCGTGGTGCCTTCATCTCCTTATTAACTATCCAAGGTCCCATTGCTAGTTGCACGCTTTATGGGAAACCATTTTTAGGCATCTTTCCCCTTCTAAGCCTATCGCAAGAAAGACAAGTGGCGCGGGTCGCTGTTCAATGGTTAGCAAAACATACGAGGAAATCAACGAAAAGATCGCTCGCGGCGATGCAATGGTGCTCACCGCCGAAGAAATGATCTCGTACGTGGAGGAACACGGGGTCGAGAAGGCCGCGAAGGACGTGGACGTCGTTACCACGGGTACCTTCGGCGCGATGTGCAGCTCGGGCGTGTTCATGAACTTCGGGCATTCGGACCCGCCCATCAAGATGGAAAAGGTCTGGCTCAACGGTGTCGAAGCGTACCACGGCAACGCGGCCGTCGACGCCTACTTGGGGGTCACGAAGATGTCCGACGTGCGCCCGTTCGAGTACGGCGGCGGCCACGTGATCGAGGACTTGCTGCTCGGCAAGGCCATCGAGCTCGAAGCCGACGCCTACGGGACCGATTGCTACCCCCGGACCTACTTGAAAACGACGATCAGCCTCGATGACCTCAACCAGGCCACGTTGTGCAACCCGCGGAATGCGTACCAGCGTTACGTTTGCGCGACCAATTCCACGAACAAGACCTTGTACACGTACATGGGGAAGCTGCTTCCCGAGTTCGACAACGCGACGTTCTCTGGCGCTGGCCAGCTTTCCCCCCTCCAGAATGATCCGAAATTCGAGACGACGGGCATCGGCACGCGTATTTTTCTCGGTGGCGGCACGGGGTACGTGGTCGGCGAGGGCACGCAACATAGCCCGACGAAACGATTCGGGACGCTGTTCGTCACCGGCGACTTGAAGCAGATGAGCTCGGAATTCCTCAAGGGCGTCACCTTTACCAAGTACGGGACGAGCATGTTCGTCGGGATCGGCGTGCCCATCCCCGTGCTGAATGAAAGCATCGCAAAAAATTGTGCGATCAAGGATGCCGATATCATCACCGACGTCGTTGATTACGGCGTTGCACGGCGTGACCGGCCCATCTTGCGCCAGGTCACCTACGCCGAGCTCAAGTCGGGCTCCATCTTGATAGGCAACAAGGACGTCCGCGTCCGTCCCCTCTCGTCCTTCGCGAAGGCAAAAGAGATCGCCATCAAGCTTAAGGACTGGATACGCGAAAGACGGTTCCTCGTCGGGAAGCCGGTCGACAAGATTTCCACGACGCGCGTTCCCAAGCCGATGCGCGAGGAGGAGGGCATCATCTTCGTCCGGGATTTATACAAGCCTGCCTTGTGCTGCAACATCGAGGACGATCTCGAGGCGGTGGCCAAGCTCATGATACAGAAGGGGGAGGATCACGTCGTCGTGGTCGATGACCAGCAGCTCATCGCCGGCTTCCTTACCAGCTTCGACATCACGAGGGCGGTGGCGTTCAAGAAGACCAAGGTCAGCGACATCGTCACGCGCAAGGTGATCACGGCCTCGCCGCAAGACACGTTGTACGAGCTGGTGAACAAGCTCAAGAAGTACAACATCTCGTCCGTGCCGGTCATCGACGCGAATAACAAGGTGGTTGGCTTCGTGTCTGAATCCATGCTGGTTAAAAATCTGGTTCCGAAACCGAATATTCAAGAAAATGGAAACGACAAGAGCAAGGCGTGATGGAATATGACCAAGATCAATATCATCTTTCCGAAATCATACGACTTCAACGGTATCAAGCCGAAAATCACCATTGACGTTAAGGGCAAGCCCGTGTCTGCTTCCATCGTACGTTCCGCCTTGTCCCTTGAAGGTGCTCACTTCGTCGTCGACATCCCAAATGACGTGGATTCCGACTTGTTTATCGAGGCCGTGTCCCGGGAGGGCGCGCGCGCGTTCAAGCGTGCCCTGGTGATGGTCGACTCGAAGGAATGCATCGAATGCGGTCAATGCACGGCTCTTTGTGCCTACCAAGCCCTCGTGCTCGACGAGAATTTTCACCTCGTCGTGAACCGTGAGAATTGCATATCCTGCCGCGCGTGCATCGATTGCTGCCCGCGAAGGGCCATCACCCTTGCATGATGCATTTTAACGTGCCGTTAACGTTCCAACGGTAAGCCTTGAACCCGCGCCAAGCAGCCATGCATGGATAAACGAAGGCATGTTGTCGCTGCATCGAAACGGCGAGGTGCACGGTTGTGATTCGGTTCCCCCCGGTAATCAACGTTATAAAACGTGTTGAAGATCGTTCACCTCATATATATAAAATCGTACGATGTTTGTATGTACATTCTTAAACCGGCTTCCCCAAAGGTGCGAATAAATTCGACAAAAAGACTTTTATATCTTCAAGAAAATAGAATAATCAACGCACGAAGTAAGGATTCACTGAGATTCGTTCCCGCTTTCCTAAAGACCCCATCTTCCGGTGGAATTCGTTCTGTTCGGCGTTCGTGAGAGGAAGTCATATCAACGAAAAAAATCATATTAAGTTTCAGTTACCTGAAACTTAATGTACGTCCTACATAATGGCCTTCCGATAATAATATTAAATGTAAATCTTAAAATATATCAGGATTTATTTTTTGCATACCTATCGTCGCTTCCCAACCTTGTAGGCGAACTGATGGACAATCAAGTAATGGAGAGTATCAAATTATCTGAAAATATTATCGTTTTCAAGCCGTTAAAGAACGGAACATCTTGCATGGTCATCCTTGCAGACAATTCAGATCGCGATGATGTTCTGAAGAAGATTATAAACCGATTGGTAGATGAATTTGATAACCGGTATGATCTATCCACGTGGCATCATGATCATGATATGATGGAGAGAAAGATATAGGAAGAATTTTCCCAACTGGTGGAAAAAATAATCTCGGAGGTTCCGATGGACTTCCCGGTTCAATCCGACGATGATGCAAAGATAGAACCCCCATTTACTGCTTGTAATTTGGATAATCCATACATCTTCGTGTCGTATGCCCATAAGGATAAAAAAGACGTGTACCCCGAGATCAAGAGATCACATGCGGCTGGTTATCGAATTTGGTACGATGAAGGATTAACACCAAGCGAGGAATGGATGGAAAACATCGCAATATCCATTGATCGATGCGAGAAGATGATTATTTTCCTTTCCCCGGCTGCAGTTACATCGCAGTGGGTGAACAGGGAAATATCGCTAGGGATAAAAAGGGAAAAGCCCATAGTACCCGTATTTCTAAAAGAAACAGAGCTTCCATTAAAATTTGAATTGGCTTTCGGTAACATACAACATATATACAAGAATGAATTGAAAAAAGCCGTTTACAAGTTCAAGGTGGAAAAATCTTTACCGTTAACAACGAAAAATGGCAATATAAACCTATTAAGTGTGAGTAATTCCCCGTGTTAATTCTTTACCCTTGGATGTACGAAAAGT
Source organism: Promethearchaeota archaeon (assembly GCA_041305945.1). Classification (GTDB taxonomy): domain Archaea; phylum Asgardarchaeota; class Lokiarchaeia; order Sigyniarchaeales; family Sigyniarchaeaceae; genus JBGLND01. The sequence continues at coordinate 2,008,147 of JBGLND010000001.1, forward strand.
CGCGGATGTCGTATCTGCATCCTACCTGCATCTCCCTTTTTTTAAATGCTCTTCAATAAGGTTATTAGAATAGGTTCCCAGAATCTTGATAGTCTGTAGGTAGTTTCCCCATGGGACGGTCAAAGAAACCATCGAGGAAAAAGGATATTCAGAAAGCAAGATCCTTATTACAACGTTACAAGGAACACCAAGAAAAAGTACAATCTGAACCAAATTCATTCACGGTTCAACATGGGTATAAAGAAAAGGAAAATTTTATGAATCAATCAAAATTTTATCACGAACGGGCAGGAGTCGATAGTGATGATGTTGTCTGATAAAAGTTTGCGCTCTCTTAAGGAAAGGGATGAATCTGATCTTTGGGATTATGCATCGAGCTTATATCGAATACAATCTGTCTTACTCAAGATGGAAAAAAACGAAACCGATCCCAACGTTTTGAAGGAACTCGCAAGTAGGGCAATCGAACTTGTCAATGAACTTGATGCTATCTTGGTAATTTTAGAGGATTCGATTGAGGATTAAATAACCGTAAAGAGACATACGCGGGGAATCCTTAGTCGACACCCACGTTTTGATTAAGGATTTATGAGGATATTCGCGACTGGCGATAAACTTGAGCGATTTAAAGAGCATTGGTATCAAAATCGCCACTCTGATTACGACGGCGGTGTGAAATCCGCTCGTTTTAGCGATGATGACAAGGCAGTTATATTAGAAAACTACGATGCTACAGAAACGCGATTCACTCTTACTCTCGACTTCAAGATCGTCGACGGTGGTCGTGTCATTTCACGAAGAGATATTCCCCGCGTATTCCCGATTTTGGCAATACCATCGAGGTATATAGGTATTAGGGATAATTTTAATTGAGATGTGAAGAAATGCGGTTGATACCTTAAAGCTCTTTTATTAGTTCTTCCTCTCATTCTTGATGGTAGATTCTGGATTTTCTAAACGAAACAAAACGAAACGATCGAAAGAAGCGTGATTGGTTCATGAAGAATTTTGTATTGAAATATAGGGGCATTCTAGCGGGAATCGTTTTTTTCTCGCTGGGAATGGTCTTCTATATAATCATGCAAGTATTCGATCTTTGGACGTTTCCCGGAGGTCATGCAACGCCATTTTGTGAAAATTTCGATCCAAGTAAACTCGTGGGTGAACCCATCAACACATGGTCGAACATGTTTTATGTCGGTGCTGGCATGATCGTACTTGTAATTCATGATTTTATCCGCAATGGAAAGATAACAAGATACACGAGTTACATTTCTAAAGAACAAAACCTACATTATGCACTAACATACGGGCTTTTGGTTGTCTGGTTGGGATTAGGCAGTTTTTTCATGCACGGGAGTTATGCCAGGAATGAAATCGTTTCGGGACACTTTTTTGATGCTCTTTCGATGAACATGTACGTGTCTTCAGTTGTCATGATTTCACTCGCAATTCTGCTTGACATGAAGAAAAAGCACTTTTACTCGATCCTCTCGGTGAATTTCATCGTGATCATCCCCCTTGTAAAATTCAATTTACAAGAGTATTATTTCATCCTTTTCTTGATCATCGCGGTGGCGAATGAATTTGCGATTTGTCTTGGCATGTATTTTGGCATGTATTCCAAACTATTCGCAAGAAAAAATAAAAGGATAAGGAGGGTAAAACGAAATTTACTATTGTTTATATTTGCGAGTGCCATGTTCATTTCTTCCTATATGCTTTGGTTTTTAGGTAAAACCGCCGCGGCAACATGCGACCCGTACTCGTGGTGGCAGTGGCATGCCTATTGGCACTTTGGTACAGCCGCTGCAGCGTTGATACTTGCTTTTTACATTCTCCTTGAAAAGGAGATCATCAGTTAACCAATTGTTAGCCGATTTTTCATGTTCCATCGATGTATGGGTGCTATTTCGATGATCTATCTCAGAAAGTTATGAAAATAAAATTTACTCCTTGAAATTCACGGAGATGATTCATTATTTGGTGAAAATAGCAAGTTCTTGATTACTTCACTGATTGACCATACTTCTACCAAACCGTCTTCCTTTATTTGATTAAAATGTTTATCGTTAGTGACAACAATCACATTTCGGTATACTTTAAAGGGACAGTCTCGTATAACTCGAATCCTTAGCGAGTTAAATCCTGAATGATTGGTAACGCGTGATTTCATGAAAAAACAACCCAATATCGTCCTCGTGGTGTCGGACACGTTGCGCAAGGATTACCTTGGCTGCTACGGGAACACGTGGGTGAAAACGCCAAACATCGATGCATTCTCGCGGGAAGCAACCATCTTCACGAACGCGTATCCCGAATCCTTGCCCACCATCCCTGTACGGCGAGCCCTGCACACGGGGCGACGAGTATTTCCCTTCAACGACTATCGCCCCCTGAAGTGGGATATCGTCTATCTCCCCGGCTGGCAAGCCATCTCCAATGATGAGGACACGGTTGCAGAAAATCTCGTTGCTCACGGCTACCACACGGGATTTTGCACCGACACACTCCCCTATTTTGCCCCCGGGTTCAATTTCACCAGGGGATTCTGGCAATGGCATTTCGCCAGGGGGCAACAGCAGGACCGCAAGGGGTCGGTATGGACCGTGGGGGAACAGGAGGTCGAGCGATACTACGGGACACCGAGGGCGATCTTGGAAAACCGGTACAAGGATATCACCGCGTGGCACGTTGCAAACACCCGTGGCAACACGTCGGGGGACGATACCACCACCGCGGAGGTGTTCCGGTGGGGAATTAATTTCATCCACGATAACATCGACGGGCAGCCGTTCTACCTGTTCCTTGATTGCTTCGATCCACACGAGCCGTGGGAGGCGCCCTCAGAATTCTTGGACCTGTACAAGGATCCGGGGTACGCTGGAAAAATCCTGCTGCACCCCGCGTACGGGCCCAATAATGGAAAATACTCTGACAACTTGATTACCAACACCCGTGCTCATTTTGCGGGCTTGGTTTCCCTCGTGGATCATTGGTTCGGAAAGGTCGTGGAGGCACTCAAGAAACAGGAAATCTATGAAGATACCTTGATCATTTTTACTAGCGACCACGGCACCAACCACGGCGACAATCCACGACAGGTCATGGGAAAACCAAGCTTTTTCCTCAATCCCGCGGTAATGGACCTCCCCCTTCTTATCCATTTTCCCGGGAATGAAACCGAGAAGGAGCAGGAGCGGGATGGGTTCGTGTATAACACGGACATTCCCGCAACGATCTATGCCGCGGCAAGCATCGACGCCCGGCAACTAGGCATCAAGATTCACGGGCAGGACTTGGCATCAAAGGCGACGTGGAACCCACGGGAATACCTGACGTCCAGGTATGGAAACAACCTGTGGTACCGGGATGCAAGGTGGTGGCTTATGTTTAGTGAAAACGGGATCCCGACCATGGCTTATGATTTGGAAATCGACCCGACCTGCCAATACGACATCGTTGTCGATATGGAAGAATCCGTTGCAGATTTGGCATGGGAACGCATCTTGAATGATGCAGGAGGGTCGATTCCTGTCTACCAAGGAAAGAAGCAAACGGATGCAATTGGAAGGTAGTTTCTTCTCCTTACAGGACGCTCATCGAAGCAATCGATTTCGCGCCCCACACCCCCGTGAAGTCCCGGGACATATTTTAATGGCGACCACGTGTTCTGGGAAGGCGCCAGGCCCAACGACTCGTTCGAAACCAAGACGACCACGTTCCCCCTTGATGACGGGTAAACGGGCGTTTCAACACGCGCGACTAGGGAAGAATGGATTTCACGGCTTGAAGTGAATGCCAAAATAAAGGAAAAGAAATTACACGGATGATACGATAATCTGGTATTATTTATTCAATTGCAGCAGCCTTCTCGGCGCTCTTCAAGAACATGGTAAGCTCGTCTTCGACCCGGACCAGCCGCTGTACAGGACCAGGCTCGCGATTTCAGCCTATTACATCCTGGTGTACGCCGGTGCCAGCGTCATCGTCTTGCTTGCCATCATGGGGTTGTCGGTCCTGGAAAACGCCTTGCTGCAATCGGGGCAGAACCGGGTCTGGAACAGCTCGATGCCACCAGAACGCAACTGGGAATACAAGGGCGTCGTTGCCCGGCAAGACAAGGCCGTCAAGGACAAGGTGAAGGCGAGGAAATTCGCGTTTGGCGAGATATTGTTCATGTCCATCGCGGTCATCGTCGCGTTCTGGCCGCTCATGTACGGGGGGAAGGAGATATGGCACGACGCGATCATGGAATATGCGGGCTATGGCATCGTCGGGATAGCAATCATTTGGGCATTCCTCTTCTCTCCTATTTATCACGTGAAGCACGACGGGACGTACCACTATCCCACCAAGAAGCACAATATCCCCTACGCGCTGTTCGATGAGCGGGGCTTGGGTTCCATGAAGCATTACTTCCGGGAAATCCTGCCCAAGAAACGAAGCCTCGTGCTGTGGACCTTGTACTTCACGCTCATGATCGTCTCGGTGCTCAGCTTCGATGATTTCAGCATCAGGTTCATCAACTGGGAGGACATGTTCGAATCCTACTTGAATGCCTTGCCCGGGACGCCTCTCGGCAGCTTGCGCCAGCCGGAAGGTATCATCATCGATTTCGTGGCACTCTTCATCGATCATGCCGCGCCGGAAGCGGCCTTGGCCATCATTCTCGTGGCAACGACCTTGAGCATCGTCGCGTTCGTCGGTGCCCTCGGCAAAACCAAGGATAATTTCAAGGGAAGCACGTTCTGGTCAATCTTCTTCAAGGTCGTGGTCGGACTGATCGTGACGGGATGCTTCTTCTGGATCACGAAGGTGCCACAAATCACGGGGGTTGTTGACTTGCTGTCGGTGAAATTCTTCACCGCGCTTGGTATCGTTGTCGGGTTCTTCGGGATAGCAGCCATCGCTTTGCTGGTGTTCTTCATCCCCTATCTCGTGAAATTCGACAACCTGACCCGGCACATCGCCCGCGAGGTCGTCATCATCATCGCGATAACCGTGGTCTTGATGGGGGTGCTCACCGCCATCTTCGACTTCTTCCTGCCCATGACCGATATCAACGGTGACCCGATAGTGTATGGTAGCCCGTTCCGTTTCGGCGAGGACTATGAAGTATCGAACCTCGTGGACAAGTTCGACCTTGGCGTGTTCTTCATGGGCTGGTTTGGTCGGTACGTGATCTGGGGATCGGTCCAGCAATTCCTCTTGATGTCATACTTCCTGACGCTGTGGCGGAAGGTGTTCCCACGTTCCAAGGGATACATCGTTGCCGTCGGCACGTCGTGCATCTTCGGCGTGATCCACGCGATCGACTGGCCGTTGATGGCCTTCACGGCAATCGCGGGCCTCATCTGGACGTGGTACTGGCAAAAGGAATATTACGACCCGGTAACGGGCCGCGTGGTTCGCGGCAACAATCTCTTGTTCTGGGGGATCGTTCACGGCTTCGGCGGCACGCTGCTCGGCATGATAGCCCCGTTTTCCCTAGCTGTCGGTCCATTCAACATGTAAAACGCCTTTTTTCTTTTTCATTCCACAATACATCCTTGATTCCCATCGAGAGCATGCGCGTTCAAATGGCGTGAAATAATAATGAACCACAAAAATGATACATTCTGGACCTCGTTTCTTGCTGCATTAGCTGCCAAGACAAAAAGTCCCAATCGAAATCCATCAAACTTGGAGCAAGCACTCGAGAATGCTCGTGAAAAGCCAGCAATAGAAATCGCCATCGGCATCCACGGGAACATCCTCTTCCAAGATGCCGGGTACTTCGAATTCGATGACGTGGAACACGCGTGGCGGCAGCTCGGGTATTTTTCTGCCTTCGTCAAGGAGGGCAGGTTGCCCATCGGGTTCGAAATAGGCACCTGCTCTCTTGAAATACTCGCCCGCCAGCATCCAGTGTGGGACCTTCTACGTGATGCACGTGTGGAAATCATTAACCCGCTTTACGCGCAGCCGTTCTTGCGATTGTGCGGCGATGAGTCAAACGTCCGCCAATTTCAAAGGGGTTTACACGTGCTTCGTAAACACGGGTTATCTTGCAAGGTTTTTGCATCGTCTGAACATGCTTTGCACCCGCAAGTGCCACAATTGTTGCACCTTTTCGATATTCCACTGGTTTATGCCGTTGCACGGCTTTCGGGTGGAGCACCAACGTCATACCACCCCGGGGTAAGCTGGTTTGGGCTCGACGGAACCTCCATTCCAGCGATAGTCGCACAATCGGGGCTTCCGAATGGCCACGTGTGGCACGGGAAGTTCTTCGATGAATTACCGGGATTAATCTTCCATGCTGTTGCCCGGCCGGACTTGGACATCGTCGCTTACACGAACATAGAGGATTTCGCAAATGGAATTAATGGCACTGATACCATTGCGGAACATGTTCACGAGCTCGAGCGAAATAACATCTTTTTCAAGCCATTCATGGGAATCGCGGGTAGCCCCGCCCCACCGAGCCGGTCGGTCTCGTGGACAATCGATGACTTTCCGGTGCGACACATGGAATCGAAACTCGTGCACATAGCAACGGTAGCAGAGCATCACCTCGTGAACTACGAGGCAGCATGTAGCCTGCTCTCGGAATCGGGTTACCCTTGTCCATGGGATGTGCTCGATGGCGCATGGCAGAAGCTCCTCATCGCCCAGAACCACGATGCCTTTGTGGTTCCGCTCACCACGCCCGGTTTGTACTCGAAACAACAAGGCTTGGACATCGCAGCCAAATGGAACATCAATGAAACCATCGAGGAACGTTGCACAAGGCTCGCGCGAGAAGCAATCAACGAGGCGAGAGGTACAATCGAGAGGACGGCGAATGCACGGATATTGGAAGAGGGCACTGCCATTCCCGACACGCACGCCGTGGTGAATTGGCTCTGGAAACGTCAATCGACAATAAATGGTAAAACATACGAAATCCCCGCGTTTGGCATCTGCAAGCTTGTCGAGGCCACACATGCTCGGAAACTTGCCACCACCCAAGAAGAACGAGATTTCATCATTAATGACCTTGAAATTAAATTCGAGAATTGCACAACAACAATGAACGACCAACCAACATTCTTGGAGGCGCGCGTGAATGCCGGAAAAAAAGCAGTATTGAGGATTGCACCCGTGAACGAGGTGCACGTCTCGTACCCGTTCGGTGCAGGATGCACGACGGCAATTGAAGGGCATAGTTCCCGATTCTTGTGGATAAACGGCGCGGTTGCCGTGATGCATGATGGGACGCCGTATTTCAAGCGCCGTGCCGACGTGCTTGAAATATCCATTCAAGAAGGTCTTAAACGCTTCGGTTTTTCCAAGGCAACTACATTATTAGAAGCATATCGGAACGCGTGGGAGTTTTGTTATCCCCCCGTTTTGTTAGACAGAGGTTTTGCGATTCTATCAAACACATTCCACCACGAAATCAATTTCCAAGGCTGCATCCCGACCTCGATTCAATGGAGGGAGAAGCATCCATTCGCCCGGCTCTTGTCAGTTGATGGAAGCCTGCCCGAGATCAAGGGCGCGGTTAGAACGACGATCGATGGGAAACCAACCGAAACGGATGATACCAACTGCGTGCAGCCATTCACGATTTTGCATTTCATCTTGGCATGATATCGTGCAAGTGTGCAACGCGTTCAAGACGGGATGTCAGTATCGAAATCAAGGGTGACGTCCGTGGTGAAGTCTTTACTGGCAGGGTCGGCCCGTGCTTTCATTTCTTCTGCCAACGAAGCTGCATCCTTTTTTCGAATGATGTGTAATCGTAGAAAGTAAAACACGACGACACTTGCTCCACCGGCCGATGATAAGAGAATGATATAGGCAAGGAGGGGCGATGGGGGAGTGAATTCCAATGCAATCGTGAAGAGCACGTGATTCACGTTCGGGTTGAAATCGGAAGAGTCCATCACGCAGCCCGCGCGGGTGTCACGAGCCCAGACGTGCACCGTGAAGTTGCCCTCGTGAAGCGTGAAAGTCTGGTTAAAATCCACCGCCAGTTGCATATCGTTAAAGAGCCATTCACCCCGTGTTTCATCGAACACGTTGTACCAAGCCTCGTCAAGATCCGCTGCGAGGATGGTTCCCGACAATTGAATGCTAAAAGATTTGCCTTGTTCCACGGCGAGCACAGCTGCCACTATATCGGGAGCGAAACGGTCTATCCGGTCCGCATCGTACGTTAGCTGCCCGGGAAAGCTCCAGACGATTGTACCTGACGAAGTTATTTCAATGTTCCGGTTGTTGTAGGCATCCGAGATCAACGTGTTGCCATTAGGCAACCGCTCCGCGCCCTTCGGGAACTGGAGTTGAATCCAAGGGAAAGATTGCGTGGACCAGACCATTTCCTTGGCAGGCATGACCTCGATGATGCGGTTGTTGCCTGAATCGCAGATGATAGTGTTGCCGTTAATCAAACGGACGGGATTGTGAGGCCATTTCAAGGTGGTCGTGTTGCCAGGGTTTCCAAAGAACCAAGCGATGTTGCCATCCCGTTCAACTTCTACAACAAGATTCAAGTCTCGCATGCAAATGAGGGTGTTCCCGTTTGCCAGTCGGTCCGCATCATTAACGTGAAAATGGTAAGTAGATGCATTCACGAGCGGCGTGCTTGCATCCAAGGGGAATTCAACCGTGGTACTGTTCACGTTGAATTGCACGAATTGTGCACCGGCTTCACCGCCGAAAACGAAATGATTCCTTGCGTTCCATTCCCAGACGGCCGTGCCGTTCCTGTCCACCTCGCCCGATTCTCCCACCCTTTTTTATCCGTTGCTGTTCCTTTGCAACGCCCACTTCTTTTTCACATTCTATTATCTGGAATAAATACCGGCAATTCCTTAAATAACACAAGCCTCGGTTTGGAATTCTGGGAACGAAATTCACGTGATGATGTACCAATCATCTTGGCGTTGTTCATGGACTCTCCACTTAAATGGGTTGGCTCGAAGCGGTTGCTAAAGCGGAAAATATGCGAGTTGATCCCTGCCGATCATGTGACCTACGTCGAACCGTTTGCGGGTTCCGCTGCCGTGTTTTTCTTCAAGAATTCAACGAGGATGAGTAACGTGCCAAAACCATCATCGATCGAGGTGCTGAACGACATCGACGCGTTGCTAATGAATTTTTACAAGATCATCCAAGACCAGGTTTTCTTCGAACAGTTCATCGCAAGATTGAACATTAGCCTTGTGGCAAGGGAATTGTTTATGATGTATCGTGGCTCGGACTGGGCCACCCTCGACCCCGTCGAGCGCGCGTTTCGGGTTTATTACATCGTCAAGACCTCTTACGGCGGCTTGTTTCGTTTCAACCAAGATGGCCGGTGCAATTCGCCGTTTGCTTCATCTCCCGATAAAAAAGCAAGGTCTTTCTTGTTCAAGCGGGGTCCCCTGACGGCTGCACATGACCGGTTGAAGGGCGTGATACTTCATGAAATGGATTTCAAAGCGGTGATCGAGCGATACGATTCGCACGACACGTTCTTTTACATCGACCCGCCGTATGCAACGGATTATGCCTATAACAAGCAGTTCGATCACGAGGGACTCGTTCATGTCTGCAATGGCATCAAAGGTCATTTCGTATTGTCGCTCAACGCGGGATTCCGGTCGATGTATCGAGATTTCAACATCCAAGATACGGTCGTGAATTACAGCGTGACGTGCAAGAAGGGCGATAACGTGCGCCGTGAAATACTGGTCTGGAATTACGATTCCAAGGGGGGCATGATGTAACCATGGCGAGAACGCGCGTCGCGTGCCGGGATGTTGCATCATTTTTTAGTGGAAAACTCTCCTCCCACCAAACGCTCTGCGAACTGTTGATACACGGGAGTTCCATCATCTTGTCCCCGTTTCAATTTCATTTCAAGGTAAAGGTCCTCAATGATCACGATGGTGGCCTGGTTCGGCTGTTCGAATTGTACCGTTGTAACCGGGAATTTGTAAAGGAATTACTCAATGCAACGCTTCACCAAGACCGGGAACATCTGGTCGATTTGAACCCGCCACGCGTCTCGTCGCCATTCATCCAGGGCCACGATGATGTTCTCGTCGCGGCATCCGCCTTGAAATCGTGCATCCGCAGCATCTTCCTCGAAGGTGATGACGTCGTCGCGCGAGAAAGCCACGAGGAGATCATAACCAAGATACACGGTTATCTAGAATCTGTCTTGGTGGAACGGATGGACCCGGGCTTGTTCGTCCGCAGGTTCGATCGTGCATCTACCGTGTTTTACATCCCTGGATACATTCGTTCTATCATCGAAAAAACAAACGATTTCATTGATCAATTGGAAAATGTTAAAGGAACAATCCTTATCGAACGTAGTAAGCACGATTCTAGCGAGTTCGAGGCGTACATGGCTGATTTTTCTATCACTTGGGGTGTTGATGTCGTGAACGAACTTGGAACGCGTATCTTGCGGTCCATCGATTGCCTCATTCCTCGTGCGCGACAAGGGTGAACGGGAAGTCTTCCCTCGATGCTGCAAGTTGCTGCAACCGTTCAAGCCGAGATACGTTAATGATGTAGAACGGAACGCGGTACCGTTCAACGAGCGTGAAGAGGAACTGGTCGAATGGAAAAGAAGGGCATTGGGGCTTTGGACGTGCTTCACGAACCTTAATTTCCTTGAGAAGCTTCCCGGCTGGCTGGCCTGCCCGTCTCGTGACTTCCGAGCCCGTTGCAGGTGATATCACACCATCGACGTCCTTCAGGAGGATTATGGTTGGCATGGTGGTTCGGTCGCGACACGCGAGCCAGTATGTGATGCTATCTGACGTGACGTCCCACGATCGAGGGAGCTGGGGCTGCTCTTCCTCCAATACCGTCTTGATCGCCGGCACGAATACGCGGTCATGCAACGCGAAACGATCCTTGATTAGCTTGGCGTTTTTATCCATGACATCCACGGACTGCCAATGGTAAATTTCTTGCAGATTGCTCTCTCGTTCTTCATCCGATATATTCGTGTCTTGGAAGCTTGCTCGTAATTCATCGACTTCATGGCCACCGCCGGGGATTATCGTCACGTGGATATTTTCATTGAATAATAACAACGCCATGATTCCTTTCACGAATGAATCGAATGCGATCTCGTTCGTGAGGATCAACCCGCTCACTTTCACGAACCATCTCCTGTAATGCATACCGGAACGTCACCCCTCGTCACGTGCTCCTTCCCTTATTATCATGTGAAGTGTGCCCATGGCCGATGACGTGATTGATGCGGCTTGGTCGAGAATTTCAGATACCGGCATTATATATTTGAACCCGGAACGACGGGCTGCTTCCCCCGCAAGGAATTCCTCTCCAAGCCCCGTGACCACGCAGGCCAGCCGTTCCTGGTCCACGTGGTATGCTTCCACGTATCTTGAAACCACCTTGGCCAAAGCCCTCGCGATGAGTTCAACTTGCCGTTCCTTCAGGAACCGGGCAATCTCGAGCAAGACAGGTTCCCCTAGCATTGTTGCATCCTCGCACACGATTCTGGCAAGGCGTTTGAGGCAATTGTTTCTTGAAACCTCCCTTCCGTCAGCGGTTTCACAATCGTATTGTTGTTTCGTAATGTTCCCCAAAAGAAAATGCACATCAGCCATCAACGCAAAATTTTCAAAGCTTATCTCCGATATAGTACCGCTCATGCTTATAGGAACATGGTGTGACACGGAAGGAATCGTGGCACGTAATACTCCCGTGTATACAAGCTCGCCAGATAAGAGGCGGGCCATGTCCGTTTTTCCTTCAGGTACGGGCATTCCGTTGACGATCGGGATGATGTCCGTGGTGGTTGAACCGCAATCGATCAGGATGCAGTCCTTTCTCAAGCATCCAATCCACGAGGCTGTTGCATACCAGTTTGCTGCAGAAGCAAGGCGGTGTTCCTTCCTCGTTTCCACCCCGTTCCTGAGCGTCCCGTCAACCAGCACGAACAAGGGCTCGTGGATTTCAAGGTGCCTTGTTTCGTTCCTCGTGCTCTCGCATGCCCGTTCCAAGGCCGACGTGATCCGGTCGATTCCGTCATTCTTGGAGTCGAAGGCATCGGACAGTTCTCCCGTGATAGACGCGCACACGTGCATTTCCCCGTGTTCGTTCTCGCATGATTTTTCATTGTATAGGCCTAAGTGATGACGTAACGTTTCGTGCAATGCATTATTCAATCCAAGAATGGTATTTTTCCACAACGGGAAATGAACCTTGGTCGAAATTGCATTCTTGTAAGGAAAAATGGCATCGTTGGCCACCACGCTGGAGCACTTGATATTCACGCCACCGATGTCGAGCCCGATATAGATTTTTTTCATTGTCCACGGTAATCGGTGAAATCAATACCTAAAAAGGTGCGATATTTTCACTAAAATGTGTTTTTATACGTTTAGTCGTTCTTATCCGTAACGGGACATTTTTTTCTATATTAACGATAAAGGTCAATAACAGTTGGATGAATGATGGCATGATGTCCGGCTTGAAAATATTCTTTGGCGCACACGCGTATCTCACGGGATGTGTTCGTGCATCCTTGGCAGCACTCGATCGTGACCGGTTGAAGAACGTGTTTTCGATTCTCATCAATTCCCGTAACAATAATTTTATCGTGGACGGTCAAGGGCGCTCGTTACAATCAATCCTCCTATTCGAGGACTGCTTGGAACACAATGGATTCCCCATCATACTACCTGCCCATAGCTCGAATCTAAGGCCGTGGACTAGGAACGACGTCTTTATATTCAACACGGGTTCCGGTTCAGGCTCGCCCATGAAGCATGCCGAGGATGCCAAGAACGACGGGCTCAAGGTCTTGGGCATGAGTTACAACAAGGCGCTCGCGGACAAGTACCCGGACGTTCTCATCCTAGAACCTTCCAAGAGTAACAATCCCCTGTACGCACCCTTGGGAACGGAATTCGAGCTCACCAGCGCGGTCATCGGGGCCTCCATTGGTTATAGCGTTAGAAAAAACGTGGAGGATTCCATTATCGCATTCGAGGAGTCGTCCAAGAAAATCGTCGACGCGTTCGAATCCACCTACTCGTACCTCGAAGATAACTTGGAATCCCTGATGAATTTCATTAACTTGGTTTCGGATTATATCCCTATCACGAACCGGAAACACATCTATTTCATGGGTGTCGGGCGTGATGCCATCGTGAACCAAGTTACAGCCATCCGGTATGGCCATTTGTGCAAGGAACCAGACAAGGACCTCAAGGTCATTTACGACGGCCATTGGGACTTGCGGCAGCCGGGTGACTTGGTAATCCTGACATCGGGGAGCGGGTCCACGTCGCAGATTCTTGACTACTCGTTGCAAGGGTTCATCTCTGGCTTGCGTATCTATGCAATCACGTCGTTCGAGGATTCCGACCTTGGCAGGTTTGCGAAACGGTGCGACGGGTGCTTGGTTATACCAGGACGCCGGAATCGTTTTTCGATGTACAATCTCTCGCCCAACCAGCGTGAAAATTACCTCCCCGAGTTCGAGCTCAACACGTACATCACCCTGGATTCCTTGCTCGCCCAGATTGCCATTAATCATGGCATAACCGAAAATGACATGCGACAGCATCACAAGCTCAAGAAACGTTCGCGGGCGCCCCGGCCTTTTTCTCCTTGGGCTTGCGCGGGGGCTTGACCGCGAGAAAATCGTCCAAGGGCATGCTCTCTTCCTCGAACCCGCGTGGTTAAAAAACGTGCTATCATGTCGGTGATAAGGGGGCATGTTCGGCCGGCTGCATCACGGCGAGGACATCTTCCGCCACGACGCGAGCACCGAAGAGCCAATGGGGACGCCGGTCAAGCGCTCTATCACGTGGCATTTCACCTTCAACATGAAGAAAATGTTCATCGTGGCTGGTTGCTCAGTGAGGTTCTCGAAGTTGCCCATGCCCTTGGAGATGATCACGTCCGCGGATGCAAACGCTGCCTTGAAGGCATCACTGGACTCGTCCAAGATGATGCCGGGCGACTGCGAGCCCGCCACGATGGTAGCAAGCGCGTCCAGGCCCGCGTGCTTAGCGTCCGCCGCGGTAAGATCGTTGATTATGGGCCCCCCGCGCACCCCGAACGACATGGACATCCTGTCACCGAACTCGTGCTTGATCTCCTCGATGAAAACCTTGTCGAAATATTGCTCGCCCGCGTTGTCCCCGATGTACAGCACCGTTCTTGCCCTTCTAAGGGCCTCTCGTAACTCGTCGAAGTCATCGATGGCCAGGTGGAGCTTGTCGAGCTCGGCCTCCACGTTGAAGTCGTGGGTGACGCCAAAATCGATGATGTTGCCTGCCGATGCTATCTTGGCGGCGGTCTTCAAGGGTTCGGTGCTCTGCGCGATGATGTGTTTCAACCGGGGGTACAGCGCCCGTCCCGTTTCGTTCGACCCTTGCTTCACCTCGAGGAACACGTCCGCCGTCCCCAATGCCTTGGCAATCTCGCCGTAAACGCGTGCTCCCGTCTTCCCGGGGAGGTCATCGAGGAGCCGTGGATCCAGCAGCACCTCCATGACGCGATCGAGGACATGCTTCACGTCACGCGGCTCTGCATCTCCTTCGACCATTCGCGTGGCGCGGACGGCTTGTTGCAGCAAGCACGGGATGCAATCGAGGTCAAGCTTCATGGGGTTGCACTGGTGAATGGGTAGCAATTTTTTAAATGTGCTGCGAGCGAGGATTGTACCGCGTGGATGGTAAATGGAAATTACTACTTAATCGCTTCCGTTCTCGTTCATGCACGACTCCCGTGATGCCCGTGACAGAAACAACCCTTGGTGTGCTGGATTCCGTTAAGAAATACCTGCTTATTTGTGCACGTTGCAACTCGTGCAAATTCATCTACCGGGATTATCAAGATTCGTGCCCTTCGGGCTCCTATTTCTGGTTCGAGCCGTACTGGGCAAGCGGGAGGAACCTGATGGCGCGGGGTTTGATGGAAGGCCAGTTCGAGATGACGGCTTCGGTCGCCGAGAAGATATTCGCTTGCGTCTTGTGCGGGAATTGCGAGATACAATGCCAGCAAGATGTCGGGGACCACCTCGTCGAGATATTCGAGGCGCTCAGGCAAGAAGCTATCGCGCAAGGCCACGGCCCCATGAAGGCGCACAAGGTGTTCAAGGAAAACATCGAGAAGGTCGGCAACCCGTACGGCGAGAAGCCCGGGGACAGGTTTTCCGAGGAATACATGAAGAAGCACGTCAAGGATTCTGCTGATGTCGTCTATTTTGTCGGGTGCACCGGCGCCTACAGGGAACGGGAAGCCGTCCGCCATTCAATCTCGTTGCTCGAGAAGATGGGCATCGACTTTGCCATCCTCAAGGATGAGGCGTGTTGCGGCTCCCCACTACTTACCACGGGACAATTGGATGCTGCCAGGCAGCTGGCTGAACGCAACATAGACATGATCAAGAAATCGGGGGCAAAAACCGTTGTCACCGCGTGTGCCGGATGCTACCGGACGTTCGTGAAGCAATACGAGCAGAAATTCGGGCTGCAGGTACCGTGCAAGGTGCTGCACTTCTCGGAGTTCCTCGCGGCGAACATGAACAAGCTGAAGCTGAAGGCACCCAAGGACACCGTGAAAGTGACGTACCACGACCCGTGCCATCTCGGGCGCCATGCTGGCGTATACGACGCGCCCCGCGAGGTGCTCAAGAAACTGCCAAACGTCGAATTCATCGAGATGCCGCGGCACCGCGAGAACGCGTGGTGTTGCGGTGCGGGAGCGGGCGTGAAATCGGCGTTCAAGGATTTCGCGCTCGATACTGCTGAAAAGCGCATTGTTGAATCGGTGGGCACGGCTGCAAGTGTGCTCGTGACGTGCTGCCCTTTCTGCGAGCGGAATCTCGGTGACGCGATCGTTTCCACCAAAAGCGGCATTTCACTCGTCGATCTCTCGCAGCTTGTCGATGAGATGTCCGAATGACACTATCCCCGGCAGCAGGCACGCGTGGACTTGCCCCGGGATAATTCCCTTGTCTTGCTACTTGGCAAACCGGTTTTCCCTTCTCTTGATATGGAGCACGAGCCCGGCGATCGCGAGCACGCTCGTCACGAGCACATGCACTGCGACGGGGCCCGCCATCACCGGCTCGAGCGCGTGCCACTCTTTCACCAGGTGGACGAGCACGTCGGGTCGCACGACCTCGACGCCTTCGATCTCGTTCAATCTGCTTGCAAGCTCGGTCCACACCGTGGTGTTGCACGTCCAGCAATGCAAGTGGAAGAAGAAAAACATCGGGCGGTTATTCACCGCGGCACTGAGCTCCTCGATGAACTCCAAGTGCTCGCTCGTGTCATCTTGGACGCCGATGGAGCGGAAGATGGGTATCCCGTTCACGACGCGCGGCTGGTCGAGCACGAGGGGGCCGCCATAGCCATCGAATATCCCGGCAAGGCTAGTGGCACTGGTGATGTACCCGGCCGTTTCATCGATGTCCCATATACGCCCTTCGCTCATGTCGGTCAGCTCGTACAACCTATTCGATTCATTGATGAACGCGTGGAGGAACGACTCATCGGTGAAGTAATCCGGCTTGCAATAGCCCTTCCCGCTCAAGCCACCCACGAACGAGTCGTTCGCCGTGGCGTGCTCGTAATAGAATTTCAAAACGTAGGGTGCCATCCAGTACAATGAAGGGTTCACCGTCCAGCCCGTCGGTACGAGCCCGTGGCCGGTGCCCCCTCCGCCATCCCAGAGAACCGGTCTCATGTGATTGTACACGTATTGGATGTTATCCCCGTCCGACCAGATGCCTGAAATGTAGACCTTGTTTTCAAGCGCTGGATAAGAAGCTGGACGTTGCTGGACGAATTCATACCCTCGCGGGAGCTTCATGCGGCTCGTGAACGCGAGGTTCTCGAAGAAGTCGGTGGGGATGAGGTACTTGTTCGCCCGGGAGATGCGCCAGATCACCTCGCCCTCGTTGGCGCCATCCGCCCACGGGAACCCGATCACGGCCATGTTGGGCGGCGTGGATGCCAGGAACGACTCGAACACGGCTCGCTCTTCCGGCGGGTCGGGGTCGAGCGGCTCGCCTCCCCACGATAGGGGAACGTCGGTGTGCACGTATAGGACCTTCCAGAAGGTGAACAAGCTGTTTGAAATGATGAAGTTTCTCATGTGCCTCGCGATGGTGCCGTCCCAGATCGCAAAGGCGGTCTGGTTGCAGAGGGGGAAGTAATGCTCGATGGCGTACTGGTAGCGCTCAACGCGCGTGGTGCAATCCTGCAAGTCACGGGTCACGTTCGTTATCACGTCCCACGTGCCGGTGATGGCGCCGGCAATCTGGTTGGGCACGAGCAACGCGCGATGCACGCCGGCGAGCGGTGATGCGAGGTTGACCTCATCGTAGCTGTCGCCGTCAAACACGACTATGCCCGCGAAATGGCTCGCGTACATGTTGATGATGTCCGACAAGTTTGCAACGTTCCTTGCATGACCTATGTATGGACTTGCGTTGAAATATTCGAGCCATAGCTCGCTGCAGCTTGAATCCAAGACGTACACGTTTGCATCATCCATGTTGACGATGCCTTCCACCGAGGCCAAGACTTGAAGCTCGTACTTGTTGAATTGCACGTTCCTGATATCCAGGACATCGAAGTCGTGGGTCTCTGGTGCTTGTGATGCTTGGAGGCCGCCTTGATACTTGGGACATCGAAGCGGTGGGTTGCCCGTGGTTGGTTTGCTCGCGATGCTCGCGATGAAGAGCAGTGCTAACATGATAATGTAAAAGCGTGTTCTTTTATGCATCATCGCGGCCACCTGGCTCGTCAGCTTCGTTCCGTTGGAAAATCAACGTCCGTTCGATGTACCTAGTTAGTCCCCGGAAAGGTATTAAGGTTCCAACCGGACGCCGTTCACGGGCGGTTGGCAAGGAAGGGATGCAATTGCCAAGAAAACGTGGACGTTTAAAGGGCTGGCGGTATTTCAGTCGATTGGACCTAGTACATGACTCTGGATCATGATTCACATGGTGCAAGGTAGTTTGAACGGGCACTTTCATGCACGTGACGAGTCGAGGTCGAATCGAGACGCTGCTCGCCATGGTTAATGTCCGCTGTCGATAAAATTGCGCCGGACGTGTCTCGTGCATGGGTCCGAGATGTCGATCCGCGTGAACAATCATCGTGCAATGAGCTCGCGCCACGAAGTATATAAATGCTCGGCGATATCAAGGTTCGTTCCGGTGCCGGCAATTTCCCGTGGTGTCTTCGTTCCTACGAGCGGGAGGCTGGTGACGCGATGGCCTTCACGAGGGAGGCCATCGACGCTGTGGAGTCTCCCTCCCTCTTGGACTTTATGGATGAATATGGTATAACCGTTGTTATGTCGAACCCTTTCGATCATCAATCATCCTTCAAATATTGTATTCTTCGTTCTCGTGGCGTTTAAGCGTGAAATAGTGAAAACCGACAGACAATGCCATGGCTGGTTCGGGAGAAGGACATGCCGGATGAACGGATGTCGTATGAGACGCATCTAAATAAAGTGCATCTGGACCAGTTGAATCGCGCTTCGGATTGCATCAAATGCGGCAGCTGTTACGCCGATTGTCCGAAAGTCGATGAGGCTCCGGAATTCATCGGACCAGCCATCTCCATCCAGATGTATAAAGGGATCTTCGATCCTCGGGACCATTCGACAGAAAACCGTTTAAAAATGAGTTCTGAAAGAGGTGGTGTCTTCGATTGCGATAAACACGCCAATTGTGTAAAGGTTTGCCCCAAGGATTGTCGTCCGCTGCGGGCGATCACGTTCATTCAAAATAAAATAAATCGGTGAAATATTAATGGATAGAAAAATTAATTTCGATCACGCTTCAGCCACCCAGCCACTTGCGGAAGTCGCGGAGAGCATGCTTCCCTATCTGCGGGATATTTACGGAAATCCATCGAGTCTTCATGGCGATGGCCAGGATGCGAAGGAAGCTGTGGATAAGGCGCGACATCAGGTCGCTGCACTGATCAACGCCTCAAGCGAGGAAATTGTCTTTACCGCATCGGGCAGCGAATCCAATAATTATGCGCTCAAGGGAGTTGCGTTTGCCAACCGGAAGAAAGGCGACCACATCATCGTCTCCGCGATCGAACATTTCTCCGTGCTGCAGGCTGCCAGGTCATTGGAAAAACTGGGATTTCAGGTGACGCAGATACCCGTCGATGCGCAGGGACTGGTGGACCCGGATGAGGTGAAGAAGGCGATGACCGGCAAGACCATCCTGATTTCCGTCATGCACGCGAATCATGAAATTGGCACGATAGAACCGATACAGGAAATTGCCCGGATTGCCAGAGAAAAGGATGTCCTCTTTCACACGGACGCCGTTCAGACGGTTGGGGCAATTCCGGTGGACGTTCAGACGTTGCCGGTGGATTTATTGAGTTTTGCCGCTCCCACGTTTTATGGTCCCAAGGGTGTTGCCGGACTTTACATCCGTAAAGGAGCGAGGATCAATCCATTGATCGATGGGGGAACGCAGGAAGGCGGTCGACGAGCGGGTACGGAAAATGTCATGGGC
Organism: Promethearchaeota archaeon; assembly: GCA_041305945.1. Lineage (GTDB taxonomy): Archaea > Asgardarchaeota > Lokiarchaeia > Sigyniarchaeales > Sigyniarchaeaceae > JBGLND01. The sequence continues at coordinate 2,027,669 of JBGLND010000001.1, forward strand.
ATCGTCGGCATGGGGACAGCGGCAGAAATTGCAAAGAGGGACATGGCTGACCGCGTCGCTCAGGTGACATCCTTGCGGAACATGCTGATCAATTCCCTGGAGCAGAAGATAGACCATCTCTATCTTCACGGGCACAGAGAAAAACGAGTTCCGAACAATGTGAATTTCGGTTTTGAGTTCATCGAGGGTGAATCGATTTTACTGTTCCTGAATATGTCAAACATGTTCGCCGCAAGCGGATCTGCATGTACTTCCAGAGCACTGAAAGCCTCGCATGTCCTGCTGGCGATCGGGGTCTCTCACGCCATCGCCAATGGAACCATTTTATTTACATTGGGTATAGATAACACGAAAAAGGATATAGAATATTTATCGGATAAATTACCCGCGATCGTCGATCGATTGAGGGCTATGTCTCCTTTATACAAAAAATAATTTAGAAGAAGGAATGCCGATATGAATGCTCCATATAGTGAAAAAGTCATGGATCATTTTATCAATCCGAGAAATGTCGGTGAAATAATTGATCCGGATGGTGTGGGAACCGTGGGAAATCCTGCCTGCGGTGATATCATGCAGATGTTCATCAAAGTTGAGAACGATGTGATTGTGGATGCGAAATTCAAGACCTTTGGATGCGGTGCGGCTATTGCGACCAGCAGTATGGCGACGGAGCTGATCAAAGGCAGGAAGATCGAAGAAGCGCTGAAAGTGACCAATGAAGATGTGACCAAAGAATTGGGTGGGTTGCCGAAAGTGAAACGACATTGCTCCGTTCTCGCCGAACAGGCGTTGCATAGCGCCCTTGCGGATTATTATGAAAAAAAGGGAATCAAACCGCCGGTGGACTTGAAGAAAGAACAAGATTTCCATCATGGCGGGGCTGCGTTTCTTGCGGTGGGTGCTTGCATTTTCCTTGTCGGTCATTCCCTTGGACGTCCTCGTCAATTTCGTCCCGTCAGCAGGGGACCAGGTGCTGGCCCTCTTGATCCCGCCCTTTTTCCCGGTACGCCGGTTGACGCTGTTCATCGCAGCGAGAAATTTTTTCTGGATTGGGAGCTTCTCGCTGTCCAGCGCGGCGCTCACGTTCACCACGCGGCCGAGAGATTTTGTTGGAGGGCTTTCCGTGGCGGGCATCCCGTACCGCGCCGTTTTCGCGATCTCGCTAGGCTTGAGGTATATCCCCGTGATCCAGAGTGAAGCCAGTTCAGTTGCCGTGGCTCAAAGGATACGTGGCTGTTCACGATCGAACATCAAGTCGGTTCGGGCTGCATTAGATTTCATGAAAGACAGGGTCAAAGCGGTCTTGATATCAATGTTCAGGCATGCATTTCACGCGAGCATATCGATGGAGAAACGCGCGTTCACTGCGTATAAAAAACGAACGCCGGTGTCATCAATACCGATTAAAAAGTCGGATATCGTGTTTGTCGTGGTGGTCTTGATTTTGGAATTCGCGGTAGTATCATACGCCATGGGATTGTTGCCATTCCTACGCCCGATTTCCTTGCTGGAAGCGTTGTTCTCGCGATAGGAGCGTTGCTGCAGAACAAGAAAGGGAGTATATAGATGGCTTCACGCTTCGAGCTGCACGTGCTCGTTCGGCGTGGCAACGATGTACCGGTCGCCGAGCCGGGCAAGGGCGCCACCGAGCTTCTTGCAGGTGCCCCGTATTTGCTCGACTGCACGTTTCAATTCGAGCACCGTGAACTCGCCTGACGTGATGAAGCCTGATACATCAATGATGGCCATGTTTCCACCATCGATTTCTGATTGGATGGCTTGGATATCATTGATGTTCGTCAAATTCATTTTTTTCACGAGAATGGATCGCTGCCTGTGTTGGTTGGTTAAATTTAACATCGTGTTTGGAAGGCACATGTCGCCATCGGGGTCGTCATCGGAAAGCTTGTTTTTTTTAGAGAAGAGCACCATTGTGTATGTTCACCTTTGTCTATGCAGAACAGAACAAGCCGGGCTTCTTCAACGACCGTGTCATCCGCGTATTTCCCCGTGGCATGACCGGGAGCTCAATCTTGCGAGGCCGAATGCCTCATTTTTTCCTCGTAATAGCCTTTCAAGATCGAATTTTCCGTTTTCACGGCGAGATCCACCATATTCTTCAACTTTCGATAGGTGTTCTTCGATTTTCCCTCGGACAGGTCACGATTTAATTCCCGTTGCATTTTCAAAAGTTCCTTCCTGGCCTTGTAGGATTTCTTTGCACGCTCGTCGGTGTCCGCGACATCTGGCTCCGGGATGGCATGTGAAAGAACACCCTTGCCCTTGCCGGTCACCACTTCCAGGTCAAGGTCCTCGACCAAGTCGTCGAGCTCGAGACCGTTGTCTTCAAAGGAGACTTGCCGCGGGATGCCGGCCAGGAACGGGGGCAGGCCCGCGAATTCCGAGACATCGCCGGAGAACGGTTTATCGAACAATCCCAGGGAATCGATGGTTTCTGCCGTGGCACCCAGGAACAGGTCCAACGTCTGGGGATTCCCCTTGGCGATGATGACAAGGCAATAATCGAGTTGGATGGGATGGAACGAGATGAATAGTCGTTCCGCTCGCCCGCCGGGATACTGCAACGCCAGCTCCACCTGGCGCATTGCCGTGCTGGCGAGGGAACGTCCCGTGGAAATGATGGTGGACAGCTGAGCACCGATGAGGTGCTCCAGGATGGACGCGACGTTCTCGTTGGCATCCACCGTGAACGTGAAGTAACCTTCCATGTCCTCGAAGAAACGCGACGCGAGGGGGATGCTACCAGCCATTACGGACGCGAACAAGAACTGGCACTCGTTCGACCCGGACGCGATGGAATCCATCACCGGAAACTCGTCCGTGAAAATGACATGTGATGCGTGCAAGACATCATCAAACACGCGCATCATGGTCTCGTGGAATTGAAGCACCTGGTTCTGGGTGTAGGTGGAAAAGGGAACGTTTTCCAGGTCGAGCATTTCCACGACGACGCGTGACAAAGCCTTCATGAACTCGGAGGCTTGGGCTTCAAGGTCCCTGGGTTTCATGGTGGCGATCCCGAGGGATTTCAAGTCTTCGCACGATGGATAGGTCGCGCACAAGCATAACCCGGAATCATCGCCCTTCCCCTTGATGGTCCTGAAGATGATGTGTTCCCGGGTGACAATACCGGATATCCCGCCGTCATCGACCTTGTATCCCTTTACGTCACCTTCACCGGGCTCGTGAATTAATCCGACAAGCTCGCCACCATGCACGAGATTCTGTGCAAAGGAAATGGAAAATCGCGCCAGTTCCAATATCGGGCGCACGTCCAAATCAGACGTGTAAACGACCTTGTTATCGTGCACGATACCAAGGCTTATCACGTGTTTCCTTGAATTCACGTCATTCACGCCAAGAAATTGTAACCCCGAGAAACCAGACGATGAAAGCTCGCGTCGAAGTACCCGCTCACGATGCCGGTTAAGTGCCCGTGTAGACTCCACCAGCGGTCCTAGGTTCTAGTTATAAACACGCACGTAAGGGATTTGAACGCTCCCATTTCCAACCAATGCCGATGTCATTCAGAGCCCGCGCATGTATTCCGGGCGCAAGCGGGTTGTATCTTCACGCGCGGACGCGATCAAGGAGACCAACCGTGCCTTGTCATCAGCGAGAATTCCACGCAACGGGAGGTAATTGGACGCGTGGTTCGAGCGAAACACGCAATCGTGGAGCCCATCATCGTCACGTAAAAGAACACTGCCCCCAAGATGCCTTGGACGGCCGGGTCGATGAATGCCCCGAAGCCCGTGAATAAGACGGCGTGCACGATGCTTAATATAACCCAGAACACCACGCCACCCATCAAATGTGAAAGGTAAAATGATGCCATGCTCCGGCGCACGATGGTGATCACCGTGTCGCCCGGATCGAGGTCCAGGATGGCACCGAACATCTCCTTCTCGCGTGCGCTCAGCGAACTCGTACCGTTTTCCATTGTTCATCCAGTTGAACCATGCAACACCGGGATATAAACATTCCATCCGCGGACGAGAGAACGGGATCACCACCGGGGCAAGCCATCACGCCACGTTACTTGGGATTGGTGCTCCTATTCACGGGATGGACGTAAAAAAAAATGCGAGTAATAATTATGCATCACTCGGAATCGCCGGCCGGTGCGGTGAGGGTAACAGAACCACCGGCCGCCTTGATCTTCTCGGTGGCTTTGGCGCTAGCGCGTGCCACGGTGATGTTGTACTTCCCGTTCACGCTGCCGGTGCTCAAAAGCTTGGTGAATCCGGCTTGCGCCAAGTCGATATCGTATAACGTGCCTTTCTTCGTCGCGGCCCCGGATTTTTCCAACGATGCCAGCGAGGACTCGAGGCGCTTGATGGAAATGGTAGTATCGTGCGTCGTCACGCAGACTGGCCGGTTAAACCCGTGTTTGCCGTAGTAATCAGGGGCGTATTTCACCATGAAACTGGCCTTGTGCTTCTTCAACCCGGTCATTCCCTTTCCACCGTGCTTGCCCGTCTTGCGATGCTGGCCTTGGGTTCCCCACCCGCAATGGCGTGAACCCCGGTATTTAGAACGGTTACGTTTGTACTTGATTGACATCTCGATGTACACCTCATACCATCCGGATCAACAAGTCGTTGATCTCGTTTCCGTGGAACCCGAGCGCGCCACCTTGCGGGTACTGGTGCTTGATCCCGTTGTAGAACCCGCCTTTCGGGGGATGCAACCGGAACACGGGAACGATGTGCTTGATGTCCTGGAATTTAATTTCGAATTTCAACAATGCATCGGCAAGCTCCTCGTGTGTCTTGTACCCGGTCAATGCTTTCAACGAGGCTTCATCCAATGGCTTGTGCCCGGCCAAGCGTGCTTTTTTCTTGAGCATCTCGATCAAGGTATCCCGGTTTATGATGCCGTACGCTGCATGGTCCTTTATCTTGAACAGCATGCCGTTGATCGATTCGGTTGCACGCAAGATGACCGCGTGATTTTTCCTGAACAGGCGTAGCAACGCGAAGGTCTTTTTCACGTCGTGGTGCTTGTGGCACTTGCCGCGCACCCGGATCACGACGATGAGCACGTCGGACAGTTCCTTCGCGTGGAGTTTATCCTTTGATTCATCTTTCATTTGAATCAAGACGCCTTGTGTATCATTATCGTTCATGTAATGTCACTTCTTGCAGTAGATTCGGATATTCGGATCATTGTATTTGTTGCATGGTTGAAACTTTCATGGTGCGGCGCAAGGCCTCGAACGTGGCTTTCGTGAGGTTTGATTTTGACCGCGTGCGCCCGCTCGTCCGGGACCACACGTCCTTCAACCCGCAGATCGAACAGACCAGCTTCGAGGTGTCCGCCACGGCCAACCCGATGCCCTTAGGAGCAGGGATGAGTTCCACCGCGACCGAACCGACCTTCCCCTTCACCGCGAACGGAACCGTGTGGGGTTCACCGCACCCGCACTCCCAGCTACCACAGCCTCGCTTCACGGGAATGATCCCAAGCTTCGCGAGGTTGATGGCCTTGTGGATGGCTGGCCCGATTTCTTTTGCCTTTGCCTCGCCAACACCGATGTAACCATCCTCGGAGCCCACGACAACCGTGACCTTGAACTGGGAGTTCTCGCCCGCGTCGGTTTGTTTCTGCACGAGGGAAACGTCGCACACTTCCTCCTTCAAGTTCGGCAACAACCGTTCCACGATCTCGATCTCCTTTATCGGGAGGACGCGCTCGAATATCTGGTCGATATTGGTGATGGTGCCCTCGTTGACGAGCTTCCCGACTTGCGTCCGAGGGACCCACTTCGCGACCTTCACGGGAGCTTCCCGTCCCCGGCGTTGCCGCTTTTGCTTTCGTTCTGACATGTTTTCATCCATTCTTGATATTATTTGTATGCATTATCTATTTTTTTCATGATGTCGGTTACAGCGGAGGATATTTTCGTGAGGTCCACGCCATCCTTCATCAACTTCTTGAACTGGTGCGAAGTGCCCGGTTCCGCATCATCGCCTTCCTCTTTAACCTGGGAGGCGAATGCCTCTATGTGCTTTCCCATGAGGCGGTCTTGATCGGGAAATATCTCGTCACCATGAGGAATATCCAACCCGGCATCGATGATGCCTTTCAATGCAGCAAAGGTACGATTCATGTGAATGCGGAGCCCGATATCTGCAACACCGTCTTCAATCCCGTTCTTGATTGCCTTCTTCCCAAGAAGGTAGCCGACGAGGTAGGATGCAGGCAGGTTCCCGAGGCTATACTTCCACCCGAACGCTTTCACGAGTTCCTTCGAGTGGGCGGCCGCGAGGATGACGTCCCCCTTCATGCGGGCATCCGATACCTGGCATGTGATATTATTCACGGTGGGTCGAATGATCACGCGATGCTTGCCAGAGATGAGCAAGCTCCGGCGCAAGTAATAGTTGGTCTTTCCTTCCCGTCGGCGCTTGAAAGCGACCTTGTATGTTGGACCACGTGCCATCTTGATTTCACTTCTTATCCATTTTCAATGTGCCTTTTTCCTGCATGAAGCGTTTGAGTTGTCCGACATTCCTGAACGAACCACCCTTCGCAAGGGCATAATATTTTTGATATGTTTTCGTGTCGATGTGGTTTTTATCACGAAGGACTTTCAAGAATACACGGATGCCGCGTATCCTGTGTATCCAATCCCGCTTCTCCGGGGCTCGGGAGCCCGCTGGCCCCTTCCTCGTGCCTGGACCGCTCCGGCGCCCCTTTTTCTTCTGCTCGTGGATGGCCTTTGCCCGGGACCGGCTCACGCCTTTTGGATACCGCCCCTTGATAACACCCGTGTTGACCAAGTTGCGGATGTCCTTGTTGGTGATGCACACCGAGACGTCTTCTCCCATGTAGGGATCGATGAACACGCGGTTCTTCCCGCATTTCAACAGCTTGGAAGCCATCCGGCGTTGCGCGTTGAGATTCATCTACGATCATTCCTCCTTGTCGTCCTTCTTGTCATCGACATCCTTGTCTATGTCGTCCAGGTCCTCGTCGGTGAGCTTGATGTCTTCCACCTTGCCCACCGTTTGATCAACATCACCGAGTCCGGTTTCGATCTCTTTCCCGAACTCCTCGACCTCGGCCTTGATTCCCGGGTTCAACAACTTGAATCCTTTGGTCAATATGGCATCCTTGAGCGCGATCCGCTTCTTCCGGCCGACACTCGACGCGATCATGATCGCGTGGTATTTCGGCTTCAACGGCTCCAGCTCGGCGATGTTATGCACCACGATCATCTCGTAACCACTGGGATGAACCCCGCGAATTTCATTTGGCGTCCTGTATCCAACGGACGGGTTCCTCGGGACTCCTGCAGACACGCTATTGTGGTATATGCGCATGGTCTGCTCGATACCCTTGGCCTTGCGCCAGGTCGTGCGAAGGCGCGCATATCGCCACGATTCTTGGCGGATAAATCGTCGTTTTGGTTTTGCTTGTATTTTTTGCTTGATCCTGTCCTTTTTCGTTTTCATTCCGATTCACCGCCTACATCTTGATGTGCCAAAAGAGCCTCTCGCCCGCCCATTTTTCGTAAACGTAAATACCGTCCTGGAAGACACGCAAGTCCTTTTCTATGATGCGGGTTCGACGTTGAATGTTCGCCGCGTTCTGGCCAACAATATCCTTGTCTATGCCTTCCACGGTGACATCCTCCTTCGTTGCAGTTATCTTGACATCGCCGTTTATGGGCACGATTCGAAAGCCCCGTTCACCGATGAAATTTTGTATCTCGACAGTGTCCTTGTTGACCTTCACGGTGATGGGAAAGTGCGCGTAGACAATCTTCAGCTTGTACTTGTACCCGGACGTCACGCCAACGATCATGTTCTGGATGTGGCCTTGGATCGTCCCGATGATGGCGAGGTCCGCGCGCCGTGGAAACCTTGTTTCGAGGAGAATCGTGTCCTTGGCTGGCGCACTGATATCGAGGTTTCGGGCATGAGAGAAATCTCGCGTGATCGTTCCTTTTGGTCCCTTCATTTCTACCTGCTTTCCATTGACCTTGAACGACACTTTCTGGTCTGCAGGAATTTTAACTTCACGAGACGCATGAACATACTTCATTTGCCAGTCACTTCCGTGTTATCTTTTTGTTGGTTAATATACGAAGGCGAGCAATCTGCCGCCGATTCCTTTATCCTTGGCTTCCTCGTTGGTCACGATGCCTTGATTGGTGGAGATGAGCAAGAAACCGTATCCCTTGCTGGGCAGGTATTTTGCCTCCACGGATTCTATCTCGGTTTTCTTCACGGGGTATCGAGGCTTGATGCTGTGGCAGCTGTTGATGTGACCGAGCAGCTCTACCTTGAACGTCCCGCTCTTCCCGTCATCGATGAACTCGACGGTGCCGATGTATCCCTTGCGCATCATGACTTGAAGGATCTGGCTGATCAGCTTCGATGCCGGGTGGATGTAGACATAATTCTTGCTTCGGGCCTTTTCGGCGTTGTTGATCACCGAGAGCGCGTTTGAAAGGGGGTCTAGGAGCATGAGTGTTCACCAGTTCAATGGTATTTCAAGTCGGCATGAAGGTCGTTGCCCGGAATGGCACGAACCTCGGGATAGGCGAGATATTCTCGGTTAAACAAGAGCCCAACCTTCATTACAAGGTATTGTTCCCGCAACCCCCTATAAAAATATTCTACCCGCACGAGATTACCCGGATGCGGCTTCCCATCAATATCATCGTCACAACGAAATACGGGACAGGAACCATAACGGCATCGCATGATGGTGGCGACAGCTTTCACGAATATGACATCGAATTCGGCATGAACATGGAAGGAAAGAGGACGCTCAAGGAAACGGTCATAACTCGGGTGACCAAGGGCATCCACGCGCCGTCCACCCTCGAAACGGGTGACGTGAAAGCGATGGCGTTTTTCTTGAGCGCGTACTACTTCCGGCACGTGCTCCCCACCGACCCCCGTTTTCAAGCCATTTGCCATGGTAGAATCGAAGCTTTCCCTCACCAGCTCAAGGTGATAACTAAGGTTTTGGGCACGTACCCGGCCCGGTTCCTCCTCGCTGACGAGGTGGGACTCGGGAAGACCATCGAGGCATGCTCGGTCATCAAGGAACTGTCCTTGCGGAACGTGGTGTACAGGGCAATCATCATCGCGCCTGCTAACCTCGTAGAGCAGTGGAAATACGAACTCTTGTCCAAGTTCAACCTCGATTTCACGGTATACGACGGGAGCATGATCAAGACCTTGAAATCGGGATTTCCCGGGGTGAACCCGTGGACAATTCATCCACGGATACTGACCTCGTTGCATTTTGCACGCCGGGACAGCAACCGGGAACAGCTCAAGGACGTCTTCTTCGACATTTCGGTCTTCGACGAGGCCCATCACTTGCGGAGGTACCGTGGCACGTCCGATGCGACCTACAGGAAGACCAAGAATTACGAGCTCGGCGAGAGCTTGTGCACGCGATCGAGGTTCGTGCTGTTCTTGACCGCAACCCCCATGCAACTCGACGCGTTCGAGCTATTTTCCCTCATCCAGCTCTTGGACCCCGCCATGTTCCCAAAATACGCGAATTTCACCGCGTTCAAGGAAAAGGTGATGCAATATAACTTCTTGATACGAGATTTCTCCAAGTTCCCGCGCATGAACGTGTTCGAGAAGAACTTCATGGCAGAACTTGTCGAGGAGCTGCTCCCGAAGACCTCCCGCTTTGCCGGTTCCTCGGATGCAATCAAGAGGACGTTGATGGGGAGGGTACCGGCCTTGAAGGATGAGATCACGAGTATCGTTCGGGAAAAACACTTGCTTTCCAAAATAATGATCCGGAACAAGAAAAAGCACGCGTTTCGGGGTTTCCTTCCAAAACGGCTCACGAAGATCGTCCTCGTCCAGCCAACAAAGGAGGAACTGGAAGTCTACCACGCGATCCGCTTGTATATTACCAACGTGTACCAGCGCTCGTTGCAAGAAGGGAACAATGCAACAGGCTTCGTGATGGTCGTGTTCCAACGGCTGCTCGCGTCATCGCATTTCGCGTTGCGGAAGACCGTGCAAGATCGCATCGCGAAATTGCGGGAGGTGCAAGTGAAGCTGCTATCCTTGCGTGCGAATGTGGAACAAGACGCCGCGACCATGACGGAGGAGGAATTCCAGGCCAAGATCAACGAAATCGAAAGAAAAACCACTGCGGTTGACGAGGACGTCCCTCTCCTGACCGATTATCACGCCAAGCTCGTGGCGCTCAACCACGATTCGAAAGCAAGCGCCTTGGTCGACTTGATCAAGGACATCAGCAAGGATGAATCGAGCGACATGAAAATATTGCTCTTCACACAATTCATACGGACCCTGAATTACTTGAAACGGGTGATCGAAACAAGCATGCCGGGTATCGAGGTCGGCGTGTTCCACGGGAAATTGACGAAAGACCAGAAGGACATCGAAGTCGACCGGTTCAAGTCCGCGTCAGGGAAGCCATTCATCATGCTAAGCACGGAAGCTGGCGGGGAAGGAAGAAATTTCCAGTTCTGCCATGTCATCGTGAATTATGATTTGCCATGGAACCCCATGAAGCTAGAACAACGGATAGGACGTGTCGACCGGATCGGCCAAAACAAGGATGTGAAGATTTACAATTTCGCGTTGAAAGATACCGTCGAGGAAAATATCGTCAGGATACTCTCGGAGCGCATATTCGCGTTCCAGGAAATCGTCGGGGAGCTCGAACCCATCCTTGTCGATTTCGAACAAGACATCGAGCATGCTATCTTGTCATCGAGAAATGATGATGAGTTGGACCTTCGTTTCGAGATGATAGGCTCGAAAGTATCGACCCAGCTCAAGAACGTGCAAGACCACCGTGCTGCAATGCAAGACGTCGTCATGGAAATGGAAAGCAAGGACGTGCTTGATGACCCGGTATATGCGTGCAACATCGAGCTGAATTACGATCGCCTCTTGCAAGCCTTCGTCCTCGAAGTGATAAACGAGTTGCAACAACCCGGTGCGGGTGCAACTGGTGGCCTCGCGTCGGCAATGAAGAAACGTGCCCGGGGGCTCGGGACGGGGGGCGTGACGCGGTATCCCAACAACACGTTGTCCATCAAGGATGCAACCGGCAAGGAACGTGTCGGGACTTTTGACAGGGCTGCAGCGCTCCGGAACGAGCGCCTCGACTTTTTTAACCTTGGCCATCCAATCGTCGAAAAATCCATCGATGCTGCCTTGGCCATCGATACGTCGCGCATCATTGGAACCTTCAAGGAGGAAATCCACGCCTTGTTGGAATCCACGGGAGGTATTGATGGCATGAATCTCGCTACCTTGCAAGGATGCACGGGAGTAGCCGTCGTGTGCAACGCGATGGAAATGACAGGGGTTAAATCGCAACGGAGGCTTGTGTGCCAAGCCTTTTCATTGAGAAACAACCAGAACCAGACGATCGTGGAATATTTAGGCGTATTCCCCGAAGTACGGTTTCTGGAACACGTCATGGACAACTTGGCAACATTCCACGCCCGAGACCCCCTTCCACGCCAAGAGCCGGTGGACATGGCAACCGTTCTTGACTTGAACTCGAGATGCATGCAAGATCTCGCGAATTCAATGCAACAGGAATGGGTGGCACAAAACGACAAGGTTTTCGCTGAAATGAAGGCCAAGGAAGAGCATTACCTGTCAGTCAAATTGCGGAAGCACAAGGACGAGATCACCCAAGCAACCTTTTACATCGCGGAGAAAATGGCATCGGAAGACGAGGGAGAACGAAAATCCGTGAATAACTTGGAAAAACGCATCCAGCACCTGGAAGAGCAAGTTGAACGTGAAAAGCAGGAATTCCAAGAAATCATGAAAGACATCGAGGAAAGTTACAAGCGATCGGGGCTTGTTTTCGTGCCGTTGGGCATATTCTTGATCAAAAATAATCCGTGATCTCCTTGTCCCACGAAAATTTAGAAAACAACAAGTTTACTAGAGGCACGCATGGGTTGTTTCCGGTGATCATCCCTTCATCCATCGCGTCCGCGACATCCATCACGGGAGAGAAAAGAACGGGCATAATGACGCTTTCGGGGACTACTATCGAATGAACGAATCCGCCGGGAGGCGCGTGGTCATCACCTTTCTCGATGGTCACGTGCCAATCCGGTTCTCCATGATGGAAGGTGATCTTGAACGTCTCGCTCGTGGCGGGCTCGAGATGGTCGCCTTGTATCGTGATGACCAAGGTTTCCCCGTCCGGTATCGGTGGACGTGGTCGGCCCCTCGAACGCAGGTTGACAGCGGCAACGAGCTTGTCCATGAACCCGGCTCTCGAGATGATCTTGACCATCAATCCCGACACCAGGCCGCTTGAATCCTTCGCGCCGAGATCTAATGCGACGCGAGCCAGCTTGTGGCTCCTTGAAAGCTTGATCCGTGCAAGATCGATACCGCCATCGTTTTTCAAGATGGACAGCACTGTACGGATGGTCACGTCAACGTCCTCGCTTGAAAAACGTGCCTCGAAGACTTGCAGCTCTATCCTTTCACCTGAAATGGATTCACGACCGAGAACATAGCCGATGATTTCACCTGAACTCGCGTTTCGCACGATGTACCCGGCATTCCCCTTCGTGACTGCCCCGGGCAAGTACGACTCTAAAACTCGTTTAAAATAATCAAGGGACCGCTTCACGGTGAATTCCAAGTTCTTGGATGTTGCATCACGAATGATGAATAATTTTCGAACCATATCATCGTTTACACGCGTGATCCGCTCCACGCGGATGGAAGGAACAAGCCCCTCGTTAAGCTCGCATGTTCGCAAGTCCAAGTCGAACACGTAGGTTGGAACGCCCCTCCACCACCCTTTTGCCTCGTAAAACCGGGTGGGTCCAGCATAGAGAAGCGACACATCCAAACCTTCCGATTCCATGAACGACACTGCATCGGTAAGGACCGCGTGCCCGAAACCTCGTTTCTGGAAACCCGGGTGCGTGGCCACGTCCCTGATCCCGCCTGCCGCTAGCGTGATATCCCCGCGAAGCTGGAGATCGAAGCGCCATATCCCGACGTGAGACACGAGATGCCCGTCGATGAAGCCTGCCCGGGAGTAATCCCATCTCGGCGTGTCATAGGGACGCTCGCGATGTAGCTGGTAGAATATGCGGCTCTCCTTTGAACTGGTGAAGCAAGCCTCGAGCAAGGGATACAAGACGCCGGGAAATTCTTCCTCGCGTAGACCTCGGACATGTAGGATTGGTTTTCTTTGAACCGTGAATGCACGCAAAAATTTAAAAAATTAGAAAGGATTACAAGGCTCGTGAAGCATCCTTTTATTGTCGTCGGCATCGTCGGGATGCCGGGCTCGGGAGTCGGCGGAGCTGAAGATGAGGGTTGGCCGGCGGGGCTCGAGGTTCCTGAAGTGGAACCGCTCCTCTGGAAATTCAGGCAAGCATGGACGAAGGACAACCAGCAAGTGAGCCTCGTTTTCATCAACTCCGCGTACATAGCGAGTTACGATACATTGAATGAACCGCTGTATTACATCATCGTGTGTGAAGCATACTCAACGATCGGCGAATTACCCCGCAAGCTCTACTTGGAATTGAACTCAATACTGGGATAGGTGGTTGACTAGCCACTTCGTTTTCCATCAAGCACCCGCTGTTCCGGTCACGTCAGAATAGGTTTCGACCAGGTTGGAATCCTTGATCTTCACGCTCCGGGTCACGTAACGCTTGAGGACATCGGGGTGCTCTTGCGAAACCAGCACGATGGATTTCCTGAAGCCACGGTTGGCCTCCCGAAAGGACTCGAAAAGCTCGACGCGCCCGTCCGCGTCGAGATTTTGCTCGGCCTCGTCGGCGAAAATGACATCACGGTCTAGTGTGAGTGCCCGAACAAGCAACGCGCGCTGTTGTTGCCCGATGCTACACGTTTTCGGGCTTTTATCGAGAATGTCCTCGATGTTAAAACGAACCACGTAATTATCGAGGCGCTCGTGCAACGATTCAATATCATCCCGTGAAATGGAAGCGGTCTTATCATCTTCTCTCTCGTGGCTAACATAAAAAGGCAGGAGGATGTTCTCCTTGATGGTGAGCTCGGGAAGGAGGATTTGCTGCTGCGATACGAAACCGAAGTTGAATGCCTGCCACAACACGGTTCCCTTGAATGGCCGCATGAGCCCGGCCATGATCTTGAGCAAACTCGTTTTCCCGCTTCCATTTGGGCCGGAGACGGATAGAAAATCACCATCATTGATGGTCAAGTTTATTCCAGTGAGAGGCGTGAATATACGCTTGGTCTTGTATTTTTTAGCAAGCTGCTTGCTTATCTTGTACGAGACCGTGACGTCCTCGAGTTTAATCAACCATTTTTGTGACATATCGGTCCACCTGGATTATCTTGAGAAGCAACGAAGAGAGGATGAAGAGCATGATGATGAGAGCGACCCAACTTTCCAACGTGATGTAGGAAAGGAAAAACATCTCGTGAAAATCGAACGTCCACGCGATCAGGGTCACCTTCACGACATCGACGAACACCGGTGCGAGGATGAAGAAGCCGATGAGCACCCCGCTGAAGTAGCCGATTGAATCCTGGACGATCTGTTCGATGTAATAGTACTTCTTGATCCTCGTATCTGACAGTTTGCACACGTTACGCAGGATGAAGATCCGGTCCTCTTCCCGGTAGACCTCCCGCTTGACGTTTTGATCATTGATGGAAATGAAAATACAGATGAACACGATAATGATGATTAACATGATCACCAGTAATGTCGAGATCGCCCCGGTGATGGCTTTCTCGAACTCGGTGCTGAGCACGCCAGGAACCTTCGAGGCGAGGATGACGTCATTAACCACGTACGAATTCTCGTACAAGCCCGAGTTGTTCAAGATGTCGTAAGAAATGACCTTAATGGAAACAACGGTCTGGTTCTCGTGCTGTGGGATGTAGGCACGGTAATTCCCGTTCCCGTTTGTTCCACCACCCAAGTAGGTCATGACTATTGATTGGTTAGATACCGCGAAACCGTCGGGGGAATACACCAAGGTGACGTTCTGTATTCCCGTTACATCATACATGTTAACGAGCACCCGCACCTCGTCATTGGACGTGATCTTGGCGTTGACGTTCGTCGATGGCCCCAAGGAGATGGAACGGGCGACGGGCCCTTGCGTGTCGCGGTAGAGATATTCCACGGGCACATAGAAATCCAGGCCATTCTGGTCGAAGAACTCGCTTTCCGGCCCGAACTGCACCGTGAAGTTGAAATACAGGTTCCCGGGGGACGATGGTGCAAGGATGGTTGCTTTTAACACGCCTTCATTGCCATTGCCCTCGCTGATGGTGAACGGGGTGGTCAGGAACGGGGTGCTGTACGACGATGTGTGGCGGACGGAACCAGATGCGGTGTAGTTGGTGGAGAACGAGACCGTGATGATCAATGTTTCACCGGGTAGCACGAACACGTCATAATAAAAATTATGGATGATGTATGGAGTTTGTTGGACGAATATCGTGGTTGAATTCGTGTTTCCTTCCGCGTTTGTTGCGTTGACAATGATCTCGTTCCACCCTTGAATGACCGGGATGCTTGACGTGGATATTGATGCCTTGTTTGTGAAGGATGCATTCCACGCCGTGATGTTCGAGTTTTGAATGGTGACATTGCACGCTTCCGAGAAGGTCGCGTCCAAACGAGTCGTTGTATTGACAATGGTAACGCCGCTACTTGGAGTCAAGACCGTGATGTAGGGGAACGCGGATTTCATGAAGGAAAACGCGAGCGTGAAGTCGTAAGAGTTTCCGTAGCGATCTGCGGCGGATATGCTAACAAGATAGTTCCCGAAATTCTTCGCCAAGTTCACGTTGAACGAGAAGTCCTTGAGGTAGGTCGTGACGGGCCAGCTCTGGTTCACCGGGCCCGAGAGCGTCACGTTACACGTGATGTGATCGTTGGTCTTGAACGAGAGCTGGGAGAGCTGGTTATACACCACGCTGTTGTTCCCGGGCTTCGGCGACGAGATCGAGACCGGGGTTGTTAACCGGGTCACGTTAAACGCGTGGGTGAAGAGCAGGTCTTGCTGAACGTAAATAATGAACGTGTTCAAGCCAGCAGTGAGATTGGAGTCCAACTGGAAGAGGTAATATCTCGCGCCCGTCCGGACTTCGGTATTGGCGCCATTCACGCCAAGCCAGCAATTCGAGGTCTGGTTCAACCACACGGCAACCTCGGGACGAGGATCGCGCGTGGTCGTTGCGTTGTCTTGACCGATGAACACCTGCTGCACGGGCTTCAACAGCGCCGGGTCTTGATCGTCTATTGGATCTGAAATGTTCTGGTGTACCAAACGCACGGAATGGTAACTGCCGCCGTTGTTATTGAAGCTGAAATATCCCGCCGAGTTATTCGCCCAGACGTAGAAGAGGTATGTGGTGGGGACGTATCGCGTGCCCAAGACGAAGCCATAATAATGCCCGGACAAGTTGGTTTGGAGGTAGGTTCCATCGAGATACGTGCTTGTCTTCCAGAAATCAACGCTGTAATAAAGACGGATGACATCGATTGAATAATAATCGGAAACGCCACACGTGATTGAAATGTTCTCGGGCATGTCCAGCGAGATGTTCATAACACGCGGGGCGTACTGGACATCGAAAATGGTGGGGCCTTTGAGCCCCGATGCTCGATAGGAAGCAGAAACGAAGGATGAGCCGAGCACCAGCAAGGAGATGAAAAGGCCAGTGACCCCGGCTGTAAGTATTATGCCCGACGTATACTTTCGTGTTTCGTGAAACAACCGTTTCCCGAAAAGCCAGAAAAGGGAACGATGCGACGTTGGCTGCCGCTTCGATAATGACGTGATTCTCATGCACGCTGCATCCGTTCTTGCCGTAAGTGAGTGAAATAGCTTTGGTTTAAATATTTCATCGGGAACCAAAAGACTAAAAGATGGCGAGCATTTCAAAGCACGCTCGAAACCGACGTGAAAGGGATGAATTGAAACGGACTGGGAAGATATCTTCAAGGAAATCATCAAAGACTTGGATGGTATTGATTCAATACGAGAGAAATTGATGGTCTTGAGCCGGAATGGCGTTCGATCGTGTTCGGAAGCGATCAAGAAGTTGCACAGACGGGAAATCGGTGTGGATGAATTGATCGAGGCTGCACGGGGCAACGTGAAAGAAATGCTTTCCGTCATCGAAAATGAACAGCAAGCCGCGTCTCTCGGTTATTTCGAGACCATCTTCCAGGAACTCGTCGAGGCTATCACCCTCCGGAGCGTCTTCTGTGGAGAGCCCATGCTTCCACCATCCAAGCTTGACCCGCCGGTCCCTCCGATACCCTACGTGCAAGGGATATGCGATGCAATAGGGGAGTTGAGACGAGCTTGCCTTGATAGCGTGAGGATGGAAAGATTTGACGAGGCAGTGCATTTGTTCGATTTGATGGAAGAGTTGCACGAGCACGTCAATGCATTGGACTATCCAAATGCAATCATCCCTAACGTGCGGCACAAGTCTGATGTTAACAGGAAGCTCATCAACGCCACGAGAACCGACTTGACGTTGGTACTTCACATGAACAAACTAACGGAACATCTGTCACGATTAACCAAGGAATGACCTGCCATGGTCACGTTTGACACGAAAAGCTTGCTGGAACGCGCGAAACGCAACTACGAGAAGGCGTGGGTGGAATCCGCAGCCTTGCTGGACAAGGACGGCAAGAAATTCAAGCTCGATCCAACGAAGGGCACAAGCCACCCGGTGTACCAGTTCATGCAGGAAGCCCGGGACGTCTTGATCAAGCTTGGGTTCGAGGAGCTGGTGTTGCCGATATTTGTCGACGAGGACGAGATATACAAGGAGTACGGGTCCGAGGCCGCGCTGATCCTCGACAGGCTATTCTACACCGCCGAGCTTCCAAGACCCGATATCGGAATTTCGGCCAAGAAAATTGAATTGATCAAGGAAATCATTCCCGGATTTGAAAACATCGATGGCTTGCAAGCCTTGCTTCGTGCATACAAGAAAGGCGAGATCGAGGCAGATAATTTCTTGGAAGCCATGTGCGATAAACTCGGGATATCCCCGCCCAGCGCTGCGAGCGTCGTGGACCAGGTTTTCCCGGAATTCAAGCAACTCAAGCCGGTCCCATGAACGCCTCGTTGTCGTAGTTGACTGCTAGGAAGTAGTTGTTTGTCTTCATTGCAAGCATTTCCTCGATCGTGATGTTTTTCGTTGTTTCTTCTGCCATCATCGTTCGCCTCCTATAGATGACTGCTGAAATCGAGTGGCTCAGCCACCCCGAGGACCTTGTTGGCCCGTTCTCGCAAGCCCACGTACTTGTAGGTTGGCGGGTTGTTTCCCTTCTCCTTCGCGATGTCTTGCTTGATGAAGTCGAACTCGTCCCTCGTGACGTCCCGGCCGCCAAGTCCCATGATGTAACTGCGGACCGTGACGCCCATGTCTGCTATCGAATCATAGACGCACTGGGAAACCTGGGGGAGCACCGCGCCGGGGGCATCGTTCTTCTCCAGCACGGCAATTTTCTCGATCCCGTGTTGCTGGACGATCTTCCTGAGCTGGTCTACCGGGAATGGTCGCCAGACGCGCAGCTTGATCAAGCCGGTGTCCGGGTTCTTCACTTGCCAGCTCACGATGTTCCCGCACATTGACCCCAAGGTCAAGAAAGCGGTCTTCTTTCCATCGAGATTTCTCGTTTCTATTTGCTTGTAGTTGCGGCCCGTGACCTTCCCGAATTCGGTGAATGCATCGTCGATATGCTTCGATGTGTTCTTCCTGTCGATGAAGGTGGCGTAACGCTGTTCCATGAAGTATTCCGGGGTCACGATGCTTCCCCACGTCGCGGGGTTGTCCACCTCCACCGCGTGGCGCTTCCGCTTCGGGACCAGCTTCATGACATCCTCGTCCGGTATCGCCCAATACTTGTGCACGGCGTGGGAAATGATGAAGCCGTCGTGCACGAACATGGTTGGGTACAGGCTCCGGTCCGAGATCATGACGGAAATGATGGCATTATCGTAGGTTTCTTGCACGTTCTCTGCAATGATGGCGTTCCAGCCGTGGTCGGCGAGCGTGAACTCCCACGAGTTCCAGATGGACAGGTTCGGGGCGTTCCACGCGCGGGCCGAGATGAGCATCGTGAGAGGCAGCCTCCAGCCCACGGCCATGGGCAGCGCCTCTTGCATGAGGAGATACCCCTGGCTGGCGGTCGCGGTGAAGACGCGACAGCCCGTGAGGGCAGCGACCACCGAGTAGGATGCTGCAGCAAGCTCGCTTTCGGTATTAACGAACGCTGCTTTCAACGCGCCCTCGTGGACTACATCGCTGAGCCCCTCGACGGATTGCGTCTGCGGCGTGATGGGGAACGCGCATATCACGTCGGGATCGGTTTGCTTGACGCCGCCTGCAACGGCATAGTTGCCGGTCATGGTGAGTTCGGTTTTTTCCTTTATCGGGACGAAGAACGGTCCCATTGGTTGGACTGACATGATGTGTTCGCCTCCTCTTTACTCCTTCAAGATCGCCTTCCTGGCCTTGATGCCTTTGAATCCCGGGCACACGTCCACGCAAATCCTGCAACCTTTACAGTGGAAGTCGTCGGTTCCCGTGACGTAATAGTTCCCGTCATCGCGTTTTTCACGCAAGATGCACATGTCCGGGCACTCGAAGTAGCAGTTCTGGCATTGCGAGCAGTTCTCCGCGGTGAATTCGATGCGGTAAATGCCCCAACCACCCGTGTTTACCTTTGCAGAGCCACCTGGCGTGTACCATGGTGCCCCTATCGGGGTTTCCTCCGCACCGGTGTACTGGGGTTCCAAGTGTCCCCACACGAGCTTGTGGGCTTTTGCCTCGTCGTACGGGCGTACCGGTTGCTGGACCTTGACCTCGTCGAACACTTGCTTGACCAAGTCGATGTTTTTCTGGATGATGGCTCCCCTGAACTGGTCCTTGATCGCCACGTTCAGCTGGTCCAAGGTGAACAAGGTGGCAACCTTCGCAAGCGCCCCGAGGATGGCCGTGTTCGTGATGGGCCTGCCAAGCACCTTCAACGCCAGGCCCGTTGCATCAACCGTTGCCAAGTTCAGCTCGTTGGGCCCGAGTTTCTTGTTGATCTCGTCAAAGTTCATGGTCGAGTTGATGATGACCCACGCGCCGGGTCCTGTCCCGCTAGTGACGCACACGTCCCGGAGAAGCGTATCATCGAGCACGCACACGTATTGCGGGACGTATACTTGCTCGTTCGTCAATATCAAGTCGGGATTTTGCGAGAGCCGGGCATAGGATTCCGTGGGTGCGCCCATCCTTTCGGCCCCGAACTTGGGAAAGCATTTTGCTGGTCCGGCATACGCCATGACCGCAAGTTGAGCCGCGGTGACCGCACCTTGCCCACCACGACCGTGAAAACGAATGTTAAACACTGCATTTTTGTCGTCCATCAAGATCACGACATCGAGTTATCGAATCATCACTATCTGTGTTATAAAATTACGTTACCGGATAACATGGTTGATTGAAAAAAACGATTCCCATTCGGAACGAGAGAAACATTCACAAGGCTTGGATGCTGCACAAGCGCCGCCCGCAAATTGCGGGTCGTGACGCGGGATATCGCGCCGCGTCTAGTTGGTTTTTCGTGCTAACCCCTTGCCGATACCGATCTTCATGATGAGCTCTAAATGGTCCGCGGGTGGAATGAATTCTCCGTCTTTTTTGATGAGATGGATGGCATCGGACGGACACGTGGAAACGCAGACCCCGCAGCCAATACATCGCTCTGGATCGGTGGTAGGAATGTTGTTTTGGCCTTCGTTGGCGGACAGTGCGTCCAAAGGGCATCGCTCTATGCATTCGCCGCATCCCGTGCAAGAGCTGGCGTCGACCGATGACCGGTGGTTCGTCGCAAATATTTCCGACGGGTGTGCCAAGGTCTTGGCATGGGTCAGGATCAAGCAGCAACAACCGCAACAGCAGCAAACCGTGCTCGGTTTCTGTGCATTGGTCGGTTGGATCACGAGGCCAGCCGTCTCGGCATTTTTAATTATCTTGTGGGCCTCGTCCTTGCCGATCTCCCTGCCAATGCCGAGTTTCTTGTACATGTGGGCCACCATCCCGAACTGGAAGCACGTTTCCATCGGCGCGCCAATCTTGCACGTGTCCCCCAGCAACTGCTTGCCTTTCCTGCAAACGCACTCGGTCACGTTGATCGGGCTCCGCGTGTCGATGATGTGGTGCACGTCATCGTACGTCGCAACGGGATTATCCTTGGTCACGGCTTGCTCAATCGGTATCGTGCGGATCTGTGGCACGTGGGACAGCTTGTATTCGTCGAGGAACGCCTCTCCAATGTAGGTGTCGACCTCTTTCATCAGCCCGGCCGTTAACCGGTTCACCTGATAATCGAACATGCCCATCATGAGCGCAGCGTTCGCGTACATGCTCTTTCCTGTCGATGTATCCGTGCCGCCGTTCAACAACCCTTTCTGCAACATGGCATCCAAGAGGGCTTGGAGCTGGTCGATGTTCTTCAAGTGTTCGAGGCCCTTGGCTTCGCCGGAATCGCCAAGTTTCTCGATCGCCCGCACGACCTTCTTATGGATGCGTTTCGTGGGATCTGGCATGTAATCCAGGCACATGGCGACGCGTGCCTCTACTGGCGAGAACAATCGCTTCAAGATCGCAATTTCCACGCCAGACTTGGTGGCGGGATAGCCCACGGGCATTTTATCGAGGTGTTCTTGGAGTTCCCGGTATACCGAATCCTTGTCTCCCGTCATGAGGTTCACTTCCAATCCATCACTTTGATGATCTCTCGTGTTTTGAGTTCGTTTGCCCGTAATTTATTTATCGCATGTTATCAAGGTGATTTTGGAGAGTTTTTGTGTTCTCAAGTCAATAACTCATATCGGTGTCGAAATGAAGCGCGCATCACCCATCAACCGAGGCCGCGTCATCCGGTACGTGTTCGTCTTCTCGCTCGTCGGGTTCGGCACGGGCCTTGGCATCTTCTTTGGCTGGTGGTGGAACGTGTACTTGCCGCAGCAAGGATATGTTCCCGACAAGCCAGTGAACCAGTTCGAGGACACGTCCGTCGATGGGGCATATTACCCTCGCCCTGCTCCCACGGACCTCATCTATTCCATCAACATGTCGTGCTTGCCCAACGACACGGCCGTCACGATGCTCACCATGGCCGGGGTCATCGCGAAGGGCGCAGCCGGCCCGAAGATATACGTCGAGAACGACGGCGGGTACTATTCCAAGTGGCTCGATCTCATCCGCGCGGAGAACATCACGGTCGTCCCGGCCACCGACCCGTGGGCGCTCGTCGCGCAATCGAAGGGCAACCTCACGGGCTACGTCACGTACAAGTCGGACTCGGCGGGCGTCCAGCAATCAAACGACCCGATTCTCAGCGCCGACACGCTCTCCTACCAGCATGAGGACGAGTCGTATTGCGTCGCGGTCTCGCTGTGCGGGGTGCTCAACGCGTGCGCCGTCGAGGAATCGTTCGTGGCTAATGCCCAGGCTGCCGGGCTTTCCGAGGTGTTCGATGCCCGGGGCAAGGACGTGGCGTGGCTCTTCAACAGCAGCTACTTCTCCCAGATGCGCCACGACATGATCTTCGAGGTGGAGCACCACACCAGCCGGCGCCTGCACCTCGTCGATTACCCTGTATTCTGCGGCGCGCCCGTGTGGCACGCGCAGACCCACGACCAGCGTGCCGAGTACTTGAAGTTGTTCGAAGCAGACTCGCCCTCGTTTGGCTGGGGCGCGGTCGGGCCAACCGACGAGGCAGGGCTCAACTTGCAAGTGACGGTCGCGGGTGGTTTCTTCACGCCGTCCGACTGGTGCCGCGACATCACCGTGTTCGCGTCGATCGACGTGCCATGCGAGCAAAAACCATTGCCCGCGCCCGTGGTCGAGGACAACGTTTGAATTGAAGGTGGAGCTCCTCTTCAAGGGTCTCAAGATACTCGATGGCGATGGTGGCGAAGTGCCCGGCCCCGGGGCGAGAGAGGAGTCGGACATGGTCGATGCAATCGCTAGGAAAGGTGGTGCCGGGCCCGCGGGCGGGATATTCGCCACGTTCGATAATTCGTTCCAAGCAAACGTGCCGTTACAGCCCCAAATGACCGCGGAATCGGACATCTTCATTAAAAACGTGCCTGTTGATGGAAAATTCCAGACGTTCAAGCCCGATGCCGAGGGAACCATCGTTCCCTACAAGTGGCTGTTCAATATCCCGGAACCCTCGTTTTACAATGACCTTTTCTATCCAAAGGCGCGATTGGAAACCGGGGCACCCGTCCCGTTTAACAAGATTGCCCTCGTGCACGGGTGGAATTGCATCGCAACGACGGTAAACCAGACTTGCAAGTATTGGCGGTCGGGGCTCCAGTGTTCGTTTTGCGCCATCGAGGAGTCGTTGAAGGGAGGCGCGAGCCTCCCGAGAAAGGAGCCGGACGGGCTCGTGGCGTTCACCGAGCGTGCTCGGAAGGAAAAACGCGTCACCCACTTCACGCTGACATCGGGTACACAAGATGGGCCTGATGGCGGGGCAATGGAATACGTGCCCATCGTGAAAGCCTTGAAAAGCAATTTCAAGTACCCCGTGCATGTCCAAGTGGCGCCTGTTTCTAACCTCGATTACCTCGACAAGCTGTATTATGCGGGCGTTGATAACATCGGGATACACGTCGAAACCTTCCCGGAAGGCAACCGGCGCGTGTTTTGCCCGGGCAAGAGCGAGATACCCCTCAAGCAATTCGAGAGAAACTGGGACTACTCCGTCGAGCTCTTCGGGGACAACCAAGTGGAAAGTTACCTCCTGGCGGGCCTCGGGGAGACATTCGATGATTTCAAGGCTGCCGTCGATCTCCTCATTTCACATGAAGTCATCCCGTTCGTGGTGCCAGCGCGTCCGATAATAAACACGATTTTCGAAAAGAACAGGTTGAACAGCCATTTTCAACTCGTTGAATATTACATCCACGCGGCCAAGCGGTTACACGAGCAAGGCTTGCACCCGAAAAAAGCAGTTGCCGGGTGCGTAAGGTGTGGTGCTTGCAGCGCGATCGCCGAGGCCGTGGAGGTCGTTCATTCCTACCCGTGAGAAATCCACGCAAGCTTATTATACCTCGTGACCGACAGTTCAATGAACCGGTGTAACATCATGAAAGAGAACATCTTGGCTTGCCGGATTGGCAGCTACGGGCCTTTTTCCCTCCACTCGTACGAGCACCTCGCAGAGATCGGCGTGAAGTATATCGAACGTTCGATTCCCACGTCTCCAGATGAGATCGAGATGTTAAAGGACATTCTTCAAGAATTTAAACTGGAAGTATCGAGCTTTCAAGTATCGTTCGAGCCGTTGAATGAAAAGTTGTTTGATTCGCAGGTCGATGCGGTCCTGCAGGCCAACAAGGAATTCGGAACGAGCGTGATGTTCACGAGCCTGAAGGTGCCCGAAAGTTCCAGCATTGGACGGATACTTGGGTCCAGGAAGCAAGGTGCAGATACTCCACGGAAGAAAATATTTTCCCAATTGCGCCGGATGGGCGATCAAATCGCCCCGAAAAAAATGCGGGTGTGCTTGGAAACCCACCCCAATCTCGTGACGAACGGGCGGGTCGGCAAGGAGACGATGGAAGAGATAAACCATGAAAACATACGCATCAACTTCGATACCGCTAACATGTATTATTACAACAAGGGAATCGACGTCCTAGCGGAGTTGGATTTGGTCCTTCCCTACGTCGGTTCCGTGCACTTGAAGGAAACGAACGGCAAGTTCAAGACGTGGTTCTTTCCCGCGCTGGGCGAGGGCATCGTGAACTTTCCAAAGGTCGTGGAAAAGCTATCCGGCGCGGGCTTTCATGGGCCATATACCTTGGAGATTGAAGGCGTGAAGGGTGATACCCTCACGATCGATCTCGTGAAGGGCCGCGTGAAAAAATCGGTTGAATACATGAAGGCCATCCCTGGATTCTAAAAAAAAAAGAAGATGCTGGTGCACCCCGCGTGAAGCAAGTAAAAGTCATCGTTCCGCCGGACAAGCTCAAGATCGTTAATGACTTGATGAACGAGCTTAACCTGGTTCCTGACTTTTTTTTATTCGAAAACACGGCAAGCATCTCCTTGATCGTTGATAATAATAAAACTGCCATCATCATCGAAGAATTAAAGGGTATCGGCGTTGGACATATCTTTGGAAGCATTAACATCTCGCCCGTTGACATTGAGATTAATGCGGTGAAAAAAAAAGAATCTTTGTCCGGGAAAAAGAGCCTTTCTCGCGCCAAGGGTCGCGGGATAAGTCTTGATGAGATGATATCGAATCTCGGGGGCCTTGGTGTCATCTCCCCCACGTTCATGTTGCTGGCAATGCTCGCGAGCGCCTTGGCGGGATTCGGGCTTCGCTTCGATAGCATCGTGATCGTGATTGCATCGATGATCATCGCACCTTTTTTAGGCCCCATCGCCCTTGGTGTCATCGGCACGATGCTCCCCGAGAACAAGTACCGCAACCGGCCAGTGATCACGGAGGCGATCGGCTTGTTAACTTGCGTCCTCGTGGGAATGTTGATCGGCGTGCTGTTACCGCTACCCGGGGGAACGCCGGAAGGGATTTATCCCGCCCAAATCCTTGACAGGACTGCTCCCGGTCTCGGTGACGTGATATTCGCGATCTTGAGTGGCTTGGCTGCCGGCATCTTCATCGTGCGAGGCGAGAGCACGAGCATTGTCGGGGTCGCGGTTGCAGCATCATTGTGCCCTCCAGCCACGAACATTGGTTTGTTACTATCTGCAATGAAATTCGGTCTGGCTTTTGGGTCTCTTCTACTCCTCGTTCTCAACGTTATCTCGATATACGCGGCGTGTGCTATAATTTTTTGGATATCGCAATCCATCGTCCGTGGCGGCACGATATCATCAAGGCAATTCAAGAAAATAAGCAAGCGCTATTACGCCCAAATCATCATCGCGTTCATCGTCTTGGCCGGCGTGGTCACGTCGATCATGTTCTTGAACCCGCCTGCATGAGCGGGCAATTATCCAGCCGCCGGTGGTTCGGTGTCGTCGCGATCCGGTGGTGATGGTACCTTTCCCTTCTTTTCCTCGGCGCCATCCTTTTGCGAGCCGGTTTGTGGTTGGCTCGCGCCGTTGCCATCCTCTTTCTTCTCCTTCTCGTCTTTCTTCTCGCTTGCCACGTGAACGATATATAACTTTCCACCCACGATTTCAGTCCTCGCGGGAATGTCTCCCTTCAAGATCATATCATAGATGAGCTTTTCCGCGTCCGTTATTGACAAGCCCGATGTCTGGGCGAAAATTTCCATCGACATCGATCCAACCTTGGCGAGCTGCGTGATGTACCTTCGTTTCAAGATCGCTGCTTGGATGGTGCTTGGTATCTTCTTGATGTTCAACGCCTTTTTTAATGCCTCGTATTCGTTGGCTTGAAACGCGTCGAGGATGTTCAAGACCGCCCCCGCGTGCATCGAGGTCGTCATGCACGTGCCCAAGTATTTTCGCATCTTGTCATAGAGCGATTCAGGAACCTGTTCTATGATCGACTGTCCGAGGGTGAATGCATCGATCAAATGCAGCAGGAATACCACGCTTTCGACCGGGAAGTCATCTTCCGCCTCTTCCTCGATGGTTTCCTTGAAAACTTCTATCAACGATTTGCAGATAATCCTCTCGAACAATTTATCCTTTGAAATGAAAAAGTTCAGTATCTTTCTAACACGTTCCAAGACTGCAATGTCCTTACTTGCTGAATTCTCCTTTATGAATGCAAGAATTACTTCTTCCTTTTTTACCATCGATGCTTGCAAGACCAAGGATACAGCTTCGAGCTTTTGCCTGAGCGCCTCATCATCAAGCACCAGCAAGCCTTGAAGCATGTCCGCGCACAAGTCGGAGTATACATCTGGGTTATGGGCTGCCAGGTAGGTGATGATGTCGATCGTGCGCTTCACGGGATCGAGCTCGTCGAGCTTGATGAGCTTGTTCGAGAGAAAATCGAACAGTTGCGTGACCAGTTCCTTGTTTTCCTGAATCTCGAGGAGGTCCGAGAAAACGACTTCTATTCCCTCCTCGTAGCTAGGGATGATTGCCTTGTTGATGTTGATGAATATCGTTTGGTCGAATTGTTTCGCGTCCACTCCTTCCTGGCCGGCAGGTTGTTGCTGGTCTGCCAGGTCTTTCTTTGCTGGTGCTGGTTTTTGTGGGCTTGCCGGCTTGACTGGTGGTGTTTCTTCCTTTTTTACCATCCCTTGAACGTCAGGTTGCACGGCTCCGGGGTTCGAGTCTGGTTTGGGTGGTTCTGGGCCATGCTTCTCGCCATCTCCCTTTACGGAGCTCGGCGTGCCCTCCGTGCTCGCGGGCTGGGCTTGGGGTTTTTGCACGCTCGTCTCCGTGCCTTGTTGGATGGGAACCGGGCTTTCTTGGGTGGCATCTTGCTGGCCATTTCCCGTCTCCTCGGGTGCCACGGGCGGCGGTGTCGTTCCCCCGGCATTCTTTGCATCATCCGCCCTTGAAGCATCGGTTTTGCCCGCGTCTTCCTCCTCGTTCTGGGAGAATCGGGAGCTCAGCAAGCCCATCAAGCGATCACCAATGGCTACCGTGTTCCTTTTATCAACTTTTTTGATCGTTTCGAGTTCTATCGATGCTGCCTTGAACACCCGTTCGAGGAACCCGTCATCTTGCTGGGCATCAAATGATAACAGCGGCGTCTGCACCCTTCCCGATCGCACGGATGACAAGGTCAGACGAGACCCTTCCCGTGCATGGCACGAGTACCGTGCGCATTGATGGTGGCTGCTGCGCCCGGATCGTGCCAGCCATGTCCGCGCCGCCGTAACCTCATTTCCAGCAGAGGAACGCGGCGATGCGGGGCATCCAATCGGATTTTGGCATGACATATCACTTTCTTGGTTTTCCTTCAACGTGTCCAATGATCGTTGTCGGTTTTCCTTCAAGGTATTGTATTCCCGTGTACCAACCTCGGTAATTAGCGTGTGGTCGAGTGTCGTTTAACAATGAAAAAGTAGCTCTGTAACGTAAAAAACATTTTCTAGAATTTTGAACGTGCCTCCCCGCGCCCGGGTGGGTGGTGCCCGTGGATATCACGGGCCCGGGGGGGAAGGCGCAGACCGGTCGCGCAGCGAGCCAGCACCCATGCGCCCGTTGCTTGCCGGGGCACCTTTCGTGCCTTGCAATGCAGCAACGCTTGCGTGCAAGGAAATAAAAAGGAGATTGGCACACAAAAACGAGCAGCCATTAAAAAAACGGGACCGGTCGTGCTTTATTCCGCGGGTTTCCAGGTGTGGTCGGGGGCATCCACGCCCTCGTACTCGAGCTTGAATCCCGTGTCCAGCTTCTCGGCACGCTTGGCGAGTTCGCCGCCGATGACGACTTTCTGTATCTGGTTGGTGCCCTCGTATATCTGGAGCAGCTTCGCGCCCCTGAACAAGCATCCCATTCCGTATTCCTCGGCGTACCCGTACCCGCCCATGATCTGGACGGCCTCGGTTGCATTTTGCATGGCCGCGTCGGAGGCGACCAGCTTGGCTATGGCGGATTGCATGGAATTTTTCATGTTGTTATCCGCGAGCCACGCGGCTTGCCACGTGAGCAACCGTGCTGCTTCTGCCCGTGCGGCCATGTCTGACAGCATGAAACTGATGCCCTGGTTCTTCATGATGGGCTTGCCGAATGCCTTGCGCGTGATGGCAAATTTCGATGCCTCGTCTACCGCACGTTGGCTGACGCCCGTGGATATCGCGGCGATGCCAGCGCGGGTCCTATCCAGCGTCATCATGGCCAAATGGAAGCCTCTTCCCACGGCGCCGACGAGGCAATCGTCGGGGACGCGGACGTTCTCGAAGATGACCTCGCTCTGGGAGGATGCGCGCTGGCCGATCTTGTTCTCCACGTGTCCCACCTTCACGCCAGCATCCTTCGGGACCATGAACACTGCGATGCCCTTGTATGCCGACCCGGGTTGGGTCTGCACGAACACGGTGAACAAGTCCGCAACGGGTGCGTTGGTGATCCAGCACTTTCGCCCGTTTATTATCCAACCGTCGCCGTCCTTTGTCGCAGTGGTTTTCGTTGCCGAAGCATCCGACCCGGCCTCGCGTTCAGTCAAGCAGAACGCGCAGAACTTGACCTTTTCGCCTGTCACGAGCGGGGACACGTATTTCTTGATCTGGTCCATCGTTGCCCCGAGCAAAATCGGCGAGAACGCGAGGTTGTTCACGTTCACCGACGTGGCGATGCCCGCGTCCCCGTACCCGATGGCCTCGAAGATCAGCGCCTCGTCAACCATCGAGTGGTGCGGCCCGCCAGCTTCTTTTGGCACGTGGGAATTCATCAATCCCAATTCAAAGGCCTTTTGACAGATTTCGACCGGGACCTCGTCCGCTTTGTCCGCTTTTATGGCGTTCGGGACAACGTGTTCCCTTGAAAATTTCCATGCCTTGTCCCTGAGCGCTTCTTGTTCTGGTGTGAGTTTGAAATCAACCATGGTGGTTCACCCGAAAAAATCACTTGCAACGTGATGAACTTCAAGTGCAATTGAACTGTTTGTTGGTTGGGAATTAAAGATTTTTTTTACGTGCCCCGCGCCGGTGACGCGGCCGTGCTCACGTCATCCCGCTTGCCGGGTTCCCTTGCGTTCCTCGGCCGGGACGCGGGCAATAAGGGGATGGCAAGGAGCGAGAAGATGATCGCCGCTTCAAACGGCATGGCAAGCACCGGGTTGTTGAAGTTTTTCACGATGTCAAGGAGCATCTCGTCGAACGAGCTCCACGGTGTCGCTTGAAACGTGAACGTTTCCTTCGGGTCGGCGTTGAGCGCCTCGTGCACGCGCAAGATGGCCTCGTCCCCCCATTTGGCTTGCAGGTACATCAGCGCGGCGTGGAATATCTCCGATATGCCACATGCCTGGTGCACCTTGACGTGCTCGACGTACCGCTGGAAGCCAGCCTCGTCGTTCGTGTAGTAGTCCGAGTACACGGATGCCGGGTTTGCATCGATCCAGCCCGTGAGGATGGACGTGCCTTGCTCGCCGTAGACGGCCAGCTGGTTGCGCGTGTTCCTGTATATCTCCCAGTAGGCGTTCTCTTCCCCTCCAGAATGGTGGTCCTGGTAGGACATCATGCCGTACTCGCATGCAGGGTGTGTCCAGATGGGAAGGCGCGTGATGTCGATGTCTCCCTCCGCATAATCTTCCAGAGCAGAGTACTGGTAGACGACATACACGCTCCGGTTCATGCTCGCGGCAATGTCGTACACCTCGAAGTACGCGGCTTTTGCAGCGCGTAGCACCTCCGGGCTCTGCTCGTTCCGCTGGAACCAACCCTTGTCGCCAACCACGTCCGGGAACGGGTTCTCGCCCATGTCGGGGCGTTGCGGGTTCGCGACGGGATCGGTGAAGTTATCCTTCTCGAAATCGAAGCTTATACCGAGGCAATGGTCAAGCCGCGGCGTCGACGCGTTGATCCATTCTAGCATTGCCTTACCGCGCTCGGTGTACGGGATGTAATTGAAAACGTGCGGGAAGTTACTCAAGCCGATGTTGATGAAATAGGGGATATGCCAGTGTTCGAGCAGCTGGAACTCGCACGTCGCAGTGATGGCGTGGAACGCGTTGGGGGACTCGTACCACGACATGTTCTGTCCATCCCCGCCCCACATCGCGTGGATGATGCGGCTGCCCGTCTGGTTGAGGTAGGCAAGCGCCTTGACGTTTTTCATGTAGTAAAATGAGATGCTCGCGTTCCCAGGCGGGAGTTGCTGCGAGAGGAACACGGTTCCGTTGGGATATGATTCAGCGCCGGCGTTGTAATTGCAAAAGTTGGTGCCCGGTGCGCTGGAATGGGTGACGTTGACCACGTGCATGATCGACCCGTTGCACAAGTTCTCGTGGGTCGTGCCGAGCGTGGCATTCGAAATGAGGAGCGTGGCATTGTTGACCGGTGCGATCGTGCCGGTGACCAGGGCACGCTCGTAGCGCGGTGGCCCCCAGAACGACGAGCGCGTCGTAGCGTCGTCCGGTGCCTTAACCAGGTAGGTATAGCCGAAGTTGAAGGTGGCCAGCACCCCGAACATGATGCTGGCAAGCACGCACGCGGCGAGCAGGATGCCACGCTTGCGGCGGACCGAGGTTTCTCGTGCCGGTGCCGGGCCCGTGCCCTTCAGCGCGAAGCTGGCGGCTAGAGTCCCGTCGCGAATCGATGCCACGAGGATTGGAACGTTGGCAGCCATTGCCGCGATGTCGATGCACAGGAAGGTGACGAAGAGCATCTGCAGCACCCGCGCGAACGGGCCAGCGAACACGATGCCCCAGTACACGTACATGACCATGCACAAGAAATCGATGAGGAACAGCACCAGGCGGCCGAGCGGGTGGCTCGAGTAATGGATGCCGAGTAAAATACCTGCTACAATGCTGAATGCTATGCCCGCAAGGGGAAAGTAATCGATGACAAGCCAGCCGGTTAACACGGGGACGAATAGCATCTGGATGCCAATGGCACCGAAGGCGAGCAAGTTCCCCAGCTGCGCGGCGATCAACAATCGGGATGGCGCGTTCATGACGTCACGTGTGCTGTAAACCTCATAAAGCTATGGCGCGCAGGGTGAGGTGCATCCCATGCTCATTTTTTCGCCCACGATTCGATCTTTCTTTTCCCGGCAGCATCGAGTTCGAGCCACTCGAAGAGATCGTCCTTGAAGGAACCGGTGTCGTGCAATATCTTTTCCCGGATGATGGGTAGGATTTCCCGTTTCACGTCGTCGATGGACATGTCCAGCGTGTACGCGGTCCGGTTGACGATGTCACCGGGGGACGCGTCCTTGCTGAACCTAAACCTCGGGTAGCTGACCTCCCCTTTTATCTCCTTGTTGTTCGCTTGGATGTTCAACCGGGCGATGCTCGCGGCGAGGAAATCGATGAAATACGCGAGGATGCTCCAATCTTGCGTTTTTTTCAAGTATCCAAGGTAAGAGTCTGCTAGGGCCATCATGTCTGCTGCTTCCCCGAGCAACCTCGGGTCACGGCTGAGCCTCGTGAAGTTCTCGACGAGATAATCGAGGATGGTATCCCACTGGAACGCGCTCGTCACGTTCGGCATGTCTATCATCCCGATGGCGTCCCGGTTCTTGGAGATCACCTTGCCCGAGAGAATCCGTTTCATCCCATCGTGGATGGTGATGAACTCGTCGCGCGTTGGCCCCAGCATCGTTGCATCGTCCCCCCTGCGTAGCGTGCTTGCAAGGGCTTCCAAGTCGTTGATGGCCGACCGGAAATCCCCCCTCGCGTTCTCGGCAACCGTCGCGATCGTGGTCGCCGGCAAGAGGTCTTTGATGGATTCCCCCTCGGCGATGGCCTCCAGCACCCGCGCGATGGATTCCTTGCGCACGGCGGTGAACTTGATCATGACCGACACGTTGTAGATCGGCTTCAACTTGGACAGCCACTCGTTGCACGTCATGATGATGGGGTCTGGGCGCGGGCAGTGACCCACGCGGTGATGATGCACGCGAGCCCCGCCGTGGCGGTCGAGAATGGCGGGACGAGGAGTGGCCACCCCGTGACCCAGAACTGCTCGTTGAACCACGTGTTTCCCCCCGCAATGGCGTCCAAGGTCATCCACGTCGCGATGATGGCGACCAGGTACGCGGAGGCAAGGCACGCGATTATTAACGTGGATATCGAATGGCGCCGTGTCATCCCAGGGGAGCTTTTCCCCGCCCGGAACAGCGGCACGGCATAGCCAACGAGAACAACCCAGCTCATGTTCGTCCCCAAGAACGTCAAGCCCGCTGCCAAGAGAAAAGGTTGTACCAGCCCTTCTGGATTCCCAAGGTCCCCCGGTGCGAACGCGTGGACCGCAGAAAAGAAATCAATGAACGTCATGAAGCTTGCAAGGGTGGTTGCATATCCCGTGAACATGAGCCCGATGAACCAGCGCTTCCGCGTGGCAGTGTCCGTGTTCGTCACCTCACGGTACTAACACGGAACGACATTTTAAATACATGCCCTTGACACGTGCACTCGATGCGTGCACTGCCCGGCGGCAAGGTCGTGAAGCCGGGGGAATGTGAAACACCATCCGGGGCAAGAAATGGAGGTTAAAAAAAAACACGCGGCCCCGGCATGCACCTACATGTCGGTGAACGCCCGCGCGAGCGCCTCGACCTTGGCTTCCCAGCCTTCTTCAAGGGGGCCTTCCATGCCGCCCACGCTGAATCCCGCCACGCCGGGCAGCATTTTCGCTGCCGGGACCTTTTCCAGCAGCGCGAGCCACGTGGCCGACAGCCCGGCCCACGTCCACTTCTCGGGGATGTTCTCGCCCGGCGTTGCTTCCCCGTGCGTGCCCCACGCCGCCACCTTTTGCAGCGTGATGCCCGCCTTGGTGAGGGCCTTGGCCGCGCCCGACGTCCAGTTCTTGATGGTGAACGATATCATGCCAGCCCTGGGCGGGCCCCCGAAGAGCAGGGCATCGAACGCGCCACGTGCCACTTCTTTCGGCGATATTTCCTTGGCGTGATGCACCATCACCGCGTTACCGGCCCGCTCAAGGTGCCCGGCAAGCCTTCCCGCGATCTGCTTGTTGTTCCCGAACTTGCTATCGTACACGACGAGTATCTTCATGATACGGTTACGATCGTTCCGGCGCACTTCTATGAATCGGGGGCCGGTCCTTGACCGACAGCTTTTTACCCGCGGGCGACAAGCTCTGGAATGCCGGCCGGTTTTCATGCGGCCCGGGGTCGAATTCCATGGGCACGACGAAACATCCGAAGGTCATCCTCATCACGGGATGCAGTTCAGGGTTTGGTTACGAGACGGCAAAAGAATTATGCGTGAAGGGGCACCACGTGCACGCGTCCATGCGGGACGCGGCGGGACGGAACAAGGGCAAGAAGGAAGAACTTGTTGCTTTCGGGAACGAGCACGGGAACCCCGTCACCATTCACGAGTGCGACGTCACGAGCGAGGCGTCGGTGAACAATGCCGTCAAGGAAATCATGGATGCCGAGCAGCACATCGACGTGCTGGTGAACAATGCCGGCTATGGCATCTACGGACCGATCGAACATGGCGAGATGGATCGAATCGAGGCCGCGATCGACACTAACGTTTACGGCTACATCCGGACCATCAAGGCCGTCCTGCCACACATGCGTTCCTGCCGGTCGGGCCACGTCATCAACGTGTCGAGCGTCTTGGGACGGCTCGGGTTACCCATCTTGGGCTACTACAACGCGGCCAAGTTCGCCGTCGAGGGGCTCTCCGAGGCCTTGCTCGGGGAGTGTTACCTGTTCGACATCCACGTGTCGGTCGTGAACCCGCACATGTTCGCCACGGACTTTGCCGGGCGGTCCGCGCATTACGCCGTGGATATCGAGAAATCCGGTGAGTATGAAAATGCGTTCCGTGCCCTCGTGGACCGGCAAGGCAACCTCGTCAATCCCAAGTCTGGACCATGGGAAGTCGCGAGGAAAATCGCGTGGCTCGTCGGCAAGACGAATCCACCGTACCGGGTGCCCGTCGGGAAGAACGCGAGGCGTGACATGTTCTTCGCGAAGCTGCTTCCCCCGCTCTCGTTGCAGAAGATCGCCGCGGGCATGTACGGCATGGGGGACGTGTTCAAGAAGGTGAAATAGCACCGCGTTTCCATCCCTTTCAAGCTTCCTTCCCCGAAGGCTTCCCGGGGACTTCACGGCACCGGGGGCAAGGAACCGGCATCCCGGGTTTTCAACAGCTCAAATTCATGCCAATGCTTTCCCGCAGCGGGGGCAGAATCGTGCACCGCGATCCACCGGCTCCCCGCAAGTAGGGCATTTCAATCCTTTCCCGGCAAGCTCGGTCGACATGAACTCGCCCAGTCCCGCTTGCGTTTCTTGCAAGTGTGCTGCAAACAGGTCCAAGCCGGCCCGCACTTGCTCGAAGTTGATCGCGGATATCGATTCCTTCCGCTTCAGCTTGAACATTAACTTCATGACGAATTCCAGGTAGTTCCCGAAAAACTGCAATTCAGGCTGGAAATTATCGATGATGAGGAGCTCGATGATATCCTTTGCTTCGAGAGTGATCTTGTACACCTTCTTGGTGGGACCCAGCTCGGATTTCATGTCTACCGAGGTCACGAGCCCGCGATCCTGCATGCGAGAGAGCAAGGGATAAACCGTGCCGGATTGTGCCACCCACATGCCCGCAAACGTTGCCGTGAGCTCGTTGATGATGTCGTACCCCGAGATACCGACGGGGTCGGCCTCGTACACCTTGAGCAGGATCATGAATTCCAAGGGTGATAGATTCACTTCCTTATCGGAACCCCTCACCTTGAGCTTCTTCCCGAGGAAAAACACGGGTTACGAGCCTCCCGGGTTGGACACGTGCTTCTGCACCCGTTCCAGCTCTTCATCCACCTTGCGCTCTATCCATGACTTTCTCGGGCTGCCGTCACGGTTTTTCCTGGAAAGCATGGCATACACGATCAGGTGAACGATGATGGAGGCAATCATTGCCCCGACGGGCCATTGAT
This sequence comes from Promethearchaeota archaeon, assembly GCA_041305945.1. Classification (GTDB taxonomy): domain Archaea; phylum Asgardarchaeota; class Lokiarchaeia; order Sigyniarchaeales; family Sigyniarchaeaceae; genus JBGLND01. The sequence continues at coordinate 2,063,250 of JBGLND010000001.1, forward strand.
ACCACGGGACATCCATGCCGGATAGCCAGTTGACAGCGACGAGCAGCAGCATCGCGTTCAGCGAGGCTGCAACGTGCAAGAGCAGGGCTTTCTTGTGCTCGCCAATGACCCCCCGCACGTAGATCATGAAGACGGTTACATGCAATAGCAAACCCGTGAGCCAACCACTCAACACGTACAAGGACCACGGCGTCGGGACGATCGCCAGCACGAAATTCAAGGCCAGCAGGAAGCAATTAATTGGAAAGAAAACGATAAGATGGAGCATGAGACCCGTTTTCCACAAGACTTTTTCCCTCGCTATCTGTCGAAGGGCATCCTCCGAAAACGGGGAACGCGTGTTCTCATCAACGATTCTTGCCATCATGTTTCAACCCCGAGCCACGAACACGACATCTGGCGTTGTTAGGTCTACATAGAAGATCGGGCGTCCACATTTAAACCTATCGAAACCGCGTGGCAAGCAATGAAAAAAGGATGGGGGGGGGGAGAAGATTCACCGTCTCGCGTGGAATTGCGGGAGGTACTGCTTCTGGACGTCCAGCATCTTGTCAAGGATAGCCCGTGCGATGCTTGGATTCGGCACGGTACCGTCCAAGCAAAGTGCTTGCAAGGCAACGTTGTAATCCCCCGTGACGGCAGCTTCGACGACCATGTCTTGCAGGATGACCTCGCGAAGGAGCAAGGATTCGATCCCGCGGGGTAAACGGCCGACCTGCTTGCCATGTGCCCCGCTCCTGTTCACGATTGCCGGGATCTCGACGACGCTATCAGGCGGGAACCTCTCGATGCAGCCATCGTTCTGGATGTTCACGGCCAGCTCGTTTTGGCCGGTATCATGCTCGATGCCATCGATGATGGGGACAGCACGCTCGCCGCTTTGCTTCAGCCACCAGTAATTGCCCGACTTGCCGTCGATCGTGTCTTGCATCTGCTGCTTCACGCGCTTGGAGTGCAGCGTGTCGGCCTTGAAATCGTACTTAGAGTTCATCGCGTACGAGATGGCCCACGGGATGTATTCCCCGGGATGGCTCTGCCCGGGATAGGTCAAGTAGCCGTAGGTGTTGATGAGCTCCTCGATGAGGGGCGCCTCCAAGTCCCTGGCCATTTGTGGCGCCCTTTCACGCAAGTCCACGAGCAAGTCATGGCTCGCGGGCACTTTCTTGGCCTGGAACTGCCCGTACGGCTTGATCGTGAGCTCTTCCTTGGTGACGAGCTTGATGATGAAATAAAAGTGGTTCAGGCCAGCTGACACCACGTCGCACTTCCGCAACACCCCGCCGAACAAGCCCTCGACGAAGGCCAACGCGGACCTGACGCCGTGGCAGAGCCCGATATTTTTCTTGGCAAAGCCGGGCACCCCTTGCCGCTCCATGTGCCGGTTAATCGCCCACGTGAGGCGCGGGAGGGGGTTCGAGTAGTTGAGCAGGAACGCGTCCTTGGCCACGTCGTGCATCATCTCGGCGACTTTCAGCATCGGGGGCACCTGCCTGCACGTGTGGAACATCCCGCCAGGCCCGCCATTCTCGCCGTAGATTTGCTTGCTCCCGAGCCGGATCGGGATGTAATAATCTTGCTTCCACGTTTCCATACGGTTCCCGTGCTCGATGGTCATGATCACGTAATTCGCGTCTTGGATTGCCTCGCGGGGGCTTGTCGAAGACTCGATCTTGAAGTTCACGGGCTCCCCTTCCTTGTTCGACTCGTCGATGGCCATCTTGAATACTTTCTCACGTTCGTCCCGCCCCAAGCAGCCGTTGCTCCCGTGCCCGTCCAGTCGCCGCCCGCGACGATTTCTCCACCGGTGGAGAAGAAAGCGGGCATCGCGTTCAAGCCCTTGTTCCCGTGGCAGAAGGCCAAGGTGCCCGGACCGGGAGTAAGCAAGGTTCACGAGACAGCCAAGGACGTCACGGTACAAGCGCCCGCTTCCACCGCGCCCCCAGCGGATGGGCAGCCCGGCGAGGCCACCGTCGTGGAGTCGAAATACCCGGTCGTGCCCCCGAAAAAAATAGATGATGAAAAGGATTAACCTTTTTTTATCTTGCTTTGCCCGTTGTCCAGCGATCTCTCACGGGAGCTTGATGAAGCCTTGCTTCATCATGGCCTCGGTCATCGTCCGGGCACGCTTGATGACGGACTCGGCGTGGTCGTAGAGTTCTTGCTTCGATTTCTTGACGCGGGCAACACCCTCTTCCATGGCCTTCATCGCGACCGCGACCGCCTCGCGCGGGAACAAGTCCCAGTCCGACATGGTCGGGACGATGAAATCGGCGCTCAACTCCCGCTTGTCCTCCGCGACCTTGGCAATCTCGTAGGCCGCGGCGATGCACATCGGGTCGGTGATGGTTCTGGCCGACACGTCGAGCGTCCCACGGAAGATCGCGGGGAACCCGAGACTGTTGTTGACCTGGTTGGCGAAGTCGGACCTGCCGGTGGCGAACACCTTCACACCCGCTTCGGTTGCTTCCCATGGCCACATGCCCGGGATGGGGTTCTCGCACGCCATGACGATGCTGTCCGATGCCATCTTCTTGATCTCGTCCACCTTGAGCGCGCCTGGCCCGTTCGCGCCGTAGGAGATCAAGACATCCGCGCTTTCCAATGCCTTGCTCAATGGGCCCTCGATGCAACCCGGGTTCGTCTTGCACGCGAGGTCGTACTTGTAAGGCTCGGGAGACTTCAACTTCTCGTTCGTGCGGCACAAGATGCCCTTTGAATCGACGATGACCGCGTGCTCCGGCTTCATGCCCGCGGAGATGAACAGCCTGAAGATGGCAACGTTCGCGGCACCTGCGCCGTTGAACACGACCTTCACGTTGCCGATCTTCTTCCCTACTATCTTCAACGCGTTGACCAGGCCGGCGAGCGTGATGGCCGCCGTGCCCTGCTGGTCGTCGTGCCACACGGGGATGGTGACCTCCGGGTCGGCACGGAGCGTGTCTAGCACGTGAAAGCATTCGGGTTTTTCAATGTCTTCGAGATTGATGCCCCCGAAGCTTGGCTGCATGATCTTCACGATCTCGATGATCTTGTCGGGATCGGGCGTGTTCAAGCATATCGGGTAGGCGTCGACGCCTCCTAGGTACTTGAAAAGCAGCGCCTTGCCTTCCATGACTGGCATGGAAGCTTGGGCGCCGATATTTCCCAGCCCTAAAACACGGGTGCCGTTTGATACGACAGCGACCGCGTTCCCCTTGTTCGTGTGCTCGAACGCAGTGTCCGGGTTATCCCTGATATCCAAGCAAGGCTTGGCAACACCCGGCGTGTACCAGATCGCGAAATCGTTGAAATCGCGAACGCAACATTTCGGTGTAACCTCGATCTTGCCATGATAGAACGGGTGCAGCTTCATGGCATCGATTCCTGGCTTCTTAGCTTTTTCCAAGAGCTCTTCCTTCGTCACAACCATGGATAATGCATTCCTCGTGATTATTCCCCGAGGATTCCCGCGTCTGGCTCACGTTCGCGGTGGAATTGCCCGGGGAATTGTTTGCGGATGGTTTAACGAGTCTTGCAGCTTTTTTAAACCCATATTGGGAAATCGTATTACACTCGGTAGCATCTTGAAGGTCGATATACCATGCATTTAGATGAGGATTCGATAACCCGGAACGTGTTTTTCCCCCGCCGGGCGCCAGTGCCGTCGGCACTTCCCCGAGGGTGTACCGTGTTGGAATTCCACGTCAACAACAACATCACGCTCGGTGGTTTTTTTTTCTTGAAGGATAAGAACCTTCCCACCTTGCTATTGTTTCACGGGAACGGGGAAATCGCCCACGATTACCTGGATGTCGCGCACGCGTACATGGCATGTGGTGTTAACTTCGCCGTGGCCGATTACCGCGGGTATGGATTCAGCAACGGTGCTCCGACATACTCGAGCCTCCAGAAAGACTGCTTCAAGGTCTTCCACGGGACCAGGTCGCACATCGAAACCTCGGGATGCGTGCCCTCGATCGTCGTGATGGGGCGCTCGCTCGGGAGCGTCTGCGCAGCGGAGCTGGGGTCCAAGTACCCCGTCGGATTGAAGGGCGTGATATTCGAGTCGGGATTCGCGGACACGGCCGCGGTAATGGAGCGCCTCTTCGGTGCGAAGGGCATTCCCCGGGTGGAGATCGCGCCATACTCGAACGACACGAAAATCTCTTTTTTCCACCATCCCACGCTCATCATCCACGGCACCGTTGATTTCATAATTCCTCCCGATGAGGCCACCAAGATTTACAACGCGCTCCCGCCTAACGTGTACAAGAAGCAAGTAATGATCGATGGTGCTGGTCATAACGATATCATGTTCCACGAGGAAGAATACTTCGGTGCCATCGAAACGTTCATCAATGATATCAAATGAACACGAGCATTTGACGTGATCATTCATGTTCAAAGCTTGATTTTTACCATCTTCTCGTATAATTGCTTGTAATGCAAGATTTCCATCCCTCGTGTGATCGCGTGGCCGATGATGGCCCTCGTGCGTTCCATCTTCACGTCCTCCTGGATCGAGGACCAGTCGTGCTGGACGAGCCCCAGGTAGGAGCCGTGCGCGGCGACGTGATCCAGCGCCTTGCCCACCTCGTCCTCCCACGCGGCATTCCACCCGAATCGATCGCGCCAGATGCAGTCCTGCCAGCCTTGGACGGGACATTCCAAGATGTCGGGAAATCCTTGTTCATCGTAGAAAAAAGGCTGGACGTCCAGCGGCACCGGGTTGAACCCTTGCTCGTTCCTGCCGTAGGACCGCACGAACCGGATGCCGGCATCGTGCAACACGGCTAAAATATCTGGCCGGTCGGCGAGTCCCTTGTAAAACGCGTAGGGCGTGGTGAGACCCGTGGGCCTGCATTTCAAGTGTTTTTGGAATATCTTGTTGGTCTTCACGATTTCCTTGCGGATTTTCTTGGCAGGCTCGTCGTGCCCGACGGGATGGTGCACCCCGTCGATGATCTGGTCTATTCGCTTGAAAATGAGGTGGGAAAACGTGTGTTGCTGGAGGTCGAAGAGCTTGTTCCCGGCCAGCGCCTTGATGCGGTCCACGTTCCGAAGGAACGTCTTCCCCTTGATGAAAAGCGTGCACGGCACCCCCAGTTCCTCGTGAATCGGCACCATCGCCTCGAGGAACAACTTGGTGGTTACCGGGTTGTCGCTTTCCACGTCGTAACCGATGCACAAGATGCCCGGCATGAGTTCACACGGCTCGTCGATCGATAGCCTTGAGTTGCAGCTTTTTTTCCTCCCATATATAGATATATCCCATGGAAAAATTGGCGCTAGACGGCGGCCAGCGTGCCATCCCCGAATCGATGGCCATCGCGAACTGGCCCGCGATCACCGAGGAAGACATCGAGCACGTCGTGACCACGATGCGGCGCGGGCCCATCTGGGGAAGCGATGCACCAAACGTGGCCGCCTTGGAAAAGGAATGGGCAGCGTATTGCGGGGCACGGTATTGCAAAGGAACCAACGGTGGCACGGCAGCGATTCACATGGCCTTGGCCGCTGCTGGTGTTGGACCAGGAACGGAGGTCATCGTTCCAGCATATTCTTTCCATTCAAGCGCGTCGGCCATCTTGCACCACAACGCGATCCCGAGATTCGTCGATATCGATTTCTCCACGTACACCATCGATCCGGCGCGGGTAGAAGCATCGATAACTCCCAACACCAGGGCCATCATCGGCGTGGACCTGTTCGGGCTCCCCGCGAACTGGCCGGAAATCAACAAGATCGCCCGGGAGCACGGGCTGGTGACCATCGAGGATGCGTGCCAGTCACACGGCGCTGCCATCGGGAGCCAGAAAACGGGCACGCTCGGTGACATCGCGGCGTTTTCCCTGAACGGGTCGAAAAACCTGCCCGGCGCGGAGGGTGGATTGATAACGACGAACGACGGAGAGCTATTCGGGAAAACAGGCATCCTAGATATGGATGTCCGCACGGTGGATGGCCGCCGTGTCTACCCGGAGTATTCTTTCGGCTGGAACTATCGCATGAACGAGCTTTCCGCCGCGCTCACCCGGAGCCGGTTGAAGCACCTCGACGAACTCAACGCGATCCGCAAGGAAAACTGCACCTACCTTTCCAACCACTTGCGCCATCTCGACGGTCTCGTGGTGCCCCGGGTTCCCGACAGTTTCCACCACGTGTTCCACATGTACAAGCTCGCCATATCACCGTCGACCGCGAGCGAGCATGGCGTGCCCGTGAAAGAGTTCCGTGACACGGTGATGTTCGCCCTGGCAGCAGAAGGGGTGCGGATTTCGACATGGGTGCAATCCGTCCTGCCATCGCTCCCGATCTACCAAGTCAAGGAAGGCTACGGGCGGGGATGCCCGTGGTCGTGTCCCTTCGGTGCCGGGCCTCCTGCCTACGATCCGCGCATGTATCCCGAGGCCAACCGCTTGATAGAAAGCACGTTCAATATCGATGGTTTCGTGCCACCCGCATCGCGCGATTACTTGGACATGGTCGTGCATGCCTTTGAAAAAGTCTGGCAACACATTGCACCGCCCCCTCGCCCACGGCGATCGATACTTGAAAACCGTTCCCGCACACGTCCCCGCAAGCAAGCACGCCCTTGACACTCGTGTTTTGCTGGCGGTCCACGACGACGTTGTTGCCGTCCAGTTTAATCCCTGCCCGGGACAACAACGTGACGGTGGGCACGGACGTCATGACGAAGACGCAATCCGTCTTCAAGGCTTGCACACCAGCATCCGCATCACGCGTGTACTCGATGCCGGACACGAGGTCGGTGCCAACGAGCTTGAGGTCTCGCGCGCCCTCCACGATGCGAATTCCCTTGCCCTTGACCCGATCGACCAGCGTGCTTTCCACCTCGCAACCTTCCAAGAGCTTGTCCTTGATCAACCACGTGACGTCGGAACCCATCTGGTCGAGGATTAGGACATCCTCGGCAGCCTCGCGATCATCACCGATCACCACGGTAGGACGTCCCTTGTACAGCGGGCCATCGCACGTGGCGCAATAGCTCACGCCCATCCCGATGAAGGACTCTTCACCGGCGAGCACGGGCTTGCGAGCGCCTTTCCCGGTGGAAACGATGATGGTCTTGGCGGTGATGATGGCAGTCTTGGTGGACACCATCATCGGGTTCATGTCGAGGCTCATGGCGATCACGTCATCATCCAGGAAACGAACGCCGAGTTGTTCCACCTGCGAGTTCATTTCTTGCAACAACTGCTTGCCAGCGATGGACGTGATACCGGCGTAATTCTTGATGTCATGCGCCAGCGCGAGCGCGCTCCGCACCTTGCCGCGGACCACCAGCACGTCCGCGTTCGCGCGCTTGATGTACAAGGCAGCGCTCAGCCCGGCCGGGCCCGCGCCTATGACGAGGGCATCACACGACAGGTCGCTTATCATGATATATCAATCATGACCGCCGGGGAAAAAAAACCATACCTCAACTTTTAAACGCCGAGCTCCCACATTCAGCTAGGTGACCATGACGCTCAAACGGATCTGCATCAAGCGCCTCTTTGGCCACCTCGATTACGATCTTGATGTCGACAATCCAGAGCACGTGTGCATCATGCTCGGCAAGAACGGATCGGGGAAGACCACCATCCTGCAGTTGATCCACGACCTGTCCCGGAGCGATTTCGAGGCAATTTCACGCGTGGTGTTCACCGAGTTCCAAGCGTTGCTGGAGGGGGAGGGGGGCGGCCAGTACGTGGAACGAATCACGGTCACCATGACCAAGGAGCCGGGCAAGGAGATGCAAATCGAGTTCAGCCACGTGTCCGGCGACAGGACGGAGGCAAAGAACCTGGGACTGCACGCGTTCTTGGACGAGAAGGACATGTACGTGACGCAGGAAAAGATAAGAAGACTGCTCGATACCACGCTCATCCCCGCCCAGCGGCTGCACGACGAGACCGCGACCATTGGTGTGCATGAAATCATCAAGGAAGCATGCGAACGCGGAAATATAAAAGAGGAAACGAGCGATTTGCTTGCGGAAGTAATGCGCGTGGCATCTTCACGGGAAATCACGCGCAATGCAGCACTTGTGAAAGATTACCTCGAGCATGTCGCCGGCATTTCAGAAATCTTGAGTGATTCTCAAAAAAGGGAACGATTCATCCGCCAACGCTGGGATGAGATGGATTTAATGGTGGCGCAACACATGTACGAGTGTCACGTTGAAAAGTTTTTCGACATCGTGAACGAGTTCCTTTCGGGCAAGAAACTGGTGCCGTCGGCCACGGATGGCTACCGGGTCGAGCTGGATGACGGCCACGCCCTCGATGCGGGGCTGCTGTCCTCGGGCGAGAAGAGCTTGATCATCATGTTCACGAGGCTGCTCGTGAACGGTCACTGTTGTTACGGCCCAAGACCGTGGATGTTATTCTTGATAGACGAGCCCGAAGCCTACCTGCATGTTGGCTGGCAAAGGGCGTTCTTGCGTGCCGTCAAGGACATTCAACAGCTTACCAAGGGCAATTATATCATCGCGACGCACTCGCCCCACATCGTGCACGATCGCCAGGACTTGTGCCACCAGCTCGGCCCTATCGATGGGCAGTGAAAGGCGAGGAGACGAAAAAAGGGAGAATCGGCGTCCTAGCTCGCGAACCATCCAGCGAACGGCGGCTTCAACTAGAGACGAGGTCCTTGGCCACGACGAGGGGCGCATTGCACGTCACGCACGGGACGTTGAAGCGTGCCATCACGTCCGTGCATTCCTTGCAATAGAGCGTGCCGCACCCCGGGCACGCGTAGGAGAAACTCGCGAGGTTATTGCCATCGACGAAGCACGTTTCCCTATGGTGTTGATGCATGACGGACGAGGACGTTGCTCGTGCCCGGGGTTCCCGTGCAGGTGTTGACACGGGGCTCCCGCTCTTGCCAAGTTCCGCGAACGCGCTCGTGCCGAGCGGGCGCATCGGACCGACCTCGATGCCCGAGATGTCGATTGCTTGTTCGGGAGGCGTCGATCGCGGGGCAGTGGACTTGGCCCGTGCCGCCTCGTTTTCCCAGATCGAGCGCCCGGTGGCAGCGGTGGCTGGCTGGCGGGCAGGCGTGGCAACGGCGTGGGGCTTGGACGACACGGGGGTTGGTTGCGCGGCCGACACTTTCATCCCAGCTGGGACGGGCCTTACCACGGGCTTGAACGTGGCCCCTGGCCGGGCACGCGGCCCGTAACGTTTCTTCGATTTCACGGCAGCGCCGATAATCACGAGCACCAGCAGGACCGCAACGAGGGACGCCACGATGCCAACGATCAAGGGAGTATTGACTTTTTCCGGGTACCAGCTGCCGGTCGTCCACGACAGCTCGATGTCATCGATCATGAAGCGGTTGTTGTACCCGTTGTAGCTCGTCTCGAACGAGAGCCGCCTGATGTCCCCGTTCACGGTCGTGTATGGAACGGCCTGGTAGACCACCCGGTATTCGCCCACGTAGATGTTATAATGGGAAGGATACGGGGTCACCTCGAATTCGATGGTGACCCGGTAGGAGACTCCCGACGTGAGCGTGTACCCGGAATCTTCCAGCGAATATTGGGTGCGATAGAAGAGATTCGCAGAGCCCGTCGACGAGTCCTCACCCACCTCGATACGGATGACCTTGGTATTCTCGTAATTATCGTCCCACAAGGCAACCTCGAACCGTCCGCCCAGCCACGTGACCTCGAATTGCACCCACCACGTCGCCAGCCCACCATCGGACCCAGCAGGGACGTCGGCAACAGAATAGTGCCGCATGTCTGAAGATTGGTCGCTGAAGCTCGCGTAGTGGTCGTCAGTGAACCAATCTTCTTGGATGGAGGGAAGCAGCACGGGATTGTAATACGTTGACCAGATGTCAGCATCCTGGAGCGAGTTCCCGGTGCTCAAGCTCTCGAAGTCCTCGTCCGGCTCGCCCGACAAGGGAAATTCAAAGCCACCGGGAAAACCGGAACCACCGGTGTAGGTGAACATGATGGCATGATTAACAATACCCGCGTACAACCCGGTGTACTGGGTGTAATACAACATGTCATAACCATAGTTCAACCCGCACGTGCCGTCCGCACGATCAAGGGTCTGGTATTGGAACGCGATGTTCCCGTTTTCGTATAGCAGTATCTCGAAGGTTCCAACGTAGTAATTATCGCCATGGGTCACTGAATTGGAATATTCGATGACGAAGCAGTCACGAGCGTAGTCGTGCTTGTAATACACGTTGCTGGAACCGGACACGTCAAGGTCGTCCCAGTACGGCGCGATCATGAGCGCGGGCGACGACTGGGGGAAGTCATCGTTCGAGTAGTCGGTCGATGGAGTGAAGCTCACGAACCCGTTCGTGCAGATGTAGATCGTGTAATAATACGAGCCGTAGAACTCGAAACCGAATGGCAAGGACACGTACACGTAATTATCATCGTTGCTTGGAAAATAACACTCGTTACCCGTCGAGCTGATCTCTATCCATTCATACACGCCATACTGTACCTGATAATTCTGAAGCGTCTGGGAACCGCGCGGTGACCCGGTCGATGGCATGCCACCATCACCGGGCAATGCAACCCCGCCGGAACGTGAATGGAATACCTCTTGGTTCAAGACCGTTGCACATGTCCATGCCAAGACCAAGATTGCTGTGAATCGGATTATTTTTTCATTTTTCATCGATGCATGCGCCGTCCGTCGCTGCCCGGGTCGCTCGTTTCGACTCGGTTACCCCATTTCACGACAGCTCCTAAGGATGTTACCACCGGCTTGCCTATTTAATTTAACGCGAGGCCAGCTTGCGGACCTCGAATCGCTCCACGGGTTCCGCGTAGACGTCGTGGAAGATGTCCTCGAGCACGGCATCGAAATCATCACCGGGGGCAACCAAGTTTGCAAACATGCCCATTTGCGTTTCGTGTGATTTTATAGCCCTTAACTTGTTCGTGATGGTTTTGGATATGTCGATCTTGATGGTAGAATAGATGGGAAAAAGCTTGTCAACGTGCTCGAATCTTGCTTGCATGGCAGGATTTTTGCTGGTCGGGTTTGTCCGGCCAACAAAGGCTTGTGGCACGCTCACGCGAATTTCATTCGTGAAGGATGCACGCTCGAGAGCCTCGAACACGAGGAAGTACATGGAGAGGTGGTCCGCGTGCCCGTAGTTGGTCATGGCAACATACACGATCGAGGGCGGGCCGGACACGGGCAGGAAGGAAAGCAACCGGGTGATGATCTCGTCGTGATTAGCCGGTTTCCCGAGGTCTTGGTCATGATATCCTAAAAAATGCACGTTCGTACTATCCACACCGTCATCTTCTTCTTTTAAATCGAATGAGCCACAAAATGGACATTTTTTGGACATTTTTATAATCTTCCGTTGATTTTGAAGAGTTTCAACATTTTCCCTTATTCTTGACGAGTTTTTCTCGGCACGTAATGATTTTAGATTTACCGGGACATGAACATCAATGCTATAATGCTACTAGCTAGCACCTTCACATTTTTAAATTAAATCCACGGTTTATAAGGTCTACCATGTCCCAAAAAGTTGGCATTTTTCATTCTTTCATAAAAAATTTACTATTTTTCAAGAACATCTTGAACTTTTCGAATGCAGCAATGACTTCGGTTTCGGATGTTAATCCGGATTTTTGAATCTGAGATAATCCTTCTAAAAGGCCTGTTCGGACAGATTTTGGAAGAACACCATCTTTTAACATTGCTTCCCTTGTTTCTTGCACCAGCATCATTAACACGACACGTGTTTGCATGATGAGCCCCTTGTTACTCTTCACGAGGAGGTCTGCAAGTCCCGTTACTTCCTCGATGAAGAGGATGGCATTTGTTTTTGCCAGCGATTGCAAGTAATTCACGAATGTGGTGCTAAACGTTTGTATTGCCCAGTGATAGGCATAGCGGCTGTCTGAAAGGAGCATCGATAGAAGTAACATACGGTGTTCGAGCATTGCTTCCGGGGAAATTCGCTCGCAAGTTTTCAACAATCGATGTACTTTCAAGTACACGCCCCTGTTTGGATTTTGTAGTTCCTTTATCGCCGTTGGTATGATCGAATTGATGACACCGGGCTTTTTCCGGATGAATTCATCCAGCAGCGTGTAAATTTCGATTTTGAAGTGAACGTTTTCAATCGAGATGGTATTTTCCAAGATCAATCCCACGATCTTTTCGGGAAAGAAGGAGAACAAATCAGAGATTTTTTTGTTGGCGAATATCTTGACGCTGTCATCCACGTCGACGAGTAAACCCAAGAGAATGGGAATCAAGTCGATGACAGAAGGGAAATAGATGGTTGCGAGCTTGGTCAGCATCCATGTCGCGTATTTGCGTTGGCCAGGATCAGATGAATATAAGGCCGGCACTTGCATGTAAGCAACGTCGGCGATTCCTTTCAACAAGTAATCTTTTGTTTCTGGAAGCTCCTTGTTTATCTTTTCAAGCGCGTTCAAGACGTGATATGAAATTACTTCTGGCTTGTTTGGTTTAAATAGCACCATTATCAAGGGATATATGACGTGCGGCGCCAGTTCGGAGAATGCCTTGCCAAGTTCACCGAGGTAGAACACGCCTAGTGCTTGGATCTCTTCCCGTTTGTCCACGATCGCACGCATCAAGAGTTTTAAAGCAAGCGGGCTGAATTTCTCGTTTTTTAACCCGATTTCACCGAGAAAGGAATATATTATCGCGAGATCCTTGGTATCGCTTGAAAAATAGAGCCTCGTTAACAGCGCGCCAATGCTCTCGCTTTCTCCACTCATTTAGCTGCACTCCTTTTTTGAAAAGATCGAGGGACTCATGCAACTTCAACTGGCTGCCCCTTATCTTTTTCGCAATAAAAGGGACCTTTATCATTTTTACAGAAAATGCACACCCAAATGAATCTATCGTTCTATCCTCGGATGATGGCACCCGTGACACGCGGTGAAAACCTTGTTAGTGACCGACAACCTTGCATCTTGTCTGCAAAACACCACTGGTCATGTGATTCGATTCTAAGGATGAAAAAAGGTGATGTAATCCAACAAGAACGAAGCAACGTTCATTTTCAAGTAGGTCTCGAATCCCTTGAAACCGGGGCAACTGTTAACTTCCAAAATGTAATGATTGCCATCCAGGTCCGTGATTAGATCGATGCCCGAGAAGTATTGGCTTGTTGCCGTGAACGCAGCGAGCGATAGTGCCCGTTCTTCCTCCGTTAACGTGCCCGGCTCGCCCGTCGCGCCCTTGCTGATGTTATATATCCACGACTCAGTGCCCGGGGAAGCCATTCGCCTTTCAACACCGAGAACGAGCCCATCAAGGATCAAGATTCGCTTGTCAAAACCTCGATTCGGGATGAATTCTTGCAAGAAAAGCGTTCCACCACCATACCACCACTTGTATTTTCCTAAGATGTCCAATATTCGTTGCTCTTCCATGCCGGCCGGTATCTTCGCCACCGCCCAGCCCCCGCCCTTCGTGCTTGGCTTTATCACGACATCCTTTCCGTTGTGGTGAAGGGTCTTGATGAATTGAAGGCCGCTAGAAATGCTAGAAGTCACGAGGGTTTCAGGTGTCTTGATCGAAGCGCGTGAAAAACGTGCAAGCGTGTCTAGCTTTGACCTGGCCGTCACGTCAGCGACAATCGTTGGCACGGTAGTGAACCTTGATTCCAACTCGCGCACGATTGCTTGCTTGAGAAGAAAGACGGGTGCGGCGTCTGATTCTAGTGGTTCTGGATTCGTGAGAAGGATAGCCGTGAACGGCTCGTCAAGGGGAAATCCTTGCAATCCACGATTACCAATCGATAGCGAGTCAAGCCAGAATTCCTTGCACCGGTAACCCTTGCGGGTGATCTCCGCCTTGAATCGCTGGTGAGCGTAGCCCTCGTCCTCGCGGCCATTCACGAGCGCGAAATACGGCGGGGAGGATTTCACCAAGCCTGCTTTCATTGATTGCTTCCTCTCGAACGACCAATTATGGCCCTTTTTTTCAGCTTCAAGGCTAGCCAGTACTTTTTCCACCTCATCAAGGGACAACTTGCCGCATAGCATGGAAACGGAGGTTACATCGTCACCCGATAGGATGATATCGTCCCGGCAGAAGAGATGCTTGAAGAAATCAAGCTGGGGGCCCGGTTCAATGGTGTTAGGGGAAGCAACGCGATGGAGCAAGGCTGGTTACACCGCCTAATTAATAACAAGGATTTTAATAAATCGTGGATCTATCTAAGTACCGTCTATTTAAAAAACGCGTGAACAGCTCATGGGAATCGAACTCAAGGGTTCTCTAGTTGCATTGATCACACCTTTTGATGATCAAAAAAAGGTGAATTTCGAGGGAATCAAGAAGCTCGTGGATATGCACTTGAAGGCGGGGACGCACGGGCTGGTGCCGTGTGGCACCACCGGTGAATCGGCCACCATCGATCATGTCACACACAAGCAAATCATCAAGTTCATCGTTGAATTCGTGAAAGAACAAGCACCCAAGTACGGGCGAACACCGGGCAAGGATATCATCGTGGTTGCTGGAACAGGATCAAACGCGACCCAAGAAGCCATCGAGCTCACCGTTGCTGCCGAAAAAGCGGGAGCCGATGCATCCTTGCAAGTGTCGCCGTATTACAACAGGCCCACGCAAGAAGGGTTGAAGATGCATTTCAGGATGATTGCGGAAGCCACCAAGCTCCCGCTCGTCTTGTACAACATCCCCAGTCGAACCGGCCAGAACATCGAAGCGGACACGATCATCGAACTATCGAAGATAGATACCATCGTGGGCACGAAGGAAGCGAGCGGCAACTTCGGCCAGATCATGAAGATCATTCAAAAAACAAGGGATAACGGGTTCGCAGTCCTTTCAGGAGACGACCAGCTCACGCTCCCCATGATGTCATTCGGCGCGAAGGGCGTCATCTCAGTGGCAGCAAACATAATCCCGGGTAAAATGGTACAGTTCACGGAAGCGCTTCTCAAGGGAGATTTCAAGGCAGGGATGCAAATGCATTACGAGTTGCTGGACTTGTTCAACATCCAATTCATCGAAACGAATCCCGGCCCCATCAAGTACATGGCATCCCTGCTCGGCTTGCCCTCTGGCGGGTTACTTCCCCCGATGACGTTGCCCTCGCTTGAGAACCAGGAAAAGATAAGGGCAGTCATGAAAAAAGCAGGATTGATTTGATCTCTTTATTTTTTATTGATTTGAAAAAGAAAAGCCAGGGGAGGGATGTTCGCCTTGCTTGCAAGAAGCAAAGGTATCGAACCCTCTTAAAGCGGCTCTGCAGGCCGCCGCACAGCCACTATGCGACCCTGACATGAATGCCCTTCCCGGTCATCGGAATTTTTGGCAATTGATTATCCACGGGTGCTGGACACGCGCACGCGAGTGACCGAGACGTGCCACGAAGAAAAACCAGTCGTTCCCAATAAAGGCTTACAAGCCAAACCGGGTTTGTCCGTGGGAACTTACCCCCCTCGATTGCTTCACTTGACTGCCGCGAATAACGCCTCGACATTTCGGGGGGGGATGTCAGGCAATATCGCCTCGTGACTGGGAGAAATGATCAAGCCAGTGGTAAAAACCCGTTTTAAGTGGCGCACCTTGGCCGTCACGTCTTCTTGAGAACCGTTAACGAGCAATTGCTGGGCATCGACCCCGCCGCAAAACGAAAGCTGGCCCCCGTAATGTTCTTGTAACTTTTCGGGCTCCATGTCGGTTGCCAATGCTTGGATGGGATGGAGAACATCAATGCCCAGATCAATCAAGCTCGGAATAGCTTCGAACACGGAACCACACGAATGGTAAAACACCTTCAAACCATATTTCTTGGCTTGGTCGATGATTTTTTTTGAGCCGGGCAAGGCAAATTTCTTTATATTCGCCGGCGATAGCATGAGCCGGGTTTGTCCACCGAAATCATTGCCAACGAGGACCGCATCCAAGCGTCCCTTGGTCGCGTCGAAAAAAATCTTGTTCACCTTCAAGTAAAAAAAATGAAATAATGAGACCGTGAACTAAACCGGGTGACTGGAATGGACAAGAACGAGAAACTCTTGCTATACGTGCAAACCAGCGATGCTCCCGAGCGACAGTATTCACCGCTCGTGCTCGCGCAGACGGCCAAGGCCATGGAGCTGGAACCCGTCGTGTATTACCTCGGCATGGGCTTGAAGATGTTGCGTCCCGGTGCTGCCGACTCGATCAAGCTCGGGTCATTTCCTTCCGTGGGCGAGATGTTGCAAAAAACGATCTCGATGGGAATAAAGGTCTATGTCTGCGAGGCATCCAAGCAAATGCTCGGTTGGGACAAGGTTGAACTCGTCCCGGGTGTTAAAATCGTCGGGGCGGCAACCTTAAACGACCTGGTACTGGAAGCCTCCGGTACCATGTGGTTCTAAATCATTTCTTTTCTTTCCAATAACGGAGGTGTGAAAATGATGGGAGAATCGAAAAAGCACGTCTACCTGGATTACCAGTCTGCAAAGCCCGTGGATCCTGAAGTTATCGAGGCCATGAGGCCCTACTTCACGCAAAAATTCGGTAATGCCTCCTCGTTGCACGCGATCGGGGATATATCGACGGAAACATTGGAAGAATCACGTAAAACCGTTGCACGATTCATCAACGCAGCACTTCCCGAGGAAATCATCTTCACGTCTGGTGCAACCGAGTCCAATAACTTGGCGTTGGTAGGTTTTGCCACGAGAAACGCCAGCAAAGGCAAGCACGTGATCATCTCGGAAGTCGAACATATTTCGATTCACAACATAGCCAAGTACTTGCAGAAGAACGGCTTCGAGGTGTCGAAGGTCCCGGTCGATTTCACTGGACGCGTTCGCCTTGATAAACTCGAGGAACGCATCAAGGAAGGCACGATCTTGATCTCGGTGCAGTACGCGAGCAGCGAGATTGGAACGATGCAACCGGTTGCCGAGATCGGGATGCTCGCGAGGGAGAAGGGCATTGCATTCCACGTCGATGCCGTTGCTGCCGAGGGGCTCGTGCCGATCGACGTGCAACGTGACAACATCGACCTGCTCACGCTCTCGTCAAACGACATCTATGGCCCGCGGGGTACCGGGGCGCTCTACATCAAGAAAGGCACGAACATTAACCCCGTTATCATCGGCGGCGGGCAAGAACGGGGGCTACGCTCGGGGTCTGAAGACGTCGCATCCATCGTGGGGTTTGCAAAGGCTGCAGAACTGTCGGGGGAACGGATGGCCGTCGAGAGCGCACGCCTGGCACGCATGCGGGATCGCACCATCGAAACGGTCTTGAAAACGGTCCCGGGATCGTACTTGAACGGGCACAAGGTGCACCGGCTCCCGAACAACGCCCACTTCAGGTTCGATTACATAGAAGGCGAGTCGATCCTCATCAGCTTCAAGGCAAAGGGTATCGCTGTTTCCACGGGGTCGGCGTGTTCCTCGAAAACGCTTGAACCATCGCACACGCTCATATCGACCGGTCTCTTGCACGAGGAAGCTCACGGGTCGCTGGAAATAACCGTCGGACGGTGGACGACCGAAGAGGACATCGACATCTTGTTGAGAGAACTGCCCGGCATCGTCGAACGGTTGCGGTCCTTGTCACCACTGACAAAGGAGGCATGAAACCATGAAATCAACGAATTATTCCAAGAAAGTACTGGACCACTTCCAGAACCCGCGTAACGTGGGAACCCTGGAAGGCGAAAACGTTGCTGTCGGAAGGGTTGGCAATCCCGTCTGCGGGGACTTGATGGATATCTACATCAAGGTCGATGACCACGGGAAGATCGAGGATATCAAGTTCAAGACGTTCGGATGCGGCTCCGCGGTTGCCACGAGCAGCATGATAACCGAAATTGCCAAGGGAAAGACGCTGGACGAGGCCCTCCAGATCACTCGCCAAGACGTCGCGAACGAGCTCGAAGGCCTACCACCGATCAAGATGCACTGCTCGAACCTTGCCGCAGATGCCTTGCACGAGGCCATCAAGAACTTCCGCGACGGGAACAAGAAACCCTTGGAACCCGGGAGCGCGCGGTTCAGCTGCCCCGCCGGGGAGCAAGGAAGCACCCCCGGGGCGACGGAATACCTCGGGAAGGGCGTTTACCAAGGATACGCGGACCCCGCTGCGTTCAACGGGATGCGGGTGCTGGTTGCCGAGTATGGCAAGGAGAGCATCGAATTTGCATTGAAACTCACCGAGATCACCGGCCGGGTCATCGTCGCAACGCCATTGAAATCCTTGAGCGTCGATGATGGCTTGAAGACCAAGGTGAAGCGATCTGACGTGAAATTGCTAACCCAAGCAGAACTGGTGGAAATATCCGGTGGATCGACCGTGGAAAAGGTTCGCATCCATGATCTTGATGAAGATGAAGAATACGATCTCTTCGTGGATGCCGTCGTGTTGCCACCTTAACACGCGTGTTTTTTTTTAAATTCTGGCTCGCGCACTTGTTTTCAATATTCATGTGCATCTTACACACACCGTTATTTCAAGCTTGGAGTACATCGCCACGGGCGCAAGGCCCTTCACGAGCCGCACCTTGGCGCGGCTGCTCGGGGCGTGCCCCCGCGAGGCAAGGTGACCCGCGCGGGCGGGCTTTTTTTGGTGCCGAGCAGCGCACTTGCCCTGGTCATTCACGCCATGGAAAGCGACGGGGTGAACGATGGTAGAAGAAAGAAAAAGTGCGTAGACCGGGAATCGAACCCGGGCCGAAAGCGTGGCAGGCTTCCATCATACCTCTAGACAATCTACGCACGTATTTAAACGCGTGCCGCTCGCATGGCGTTTGCGCCACCAGCGCACGTTCATAGAATACCTCGTGGTACTTAAAGCTTGAAACCCGACGCGCGTGCAAGGATTTCGAGAACATATGCCGTTCAAAAACTCGGGGACACGATGGCATCCACGGCACGTCCACATCCACCGCCTCCGTGGAAGTCGTGGATGCACGCCCGTTCAGCGGCCGGGTCACACCCGAAGACCTTCATTCGTGCCCGTGACGGGCTCCTGGTTCACGCATCGTCACCGGCGATGGAAATACACCCTCTAATATCTTAATAATTCGGTCTAAAGTAACAAGAGGGAGAAAAAACAAGATGGAGAAAAAAAAACGGTGCCATTCAACCAAGGCACGTTCACGCGTTCAAGATGACTTCCGCGGACCCCTTCAAGGACAAGCGCCAGAGGAACTTCAACTTCCCGCCATCCTTGTGCTCCTCGACCGACTCGGTGTACTTGCCCTCGGGGAATCCTTGCTCGTCCCACACGGTCTTGAGCCATTTCAGCGAACCCTTGAGCTCCTCTTCCTTTATCAAGGACTTGTCCTTCTCTGCAACCCAGCCGCGCTGCTCGGCTTCGAGCGTGATGACGTTGCCACCCTTGGTGATCGTGAGCGGGCACTTGGCAAATTGTTCCCAGTCGAACGTGATCGTGGTTCCCTTGATTTCTTTCACCGTGAATGTCGTGAAGATGCAATCGCCTGGTCGTACCATGCCACGCATCTCGCAGTTGATCGCGGTGATTTTGCCCGAATTTTCGAGCCAGTTGTCCAAATCGGCTATCGTGGTGCCGTAGGAAAGCATCCCGTGGGCGATGACGCCACCAAGCTTCGAGATAACGCCAACGTTATCGAACATATGAATCCCGTTCTCGTCCTTGCTGGCCTTTCCATACTTGCGAATACCACCGCGCGTGATCGGCCCGACGACGAACTCGATCTTCTGCCCGGCTTTCAAGTCTGCTGCTTTCACCATCTTAAAAACCTCCCTTGCGGACGATGGCGGAAATGAAGTTATCCTGCACCAGCGTGCCGTCTTCTTTTTTTGCTTGCAAGTTGGCCTCCACGAAGAGCATGTCGTTCTTGATGTACGCGTTCGTGAGGGCTCCGCTCAAGATGATGATCTCGCCGTCTTTCACGGGCACGTCGTGGTACTTGTAGCCTTGCCCGCCGTGCACGGCCATGGTGGGTTTCAGTATCATCTTCTGGTCGTTCCCTGCTGCATCCTTCACCGAGACGTCGGCAAGGGCGAACAAGGCGCTCACGACGAAGGTCCCGATGTACGCGGGATGCGCAACCGGGTTTTCGCCAAAATATTTCGGGTCCTTCGCGCCGATGGATTCCGCGAAGGCAATCATGTTCTTAGCCCGAATTTTATTTTTTATATCCTTGACTTGCGTTCCAATGAACTGTTTTAACAGTTCTGGTGTTAATCGTTGGCTCATTTCGATGCAAACCTCCTTTTATCGCTTCGAGGTACTTATCTATTGGTCGCTTGTTATAAAAAATCTTTATATCGCACATTCAAGTGATGACACCATGAGCAAGTTTTTCAACGTGCAAGAGCGAACCAAGGGCATCATCGTGCCGCTTGTCACGTGGCTCGATGCATCGGGCAACATAGACTTGGACTCGATGGGAACGCACGTGGATCGGCTGATCCTGAACGGGTGCAACGGTGGCATCTTCATTCTCGGTACCACTGGTGAATTTCCCTACATACCCTTTTCCGAGAAGCAATCGATGATGGCTTACATGGTCACCCACGTCAAGGGACGCGTCCCTGTTCTCGCCGGCATCTCGGCACCGGGGGTCAAGGAAACCGTGCAGCTCGGCCAAGCCGCGATCAAGGCTGGTATCGATGGCGTGTTCGCGATCGTTCCCCAGTATTTTCCCTTGGATCAAGGTGACATTGAATCTTTCTACCGGAAGGTTGCCGACGGCTTGAAAGGTGAAATCCCCTTCTGGGATTTGGGGGGACAGGAAAGGTTCCGGTTCATGCATTCAAGTTACATGAAAGGATCCGTCGCTGCGTTGCTGTTTTTCGACATCGCCCGCATCAACACGGTGTTCGAGCTAGCACCATGGATCCAGTTGATCCGAACCTACGCAATCCCCAACGCCCCGATCTTGCTCGTCGGTACCAAGACGGACGTGATCGACGAGTCAATGCGGGCATTCGCGGTCGCTGAGGGAAACCGCATCATCGAGGAGCACGGCTTGGAGTCTCTGGTGCTCACGTCGTCCAAGACGGGAGAAAACATCCACGCAGCCATCGAACGGCTGGTGGACATCCTCTTGGGAAATATCCCGCGATGCTATGCCTTTGAAGACATGCGGGCCGTGCCACCCGTGGAGAAGGTTATGACCACCGACCCACCAAGGTTTGATGTGTACAAGAGAACGAAACCGGTGGAGGCAACGAGCGCGTCCGCGATGAATTTCGTTCCAGCTATCGACCAGCTTGAATCTCGCAGGCACGGGAGGATATCCTGGGGGCAAGGACGTAAGAAAAACGATATGCTCTAGAGACGTCGCTATATACTTCACCAGATAGGTCTTGAGGGCGAGCAGTCGCGAGATCAGGCAGTCAGGAGGGTTCAAGCAGTCGCGAGGAACCTTGCCAGCGCGACCAGCGCCCGTGACCGGTGGGACACCTTGATTTTTTCCGCGGGTACCATTTCAGCGAAGGTCAGAGTGTTCCACGGGGGCTCGCGGGGCACGAAGACCGGGTCGAACCCGAAGCCATTGGAGCCCCGTGCATCGAATGATATGTGGCCGTCGATCCTGCCCTTGAACACGTGCATCTCCCGAGTGTCACGCATATACAGCGCCATGCACGCCTCGAAATACGCTGCACGATCATCGACACGATCGTGATCGCGTAATAAGTTCAAGATACCTTGGCAATCGAGCATTCGCTTCACGTCAGCCGAATAAACGCCCGGAAACCCGTTGAGCGATGGTATGAACAATCCGGCATCTTCCATGAAGACGTTCCCGTTGCAAGCATCGATCGCATGCATGATCTTGAACCGTGCCACCGTTTCCAAGTCCCTCGCTTGTATCTCGGGAAAATCGCCCGTGCATTGCTTCAGGGAGAGCCCCGGAACGTGCCGTTCCAAGAAGAGACAAGCCTCGGAGAACTTGTGCGCGTTGCCCGTCGCGAAGTATACCTCGATCGGCACCACCTCACAGGATGAGGATTTGCAAGGGAACGTATTCCGTGTCGGGAATGAACGCCTCGGCGTACTCGCAGAAAATTTCTTCCCCGTGCAACCGGGCCGTTTTTTCGGCCCATTTCATGATGCGCGCGAGCATGTCGGACTGGGACGCGTACACCTTGTTGAACGTGTCAACCTTGTGTTCCCCTTGCGCCGAAATGTCGCAGACGCAAAAGACGCTCGCGTCGACATAGAAAAACTTGCACGACGGGGACTCGTAGCAATAAAAACCCTTGGGGAGCACGTTTTTCTCGTGCCCGCCGTATGCCTTGCCGTGCACCGCGTGGTAAACGGACTCCTTGGCGATTTCAGCGGTCGCCCGGTGCGCCCGGTGCGTGTCGGACACGTGCGGGGCGAAGATCACGTCGGGCTGGTGGTCCCGGATGAGGTTCGTCACGAGCTTGATGCTTTCCCTGTTGACCACCACCTCTTCCATCTTCAGGTCGATGACCTCGTCCACGTGCAAGCTCTCCATGGCATGACGGTACTCTTCCTTCCGCACGGCCGCGATCTTCGACACCTCTTCTTGTTTCGTGTATCCACCGAGGCCGGGCGACATCAGCACGACGATAATCTTGCTTCCGAGGGCGTGATACTTCAGTATCGTTCCACCGCAAGATATCAGCTCGTCGTCTGGATGGGGGGCGAACACCAAGATTTTCTTCGGGATGACCAAGGGAACCTTGCCCCCTTGCATGTCCACGCTGTATGCACCTGTGCTCGTTTTCGACACCACCTTGAAAGGTACCACCAATCTTATTATCAGATAGAGTCAAATCTATTCAAGGTTAGTTTTGTACAAACCGCAATACAAACCACCGGATGGTCGGTGAGGCACACGGTAAACCCGGAGAAAGCAGCAAAACTGAGGCAGAAGGCCGAGGAACTGTTCGAGAAAGGACAGAATGAGAAGGCAATGGAGCACGTGGTCAAAAGCCTTGAAGAGCACCCGCACAATCCCTTGACGTGGCAGTTGCAAGGGCTCATCCAAGAATCAAGTAGTTTCAAGAGCGAGGCAATAAAATCCTTCACGGAAGCCTTGAAGCTCGACAACAAGTGCGAGACGGCCTATATAGGTCTCGCGCGCGTGTACCGCACGGGGAGACACTACGCAAAGGCATTCGACGCGCTGAACGAGCTCGTGAAGATGAACCCGGCAAGCAAGCTCATCCGGTTGGTCATTGAAGATGTCCTCGAGAACGAGAATTTTTCGGAATGGGAGGTGCTGTTCAAGAATTACCCGGAATCGTTAATCGAAACCGTGAGGCATTCGGCCGACGATATCGACTTTAAGTTCAAGATAACGGGGCTGTTGAAAGACGTGTCAATCGCGCGCCCCGACTTGTTCAAGGAAAAGGCCCTCGATATCATCAAGGAGATCGCGCGAACGCCGGATGAAGAAATCCGGAGCACGGCATACGTGGTGCTCGTGGCAGCCTACGAGGCAAGCCCCGGGATCATCAACGCCATGATGGACGTGGTTCATGAAGGCATCAAGGACCCTAGCCCCTACATCCAAAAAGCAACGGCAGGCATCATGAGGTCCCTGCTCAATTATTTCCCGAATTACCTTGCAGGAAAGGATGGCCTCGTTGCCGAAGCGCTGGAAGTTCCCACGATCGCCGAAGTCTTATTGAAGGTGCTTCCCTCGTGCCCGAAATGCCACAAGCAAGACGAGGTGTACATCCAGCCATTCATGGCCGATGACAAGTTGCTCCGGATGCGCTGTGAGATGTGCGATATCTATTTCACGAAGGAGCCGGGCGCGAAGACGGTGTCCGTGCTGGAAAAGGAGAAGTTGAGCGGCGCCATCATCTGCCCGGGATGCAAGGGACAATTTCTCGCGTGGGTTGAAAATGACAAGCTGTACACGTGCTCGGTGTGCAACAAGTTCTACTCCTTGTAATCCCCTTTTTCGGGCCCTACAAAGGGGCAATCCACGATGCCGCATCCAGCACAAGCATGATCGCTGCACGGCGGCGTGTACTTGCATTCCGACGCGCGCGCCCATTCCTTTCGCAAGAACGACAAGTGAACGGGGATGATGGATTGTATCACGTGCGATTCCATGCCATCAGCCAGCAAAGCTTCGGTGCGAGAGAACACAGCATCTATGACGCCCAGGGGGAAAGCATCGACGGGCGGCGTCCGGGGTTCCATCGATCCGGGCACGAGGTAGGGCGCAAGCTCGACACCACCGAGGGAAAGCACCGCTTGGAGGCGTGCTTCCTTGAGGGACATCCGCGAAACCGTGCCACGGGTGACTTTCTCGATCGCGCGTGCAAACGCCGTGTATTTCTTCTTGAATGCGTGAAAACAGTCATTTTTGTAGTTCGCGACGTGGAACATGAAGGGCGTCCCCATTTTTGGTACAAACGGGTTCAGGCTCACGTCCACGCGCGCGCCCGCGCGAGCCGTGATGGCCTTGATGCGCCCGAGAAACTCGAGCGTAGCTTGCAAGTCAGTGTCTTGCTCGAAAGGCAGGCCAAGCAAGAGGTACACCTTGATCTTGGAAACGCCATGTTCCACCAGCCTGGACACGAGAGTCTCGTATTCCACGTTCGACACCGGCTTGTTGATCACGCGCCGGAGGCGGTCGGAACCGGTTTCCGGCGCGATGGTGATGGTCTTCATGTTGGCGGACTTGATAACGCCGAGCAATCCAGCGTCCGACGCGACCTTGATGGAGGGGAGGGAGCACGAAAACCCGCGCGCGAGTATCCCGGTGCAAATCGACGCGAGGTCGGGATGGTCCGCCACGTTCGAGCCGAGGAGGGAAATCTTTCCCGGCATGCCGCCTTGGTTCCGCAACGCATCGAGCAAGCCGGCGATCTTGCCCAAGGAGCGGAAGCGGTAGGGACGGAGGTGGTAGCTGACCATGCAAAACCTGCAACCCGTCCCGCATCCACGGCCGGTCTCGAGAAGGTAGGTGTCACCAAGCGCCGCGGGCTCCCGGGTGTCAGCCTCGGGATCGGGGAATGCCACGGGCGAGGGAACGGGAAATGCATCCAAGGAAGCTCGCGTGCACCGAGCAAAATCGATGTGTAGGAGTTCCGGAAGCCCGGCCCCGTGCGCGTGCAAGAACGAGGGGATGATGCAGCCCCTCTCGCGGGTATACGAGCCCCACCAGTCCCGCAGGGAGCCACCGCCATCCACGAACCGGGTGAATTCCCCGAGGAAGCGGGGCAGCGTCACCTCGGCATCGTGGATGATGATGAAATCGAGGTACGGGAGGAGGGGAAGCGGATTAGCGGACACGGCAATCCCGCCCGCGATGATAACGGGTACGTGCTTCCCCGTGGCGCGTGCAACGTCACGATCCTTTGCCAAGGGAGGAATGCCGGCGTTGGTCAACATCAACAGTACGTTGAAATAATCAAGCTCGAAGGAGCAAATGAAACCGATGATGTTGAACGTTGAAGTGGGGACTTGGAACTATTCGTACTGGAATCGCTTGCTAACGGTGTTCGTGTACATCGTTGCGATGCCCGTGTTCACCTCAGTTGCTTCAAGATTTAGGTAACATTGCACGCAGTCCCGTTTCGTTCGGGTTATTGTTGTTGCTGGAATATCTCATTTACTTGCATCGAGTAAATCACTGCCGCGTTCGATATAGCAATGCCCGCAATCCTGAAATCGATGGTTTCTTCTTTGAACAGTTCTTCCATGAATTGATTCAAGAACGAAGAAATATCGATCACCAGCACGTTCAACTGCGCGACGGCTCTCATGCTAAACAGGACCTTCACGTGATCCAATTTATTTATCACCCTTTTTGCGACGCCCTCGAATCTTTGCGTCACGCGAGCCCATAGTTCCCCCGTTTCGAATGGCTTGCTTTCGATCTCGTGACTGATGAACAGCGAGACTGGCGAAATCTCGTCGAGTGCAAGGAGAAATGCCGTCGAGGTTTCCAGTTTTTCGATTTCATTCAGATATTCGACATCCTTACTTTTGGTTCCTCGCGGGCGCGCCTCGATGTGAATGCCACCTTGGAAAGGTTGTGCCGGGTTCCCAAGCATCAACTTGGCGATACCGCCAGGAGAAAGCTGTGTATACCACTCGGAAAAACGGAGGTTGAGATAGTTAAACGTGCGCATGAATTGCCTGGTTTTCTCGATCTCGACCCGTTCGATGGTGCTAAGAATGTATTCTTTTTCCCGGGCGAGGTTTTCTAGATACAACTCCAGATCATCAACTTTTTCCGAGATTGCCTTGTAAGCGCGAGGTTTTCCCTTGATGAATTCGAGAGACTTTTTCTGTTCCAAGAGGATGGTCTCTAGCTTGGCGATCACGCTTTCCGTTTTTTCGATGATGGCCGCCGTTGATTTTTTTTCCTTATCAAAGCGCTGGAAACCGATCGCGCTTTGGAGCACCAAGCAACGTTTCTCCGGGGCAAGCCAGACGAAGTCCTCTAATCGTTGCGACACGATGATCAACTTGGATTATTTACGACCCCGGATAAAAATATTTCGCGTGCTATTGAATAAACCATGCCATTATCTCGATGGTTCATTGATGGTTTTTTCAGTCGGGCGGTCGAGAAAACAGCGAGGATAATATGCAATCGGGATGAACCAATGACACGGTATCATGACGCTGAACGTGAACGTGGTGAAGGATGAAAGTATCCGCGCGACGACGCTCCATGGCCGCGTCGTGCTCCCGAACCAAGCAAGGCACGTGTGGAACCTCGATGAAATGGAATGGTACGCACTTGCTCGCGTGATGGGGGAAAACATCATCAACATCACCATGAAAGCAGGGCCCCATTCAATGGTCGCTCTTGAATTCTACATTGAGCCTGTAGCGCTCGCTCCCGTGCCTGTCGTGAAGGCCGATGCCATGCTCGTGTTTTCCTCGGACATCCCGGAGTTTGATGGCAACGGCATCTCGAGCTCCAAGGCCGAGAACGGGACGTTCACCGTGGCTGCGCTTGGCACGAAACGAAAACGTGGTCACAACGCCGGCTCGTTCGATCTCGAATTTCCCGGGCAATCCCGCATCCATGGCACGTATTTCGTGAAAAAATTTGCCGGCAAGCACCAGGTTTAAAGATTTATTCGGGAGGGCTCCCCTTCTTGATATGAAAAAAGAAGCCAATAATCTGAGGTAAATTTTCGATGGAACCTTTCTTGCTTCCCCGTCCAAAAAACATCGTGCTCGCTATTGGAGAAAACGTGCTTGAAATTCACGAGGGGATGTTTATCATCACCAACAATAACGAGATTCACGAATTCTTGGTTAAATTCACCCCTCTCATTTTTCCATTCTCCCTCCCTATAAAGATAGGAAAAAGCATTCCTTCTTACCCCGGTTCGTGTTGCTTCCTCTTTCTTTCCAACGATCCCGTCCACGAGAATGGCATTGAAGCCGTGATGCCCTCGTTCCCGTTGGTAAAGGATTCCATCACGGTTTCAGGAAGTTACATTCTCAAGATTACCCCGGATGGCATATTGATGCTTTCCACGACAACCAGCGGCCTGTTCAACGCGTGCTGGACCTTGTCCCAGCTCGTCTCCCAAGCTAACCGGGAAACACCCGGCGCCGGCAGGATACGCATCCCTTGCATGGATGTGTCGGACGTTCCCGACTTGGAGTTCCGGGCGGTACAAATCCACTTGAAAACGCATCTCCACCGGTTTGCCTATTTAGAGGAACGCATCCGCATCATGGCAAGCCTCAAGATCAACGCCGTGCTGTGGGAATGGGAGGACAAGCTGCCATTCTCGACGGACCTCGACATCCGGCACCCGCTCGCCTTCACGGAACAAGAAACGGCACGCTTGGTATCGTTGTGCGAGGAGCTCGGCATGGAAACCATCCCGCTGGTGCAAACCTTCGGGCACCTCGAATTCGTCTTGAAACACCCGAGATACAAGCACCTACGGGAAAACTTCGCTGTCCACGAGCCTGAAAAGACGCTGGACATCTGTCCCTTGCACCCTGAAACGCTGCCGTTGCTCGAACGCATGATCGACGACATGGCCCGTTTCCACCCGCGGTCTCGGTACATCCACGTGGGTGGTGATGAGGTATATACCATCGGCACGTGCCCGGCGTGCAAGGAATTTGTTGAAAAGCGCGGCAAGGGTGACGCGGATAAGGGTAGGGGCATCTTGTACGTGACCCACATCAACAAGATCGTTGACATCGTGAAGGCACGCGGGAAAATTCCGATGATATGGCACGATTACTTGCTGAAATATCCTGCCCACCTCGATGCATTGGACAAGGACGTCATCATCGTGTACTGGCGGTACGGCAAGGACCTCGTGAACGAGAACTACACCGAGGAGATAGAATTCTTCAAGCGCAAGGGATTCAAGGTTTTGGCTGCAAATTCATTGCGGTCCACGTTCCAGGCGGGCATCCCGAATTATTCGGAACGCTTCCAGAACATTCATGACCTCAACAAGGCACTGGTACATGATCCGGCTAACGTCGCTGGCATCCTCGCAACGGACTGGGCGATGTGCATGGTTCCCATGGA
The DNA here is from genome assembly GCA_041305945.1 of Promethearchaeota archaeon. GTDB lineage: Archaea > Asgardarchaeota > Lokiarchaeia > Sigyniarchaeales > Sigyniarchaeaceae > JBGLND01. The sequence goes on from JBGLND010000001.1 coordinate 2,091,705, forward strand.
AACAGCCATCCCCGGCTTGTTGTTTCACGCGGAAAACGCGTGGAACGTGAGCCACGGCAGTCTCACCCGGGATAACTTGCGCCAAGTCGCGAGGCAATCCCTCTCTACCTTTTTCAAGGTTCCAACGCGTGAAATACACGATCACGATGACGTTTTTTACTTGCTTCATGATGGTGTTACCCGGTTGCGAAGCGACCTTGCATTGCGTAAGGACACGCGCCCGTTCCAGGACAAATTGGAAGGAATCCAGCAGGCATGGTCCCGGCTGGTGCGGGTTGCCAAGGCCGGCCGGGGCGTGGTGGATAACATCCTCCACGGGCTCTGGTTGCAGCTCCTCAAGGTACGCCTGGTCTGCTTGGCCGGGGAGATGTTCCGGAGCTTCGATGCATGGAGCGAACTCGGTGAAATTCCATCGAATGACCTCGACCGCGAATGCACGCGTTTGGATAAATCCACCGTGGCCTTGAGAAAAGAGCTCCTCGAGTACCGGAAGGACACGCTTGACTTGTTCGGCCAGGTCGCGTACGCCAGTGACGTTGATATCGAGCTAACCCGTTGCCTTGACAAGGTAATTTCCTTCCTAGAAAAAGTCGATGACCAGTTCAAAACACTTCACGGCATGATTGTAGAGTCACAATGGAAGAACAATAGCACCGTGCAAGCATTTCTTGATGAATTCACGTATTGGTTTTTCATGGGCACTGAAAAACTGTACGACCGGTTCTTGTAATGACAGTTTTAATTCCCAAGGAATTTACACGTCCCCTCCAATGATCACGGGATGCACACATGGATGCTCTCCAGATCGTGAAAAAGCAATTCGAGAACGACAACTTTGCCAAGAAATTCGGCATCATTCTCGATGCGGTCGGTCAAGACTTCGTAAAAATGCACATGGTCCTAGATCCGGGATACAATAACCTTTTCGATCGCCCGCACGGGGGTGCGATATATGCCTTGGCAGATGCAGCTTTCTCGGTTATAGGTAATAACAGCAACAACCTTTCCGTGGCCTTGGAATGCTCCATCAGTTACCATGCTAGCCCGGATCCAGGGCAAATCTTGTACGTTGAAGGGCGGGAGGTCATCGGAACGAGGAAAATAGGAACGTACTTGTTCACCTTGTACACGGTACACGAGGGCGAGAAGAAAACCGTGGCGACCATGAAGAGCACCCTGTACAAGACCGGTAAACCGATCCAAGAATGATTGAATCCTATCGGTTTCATTACGCTTGAAAATTTCACCATCTTGCCGATGGTGTGAAGAAAAAATTCGAAAAAGACAACTTTGCCAGGTCCACGTGCATCACCAATTTTTGATACGAGCTCGAAGCCCAAGCGGATGATGCGAACCGTGGCACCCGCGCAGTTTTTTTCGCAGGCTATTCTCTTGGACAAGGAACGCCTAAAAAGATTACGCGCTGGCGTGGCTTCTCCATTCACTTTATCTAGTTAAAGAAAGAAAAATCTTCTTGCGGATAAACGTCGAAGATGTGTCATGTGTTTTTTCCTAAAAATATTTTGCTACGATATATCGTAGCAAGAACGTTGCTACGCCTTTGCCGTTAATCAAGTACTTCCCGCTGGACAAGGACACCTCGCCTTGTAAGTTATGCCATAGTATCTGTCCTTGGCACTGGTACTTGACTTGGCCGGCGGCCGCTTGCGTGACACATGACCGAGTGGGCACACGTCTCGATCCCGCTGGAGATGCGCCGCCGCGCCGACCAGCTCATCCGCGACCCCCGCGTGCAGGCCAGGTGGGGCTTCACGTCGGCCAACGAGGCCGTCAAGCACGCCACGGGCAAGCTCATCGAGGAGATGGAAGCGTACGTCAAGGCAGCGGCCGCCGCCGGCAGCAAGCTCGGGCAGGACCCGTGACTTGCTGGAAACCATGAAAGTAAATTCAATAGCCGGGCGTGCCGCTGCTGGATGCACCCTCTGTGCAAGTGGCGGGCGTCATCGTGGCGGGCATGAAGGAAAAAGTATTATAAGATCACGAGATGTCCTTGCGCGGCCCGGGGGGCGCTACCCTACCGGTAAACCACGCACCCGTTCTTCTTTAGCCTCTCAATCCACCGCTCGATGCTGTCGGGGAGAGAATCAATCTGATTAACATTGAAAATGAGTCTTTCAAGTGATTTCAGCTCGCCTATACTCTCGGGGAGAGATTGCAACTTGTTGGATTGGAGATCGAGTTGTTTAAGTGATTTCAGCTCGCCTATACTCCCGGGGAGAGAAATAATCTGATTGTGACTGAGATCGAGTTGTTTAAGTGATTTCAGTTCGCCTATACTCCCGGGGAGAGAATGTAACTGGTTATTATGGAGGGATAGCTCCTCGAGCCACGTCATCCTCGTGATAACCTCGGGGAAAGATTGAAACGAATTGGAAAAGAGATAGAGATATATGAGTGATTTCAAGTTGTCAATAGTCTTTGGGAGAGATGACAGCTTATTCCTGCCGAGATCAAGCGTCGTAAGTGATTTCAAGTTACCAATAGTCTCGGGGAGAAATGACAACTGAGTCTCGGTGAGATCAAACGTCGTGAGCGATGTAAGGTCCCCAATGGTCTCGGGGAGAGAGGTCAACCTTTCTCTCTGCAGCTTGAGCACGGTGATGTACCCGCCCGATGCCGCGTACCCGAATGTGTAATGATCCACATCGTCCTCGTGCATACGCGGGATGGCGGTGCCGCCCAGCGCCCGCTCCAGCTCCACGAGCACGTCGATCTCGGCCCCGGGCACGTCCACGCCCGGGTTCCGCTGGCGCCACTCGTTCCTGGCCTTTTCACGTTTTTCATCCATCAATGCCCACCTCGCCAAGTGCGTTCAACTGGTGATGATGATTCCATAACAACGGGCGGGGTATAAAAAAAAGATCACTCGCCATCGGGCAGCGACCACCAGGCCACGAGCTGCTGGAACCCACCATGAAGCGGCCGGTCGTGCAACACTTTGACAGCTACAATGACTTGTAAAAGGTTATTTGCTTGAAAGACAAGATACCGAAGGAAACAGGAGAGATGACCGAGATTGCAATTCAAAACAGGGGTACCAAGGCCACCTCGATGCCAAAATACCCGGACGAGAACGAGAGGAACCATGCATCTCTTGGTTCCAGCGTGGCTAATTTTCGGCTAATTTGCTGGCGGGGACGGGCTGAGCGAGGACCTGGCCAGCAGGAAATATTTTAAATTCGCGTGGCGTAATGAATGCGCATTCCTCAGTGAATGCGAAGCAGGTAACATGCCATGACTGGAAACGACGCTGTGGCAACGCGGGATTACCACGGCACCACACTCTACAAGCCCGAGTGGGAGGCGATGATGGCCATCGAACGGGCGCTGGGCGACAAGGCTGTCCCGATGGTCGACAAGATCGAGTCGGACACGTTCGGCTACGTCGCCGCGGGCGGGCACGTCACGGGGCTCGGGCTGTACAACAAAAGGTTGTCCTCTCTCCCCGAAACTATAGGCGAGCTGAAATCGCTCACGTACCTACATCTCAATTCCAACAAGTTACAATCTCTCCCCGACAGTATAGGAATCGTTGTCCCGGCCGCTCGATCCCGGCACGGCGCGGCGGGGCCGGCGTGGCGAGATCGTGCAAGGTTCCTGGCATCGCGGCTGGAACGGGGCCACGCCGTCGCGGATCGCGGGTGACGTATTTAACCAAAAATATCCCCGTTATACTTATCCTCGAGGCCATGCTTGCACGGGCGGGATTGGCGGGCCGGCTGGCCGAGATCGTGTGAACACCCCGGCCTCGCGCGTGGATCCGGGCCGAACGGTGGAAGAAGGAGGCTTCCCGGGATCGAGCCCCGGGGGGAAAAAAACGATATTCACCCGTGGGTCGGGTGACGTTTCCCGCGGGAGACAACGACCGCGATGCCGGCGAGGGTGCACGCGACCACGAGGATGGCCGGGGCCGAGGAAACCGGCGGGGCGACCGTTCGTCCATCATCAATGATCGTCCAGCCGAAATTGTCGATGATGTACTGCCTGGCGTCCACGGCCACGTCGCTGTATTTGCTTGACCCCGCGTGGAATGTAACATTAAGTTGCAAAGCAATCTGGGACCAACCGAGAAGCAAGGCGTTGTAATTACTCGTTGATAACGTGATACCGTCGAACATATTCGACATTTCCGTCACGCTGGACACGTTCCACGCGCCGATGTCCTGGTTGAACGACGTTGTATAGGAGAACATCCGTTCCATGTTCGTCACGCTGGACACGTTCCACGCGCCGATGTCCTGGTTGAACGACGATGCAGCGAAGAACATGTAGTGCATGTTCGTCACGCTGGACACGTTCCACGCGCCGATGTCCTGGTTGAACGAGGTGGCTTCGTTGAACATACCATTCATGTACATCACGTTGGACACGTCCCACGCGCCGATGTCCTGGTTGAACGACGATGCAGCGAAGAACATATAGTGCATGTCCGTCACGCTGGACACGTTCCACGCGCCGATATCCTGGTTGAACGAAGATAAAAGGGAGAACATATGTTCCATGCCCGTCACGCTGGACACGTCCCACCCGCTGATGTCCTGGTTGAACGACGTGGCCTGGTAGAACATACCTTCCATTCTAATCACGCTGGACACGTCCCACCCGCCAATGTCCTGGTTGAACGATGAGGCACTGCCGAACATGTATCTCATGTCCGTCACGCTGGACACGTCCCACGCGCCCATGTTCCCGATAATGCCGAGGCGCGAGCACCCACGAAACGCTTCGTACAGCGACGTCGTGCCCGTCAAGTCGGGCGCGTCGGTCGCCGTCAGGTGCAAGTTGCTGCATCCCCGGAAGTAGCCGCCCGAGTTGCCCAGCCGCAAGGCGCCCCACTGCGAGATCTCGATGATCTTCAACCTGTCGCCGCCGCCGTTGAACCGCCAGCCGTGGATGGTGCCGGTCATGTTGATGGTGTAGACCCCCGGCGCGGTGTACGTGTGCGTCACCGCAGCGTCATCCCACTCGGTGATGTTGTTGCTAGTTCCATCCCCCCAGTCGACCATGAAGCCATACGTGCCATTATCCTCCAAGGGAAACCGGACTTGGTCATTGCCGGTTACGCCCCCGAGAGTGGTGTCCCACCGGGAGATGAACGCGGTCGGGTCCGCCGACATCCGCACCGCCACGCCGCCATCCATCGCCATATCTTCCACCGTGCTTTCAACGCCACTGCAGGCTGCCAGCACGACGAGCAAGCATACCATCACGAGCGGCACCGTCACGCGGCCCGCCTCCATCATCTTCCGTGCTCCGTCTTCTTTCATGTTGATACCATTCACGACGCGCCAATATATACCTTCCACTGCTCGACAACCTATCAATAGGTTGCATCGCTCGTGTCACGCCGTGCCGGGCTGGCTCGTGAAGCAAGCAAGGGCGCGCAGCACGGCATCGAGGAACGCAACGGATCGCGGCAAGCAGGACGGGTCGAGGCTGCCCGGCCCGCCCGACGAGGCCCGTTCCTGGAGGGCTTGCATGGCGGCGACTAAGGGATGGTCACCGCGATCGCCCCGGACCCGCCTGTGCCGGGCCGGTCGCACCGACGTGAACCCAAATGTCTGCACCTACCATCCCCCGGATGCTCTCCACCACCATTCCCCGCCCGCACCACGACCATCCCGCCAGCGCCACGGCGACGTGGGCCGCGCTGGCCGACGCGCTGGCGCCCGACGAAGAGCTGTACCGGTGGATCACGTCCAATTTCAACACGTGACCTCGTGAGCCACCTGGCCGTGTCTGCGGGGCGTATGACGGATCGACGGGCGGGTTTATAACGCCCGCGGGCGAACCATGACGGGACGCACATGCCGGACGAAAATGAAGATAGGACAGACGAGCATGATGATTGGGTCGCGAGGTTCCGAGCGCATATGAAGGAGGATCCAAGCGCCTCCGGGTGGAGTTATTTCGCCCGCGGCTTGAACCGCAGGGGTGACCACGACGGGGCCATCGAGGCCTGCCGGAAGGCGCTGGCCATCGAACCGGGGTATACCCCCGCGTGGCACCATCTCGGCTATGCCTTGAACCGCAGGGGTGACCACGACGGGGCCATCGAGGCCTGGCGGAAGGCGTTGGCCATCGAACCGGAGAATGCCCCCGCGTGGCACAACCTCGGCATCGCGCTGGACGGCAAGGGCGACCGCGACGGGGCCATCGAGGCGTACCGGAAGGCGATCGCCATCAACCCGGAGGATGCCGACACGTGGAACAATCTCGGCGAAGTCTTGAAGCGCAATGGTGACCACGACGGGGCCATGGAGGCCTACGGGAAGGCGATGGCCATCATCGAAGCCGGGAAAGCCGATTCGAAGATCGCGAAGTTTCATGCGCAACTGAAGCACGTCAACAACGCCCGATTGCAACTTGTCAATTGCCCAATCGAAGCAAAAAATCTTGTCTTCACGTTCAAGCGCGGATATGAACTCGTTCACGTCTATTTGCATTTTTTTGCACCTCGATCCTCGGTGTTTTAGTATCAGTCGTTGAAAAATATTGCCAAGTAATATGCCAATTCCTCGCCTTTCCCGGTTAGCGTGCCATCCTTGGCCACCAGCCCGAGCTGCTCGAGCGTTGCCATGTTCACGTAGTACTGGTCAATTTCTTCGAGCGTTTTGAGCATTTCTTTTGGATTTTTCTTGTCGTAAAGTGAAACCAGTATATCCTTGGATTCCATGGAAAGTTGGTCCACGAGGGTCGTGTAATTCAATATAACATGCTGTATCTTCGGGTTGAGGGGGTACACGATACGGGCTTGCTTCAGCTTGTTGATCACGTCGAAGACTTCGATTTCATCTTTCCCGAAGAGCTTCGCGTGTTCCATGACGCTCTTGATGTGGAAGAAGTTGTTGAATGGATCATCACGTATGGCCTGGAGTACGAATTTTTCGATGCTTGCATCATCTGCATCTTTCTCACGCTCGTCTGCCTTGAAATCAACGAGGTTATGCAAGTAGGCCAGTTCCACGTCCAAGGCTTGTTCCACGATGTCGGTGATTTCTTGCGACGGTAACGCCTGGCCCCGCCACCCATCAAGCACCGATCGAAAATGCTCGTAAAAACGGATGTTGAACGTCCTCAGCTTGTCCTTGAGGACATCGGATGCATCATTCAAGAGTAGTAACGCTACCTTGGTATCTTGATACTCGTTAAGGATGATCTTGAATTGTCCGTACGAGAGCTGCTCTAGCCCGCTATTTTCCCCCGCGTCGCGAGCGATCTTGGTTCCGATCTCTGCACCGAAAGTTGATATCGCGGACAGGAACCCGGAAATGAGATTTTCATCGATGGGAACGTTGCTGAATGCCTTGGAATACAAGGGCAATCCGTTGGCAGTAAGAATTAGTATATATTGTACGTTTTCTGCATCCATGAATTTCTGGTAAATGTTCCGAAGCTCGATCATGCGTGCATCGATAGCATCGCGTCCCGCATTCAACGGGTTATATTGGAGGGTGACTTGTTCGATATCAAGTACCTGGGATAGCTTCTCGAACGACGTGATGCGGTTTTTACTCAGGTCCAGGTATTTCAGGCTCGCCAATGCGTCGAATCCCTCGACCTTCTTGATTCGATTCCGGCTCAAGTCGAGGTGTTTCAAGCCACCAAGGGCATCCAATCTCTCGACCTTCTCGATCTGGTTTTCGGCAAGGTTAAGAAATTCGAGACGGGGCAATGAATCGAGGCTTTCAATCTTGGAAATCAAGTTCCCGCGCAGGTCCAAGAAAACCAGGGATTTTACACCTTCAAGACCCTCTATTTTCTCGACCTTGGAATTGTTGATTTGCAATCGCACGAGGTTGGCAAACTTGTTCAAGATAGAAAGCTTCGAGATGCTGCAACCGTCGATCTCGATCCAAATGATCACCGCGGGATCCTGTACAAGTCCTAGCGCGTTCGAGAGTTTCTCCGCGTCGAGGTTCTTGTAATACAAGTAATGCTTGCCTTTTTCAAAATTAACTTCGTCGAACTTGAAATACGTGACGCCATCGATGAATAACGGGAACCGGAATCGTTCAGCCATGTGGTACCACGCACTCCTTAGGTGAGATAATTATCAAGGTACATTCATCTATAATATTCAGCCTTGTTCTGGCAAAGCCGGGCTCACGAACGCCCGGAGAACCGCTCGACGATGGATGAAACGAGTTGCATGCGCTTGAACAACCCGTTCGGGCTGTATTCGTCGCTCACGCCCAATATCAAGTTGGGAGCGAATGTTTCAAGAACCTTGTTCACGTAAGTAACGAAATACGCCTCTGAAAAATGTGGCAAGAAGACAGTGCTTGGAATGCCATCGAGCACGACGACATGTTCGGCCAACGCCTTCTTGAACGCTTCGATCGTCACGTCGCCTTGTGGCTTGAACGTTGGAGCCTCGATACCATCGAACGGGTACCGATCTCCAAGGTACGGCAACAAGTCAACGAGATGGCCGTCGAAATGCGCGAACGTGAACTTGCCAGCTTTCTTGCATTCCCTCGCGACACGCTCAAAGTACGGTAAGATGTACTTCTCGTACACGTATGGCGGGTTGTTCATGCAATCGACGTTATCCCCGCAGCTGATGAAATCGACAGGGCTCTTCATCAAGCCGGGCATGATGATCTCGAAGTTGATCCGTGCCAGCTCGTCGCAGAACGCATCGAACTCCTTGGTATACCGCTTCATCAAGAGCATGGTGTTTTTCGTCCCTGCCAGCTCGACGATGCACTTGTTATACGGGCTCCGCCATGGCCCGTCACATGAAACGCATCTCCCCTCGTTCACTTCCTTGTAGATGTCGAACATGACCGGGTTGAATGTATGTTCCAGGCAGTTATTCTCTACATAATAGAGGACGGCCTTGAAATCATCGCGGGTCTTCAATATCCGCTCGTCTGGATACGACGAACCCGCGCGGCGGCTTTCGGTAAGAACGCCATGCGGGGTGGTGATCTTGTGGTGCCAGTTCCCGTGCTCGTCCATGGCGTTCTCGTGCTTGATGCCAGCGTTCGGATTTCCCCGGGTGGAGAAGAACCCCATGCCACCCCAGCATTCCGCGGTATAACGGGGTGATGCATTCAAGAAATCGTATATCTCCCACGGTTCCATGCCAAATATGTCCCGTGGCAAGTCAGGGCACTTGAATCCCTGCTGCGCGTAGTCCGCATCCGAGATCGATGGCTTCAACGCGTGAATGTGGTTTTGGTGGTACCAATCCGAGAATCTCGGTTGCCACACGACCCGCTCCACCGGTTCGTGCTTGAACGTGGCAATCTGGCGCGCCTCGAAGGTTCTGATAGTGACCATGCTGGAAGGTTGGTCTCGAAGCTAGTTATACCTTCCCTCACGAGAATGATCAGTAAACAAACCATGGTGGAGCTGAGCAAGAGCATGAACATCGGCCTGATCGGCCTTGATACAAGCCACGTGAACGAGTTTTGCACCATTCTTAATAAACAAAAGAAATTCAACGTGAAAATAACACATGGCTTCCCGGGGGGAAGCGATCTTTGTGCGGTCTCGCGGGATCGCGTCATGAAATTTACCATGACTGCTAGCCAGAACGGCGTCGAGATTGTCGATGAGATCGAACGTGTTGCCGAGAATTGCGACGCATTGATCATCACGAGCTGCGACGGGCGACAACACGTGGAACAATTCGAAAAAATAGCACCCTTCAAGAAACCAGTTTTTATCGACAAGCCATTTACTTGCTCCCTCGCGGATGCGTTGACGGTTCAGAAACTCGCACGAGAGCACGGCACCCCTTTTTTCTCCGCATCGGCATTGAGATATGCAAAAGGGATCCACGGGTTTTCGAGGTCCAAGGCAATCGACGTCGCTGAAATACACGGGCCGGTGTCGATCCTGGACGATTACCCGGGCTGGTTCTGGTACGGGGTGCACGTGATAGAGATCGCCGCCGAGCTGCTCGGGGCCGGCGTGACGGACGTCGTGGCTTCACGCAAGGGGAAGGTAGATCTCGTGAACGCCACGTGGGCCGACGGGCGCAAGGCCGTCTTGATCGGCCACCGGTACGAGCACGAACACGCGTGGGGGGCGAGGTGCTGGTGCGACCAGGAATTAGTGGAAACGGTCGCCTTGACCAAGCCATCGTTCTTTGAATTGATGGTACCACGCATCATCGACTTTTTCAAGTCCGGCATCTCTCCCGTCGACGAACGAGAGATGATCGAGATCGTCGGGATCGCGGAAGCCGTGAACGATTCTATAGAAACGGGAAGGAAGGTTACCATCCCGGTATCGATATAACCTTCGAGGTCGAATCAAACACCATGAAATACTTTGAAAAACTTCGAGAGAAAGAATCAGGCTTCTACCAGCGCACGTGGCAGGAACTTTCCGAGATCAAGGTCATTGATACCCACGAGCACTTCGATAACGTCGCCACGTGGAAGAAAAACTGCATGCAAGCGGATGGAACATGGCACATGAAGATTCCAGACGCCTTGGACCGCTCCTACATCCATATAAAACACGCAGGAGGATATAGCGAATGGGCCAAGGAGCTGCTGCAACACCGGGGAACCGGGTACCTTCGCGCGTGGCAGATTGCCATGGAAGACTTGCACGGCTTGGAGGCAGGCCCCATCACGCCACGGTACCTTGAAGAAATGGAGACACTGCTCAACGATGCATACAAGGAAGATATAGAATGCCAAACCTACACCTACCTTCGACACGTGCTCGAGGACCGCATGCACGTGGAGAAGGCAATACTCAACGTGGGCCTTGACACGCATTGCGAGTACCCGCAGCCGTGGTGCCAGGGCGCTGCGGGCATCCCCGGCATCCTCGACGGGATCACCGTCCCGAAGGGTGCCGGTGCCGTGACACCCGGTGCAGGGAACCCGGTGTACTGGTACGCGAAAACGAAGCTCGGGATGGACCTCGGAAGCATCCAGACACTGGATGACTATTGCGACGTGACCGAGAAACTGCTCAAGTACCTCAAGAACAGCGGGAACTACGTGTGCATCAAGATGCAGATGGCCTACGTCCGTCCCTTGTGGTTCCCCGAGCCGGGAACCAGCCAAGAAGGATGGTGGCTAGATGATGGGGCGTGGCAAGAATATGATGTACCTTATCAAGGCACTCCACGTTGCCAGCAAAGACGTGAGGCTGTATTTTTTCAAGTGGCCTAACATCACGTTCGGGCTTTTTTTCCCCGTCATCATGTACGTTTCCTTTGCCATCGGGAAAACTTCGGAGTTCTCCTTTACGATACCGGGTCTGGTGGCCATGGCAATACTTTTCGGCGCGGGTGCAATACAATCGGTGGCCTTACCTCTGGAACGGTCAACAGGAACCTTTAACAGGTTGCTGTCAGCACCAATTCCGATGGCAATGGTCGTTACCGGTAAGGCCGTTGCTGGTTTCGTGTTTGGCCTTGTCATCGCGGGCGTGTATTCACTTGCTATCTTGTTCCTAACCGGAATATCCCCCGTCTATCCCGTGATTTTCACCATCGGGATCGTGCTTTCATCCTTCACGTTTTCGGCATTTGGCCTTGCTATCGCCGCGCCGTTTCGTGACATCCCTCAAGCGATGCCCCCCGCAACGCTTCTTCGCGTCATGCTTGTATTCTTGAGTGGCGTGTTTATTCCTATTGAAGAGATACCTGCCGTTCTCCAATTTATTGCATGCTTGTCCCCGCTGACCCCTGCTGTGAACATGCTCGGGCAAGCAATGACCATCGGGATATCTATACCCATCGTCCTAGTGGACATGGCGATCCTAATTGTTTACGCGATTGTATTCATCCTCACGACGATAGTGATCCTCAACAAGACGAACAACTAAGAATCATCATGAAGGGAAACACGGGTGAACAAGAAGACGAGTAACTTGGTGAAAAGCATCATCAAAGCATTCTACATTGCCAAGAAAGATATGAAGGTCTACTATTTCAAGGCTCCAAACTTCACGTATAGCCTGTTGGTTCCCATATCGTTATTTATCGCATTTACCTTCGCGGGCCAAGTAGATTCCACGATAATTATTTCAGGACTAACTTCCTTGGTAATACTATTCGGGACAATGTCAATAGAGGCCGTGGGGGTTGTTCTTGAAAGGCAGACCGGGACGTTTGACCGGTTGCTTGCAGCACCTGTTTCCCTCTTCACGATCGTTTTAGGAAAATCGTTGGCCGGCTTTTTTTACGGGGTGATGCTCGCGATCATCATCATGATCCCACTAACCTTGCTATCCGGGGCCACCGTGGCATATCCTTTTTCGTGTTTTATTTCGATTGCCCTTTCATCGATGACGTTCTCGATAATGGGCGTGGCAGTTTCTGCCCATGCAAAATGGGTGCCCGAAGCGCAAATGCTCTCCAACTTCATTCGATTTCCCATGGCGTTCCTCTCCGGAACGTTCATATCGTTCGAGTTAATCCCCCTTCAATTGTCCGTTGTTGCCCGTTTTCTACCACTCACGTATGCGATCGAAGCGTTGAGGATATCCATGAAGGGTCCGGTCAACATCTCGTTGTTCTTACTCGATCTGCTCGTACTTGCACTCTTTTCTATGGCATTCTTGGTAGTCGCGTCAAGAATGCTCCAACGGAAAATCGAATGACGGATGGGATGTACCAAATTGGAGAATGAAACCTACTCCGTGTTACCGTTTTCGTCCTTGTCCGGTTGCTTGTCCCTTACCTCATCTATTTCTTGACCATGTTTTTCCTTCAATTCCTCCTTGAGGAAGTGCCATAAGGCAACCCGGATGGCTTCTGCCCTGCTTGGATACCGCCTTTCGATCACGAGCTCGTCGAGCATGTCCACATATCGCTCTGGTACAAAGATCGTCAACATCTTTACCGTCATGGTGTGTTACCTCTTGCCGTTGTTCGGGATCAAGACCGGGGATATTTCAAGTGAATCCCGTCCGTGGCGCGAACAAGGGCGGTTGTTTCACGCGAAATACTCGATGGTCTTGTTCAACTTGTCGAGGCGTATGATCGCGCGTCCCTTCGAGTCGAAAAACTCCAGTACCCCGTCCTTGGCCACGTCGTTGGTCGTCTTGATGAAATCGAACTCGAGCGCCTGCAAGCCTTCCACCAAGAGCTGTGCCGCCTTCACGTGCCGCATCACCGACGTCATGTTTCCCACCAGCTTGAACTTCCCTGCCATGAGTCCCTTGATCGGGTCAAGCTCGCCCGAAAGCACCTTCAGCCAGTTTTTCTCGGGCCCCTCGAACACGTAGTCCGCCTTCACGTCTTCCTTCCCGAAAACCAGCTTGTATCCACGGCATTTTCCGTGCCACAAGTCCAGCCAGATGAACAGGTCGACGGGCGTCATGTTGCCTTCAGCACGCACGACGAACAGCATCGACCCTTCCCAAGCCTTGGCGGCCTCCGCGTATTCCTTGCTCTCGTTCAACAAGGCCATGTATCGATCGCCCCATTCCTTGGACGGGAAGGGGACGGTTACCTTTGATTGGTTCACGGTCTTCCTCTCTGCTCGCGCGCAAGAATTTCACGCGTCGATGTCTGGAGGATCGGCCGACACCCTTAAAAAGCGTTCGTCCCGGGAAAAGGTTCAAAAGAATGAAGGAAAAAATCAGTATTTTACGATGGTGTTGCACGACGAGCATCGCACGCCCGTCTCCTTGTATTTCACGTGGTCTTCCTTGGTCAGCGAGATCATGGAATTGCAGGCGGGGCAAGCAACGACGTGTTTCAACAAGTTCGAGCACGTCGGGCAACTGTACCACGTCTCGAAGTTTGGATCGCTGATATCGTGGTACTTCGAGCACGTGGTGCAGTAGAACCTTGAGAATTGCTGGCCGGGCGTCCCTGAAGTTTCTGGGGACGTTTCCGTCCTTGCTTCGTTGTCCTGGTCCTCGTCCTTCAAGAGATCGGTCCCGCACATCCAGCATTTCTGGCCAGCTTCCTTCAAGACAGTGGCGCATTTCAAGCAGTACAAGGAGTCGCATTGCGGGCACACGTAGATCGTGCCCGTGATTGGTCCCTTGTGTACAATGCAAGTCTTGGCCTGCTTGAACGTGGTAACCTCCTCGGCGGTGGCCTTGATGTCTTGTAATTCTTGTGCAGAGAACTTGCGTTCCTGTCCCGAGTCCGGGGCTGTTGCTTTCGCCTTTGCTGCATCGACCGATTTCCCCGGCGGCAACTTGCCTACGATTGGTGCTTGCACCGGTCCCGTGTCGGGCAGTTGCTTTGAACGGACCTTCAACGTCTCCGCTTTCTTCTTCTCGGCACCGCGCTTGCGTGCAGCCATCGCAATCCCCACGGCGACCGCGAGCCCCGCGACGGCTGCCACGATCACGTACCAATATTCCTTGATGAATTGCATCGGGTCCAGCTGCGATTGCATGACGGTCATGATGACTGAATCTGTGGCGTACCACGCCGTACTCCCGCCGATGTACACCCGGATGGAGAAGTTGTACACGCCCGCGGGCATGTCAAGCATGACCTTGACGGATATCCTTTCACCCGAAATCCACGACCCGTTCGAGACACGAGTCCCGTCCATGAACAGGACGTACGACCCCGATCCTGCCCCGTACGAGTCACTGACAGTCCAGTTCAAGAACACGGAACCTTTTTCCTTGTCGATGGTGAAATCCGATGAGCCGATCGTGATCACGGGATAATCATCGATGGACACCGTGATGGTGACGTTGCGGGTGAGGTTGTTGGCATTCGTTATGGAAATGGTGAACAAGAAATCCCCTGCATTGGTCGTCCCCACGATGATGGTGGTTGCCACGCCGTTGACCCAGCTCACGTTCGTGTAGGACGTGGGGTAGCCGTGAATGGTCATGGTAAAGGTTCCCGACCCGCTCGTGTCGTCGTGCAAGAGCAGCCCGAAGCTACCCGTCGATCCTTGCATGAACGACACGCGCGAGCTGCTAGGTTGTACCATGCGGGGGTATGAAAGCACGGTGATGGTGGCAACGCTCTTGTTCGAGTCCCCGTCCATGTCAATGACGGTCAAGGTCACCGTGTAGTTTCCCGGCGTGGCGAACGCGTGCACGGGGTTCCGGGCTGTCGAGTTCGGCGTGCCATCCCCGAAGCTCCACGCGAACGATGCGGGCTCGTCCCCGTCCATGCCGGTGAAGGTGAACCCGACGCTGTCGCCAGTTCCCGTCGTGGTCACGTTCGACGTGAACGAGACCACGGGCTTCTTGTCAACGATGTTGATCGTGAAGGGCGAGCTTGGCGCGATCGAGAAGGCCCCGTAGTACGGTTGCACGCGCCAGTAATAGGTGCCGGGCGTGATCTGCAAGTTCACTTGGGTGGATGTCGTTGTCGGTGTCTCCGGGATGCTGGTAACCTCTTGCGTGATCGTGACGAATGACGGGCTGGTAGAAACCTGCCCCTTGAAGAAGACCGTCGTGGTCGCCATGCCAAGGCTCTGCCACGTGAACGTGATGAGGCCATTGGTCACGTTCGCCCCGTCAACGGGAGAAATCAGCAAGAACGTTCCCGAGTACCCGTCGAACGGGTTCAGCTCGGGCCCGTGGTAGGTCGGGCTCGTCGTTGTGCTCGCCCCGTCGTTGCATCGCACGTAGAACTCGTGGCTGCCCCATCCCAGCGTGGCCTGGTACTGGTAGAGGATGCCATCCGTCGCGTCGAAATCGCCGGCGTTGACCTTGTTCATGGGGAACGTGCCCGTGGCGTTGATCGTGACCTGGATGAACGAGGGCATGTCATTATCCTCGTCCGTGTAGGTGGCCGAGAAGGTGAACTAACGCGGTTTGCAAGTCTTTCGATGTATACCCGACACACATTTCAGCCCGCATTCCGATGAAGACTTGGAAGTTATCAATTGTCTGTTCTTTAAGTATCCAATCCGTGATGTAGTATATCTTGATCGGGTATTTTTTCAAAAATTGGCTGCTTGATCCCGCAGGAACACCCAAGGACTCGGTTATAATTAGAGCATACGTCGTTACTGCAAAGTGCGACTGCAAAATGTCTTCCACGTCATAGAGAATGTTGAGCATGTCTTGCTGGACGTCCGTCAATATCGGGAACAAGTAGTCGGCAAACCGGTAGGTCAACTTCCCGATCGTGATCTTGGCCTCATCGAATGACAGCGATGTGTCGGGGATGCACACGCCGAAACTCGCCAAGCCAGACTTGTCAACCCGCAGTCCTATGGTTTGGCCGGAATCGAGCGAGCTCTTCAAGTGGGCATCAACAAAATTTGAAAAGTCGAAATTCACCGAATACAAGAACACGCCATGCTTTTTCATCTTGAACTCGGCGTGCTTGATGGAGTCCACCTCGCCGAGCATGCCAAATTCCGTCGGTGCCGCGTACTTCTTGTGCGAGCCCAGGTGCCGGTTCAGCGAAACCATGTTGTTGATTCCCATGGGTATCCATTGCGAGACGACAACCCGCGGGTTAAGGATTTTCAAGTCCGGAGGCGTCTTTTCATTCGGGGACGTACTCATGTTTTATCCCCCCCGAGGAAAAACGCGGAATGTGAATATGCCACGTGTCCATGCAAGTCATGCAGGAAGCCGGTGACGATCACGACGTTGCCACAAAGCGAGCACTTTAAAACAGGGTCCTTGTCTTCAAACACGACGTGCCTGAGGTTCTTGCACTTGCATCTCAGCTCGGAGAGTAGCTTTTGGGCAGTGGTGGAGCTGGCGTAATTGATGTAATCCAGGAATTGCTTTCCAACCTTCGAGATCTGGTGCGAGTTCACGTCCCTGTATTCTTTCGAGCGGGCCCTGGCACGGATCAAGGTGTCGTGTTTTCGCAGCACGTTGATATCGTTCATGAATTTCTTGTCTTCCCACAGATACCGCCGGTCTGCTTTGTAATCATAAATCAAGAGCTGCTCCCTGTAATTCGGGAACAGGCCTTGTTTCATCAAGTAATAACAAATTGTCAGCATGCCTGTATATTGCAGGAACCGGAGCTCTTCCTCGCTGGAATAGAGGGAGTAAATGTACAGGATTTTTTTCTGGTCCTCGTCTAGCATCCCATCCAATTCAGCCATCTTGCTCGTCATGAATACCTTGATCCATTCGTCTATTTGTTGATTGCATGTTCCCCAGCGCTAAGCATGGAATTGACTGGTGTTCAAGTGTCTCTCTAAAGGCTAGAAACGGCTTCCTTTTAATTAACTTTTTGGCACGAGCCACCCGGCACGGCGTGCATCTTGGAAGAAAAAAATGGGGACGGGCGGGCATGGTAAACCCGCCGTCATTCCTTGAACGCGGGACACCCGTTACCCGCGTGTTCACCTGTCCCGTGATCACGGGTCTTTTTTATGAACATCGCGCTTCTTGGACGGGAGCACCCTCCACGCGATGGTGGCGAACGCGCCAAGCACCCAGAACGCCGTCCACGTGGGAGGATATCCCGGGATCGATTGAACCACGACGTTCACGTTGATCGTCGCCGTCGCCGCGTTCCCGGCCTTGTCCCGCGCGGTGGCCGTGATGACGTGGGACCCGTTCCGGACGGACAGCGTGCTCCACTTGTACGTCACGTCGGGGTACGGGTAATAGTTGGGCATTGACTGGTTCGTGACGCTCGTGCCGTCGACCTTGATCTCGATGGAATCGAGTGCCGTGTCGTCGTCCCCGTTGGCAACGATATCGATTATGCCCGACACGTTGGAACCGTCGAACGGGCTTCTTATTGCGATCACGGGGTCGGTCGTGTCCTCGGGGACGGGGCCGCCGTCGCTGACCGTCGCGGACGTTGACTCGGTTGCAAACCGGTTCCCTTCCCCGTTCGCGATGATGTTGATGCGCGTGGTACCGCTCGGCCAATAATATGCCATTGGAAAGGTGAAGTTCCCCGTGTAGTTGCCATCGCCGTCCGGGTCAAGGAGGGGGACGAGTACCGTGCCGCTGTTCTCGAGCAAGAACGAGCCTTCCGAATCATTCTGCATCGGTGGTGGCGTCCAGCCTGGCGGGACGAGGCTAGCTAGGACCCGCGTGATTTTCGTGCTGTTCTCGAGCCTTGCCCAGATCGGGACATGTCCCAAGCTCCGGTTCACGACGAATGGATTCTGGAGCCTTGCCACCCTGAACGGGGGTAAAAAAATCTGCTCCCCGTACTGGATCTTCGTGGTGAGCGCGTCGCTCCCGTCGCCGCCGTTGGGAAGCACGCCGTAATTGTTGAGCCGGTGCCCCACGTCGTCATAATTGTCATCGATCCATGGGAATTGATCGCTTCCATACCCAGCATCGACCACGAAATAGCAAGCATCAATGAATGCATTTCCAACGGTATCACCATCGTGGATGCTCCCCCAGAATGCCTCGGAAAACGTTGCCCACGTGCCCGCGGGATTCAAGGAGCTGCCATGGTCGATATCCGTGGCGGTGAGGATGATGCGATTTGCCTTGCTCACGGGATTGATGAACGAGCCTGAATGGCACGCCTCGTACACGATGATGGACTTGCTGCATCCCGTGGACGATTCCAAGGCGTTCAGGTACGCGTTGAGGTTGATATCCGTGAGGTCGGTGCCGGGATTGCACAGGTTACCGATCCCGCCGTGGTCAAACAAGTACATGCCGAGACCCCTGGTCGAGCTCACCTTGTCCGCGGCCCACGTCTCGATGGCCCATTGGATGTTCGTGATGTTGGACAGGGCGTTCACGTAAGGCTGGTTCGGGCCAACCTCGGGTCCCAAGTAATAGATGCGGTCCGCCGGGAACCCGATGGCACGTAATATCTCGTAGGTCACGTTGCACCCGTACTTGATCTGCGTTTGCTTGTCGTGGTCCCAACGGTCCCCCGCGATGATGATGAACGCGCCGAGCTTATCTTCCGTGGCTACCGTGCTGATGCTGTTTACCTGCACGGACGCTACTTGCGCGGGAAGCACGAGAACCGAAACCAATGACAAGTATGTTGATACGATCAACAACATTCGTGCTGCATGTTTCATTGTGTTTCACCAGTTGATGTTTTCATGTCTTTTTCTTGAGAAATATCGTGTAATGACTGCCGGTGCACCATGTCAAGGGCGACCCTGGTCACGCACGAAATATTGGTCGCCGTAATAGTTATATATGGCCGCAGCAGGATTGTGGCCCATTCTTCTATCTTTCGTTATGAGAATGGTCACCGGTGCTTCAGAATGCTTGATAAAAAGCGTGTCATGACCGACGCATAAACCAACGAGAACGTTGAGGTCGGTGCCCTCCTCGTTGAGAAGCAATGCTTGGGCAACCGGGTTGCACGAAATAAAACCTATGACATGCCCCGTTTTCGATACCATCTGGTATTCCTCCGGTAAATCACCGATTTCCGTTTTCGTGAAGCTGCCCGTCTTGCAGTTGACCGACCGGATGTCCAGGCCATACCGCTCCATTATTTTCTGTATTTTCGCGGCTTCATTCTGGAGGCCAACGCAAAATGGCAAGCCGAGCTTTTTATATCCCATCCGTTTTGCGAATTCGATCGTTTCCTTGAGCCTTGGCCAATCCCCGTAACCTTCCGCCTCGACGATCCCGGCATTCCGAGCGATGTTCTTGATCTCTTCGCCAGCGTATATGTTCCTCGCTTCTTGATATGTCTCTTGGTACCGTTCCATGGGACAATTTGCTGGCTTTTGCTTCGCACCGACCAAGCATGCAAGTTTCTTGCAGTTGGCACAATTCAACTTGATTTCGACATCCATGTTGTAAGGTTGATTGGCGTTATTATTAATGGTTTCGACGTGACAGGGCCCCGGTACCAAAGCCGCGCCCATCGTTGCCACGAACGCGAACGGCGCTCATGCCAAGGTTAAAAAGGCTCGTGACGCGATGGTGTATGAACGAAAACTGCGACCTCCACTCCATCCTATCCATCCATCCACCCCATCCAATCCTTCCGCGGCGCGGGATGATCGAAGCGGGCTTCCAACATGCACCAAGCATTCTTCAAGATGATCGAGCGCGGGTTTGCACGCACGGATTTCAAGCCCGCTGGGGATTTGTTTCTTGCATTCTTGAAGCAAGAAATCGCCCGGAAACACAAGCAATACCCCGGCTTGGTTCGTTCCATTGCCATGTTCGTTGCGTGCAGGGAAAACACGGCGACCCGCGTGAATGCAAGGGCATATCCCGCACTTGGCAAGCCCTCGCCCTCCCTTTTTTCTCCCACATGTTCGGTGTCAAGACCTGAAAAGCTTGGACGCTCGTGTACCTTGAGGTGCACTTTCATCATGCTCGTGCAATAATTATACCGGACCGTGATCCGTGACTTCTGGTGCACGCGAATCTCGTCGCGGGACAAGTAACCAGCGCCATGACGACGTGGTGCACCAACTTAGGCTCGGCATGTCCACCGAATGACTCCAACTCCGACTGATGCATTATCGAAAGTCGCAACTAGGGCCGGCAAGAGAAGGTCGTTATTGTCGGGAATCGCCATTGTTAGCCCTGGCGCCACGATGCGCCATTTTTAAATTGATTCAAGCACGGAATCGTCGTCGTGGCGACAGGTGCTGAGGAATACCAACCGCACGAGTATCTGTTCGGCACGGATCCCAGGGTGATCACCCAGTCCCAGTTCGAACACAACTTGCACACGAGCGGTATCACGCCGGGCGTGAATTCGGTCGTGATGATCCAATGCGTCGGCTCAAGAAACAAAGAACATCCTTATTGCAGCAAGATGTGTTGCTCGGAAGCGATAAAAAACGCTTTATATGCCAAAAAACTCAATCCGAAGCTCAACATCACCATACTGTTCCGAGATGTCCGTACCTATGGATTTAAAGAGGACTACTATCGAAAGGCACGAGAGGCCGGAGTAATCTTCATAAAATACGATGAAAATGACCTTCCCGTGGTAAAGAAAGGGGATGACGAGTTACTCGTCGAATTGAACCAGCCTAAATTAGGACAAATATCTATCCATTCGGATCTACTAGTGTTGAGTGTTGGCATCGTCGCACACGAAGACAACGAGGAGCTCGCCAAGGTGTTGAAGGTTCCCATAAACGAGGACAAGTTCTTTTTAGAGGCTCATGTGAAGTTGAGGCCCGTAGATTTTGCCACGGAGGGGGTCTTCCTCGCTGGAATGGCACATTGCCCGAAACCGATCGAGGACTCGATCGCTCAAGCATACGCTGCTGTTTCGAGGGCATGTACGATATTATCGAAGGATAAGATCGAGGCAGAGGGCAAGATCGCAACCGTTGACCCGACAAGGTGTACTGCCTGCGGGATGTGTGTTGTGAACTGCGCGTATAATGCGATTACTTTAGTCGAGGACAAGCGCCTGGGGATGATCGCCTCGGTAAACGCGGCGATGTGCCACGGGTGCGGGGCTTGCGCGGGTAACTGCAGGTGTTCTGCCATCGAGATCGGGGATTTCACGGGTGAACAGATATTTTCGATGATCGTGGGAAGGTGTTGAAAAAACATGCAAGTCGATCAGGAAACCGACCTCCGGCATAGTGAAGGAAAAGAAGGCGATTGGCAGCCGAAGATAATTGCATTCTTGTGCAATTGGTGCTCTTACGCGGGAGCAGATTTGGCGGGTGTCAGCCGAATTCAATATCCGCCTAGCATCCGAGTGGTTCGCGTTCCATGCTCTGGCCGGATTAACCCGTATTTCATCATCAAGAGCTTGCTCGAAGGCTGGGATGGCATTCTCGTGTCAGGATGTCACCCTGGCGACTGCCACTATATCAGTGGAAATCTCGTGGCACGGAGGCGGTTCGCAATATTGAAAGAAATGCTTGAGTTTTTCGGGATCGAGCCAGAGAGGGTCAATTTCACGTGGGTTTCAGCTGCTGAAGGAGAACGCTTTTCCAACATGGTCAAGAAAGTGACGGAATCGATCAAAAAAATTGGTCCAAATACGCAATTCGCGAAGAAGTGGTAAAGAATGGTCACGGTTCAAGAATACAGCCAGGCAATAGAATCGAAGCTGCGGAAGGTCGCTAGCGAGTTGCTTGGTGAGAAAAAGGTGGACATGATCATTGGTTACTCCAAGGGAACAATTCCGCAAAAATCATCCCCTTTCATTGCCAAGAGCCCGGCGGACGCGCCAAATTTCTTCTGGAACAACCTCGGATACACGAACTTGGCCAAATATTTGCTCGTAAAAAGGAAAAAGAAGGTCGATGATAAGGAAGTTGACCTCAAGGTAGGCGTTCTTGCCAAGGGTTGCGTAGGCAGGGCCATAAACCAGCTCATCCTTGAGAAACAAGTTGCCAGGGAGAACGTGACCATCATCGGAATCCCATGCAATGGGATGATCGACCTCAATCGCATCTATGAAGCAGTTGGCACCAAGGAGATAGTCGACATTTCCCTCGTCGGCAATGATATCGTTGTCAAGGGACAGGGTTTTGAAAAAAAGTTACCATTCAATGAAAACATTAACTCCTTGTGCAAGGAGTGCAAGATCAAGACCCCTCCCATCACGGATCTCCTGGTTGGAGATTCAAATAACCTTCCGCTCGATGACACGTTCCCGGACGTGGTTGCATTCGAGAAAATGCCCGCGGAGGCGAAGCGAGACCATGTCCAACAACTCTTGCAAGATTGCATAAAATGTGGGTCGTGCAGGCAAGCGTGTCCATTCTGTTACTGCAAGTTATGCTTCGTCGATCAGAACAAACCGGTGTGGTTCGATAAAACGTTTGATATGAACGATATCATCGTCTTCCACCTCATCAGATCGGTACATCTTGCAGGAAGGTGCGTTTCGTGTGGGGCGTGCTATGGGGCGTGCCCAATGGGGATCAATTTGAATGAACTAACGCGGAAATTGGAAAAACTATCAAAAGTCCGGTTCGATTACGTGTCCGGCATGGATCTCAAGACCCCCCCGCCGATGATGGCGTTCAAGTTAGATGACGATCAAGAATTCATACTCGAGGAGTAATTCCAGATGAATGCGAAGATAATGTTACGTGACAATGTCGGGGAGCTCTTCCTCGCCTTGAAAGAGACCTATGATTTCTATGCTCCCGTGCTATCGAGCGGCAATCACGTGAATTTCAAGAAGATTTCGAGTGCAGACGAAATCGCGTTGGATTATTTAAATTCAACGATACCCCCGAAGGAAATCTGGTTTCCCAGGGTCGAGACGCTTTTCGAGTATGAAATACATGGTAAGGACATCAAGGTGATACCGCCCCGTGGTTCCAACAATAGGGAAACCATCGTCTTTGGCATCCGGCCGTGCGATGCATCGAGTTTCAGGCTGTTAGGAAAATTCTTTGACTTCGGCACGTTCAAGGACGATCTCTTCCAGAAACACAAGGAAAACACGATCTTGATGGGGATAAAATGCAACGAGCCGAGAAAAACGTGTTTCTGCACGTCCGTGAACGGAAGCCCGCACAAGAAAGATGATCTTGACATCACCTTGACGGATATTGGAGGCAAATTTTTGGTTGAAGCCGTTACACAGAAGGGGGAAAACATCCTGAAGAAATTGCCGTTTTTGAAGGAGGCAAGCAAAATTGATATCGACAAGGCAAAACAAGCTGCTGTCAAGGCCGAGCAAGCAATAGTCGCTAGAGTTAACGCGGACGGCGCGGAAAACATCGTCGACAACAATTTTTACAACGCGTTATGGGATGAAATAAGCACAACATGCCTCGGTTGTGGCTCGTGCTCGTTTCTCTGTCCCACTTGCCATTGTTTCGATGTTGTGGATGAAAACGATTATGCCAACCATCGGGGAAGGCGGATCAGGATCTGGGATACGTGCCAATCCACGCTCTTTACCGTCCACACGAGCGGGCATAACCCCCGGCCGAGTCAAAAAGAACGCTGCCGGCAGCGAATAGCGCACAAGTTCTGTTACTACCCGAAGAATTATGAGGTTCTCGGGTGCGTTGGTTGCGGCCGCTGCATCATGGACTGTCCCGTAAACAATGACGTTCGTGATATTCTCCAAAAAATAGATAAAATAAAAATAACGCAGTAAATGCAAGGTGATTCTTGTATCTTGAACTCACTGTATGTTCCCATGCTTACGACGATAAAAACGATCACCACCGAGAATCGCGCTAACGACATTAAAACGTTCGAGCTCGTTTTCAAAAACGATGGGGATCTAGCGAAATTCAACTACATTCCGGGCCAGTTTGCTGAATTAAGCATTTTCGGGAAGGGTGAATGCCCCATAGGTATTGCATCTTCCCCCACGGAAAAAGGATCGATAAAATTCTCCGTGAAGCGGATGGGCACCGTATCTTCAGCACTACATAACTCTACACTTGGCGACACGGTCGGAATCCGGGGGCCATTAGGAAACAGTTGGCCTGTTGATGCGATGGTTGGAAAGAACATCGTCGTGATTGGCGGTGGGTTCGCGTTTTCCACGCTTCGATCCCTTGTGGAATATCTCCTGGACGAAAAAAACAGGAAGAATTATAAGAA
Organism: Promethearchaeota archaeon; assembly: GCA_041305945.1. Classification (GTDB taxonomy): domain Archaea; phylum Asgardarchaeota; class Lokiarchaeia; order Sigyniarchaeales; family Sigyniarchaeaceae; genus JBGLND01. The sequence goes on from JBGLND010000001.1 coordinate 2,116,077, forward strand.
CATCACGGTCATCTATGGGAATCGGAGTTCGGGGGAAATTTTGTACCGCGATGACCTCGAGAGATGGGAAAAACGCACCGACATAAAGGTTGTGCTCACGTTAGACCGCAGTGAGGAGGGCTGGACTCGAAAGGTCGGATTCGTCGCACCAATCGTCAAGGAGGTCGCCCCTTCGCCGGACAACGCCTTTGCTGTCATTTGCGGGCCACCTGTGATGATAAAGACCACCTTGCCCGTGCTAGCGGAGCTGAAGTTCACGGACGATCAGATCTTATCATCACTGGAGATGCGGATGAAATGTGGCGTCGGAAAATGCGGTAGGTGCAACATCGGAGGTAAGTTCGTGTGCTTGGATGGCCCGATTTTCACACAAGCCCAACTCAAGAAAATGCCGACTGAATATTAGATACATTAAGGAAAACAACCCGCGGTGGTCGAATAATCTATGATTAAAGAAGTTTATCCGAAAAGCTTCGAGGATCTCAAGAGGGAGGTTCATGATAAGGGATATTGTGGTGAATGTGGAGGATGCGTGAGTTTTTGCTCCTCGCACGACTTGAAAGCGATACAAATGCCTGAAAAAGGGCCTCCGATTTATTTAAACAAAGATAAATGCCTCATGTGCGGTATTTGTTATTTAGTCTGCCCCCAGACGGATGTTCTAAATGAGGAGCTCGGAGCGAGGTTTGATTATAAGGAACCAATCGGAAGCTGGCGAAAAATCGCCTCCATACAGGCCGTGTCTGATTGCATCGAGCGTGCGCGGGCGTGTAGTTCAGTGGTAGAACGTTCGCTTGGCATACAAAAATGCCCTTGAGGTATTTTTGGCAGAAGCGAAAGGCCGCGAGTTCAATTCTCGCCACGTCCATCTTCCTTTTCCTTTACATTTTGGATTTGAACGTGTTACAACACGAAAAAAAAAATTGAAGTTTCTAGTCTTGCGCTACCGTTCTATTCATTCTTCTGTTTTCTCGAAGGGTAGATGAATCCAAGGTAGGTCGCCACGGAAAGCATAAGGATGAAAATAGAAAGCAAGAGGTCCAGGGGGAAGAATAATTTCTTGAACGCGATGATCGCGATGATGGACAGGTAGAAGATCGCCGAATAGCCAATCATCGAGATACCAATCCTGGACCGCTTGTCTTCTGTTCTCTTGGCGAGCTTGAAGGTCGTCCTGATCTGCCAAGCACCAAGGGGGGCGATGACAGCAAGTATGACGAGATATGCGATGTACGTGGACACGATGAGGGGCATCAAATCGGGCCAGCCCATGAAGAAGAACACGCTCGTCGCGATCAAGACGATGCACGCGATGTCCGCTTTCTTGTGATCCTTGAACGCGTACGAACCCGTGAACACGTCTTGAAGGAAGCCGATGAAGAACACGAGCGCCCATGCAAGGCACACGAACACTATCGCCTCCACGGCGTTCCTGTAGATTTCATTGTATGTCGTGAACTTGCGTATGCCGTCCCACGCGAACCCCCCTGCTAGGACCAGATTAAACATGGCGAGCAGTAGGGGCATGTCCTTTTTCCTTTCCTTGAATTTCTTGAGAAGCATCATCCCGATGACGGCCATCCAGAACGCGGACATGAAGAGAATGGCCATGTTCAAGTAGGTGAACTCGAACGAGACGAACAAGTCTGGCTGGGGTGCCCATGAAAAACCAAGATCGAAGCCCAGCGTTGCTGCCTTGATGATCAACCACGATGGGAGTAACGCGATGAAAATCGCGTTCACCATCCAGAAAAACCGTCGTTCCACGATGAATCCATCTCGTGCTTGCCGCCGGAACCAACCACCGGCGTATGCCCGTAGCTTCACCCGTCGCTCTCTTAAACCTTTAGCATTCCCGGTATAGGTGTCGTGATAAATCTGGTATGCCGTGGACTCGGCACGAGAACGAGGAACGGGGCGATATCGTGCGAAGGCGTGATCGAAGTACATGGTGTCGTTTTCAAGGCAATGAATTACCGGGTCCTTTTCCCATCACGCATTTGCTTTTCTTCCACGAGATCGCCGTAGACATCATCGCAAGTTTCTGCGAGGAACGTCTCGAAATCACCATCGTGTTTCTCTCCCGGTTGGGTGATCCTTGCACCAGTGCTATCCACCGGTGGCGTTTTTGCGGGGATTAGCCCCAGCATCGGGTCGCGCCATTCGTCGCTCATTGCATGCTTCCCTCGTGGTGGTGTTGCTGTTTCCGACAAGTAGACGATCCATGAAAAAACACCTCTTTATATGTATCCCTTTCCATTCATTCTCCCGCGGGGAATCGAACTGGAATCCTGCGAAAAGGGCTTGAACCCTTCGCATTCGAGCGTCGTGAACTCGGTGGCAGCATGATTCTTATACGGTTTTCCAACAAACTCGAACGGGTTTTTTTCTCTCTCACCGCGTCGTGTTCCCCTTGATGGTATGCAACGGGCACACCGTTCAGGAAATCGAGCCCGCGGTGGTGGGTCGTTAGCGGTCGTGCGTGGTCGTGGAATGTCATAGGGCTTCATGCCACCGAATCCTCGGGCGAGAATCCACGGCATGACCGGAAGACAATTGCGTGGCCACATTTGAAACACCACATATTAAATTGCGGCTGCATCGACGTTAATAACAAATACTGGTTTGAAAAAGCATCTTGTTGTCTTGGAAACGATGCTCCCGCGTATCTGCCTTTTGTGTGACAGGCTTGGTATTTCCAGCTGCATGGTCCGGTGCCATTCAATACGGTTATTATATCCTCGTGCTGTCGTGGTTCGTATTTCCCGCGTTCTAATTGGATAGAACGATGTTGTTTTTATTCCCACGCGCGTTTGTCATATCAAGCACGTGCGGGTCGCTGACGTTCTAAATTTCGAATATGCAAATCCCAAAATACTCCATCTATGGTGTATTTTTTCCCAGTATGATAGTATCACGTGGAATATATAGGCCATCAGCCCCCGTAACAACTCAAGGAACATGAGTGACGCGACATGGAAGATCAACTATCACCCAAAGGATTCGACAAGGACATCATCATCGATGCAGTCAACGTTCACAAGACCTACTTGCTTGGAAGCAATGCCGTTCCCGCCGTACGTGGCATCGATCTCAAGATTAAAAAACAAGAATTCCTCACCATCATGGGGCCGTCTGGCTGCGGCAAGACGACCCTTCTTAACTTGCTCGGGGGGCTGGATTACCCGAGCCGCGGTAAAATTTTCCTGGAAGGCAAGGACATGGGCAAGTTCTCCGACAACGACTTGGCCGACCTCCGCCGTGACAGGATAGGTTACGTGTTCCAGTTCTACAACCTCCTTCCCTTGATGTCCGCGCTGGAGAACATCATGATTCCGCTCCACTTCAAGGGCGTCTTGAGCCAGAAGCAGAAGGAAGACCGCGCCATGAAGTTGCTATCCTTGGTTGGCCTGGCGGACCGTGCAAAGCACACGCCAAGCGAGCTTTCCGGTGGCGAGCAGCAGCGCGTCGCCATCGCCCGTGCATTGTCAAACAACCCCGCTTTAGTGCTCCTCGACGAGCCCACGGGTGACTTGGACTCCAAGACCAGCAGGGAAATGCTCGAGCTCATCCGGGACCTGAACGACAAGGGCGCCACGTTCGTGGCATCGACCCACGACAAGCGCGTGCCGTTGTTTGCAAAGCGCAACTTGGACATCCTTGACGGCCGGCTCGTGCACGAGAAGCTCATCGAAAATGGCGAGGTCGTTTCCGAACGCGATATCAAGCAAGACGTGGAAGCAGACCTCGACTTGGAAGGCCAGATCGCGCTCATCAAGGCCCGTGTCAAGGCACGTGGCGGGAGCTTGAAGAAGATCAAGTCGATCGACGACATCAAGGTCCAGGGCGCGAGCGGGATCAAGAGGGGAAAGGCTCAAGGGAAGGACTTGGACGCGCCCGTTGAAGCCTTGACTCCCGAAGAACTGGAAAACGTCTACACCGAGATCGAAAACCTGACCCGCGTGTACCGGAAGATCACCATCGAGAAGCTCCAGAAAAAGCTCGACGTGGACTTGCCGAGGCCGCTCGCGGATGTCTTGATCGACATGGTGAAGAAGAAGATCATCAACGGCCACTTCGAGGACGACGTGTTCGTTCGGGACATGGAAGCAGAGGCGTGATGGTCGCCGTGATCCGCAAGCTCGGCTATCTTGGAGGTGACATGTCGTGAACTGGATGTACGCCTTCCGTGACCTGGCACAACACCGCACGCGCGTGGGGTTTGCCGTCTCGGGAATCGCGGTTGCTATATTCTTGCTCACCACGGTGGGCATGCTTGGCGACTCGGTATCCTATAGTTACGTCGATTACGCCAGCCAGAGCGAGGGAAAGGTCGATTATGAGCTCTGGGGCGGCCGGATCGATTACGCGAGCGTCGAGGCCACGATCAAGGCAAATCCAAACCTGGGGATACTGGAAGACTTCCTGCCGCGCGGCTCGCAGTACGGCTGGAGCACCGTGGACTACAGGGCCTTGAATCCATCGACCAACCGCAGCATATTGACGTACCACGTCGGCATCGACATCGAGCGGGAGACCAGCTCCGTCCAGGGCCCGTTCCTGCACGCGAACAGCACCCCCTACACGGGTGGCCTCGAAGATGGCGAGTGCCTCCTCACGACGGCCGTGGCAAGCCGGATCGGGATAGAAGCCGGCCAAGTCGTCACGTTCTTGCGCATCTATTACACGAGCGATGACAAGACGACTATCAGCTCGCAAGTTGCGATCAACTATACCGTAAATGCTGTCGTCAACTTGAATGCCAAGTTCGGAGAAAATTACGAGAATTCCTTGTTCGTCCCTCTAGAGACATTTAATAGCATTTATGGTCCTGATTGGCGTCCGCCGGGCACGTGCGATCACTTGGCCATCAACCTCGCAACGCCCGAAACGTATTATGATTCTCGCGACATCCCGGGCACGATCCTTAAGCTCCGCGACATCGGCGAGGACATCCAGAACACGATCGGGTTCTACAACACCTATTCGTGGTACGGGCCAACCGATCAAACGTATTTCATATACATGCCCCGCATCGCGATCCTGGAATTCGAGCAATACGTGAACATTGGCATGTCCATCATCTTGCTCTTCGTCACCGTGCTATCGCTCGTGATCTCGGCCGTGCTCATCAACGGCATCCTCAGCACGTCGGTCGAGGAGAAAATTCGCGAGTTCGGCGTCTTTCGCGTGCTCGGCGCGCACCGGCACTTCCCGGTCAAGCTCACGGTGATCCAAGCATTCATCCTGGCATCAACCGGCACCGCCATCGGGATAGGAACCGCGTACGTGGCCGTGTCGTATGGCCTCCTTCCCTTGATCGTGGACTTGCTCGACTTCGCCGGGGGGAACGTCGTCGCCATCCTTGGGCCGCAAACGCTGGTGCTCACCATCGGAGCGGGTATTGGCATTTCCATGGTGGCCGGTATCCAATGTTGGTTGGTGCTTCGGGGAGCTGTTTCCCGCCTAAAATAAATTCTGCTTTCATGGCTTCCAGTTCCTCGGTAACCTCCTCGTCATCAAGGCTGGAAAGGCTCTCTGCCATTATATTAGCGTGCTCTTCGATGTTTTCAATTGCTTCCTCGGAGACTTCGTTTAGTTCTGCCGTTTCCTCCAAGTCCAAGCCCGCGACTTGCTGCTGGAGAACCGCGGTCGATGATTTCATGGTTTTATGCATGACCTTGATTGTCTCGGCACTTTCGATTGCCTCCTGTTGCCTTTCCAGCTTCAATATGAACCCTTGGAAGCGCTCGAAGTTTATCATCGCTCGCTTCTTTCGCATGAGGTAGTTCTTTGCGAGGGCCATGTTTCCCTTGCTCACGGCCACCCTCGCACGTTGCTCGAATTCAGCGGCATCTTTCTCGTATTTCTTGATACTCATGCGAATTTGATTTATGGACTGCTTTAAATCCGCTTTACCCGTGTCATTATCCGCGGCATTTTTCTTTTTAGGAAAGAGTTTCTTCATGGCAAGGTCTTTCTCCGAGATTTAACGTGGTGGAGCCTTCTTCCGGGATTTCGGTTACATGTACCCGGTACACGTTGATCTACGTCATTCTTCTTCTTATTTTTATGTGAAACCGGTTTTTGTCTTAATGTGCAAGCGTGCCAAAACCATGAATAGAAGTACCTCCTTAATCTGAATGAGGCTCCATCAATGCCATCTAGAATCCCCGAGATGATCAAAAAGCTCTTCATTGATGGCCAGAAGGATTTTGCATCCGGCCGGTTCGAGAGCGCTTTGGCGAAATTTCAAGACGTGATTGCACGGTTCCGCGACGCGGGAATCTCGGATGGATTGGCAGAAACCCTCTATCAAATGGCGATGGTACAAAATAAACTCGGGCAATTCCAAGATGCGGCCATCACGTTGAAGGAGGCCTTGGACTTGTACCGGTTCCTCGACCGTAAGGACAGGATTTCAATCGTCTTGCACGCCCTCGGGATGGTGTATGCCGAGCTCGGGGAGGACGACATCGCGGCCCGCTTTCTGGACGATGCCGGTGACCACTACCGGCAATGCGGTGACGAGAGCGGGGTTGCAGCGTGCTTTTTCGAGGTCGGGAACATCTGGTTGAAGAAAGGGAACCTCGATCTCGCCCGCCAATTTTATTCCAAGGCAAGTCCCTTGCTGGAATTTTCAGGCGATGCCGTCGGCCTCGGAAAGATCAGCTACATGGAAGCAATCATCGCGTTGAAGCAAGATGAAATGGCTGAAGCCTTCAAGATGCTCGATTCCGCAAAAAACGTTTTTACGCGGCATGACGTGCTTGATGGACGCATCAAGGTCACTGTCCTTGAGGCCTTGATCGCGTTGAAAGCAAAGGACCAGAACAAGGCAAGCTTGCTGTTCAAGGACGCGATGCGCCTCATCGCGGAGCGATACATGAAAGCACCGGGCAGCTCCGGGGTCGTGGATAAGCAAGACGAGGTGCAGATACTCATTGCACTTGGTAATTTATTGGTGGAGGATGCAAGGGGAATTCCTGATATAGGAAACACGTTAAACATAAAAGCGTACCAATTATTCGAGGAAGCTGCCACCCTCGCAGGTAACCTTGACTATTTGAAGGGAAAATGCTTGGCATTGTTTAATATGGGGCTCATCTTGTACGAGCGGGGTGACAAGACCAACTTGGAAGAGTCCTCGTCCATGTTCCTATCTGCCTACGATCTTGCAAAGGACATCAACGACAAGGAATTGCTCACGCGCTCGCTCCTCTTTCTCGGCGTCAATAACCGGTTGCTGGACGAGCACGAGAAAGCCTTGACCTACCTGCAAGATTGCGCCGTCTTGTCCAAAAACCTTGGATATGCTAGCTTGGAAGCACGGGCGTTCATCGAGCGGGGTAAGGTATATTATGAAATGGGGTTTCTCGACCAATCGCGCCAGTTGATAGAGGATGGGATCCGGTTGGTAAAAAGCAGTGATCAAGAACAATTGATGGACCTTTTAGCAGAAATGTTCGTGATCAAGAGTTATATATACTTGATGTCTGGAGAAACCGAAATTGCGCTTGATGCACTGCAAAACAGCTATTCTCTTCACCAGTCGCGTGGAAACAAGCACGCGATGGCAGATACTCTCAAGGAACTAGCACGTCTCTACGAGATGCAAGGATTCATCCCCGAGGCGATCGACCAAGTGCGAAAGAGGGAAGCCATCCTCCAGGAAACCAATGAATTGCGGGATTGGTCGCGTGCACGGGAGGAACTCGCCGGTTTGCTATTCAAGGGCGGGAACTTGGATGATGCAGCCAAGTTGTTGTCCGATTTGCTTGACCTGGTCGACAAGTCCGGGATGGGTGACGTGGATGACATAGTTACCGGTGCAAATGTTATTTTATACAAGATATGGAAAGCAAAAGGCGATGAAATAGAAGCAAACGTGATTTTTTCGAATTTATTAGGATATTACGAGCAAAATGCGCAGCTCAACGCTTTTTTTGATATAATGGTCGACATCGCTTACGAGTCCATTGAAAACAATAACGTCGACATGGTAAACACTGCCATCGACAAGCTATGGGGGCTGGTCAAGGCCAAGCAAGTGGAGCTCTCGGATGGCCAGCTCGTTGCATTTCTGCACGTTTCGGGCCTGGTATGCCTCATCAAGGGCCAACACGATCTTGCCCGGCTGCACCTGGATGAATGCTTGACAATCGTGAAAAAACAAGGTCGTGAAACAGCACAAGGTGTTCTCTTGGCTCAAATTGGTGAGATCTCATACACGGAGGGAAAACGGGATGCACTCTCACTTTTTTCCGAAGCCGCCCGGATATTGCCCGAGATGGTATATCGGGACGAGTTATCCAAGATTTTCACGAAACTCGCAACGATCGAGTTTGAACTCGGGAACGTGGAACCTGCTCTTGAACATGCATTGCATGCCATCCGCCTTTTTGAAGACCAATTCATCATCGAGGAAGGCCTGCACGGCGTGCATAAATCTTCAAGGGAAAACCGTTTCATATATCATTCATTGGGACATATCGATCATGAATTCGTTTCATTGTTGAACTTGGTTCGATTCATGGAAAAGAACGAGGAGATTTTCCTGAACCGTGCCATCATTGCCCTCCAGTTCAAGAAAATATACAAGCACCACGCGTTCTTCGATACTAGCTTGCTCCAGATGTATTCTTGTGGAGAGAATGGCCTCGCCAAGTTCATTGATGCCGATGCGGAATTGCGTGCTAAGGCGAGAACCAAGGATACATTAATCCGGTTCTTGGGTGACAAGCATGAATTTCACGAGATCGCTTTGCATGCCCGCGGGACATCGAGGCAAGAGTTCACCAAGAAGGTGCTCGATTCTATCAAGGGCCGGATCGCGGCGGAGTCGTCCGATCTAGAGAAAATTTTGGTCGATGTGAAGAAAAACCGTGCATCGTTGATGGAATGCCAGGACCCTGGCTCGTACGTGCCATTCATCGGGTTCAACATCATCAACCAATGTCGTCGTGTCCTCAAAGGTCACGAAGACTCCATATTCTTAGATTATACCGTCTACGGGAAAATCTCCAAGCTTGTCGTGTTCATGATCCATAGCGACCAGATCGAGGTTGTAATGACCGACGTCGGCGCAGAATTTTTCAGCATGCTCGAAGATATCGATCTGGCTATCGGGGATGACGATCAACCACAGGTGGTGGTTCTCCACCAAAAAATAACGCGATTCTTGTTTCCACCACGTATCCAAGAGCGGATCACCGAACTCGGCGTGAACAACATCTTCATATGCATCGATGGCATCTTGGAAAACATCCGTTTCAACCTCCTCGGCGAGGAGAATGATCTTTCAGCCCGGTTCACGTTCATCCACGTGCAATCCATGCTTTCAATGAAACCGGTGCTGGCACGTGATGAGATACAAGGCAAGGACTTGGATTTTTATCTCTTGTATCCCGATACCAACGAGTTAGTGTTTGAAGACGAGGCTGCCATTTTGGAAAGCATGTTCATAAAGTATTCTCGTGCAGGCCAGAAAGGCATTCGTTCTGTCTTGTTGCGTGACATGAAAGCAGGCTATTCTAGCATGCAAGACATTAGCAAGACCTGCCCGGCCATCATCCATGTGGGATGTGAATCCTACATCCCTGCAACCTCCCCGATGAAGGGATTTTTCACCATGAACGACCGCCCGTACATGGTCGAGAACTTCTTGGACCTCGAGATGAGTGGTAATAATGGCTTGTTGTGCTTGTCTTCATCGAATCAGTTGATGCCCAGCATCGATCAAGTCCTCTCGTTATGGAGAACGCTATCGTTCAACAATTGTCCCAATTTACTATTTATGTCGAGCACTTATGGCTTTTCTGGGCACTTTTTCGAAAACATGTACCGACACTTGATCTCAGGTGGGTCGCTGGGAGACGCCATCAGGCAAGGCGTGAAGAGCGTCCAGTCGATGGCGGAAGCCACGCCCCTATCACGAGGCAATCTCGTGTTTGTTGGGAACCCCCATTGGAAGCTCGTGATTAAATAACGGTGAAATGCATGGGTCCAACCAGATCGTGTGATAATGATGTTGACGCGTGTTCTTGCACCTATACGAGTTGCTCACGTCATGGAAAATGCTGGGAATGCGTGAAATATCACAGAAGCCGACCAGCCGATCCGACTCGTCCGGGGGACCCTGAAGAAAAAGTTCTTCAGGTTGAATGCCGGCGACGCAACCTCGTGGGAGATCCAGCTCAAACCCGATGAGACGGGAAATTTCGTCCTCAACGTGGTGATCACGTACAAGGACGGGGATGGCAATCCCGTCGGCCCGGTCATCAACACGATGCCCATAGAAATCAAGATGTAAACCGTTTTACCTCGTTTTCCTTGAATTCTTCAATTCCAAGATGGAATAGACTTCCTTCAAGTCGTTCGTTTCAACGAACCCCGGGAGCGTTTCGAGCAAGAACTCGACGAGCTCCCCCGCGAGCCGGTCGCACGCCCGCTCGCATCCCAAGAAATCTTCCTTGCAATCGAGGGCTTCGCACAACGACTTCACGCTGAAGCTCAACCCGTTCGTGGTCATCGGTTCCAAGCCCGTCCACCCGTCCTGGATGCCCGCGATCGTTGACGGCTTCGATTCACGTATCATCGCTTGGAACTCCGGGTGCAAGAACGCGCGCGTGTCGTTGATGAAATGGCTCTTCACGGCTTCTCGCTCGCGAACGCAGTTTGCAGTGTACACGCTCATCAGGTGCTCGCAAGCCATGCCCTTTTCCTTGTCTCGGATTATCCATGGCCCCGCTCCAGCTTTGCATTTCTCCGTGCCGTTGGTGTATCCCGCGGGATAGATGGCGCACTGGGGTGGCCGCGATGCTAGGTCTTCGATGTATATGCGGCACCCGTGGATGGCTGGATCGTAAAACACGCAGCGCCCGGTGCCCGGGTTCACGTTCAATTTCCACGCGAATGCATCACCCCGCCTGATATCACGCGCCTCGAGATATCCCTTCCTGATATAATGGCGGGCCAATGCACCCGGGACGTCGATCATGATGCCGCAGCAGTTATTCGCGCATGTTGCACGGTCGGTGCAGTCCGGGCCATCGACGTTGCCAAGCATCTCCGGGGTGAAGGTGGATGCCATCTCGAGCACGTCGCGGTCGTCGAGCGATTGCTTGCTCGTCATGGATGCAGCAAGCTCGCGTATCGTGCGTGAATCCATTGTACGTGTCGATCCATTGCCCGGTCGGTAAAAAATGAATGTACGCCGTGTAAAGCATAAAAGTAGAGAGCCATGAGGTATCGTGCCATGAACGAAAAATGGGCTCGAATGGGGATAAAAACACTAGGTATCTCGCTGGTTATCTCGGTTGCGTTCGCGATCGCCAATGTCTGCTATGCTTGCCTCGTGCTGTTCCATTCCTATCCCATGTCGGTGTACCCCGCCTCCATTCCATTCTTGCTCGCTTATTTCTTGGTGAAAAAGCGGCCCCCGCTACTGCGCGTGGTCGCGGCATTCTCGGCGGGGTACGTGGCCTGGACGGTGCTCTTGATCGCCGTGCTGGACCCGCTCACGCCCCGTGCCGTGGATTATAACCTGTTTTTCGAGCCGTTCCTCTTCTTAGCTGTTTTGATCATCGTTTTTTTCGTGCGAAAGGCCTTCATGAACAAGGCAAGGTTCCTATCGTGGTGGTTCATGATCACCGGTCTCGTGCTCGTCGGGCTGACGTTCTACTGCATGATGCCGGGCAACATGCTCGTCACGCTCTTCGACACGTGGCCGGGCGGGCAGGTTGACTTGCTGGACACTGTCGTCCCCGCGAGCACGCTCAAGGAGCTGTTTCTCCTGTACCATGTCCCGGTCTTGATAGGTTCGTTTGGGAGCGCCGCGTTCTTCCTCGGCCTGGTCTCACTCTACGCGCAATCCATTAGAATAGAAGACCTCGCCTTCTTCGGGATCGTCATCGGGACGTTCTTGTCCGTCTACGTGATCGGCATCCCGATGGTGTGGTACATCTTGGTTGAGCTGTCTGGCAAGAAAACGCCATCAGAAAAAACGCCGTCAGAACCGTAGCTTGAACTCGTCCGTCTCCGCGGGCGGGAGTGCTTCCACCCGGGGGTCTTTTCGTGCAATCCTTGGATGCTTTTTCATGATTGATTCTGCTTTTTCCCTTGCAAAGGTGCGTTCCTTCTTTGCATTGCTGTATTGCAATACCTCGTTGAAGCAGAAGAGTGCAAACTCGTCGTGATTCAATTTCAGCATGATCTTCCCTAACAGAAGCCACGCGTCGGTTTGGTACTTTGACAATTTCAACGCCTCGATCAAGTGAGCGATCGCCTTGCCATACTGGCCGAGATCGTTGTATATCCCGCCGAGGTTCAAGCGCGTGTCGAGCTCGTTGGGCTTGAACAGCAAGGCTTGCTCGAAGCATTCCACCGATTTTTGTTTCTCGTCGATGTCATAGAAAACCAGCCCGAGATTGTACCATGCTTGCCAAGCATCATATTTTATGGTGATTGCTTTCTTAAAATTGAGAATTGCCTCGTAATATCGTTTTTTTCTGTAGTATTTTTCACCATCGATGAAATACTTGCTGAATTCATTCAGTTCATTCTCGCCCGATTCACCTTCCTTCCCTTCCCCTTTATCGGGCACGCGCTCGTCCTTGGCGAGGGACAGGTCTTCCTGCACGCGCTGGTCGTTTTGCCCGCCGGCATGCCCACCCTGGTTATCCTGCTCGGTTCCAGGGTCGCACGGGTCATCCGGTGGCTGCTTGAAATCTTGGTTCATGTTCACTTCATCTTGGTTTAATTTTTCCTCGTATGCATAGACGGTCTTGATGTCTTGATTCGTGTCACACTGCTTGCTTGTTGAAGCATCATCTTTCTTTCGAATTTCATCAAGTTTCTCTTGCTGGTGAATCTCGATTATCTCCCAAAGTTCCTTACCGTTATATTCAGGGAATGCCCACAAAACATTGATAAAATCCCTGTCTATGAAGCTTTTCTCGTCCGCAAACGCGTTGATGATGGGACCGACCACGGATTTTTCACCGAACGATACTAGCGATTTGATGATGAACTTCCTGACGAAAATCTTCTCGTCGTCCAAGGCCGCGATCAAGTGCTTGATCGCCCTCGGGTCACCGAGCCTGCCAAGAGCTTTCGCAGCTTCCACCCTGACGTTGGGATTCCTCGCATCTATCAAAAAGTTCACCAGCTGGTCCATTGCTGCAATTTTCCCCTTGGTAAGCCTGTCAAGCGAAAAAATCACCGCTATCCTCACCTTGTCATCGTTGGTCGCGTCTTTCACGCGTTGCAATGCTTCGATCGCAGTCTCCTCGCCGATCTCCCCGAGCGCGTCCACGATGGTTATTTGGACCAGGGTTGATTGCTCGCCGTGTAGCTTGTCCAGCAGCAACTTGTCCAAGGACTTCACGTCCCTGATCTTTTGCAGCGCCTCGATCGCCGAAGCACGTACATAATCCGTTTTGTCATCGAGAAATGGCAAGAGCTTCGGGATCGCGCTCTTGTCTGCAAGAAGCCCGATTTTATCTATGCAATTCTTGAGCTTCGACGCGGGTTCCTTTCTTGCCAGTAACTGGTCAAGATCATCAAGAAGTTCATCGATGTACTTTCCCCGCGTTCGTGGAGACATTGCTCTCGCCGTGTTAATGTTGTGAAAGAGGAAACCAAGAAAACATATATTAAATTATAAACTCACGACATAATTACTCATCACGAATTTTGTGGAATGGGTGATCGATTTGTACAACACAAATAAGATTCAAAAATTAGCACGTTTGATCCCATTATTCATTTTTATCAGCATCATTCTCGTCGTGATCTTTGCTTGGGCGCTGCCAAGCTGGTTCGCAGATATCGATCTGGACCGCCAGATGTACCTTGCAAAGGCAGCGGGAGTTGACTTCATTACCGTGAACTTGCTGGACTGGGTCGCGTTGTGGTCGCCGCTGATCCTTGCAGCCATAGCGACCGCGGTGCTCGTTTACCCGCGGCGGTTCATGAGCGCGATCCCCGTGCAGAGGAATAACCGGTGGATAGTCGCCGTCCTCTTCTCGGCTGTCGTGTTCGGCATCTCCTATGGCATCGGTTTCCTTGACCAGGAATTTTCCTACGGCATATTCATGGCACAGTATCTCCAGAATGATGGATCGTTCGTAGGCTTTTTGGAGTCATTTTCGGCGATCATGATACCGTTTGATCCGTCCCAGTACAACATCAACACGCTGCTCACGTGGAAGTATCTTACCATGCCCATCATCAATACCATCCTCACGGCGTGCTTGATCCGGGAAATTATCGAAATCCTGGGTACAAGGGCCGCGGGCGGGTACGCGATCGCCTTCCTTGGCCGCATATTCACCATCATCGGCATCATCATCGCTTACTTCTACGTGGCATCACCCTTGGCCGTGTACGACGCGATCGAGCGGACGTGGTTGTACATCCTTCCCCTCACCATGTGGACGTTCATCGGCACGGGCATCTTCTGCCGGGTGATGACTTTCACGGAAAAGCGTGCGAGCGAGGATGTCGCGGGCGGGACGTTCTTGATCGCGGTGATCGTCGTCATCGGCATGATCATCGCGCCGTGCATCGTCGCGGCTCCCGGGTTCTTCAGCAGGGAGCAAAACTGGCAAGACATCGTGTGGAACGGGAAAGTGCAACAGCAAGTCATGCAAACACGTAACGCTAGTGACTTGCTGGGCATTCAATACACATCGGTTTCTGGCCTCACGAGCCTCACGACGAGTCAAGAGCTCATCGAAAAGATTCGGCAATACGACAAGAACAGCAGCATGCAATTGCTCGAGATACGCGACAACGTGGATCAACCGGCATTACCTCTCCTTTTCCATCAACGGCGTCCGCGTCGGGACGAGCGATTCCACCGTGCTCGTGCCCAACGCCACTTCCGTGCGGGAACTTGACATCACGATCGCGATGGATGGCCTCTCGCGCCAGCACGGGACGAGGACCGTGATGGCCAACGTCACGATCATGAAGAATTCCGTCCCGTGGAAGTCGTTCGCCATCGATGACGTCGCGACGCGGCTGGTCATCCATGATGACGCTGCCATCACGGGCACGAGCTACACGGGGTGCATCCAGAAGGACGACGGTTCGTGGTACATCCACGAGCGATCAATCACGCCTGTTAACCCCAGCACGTTGAATACGGGTGGTGCTGATTATTATTACGTGCGCGTTTCCGATTCAAATGGCGGCGCTGCGTGGATCGGGCCTATATGGGTGCAAGTCGCCTAGCAATCGATGCCTTGTTTTTGATACACGATTCAGGTCCATTGCAACGGGGCGATGAACAAGCCCTTCTTGTCCCAGGTGGTTTCCATGTCTTCATACTTGAGAATGAATGAAAAAAAATCGAGACGGATGCATCGATATTCTTGGATTAGCTCGTTTTAATCCTCGTAGAGGATGACATAGAACCAATCGCCGATTCCTGCGGTAGAAATGATTTTCTTTTCCTGGTTTTGGGAAAGCCATTCGTTGATTTTATTTTCCGGATTATCACGGCCGGCTTTCAACTGGAAAACTTTCGCTTTTTTCATAGAGCCACCAATTTTTTTTTGGTCGGTGGTGATGATTGCCCTTTACAGATAATAAAGATGCATGATGATTGATTTCGTGGGATCTTTGTGACTGATATTCATAGAAACGGTCTAAACCCGAACCGGTAGACGGAAAGGGCACCACGGGTCACGGGGACCTGGCCACATCTTTTTGCATCAACAAGGCATCTTCCTCGTAGAACGGCGCGAGTATCCCGCCATCGATCGCCAATATGCGGCTCTTGTCGGATTCCATGACGTGGAAACCACGTTTCAGGTAGAAAGAGAGTGCCCACGTTGCTCGCGGATTGGCGAACAACCGCAGGTCATGCACTCCCTCGTCGAGCGCCCGTTTTTCCACGAGGTCCATCATGGACGTTCCCAATCCATTCCTGAGCAAGTGGTGCTTGATGTAAAAATATCCCACGTACGCGAAGTAGCCTAGGACTTGGAATGAAAACATGCCCACGTAATTTGCTCCTGCATCATTCTTCCTTTGCATGAGATAGAATTCCCGGATGGCAAAATTGCGGCATGCCCATTCTTGGTTCACTTGATGCTCGCCCAAGTCCTTCTGGTGCACGATATCCTTGTACAAGCTATAATTGCTGTTGATGACAGCGCGGACCTCGTCCATCAAGCCCTTTCCAGCCCGGACGATTGATAGCTCGTTATCTTGGGTCATGGTCCCTATCTCGTCCTGTCCGTGGTTATTGCGTGGCGCCAAACAGCTCGCCAAGCATGAATCGCACGTAACCTATCGTGCGCCGGTTGTTGGTGTACACGAGGTGCAGGTACCCGTCGGAACCGAGGACCATGCACGGGTAGCTGAACTCGCCTTCGCCGCTCGCGACGATGACCGGGGTCGACCACGTCCTTGCCCCGTTGGTGGAGTACCGCACGCAGAGCGGCGACCGTCGCTCGGTCGAGTGGTTGTATGCCAAGACCAGCTCCCCGCTTGGCATCGCCAGGAGCTCGACCATGCTGTCCGGGCTCGGGATGCCAGTGGGTTCTGCCCGCGTCCACGTGCTACCCCTGTCGAGTGACCATGCTTGGAATATTTCTCGTTCCTTGGTCCGCAACATGCAGAGCAGCCTGCCATCACCGAGCTGCGCGATCGTCGGTTCCAAGCAGCCTTTTTTCGTTTTCACGGGCCCGGTTACCTTCCAGTGTTTTCCTTGATCCACCGACACGAGGAAGTACGCCTTGTATCCAAGCAATTCATCGTGCATCGGGGCGATGTACCTGCCATCGTCTAGCACGTGCATCTTGCCACGAGTGCACCACCCGATCATGCGGCGCAGGTACCCTGCACTGTTCCACCCCGTGCCTGGCGTGTACACCGCGAGGGGCTGGTTGCACGTGGACCATCCACCACCGTGCATCAAGTTATAGAACATCCAAACTTCTTTCTTGCCAGGAGGAACGAAAAGGTGCGCGGACCCCGTCGATTTCTTGGGGTCCTTCAAGAAGAGCCGCGGTTCGTGCCACGTGCCATCCCGGGGGTGCTTCCTCGTGATCCACGAGCCCACGTCCCTTGCCTTCTCCCTCGTCCCCCCGAAAAAGGTCACGACGAGCGTCTTGCTTGGTATCTCCGTGATGTACGCGGCGTGGCATTGCTCGAAGAACTTGCCCGGTTCGAACAGGTCCTGCTTGAACGCGCTGCCCGGTAAAGAAAGAAAATCTTGTGTTTCGGATGGCTTCACGGCGGCTGCCATCTCACACCATGTCGAAAATCGAAGCCAAAAGCGCCATTCGTATGAACATGCCGTATTTTGGTTGCTTGAAATAGACGGACTGGGGGAGCGAGTCCACCGACGGGTCTATCTCGTTTATCCGGGGCAAGGGGTGCATCAGCAACATGTCTTGCTTCGCGGGCTTGAGAGTGTCCCTCGTGAGGATGTAATACCCCTTTATCTTGAGGTATTCCTCCTCGCTTGAAAAGCGTTCCTTCTGCAGCCTGGTCATGTACAGCACGTCCAGCGCTGGCATGACTTCATCGAGGGCGCTTGTTTCCTGGAACTGGACGTTCTTGGATTCGAGCATGAGCCGCTCCTCCTTCCGTATCGAGAGGCTCGGTGGCGATATTAGCTTCAAGGACACGTTATAATGCACGAGGAGCGGGATCAACGAGTGGATGGTCCGGCCGTACTTCAAGTCGCCGCATAACCCGATGCAAGTCCCGTCTATCTTTCCCCGTTCCTCCTTGATGCACAGCATGTCAAGGAGGGCCTGGGTTGGATGCTCTTGGGCACCGGAACCAGCGTTGATGACGGGGATGTCGAGGACGTCCGCGGCATACTTGGCCGCGCCATCGTATTGCGAGCGAATCACGAGGACGTCGGCGTAATTCTGGACGACCTTCAGCGTGTCGGACATGGTCTCTCCTTTCTGGATGGACGATTTCTCCCAGTCGGAATAGCCTATCGTCCGGCCACCGAGCCGCTTCATGGCGGCGTCGAACGACAGCCGCGTCCGTGTTGACGGCTCGAGAAATACCGATGCCATTATCCTGCCCGACAAGAGATTGGCAGGAACCTTTCCTGGCTCGTTGAATCGCCTCGCAGCATCGAGCAAGAACTCGATATCCGGTTTCGTGAGGTCCACCGTCGAGATCACGTCGCGGGATGAAAATGGGTTGGTCATGGTTCAATTTTTTCCTCCGAGTTGCTTTTCCAAGGCTCTCACCTTTTCTAGCAAGGTCTTGTCAACCCCGAGCTCGTCGAGATTCTGTATCACGAGCGGCTGGATGGTGAATTCCTTGCTTGTCGTTGACAAGACATTGCCGATCACCCGAACGAACGCCCCCTCGACGAGCTTGCCCTTGATCGTGCATGGAACCGTGGCTCCTTCTGCGCCCTCGACATCTTGCGGGGCGAGGTCGACGCGCATGTTACCCGTGCCGTCCTCGATGATCGCGTAATCCCGCGTGACTTGGCGCACGGTGGCGTAAATCCATGCGCGCTCGTCCGTGAACTCGATGTCCTTGATGTTTCGCTCGAAAGACGTTCGTTCGCTTGGCAAGGGGTGTGAACCTCCGCTAGAAGGGCCGAGCGGGTAGCTTCATCTTTATAGTTCTTGGATTAATTATCTACGTGAGCTAATTATAATTTATTATTACTGCCTTAACGGTGACAGATACGATAGACGCGCCTTTCGTCGAGAAATACCGGCCAAGAACATTGCAAGACGTTGTCGGGCAACAAGAGATCGTTTCGCGCTTGAAAGGATTCATCAAGGACCGTTCGATGCCACATCTTATCTTCGCTGGCCCAGCTGGCACGGGTAAGACCACGTCCGCGTTGGCTTTAGCTCACGACATGTTCAAAGGGACGTTTTCACAAAACTTCAAAGAACTTAATGCGTCCGACGCCCGTGGTATTTCCGTCGTCCGGACGCTGGTGAAGGATTTCGCCCGTACTATCCCCGCAGGTGATGCACCTTTCAAGATACTCGTTCTCGACGAGGCGGATAATATGACCGCCGCCGCGCAACACGCGATGCGACGCACGATGGAGAATTACACGAAAACCTGCAGGTTCATCTTGATTTGCAATTATTCCAACAAGATCATCGCTCCCATCCAATCACGTTGTGCCGTGCTCCGGTTCACCCCCCTCACGAACGAGGACATCTCGTTGCGTGTGAAATACGTTGCCGGCAAGGAAGGAATCGTGCTGAACGACAAGGGCGTGGAAGCGATCTTGTACGTATCCGGCGGGGACTGCCGCAAGGCCGTGAACGTGCTGCAAGCCGTGTCGACCGTTGCCAAGGGCGAGATCACGGACGAGGCCGTGTACCAGGTCACCGGCCGCGTGTATCCCGAGGAGATACGCGGCATGCTCGACCTCGCGTTGAAAGGCGAGCTCAACAAGGCGCAAGAAAAGCTCGAGCAACTGCTCTTGGAGTCGAGCTCATCCAGCTCAACGCGCTGCTTGCCAAGATCGTGCTGCTGAACGCGTGATCCATGCCGATGGTAACGGGAGGTCGATGTTCACGCGTGAATGAATTCCACCACTACCTTCTCAAGGCCTGGTACGACGGCCGTTCCTACCACGGTTCCCAGTACCAGCCAGGCTTGCGGACGGTCGACGGGGCGTTGGTCGACGCGCTCAAGGCACAATCATACATTCCTGCCGGCGAGCCGCACAACGATTATTTCAAGATATCGGGCCGGACTGACAAGGGCGTGTCCGCGAGGGGTGCCGTGTATTACGTGAAGGCCAACCGGCAGGTGCATCCCGACCGGCTGAATGACTGGTTCAAGCGCCACGGGCACGACATCGCTGTTTGGGCTCTTGCAAGACTCCAAGGAGAGATGAACCCCCGCAAGGCAAGCGCTCGCGTGTACAAGCACGTGCTGGTGCTGCCGGGTCACCCCCTCGACGCGGCGAACGTGCGCGAGGGCTTGAACGCGCTAACCGGGTACCACGACTTCACGGGATTCGCCAAGGGCCAGATCGCGACGGGCACCCGGACCGAGCGCACCATCGACGAGGCGAGGCTGGACGTCGATGGTGACGTGCACGTGTTCACGTTCAAGAGCCAAGGGTTCTTGTGGGGACAAGTGCGAAAGATGGTAGCGTTCATCGTCAAGTACCACGACAATCCATCCTTACCCAGCCTCATCGATGCGGTGTATGCATCCAAGCAACAACCCAACATGGAGCCTGCAGACCCACACGGGTTGATCCTCTGGGAAGTCGTGCATGACAACGTGACTTGGGAGCACGTGGACGGAACTGACGCGTACATCCAAGACGTGTTCAAGGCATACTATGCCAAGGAGAAAGCAATGGCTACCATCGCAACGATGCTTCACGATGCATGTAAAAAGGATGTGGGAAAGGGGATTTAAAGCCGCGATAACCCGGTCAGTTGATAGGCTTCCCGAGATCCAGGAAATGCAGCTCGTGCTTGATCAACTTACGCAAGATCGCGGGGCATTCATTCACGGCGATTCGTATCTGCTTCATGCCGTCCCTGTCGCGAATGGTGATCGTGTCGTTTTCCACGGTCTCGTAATCGACCGTGAAGCAGAACGGCGTGCCGATCTCGTCAGCGCGGGCGTACCGGCGGCCGATCGCTCCCGCATGATCGTAAAACACGTTGAACCCTTCCCTCTTCAAGTCCTTGAACAACTGGCGTGCCTTGTCTGTTAGTTCTGGTTTTTTCATGAGCGGGAATACCATCGCCGCGAACGGGGCAACGTGCGGGGGTAACTTGAACCAATCCCACTCGCGGTCACCCTCTTCCTTCTCGACGTCCTTGGCAACCGCCGGCCGGTAGGCGTGCTCCAAGACGCAATAGAGCGCGCGCTCGACGCCGAAAGATGGCTCGACCACGTGCGGGACGACCTTCTTGACGGGCTGGTTGGGTAGCTGGACATCAGCATCGAGCTTGTTCCCGCTGTTCTGGCCGTGGGTGGTCAAGTCGTGATTCGTGCGGTACGCGATGCCGACCGCTTCCTTCCAGCCGATGTCAAGCTCTATTTCGAGGTCAAAGTTACCCTTGGAATAGAACGGGGTTTCTTCCTCGAGCATGTGCCTGAAGCGAAGCGATTTGTAAGGAATGCCGATTGACTGGTAGAACTCGAAGACCTTGCCGACGAAGAAAGCCTGGATGTTGTTCGGGAAGATACCTTGGGCCATCGCCTCGCCGATGGTGATGTCGGTGGCATCTTGCACGGCCGCGGACTGCTGCGCTTCCCGCGTGATGAGCCTGATCCTCGTGTCCTTGACGCTGTCGTAATCCGGATGCACTGGTTCGTCGGGGTCGAAGAAAAACTCGATTTCCATCTGCGTGAAACCCCGCAGGCGTATCAAGCCTTGCCGGGGGGATATCTCGTTGCGGTAGCTCGGGCCGATCTGGGCAATGCCAAAGGGGAGCTGGGCACGCATGGTCTGGTAGACGCGCTTGAAGTCGACGAAGATGGATTGCGCCGTTTCGGGGCGCAAGTACGCTCGTTTAGAGTTTTTCGACGGGCCGATATCGGTCTTGAGCATGAGGTTGAATTCCTCGACGGGCGCGAGCTTTCCACCACAATCGGGGCATGTTACCCCCTTCTCGGCGATGAGCTGCTGGATCTGCGCAACCGTCATGCCTTCCGCCTTGATCTTGAGGGCGCTCTCGGCGAGCTGGTCGGCGCGGTGCTGGCCATTGCACTTCTCGCACGAGACCAGCGGGTCCGAGAACGATGACACGTGGCCACTGGCCATCAAGACCTCCTCGGGGAGGATGACGGCGCCCTCTATCTCGTAGATCAAGGCGTTCCACGAGTCATGTATGAAGAACGAGCGCCACGCGTTCTCTATATTCTTCTTGAACTGGGCACCGATGGGCGCGTAATCGAAAAAGCCTGCCAACCCGTTTTTGTAAATTTCCGCGGTCTGCATGATAAACCCGCGCCGAATCAACAAGTCCATGACGATGTCGAGCATCGAAGGCTTGCCTTTCTTTCCAGCCATGATAGTTCACGAGTGAAGAGAAACGCGTCGCACGATATTAAACCATTCTGGGGGGCCCATCGCTTTTATTATGGCCGGCACCATAATGGGAATGACCACCATGCTGTACAAGGTTTCCGTCGGGTTCGACACGCAAGACGCCACCACCGACGAGCTCGTGTTTAACTTCGTGGAACTACCCGAGGACGCGAGAAACAGCCTGCATCCGAAGTTCTTCCCGCACTTGATGAAACTCGTCGATGAAAACCCGGAATTCATCCACAGCGCGTCGATACGGTCTGCATTGGATAGTAACGGGCGGCCACTTTCACGCGTGTTCAAGAACTTTCACGTGGTCTTGTTTTCCAACAAATCCACGAATCAAAAACGTGGTTTCTTGATAGCATTCGGCGAAGACAAGGAAAAAGGCTTCATCCGCGCCGCGTGGCCCGCGAGCTTCCGGGATGCCATCATCAAGAATCCCCGCGAGCTCGTGGATGCCATCACCGACCTCAGCGTCCACCAGCACTCTTCCGAGAACGTCAACATCCTGTCACAAGCATGACGCGCGAGGATGGCGAGCTTCTACCACATTCTACCACAGGTCCCAATCATGTTTGGAGCGCTCCTTCACGAAGTTTATATAGATCAATCCGTGTCTATTATTAAGAGAGACCATTTCAAATGATACGTGGTTGGTCTTCAACAAGGTGGTGCGCGTGGCATCGAAAAGAATCGAAATAGATGAAACAACGTATAATTTATTGAAATCCAAACAACAAGACGGTGAAACCTTGTCAGATGTCATCGACAGGTTGTTGGGCCGGCAAAAACATGGACACGATATCAAGAAATTCTTCGGCATTTGGAAAGAATTGCCCGCGGAAGACCTCGAGATAATGCAAGGTGCATGGAACGAAGCGCGCCAAAACATCAACCGGCGATTCGATTAACCATGATATTTTTTGACACGAGCAGCTGTATCCAGATACTTAATGGAGAAGAATCAATTGAAGCCGTATCGATTGCTTGATCGCCGCGACCATTTTATCACACGGATATTCTGAATTGATAACGAAAAACGATATAGAACGCGCACAATTCAAGAGAGCGGCTCCTCGTCTTTCTTAAACTCGTCCCACCAGTCCGCCGATGTATGCACCGACTTGACCTTGCCGTCCTTGGTCTTCAGCCGGATGCGGCCGAACGCGTTCATGGTGCTGCTGCCCGCGTCTTCCCCGCGCGTTTCCTTGGATGGCACGTCCAGGTCCCCTTCCTGCTCGCCGTCCTGCTCGCCGTCCTGCTCGTCTTCTCGCTCGCCTCGCGCTGGCTGGGCGGGCTGGTCGCGGATCGCCTTGCGATCGCCCTCACGCGTGCCCCCCGTGCCGTCATCGATGGTGCTGATGACCGCCTTGTTGTCATTGTAGAATTTCTCGTGCGCGTCGTCGACCTCCTTTTTTTGCCGAAGGTGCTGGTAGTATGCACGATCGGTCGAGAATTCCTTGGCGCACACCGGGCACTTGCACGAGTCGCGAAACATGTTCTCGACGAACCGCTTCGAGATCGAGGAGAGGTCGAAGCTGGCATCAAGATCGAACGAGAGCTTCTTCTTTGCCTGCCTGTGCTCTTGCGGCGGGCCCGGGCACTTGTGCCGGCCTGCAAGACGCCCGATCGAGTCGAACTCGAACATGATCTTGCAGCCATGGATGCACTCCCAGTAAAGAAGCCGCTTCCCGCAACCCTTGCACGTCAACGGGAAGGAACGGAGCTTGCACGACCGGTCATGTTTCATGGTTGGAATCGCCCATGGGATCATGGGGGCGGGTCTAAATAACCCTTGAGGCTTTCTTACCTCACCAAGAACGGTGGTTGCCCATGAAGGTTTACGACACGTTGAGAAAGGAGCTTGTCGAGTTCGAGCCGAGGGACCCGCCGCGCGTGTACATGTACGTGTGCGGGCCGACCGTGTATGACTCGCCCCACGTCGGCCATGCACGATCCGCGGTGGCATTTGATGTCATCCGGAGGTACCTGGAATACAAGGGATATGACGTGGTTTTCGCTAGGAATTACACCGACATAGATGACAAGATGATCGCCCGCGCGGGCAGGATCAAGATAGACGCCATCACGGATTGGATACTTCAAGACCAGACAATTGATAACTGCCAAGTCTTCATTGGCATGCGGGCTGCAATGTGTGTCGGGTCTCCATCGAACGACTTGCAAACTGCGTTGCAAAACATGTTGTTTGTAAAGAGCATCTTCAACGTCTCCTTGAATTTATTCTCGTTAATATGGAACCTAGGTAAAAAATTACGGGTCATCAACAAGCAAGTCCCCGACGCGGGATACAAGGTGCTTAAGGCATTCAACTTGGAAATTGGCAAGCTAAACAACGAGCTATCGCTTCTCAGCGTTTTGGATGAAATGCTTCAAGTCTCCATCCAAGATAAGCAAGAGACCTGGGATGATTCCGAATCCAAAAAGAACCTGCCCGGGAACATTTTCAACATCGACAAGGATTTCAAGGATGAAAATGCTAAAACCGAGGACCGGAGGCTTATCTTGAAGGAATTGACCACGTATCTAGCAGGAGTCAGGGATAACATCGAACAGCGCATGGACCTTATACTTACCAAGAACAGCGAATACCTGAACTTGATCGTGTTAGCCTTGACGGTAATTACCGTCATTAGCGTCGCGGATATCTTTTCCTTTAACTTGGACCAAGTGGCGGTGGTGATTCTGGCCATGATTCCTTTCATTTCAGCATCGTTGCTCTACCTCAGGAATTACCTCAAAAACTTCAAATAAATACCGGTTGTAAAATAAGCAATCAACGCTCAAGGTATGCTTGAGGCATACCACGCATTGCACGGTTGCTTTTCATGGCACGCTGGGAAACTTGCTCCATCTGCTCGATGATTCCTGCCCGCTGTTATGAATTTTACAAGGGCGGTTCCTTGGAAACCAATCCCTTCCCGCCCGAGGTGGGCATGCTGAAGGTCGTCGGGATACCCTACTTCAACGATGACACGTCAGGTTCCAACCATTGCATCAAGCAATGTCCCGAGTGCGGCACTGTCTATAAATGGGACATGGAATACGAGTACTTGGTAAACGGATCAGAGGATGACATCAATCTTGCTCGATTGGATGAGGAAGCAGGCGAGCAAGCGTTGAAAGATGTCATGGAAGCCGTGAGCCAAGCCAAGCAACGGTACAAGGATGGAAGGGATTTTTATATCGCCAAGCTTGCCAGTGCCACCACCGAGGCCGAGGCCAAGAAGGGTATCAATTTCTTCTACCACAACCAGCTCGTGTACCACGAGGACGCCACCCCCGCGATCCCCGCCTTGTTGACAGCCCTCGTCCGGGTCCCGGCCATCAAGCTGCATTCCCCGATAGGGCGGGACGCCATCGAGGTGATCAAGAGAGCCATGGAGCGACCGGAAAGCACCAAGGCCACCGTCGATGCCGTGTTGAAGGAGCTGGAACGGGAGAACAAGGACAGGGTTGACGAGATAGGCATGAACTTGGTATGAATGAAGGACCAGGCACGACGGGGGACGCCAGCAACGGCTCCCGCGTCGCGCAGCCGTACACGGGCATCTACGGGATGCACAAGTACTGGTCCAAGAAGCCCCACAACACCATCCGCGACCTGATCGCCCAGCACACATCCCCTGGCGACATCGTGCTGGACCCGTTCTGCGGGTCGGGCATTGCTGTCTCCGAGGCCATCTTCACGGGCAGGAAGGCGATCGGGATCGACATCAATCCCATCGCGATCTTCATCACGAGGCAACTGGTCACCGACGTTCCAGCTGACGCCATCGAGGATGCATTCCAGCAGATACGGGCAATCTTGAAGCCCCGCGTTGACGAGCTCTACGCCGTCCGGAGGGACGGGAAGGTGCACGCCGGCACGCATTTCGTGTGGGCCGGGGACACGCTGCTCGAGATATGGTACCGGGACGGGGGGAGGAAAAGAATCGTGAATCCAACGCGCGATGACATCCAAACCGCGACCGCGATCACCCTCGACAAGATCACGCATTTCTACCCGCGGGACCGGTTGTTTGCCAATTCTCGCGTGTGCGCCAAGCCGGGAGACCGGGTGCACGACTTGTTCACCCCGCGGAACCTGCTGGCGCTCTCGCTCATCATGGACGGCATCACCAAGGTCGAGGACCGGCAAGTGCAGGACGCGTTGAAACTATGCTTCACGTCGTGCGTGGGCCAGGCTAGCAAGATGGTGTTCGTCATCACGAGTCGGGGGAAGATGTCAGGGACGGGGACGGCAAGCGCCAGGAAAGACGTGGGAAGCTGGGTCATCGGCTACTGGGTCCCAAAGCAGAACTTCGAGATCAACGCGTGGAATTGCTTCGAGAACCGGTGCAAGAAAATTATCAAGGCAAGGCGCCAGCAACCACGTGGAAGCGTTCCAGCCCGTGAAGTGGACTCGTTCGGGGAAATGCACGGGGGGAACGTGATGGTGAAGAACGAGCCATCCCAGCGGTTCTTGCACGAGATCCCGGATGGTTCCATCGATTACGTGATAACGGACCCGCCGCACGGCGACAGGCAGCCATACCTGGAGCTGAGCATGATGTGGAACGCGTGGCTCAAGCTCGACGTGAACTACGATGACGAGATCGTGGTCAGCAATTCCAGCGAGCGCGCGAAGAACCGGGAACAGTACGCGACCCTCATCCACGCGGTGTTCCGCCACGTGGAGCGCGTCTTGAAAGCCGGGCATCATTTCACGTTGATATTCAATAGCTTGGATGACGAGACGTGGAGGAACTTGTTTTCATTTTTTTCGACAAGCACGTTCGAGATCATCGCCGTGGAAGGCCTGGAATATTCTGCAAACTCCGTGGTGCAGGATTCCAGGAAAGGTGCGTTGAAGTCGGATATAATATTCACGTTTGAAAAAAAAACGTCCAGCACCAAACCACAGGCACGCGTTTTAACAAGAGAAGAAGCAAGAACCCATGTAATGAACGAGATCCAAGCGTGCCACGAGAAAGGAAACGCTAACGTGCATTTAGAACGATTCAGGAGAACATTGTTGCTTGACATGTTAAAAAGGAACATTTATTTCGATTTGAGCTGCGTGATCGAGATTGCATCACACGGTGGTTTGGCAAACTGACCACGAATCCCGAGACCGGGTGAAGCGACCACAATCTCATTGCATTTGCACCTAAAGGTTTATGTCGTTCAATTGCTTACATCATACACATTCATTTCAAGCTCGATCATTCCACGAGGAGTATGAGACGCACATGCCGGACATAAAGGGGGCATTCAAGAAAATTGGGTCCATGTTCTCCAAGCCCAAGCCAGAATCCGATCCCGAGGCCAAGAAGCCTGCCGAACCCGAGAAGAAACCCGAGCCAAAGCCAGAACCAAAGCCGGAGCCGAAGGTTGAGAAGAAAGCTGAAAAGAAAGCCGAACCGAAACCCGAGCCGGAGCCCGAGAAGAAGCCCGAGCCAAAACCGGAACCCAAGCCGGAGCCGAAGGTAGAAAAGAAAGCTGAAAAGAAAGCCGAACCGAAGCCCGAGCCAAAACCGGAACCCAAGCCGGATCCGAAGGTAGAAAAGAAAGCCGAAACGAAACCCGAGCCGGAGCCCGGGAAGAAGCCCGAGCCAAAACCGGAGATGAAAGCGACGGCCAAGCCGGCGAAAACAGCGACCAAAGCAAAGCCAGCCGCGAAACCTGCTCCCGAGCAAAAACCGGGGCCGGAAGCAAAGCCAGCCGCGAAACCCGCTGTAAAAGCTAAGCCGGCTGCGAAACCGGCACCAAAACCTGCTCCCGAGCCTGAACCGGAGCCGGAAGCAAAGCCTACCTCGAAACCCGCGGCGAAAGCGAAACCGGCAGCTAAAAAAAAGACGTAGCAACATACTAATTTACTCAATCACTCTTAAAAAAAACGGTACGGCAAATCGATTTACCTTTTTCTTCTATTTCGATGCTTCTCCGAGATCATTTTAAAGAATAGAGGTACTCGGGACGTGCTCCTTTTTTTATCTAGGAATGGCATGGAAACGTCACCATGAAGCACCATCCTCGCATTAATGTCGAAATGCAAAGATAACTCTTCATTTCCTAAGAAAGATTTATGTTTTCGCAAGCATATTCGTTCCTCGATTATATCTCTGCGAGTTGAAATTAATCATTCGCAGCGATCCCTCCAAGAGGTCTAGTGAAAAATGTCAAGCGAAGATTCGAAAAATAGCGGCACGTGGATGAACTTGGAGCCCGTGGTCGTCCAATCCGCTAAATGGGCGTGGCTAGTTCCCATCGTTACAGCAGTTGTCTATATCGTGGGTTGGTTAACGGTGGCATCAATCTGGGCTCCTTTTTTTGGTTGGTCGAACTTGTGGGTTAATTTTACAATAGCTTACCAAGCACAAATAATCTGGGAATGCATCTGCATCGGTGTATTGCTGTTCATCGACTTCTATTACGTTCTCAGGGTGTTCCGCGCGAAGGGCGTGAACAAGGACTGGGAATTTCTCGTCAACGACGTGTTCAAGTTCGGCACGTTCCGGATGCCCAAGATGCTGTTCTTCGGCATCTTGATGGAGGTCTTCGGGCAAGGCTGGGGCGGACTTGCCGTCATCGTGCCTGCGATCTTGATCCTGTTCTTCGGCCCCGTCCCTGTCGTTTGGGTTGAAGGGAAGGGAGCCACGGGCGTTAAAAAGGAGGAATCGAAGCCCGCCGAGAAATCCAAGCCGGAACCATAGATCCAGCCATCCCCGACGACGCTTGCCACGATGCTGGCGAGCTCGTGGCGTTTTGCATCGATCTCGCCTTGTGGTAGCAATCCTTGCTTTTCTATTTCATGCAACGTCGCGTTCGCGAGCCATACATACTCGTAATCCTCTTGGCCATCAAGGTAGTTCTCCCATCGCAAGCTATCGTAATAGCTCCCGTTCGAGTAGACGAACCAGCCATCACCGTACCCGTTGTATCCCATCCCGTGCTTCCCGTGGTAGTAGGCTTGGGACGACCAGTAGAGGAACCCGTCTATCTGGTAGTGCCACACTTGCCACAGCAACACCCGGCACTCGTACAGCCGGTTGTACAGGTGCGAGTTAGGCCACGGCGCGAACGGTTGCACGCACGGGTACATCCAGAATTCCGCACCGGCTTGCTTGCGTTCTTCCCACCGTTCCCTGTCGTAATCGTACGTGACGGGACAAAATATATCGATGTAGTCCCTCACGAGTTCAAGCTCCTCGGACGGGGGTGTCGTGGTCATTATCCGTATCTTGGGTGCCGCAGCCTTCATGGTACTAAGCAAGATGGCAAGCCGGGCGAAATATTCTTCGCGCGTGTACTGGTCGGGAACGAACATCTGGAACTCGTCGATGAAATAAATGTACGCGAAGGCCGTCCAGTTCTTGCTCTCGAGGTGGTCCTGGATACCCTTCAGGAGGTTTGTTTCCCGATCGAGGAGCACGGTATCGGTCACATCGGGGTCCCTGCCCCCCATGTAGTAAGGCACCGTGAACGCGTTCATGCCGCCATCCAGCTTGTATTGCGTGAACGTGTCGAACGAGGTCCAATCAAACGTCCAGTTGTTCGTGGTCTCGTTCAAGGACATCGAAATTCCATGCCCGTAATCGTTGATGCGGTGGTACATGTAGTTGTCGATGAGGGCGTAGTCCTCCGAGCCCCCGCCGATGTTGGTCCTCAGGTGCCTCGTTCTCGGCACCGTGAAGTTCCACACGCGCAGATCGATATCTATGGTTTCCGATATGTTTGCATCGAACGCTAAGGTCACGTTTCCCTTGTATTGACCTGCAAGGGTGTCGTACGGCGTCTTCATCGAGAAATAGAACACGTGATTTATCCCCGCGGTAAGGTTCATGGTGGTGACCGGCACGAGAAGGTCCGCGTACGTGTCGTTGATGACGCGTTGCTCGTACCGCACGTTCGCATAGCTTGAAGGAATGACCGTGCTTGCATTTGTCTCGTGAATGAAATCGGACACCGAGCACGATAAGTTGATGACCGGACGGGTCAAGGACTTGAACACGAGCTGGAATGCCCCGTATTCATTTTTTGCAAGTTCCATCTCCACGGCGTCGATGGCCGGGGACGATCCGAGGGAGATCATTGCGTCCTTGTCCACGCGCTCGGCGGAATCCTCCAACCACACGTGGTAGTTCCCGGGAGAATTGACCAGCACCGGCCGGCTGTATGCCGTGGCAAACGTGAACGCGCCCCCGATGCCTGCCACCAGCGAGATGCCGAGCATCGCAAGCAAGCCAAACGACTTGGCCTTCCACGTCCACGTGCCTTGGCCTCCCACGGAACATCCTTGCATTCCTTGAACGTGAATGCCGGCTTGCCCCCCGCTCGCGTTGGTATCGAGTGACCTTTTTCTCCGGGCCAGCCATCCTGCAATTTCCGACCCCGTGCTGGTTACCGCGACCAAGACAAGAAGGATCGACAAGACCACGACGAAATAATAGAATACCGACCCCTCGAACGACGCTAGATCCAGAACCACCGTCCCTCCCACGTCCCCGCCCGGCATGTCCATCAAGTAGTTGAACGGGATGGTGAACATCCCGCCGACAAAGAATCCAAGGAACAGCAGCGTGCTCCGGTTCAAGGAGTTGCCACGATCCGTGGCGTGCTTGAAGGCGAACGAGTGGATGAGGTCCCCGGCGAGGAACCCGATCGCGAGACCCGTGATCGCCAGCTGGGGCGTGCTGAACAGGTACGCGTACGTGAAGGTCACGTCGAACGATCCAGACCAGAAATTGTACGCGTGCGATGTGCTATCGGTGTAGATCAAGGTACAATTGACAAGCAAGAGTAGGACCGCCATCAAGGTCGTGTAAACGCGTCCCGCCCTCGATCGCGAAACGAGCAAGGATATCCCGGCACCGGCAGCAGCCACCAGCGAGACCGGGATGGCCGCGCTTGCATAGTACGGCTCGTAATCGTAGAAATAGAAAAACTGGCTCGTGGTGATGAAAATGCACAAGAACTTGATGGTATCCAATGCCCCGGTCCCCCACGTTGCAAGACGACGTGAAAACTTGGCCAAGTTCCTGAAACCGAGGTGCTCGCGTGCGATGTTGAAGCAAGCAAACCCGGGCAGGATCAAGAACGCGAGCAATATCCCGCCCAGCGCGAGGAGCTGCGCGATGGTAATCTTGTACTGGAGGTTCTGTCCTTGCACCATGACAGAGAGCATGACGGTCGGGTTGGACGGGTAGACCACGAACGCGATCGAGGTCATCACGGTCATGGCAATCAAGGGAATGAATAGCGGCCAGAAATCGTACTTGTTCACGCCGTTCGATTCCAGCATAGCGTTGAAGCGGGCGAGCGTCGATGCCGGCCCCGGGTTGCCGCCCGATGGCGACGTTTCTTGGGCAAAATTCAGGTGCAGGCCCGCCAGCGGTGCGATCGTGGAGAGCGTGAGGGTGACCACGACCATGAAGACCAGCACCCCGAGCACGGTGCATGTTGATAGGATGAACACCAAGAGCCCGAAGAGCAGGAAATACGTGATGCTCGCGATTCCCGCGAACATTGCCTTTTCGGACGATGCCGGGGGATCGTTCTCTCTTGCTTTCATCGCGAGCACGAGCGTGGATAGTCCGATAGACCCACGAAGAATGGTCCCGCCAAGGAAGAGCCCGATGGTGATACCATTATACCGGATGAACCATCCCAGTTGCGTGGTCCACGGCTCGGACAAGTCACTGTTGAACACCATGTATGAAAGCAACAGGATAACCAGCGTGGACGCCATGATCAAGTCCGCGATCGTGGCGATCAACCATCCCTTTTTCTTCCCGTACAAGGCAACGACGACAACGGAGCACGCCATGGAGACCATGACGATCGAGATCGAGATCACGAACGAGTTTCCATCCCCGAATATCATCAGCATGACGGGGAAGAGAGAAAAGGTCCCGAAAAACGACATTATAGAGAAGCAACATCCAACGACGACGAGTTCATGCAAGCACGAGATGAGACGACCCACGAGAGATGCACCAAGAACGCGATCGACCTCGCGGGAGATAAAGGCCTCCCTCGCCGTCTCGCGTGCTTGCCGGTCGCCCTCACGTCTTGAACGATGCATCGGTGATGGCGAGATTGGCGATGTATTTTCCCTTGGCGATCATCTTGAGCGCGTTCTTCTCGTCCTCGGTCGTCCCGTACCTGTTCACGATGCATAGCTCGAACGCTATCTCGGTGCCGAGCACGACGGCGTAGTTGATCCAGTCAAGCAGCCCGCGCGTGCTCGGTGCTTGCGTGATCTGCTTGTCCCGCGTTTTCAAGAGCCGGCACTCGCCCACCACTTCCGTGAATCGCCGGGCAAGGTTGATGTCCAGTCCCGTGAGTTTGTGCACGAGCTCCGCCTCCTTGACCACCGGCGGGTAGTCCAAGCACAGCACGATGTTTGACCTGTCCCGGATGGCATCTTGGAGCTCGTTCACGCCCAATATGTCAGGGTTCATGGACGCGATGATGAGCAAGTGCGCCCCATCGCGTACCTTGACCACCTCGTTGTTGTTCAACGTCAAGACAACGCATTGCTGGCGGTCCAGCAGTGGGTTCAATCCAAGCTGCGCGTTGGTTGTCAAGGCGTTCAGCTCGTTGATGACCAGGATGCCCATGCCCGTCTCGTTGGTCGCGCGTATGATGGATGGGAGCGGCCCGTCTTGCCAGATGGTTTCTTGCCCGACGAGAACGTGCGACCCGAGCAAGTCCAGGTCCGTCATGGAGGAGACGCAGTTGACGATCTGGTAGGGACATCCATGCTCCCTCGCCAGGTACGCCCCGAGCACCGTTTTTCCAAGCCCGGGCGGGCTCATGAAGTAGACGGTGGTCACGTGCTTCAGCGGGTTTAGCTTGTCCTTGCTTAAAGCCCGCGTGATCACGTCGAGCTCGCTGAATACCTTTGCCCCTGCCGTGAACTCCAGCATGGGGAAATACTCTTGCTCGTCGCCACGGGGAAATATGACGTTGTGTGCCAAGTATTTAGTCCCGAATTGGCTCTTGATGATCGTGGTGCTTGTCAAGTTGTCAGTCCCGTTATCGACGCTGCCATTGCCCGTTTCCATCCCTTGCACGGGAGGAAACTTGTCCTTGATCTTCGATTTCGATGATGCCATCTCGTACCAGCTCTAGGCTCGTCTTAAAGGCTCCCGCCCGGCGTGCTTCGCTCTCGTGACGTGGAACACCACCCGGATATCCAGAAAGGAGTTTAACAACGTCTATAAAATCAACTAGCCAGTCCAGCAAGGATCATTGCGGGGGACAATCCGCCATGCAAAACCAAACCACACCGGCCAATTCCAACTCGCGACTCCTGAAGGTCGTGACCAAGCGGGACGGGTAGAACGCTTTCATGTACGCGTATATCAAGGTTCCTAGCAAGTAAAATGTAGCAGGAAATGCGAGCAAGTACCTTGTCGTGGGAGGCCAAGGTTTTTCCAGAGACTCTTGCTTATCTTGAACGGACAAGAGCTTGCTACCATGTGTTCTTGCCGGGTTCGATGATGCCACGAGCGATGACCCTTCAAGCACCATTCCCGTACCGGACCCTTCCATCGACAGCACGCATGGTAACATGGCAATCATCATGAACCAAGAGATGACCAGGGCAAGGAACTCGTTCCCGTGTCCAAACAACACGATGAAATATCCCGTGATGTTTCCAAGAAGGATGCCGAGATTCCAGCTCATTCCGTATGCTTGGAAAAAACTACCACTGGCGCGTTCAGGCACGGCTGCTTGCCAGTTGGACACCTCCATTTGCAAGTTAGGCCAGAAAAATCCAAGAATGAACCCATCCAGCGCGCGCAAGACTATTAGCGGGAGGGGATCCGTGAACACGAGCTGGAAAAACACGAGAAAAAGAGAGCCTATGACCGATAGAACAGCCCCGTTCTTCGCACCGATGATCCTGGTTACGGGGAGCGCCACGACGGGACCCGCGATGTACGTGATGGCGTAGATCGAGATGACGAGTCCCAGCAAGTCTGCCGGGAAGTGGTTGAAATAGATCAAGTAATTGGGAAGCGCCAAGCTATAAATCGTGTACGAGAAGGTGCGCGTGAACGCGGCAGAATAGATGGGCCAGCACCGATATCTCCGTGGTGCCGAGATGGTTGGCGGAGGTGGGGCTTCTCGCGAAGACTTGCCGAACATGGTTTGTGTGACGGAAGCAACAATGCCCATCCGATAAAGGTTGTGGGAAGCACGCTCGCGACCGACGCCGGGTCGAAGGAAACGAGGGGACGAATTCAAGCCACTCATTCCAATGTTAGGTTTCGGCGGGGAAGATCACTTGCATCGGGATCATCCAAAGCGTTCGACGAACGCGCGGATGCGGCCATGGTATTCATCGTGCAACTGGATGTCGTTGTGCCCCGCGCCTTGAATGATGTGCTTTTCCACGTGCACGCCAACGGGAACCTGCCGCTCCAGCAAGTCTGCCTCGCTAGGAGCGATCTGGTCGTCGTCTGACCCGTGGAGGATCAAGACGGGTCTTTTTCCACGGGCAACTTTGGGTCCATTTGACCAGCTGGCAATCGCTGCGTCGACCACGCCGGCTTGTCCAGTTTGCTCTGCAATTTCTTGTATCTTCCAAGGCAAGCCCCCAAAACCGCTCGTGAAAATGACACCGGACAAGCATTCCAGGTCCCTTCCGAGAATTTCGGCCGCCGGCCCCGCGCCGAGGGAATACCCCATAACGAAGATAGATTCCTTCATGTTCCTTGTCCTTATCCAGGACAGGATGCCATGATATACCGTCACCGCATCTTCCAAGATGACATCATAATACGGCGTGCCGGTGCTCCTGCCATAGCCACGATAATCAACAACAACCACGTTCACGCCATTATCGGAATAAAGGGGTGCAAGATACTCGTAACTATCTGCGATTTCACCGTTGCCCGGGAAGACTACCATCATCACGTTCCTTTCATTGCAGACGAACATGGTAACGCTAGCGACGTGTCCATCCCCAAGTGGAATAGCAAGCAGCTGGGCACCGCCAGGTGGGGCAAAACTTGGATCGATAGGGTTCGGGTAAAACAAGCCTTCGATTTCACGAACGTTCAATTCTCGATCATTTAAGTCCGAAAAATCACCCATTATGATTGAACCTGCTACGGTAGTATTATATTGCGATGGATTGCTGATCGTGCAACCTTTACACGGTAGGTTCAGACCCATTTCCAGTAAAACTTACTGGATTCACGCCGGTCGGGGATCAGTGGTAACCCGACACCCCACGATTTCCACTGGAAATGACATGTTCAAAAAATTGGAACATTTCAAGCCAATGAAGTTGCTAGAATTCCAGTAGAACTGTTTCCCGGTAAATATCTACATATATAAACTAAAAAAAAGAGAACTGATGGGAGCTATTTATTAAATAATTAAATAAGTGCAATTAAAAACCATTCCTATTTATTTTCCAGTTTTCCACTCGAAATCAAGGGGTGTGTCCTTTCATTCCCAAACAAGACAGGAACTATTTTACGATTTAAATCTTGCACGGTATGAGCAACCACTGAAGACGTGAAATTTCGTTCCCTATGGTGTCACGGAACCGTTGAGTTCTAGCAATGTTTACCACTTTCATGCATCTAACCTGATCCGTTCATCACGGTCAATGACCGTGTTACCCGTGTATCATCCGTGTAACACGGGCTGGAAGCCGACAAATTATTCTCGTTGCTCGGCATGCCGTCACCATCCGTGATTTTGTCGATGACGGCTCTGGACGGAATGGAATCGAACTCGGACGGCCTATCAATGATTTTACCCGTGTAGTAAGCTTTCTTCAAAGCCCATTGAATTTTTGAAATGTTTCGCCATCATTTCTCGATATATAGCGGGCACGATATTAATCGACAAATTATTAAAAAGATTTAAATCTCGATGAGGTGATGTTATTGTGAAGAGTTAATGACTTTATCCCTTGATTTCGGGATTTTGTTGTTCCTTCAAACACGCGCCGAGTTGTATGTTCATGCAAAGCCCCTCTCTAAATTTGTCAGAAGATGGCTCAAACCCCATCACGCCCTTGGAAGACCAATTGATGGACCTTCTCAAGGAAGGCCCCCTCACAAGGGACCAAATGGTCAAAAAACTGTCCGTACCCCGCACGACGATATACGATGGCCTAAAAAAGCTCATGGTGCGGAATTGCGTCACGAAATACCCGCTCTACTCCGAGGATCGCGGTCGCGGCAGGCCAAAGATCGCGTTCACCCTCCTGGATAATGAGAAGGAAAACGATGAATAGAGGCCAGGCGTTTCACGCCGTTGCATGCCCGCTCGTTCTCTATTTCTCCTTCTTTTTTTAACCACGAGAAATATAATGCATGCGAAAAACCGCTGTTTTTTAGATCTTTCCTCTTTCCGTTCGTGCTTTAATGTAATCAAAAACAAATTTCAACCCTTTGTCGCCCTCTTGATGGCAAGGGACGTAGACCCCCCATCAAGCGCTGGCCTATTCGAACGTGCCTTTGCTTCGGTGAGCTCGTTTGCGTTTCGAGGACCTCTTCCCTGGTAAATCCCGGGCGGAGGTGCCCAAGCTCATCAAGGTGCCGAATGAAAGCTAAAAAAAATCTCATTTCTTTGCCGTGTTGGTTTGCTTTCAATGCTTTTTCTTGCATCCGTTCGTTTCCAATGTTATCTCTATGCCCTCACGTTCATATCTTTTTTAAAATGGACGCGCATCAAAAACACGATAGTGCCAATTAATGGAAAGTGAGAAGAATCGCCTTTATTTACATCCGGGCTTTATCGACCTTGCAATAAAGCAATAGTCACGCTGAATCATGCGTCACTACTTGAACGAGGAGCACGTGTAAAATGAGAACGAGTGAAGAAAAGGCATTTCGAATTACCGTGTCAATTGTCATCTCGGTTTTCGTGGGAATTTCAATTGCTAATGCAGAATTGATGGGGGTCGGGAAGGACTATCCGGGGTTTATTCCACCATCGTTAAGAATACAGAGTTCGGATGCGCCCATCACGGTAAATTCCGATCTTCAACTGGCATCAATTTCAGATGACGGCACGGGAACTCAATCCGACCCGTTCATCATTGAGAACAGGACGATCGATGCAGCGGGCCAAGGTTCATGCATCGTGATCCAGAATACCGCCGCATATCTCGTTATCCGGAACTGCACGCTTTTCAATGCAACGCGTCCAATGTTCATTGAACAAGGCATCGCTCTAGTCAACGTGCAAAACGTAAACATAACGGGAAATCTAATTCATGATGCGAGCGTCGGGATCGCATTATATAATTGCCATTACATCAACGTCATGGGAAATAACGCTTCACGTATCCACTACACGGGCATTGATTCGTACGGGTCTCAATATTGCACGATAAAGGATAACGTGATCGATCCCGGTATACATCCCGGTATATCTTGCACGAGCGGGTCCACCAATATCATCATTTCGAATAATTCAATGACCGGTGGTGGGATATCGTTATCTGGCTCTCTTGGTGAGTTATCAACCATGGATGTTGATTCTTCAAATTCTATTGCCACGAAAACCGTTTTCTTCTACAAAAACAGGCAAGACTTGGCACCAGGTGATTTCGCTGGTGCGGGGCAGATCATCCTCGTGAACTGCACGGGTTCGATAATCGAGAACGAGAGATTGGAGGCTTGCGCCACGGGAATCTCGTTATTTTATTCCAACGGGAATAACCTCTCCAACATATCAATGCCCAAAAACTGTTCCGTCGGGATCCGCTTGGAACATTCATCCTCGAACGTGTTTCACAATTGTTCGGTTGCTTATTCGATTGAAAATGCAATGGTTCTATTCGAAAGCAATGAAAATATCGTTGATGACGCGAGCTATCTCTCTAATTCCAGTTCTACTTGCGTGATCGATAGCAGTGATGGAAACGAAATCACGTTCTCGAACCTAACGTCCATGTCGTTTAGAGGGAGGCAGGCAACAGCGCCGCGAAAAAGTACAGAATTTACTTCAAATCATTGACCTTAACGATAGACAGGACCATTTACCCTTCCAACTTTCCGCGGGGGAGCAACAACGGGTAGCAATAGCCCGTGCCTTGGTAAATGATCCCCCCCTCGTCGTTGCCGACGAGCCGACCGCCAACTTGGATGCAAACACTGCTTTAAAAATAATCGACATATTTGCACGCATCAAGGAAGATAACGAGAAAACGGTAATCATCGCTTCTCATGATGAGAGGATGGTAAAACTTGCCGACCGTTCGTTCGTGATGAGCGCGGGCAAATTAACACGTTCAATTTGAGGAGGTCCGACTCGTGCTTTCCTTCGTTGCAAATGACATGAAACGGTCGCTTAAATCAACTGCACCGGTCTTCCTCGTTAATATCTTCCTTGCATTCATGAACGGGATATTATTCGGTTTTTTCAACTCGTTCAGCTCTCTATTCTTGGGGTACACCCCCGGAAATACCACACTTCGTTTTACCTACTCTTATTCATCAGATACATTCACGTTTTTTTCATTCATCGCCATTTTATCAATTATATTATATGCCATCACGAATTACGTGTTCCTTTCCTACTACGTCGAGAAAAGAACCAAGGACATCATCATCATGAAAACGACCGGTATCAAGCACGATGATATCCGCACGTTCTTTCACCTGCCCGTCTTCATCCTCTCGCTCGTCGGGTTATGCGTGGGCGTGCTCTCGGGCGTGGGAACATCACAAGTCATGTCTGCCGGGACCATTATCGACGACACGTGGTCATATATATTCATCATCTCCGTCATTGGAGTGAATATCTTCGTTTTGTTATATGCCCCTTCTCGTGCCTTGGGTTTGTTATTGAAAAAACCCGTTGCAGAATTGGTTTCAGCAGATCATGCCCGTGATTTCATGCACTTGAGAAAAAAAAACTTTATAGCGCGGTTAGTCGGGAAATTGAGCCGCACGTCGTCGTTCGCTTACAAGAACATGATGACGAAAAAGCAAGACTTCACCCGTGCATGGTTCGTGACGGGAACTACATTCATTGTGCTCGGAATTTTATTCACGAGTCCTTTCATCGTCCAGGCAAGCTATCATGCATACATAACCGGCTCAACGGGCGGGCATGATTCCGGGGGGATACTCGCGTTCGGGCATCAAGATGTCGTGTCACAGATAGAATACTCGTATCGCTCGTTTTATGAAAGCGATGGCCAGCATGCCACCCTTGATTTGATGAACGTGAATTATTCGTTCAATCCGTCATTGATCGAAACGACACCAAGCGAAGATGTTCTCGCATCCATCGACGCGCGTGTTGCGCAATTCACGACAGCACGAGAGCTACAAGGAATCGAGATAGACAACGAAACAGGGACGCCGAATTACATCATCATCGGGAAACACCGGGAAAGCACCATTCTCGCGTTTGGTGTTGATTTCGATCGCGTTTTCAATCGTTGGACTGCTGTTGACGGTCTCGATCTACTTGCCACGGGTGAATCCGTTTTAATCGGGGATTCGGTTGCCGGGTTATTGTTTGACAATATTTATAAACAAAGAATCGAGTTATTTGATTCCCGTTTTGACATACATGGCGTGGTGCTTGACCCCGTGTATAACGGTCTTTCAGCTTACATGGCAATCGCAAAAGCACGTGAGAGCGCAGAATTAGCACCTGATTTTTTCAATTGTGCTTTCTTGACATTGAATCAAGCCGAGATCGGCGACCGTGAAGAAACCGTGAACCAACTACGGCAAGAACTGGCAGCGATCTACGGTGCTGAATTCACCTTGGTTGATCTTGCCCCGATCTTCTCGACCATCAAGGCGTCGATCGATTCACTCTCGTGGTTGTATGGCTTGCTTGCTTCGTTCTTTTTCTTGTTCGCCATAATCATCCAAGTCGAATTTGTAAGGCTTTTTATCCGGTCAAGCTTGGATGATTTCCGAACGATGTTCGCCATAGGGATAAAAAAAAGCGTGATTAACAAGATCATTTTAGAGGAGTTTTTCTTCGTCTTGGTCCCGTCTTGCACGTTGGCATTTGGCATAACGCTCATCATCAATTCCGTGTTTCTTATCCAGGAACCCGTGTTACCTCCCCTCGTGGTGCCCGTGTCAACCTTCATCGCGCTAGCCGGTTCCACGTGCACGCTCATCTGGATGGTGAACCTGCACCGCCTGAAATTGATGTTCCAGGCAACTCCATCATGAAATCGGTGTTGCTGATCTTCTCGCTGTTTAAATACTTCCTTGAAATAATCTGTTGGTGAGCTATAATGGCTAATATCAATCCTAACAATCTGTCTGGGACGTTGAAGGAAGCTGCCGATTTGTTGGCATACATGAAAGTCGACGAGGGCAAGCTCCAAGAAATATTTAACGGTCTCACGGAAAAAATAAAAAATAACCCCATCTTGCTTGACCTCGTGCACGGTCTTTCCAATAAAGGCCAAAATGAAACGCAAAACGTAGACTTCCAAAAAGTTTTCTCCTTGTTAATGGAGGAAGGAAACAAGCCCTTGATCGAAAAGCTGTTCGCAGAGCTTGGTAACAACTCGGAAATCATTGAAAACGTGGAGAAAAAGATATTACCGATACTTTTTTCGAAATGATTCCTTGCCCTTGCATTGCCTTGGCTCTGACACGAAAAAACGCCATCATTCGTTTTTTTTTCGTGATTCACTCTCAACCGTTATTTTCAAATCAGGACGAAATTGGATCTTGCATCGTTGCCAAGATCATCCCGATTAAGGGATGCCCGTCGATGCCCGCCCAAGGTCCTAGTGCACGTTATCTTTCCAGCAGCTTCCCATCGCCGTATCGTCCGGGTGCAGACGCCCAGCATCGACGCGGCAATCCCGATTCTCATGCATGATGTCATGATGGCACCTAGCATCCAATCGATGCCTTAAAACCCCGATATCATCCATGCCATGTCCAACTTTGTCCGCGAAAAGCTATCCTGATTTAGCACCCCCGTTTCCGGGGCATCCATCCCGTGGTAATTCGGACAACGTCGCAATAGCGGCTTGCCGTGCGCATTTCTTGATAATGGAGGATACATGGACAAGTTTTATTATGCGTTCATTATTAACTTCATCAAGTATCAATGGGTCTTCGGAGAACGAATTCCCCCATCCACGCGTGATCCACGGTGTTCCAACAACCTCAAAAGAAGAAAAAGAAGTACCGGCTTCAGAAAGAACGAAGCGTCGATTTCAAGAAGATGTTTT
Source organism: Promethearchaeota archaeon (assembly GCA_041305945.1). GTDB lineage: Archaea > Asgardarchaeota > Lokiarchaeia > Sigyniarchaeales > Sigyniarchaeaceae > JBGLND01. The sequence continues at coordinate 2,157,326 of JBGLND010000001.1, forward strand.
TAATCATTGGCGGGCTCTCGATCATAATTTCCTTGACCGTGATTTTTTCATCTCTTGATTTGATTCCGGGTGGAATATTGTTCAAGTTCATGGTTCAAAAAACCCCGAATTCAATGATCTTCATGTTGCTCTTCTCGATCACCATCAACGTCTGCTCGACGATGCTGGCAAAGGCGTTGATCGATACAAACGAGCTCCAGCGGAAGACGAAATTGATCAAGGAACACAACAAGGACAAGAAAGAAGTCGAGAAGTTGAAGACCGAAAATCCAAAATTATACCAGAAAAAACAGATCCAGGTCAAGCGCAAGGAAGCATCTATCAAGAAGATGACGCAAAGCGTCAGCATGCAACGGATGAAACCGAGTTGCGTGACCATGCTCCCCATGTTTCTCTTGTTCTTTTTCATCAGGTCTGTTTTCGATATCCCAACGACCCTTGCAGTTGGCGTTCAAGGGTTCTGGATCGACGTTATCCCGGGCGGTGGCGTGGGGGTCGCGAAGATGATCATGAACCCGTGGCCCGAGTTGCAATTTCTCGCAGCGTATCTCTTTCCCACACCAGATACCATGTATTGGGGAATGAACGGCTACATCGGGTTCACGGCATTTTATTTCCTTTGCTCGTTCTCCATCAGCACCATCGTGCAGCGTCTATCCGGGCTTGGAACAAGTGGCATGGGTGGCATGGGCGGCATCCCGGGATTCGGTGACCAGAGCTTGAAATAGAAGAGAGTGACCTGCCATGGCCGTTAAAAAAAAAACAATCCTGCTTTCCATCGCGTGTTGCCTTTTAATAACGTCGTCAGCCTTGCATCACTCCCACGGCGCTTGTTCGGACGTGCTGTCATTGGCCGAGAACCGCACGTACACCTTTTATTACAAGATAACGCCCGTGAATGCTTCGGTACGGGTAGAACACGTGATCGACGTGCCGCTGGTTGTCATGTCAATGCAGGACGTGAATGTAGAGACTTGCAACGTGACGTACAAGTTCACGTACAAGGTCATTGAGGGTGACACTCCCGTTGATAAAACCCAAGTTATGTCTCGCTTGATAAACCCGTCGATGAACTTGACGGAATACGTGAAAAATGCCACGGTTCCGTGGGAGTTTTTCTTCATTTACAAGGTCAACAAGACCCTCGTGCCTGAAACAAATGTCACCATCGACGATCCCGTGCTGGGAAAAGGTACCGTCACGTGGGATGCCGATGGCCTCTTGAAACAAGCGTTGTTCAATGCAACGGTGAACATGACCATTGATGGCGTGGTCAAGCCCGAAGGATCCGTTGCCCGGCGCGAGATCGAGGACGACATCGCCCATATCGGGATTCGTCGTATCTAGGTAGTCGGCGATAAGCCTGCGGAAACCGCCGCACCATTGCTGGCCAGTTTGACACGGGCCGAAACCTCAAGGAATTCCCGACCGAGAAGCTGGAAGGCAAGAAGATCGCGATCATCGGATATGGAAATATCGGCCGCGAAGTGGCCAAGCTTGCACAGGCTTTCGGCATGCGCGTTGCCGTCCATGCCAGGCCGCGCCACAAGGACTGGATCGAATCCGAGGGTTTCGAATTCGCCCCCACGCCGGAAGACGCCGCGCGCGGCGCAGATGTCATCTCCCCCCACACCGGCCTCGGCCCGCTCAATGCGGCAACAGGCAAATTCGCGAATGCCAACGTGGTGAACGCGGCGGTCCTGGCGCAACTGAACGACGGCGCCATCGTGATCAACTACGACCGCGGCGAGTGTGTCGACGCTGCCGCACTGGATGCCGCCCTCGCCAGCGGCAAGGTCCGTTATGCGGCCATAGATGCCGATATCTTCGTCGATGCAGAGACAGGCGCGATCACGGGTCCGATGGCGCCCTATCTTGCTGTGGACAAGAAATATCCTGGCAGACTGGAACTCCTTCCCCATGCAGCAGCCGACACCGAGCATGTCTCCCGCGTTGAGGGCGCAAAGCAGGCCGTGGACCAGATCATCGCCTGCATCCGCTACAAGGAAGTGGTCAACTTGAAAGGCGATCTGCCGGACGGTTATGTGCGCGGAAAGACCCAAACGGTGGGCGGAGTCGGCCGGTGCTCTTCGGCCGAGCTGACACGCGCGCTTGAGAACACTGAAGCGACAGCCGAGGCCCGCAGGACCGCGGAGACCATGGCTGCCATCTGGGGCGCCTTGTCGAGTGCCAGCAACGCGATGGCGTTGTCGTAGGCGTGGAACACCGTTCTCGTGTCGTTATCCCTTGCAAATGCCTTGAATTTTATCGTTGACAAGTATGTCCCTTCAACAAGCAGGTTTTCCATGAAATCAAGCATTTCCGTTGTAAATTCTGCGGATGCTTGTCCCAAGTGGATCGTCCCCATGATCGCCCACGCGGCATCGGTCACCGTCTTGATCCCGCTCGCGGACCCGTTTGGATGCAGCAAGGAATACATGCCGCCGAGAATAACATCGTGCAGCGCGCTAGCTTCAATATTCGTGAAGAAACTTGCCATGTCATCGTCGGTTGCATCCACCAGCCCTTTAAGTGCTTGAAAATTAGCTTCCGTGTAGATGTTCTCATCGAGCAATGCACTTCCATCGCCGGACGTTGCTCCCTTGAAGAGCGTGCTATTGGAATCGTTCAGCACCGACGAGGTCAAGTACGTCTTGGCTTGGATTATGGCGGCATCGAATTCGTTCTGCACCGGTGGGATTGACGTTGAAAAGTCGACGTTTGCATCAACAAGCGAGAAGACGAGCTCGTGCGATGCCTTGAGATCTCCCGTGGGAAATTCGTCGACACGCATGATCGCTTTGAGTAAGATGCCCGTGTGCTTGTCGAAGAACAACGTCTCGTACTTGTTGCCGCCCAAGCTCCTGGTATACTTCACCGTGGCCCGTGCACCGAGGTACGTGGTGATTTCTGCATCTCCGGCCTTTAAAAACGTCGGTAGCCCCGTCCCGGAGATGTTGCTTGCATACAGGTTATCCGGCGGTAACAAGAGCACCTTCACGCTCCGGTAGTAAGAAACCAGGGTCCTGAAATGCGCGTAGTAATAGAGGCGATCGAAGTTACTCGTTTCATTCGAGGACACGATTCCCGCGCATACTTGGTCCCCGCTCGTGGTCTTTACGGACTTGTTTATGGCATAGACATCGATCGAGTTGGTGTACTGGTAGGCGGGATTGAAATCCGTCACGTTTTGCGTTTCATACAGCAACGTGCCATTCGTGTACGCCGCGCGGAGATCGGATTCGACCAATGTGCGCGATGTATTCGTGTCGTACAAGCCCATGAAACGGACTGGATTCGTGTGCGTGTAATTTACCTTCAATCCTGAAATGGTTTCCCCAATTACATAATTTGTGTTATTGATCGAGCCAGCATTGTAATGCAAATATCCTGATACGTCCGTCGTGTTGTAGATTGCAATGGGCCCTCCTTCTATCGGGAGGAACGTGAATGAATAATTCAAGTATTTTCCCGGTTCAAGGAACGTCGGTCTTTGGAGATCCGCGTAGGCGGAATTCGTTCCATCACCTTGCAACGTTCCATCATCCGTGTTTACAACGGGCGCACCGATCATAACAAGAAAAGAAGCAATTATCGTACAAACAAGCAAAATCGATCGCGGTCTCTTCATCATACTTTCACGCTTGCGTTTTACGTCTTTTACTAAGGCTATATGTAATGCACTTGATCATGGTACTTTGTAAAAAAACTATTTGGTATAATCACTTCGATATCCCGTCTCGGTGGATGGATTCATTCCCCGGCGGTGAAGATTCAACCTTGCGTATCACAAGAAAAAAGCACGAGATGCGATCCACGTGGCAAGTAGGTGGATCAAGAAAACCTGCTTTTCATCATGTTGACAGTACCTTCTACCCGTAAAGATCGTCCACATGATGCGCAAGTATTTCCCGGCCCTAGACGTGCTTCGGTAATTGAATAACCCTTCCGTTCAATCACGACGGCGTTGCACCCCGGGCATGTCGTATCCTCGCCCCCGCGCGTGTACACGTTCCCGATGTAAACGTGCTTGAGCCCCCTATCCCGTGCAATGCAGCGTGCTCTCGTCAAGGATTCAACGGTCGTAGGAGGGAGGGTCATCTTGTACATGGGGCGGTAGGCGCTGAAGTGCAAAGGAATCTCGTCATCCAGCGCGGATAGTACCCAGTCGCACAGTTTTTCGATGGCTTGCTCGCTATCATTCAGCGTGGGGATGACGAGGTTGGTGATCTCTATGTTTTTTTTTGCCTTGTATAGTCTCACAATCGTGTCAAGCACCGGCTGGACACCAGGTGCCTTGCAAACGTCCTTGTAAAAACGATCATCCATTGCCTTGATGTCAATGTTTGCTGCATCGATCAAGGGAATCAACCGTTCCATCGCTTCAGGCGTGGAATATCCGTTCGACACGAGGGCGATCTTGATGTCTTTTTTCTTGGCGAGCGTCGCAACGTCGATGATGTATTCCAACCATATCAGTGGCTCGTTGTACGTGAATGCCAGCAAGTTGCATCCTGCCCGCTCGATAGACTTGACGAGGTCCTCCGGGGACTTGTACCTGTCGAAAATGTACCCGTCGTTCGTGCCATCCAGCTGGCTCAAGTGATAGTTCTGGCAATTCGTGCATTTGAACGAGCACCCCACCGAGGACACCGAATAAATTGGATGGCCCGGGAAAAAGTGGAAGAGCGGCTTTTTTTCCACCGGGTCGATAGATTCCGCGGAGATCACGCCATATATGAGCGTGTAACACGTGCCTGCCATGTTCTTGCGGGTCCGGCAGGTGCCAAGATTACCGTCCGCAATGACGCACCGGTGCGCGCATGTCAAGCACCGGACCTTGTTCATGTCCAATTTCTCGTACAACAATGCTTCTCGTTTCATGGCTTGAACATCTCTTGTAAAAAAAATTAAGGATGGACTACCACTACCACATGACGATCGAGTACCCGAAAAGCAGTATCACCCCTTGTGTCAAGATGAATGTCGCGTAAAGCAGCGCGAACGGGGGCATGCTTATCAACCGGGAGAACTTGGTCATGAGCGTGAATGATACCTTGGTTAGCGAGTAAACGATCGCCAAGACGACCAGGAATACGATCAAGAGCAACCATTTCAGCTCGATGACGTAATCCAAGATGAGCGAACCTATCCGGTCGTTTGGAATCGTCCACGCGGCGAGCAGCGTGACCACCGCCGCGGCGCCAAGGCTTATCAAGGACGCGAAAGGCACGTCCTTGAGGGGCTTGAAAAACATGACCATGCCAGTTATGAAGTACATTATATTGGTGAAGTGGTTGACCACTTCAAATGGCAGCCCGAGAGGGTCGGCGGGGTTGGGAAGCCCCCAGTTCGTCCGGAATGCCAGGCTCGGGGATGAGCCTGTTAACTCCGCCATCACGGCACCGATCATCAAGAAAAACCCGTAGACCATCCCGATGAACGAGAAGACTTTCACCAGCTTCGAGACATCAACACCACGCTTGTACTCCTCGCCCCGTTGCATGTCCTTTCGTTTTTTTGCTTCCAATATCCAGGTATACATGATCGATGCGGCCGGTAACAGCAACCATGCAGCATGGCGTCCGAACCACGCGAGAATGTCGTAGAAATCCATCATTTTTTGCCTCATTCAATCCGTAATTTCTTGTGTTCATAGACAATTTCGCGAACTTAATTCTAGCGTATGCCGTTTGTTGGCATGCCATGGCGATCTCGTCCATTTTATAGCCCGGTCGGCTCGATGTAATGTTATCACCTCATAATAATATTACCCTAGTCCTTGTCCTTGTCCGTGTACCCGGCGTTGCCCGCCCACTAGCCGCCGTTGCCCGGGCTGCACCCGGCGGCCATGTCCTTCCAGTCTCGCAAGGCTGGCGGCCCCGCGCCGCACGTCGCGTCGGCGCCCGTCCAGCACGCCGACCCGGCACGGCCAAGCCTCCCGCCCGGCACGGGCGGCAAGGGGGGCACCGCACGCCGCGCCCGACCGCGATGATCCCTGCCTTGGACGAACCGCCGGTGCCTTGAATGCCAACCTGGAGCACGTGCGCGTTGTCAACGATGCGCGAGCGACGCACCCCCTCCCGCATCCTGCCCACCGGAAGGAAGACATCGCCCCCGCTCGGGTTGCGGTACGATCCTGCCCGCGCGATGGCCATGGTTTCCTGCATGACCTGGACGCGCCACGCCTTGGTTTGCTCGTAGCTGGAGGTTCCCTTGGTGCCTTTCATGGTTGCCGTGCCCACGCGTGGTCTCGAGTTCATGGGATGGAAAGGGGCCCGGGGCCGCACTTTATACCCCGAAGAGCCCGCCGATCAAGTAGCTCGCCGTGAAGGCAAGGGTGCCCACGACGAGCATTTCAAGGCCAGATTTCAGCCAGTTCACGCCCGTGATGAACTTTTTCAGCGCTCCGACCGTGAACAACCCGAAGAACGTCACGAACGTCGCGATCCAGAAGATGGACCCGGGGTCGAGGAATTGCAACACGACGTACGGGAGGGTGGGAAACAGGGAACCGGTGATGAACGAGATGAAGATGACGATGACGCCTTTCTTCTCGTCGGCTTGCTCCAGCTCGGCGATGCCGAGCTCGTCGATAACCATTTCTCGCACCCACAAGTCTGGGTCCTTCGAGATCTGCTCCACGATCTGGTCAAGGATGGCACCAGAGAATCCCTTCTTCTGGTAAATGAGCCGCAATTCTTTCTTCTCTACGGCCGGTACCAGCTTGATTTCCAAGCGCTCTTGCTTGATTTCCTTCTCGAAATAATTGCGCTCGCTCTTCGAACTGACGAACTCGCCCGCTCCCATGCTCAAGGCACCCGCGATGCTCGCCGCCAGCAGCGTGATGAGGATGGTCGGTGCATCAAGGCGGGCACCGGCAACGCCGGCGAGGAGGGCGAAGATCGAAACGATGCCGTCGTTCATGCCGAACACCACCTGCCGGATGATCTCGCCACCCTGGATGTGGAACCTGTCCTGGTAGGGTTTGGACATTCACGCGTTCACCTCGTTGAAAAAGACAACGTCGTGCTTGCACACGGGGCAGATGTCATCTGGCGGGTCGCCCATGTGCAAGTTCCCGCATACTTCGCAGACGTAAAACCTTGCGTCCGGCAAGTCATTGCCCTGCGTGACGAATTCCAGCGCTTGGGCGAGCACCTCTGCATGGTGCTTTTCCGTATCAAGCGCCCATCTAAAGCTCAGCTTCGTGACTTCCTCGTCCTCGTTCTTCGGGCGCTTTATCTTTTTAATGAGGCCCGGGTACATTTCCTTGAATTCCCACGTTTCACCGTTCAGCGCGTCCGTGAGGTTCTCGATCGACGTGCCCGCGGTGAATTTCGCTTCCTCTGGCGTGAACTCGGTACCCAGTGCCCGCTTGTGATTGTTCAAGTGGATCGTCTCGCCCGCTACCAGTGCCTTGAAGAGCATTTCGACGTTCTTGAAGCCCTCCTTCCTGGCAGCTTCCGCGTATGCCTTGTACTTGCGGATGGCGTTGAACTCGCCCGAGATGGCTTCTTGCAGGGCGATTTCCATGTTATTCATGGGTATTCAGAAAACACCGGTCTTAAATAGGGTATCCCGGAATGATTCTTCTTTTCGAAGAATATCTTCGATAGTATGTGGTACATCTATTATTTTTATGCTGAACGTTTTTTATCATCACTGTAATTGTTTGATTCACGATTTTGAAAATAATCAACAAATATAGTTACAAACTACACGTTACACACGGGACATCTCTTGTACTGGTCGAATAATGGTTTCCAGCAATGTTCATGGAAGAAACGGTGGCAATTTGGGCATTGATGAACACATAACTGCTTTTCCTCGCCGTATTCGATCAATCCATTCTTGCATTCCGGGCACTTGAACCTGTGGCAGATGATGCAATTCGATATTGATATATTGTATATCTTTTTCCTAATTTCGTGTATGAGATCGATGACAAATGAATATTGGTGCCATTGCTTTTTGAAATCTTCAATCGAATCATTTATTTGTTGAATCATCTGTTCGTTTTCATCGATGTCCTCTGCTTTTGTCATTAATTGAATTTCCGGCGGTTCTGTAGGATACTTTTCGTGAAACTTGAATTCGAAATCGAAAACGAGTTCCTTCGACCGGAGAATGCCCTTCAAGGATACGTTTAATCGCTTTCTTATTGGGTCGCGCTTGATGTTCACGAGTTTAGGTGCGTCTATAGGTAGTTCCTCGTTTTCAATGATTTGCTCTTCCAATTCAAGCCTGAAATGCTTTTCGACCTCCCACATAATCAAATCCATTATTCCGGTGAGTGTTTGGATTTGGGGATCGAAGTTCTTGATGAAGTCCATGCGTTCCGGATATTGGATTATCAATGCTAAATCATCCAAGGGTTTTACATTAAGTGGGGGAAAATCGTGAAAATCAAAAACAAGGGAATATTCTTGATAGTTTAACGCCGAATAAAATGTCACGCGATATTTTTTCGAATCGTTCTTGTCCGGGTAGACGTTATATTCTGGATTTAACCCTTGGATTTGGAAGATCAGATTTGGTGTAAGGCCTTGGAAGCTCATTCCGTTACAATCAAAGGACGATATCTTCCTACTCCCGTCGAAAAAAATATCGACCAGCGTCTTTATGTTCGAAGGGTTTTGGGGGTCCCACGTATCCAACATATCATCGTTAAATTTTTTTATGTATTCGTTGATCTCCGGGTGTTTTTCTTGGCTTTCATCAAAGTTGGCGGAGAAAAGTGGCGGCCCTGGGTATTTACTAATGTCTAAGTTTATACAAAAATCATAGATACACGTCTCGTCGCTGAGAATCAAGGGACAATATATCTCGACCAAGCCCGTTCCCGTGTCTCGGGCCCCATAATGTACATTTAATTCATCTAACTCTTCCTTTATTCTCACGGCGGTACCTGAACGGCCATCTGGATTCAACATAGTTCCTCGAACCCTTTACATGAGCAGTAATATTTTCCCTCTTGAACCATGCGCTCGAAACATGCTCGATGGAATAATTCGTGGCAGTCCGGACAGCTCGCAATATCCTCTTTTTTGTTAATATGTTCGATCTCTCTCTCGCAAACGGGGCAGATTACCCTCACGTTCACGACGCATCCGTCTTCTTGAAATGACGTCCCGTGAACCCTTTCATTGTTCATCAAGAATTTCTTTGATAAACATGTCGCCAGTTCGTGTAAAAACGCATCATCCTCGAAAAATCTTTCTGGCAGCAAGAAAACCATCGCATCCGTTACCGTGTCGATCCTGAACTTGAAAAATCTTCCGTTTTCGAATAATGTCTCCTTGCCCGCCAAGATGGACGATAATTTCAAACGGTTCTCGTTTGAGATCGGTAAATCCTTTTTATTCTTGATGATCTCTTCTACCGGATGTTTTACATCCTTTAGAATCGTGAAAGGAATCGTCGTGTATCCCGGATTCTGGGAAGCTACTCCCACTTTGTGTTCTTGAAAGTCAAGACCATTCCCGCGATGTCCTGCGTTCCCCGTGAGGATACTATTATTGCTTTTATATCGCGATCTTCCCGCGTCCACGCCTGTATTTTTGTCATCCGGCTTATCTATTACATTATCGTGCACAATTGCCTCTCTAAAGTCATTAATTTGGCCTATCCGGGTTTGTCCATTTGGTGGGTACATCTTATATGCTTCAAAACCAAAATTTTTCTTCAATTGAAATTGATCAAATACTAGCGCAACGCTTTTTGGATTTAAACTTTCCATTTTCAATTGCGTTTCTGTATCGATGGACGACATGAAATAACCTATATCCGGGTGGCTATGATACCATCCAAGGTGGGTTAGGCCCTTCCGCCGGGCATTCGTGGAATGTGCATGCAACGCGTCATAATCATCATCCTCGAAACAAACGCGCAAAAAACCCTTGTTTCTCGTGTTGAATGCCTCTTGAATGAATATCCTGTTCCCCAAAGAAAAACCCCATATTGTCCCGATGATCTCGCTACGGTACCCCGATATTGCATGAGATAACATGTCCACATATGCATCGAAATCAACGAATATCTCGAAGTTTTGCATCATTTAATGACCTTCTCTCTTCTGGCATTAACGTGGTGGTGGTTATCTCGCATGTCCTCGTTACGAATGCTTCCCCTATTCCTGCTCGATCACTTCGACCAACCCTTCTATAAGCTCGCCAAGGGTGTAAAAGGGCCTCCACTCGTTCTCGTGGGGCCCTCCATATATCTTCGTGTAGCAGAAGTTTCTGGTACCGGGCGGGTACCCGAAGTATTTAGTGTGCACGAAATCAACAGTGTGCACGCTCACGATTGGAGGCTTTAAATGGAACCCCGTCTCTCTTTTCATGTTCCATTCGAACTTGATGGTTTTTCCCTTGTTTTTTCCTTTGGACGGGGTTATAAATATTGCCAAGTGGTCAATCTCACGTTTCTGAGAATCCCAAAATTCGATCTTGATGTTCGGGTTATCTTTATATTTTTTTTTAGCCTCGGTGAGTTCGTAATCTATCTTTGAAAGGCGTGTTTCATCTGACATCGTGGTATCACCCTTTTTACTTCCATCCGTGCTCATTCAAACCGTAACAGTACATTCTTGTTGGAGCTTGAAGGATTTCAAGTGCTTCCGCAAGGCCGCGGCGTCACGTGCGGTTGCTTGGTAGCGTAAATCTGGATGGCTGTATGTCATGGTTCCATCATCTCGTGATATGTACTGGAGTTGATCGGGAGGAATATGAACGTTAAGATTTCCCCATATTCGCCCCACATTCATCGCACAGGGGATGCTCGGTGGTGAATAGCCCCGCTTTCTTGCACCCGTGGCAAAAATATCCGCTCCCGTCGACGGGCGACGTTCGTTCCGCCATGCTGCACGAACCACCGCAGACGGGACACATGGGCAGGGATGGATTGAAGCTCGTGTCCTTGCCACAATAGATGCAATAACCTGTTCCACCGGGATTCATGTTTTTCGATCACCAGGGAATTGCTTGTAAAAAAGAGAGAGATTAACTCAAGTATTTCCAAAAGTCCGGGGTCTCATCGCCCTCCTCGAGGAACACCTCTTTCTGGTCCCCGGGCAGGTCCTTTTCGAAGTTCATAGCCACGCGCCTGGCCACCACGCGTTCCTTGACGTTAGCGCCCTTCCCGGTCCAGATGAAACACGTGTTGGCATCGTAAACGTACAAGACCATCACGTCATCGCTGTCAAGGTTTTCCTTCTTGGCCGGGACTTGGATGTACTCCATCGCGTTGATATCTCCGCCGTACTCCTCGCTGGATACCTTGAACATCACGGGAGGGATCGAAGCCTTGGTAAAATGCGTGAGGAACGATTCCGCGATGTTCTTGTCCATGATCTTCAAGCCGCCGTTTTCCGAGCAGAGCTCCTTGAACTTGCGTGCATGGGGCGTGAAGTCACCTTGATCGATCGCGATGACCTTGGGTTTACCACCACGGTCATCGTCCATCTTTTTCGCAACCACCGCAGCGGTTCCCTTTTCATCGGGGGAGGCATTCTTCCCGTGCCACAACCAGATGGTACTTCCCTCGTCAACGACGTACGAGTCACCCGATGAAAAAATCAGTTTATCGATCTCTTGCAGCTCGCCTTTGTTTACCATGTAGATCTTCATTCAGATCACCTCACAGAATGATCTTCCATCGTAGACAATAAAAAACAAGCGGGTACCCGGTTGGATCAATCGTTCATGTAGCGGAACTCGTCGGCAGTGTAGGCGAGCTGCGACGAAATGCCCTTCTTGAAGGCAACCACGATGGTATGGATGCCATGCTCCTTCGCCAGCATTAATAATGGCGTGAAATCGCCATCACCGCTCACGATGGTCATGGTCAATACCCGGGGCGCGTTGCTCACGACGAGGCGGGTCGCTTGGATGTCGAGCGTGATGTCGATGTCGCGATACCCCGTTTCTTGTCCCATCTTCCTGTCAGAAACCATGACCCACTTGAACCGGGTCATCAATTCGGTAAGCAGCGGCTTATCAGGCCACGTGTAGTCCTTTATTCCCGTTATCTCGCATTCATGATACTTCGAGAAGAAGACGTAACCTTCGAGCCGCGCCGGGCTCATGTTCTCGTCCCCTTCACCCAACGTGGAATACACCATCTTGATCAAGTGCTCGATGTCAACCCTGCGGGTAAAAGAGAATTTCTGGGCGATCTCCCACACGTTGTTGAAGTCGACGAACACCAAATGGACGGGATCAGAGACACCCGCTTTCTTGATTTCAACGTCGACTTTTTTCTTGACGTAGGTGTCCATGACCTGTTTCACGTCTTGCTTCAAGCCGGTGGACACGTCGAGGACGTTTTCCTTGATCTGGTCGAGTATCTCTTTCTTGACTTGGAACAGCAGGTCGGCCTTGATCTCGTTCAAGAAATCCTTCTCCAAGTCATTCTTTATGTCCCGCGTGATGGAAAATTTCAACTCTTCCTTGATCTGCGGTTTCAAGCTGTTCTGTGACCAGTTGATGATCATGTCCTGGTACTTGTTTCGCATCTCGTATTCTATCTGGTACTTGACGTTGCCGATCACTTCGGTCGTCAGGCGTTCCTTGAGATCCTTGAGGAGTTCATTCTTGATAGTTTCCGCGAGCTCGTGCATCTCGTCCTTGATGTTATCTGCCAGCTCACGCTTGATCTCCTCGGAAACCACCATCACGACGTCCTTCTTGTTGAGGTTGATGCTCAGCTGGCCAAAGACGGTCGGCTCTCCCGATGGTGGCTGGACGGGGCCGGGTTGCGGCACGCTTCGGTCTGGGGGAGGTTCCAAGGATTTCGGGATCGCCGGGGGTTGCGGGCCTGCCCGGCCCGTGGTCTCGGCCCCGTTCGATTGCGGCGAGCTGGTCGCGATGTATTTCTGGCCGTTCCCGTTGGATGATTTCCGGCCCTCTTCGGGATGGTCCGGGAGTTGCGGTTCGACGGAGCCGTTCGTGGCGTGGTTTGCATCCTTTCCCAGCGGTCTATCATCGACCAAGGGTTCGCGGGACGGGGCACGCGGAAGCTTGTATTGGAAAAAATCGTTTAATGCCCCCTTTTGCGGGAGTACCAATTTTGCCTTGATATCAGGGATGTATGGGCCTTCCATCTCTTGTTTTTTCCGTTCCGGCGCGTCCATCTGGAGCAGCTCGTCGGAGAGGCTGAATTCTTCCTCTTCCTCTCCTTCGTCCGGTGCTTGTTTGGAATCGTCCGAGTCCATGTTAGTTTCCCATATTCAACGTATTAACCGCAAGTCCAGCAACGGAATAAACTACCAAATCAAGGCTTATAAATAATCACTTGTCAACCGGCCAATCAACGTCGAACGCCGCGTTCACGAGCATCGAGCGCGAACCATTCTCGAGCGCGCGAGATCGCATCACGCGGGTCGTTTTCTTTCGCCACGACACCAGCATCCAGCAATTCTCGTTGCACGCTCGAAATGGAGCGTGCCAAGTCACCTTCATCAACAAAATCGAGCGCCCGTGAAAGATCAACCCGCATCAAGACATCCTTGGTGTACACGCGCTTGCCATGCTTGAACACGATGGAGTTCAAGAATCGCGTGACGACATCTTGGGAAAGGAGTGCTTGAACGACCATCGCTTGGTGCACGTCATCAAACCCGAGAAAATAGCTCGTGTCATCGAGCATCACGGGTTTATCTTGAGGACACACGAGAGAAAACGATGGTTCCTTGTACATGCTTGCCACGGCAACCTTGTAGGGCTTGAAGGAGTACTTGCCAACGCCAAATATCGAAAAACGGGGCTTGTCCTTGTAAATCCGCGATTTCCGGCCATCCAAGGCTTGGCCGTGCGCCACCAAGTAATCCCATGTTCTAGGCAAGGCAAGCTCGATTGTAGACGTATCAGCGCCCAAGCGTTCTTGCGTGACCAGCAAGCGCTCTTGAATGTCATAAATCACCGGTTTCCGCAGCCGGGACCCTTTCAAGAACGGGTAGACGAGGCTGTCCTCGATGTTCGCTGGTTCTCCCAAGCCGTTGACCAAGGATCCGTCGCAGGCACGGGTGAAAACCATGACGTCGGACGCGTCCGTCTTGATCCCCTGGCGCCACACGTGGCAGGATTCACCCTCGATCCGCGAAGTTTCCGCGTAAGCCTTGATATCCGAAACGAAATGCGAGCCCACCCATCCAAACCGTTTCGAGAGCACGCCTGGTGCATCCAAGGACCTTGCCTCGCATGTAAGCGCGGGCGGTTCACCTGTGATCACTTCGAACACCCCTGCATCTGCAGCAACGTGAAATTCCCGCCGTGTATCGAGTCCATACCACGTTGCGTGGCCGGTCCGGAGCCCGCGATGCGTCCCGTCACGGATGAGGTTCCTCGCGACGGTGGACTTGCAGATCAACGCGATGCGGGCATCTAAACCCGAGAACTCGTGGATGAGACGCTCGAAGATGGCCTCCGCGATGTCGAAATTTGATTTTCCTGTGAGGGCATCCAGCCCCTTCAGGCCTTGGTCGTTCCGCTTTTCCACCGGATTTCCAGCACCGAGCGCCGTCAACCCCGCGCTGGTCACCCAGGGCAGGTTCCCGATCACCAACACGTTCCGGTTCTCGAATTCTCGCGTTGGAAACTCGTGCCTTAACACGTCAGCAACGATGTGATGGAGATCGCATTTCTGGCGAGCATCACGCGTGTTCTCGTCGAATTGCGCGTTATATTCTGGTTGGATCTCGATCGCATGACATTGAAAACCAGGCGGGAATGTCCTTGCAGCAGCCACGATGAAATTCCCGCTCCCGCACGTGGGCTCGATGATGACATCCGGCCTGCAGCCTTGCCCCCGCAAGAGCTTGCAGATCTTCTCCGCGAGCGGGACGGGGGTCTGGAAATCGCCCAATACCTTGAGCTTGCGCGAGGCCAACCATCACCACCCCGGCAACGACACGGCGTCATCGATGTCGTTCATGATGTCGATGGTTGCTTGTATCTTGCGAACGAGATTCGCCAGCTCGTCCATGAACACGGGCGGGAGATGCTCGTTTTTCCTGCCCCGCAGCCATTTCTTCAACACCGGGTAATTTCCTATCCGGTATGCCCACGCACCTGCAGAAACGCCGTCAACGTGCTCGGTGCCGTTCACGTAAAGGCGCTTGGTGCCGGGATCGTAACGTGGATTCCGAACGTCTTGAAGCCATCCTCCATGAACCACGGTCGCCGCGAACCCGGGCACCGTGCCGATAAAGTAGAGAATTACGAGCAGGAGCGTGAGCGTGAAGTCCCCTCCAGCGAGCAACGGGGCGAATATCCCGACCATCACGGTCATGATTCCACCCGTGATGGTCCCTACGAGAATTGCTGTCTTGCGATTAAACCTGTGGCTGATAAATCCAATAACGAGCAATAACACCACGGTCACGAGCACGAAAATCGCAAGCACGATGCTCATCACGGTTTTCGAGAATCCCACGTAATGTTCAAGGAAGATCAGCAAATACGGCGTGTATACTTGGGAAGCGATGCCCGACAAGGCCATGTTTACGAAGAGCAAGAATAACGTGCGGTTCTCGCGCAGGAGTCTTGCGGAAAACAAGCTCGAAAATTCCTTGGTGATAGGAACACGTGCCTTGTCGCCGGCATCTTGGACCCGAACTGGTTCGAGCAAGAACGCCGAGATCGCTCCGCTGACCGTTACACTCCCGCCAAGGATGAAAAAAAATGCCAGGTACCCGAAGGATTCAATGATGGACCCGGCAAGCCCCAAGGCAACCACGTTCGCGATGAACGCGCAGATGTAATTCAACGTGGTGATCCGGTTGCGGTTGCTGGAGTGTCCAATGTCGGTTGCCCAGGCATTATAGGCGGCATCGTTCGCGGTGGAGCCGAAAAACGTCATGATGGCGTCGATGATGATGACCATGACCACGGCGACCCCGATTGCTTGTATCCATGCGATGGTAGGCCAGATGATCACGATGATGCCCCAAGCGATGTATCCAAAAACGATGTAAGGCTTGCGCATGCCCCACCTCGAACGTGTGCGGTCGCTAAGTATGCCGACGAGGATCGTGGTTAGAGTTGCCGTGATGGCGCTCACCGCGACCATCCAAGCGATCGGCGTTGGGTCCTGCGTGATCTCGTCATACACGAATGTGTTAAACCATGTATTCTCTACTGCCCACGCGACCTGGCCCGACGTGCCCAATAGAAGGATAGAGGCGACGTTCCTGCGGCCGATCGGCCTGACGATTGCTTGGTCGTGATCCATATCTACACCCGCGTCTCATTCCGGAGTATATTGCTCCCGAATGGCATCCCCGTCTGGCCGAGATGCGATGCAGAAAATGTCCTTGTTGTTTACCAGCTCGACGTGGAGCAATCTCACGCCTGCTCCGGCATGGATGTCCTCGCGCGATGCATACTCGAGCACGTGGATGTCCATCGGTTTCGAAAAATTGAACCGGTACTCGATAACATTGCCTTCGCCTGGCAATATCGTGAAATTGATGCGGTCTTGATCCCAGCCGGGAACACCGGGGATCGAGCCCGTGATCGTGCCGGACCTACCGATCGCGGCGATCAATTTTTCCGGCATGCTTGGCACGAGCAAGATGGCGTCGTGTTGCACCTCGATGCCGAGGATGTCCTCCAGCAACAAGTTGGCCACCAAGCCCGTCCAACCCAAAAAGTAGGGACGGGGCCCGTCGTGCTCGCCCTTCCGGGCGAACGACTCGATGTCCTTGTTGTTGCCGAGGCACCCGTAGTACTCGTAAAACATCTCCTTGTCCTTGAACACGTCGAACACGGTCGACACGGTCAGGTAAGCAAGCTCGCCGGGGAGCTCACGGAACCCGTACCCCTTGAGGCCCTTGACGATCATGTAATTCGTGTTGATCCACACGGGCCCCCGCCACATGTTCATGTCCTTGCTGAACGTCGGCTCGTCCTTGGCAACCGACGGCACGGGCATGGGGGTCCAGAACTCGCCGGGGTTGGTGAGGTGGTCGAGATACGCGGGCAGCCGGTCCTTCGGGACGATGCCGGCAAAGAGCGGGTACCAGCCGGAGATCGCCTTCGGGCCGATGAATTCACCCTTGCGATCACCATCGAAAGCCCGGTCGAAGTAAAAGGCGCGCTTCGGGTCCCACAAGTCCTTGTTGATCCAATCATCAAGTTCCCGCTTCCGGGCCTCCAAACTTTCCAGCGTGGTATCCTCGCCCAAGATCGTCGCCATGTAGGCGAGCGATCGCAGCTGGACAGACACGCACGCCGAAAAATCGGGCGCGTCGCATTCCATCGACGAGACCTCGTCGTAGCGGGGGGCATTGTCGAGACCGGATTCGAACCCGTGCATCCACGAGTAGAGCCCGTCCTTGTTGAGATCCCGGTTGAAGTTAAGCCAGAAATGGTAGTTCAGCAAGTGACCGAAGTACTTGCTGAGCATGTCCACGTCCCCGTTCTTCTTGTAGAGCTCCCAGAAAGCCCACGCCATGAGCGGCGGTTGTGTCCAGCCATTGACCCCGCCAGGCGACGTGATGGAATGCGGGACGCGGCCGTGGTTGTACTCGTCCCCGGGATTGTGGACCTGGAACTTCATGTGCGATTCGAGCACGTACCGGGCAAACTCCACGTTGCAGAGGCTCCACACCTTCGAGTGGAAAGCATTGTCCCAGAGCCACGTGCCCCTCCAGATCGGGCCAGGACGGTGCCACACGTCGTCGAATATCCCGGTCGGGGCCATGATGTTGTCCCCGATGAATGAAAACACGGAATCGTACGCTTTTTTCCAATGGCTCAATGGCCCTGGAATATCGATGGCAGGTGGGACGCGCGGGACGTCAACGACCTTCAAGTCGGGGTAACCTACCGGGTCGGACCTAACGGTGAATGATGAAAAGTCCATGATCAATCAAGGAGGTCTAGGGGAAGGTTGTTTAAAAAACGGAGCGAGTCAAGGGAGCGGCCGGAAATAGATGCACTGCCCCGCCTCACCTGCAGCCGCACCTTCGACTGGGAGAAAATGGCTCACGAACAAGCATTGCGATGCCGGGTTACCGGGCATCGAAACGACGGCAAAATGGGGGTTCGTGAACGAGGTTGAACCGCCGTGGGTGGTGACCACCAGTGGCGTGAACGCTGCACTCGTCTCGTTGTAGTACCACGGCTGCCACGTCGACCAGTCGTCGCGGACGAGCTGGACCTCTTGCAAGATCAACGCGTGCCCGGTGATGGTGCCCTTGTACCGGGCCCCGATGTGGCTGCCAGCGCCGAGGCACGTTATGTTCCGGTTGTACTCGTTCCACGGCGTTGCCAACCAAGCTGGCGTGGCATTTAAACCAGAGAGACGAGCGAGGGCAACGCGATCAAGTCCCGTTTCCGCGTCGTTGTAGTGCATGGTCATCTCGATCGAGGTACCGTTCGAGCCGGCCGCGTGCACGTTCGGCGTGCCCTCCAGGCATGATAGCGTCGAGGGCGCGCGGTACGTGAGACTTGGCTCCGATGCCACCAGGGAACCGATGCTCGGGTATACCTCGACGCTGATGGTGCACGGCGCGCCCACGTTCGACCCGTTCCATTGCTCGTGCGCGAGAAAGAAAAGACCGGATGCAGCATCGTGAAACAAATCCGGCATGCTCGCATGACGTGCTAGCACCGCGATAAAAGTCCAGTTCATGAGATCGGTGGAGTGTACCAGGTGCACCTCGAAATCCGTGCCGTTGTAATGGTGGTGGACGCCGAAGTATTGCCCCGTCCCGTGTTCAATGACGTCCAAGCAGTCGAGGCCGTTGCCACGGTCGTCCACGGCGTGGTACGCGTGGTGGATGGATGAGGTGACGTTCGTGAAACACGAGGTAATTTGTTCATCGATCACGCCAAATTGCAAGTTTCTGGGACAAGGAGATTGCTTGGCGAGCAGTATCCACGAGGAGAATGACCCGGTGATCGCCAGCATCATCACGGAGAGGCCGATCTTGCTTTTCCATTTCACGTCAAGGCACCTCGACCAATTGAAGGGAAACGATTTTCACGCGTTCTTCTCTCGACATGAGAACGTAGAAAAAACTACTAATAACCGAGCGCTATTGAATGTACGTGTAGGATTGCCGGCAGAACCAAATTAGTGGTTCGGTGCAAGGTATCTTCACCATGTTTACCCGGATTGCCAGCCAGCCACGTACCGGCACGATACAACATGATGAATTAACGCGAGGTAAATGCAATGTCGGATTACGACGATTTTGATGAGGATGGAAAGGGATCGGATGACGAATATTCCACCGAGGATATCGAACGGGAGCTTTCATCGAAGTTGATGATCGAAAAGGGAAAACCCCTCCCGATCAAGAAAATCGCGGTGAATTTCTGGGCGAGTTCATTGCACGGGGCGAAAATAGGCATTAAAAAGGATGCCCAGTGGCAATCCAAGTCCCGCCAGTTCAGCCCTGAAATGGACATCGTGGGCGACGTCATCTACGAGTTCGATCAAGACAAGATCCTGAACGAGGCGGTGCTCAAGTATTATGAATCGGACCGTGCAAAGGAGCTGGGCATTCCCCTCGATGACATCAAGAAGGACCCCAAGACCTACGAGAAATTGGTCTTGACCCCCCTCAAGAAGCTCCCGAAGGAGACAAAGGACAAGTACGTGAAGGACAACAACGTCAACCTTCCAGCGATCCCGCCGGATAACGACCGAACACTCGTCATCGCGCTCAACAAGCGATACTGGGACACGAAGGATGCCGACAAGAGCAAGATGAGGGACCACCGCGGATCGCTGATGGGCGGTTCAGGATTTCGTGCGTAGAACAAACCACGACACGAATCGCTTGCAAGGTTTCTTGGATGGACTCGGGTGGTCATTGATCCATGTTCATTGGACGGGCGCCACGTCTGTAATTTCATGATATGGAACGAGCTACGACGCATCATCGGCGCACAGACATGATAACTCGAAACGATAATGGATATTTTGAAAAAAGCATCTTGTTCTTGATCGGAAGCACGCTGCTGCTTTTCGTGGTGCCCGTGGTGTTCGATCACGGGCTCGTGCCAGCGGACCACGGCACGGGCGGGATCGACGGGACGGTCATCATGACATCGGATCCGACGATATTAGCTTACGGGAATGGCCAGCTCGAGGCAATTTCCGACCGGGGCAACGGCTCGGTCGATAATCCATACGTCATCGAAAACAAGACCATCGACGCGGGAACCACGGGGTCTTGCATATTCATCCAAGGCACGGATGCCCACCTCGTGATCCAGAATTGCACGCTGTCGGGATCGGGGTCGTTAATGTTCGAGGACGCTGCCATCACGATCATCAGCTGCTCGAACATCACGGTCCAAGAAAATGTGTTCTTGAACAACGGCTATAATGGTGTATACCTGCAGCAGGCCTCGTTTTGCAATATTTCAAGCAATAATTTCACGACCGGCCTCAAGGCAATGTACCTTGACACGTGCCTGCAATGCACGGTCTCGGGGAACAGGGCCTTCCAGCACCTTTACGGGCTCCAGGTATATTATAGCCATTGGAACACGGTCTCGGGTAATTCCCTTGCAGGCGGCAGCGGCGGGTGCGCCATCGATTTCTACCATAGCGATCACAACGCGATCGTGAATAATACCTTGGTTGATGGCGATGGGGTCGTTGCCTTGAGGGTGAGCAATTATAATGACATCTCGGGTAATGTCATCGCTGACGGGTTTATCGGGGTCGACATCGTTGATAGCAATTCAAATAACATCAGCCGGAATGACTTCATCAACTATCCCATGACCGCTGTCCACGTGAGAAATTGCGACACGACGCGCATCGTGAACAACCAGCTCACGTGTTCCTTGAACGTGTTCCATTTCGAGAGCATCCCCGCGATTCGCCAGATCGACGTGTTCATGAATTATATCCCCGCGTATGGCGTCTACTTCGAGGGTAGCCAAGGCATCACGTGGGACAACGGGAAAGTTGGGAATTACTGGGAATTTTACCCGTTCACGTACCCCGGTGCAACGACCAGCGATAACCTCACGTGGAACACGCCAGTCCCCTTGTACAATAACGTGTACATGGAATACGACAACCATCCCTTGGTGCACCCGGAGTTGCGCGCATCGCACCCGGCGGATATCGAGTACGATCATGGCGCGACGGGGAACGAGATCACGTGGCTCGTGGCCGACGTCATATACCAGCACCTGACCTGCACCGTCTTGCACGACGGGAGCCCGGTTCCGGGACGTGAAAACCAGGGCATTACCCCCGGTACCGAGGTCGTGGTCGATGTCGACGTTCTTGACGTCGGGATCCATAATTATACAATCATTCTCGCGGATGGTACAGGCCAAGCATGCCAGGACACGGTCATGGTCGAGGTCCGCAACATCTTGCCCGTTATCACGCGCCCGGCTGACGTGCACTATTATTTCGGGGATGTCCAACCTCCAATCTCGTGGACCATCACGGATGCAAGCGTGGCAGGGCCGGGCCACGTGATATATCGCAATGGAACCGAGCTGGCGTCCGGCACGTGGGCCAGCGGGGTAGCCATAAACCAATCCATCGAGGGCCTGGCGATAGGCCTGCATAACTTCACGATCGTTGCCAGCGACGGGTACAACGGCTCCGTGGTGGACACGGTCATGGTCCACGTGTTGAACAGGTCCCTTTCTATCTGGCATGGCGCGGGCATCCTTGCCTTCGAGTCGAACACGACAAGCAACGCCATCAACTGGACCATGACGGACACGGTACTCGGCATGACCAATTACACGGTGTTCCGGAACGGCACCAACATCCAGAACGGGACCTGGGCGGTGGACGTTCCTGTCATCGTGGACGTGGGTGGCCTCTCGCTTGGATGGTACAACTTCACGATCCGCGCGCTCGACGGGATAAACGAGACCGCGTGGGACACCATCCTCGTGTGCATTTTCAACGTTCTCCCCGTCATCTCGCCAGGACCAGACCAAGTGATCATCCTCGGGATGACCAACCAATCCATAACATGGACCATCAATGACACGAGCACGAGCATGACGTTCTATTCGGTCACGCGTGACGGGGGCGAGATCGAGAATGGCACGTGGATTTCGGGAATGCCCTTGCGCATCGTTATCGACAACATGACATGTGGCGTGTATAATTTCACGGTCACCGCCCAAGATGGACTGGGTGGCACGAGCCAGGATTGGGTGATCGTGCGTGTCGATGCAAGGCCAACCATCACGCACCCCGTGAACGTCTCGTACAGGGTCACCACGACAGGCCACGGTATCTGGTGGACCGTGAACGACACAGACGCGATCGACAGGACCTACACCATCACCCGCGGCGGCGTCCAAGTCCAAGCCGGTTACTGGTTTGACGACGTCCCGTTGAACATCAGCATCGATGGCCTTCCACTGGGCACGTTTAACTACACGATCACCGTACACGATGGATATGGCGCATCCACCAGCAACTCGGTCATCGTGACCGTGATCTCGGATCCAAAAATTTACGTGTCAGGAAATTTTGACCTGTATCTCGCATCGAATAGCGGCAACGGGACGCAGAATAACCCGTACATCATCGAGGACCGCATCATCGATGCAGGAGGCTCGGGATGGGCCATGTATTTCGAATACACGGACGCGTGGCTCGTCGTGAGGAACTGCACCGTGCTGAATTGCGGGACCGGTTCATGGAATGCCGGCATGGGTTTCGTCCTTTGCAGGAATGTCAACATCTCGTTCAACACGTTCTTGAATGATTTGTATGGCATCACGTTGAGGACACAAAGCGACGGGCTGCTGGTCATGAACAACACGTTCGATAACTGTCTCATTGGCGTCTATGTATACAACTCCAACAACGCGCGCGTCGTGAACAATACCATCCATGCCTCGGGCGGATATGGTATCATCGTGTATAGTTACGCGTACAACAACCGGCTCGAATCGAACAGGATCACGGACTCCGCAACCGGCATCGCCTTGCATGAGAATTCCGAAAACAACACCATCATAGCGAACGAGGTGCACGAGTGTTCCGTCCAAGGCGTGTACATTTACCGGACGCGTGGAAATACCGTCACGCGCAACATCATCACGAACGCGGGTCCCCGGGGGGCATATGGCCTCGAGCTGCACGAGGCACCGTTAAACGTGGTTGATGATAACGAGATAACCGGGTTCTATTTCGGCTTGTACATCGACAATCAAGTACCCATGACCGAGACAGGAAATACCATTACACGAAACGTGATCAAGGACACGTCGTTTGGGATGTACATGTATTACCCCTACAAGGAAACCGTGGCATCCAACCACGTCGTGAATAGCTCCGGGGTAGGCATCCACATGCAGCTTTCGCGGGATTGCCATGTCGTGGCGAACGATGTCTGGAACAATTCGGCAGGCTTGGTGAGCAGGTGGGCGGATAATGACACGATCGCCGGGAATAACTTCACGCGATGCACGGCGGCCGGAACAGACCCATATTGGTATCCCGGGACGGGCGTCGCGATCGAGTACAGCGATCACGTCCATGTCTTGCAAAATGCATTCGTGGATAACCCCGCCTACGGGCTGTACTTGAACCAGGACACGAATTCAGAGATCGTGCTCAACCGGTTCGAGAACAACGGTTTTTCCGGTGCATCATGCGAGCTGTCAAGCGGGAACGCGTGGAACAACAGCTTCGCGGGAAATTACTGGGGGGATTACGCGAGCCTCCACCCGAACGCGACGACGAGCGACGGGGTCTCGTGGGACGTGGCGCGGGCCATCAACGGCACTGCCGACATGGACAACCACCCGCTGGTCACCACGGGCATGGCAGTGTCTTCCCCTGGGGATATCGATTATTATCACGACACGACGAGTAATTTCATTGCATGGAACATCGCGGACACCATCCGCGAGACCATCATGTACACGGTGTACCGTGATGGCGTGGAGGTGCCCGGGTCAATCAACCGCACCTGGGCAATGGAAACCATCCCTGTCAACGTTGATGGATTGCTCGTCGGGACCTATACATACACGCTGGAAGCACGGAACGCAAGCATTTCCATCAATGATAGCGTGATCGTGACCGTGCTGAACGTGGCTCCTGCATTCACGCACCCAGCAGACATCCAGTATGTTCACGAGGACACGGGTCACTCGATCTCCTGGACCATCACCGACGCGAGCATCGTGAATGCCTCCTGCACGGTCTTGCTCGATGGCATCCCCTTGCCCGGCCAAGCAAACAAGCCATGGCTTTCCGGGGCCTCGATCAACGCGAGCGCCGATGGCCTTTTCGTGGGAAGCGCTCGACGCCGATTACCTCGGCGTCAGCCCTATCTATGCGACGCCGACCAAGACGGACACCAAAGAGCCCTGGGGCCTGGACGGGCTCGCCAACTTGCGGGAGCTCCACCTTGGTGGGAACCACATCACCCACATCGAGGGGCTAGAAAATCTCGTGAATCTGCGGGTTTTGAATCTCTGTGCAAACCAGGTCTCACGTATCGAGAACGTGGACCATCTCATTAACTTGGAAGTGCTGAGCTTGGCCGTGAATCAAATCTCGCATATAGAAGGGCTAGCAGGGCTCACGTTGATGCGGGATTTGCGTTTTCACGAAAACAAGATCGAGCGCATCGAAGGATTGGAAGACATGACGGAACTGGATTTGCTCACCTTGTCGAACAACCAGATTGGCCGGATCGAGGGGCTGGAGCGTCTCGTGCACTTGCGGGAACTTCATCTCGGCGTGAACCGCATTCCCCGCATCGAGGGGCTCGATACCCTCGTGAACCTTCGAGAATTGACCCTCTATGGCAATCGCATCACTTGCATCGAGGGGCTCCATCACTTGGAGTGCTTGGAGCACTTGGATCTCCAGCACAATCGCATGGTTGACCCGAGGGACAAGGCTCTCGCGGAGGTGCTCCACTTGAAGTGGGGGCTCGACGAATTGGCATCGTGGGTGCTAAATCCCGACGACGAGGACGACAAGGTCATCATCGAGGCCGTGGCGAGACACCGGGCGAACATCGAGCAGGCGCGGCTCGCGAGCAAGGAACGGGCGGGCGCATGCTTGAACCAAGGGTGAATGGGAGAAAAAAAAAAACGTGCCCTTGGCTCACGTGAACCAATCGGGCAAATGCTTGAAGAGCGCGGGTGTTCTGGTAGGGCTCTTGTTGATGCAGTCCAGCCAGGTTGCTTGCCACGCTTCAACATCTGTTATGGACTTGGAAATAATATTAGTGTTGGATTCTCGGAACCACTCGGGGAGCAACTCGTCGACGGTCGTGGGGGAAACCCAGCCGAAGGTGGAACGACCGGGGACGAGCATGCCCGTGACGTCGACCATCCACGGCAACGGTGATGCCATGACGTCACCGTTGGCGAATATCAAGAAGCATTCCAATAACTGGGCTTGCGACCACGAGAGCGCGGCTGATTCCTTGATGCCATGGCACCGCACCCATTCTTGGAAGGTGATGGCGGTTTTCACGGGTCCCGTGCCGTCCTGCTTGTCGATCATGACATCGGCCACGGTATTACCGACCCGGAATGCATCCCTGGTGATCACGTGTGCCCGGGACCACCTGTAAGTGGTACTACCAGTCGGGATAGGCTTGCGTGCCAGCCATTCCCACGTTTCTGCCTTGGCCTCGTACGCAGCTGGCAATCCAGCACGATCGACGACGAGCGGGGCTTCCCCTCGGGTCTTCTTCGCCTGGATCAACGTGGACAAGCGTGCTTCATTCCCATCGAGGAACAGCTCGTAAATGTAGGTGATGCCGTGCAGCGAGAGCCGGATGCGGGTCTTCGACGAGCTTCGGGGATCACCCTTGATGTTCTGAAGGACGAGCACGTTGCCGGGGTACATGGCCTGCCCCGCGTACAGCACCAGCAAGACGGGCTTGGCACGCGCCAGCAAGTCCTTGCCACCGGTTGGAATGGCATCCAACCGCTCCACGAAGAAGACTTGCTTATCCTCGGGGGGGTTGTTCACGTCGGCGGTCCGCATCGCCCAGCGATGGTGCACGCCGGCCAAGGATTCTTGCACGGTGATCCCGCCCTCTTGCCTCAACGGGCGATGAGCCCGTTCCGGGCGCCGGTGGTGCTGCCGAAAATACTCCCGAACATCAGGGTGATCTGGCCATCCGGGGTGTTCTCGTTCTCGGTGCTCACCAGGCGGTTCACTCTCTCGTGCAAGTCGCCAAGGTCCTTGATGTAGACGTACTTGTAATTGCCAGCTACGAAGCCCGGGTTGCCCGAGCTCGTGAACGAGAACGACGACATGGAATCCCTCACGTCGGACAAGGGAACTTGTCCCTTTGCATCGACGAGATGCGCGTGCTTGGCTGCCGGATCGCCCCAGTTCATCTCCAGATTGTCGATTACTAGCCTTGGGATCTCGTACCTATTGATAATGCTATCATCGTAATGGTATCTCGATGTTTCTTGGTTCACGCTTGGTAAAGTTCCAAGCCACGTGCACCATTTCACGTTTTGGCTAATGCCTTCCATCATCGCGCTCGTGGAATGGAACGTGATGAATTGGGCAGCAGGACTTGCTTCGGAGGTTTTTGGCATGAATAAGCAACCAAAATTGAAATGAACATGGGAACCGCCGGGCCATACGATGCGGCAGCCGGTGGCCATCATGCTGGCTGCCATTTATCGGTTGTGGTGCCATGGGCTTCGAGGCAGGTAAACGGGGACGGGCGGGAAGACCGCTAGATTTTTATGCGCCTCGCACGTAATGTGACCAACGGACGTTGCATGGCGAACCTCGATGGCGGGGACAAGGCATGACCTTACATTTTTGGCCCGCTTGGGCCTCCAAATTTCGCCCCTCCCCCCTCTTTAGTTTAATTATTTTTACCCCCCGTTTTCATCCATTTTCGAGCCCGACGAAATGCTTATATCCGTCCAAATCCTATCGATCGTGCTGCGAGTTGCCCGGTGGAGCCATTCCCCTCTTTTCGGACGTGCAAG
Organism: Promethearchaeota archaeon; assembly: GCA_041305945.1. Lineage (GTDB taxonomy): Archaea > Asgardarchaeota > Lokiarchaeia > Sigyniarchaeales > Sigyniarchaeaceae > JBGLND01. The sequence goes on from JBGLND010000001.1 coordinate 2,184,280, forward strand.
TTGCATGAAATCACGCTTTGCATGAGCCTATGAATAAAACTTGGCCGGCACGTTGGATCCGGGAAAGCCACCAAGCCTGTCGCTTCCGGCATCACTCGTCACATGGACGATTTGGTCGTAGAGATGAAGAGCTCGGAACCATCAAACTAAACTCGGGAAATCCCCCTGATTGGATGAACCCGGCGAGAACACGTGTCCAACGGTAGCTCGCAGCACTTCCACACATGATAGGAAGGAACGGTAAAAGAAAGAACGGAACCGAATGGTGCACGAATGTCGTGCATGGCTCCCGTATGATGCCAGTCATCCGGGGCGACAGGTGCACCGTATGGTAGGTTCCGAATGGTGTTTAAAACATGGACCAGAAAACATTTAAGCTTTCGGGTAAGCCTGGCGGTGTCACCATCGTGGCAGGCATCGACGTGCACAAGCACAAGTTGCAAGTCTTCGTTTTGGGACGCATTGATCGAGAAAACAGGCCTTTAGGTTTGCAGGTCTTCGAAAACAACACTGTTGGAAAGAAGGAACTTTGCAATTACCTTGCGAAGTACTATCCCGATGAAATCGTGATGGAAAAAACGGGTAAGCTTTCTGATTCTGTCTTGGATGCCATCCAGAAACATCACGGGTGGAAAATGGGAATTCCTCGGGTTTCAGTGGTGCCACCGGATTCAATAAAACGTTTCATCGGCGAGCCCCACACGGACCGCCGGAGCGCCCACGATCTTGCTCGCTTGGGGATGACGGGGCTTTTGAAAACGACTTACATTCCTTGCTTGGCAGCAGAGCAACTACGTGAACTCACGCGTGAAGCGAGCAAATATACAACACAATCCACGGCTATCATCAACACGATCAAGGACAAGCTTTCCGGAAAAGGGTACACCCTGCCTGATTTCTCGGTCACCAACACGTGGGGATTGAACTTCCTGAGATTGCTTCTCTTGGACGGTATCGATGGCAACATCGTGAAAATATATGACCTTATCGAGAACGGCCACGTGATGATCCATGATGCAAGTAAAAAAGCGATCTTGGATAGAAAATCGACTTACTTGAAATATGCTCATTTGAATCTCTCGAAATATGACATGTATTATTTACAACGACAGCTAACGGCCTTGGACATGATAGAGTCGCTAAAAGCCTTGAATACCACCCAGATCGAGCATTTGATACGTAACACCCCTCTATTAAAGGAACACGTGAAACAGATCGAAAACATTCCAGGTATCAGCCCGTTCGGAGCCGCCGTGATCGTTGCAGAAGTAGATGACATGGCACGATTCCGTACGTGTAACAAGTTCTTGCTCTATTGCGGGCGAGCAATTGCTCCGGATTCTTCCGGCGAGCACGAGGGTAAGCCACACATGACTGTTCGTTGTAATCACCATCTCAAAACCATCTTCAGGCAAGCAGGCTTCGCCGCGTGTTTCAACTTGCGCGATGAGAACGACGTCCGGAAGTACGCTACTCGCCAGCTGTCGAAACATCCCAAGGATTCAATGATCGCCTGTGCCAATACAAGTGCCAAAATCGCAAAGATCGTCTACAAGGTCCTGCACGACGGCGTGAGTTACGATCCCCTCCATGAAACGAGCAGCAAAGCGGAGAAAACTATGCTTGGCAAGAAACAGACGGACTTCGTCTTGAAGGAGGCCCGAAAACGAGCCTCACGATTTCAAAAATTCACGCGTTCCATCATTGAAGACCTCCCAGAAGGACCCTTGAAGAAAACACTGGTGACCGTCAATGAAATATTTGACCGCGCAAAGGGATGAAGCACTCGCCCGGGGGGTAAAAATAATTATTTATCGTCCGAGATAGCGCCAGCTATCTCGGGGTTTTATTCCATGCCTCCCAAACGCCACCCGCCCGGCGCTGAGGAGGCCCGGGAGATTCGACAGGGAGATAGAGATAGGTGTTCCGAACCGCAATGCGCGCAGGGAAATTCTGCAGATCCACACCCGTTCAATGCCGCTTGCCGAAGACGTTAACCTGGATGAGCTTGCGAATATAACGCACGGATATACGGGGGCAGACATCTCTTCACTTGCCAAGGAATCGGCGATGAAGACGCTGCGGCGCATATTGCCCCAGATAAACCTCGAAGAAAACATCATCCCGCCGGAAGTTATAGAAAATTTGTGTGTAACGCGCGAAGATTTCTTCGACGCTCTTCGGGAAATTCAGCCTTCCGCCCTAAGAGAGGTATTCGTTGAGAAGCCGAACGTCAAATGGGCTGATATCGGGGGGCTGGAGAGCGTCAAGCAGGAAATAAGGGAGGCGGTCGAGCTTCCTCTCAAGAAACCAGAGATCTTCCAGAAGATGGGCATTCGGCCTATAAGGGGCATACTGCTCGTAGGGCTTCCTGGAACAGGAAAAACGCTCTGCGCCAAAGCCGTTGCCACTGAAAGCGAGGCCAACTTCATTTCCATCAAGGGCCCGGAAATCCTGTCGAAGTGGGTCGGCGAGTCCGAGAAAGCCATACGTGAAGTATTCCGCAAGGCACGCAGCGCGTCGCCGTGCATCATCTTCTTCGACGAGTTCGATTCCATCGTTCCCTTGCGCGGGATGCGGAGCGGCGACTCGGGCGTCACCGAGAGGGTTATCTCACAGTTCCTCACCGAGATTGATGGCATCCAGGCGGCGGGAGACATCGTCATCATCGCTGCCACCAACCGTCCGGATATCCTCGACCCCGCGATCATCCGCCCGGGTCGGTTCGACCGTCTAACGTTTGTGCCCGCACCTACATTTGAAGAGCGGTTGATGATACTCAAGATTTTCACGAAAGAGATGCCTCTCGGTGCCGACGTGAACTTGAACGAGATCGCCACGAAAACGGATGGATTTTCAGGGGCTGACTTGGAAAATTATTGCAGGGAAGCCGCGATCCGGGCGTTGCGCGAGAACATCCGTGCGGACAAGGTCGACATGAAGCACTTCCTGTCGGTGTTCGACGCCATCCAAGCATCGATCACCGACGAGATGATACAATACTACATGAAATTGAAGGACCAGCTGTTGCGTCGCAAGACCCGGCGCATGATGGGCGAGGAAAAATCCTTGTTCACGTGAATTGCCCGGGGACGTGCATTTTCTACTTTCTTTTCCTTTCCACGAGCATCTTGTGCGTGAGCACGGGCTCCCTCGCCGCTTGCACGCTATCGAGCCTTCCCACCGGCATCGTGTGCGGGGCACCCTTGACAACTTCCGGCGTACGTTCAGCTTCTTGCTTGATATTCTTGAAGATGCTGACGAGGTCATCCAACCGGTGTATGCATTCCGTTTCGCTGGGTTCGATCATGAGCGCGCCGTGCACGACCAGCGGGAAGAACACGGTGGGCGCGTGTACGCCGAAATCGAGCATTCGCTTGGCGATGTCCTCCGTGGACACTCCGTTGGGGAATCCCTCGTCGTTGGCCACGAACTCGTGATAGCAGCGACCCTTGTAGGGGACGTTCAATATTTTCTCGTTCACCAAGCGCGCCATGCAATAATTTGCATTCAACACGGCGTTCATGGTCGCTTTGCGCAATCCGGCCAACCCGAGTGCCTTGATGTAACAATAGGCCTTGATGATGACCGCGATGTTCCCGTGGAATGCCTTGACGCTATCGATGCCATCCTGCACCGTCGATATCATATCAAGGACATCACCGTGCTTCACCACGCGCGGTCCTGGTAGGAATTCCTTCAAGTATCCTTTCACGCCAACGGGACCCGCACCCGGGCCACCACCGCCGTGGGGTGTAGCGAAGGTCTTGTGCAAGTTGACGTGGATAATGTCGAATCCCATGTCGCCGGGCCTGCATATGCCGCACAATCCATTTAAATTGGCCCCGTCGTAATAGCAAAGCCCCCCCGATTCGTGCACCAGCGCGGTGACCGCCAGGATGTCCTTCTCGAACAAGCCGAGCGTGTTGGGGTTCGTGAGCATGATGCCCGCAACATCCCCCGGTTTCAAGGCCTCCTTGAGCTGGTCGAGGTCGACCAGCCCATCGGCGTTCGATTTAATCTCGATGGTATCGAAGTTGCACACCGCAGCGGACGCGGGGTTCGTCCCGTGTGCCGTGTCCGGGACGATAATCTTGTTGCGTTTCTTGTCCTCGCCCTTTTTCATCAAGTGTTTCTTTATCACGAGCATGCCCGTGAATTCACCGTGTGCACCGGCGGCCGGTTGTAGCGAGAACGTGTCCATCCCGGTGATCTCGGAGAGCATGCGCTCCAGCTCGAATAATACTTGAAAGATGCCCTGGGAGTTCTTCGGGTCTTGCAAGAACTGCAACGGGTGGAGATTCTTGAAGCCATCAAGGTTCGCGATGGCCTCGTTAATTTTCGGATTGTATTTCATGGTGCACGAGCCAAGGGGGTACGTCCCGTTGTCGATACCGAAGTTCTTCGTGGAAAGGTTGATGTAATGCCTGACAAGCTCGACTTCGGGGACATCCGGGATGCCGGTACCATCCGCCTTCGCGTCCCGGAGGAGGGATGGCGGGATGTCGAGCATGACGCTCGCGACGGCGTCCTCGGGGACGAACGACACGGTGTTCTTTCCCTTCTCGGCCATGTCGAAGATGGTTTTGGTCATTTTGCTGCATCCTCCATGGCGCCCAGCAAGTCGCCGAGCGCGTCGATGGTGGCCATCTCCGTGACGCATGCAAGAGCGATTCCCTCCCATTTCTTGCCGAAACAGTCCAATGCCAAGGGGCCAAGGATGCCCCTCTTCTCGCATTTCTCCTGGAGCGCGTTGATCACGCCCGGCGGTGCTTTCACGGCAAACTCGTTGAAGGTCGGGTGCGCGTTGGTGCACGCGTACCCGTCGAGCTTGGTAATGGCGTTCTTGAGATAGTTGGTTTTTTTCACGTTAACTTCCGCGAGCCGCGCCAACCCGGAATCACCCAACGACACCAAGTAGATGGCAGCCCGCAAGGCGTTGAGCGCCTCGTTCGAGCAGATGTTCGACAGCGCCTTCTCGCGCCTGATGTGCTGCTCGCGTGCTTGCAGCGTGAGCGTGAATCCCTCGCCGTCGCCGTGCAATTCCTTGGTGATGCCCGCGACCCGCCCGGGCATGCGGTGCAGCAGCTTCACGTCCGAGACGCCCATGAACCCGAGCCCCGGGCCGCCGAAAGAAAGCGGGATGCCGAACGACTGGGCCTCTCCCACTGCGATGTCTATGCCCGCCGCTCCCGGCGACTTCAAGAGCGCCAGCGAGAGGGCTTCTTGCACCACCTGAATGCAGATGACCCCTGGGTCTCTTTGCTTGATGGCACGCGTGATCCGTTCCACGTCCAAGATGTTCCCAAAAAAGTCAGGGCTGCACACGATGATTGCCATGGTCTTGGCAGATACATCATCCTCGAACCCGTCGACCGTCGATTCCTTGAACAAGATCGAACGGGGCAAGAACGTCGTGTCGAGCACCTTGCGGTAGATGGGACTGAGCTGCCCGATCACGAGGACCTCTTGTCGTTTCTTGTTCTGCGCGTGTGCCATCGCGATCGCGTCCGCAAGCGCGGTGGCGCCATCGTGAAGCGACGCATTGGAGAAGTTCATCCCGAGTAAGCCCGAGACCAAGGACTGGTACTCGAATATCAGTTGCAAGTACCCTTGGCTCCGTTCCGCCTGGTACGGCGTGTAAGCCGTCCAGAACTCGCCCCGGGACGCCAAGTAATCCACCACGGCGGGAATGTAGTGGTGGTAGAAGCCCGCGCCCCGGAAGATGGCCCGGTAGGACTTGTTCCTTGCCGCAATCTCGTTCAAGGAGGCGTGGAGCTGGAATTCCGTGAGCCCCTCCACGTGCAACGCGCCCGATTGCAGGATTCTCGTCGCGTCGTGGTCGGGGATCAACAAGCCTCGCGGTATCGTGTCAAAGAGATCGATCAAGCTCTTGACGTTGCATGTATCGAGCATGCTTTTCACGTGCTGTTCTGAGTGGGGAACGTAGTCCAAGATGCTACCATCTCATTGCATTAGTTGCATATTTAAGCACACATTACAATAATGCCTTGTATTGATCCGGTTTTAATAACGAGTCCAGTTCTTTCTTGTCTGATAGTTGTATCTTCAGGACCCACGAATCATACGGTGCCGAGTTCAGGGACTCGGGCGTGTTTTCGAGCGCTTGGTTGATCTCGAGTACCGTTCCGGAGAGCGGTGCGAAGACATCCGCCACCGCCTTCACGCTTTCTATCACGGAAACGACAGCGCCTGCCTTTACCTCGTCTCCAACGTCCGGGAAGTCGTCAATGTACACGATGTCGGTCAGTTCGTGCTGTGCGTGGTCGGTGATACCCATGAAAAAGGTACCATCCCCTTCAACACGTGCCCACTCGTGCGTTTTCGTGTAAAGCAAATTGTCGGGAACGTTCATTTTTCATCGCCGGTGGTGTGCAATTGTAATTTCGTCCAGCGACGCGAGCGTTTAAAAAACCTGATCGTGTTCTTCCTGTCCAGCATCACGAATAGCAGCTTCGTCAGGAATTACATGGACGGCGGGGCGCGGTACGGGATAGAGCTCGTCTGGAACGCGGATAATAATCTCCTTGAAGGCAATTACATCCGCAACATGGGGTCCGCTGCCATTCAAGATGATGTCAATAATGATAACACCTATTTCAACAACACGCTGGTAAACAATTCTTTAGGGTTATACATTGAATATCATGACAAGGCATATTTTAATGCATTCATCAACAACACGGCGCAAATAAATTCAGATACATTTGCAACACCATTCTATCTACATAACGGCACGCACGGGAATTATTACAGCGATTACACCACCCGGTATCCCGCGGCGACCAATGATGGCGTGACCTGGAACACGCCGTACACGGTACCATACGGCTCCGACCCGCACCCGCTCGTGAACGCGCCGAGCACCTTCTCCCCCTCATCGCACGTTTCATTCATCCAGAACTCCAGTGTCGTGATCGAAGGGGAGGACATCGCGTTCTCGTTCGCGGGGCACTTGTTCCATCCCGGCAATGCCAATTTCACGTGGGATTTCGGGGATGGAAATTCATCCACCGAGATGAATCCCGTTCATGGTTATGCGATCGCTGGCACGTATATCCCCACGCTGAACGTGCAGGATGGAAGTGGTGTAAATTTTTCCACCAGTGCGTTGAATCCCATAACGGTAGAGGTTGACACGGTACCTACAGTCGAGTTCGATCCCGCTAGCATCTCGGGTTACGAGGGAATGCAACTGCAATTGAATTTCACCGGGACAACCGGTAACTGGCCCGCCACGTTTGAATGGGTATTCGGCGATGGCACGGCGAATTCAACGTACCGCGACCCGCTCCACACCTATCAATCGAATGGAACGTACACGGCTAACCTCACGGTGCGGGATAGAAATGGTGATACCGGGACGGGGTCACTCACCGTAACAGTGCAAAACGTGGTTCCGGTTGCTGATTTCGATTTTAACGGGGATTACTTGTTCATTAACGAGTCCATGCGTTTCTTTTTCAATGGCACGCTTGGCAATGACCCCGGAACCTATTCCTGGGATTTCGGGGATGGTTCCTCGCTAGAAACTGGGCGTTACCTAGACAAGACTTACTCTCAAGCAGGATATTTTACCGTGACGATGAACGTTACTGATGTGGATGGCGACTTCGCGACGATCCAGAAAAGTGTCTACGTCAACGATAATAGATCCTTCGTGGTGGATTTCCTGCCTTCAAGCGACCGGATCGAGCCTGGGGAATGCATCACGTTTAACTTCACTGGTCATGCTCTCTTGCCCGCCGTGTTCGAGTGGGATTTCGGCGACGGGAATGTATACTCGGAGAGGGACCCGGTGCATTGTTTCACGGAAGCCGGGACGTATTGCGTGACGCTGGTGGTAACCAATGCGAAAGGTGATTCGATGAATGACGGGTATTGCATCGTGGTTGCCGAGGATACCCCACCGGGCATCGCAGGATATCCGTTATCCGTGATATATTTATCGTTAGCCGTCGTTGCTTCGCTGATTGCCTTGCATTCCAAGAAACGGTTATTTTCCAGCAAGTAGGATGCCGCAACTATCTCCTCGATCGTGCATATTGGTATCCCGGGCACGCCGTTTTCATTTACCTTTTTTTACCTTAACCTCCTACTATAATACCGTAAAGGTGTGAAAAACGCTCCAAAAGCCAATTATGGCAAGCGAGGCCGGTTATATGAAGAAAGCTCAGGAAAAACCCGCGGTTATCGGTCTGGGAGAAGTTGCATATGATTGGGTTTCGGAAATTCCCCATTTTCCGTCGCCTGACGAAAAAATTGATGCTTTATCGCAAAATTTTTTTTGCGGGGGCGTGACTGCCAATTTCGTTACTGATGTTGCCAAGCTTGGAGTTCGAAGCGGTTTCATTGGGGCAGTCGGTAACGACGGGTATGCAACGTTTCTTCTCGATGAGCTGGCCAAAAGGGGTGTTGAAACGACGTTCACCTTGAAGAAGGGCGAGCACAGCGCCGTGAACTTCATCATGGTCGCGCGTGATTCCGGCGAGAAGATCATCATCCAGTCGCCATATCTCGTGAAGACCAAGCTTGATGCCGGCGATATCGATGAAGATTATTTTTCACAAGCGAAGGCACTACACACCACCGGCATCCATCCCGACCTCGCCCGGCGATGCATCGACATCGCGAAGAGCAAGGGTATCACGGTCTCCTTGGACTTGGAAAAGCAGATCGCGATCAGGGGCATCGATGCATTGAAGCCGGTCATCCAAGATGTCGATATCTTGTTGCCGCAAAAAGAAGGCGCGAAGACGCTCACTGGCGAGCAAGACGTGAAAACGGCAGCAAAGAGATTGCTGGAATGGGGCCCTCGCATGGTCATCATGACCTTGGGTGCCGAGGGGTGCTTGATCACGACGAGTTCCATGCAGGAGCAAGTGCCCGCCTACAAGGTCAAGGTCGTCGACACGACCGGCGCGGGGGATGCTTTTTGTGCGGCATTCATCGTCGGGCACGTGGTGAAGGGGATGGATCCCGTGGCCGCGGCAAAGATCGCGAACGCCGTGTCGGCGATGAAAATCCAGCACCTCGGTGCGACAAGCGGGGTCCCGACGTGGGAAAACGCGCTCCGTTTCCAAGGGGATCGTTGATATTATAACAATTGACGATACCGTTATTAACGCTCTGACCATCCGGGAACCATTTTATCACATTTTAAATTAGACGGATCAAGCTGTTACACACAACGTTTTAACGTGAATCATATGGTTCTTAAGGTCACAAAAAGCTCTTTGCCACCAATCGAGAAATCCGAGAACCCAGAAATGGTCGAACGGAAGGGGAAAGGCCATCCCGATTCTGTTGCCGATGAATGCGCGGAAGCCATTTCACGGGCCTTGTCGAAGTATTATCTCGACCATTTCGGCAAGGTGTTCCATCATAACGTGGACAAGTATGCCATCATCGGTGGTATCGCCAAGCCCAAGTGGGGTGGCGGCGATATCATCGAACCCCAGAAACTGCTCGCCATCGGTCGTGCAACAAACCAGATACTCGTCGATGGAAAGCTCCATTACATTCCCGTGGGCCCCATCGCCATCCAGACCGCCCGCGAGGTCATCAAGAGGACTTTCAAGAACTTGGACCCGGACAAGCACTGTGTGATTGATCACGCCCTTCGGCCTGGTTCGATCGACCTTGTCGGTGTTTTCGATGCGGCCGAGGGTGTACCACTCGCGAACGATACCAGTTTCGGTGTGGGATTCGCGCCGTTTTCTGATGCAGAAAAGATCACCTACGAGGCTGAAATCCTTCTCAACAGTGACGCGTTCAAGAAGAAATGCCCCGCTTCAGGTGAGGACATCAAGGTCATGACCCACCGCGTGGGCAAGAACGTGAACGTCACGATCTGCAATGCTATGGTCTCGAAATTTTGCCCGGACAAGGCAGCATACATCAATGCCGTGGCGCAAGTGAAGAAAGCCGTGGAGGACCTCGCCGCGAAAATCATCCCTGAAAAGACCGTGATGGTGAACGTGAACACGGGCGACATCCTCGACAAGGACGTTGCATTCTTGACCATCACGGGCACGTCCGCGGAAAACGGCGATGACGGCGTTGTCGGGCGCGGGAACCGAGCGTCGGGCCTCATCACGCCTACGAACGGACGGCCCCAGACTCTCGAAGCAGCCGCGGGTAAGAACCCGATCAACCATGTCGGAAAGATCTACTCGCTCATGAGCAATGAGATCGCCAGCTGCATCGTGGACAAGGCCGGTGGTGACGTGATAGAGGTGTACGTGAGGTTATTGAGCCAGATAGGACACCCGATCAACGATCCATGGCTTGGAGACATCGAGCTCAAGATCGCTCCGAACGCGGATTTAAAGCGCTTGGAAAAGCTGTCCTTGGAGATCGCGCAAGCAACCCTTGATGACTGGATGGGCATGCGAAAGAAAACCTTGGAAGGAAAGGTCCGGGTCTGGTAATTGCAAGGACATTCATGCGTGCTTTCTCTTTTCACATCTCTCTTTTTATCTTTCAATCGATGCACGGGCGTGCATGCCGATCCATTACAGATCTGGATTATCACGAGGCCGCGTAGTTCGTACCAGAAGGTATAAAATAATCGATGGCTTTTTTCACACCGGGTGCAAGATCGTGTACGACATCATCGCTTGGTTGTTATTCATTGTCGGTGGTATTTTCGCCGTCCTTCTCGTGTTACACGTTGAAAGCGAGAAGAAGTTATCGTTCAAGTTTACTATCGTTTCCATTGCCATCGTTTCTTTCTGCATCGGTTACGGGGTCCATTTTTTCTTCATGAGCGCAAGTTTATAGCACGAAAACGGTAAATGCTTGCTCTGCTGCACGTTCACGTCGTTTCGTATTAAAAATTCCTTTCCCCTAGCAAGTTAATATACACATTTTTTTATTAACAAACAGAGCCAGCTACCCGTGAGCAGACGAGGCTGACAAGGCGTACACCGCCATCAGCGCCAGGGGGATCCACGATCAATATCTGCGACCAGCCGAGGAAGAGACAATTCTCGCAGAAGAAGAGCCCGGCAATGTGGAAAAACGGGAAGCCAGACACGGCCAACCCGCGACCACGCTTCAACCCGAGCCAGTTCTGAACGATGATGAGATCCGCCATCACGTTCCGGTGGCTGAGCATGGCGCCCTTGGGCGCGCCCGTGGTGCCACCCGTGTATTGGATGTAGGCGATGTCATCAGGGGCAATATCAACTTTCGGTTTGGATGTGGCACTATTTTTCAATATATCCCTGAAGTCAACGATCTCCTTTCCATCAAGGAGTGTAACCTTTCCGGTGGGGATTTTCTTGACCAGTTTTCCCAGGACTTGCTTGATTTTCGGCAAGAAGTTGCCGACATTTGCCCATATCACGAGCTTGACCATGGGGACGGTGCCCGCCACCTTCGAGAACCGGGCCTCGAACACCTTGTCGAGCGTGACGAAGCAAACTTTCTTCCCGTTCGTGCCGAGGTCGTTCAACTGGTATTCCAGCTGCGCTTCCGAGAGCAACGGGGACACGCCGGACAGGATGCAGCCCGCCTTCATGGCACCAACATAGGCAATCATGTATTCAGGGATGTTAGGCATGCTAACGGCGACCACGTCTCCTTTAACGAAGCCGTGGTCGATCAAGGCGTTCGCGAACTGGTTCGAGTACACGTCCAGCTCATGAAACGTGATTTCGACACCCATGAAACTTAATGCCATCTTGCCAGGGAATTCATTGAATGTCACTTGGAATGCATCCGCGACGTTCGTGTTCCAAGCCGACGGGTCGAGATCGGCAACACCATCATCCCAGCTCTTCATCCAGAAACGATTTTCGTACAAACGATTTTACCTCCGTCTACACGACGTGAAAGATGAATTTGGAAAGAGGGATTTAAAAGAACTCCACCGGTTTCACGGGGAATCCGTGGATTCAGGGAAAATCATGTGCAATTTCTCCTCCAAAACCATACGACTTTCACGAAAGGAACGATACCAGAAGTAAACACAATTATAGGCCGGGGCGATCCTCTAATACGTGGTCGCCGTGGCGAATGATGATCATGACATGAACGAGCACGTGGACCCGAACCCACGCGCCCCGAATGTCATCGAACGGACGAGATCGAACGTCGTGCTTTTCTTCACATTAAAGACGGTTAACGAGAGGTTCAGCAAGTTCGAGAACGTGGTCGAAGGTATCGGTGTTTATTTCTTGATCGTGTGGCTCGTCTCCCGCCTCATCTTTGAAACGGTGTCACCCCTCGAGGATTTCGGCCGGAATGTATTATTAATCTACATTGCTGCCATCGGCCCGTTGATCCACAAGAACTCGACCAAGGACCTCGGGATCGGGAACGTGAAGCGCATCAAGGAAGAATTGTTCAACCGGAAGCATCCAGGCATCATTGCCACCACGATCATCTTGATCGGTTTGTCCGTGCTTGTATTTCCTTTATTCTTCCAAAACTTCAATAATATATTGAAGCTCGTGCCCGTCTTGGGCCAAGTCAACGAATACGTTGCGAACGAGGCACCCGCGTTCCAGGTCCCCTTGGCCATCGGGGAATACATCCTGTTCCAGGTGATCCTCATATTCGTCATCTTGCGGAAGGATAACCTGTGGCCCGCGTTGAAATCGTTTGGAAAGCCAGTGGCTATAATGTTGATCGTGATTTTCGCGTTGTCCCTCGTCTCGCTGGAACTGTTTCGCGTCGAACAAGGCTTGCTGGACTTTTTCGCGATCTGGTATGGATACACGTTTTGGGGCTTGATGCAACAAATCCCGTTTTTAGTGTACTTCAGCACGCGTTTCAGGAAAGGATTGCCCTTCAAGCGGTACTCCGAATACATCAACGTCGCGCTCCTGGCATTTTTCTTCGGGTTCTTCCACGCGACGCAATGGATTCTCGTCGTGATAGCAACCTTGATGGAAATCGCCATCGCGAGGTCGTTCCTTCACGAGGAGACGAGGAACTTGTTCGTCGCTGGCCTCATCCACGGGTTTTTCGGGACGCTGTTGATATTCTTCACGGGCTTGTACATCAAGATGGATTTCGTGTGATGGCCGGGCCTCCCCGTCTCCCGGGACCGGGTAGCGCCCCCCGAAACGGCGTGCCCTTCAGTCTCGCGGGGCGCCCGTGAGCAGCCGGGGCTGGCCGAAGAATTTCCCCGTGATGATCGATAGCAAGCTCGGAGGTTGTGATTCAGCGACGGACGTGATGCGGTAGCCTTCAGCACGCATCGAGCCACGCAGGTGCATTCCGTTCTTTATTTGCTCGATGTTCGAGTACACCGGATAGATGAACCGAAAGAATTCCGCCTGGGTCTTGTGCAAGCGGATGGCCCCGGTGGTCACGTCCTTGCTCGCGGGATGGTAATAATTATTCGAGATTGAATGGTAGAGCATAAGCTTCCCGGCATACCCGAGTCGCTTCAAGGCCAAGAACGCGAGCATCCCCGCGCAGACGTGGTCCGGGTGCCGGTAATAACCCCGGGCAAACTCCGGAAGCAAGACGAGGTCGGGTTGCCTCTCGCCCAGCATGCACAGCACCTTGCGGAACGCCTCGTGCCGGCGCTCCCACACGTGCGAATCCTCGATGTCCAAGAACGTCACGTTCTCGCGTGGGATGCCGAGGTAACCGGCAGCATGAACCAGCTCGGCAGACCTGAGCCGGCCGAGCCGCTTGCCCCGGAATTCTTCCTTTTTCGGGTCTGACGTGGCTCCCAAGCCGTGCTCGCCCCTCGTGAAGCTGACGAGATGGACGGCCTTTCCCGCCACAACGAGACCCTTCAAGAAGTTGGAACAGTAGGTGTCGGTGTCGTCCGGGTGGGCAAGGATCGCCACGATGGTCGTGATTGCCATGATGCGCGAGCGCCTCGAGCTGGAGCGCGTCAAGGATTTCTCGTCGTCGCTGTTTTTAATCCCCCTCCTTTCTCTTCCTCGAGTGATGCGCGCATGCCAACGGTCGTTCACGCCATCTTCGGCGGCATCTTGGGATTGTTCGCCTACCTGGTTTCAAGAAACAGCCCACGGGTGTTCAACGAGCGCATGGTCATCGTCTTTGCCCTCAACGCCTTCATCGGGCCCGATCTCATCAAGATTCCAAGGATATTCATCGCGCCCGCGGATCCCGTCTTGCTGGCCCTCGATCAATACTTGCACAGCGTGTTCGGCTGGATCACGTGGTCATTCGGCATCGCGTTGCTTTTCTGGCAGCTGGCGAACGTGAGGGCACGTTACCCCGAATCCATCACCTATTTCAACAGCGTGAAGCTCGTCATGGGTGCTGGCTTCACGCACTTGGGACTGGACATCCTGGACCTCTCGCAAGAGGGCTACGGCAGCTTGTCCGTGTTCCCGTGGGATCCTTCGACAGCCATCAACCTCGACACGTTCCACACGGGCTGGTATTTTACCGACGGTATTCTCGATATCGGCTCGCGCCGGCTGGGCGCCGCGCTCCTGCTCGGCACCGGTTTGCTCTTCCTGATCATGCTGGTGTATTTTTTGGTCAAGAAAAAAGATGTGAAGCGCTCCATCATCGGGGCGTCGATATTCGTTGCGATCATCATCGCGATGATCGCCTTGTTCGGTAGTGAAATCGTCTATGACGAGCACGACTTGGGCTACTTCGTGTACATGTCCTTGTTCCTCTTCGTCCCGCTAGCCCTCATTTACTGGGCGATGCAGGACACGCGCATAACCATCGACGCGAGACGAATCCTGTCAAGCCAATTATTGGAACGGTTCAAGGGAAGGAACAATAAAGAAAAAGCAGCGAGAGAGCAAGGCTCGTGATCTAATGTACTCGTAAAAACGTGCCAGTCCGGGATTTTTCATCGTGTTTCAATGTTTCGGGAGAACCCACGCAAATGATTTCCCCGCCCGCCGGGCCACCAGCCGGGCCGAGCTCGATCAGGTAATCCATGTTCGAGAGAACATGTATATACTCACGTGAGCAACGTGGACAACCGGAGATCGTTCCATACAGGGTTTTTCAAGCCCCGTATGCATCCACGTTCCCCTTTCATCGCGAGCACGACGATGCTATTTTTCCCTTCTTTCAACCAAGGACCGGGGAGGTACAGTGTCTGCTGGGGACCGACAGACCAGAAGCGACCGAGATTGTGCCCGTTCACCCACACGAATCCTTTCGTGAATTCACGCGTATCGAGGAACGTGTCCCCAATACCCTCCAACGTGAATGCACCACGGTAGAACACGGGCTGATCGTGGGGGGCATGCTCGATCGAGCACCATTTCAACGAGCCCATGTAACCCGGATCGAGGGGCAAGGGGAAAATTTTCGCCGGGCTGTCCCTGATCTTCCTGTCTTTCTTCTGCGTGATGGTGGTCTTTTATTCCCTCGTCAACGCCCATCGGCGTCAAAGATCTGAACTGGAGAACGTCCAGTTGCAAATGGAGTCCCTGGCCACCGAAAAAGAAGTCACCGACGACAAACTCTCCGACCTGCAAAAAGAGCTCGAGCAGTCGCCGGACCTGCGCGAGGGGGTTGAGGTGGCGCAACCGTTCGATCGGGGTTGCTTGCAGCGTCCCCGAAGCATCGAGGAACCCGAATGCATCGGGTGGCAAGTCTTGTAATCCAATCGCTTTGCCGATCGTTTCCCACGGGTTGGTTTTGAAATCGATGAGCACACGTTCTCCCTTGTTAACGACCGCATCGTGGACTGCAAGGTCAACCATCGAGGAACGATTGGCCTTGTTCGGGTCGGTTTTAGACGGGTCGAACGGCCAGTTGTATCCTTTCAAGAACGTCTGGTAAGCGCTGTCGACCGGGTCGGGGAAGACGCCGTGCAACAACTCTTTTCTTTCTCCCGTTCGTGCATTCTCGACCAGGTACGTTGGAATGACTTGCTGGAACGACCCGCTGAGATTCCAACGAAATTTTTTAGAGGCAATGCCATATTGCATGAACGGCAAGTTCTGCAACTTGGCGCCGGCCGATATCCCTAACCCGTGACCACAAAAGTGTTGCACGGGATACACGGAATGCTCGTAAATGTTTGCCGGGCCGCCGGTCGCCAGGAAAACGTTCGGTGATCTCACGACCTTCAGCTTCAAGTGCGTGTTCGCGTCAACGGCATCCCCGTCGATGTCGATGCACGCAACGCCGTGCACGGCGGCCCTACCGGCGTGCCGGGAATGCAACAACTGTATTGCCAGGTGGCGATCAAGGACAGGAATCCCGCGCTCGGCCACGGCATTTGCCAAGCAAGTGACCATCTCGCGTGAGGTGTAAGGGCCGGCCGACGTGGCCCGCTCCCGTTCATCGTTATCCGTCCTGTACCCGGGGTACACGCCATACTCGTTTTTCGGGAATTTCATGCCCAACCGAATCAAGTGGAAGAATTCCTCTATCGATGTCGCTGCCTCCACCAAAGCAATGTCACCATGCATTGCCCCGCCGTCGTGCAAGTCTTTTGCCATGATCAGCGGGGAATCGTTCCCCTTGCCCGAGATGGAGAGCTTGTAATACGTTTGCTTGTCTGAACCGGCATTATACGACGTCCCGCCACCCCAGCAGTCGGTGACCATCACGACTTTCCCGGGTGGAATTCCGTTCTCGACGAGGTGGATGGCCGCGTTGAGTGCCGCTGCCCCCGAGCCGATTATGGTTACCAATGCATCGAACACGGGAATGGTGACGTTTTCTCGCCCGATGACCATGTTCAGCGTGCATGCTGGTTGCATGTCGGCACGCGGGGGTTTCACAAGCGTCGTAGGTGAAATCCCCCGTCCACGTCGATCACCGTTCCCGTGCTGTACGGGAACGCTCCAGACACCACGGCAACAACCGCCCTTGCAACATCGTCCGGCGTTCCCAACCTGTTGATGGGAAGCAACCCTTCATCCACCATCTTTTGGTATTTATCACGCACGGGCGCGATCATATCGGTCAAGATGATCCCGGGCCTGATCTCGAACACGGGTATTTTCCCGCCTAACCTTGCAGCGAAGAGGCTCGTCATCATGGATACCCCGGCTTTCGCGATGCAATACTCTCCCCGGTTTATGGAAGCAGTGTAAGCAGAAATGCTCGATATGTTCACGATGCAAGGACTGTATTCATGCAATCGATTCGCGTCCAAGGTGTCAAGCATGAGCCTCGCGATGGCTTGTGTCAGGAAGAATGGTCCCTCGAGGTTGGTCTTCAAGACCCGGTCGAAATCGCCGGGTAAGATTTCCAGGATATCCTTGCGTTTCGCGGGCCCAACCCCCGCGTTGTTGACCAAGACGTCGATCCGTCCCGTGCCATTCCGCAAGTGCTCGAGTAACCTCCCTCGACCCTCCTCGGTCGTGATGTCTGCTTGCAAGTATGAATAAGTAATGTTATCTTGTTTTCCACGTATTGATATCACATTTTTCTCGCTTTCCGCGGAAAGGGTGCTGCTTGTTATCCCGTTGAATATAACGTGGTACCCTGCCTCCAGCAACTTGCAAGCCGTCGAAAAGCCGATTCCCCTCGCGGAACCGGTTACCAGCGCGACGCGTTCGTCCATCATTTTCCTTCCCCGTCCGATAACGCGTGTTTGAACTTTGGATTGTACTTCACGCACCCAACGTGGCGTTGCCCGCGCAATAACCTCGCGCAGGAGTTGCATGCGATGCAAAGGTTCGCTTGGTCCAGCCGATTCTGGCACGCCTTCGCTGCAAAATGCGGGTCAGCAAGCGTCTGCCTGCCCAAGCCTACCAAGTCAACGAAACCTTGCTTCAAGTTGCTTTCCGCGTAGGAAACGAACTCATTTCCCGCCATGGTGTAGGCTGACCCGATGACGGCAATGTTCTTCCCCGTGGCTCGAACATGTGCCTTGATGTCTCTGGTAATCCTGAAGTGATTCCAGACACCCCAAGGGACAGTGCTGCTCGGCCTCGTGAGTTCCGGGATGGTGGCCGGGATGCCCGCGGACACGTTGATGAAATCTGCGCCCCAGTCGGCAAGCATGCAAGTAAACCGTTTCACCTCGCCGAGGTCCTCGACGAATTCCCCTGGCCCTGCCGTTCCGAGTCCACCCACGATGCCTTCCCACGCGGAAATCCGGGACCCGACGAGGAAATCGTTTCGGCCAGCGCTCGTCGCTTCATCGCGGGCGTAGCAGACGAGTTCCTTGAAGAACCGTGTCCTGTTTTCGAACGACCCGCCAAACTGCCCGGGTCTCGTGTTCGCCGGACGCAAGAACTCCGCCCCCAAGTAGCCATGGCATGCCTTGATGTCTACCCCGTCTGCACCGGACTCCAAGCATATGCCAATCGCTTGCTTGAATGCATCCATTATTTCCATGATCTCGTTATCATCTAGAAGGCGCGGGTTGCCCGCGGTTCGAGCATTCTCCGGGATAATGGTCGTTTTTTCCAGCCCTTCCCCGGTGACGGTGCCCGGGAACGTGACTTGCAAGATTATCTTCGTCCCGGGGCTCACCTCGTGCACGAGTTTTACGAGGCGTTCTATCGAAGGACGGTTCTCGGGTGAGATGACGAGCTGGCCTTTCCTGCTCTTGAAATTACCCATGACCGTCATCGCTTCGATATGAAGCACGCCCCAATGACCTGCAGCTAACGTTGAATATTCATCCAGCAACTCATCAGTGACATCGCCCTTCCAGCTTGCTGCACTTCGTTCCATCGGTTGTGCAACGAGCCTGTTCATCACGGTGCAGCGCGGCAGGTGCAAGGGTGAATTCAGAAGCATTGGTGCCCCGGGCGAGGCTTGAATACTTCCCGTGTCATTTTTTTTCATCGGCGAGAGCATCCCACGTGATCGCGTGAAGGCACGAGCTTGATTGGAGAAACGCGGTACTCGTTGAAAAACGTTCAGTTTTATTTCCGCACGGGCCGGCCGCGGGCGTGCAGGGCTATTTCACGTCATTTCGATGATCTTGTACTCGCCATCATCGACGAGCACCCGGTAATACCCGCGCATCTCCTCGTCGAGTTGCGGATCCCTGGTATCGTTCTTGAGCTTCCCACCAGGGAGCGTCGATACCTTGTGCCGGGTCATGATGACGAAGATGTTTTCCACGCCAATCGAACGAATCACGTCGGGGGTGAATTGCAAGTTGCCCCTGCCAAACACGAATCCTTGCGATCCTATTGCGGTGACGACGAGCTTGACTTGCTTGTTTTCTTGCCTTGCCCTGTTGATAATCCCGCGTATTCCCGCTTCGTTTAGATCCAAGCCGATCGTTTGGCGGCCTAGCACTGCATCCACGCCGAGCAACGTTTTTTTCAAGCCGAGCTGGTCCATCACGGGTTTCGTGGTGGACCCGGGCCCGATGATGTACACGGTAGACTCGTTCATTTCCGCCACCACGTGTTCCGCGATTCGTTGCTTGTTGTCCTCCTCGTCAACGGTTGACGGGGAACCGTGTTTCGCGCCTTGCATGAACGCGGGCTCGTGTGGTATCTTCAAGTATCCATACAATCTCGAATCGACCCGGTCGTTCCGGAACGCGTCCTCGTCGATGTCCATGACCTCCCCCTCGGCGACGCCGATCTCGCCCGACAAGAAGCGCATGACCACCATTGCCACGGACGCGGGGTTCGTGCCGAAAACGCTCGAATGTATCTTCACTCCCGCGGGCACGCCGAGCACGGGAATTCCCGCGTTTCCATCGTTTCCCATCCCTTCGAGCACGTCCCTTGCCGTCCCGTCCCCGCCGACGAACACGAGAACGTCAACTTGGTGCTTGATCGCGTCGACGAATTGGATAGTGTCGGTCCCCGTGGTTTTTTTAACATCCCGTGCACTCCCCGCGTTGAACACCTCGTGGTGAAGTCCTGGCAGGTCCGTTCCCGTGAAAATGTCGCCACCCATAGATCCTGGCGGTACCATAACCGTGATCCGGCTTGCGAGCGGCGCGAGACCCCGTAAAAACTCCACCGCGCGCGATTCTGCTCTTGGGAGGGCACCGAGGGCGATTGCCTTTTGGAGAATCTCATCACCGTCCGTTCCCTTGAGTCCAACGCTTCCTCCCATGCCCGCGATGGGGTTAACAACGAAAGCAATCTTGACGCCCACGGCGAGTGAATACATCGTGTATCGCCATTCCAGCGCCATCACGGTGGTGAATCTCGGGGACGCAACCGTCGTGAACACGACGGCTGGGACCGCGTTCAACGACACGGTGCCGGGCATCGGCACGTACTGGTACGCGGTCGTAGCCACGAACCCGTACGGCAGCTCGGAACCGTCGAATTCGATGTCGATCGTCGTTGAGGAATCCCACGGGGATCCCGGCATCGATGGCTCGCCGGTGCCAATCATCGCTGCCGCAAGCTTCGCGGGGATCGCTTGGATTGCGCACCGGAAGAGGGCGAAACACGTCAGGACTTCCATCGGGGCCTAGACGGGGCCGGGAATGCACGTGATGGCAAGCCACGAGCCACCATTCGAGGATCCTTTTTCCCCTTCCTTTTTCCCGCCACTTGTGTCAATGATTATGTAGTATGTCGCTTTTTCGTTCACGTGGGATGTCGCTACGATGTCGCAATTATCTTGTACGAGGAATCATATTTTTGGCTTTCGACTTGCCACGATGTATATTCCTTGTCCATCGCATCGAACGGAGGAGACTGGATTGCGTGAAATTATCGTTGGAAGCTACCGGGTCGTGTATTGCGTGGACCAGCACGGCGGGAATGCTGAGGATTTAATGATCACCATCATCACCGTCATTCATGGGAGCCGGTTATTTAAGATATAAGGCCTTGAAACACGTTGCATGTCTGGGCAATTAATGGCCCTTCCATTGGTGAAATCTACGATTTTTATTGTTCAGTTTGCGATGAAAAATCACATATTGATTTCAAGAATAAATTGGAAAATCATAGAAGGACTCAAAATAGGTTTAATGAATATGAATAAAGATTTTTAGAGGGATTTTTTTTAATGGATAAGCGAGCCATCTGACGAATGTAAGAATTGGGTGCTTGATGATATGAAAGAAAAGGAAAGAGAGGCGACTTTGGAATATCTTTTTATACAAGCCCCCCAAATCCTTAAGGATTTAATAGAGAAGGATGGGCTTTACCCCAGAGATTTGAAATCATTCCTACTGCATCCCGGCTACGACGATTTCGATTCCATTGACAGAGTCGTTGACCGCGGAACTCAACTGAAACTCTTCGATCCCGATATACATAGAAGCGGCGTTCTGTTTCCCTTGCAGGTGGAGATCATGAAGGAAGCGTGGGAGAAGAAGGGGATCGGGATCGACCCGGGGCGGTTGAACGAATTTATTGAAGACACAAGAGACTTGGCTTTCGATGAGGGGTTTTTCCTTCGGGAAAAGTTGATCAGCGAGATCGAGCCACCTTCCGGGGAGGATAGGCACGCTGGGAGGAGGGAACGGGGGGAGGAGATGTGCGAGAAAGAAGGTGAAGCGCGTTCTCTGCCCGTGGTCCTTCTTGATCCGAAGCTTATAGAGTCCAGTATCGCTGATGTGAAGGTATTCATCAGGGACTATCTGCTGAATATCTATAATGAGAATCTGTCCAGGCGGATTGCCCCGCCAGTTTTCAACTCGCTGGTCCGATTTTACGAGGACATCATCGACTCTCTGGAGCAGGATATGCTGATCGAAGGCAAAGAGGTTCTTTTTTCCTCCCTGGCGGACATGGGCAGGAAAAATATGGCGCGCCTAGATGAAGAACAGAAATCTGCATTATCCCGGCTGGTGAATCAAAGGGGAGAAGAAGACGTTCTAAGCCATGTGCAAAATACCGTTCTGCGCTCTTTTCTGCTGATGTTTTCCAGCGCGGAGGTCATGCAGTTTTCCATCTGGTTGAGGGGGGTCTGCGACGAAAATCGGATCGGCATAGCCGAGCAGGACAATATCTACAAACATCTTGAAAATCATCTGGCCACTTATTTTTACTATTACAAGATGTTTGGCGACAGTCTATTTGATGAATTATTCGTCAAAAACGATTTATTGGATGAAATGACCCGGAAGTATAAATTACCAGGAGAATTTAAAAGGGCATTCAAAGAGTTTCTTTTGGACAGGCGGTACGAGGCGTTTCCGCGATTTGACCTTGGAAGCGAGGAGATGATTTTCGCCGGCGTTGGCGGGATCACCAATCCCGATGTGCTTCACTGCTCATTCGTTCTGGATCACAAGCAGATCAAGATGCTGGTCATTTTGAAGGATCCTGCGACGGGGAACAGGTCAGGAAGGTACTTGAAGATTGCCGAATTGCTGGGGTCCATTAGCGATAAAAAGTGCGCTGAGGTAAAGAGTATTAAAGGTTCCGTTGCCGTCAGGGATGAGAAGGGCGGCGAGGATACCCCGGCGATCAAGGATTATAAAATCATTCTCTTTAATTACGATTATTTCAAATCAATCCTCAACCAGCCCAATTTAAAGAGGTCCGTGATGGAAAAAATGGCAAGAACATTTTTCCTGAAACTCATCGAGAAAGGGTATTACTGCCACGAATCAGGGGATGGCTGGTTGAACAATTTGAATGACTTTTTTGGGATCAAGGAGATGCCGAGAGAAGAGGAGTCGAGAATGAAGGTGGCGAGATCCCTTGACCGGCATATTGCCCGAAAAGAGAAGGAGATACTTCAAGGGGTAATGGGACTGATTTTTTATGACAAGTCGCATGACCTAAAGGTGGCGCGCAAATGCATTAGCGATTACGCTGAAGAAGAGCTATTCGAATTTTTGAATAAAGTTTCGTCCGAAAACAAAGATATTTCCTATCTGGAGGCGTGCAGCCGGTATGTTGCCGGGAAGCTGATCTCATCTAGGCAGATCAAAATCTCGATGAATGAGGAAAATGTCATGCTGGCGGCGACCATAATTGGCAGGATCGGATACAAGCATCAGGAATGCGAATCCGGCATCCCGTCACGGGAAGGGAAATACAACATCTCGGTCGAGCTGAGATTAGCCGCCTTTAAAGAAACGCTTAGAAAAGCCGGAATCTCTGGCTCACTGACCATGGAACAAAAGGCGGATTATCTGAACATCTTTTTAAAAAGGGGAGAGGACGGCCTTCTGGAATATTTAAGGACGACAGAGGCCGCCGGAGCACCAGAAGGATAGAGAACATGTCGGTGCCGAACCTCGAATAAACAGGGAACACGTGGATACGTTCACGTGCACGAACGGCTAAATCTGACCCGGTGTCACAGAAATCCCCCTTATAATCCGAACGCGGAAGCTTATTGTGGTAGAAAGGAAACCATGACGTGCAATGCAACGAATGTACGAGCCGGCAGTCTTCACGATCCACAACCCGAAATGCAAGCGTTGTGCTGCGGACCTCGAATTCCAGATAATCGAGAATTTTGATAACACGGGTTCGGATTGGGTACAATGGTATTGCACGCGCGGGTGTGGTTTCCACATCACTGCCGAGATCACGTGAGCAAGTATTATCTTGGGTGGGTCTTGTTGCAGGGATTCCATGCGGGTCTCAGCGATGATCCGGGTCACATCGGGCATGCGTGAAAAAACTTGAGAGCGTCTCCCGGGCGGAACGCCCCGTTACAACCATCCCGATGGGCATGCAATACCTTGTAGGGACACGGACGCGAAACGCAAAATATGGCATGATGCCACAGAAAACTGCATTATACTCGACCCCAGAAAGGTTTTTCTACATCTGATCCACAATCCACCCGAGGGAATCATGAAAGTACAACGTAAATTCGAACCGGCGGTGTTCTTCGTTAACAACCCGAAATGCAAGCGTTGTGCCGCTGACCTTGAATTCCGGTTGTTCGAGAATTTCGAGCAGACCGGCTTGGACTGGATTCCGTGGTATTGCTCGCGCGGGTGTGGCTTCCACTTCGCCATCGAGATCACTTGAGCTGGCCTTGCCGGGCATCCTGGTATCGCACGGGATGTTGGCATAAGGCGCCTTGTCAGCGTGAAATACTGGGTGTTAGAACATCGTTTCTCCTTTGGGCACGATTACCTCCATCACGTCATGAATTTTCTTGGCCCTCGTTTCGGAGGAAAAACACGCCGCCCAGATCGTTCTCGTGAATATTTCCGAGCCTCCATGCTTGATGGTAAGCTTGGCGCTTCCCTCGTCGGGAACGCCGGTTTCCTTGCAATTCTCGAGCAACCAGGCCTCGCATGCGATCAGGCCCTCGATGAACGCCACGAGTTCGGCGTCGGTGATGCGTTTTTGTACCGCCTTCACGCCCTTCTTGGTGCGGTCGCCTGTTCCCGGGTGCCCTCGAGGGAAGAACGTGTTGCTTGCCATCCCGTGCCCCAAACGCACCTCGACCTTGTACGAGAAATCCGTGAGGCCGTTCAAGTAATGGAACTCGAAATCCTTTCGCCCGTCCGCGTCGTTGACGAGCCGTTCCAGGTGGGACGCGAGGTTGCGTCCCGGCGACGCCGTGCTTTCACGTGCCATTGATGCCAACCTTCACGAAATACCATCTTGCCGTGGGCTATAATAAGCATTTCACGTGCCATCTTGGATGGGAAACGAGAAAAAAGGAAAATAAGGCGCGAGTTCACCGGTTCACGGTGTATGCCTTGATGAGGGAGTTATCGGACGTGCGGTATTTTCCTTGCACTTGTCGCACGAGATGGTGCCGGGTTGCATCATGTAGTTTCAGCTCCCGGCCTATAAAACATCGATCGCCGGATTAGTCCCGCTAGTCCCAGATGGCCGAGGGCGGGATTGCGCCCGATCGTGTCAACTCGACGTGAGGTCGGAAATGGTCTCGAGCACGTCGAGCCCCTTTTGCGTGACGAGATGGAACTTCTTTCCATCCTCTTCCTTGAACTCCAGCAAGCCATCACCTGCAAGCCGCTGGCCATGGTACCGTATTGCTTTCTTATCAACCTCGAGCTCGGATGCAAGCTCCGCGACGAACATGGGACCGCGCGATTGCAGCAACCTCAACAATTTCAGCCCCGTCTCGTTCTTCATGAGGGACACTGCCTCGAGATACAAGGGCAAGTCGTTCTTTATCGGGATTTTGGGGAAGTACGCGTTGTATTGCCCGACTTTTTCCATCTTGATGAGGTGGTAGTCAGCCAAGATGTCCAAGTGCCAGTTGACCGCACCGGCGTCGATGCCTGTCTGGCGCATGATCTCGTTGAGGTGGATGCCAGGTTGCCCGAGAATCAAGTCGAGAATCTTCTTCCTGGCCTCGTTCTCGAGCACATCATCGAATGACATGCGGTGCGGGCGCACGCCACCCTCGCCCCGAATACGGGCAGCCACGCCACGCACGTAATCCGTCTTGGAGATCATGAGGCCAGAGATAGCGATGACGACGATCGTGATGAGAAAAATGACTGGCCACGTCCAATCGAGCGGGACGTACCCTTCCACGATGGTCAAGTACCCCTCGCTAACGATTTCCGTGGAGATGTAGTCACCGCTCACTTCGGTCGTCACGATATCCCATGGCGAGTCATCATCTGCAGCGGTGGTCTTGTATATCCAATGCAGATTTTCCTTGGCACTACCGAAATCACTCACCCCGGCGGATACGGCCATCCTTGCACCGGTATCATTTGCGTGGACGTGGAGGGCTGCACCGTAGGTGAAACGATATTGCATGCCCGGTTGCCCCGAGCCCGGCGTGATCTCGATGTCCTGACCCGCGCGGAGACGCTTGTCTGCGAATTCTTGTTGCATGTTGATGTCAACGTCAACCGCCGACCCTGCAGCGATATCAAAAAATAGCTCCTTGCCGCGGAGCCGGTTGTCGACGGTGATCCTGAGAGTTGCCGAGACGTTCGCGCTGGCGTGGATGATAACCGTGTTGAATTCAACATCATCCGGGGAATCCGGCGAGACGCGGAGGGTTGCACTCCACGCGGAGACGCGTGGTGTCATTGCCATAAAAAGCGCAGCTAATGCAACGAACGAAGCAAGGACGACGATGCTCGCCGTCCTTTGAGCCCGGTGCATATTGTTCATGTCGATGCAGTCCAGCATGTATCCGTGGTGCATAGATAATTCTGTTGGTATATAAAAAAAATGGGGGAAAAAAATGTTTAGAAGCGCCTCTTCACCCGGTAGGCGACCAGTAACATCGCCACCGCGCCGGCGCTGGCCAGGAGAACGAACGTTGGTTCGATACCGATGGATGCATCGGGTGCCAACAACGTCCACGTAGAGAAGTGATCGACGTCAGCGACGGCCTCGCCGTCGATGGTCTCGGTCGGGACCTCGACCCATTCCTCGGTGGTTCCGTTCCAATAGGCCCACACGTAGCCATTCAAGTTGCCGACTTGCGCGCGGAGGCGTGCTTGCAATTGCGTGCAGTTCACGGTGATGTTCGCCGCGAAGCCACCCACTTGAACGCGGTTGCGGGTGCGCGTCTGCACGGTGCTGCCATTCATCAAGCCGAGTTCCGCCTGGTTCTCGCGGCACGTCATGTTCATCACGACTTCCGTCGCGCTGCAGTTGAGCTCCACCGTGACGGACTTGTCACCGATCTCCAAGGCATCAACGTCCATGTTGAGTTGCAACGACACGTTGGTCTTGAACATCAACCGGGTTTGCTGCCGGAATTTAAATGCCTTGGTCTCGCCGGCGTTCATGTGCCGGGTGGCCGTGTTGGTCCCGATAGGCTCTTCCGTGACCCCTTGCGCGACCGTGCTCGCGATCGAGAACGCGATCACGCTCAGCAAGGCCATCCCGAAGACGAGGGACTTTGTTCTGCGTGTCATCATGTTTTTTTTTCACCACCACGCCCGTGCGTGGTAACCATGTCATTAATGAAAAAAACGCCATATAAGGAGTGAGGAACACTCGTTCCCCCCCGTTCATGTTCCCCCCGGGATTGGACGACCCGTGGTTTCAAACGACATCATGAAAGATAGGGAGAATCCTTTTTTAGATATTGTCATGATTCATTGACACGGCACGTAACACCCGATCCAAGTGAACCAGACATGGTAAAAAAAATTCAAGTGATATCCAAGGCCGGCTGCCACAAGTGCGATGACTTGAAAGCGTGGCTCAAGAAAAACAACGTGAAATTTGATGAATGGTCGCTGGAGGATGCGAAGGTCAAGAACAAGCTCTTGAGCGACGAAAAATTCATCACCCGGTTCTGCGACATCGACGGCTGCATGGTATACACGCCCGTCGTGCGGCTAGACGAAACCGGCGAGTATTACTTCAAGGAACTTTTTGGCGTCTCCGGTTTGCGCGTTGATGCGATCAAGAAAATCATCGGCATGTGAACAGGCGCAATGAACAAGTTCGACAGAGCCGCCTTGTTGCTCAAGGAACGTGGTATCGATGGCTGGCTCATCGCGTGCAACGAGGGTAGCGACATCCATTCCCCTTTTTTCCTGGGCGTGAAATCCCACGCGATCCATTTCATCCTCGTCGATGCTAATGGAAACCACAAGATCGCGGCCGTCGAAATGGAGGCACCCATGATCAAGAAGGCCGTGGAAGCCATGGGTGCAAAGGTGGACGTGTGCACGTGGTCCACGCACACACAATACAAGGACATCGTGACGGGCATGGTCTCGAAGCCAAGGATCGCTGTGAATTACGGCGAGGACGCGCTGTTCTCCGATACTGGCCAGGCGGACTACATCAAGGCGGGGCAACTCCACAGCTTGCGGGTGCTGGCACCCGGAACCGAATTCGTGTCCTCGATCGAGGTGATCAAGGGCATGAGGGAGCGCAAGTCACCCGAGGAGATCGCCGCGTTGAAGGAAGCCGTGAAGATCACGCTCGGCATACTGGAATCTGTCCCGGACTGGGTGAAAGTTGGGATGACCGAGAAGGACGTCCAAGCGAAGATCGATTACGAGTACATGAAGGTGGGCGAGCCAGGGTTCGACACGATAGTTGCATCGGGACCGAATTCAGCGGACCCGCACCACAACTCGAGCACCAAGAAGATCGAGAGGGGGGCACTCCTGATCGACACGGGCGTGCGCTACGAGCAAATCTGCTCGGACATCACGTGGACTTACTGGGTCGACGGCACCCCTCCCGTTGATTTCACCGACGCGTACCGTGCCTTGTACCAGGCAAAGGAGATAGCCAATCAGCACATGACAGCCGGCGTCGAGACGTGGGTTCCCGACCAGGAATGCAGGGACTTCCTCGCCTCCAAGTGGTACGATCACGAGAAACTATACATTCACGGGCTGGGGCACGCGATCGGTTACGAGGTGCACGACATCGGTAACCGCTGCTCGTGGAAGGCCCCGAAGGGAAGGGTTTTCCTTGAGGATTCCATCTATTCTAACGAACCCGGCTTGTACTGGCAGGGGAGGTATGGCTTGCGGCTCGAGGATGACGTCGTCATCAGAAAAGACCGGTGCGAGCAGGTCTCTTACAATCCGAAGGACCCGCTCTTAATTTGACCGTGTCTCATTGAAATTAATTGTTTTTCGAGTATCTTACGACGTGCTGCGCCTTGATGCAGGCTGGCCCGATGATTCCCATCGGCATCGTGCCCTGCCGCTTGTGGTGCTTCCACGGCTTCCCGTGCTTCTTCCCGTATCCAACGAGCATGTTTCGCATGGTGCCGGTCACGTCCACCTCGATCGTGTTCGTCTCGTTCCGCTTCACCAAGGCCGTGATGTCAACGTCGTACGGCGGGATCAACAGGGTTTTCACGACCGTGCCGTTCACGGTGACCGTTGCCACATCGTGCACGCGGCCCAAGGATAGGAGCAACCTGCATCCCGTGAAGTAATCATCAGGTAACGTGAGAACCGTGGAATAATGCCCCGGGCCAGAGCAATATTTCAAGCGCTTGTTTTTTCGCCAGTCTTCCGGCTTCACGTGATGCTGCACGACATCGATAACCTCCCCGGAGGCCCGCCGGTGCTTCACGACCAGGTCCCAGTCGGTCAACGGGATCGAAGGTGGTGGCGGGACCAGCTGGTCGCCGGCCAATTCCTGCCCGTCGCCAAGGATGCACCGGAACGTCCCGTTCTTGTCGGCGTAGCTCACGAACGAATTCCCGGAACGGAATGCTTCCAACGTTGATTCAAGCACGTGGCTCGCAGGTTCCGCGTCCCCGGCGGGTGCGAACAAGATCATTCGCGAGCCATGCGGTTCGAGGTACAATATCATCGTGACGCCGCACATCGCGTCGCAGATGTTCATCGTCCCGTTTGACTTCCCCCTCCACGCGTTCACGGCCAGGACTGAAATGTTGCGGTTCACGGCCATGGCCGGGTTGTAGAAGACGGGCATCGACCGGGTCGGGACGCCTCGCTGCTCCCACTTGTCAAGGCCTCCTTCCACCTCTTCACCCGCTTCACCACCGTCCTTCCCTGGCAAGAGGAACGCGCGGAACCGAGCCTTTCCTTCGGTCACGAGCTGCAGCTTGTCATCCTGGGTCATGTGCACGGGGGAAAGGAGTCCCACGTAGTTATGGTTTATCTGTATTGCAAGGCTTATTCGATCTCGATCACCATGCCGACCAACAAGCGATGGATTAACGAGCGGCGCCATGAAGCGTATTATCGTCGTGCAAAAACCGACGGCTATTCATCGCGGGCGGCATACAAGATCAAGCAGATCGACGAGAAATACGGCGTGTTCGGGGAAGGCGGGTGGGTGCTCGATTTATGCAGTGCACCCGGTTCGTGGACAGAATATGTACACGATAAGAAAGGCATCGAGGGCGTCATCGGGGTTGACTTGCAGACCGTCCGCCCCATCTCCGAGCGGGTCTGCTTCTTGAGGAAGGACATCATGGACGCGGACTTCGTGGACGTGGTGTGCAAGGCCACAGGAAAAACAGCTCCCTTCCTCTCGGTCCTCCTCTCGGACTGCGCGCAGAAGTTCACGGGCGCCAGGAGCGTCGACCTGTTCCGCCAGCACGAGCTCTCCATGCAGGTGGTCGAGATCTGCAAGCACTTACTCCTCCCCGGCGGGAACAGCGTCGTCAAGTCCTTCCAAGGGCTCCCCGAGGAGTCGAAGGAGCTGGAGGGGGCGTTGACCGGGTTATTCGAGAAGGTGTCCAAGACGAAGCCAGACTCGTCGCAGCAAGGCTCTCCCGAGTTCTACTTTATCTGCAAGGGCAAGAAGAAAGGACAATGCTAGGTAATACTTGTATCTCCTCCAATGTCGTTTAAAACGCTTTGGGATTGCATGACAGGGCATCCTAAGAACTGGGCGAGCTTGTAGGCTGCGTTTTCATCCGAGCGAAGACCATATTGGACGCGACTCAAATCATTGACCCGCTTCATGTAAGGTTCTGGATTCACCTTGAATCCGGGGTGATCTTTCCACCCCGGATGTGTTTTTAACGCCTTCACGTAGTTGAAGATGTACTCTTTCTTCGCTTTTAGTGTCTCAACTGCAGCCTTGAGCTCGTCACGCGATTCCTTGTTCACGATTGCGTCCAAGAAGTCTAGCGATGGATTGTCACACGATGAGTCCTCGAACAATTGATAAAACTGTAATAACGTCGTTCGGTAGATTCTTGCCCACGCGTTATCCTTTAAAAACGTGTCCAACTTCTCGTTTTCCCATTTCGCCAAATTCGCGGACTTTTTCAAGAGCAAGTACTTGGCATCTGCAAATTCACGTTTTTTCTCTTCACGTGCTTCCCGAACATCGCGTAAAACGCCCCGCCACTTCGTCTTCAATGTTTTCTTGAGTTTTACCACGTGTCGCTTGTCGAGCTCAGATAATGGCGTGTTTATATCAAGTTCTTGCTCGAATTTGTTTGCAATGACGTGATCCCATGCCCGAATTCTCGCAATCAACGCTACATATCCTGAAATGAAAGAGGGGGCATCATCAGACTTGCAAACCACGATCATTTCCTGATAGAAAACGATCCATTTAATGCAGAATTCTTGCGTCAACGCGGGTAATGGCTCAACGGATTGGGTTTTTTCGAGTGCAAATGATGCCTTACGGACGATCCCGCATTCCTTGATGAAAATGGTGTTCATTTTTCTTTGCAAGTGGTTTAATTCTTTTAATAAACCTTTTGTTAGTAATTGGATCGCGTGAAACGTGCAAATGATGATGATCGCATTCGGAAATACCGTCATCACTGCAATGAACCACGTGTCATCGAAATCCATCGTGAAAAATTCCGGATCCTTACCGAGCAGCACTTTAATCCACATTAAGAACGGAATTGCTTCTTCTTTCCGCTCTCCGACTGCCAAGTAGCCGCCAATCGCCCGTTTTTTAATCGGGTTAGATGCAAGCAAGAAAGCTCGTCCTTCGCGTTGGCCAGGTCGTTTTTTTTTGGGGTCACCGCCTTGAAAGTGCCATCCAGGCAGATAACCTTCGCCCCGCGTGACTTGGATTGACTCTCTTTGCCTTCTAGAGGAGATTTCATGTCATGTTCCTTCTTCTTTTGAATCCATTCCAAGACCGTGGTCACATCAACGCTGACGTTATGCAAGTCCTTTAAATCACCCGCAACACGAGTTGCAGAATCCCCCTTGTTCAAGACTCGCTTGAACACGTACTCTTTCACGTCGTGAGTGAAGCTACAATCGAATTCAACAGCGGGGTTTTTGACCGAGAATCGATTCCCGCATTTTTTGCATTCCCAGAACACCCACTCGTGTCGTTGAATGCGCTTGATGGATGGCGTCCCGAGATCCTGCCGATCGACGAATTGGTGCGTCCGGCATATCAGATCCTCGCAACCACATTTGTCACACGCTGATGGCTTGGAATCCTTGTCGGAGATATTACTGTATTCTACCGGCACCTCTGGATTTTCGACGATGTCCATGAATTGACATGTGTCCTTGAAGAATTTGAATCTATCGGTCTTACACGGGCTGAACGGGGAAGACCGTGGCGAGAAAGGCAGACTTTCGTCGGAAAGACAAAAATAAATGGTAAGCGCCCTAAGCTAACTCCCGTATTGTCGAAGAAAGCAGCGTAAAGGCCCCCCGGTCAGAGCGGCTTCGAGATGAACTCGTTCAACTTGGGGCAGTTGTAATAGTTGATGATGTTGTCCTCCCCGCACGTCTCCAGCTTGGCGCAGAAGAAGCACGGGCTCGCGAACATCGTCTTGCAAGTGCCGGCCGTGCGATCAATTGCTGGATTCACCACGGCCGGTTCCGGGGTATTTTGATATGCCGGTGGTGGGAGCTCGTTCTTCACGAGCACTACCGTGGTCACCTGGTGCCCGTGGTACAATGACTTGCGCTTTTCGAGGAAGCCCTCCCGTTCGAGGTCGCCGATGATGGCGTTCAATTTCGTGGGGGTAATTTTCAAGACAGACGAGATCGAGGACTGCTTGGCGGTCTCCTTCTCGGCAATGTACTCCCTCACCCGTATCATTTGTGGACTGCTTTCCGTTGACATGGCACCCCTACCGCGACTCTCTACGTCCTAGTGCGCGCGACCCTATTTATAGCTTAATGAGCATTGGTGAGCGGGAGACCAACGCGCTCGTGGCGTCAAAGCGTTTCCGATAAAAACCGCGATTCTTCCCCCGACCGCCCTTGCCAAGGTGGTTGGGAAGGGGAAGCGTTAATTACTGGCGAACCGAGGTATCATGGCATCGTGAAGTCCACGCTAGATAAGCTGTCCGAGTTCATGCAATCGCGCCTCGGCAGCAAGTACCGGGGGTACAGGTGGTTCTTGCTCCCCTTGCTCCTCAGTTCGGAGCGCGAGATCGCCTCGATCTTGTCGATCTCGGAAGCGGAGGCAAGGGCCTTCAGCGAGAGACTGCGCGCAGAGTTCAAGCACCCCTTCGACGTCATCAACCTAAGAGGCATCCAGCAACCTCCTCGAACGTGCGTGCCGACCGGCTTGCCGTGCATCGACGAGCTGCTCGGAGGCGGGTTCAGGGCGGGACTGACTTACCAGCTCTTCGGTCCGGTGGCGTCGGGAAAGACGGAACTCGGTTACCTGGCCATGCTCTCCTTCTTGCGCCACCCGTTCGGCAAGGAGACGAAGGTAGCGTTCATCGACTCGGAGCATTCCTTCCGGCCGGAGCGCCTCGTGCAGCATGCGGGTGGCCAGATCGACCTGAACAAGGTGTTCGTCGCCACGTGCTACTCGTCGCCCCACCTCCTCACGTTGCTCGGCGCGGTCGAATCGATGATGCGGCGCGGGAATTCCATACCGCTCCTCGTCGTCGACTCGGTCATCCCCTCGTCGTTCCAGCTCGACCAGGACGAGCCCGTGAAGCGCCAGCGGCTGCTGCTCGACCTGTCGGAGAGGATCTGGACGATCTCGCGGGACCACGGCACGTGCGTCTTGTTCACGAACCACGCCGCGGGGAACCTACCCTTGCCCTCGAACAGCAACGTGTTGCTCGGATATTCCGACCACGCGATATTCACGCGGAAGGACGAGTTCGACGCGGCCGTCCACGTGGCACGGTCGATAAAGAGCGTAACCGGTAAGGAGCGCGAGGCGCGCTTCCGCATCGGCCCCGGCGGCATCATCACGGCTTAGCGTGGTTCGACCAGTTCACGCAGAACTCCCAGGGCTGCTTCCCCCTCAAGTAACACTTGACCATCGGGTAGCCGCACGACGGGCAGACCTTCCCCGAGGGGTAGATCTTCCCGGCCTGGATGACGGGCAAGGTGACCTTGCAGGTTCCGTCCGAGCGGCCATCGCACGCGACGAACCGCTTCTTGCCGCGAGCCTTGGTAAAGTAGAGGTGTTAATGACATCCTTGCTGGATCGCAAGAAATACAAGATTGCAGACTTCAAGTTCTTGTATGAGAGACGCTGGGGTGTCGAACCCGGGTTTTAACCCGGACTTGATTTCGAGTATGAAATCAACCAATCTTTCCGTCCATAGGACTTGATTCAATTGATTCTCCACCATCCTTCGATCGATGGCAATGCTTGTTTCTTAGATGATCTAGCTCGGCCTCATTGAATTTGAATGCTCCCGGATCCTTCCGTGCGTCTTTGAACAGAATCAATCCAAGCACGGTTAACAAGGCGATGCTGAACATACCTATTAGCGTATAGGGTTCTACCACGACTCCCAGGAGAACCAACTGGCCGATTTCGAGGAACCCTGTCGCGATGACCGGGACGATGGATTGGGCAAGAGATTGAACCGTTGTCGACCAACCGCCAATCTCCCCTTGTTTACTCCTATCGACTGTCTTTGTCAGGTTTGCTTTCAAAATCGGCTGCAAGATGGCCTCGAAAAAGATGAGGAAGACCAAGAACACCAGAAACAACCAGATGTTCGCCGAAATCATGAATACTATCCACGCAATGATCCCGCTCCCGACCGCCACGAATGTCAACACCAAATCCCCCAAGTTCTTCCGCAATGGAACCATCAAGACTCCCCCGAACACCGCGAGCATGACGAACATGAAAGATAATAGGATGCCGATGACCGCGGGTCCTTGCTGGTACCGGTCGCCAACGACCAGTGCTATGCTCGAGGTAAACACCGTGAAAACTGCATTGATCGTGAATACTTGAACGAGCCGAATTCGCATAAGGGGATTCATCACACGCGATTTGGAACTGGCAGCTCCTTTCTGGTCCTTCTGTCTCTTAACTTCCTCTCTTCGTTCTCTCGGCATAGTTT
Source organism: Promethearchaeota archaeon (assembly GCA_041305945.1). Taxonomy (GTDB): domain Archaea; phylum Asgardarchaeota; class Lokiarchaeia; order Sigyniarchaeales; family Sigyniarchaeaceae; genus JBGLND01. Next base: position 2,218,771 of record JBGLND010000001.1, read on the forward strand.
CAATTAACAACTTGGCAGTCAACAATATCGAAATCATGGAAAGAATAGATGTTAAAAACGGTGGTATTCGCCAGTTTATCGATCCCAGCAAACCACCCAACAATGGGCCTATCAAAGTCGATAAGGACACAATGACCATCATTTTCGACATCTTTTCTGCCCGGTTATCTTTTGTCGTCATGTCTGAGACGATTGCTATGATTACCGGATGTTGCCCGCTGAACACGCCATCTAGAATCCGCGCAAACAAGATCATCTCGATGGAAGCCGATGAAGCGAGGAGAACAAAAGCAACCAAAGTACCGGCTTGGGAAATGAACAAGATTGGTTTTCTGCCGTGCTTGTCGCTCAATTTGCCCCAGATCGGCCCAAAAATCATGGAAAAAACAGCGTTTGCACTCGTGATGATGCCAACCATGATGTCGCTTGACGTGAAGGTCTTGGTGATCGTGGGTAACAATGGTAATGTCAAGGAATACCCTAGCATGTCCACGATGAGACAGATCATTAGAGAAAAGAAGAGGGCTCGTTCAGAGACGCCCTTTCCATCAAGAAACGATTTTACTGATGCCTCATCGGTCTGAATTGACGGATCCGCCATCATGTCTCCCTTACTGATATGATTCGTATCCGTCCATTGGACCCATCCACCTCGATCTCTTGCCCATCCTTGAACTTGGAAGTTGCCCGTTCTATTCCTGAAACGCAAGGAATGCCGTATTCTCGGGCGACGACGGCGCCGTGCTGCAATAACCCGCCGATTTCAAGGATAATTGCCTTTGCATTGATGAACAAAGGCGTCCATCCCGGATCCGTCGATCTGGCAACCAAGATTTCTCCCGGTAGGAATGGCTTCTCGTTTGCTTGATTTAACACCTTTACCTTTCCTCGGGCGATACCTGGAGAAATAGGTTCCCCTGAAATTTCTCCTTCCTTGATTTCCTTTTGGGGCGGAAAGAAAACCTTTCCTCGTGAATCGATGAGCTGGGGAACCAGGTGGCTCTTCTTGATCCTCTCAATCAAGGCCGTGTTTTCATGCCGCAACGCCTTCACATCAATATTTTTGTCATTCAGTGCCTTGTCAACTTGGTCGATGGTAAGATCAAAGATCTGATCTGGTGAATCCAAGCGCTTGTCAGCCACGAATGCTTGGGCTTTTTGGATGATTTCCTTCCGGAATTTATCGATTGCCATGGTGATGTAGTGCTTGCTGTTCTCGCGATATCCCCCAAGTGCTTTCAAGGTCTTGTAACTCTTTTCAAAGATTAATGCACTCTTCTTTCCTTTCTGGATTGCAAGATCATGCAGGATCTTGTATGCCGCTTCTCGTTTCAAGCGTGCCTCCTCAAAGATCGTTCTTGAATCTTTTCGATCTTTGACCGAACGAGCCAGGTTTTTCAACTGGTAAAAGAGGAGTGCAGCTTGTTCGTTGGGGCGTGGAGTGGCGACATCGATCTCCCGGAAGCACCGGAAACCGAATTTACCAAGGAATGCATTCCATTCTTGCATGAATTCGGAACTAAGCTTGTTTTGCGATAATTTTGCTTTGAATCCTTGCGGGTTCTCGTCAGGATCGAAATCGATTAATGAAGCCAGTTTGTACAACCATTCCCCCATTTCTGCCGTTTTATTTCCTGGTAATGACATGCTAAGGTTGGCCAATTCGTCATGAAGCATCTTCGATTCTTGCTTGAATAACTTTTCAATTCGCGCTAAGGCGAGTTTTGGCGCGAGCACCAGTGGAATAGCATCCTTGGCAATAAAGAAATTCAAGATGGCCGTCAAGGATCGAGCATATTCCCTAAAGGACTGGCCGTCCATTTTACATTGCTCGATCTTTCGAACTTCGTCGATTGCACGCTGGTTGTAGTCCGACAGGTACTTGTCCGGATTGTTGGAAGCACTAACGACCTTCATCAGTGCGGACATCAACGCGAATCCCATTTTCAGCTTGATGTTCCTAAGCCTCTTTGGTAATTGTTTAGGGCGATATTGGGTGATGTCCAGGCTATCCATGATCTGCTTAACGCTCGCGTCCCCGATGCTGCCGGGTGCCAGGCTCAAGTTCTTGCCCAACAATTTGGTGGAATTCGAGAGGTTCATGTAATACCTGCCCCCTGCAGTGAATGCTATGCCGTCTTTTCCGGTTGCATCCCCACCAAAGAGCACGCTCATCACTCGTAGTATTTCGCTCAAAAAATCGGTACCTAGGACAGAAAGCGGCTCTTGGATCCCTTGTTCGATTAGCGTTGAATCTGCATACAACGTCTTTTGTTCTCCTGGCGCAGACACCATCTCCGCGGGAAGTGGGAGAAACGTGGTGATCGGCCGTGCTTGGAGGATGAAGAGGCTATCGTGTGAAAACGCCCATTCGATGTCGATCGGTTTCTGGAAAAGGCTTTCGATGTCCTTCATGCGGTCAGCAATCATCAGGACCTGATCGGGGGTTATGCAAGAACGGCCATTGCCTTGTCGCGAGGTCGTTTTTGTTCCACCGTTTGGATCCAAGGAGATGATGACTTCCTTGTTCCCAATTGTAGATTCAATAATCTTCCGCTGCACTTTATCGATGATGAACTTGTCTGGAGTCACGTGTCCTCCGACAACGGACTCTCCTAAGCCGAAATTGGCAATGATGACCCCTTCGTCGTAGCAATTGTTTAACGGGTTCAACGAGAAGGCGACACCTGCTGCATCTGCGGCTATATTTTGTTGGACGATGATCGCCATCCGGTGCTGGTCGAAGGAGAACCCGTTGCCATTTTTGTAATGAAAGACTCTTTCGTTAAAGGAAGATGCAAACACTTTCTTGATGGCATCATCGACAAGCTCCTTTCGTACCCCCAAAACCGTTTCATAGGCTCCCGCGAAGGACGCATCGTCAACATCCTCTTCTGGTGACGACGATCGGACGGCAAATAGCACGTTGGTGGATTCTTTAAGGGAGAAATGTAACTCCTCTATTGCAGCAGAAAGCTCATCTCGCTGTCCTTTGTCCATTTTGAGCGTGCTGCACATGTCCTGGAGCAGCTTTGTTGATTTGCCGAATTCCTTGCTTGAATCATTGCATAATTCCGCCCAAGCGCTTGTATTGCGCAATATATTCATCCAGGGTTCGAAAAAATCCACAGAGAGAACGAACCCGTTCGGTATCGACATGCCTCTGTTTTTCATCAATATCAGCGATAATGCTTCCCCCCCACTTGTTCTATCGTGGGGATCGTAGGCGATGTAAAGGGTATCACGTGTCTCATCGAGATGTCCTCACGATTTTAGGAATGAGGATATAATCATTTTGACGATATATAATGCTTGACAATATTTGCAATATGGGAAGGATTAAATGCACTACTTTTTTTCATCTTACAGCTGAAGATGGTAGAAATAAAAAAAACCCCAGAGGTGCGTCGTTTACTGCTTGATTTCTTAATCCTCGATCAGATCAAGGACTCTTCCGAGGGGATTTCAGGGTACGAGCTTCATAAAAACATCAACCAGACCTTATCATCAAAAGCAAACAGTTCCTCCTTTGTTATCAATTACAATTTTTCTCAAAGCCAGGTTTACAGGATATTAGACGACCTTAAACAAGACGGGTGAACCGGGACATCCAGGAAAACATCAACGGCGACCACCCGAACGTCTACCGGCAGGTCCGCGCGGGCGCGGAGATCGCGGCCATTGCTTTGCCAAAGCAGATCCCGATGCCCCAATTCTACACGGAAGTCTTGCACGACGTTCCAATCATCCGGCAGGTGCTGCTGAACCCCCCACTTGTCATTTACCAGCCGAACAACAAGCGGACGGGACAGTTCGTGAGGGTCGTGAAGAATCCCATGGACTACGTGGAGATCGTTCCAGATGAATGGCTCTGCTATCCTGCAAAGGTCGGCGATCTTGTGATTCTCGCCTACTTCCACGAAAAGTTCTTCGAGCTGGGGTTCTCGCTCGCGAACTTGTTCGAGATCGCGACCGACGAGGACCTGGTGAAGAAGCCACACGGGATTTACCTCTTCGGCGTGAACAAAACATTCATCGACGGGCTCGGGAGCTTCCCGACAATCTTCTACGATGACGATGCGGAGCAGATACTTATCGCAGCCTGCCCGAATGACGACATGTTCGGGTACTTCGGCTACTTGAAGAAGATGATGCTCACGCTCCACAACATCGTCATGATGAAGCGCGGTTGGATGCCCTACCACGGGTCGCTCACGCGCATCATCCTCGATGGACGCATCGACACGTCCATCTTGTTGATCGGCGACACTGGCGCCGGCAAGTCGGAAACACTCGAAGCGTTCAAGAACCTCGGGGGCAAGTCATTATCCGACGTGATCGTGATCGCCGACGACATGGGTTCCATGGAGATCAAGCAGGACGGCTCCGTCTCGGGTTATGGCACCGAGATCGGTGCATTCTTGCGCATCGATGACCTTTCCCCCGGGGCAGCCTTTGGCCAGATCGACCGTGCCATCATAATGAACCCTAATGCAGTGAATGCCCGCATCGTCATTCCCGTCACATCGTTGCAGCGGGTCATCCAAGGCACGCGCATCGATTTTGTCTTGTACGCGAACAACTACGAGCCCGTGGACGACGCCCATCCGGTCATAGAGCGGTTCGCATCCGCCGGGGATGCCTTGGCCGTGTTCCGGGAAGGCACGGCCATGAGCAAGGGCACGACCACGTCAACGGGTCTCACCCGGTCGTACTTTGCCAACATTTTCGGGCCGCCCGAATACAAGGACGTGCACGATGCCATCGCCACGCGATACTTCGAGCAGTTTTTCAAGGCAGGCATGTTCGTGGGCCAGATCCGGACGCGACTCGGCTTGCCGGGCTTCGAACATAGTGGCCCCGAGGAATCTGCAAAGGAGCTTATCAAGCTCATACGGTCCATAGATCGCGAACGCCACGGCGCCTAGGTCAACGCGTTCTTGAACTGCGCTGGCCGGCAAATGGTCATGGCTTGTCGGGATGGAACGCCAGTGACCGAGACGATAAATCAAATCAACCACCCGGCGTGGATGGGAACGATGTTGTCCAGCCGTGCTGAATTCAAAGAGACATTTTTTTCATCGGGGTGGTGCGGGCACGCGCTTTCGATTCCTAGGACGGGGGCCCGTCATCACGCCGGAACCGCCCGGGAAGGGTCCTGCCAATACCCTTCTCGACCTTCTTTCCCCCTCTTCAAGCCTCGCGTATATATAGGCACCGGGACAAGGGTATATCCATGACCGAGGCGCCTCCCGCCGCGCAAACTACCGGCACGGAACGCAAGGAGAGCCCCGCGGAGCTGTGGGAAAAAATAGGCTTCCACAAGCCGCTCGCTGGGTTCTGGTACAACCTCATCTTCTCCCTGATCAGCATGATCCTGGGCTTGTTCATTTCTGGCGTGATCGTGAACATATTCTACCCCTATCCGGAAAGCAATGGCTATCGTAACGTCACGGGCGGGATTTTTGGATTGCTTTTCACGATCTTCGACCTTGGGACGCACATGACCATGGACCGCTTCATCGCTGAGGCCCGGATCAAGAATCCGGCGCGGATGCTGAATTACATCCAGTATTTCGTCTGGTACCAGGCGTTCACGGGGCTCGTCCAGGTCACCGTGGTCTCGATCTACGCGCTGTTCATCGTGCCCAACGGCCCCCTGGCATAAGGCATGTGGCTCATGCTCATCGTTGCGACCTACCAATTTCCAGGATACCTTAGCGTCTTCGGGGGCGTGCTCGGCTCCCTCCAGCATTACAACAAGACCGCGGTGCTCGGGTTCATCTGCGGCGAGGGCTTCCAGCGGCTCACGGAGCTGACGTTCGTGTTCCTTGGCCGTATCTGGGGAATGAACGACCCGGCGATCGGCGAGATCATGGGCATTGCCATCGGCGCGTGCATCGGCGTGTACGTCGACGACTTCTTCGCCATGTGGCTCTCGGCATGGTTCTTCACGAACGCGATGAAAGGCGAGGGCATCAGGGCGCGTGATTGCTTCCGCGTGGGATTCGACTGGGGCATGATCAAGGAATGCGTTGTATTCGGCATTAAAACAGGGGCATGGAGCCTCATCGGCGTGTTCACGGGCCAGGTGCTCCTCTGGATCAACATCATCTTCATCCCGCAGTTCACGACGTTTTCAACCTTGTGCGGCCTGATGTCGGGGATTTCGGGCTTCGTGAATTGGGGTGGCGTGAGCGCGCCGACGCCCCTCATAGCGGAAGCATTCCTGAACGGGAAGAAGAAACTCACGCAATACTACCTCGCGCAATCATTGCGGTACATCGTGCTCTTCCAGCTCCTGTTCCTCCCGTCGATCCTCACCGTGTACCTCGTCCTGAATAAATTTTTCGTCGCGTTCAACATGGTTTATTACATAGCGGCGCTGCCATTCTTCTTCTCGACGCTCATCCGCAACTTCCAGCAGCCCTACACGAGCTTCGCGGATTCCATCCAGCTCGGCACGAATCATCCCACGTTCCTCATGTGGCTTCGGGGCTCCGAGGAGATGCTGAAAATCTTCTTCATGCTCCTCTGGATCGTCTGGCTCGATTTGCCGGGAAAGTACGGTCTGCCGGCACTGGTCTGGATCATCCCGTGCGGCGAGTACCCGGCGATCCTGTACAAGACCATCTTGTCATACATCTTCACGCACAAGAAGGTCGTGAAAATAAAGATCACCTACTGGCAGACGCTTGCCGCCCCGATAATGTCGGGCGCGGTCATGTTCGGCTTGCTCATGGCGATGCTCACGTTCGTGTTCAACCCGGTCGAGGCGACGCTCGGCTTCTACCCGGCCTTGGGAATCGCGATCGCCTTCCTCCTGCTCGTGCTTCTCTTCGGGTATCTGCCGCTCACGGCGCTGCTCGGCGCGTGGGACACGAACAGCCTGGGGGATTTCAAGAGCGCGGCCCGCATGAGCGGCCCGAGCAAGTGGTTCGTGTGGCCCATGTACTTGCTCACGGAGAAGGCATGCAAGAAAAGCAAGCTGTTCAACCGGTTCGCCTTTCCTGCAGATGAGGCGCTTGCCGAGGCGAGGGAGCTGCTGGAACTCAAGGAGTCGCACAAGCTGGTCAAGAAAATCCACTCGGAGCGGGAATGGCGGGACCATGATTACGGTTTGGAATGAGGGACCGGAACCCGTCTCAGCGACGGCCAACCGTCATGCAAGGTCCCAAGACACCGGGAACGTTCGCCACGGGCATACTGGGACAGCCCCCGCGGGAAGCTTAAATTCCCCGCCTGCACATCATCGTTTGGTGATTCACCTTGAAAAAAATTGAAATGATTACGGGCGTCGGGAACTCGAGAAAAATAATCCACTCCACCTCGACCGACCAGCGGAACGTGGAAACCCCTAAAGGAACCCACTTGGTCGAACAATTGGCATATATCGAGAAATATATAAACGAGAACGGCTTCGCCATTAAATCCGTCGTTATTGAATCTGGCATGATGTATTACCTCATCGAAAAAGAAGCTTGATCTCGTGATTTCCTTTTTTTCTTATATATTTGCATCGTGATGCACCCGCGATGCGACAAGCGCGCCTGGCCGTGCTGGTCAAGCCCGTGCTGGTGCCAAGGCAGTGACGCAAGGGGCGGGGAGGTGAAACACGTCGCACACCTTGGCTAATTCTTGAGTGACTTTCTCAATCGGTCCTTGCTTAATTGAACCACTTCTTTTACGGGATCGCCATCAAGAGAATTCATTATTTTTCTTGCGAACCGTTTATCTCCTCCCGTCATGGGATTATCCGACAAATCCAGCCCGATCAAGTGCTCCAAGGCACCTAATCCTTCGATTCGAGATATCTTGTTGTTATCCAACCAGAGATAACTCAAGTTCACGAGTTTATCCAAACCGTTTAATCTCGAAATCTTATTATTACTTAATCCAAGCGTGTGTAAATTTGGTACGTTCTCTAAGCCTTCTATGCATGATATCTCATTATTATCCAAGAATTCCCGGTCATCAAAAGAGGAGCATTCATATGGTTACTCAACCCGCGGCCATCAGGCTCGACCAGATCGCGGAGGTCATCTCCCGGGAGTTCAAGGACAAGGACGTCATCACAAAATAGGGACAGACACTTTTTCCTGTGTAAAAAGTGTCTGTCCCTATTTTATTAAAATGATGGGACCTTAATGCTCTTTTGCAGCTCTTGCGCTTGTCCTTTAATGGAGCATCTGGATGCTTAATCTTTGGAAGGTCAATTTTAGGGAGTTCTTTTGAGAGGACAGATATTTTTGCACTTAGTTGTTTTAAGGAAGCCTTAAACTGAGCTTATAGGGCAAATGTACAAGTATGTCCAGGTTTGAAGTAACGGTGCTCATGCTCGCGTTTTTCTCGATGGTGGACAAGAAAATTCAAGGCTAGATACACGCGGATTTCGCCACACGGCTAGTCAACTTGTTCACGGTCCCGAGCCACACGCTTCTCGTGTCCAACGGGATGTGGGTGATATCCCCCCATGCACGAACGACGTGCAAGTTGATGAGCACAGAGAAATCCTCGCTATAATCGTTGCACAAGATGGCATTCGTGGCGTCACGGTCCAGCTTGATTTTCTTTCTCGTTCTGCTCGAAACCATCCGCTGCACATCGGCGATGGCGCGCTCGTAAGCCACGTCTTGCCAGTACTCCCGGAGCACGCCGGTGACCTGGATGAACTTCATCCGCGTGTCCAATCCAAGGCTGGGGTCAAGCACGGCATGTAATTTTGATACGAACGCCCCCTCGGGTATTGAAAACGTATCGGACAGGAACTGGATGAAGCCCTCGAACTTGTCTGCTTCCACCAGCGAAACTCCTGTCATGATTGTGTCCCGGACTCGTTGGTACGCGGGTTTCAAGCCCGCGAGTCGCATGGTGATGGAATTCGTCCGGTTTACGAGCTGGTAGTTCTCGTCGACTAGCTGCTGCTGGAGCACGAATTCCAAGGCTGTCTTGAGATCGTCAACTGTTGCCATGAGATCTGCCTAACATTCCCGGTGGACTGGATAGGTAATACATGGCGCGTTAGGTTAATAAATTCACGCGATGGTGAAAGGAGGTCATGGCGTGCAAGCGATGATTTTGAAAGGTTCAATCTTCCGTGGCGATGGCGCGGGCGCGAGCGTGAATTGCCTCGTGGCCGCGGGAACGAGGAAACGCGATCCTTTACGCAAGGTATGGCGATCATCCGCTGCAATGATGCTTCCTGCTCCAGACACGACGACACCGATGAGCATTTCATCATCCTTGTCGATCACGGAACGATCGAGCACGGTTAGCTTGTCAACACGAAAGCAACGGGAACGGGACGAGTCCACGAGATTCTCGTGAACGAACGAGGGATTCTTTCGGGTTTCCCCGGGCTTGAAGCGCAGCGTATCGATGACCTCTTCCACGGGACGGGGCGTGAAATCGACCATGCGGGCGGCGAACTCGACATCCCGTCCCATGAAGCGTGCCGGGGGTGGCACGGTGAACCCGCCACGCTCGAATTCGAGCCGCACCACGAAATCCGTTGGTTCCATGACCTCAACGAGCAAGATGCCACCCCCGATGGCATGTGGGAAACCCCCGGGGACAAGCCATGCTTCTCCCGGGTGCACGGGAACGGGATCGAACCACGAGTCGATTTTCTTGACATCTTGTTCGCTCACGGCCCGGAGGAACTCGTGTCTCGAAGGCGGGTGCTGGAAGCCAAGGCGAATCTCGGCCGTGACCCCCTCTCGCGTTTCAACGATGTAATAGAACTCCAGCTTCCCCTTGGGCACCCCCAGCTCGGTTGCTGCAAACTCGCGTGTGGGATGTGCTTGCACGTTGAGGCGCGTGGCTGAATCGAGCAATTTCACGAGGAAGCCAGCATCCAAGCCGGGCAAGGCCGAGCGGGCTTGTCCAAGGTAATGCACCGGGTCGCTTTCCACCAGGGCCTTGATGGTGGTGCACCCGGTCGAAGGCAACAAGACTGTTGACAAACCCTCGCCTTCAAGGACCGGCAAGCCGGGATTGCTTGCCTCGACGGTGGACGCGATCCAGTCTTCTGGCTTGTCGGAGTCTTCGGGATGCTCGTTTCCTTCCAGGATGTCGAGAAGAAAACCCCCCGGATAGTTGCGACGAACCCGGTTGGGTGGCAAGATGAGAACGGGTGGTTTCATGCGCTGGTCACCGTTCCAAGAGCAACCGCTGGAGCTCTGCAAGGGTGACCTGGCCGGCAATGCCGCCCGCGGCGCGCGTGTTCATGGTGCCACATATGCAGCCGATCCGGGCGCATTCCCGTACTGGCATGGAATTGAGATAGCCGTACAAGAACCCCGCATCGAAGCTATCGCCGGCACCTATTGCGTCGATGAAATGATCGACGCCAGGTGCAGGCATTACGTATTCCTCGCCCTTCACGTGCACCGAAGCACCCCGTTCCCCCCGCTTCACGACAAGGACGGGAACGACCTGTCGCAACGATGCGACCGCCGCGTCGACCGTCGTGGTGCCCGCGATCGCCATGGCTTCGTTCTCGTTCGGCATGAGCATGTCGACTAGGGGGAGCAATTTCTCCAGCCCCCCGTCCCACCGTTCCCCCGGGTCCCAGTTCGTGTCGATGCTCACGGTGCCGCCTCCGGCCTTCACTGTCTCGATGATGTCGCGGTACTGTGGACGTACCCGGTGCATCAAGAAATAGCTGCCCACGTGCAAGTGCCGCGTGGACGCGAGCAAGTCGGCGGGCACGTCTTCCTTGCCTATCGCATCTATGGTGCCCGCGTACGTCAGCATTGCCCTGTCGAGGCCAGTATTCAAGACTACCGTGATGCCCGTCTTCAATCCTGCATCTTTCACGACGTGAGAGACATCCACGCCTGCCCCTCTTAACCGATGGAGTATCAACGTGCCGAACGGGTCGTCGCCCACCTTGCCCACGACGCCCACCTTCATCCCCAGTTTTGCAGCCTGGCACGCGAAGATCGTGCACGAGCCTCCCATCTCCATGAAGTAATTGTCGACTGTTTTTTCCTTCTGGCCGAACTCGGGAACCATCGAATCGCCGGAAAGGATCAAGTCGACACAGCAGTCGCCGATGGTGATGATGTCGTAATCCTTGTTCATGTGGCCACTCCAGCTTCTCGTTGCTTGTCGCGTGCGGTTTTACATTTTGAGCTGTATCCACGGTTTGAGCCCGGGCGGGTTATCCGGGTCGATCTGCTTCTTGAGCGCGGTCCTGAACGCGAGTTCCTGAATCACGTAAATGAATGGTATCCCGCGAACGCACATTTTCTTGTAATCGGGGATCGAGACGTGAAAGTCGGCCTTCAACGCGTGCTTGGGCTGGTCGCTAACGACCACGACCTTGGCCCCGGCGGCCATCAAGTCCGCGACAAGGTCCGCTTGCAAGGGCAGGTTGTGCGGTGAGCACGCCATGACCACGAGCGTCCCGGGGTCCAGCATCGTGACCGGCCCGTGTCGCACGTCGAGCACGTGGAAGTAGTTTGCGGGCACGCGTGCTATCTCGATAAACGCGAGCATGCCTTCCCGCGCGATCCCCTCCAGCTCCGCGTCCGCGAGGACGATGACCTTGGAAAACGACGTGGTCGCCATGAAATCGGAAATTTCTTGCTGGTAGACATCAATGAACGAATTGCCGGCTTTTATAGCTTGCATGATCTCGTCAACGAGTACTTGGTCATCCGATACCAGTGCTGCGATCATGAGCATCGCGGCATAGAGATTCGTGACCGTTCGTGTCTGGCAAGTTGCCTCGTCGAACGCCCACGGCAAGGAAAGGTTCAAGTCGGCGATCAAGGATAGCGGGGAATTGTCCCTGGTGCAGATGGAGACGACCATCGTGTTGTGCACTTGCCTGGCGAGCTCGACGCTTTTCAACACCTCGCTGGTGGATCCGGACCGGGATGGAATGATAAAGATGCTGTCCTTGATGGCCACGGCGTGCTCGGGGAAGTTGAGCAGCAAGTCACCCGCGGCGATCGCGATCGCGGGTTTCTTGGCGTGCACACGGGTCACGGCTGCACCGGCGAGGCACAAGGTGTACCCCGAACCGCATCCGATGAACGTCCAGCTTGCTTTCTGATGTGCCTTGAAGAATGCCTTGATCTGCTCCTTGTTGTCGGTGATGTACCGGCAAGTCTTCTCGAGGGCGTCGTACTGGCTGGTAATTTCCTTGGCGATCTTGAATTCTTCCATGCGTTACGTTCCGGCACGATTATTTTTCTACGTTGCGCCTCGGAACTGCCCGGAAAAAAAAAGTGAAAAGAAAGGAATTCACGCGTGCCTTACCCGGCGCTTCACCGAAATCTCCACGAGCACGAGCGCGAGGCCAACGAGCCCGGATATGCAGATCCACGCCCCGCCAGCTGCCGGGAGAGCATTGTTTTGAACGTTCACGACCACGCTTGCCGTGGCCGTGTTACCGGCCTTGTCATAGGCAACCACCGAGAGTGTATGGTTACCGTTCGGTAACGGTCCCGTGTATAGCGCGTGGACCGCATCGGGGTACGGATAATACGCGGGCAATGTTTCGTTGCCAACCGAAACACCGTCGACCTTGAACTCGGTCCCGTCCGGGGACGCCCGGGCCCCGGCCTTGCCCTCCAGGGTCTCCAGCCGCTTGGCCAGGCCGGTCACCGCCTTCGCCAGCGGCTCCGGCGGCTTGCCTTCCGCGAGCCCCAGGGCTTCCGAGATCGAAGTGAACCCGGCTACGTCGGAAAAAAACTGCTCTTGAATGGTTTGGAGAAACATTCCTTTTCACGTCTCCGTTTCAATCATTACTTCCATCTTCTCTCTATGATCATAGACCGTTTCCTTTTTGAAACGATCGATCGTCCAACCACGTTTGGCACTTGAGCAGGGAAAACGTTGCATTCGTGTCGTTCACCAAGCGGGCCCTTGCCACCTGGATGGCTATTTCCGATGCGTCCACGCCCACCCAAGAACGACCCATCTTTTCAGCAACAACAAGTGATGTTCCCGATCCGGAGAAAAAGTCGGCAATGACATCACCCGGTCTTGATGCACATGCAATGATCCTTTCAAGCAATGCTTCTGGTTTTTGGGTAGGATACCCGAGCCGCTCGTTAGCTTGCGAGTTGATGATGGGAATTTCCCAAACGTCGTCTACCATGTCCCCGTCCATCTCGTCAAGATACTGCTTCCGGCGGTATCGACCCGTTTTTGTCTTGAACACGCGCCCTTCCGAAGCCAGCTCGTTGAATTTACGTTCCGTGATCTTTCCAACGTTCTGGTCAACCCAGAGGCGCCCATCGGGATCTTTTCTTGCCCTGCCAAGCAAGTATTGCTTGATCGGGCTGTACTGCGGCTTGAAGTAATATCCTGCCGTCTTTGAATAGAAGAAGATAACATCATGCTTGCGGGGGAATGAAGATTTCACGGGACTGGGCCCGCCGTAGTACCAGATAATCTCGTTTCGCAAGTTCTGGCGCCCGAATATCTCGTCCAGCAACAATTTCACGTAATGGCTCACGTGCCAATCAAGGTGCACGAAAATGCTTCCCGTGTCTTTCAAGAGCCGGCGCGCAACGACCAGCCGGGGGTGGATCATGTCGAGATACGAGTCGATCCCGCCTGCCCACTTGTCCGTGTATGCTAGCGATCCATTCCCTTCATTGCAAGAATCCCCGTTCAAGTAATAATCATCACCCGTCCAGAACGGTGGGTCTATGTAAATGAAGTCTATTTTTCCCTCCCACCCTTGGGCAAGCAAGCCAAGCATTGCTCGCTGGTTATCTCCATGTATCAGGAGATTGGGTTGGTTGCCGGCAGGTGTGCTCCTGGCGTGTCGTTCCACGGTTTCGAGGGTGATGCCCTCACTGTCTTGCGTGCCGTGCCCCTTGGATCTCCACTCCAAGGCAACGCTTTCATTCCTCGCGGGTACCTTGTTCTTCTCCTTGCTCACTGTCCGTCACCGTGGTTAGGAATGCAGGGTACTAAGAATCTCTTCCCGTTGCAAGTTAGAAATGCCATATATGTTGTACACGATATCGTCTACTTCTTTTTGAATCACGCTTACCTCCTTGGACGATTCACCGTAATCTCGTGATAGCAAGTCGATGATCGTGGTGACCCTCTCGATGATCGCCCGCTGGGTGCCCGTGCTGGCCATTTTCACCGGAATGGAGGACAGGCGGACCTTCGCGGGCTCGAATTTTCGCACCATGCCTCCGTGATAACCAAAGCTGTATTGATGATGCCAGAAAAGGGAGATTTCGGAATTCAACACGCCGAGAACATACTTCGGATTCAATATTTTCGAGACAATCATGGTATTGGTTCCCTTGAACACGTGTTTCTTATCATCGAGCGCGAACGTGGGTTTGTTCGCCGTTCTCGGCGTTAATATCTTCGCCGTTGTTGTCTTGAACAGGCCCTCGTTCCTGATGTTGGGAAAACGCCACCATCCAGGCACCTTGACATCGATCCGGTCCGCGAGTAATCCCGATAAACGTGGACATTCCGCCGCGAATTCATCGAACGTGGCGAATTCGTTCGCCAGAATCCAGTATCGTTCGCTATTTTTTCTCAAGATGTATCTCTTGATCTCGTTTGCATCGTGCACGAGAGGGAAGACGTGTTGTTGCTCACGTTGAGTGATTTCATCAAATATTTCTTGGCTTATCTCGTAAAATTTAGCTTGATGTACTGGAGGCTGGAATCCTCCCCGAATGTCAAAGTATTCCTGGTCTTCCAATCGGGCGACGGGTGGCTGCAGTATGGTGCGCGTGATATCCTCCATCCTCGGTTCAGCAAATATCCACGTCTGCCCTTTTCCACGCGTGAATGGCATGGTGTGCCTGTTACGAGACTGCTGGAACGCGTGGATTATCTGTTCTTCATCCCAATTTGGGTCCCATCCCGTGATGGTTACTTGTTGAATATGTTTCATTCCTTCCGTTCCGGTCATTCCGTTCCGTTCCGGTCCATCCAAGGTTAAAATCATCGAGGTCGTCCCTGCACGGTCATTTCCCAAATCGAACAACCTCGTCGTGCTTGAGAAACGGCACAATTCAATCCTCTTGAACCTGCTCGCCAGATAATTCCTGAAATCACGTGCCCTTTCATGGTAAAGCCATTCGATCGGTAATAGCAACGATATGATCCCGTCATCGGCGACCATGCTCGATGCCTTCGCGCTGAAAAACAAGTAACTGTTTGGTTGTGCATCCTTGTGGTTTGGCCTGCAGCAGTACTCGACATCAAGAAAACGGCCTTGTTCTAGAACGGTCCTGCGTTCCTTTTCCATCTGGTACCATGGTATGTAGGGCGGGTTGCCAATGATTATGTTATATTTATCATCCTCTTCGAAACCAACGGCGTCCACCATATCAAGTGCGTCCTTGCATTTCACATCGATTTCAACCAAGAAACCAGTTTTGAGATTTTTATTGACCGCTTTTTGGATGTTTTCTTTTGCTTTTTTCACCGCAAACGCGTCGGTATCAATTCCCGCAATGGTCACGCGGAAATTCTCCGGGATATGGATGTTCTCCTTGATTCTCCCGATCTCTTCTACCACCGCCTCGAGCAAGATGCCATCGCCGCAGGAGAGATCCATCACTTTTACATGCTGGGGGAACCGCTTGTTCCCTGTTACGAATCTGGCGAGAACGTTATGTGCCATGAATCGGGCTATTGGCTTCGGGGTGTAATAAATTCCCCTTTTACGTCTTTGTTCGCGATTCGTTTCACGGAATGCAGGCTGCAATCCGAGGCCTTTCAACCGGCCTCCATCCTGAGTCATGAGTCATCCTACACCATGCCTTTTCGGTATAAAAGTTTATCACCATTTTTACCATCGCCTCAATCTGCCGATCTTTTTTCCCGATGGACCAATTCGATACACGATGAAAAATGCCTTCGTAATCCCGTATAGGTCATCGATCGGCACGTGCTGGGCATTGGAATGCGAGTTCACCCCTGCTAGGAGCACGGATTCCCTCGTGGTCCTCTTGCACCCGCACCCGCTATTCGGCGGCAATATGCACAACAACGTCATCGATTGCATCTTCAATGCTTGCAAGGAAGGCGGTTTTTGTGCCATGCGTTTTAACTTTAGCGGTGTCGGGGCATCCGAAGGCACGCACGAAAGTGGTACAGGGGAGATGGCACAGGTCACTTCCGTGATCGACTTTATGTCCAATGAATTTCGCCAACGGCAAGGATACCAAGGTACATGGAAAGCGATCCACGTGGTCGGGTACAGCTTTGGTGCATCGGTCGGTATGCCCCCGGCTCTTTCCCATCCCGGTGTTAAATCTTTCACAGGCATCGCGAATCCATTCGAAATGTTCACGGACATCTCCGAGACAGGTGTCGCCTTGCAAGAACGGTTCATGAAACCCATCATGTTCCTGACTGGTGATCGCGACGATTTCACCCCCGTCTCGCGATTCAAGGCTTGGAAGGCTCGTTTCAAAGGTCCCGTAACTGCAGAAATCGTCCCGCGCGCGGACCATTTCTTTGGTGGCAGCGAGCGTGCCCTTTATGCTCGCCTTGAACAATTTCTATATAGCACATGATTGACAGTGAGGATCATGGGTAAAAAGAAAGATGATTCGGCGCCACGGGTCTATAATCTTTTCCCCCGGATCGTCGGTAGCGTCGATAAATGGTACAAGCACCTCGATCGCGTCGCGTCGATGGGTTTTAATTGGATATATCTCAACCCGTTGAATTATCCCGGGTTTTCTGGCTCGCTCTATGCCGTGAAGGACTTTTACAAGTTCAATCCCATCTTCAGCCCTCCCGGCACCGACGATGAATTCTCGTGGGCTCCCTTGAAGGAATTCATCAGCGCGTGCCATAACAAGAAGATTAAATTCATGTACGATCTCGTTATCAACCACACCGCCATCGATTCTGACCTCGTGAAGGACCACAAGGATTGGTACGTCATGATGTGCGTCGTCGCCGAGAAATCATCCGGCCGCGTCATCATGCAATGCCCGTGCGATGAACCACCCAACAAGCGCCACTTCCGGGAACCCGCATTCGTCATCGAGGAACGGGTCGCCCATCTTCCGATCTATGAAACGAATGACATTCCCCCGAGCAAGAATAAATTCATTGGTGGAACTCTTTGGATAAACCTAAAGTGAGTTGGTGATTATAATGTCGTTAAAAGAAATGCTTGACGAGAAACACAAGGAAGAATACTTGTTGCGCGGAAATTCTGCATGTGCAGGATGCACCAGCGAACTTGCTTTAAGATGGGCGTTGAAAGCACTTGGACCGAAGACTGTTGTTGTTGCACCCGCGAGTTGCACGAACGTGTACATAGGTTTATGGCCAGGTGCAGCACCAAGCGTGCCATTCATTAATATGGCATTCGCCGCGGGCGCAGCAGCTGCATCAGGCATCGTCGCGGGTTATGAAGCGCTCGGGAAAAATGATATAACCGTAATGACGTGGGCCGGGGACGGCGGCACGGTAGATATCGGGATACAAGCATTGAGTGGCGCCATCGAGAGAGGCACGAACTTCATATACACGTGTTATGATAACGAGATTTACGCGAATACTGGCACCCAACGGAGCGGTTCAACACCTTTTGCAGCAATAACGACGACGACACCATTCGGGAAAAAAGAAAACAAGAAAGATATTGCCAAGATAATTGCCGCACATGATTTACCTTACGCGGGTGTCGTGAACGGGGCTGACCCCCAAGACGTGTTTGCAACTTTCAAGAAAATCAAGGATATCAAGGGACCCAGATTCGTCCATATCTTGTCTCCCTGTCCTCCAGGATGGCGATATGATTCCGAGGATACCATCGAAATCGGAAGGCTAGCCATCAAGTCGGGAGCGTGGATAATGTGGGAACAGGAAGACGGTGTCTTCAAAGTGAAGAAAAATTCACAACGGTTCCTTGAAAAATCGAACAGGATCCCGGTCAGGGAGTATCTTAAACGTCAAGGTCGTTTCAAGCTCGCAACGGACGAGGATATACAAAAAATTCAAAAGTGGGTCGATGATAACTGGGAACACGTGAAGAAACGCATCGAAGCAAATTGCTAGAATGATATCCCAATAGATTTTTTCCATCATCTCGGCGTTGTACATGGAAGAATATCAAAAAATTTTGAAGGAACATCTGGATTCGAAAAACGACCCGAAAATAGACACCGATGGCTGGTTGGCTGTGTTCCGGGGCCGTTTGAACAAGATCAAATCGGTCGTGGAGGGTAAACAGGTATTCTTATATCATTTTTTGCCCTCGGGACGGTCATTCTGGATAGTTCAAGGGAGGGATGATGAATACTTGTGCATACCACCACGATATTGCAGTTGCGGGGAACATCACTTCAATGTCTCACTCAAGAAACAAGCAGCTTGTTGTTATCACGAAATTGCACGTGTTATTTGCGAAAAATTAAAATGTTTCAAGGAGATCTGGAAAAGCGATGAGGTGTTTCACGAATACGTGGCGGATTTCTTGAGAGAACTCGTGGAATGATGGCATGAGTTAAATAAATCAGAAAGTCCCCGAGCTACATTTAAAAAGAAACTTTGCTTGATCTCCTCTAACGAGCTGAAAATCATGAATTTAGCCGCGTTATTGCTCCAAGTCAACTTAGAAACGTTCAGAACGATCACGATCACGCTTGGAATTGTTCTAATCATTGTCATCCTCGTTTATATTGGAATATCCTCCGGAAAAGAAGAGACGGAGTGAAAACACGGGTGTTCGCGTGAATCTCCGTGAAAAAGATATCAAGATTTTGAACAAGTTGTTGGATAACTCAAGGATACCCTTTATCCAATTAAGCGATGAGATTAAGATCGCGGACACGACTATCCATTTTCGAGTGAAGAAACTCTTGGAGAAGAAAATCATTCGAAAACTCACCGTCGACCTTGATCTAAATAAAATTGGATTGCAGCACAAGGCCTTGGTTAAGCTCAAGATTGGAAGACAATTGATGGAAGAGATGAACGTGAAACGGGCCAAGGATTTGTTGGAGGCACTGCGGAAGGACAAGCGCATTGGTTTCCTTGCGATCGGACAGGATTTGACAACGATCATAGCGCTTTTTGTTACAGATGATAAAGAATCGTTCGATAACATCATCAAGAACTTTCAGAAGCATTCGGATGTTGAAAAGACAGAAATCATACATCTCTCGTCCGTAGAAAAATCTTTCATTGATGAGCTCTAACATATAAAGACGGGATCAACCACCGAAATTGTCCAACAAGTCATCGACAAGACCTTCAGACCAATTTAAGATGGATAACACGATAGATATGATCACGAGCAAAGCAAGGATAGAGAACCCGATGATCAGGCCTTCCTCGATGATTGGGCCGAAACCTATTGAAATCCCGGGGGCGGGATGCACCGATTGTTTTCCTTTTCTCATTAGCAGCACGGTCCATCACCCGACTGTCAAGTGAAAATTGGGAAAAATCTGGCCCATAATCGTGCAGAACGCTTCCTTCACGCCACGGCCTTCGGTTGCCACCGAAGGGATGATCTGGATATGCTCGTCATCCCCGATGTTGAATGCTTGTTGGATTTCCTCAACGGTCATCCGGTCTTCAAGATCATATTTATTTAGACAGATTACAACGGGCATTTCTTGAAATCGCCCGTTAAAG
Source organism: Promethearchaeota archaeon (assembly GCA_041305945.1). Lineage (GTDB taxonomy): Archaea > Asgardarchaeota > Lokiarchaeia > Sigyniarchaeales > Sigyniarchaeaceae > JBGLND01. The sequence goes on from JBGLND010000001.1 coordinate 2,238,385, forward strand.
AAACGTTTTAATTCGTTCCACGAGTTTTGGTTGTAAGCCAAGAGGGAACGCTGGGAATCCACGATGAAAATGATACCATCGACACCGTACATAGTGGCAGGCCTGGTGCTTTGGTAAAAATCCTGCCCAGTTGTCGAATATAGGTATATCTTGACCGTCCATTCCAAACCTTTGAAATCGATTGTCCCGAAATCAAAAAACAAGGTTCTTCCAGTCGTTGTTTCGATCGAATGCAGTTCTTTATCGTTTTTTATGTGCTTGAATAATGACCGGAGGCTGGTTGTCTTTCCGGACATTGCGGGCCCGAAGTAAACGATCTTTGTTTGCACAAGTTTACCTTCTTCGTGAATGATCATGCAACGTGTCACCCCCAAAGGCTGTCTAAATGATCTCCAAGGATTGAAACGAGCGAATCGTCGACCAATCCCTCAAATTTTTCCCCCCATTCTGCTTCTATGAAGTCTAAGAAACGGCCCGTATCGACCTGTGGGTATGATATCGCTTCAAAGAAGGCTTTCCGACCTACCTTGACGGGTTGAAACTGGGAGAAAAAGTTCAAACGGGAAAGCAAAGCAAGCCCACGACGGGATGCTTGGTAGAAACTCATGATCTCCTTCTGAAACATGTTTTCTTTGATGATTAAATCTTCTTGGCCGAGATCGACGAGATCGTTGATGATGTTCTCTCCAATGGAATCGTTCCCAATGATCTTCTTATCGAGAACCCGCTTGATACGCGCCAGGGAGTTCTCTGTTTCGGAAAAGATGGTTTTTATCAATCGTAATTCTAAGGACGTGTCGATTGACTTGTCACCATAAAATTTGATGAAGTCAAGATTGGAACCATCACGTAACTTGATGAATAAGGAATGCCCATTTTTTTTCCTCAACCGGCTTGCTTTCTCGAAAAAAGCATCAACGTTTCCATTAATCACCAAACCGACAACCCACCCACGTAGATCGTTAATTTTTGCCAAGACGATATCTTCCGAACCCACTGGCGACCTAAAAATCATCCTTTGATTATCATAATCCAAGTTTTCTTCGTTAACGATCGTTTTATACTCTTCAACTTCAAAAAAATCCGTTCCGAAGACCAGTTCCTTCCTAATCGACACGGCAGAACATAATTCCAGGATGATGGAATCAATGACGTCGGGGTCATTCCCTCCAATGATGATGGGAATGCGGTCGAGTAAGCAACGCAACACGAGGGCAAAATCTTTCGTGTTGAATATGTCCATGACTTGCACGAGATTCATAATGAAAACCTACCTTATCATTAGTGTTGAAATGGCCTTTTCATGGGAAGAGGCCATCGGGTAACTATTGTCTATGATTGCGTCGACAATCTTTTCTATCAAGCCCAAATATTTTGGAAGCAACAATCTGATGAAACCAATCTTCTTTTCATCCTTGTATATGAATGAACTAAAAATCCCGCCATTAAAACCCATGATAAAATGCATGTAATGATTACAGTCTAGAAATATGGAGGTAATGTTCATTTTTTTCAAGAGCCAAGCATACCGGGAGGAGGTATCGAAAAGGGAAAATGACATGGCCATTTCTGCATCCGGGGTCAGGTTGAATCCTTGGTTTGGCTGGATCGAGTTTAATATGTAGCCGCCCTTGAACGCCACGCTGCTATAAATCAAGGTGGAGACGATTTTACTGAAATTCCAGAGAACATCCTCGCATTTCTTGAACGAATCCCACGTCAGGTTATAATTGACGGGGGATATGTTGTAGTTGATATCTTTTTCCTCCTTGGAATTGAATTTATCGAGGATGATGTTGATCTGTTGTTCGTTGAATTCTCTAAGAGGCGGCTTGAACGATTGATTGGAGCGGATAATGAGTTCATTGATATTATTCAAGGATAATCGGAATTGAAATCGACACCGAGCACGAATATCATGGCCACGCCGGCAACAGCGATCAACAGCCCCGCGTATATCCCGTATCTCGGGACGTGGGCATCCGGTTTTTCTTTTCGTTTTTCTGCTACCAAGATGATTCCGACGATGTTTCCGATGAACGTTGCGGCCAAGAACGGGAATATCGGGTGGTTAGACCCGCCGGCTAGCATCAAGAAGAAATTGGCGATGTATTCCACGATACCCGCGCCAGGCGGGGGCATGTATACCTTGTAATCACCAGGCCAATCGCCCGGGTAGAGCGTGCTGATGTGGGCGCTGGGGAAGCCGGGGATCGCCGCCTTGCACGCATCCCAGACCGGCTGGCTGATGGCAACCACGGCGATCGCCAAGATCGCGTAGACGAGGACGTTCCTGCATGTCTTCAAGTGCCCACGGCCGAGCAAGAGGAAGTACTGCACGATGCTGGTGGCGATCATCCCCACGGCCAGGCAATGCACCGGCGTCATGGAAAACGCGTGCCACACGATCCTTGTCGGGTCATGGTCGTGCCCGTTCATGGCAAAGAACGTGCCAAGGTAGCCGTAAAACTGGAACAGCCCTTCCACCAGGAACGAGAACGCGAGCAAAATGATGCCGCCAACGAGCTGCCTGAGCACGATGTCCTTCACGTTTTTTCCCTTCTCGGCGCCGTTCAACATGGAGATCATGTTCCCCGTGCCTGATATCATTATGAAAAGCGAGCCGAAGGAGCCAAAGTATCCTATAGCAATGAAAACGAGAAGGATGCTAAAGGGAAACGTGAACAAGTTATCTTGTATCTGCCCGATGTCAAATACGTCCGTGAATATGTGCACGAACACGTTCAAGAACAAGCTAATTCCTCGAATGAAGTCCACCGATAAATATCGTTCTATTTTTCTTTCCATTTGGAGCGCACCATCCCGGATTCCCGTGATGTTCTCTGCTTCCATTCGATCCTAGCAACGAGGTAATCATTGCTCCCATCTCCTATTTATGCTTTCTTTCCACAAGGTCACTTCAAGAGACGAGCGCATCCTTGCGATAAGGTTTATATAGCTTGTGAGAAATCATTGACCAAGCAAAATCGTCTCCATGTGGCTTAGGATCATGCCTTCCAATCTCTGGACAATTTCATGGGCTTGGCACTAGAGGTGTCAAGCTTCACCACCGTCCCCGTAGCGAAGGCACCGCCCCTCCTTCTTGATAACACGAAAATTTGCACGCGACAACTCTCGTTCGTGTGCTTTTTTCGTTCGATTCATAATTTTTCATGATACGCGTTCACACTGCGTTACTTGTCCCGAACATATCGTGACAGAACGAAGCACGTGGATTACGCGTGCACGTGAATATCGTTCACGTGAATCAAGCAAACGATAACGAATAACGTGAAGAATAGCGAATATCAATAAAAAAGTGACATGTAATGGATGCAGTCAACCCTGTTATCCGGTTACCTCCTGAGAAGATGCCAAAGTCGTGGATTAACCTCGCGGCATACATGGGCTATGGATTGCCGCTCATCAGTCCCATGACCTTGAAACCCGCCACGCCCGAGGAAGCACTCATGATGTTCCCTCAAGGCATCGTGGCGCAGGAGATGAACTTCCAGGACAAGTCGATCCCCATCCCCGACGAGCTTCGGTCCGCGTATTACTACGCGAACCGCCCCACGCCGATGCACCGCGCGTTCCGGTTCGAGAAGGCTCTCGGGCTGGAAGGAACGGGGATCAAGATTTATTACAAGAACGAGTCTGTAACTCCCACCGGGAGTCACAAGGTCAACACGGCCTTGGCGCAGGCATTCTACGCCAAGCAACAAGGTATTAAAGCGTTCGCGACGGAGACGGGCGCGGGCCAGTGGGGCTCGGCGCTCAGCTACGCGTGTGCACTTTTCGGACTTGAATGCCGCGTGTACATGGTGCGAGCCTCGTACCGTCAAAAGCCATATCGCAGCATCTTGATGAGGACATTTGGCGCACGCGTGTGGGAATCCCCGAGCAATATCACTGACGTCGGGAAGCGGTTCTATGACAAGGACCCGGATCACCCTGGCTCGCTTGGCTTGGCAATCTCCGAGGCCATCGAGGACGTCATAAAGCACAACGATACCACCCGGTACTCGCTCGGGTCGGTCATAAACTCCGTGCTCTTGCACCAGACCATCATCGGGCAAGAAGCCAAGATGCAAATGGAGATGGCGGGTGACTATCCCGACGTGGTCATCGGTTGCCACGGCGGCGGGTCGAACTTCGCCGGTTTCTCGTTCCCGTTCCTCGTGGACAAGATCGAGGGCAAGAAACCCGACCTGGACGTCATCGCGGCCGAGCCGATGGCATGCCCGTCCCTGGCGAAGGGCATCTACGCGTGGGATTACGGCGACACCGGGCACGTTGCACCCATCGCAAAAATGTACACGCTAGGTAGCGAGTTCATCCCCGCCCCCGTGCACGCGGGCGGGTTACGTTACCATGGAGCATCGATGCTCACCAGCATGGCAAAGGACAAGGGTCTCCTCCGCGCCGCGATCCACCACCAGACCGAGATCATCAAGTGTGGCATCACGTTCGCCCAAGCAGAGGGATTCCCGCCGGCACCCGAGACGAACCACGCGATCTGCGAGGTCGTCAAGCAAGCCGAGCTCGCCAAGGAGCGGAAGGAAAAGAAGGTCATCGTGTTCAACTTGAGCGGGCACGGGTTCTTCGACTTGATGGCCTACAACGAATACCTCGATGGCAAGCTGGTCGATTACGAGTACCCCGAACAAAAAATCCGCGAAGCGGAAGCACTCCTCCCCAAGATCGAGGGCTTCCAGTAATACTATTTTTTTTCTCTAACCTCAAACGGGATTTACAGGGAGAAAATCATCGATCTTCTTGTTGCCCGGTTCCCGCGTGGGGAATTCGCTTTCACCTGGTGGCCCCGTTTCCCGGTCGCGCGCAGCAACATTCGCCTTCAATCGCTTTCAAATTCCTTGACCAAGCCTTCCATGTTCACGGGCGATTTGCTGGCGACGAACGCGATGCGCCGGAACACTTTGGAACCTGTCAAGGGGTTTTTTTCCATCGGTATTCCTGCCGCGTTCATGGTGGACACGATATCAAGCGCCACGGACAGGCTATACGTGCGCTTGTCGGGGTGCCGGCACGGTGCGTCCGGGCACGTGCACCGTCCCTCGTTGACCCGCTCGCAGTAATGGCAGCCGTACCCGTGGATGATGAAAAGGTCTTGCATTTTATCTTGGAGGAATTCCATGAACGCGTCGACAAGAAGGTGGATGGTTGCATATGCGGGCTTTTCCTGCGTGGCATCGGGCCCCAGTACCACTTCTGCATGCACGAGGTAGAAGAACGCGTGTTCCGCCAGCCTTGCCTTGAACGTTTCAAGGTCGGGGGCATGCGGGGGGCACCCGTATGTTTTCCCGAAGTTCGGGCACCCGCCGTCGTGCCCCGCGTACGGCTGGTGGCAATCCCGGCGCACTTGCTCGTCGCTTTCCTTGAATGCTATCGACTCGAACGAGATTGCTGTCACGTGGATGTTAGCATGTGTCATCGGGACGGGTGAACGCGGCGCCCCACCTAAACCTGCCCTCCCGTGCCATTCACCGTGTCGTGGAAATGGTTCGTCGCGTCCCGGTCAGGTGCCGCTGCCCGCGCGGTTGTGCGTGCACCGGTCCCGCACCTTGCAGAACTCGCATTGCGTTCCTGCTTCCTTGCCCAATGGTCCAGTGCTCGCCCCCATGATGAATGACGTCGATTTCAACGGTGCCATGAGCATGGACGGCTCCAGCTGCATGCCTATGCTGGACGCGTCATCCCCAAGCAGCGTGAAAATCTCTTGCTGTCCATCGACCGACCACGTGCCGGCCTCGCCCGGCCCGAGCGGGATGCTGGTACGCATGTTCCTTGGCTGGTAGTGGTCCATGCGGATGTGGAGTACCATCTGCTGCCTGATCGCCCCGGCAGCCCACGATGCCATCCCGTCGAGCAGGAACGCGTGGAACGTGTCCCCCGCGTCGATGTACTGCTTCGCCCGTTGCTCAACGGCAGGGCCTATCGTGCTGATGCCGACCGCGAGCTCGGTCGCACCGCACGTGAGCTCGACGACCGGCCCGCCGCCGATTCGCGTGCCATTTTCCAGGATGATCTTGTCGTGCTCGAACCCTGCCACGGGAAAGGCCTTCCATGCCCCGGCTGCCTTGGCCAGCTCGAGAAGTTCCTGCTTTGCAACCTCGTACCGTGCCTTGTTACGTTCTGATTTCAGCACGCGGTCGGAACTCTTCCCGAGGTACCTCGCGAACTCCGTGTCGCTCGGTTCCAGCTCGAATTCGGTGACGATTACCATAGCACCACGAGTGAAAAAAAGGTGGGTAGGGCAATATCACTTGCCCTTCTTGCGCATGATCATGAGCTTGTTCAGTCCCATCACGATCGATTGCACGCTGGACATGACGATATGATGACGGGAACGACGGGGGCTTGGTCCGATGCTTGCGTTGGCCACCAGCCGGTAAACAACGACGGGGAGGAATAGATGCTCGACGTGAATGGCAATATCGCCATGAAGACGAGGATGCCGGTGGTCGTTATCGCCGAGATGGTGAACAACATCCTCGTTTTTTCCTGGTCAATCTTCCACTGGTCGCTGCCAGGCGGGACGTGATGGAGCCAGAGCGCTGCGAGCACGAGCGCGATGAATAGAGAAAACCAGATCTCGCCCCAAAAAATCAACGGGTCAAAAATGGTTTCGACGAATGATAACCCGTACCGCCAATTCTCGCGAAGAAATAAGCGTTCCAGCGTGAAAGCGGATGTTCGCTCGTTGGCATCGATGAGACCGTAAACGAACGTGAACAAGGCCAATAATACCGGCAACCAGAGAAGGGAGCCACGCGGGCATCGCTTGCCACGAACAAGGTTTCTTTGGACTTCGTTCATGATCATCAACTAATGGTAATAATCTCACACGGGATATTAGAAGAACAAGGATTCTTGCTCCGCATTAAACAAAGGCGATCGTTACCATGATTGAAGAGAAAAGCAAAATCGTCATCATCCCGCATACGCATTGGGACCGGGAGTGGTACTTGCCATTCCAGAAGTTTCGCTACAAGCTAGTTAATCTCATCGACACGTTGCTCGACATCAACGAAAAGCAGGAGTATCGCTTCATGCTGGACGGGCAGACGGTCGTTCTTGAAGATTACTTGGAAATAAAGCCCGAGAACAAGGACAAGCTCGTGAAGCTTCTCAAGGGAGGGCGGATCGCTGCGGGTCCATGGTATTTGCTCCCAGACGAGTGGCTTGTCAGTGGAGAGAGTCTCATCCGGAATTTGGAATACAGCAACACGCTCGCCAAGCGACTTGGCATCCCGTTGATGCCCGTCGGCTACCTCCCCGATCAGTTCGGCCACACGCGCGCGATTCCCCAGATCCTCGGTGACTTGACCGATTTCATCGGCGCCGTCGTCTACCGCGGGGTCGGGAACGACGTGGATTCAGTAAGGTTCACGTGGAAAGCGCACAACACCTCTTCCGTCTCTATATTAGCAATATATCTCAAGGGAGGGTACGGCAACGCGTCGCGGTTTCCAGAAAACGAGGACTTGTTTCACGAGCAAGTGGCCAGCCTCGTCGCTGACCTCAAGCCATTCTCCCGCGTGCCCGTGTACTTGCTCATGAACGGCTCCGACCACCTGTTCCCCCAGCCGTTCGTCAAGGGCTACATCGACAAGAAGAAAAACCCGAATATGGACATTTCCCTCGGGTTCCTCACCGATTTCATCGAGGCCACCAAGAAGGAGTGGGACAGGCTCGGGAAGGAACCCCCGGCATACGCCGGGGAGTTCAGGTCCCCCGCGCGGGCCCCGTTGTTGCAAGACACGTACTCCGCTCGGGCGTGGATCAAGATATGGAACCAGAAAGTGGACGACAAGCTCGTGAGCCAGGCAGAACCGCTGGCAACGTACGCGTGGTTCCACATGGGAATGGAGTATCCTGCAGGATTTTTCGAGACCGCGTGGAAGTGGCACCTGAGAAACCAGCCGCACGACTCGATCTGCGGGTGCAGTATCGACCAGACCCACGAGGAGATGAAAGGCCGCTACTTGTGGGCGGAATCCATCGCCGACACGCTCGTGGAGCACGCGACCGACGCGCTCCGGGAGGCGGGAACCCCGTCGAGATCCAACAGCATCCTGGTGTTCAACCAGTCAGCGTGCGCTGGCACCCGAGTATACGCGGAAGTGAACGTGCCGGGCGATATAGACTTCAATGGATTCCAGCTACCCGACGGGAGCACGTATCCCGCGCAAAAGCTCACGTCCAAGGGAAGCGTGCTCGTGGACATGACCGTGGGCGGGATAACGGCAAAAACGGGCTTGAAGATGCTTCCCGGCAGGGAAATCATGGGATACTGGATAAACAAGATCGAGGCTCGCGTTGGGGACAAGCCAAACCTGCTGGAACTTCGCGTCGAGGTCGACACGGTACCTGTCGGTGACATCGACATTGAACCCGTGCGGAAGAACGCGATCGAGATTCTTGGTGAAGCCACCGCAGAGAGAGCCTTCAAGGAAGTGGTGAAACCCGACGGCGACATCAACATCGACGCCTTCAAGAAGATCGCGTCGGAGATCATCAATTCCAAGAAGTATTCCAAGTTCCACCTGATCGCCAGCAGGCCCACCAAGAACATCTACGGCACGGTCATCCCGCTGAAGCCACTCGGGTTTACCAAGCTCGTGCCGGTGAAGATGGCCACCACCGGGTCAAGCACGCCATGGCAAGTGGACAAGAACGCCGTGAGCAACCAGTTTTACGACGTGAGGTTCAACAAGGACGGCACCCTGTCCATGCAAGACAAGCAATCGGGCGTTTTATATCCAAAATTGCACGTGTTCGAGGACTGGGGTGACCGTGGCGACGAATACACGTTTGGCAGGCTCGGCCCAGAACAAGCCAAGGTGGGCAAGGTCACCAGGAACGTGATCTTCAACGGGCCGATCTTCGCCACGATCCGGCAGGACGCCGTCCTCACCCTGTTCGAGGGGCTGAACGCGAGCAGGGACAAGCGGGAGGGAAAGGTCGAAATGAAAGTGGAAAGCACGTTCAGGTTTTACAAGGACCTCCCGCGAATAGACGTCACGACCAAGCTCGTGAACACCGCAAGGGACCACAGGCTCCGCGTTTGCTTCGACATGCCGTTCGCGACCAACCACACGCACACGGCAACGCATTTCGGGTGCATCACGAGGCAAGGGGAACCCGAAAAACTAGAGGCGTACGAGGAGCAGCCGTCCGGCATCCAAGCTCAGAAGCGGTACGTTCGCGTTAATTCTCGCGAGAGCAACTCGGCATTCACCGTCATGAACAAGGGCATGCCCGAGGTCGAGCTCGTGGGTGGTACCCGCCTCGCGATAACCCTTTTGCGGGCCATCGGCTGGCTGTCTCGATCCGATTTCCCCGAACGACCCATGCACGCCGGTCCGGGCGAGGAAACGCCCGGCGCGCAAGAACTCGGGAAGGAATACGAGTTCACGTATGGTTTCATGGCGCATCTTTCCAAGGACCCCATGCACGTGAGCGAGGACCACGCGGACGCGATGTGCACGGGAACCAGCACGATCCCGTACATCCAAGCCGAGCCCCCAGCAAGCCTGGACCAATCCATCATGGAAGTGGACTCGGCATGGATACGCGTCTCGTCGTTGCGGGTCCGCGACGGGGCCGTCCTGGTCACGCTCTACAACCTTGCGGACAAGGAGATCCAGTGCGCCGTGAAGGTGCCGGGGAGCATCACGAAACTGAACGAGATAAAGATCGACGGCAAGGTCAAGAACGAGCACGTGGTGAAAAACGGCGCGGCAACGTTGGTTTTCATGCCCCACGAGATCAAGATGTGCCGCCTGGTGAAGAAATAAGCCTGCTGCGAGCACGGATCCCGTGATATTCCTTTTTCTTATCCTTTCAAGAAAGGTATCATTTAGATGGCTGCGATTTTTCCCGTATCGACGAGCCCGCGGTCGCGTCCTGGAGCAAGAAGGCGTACTCGTTGGGCCCGAGCGCGCGCTTCCACGACGTGGTGGCCATGACCTTGCCGGGGCCTTCCAAGCCCACCTCGGATATCCTTCCCTCGAGATCGAGGAAGTAGTGCAAGTCATCGAGGGGGATTTCGTGCGTATTTTCCCAGTCCTTATTGTACACCAGTAGCATGTGCTGGGTCCCGTCGATGGATGTCTTCCGGATGACGAGCACGCCCTTGTTGCCATAGTTAAAATGCTTTATGGGGCCGTCCTCGTTTAAACATTTGTATTTTTTCTTGAATTCGTTTACCTTGGTTATGAACTTGCTGATGTCAAAGGTATTTTTTTCCCAATGGGTTGGCCGAGTTTCCACCACGTTGAGCTGTCGCTGGAAACCGAACTCGTAACCGATTGGCATCATCACGCCAGCGGAAAAGAATGCACTAAAGAGGTACCGGAATTTTTGCACGTCCTCCCGATTCTTGGTTTCTGTCGCCAGCCGGTGCGTGTCGTGGCTCTCGGGAAACCCGATGGATGGCGCGTGCTTTCGAAATTGCTCGTATTGATCCATCAACCACGGCTTCGTGAAATCCCAGTACTTGCTTGAATTGAAAATGTAATCAAAGCCCGACGTGACGGTGCGTTCTAGTTCCTCGATCCTGCACCCGAGCGTTTCTGCAACGAACATGATTGACGGGTTTTTTGCGCGAGCGTGTTCGATCAAGGGCTTCCACGTCTCGGGCGGCACCTTGTACGCGGCGTCGCACCGGAAGCCATCGATGCCCAAGTCCAGGTAGAACGAGACCAGGTCGTTCCAGTATTGCAGGAGATGTTCCTTGTCCGCGGAGGCGTGGTTGTCGATTTCCGCCAGGTCACCCCAGATCGGGAACCAGAGAACCCCGTCGACCCGCCCGTCGACCCGCCCGTCGACCCGCCCGTCGACCCGCCCGTCGACCCGCCCGTCGACCCGCCCGTCGACCCGCCGGAATCATGGTTCGCGACGGGCGAGGGCATGGTAACGATATCGCTACTCGGGCTCATGGCAATCGTGGTCTCTATGACACTGCTCATGGGAAAGCAATATTATGATAAATATTTCACCGGCCGCTCGAGACAAGTTCCCGCCGGTGCAAATCACACGTTGACCATAGAGGAGGTCTTCGAGAACGAGAACAGGAAGGCAATCATCGAGACCATCTTGATGGAACCGGGCATCCATTTCAACGAGCTCATAAGAAAAATGGGCATCTCGCCGGGCAACCTCATCTGGCACGTCGAGATGTTGCTTTCATACAACATCATCGGTAAAAAAGCAATCGGGCAATATATCTGCTATTTTCCCTATTATCAAACCAGCCCGTTGAATAACGTCGATCTTCATCTTACGAAAAGCAAGACCACGCTGGAAATTTTGCACATCATCGAAGAAGAGCCAGGTGTCTACATCAACGAGATCGCCAAGAGGCTTGGATTGAACCACAAGACCGTGAAATATCACGTCGAGAAGCTCGTGGAAAATAACCTGATCGTCACCGAGAAAAAAGGGAAGAAGAATCTCTTGACGCCAAAGCTCGTGTATGATGATGCCCGAGACCCCCCCGACCGGTCGGATTGATCGCTGGTAACCAGCGCGTTTTTTTAAGAGAAAACGATATTGTTTGACCATGGCCCCGGAAAAAGACGGAATCGAGGAGATCGAGCGTCTCATCTCGACCTTGTTCGATAGAGCGAGCCAGCAATGCGAGATGATGGCGAGGATGCTCTCGGACCCAGAGCTGGTAAACACGGCACCCATCTTCTCGATGGGGCTCGAATTCACCATGAAGGCAATTGGAATTGCCGCCCGCGATGTCCTTCAACGCGAACAAGCAATCCCGGGGAACCTCGAACGGCTTGCAATATCGTTCCTCGACAAGCACGACGAGTTCCTCGCTTGCACCTTGAACGCGCATTACCACAAGAACGACAAGGAAATGGGGAAGGGATGGGAGTGTGGCGAATGCGGGAACGCGGTCCCGCAAGACCCCGTCATCGAGGGGCTCCGGCGCGGTCCATTACGGGTGTTCTTGTCATGCAAGGTGTGCGGGAGGAGAACGGAATTGACCAAGGACGGCTACATGTCGTTCATGAACCTCTTCGGAAAGAACGTCACGGCGCCGCGATGGAACCCGCGGGCCAACGAGTTCAAGTGGGACGGGTCTTGAGTCTTGGATTCAAGTCGCGTACCGGTCTAATGCAAAGGTGTCTCTTGCACCCTTTTTTTTCGTTTCACTCTTGAGGACAGGAAAGGGAAACATGTTCTTGAACGCACGATGCAAAAGATCATTGTATTTAGACGCGTCGGGCTTGCATTGCGTGCGGGAAAATAACTCCCATGCCATGACCCGTGCATCGGGATGTTGGCTCGCCGCATCCGTGATCACGTACCGCACGGGCTGCCCCGCGTTCACGACGATCCCGTGCCGTGCGAGCTGCTTCGACGCGATGGCCGTGTAGTTGTTTACCTTGTACTGCCCGGGACGCCGGGACGCGTGCATCGTGATGACCAGGTCCTCCACGTCCACGTCGCCGGACACGACCTTATCCACATGCCGTTGCAGCACGGCCCGTGCGCGCGGGACGCGAGCCACGAAGCCGCGCGCGCTCGTTGCCGGTGCCATCTCGGTGATCACGTCCCGTTGCATCGCTTTCACGGCGGGTGGCGAATCGTGCCTGCGCAACTCGATACCACGCACCTTCACGCGCCCGTCGGTGAACACGCCCCAGTAATGGTTGAGCGTCCCGACCGATTGGTTCGCGACGGACGGGAGGAACACGATGAACCGAAAGATGCCATCCGACTCGATGGGAAGACCCGTGCTGGCTTCGATCTGCTCGCAGAGCATGCTTGCCTCGGCTTCCAGATTGCGCGCCGTCCCCCCGCGCCGGTCCCGTATCCATAACGAATCAACAATGCCGTGGATGACATCGTAACCGCGTTCTTGCACGACGCGCGATGCTTCAAGGAGGAGCTCCCGCGAGTAGGCGCACACGGCCTGGTGCGCCTCGACGCGACCGAACCGCGCGTTCCTGAATCCCAGGTACCCGAACGACACGACGAGTATCCACTTGAGGGCAGCCTGCATTTGCTCCAGCTTCTCGCCCGATTCCTTCAGCCCGCGTGCCAGCTTCTTGTACGCAATGCGCTTCTCGAGCGGGAGAGCAATGGACTCGGGGATGAGCCCCGTGCGCTGCTTGCACACGTGGTATCCAGTCAAACCAGGAATGGGATTCAAGCTGGGGGCGCAGCACGAGCAATTGACGGTCTCGGGGCTCACGTTATACCGGGTCATGATCATGGGATACATGCTCGTGAAGTCAAGCGAGATAACGTTGTCGAACACGCCCGTCGTTGGCTCGAATATATGCCCGCCTCGATCGGCGAGCAACAGCGTGTTGACGTCCTTGAACGTCTCGGCACCTTTCTTGACTTGTGGAACGAGGATACCGTGGTCATGGGCGATCTGGAACTGGATGGATTGCAGCGCGCCCCCTATCGTGATGCGGTTGAGGCGCTGGATGGGCACCGCGCTGACGCGTGCGACTTCGATCAGGCCAGGAATGTTCCCGTCTTGGAAGTGCAGGGACCCGTAGATGGACGTGTCGACGTGCAACCGGCCGGACAGGTAATACTGCGTCTTGGACCGGTGCACCACGCGCCCGTACGACATGAATGACCCGTCGCCGTCGTTTTCAACCCGAAAGCATTCAGAAGCAAGCGGGTGGGCAGTGCGCGAGAGCGTGATCCGGTGGGCAATGCCAAGGGATGATGCACGCGCGGACAAGTACGGAAAAACGGTCTCGTCACCGCCACGGGTCAAGATGAAATCGGGATCGATACCACGCACGGCATCCACCAGCGACGTGATGATGCCCGTCTCATCCATGCCGGGTCCACGTTCAACGGAAACGGTGCAAAAAGCGGGCCGTGCAGGCTTGTTCCGCGCGTACGGCTCGTCCACGGGGGAGATGCTGGCGCCGTGGAGTGGATGATCCACCCGCCACCGGGAGGCGGCCCCCGACGCGTCCGGCGTGACATCCAGCCACGCGATCTTGAGCGGGGGATAGCCATACAACAACCGGTCCTTGCGATCACGAACGTTGACGTGCGTGATGAACGAACGACCTTGCCTCGTTGTAACCGAGAACTGCGCTTCAGCAAACGGGAAAAGGCCAGTCTCGTACAGGTATTTCTGGAACACGGGAATGTCCGCGTTGAACACCTCGAAGTTACCAGACGAGGACAAGAACGAGGCAAGTTTCTTGAACGATGGAGGGTCCCTGGCACGCACGCACGCCACGGGCGTGTCATGCATGTCCTCGAGCCGCACCCGCCGGCGCACGATGCACGCGCTCTCGATGCCATCGATGGACTCCAAGCAACGCACGAGCGCGCCCGGGGAGGACATGCTTGCCGTTCGCCCGGGCGCGGGAAGCAAGTAAAGCGTGGGCTTGTAGGGCGCGGTGCACTCGTGCACGCGGCCAGACGCATCCTTTATCCACGCGACCACGCCGTCCTTGCTCGTGCCGACGTCGAGCAGCCAGCCGTGGATGTCATGACCTTCCATCGCGTGCTGCCTCGATCGTTGCCAGCCGGGACTCGATCATGTCAAGCCGAGCGTTCACGTCGCGGATGGTCCCCATCATGCTTGTCAGGATGGACATGAACACGGACTCGGAAACCAAAGGTCTCGCCGCCAGGCTCGATGCATCCGCGTGCTTCCGTGCAATCGTCATGAGGTCCTCGAAAAGGGCTTGGTCTTCGGGCTTGAGCCCGCGCTTGAAATCAGCCCAACTTGCGATTTCCCGGTTCAATGCTTGCCTGTATGACAGTACCGTGCGTCCCGTGATGGTTCACCTCTCGTGGTTCTTTGATCAACTTGCTGATTCACGTGAAATCTTCAAGCGCGTGCATCGTGGCCGGGTCACTTCCCTTGCCACGCTTGCGCCTCGCCAGTGCCGCGGGGGCATGGTTCCAGCATTTCAAGACGCGCTCCGGGTAGAGTGGATGCTTGAACATTGCCCATTCATGCACGGTACTACCCGATGAAACCGGGCGCGGCCTTGACATCGAGAGCATGCATCCCGCGAAATGCGCGATGTTGTGCCCGCCCCGCGGCTTGAACGTGGAACCGTCGGCGACCGGCGCGGTCAACACCACGTAGACGCGCTTGTATCGCAGGCATTGCTTCAGCCCCTGGATCATGGCATGCAAGCCCTCGTAATGCGCTGTCTGGGTGGGATCGAAGCCAACCGTCAAGCCAGACACGAGAACGACGGAATCATCCACGATGGGTCATCATGTCATCATGCGTGAGGATTGGTATTGCCGCCTCGATTTTAGGTGTCTGCACGCGGACGATCCGGCGATGGGATGCTGCGGGGAAGATCGCGTGTACCCGGACCTTGGGGGGGCACCGGCGGGTATCGTTGGCTATCATCGATGGCCGGTCTCATCAAAACGAGGGCATCGACAAGGCAAGGTATTCCACGTGTACCGCTGTATATTGTCGCGTGTCTTCGCACGAGCAAAAGGCCAAGGGCGAACGGTTTATTTAGAATCATTACATACAAGACCGTGAGGAAATGGCAACCTACATCTTGTACTTCGACTCGACAGATGCCGTAACAGCGTTCGAGAACGGGTTCGATGAAAACGGAAAGGCCCACCATGCCGATGGAGATCGAGAGTGGACATTCACCCGGGTCGCACGTGCAAGAAATTTCCTCGTTGAGATCATCGAACTCGATGACGCGAGTCTCGCGAGCCTCGGGACAAGTAACCTCGAACATGAACTCGGGTGCAATGCCATCGAGACAGACAGCGAGTTTTACTTGAGCAACATCCCGGTAACGGGAGTATTGAATCTCGACAAGGTAAACAGGTCAATCTTCGGGCCATTCCACGGGAAGGGCGTGCGGGTCGGGCTGGTCGATGGCGGTGTCGAGCACACGCACCCGGATCTCGTTAACAAGGTGGTATCTAGCGCCACATTCTTGGCATCGACAGCAAGACGGGACACGGGGCACGGGACGGCAATGGCCGGAATCATCTGTGGCTCCGGAGCGAGTTCTGATGGCCAATTCGCGGGTATCACACCCGAAGCGGAACTGGTGGATTGCGTTACCTTTGATGGTGATTTCAAAGGACATCTCTCGGGAATTATACAAGCACTCGATTTTTGTGTTGATAACGGCGTGCACGTGGTAGCCCTCCCGTTTAACGCACGCCCGGGAGTTTCTCCATCTCGCATATTCGAACAAGTAATAGAAACGTTGGTGTACGAGCACGGCATGATCGTTTGTGCGGGGGCAGGAAATCACGGGCCAGCGCCGGGAACCTTGACGATGCCGGGCTCGTACCGGCTGGCCCTCACTGCAGGAAGCATCGACGAGCATTTCAGGATCGCTGGATTTTCAGGCCAACCGGGTCAAAACGAAAAAAACGCGGATATCTACGTCCCTGCCACGAACATCGTGAGCTTGAACGTGTTCACGAGCACGTGGAAGGACCAAGCAATGGACGAAAACGAATATTATGCCTCGTTTTCAGGAAACTCGGTGTCAGTCGCGGTCATCGCGGGCATCGCCACCGCCGTCAAGGCCATCTTCCCGGGATACGGGATGGAGAAGATCAAGCAGCTTCTCGGTCTATCCGCGGCAAGAACCGGGAAGGGAGAACGGGAAGGACCACTGGTTGATCCACCACGTTTGTTCCAGGTCCTCAAGCTCTATCAGACGCCCGATGCGACCATCAAGCAAAACATTCACAGGTCCATTCTCACGTCCTTGATCTTGCTCTATCTCGGGGTCATGGTCTCGTTGGCAGTGATCAGCTTTTTTTGATGGCAATCGATGTTCACGTCGTGAAAATGGAGTGCCGGGGATGATCGTGAAATGGCAGCTCGCCATTTCGACGAGGAGGTTCATCCGTGCCACGGGTTGGCCACGGGGGAAGGAGGCTACGCCATATTTTATAGGGGATCGACGTGTAATCAAGCACGATGGAAACCATGTACATATACGACACGACTTTACGGGATGGAGCCCAAGGTGCAGAAATCTCGTTTTCAGTGAACGATAAAATAAAAATAATCGAAAAACTGGACAAGCTTGGAATCCACTACATCGAACCGGGTTTCGCGGGCTCCAACGACACGGATAACATGGTTTTCCGCCAGCTGGCAACGATCGACCTGAAACAAGCGAAGATCTGCGCGTTCGGGATGACGCGACGGCCATTGGCCGACGTCGAAGAGGACCCGTCCATCAAGGCATTGATCAAATCAGGGGCCCCAGTCACCACGATCGTCGGGAAGGCATGGGACAAGCAGGTCGTGAACGTGTTACGCACGACGCTCGAGGAAAACCGAAAGATGATCACGGACTCGATAAAATACTTGAAAATGCAAGGACGGGAGGTCGTCTTCGATGCGGAGCATTTTTTCGACGGGTACAAGAGCAATCCTGAATACGCCTTGTCGGCATTGAAAGCAGCACAAGAAGGAAAAGCGGATTGGATCGTCTTGTGCGACACGAACGGCGGTGCCCTACCACACGAGGTGCAGGCCATTTTAAAGGAAGTGAAAGGGATGATCACGTCCCCGCTTGGCATCCATTGCCACGACGATTCGGGAGTTGCCGTCGCGAATTCGTTGATTGCAGCCGTGAATGGCGTGACGCAAATCCACGGGACGATCAACGGGTTGGGAGAACGGTGTGGAAATACGAACCTGACCACCTTGATACCGAACTTGAAGGTGAAGATGGGATTTGCCAGCATTGTTTCTGATGAGCAGTTGCGTCTCCTCAAGGAGACGACGGACTTCATATCCGAAACGGCAAACTTGCGGGAAAATTTCGGGCAGCCCTACGTCGGTTTGAATGCATTCACGCACAAGGGAGGCATGCATTCCGATGCTATCATAAAGGACGCCACGTCTTACGAGCATGTAGACCCGAGGATCGTCGGAAACGAGAGGCGCATAACCATTTCCGATCTCGCGGGGAAATCAGCAATTATAGAGAAGGCACAAGAGCTTGGAATGCGTATCGACAGGGAAGACGAGAGATTGAAGGCAATACTGGCAACGATCAAGATGCTCCAGAAGGAGGGGTTCTCGTACGAGTCGGCGGATGCCTCTCTGGAGTTGCTCATGAAAGGCACGATACACGACCCGTCGAACCCGATGAAACTGAAGGGAAAGTTCTTCACCTTGGAACGGCTGCGCGTGACCACGGATGTAGATGGAAAAACGAAAACACCGAGGTCTGAAGCCACTATCAAGGTCAGCGTGAACGAAAGGGAGTTCCTCACGGCCGCGGAAGGTAACGGCCCCGTGAACGCGTTGGACAACGCGTTGCGAAAGTCACTGGAACACTTTTACCCCGAGCTCCGCGAGATCGCCTTGAGCGATTACAAGGTGCGCATCACTGACCAATCTGGCACAGGTTCTAAGGTGCGCGTGCTCATTGAAACAGAGGAGAAGAACACGGACAAGTCGTGGATCACGGTGGGTGCCTCCGAGAACATCATCTGGGCATCGTGGATTGCCTTGGAGGATAGCGTCGTCTATAAATTGCTCAAGGAGCTTGAACGGAAGGGATTTTCGTTAACGTGAACTTATTTCACCCGGTTTCGATCTAAATTTTTAATTCCAGTCCCAACGGATCCATTCACGTTAAAAATGACACCAGTGAATGTCGGCATATTAGGGACCGGTTTCTTACAAGATTTCCACATGCAGGCCTACAAGGAGATCGAGAACGTGAACGTCGTCGCCGTCGGGTCGAACACGAAAGAGCATGCAGCAGCGTTCGCGAAGAAGTGGTCCATCGAAAACGTGTTTTCCGGTGAAACTGCCATTGATAAAGTCTGCTCCTTGAAAGAGGTCGATGTTGTGAGCATCGGTATCCCGAATGACTTGCACTTGAAAGCCGCCACGCTGGCCGCGGAACATGGCAAGCACGTCATATGCGAGAAGCCGCTCGCACGAACGGCACCGGAAGCAAGGGAGATGCTGAAAGCCGTGGAAAAAGCGGGCATCATCCATTGCTACGCGGAGAACCAAGTATTCTTCCCGCTGTACAAGTACATGTACGACACTGTCGCGAAGAAGGCCTTGGGCGAGGTGTACTGGGTGCGATCGCGGGAGGCACATTTCGGGCCGCACTCGCCCTGGTTCTGGGACCCGAAGCGGTCGGGTGGCGGCGTTGCACTCGACATGGGATGCCACAGCATAGAGGTCGCCAGGAAGCTGTTCGGGAACGAGGTCCCTTTGGAGGTGTTGATGTGGGCGGACACGTTCGTGCACAAGAACCGCACGACGGGGGAGGATAACTGCACGATCCTCGTCCGTTACAAGCACAAGCAGCTCGGGCAGGCGGAAAACTCGTGGAGTGCCCACGGCGGGTTGGACTTGCGCACGGAGGTTTACGGGAGCGAAGGGGTTCTCTTCGTTGACAACACGCGCGAAACCGGCATCAAGGTTTTCAGCAACGTCGGGATGGATTACACCGTCGAGAAAGCAGAATCCACCAAGGGGTGGATGTATCCTTGTCCCAACGAGCATATCGTGTACGGGTATCTCGACGAGCTCAAGCACTTCATCGATTGCATACGGCAAGGAAAGGCACCCATCGAAACGTTCAAGGACGGGGTCATCGTCAACGCGATCATCGATGCCGGATACGCGTCGTTGAAAAGCAAGGCATGGAGGGGGGTCGAGCTCTAACCCAATCCGTGGCACATCTTGGTACCATCGAAGAGCTCGTCGTCTCTTCCATTGCGTCCTCGTTCGGTGCAAACGACACCTTGGCTTCGTTCAAGATGATAATCCCGAAATATGACTACGTCGTCGATCTCAAGAAAGAACACACACGGCTCAAGATGGGCGAGATATTCACGTTCGCGTTGAAGGGAAAGGATGGTTTTTGGCAGGCATTCGCGTTCGACGAGAAGCGCCTCACGGTCGGCTCGGACTGGGAGGTCAAGCTCGCGGGGCGGGAAGCGCCCGTTGCCCTCATAGACCAGAAGTTGCTCAACATCGGGTCAAAATTCGTCATCCACTTCTTCGACAAGGAATTATACAAGAACTTGACATTCTACAGGGTAGTTCTCTTGTTTGCCATGATGCTGAGATTCAAGGATGACCTTTTCGCCAAGATAGAAAAAATGAAGGACCTCATCAAGAAGGGCAAGTTGAAAATCGACGTCGGTCAATCCGAGGAGCGGCTGTTTTACAATCCCCGGATATTGCGTAAATGAAACGAGTGAATGTGCAATGGCAAAGAAAGGCACGACGACCTTCCGTGGCTACTTGATCGCCGATGATGTCAACTCTCACGACAAGGGTGACAAGGAGTTCTGGGAATACTGGAACCGCATAAATGATACCCTTTACGTGATAGGAAGTTCCGAGGCCAAGGAAGTCACCTTTTTGAACAAGGAATTGAAGAGGGTTGCCAAGAAATATGAGGGCCAGTTCGTCAAGATCACGATCGAACCGGACACGCCACCCGCGCCCGGCGGGCCTCGGAAGGGAAAGATGCCGGACCCGAACGAGATGTACACGGGGGCCGAAAAATTCAAGCGGTTGCTGTTCAACCAGTTCAAGATATCTTGAAAGGCGATTTTCCAACCATTTTCCCTCTTTTTGGAGATGCCGGTCGTGGTTTTTCAACCACCGGTAACAGTTTTACTTGATGACCGTCGAACCATTCCGTAACCACGAGCTCGACGTGGAAACCCGCGTCGAGGATCTCCTGCAACGGCTCACGCCGCACGAGAAGTTTTCATGCTGCGTAGGAAAGGATTTCTGGACGATAAAACCGGTAAAAAGGCTTGGCATGCCAACGTTCGGGATGACCGATGGCCCCCATGGGGTGGCACCGCATTCAAGTAACTGGAAGCGAGCAACTTATTTTCCAACGAGCATCGCGATGGGTGCAACGTGGAATCCCTCGATCGCGCACGAGTTCGGGGCGGCGCTGGGACGCGAGACGCGTGCTGCAGGGCGCCACGTCATCCTTGGACCCGGGATCAACATCCACCGGACGCCGTTGTGCGGTAGGACCTTCGAGTACTTGACCGAGGACCCGTTCCTGAACAAGAGCATGGTCGTTCCCATCGTCAAGGGAATACAAGAGCAACGGATCGCCGCCTGTGTCAAGCATTACGCGTGCAACAACCAAGAAAATCACAGGATGACCGTGGACGCGGTGGTGCCCGAGCGCGCCCTCCAAGAGATTTACCTCCCTGGTTTCAAGGCTGCCGTGGAGGACGCGGGGGCGTGGTCGGTCATGTCTTGCTACAACAAGGTCAACGGCATCTACGGGAGCGAGAACAAGGACCTGCTCACCGGGCGGTTGAGAACCCAGTGGGGCTTTACCGGGTTCGTGGTGAGTGACTGGTATGCCACCGCCCGGACCACGGATACCGCCGCGTGCGCGAATGCGGGGCTTTCCGTGGAGATGCCCGGGGGCATCCTAGCGCCGCGGAAAAAATTCACCCCGGGTGGATTCCGGTCCGCCCTGAAGAAAGGCACGATCTCGATGGACGCCATCGACGAGAACGTGCGTCGCGTGCTGCGTGTCATGATCCGTGTTGGCTTGTTCGATCCACCCGGTATGGTACCTCCCGGCGCGATCAACACGCCTGAACACCACGCGATCGCCCGCAAGATCGCGGAGGAGGGCATGGTCCTGCTGAAAAACGAGGGAGGCCTGCTTCCCTTGGACATCCAGCGGATCAAGCGCATAGCCATCACCGGGCCGAATGCGCACAAGAAACAAACCAGGGCATTACCGTTCATCGGTACCGGGGGTAGTTCCGAAGTGTTACCATTCTACGAGGTCACGCCGCTTCAAGGGATCAAGGAAAAGATCAAGGACGAGATTCAGTTCACGGACGATGTAGAACGTGCAGATTTCGTGGTCGTCGTTGCCGGGTTGAACCACGTGCTAGGCAATGATAGCGAGGGCACCGATCGAAAGCACTTGGCCTTGCCAAGCGACCAAGTAAAGCTCATCCAAGATGTCGCCTCCAAGAACCCGAAAACCATCGTCGTGCTCGTGAACGGGAGCCCCGTGTCGATGGACGGGTGGATAGATCGCGTGCCGGCAGTCCTCGAGGCATGGTACGGAGGCCAAGAATGCGGCAGGGTTATAGCCGATATCTTGTTCGGGGACGTCAACCCGTCGGGAAAGCTCCCCGTCACGTTCCCGAAGCGTATCGAGGATTCACCTGCGCACGCGAACGTGCCACGCACGTACCCGGGAGATGCAAGCGGCAAGGTATACTACGACGAGGGCATTTTCATCGGCTACCGGCATTTCGACACGCGCAACATCGCACCCTTATTCCCGTTCGGCTACGGACTGTCCTACACCACGTTCGAATTCTCGGACTTGAAAATTGACAAGGCGAGCATCACGGGAAACGAGAGCATCACCGTCTCGTTCGACGTGAAAAATACCGGCACCATCCTCGGGGCAGAGGTCGCGCAAGTCTACGTGAAGGACGACCAGAGCTCGGTCGAACGCCCGCTCAAGGAATTGAAAGGGTTCAAGAAGGTGAGACTCGATGCCGGGAAAAAGGAAAGGATTTCCATCGAGCTTGGCACTGATTCGTTGTCGTTCTACGACGAGACGAGGGGCTCGTGGATTGTCGAGGCTGGCAGGTTCACTATACTCGTTGGAAGTTCGTCCCGTGACATCCAGCTCGAAGGCAAGATTGAATACTCCCCTTGATCACGCGAGCTTCCTGGTCGTTTCCATCGTGACTTCGAGATCGTTGAACTTTACGATTTTTATCGTTTTCTGGTACAAGACGTTGTTTTTTTCTTCCACTTTTTGCTGTTCCTCGATGACACGGACGAGATATCGATTGATCATGTGATGCTTCACCGGGATGTAGGTGTACGCGGCCATTTTCATGGCCACGTGTCATCCCGGGAACACGCAATCTCTTTCATGCATCAAGCAAGTACATGAGGAGTCCCGCCTGGGCATGCATCCTGTTCTCTGCTTGGTCGAACACGATGCTGTTCCTTGAATCAATGACTTGTGACGTTATTTCCACTTCGCGATGTGCGGGAAGGCAATGCATGATACACGGCTCTTTTTTCGAGAGGCGCACCACGCGTTCATTCAATTGATACGGTTTCAATGCTTCCATCTTCCGTCTTGCCTCGTTTTCCTCGCCTATGGAGACGTGTGCATCTGTATAAATGACATCCGCCCCTGACACCCCCTCTTCTATGTTGCTGGTTACCTGCAACAAGCCTTCCAATCGTTCCGATCGGAGCCATTCCACCAAGTCACGGCGGGGCTTGTATTCATCCGGCGCGACGACCGTCACGGGCACCGATAGCTTCACGCATATCTCCACGAGCGATGTGCACACGTTGTTGGCCCCGTCCCCGATGAACACGATCTTCGCCGAACGGGGGTTACTGACGCGTTCCTCTATCGTCAGCATGTCGCCCAATGCTTGGCACGGGTGTGCCACGTCGCTGAGCCCGTTGATGACGGGCACGCGTGCCGCCTTCGCGATGGCAACGATGTCCTCGTGATGGTAGACTCTTGCCATGATCACGTCTATGTATCGTTCCAAGGACTTTATCTCGTCGCTGATACTCCCGATGGTAAGGTTCGTCGTCCGCCAGTCCAAGTACATGACGTGGCCCCCGAGCTTGTGCATTGCAGCCTCGAATGAGGCACGGGTCCTCGTTGATGTTTTTTGGAATATGAGCGCGAGCTCTTTTCCCGCCAGCTTTGTCGAAAAGCTTGCCGGTTTTTCCTTGAAAGCCTTTGCCAGATCGAGGATTCTTCGCAAGTCCTCGGGTGCGTAAGTGCGGAGGTTGATGAAGTCACGTTTCATGGGCACCGTCAGCGCTCCGATAGGTAGCTATGCTTTTAAGCTTTGCCCGCGAAATGTGTCCGCGATTCCCTTACCATCGTGAAATGAATGGATGCACCATGCACGTCTTGAAAATATCCCCCGTTGCCGGTATAACTGCATCAAGGGCCGGGATACTCTTTATCTTGTTCGGTGGCATAAAAACGCTAGGAAACTTTCGGACCCTCAGGGGATGCGTCCCGGGATGCGTCCCGGAAGCCTTAAACTGAGCTTATAGGGCAAATGTACAAGTATGTCCAGGTTTCTGCCTTTCCAGTCCATCGAAAAACTTGTCCATGTACTTTCCAACCCAGAACTCGAAATCTGCACGCATTATTCCTTGCGTGACTTCAATTTCCGATTTCACCAAAATACTACACTTCCATGGTTTCTTAGATCAAATCCATTGATGATTCATTCAACCGCTCGAAATTTGAACGTTTACATGTGGTTGACTCGTGCCCAAGCAAACGTATTTATAGATTTTTGACCAAACAGATGCATTATCAGCTAGCGTCCAGAATTATAACGACGTTCGCGATAAATCCGCACAAATCACCAGAATGAATATCAATCCGCAGCAGTGGTAAAAACCATGATTCACACCAAGATTTGCGACATGCTGGGTATTGAATACCCAATCATACAAGCACCCATGGGGCCATTCGACACGAAGGATCTCGCGGTCGCGGTCACGAACGCGGGAGGATTCGGCGTCGTCTCGCACCCGGTTCCAGACCCGCAATATGGTATAATGACCATCATCTCGGATAAGGAAACGCAACAGAAAGCATTCGAGAACGTGAGGGGGAAGATGATGAATAGCTTGAAAGAGGTTGCAAGCCGTGCAAACGGGAATTTCGGCCTGAACTTCAGGGTTGCCCCCGTCCAGATGGACGTCCCGTTACTGCTCGACGCGGTAATCGAGGCGCGGGAGAAGGACCCGAACTTGAAGAGGAAGCTCAAAGCCATCATCTGCTCCGCAGGTGACCCGATGCAAAAAAATCTCAAGAAGGTCCAGGAGGCAGGTATGCTCCGGTTCCACACGGTACCGAGCCTTTATCATGCCAAGAAAGCAGAGAAATCTGGCGTTGACGGGATCGTGATCACCGGGTACGAGGCGGGAGGGCACGTCTCGCATGAACCATTCCATACATTCACCGTCGTGCCCGAGGTCGTGAAATCCGTGCGGGTTCCCGTGGTTGCAGGCGGGGGGGTGTGTGACGGCAAGGGCATGGTGGCAATGCTGGCTTTCGGTGCACAAGGGATATACATGGGCACGAGGTTCATCGTCACCGATGAATGCGAGTTCAACAACAAGGTGAAAGAAACCATCATCAATTCATCGAACAAGTACCCGCGGGAAGACCCGTCGATCGTCACGCAAGGTGTTTATGGCCCCTTGAGGCATCTCAAGAACAAGTATGCGTTCGAGCTCTTCGAACTCACGACCAAGCTGAAAAACAAGGAGATCACGATCGACAAGGCCTGGAAGTTCGAGAACGACGGGACGTGGAAGGCAAAAGGCTCCGAAGGGAACGTCGAGGACGGGGCGATCTGGGCGGGTCAAGTATCCATGCGCATCCACGAGAAGCTCACGTGCAAGCAAGTGATCGAGGGCATCATGGCCGAGGCAACCTCGATCATGAAGGGGTTCGCTGGAAAGTACGTTTGACCTTTTTTTACTTGGATGCCCGTTCCCTTCAGCGACCGTACACGTCCGCGGTGACCTCTGCCTCGTGTTCCAGGAGGAGCGATATCAAGTCGTCCACCATCTTCAAGAAACTCACGACACGGCCATCTTCAAGGATGACCTCCAACAAGGCTTTTTCTTGCTTGTATTCATCCAGTGCACT
The DNA here is from genome assembly GCA_041305945.1 of Promethearchaeota archaeon. Classification (GTDB taxonomy): domain Archaea; phylum Asgardarchaeota; class Lokiarchaeia; order Sigyniarchaeales; family Sigyniarchaeaceae; genus JBGLND01. The sequence goes on from JBGLND010000001.1 coordinate 2,264,106, forward strand.
TGCAAGTTCCTTTTTTTTCGTTTCTTTTAAATGGTCAAGCAAGAAATGCATGTAATAAGCCTTTACATATTCTAAATGCTCGGGATCCTTTTCATACAAGTACAATAACTCGTGATACCGTCGATCGTCGTTTTCCATGGCGTGTTTTCTTTTCAACGCGAAAAAAACGAAGCTTGCACCATAATCGATCGATCTATTCACGACATGAGCCACGTTCTCGGACACGCCTGCCTTGAGCGCCCACTTGAGATGGATGTACCAGTTCGGCATGGTTTCACACGTGCATGCATGAAAGATCGGATAAATCGGCTTCCATGAGATAGGTGTTGTAGAACGGCCACCATGACATGACGAAATAGACGGTCTTGCCCCCGTCCGCGACCATGTCGGGATGCATGAAACTCCCGTACAAGCCGGGAAACTCGGAAAAGGGCACAACGCCGACAGGTTCGCTCCATGGTCCCCACACGTGCTCTGCAGTCCGCAAGACGATCGTGGCCGTGAAATGCTCGATATACATCACGACGAACCGCTGCAAGTACTCGTTCCACATCACGGACAGTTCCCCCACCGGGTGTCCGAACACGGCACGAGCGTGCATCATGTGCACTGACCAAGATGGGGTGCCTAAGACATCAACACCGGTGAAATACTCGTAGGCGGATTGGTTCAATGCTTGCGCCCGGGGCACTCGTAGCAAGAAACACGCGCCATATCGCCCGCCCGGGGTTGCAAGAAAGTACTCGTATCCCGATGCTACCGAATCAGGCCTGAAATCTTGCACGTGGCCAAACATGACAAATTCGCTATCGCCCGGCCAGGAAACATTGGATGCCTTCGAGAAATGCACGCCATCAGTGGAGTATGCAATGCTCGCGTTGTTGCAGTAGTACACGCCGGCCGGTCCCCAGTGGTTGATGTCCATGTAGTAAATGTAGAACCGGGTCCCGTCGGTAAACGCGCCGGTCGGTATCATGGTAAGAGAAATACGGTCTATTTTCTCGGCCGGGCCAAAAATTTCCCTTGCATATCCCGTCGTTTCGTTGGTAATCCACCCGTTGATCGTGATACCATCAACGGGGTTCATGTCGGTCGAGAAGGCCATCACGTTCGACCGCCAATTTGTATTATTGGATGGTTGGTGCGGGATATAATCGCCCCCGAACGTGTCGCCGAAAATAAAATGGAGCTTCCCTTGGTATTTCACGATGATGCCCAAGTCAGTGCCGACCACGTCTACAACGGTCGAATCGTTGAGAGCGTCCTTGCCGGTAAGCGCCGAGACCATGGCGTGATGAACGAACGTTGATGGAAGGCGCGGGGTATGCGCGTCCAGCCACCCGGGCATGAAAGCGTTCGTGACCATCACGATCACGAATAAGGAGCCGGCAATCAAGAAATCACGTCGTTTTTTCATGGCATATATCATCAACGTTCAAGCATTGGAATACGGGATCAAACGAAGTTCAAGCGTGGTTCACCAGATCAATGATGCGCTGGTTTTCCAAGCCTTCCTCCCCGGGGACGGGCACGGGATGCCCGTCCAGCACGGCGGCCGCGAACGCGTCGATCTCCTTGGCATAGTAGTCACCGTTGTGCACCGTGTATTGCTCGAACACGCCCTCGATCTCGGATTCGAATCTCACCACGCCGTTGCTCGGCTGGAAATCGAACGCGCGCGCGTACCCCCGGGTCCCGTATGCTTCCAGGAACGTGTGCCGCGGGCCGTCGTATGACGCGGTAGCGCGGCCAACGATGCCATTGCCGAACGTGATCAAGAACGATGAAAGCGTGTCAACCTCGTCCCTTGGCAACGGATCTGGCCTGAACGTTGCTTCGACGCGCGTCACTGGTGCCCGTGCAAGGAACCGGATTGTATCGATGATGTGGACGCCCAGGTCGAATGAAGCACCCCCACCTGCCATGCTTTTTTCATATTTCCACTTTCGCTTGGACTCCCGCCCTTGCGACATGAAATCACACGTTAGCGAAACGGGCCTGCCGATGCGACCAGATTCGATCAAATCCTTCACGCGCAACACCGACGTGTTGAACCGCAAGCAGTGGGCAACCATCAACTGGCGCTTGCTGGAGGTTGCAGCGTCGATCATTGCTTGGCAACTTGGAACGTTCATGGCCATCGGTTTTTCGACCAAGACGTGCTTTCCCGCTTCAAGGGCAGCGATCACGTCGTGCTCGTGAAGGAAATTCGGTGTTGCCACGAAAACGGCGTCGATGCCGGGATCGCGCAACAACGCGCCTTGGTCACGGGATGCGCATGCTTTCGGAATGCCATGCAACCTTGCTTTCTGTTGCACGTCCACCCCGCTTCGTTTGGTTATGGCAACGAGTTCCGCGAGCGCGCAAGCCTTGAATGCGGGTAACAAGGAGGTTTCTGCAAACAATCCAAAGCCCAAGATAGCCACGTGTAATTTTTCAGCCATGATCGTAATTCCCGGTCATGCAATTTAATCCCGAACGACCGTGATGCCGACCGTCCCGCGTACCTCAGGTCCCGAGGAATTTCCGCACGACCTCGATGCGCTCCGAGAACGTGCCGCACGCCTCGTCCGGCATCTCCTTTAATGCCACGTCTGCAAGCGCGTTTAATATGGCAATATATTTCTTGGGTCGAGAAAAATAATTTTTGGATCCTTCAAGCGTATCAATAAGTTTCTTGAAATAACCCGCCAACCGCCCGTTCTTGTCCTTCACGATCATGTTCGCGATGTCAACCGGCTCCTTGTTCACGATGTTCAAGACCGTGGGTCTTTTTCCCGTGACAAGGCGCTCGGGAGGAGTAACGATCTCCGGTTCAAACATGTCGCATGGCGAATTTCTGATTGCCGCTGATGGAAAAAGGCGGGACCCGCGAGAGCCAGGTAAGAGGCGGCGCGGAATAGACGAGAGCGAGGAGTACGGCGGCAACGGCGGCAAAAAACAACGCGGGCCGGGAGAGACGGCGGGGATGAATGGCGGCGCCCAAGGCAAGCACGAACAAGGATGCGATGAACGATTTGCGCACGGGTGGAACTAGCAAGAGTAGCAAGAATCCCGTGCTCACGATCACTTCCATGCCGTTCCCCATCAACACGACCCACGATCTCGCGATGAAATAGGGTTCACCGTCAGATTCCACGAGAGACATCGGTGTCCATGATGTGCCGTTGAGCAATCCTATGCGTATTTGCGTCCATGACCCGCCGACCAGCTCGCCAACCAAGCCGTGGCCACACTCGTGGAAGAATATGCTCACCTCGGCGGCAACGAGCACTATAACCGCGAGGATGACGAAAAACAGCATCCTCCACCCGGTCTGGGCGAGCACGACCTTGACCCCCCGGGCCAAGGATCGCGGAGGCGAGCCTGTCGCGGCCGTCCCTTGCCCCCGGGCGTTTCCCCGTCCCCGGATGTAAGGCTTGATGGGCATCGGGTCGACAAGCCATCCAAGCGCCTTCCGGTGGCCGCGCCCGGCTAATTTCCGGTGGACATGATACAAGAGGATGGTGGCAACAACGATGACGATAATGATGGCAAAGAACAAGACCCGGGCCACGGCGGCATCCATGTATATGTCACTCAGCAACACGTTCACCCCCTATATCCGGGCCGGTTCCGCGTTTCCTCGACCGGGCACGCCTCGGAATCACGTATATCCCTGCGATGATGGGTACCGGTACCGCGATGGCAACGACGAGCGTCGTGTACAGCACGCCGGGTCCATCATCAGGGAATTTATTCTCCAGCATGGCTCCTTGATTGCGGTAGAACCAGTTCGTGGAGGAATTGGTCTCGATCAAGTTACCACCGCTGTTGTTGCCGAAAATGTTGTCGTGCACATCGCACTCGATCGAATTGTTGATCGCAAGGCCAGCACCTTGGTTCGAGAGGATGGTGTTGTGAGCAAACGTGGATTCCGTGAGGCTGGACGCGATGATGCCCGTTCTCCCGTTGTTCGAAACGGTATTGTTCTCGTAGATGTTATAATAATGCCTCCATATTGTTGCTCCTTTCCCCGTGACAATGCCCGCCCCCGTGTTGTTCTCCACGATGTTATTCGAGATCACCACGTTGGAGCCCAGCTGGTCGATACCCTCGTCATTCCCCGAGATGATGTTGTCGCTCACGATGAGATTCTGGCCCCAGCATCTCAATCCGCCTATCGAGTTGTTGGTGAGCATGTTCCTCGTGATCATCGCGAACGATGCGAATATTTCCACGCCGTGTCTCCCGGAGCCGTTCACGCGATTCCCGGAAACGGAAATGGATGTTATAATGCTATACGGCATGGTAATGAAGATGCCCGTTCCCCCGCTCGATTGGACCGTGCAGTTGATGATGTGGAGGTTGGCCATCTGTAATCCCCCGGCCCACACGCCGTAATAATTCGAAATTAAAGTACAGTTGATGATTTGCACGTTCTGGCAATCTTCCATCAATATTCCCGAGCCTGACCCGCTCGTGATCGTGCAATCCTTGATGACCAGATGCCGCGACGTGTTTCCAACCGAAATCCCATCGAACGTAGCGGAGATGATGAACCCATTGATGATATACGGGTCGTGTTCTGTTCCATCGCCTATTTTATCGGGAAATGAATCAAGCTCCATATCTCCATCGATCACGATGGGTGCATGTGACCCTGCCATCCAAATTCCATTTGCAGTTGTTTCAACGATGATCGCATCTTGATCGAGAAAAATGAGTATGCCCGCGTGCATGACGAACGACATCGCGACGATAACCAAGCCTGCTCGTATCTTATTCTTCATGGTGTGAATGTCAACCCCGTTGATTACCTAGATGCAGTGTTATGCTCGATAAAGAAACAATTTCGTGCTCTACATCCGGTCACGTTTTCAAGCATAAATACTGACGTCTTCCTCGGACACATGCCAAAGATATATATGAACGCCTTGCGTGACGCTATCTATGAAAAAGGCGATTAACCAAGCCACGCTTATGAAGACGCCGATGGAAACGTTCTTGAAGGCAGCATCGGCCGCGGGATTCACGGGCGTTGAATTGCGGCGCGATGAAACCTTTGCATACTTGGAAAAACATTCCGTGGAAGACTTGCGCGGGTTGCTCGAAACAAATGGCTTGGAGATGGTCTCGTGGAACGCCATCGAACTCTTCTCGCTATGCTCCCAAGAAAAATTCGACAAGATCCTCGAATACACGCGCAAGCTCATGGACCTCGGGGCGAGGCTTGATTGCGACTTGATCATCGCCGTGCCCAGTTTTCTCGACGAGTGCCTGCTTTCCCACGGGCAAGTTTTCGAGATCACCGTTGACCGGCTCAAGGTGTTGCGGACCATGGCGCGGGAATACAGCTTCAAGGTTGGCTTCGAGCCGCTCGGGTTCCCTACGTGTTCCGTGCGCGAGCTCCAGCATGCTCTCAAGATCATCGCCGCTGCAGAGACGGACGGGCTGCCGCGATCTGGCTTGGTGGTAGACACGTTCCATTTCTTCCTCGGGGGTCACGTGCCAGCGGACCTTTTACCCGTGCCAGCCGACCGGATATGGCTCGTCCATTTCGACGATTCTGTACAGAAGCCACTCGACAAGCTGCAAGACGAGGACCGCGTCTGGCCGGGCCTCGGCTTTTTCGAGCTCGACGGGTTCGTGAGTAACTTGCGGAAGACGGGGTACGACGGCTACGTCTCGCTGGAGCTGTTCAATCCTGCCTACTGGCAAAAGGATCCTGCCGCGATGGCGAGAACCGGGTTCGAGGCCTTGTCACGGTTCGTTTGATCCGTTGTAAAGGGGGTAAATCCTGCCATCATGGTCGAAATACAAGTCGTGCACGGGAGTTATCTATTGTATCTCGAGCTGCCCGGGAGCATTCGGTTGAGGACGGTTGCCCCGTCTGGGTTGGGTGGTGAAAAGCAAGGCACGAGCAGGCCACGCGGCGTGGAACTCATCCGGGCCAGTATATCGGCATCGCTCCGCGAGCACGAGAAGCGCATCGCTGGCGCGGGTAAGATTTTACTACTCGTGGATGACAACACGCGCGTCACCCCCGTGCAATTGCTGGTAGAGCCCGTGGTGAAAGTGGCCCGGGTTGCTGGCGCGAGCATCGAGATGATCGTCGCGGGAGGGAGCCACCGGCCGATGACCCGGCAAGAGAAAGTGGCTAAATTCGGCGAGCAGGTGGTTGAAACCATTCCGATCCACGATCATGCCTGGGATGATCCAGCAACATTCGTGCACCTCGGGACGACGCCGTCGGGCAGGAAGATACTCGTGAACAAACGGTTGGCAGATTTCGAGGCATTTGTCGTTGCTCTTGGTAACATCGTGCCACACCGCGTGTGCGGGTTCTCTGGTGGGTACAAGATCATCTTGCCCGGCCTCACGTGCACGGAAACCATGAACGACATCCACTACATGAGCGCCATGGTCCCGTCCGAGCAGTTACTCGGCATCGCAAGGAATCCCGTTCGTGATGCCATCAACGAGATACACCGGTACCGGCCTGTCGATTTTTTGATCAACACGGTGCTCGACGCGAGGTCGAACATCGTCTCGCTATGCTTGGGGGACCCTATCAACAGCCAGTTCGAGGGGGCGGCGGCTGCCAAGCAAGTCTACGGGGCGCACGCGAGCCCGCTAGCTGACGTGGTGATCGCCGATGCCGTGCCGGAATCCCTCGATTTCTGGGTGTGCGCGAAAGCATTGACGAATTGCAAGTCGTTCGTGAAGCCAGGCGGGCATCTCGTCGTGTTCATGCCTTGCACCGAGGGGTTTTCGGCTGCCCATGGCGCCGTCTTGTTGAAGTACGGGTACCATGCCCCGGCCAAGATCGACGAGATGGTGGCGGACGGGACGATCGATAGAAACCACTTGCTCGAGGCATCGCACCTCGCGCACGTGGGGGAGGTCTTGTCACATTGCCACGTGCATCTCGTTTCGGATGGCCTTGATCCCGTGGTGATGGGAAAGCAAGGCTTCGATGTCGTGCGTGCGGGTGATGTCGATCATTTGCTCACGAGCATTTGCAAGGATAAAGATGTTACCGTCGTCCGGCGGGGGTCGGAGATATGCCCCATTATGCAAGCGGACGTTCACGCATGAAGCAACGGCATCGCCCCGAACGGTGGAGAACGCGGTCCTATGATCCCCGTAGAGCAATTTTCAAGGAGTCTGCGGGAATTCTTAAAAGGAATCGGGCACTAATCACCAATAACGTGACTCGATGCAATCGAGTCACGTTATTGGTGATTAGTTCTTTCCAGTCGCTCGTTGGCACGATCACGGCCAGCAACTGCTCGCCGTAAGTCTTGTGGGGCACGCCGACGACGGCTATCTCCTTTATGCCGGGATGCACCGAGAGGGTCTTTTCGATCTCGCTGGGATACACCAACCGTTCCGATACCTTTGCTATGTCCTTCGAGCGGTCGGTGAGGAAAAACACGCCGTTCTCGTCACGGTACCCGACATCACCGCTCCAGTACCAGATGCCGTCACGTCCCTTGATGGGTTTCAAGACAGGATCGGTTATCGCGTGATCCACGGGATCGCTCGCCTTCGGGTCTCCAAGATATCCGACCATGATATGGGGGCCATGGTTCACGACCTCGCCAACATTATCCTTTCCGAGAGGCAGGATGTTACCGTCATCATCCACGAGTTCCAAGTCGCAGCCGGGCATTGCCTTGCCTATCGCGCCGGGAACGGGTTTCTCGAAGTTCCCGGAACCGACGCACGTGTCCTCAGTTCCCCCGTAAGCCTGGCAAGTCTTCCCGTTCCCGCGGAGCAAGCGCTTGTTGAGGTCGGCCTCCGTTTCCGGCGGGAGCGGTCCCGCGCCGCTGATGAAGAACCGGTTCTTGGAGCTCACGGTGAACGACTCGACGTTATCCTGCGTCATGAGCATCTTGTAAATGCTTGGAACGCCGCAGAACAAGGTCATGCTCGGGTCCTCGAATGATTTCAGCAAGACTTGCGGGTCGAACTTGTCGAGCATGCGGATGCTACCACCAACGAACAGCGTGCTTGCAAGGTTGATGAACCCGAAAATGTGGTACATTGGAAGCACGAGATAAATGTACTCGTTCGCCGTCAGGGTGAACGTCTTGGTGTGGACGATGCCAGCGTATAAATAACCAACATGGTCATGCAAGACCCCTTTGCTTGAGCCGGTCGTACCTGACGTGAAATGGCACGACGCCAGGTCATTCCGACCCACGACGATGCCAGGCTCCTTGGCCGGGGCCGCATCGATCATTTCCCAGAACTCGCCCTTGAAACCAGGCAACTCCTTGTAGGATGTCGTGTCGCCAATGATGATGACCTGCATGCCCTCGTCCTTGCATAGCTTGCTTGCAACGCTCGTGATGGACGATTTCACGATCATGATGTTGATCTTGGCCCTCCCGACTGCCTCCGCGACTTCCCTCGTTTGCCACAAGGAAATGACTGGCGTCGCGACCGCACCGATTCTCCAGCACGCGTAAATCGTTACTGCGAACTCGATGCTATTGCTAGTCTGGATGCCGATGAAGTCTTTCTTCTTGGCACCAAGCCCCAAGAAGACATTGGCAAGCTTGAGCACCTTCTCGTGGAACTGCGCATAGGTGAGCACCTTGTCCTCGTAACGGACGCAATCCTTGCTGCTCAATTCCTTGGCTCTCTGGTCGAGAACCTCGTTCAAGTTGTTGTATTTCACTTCTGCTAGTAGCGACATGTGAATAACTCCCGGACAATCAAATTCGGATGGTAATTGCTGAAGCTAAATCTTGGCGAGATTGCTTATAACACTAGTGGCACCGGCGAGGGCTGTTTTTTATGAGTTCGTTCCATGGAGTATTCATGCAAGCAAGCAAGATCGCGGTGAAATGCGATGAATCTTCCGGTCAGGTCAATATTATACATGAAAATAACACGTTCTTATCGAATATCGACTTGGTACTATATTACGACGAGAATTGGATTTCGTGCGATTCCGGGGAGTTAATATTCGAGCGGATCACGAAAGAAGATGTTGCATCCCTTGAAGGCATGCATCTTCCGGGGAGCACGCGCTTGTATTCGAAACATTACCGATTTACCGCGGGAAACGAATCCTTTTCATGCGAACTTCAACTAATTCACCTTCAAGAAACGAGTGCCATCTACATCACGGGAAAATTACATGGTTTCCCTGGGAAGTTCAATGGTATCTGTGGGTTCATAGAATGTGGTATTCCCCGTGCTGGCGGGTATCGATTGTTTCACACGTCGGGGTGGCAGCGTCCCGTGACCGCGAGCACGGAATCGAGCCGCTTGGGGGTTAGCTTGTTCGACCCAAGCCAGAATTCTTGGGAAAACCCGGCATACAGCGACGTGCTTCCCGACCGTGAGGAATTGCCCATCACGTATATGCTGGCCAAGATGGACGGGGATGCAATGGCCGCGTTCGTCCCGGTGAACTGCGACGGGCAGGTCACGACCATCCGTTGTTGCCAGTTCTTGGACTTCCAGCACGGGGTCAAGTTCGTCAGTGGCACCTTCATGAAGGACGGGACGTACACCTCGCTCGCGGGTGGACTGATCGCTTTCGGGAACGACCCCGTCGTGCTCACCAAGGACGCGTTCACCCTCTACATGACCTTGGTGGGCAACACGCGAGCCATGCGGCCGTGCAAGCGGTATCCCGAGGCTTTCGAGTACATGGGATTTTGCACGTGGAACACCTTCTATAATGCCGTTGACATTCAAGGCATCCGGGACCTGGCCGAAGAAAATTTCAAGGCCAAAGCAGGGTCCGACAGGTTCAAGTATCTCATCGTCGACGACGGGTGGCAGTCGGTGAACGGCATGAGCATGACCGGTGATGATGAAGGGCCACCTGGTTTGAGTAAAAAAGTCGATCGCGGTCTGCGACGCTTCGAGGCCAACTGCAAGTTCCCTAAGGATATCGGCGAGGTCGTCGATCTCGTCAAGAGCAAGTACGGGTTCAAGTGGGTTGGCGTCTGGCATGCAGTGACGGGGTATTGGCCCGGTGTCGAGCCGGACTCGTACCTAGGGCGCAAGTATCCCATCACGCTCCTGCGCCACCAAGGCATTCCCGATCCCGATGGCATGAAAGGTTATGGATTCTGGCGCGACTATTACGCGCACTTGCGGCAACAAGGCATTGATTTGCTCAAGATAGACAACCAATCCAGCGTTGGCCGGGTTTTTGAAGGATACAAGCCGTTGGATGACGTGATTGCGGATTATTACGACATGCAGCAAGGGGCCGCCTATTCCCAGCACTTGGACATCTTGAACTGCATGTGCATGCCGTCGTATTGCTATATCAAGTGGCACGTGTCGAACGTGTCCCGGGTAACCGATGATTTCTACCCGGGGCGATTTCCCGCCGTGAGCAACCAAGCGAAGCAATCCACCTTCAACCCGCTGTACTACGGGCTGTTCTGCTATCCGGATCACGACATGTTTTTCACGAAGCCCGCGCCGAACGGGTGCCCGACGAGCCACCTGTTCTACATCCATGCCATCGGTGGTGGGCCGATATACGTTGCGGACGAGATAGGGGAGACGGATGCAAATGTCGTCTCCAAGCTGTGCTTCCCGGACGGTCGCATCCCCCGGCTCGATGGCATCGGGATGCCCACGGCGGACATCATCTTCAAGGACACGGACACGGAGGCCCCGTGCAAGATGTGGAATTATCACGACGTACCCGGCTGGGGGCGCGTGTTCTACGTCTTCGTTTCCAACATGCTCAAGGACGAAAAAGAGATGGTAGCGTCAACGAGCCTCGTCGATTGCGGCGCGAGTGCCCTCCAGTCGATGCAGCCAGCCGGCAAGTACGCCTTTCACGACCGGGAATCCGGTCGCGTGGAAATCAAGGGATGGACCGAGAGGCTAGATGTGTCCTTGCCCCATTTCGGGTCAATGTACTTCTGTGCCAGCCCGGTGATCAACGGCATCGCCTTGCTCGGCATGAAGGAGGTCTACAACGGCACGAAGGGGATACGAAAGGCCACGAGGATTGGCAATCGCGCCGTTGAAGTCGAGATCACGTACCCCGGGACGTTCGAGTTCCACGTGGATGACCCGACACGGGTGATTGTTAAAAATATGGACGGGAGCGAGGCAAAGATAGTGCATTCTCTCGCGTGCAAGAATCTCGTCGCCGTGGAAGTCGAAACACCGTTCACCATACGGGTGTAGGGATTGCGAACCTTTTTTTTTCACCATTATCACAATCATTCCCAAGGGTACGCCATTCTCGTGGGCCTCGCGTGATGCATGGTGATCGATATCTGGGTGTTGACCGGCACGATAACCGGGGTTATCGTCGTGTATTTCCTTGCAATTGCCTTGATCAATCGAAGCACCAAGTCCCGCCGGTTCCCTGCTGATGCAGTAAACGGCGTGAAGCTTATCCTGCGTTTCATTTCGGTATTCATCATCATCATCGTGCTATTCTTGTTGTTTTCGGTGCCAGCAGAAGTCCTGATCTCGTTCACGACGATAACTGGCGTTGTCATAGGGTTCGCGTCGACGCACGTGATGAGCCAAGTCATATCTGGCATCTATCTTATCTCAGCAGGACCCTTCGGCGTCTACGACCTCGTCAAAATTGGCGGTACCGTCGGCTTAGTGCTCGAAATTGGTATGAACTACACGGTCCTACCTTCCTTGAACTCCCGGGCGACGTCGCCGTTCCGATTTTCCAGGTACCGGTACACTTGGGTCAGGATCCGCGGAAGCCCTTTTGCCGGGGCGTGCATTTGTTCCCACCGGGCAATTTCCAGCCTGGTGGACGGCTGGATGGGTGTTTCCCATAGCAATCCTTGGCGTTGCACGAACCGTGCCAAGTTCACGTCCTCCGTGACGAACACCGGGGCCTGCACCTCTAATGCCAAGAAATAGAGCTCGCAATCGTTCAAGTGCAGGTTGTTTTCAAGGGCGATCTTGCACGCGCCTTCCTTGCCGGTACCCGGGTGCATGAACACGATGCTTGACTCCATGATGCCACGGATGTTGTGCAATATTTCGTCCGGCGTTAGTTGATAATACAATAACAACACGTGATACAGTTCGTCGATCGAATTCAACGTTGAATACAGCGTGTTTTCGAAATCAAGGTTGGCAAGATACGTCGCGCAGTCGTGATGAGCCGGGTGGTTCTTCAACAAGGAATACACGAGGATGTTCGAATCCACGACATGTCGGATGCGAACGGCAGCCCCTGCGGTCATGGTTCATCATCGTCGAGATTCGCGATATCGATGGCGAGCGCCCTTGCCGGGTCGAACGACGGCGCCTGCCCGAACACGTCTACAAGGCGTTTTTTTCCCTTTCTGGGGGATAGCTTGATGCCATCGCCCGCCTCGGTCACGACGATTTCCGTCCCCTCGCCAAGGTGGTATTTCTCCCTGATTTCCTTGGGCAGCAAGAGCCTTCCTTGCTTGTCGATCTTGATCACCACGACCATCACCATCACCATGACCTCGTCCGGTTGCCGGTAGTTAAATCTATCGGTCGGCCGTTGAGGGCCACGGGTGACATGTTCCGGTATTGTATCTCGCCGGTGTTTAAAAAGCACCCGCATTGTTAGGTGTTCGTTGCACGGCACGCGGTCCAACCGTTATTTCAGGCGCATGTCACGACGACCACGTCCAAGGGGCTTGGGAGGCGTTTCTCGATCGAGTGTACCTCCTCCAGGTGCGTGCATGCGCGTGGGCGATGACGTGGCAATCTACGTACGAGAGCGTGTCCCGGAAGCTGCATTTCAACGCGCCTGCCCTGAGCAACAAAGGTGCCGGCTGCAGGGAACCATCGCAGAAACCATCTAAATACCGCGCCATTGATACTGGTACTGACATGCTACACGATTCGGAGCTATCAATTGTTGCACCAACCGAATGCAGGGCGTCGTTTTGGGAATACGTTGCCCTTTTTTCCCGTGCTTGATGCCAAGGTACCACGCACCTACACCCGGGGCACATTTTCATCCAGCAATAATTTCAAGGTTTTTTTAAACTCCGAATTGGCATTTTTGGTATTATTAGCGACTATTGCAATTACATCGCCCTGTAATAACACATTATCACTTTTTACATTGCATGATGGCGGGGATGCCTGCTCCAGCAACGGAAGTTGCACGACACAAGTAATGTACTCGGTTAGAAAGGTTTGCGAAGACTTTCGGAACAATAACGTGAAGATGAAGCCGTTGGAAGCAACTTCGTGGACAACGGAACCAAATCATTGTTTATAGTGCAAGGTTCGTTCTGGACATCATGCCTCGAGCGAGACCCGGGTCGCGGGAGGAGAACCCCCGGCAGGTGCGCCTGGCGAGCTTGGTGCTGGCCAGTGGCCTTTACATCTTCCCTGTCGTTGTCTTGGTGCTTGTTAGCACCATGAACATTCCCATCGGGTTCAATACCGGGGATGCCGACTTGTTCATCAAGATCGCAGCGGGGGTCCTTTCATTCTTCTGGATCATCGCACGACGTGCACTCGTGCACGCCGGATAACGGTGTATCCGAGCTTGAAATAACGGAGCACGACGACCCTTGAAAAATTTTCCTGGTCAATCAAGCGGGCCAAATTTTTTGTTATAACGGTCGATCCGGTCTTGGAGCATATCCGCGCGTTCCCGTTCCTTCTCGGCGCGTTCCCGTTCCTTCTCGGCGCGTTCCCGTTCCTTCTCGGCGCGTTCCCGTTCCTTCTCGGCGCGTTCCCGTTCCTTCTCGGCGCGTTCCCGTTCTTTCCCCGTTGCGGTGGGGAATATGCGCGGTTCCGTCGGATGGACGAGTATCATGCGCCACGTGGAGAGGCCCCCCTTGAACATGGTCTTCCTTTCCATCAATCCAATGCGAAATGGCACGATGTCACTCGTGTCGAGTAATTTCTCCTTGTCGTTGCAATCATCGCCTTGGAGGGCCAGCTCTTCCCCTTCTTTCATGATTGCTTGCTTCAAGTCATGAATCTTGTAATCTTTCGTGTCTGGCTGGTAGATGAATGCCCGTAAAAAGGGTGGCTTGTATGGCCACGTTGCCACGTGATATGCCGGAAAAACGACATACAAAGGGACGCCCAAAAGTCTGCATTTTTCCACGTGATCGCTTAGATCGACTGCCCACGTGCTTTTCGATAGCACGTTGACGGCCATGGTCGGAATGCGGTTCTCGTGGTCTGCTGCAACATATGATGGAAGTTCTTGATCGATGGTCATGTTCCGGAAGTAGGAGATATCGAATTGAATGTCATAGTCCTCTTCACCGGATCGGGACGGTTCGTTTCCCTTGAAATAATGATGGAGGTCCCACGTGACACGATCGGCAGGAAAGTTTACATGTAACACGTCTCGTAAATAATTTATTTCTGCGGAATGGGGTTCACTTTCACGTCTACCGAGCCTCGGGGCATCGGGATCGAAATCGGGCTGGGTCACGTTTTTGGTGCGCGTGAATCCCTTGTCTTCGCGCGGGGATGTCTCGTCTGCCGTTGCAATCAAACTCGTGCCGTCTATCGTGCATATATGATAATACATGTTAATAATGTTTGTTGTACGGTATGAGATGGGATCGATGAATCCATCCACAGGCGAATGAAAAACCACCCTGAAATCAAGTGGACGGAGATCGTGAGGCGTGCAATAGGTGATTACTTGGTGAAGATAGAAAAACCACGTGAAATGGCGATGAAAGAGTTCCGGGAGCAATTACGTGATGAGGCACTTGCCTTGCTAGCTGACGTGGAACGGGACGGCACGAGCATGGAGACGGAACTCGCCACCCGCAAGGCGGTTCACGACGTTGAAACGGCAAGGATCCGCGTGCGCCAGCAATTAGAGCGTGGTGAAAAATGAGTGATTGGTTGCCAAGGAATAATTTTCTAGAAGATGAGACCGAGCAGGTATTCCGCAATCCATCCAAAACCACCGCGAAAAAAACCACCAGGAATGGCCTCTTTTATTCCGTCAAGTAAAGCTTGCTTTATCTTCTCCTTCGTATCCATCCGGGTATATTCGGCAAATGCGTTCATTTTCGAAAGAATATCCAGAAGTCGTTCGGTTTCGTGCTTGATCGTGCTCTCGTCCTTCCCTGCATCTTGTAACCGCGCAATGTTTTTTCCGATGCGCGTGCCGAGTTTTTTAGGATTCCCTTTTGCATCTCGCAATACGGATAAAATAATAACCCGCGGTACACCTTTTTCCACGGTGAGAACTTTGGTATCGTGAACATCAACGACGAGCCATACCAAATCTTCCTGGACATGGCTGTAGCACTGAATACCGGTCTAGACCACGTCCACGGGCTCACCACATGACACGAGGCGGGCGATTTAATTTGATACCATTCTCGTTATATTGATACGCTTTAAATGCGCGAGCATTCAAGAGCGCCGCCCTCGATCCCGATGGTGCAATTGTTCACCGGTGTTCACGGGAGGCGTCGATATATTTTTATAATTTAATTTTATACAAATCATGAAATCATGTCCTCGAAAACCACGGTGGCCATCGACACGGGACTTCGCAAGACCATCAAGAAGCTCGCGGTATGGCTTGATATATCCCAGGGCGAGGTCATCAAGCGTGCCATCAAGGCATACGAGAAATCAATCATCAATTCGGGTACAAACGGGACGGAAAATGGCGAGAACGCGAATGCGGCCTACGTCCAGAAAATGCTAGATGAAACCTCGGAGCGCGTGTTGCGTGCGGATCCCGAGATGCGCGAGACCCACCGCATCTTGGAACAAGGCTCCGAGACCATCGACGACTTCATCATCAAGCGCTGGAGGGGCGGCCTCGAGGATGAGGATTGAGACGGCTGCCCCCGGCCCGGGCGTGACGCGATTCGCCATCGATGCCAACGCGTTTCGCAAGATCAAGTTCATAGAATACGGCAACCAGCAGTTCGATAGCTTCTTTATAAAGGGCGGCAATCTGGACAGCCTGACCCTGAATCAGCTTGCGGAAATCTATGGGGAGAAGGGACGCCTCGATACCTGGTCCGATGTCGGCGTGCGCCTCGGCCACAGCAGGAAGGATGAGATCGTGGTGGTCAGCGACGACTCTTCCGATCTGCATGAAGTTAAATTACGAGCTCGGTGATTTCACGTCGAATAATTCGGTCGATCCTGCCCTGGCTAACATGAGCTTGTCCATGATCACCGTGTTCTCGGGTTTCCGGTTGATGCACGGCTCGCGGACCATCACGAACACGAATGTCGTCGATCAAGGTGGAACGGGCATTGATGTTAATGCCAACGAAACGCGCTACGTGCGCCGTGTTCGCTTCGCGTCGGGCACGTCCCTCGCGAGCCGCGTGTTCGAGATGGACTTGGACAGCATCCCTTACGAGTCCGGTGGCACGAGCTACACGGCATTTGGCCAGCTCATCCCGGTCAAGATGGGAAGCATCACGTGGGGAAGGATGACCACCGCAGGTAACATCACGACCCAGACGGGCACCGCCATGTACGGCGTCGTCATGCTCTACGCAGTAAACTTC
The DNA here is from genome assembly GCA_041305945.1 of Promethearchaeota archaeon. Taxonomy (GTDB): domain Archaea; phylum Asgardarchaeota; class Lokiarchaeia; order Sigyniarchaeales; family Sigyniarchaeaceae; genus JBGLND01. Next base: position 2,280,575 of record JBGLND010000001.1, read on the forward strand.
CCGACGTGGAATGGAAACGCCATCATTCACGACCCCGTGTTTTCAACGTTCATCCCGAGCACGGACGGTGGAAAAAACCTCTGGGTGGTTATCGTCATTGCAGTTGCAGGGATTGCTGCCGTGGTGATCATAATCGGCGTGGTCAAGGCAAAGAAACGTGATTCTTCATACCCCGGGTACCACGTGGATACACGGCGGGAAGTCAAATCACGGCCAAGACACGCGCCAGAACACCTTTCGGTGGATTTTCTCCACTCTTTTTTAATACTTTTTGGAAACAACGCAGCGGGCTTGGACGGGAGCGAACCCATGATAGACAAGTATGACCCCGATATGTTTTGTTTTTTTTCAGGCATCATTCATGAAATCATCGGGGGATTGCGCGTGAAAGACGGTGCGTGGAAAAAGATATCGTCCAAGAAGCAAGATGATGACGTGACGGTTCCTGAAACCGTGCTGGATCCAAGAATATTCATCTCAAGTGAAAAAATACCGGAAACGGTTGGCACCGGAAAAGTCTATGTATACAGCATGAAATCGCACAATAGCCAAGGCATCTGGATGCTCGATGCATTGCTGTTCGTAAACCCGGAATGGATCGCACGGCTGTCCTTGTACAGCACCGGTGTGCTGGACGAGATGACAGCCAGGAGGCTCCTGCCATCCATCCGGGCACTGGCAAAGGCGATTAGCGAGCACCAAGAAGGCAAGAATGAAGGCGAGATTCAAAGGCTCGTTGAACGGTACCTCCCTACAAGTCTGGCCAGGCCGAGGGACATCGTCTTGCCCGCGGTGTCCACGTTTTTAAACCACGTTAGAACCGATAATGGCTTCGCGGGCGATGACGTGGATGCCATCGAGAATGATCTCGAAATGCTGAGCATGGAACAGGCGGATTCCATCATTTCCGCGTTCGCATCACGGGTCCGCGAACAACAAGAGCAGGATAAAGAAGGCATTAACAAAACACGTGAAACATAAACGAATGGCGAATTGCAACATTGGCGTGATAACAAGCGTGTCAAAATCAGAAAACGAGCACATGTCGCCATCCGACATCGACCGGCACTTGTTGGCAATCTGCGGCGAGCTTGTCAAGAAGAACAAGCAAATCAAACTGGACAAGCTCTATAACATCGCCAGGCGCGAGGTGCCAGCGCAAGCAGCGGACATTATTCAAGGGATAAAACGCCTCGAGGACAACATGGTCATCAAGGCTGGTTCCCGATTGTTAAAGCAAGACTTGCTGAAGAACGAGACGCGAAGGGAGCTCTTTCACCTTGTCTTCAGGAATCCGGGCATTTCATTCAACCAGATACGCAAGCAAATGGGACGCGGCACGAAGATACTGCTCTGGCACCTGCAGTTGTTGCTCGAGTTCAGGTGCTTTCTTGAACGCCTGTTCGAGAATGCTAAGGCATTCTTCACCCACCATTTTGAACGGGAGCCATGGACGGAAGATGACATGATAATGTTTATTCTGTTTCAGAATCCATCCATAAAAAGGATATTGGACGTTCTTTCCGGTGATGCATCGTATTCTATCAAGGATATAGAACAAAGGCTTGAAATGTCACGCCAACTCGTTGATTATCATTTAAAAAAGTTACAACAAGCCAAGATCATCGATTTAATAATGTCGGTGGATGCGAAACGTTTTTTCTTGACAAGCACGAACAAGCGCATGGTAGAGAAGTGCAAGGAGTATTATTCTAATTTAGGTAAAGTGGCCATGTATCCTGTACGTTGACATGTCATGGTTTTTTTTATTCAAGACCGGAGCGAGCTCTTTCCACATGGCATCACGCGCCACCAGCCGGGGTCGTACGAGTTCATAAATTCACTCTCGGTAAACGAGACCATCCCGGGTTCGAACTTGGTGATCTCGCTTGTCCATCGTATGAAATCGTCTTTGAACATGGATTCAATTTTCCCGATAAACGAATACAATTTTTCACGGAATATCTTTAGGTCCTTCAAGGCAACGAGGGCCACGATGACGTGATCACCGTATTCGAGTAAAATCTTCTTATCATCGTGATCCAATACCTTCAAGCGCTTCTCGCTTTGGATCATCTCCCGGACTATGCCAATCACGCCGGAAACGCCAGATGAAAACAAGTCCGCTTTTACCTTCTGCGGAGCCAAATTCTTTTTTAGCAAGCACCGGTCGAATATCGAGACGGACGTTTCGATGTGAAAGACGAACACGTGCAGCATGTATTCTTGCCAGTGTATCTCGCTCAAGGAAGGTAGGCCGAAATATCCCGCGCCCGTGAGGGAGAGCCCGATGAGCACGATGATGGTTTGAAAAATGCAAAACACGTCGCGGAACGGTGCCACGAACATGTTCTTGATCATTTCTGCACCGAGCGCGTACCCAGCGCCGTAAAACACCAAGCCCAGGAACACGATGAAAAATTTCTTACGTATAGTTCCCATCGTATTCGCCATGAGCACGCAGGAGAAGATGATGGTGATCACGATCATGACCGGGGAAAAAATGTAGTAAAAGGACCTCACGAGCACGACCGGAAGGAATAAAATAACGCCGGACAAGCCCATGAATGCGATGGTGAACACCTTCCGTGTAATGGCAATGTAAGATTCCGCCGCGAACAAAAAAACGGTCATGGCGAGGAACGCGAAAAAAGCAGCGAAAATATAATATATCGAGGTTGCTTGGGCATCGAAAAAGTCCCAAAGAATGAGAAATCCCCTCGCGATGGCCAAAAGTAAATATGCCAAGCCAATCACGCTGATATGGCGTTCCGTTTTCTCTTTTTTCCACTTGATGGCAAAGAAAATGAAAATTTCTAAATTCAAGAATGCCTCGATGCTATAGAACGAGTAAAGTAGGGGGTTGGTGATCTCCACGGTCGTGCCGCCGTCGTAATCGATGTGCACTAGCCTAATCTATGAATCACTTATATACCCACCCGCGTACTCCCGCGGGAACAGCATTCAAAACGTGCGAAGTATCTCGTAGGTCGTTGTCCTTTGAACGGGAATCTTCCCCGCGGCTTTTATGATGCTCACCATCTCGGATGATGGAATGTATTCACCAAAAGTCGCGCCAGCTGCCCTTGAAATGTTTTCTTCCATCAACGTTCCAGAAAAATCGTTGACACCGGCGTGCAACAAGACTTGGCAGAATTTTTGTCCAAGCTTGACCCACGAGCACTGGATGTTATCGATGAGTCCCTTGAAGTATAACCGCGCGATGGCGTGTACCTTCAAGTCCAGGATGCCGTTCACGGGTTGTGCACCAGACTTCAACCTCGATTCAACAAGCCCGTCACGTTGAAACGGGAGCGGGACGAATTCCGTGAAGCCGCGAGTTTGTTCCTGGATGTCGCGAATGACCTTGAAATGCGCGATGATGTCATCGATGCATTCCACGTGGCCATACATGATCGTGGATGTCGACGGCAGCCCTGCTTGGTGGACGGTCGTGATCACCTGCCGCCACTGGTCGGTGGATATTTTCGACGGGCACACCTTTTTCCGAACGGAATCCACCAAGATTTCTGCCGCAGTTCCTGGGACGGAATTTAGCCCGGCATTCTTGAGCCGTGCTATGGTCTCTTTGATGCTCGTTTTTTCTATTTTTGAAAGGTTCCATATCTCTTGGGGAGAAAAGCCGTGCACGTGCATGTCGGGCTTGGCGGATTTTATCGCGTCCAAGTATGCCTCCACGCGCTCCATCGTGAGTCCGGGGTGCAACCCGCCTTGGATGCATATCTCGGTGCACGCGGGTTCCATGGCAAGTGCTCCCGCCACCTTCTCGCTCCTCCAATATATCGAGCTGGCCGAAGGCGTCTGGTTCCCGCGCGGCGGCATGTACCGGGTGATGGAGAACCTTGCCGCCATTGCCGAGGGGCTGGGCGTGCGCTTCCGCTACGGGTCTCCCGTGACGCGGATTGACGTCGAGGGGTCGCGGGTAGTTCGCGCCGGTCGTGCTCAACCCGGTCGGCATGCCCAACAATAGCCTGACGGTGAACCTGTCTGCAACGTTTCCCGCCGGGGATGCGGGGTTCAACGCGCCCGTCCGGCGGAGCGTGTTCGGCACGCGGGTCAAGCTTGTCATCGACGAGAGCAACCCATTCACCTGGGATTCCATAGACACGCTCGCGGTGAAGTGGGATGACGGGACGCTCGACGGGACCTTGATCAAGGTGAAGGGGATCAACAGCCAGACCGGGGCAGTCTTCTCGCAACTTTTTGACAGGAAGACAGAGACTTGCGTCGGGAAGGACACCGTGTACCTGATGCTGCTGGAATCCATGGACGGGGTCACGCTGCCGGCGAACCAGATCAAGACCTTGACGACGTCCATGCGGAGCACGCTTGAAAACGTCACGTTCACGCCGATAGAAGGCCATCTCATGGCGGAAAATAACATTTTCAACGTTACCGGGAAAATCTTCACGGAAAACGGCAGTTTATACAACCACACGTCAACCGTTAGCACGCAAGTGAATATCAGCGGCATTAATTACCCGTACAACAAGACAACAGGCGGGAACACCATGCCCGTCATGAACGGCGTGTTTTCTGCAACGTTCTCCGTGCCGGTGGTGACCACGACGAAGTTGAACGTCACCATCGCGTGGGCCGGTGCAGGTGCCATCTTGGGTTGTAACGAGGTGTTCACCCTTAACTTGACGGAATACACGAGTGCGCTCTCGATAAGCATTGCAGGGAACGCCGGCATCGTGTTAATCGGAGATGTCAAGAATTCCTTCACGTTCTTCATCAACAACACCGGAAACAGCACGCTCATGTTCAACTCGACGCCGGTATTTCAAGGAATCGGTGCCAGGCTCACGACGTGGACATATGCTGGCGTGTGGGAAGTGGGGCCGGGCGAGGGCTTCTCGTTCGGCGTGGTGTTGCTCGCCGCTGAACCCGGCTTGGGTAAGGAACTTGCGACGAATTTTTCAGTTAGCATCTCAGCCTATTCGTTGGAAACGCGGAATATCAAGCAGATCAGCCAAGCATTCACCGGCACGATCAAGAGCGCAGACATTTTCACGAGGCTGGCGGAAATCTGGTACTTGGGCTTCTTTGGTCTCGTCGGTCTCCTCGCCGTTATTGCGATCATGATCTGGAAGCGTGCTGCCACCGAATCGAAAAAACCCGTCGCCGTTGGCGAGCTTGCACGTGCAAAGGCAACCCGCGGCGGGAAGGAGATGGAATACCTGGTCAAGAAACCGGGCGAAGTTGCAAGCGACGAGAAGGCAACGGACAAGAAATACCGCTCCATCGATGACGTTATCAAGGAAGTAAAGGGAGACGCTGGGGAAGAGAGCAAGGATGTGGATGGAAGCAAGGGAACCAAAGACTCGGACATGCAATAAAGGATAACAAGACCCTCGTGCCCGCGTGCATCTCCAGCGAAAATATCTTTTCCTTTTTTATCCCGGCATTTTTCATTCAAGGCGAGTGATAAAACAATAACAGCGGCTATGGATTCCGTGGATAGGTTTTTTATCCACTAATATACCATAATAATATAAGAAACATGATTCGTGTGATACGTGATTCAAGTGATTCGCATCACGAGATCATCACGAAATTACCGTGGCATAGACATAGATCGTCAATAAAAGTTGCTCTATAAGAGATTAGCACGAAAAGTGAATGCACATGATAGACCCGAAGGCTTTGAAAGAAATCATAAAACGTTTCGCCTCGAGGGAGGACGTTCGCGGTGTGATCATCACCGACGATGAAGGGCTCCCGATCCAGACGGATTTGCCAACAGACGTTACCGAAGTTGTCGCAGCACAGGTGACCTCCCTCGTGGGCCGTGCGAAAAAGGTCGTAGAGGGCCTAGGCGAGGGTTCCTTGAATTTCTTGAAATTGGAGACGAGCAAGGGCGAGGTCTTGATAGCTCCTGAGGAGCAATGGATCTTGATCGTGCTCCAAGGGTCTTCGTCTTGATGCAATGAGAAACGCAAACATCCTTGTGAATGCATTTTTCTAAAAGTATTTTTTTGAATGCATTTTTATTATTGAAGATTCCTCACGAAAACCGGTCAATAATACCATCATGACGTCATTTCTTGGAGTTCTTGATTTTCGTCGTTCACACGTGGTATAGATTTTTCACTGGCCCCCTCGTAGTGGATAAGGCGCATATTTAAAAGGATAAAGGCAGATATTTTACTCAAACAAAATTGATCACAAAAACTTAGAAGAAATCAAAGGAATGGTCGGCATGGTCGATAAAAAAAGCCTAGAACCCAAACTCGCAGCGCTAATGGATTCAATAGCAGAAATCGAAGGCTTGTTTGCACTTGATGGCAAGGGAAACCTGATGATTGGCCAAACACTGTTGGAAACCGACAAGGCAGCAATCGCAAAGGCAGCATTCGACACGTTCAACAAAGCTAAAGATATCGGAAAGAACATGACCAAGGGTGGCGTTCAATCGCTTATCGTTAACTTGGACAAGGGTAGCAGCTGCATTGTGGGAGATGGCCAGACGATACTGGTATCAATGCAAGGTGACGATGCAAGCACGTCTATTGCTTTGATCTTGCGGTCAATGAAATCCATTCTTGGATGAAAATAATAATAAAACTTCTTTCTTGTTACACGTCCCGTCCAGCGTTCATAAATGGAATTATTTAGCCTTGCACGTGCATATCCAAGGCGAGCTGGTTGGTACCGCCGGTGAGGTTCCACCGGATGAACATCCCGCGACCAGGTATCATTTTCAACGTCACGATGGAACTGGCAGGCTCAACCACGGTAGCACGGTTCAAGGCCTTGAACTCGGGATGTGCCACGTTCCATAGAAAGAGCCCGAACGGTAACGGCTTGCTTGCAGGATTCTCGACATAAAACCGGAGAATGCTGTCGTTTTCACGAGCGCGCGTGACCTCCACGCGGGGGGTTGTCGGTTCCAGGAAGTACCCCGCTGCACCGCCCCCTGCACCGGCCATGTCCTCCAGGTCAGGGCCTGGCTGGTAATTGAGGTAGTTGAAGATCGCGACGGGTTCGATGCGCCCCGTGTCGAACACGAGTTGGCACTCGCCATCGAAGTAAAAGAAACTGTCGGTCCAAGGGGGGGATGCCATGGCCGTGATCCTGTCCTTGCCGTTCACGCCCATCAAGTAATCATACAAGTATTCCACGGGCATGTATGCATTCTTATGCACCATCCCCGCGTACCCTGTGCCGTCTCGCACTTGCCGCCAGAAATCCATCCCCGGGGGAACCGGGGTCCACTTGCACGGCACGTGCATGGGGATGGTTCCACCATTTGCCTTGTCCGCGTAGAGTTGTGCTGCTGCCGATGCCGTCAAGAACTGCACGGAATCACGTTTCACCAGCCATTCGAAGAACAAGTCCATCATCTTCGTGCAGAACTCGACACGGGCCTCGGTCATCGGCTTGCACACCTCGCCCCACGTTTGCTCGTGTGCCTCTTGGTGGAACTGGAACCATATCCCGTGGTCGTTGAACGGGAGTGCCAGCTCGTACTCGAGAAACATCGCCTTCCACCACTCAACGTTCGTGTCCGAGCAGACGCCACCACGCTCGACGTCGTTGGGATCGGTGCTCCATAGCTCGGGATACGTCGTGTGGAAGCTTTTATTCAAGTCTCGCATGGTCCATTCGAATGCGATGACCGGATGATGGTCACTTGTGCCAATAACGGGCAAGTGCGCGGAACCCGGTCTCACCGGGAACGATCCCCAAGGCATCCCAAAATCCGTGATTGAATCCGTGCCGATCTGGCAGTAACAATGCCCGAACATGCCGGTGAAGCCTTCCAAGCGAAGCGCGTCCATCATCTCGGGCGTGCGGATTCCTTGACCGGCGACCTTGATGCCCGCCCACGGCAGGTACCGCTCGATCTCGACCTTCTGCTGCTTGATGAGCGCGCGGTAATCGTCAACGGACAAACCCTTGGCAATGTCACGTTCCTTCGAGTGGTGGAACTCGGGTCCCGTCGGGAAACGGATCATCATTGCGATTTCATCGCCGTGCATCTCGTGAAATGCCGTGAACATCTCGGACTCGCATCGCGCAGATCGTGGCGACACGAGCCACGTTACCGGGATGCCGTGCTTGTGGCACAAGTCTCCAAAGTTCTTGATGCCCCCGGATGGGCAGCCAAAACCCCATTTCGCATCGACGTAATAGGCCTGGGAAAAAACGGTGAGGTATATCTTCGATCTGGTGGGTGGATCGCTCATAGAGAGAGTTCAACCCGGCGGCTTAAATACACGGGGAAAGCTTTACCTTGCACGTGACCGCAGCCGAGTTATTCGAAACCCCGAAGGGTATGGATGCTGCAGCGGTTATCCAAGAAAACGCGGGTTTCGGTACAAAGGGAGCCTCCGGCGCCCGCGGTGGTGCTGGCTTTTCGAAGGGCTTTGGCGCGGGCACCTTCGGCGGGAGCACGGCAGGTTGTTGCGTTGGTGCTTTCGGCGGGAGCACGGCAGGTTGTTGCGTTGGCGCTTTCGGCGGGAGCACGGCAGGTTGTTGCGTTGGCGCTTTCGGCGGGAGCACGGCAGGCTTTCCTGCCACGGGGGGAGTTACGGGCGGCTTGGCCGGGGCCGACACGGGGCTCTTCACGGCCGGGAGGCCCTTGATGGGAGGCAACGGCACCGAAGGAACGGCTTTTACCTGCGGCGTTTCCGCGGGCTTCGGGGGCAAGGCCACTGGTTTCGGGACGGGGACGGCAGGAGGTGCTTTCACGGGAGGGGCCGGGGCAGTAGCGGTGGCCGGGGCAGGAGTTCCATCAGCGGGCTGGCGCGCAGGAACCGGAGGGACCTTTGGCACGGCAGGGATGGAGGGAATCTTAGCCATGTCAACCGGCGTCCGCGTTGCCACGGGTGGCTCGCCTTGGCTGCCCGCAGACGGCACGACGATCGCCGGCGGGCTCTTCGGTTGCTGGACCGCCTTCTTCTGTTCGAGTTCGGCCTTGTCCTTGGGGGTGAAAAGGCCCTCGGCGGACAGCTTGTCTCCTTTCATCGTTAAAATGTTCAAGGCTTGCAACTTGACAACGGCCTGGTTAAGGAATGCATCGTCCCAGTTGAAAATATTCTTGATTTTCTGTTTCGTGACCTCGAACTCGTCTGATAAGGTTGCAAGCAATACTTTTTCGGAAATCGTGAGTTGCGCGGCTTCTGACGTGAATGCGATGGCGAGCACGTTGGAGCTCAGCTCGACAATATCCACGATCTCCTTGGCTTTTTTCAACAACTGGAGAGCGTTCCGGATGTCCTTCACGTCGAACTTGCGGGGCAAGAACGACATGAGCTTCTCCACTTGCAGGATGCCGTGCTTGCGTATGTTGGTGTCCTTGATGATCTTACGGATGGCCTGGGACACCGTGTCCATCCACAAGCCATAGCCCACGTTGGAAAATCGTTCCTCGACATCGACCAGCTGCGTCTCGCTTTCCATCTTCTCGAGGGTTTCCGCAGCCTTGAGCAGTTCTTCCATGTCCTGCTTGCGCTGCTCCTCGGTCACGGGTTCCGCAGATGCATAAATCTTGAGAAATTTTTCCGCGTCCTTCAGGACCGCCTTCTCCTGCGCTGAATCCATCGCCAAGTATTTCTTGGTCATCTCCTCGGGAATCGAGGTGCCTTGCTCGGAGACCCGGTCGGATATCTTTTTCTTGGTTTCAGCGATGATTTCCATCGTCTTTTGCTGTTTCTCGATGAATGCGGTCTTTTGATCGTCAGATACCGTTTCCAAGATAGCCTTCAAGGTGCCCCCGCGCCGCGAACGCATGGGTTTCTTCTCGGAAAATTGGGATTGGTATCGATACACGTAGATCAGGATGAAGGAAGCCGCGAACCCGAAAATGATGAGCACGAGGTAGATTGGTAGCGTGGTCAGCACGAGCAACACCCGTCACGAATGATGTAAATCAAGTGAATAATAGATGGTATGGTATTAAATGGAGGGGCGCGCGAGCCCGGGACGACACCGGCGCGTGCATCGCGTTAAACCTTGCTTGCCTTGAGTTCTTGCAGCAAGCAAGACAAGATATTCTTGTGCATGACCATGCCGACCAAGGACCCGTTCTTGTTGATAACGGGAAGACGCTCGATGTTCTTGTCTTCCATTTTTTGCAAGATATCGAGTAATGTTGATTCCTCGTTAACAGTCGTTATGTCGTGGGACATCAAATCCTTGACGTCCATGCCACCGATGGATACCGCGTGCCGGGCAAGCATGATGTCCCGGTGGGTCAGGATCCCGACGATGGCTTTTTTCCCGTTCTCCTCGCGAACGACAGGAAGGCCCCCGATACCTTGCTTGATCATTTGCCGTTCTATTTCCCTGATTTTCGTGTCTTCAGTTGTATGGATAACGTTTCGAACCATGATATCGCTAGCATGTATGTTTTGGAGTCGATCGCTACTCATATCCAACCACGTGTGTTTTGAAATCGAGTTGTGCTCGATTGTAACTAGCAGGTCGAGCATGGTGCTGGAGAATGGTAAAAGAAACTTGCGTATCATCATGAAGGGCGGGCTAAGAAGATTGGCTCTCGCGAAATCGCGCTGGTTAGGGCTCCTTTTTCGCATTGATTCGACAAGAATTATTTTAATATTGACGTCAAATTACAGCTCTATAAACAACATGATATGAATTTAAACACGGGAAAGAACGACGTTCCCACGGCGTTCGGATCCACGTGCAACCATTAGCGAGCGAAAACACCATGAGCGAACAGAAAAACGAACTGAAAATCAAGGTTGGAATAATACTCGTAGGAAATATTGGCATGTCACCCCTCTTGGGTATGGTGCTCGACGAGCGGGCAGATCGCCAAGATTTGGATGTCGTCGTGATCACTTCGGGGGCTAATCTCGGGGAGGAATATTGCATCAACACCACGAAGAAGATGCTAGCAGAAAAACCAAATCTCATCCTCTGGTCGAGCCCCAATGCTGGCCTCCCGGGGCCGAAGAAGGCAAGGGACATGTTGCAGGAATCGGGCATTCCCACCATCATCATTTCCGACGCACCGAGCAAGAAAGCCAAGGACGAGATCGCTGAAAGGGGCATGGGGTACGTCATCGTTCCAGCCGATTCCATGATCGGGGCACGCAGGGAGCTCCTCGACCCCACGGAGATGGTCATGTTCAACGCAGACTTGTTGAAGGTGCTCGCGTTGACAGGCGTCATCAACCTTGTCGTCCGCGAGGTCGAGAACGTTATCAGCGCGTTGAAACAAGGCCAGAAGCCAAGCCTTCCCCAGGTCATCGTCTCGAAGGAAAACGCGATCGAAGCGGCCGGGTACTTGAACCCGTATGCCAGGGCAAAGGCAATCGCAGCGCACGAGATCGCGGAGAAGGTATCTGCCTTGAACACCGAGGGTTGCTTCAAGCTGTCATCGAGGAAGGATTACATGCCCGTGATCGCCGCTGCGCATGAAATGATGCGTGCCGCGGCCCGGTTGGTGGACGATGCACGCGAGATCGAGAAGAGCGAGGGCTTGGTCTACAGGGCACCGCATTATAAAGACGGCAAAATAATGAAAAAAACAGGCTTCGAGGACAAGCCAGAATAACTCGCTTTACCTATAATTCTCTTTTTTTCTGCAAGATGCACGTGTAAAAGAAAGGTTTTTGAAATAAAAGAGCCTTATAACTGGTTTCTCTTATTGATCAAGTACACCACGAGCAGGATCGCAACAATCGCGATCACGATCACGATGATGCCCACGATAACGCCAACGGGAAAGAGCGTCCACGGGGTTTCAGCGTTCAGCACGGAGAGGTCCGCGCTCACGGATACCAGCGCTTGCACGGCGTTGCGTGTCGCGAGCATGTTAGACGTCTCGAGCAATCCACCCTCGCCGTTCATGAACCCGCCATCATTCTGTTGCTTCGAGAGTATCCAGTTGACGGTCGCATCGTTCCCGCCAGGGATTCCCACGGCCAGCAACTGGCACGTCTTGAGGGCATAGTACGTGAGCGAGACCAAGGGGATGCTCGACACCGAGGGGTCGTAGAACCCTCCAGCCGCGCCCGCGTTCGCAGTGAGGAACGAAACGAAACTGTTGCTGACATCACCGGTGATGACGGATGGCCGTTCCACGGGCAAAAACTCCGTGTAAATAGCCACGGCCATAGCTGTCGCGATCAAGGAGGACTGGTTCGCGTCCGGCGTCGTCCCGAAGAGGTTTTCGGCATTCTTGCACGTGATCAAGAACTGGTTAACCTTGCTCATGTTCACGAGGCTCAGGTTCCCCGAGAGTTCCAGCGCCTTGAGCCCGTAGTAGGTGTTTATCACGTCAGCCGAGCTGCTGTTGCTCGTGGGGCACGAGAGGAATCCCCCGTCGCTCGTGAAGGAATTGTTCAAGAACCGCACCTGGGTCGTCATGTTGATGCTCGAGAACCGGTCGAACGCGTCGTATATCCAGAATGCCATGTACGTCGACGAGACCGACTCGAGCCCCGTGGCACCGGTGAACGGCCTGAATCCACCCGTCCCATCATTCTTCAAGCCACCCAGGAAGCTCAAGATACGTAACACGTCGTCATACGTGTCGTTGGTGACGGGCTCTTCCAGCAAGGAAATCAGCTGCAAGGCAGAGTAGGTGTCTTCCAACGTGGCAATTGTCGTTGTTAAATTTGTTGGATAGCCCGTGTACCCTTCTTTATTCGATTTCTGGCAGAGATTCACGAACTCCAATGCGGCCGCCGTCCTCGTCGTTGCCGCGACGGGCCACGCCCACAAGCTCATGCTGGAAGCCGGGTCGATCGTCGTTGGCACGGCCGACGACCTCGGCCAGAAAGGGCGCGGGCTGATCAACCCGAAGGACTTCGCCCGGTTCTTCAAGCCCAGGCTCGCGAGAATCTGCGATCAAGTCCACAAGCACGGCGGGTTCACGTGGATGCATTCTTGCGGGTTCGTCGAGCCGTTCCTGCCCGATCTCATCGATGCCGGGTTGGACGCGATACAGAGCCTCGAGCCAGCAGCGGGTGTCGACCTGGCAAGGGTGAAGGAGAATTTCGGTGACAAGATGACCTTCGTGGGTGGCATGGATTCGACCAGGACCCTCAGCTTCGGGACGGTCGACGAGGTCATTGCCGACGTAAAGAAATGCCTCGCGGCCGGGATGCCGGGTGGTGGTTACATCGCGGGGCCATCGCACCGGATCATCGACTGCCCCCCGGAAAACGTTGCTGCCTTGAAGGCAACCATCGCCAAGCACGGTCGGTATCGTTGATGTTTTCTACTACTACCATACGGTCGTGTTAAAAAAGAAAAATGGGAAACCCACGGATGCTTTTTATTCAACCTCGGTACAAGAAAAGGTAATTATTCCTGTTATGCTCTTCTGTATTCGGATTTCACTTCAACAATGAGACGTGGCCTTTGAATTCCTTTTTACCATCGTCCTTTGGTAGTTTGATGCTCTCGATTTGTTCCACGTCCGGGGAACGTTTCAGGAGCGAAACGTGCCCGGTCTTGGTATGTTTTGCACCGGCAATGCCATCGCAATCATCATCTTTACTACCACCTTTTCCGCGATGGGAGATGGCATGAGCCATGACGGGGACACCGACAGCAATAGCGCCCCCAGCAGCCCCGATGAGGAGGGACACGGGCTCGATCAGGAACGGCGTGCTCGGTGTTCCGTCGGCTTGGTAGAAGCCGGCAGCGCCTTGAACGAGCAAAACTAGCACCAGCCCCACGAGCCCGATGAATCCCAAGATATAGATTTTATGATCTAATTTGTTCACATTTTTCACCGCATGTTGGTTGTTTATAAGAATCACGGCATGGTTACAAGAACCAATCCGCCATGTGAAGAAAGCAAGATCATACTCCCGATAATATCACATAAGCCGGGAGCAGATATGGGGGACGGCATCACGAACGGCCATGGTGCGATTTATATAGGTCGGTCGCGTTCGAATGACGTATCACGCATTCCGAGAATGGCTCACGAGGTGACGGCAGTGGACAAGCACGTCCATGACGAGGTGTTCAGCGAGGCCTACCAGGAATACTTGGAAATGATATTGCGCCTCGAACGGGAGAAAACCCAAGGCACCGCGGGTGGAGATGCGGCGTGGATCACCAACACCGAGATCGCGAATAGCTTGCACTTCAAGCCACCTTCCGTCACCGAGATGCTTGACAAGCTGAGCCAGAAAGGATTGATCGAGTGGCAGAAGCGGCACGGCGTCCGGCTCACGGATGCAGGGCGGGAACTTGCCATCCGGATATTGGATGCCCACTTCTTGTTGGAAGATTTCTTCACCGTCGTGTTGGGCTTGAATGAAAGCGATGACGTGGATTTGAAACACCGGCTCGCGTGCGCGTTGGAGCACCATCTCATCTCGGAACCAAAGCTTGTTGATGCCCTTTCCCGTAGCATCAAGAATGTAAAGCATGTTTCGCGGTAAAAAAAAAGGTGGTCCTGGAGGGCCTCGATCCCTCGACCACGGGTTGTATTACGCCGGTTTAATAAACCTGAATAGAGCGGAGACGATATAAGACCCGCGCTCTACCACCTGAGCTACAGGACCGTTCGCACTTTTTTGTTACCAGTTCATTCCATTCACGCCGAAATCATTCACGATATCCGGTTTCATGAGTGGTCATTGGCATCTCGTGGTGCGTCTGGTCAACGAACGAGGGAAAACATAAAAGTTTTACCGTGCGCTGGATTCATCGTTCCATCATGGTGGACTTCCCTTGGAATCCACGCATGGTAAATTGGCGTGTTCGCCTCCCGTAAAGGCATCCAAACCACGTTCCCATGATAAAAAAGAAGCTGGAGCGCGCGCGCGTGCCGTTCCCGTGTACGATCGTGCTTGTACCCGTGTATCGTATGCTTGCGTCAGGCACGGTTCCTTGCGGTGCCCCGCGGTCGGTTTCTCGTGGCCAAGGCAATCACGGCGAGCATGATCGGCGCCACGACGATCGCACCCGGCGTGCCCAGGTCGTTGAACGACATCTCGCCGCCGTGCACAACGAACCACCAGTCCCTGTTTCCATCGACATCGCCGTCATCTTGCGGTTTCGGGCAAGATGCCCGCGCCCAGTTGCCGCTGGAGATGACCAACGTGTCCGAATCAATCACGGCGTACTTGCAATGCTGGTAGGTGACCGATTGCGTTGCCCACTTTCCATCCGCGGCGTTGAGCTCGGTGAGGTTGTACATCGCCCACAAGTTATAGTTGGTCTCGTCAGTCGAGACGGGACCCTTCTCCAGCAAGATGCGGACGTCGACACCACTTCGTGCCTTCTCAGCCAGCGTTTCCATCAAGTAAAAGCTCGACAGCACGTACGCGCTGATGTAGATGGACGCGTTTGCATCTTCCAGCAACTGGTTCACCTCGTCGAAGCAATTGTCGGGCGATGCCAGCGCGGTCACGTGCATGTACCCGGAGTACGACGTGCCGCCATACTCGTGCGCCTCGCCCGTGGCCACGGGATCGACGACGCTCGCGCTGGGGACGAAATCGGTTCCCCCGTTCCAGTCGTTCTGGAACAGGCCCGTGTAATAGGCTGCGACCGTCTCGGAATCGATGATGACCCCGGCCTCCCGGTTGTAGCGGAACGACGTGGGTGACAGGTTGATGCTCGTCACGAGCGTGTACCGGCCATCCACGATGAATCCCTTGTTGTGCTGGGTGTCGAACGGGTACCCGGCGGACTTGACGGGAATACCGTGCTGGTGGAACAAAGCGGACGCTTCGATGCACGTACTGGCATCGGCATCGTCCACCAGGACAGTCACGTTCACGCCTCGATCGTTCGCCGCCAAGATCGCGAGGCACAAATCAGACAGGTCATAACTCACGTACATTTGCTCGATGAAAAGCGTTTCTTGCGCGCCGTCGATGAGCTCGATGATGGCGTCCTCCGCATCTTGCCATGTCTCGTTCGGGTTGTTGATGATGCTCGGGTCGTCGGGGGCAACGACGGGGGTGATGGTCATGTGCTCGTAAACATCCAGCGGCGAGGCCGGGACGAGCGTGCTCCCTGCCCTAGAGCCACTCTGGGCGTAGCCGGTTCCATCGATAGAGGAGTCATACCCTTCTCCTATATCCCAGTCGTGGTTGAACAAGCTTGCAAAGTAATCGACGACATCCTGCGCGCTGGACTCCTCGATGGCACCGGCCGCCGGTACCGCCGGCATGCACGCGATCGAGATGATGGCCAATGCAAGCAAGGAAAGACTTGAGCTGTTTCGTGGCATGGTAACTTTCCATCTGGTGCTGTTTTTGACGCGGAATCCACGCTGCGCAATGGTGGCGCTCCGGGAGATGGAATTCTTCTCCAAGCATAACGTCGAGCACGGGATATAATATCATTTCGATCTTCCGTGATCATGCTGGAAATATATTCGCTGCCATTATTCCGACGAAAATATGGCTGAAAATTTCACCATCTTCTCGATATAAGGACCTCCCAATTGAACGTGCACAGAAATATTGCTTTCTTTTTGCAACGTGCCGTCGTTAATGATCGAGATGCGTGAAAAATGTAAAAAAATAGGCGGTTTCAAAATGGATTCCCGCAATCGATGCAAAATTTCGCGTCTACGGGGCTCTCCTTGCTACATTTAGCGCACGTCTTTGTTTCCGCGGCTGGCAACTCGCTCGTGCTGGTTGTCTCTTCCCCGGAACCGGAATCAACGTTATCAAAGAAGCTTGCCTTCTTTTTTCTTGTTGATGTCGTTTTCTTGGGAGCATCTTCAAGGACGTCCTCCCGGGGGGTAAACTTGCTGGTGGTTTCGGCACGGGCTGGTGCTTTCGAGTAACGCCTGCTTTCCGATTCGTCCTCCTCTTCATCATCGTCCCGGGCACGGGATGCGCTCCTCGACCTGGCGGCGGAGGAGGTCTTCCTCGTTCGCGTTGACGACGTGCTCTTGGTCGTTGCTTTCTTGGGCTTGTAATACCGCAACACGAGGTAGAGCACCACGATGATGACGCCCACGACTGCGATGATGATGACGATATTAATCAGTTGCTCGGGGGTAATTGCTCCCGTCGAGTATAAAAGGAAAATAATTCCACCGACAAGGCCTATTATAGCCGTGATGCACGAGGTGATGGAACATGAAAAAGGATTGCGGGTATACGTGAGCTCATCTACTTCCCATCTCCCGACTACTTCTACATCATCTGCGCGTGCCATCCCGGTTTTTGCTTGACGTTGTCGAACATGAAAAAATGGGGGTTCCCGGCAGTTGTCAAATCGGACTTTATTGCGGAAAGGAATCCCGACCTTTGCAAGCAATGCAAGACATGCGTGTCAAGGTGCCACTTCAACGCGATGGTCGTTAACGAGGATGGTGCAGTCGTGTTCGATGCAAACAAGTGCGCGGGGTGCGGCCTGTGCGTCACGAAATGCCCCGCTGGGGCCATCAAGCTGGTTCCCCGGCAGCCGGGACGTGGAACTAGGTGATTGATCTGATCACCTCATCGCTTTTCCTCGCGGCCCAACGCTTTCAAGGCACGCCGGCGGGTGAACGCCGGCGGGAAGTCCGCGATCCAGTGGGGAATGTCGAGCACGCTGCCCACGGGAACCACGCGTGACGGATCGCGCATCGCGTCCAACATTCCATCACGCGTTTCCGAATCGCAATCCAAGAGAACGTGATACTTGAAAAAAAGCACGTGCGAGTGGCAATCCGACCCGGCAAACTGGCACAAACCCTTGAGCATGGTGCGGTCGGCCCGCAAGAGGTCGAGGTTCGGTCGCGGGGATGCCCCGTTCAAGACCTCGTACCCGTGAACACGCTTGATGACATCTGGATCGAACAAGAGCTCCTTGATCCCCATCCGCCGGTCCAACGGGTGCGCGATGACGACCACGGCGTTTTCATCCAAGAGCATGTCGAGTATCTCGTGTAACGACATCGAGTAGGCCGGCTTGTTCCAGGCCTCGATGCCATATGCGACAAGGTGCCCTTCCTTCGCGGAGATTTCAATTCCAGGCAGGAAGGGCAACCCGAGGATATCGCACGCCCTTCGCCCGTACGAGAGGCCACGCGTGGTGTTGTGATCGGTCATGGTGAATGCACCGATCCCGTGCCGTTTTTTTAAGAATTTCAGGTCTGCAAGCCCGTTGTAGAAGATCGTGCCGTCGGAAAAACGGGTGTGGACGTGGGGATCGAATGCAAGCATGTTGTTTGTCTCTCGATGGTGGATGTCCCAACTTCAAGGTATCTTCAACGAGACAGCGAGGTCCAGCGCGCCCGCGACGGCCTGGTCCATGTTCAAGTACCGGTACGTTCCTAACCGTCCCAAGAAATGGATGTTTGATAATCCTTTTGCTTCATCGAAATAACGCGCGGCTATCCGCTGTCCATCGGGGCTTAACACGGGATAAAAAGGCTCGCCCTCTTGCGCGGGGTACTCCTTCACGATGGTCGTGCGAGGAGCCCGCTGCCCGGTCACGTGCTTGATCTCCACGATCCTGGTGTACCGGTGGTCGTTCGGGTAGTTCACTTGCACCCAGTCCTGGTATCGTTCCGTGTCGTGCGTCTCGAACGCAAAATCCAGCGAACGGTACGGGAGATTTCCAAACTTGTAACCGAAAAACTCATCGACCCGTCCGGAGAAAACGAGGTGCTTGAAGGAGAAATCATCCGCCATCTTGAAAAAGTCGGCACCGAGTCGGATGTCAATGCCGGCAAGCATGTTTTCAAAGAGGCACGTGTACCCGTCCCTTGGCATGGCTTGGTACCGTGCATCGAAATACCCGTCGTACGTCGAGTACCGGACTGGAATGCGAGCGGTCACGGACGGATCGAGCTGCGCGGCGGGGATGCCCCATTGCTTCTCGGTGTAGTTCTTGTAGAATGCATTGTAGAGGTCCCAACCAACTTGAGAAACGACTTGCTCCTCGGCGTTGGCCGGACTGCCAATGGCCACCTTGCGCGAATCCAGGAATTCCCTTGCAGCGGCTTCCGTGACGAGGTGGACGTTAAAAAAAAGGTTCAACGTGTCGCGGTTGATCGGGAAGGGATAATACCTTCCAGCGATGCAGGAACGGATCGTGTACTTGCACTCGCGCCATCGCGTGTATTTCGATAAAAACACGAAGACTTTCTCGTCGTTCGTCCGAAAGTAATGCGGCCCGTATTCATGCACGAGAATTCCAGCGGGGTCAATGTAATCGCGTGCATTCCCACCCACGTGCTCCCTACGCTCGAGTAAGATCACCTTCACGTGCTTGTCGTGGAGCCGGCGAGCTAGCACGGCGCCGGAAAAACCCGAACCCACGATCAGCACATCACATGTTTCCATGAAGCACCATCGTACAACTCGCGTATACATGGTTAAGTTATATCTAAACTTGCAATTCTAATCCAAAATGAATCAATATAAAAAGATGAGCGCATGAATATAAAAGCAAAAACCAGAGATGCACGAGTTAAAGGGATGAATTGTGGATTTTTCCGAGAGCCACGTCTTGAGCTTGATCATGTTTCTAAGTGTTTTGTGCATGATATCGCTAGGGAATCTCCGTGGAATAAGGACGATCGGCACCTACATGCTTGCCAAGGAAGCACCAAGTGTCACGATTCTCGTTCCTGCAAGGAACGAGGAAAAAAACATCGAAAAATGCGTGCTATCGCTATTGCAACAAGCATATCCCGTGTTCGACATCATCGTGCTCGATGACAATTCAACGGATGCGACGGGCGAGATACTCGCCAGGATCGTACAGCGGCATGCGAAGCTAGCCGTGATGCAGGGAACACCGAAGCCAAGCGAGTGGAGCGGGAAACACTGGGCATGCCACCAGCTTGCACGCGCTGCAAAGGGCGAGTTATTAATGTTTACCGACGCCGATACCGTGCACGATCCGAACACGTTACAAGATGCGGTCAATATGCTGATTGCGGAACAAGCGGACCTCATCACGGCAATGCCGAGGGAAGAGGTCGTCACGCTGGCAGAGAAGCTCGTCGTTCCGGTCATGCACTGGGCAACATCGACGTTCTTGCCGGCGGGGATCGCGCACAGGACCAGATATCCGGGCTTGTGCCTGGCAAATGGCCAGTTCATGCTTTATCGAAAGGAAGCATACGAGGCCGTGGGCGGGCACGAGGCGATCAAGTCCGAGATACTGGATGATGTCCCGCTGGCCAAGCGGATCAAGGCAGCAAACTACCGCTGGCGCATCGCGGATGGCAGCCGTCGCATCACTTGCCGCATGTACAACGGGTTCAAGGAGGTGTATAACGGGTTCACGAGAAACTTGTTCAGCGCGTTCGGGTACAATACACCCTTCTTCGTGTTTGCTTGGACGTGGTTGCTGATCGTATATCTCCAACCCGTGGTAACATTGGTTTTCCATTACTTCATGCCGTTCCTCAGCCCGGTTGTCGCATGGGATTATGCCGGTTGCATCGGGTTGGCACTGCTCTCGTGGGTGATTCCGTTGATCAGGTTCAAGTTCCCGTGGTACATCGCCTTCTTTTACCCGGCTATCATCGTTCTAGTGTACGTAATTAGCATCAGGTCGATGGTGCACACGAAACGGGGGAAGATCAGCTGGAAGGGACGTGATATCGAGAAGGACGCGAGGGCCGGGTGATGACCAACCATGGAGATGGCAGGCGTGCACGCCGTTGAATGCAGCCAGAGCAAAGAAGCCGCACATCACGCGGTCGCATTCCGTGCCCGTGCTTCCTTGGTTTCCCGCGCATTTAACCGTTTCTGCCGTGGAGGTGGTTCGCGTGCCGATCATTAATCCAAATGTTGAATTTGATTCGAGTTTCACGAACGATGTTAAAGTATACGTGTTCAAATGAGCGCCTAGCAAGCATAGTATTAATTTGAAAGAAAAAAGACGATTCTAAGAGATATATTAGATTCCTCCTTACGGTAATCGGGGAATACGAAATCAAAAGGAATAATCTAATCACCTTGTCTCTTAAGTCCTTAGAGTCGCGATATCTTTCTTGCGAGCGCTGGATCGTCCTTTCCAAGAACCGCGATGACCATGGCCTTCTCTTGGTCGAGATCAAACCGAGCGACGATGCCCCGGCTTTTTGCCTCATCGATGAGGTCCCAGATCGACGCACCCGATAACTCGGCAGCACGGTCCATGGTCTCGCCTTTCTGGAAGAGCTCGAGACCGAGGCGAACCCGTTCCCGCGCGATGCCATCATCGATGATTCGCCTGATGATCGAAGCCCGGTCGATGCCAAGGAGCTTTGCAACCCGATCGAGCTCGTTTATGGTGTTCTGATCGACCCGAACAGAAATGTTGCCAGCCATGATTCATTCCACCAAGTGTTTCATTTGCCTAACGAAATCTATGTCCTCCGGGGACGGCAACGCTGATTTTATCCATCTTGAATAATACGCATCGAACTCGGGGCTTGTAATGATCTTGTTCTTGAGGGCTACAAGCATGACGATGCTCATGTTTCGCTGGAAGCGCGTGTATTTCAAACTATAGCCCGTTCATTTCTAGAAGAGGCCCTCTTTTTTCCAGCAAACGCGTTACTATCGATGGAATCCCTCGATATGGTGTAAATCGTGCCCACCGAACTTCAAGGAAAAAGGTCAATCCGGGCGATCAAGCTCCTGGTGGTATCCATCATCGTTCTCCTGGCCGTGATGAAAGCCTCTCACTCGATGGTGACACCTGGGAATAGTTCCGGATTTCGTTTTAAATGGGAAGCAGAACTAGGCGATTATGCACTAACCGGTGTCTGTGCTGCCAATTGTACCGATGATCCATTCACTGAAATCCTCGTCCCGACCCCTCATGGCGTCTCTTGTTTACGCCACAACGGTACTGGTTTGTGGTCGTTTTCAATGGATAGTAACCCTATATTACAAGTTTTCGACGTGAACGGCGACGGGCTTGACGAGGTCTTGATGCATGGTGACGCGGGAACCAAGATCATGTTCGGTACTAACGGCTCCGTGCAGAGTTCATATCCATCCATCAAGAAATCAAATTCAAAGGTCACGTGCGTGGATATCGAAGGTGACGGGATGATGGAACTGGTTATCATGATGTTCAACGGCACCATCACTTGCAGGGATATTTTTACGGGGAGTATCTCGTGGAAAACTACCATCCCCGCCACTTCCCTCTTCACGACTCCCCTTGTCTTGGATATCGCGGGTGATGGAACCCCGGAAATGGTCTTCAGCAATGGTTGGAAAATGATATATGAAATCAATTGCACGAATGGAGCCATTTCACGACAACTCAACAATTCCCAATACTGGGAGCCTGTTGCTGCCGCTGATGTGAACCGGGACGGGTATATCGATATTATCACGATCGGCGGCGGCTATCCTAACGCGATTTGCTTTTCTGGCTTGAATTTTTCGCAATTGTGGGGAATAAGTGGCCTGTCAAAAACATCAACATTTTCTAAAGAAACCATAAATCCCGTGGTTGCAGATGTCGACAAGGACGGGAATTTAGAGGTCCTTTTCTCGTATAATTATAATACGATCAAGTGTTATTCTGCGGGAAACGGGACCTTGAAGTGGACGGCGTGGTTGCAAGGGGAACAACGTTCTCTCGATTTTGTAGTTGCAGACGTTGATGGTGACCTCGTGATGGAAATCGGTTACCTAGCGTATGATTGCATGTATTTCATATCTGGAACCAACGGGACTCTTAAAATTGTTGAAAAAATACAAGCCGAGGTTACCACAAATATTTTGGTTTATGATCTCGATGGCGACGGCTATCTTGAAATCCTGTATTCGTGGTACATGTGCAACCGTGCATGTAGCTATACGTTAATTTGTGAGTCGACATCAGGCTGCTCTTGGACGGTTCCCGGGCCGTGGCCGTGCTTCGGCGGGAATTTCAAGCGAACACACTCGTTCCTTGACGAGGACCGCGATGGTCTATCAAGCGTGCACGAGAGTGCCGTTGGCACCAATTTTTCGAGGTCCGACACGGACGGTGATGGCTTTTCCGACGGGCTCGAGATCGGATTCGGCTCGAATCCATTAAACAACACGGACCGGCCACCGTTTGAGATTTTCGATCCCCCTTCCTGCACGACACCGCCGGACATGGTTGTTGCCCAGAACGAGACCGCCGTCAACGTCACGTGGTGCTTGTCAACCGAAAACCCGGCAGGCGTGTTCCGGGTGCTGCGGAACGGCACCGAGGTCATCACGTGGCAATCGTGGATGGATGGCATGCAAATTCCCGTGCCGGTGGACACGAACATTGGCGTGGGAACGTGGGTGTATCGGTTGGAATTTTCTGATAATATCTCTGCTGGCGCCCTAGACGACGTGCTCGTGCACGTGAACGATATACCTTGGGTCTCCGGGGGGAACGACATCAACGGCACGGTGCTGGCACAAAACGCATCTGCGGCATTCATCAACTGGACCATACATGATCAATGCGGTTCAGGCGGGCAATACACGGTACTCGTGAACGGGTCGACCGGCATTCCCTGGTCTTCTTACGTGGCGGGCTGCAGCCTTGCCGTTCCGGTAGATACCAATGGAGGTTTTGGCACCTTCAACTATACCCTGCGTTACCGGGATGGGTTCGATTTCGCGGGGGTTGAAAGCCACGTGCTAGTGGTGATAGCCGACCGGCCGAGGTCGAACCATCCGGTAGACAGGGTCGTGCTCCAGAACAGCACTGGCACCGTGATCGAATGGAGGATCACCGACACGACCGGTCCGGGCCAATATCGTGTGCTTCTGGATGGTGGCGTGTTATCCGGTTGGACGCCGTGGGTGAACGACACTTCTATTCTCGTCCCAGTCGATGCTGATGGTGGGCTTGGTTCGTTCCATTACACGATTGAATTCAATAATTCCCGCGGTATCGGCGGGATTCCGGACGCGGCAGTGGTTGTCATCAACGACCTGCCAGCAATCGTTACATCCCCCGGTTCCATTCTCGTCCCGCAGAACGCGTCGCCTTGCACCGTTAGCTGGGTGCTCGAGGACCGACTTGGCCCGGGAACATATAACATCACGATAAACGACGTGGCGTACATCACTTGCCAACCGTGGTCAAGCGGTGAGCCTGTAACAATCGCCGTGGACACGAACATGGGCATCGCGTCATGGAACTACAGCATCTTGTATGTTGATTCCCACGGTATGCTTGGCTTGGCGGGGAGCGTGCTCGTCACCATCGATGATACGCCCGTCATCACGTCCGTGGAGTCCCCCGGAACCCTGTTCCAAGGGACCCCAGGTGCTGCCATCACGTGGATGTTGCAGGACCTCTCGGGAGGTGGCAGTTGCAGCATCTCGCGTGATGGCTCGTTGGTGGTGGTGAACCAAACTTGGGCGTGTGGTGTACCGGTCGTCGTTCCCGTGGACACCGGTATCGGGTTTGGGACGTTCAATTACACGATCTCGTTCCACGATTTGCATGGATTTGCAGGCAGCCAAGGCGTCGTCTTGGTAACCGTGAATGATATGCCCTCGATCGTTGCAAGCCCGGGCCCTGCCATGTTCCAGCAAAATTCGACGGGCAACATCACATGGACCATCCTGGACCACGTGAGCGGAGGCACGTATACCATTTATGTCAACGGGACGGTATGCATTGCCGGGCAACCATGGGTGAGCAACACGCCCATCATCGTCCCGGTGGACACGAACCGGGGGCTCGGGCGGTGGAATTACATCATCATGTTCACGGATGCCCACGGCATCCCCGGTGTCCCGGGAAGCGTGCTCGTGGTGGTCGATGACACGCCCCGTGTCATGCAAGTCAAGTTCCCTGACCTTTTGCTGGAATTCACGGCCGGTGCTCCGATCAATTGGACCATTCACGACTCGTCGGGTAACGGGAGCTACTCGATTTTCGTAAACGGCGTGGCCTCGATTGCCAACCAGCCGTGGGTATCCGGCATGCCGGTCAGCATCAACCCATCCACCACTTCTGGAGCTGGCGCGTTCAACTACACGATCCGTTACCAGGACTTCCACGGCCACGGCGGGATGCAAGACGTCGTGATTATCCTGGTCGAGGACGTCCCGGTCGTCGTGAACCATCCACCGTCCTTTATCGACGTCCTTCAATTTTCCCCTGAGATGCACCTTTCATGGACGATCTCGGACGCGATCGGTACGGGCACGTACACGATACGCCTGAATGGATTCCCCTTACCTTGCCACGATCACGCCGCGTGGCAAAATAACACGCCTCTAACCGTGGCGGTCTCCCCGGACAGGCCCGGGACCTATAATTTCACGATCGCCTTCGAGGATTCGAGCGGCTTCCACGGATGCGAATGCCAGACGATCGTGATCGTGAACGGGAAGCCATGGATAGACGGGAATGCACCTGCCGATATCCTTTCCAGCGTTGGCACGGCTGGCCTTCAGGTCACGTGGTGCTTGGTAGATAACACCTGTTCCAATGGGTTCTTCACGGTCTTGAGGGATGGAATCCCCGTTCCCGGTCAAGTTGGCGTGACATGGCTGAACACCACGCCATTCTCTATCGGGGTCGATAGATCGCGTGTCATGACCACCGACCTGACGCTCGTCTATTGGAATGCAAAAGGCATCCACGGTGTGGAGGACCATGTTACCGTGCGGGTAAACGACCACCCAATCGTTCTTTACAAGTCCAACGCACCCAAGTTCGTCCAATTTTCGGATAACAAGACAATATTCTGGGTGCTTGATGACGCGACCGGCCCAGGGAACTACACCGTGTTCGTGAACGGCGTGCCCCTCCAAGGGCACATCAGCAAAAGGTGGAACGCCTCGGAACACGTTCGCGTACGTGTCAACACCAGCGTGGAGGCAACGACGTGGAATTACCCGCCGGCGAATATCACGAAATACAACCAGAACAGGTCCATGCCATGACCGGCGCGGTCTATCCCGAACGCGGACGCGACCATGATGATGACAAGAGTGATGTTGCTTAGCAAGTAGAAGAACACGAACATCCCGAAGCGTCGGCGTTTCGAAAGCCCGTCACGCGGTTCCGTCTGGCTCATGATCGGATATGTGATGCACGCCCATGTTCAAATATCTTGTGGTTAGCCCGATTTTTTACCCGCTCGTAACATTAATATAACCGTCATGCGGTATAGGGCTAATATGAGGTTGTTTTTACAAGGACACGCAAAAAAAATGCTTGGATGCGCGGTTATCGGGTGTTTCATTGTAGCTTGCACCGTGCTGGCCTTTTTCCCGGGATCGGATGATGAAAACGTCTTTCCTCCAAGCGACCCGTTCAATCCACCCTTACCACCCGCGCCTCCATTCGTCATCGTCCCCACGTGGATCAACTTCACGAGTTACGTGTACATGGACATCACCCGTGCCTACGAGAATGAGACCAAGGATCGCGATGCCCTCGTGGCCGCTGAGGCGTTTAACGTGACATCGGTGGTGCCGCACGTTCCCGATCCATTGTGTCCCCCTTATCCCTACGAAAATGAAACGCATCTTGTGTACAACGGCATCGTGCCATCGTATTCGACGCTTAACATCACCTACGTGGCCAACATCACCGCGAACGACCTCGACCCGTTGCACTTGTCAACGTTCTGCAACACGTCGCAAGACGCGCCGTTCAACGTGTTTACCGCGTACACCAAGCAAAACGGGTCGTGGATCTACTTCATGGTGTCGATCGATGGTAACGAGACGCTCGTCAGTGGCGTTACTTGGCTCGTGAACGTGTGGTACCGCGAGACAAGCGGCCCCTTGTTCTTGGGCGATACGCTTGTTAACCTCGTGATGGGGCTCGATGCGAATTACGACGTGATCCTCTTGTGCGTGTACCCGATGCTGGTAAGCTGCAAGCCCGCGATCTATCTCTATCCCGAGGAACCCATCGATGCCACCGTCGAGCTGGACATCCACGGCCAGGTGCTGGTCACGAATCCCGAATTGCACGACGCGTGGTACGTGCACGTGGAACCAAACGGGACCATCACGGCAGGCAGGGAATCGTTCGAGTACTTGTTCTACGAGGCGGACATGGCACGCATCTTCTATCCCGAGTCGGGGTGGGTCGTCAGCAATGGCTACTTGGACGCGTGGTTCGACACCCACCTCCCCTTGTTTGGCTTGAATGCGAACGAGATGGACTCGTTCAAGGGATACTGGCTTTCACGCCTCCCCGGTGCTCCCTTTTACGAGATTCATTTGTTCGATATCGGGTACTTGCAAGAAGAGGCAACTATCACCATCGAACCATCACCATCAACCGTGATACGCGTCTGGTTACTGTTTATCCCTCTCGAAGAACCTTCCACCATCGAGAACCCGGCGATCGTGACCCCCTTGCGTGCTGGCTTCACGATGGTCGAGTGGGGCGGCATGATCCTTCCCGATTGATACCCGCCTGAAACAAGCGAGATAAAGGGATATAAGCGGGGTGCCGAACCACTTATACATGTATCGATTTCACGTGTACAGCATGGTGTTATCAATTTGCCTTGCCATCCTGGTCCCGGTTGCCTTTTACTCATCATCACCGCCATTTTCTAACCATCCCAACATTAATGGTAATGTACCAAGACCGTTAGCATCGGCTTTCGTCGATCAAGACCCGAAATTATATCCGGCAGAATTTTCACCGTACTCCTCGCCAGGATACGATGACGAGGTGCACTTGGCGTTCACGCCAAACCAGAACGTTACCGCGAACATCTCCATCACGGCACACCCGCGCCTCTTGAAAACGGGCAGCTCGGGATCGCCACGGCCCTTGTGCCTCGTCCCGATTCCCGAGCAAGGCGTGCTTGTCATGTTCGCGAGCCGGGACGCCACCGACAACGGCCTGTTCATGGCCAGGAGCACGGACAACGGCTCGACGTGGAGCGACTTCGCCACGGTGCCAGGCATCCAGACTCCCGCCATCGGGTACCCGGGGGCATTCTACCATAACGGCACGATTCACGTGATTTGGGGCGACATATACAACTTCCAGTACGTGGCTTCCACGAACCTCGGGGATACGTGGAGCACGCCCTATAATTTTTTCTACGACGGCATGATCTACACGGGGGAGGTCTACCAGCTCGAGTTTGCCGTGAACCCAGCAACCGGGGATTTCCATGTCGTGTATGAATCCTTGAATTACAACGACCGGCGAGCGTTCAAGACCTTGAACTCGACTGATGGCGGGAATACGTGGTCAGAACCCGTGTTGGTGCCCGAGTTCAACGACACGATGATCGGTGTTCCTGTCGAATACTACAAGCCGTCCCTCGCCTTCCGGCCCAATGGTAACGCCATCATGTCGGGCCACGGCGCGTCGATGATGATGACGAAGGTGTGCGAGTATGATAACGGTATCTTGGGCGCCCCGTTGGCCACCAACTACCTTCCGGATGATGGGTCCACCTTGGCCATCGATAACAGCACGGGCAAGCTCATCTCGCTCATGTGCCCGAACGCGGAGTTCACGACCAATCTCCGGTTGAAAGAAATCACCGCCATCTCGCCCTCGTTGGAACTTACCACGCTAGAGGACTGCGCGTGGAACCTGCCTAGCCCGATGATCCACACGTACCTCTCTATCTACAACACGTGGATAAAATGCGCGAATGGCCGCGTCTATTATTATTCCAGCGACCCGATGAGGCTCGTTGGCCCGGGCATATATGTTCTCGATTTCCCGCTTGTCGTGGAAGGAATGACATTTGAAAACGTGGAGGAGGCAGCCATCGAACAGCAGGAGTTCCATTTCGCGTGGGATGGGCTGCATTCCGGGCAGCAGGTCCCGTACGTGGAGTTCTTGCTTTCACTGACCCTGACCGACATGTTCAAGGAGGTATACGTGTACCATTTTACCCGGGATGATACAATCCCCGCGGTCGAAGATATCGCGTACACCCCTTACATCTCGCCCGGTATCCCTGACGGGGTGCAAGACCAGTTTCTCGCCAATTTCACGACAAGCGAGTACGCGCGCTACCGTTACTTGATCGAAAACGGGGAAAGAGAAACCACCGATGCGACCACGTTCTTGCCCGACATATACGAGAAAAAGAATCCCATCTTTCTGATGGACGCGGAGTTCAACTATTACGTGTTCTACCACCGCATTGCCAAGGGCGTGCCCGAGATAGCCATGGCAAAGTCGACCGATCTCGGCCGCACCTGGGACGAGCCGTCCCCCGTCATTTCTGGAAGCGGTGTCGCGGAGTTCGGGGTCACCATCCACAACACCTCGATCTACGCGATCGTCTCCAACAACTTCGGTATCAAGAACTTTCTCAGGTCGATCGACGGGGGCAAGCATTGGGAAACCTACAATCACCAGTTGACATATTTTAACGGGGTTCATGATAAATTCATCGTTGAAACCGCCGATAACGGAACGATTTTCGTGGGTGGTTATCAGAACATCAGCATCTTTCTCGATGGGGGAAGAACCTACTCCCACACGGTTCATTTTCTCGCGGAGCCAAACGACGAGATCATGGGACTTGCTTACGATGACCCACGGCAGGTGCTCTACATCGCGTGGGTCGATCACAAGGAAGGGAACGCGGGGGAGCTGTACGGGAATATCACCATCACAGCGTGGAACTACAGCACGAGCACGATATTGCAGGCCCGGCCCCTGGTGCAAGCGTGGTACTTGCACGTCCTCGGCATATCAGTGAACGACACGACGGGCATGGTCACCCTCGTCACGACCACGAACAACGCTTCCTTGACGAATAGCCAAGGTATCCTTAATTATTGGCGGTCGAGCGACCTTGGCCAATCATGGACCGCCGAGTTCATCGGGCTTTGCGATTACGCGGGCACCATCATCTATAGCATATACAAGACACCGACGTGGTTCGTCGAACCGTGCCGCGGGGTCGAGATATTCGGGAGCTCCGACCAAGCAACCACGAGTGCCTATTTCTTGACCATCCAGTCCCGGCTCCCGTTCCTTGCAACAGGAACCGCATTCGTGCAATCGAATCTAGGTGGAAGGACCGCCTACGACGGGCGGTATTCGAACGGGACCGTGTTGCATGATGGTAACTACACGTTTCATTTGATCACGTGGGACCGGACGAGCGGAAGCCAAGAATACAGGCTATCCTTCGAGGTTGACAATCTCGTGCCGCTAGTGAGCGGGATCATGAATTTTCCTTCGAACCCGCTGCCACGCCAAGATGTCAGCGTGAGCATGATCGCCATCGAGAAGAACTATAAAGTGAGGGGCAACCTTCTCATCGAGTTCCGGGACAAGATCACTAAGCAAGATGCCGAGATTAAAGTCTTGAAAGAAAGCAACGATAATCTCCACAAGAAAATAGATGGCTTGGAATCCGAGTTAAAAAAATCCAAGGAGCAGGTAATTAACCTCGACAAGCAGCTCAAGGAAAGCGCGGAGACGTTGAACGCCCAAAAATCAGATGCTGCTTCCGTCAAGACGAAATTAGAGTCGGAGATCGCGACCCTCAAGGGAAAGCTCGAAGGCCTGGACGGTGCGCTCAAGTCCACGACCACGGACAAGGACAAGCAGGTACGTGACCTCGTCGAGCAGAAGGAGAAGCTTCTCGTCACTATCTCCGGCTTGGAAAAGGACAAAGACGCGTTGATCACCGAAGGAAACGAAATGAAAGGACAGATCACCTCGCTGAAGAACAAGGTAAGCAACATGGAACGCGAGAACCGGGACCTCACGGAAACTCTCAAGGACATGGACGAGCGCATGCAAGCCCAAGATTACGAGTACTTCAAGAAGGTGCTCAAGCAACGGGCAGAGCGCGCGGCAAACGCCATGCAGGAATACAAGAAATAGGTCCCTGCGTACATTTCTTTTTTTAATGCTTTCTACAGTTCAATCATTTCGAGAATATGCGATCGACCATGGCTTCCACGGGCTTGAAGATCTCCGCATCACCGTCCCATTCCACGATGAACCGCTGGTAGATCGCCTCGAACGTTTCAACAAGGTTTTTCAAGTTGTAGCCGATCGACTCGTTGCGGATCTTGCTCACGATGACCCCGTTCACGTTCTTGCTGGAAAAGGTCGTGAATACCTTGTCTTCCTTCTCGATGAACGATAGCCCGCTCTCGCCCGCGGCTATCATCTCTTCCAAGATCGAGTTGACGGTTGAAATGGCGCTGGTTTTCAAGTTATCATCCATCGCCGAGCTTTGCTCGGAATATGCTTTTTGGAACAAGCACATGCCGGCCTTGTCGATGAGGAAGACTTGTTCCACGTAATTGCGCCAGCTCAAGGTTGATAGCGGCGGGAGTTTGAAGAACAAGAGTGACATGGCAACGAATGCACCGAGTTGCACGATGGCACCTATGAACCTGCTAATGAAACCGAGGGCAATGACGGAAATATCCAATCCCAGCACGAATCCGATTATAAACGCGAAGAACGGTATGAGATAGGTGAAGAAAAGACGCAAGGAAACGGTGCGATTCGTGCCAAGTCGCTTCGCCAGGTCGAAGAAGAGAAAGACCAGGAAAATCAAAAACAATGGGTAATATATAGCACTCGTCGTCTTGGTGGTAAACATGTCGATGAAAAAAAGCCACGTGTAAAACACGCTCATCACGAGAGTTATGATCGTGAACACGTATTTCACGCGAAACTTCACGTGCCGTTCCGTGAAATAAATGAACAAGAGCACGCCGACGAGCAAGGAATAATAGCTCAAGTTCAAGATGAACATCCTGGTGCTGCCTGCGGGCCAGATCAAGAACGGCAAGACTATCTCGTCGGGGGAGAAATAATCCGATAAGACGAAGAAGTACCACATGGCCGAGCCACCGAAGAAAAAGGCCGCGAACCCGATGTCTTGAACGCTTTTTTGCCGCGATCCTTTGTTCCTGAACCTCGCCACGAACGTGATCCCGAGCTCGAACAACGCGAACGAGAGTATCCATTCCATGATGAGCAACGGCCACCGCCATTGCGGATCGACAATGGGGAAATCGAGGTCTGCCATTCTTGTGTTTCACCTCACGTGGACGTCAAGGTTTGCACGAACATGTCGAAATTGCCAAACAGGTCCGACACGTTGCTTCTCGACTTCAGCTCGCCATAATGAGCGAGTATCTCGTTGAAGTATCCCTCGAATTGATATTTTATCGTTTCAAGCAAGGCAGACATGGAGGAAAGGTCTTTCTTCACGACAAGCGCGTAGATCAACGGCGTCCCGCCTCGGTCCCCGTATTCCAAGAAGATGTAAGACCCTTTCTGGTCAATTTTTGACAGCCGTTTCTGGCGTTCATTCACGTGCTCGTTTGTCACTGCCGAGAGCATTTCTTCTATGCCCTTGATCGCTCCCGAGAACAGTTGCGCCCTTGCATCGTCGCGTTCCTGTCCTGCCGTGCGTGAGAAGTCATGCTCGTAGAGTATCAACTGGTCGTGCTCGCTGATCACGAATAATTTTTCCAAGTTAAGCTTGTAATCGAACTCGTAGAATGGCGGGAAATCGTTTGCAGCCCAGAACATCACGAGAAAGCCGGACGTGAGCATCGTCGTCGCGGTGAAGAAAAATATCTCGGGGGGGATACCAAGCTGGTACGAGGCCTGGACGAGCATCGCGAACCCCAACGATGCCAGCGCGACGAGCTCGCCAGCGAGGGTCATGGCAAGCCGGTTCCGCATTTTTCCCAACGAGAGCTTGATCAAGTTCACCTGGAATTGGATAACGA
Organism: Promethearchaeota archaeon; assembly: GCA_041305945.1. Classification (GTDB taxonomy): domain Archaea; phylum Asgardarchaeota; class Lokiarchaeia; order Sigyniarchaeales; family Sigyniarchaeaceae; genus JBGLND01. The sequence continues at coordinate 2,313,169 of JBGLND010000001.1, forward strand.
AAATGGCATTCAACGCTGTGCACGCGATGGTCGCATAAAAAATCGGAGATGTAGGCCCTACAATGAAAAGCGTGATGACCGGCACTACGCTCAAGAAGAAGAATATCCTCGCCATCTTGAGGTTTATCGCCTTTGAAAACTCGCTCGTGAAGGCAATGAAGCCCATGAACCCGAAGGGTGACGTGAGCACGGCGAAGAAACCCGCTGACCAGATGGGCGCGGCCCTGTCGAAGCCGAGCAGCCGGGCCAGGACGAGCACGAGCGCCCCGAACACCATGAGCAGGGTGAATGAACCGTAGGACAACAAAATCCGGTTCAGCTTGAGCCTTGCATCCTTGCTGCGCCAGAACTGGATGAAGAAAAAAACACCTAGCTCTCCCCCGATGATGACGGGAATCAAGTAGAAGAGCAATTGCGCTTCCACGAGGACATTTGCCTGGTTGAGCATGAGGGATCACGTGCCTGTTTTTATCGAGAGCCATTCACCGCCCGGGCAAATAAAGGTTGAGCTGCTGGTTGTCATTCGGATGTTGTCGAGATGCCGGTCGTCGTTTTCACGCACCGCTGCTCCATTATCGCCCCGATGACTGTGTTGACTGCCTCTTCAATGTTCTCGCCTGTTTTCGAGGACGTCACGATCTGCCCGTTGAGTTCTTGCTCCTTTCCGAATTCCTTTGCCTCGTTGATCGCTTCGATCAACATGTCTTGCTCGACAATATCCATTTTCGTGCCGACAAGGAGGATTGGAACGGTGGCCGACGCGTGCTGGCGGATCATGGTGATCCACGATCGCAGTTCGAACAAGGTGGTGAGCCTGGATGTGTCGTAGAAGAGCAAGGCTGCCGCGGCCCCTTTCATGTAGGTTGGTTGTATGAATCTAAAGCGTTCTTGCCCGCCGAGGTCCCAGAGAATCAATCCGACGCGCTTGCCATTTACCTCGACGTTATGCGAATGCAATTGAACGCCGACGGTCAATGCCGTGTCTGAAACGAATTGGTGGGTTAGATACCGGAACAAGAAGGTGGTTTTACCGACACCCCCCATGCCGCCCGCGATGATCTTCCACGTGTGGTCGTTTTGGTTTCCCATGAAGCATATCACGTTTATGCAATTTTGTCTGGAAAGTTGACACCAGATTACATCATTGGTTATACAATACATTACCATTGTCTCTTCTCCTTTCTAAAAACTTCCCTTTAATCGAAAATAACCAGCAATTATGTGGCAACGTGTACAAATTTTCAGATGTGTGTCGGTGCACCAGAATTCATCAAGACCCGGTCCCGCGGATGATCGCGATCCGGTTTTTTTTCGCGAAAAGGCAACGAAAAAGCATCCTTGTTCTTGGCGCGCGTTTCAAGGACCGGTTATTTTCTGTTACATGAATGTCTCAGAGGTAAAATTGACTTAGAGCACCGGTGATGCGGGAGACGGGTGCTTGTTTTTCCCCGGATGGAGAATCTTATTTAAACCTCAAAATGAAGGTGGGTATGACCGGACATGGACAAGAAAATGCTGGCCACCTTTGGGTTGATACTAGGAGGCATCCAGTTCCTCGTCGTGTCAACCATCGCCATGTGTTTGTATCCCGGTGGCACGAAAGTGAACCCGCTCACGGCCGGGTATTCGTTTTGGTGCAACATGTTTAGCGACATGGGCCGCACGGTCGCGCATAACGGGGCATGTAACACGGTCTCAGCGACGCTTTTTATCGCGACCATGTGGGTCTTGGCCATGTTGTGCGTTCCATTCTACCTGGTTTTTCCATCGACATCCGCATTTAATGGAAGCGAGAAATGCAAGAAACACCTCGTGATCATTGCACGTTCGCTGGCGATAGCCGCGTCCGTGTTGCTTGCCTTGTCTGCCAGCTTTCCCCAAGCCCCGATTGCTTTCAAGCCCTTGAAAAACTCGTCGGCTTGCTTCGACATCAACAAGTTCACGCTATATGTAATGTCAGAGGGCCAATCTGGCTGCACGCGCACGCCCATGAAGGTTTGGGAACTCGTGATGTTCACCGCGACAAGACTGATGAATAAGTGGAACGGGGGATAATAAAACCATGGCGGTCTACAATAAGGACTTCTCGCGTATTCTCTGGTTGATGAGGGTCACCCAATAACCCGTGGGAAACGGGGATTTTTTCATCTTCAAGAGATCAACGATATCACGCGCGCAATCCATTTCCGTGTAGTATCGATCCAGTTTTGAAACCAACTTTTCAACTTTCCCCTTGTTTTTCTTGAGCAATTCGGGTAGGATTGCATCAGTCCACTTGTGCTCTATCTCGTTGAGCTGTTCCTCCCGTACGCCATGAATGATGGAGATGGATTCGTCGATGAATCTCCGGATCATTTTGTCCGTCGGGTTGTATACTGTGAAACGGGATTTCTCGATTTCCAAGGCATCCAAGATGGATTCCAGTTTCTTGGCGTTCATTTTGGAAAAATCCTTTCTGCGAAGCTCTAACAACTTCCTCGTGGATTTCGTGACTTTCTTGTTCAAGATATCCCGTTGCTCGCCACCGGGCAGGTCTTGAAGGCGGGGGCCTTCTTGGATGCTTTCTTGAACGCGACCAGTGCTGGGCCTTGTTTCTTGCTTCGGAACAGGGGGGAGGGGAGGGGGTGGCTTGACTGAAGCACGGTCTATTGGCTTCTCTTGCGAGGGCACGCGCGGTGGAGGCGGGGACGACTTTACAACGTCCTTGCCCGGTCGCTTCGCATCTTGTTTAGGAACGGGAGGAATAGGAACCGGCCTTGTTTCATTCCCCGCATGGATGTTCGTGGTTGCTTGGCTCGTGCCAGCATCCGGCGTGACGGGCTTGTTGCCGGATTTCACGATCACGGGAGGTCTTGCCTTGCCTTGCCGTGGTGCTCTTTCGGCGGCATCCACGGGAGCCGGCGCGGTGAAAAGAGGGGCTGCATTCGAGCCCGTAGAAATAGCAGGCGGTGGCGCGTGCCCTTGAGCCTCGCGGGGAGCCGATGCCAGAGTTGAAGCGAGCTCTGAAGCAGCGGAAGGCTTTGCTGGCTTGCTTGAAGCGGGTTTGGATTTAGAACCGCCACCTCGTGCGGGTTGCTTGGAGGTCCCGGTACCACCCTGGGGCACGGGAGCATGTCGTGCAATTTCAGCGTGCTGTTTTTCAGTATATTTCTTGTCTTGCTCTATTTTTTGCTCGCTTTCTTCGCGGCTGTATGCCACGCGCGTTCTTGCACGGCTCATCGCTGCTGAAGCTTCTGCAGATGGAGGCTCGGCAGCGTTCTTCGGAGTCCCTTGAACTTGCTGAATTGCAGCGATCAATTCATCCTTTTTCATCTTGGAATACCCGGCAACGCCGAGAGTCTTCGCGTTTTGCTTCAAATCAGCGGCTGTTTTTTCTCCCAGTTCTTCTGTCATACCCATCGTGATGCATTGCGTCGAGTTTCAATGGCCGTGCGAGAGCAAGGAAGATCGCATTGAGGTTGTTCCCATTTTTGATCAAGTGCCCATTCTTTTTTTAAATTTAGAATGAATATCCGGGCAATAATTGAATGATGGATCTTTATTCTTGCGCGAACACCACGAGTTAACGAGCCGAGGTTGGTTTCGATACAATCCAGAATCGTGAAGGCATTGCTCTTGATCCCGTGTTATAACGAGGAGAAAAACATAGAAAATATACTTGCCCACTTGTTCCACATAAAAGAAACTATCAAAAACAAGAAGGACCTCCAGTTTGAAATCCTCATCATCAATGACGGGTCTATTGATAACACGGAAGCAATCTTGGAAAAATCGTGCTACGATTCAGGTTGCTTGGTGCTTCATTTAGCCAAGAATAAAGGATACGGCTATGTTCTTAAGACGGGATTCAAGCATGCATTGAATAACGGTTTCGATTGGGTGATCTCCTTTGATATGGATGGACAACATGAACCAAAGTGCGTGTATAAATTCATCGACAAGATCATGGACCCGGGAACCACGTCTGATATAATCTCGGGGTCAAGGTACCTTGACCCGGCATTGTTCCGGGAAAACCCGTGGAAGGACCGGTTCCTGGTCAATTCTATCATCACGGGCATCTTGAACTCCCGCGGTTTCGCCCTCACGGATGCTTTCTGCGGATTGAAAGCGCACAAGGTCCCGGAGATCAACGGGCTGGATATAATCAAGAATGGTTATGAAATGCCAATCGAAATGCTAGTAAAAGCCAAGGACCGTGGACTGAAAATTAGCGAGATTGCGGTTCCCGTCATATACAAGAACAGGGATGAGGTCTTGAAGGACAAGCCGGACAGTTTCTTGTTCCAGAAGGCGGAAGAACGGATAGAACGGTACGTCGAACTGATCAACTCGCTCGTTAGGCCCCCGCTCCGCGTGCGCTTGGCTGACTTGATGGCCTTGTTCCAGGACCTCTTCACGACAACCAGCGAAGTCACCGCTCAAAACTTTAAAGCATTACAAGACACGATATTTCGTAACGTTCACGGTTTAGAAGCAAAAGATTGAGAAAAGAAGAGTGATTGATGGTGGAACCTGGCAAGATCACGAACGTGGACATCCTCGTCATCGGTGCGCACCCGGATGATGCGGAGATAGGTTGTGGCGGGTTAATTGCCCATTACATCAAAGCAAGAAAGAAAGTCGGCATACTTGATTGCTCGAACGGTGAACCGACCCCGCATGGAACTGTTGAAAAACGCATGGAGGAAGCAAGGCACGCGGCCGAGGTGCTTGGCATCACCATGCGCGTCACGTTGGACATGAAAAACCGGTACATCGAGAACACGATTGAGAATCGCACCAAGATCGCGGACGTCATCAGGCAGGCAAGGCCGCGCATCGTCATCACGCACCCTGCACACGACTGGCACCCTGACCACGTCTCGGTTCACCAGCTCGTGAATGCAGCGAAATTCCACGCGAAATTAACGAAAACCGAATCCCCGCACCCGGAATTCACGCCCGGTCGCGTGATCTACTTCGACCACTCGCACATCAAGGAACAACGTCAATGCAGTTTTCTCGTTGACATATCGGACTCGTTGGAAGACAAGATAAAAGCATTGCAATGTTACGAATCGCAATTCGTTGAACACAAGGATAACATGAAAATTTTCGATTATGTCAGGGAACGAGCAGGATTTCTAGGCCATCAAGTTGGCGTCCGGTATGCGGAGGGGTTCATATGCCCCGAATACCTTCTCGTCGATGACGTGATGCGCATCATCTAGCCAAGCCACGCGGAGGACAGACCCGAGATGGATGATCCCCTTCAGCAATACATGGAAAAGGCAGTGCACGGGAGGGACACGTTCATTTCGGGTTGCATGCAAGGCACGATCCCGCAATCTCCACGTGATGCCATCGAACTGGCGATAAGAAATCGCGCGGCACGCGATAGGACGGAAGCACCCATCGCGGAAGAACTTGCAGCAATATTCTCCAAGACAACCAAAAAAATCGGCGTGTTTACAGAACGGGCAAAGGAATCCATCGATAAATTTCTCCAAGGGGGATTGGGGGTAGAAATCGCGCACCAGCCGAAATTTCTTGGTGGAGAAAAATTCGTGTTCAACAAGATAGCCTTGGGTGCAAGGATCGCAGCCTTGGATGGCCAAGCATTCCCTTTTTTTTACTTGGCTGATCATGACAAGGTGCAGCCCGAGCTGGTGAAAATCCACTTCTCCCTGGTGAACTCGAGCTCCGGCTTCTCCACGTCCATAGCACCGGGCATCGAGCAGGCCTTCACCGGCACCTCGATCCACGCCCTCCCGCTACCGGAACCGCGGTACCTGGAAGAGATAATCGGCCAGATATCATCGAATTACGAGTTTTCCATCAACACGTGCTCGAGCGATGCCAACGAGAGGAAGTTGCTGAAGGAGCGGCTCGATGAATCCATGAGGCTCGTTAAATCCGCGTATTTCAGGGCAAGCAATTACGGGGAATGGTTCTTGGACATCATCGGCACGATGTGCAATGTATACCACGACATGGGATATCTATTCATCACCGCATCGGACCCGGATTTCAGGAAACTGTTGGTTCCCGCATACGAGCACTTGGTGAGCGAGCAACCGAAATACGTTGAATCCTATTCAAGATTGATAGACGAGTTCACCCGCCAGCAACTGGAGCCACCACTACGCGACGTGGACAAGGGTTTCGTCCCGTTTTTCATCGAATGCCAAGGAAAGGGGTGCCACGAGAACAGGATACAGCCACGGCTCGAGCGTGCCGGCTCCATCGTGGTCCCGATCTGTGGTCGAAGTCGTGGAGGCCTTGAGGAGCGCGATCAAGAGTCTCGGTGAAAACCTGGAAGAAGGCCCCACTCTCGTGAAGGAAATCCGGAGCAACATCAAGGACGCGATCGCGTTCTACGCGAAGCGCGACGACTACATCAAGGGCTGGAAGGCAAATTGATGCCATCGTTTCCAAGCACGCGTGGAATGATTAATAATAGAGCGAAATGATTGAAGAACATCGATCACTTCGATGCAACATAGTAATCGCACACACAAGATAGGAAAACGTGATACACATGTTCGGACGAGAAGTTGTGGAATGGAAGAATGCCGGCAAGGAAGACATTGTCTACAAGTATCCCGACGAGCGCTTGAACTGGGGCTCCACTCTCATCGTGAAGGAGAACCAATGGGCAGTTTTCTTCAGGGACGGGAAGGCATACGACACGTTCCAAGCAGGCAGGCACGTGATATCCACGGCAGATGTACCGCTGCTCGGTGGGATCATCAAGGCAGTAGCCGGGAACGTGTTCCAAGCGAACGTCATTTTCGTTTCCCGGGCACAGTTCGATGGAAAGTTTGGCGGGCAAGGCCAGACGCAAGAACTCGCACCGCTCAAGTTCAACGGCCAATACTGGTTCAAGGTCGAGGACCCGAAGATATTCGTGAATGAAATTTGCGGGAACCAGGCATTGTTCACGACCACTGCCGTTAACGATTATCTCCGCGGGTATTTCAACGAAAACCTGATTGACACGCTCAGTGGCTACACGCTGCGCCAAGTATACGGGAAACTGGACGAGACATCCTTGGCTGCAAAGACCAAGCTCAGGAAGGATTTCTCCCGCATCGGGTTGGAACTCGTTGACTTGAAGTTCAACAAGATCGACACGGACGAGAAGTACCGCGAGCGCTTGTTCTTCATGCAGACTGGTGGTGTTGGCGGTGCCGGCGTGCTCGAATCGGAAACCCGCAGGGGCATGGCGGAATCCATCGGGAAGTCCCCCGGTGCCGGGATCGGTGCCGGCATGATGATGATGGGCCCCGGCGGCATGGCCCAGCCAGGTTTTGCAGGCCAGAGCGGGCAAGTGAAATCGTGCCAGAAATGCGGTGGCCAATCCGCCGCCGACGCGAAGTTTTGCAACAATTGCGGTAACCCGTTCCCCGCGCCGGGTGGTGGCGGTGGTGGCGGCCCCAAGTTCTGCCCGGAATGTGGCGCCAAGACGGAAGGTGCCAAGTTCTGCCCCGGGTGCGGCGCGAAACTCTAATAAACAATCTCTGCTTTTTTTTAACCACATTTCCCTTGTTTTTTTCACCATCAGGAAAGAATGGTATCATTCCCGAATGAGTGCTTGGAATCCCGAATTTTCCCTAACGCTCTTGAATGCCACGTCGCCAGCAATCTCGTGCCGCAATTCCGCGTCCCGTGCTACGAGCTTCTCCAGCCATCCCAGTGATTCCTCCACGCGAGCAGTTTTCACGGCGTGGATGGCGTTCACGTACATGACGCCGGGATCGTCTGCCCGCATTTTCGAGGCCCTGCCAATCGCCGTGGTTGCGCTTTCGAGATCCGGCGGCTCGGCGAGGAGGCAAGCCCTGGCCAGTCCCGTCCAGCCCGCGATGAGATCGGGATAAGTCGAGGTGATATGCTTGAACAAGTCAATCGCTTCGGGAACGTTTCCTTTCTTCGTGAAAACACGCCCGAGCGCGACGATGGAATGGAATGCATATGGCTGTAGCTCGATGGCACGTTTCAAGGATCGCTCGGCACCGTTCACGTCCCCTTGCTTTTCCAGCGCCCGTCCAAGGCCGTGCCACGCGGACGGGAAATTCGGGAACCGCTCGGAAAACCGGCTCCAAGCGATGACCGCGCACGACACGTGCTTCGTCCCGAGCTCGTCCAGCCCGTTGCACATGTCTTCCCAATCCCGCAATTGAACGGGCTCGGGTAATTTCGCGATGAATGACGGGGGGTCAGTTATCCCGTTTTTGACGAATTCGATCAAGGCACGCGCAAGGGCATTTCGCGGTTCCAAGTCGAGCACGCGAGCGCACGACGTTAACACCGAGTCCAGATCCTTGGCAAGGAGCTGGGAAAGCCCCAGCTGGAGCCACCCGCGGTACAGGCCCGGCGTGACATCGACCGCGTGCTTGAACGCGCCAACCGCTTCGGCCGCGTTCCGTTCGTCCATGTATAGCTCCCCGAGCGTTAACCAGCCTTTCTCGCTCGATGGAAACTTTTGGATGTATTCCTTTATGACGTCGAGTGCCCCGGCCACGTTACCAGTGTTTTTCTTGATGTAAACGAGGTTGTGCCATCCATGGAAGCCCCGGGGATTGATCGATATCGCTTGTTGGTAGGATTCCATTGCACTGGCGAAATTGCCCATGTGTTCATGGATGGTAGCAAGGTTATTCCACGCCGCGGAATTACGCTTGTTGCGCTTCAACACGGAAGCGTAATTTTTCAAGCCTATTGTCAAGTCCTTGAGAATCGTCGCGCAATACCCCGTTTCGAAATAATCATTCAACGGAGGGATTAATTTACCGATCACCTCTTCCACTTCCCGGGCTTCCTTGAGCATCCCGGACCGGATGAATGCCCTTTGGAGGAACACCAGGGCGGGATAGTGATTGGGCTTGAGCCTCGTCGCTTTTTGGAACCACCGGATCGATTCCGAAACATTACCCTTGAACGCCCAGCAGCACCCGAGATGAAATAACGGGTCTGGATTGCCCGGGTCCCTTTCAACTGCTTCCGAGTACGCCTCGATCGCCGCATCGACGTTAAAAATATTGAAGTACATCGCCCCAAGCAGTAACCACGGTACCGGGTTACGGTCGTCGATCTCGACCCAATCCTTCGCAACGGCGATCGCCAAGTCTTGGTTTTGGAGCATGTTATGCCACTCGAACAACTGGCGGAGGACCCTTGCCGAACCCGGGGCGATTGCCCGCGCCGAGTTCATCGAGCGGATTGCACCACCGGGATTGTCGACGAGCATCTGGAAGGTTGCATGGAACACGTGATCCATCCAAGAAGGCTTGTACAGCAAGCCAGATGCATCGTCCACCAATTTTTCAAGTCCAGTCTCAGGAGGGTGGAGCTCCTCCAGGGCGAGCATCGCGGGGATGGAACCAGGCGATTCCTCGAGGACGAGCTGGAACGTGCGTATTGCATCCTCCCTTCGACCACACCTTGCTTGCAACCACCCCAATAGCAATCGCCCGTAAGTATATCGCGGGATTTGTGGCACCCGCCGTTCCATGACCTTTAACACGCGTTCTTCGGTCTCCGGGCCCATTGGTTCTAATATAATTTCCATCCAATATGTTATCGGGGTGTTTTCATTCATGATCATGGTTTCCGTCAAGCGATCGACTTGATCCTGGTCCCCCAGCGTCTGGTAGACGAGGCGGAGCCCCTTCATTGCATCGAACTTGTCCCGGTGCTTTTCAAAGGTCTTCCGGGCTGTTTCGTATCGCCCGGCCACCAAGTAAGAAAAACCGAGCACGATCTCCGTGCCAGGCTGGATGGGAAACTTGCCCAAGCTATCGGTGGCCACCTTGATGGCGGAACGGAAATCCTTCGTTTCATAATAGCAACTTGCCAGCATGGAGCTCGCTTCCCAGTCTTCCGGATTCCGCATCAAGATGCAACCCAAGTAATGGATGCAAGTCCGATATTCATGGTATTTAACGAGAATGGCAGCTAGTTTTTTCCAATCAACGTTTCCGCCAACTATTTTGATCTTTTCTTCCAACCAATTACCCATCACGCCGGCATTGCGAGGAAAGATTTCCTTTGACGGGACGTACGGAGCCCAGAAGCTCTCGAGCGCGTGCATGTCTCCCTTCCTGAACAAGGCAACACCGGCGGTCGCAATTGCATTGATGCTCTTGGGATCGATGGCCAGTGCTTTCTTCGCCATGTCGAGCGCGGCATCGTAATTGTGTTTCAAGATGAAAATTCGACCGAGATGGACGAAAATGCTCTTGCTCGCTTGACCGCTCTTGAGGAATGGATCATACAATTCGACCACGCAATCCTGGTTGCATTTCATTTCAAGCATCCTGCCCAATCGGTAGGTTGCCTTCACCGAATCGGGACGCAATGACAGCGCGTGCTTGTACGCGTCGAATGCATCATCGAGCAACCCTTCGTCCCGGCACGCGTCTCCAAGGCTTATCCATCCTTGGAACCATTGCGGGTCCTTCCGGGTTGCATGCCAGTAGCCCAGGATGCCAGCACGTTTCACGCCCTTTTTCACGAGGTCTTCCGTGATACCGATTAACTTGTCCACGTCTCCCTTCTTGGATGCGAGCGCATTGGCAAGACGGTCGAACACGTCCCTCGTGCAAATCGCCCGCCAACGGTGATGATGGAACGTGCTTGCGCTTCGGTGATTTTGTCCAACCCGTCCAAGTTCATCTCCTTGATTTTGTCGAAACCTGGCCTTTTTTTTCCAGAGAGAACCAGATCATTCAAGCATTCCAATCCAGGCGGGTTCATGGCACGATTCCTTTGTCGATGGTGGTTGCTTTTCCACATGAGGAAAAGAGGCGTGTTCGTTATTCGATGAAGGCAGTATTTCTAAATAAGGGCCTTGTTTAAAACGCGTTGATACCAAACAAGCGTGCATGGATGGAGAAAACGCGTGGAACAGATCAACAAACGTGACTTGATCACGGTACAACAAATAGATGGAACGGGCATAAAAACGCCCCATGAACGCGAGTTGCAAACGATAGCAACATCAGTGCTCTCTTACTTGCCCAACCATCCCGCGGGAGATGTCAAGAATGCCGTCGAGAAGATCGGGGGCACGTTTCACGAGATAGGCTTCGGGGAAGATTTTACCATCAGTTTTCAATACTATCCGGGCGTTCGCATCCACATGCCCTTTTTTTCCGCAGATGAGGATGGCTCGAACCAAGCCGAGGTCAAATTCTTCTTCTCGGGTGACAGGGTGGCGCTGGTTTCGAGCGAGGACTTGGCGAGTTTTGCAGACCTAACCATGGATTACTTGCGGTCGATGCTCCATGAACCATCGAACGAGGTGGAACACGCGGGTCCGTCGGATTTGCTGCAACGATCGATACTACAAAGGTCGGAACCGTTTGGGATGCTCAAGCGAAATGACCTCTCCACCCTTGCAGCTTACATCGGTGGCACGTTGCAAGCGGGTGACTTGTACTGGTACATCACGAAGGAATTCTTCAAGGGCGTGAACGTGGTGATCAAGTATGATGGCAAGAAATTGTGGGTGGATTTCACGGGGCAAGAAAAGTACGCCATCAATAACCATGCAAAAGACCAGTTGGCAATATTCACGATAAACCACGCCTTGCGATTTATTGGAACCACGTACACGGCACTGGAAATGCCGGATATCGTGAAAAAGGCATTCTCGTTCTCCTACATCAGGGCAATCTGAACCCGGGCATCACCATCCCGCGGGCAGCGATGCAATGCCACGGTCGTCGTTGATGCTTGTAACCCGGATATTAATCCGTATTTAATTACCCGAATATTGCTTTTTGTATCGCTATGCCATGAAAGCCGTGATCAAGATGGTCGAACAATACGTCGTGGAACCAGAGAAAAAGGTACCCTTGCTCAAGGAAACCGATATTCTCGTAGTTGGTGGTTCGCAGTCTGGTGTTGCAGCAGCTATCTGCGCGAAACGCGCAAATCCGAAAGCAAGAGTCATGCTCGTAGAGCAAACAGGTTACTTGGGTGGCCAATCTGTCGGGGGCCTCGTGATTCACTGGGAATTCAGGGAATACACGAATAATAAAGGGCAAGTCATCGCGCGCGGCATCGGAAAGGAAATGATAAAGCGGATCGTTGCAAAAGGCCATTCGGACCCGCTGTACACGAAATGGCTCGAAGGGCGTGGCCCCCCATTCAAGGATGCACCGGACGGCCGCGCCCACGGCGACATCCCTCTCGATGTCAACGACATCAAGCTAGTCCTGGTCGAGATGTGCGAGGACGCTGGCGTGGACGTGTTGCTGCACGCCAAGGCCGCGGGCGCATTACCTGTTGACATGTCATCAGGAAAGCCCGCAACGAGGGGTATCTTCATCGAGACGATCGACGGGCGGAAGGCCATAAAGGCAAGGATCGTCATCGATTGCTCGGCGAATGCGGATGTTGCTTGGTGGGTCGGAGGGAACGATGCCGTGATACACCCCGAAAAGCAAGTAATGGGCATGCAAGCCTATGTCTGGATCGAGAACGTCGACCTTGAACGATTCGTCAAGGATTGCTTGTGGAAAGGGGCCGGGTTTCAAGTGCTGTACCCCTCGGACAAGCAACAGATGCTCGACCACGTCCACCAAGGCAAGACGATCATCGCCCGAGGCTTCGCGAGCACCATCGATCAAGCGTACGAGAGCGAGCCGGAGCTCTACGATATCTTCGAAAGGACAGGCGCGATCCCGCAGATATATCTCTGGTTGAAAACGGTCAGAACGCGGAAAATCGAAGTGGGCGGGCATATAAAATACATGGGTACTTTCGCCATCGAGGGTCCCGTATTTATGAACAAGCAAGTTGACCCGTTTCTCGTGTCAAAAGCCGAACTCAATCAAGTCATCGCGGCGCACGTGCAAGCCAAGATGCACCGATACCTCCCGGGATGGGAAAATGCTTGGTTGGACCGGACGGTTGACAGGATTGGATTCAGGGAAACCCGCATCCCCGTGGGGCTTTACGCGCTCACAAAGCATGACGTGGTGAAGCACGCCCGGTTCGATGACGTGATAGGCAGGGCAAGCGGGCACGACATTGGCCGTGGAAATTTCGAAGCCGAATACGGGTATGATATCCCCTACCGTGTTCTCGTACCAAGGAACATCGACGGGCTCTTGCTTGGCGCCCGTAGCGTGAGTGTCGAGAGCGATGCCGCAGACGAGCAATTGGTTGCCCTCAACGCGCACAGGGGGATTTCGGCTTGCATCATCGTTTCCCAAGCGTGCGGTGCCGCGGCAGGATTGTGCATCGAGCACGGCGTTGAACCAAGAAACTTGAACGTGAAATTACTGCAAGATGAATTGAAACGACAAGATGTCGTCTTGGAAACCCAGAAAAACTGACCGCGCAATTCTTTTTCCCTTTACTTGAGAATGTATCGCGCGTACATCCCGCCACCCATGCGCTCGACATTCACCAGCTCCAAGGCGATGGAACGTTCCACGACGGGAAAATCGAGTCCCATGACCATCGCCGTCGCACCGGGAACCGGTCCCGCGACGATACGGGATGCGATGAAGACCCGAAGCTCGTCGACAAGGTGCGCGGCTAACAACGAACCCGCAAGGGTGCCACCACCTTCCACGAGCACGGAATCGATATGCTGGCTTTTCAAGACGTGCCAGAATCCGACCAGGTCGACACGGGGCCCGTTACCGCAGGTATATATTTCGACATGCTTGGAACGTAATGCACCCATTTTTGATACGCCCAGCGTCGCGTTGACGGTCGTCCCTATCAAGACTCGAACGCCCGCCCGCTCGAATCGTATCAACTCGGCATCGACCGGGATTTTCAAGGTTGAATCAACGACGATCCGGTGGGGATGCCTCGGGTGCTCGATATACTTCACGCGCAACTTCGGGTTGTCGGCGAGGACGGTACCGATGCCAACACATATCCCATCCACGGAATCACGAAGCTCGTGGACGCGCATCCAGTCTTGCTCCCCGGAAAACTTGCTATCGTTGCCCGTGGTCGCGGTACGACCATCAAGCGACATCGCGCAATTATATATCGTGTAGGGCCGGTCTACCCGCACGGGGAAAATTTCTCGCATGAATTTCACGTGATCTTCATTTAAGATTTACGCCTTGGATTACCAGTGCCTTGATCAAGCCCGGATGGGCACGTAACAAAAGGGAACACCCGATATCATTGCTGCTTGCCATGGCTGGTCTTGAAAGATCGATGGTGAAAAAGCTCGCATCCTTTCCTTTCGAGAGGCTTCCCGTTGCATCTCCCAATCCCATCATCCGTGCAGGATTGATCGTGGCCATTTGCAGTACGGTGGAAATATCAAACTTCCAAGTTGGACTTTGCATTTTCAACAACCGGGTGAAGAAATTCATTTCTTGGAACATGTCCGGGGAATTTAACATCACGTTGTCGGTCCCGAGGGAACAAGGTATTCCGCTCTCGAGAACCCGCCGGTAATACCCCGTGCCCTTGTTCAAGTTTCCATACAAGGTCGCCACCCGTGGGCAAAAAACGACGTGGGCACCCGAGCGTGCTATGCATTCCAGGTCTTCAGGCTGCAAGAAATTGCAATGCACGAGCACGAGGTCGTGTTTCATCCCGTTGAAAATTCGGGTGATTCGACGGGTATCTGACGCGCCATGAACGGTAAAACTCTTTCTTGGATTCGATTCAGTTTCTGCAACGTGCGTGGCCATCAAGAAGTTCTTGGTCGATCTAATGTCATTCACTGCCGCCGCCATGTTTTCAAGGAACGCATCGTCCCAGTCATTGGGCGAGCTGATGTTGAATCCCGCGATGGCAGGTTCCGATCGCGAGAGCCTGCATAGGTTCTCGATGTCCGAGGTATCATGAAGCGGCCGGACCAGTGCCCGGCCGTGGAACGGGTGGTTGGCACGGGCGAGCCCGTCCTTGATGATGGAATACCCTTCCGTGGAACCTTCCCTAAAATTCATGTCCTTCGTGGGTATCTCGGAAATGGCTTGGCGCAAGTCGAACAGCGTGAGATTGAGCAGCTTGTTATCCAGGGCTCCTTCGAGCTCCTCCAAGTTAACCTGAAACGATAATTTCAGCCCCTTATCGGCAAGCGTCGAGAAGAACCCGCGTATCTTCGAGTTGAAGAACATGTACTGTCGTTCCATTTCCGGGAGCAGTTCCTTCCCCTTGTCAGTGATGAAGTACAGCTTTTGCGTTCGGCCCGACACGATCCGTGTCCTGAAGTCGACCAGTCCTTTTTTCTTCAAGTCCGTGAGCACGGGATAGATGCTCGAATCGTTCTCGAAAAATTCCTTCGACTCGCCAAATTCGGATTCTATCTTCTTCTTTAACTCGTATCCGTGAATTTCAATGCCCTCGTGATTCTCTCCCGTTTTCAAGTAACTCAAGATGATGAAATGGGAGAACGATCTTCGCATTTTCTTGAAATACTTGGCGATTTCGTCTTGCATCATAGGTCAACCCCGTGTCGTGCATTTCAAGATGTCCTACGCGTGCCTGATTGGACATGAAGCACGTGCCACCACGCGGCACCAGCCATTCGCGTCGTGAATTGAGAATCAAGGAGTGTTTAAAACGGTTCGCGCGGTGTAAGCCCTTCTTAAATGGTCGCATGCACTTCACACGTGAATTTCAACGCGCCGGATCGTGTCCGCTATTTTCTTAATCTCCTTCTGTGCCTTCCCGTCGCCTTGCTTGAATAACTCTTCTTGAATCGCGCGTGCCTTGTAAAGGCGGTCCAAGCACTCGTCCCATGCCTTTTTTCCTTCGAGTTGCTTGGCCTCGTTCATGTACGCCTTGAACATTTCCTTGTAATTCTTCACGAGACGCTTGAGTTCCTTCGAGATGAATCGTTCGACATCAGCGTCTTGCATGACAATGGACACGATGTAATTCAACGCCCGGTCGACGTTGACGTTGCTCTTGATCGATATTTCGTACATTGCCCAGTCATTCCTGCTCTTGCTGATCTCGTGCAAACCGAGCGCTGTTTCCACGACCACGCGTGGCTTTGCCTCTGGCAAGTCCACCTTGCTGGCGAGGACAAGCAAAGGCTTCCCCCGCGGCTCGGGCCTCTCGATGACGGATTTGAGGGCCCGGTTCGCCTCGGGGAACCGGGCGCTATCTGCTGCATCCACCATGAACACGATGACATCTTGGTTCTTCCAATAATTCATCCACGTCGGCCTCAAGGCAACTTGTCCCCCGAGATCGTTGAATTCGAAGCTCACGTTCCCGAGGACGAGGTGTGCAAGGTTCATGCCGAGTGTCGGGGCATGCTCCTTGTACCGCTCATCTTTCAGGAATTCAACGAATGTCGTTTTCCCTGCCCTGTCCAGCCCGAAGAGGAATACCATGACCTTTTTTATGACCTTCTTCTTCAACTCAATATCCTTTCCCTCGTCTTGCAAGGCCTTGAGATACGACGGTGGGGCCTTGTCTTCCTTCACGCGTTCTTGCTCCTCGATCGCGGCTTCGATCCGTTTCGAGAGCGTGGCCAGCTTCTGGTATTCCTTTCCGCTGGGAAGCACGCCGAGCTGGAACAAGTTATCGTACAAGTCCCTCGCCAAGTTCAAGTGTGCCAGTGCCTCGTAATTTTGGTGCTCCTTGAACATGTCGTTGCCTTTCTGGATCAAGTCCTTGTACGTCGAGAGCATGTGCTTGGACTGGATCTTGATCTCCTCGTTGACGAAATACTCTATCGCCTCGTCTTTCAGCACCATGGACGTCATCGCGTTAAGGGCCGCAGCGATGTTCGTTCCTTGCGCGCCGGATACCTCGTAAATGGCCGTGTCGCGGTTCCAACCACCCATGACGTTGTTTTCAAGGTTGTATTTTTCTTGCACGGCGCGCTTGGACATGCCCGTGGGCTCGTCTATCTTGTTCACCAGCACGAGTAAGGGTATCCCGCTCACCCTCGGGTTCCGCAAGATGCGGTCGAGCTCCCCCCTTGCCTCCTGGATGCGCTTTTGGTCCTTGTCCGTCGCGTCGATGACGAACACGAGCACGTGCGGCTTCTGCAAGTATATCTCCCATTGCGACCTGACATTTGCCTGCCCGCCCGCATCGAACACCTCGAGCTGCAGGTTCTGGAAGATGAGCTGGGAGATTTGGACCCCGAGGGTGGGCCGGTTCTGCGGGATGAATTTCTTCTGGCGCAAGAACTCGATGATGGTCGTTTTCCCGGCCCGGTCAAGCCCGAAAATGAACAAGGATATTTTTTTTGTCTTATCCATGGTGGTTCGTCGTGTTTGGTGGAAGTGGAATTGAAAAAATATTGGGCATTCGATGGTTCATTTCTTGCCGCGGGTGAGGACCAGCAACAAGATGAAGTAGAGGACACCGATGAAAAGGCCGATGATGAATAGCAAGTCCGTGACGAGTACCCACGTGTACATGGCGTAGATGGTCGGCAGGGCGAAAATGATGGCCAAGAAGATGTTCGGGAGTACTGCGATACGTTCCTTTGAGACCTTGACCTCGTAGATCATGGGAACGATCATGAGGAAGATATCGATCGAGAGGAGCAGCCTGAACGGGTTGATGAACGGGTTTGCAACGTCGAGGATGGGGAGCCAGATGATGTCGCCGAATGATTGGACGCCGGGTCTTGCCTTGATCTCGGGGACGATGGCGGGCATGATGGCCGCGAACAGGAAAAACAACCCGAGCGAAACTGCGTAGAGCACGATGGAGTTCGCGTAGTCCGTTTCCTTCCCGCTCTTCACGTAATGGACGATCAAGTCCCTGGCGAGGGGAAGCGTCCACAAAATGAGTAAGTAAAACGTGGCTTCCAAGTAATCTGCCCCTATCGTCCACATGTATGCATAGGGTATGATCGCGGCCGCATAAGCAAGGTATTGCATCTTTTCACGTCGCTTGAACAGCTGGTACAGCAAGAAGATCGAATAGATCAATATCAAGACGAGGAACAACCCGATCTGGTCCATTGTCCATGCTTGTAGCATTCACGGTTCACCGTATGTGATGTGCTCATTTACTTAGGTCAATAATCGTGCATCCCTTATTTAAAAATGACCGGGGAAGAGGGAGCCGTGTGCCCCTTGTTGGATCTAGATCACCCACTACCATTGGAGAAGCCCGGGTGGCCACGGGGACACTCCGAAATATTTATATGGTCGTACGAAAATAGTACTAATTAGTACGATAACAGTACTGGAAATGAACTTAGCATGGATTGCTTCGATGAAGACCAGAGACATACGCTGGCGAATATCGCCCGGAAAAACGGCGGCATCGCCCTCCGGAATCAAGAATTAAAACAGCATACTAATGGAGTGAAATTTCTCATCAACCGGAGTTATATAAGCGATAAAGTTCTTGATCCCGATTTGAAATATATGCTTATCATCATTCCAGAGATAAAAGACGTGATTATTGATTGGAAAGATGGTATCAAATATGAGCCCATCGAAACTGATTTGATGGCATGTTTAAAAGCGATCGCAGACCATTTCGGGTTCAATTACAGCCTTCCAATGCTCTTCGGGGGTTCTGGGCACGCGTTCATGTTCAACGTTCACGAGCAATTTGAGATGCCGGGTGCATGCACGTGGAAAATTGACAGCATCATGCCTCTGCTATCAAACCTTGGTTTAAAGGTAAAAAAGACCAAGACCATTCCTGCAAATTCAACGCTGGAAGCGCGAAAAGATGTTGAATCCATCGTAAAAAAAAACATCGACAAGAATGTTCCCCAGTTCATGATCAATGCTCGCTGTCAGCTAATCACCGGGTATAATGATTATTGTTTTTACGTGGAACCTATTAAAACCCCGGGCATGTACCCTAACCAAGTAACTGCAGGCACCTGGGAAGAACTTTTAACGAGCCTGCCCGTGACGTTTTTCAGTGTCGAGAAGGGAATGGTGATGGATGAAAAAATCATCGTCGAAGATTCGCTTTACGCAGCGATTGACATGTATGAAAACCCCGCGAGGTGGACCAGTCCCCCCTATCACTCGGGAATCGACGCGATCGAAAAAACTAGACTTTTTTTCAACCACATGTCCAAACGGCTTGGTGAGAAATATAATGAGCGACCTTTCATTGAACACGAGTTCTGGATTTGGGCAGAAAACCGATTGATGGCATCGAATTACATGGGGGAAATTTCGATGTGTCCTGCTTTTGGTGAAAATGTGAAGGAAATAGCAGTTACATTGCAAAACAATTTTAAAAAGATTGCTCGCCTTTTGAGACTACAACCACATCCTGAATTGGATAATTACGAGAAATTGATAATCCTGGAAAAGGAATCGTTGGATTGGGAACATGATTTATATTTTCATAGCATTCGTGTTCTTCCTTTTCCCGACCGACGGCTCGGTGTATGCAAGCCTGCAATCGTACGTGGCAAGCATCCTTGCCATGGCTGGCATCGCGGGCTATGGCATCATCAGCTTGGTCACGATCTGGACGCCGGACTGGGTGAAGCGCGTGCTCAACGGCAAGTTCGATCGCAGCGCGCAAGACACCGACTTTGACAAGATCAAGGCGGACGCGGGCAAGGCTGGTGGCGTTGCACGGGCACTGACGCGCCGGGAGCTCATCGATGCCATCGATTTCCTCGGGAACAAGCTCGCGGTGCTCATCGACCGGTCCCCTGCCGCCGCCAAGGGGTTGCTGTTGCTGTCCTTGGAAAAGGAATTCGGGGAAATCGGCTTGTTCGTGCTCAACTTCGACAGCCTCATGCACCTCATGGACAACAAGTTCAAGGTCACGCTCGCCACGCTTGGTATACAAGATTGCGAAGCGATCTCCACTATCATGAAGGAGACCATCATCGCGAACCAATCGTTGTTCTTGATGATGTCGCTATAGCAGCCACCGCGGGTGCCGGCCCGCAAGCACCCGCAAAGGCGAGTATTATGAAGAAAGAATCAACCGGATTTCAGGATGGAGAGGAAGTGGTCAACGAATGCCTGCGCGATGTCGATCGGGGTCGTTTTGTGTAGTTCTTGGGACCCGGGCACGGCGGTCACCTCTATGACGCTGGGGCCGTCTTTCGTTTCCACGATGTCCACCCCCGTGAACTCGCCCCCGACCGCGCGTGCCGCCGAGACCGCCAGCTCTTGCATCTCCATCGATAGTTCGATGGGCTTGCCGGAAGCCCCCACCGCGACGTTGGTTTTCCAAGCGTCCTTCTTAGCAGGGTCATTCGACCGCTGCATGGCGCAGAGCACGCGATTCCCCAGCACCATCGCCCGGATGTCCGAGTTCCCGTGCTCCACGTATTCTTGGATGTAGAAGACCTCGTCCATGCGGTCGAGGTTGTAGAACACGTTCGATGCGAATCCTTCGTCGGTGAGATGCATCACGCCGATGCCCTTCGAACCGAAGAGTGGCTTCAAGACGATATTACCACCCAGCTGTTGGAACGCGGTCGTGGCATGCTTGGAGCCCTCGCATACCACCGTTTTCGGGGTGTGGATGCCTGCTTTCAACAAGTGAAACGACGTTAGGGCCTTGTTAGTGGCAATTTCCAAGCATTTCCTGCTATTGACGACCCGCGTGCCGCATTCTTCGAAAAGGCCGATGACACCCAGCCTGTAATAGATCTTCTTGATCTTGGATGTCCCGATCCCGCGTACGACGGCACCACGAACGTCGTTCGTTGAAAAATATTTCGCAACGAAATCCGGGTCGCCTGACAAGTCGACATCGATGCGCCCGGGATTCAGCTTCATGACGGTAACGTCCCGCTTCTTGAACGCGTCGATGATGCTCTTGCTCACGGGCGCCAGTGCCCGCGGCGTGATGACGACGACTTTCACGGCAAGGTCTACCTCGTCTTTACGAACTGTGCATGAACCCTATCCTTTGAATGGATGGTAAGCAGCAGCAGCGTGTTCTCTCGAGCATGCACGCGGTCGGTGGGGGAGCCGGGATTGAAGTACTTGATGCCCATGTATTCTTCCTCGAGCCGCCGGTGCGTGTGGCCCACGATGACCATGTCGAACCCCCGTTCCTTGCACGCGGGGTGCACCCGTTGCACGATGCCTTCCGGGCCACCCCACCCGTGGATGATGCCCACCCCGACGCCCCCCACGTTCAGCTCGGCCATTGGTGGCAGCCTCGATCGGATGCCCTCGCCATCCATGTTGCCGTGCACGCCGATGAACTTGCCCGTCGCTTCCAGCTCGTCGAGGATGCCGGGGCTGGTATAGTCTCCCGCGTGGATGATCGCGTCCACCTTGGAGAAGTGCATCGTGATGCTGTCGCCGAGCCCCTGGCCATCCCTCCCGATGTGCGTGTCCGAGAGCACCAGCAGCGTCGCCGGCGCGCTGATTGCGTGTATCATATCGCCCACGTGCATCACTTTCTTTTTCCGTAGCGTTTCTTCATTGTGTTCGTGGGAAACAACGTGGCGAGCACCTTGCCCCTCCACGCAATGAATTTATCGATGCACGCGTTGCACACGTCCACCGCGCGCGTCTCATCGATGACAAGGTGGTTGAAGGACGCGTCGTACCCGTCGATGTCCTTCTCGCATAAGGTGCATTTCATGAGTCCAAAACCTGGAAAGGGTTGCTGTGAAAAAAATAACTCGTTGGCACGCGTTTACTTGAAATCAAGCCTGCCCGGGTTCATGATGCCCTCCGGGTCCATGAATTTTTTCAACCTCTTCAAGAATTCGATCGATGCAGGGTCAGCTCGCTCTTGTATCATCTCGACCGCCCAGCCAGCGGGCTTGTAACACACACCATTACAATCATCGAGGATGACTGCAGCAAGCTCCTTGAGCGTCTCCCTCGCCAGCGTGGTCTCGTCCGCGGACATCTTGTCGAACGCCAGGATGAACCTGAGCACGAAGTAATGGTCTTGCTTGTGGGGCCGCATGACGATCACCGGGAAGAAGTGGTTTTTCTTGTGTATGTCCTCGCCCTTGCGCATGCCCACGTGTATCCTGCTCGCGGGGATGTAGCTCCCGACCCACGTGAGCCCGCCTGCTGCTTTCAAATCGTACAACGCGGGCAGCTGCGTGGGAAGATCGAGGATCGACATGAACACGTTCTTCAAGTCGCCGAAGTCCCCTGTCGGGAGCAACAGCACGGGCGGCTTAGCCTTGTTGCATGCGTCTTTCAATGTTTTAAATTTTGCCTTGAAAAGCGCCTCGTTCTCGGCCCCGACCGTGATGCCCGCGATCAACCACGCTTGGTCGTCATCCGACTTGTCCATCTTCAAGAATTTCATCCGCACCAGCTTCTGCACGAGCGGGAACGGTTTGCTCCCCGTGATGAATTTCAGCAGGGGCCACACGCGTTTCACGAACCCCGTCTTCTTCTGGAACCGCAAGTAATGCATCATGCGCCCCATGAGGTCAAGCATGTTGTCGGGCACGATGCCCTTGCCCACCTTCGCGGGGAAATAGCCGATGCCAATCTCGTCGCACACGTGCAGCTTCACGATGTCGTGGACGAGATTTTCAAGGAAGTTATATGGGTCCTCTGGAATGAGCGCGAAATGACGTTGAATCTTGGGCCTGTCCAAGAGCTGGATGGACATCTTCGTCACGATACCCGTCGTGCCTTGCCACCCGATGAACAGGCCCGCCGCGTCGGGCAAGGGTGCCCTGCCGTACCAGTTCTTTTGGCGATTCACGGACTGGTTACCGACGTTCACGATCTCGCCCGTCGGGAGCACGACCTCCATGCCATTGATGAAATTATCCGCCGAGCCGTACAGGACCGAGAGGCTTCCCAGCCCGTGGAGCAGCGCGTTCGTGAGCACGGACGTGAACGGCGGCGCGAACGGGAACGAATACTGGAATTCCGGTATTTCAGTGTCAAACAATCGCCGTAAATGGCCGAACGTGAACCCGGGCTCGATGACGATGTACTTGTCCTTCTTGTTGAGTTCAATGACGCGGTTCATGCGTTTCATATCGACTGTTATGCCGCCTTTCTCGGTCGGGATGGTGAGCCCGCCCACGTTTGCACCCGCAACGTACGGGATGAGCGGGACCTTTGATTTACCCGCGAGCTGCACGATTTTTTGCACGTGTTCAACATTTTCCGGTAAAACTACAATGTCTGGCAGCATGGGCTTGTTTTCCGTCATGTCCCGGCCGTAATTCGCCCTCGTCTCGATGTCATCCGAAACCCACCGTTCACCAACGATCTCGACAAGTTGCTTCTTGATCGTTGCACGCGCTTTCTCTTCCATCGGCATTTTCGATCGCGTTAATGATAACCCGCCCGGCGTTTAAACTTTTGAACTCACCCGAACTTGACCGCGGCCGCCACGGCCAGCGATATGACCGACTGGATGATCGCGAGGTAGAACACCCACTGCGGGGACAATGCTTCCGACAATAGCCCGCCCAGCAGCGACGAGACGAACCCGCCAAGCCAGCCAATGCCCATTATGATGCCAAAAACGAGCCCGAGCCTTCCCTTTGGTGTTCTCGCGGACATGCTCTCGAGGATGATGGGATACACCATGTAGGACGTGCACGCCATGGCCGCGAAGGAGATGGCGTTCCCCACAGCATCGCGGGGGTCCAAGGTCGAGTACAAGATGAGGATTGCCGAGTAGAGCGCGTAGTTGATGACCACGACATTCTTCCGCCCGGCGCGCTTGGACACGGGCAATTTGTTGCTTGCCTTTTTCAGCCACGGTCTCGTCAACAGTGGTTTCATTATCGTCCGTGATATCGTCCTCGTTTTCGAACATCCGGCTCGCGATGGAGGACTCAAGGTCTTCCGTGCTTTTCTTGGATTCTTTCTTACCCAACATGTTCACCTCGTGCTACTGTTCACATTATCTCCCCCCTCTTATTTATAACCGTTATATTAACATGGAAGGTGTATCCGTATTCATGGACAAGAAGAACCTCTTAATCGTCGGTGCCGGTGGTCACGCTTACAGCTGGAAACTCAACATCGAAACGCACCCCGGCTGGCGCCTCATGGGCATCGTGGACACGGATATGGAAAAGCTTGATCGATACCCGAAGATGTGGGGATTTCCAGAAGAAAATGCCTTTCCAACCATGACGGACGCGGTCCGGTGGGTGGATGAGGATATCGACACCGTGTTGATCGCGACACCCATCCCCACGCACCACGGGCTTGCCACGGAAGCCTTGGAGCTAGGCCTCAACGTGATTCTCGAGAAAAACATGGCAACCACCATCCAGCAAGGGCAGGCCTTGGTGAAGCTTGCCCGGAAACACCCGGAACTCGGCACGGCCATGGGAACCCAGTACCGGTTCAGGCCTACGTGGTGGACGCTACGGCAGTTGTTTTCAAGCCCTGAATGCCCTATCGGAAAGGTTTCGCACTTCCAGATGCGGAGCTCCGCGGGTTCAGGGGACCAGCGAACCGGCTGGCGGGCATTCCTTCCCCACATCTACGCGGATGACATGATGGTGCACCACGTTGACCTCTTGCGGTATACAATGAACATGGACATCATCAAGGTGCAAGCGCGGGTGTTCAAGCCATCATGGAGCCGCTGGCATGGCACGTCGACCGTCTTTATGAACTTCGTGCTCGCCCCCAAGGGAAAGGAGCTGGAAAAGGACGAATGGGTCTTCGCCCAGTACACAGGCGACTGGCAAGGCACGGGCTTGAAGGCCGGGTGGGAGGACACGATCGAGTTCTTCGGGTCAAAGGGGAGTGTCAGGTTCGAGCCACCCGCCGCGCGCCACGAGTCGGCCACGTGGATGGGCATGTGGTCCGTGATCGACGGCAACACGTTCATCGGGGAGCCCGCGGGCAGCACGCTCGTTGCTTACATCGATGACGAG
The DNA here is from genome assembly GCA_041305945.1 of Promethearchaeota archaeon. Lineage (GTDB taxonomy): Archaea > Asgardarchaeota > Lokiarchaeia > Sigyniarchaeales > Sigyniarchaeaceae > JBGLND01. Next base: position 2,337,908 of record JBGLND010000001.1, read on the forward strand.
AAGACCCGCAAGGTTATCACCAAGGACATCGAGCGACGCCTCGACATCGAAAACACGAGCCAGGAGCACTTCGACCAAAAGTTCATCCTCGAGCAAATGTACCAGTGCATTGAAAGCAAGGGTAAGAAGCAGCCAGGCACCAATTTTGAGGACGGTTTCAAGTCGTTTCTCGTCACGCGAGCTGCGATTCTCAGCTCGGAAACCGGCAAGGACGTCTGGCTCCCCGATTACTGGCTGGAACCCGTTCCCGCGCCCAGGGACATGTGAATGGCAGGATGGTGTGATGAATAATTACTAACGTAATACTTTTTTTTGGGGGAACACATCACGGTCTCGTATGACCCACTTCAAGACCTTTCCGCTGACGGCTGTCGTCGGACAGGATGCCATGAAGCTCGCCCTCGTGCTCAACGCGATCAACCCGAAGATAGGTGGCGTGCTCATCAAGGGTACCAAGGGCACGGCAAAATCAACTGCCGTTCGTGCCCTCGCGGACCTTCTCCCGGAACAACGTGTCATCAAGAATTGTCCGTTTAATTGTAACCCGGATAACCCGAAAGAAGCATGCCACTCTTGCCAGCACCGGATCGAGGCCAACGAAATAGGACCCGACGATGTCGAGCTCAAGAAGATGCGGGTCATCAATTTGCCCATAAATGCCACAGAAGACCGTGTTGTAGGTACCATCGACATCAAGCAAGCCCTCGCGCATGGCTTGAAAGCATTGGAACCCGGCATCCTCGCGGAAGCTAACAGAAATATCCTTTACATTGATGAGGTCAATCTCTTGGCAGATAATGTAGCCGATGTTCTCCTTGATTCCGCTGCAATGGGAATAAATATCATAGAACGGGAAGGCATTTCCCTCCACCACCCGGCAAGCTTCATCTTGATAGGCACCATGAATCCCGAGGAAGGAAACATCCGCCCGCAACTGCTCGACAGGTTTGGCCTCGGTGTGGACGCGGAGACTATCACCGACGTGGACCAGCGCGTCTTGATCGTGAAGCGTGCAGAGGCTTACCATGCCGATCCTGCAGCGTTCCACTACCAGTTCGAAACACAGCAGCGCGAGCTTGCAAGTAAAATAATCACTGCACGTGCCCGCCTCCCATCCGTGAGAATATCTGACATGCTCTTGAAAGACATCGCGCGGATTTGCGTGGGTCTCGGTGCGGATGGACATCGCGCCGACATCACGATCAACATCACGGCCAAGGCAATCGCCGCGTTCGAAGGCCGCGATGAAGTGTTGATCGACGATGTCCGGACCGCTGCCAAGCTTGCACTCAACCACCGGATGCACCGGCGGCCATTCGAGGAAAAAACGCTCGATGAAAGCAAGATCGATGACATCCTTGCTGGAGAACATCACCAGAAAGGCGATGCACCACCTGAAATGAATGACGCGAATGACCAGGACGAACGATCAAATCTCGATGCCCGGCCGCCCGTGCCCGACACAAGGATCATGAACACGCGGGAGGAAACGTTCGACATCGGCGCCCGCGTCGATGCATCTCGGCTGGTAGGCGAGAGAAAGGTGCGGGAGTCGCTCAATGCATCCGGGAAGGTCGTCTTGCACCCGACATCCGACGCGAGGGGAAAGTACGTGAGCGCGGCGAAACACCACGGGTTGAACATTCCCGTATCGTCGGATGTGGCGGTGGTGCCAACCATCAACAATGCATCCCTTGACAAGGAAAATCGTACCGAGATTCGTGGAGAAAACCAGATCGTCATCAAAGATGAACATATCCATGTAAAAAGGCGCATGGGAAAGTCAAGTTTTCTTGTCATTTTTTGCGTTGATGCATCGGGTTCGATGGGCGTGCAAGCTCGCATGGAGGCTGCAAAGGGTGTGATCCTCTCCATGCTGCACGAGAGCTACATTCGCAGGGACAAGGTCTCGCTCGTCGTGTTCCGCCAGGAAACGGCCGAGGTGGTGTTGCCCCCGACGCGGAGCGTCGATTTGGCCTTGAAATCGTTGAAAGAGATCCCGACAGGTGGGACAACGCCGTTGTTGGCAGGATTAGGCAAGGCCTTGGAAATTGCTAATGAAGAGCGGGTCCGTCAAACGGGATATATCCCGCTCATTATCTTGATATCCGATGCACGTGGGAATGTGTATCATGAAGACCCGATAGAGGACCTGTTGAAAATGGGAGAAGAGATCGCACGCCAGTCTGTTGAGACGATCTTGATCGACACGGAAGTCGTGGACGTTAACATTGGTCTCGCGAGAAGGTTGGCGGTCGCGGCGGGTGCTTCCTACCACCGATTGGATCGCATGAGCGTCGACGCGTTGCAAGACGTGCTCCGCGCCGAGGGCATCGCCGGAGACGAGGGGGCGTGAGCTCGGCCACGGAACCCGGCGATGGGTTACCTTCCATCGCGTTGGTGTCCGCGATGGTATGTACCGCAGCATTGACCGATGCGATTGAGGCGATCGAACATGAAATGGGCAAGCTCTTCGTGTTCCGGCTTTTCTTCATCAACGAGATAGAAAGCGGTTCCATCCAACCAGAGCATTTCACCAAGGTCATCGAGGACACGGACGTGCTCTTGTTTGACATCCGCGGGAACTGCAAGGCATCGGAGCTCATCATTTCCGTATTGAACGGCTTGAGGAAAATGCATCCGGGCCAATTCAAGCAGAAAACGATCGTCTCGCTGGTAGGCGGGAACGAGGAAATGCGCCGGTTGACCAAGCTTGGTGCATTCGAAGCGAACCGCATCCCTTCAGGAAAAAGGAAGGAAATGGGATTCGACCACGTTCAAGACATCACGGACGTGGTGAAAAAAGGCATCCGCATCGGCGAATCCATGAAGACACTGGGAAAATACCTGCCTTTCGGGATGATGAAGCACGCCCGGAACTGGGCATTGCTCATGGATTACTGGACATACGGGCATTCCGGGATACCGGATAACTTGAAACAGATGTTCTTGTTTATCCTCAATGAATACCTTGGTCATGATGAAATAAAGGCAGCACCCCCACTCAAGATCCCTCCCTTTGGCATCTATGATCCCGTCATCAACGAGTACTTCACGTCCCTCGACGAGTACAAGGAAAGAAAGAGATTCGACCATTCAAAGCAAACGGTCGGGCTTTTTTATTACGGCGGTATTTATTTCGAGCAAACATTGCCCGTGATCGTCTTAAAAAAAACTCGACCCATCCAAGAATAAAAAACATGACACGGAGCAACGAGGACCCATCGAACACGTGTTTTAAAAAACGGTGAATTGCTACACGTTAACGAGCGTGACGAGCCTACATCTTCAGCATCGGATATTTTTTACAAAACTTCCTCAGGTCCTCGGTGATATCCGCCTCCGAAGCACCGTAGAAGCGCTTCGGGTATATCTCATCAATGATGAACTTGTACACTTCTTCCCAGACCGCGACGACGTTGGACATCTTGTGGTTCTGGGTCACCTCGTCTAGCGCGTTTTTCCCGAGGGTTCGTTGAAGCTCGTCATTGGACAACACCAGCGCGAGCTTTTCTGCAAATTCCGTCTTGTTATTCACCAAGAAACCCGTTTTTCCATCGACAATGACGTCCTTGATTCCATTTGCATTCTTCCCAACGCAAGGAGTGCCTTGCGCGTTGGCCTCGAGCAATACAAGCCCTTGTGCCTCGATGTCACTGTAAAGCGTGCTGACATCGGCTGCATTGTAAATTTCCCTCAACCAGATATGTTCGACCCAGCCTGTATGGGTCACGTGCCCGGATACCCGTAATTTGCTCGCGTATTCCTTCAACGCGGGGATGTGCGGGCCACCACCTGCAAGGATGAGATGTGCATTTACGCCCTTGTCCCTCACGTCACGCAACGCATCGATAACGTGCTCGATGCCCTTTTCAGGTCCCTGCCGCCCCGCGTACAGCATGATCTTCTTGTCCTTCGGGATCTTGTATTCTTCCATCACCGCGTCCCGTGCACCCGGGACTTTCCTGAAGTAATTATCGAGTATCCCGTTCGTGAGGGCAAAAATCGGTTCTTTCAAGTGATGTTGCAAGACCAGCTGTTTCTTGCTCAAGGTGGGCACGTGAATGACATGAAAGCGGTTGTAAAAAAGGCGTTCGTACGTCCACGCGTACAAGGAGAACATCTTGCCGATAACGGGGAAATAATCACCCGCGTAGTACTGGAGGGGCGAGTGGTGCGTTACAATCTTAGGCAGGCCGTTTAACTTCGCCACATCGAGGGCCAGCGCGCCCACCGTCATGGGCGTGATGGCGTGGCAGATGTCAAGGTCCTTGTAATACGAGTGCGTGCAAGAAAAGTAACGGGTGAGGGGCAACGGGAAGTAAAATTCGGGCTCCCGGCTCATCCGGAACGCGCCGATCTTGTGGAATGTCACGCCCGAACGACCGGCAACCCCGTTACTCGGTGCAAACGCGTGCACGTCATGTCCTGCTTTTCCAAGGCCGATCACCAACCTTCGGGCTGCCTCGGCAGTCCCGTTGGTCTCGGACAGCATTTCCGTGAAGACACCAATGGAAAGCTTGCGTTTCATGGATTCACTTCCATACCCAAACATTCAAGGTGAGTACACATTTATGACAAGTCTGTAGGACACAAGTGCTTTGGTAAACTACTTGCTTACATAAAATTAAAATGTATCCTTCGGCCAATCCTATTAAGATGTAGAGATATTTTAGGTGGTTGTGTTAGACAATGGCAGCATGCCATTAAATCTCATGAAATCAAAATCTCTATCAAGAAAACAGAATTACCCAGCCACGAATATCGAATTGCACCCGCGTGAAATATGATGTACCTGTCGATACTCTCCATACCCATCACGGCGATAAACGCCGCGTTTTGCGTTGCGGTAGCATGGCATGCCATCGTGGCAAGGAACGATCCGCGGCTTGAGCCATCGATCAAGGACGCGGCCCTGCTTTCGATATCCTACGGGGTCTCAGCGCTCTTCACGCCGGTCATCCTCAAGTGGGGAGACACGACGGAAGCCGGCGAGGATTTTCTCTACATTATCGGCACGACGTTCTTCTTGTTGGTCTTGGCAATCCTTTTTTTCATCGTAATCAGGAATGCCACGATCTGCAATCGCGATCCCGGAAAACGCCTTGGACGCGACTACGAGGATTTCCTGAAGGGATTGGAAAACCGTGTTGAATCCGTCTCGAGGGATAATTCCAGGAAGGTCCTCCACGTCGTTATCTCGGTCGCGCCGATAATCATCTATACCATTTGCTTCTCGCTCGATGCATACTACAAATCCCAAGGCATCATGCAAGAATTCGGGGTGTCAGGCCTCGTCGCGGGAAGGGGCGTGAACTTGCTGGTCTACTGGGGTTTTTCATACATGGCCACCATGGAGGACATGTTCAGGCTGCACGCGTTCCACTGCATACCGAGCTGGGGTCGACGGTGGCTCGGGGCAAGCTTGGAACGCAAGGAATGGCGCACGTTCACAGCTGCGGTTCCTTTCCTGCTCGGACACATCCCGTTCTTGCTTGCACCGTTTCCAGTGTTCTTCACGATGTCGTTCATGGCTAGCTTGGGCGATGCAGCTGGATCGGTATTCGGGAAACGGTTTGGAAAGCATCTACTCCGCGATGCAAGCAAGAAAACGTATGAAGGCTTGGTAGCAGGGATGCTCGTCACGTTCACGTGCGGGCTCGCTTGGAACGTCGTGATATTTAACCAAGGTGTCCTTGGTGGACTAATCTTTTCCAGCATCATCGCGCTGGTTTTTGGATGCTTCGATGCATTCAACGAAAAAATCGATGATAATTTCATCAACACGTTCGTGATCGGGGGAATCGCGTGGCTCTTGCACGTGCTTTTAGCATGAAAATGAACGCGCTAGAGGCGAGCACCGCAAACATGGCACTCGGACAGGGTGTTTTCGACCAGGGTGCCGCAATGGCTGCAACGTATCTTCACGATCTCGCGAACGACTTCCTTCATGATTATTTTTTCGGCAACCGGCGCGGGTGATTGGGCGGGGGCAGGAAACTGGGAGGCACAGTTATTGCAGAATCGCGAGGTGAACGGGTTCTGCGCGCCGCACATGCTACATACCTTCATCCCGCCACCGACTTGGACGGCTTGCGGGGGCAAGCTCGTCGAGTAAAACGCGGAACCAGCCGGAACGTTCGCCGGCTGCGCGGACGTCATGGGGATCCCCCGGCTTGCCTTGATCCTGCTCGCGAACTCCCTCTCTATCCGGGTGGTCGTTTTCTTCAAGGAATCCGCGCTGGACACTATAATGCAAAGGATGATACCAAACGGAACGAAGGTGTACACGTCCATTGATAATTCGTCGGTTACCATGCCGATCACGATGAACAACAAGACCACGACCGCGACGAGGATGCATATCCCGGGCCCTGTTGTTTTCTTGGTGATCTCCTTGTTGAGTTCCTGCAACTCGCTATCCGTGAGGTCAATGCCGTGGTTGCGCTTGAAATTATCGCGCTGGGATTCGGAGGCTGGCACGAATTACCGTAGGCATCCGGATTTCTTAAGCATTGACCGATGGGAAACAAGCAAGAACAGCGTCACGAGGTGAATCGGGAAAAAATGAGAAAAAAAATTCGTGATCATGCAAATTTCGAGATGAGGGCTTCCAGAAAGGCTTCCCACTCGGCCTTGCTGACATTGCCAAGGCTGAACCTTGCATTCGGTTGAAACTCGTTGTCGATGACGAGGGTTTGCAGGTGTTCCGTGAAGTTCTTGTTGCTCGAGAGCATCTGGGAGATGTAATACGTGGTGATGCCCGCATAAATGACGAGGTCAGGCTTCCCGCCACCATCGAAGCCGTCCCACGCGCGGTCGTCCTCGAGCCGGTTGACGAGATTCACGAGGGGATAAACATAGACCTTGAGGTCTGAATTTCCCTTGTCCGAAATGTACTTGTTCGAGTGTGCCGTAGCAACCACGGGCAACTTGGCAGCCCTTGCAAGACGCAAGAGGGTCTCGATGTACGGCGCGTTGCCGACCTGCCATTTCAAGCTCATCGCGCCGATCACCAGGACCGGGCGCTTCGCTTCCTTGATGATGGTCGCCACTACGGATGGATCGAAGACGGCAACACCCGCCTCAGGGCCGCCTTGTGCGGTCTTCTGCCACGGTTTCGCATGCGGTGTCATGAATTTCACTCCCGGTCTTTACTTTTTCTTCGTTGACGGTTCCATCTTCTTGATGATGACCTTGTCCGCGTGGATGCGGGCATTCTGCAAGATGAGCTTGAATCCCAGGCCACCACTGACGCCCGGCATAGCCATCTGGATGGTCCCGACGGGCAGCCCGCCGGCAGGCATCATGTCCGAGCCAGCCCCATCCTCTTCCACGATGGCTTCCTCCACTGCTTCCTCGACGAGTTGTGCGGCGAGAGGATGGGACTTGTCCTTCTTGAACTTGGTGAGGCTATCGAGGTCCTCGCATTCCTTTTCCGTCGCGATCTTGTCGAAGAGTTCCGCGGGAATCGTTCACCATCGCCGTCCAGCAACAAGTCGAACATCCGCTCGAGCGTGAATGGCGGGACCTCGACGGACATGCTCGCGAACGGCTCGTCGAGGATGGAAGACAAGACAACCTGCTGGGTCTCGTTTCGCCAAATGACGTATATCGATGCCGCGATCGACCCCTTGTCGATGCGGAAATCCCACGATTCCATTGCTTGGATGGCATCGCGGGGTAAACCGATGATCTCATCCAGCAAGTGGTGTTTCTTGAGCCTTTCGAGCATTTCCGGATAACATGTTCTTGCGTCGATGCTGAGGTTATCCAGCTGAAATGAGATGCAGTCCTCAAACGTGATTTCTTGCTTGGATTCCAACAATTCTTCGAGACGTGCTTGCCGGTGCTCGCCGATCATGTCCATCGCGATCAAGATGCCATTGTGCACGGGATTCTCGTTGTAATTGGCCGTGTACACGTGGCCGCAGCTTGGATTGTGGATGGATTTCAGCGAGTCGAACGGGGCATACGATGTCCATTCAAAATCCGGGCAAGAGCCCGGGCTCGGGCTGGTACCCGTGCCCCGGTTCCTGATGGGGAGCACGCCGGCGACTTGATGACCTATGTTACCGCGCACGTCGGCATAGATGAAGTTGTGCGGGCATGTCTGCTTGAAGGCTAGTGCCAGTCGGAAGTCCTCCCAATCCTTGGCCTGGTTAACCAAGAAGAATGCGAGCAAGGAACTCGCTGCATCCTTGTCCTGGGCGGACCATCGCAAGGCAAAGTGTCCTTCAACGGGTATCGGTTCCACGTCGTTAAAACGCTCGTAAAACTCAATAACGGGGCCATGACAGGTTACCCGGATATTGTATCGAACCGGCTGGTCGTCCTTGATTCGAATGCACTCCTCGATAACATTCATCTCGAGCACCTTGCCATCATGGATGTATTTGGTTCCATCACCCGGGATCACGTCGATCTTGAACAGGTCCTGGGTATCACCTTGGACGTTCGTGATCCCCCACCCGATATGCTCGTTGTGCCCGATGATGATGCCCGGGGCGCCCGGGATGGAAACCCCGGCGACGTTCAATCCCGGGCAAGACAGCTGCATCTCGAACCAGATGCAAGGGAGTCCCAGGGCCAGGTGCGGGTCCGAGCACAAGATCGCCCCTCCCGTGCCCGTCCTAGACGGGGAGAGCGCCCACGCGTTCGAACCCCTGGCGCTCTCGGTGCTGGTGCCATCGTGCAACGGGATGACCTTCTCGGCATTTTCCCTCCCCAGCTTGGCGATCAAGTGCTCCCGCACGAGTTCCACGGGCACCTGCCACGAGCTTTCCATCCAATCCAGGACGTGGGGAACCAGCAAGACGTCGGCGATGGTCCATGGCCCTGGCTGGATGTCAAGGATGACAAGCTCGACGGGTGGATGGTCACGAGACCATGCAATGCCCGCGTTCACGCCGTTGCAATATGCTTCCAGCGTCTCGAGGATAATTGCCCTCCCGGTTCCATCGAGCGTCCCCCGTGCATGTTCATCTTCCAACCTTGCTGCATCCCTGTCAGCGAGGCGTCCGAACCCGATGGTACGGGCATGCTTGTCCGAGTCGATGGCCGCCGGGCCGGCAACTTCTGCAAGCCGTCCGCGGTACTTCCGGCGCATCATATCCATCTGGAACAGCCGGTGCTGGGCGTGGATGTAACCTTGGATGAACCACGCGTCCGTGGTGCTTGCCGCCCGCACGTGCGGGACCCCCCACGTGTCCCACGCCACATCCACGTCACCTTTCAAGCCATCGAGCGCCACGGTTCCCGAAGCCGGCGGGAACGACCGTTTCGCGATGGTAAGCACTTCTTCAAGCTCCATGATCGGTCAAGGTTATCTCGCTCTTGGCATTCATATACGTGGCCTCGTTAATGCGAGGCACGGACGTGACGGTGTCGATGGAAGGAATTCCCGCCGGGCCGCGCGAGCCCGCGACGATCCGGGACGCGAGAAAGGATGATGCCGCGGGTATTGCCCGCGTGCACGTGGACTCGTGGAAAAGCACCTATGCCGGTATCGTTCCGGACAGCTACATTCGCGCGTTGTCGCACGATAGCGGGACCGAAAAAATCAAGCTATGGTTCGAGCGACCATTTCCCGGTGCAAAATATTTCGTTGCCGAGGTCCAGGGAGAAGGGATAGTTGGATTCGCCACGGGCGGGCTTGCAAGGGAACAATACCCGGGTCTTGATGGCGAGCTATTCGCGATTTACATTCTCGATGCACATCACCGCGCTGGCATCGGCCGCTCGCTCGTGTCCCGCGTCGCGGGCCACTTGAAAGCCTCGGGCATCACGGGGATGCTCACGTGGGCGCTGGCCAGCAATCCCGCGAGGCGGTTCTACGAGCGGCTTGGCGGCAATCGGGTCGGGGAACGAGCGATAGAGATAGGAGGCCGGCGATTGGACGAGATCGCGTACGGGTGGAAGGACCTCGCTCTGCTCCTGCGAGATCGCAGCGTTTGATCTTGCACGAAACGGGGGGCAATCACGGGGATGCACTGAATTTCCGCGCGGCCAATCGCAATTCCGTCATTTTCTTGTATGGGTAGCCTCGTGATGATATCGAGAAGATTTTGTTTCACATTCCAAATCAAGGTATCGGGAAGGACGGACGAATCCTTGGCACGCACAACCCCGTTGCAGCAAAATCGTCTCCTACGAGTGCCCTCGATCCTCCTCAAGTTTTACCTTAAATCCAATTCTATACCAAGCAAGGATGGAATACTTCACGGTGATAACATTCGTGGTCAACAAATATATCCATGCAATTACACGGTATATCGAATGAAAAACCGGCAGAAACTGCTTCTTGGATTGATTTCCTACCTGGAAGGAAAAAACCGGAATTCACGGCTTGACCTCGTGAAATTCATGTTCTTACTATCGGAGGAATGCTCGCTGCCCTTTGTTGGGTATTCGTTCCATCCATACAAGTATGGGCCGTGGTCCGCATCCATGTACTCGGATTTGAATTTTTTTGAACAGAAAGGGTTTATCGCGCAACCGGGAAACAATTGCACGGTCACGGCTGAAGGGAAAACATTGGGACGTATTCCAAGCCACATTATCTCCTATCTCGATAGAATATTGGACAGATTTCCTCAAACAGAATCGATGATAGACATGATTTATGACCGATATCCCGAATATGCCATCAAAAGTGAACGAAAGAATGCCCCGAAACCAGCAAACGTTGACGACACGCCCAGTTTTTTCTTGATCGGGTATGAAGGACTAGACATCGATTCGTTTTTATACGTGCTCATTCAAAATAATGTCCAAATCCTTGTAGATGTTCGAAATAATCCAAGATCAATGAAATTCGAGTTTAACAAGGGCAGGTTGGAAAAATTTCTTGCAAATATTGGAATCAAATACGTGGGTATACCAGAACTTGGCATAGAAAGCGAAAATCGAAAAGGGTTACAAACTAGAGAAGAATACGAAGTGCTGTTCGACACTTACAGGCAAGATTTGGTGAATAAAGAACAATACGTCGAAAAATTAATTGGAATTGGAAAGACTTCACGGGTAGCCTTGATGTGTTTCGAATCCGATTACAAGTCTTGCCACAGGCGCGAAATCGGGGAGATCTTGCAACAACGAGGTTATGAGGTACATCCAATTTAACTGCCAAGTCTTAGAGAAATCCATCTAATTTGGGTGTTGAATCATCGGTTGACTTGGGAGGATAAGACAATCCTATTACCATCCATTGTGGATACTGTGAATACATCCCAACGATGAAATGAAGGTCCCTTGTCTTCATCCAATCAAAAAACTTCTGTTTTATTTTTTGCTCCAATACGTTTGCATGATACCTCCTTCTCCAGTCACGAATTGCTTCGAACAACTCCCAATCCTCGCAAGTCTGATCGTGGAGCGTTGAACATGCTTCATCGGGACATAGATACTTGTAACTAATGATATGTTCCATCTTGTCTGGGATTTTGATCTTTTCGCCAAATAAGGTTTCTTGGATAAATTTAGCACGATCGATCTCCATCTCATCTAATGGTTTTCTAAAACACAAATTCTCAAGTATTGGTTTAATAACTCCCAGAGATGTCCTGTCCAATTCCCACTGCTCTTTTAATGATTCGATGGATTTTGAAATCAAAGGAGCAATGATCGATTTGCGTTTCTGCCAAACCTGGTTTTTTGCTTTGTCAGATCTAGGCAGTTCAGCAAGTGAACTGTCTACCAACTTGATCGATTCCTTTTCGACTTTAAAACTTTCTTTTCGTTTCAATTTTCGTGTCAATGGCGGTATCCGACAACTCTTTAGGGCGGCCGGTTCCAAGGAAGAGCGAACCGCCACGCGTGATGCCCGAAAATAACATCCCTTGTAGCGCGCGATGAACCAGCGGGATCGCCGGGTCGGAGGGGAATGCAAGGGAAAGCTCATCAAGGGCGAGGGAAACCGGCGACGCCGCGGGTGATATCCCGTCAGATGAAAACTGCGTTATCATTCCACCCAGGGGCAGTGCTCCTTGGTGGCGCTCCAAAGCTTGCTGCAATCCCAGCAAGGTTGCAACGAGGACCCGTTCACGGTCGGAAAGATCTTGGAGGTAGAACAGGAGTAGGTTTGCATGGTAAATGGTGTCCGGGTTCACCTTCGACAAGGCAGGGCCGCGATCGTTGAAAATCAAGGAGTTTGAAATGTAATAATCGAGGGTGAAAATGAATGATTGCATTTCACTGGCTGCCAGGCTGGTGGTGGCACCAACGTCGGGAAACCCCGGCGGGGGGTGCCCCAGCAAGGCTTCCTTGAGCACCTTCCAGCTTGGCTCGGCCCGCGCGGCCGCAACGGCTTTCAAAACCTCGTGCAAGTAGCCAACGAGAAGGGTCGCCTTGTCCTTGTACTTGTCAAAATCTTTACCGAACGCAACCCAGATGATGGCAAGCAGTGCATCCTTCACGTGATCTGCAAAAGATGGAATTATTTCGACATCAACGGGGCGAGTGCCATCTTGGTCTAGAGTACATGCTGCAAGAAGCAAATGAACGAGTGGAAATGTTACCTTGCAAATCGTGCCCGGGTTCTCTTCCACGACGGAGTTGAAAAACACCACGACCGGCCGGACAAGGGCAACGATGTCGCCCGATACCTTTTCTTTCATACCGCGTACTTTCTTCAAGTGACCCCCTGGCAAGAATGGTACAATGAATGGCGTGATGGCCCCTCGCGTGTCCAAGGCAATGACCTTGTGGCCATTACCAAGAACGTTTTCCACGAGCGTTCTTAACGCCTCGTCATGGCCGGAACCATCTTCACCGATGAAAACATGCATTGCTGGTTCATCCAGCAAGGGCGAATAGGGAACGGAAGTTTCCTTTCCCTTCTTCCCCGGGGACTCCACCACGTTGCCTAACACGTTCATGCCAGCCATTACACGAAAGACCTCACGCGCGCGCGAGAACTTGGACGGCGTTCTCTACTAATGGTTAGACCAGACACCAATATAAATGGTTTCCCGGGCGAAAGCCAGGAACGGTCAAGGTAGTTACGGGAACATGATCGCGAACGGCATGATGAGGAGGGAAAGGAGGAGCATCCACGCGAGCGTGATGCCGTTACTCTCGATTCCACGCTTCTTAAAATACCAGACCATGTACGCGACGAGGAACGCAGCGGTGAACGTGATGGGAAGGACGAGATGCAAGACCACGTCGACCGTGATGCCAAGCTCGATGAAGACGACGGGCAACGCCGCCACGTGGGAGATGGTGAGCACCCACGTGTACACGAACGATGCGAGGGACATGCGTCCCGATATCTTCATCGGGAGCACGAACACCATCAACAACGGGAATAGCGTGCCGCAATAACGGAGCACGGAAATTTGTTTGTTGAAAGATCCGAGAAAGATGATAGTTATGGCCGCGTATGCCATCAACGCTTGCACGTCTAGCCGTGAAAACAGCGCGCTTTCTTCTTCCTTGAGTGCATCGTTCTTGAAAAAGTGCGACCTCAACACGAGGGCACCGATGCACGCGCCGGCAAGGAGGATCGGGAGTTGCACGGGAAAGGTCGGGGAAAACGGGTTAAAATTGAAATCATGGCCCCAGTACACGCGCCGGGCCTCCGACGGCGTGTGCCCGAAGATGATGCTGCAAGCGAGCTCGTAAGCGACGTACGTGCCAAGGAGTACCGCCGCGGGCACCAAGCGTGCAAGCCGGGTCTTGATCGCGATGCCTTTATCGAATATTGCCTTATAAGCATAGAACACGGCGAGGATCACGGCGATGAAACGGTTCAAGACCAGCAACGACAGGCAAACGCATTCCGCCACCCGCCACAAGATGCCCTTTCTATAATGCATTAGCATAACAGTGAAGATGAGTAAAAAATGCAACGGCTCGGTGAGCCCGAATATCGCGTATGCTTGGAAGATGGGATTGAAAAGGATTATGACGGCCATCTTCCTCGCAGTGCCCCCGTCCTTGATGACGTTCTCCAGGAACGGGACGAGCACGAACGGTGTCAGCACGACAAAAACCGAGTTGAGAACGAACGGGGAATACAGGCCAATCACCCGAGCGATGAGACCCTCGATGAAAGGAAACACGGGAGAAAAATTGATCAGCCTCCATTCAAATCCCATCCCGGGCAAGAAACCATATTGCGCGATGATCCAGTAATAATACGCGTCGTTTCCCGATACCCCGTTGACGAACGTGGTGACTTGGACCGCGAAAAAGCTGTCCACCCCGTTAACGTCCGGGTACACGATGGCCCATCCAGTAAGCAAGAGACGGATGACGAGCATCCAGATCGCGCATCTCAACGAGAAGGAACGGTTTGTTTGCACGGGACCAGCATCCAAGGATAGAAAACGTTTGATGGAGCCCCACGCATTCACGAGGGTGAACACGGCACGGGCGGGAATGGAAGGAAAGTTAAAAGCTTTTCACGGCCCTTCTGAGCTCGACAAGGCCAGCCTCGATGTCTCGCTTGACCCGATCGGCGCTCCGGCCGCGACCCGGGTCCTTGAGAGCAGCATCATACTGGTCAGCAAGGGAGATCATGTATTGTATGGCAAAGCACGTTCCCTTGAACGAGATTTGTCGCACCCGGTCCACATACTCGAGCTTTTCCAAGATGTAACGGAGCAATTCCTTGAATTCGGCCATGTCACCACGTTCCAAGCGATCGTCGATGACGGGAAGGTGCTCCTGCAATTCCTTGAACATCTGGATGGTAACCGGATCGATGTCCATCAATTCCTCGTTTAACTCGTATTTCAACGAGCGTGTATCATCCAAGGCGCCAACAAGATGCCCGCGAGTGGAACTCTTCAAGAAATGGACTATCACGTCGAAGGGCAAGTTGATCGAGTTGCCAATGGTGACGACGCGGGCACGCCCGTGATGTTTCAACGCGATCTCGACGGCAATGTCCTCGATGATCTTGAAATCGGGTCCCGTTTCCCGGCGGTTAACGAACGTCCTATCCCTGTAAGCATCGTGCAAGGCATCGCCATTTGGAGAATTATAGAGTATGTTGACAGGATTATCGTTTTCTTGCTGGACGCGTTTTTCCAAGTCAGACCGTGCATTCACAAGATCGGACTCGAGAGAGCGCGGCATACCTTCAGGGAGATTTTTTCCTATCGTCTTTATAAGTTCCAAGAACATGACTTGTTGCGAAAGGAAGGTGACGTTTTGATCGAGGGGACTAAAATTAACGGTGGTAATGCGATTGCCGAAGTATTTGCCGTCGTGCTTGATGACCTGCGTGAAGAATTGCATCCGTTCATCCCCGATAGGCGCGAATAGAACGCCCTCGTTAGCCATCCGTCGCATGGCAGGAAACAAGTCTTGTTCTTGTACCTGGTAAGGAACGAGGATCTTGTCCCACGGGCCGAGATTCTCTGTCCCGGCCATCGTGAGGGGGTTGCCATGAAGCAATGTTATGTGCTCGTTAAACCCGGTCGACGCTAGATTTTCACGGGTTAATTCCAGCACTTCCTCGGATGATTCGACCACGTATACGTGTCCCTCCGAGCACAAGGTGCTTGCTATGGCAGCGATGTAGCCACTCTTGGAACCTAGCATGAGCAACTGGTCGTTTGGCTGCAAGTTCAAGTATTCCAGCATGATACAAACCATGTGCGGTGCCGATATCGTGCGAAGGTTCACGGTGGACTTGAAATAAAAGACTTGGGGCTGGTCAAGATACAGTGCATCGTAATTTTGAACATCTTCGGGGATGAACTCCTCCAAGGGCACCAGCCGGAACGCGCGCTCGATCCGGTCGTCATGCAACACCTCGATATCACGAAGGTGCTCGATCAAGGCATCTTTTCGCCTTTCGTGGATTGGCATCACCCGAGAACGTTCGTTGCCTTAATTGTAAAACGTGGGCTTTTATAATTAACCACGCACCGCCGGTCCCTTAATCGATGATCTTCCGGACGATTTTCCCGCGGGGGCTCTCTTCCTCGAATATCTCGCCTTGGAACGTGAATATTTTCGTGTGCGGGTCCTTCCACGCGTCCAGCGGGAGCCTTGAGATCGACCCGATGCCTGACCTTGAAGCGGACCGTATTTGCTGTCCGAGGATCCCAGCTTTGTCCCAAGCGGGACAGGGGTTAACGGCCGGGGTTCGGACACCGGCACGGGCTTGGGTGATATATCAGGAGCCCCTTCGAACGGGGGCGACGTGGGTGACGGTGCCGGCCCCGTGGCTGTTAGCGGGGCTTTCACGGGGGGGATCTTGAACACGGGCTTCAACGCGGGTATCGCCCGTGCTGGTAGTGCCTTGGTCTCGGACATCGCGGGTTGGACGGACGGGGCGACGGGTGCCACGGGCTTGGGCACGGGAGCCGGGGTCGCCTTGGGCAAGATGTCGTTCGCGTCCATGTACATGCCAAGGTGTTCCATCAAGCTTTTTATGCCCCGAACGAGATTCTTCACTTCCTTGAACCAGAACGCGTAGACATCCCACTTTTCGAGATGGCCTTGTATATCCTTGACCTCATTGGCGAGCTCGTCGGGTGCCTTGGCATCAACGAGTATTTCAAGTAATCTCGATAGATTCTGCTTGAACGTTTTCTGGATCGCGAGCTCTTGATCCGTATCAAGTTCCTTGTTCACGCATTCAGCGTAATCCCGCTCTATAGCCTTGAAAGTTTCCAGGAATCGTGCTTTGTCCAAACCGAGATCACCCGATCAATAGACTAAAACAAACTCGGGGATATAATCTTTAATTATGGCCGGGGAAAGAGTGACTGGACATGAACGTGGATATACTCGAACTCGCGAGAACCCACCCGAGGCGGGTGCTGGCGGTGCCATCCTTGATGTTCATCGCGTCCGGGGTGGCCTTGTTGTTGCTTGGCGGGCCATGGCACGTGAGCGCGGGCGGCTGGGACATCTACGTCGGGCCGGTGATCATGACCATCGGGATGCTCGTGGTGGCCGTCTTGTACGCGAGAAAGGCAGCAAGGTGGGGATTGGGCACGATCGATGGCTCTCCGGAACACGGCATGGTGCTGGTGGCCAAGTTCACGTGGTACTTCATCCTGGTGATGGCAATCAGGCAATGCATGATATGGCAGTACACCAACCCGTGGGAGAAGCTCCCTATGGTGTTCCTCGTGCTGGCGCACGTGACCCTCGTGGAGCGCGTGCAACCGTCGGAGGTCGGGTTGAAGGACTGGAAGCGGCCCGTGCTGCTCGCCGCGCTGGTCCTCGCCCTTCTTGAAATCGCGGGCACGAACTTGGGCGTCGTGGCGAGGGCGATGGCGACCGGGGCCATGGTCGAGGTGAACTTGGAATCCCAGGTCTACTGGCTCTCGTTCCCCTACCAGTTCCTGGCCGTTGGCATTGCCGAGGAGCTGTTCTTCCGCGGCTGGATGTACACGCGCGTCCGGGTGTTCCTCGCACGGCGGTTCAAGCAGCAGGAGGGTGGTGACAGGCGATCGATCATCATCACGCTGCTGCTCACCGCCGCCGTGTTCGGGTTGTTCCACGTGCCGTGGTACGTGGGGAACTGGTTCAACGGGGATTTCTCGCTCGACGTGGCAGGATGCATCACGCGCGTGGCCTCCACCGGGGCCATGGGAATCTATCTCGGATATGCCTACGAGAAAACGGGAAGCATTGCCTTGCCCAGCCTCGTGCACGGGCTCTCCAACTCGATCCAACCATTCTTGGTAACGGGGCCGATGATCTTGGTCTATAACCCGCACGTGGCGTTCTGGAACCAGTGGGGGCACGTGATATTCGGGCTGGCAGCGCTGCCGGTGTTCATGCTCGTCACGAAGGTGCTCGCCAAGAGGCTGCACCTCCATGACCGCCCGCTCCAATGGGAACGGGCGCGTGGAGATGCATGATCGGTTCGCAAAACAAAGATAAATCACGAGGGAAATATTATATTACGCAAGGAAATTGGTATCAAGGTAGAACAGCAATGCCCGACGAATTCGGATTTGACAACTTGGACAACCTCTTGGAACCGATCGATAAAGGAAAAAACAAGGAAGAAATGGCCTCGAAGCTCAAGGATTCTTTCGCAAACGGGACCCCGTTCATCGATTATTGCGAGGAGTACGTGTTTCTCTTGGCCCCCACCGGCGGTAACGAATGGATCGAGTACTCGTTCATTCGCGAGGATGGGCAACTCACCAAGGAAAAACGCGACCTCGAAACCGCGTTTCACGTGATCAAGGAGGAGATCATCAGGGGCCTCTCGGAGGTGGCGCCGGACTTGAACGTCAACCAGGTCAACGACATCGCCGCGAAGAGCAACAACAACCCGAGAACGTTCGTCGACGCGGTCATCAATGAACTTGACCCGAAGATACCGATCGTCCGTTCCGTGAATGACTTGCAAAAAGCCATCGACATTGTTCAATCAAGCTAGCACGCGACGTCAGGCGTCCATCTTCCTCCCACCAGATTCCCGTGGGTTTTTATACTTCCTCCTTCTATCCTTCCCGTGGTGCATACCCGTGGTAGATATCGAGCCCATCGACGCCCAGTTTCGCAAGATAAAACGCAAGTTCGACGATGACCAGAACGACTGGCGCGTGCTATCGAGCATGGACCCGCTCGGTAACAAGGACTTGTTCATAAGCCAGCGAGACGACTTGTGGCAGATTAAAACGAAACCGCTGAGTCCCGTGACGGGCATCGCTAGCAGTTGCCACGTCCGGAACCTCGATGAAGACATCCAGCGCGAGATACGGGCCCGGGGCATCGAGGGCAACAAGTTCTTGTTTTCAATGGTTGTCCCCCAGAAAAAGGACCCTGCCATCCTGGCGAGCGGCATCGAGAGCTTCTCGGAATCGCGAAAGCTGAAGGAGATGATCGCGGACAAGCACAAGTCGCTGGAAAAGGAGCTCGCCGACGACGTCGAGAAGACGTTCGAGAAAAAACACCTGGCGAGAAAAACGTTATATTCGTGAAGCACGGGTCCATTTCCCATACATCCATTTCTTCCGCGGTCCTGGCATGCGATGGTTCAAAAACGCGTTGAAATCACAATCCCGAGCGAAAAAATGAGCATCCTCGACGAGCTGAATGCGTTCGTGAACGTTGAACGTGAAACGATGACATCCAAGGAAAAATCACTCGTGTCTTGTGTCATCGATGGTTCCAAGCTCGGAATAATGCTTGAAGAATTGAAGAGCATCGGGATCGGCACGGTCTTCGGGCACGTGGTGGTGTTCCCCGTTGACGCGTACTTGTCAGCGAAAAGCAAGCAAATCGAAAAAACACGCAAGGCACACACCCTCCACCACGGGACGTTTTGCGCGGACACGATCATGTCGAACAGCCGCATGATGGGCGAGCTGTCGCCCTCGTTCGTGTTCATGGTGGTGCTCGCAAGCGGCTTGGCTGGGTTCGGCTTGTTGAACGATTCCGTGGTCATCATCATCGCGTGCATGATCATCGCCCCGGATCTAGGGCCGATCGCGCAGCTCGCGCTTGCAGCGATAGTGCCAGAACGCATGCGACGCCGCAAGGCACTCCTCGCGGAAGCACTCAACTTGGTGACGTGCATCGCCGTGGGGATGGCCATCGGGCTTGCGTTTCCCCTGCCGCCTGGCCCGATCCCGCAACAAATAATCGGGTTCATCAACCCGGGCGTGGAGGAGGTCTTTTTCGCCATCCTGACGGGCACGGCAGCGGGGATATTCATCGCCAAGGGAGCCGATCCAGGCATAGTGGGGGTTGCCGTGGCGGCATCCTTGTGCCCCCCCGCGACGAACATCGGCTTGATGCTTGCCAGCGCGCGATTTGCAGTCGCCATGGACTCGCTCACGTTGTGGATTTTGAACTTCGCAGCGATATACGCCGCTTGCACGATAATATTCTGGATATCGCACGTTACCGTCAAGGGCGGGTCGATGTCGGGCCGGCAGCTGGCGAGGGCCACGAGGCAGCAGCGCTTCCAGACGGCCAGCGCCGTCGCCATCTTGATCGCCGTGATCGTGTTCGTGTTCGCCGCGTGACGGGAACCGGTCTTGCCTTACCAGACATAGACGTGTTTCCCCGTCACGTGCCACGAGACACGTCCACGGGGTTCAATTTGCATAACTGGTGGATGCTGGTATTTTTGTATAAAATGCAAGGAAAAAAGAAATATACTTGATTTTTTTACAAAAACATGGTACGAAAATGTAGTGATTACATTGGAAATCGACAACATCAACATCGAAAAACCCATCACGATAACGAATCGGGGCATGATCACCATTCCTGCCCAAATTAGAAAACGATTTGATCTCAAGGATGGCGATAGGGTGGTGATCGTCGAAGACGAGGCACCCCGGGGAGTTCCATCCCCCTTCGACCAGGACTGACGCAGACACCAAGGGTGCTGCCAAGGGTGGCACCGTGATTCCCGTGTACGATGCCACGGCCATCATCCACGCGGCCGAGGCTGCCAGCGTGACGTCGGGGGGAAAGCCGGTCACGCCGGGTGGTGGTCCCGTTGACGCGCTGGACTTGTTCAAGGTACTTCCCCCCGCCGGGTACGAATGGTTCGACCTGGAGGCCGACCAGCCCCCGCCGGGCTGGATAAACCCCTACTGGCGGGTGCGGCGCATCCAAGTGGATGTCTTTCGATTCGAACGTCTCTAAAAAGGGGGACGGAGCACGTTCAGGGCCAAGGGGAAAAAAAATAGGATTTTGATATGAATGCAAAGCCAGAACATTCTCGGGAGCAAACAATCATGCTTAACTCGAATAATGGTAGACAGGATTGAAAAATGAAAGATAATACATGATTCAATCGAAATACAACCTTGAATCCGAATCCGAATTGTTGGCCTTAATATCTTGGTTTCTTGTGACTTTGGAAGCACTCCTTGCAATACACTGGCTTCCCTTCTGTTGGCTTGAAAGGAACCTCGCACTCTTGGCCGCAATCCGAGCACTTGGCCTTGTGCATTTCCCTTGGGCCGCTGCTATAACCACGACGATCGCTCATTTGATTTTCACGATTTTTTTGGGTACGCGACAAGAAAATTTGTTGTTTTTAGCAACGAATATCCATGTCGTGCAAGTAGTTACGGTAACGAAGGCTTATATTCACGATACTAACAAGAAAAAAGGAAAAAATGTGAAAAAGGCTCGATTGCCACGCGCTTGCCAGAATTCTATACGTCCTCGGTAGGTTGTCGTCTCTGGAGCACGAATGCCATCCCGACGAGAAATACCAGCCCGGAAAGCGGCAGTACCACCAAGAGAAGGTTCGAGCGCATGTGCAAGGGCAACGGGCCTTCCATGGCGTGAAAAACGTCTGCAATCTCACGTGTCGCGTCGATGAAGTCATAGCCGTGTTGCTGCGACCAGCAAATATCGGTTCCTTCCAAAAGCTCGTTCCAAGTCTCCACGTGGATCCACGCCGCGCCCGAGTCGATGACGGATCGCAGGCCCGCCGTGTACCGGGGAACGTCACGCGGGGTATAACTCGCCGATTGGCAAATGAGTGTACCAATGTTGTAATAGCCGGGGCCAAATCCGCCTGCAGGAATGCGCCCGTTTGTCGCAAGCCTGAGCCCGCAGCACGCACCCCACCCGCACTCCCCGTCAAGGCCAGCCACGTTCCACTCGCCACCACCAACGAACAGCACTTTCTTGCCGTATCTTGCCTCGAATTTTGCCCTGCAATAATCGAAGACGTCTGGGCCGACGGTCTCGAACCAGCCACCGCCGTAAAGCCAGACGACGCAATACTCGCCTTGAACCCCGTCGACATCGAGGTTCACGACATACACGGCGCTCCCGTTGATGATGACGTCGAAGAACTCCTGGATGCGCAGGTAAAACTGGTGCTCCCAGTACGGGTCCGTCAAGTCCGCTCCCGGGCCTTCATTGAAGGCATTCGTATTGTTGAAATAGATGCTCGCGTTGTCTTGCGTCACGTTCCATGCCCATAGCTGTCTCATCAGCGTGGTATCATAAAACATGGCGAGCTTGGGAACGTCGCCGGGCGTGTAGGAACCACCTGCAACAGATTCGTTGGCGACCTTTGCTTGCAGCGCGGTGATCGTGTCGTTCAACACCACCAGCCCCTCGTGAGCCCAATACCCGATATTCGACTCCGGCCCCGTCCACCAGTAGACAGGCATGGCAACGTCGATGCCTGCACGCATCATGCACCGCATCTCCCACTCGTGCCACGCTGGACTCGTCCAGTCGAACCAGCTCGTGAGGTTGACGATGACGCCATTTTGATCCGTGGAAAACTTCGCCAAGCTGCGATCGAGCTCGCCAATAACCTCGCCTCGCGCGTCGTACGCAGGTGCCAATGCAGGCGGGTGGTGGCTTATCGCGTTCGTGTAATTCTTCCCATCCCCCGTCGCGTTGAATGAAATGATCTCGTCGATGTTCTCGAGCGTGGGGCCGGGCCAACCGGCGGGTGGATTTGCCAGATTAGCCCGGATCGTTTCCACGGCTTCGGGTTTCAAATCGTAAATGACTTGCTGGCTGCCTTGCAGCGTGTTGGATGCACGGTACCAGTAAAAATACGTCGTGAAGATCGTGCGATCGGATTCGTACACCGCCCGCTGGAACTTCTCGTTGTCCGATTCGAAGGCGGGGGAGAGCGAGAGCACGGCGCCCGTGCAGAACAAGCCAATGAGCACGAACGCGGGGATGAACGCCACGTGACGGGAAAGGCCAGCAAGGCCGCGGCCTTTCCTGGCAGGATGAACTTCAACCATCAGAAATACTCCTCCAAGAATTGTTGCGGGCTTGCCTGGAACAAGGGTGGTGCAAGCAAGATGAACGAGATGCTACACGCCACCTCCAAGGCAAATATCACGACCAGCGTGGCAATCAATCGTTGCCGTGGCAGCGTGGTCGAGGAGAAATCGCGCGAGAGGTAGATTCCCAGCGACAGGACGTGCCAAGCCAGGAACACGATGGCGAACACGAGCACGAAGACCGAGTACCCGCGCATGCTCAGCTGGTCGAAAAATATCTCGTGCACGGGTATTGTCGCGAGGGGCATCACCAAGAACGGGGCGAGCGAGCCGTAGAGCGGGCTCTTGAACCCGCGAACCCCCAGGAAACCGAGGACGAGCGTGTCGAACCCGAGGAGCATCAAGAAGAGCACGAGCCCCACGATCAAGCCGATGCAATGGTTCAAGAACATTTCAAGGCTGGTTGGCAGGTTACCGAGGTTGACCTCGTCTGCGGGGAAAATGTACGCGCCTTGCAACATGAAGCCGAGCAAGCCGAGAAACGCGCCAACGCGTAACTTTTTTCCCTTGATGGTTGTTTCGCGTTCGAGTTCAAGGCTACCTGGTAAAAACAGCATCCGAAGCGCAACAGTAAGGGTTGACATGGTGTACACTAGGTTGGCGAAAATATAAACTTGCGAGTGCCCGCGCACCCGGAAAGGTGCCTTGGAGTGGTGCAATGGAGGTTCCTACTTGTTGATCGAACGCCCTCCCCAAGCTTGGAATGGCACCAAGGCGGGAAACGACGGGGGTCACGCGGGTTCGAAGGTGACATACAAGGCGGAAAGGGGAGCCATGGAAAGGAACGTGGAAACGGGAGACGCGTGCACGTCGATGAGCGCTTCACCGGCCAACGGCATACTTGCTAGGGCGGGTGCGTGGTCGTGGGGGATTTCATATATTCTCGCTCGATAACGGTCAACACCGGCGATCCTAGCCCCGATGTTGTCCAGTACCAAGCGCACGGCAAGGTGTCTTTCTTCCTTGTTCCCGAGGAGGCACCGTATCTCGCCAAGGTCGTTCCACGAGACCATCCCGTCGACTGCCTCGTGAGCCAGCTGGACACGCACCATCGACCCGCCGTAAAGGCTCATGCTCGCGTAGGCCTTGTAGGCATGCCAGACCGGGGTGGGTTCGAGGTCCGTGGTCAGCAAGTCGTTCATGGTATCGTCGTGCCAGCCGCCCGCGCTAAATATCGCGCGGGTGGCACCATCTACCTGCGCTCGATCGATGGCCGAGATCGCGTGCACGTTCGGGCCCGGGACGCGAATGACCTCGGGAATGCCGTACTCGTGGAGGTGGACTTGCGAGATCGAGCTATAATTCGCGTTTCCCTCCACCAGTTGCCGCATCTGGATGGCATGGGACTCGTAATCCGCCACCCGGTTGTTGACCTCGTGCCACGTGAGCACGTTTGGGAGCAACGTCGCGTTCCGTTCCACGATGTAATCGAGGAATGTGGTCACGCGCGTCGTGTTGAAGAATGCTACGCTGGGTCCAACGAGCATCGCACCGGGGTCGAGATTACGGATAGCCACGGCACCGCGGTACCACGTTTCCATGAATTCATCGAACGTCCCGTCCCAGAACTGGTGGAAATCGGGCTCGTTCCAGATGTCGTAAAAGATGGCGGTGCCGTTCCGTCCCTTGGCAAGGTTGCTTGCCACCTCGCCGGCAACGAATGCTTCCCACGCCGTCCAGTTCCCGTCCTTGCCCGGCCGGTCAACAACACCGGGGTTCCACGGGGGATACCCAAACCGGTCGGACAGGATGACCACGGGACAAACAGGACGGGGCAATCCTGCACTCAATGCTTTTTGTTTTAGTTTCATTTTTCCTTTTCGACTTTAAAACTTTCTTTTCGTTTCAATTTTTCTTGTGCTTTTTCGACATCGGCTTCTATGAGCGTGAATTTGCTGAAATTCAGTTTTTTCATGAAATAATCATAATCGATAGGGTATAATCGGATCATTTCCCCTTCTTCGGTCACGCCAGCCATGCAAATCGCAGAGCCATATTTCGTGCTACGTTCAGGATACGCCTTTGTGAGCACATAAATCCTCTTTTTTTCCAATGACTTCACCAAGCCAAATTCCCCAAGAGACCTATATATCAATGTTATATCATTTGAATTTCTAAACAATGCACTACAATGCAAAGGGGAGGCGGGGAGCCTGCTTGATTGGTTTAGTCTAAAAGTTTGTGGAAGGTGAAGCACTCGTCGCGTGCTTCACGCTGCAGAGGCATTCCACGAGGTGCATCGCGGTGATTGTTGCAGGGAATATTCTTTCCGGGTGCGCCACGAACCCGGTAAACCTGCCGAACCTGAACATTCTGAATAATAAGAAACTACCGGGGGCCTTGCATCACATTAACGAGGGCGGATGACTGGTTCGTGAACATCTTACTCGCCAATCTGCTGGTTCAAGTAAGGTGGTTGCTGTCACCGTTAAACTTTTCACGGAGGACGGTGGACATTGCTTTTCTTGGAGTTTTTCAATGATTCTGGAATCACACGGTCGAATCATTTTTGCACGTCCAATTTCTTGGCAATCTCGTCGGCCACGGATGCCGTGTAATCGTCGATTTCAGGCGTGATCGGGCATTCAATATTCTCGTGTTCGATTATCTCCAGCAATTCACGAGGCTCCATCCCCGTCAACCTTAAAATTTTCTTTATCCCGATCTTTCCGCTTTCAAAATCCTTGAGGAGTATTGGAAGTATTTTTTCCCGGAGGTTCTCCAAGAGAAGCTGCTTCACGTACACCGCTTTAGGGAGGTTTTGCCTCCCCGATAGGTACTCGAAGAGCTCGTCCTGGTCCTTGTCGACCCTGATGTTGATCTGAGACATGATCACTACTCCAAGTAGTGCGGGGTATTTAAATAAACGCGTATTAATATTATTAGGCATGCATGTACTGATCGACACCTTCTCTTGGAAAAAGCTAGATATACTTGAAGAGGACGAACAAATCGGCACGGGTACCATTCTCGATCAATTTAACGTTTGCATTACCCATGCCGTGTTTGAAGAAATCAACCATTTTAAAATTAAATTGCATTATCCAAGAAAGGTCTCCATCATACCCTATAAGAATCACAAGGTTTGTGAAGATGCCCGCTTATTTGGATTCGACGAAGCGGACGCTAGCATTGCAAGTGCTTGTGTCGAACTTGAAGATTCCATGATAGTATCTGAAGACCGCCCGTTGCTGGCTTTTGGAAAAGGGTATGGCTTGAAAATCGTTCAATTAATCGATTTTTTCAGGATAATGACAATGAGTGGGATCATTTCACGGAATGACCTCTATCGGGCCAATCGGAAACTGCGCGAGATGAAAAACATTTCGAAAATCAAGGAAAAGTCCATAAAGGAATGGTTGCAATCACATTCCATCGATTGACCATGTTTGTTAAGCGAGAAGCTCGACAAGAACTTCCTTTTTTCCGGGAAACGATATTGCCAATTAATATCAATTCACGCACGTATTCTCACCATTAATGTAAAAGATGGGATTATTCATCACCATTAAATCCACGCACTTGCGAACGTCTTGAATATTGACCATTTGTGCAAAGCAACCAATTGGACCTATTATACACCACCTTCGCTCGGAATTTCTCCAAGACTTGCAACATGCTGTTATTACTTGAATTCCCCGTTATTGCATTATTTATCCCATGTCATTCAGGGAAATTATGGATGCAATCGATCAAGCCATTCAGCATAGGGCCGCTCAAAGCGACATGACTTGGGAAAGAACACGCGACCACCTTGTTTTTGAATATCCGCGTATTACCATATAAGCTACAAAATGAGCCAAGCTCATGATATGATCAAGGAGTTGATAGTACGATTTCGAGCCGAGTGGCCGGAACGTGAGGTGTCTCTTCGCCACGAAGGTAGTTTTCTCTACGTGGTTCCGGCAGCATTATCACAATTGCTCGAATTCTTGAAGAGGAATGGCTTTTCACGACTGGTCTCCATCACGAGTCTTGAGACGACGAGCGATTTGCAACTCTTGTATCACTTGGCGAGCCGCGAGCAAGTTATCACCGCGAGAGTGGAAATCGGGCTAGATGCAGATTTGAGCATTGCTTCCATCATCCCTATTTTCAGCGGGGCCATTTTATACGAGCGAGAAATTCATGACCTCCTTGGCGTGAGATTCATCGGCCACCCGGACTTGAGACCGTTGGTTTTACCGGATGATTGGCCAGAGGGTGTCCACCCCTTGCGCAAGGAAGGAAAAACCGGGTAACACGACTACAATCGTTGATCAAGGGAACATATATATGACAAGTCTTGCCTTCGTGACCATTGCATCTATTTCATTCCCCATCGCGACAGCGCTGCTCTCGCACCCGCTCGCAAGAATACGTAGAATCGGCAATTCACTTGCAATAGGAAGCACCATCGGGATTTCAGGGCTCACGTTGTTTCTTATAGCGTGGTTGATTGCTGGCATCTCCAACCACGGCATCCTCGAAGCAACAATCATTTCCTTTTCAACACCGGCGGGTACCATCGATCTCGGCTTGCACGTCGACGGACTATCGCTTTTACCAGCGGTCTTGTCATCTTTCTTCACGATTCTTGCACTCGTTTATAATATCAAGTATTTATCCCCCCGAAATCTTGCGTATGGCACGAGGGTAAACGGTGGTTTCAACCGGACGTATTCGATCATGTTACTATTTAACGGTGCCATGCTGGGGACTTTATTTTCCGATAACTTGCTCACCATCTTCATCTTCTGGGAATTGATCAGCGTGTGCTCCTATGCGCTTATCTCGTTTTGGAACGAGGACCAAAACTGCCTGCGTGCCGCCGTGAAATGTTTCGTCATGACCCACTTGGGTACAATTTCATTCTTGATTGCCGCTGTCATCATTTACAACACGACAGGGGAGTTGAACATCACGAAGGTGGGGGATTTACTACCTGCCGGGGCATCCGTCGTTCCAGCTATCATCGGGCTCTTGGTGATTGCAGCGTTACCCAAGACCGTGCTCTTTCCACTCCACACGTGGTTGCCGGATGGAACGGTCGCGCCCACGTCTACCACCGTCTTGTTCCACGTGTGCGGTTTTCAATCCGGGATATACATCGTCACCCGGTTCTTCGTTGATGTCTTCAGTGAGCAAGTCTTGGCAGCCCCGAAGGTAGCTTTTCCATCATTCTTTGGAAACATGAACGTTTGGAGTTTTATGCTGGTCATCATCGGCGCGATCACGATCTTGATAGGGGCGTTGAACGGGATCATCGAGAATGATTACAAGCGCATTGTCGCGTTCAGCACCATTTCACAACTTGGATTCATCGTCTTGTCCATAGGAATTATGACGCCGTTCGGTGTCATGGCGGGTTTATTCCATTTAATATCGAAAGTTTTATCATGTGGCCTGTTGTTCTTGTCTGCGGGTGGAATGCTCTTCCGGACGGGGCAACATGACATCACGGATATCGGAAACGTTCCCCGCGACATGCCGATCACCAACGCATGCTCTATCATAGGGATACTTTCATTATCTTCGGTACCGTTGTTGAGCGATTTTGCCAGTAAATACATTGTCTTCAACGCCATGATGGATTTCGAGGCGCCGATATTCATCATCATTTCATTCATTGGTTCTATCCTTAGCATGGCGATAGGCTTGCGTTTGTTGCACGCCGTGTTTATGAAAAAGCCACCAGCAGTGCCGGGGGTGCTACCCGCCAAGGATCTCCCCGCGAGCATGCTTGCACCCATGATAATCATGGCAGCCTTGATCGTTATGTTCGGGATCGTCCCCGCGATCCCACTCAACACGCTCGTGATCCCTGCGACACAAAACATATTCCCGGATGAGATTTCAACGAATATCATGAACATTTCTTGGTTTTTCGAAATACCCGGCGGTTATTGGAACCCGGCATTCATTGCAGCATCTTTAATAGGTTCGATTATGGTTTTTACCTTAATATTGCGTGTATCCCTAAAAAAAAACAAGCACGCAACCACGGTAATGACGCGAGACATGGAAAAAACAAAGCCATACCTTTGCGGGGAGGACATTTCATTGCACGAAGTCCCGGACGGCCGCCGCCTCATGCCGCTGCTCGAGTTGGTCGTGAAGCGCGAGGGCATCGGGGACTTGATTGCAAACGGGGTCGCGGAAATGGCAAAAATCATTGGAAAGGGTAGCGAGGAGCATGCAATGGTCGTGAACAGGCAGGAGATTCCTATGCACGACCCGAGGAAGTTCGAGGGCCTCCTCACGACCTACATCGCGGACCCGACACCCGGGCGGCACACGGCAGCATCGCTCGACTTTCAAGCGCTGGGCGATCTTAATAATTTCGTGCACGGGCTCAAGTTTGACTTGAGCAAGAAAGGCAGGGTTTCGGGCACGCAGCACGCGCGCTTCACCAAGTTCATGCAGGTGTTCAACGCCGTGGGGTTATGCGAATTCGCGTTGAACTTCGAGAGGTACCCGTTGCTGGAATTTTTCAAGTCGATCCTCGGGTGGGACGTGACGTTGGACGAGATGGAACAAACGGGTCATCGCATCCAGGCCATGCGCCAGATGTTCAACGCGCGGGACGGCATGATCCACTTCAGCATCCCGGATCGCGCCCGGGGCGTCCCCCCGCTCTCCAAGGGCCCCCTTGCGCGGGTCACGTTCAACCCGCGAAAAAATATCGTTGAATATTTCACCGCGATGGGGTTTTCCGAAGAAGGCGTGCCAAGGAAAGAAACTCTCGAAGCCTTGGGGCTGGATGATTGCATCAAGGACTTGCAAAAGGCAAGGGGAGACCCCGTCCCGCCTTTCGGGTAACGTTTATCTTCCCCACGCAAGTAAGATACAACTGCTGCCGTGAAACGAACGGGATGGTGCACCATGCATTATAACCTGGCCTTTGACATAGGTTCGAGGGTTATGAAGTGCGCGATAGGGGACGACGCGGGAACCGTCATCCATCTCGATCAAGCCAAGCCGGTGGTAACGTGTTCAGATGACGGCTTTTGCCGCGCGTGCAACGAGCATGCATACTGGGATGATATCGTCCGCTTGGCAAAGAAAACGATAGCCGGCGCGGGCATCGAACCCGGGAGAATAAAATACATCACCGCATCGTCCATACGGCCTTCGTGCGTGTTCACGGATGATGATTACGATCCGCTTTACATCGGTACCAGCTTCGACATGCGGGGCATCGACGTCGCAGACGCCCTCGAGGCCGAGCTCGCCTCGCGGGGCAGCAGGTCCTTCTTCGACATCACGGGTCATTTCCCGTTGCTCATGTATCCCCCGGCGCGGTACGCGTGGTTCAAGGAAAACGAGGGAACCACGTGCAAGAGGGCGAGCAGGTACCTTCCGGTCGACAGCTGGATATTGATCAAGCTCGGCGCGGAAGAGCACGCGAACCCCGCTAGTGCTGCGGAATCGGGGTTCTACGACATCAAGGAAAAAAGCTGGCACGAACAATGGCTCGATATCCTCGATGTAAGGGAAGATTTTTTTCCACCGGTCGTCGATTCAGGCGAGATCGTCGGCGACCTGTCCCCGGCAGTTGGAAGGGAGCTTGGCTTGGGGGCCGATGTTGCCATCGTCTCGGGCATGCCGGACACGCAAGCCGCGCTCGTCGGGGCGGGATGCATTGCCGAGGCGAACGCGGGCATCGTGATTGGGAGCACCATGCCCGTGCAAATGCTATCACGCGAGTGCATTCTCGATAAAACGCAGCATCTCTGGACCACGTTGCTTTCCATGAAGCACGTCGCCACCACGCACGTACTAGAAGCCAGCGCGGGGATCACGGGGCAAATCTTGCGGTGGACGGCAAGCATGTTCCATGGAGACGGGACGGGCAAGCCAGAGGACCTATTCAAGCGCCTGGACGCGGACCTCGAAGCCATCGACGTGCAAGAGAACGACGCGCGGGCATCCAATGACGAGGTCATTGCTTTCCTTGGCCCGAATTACTTGGCATCATCCGACAACACCATCCACCCGGGCATCATCATCGTTCCATCGCCGGGCACCGTGGACGAGGTGCACACGAGCCGGGCCCAGGTTGTTGGCGCGGTCTTTGATAACATTTCGTTTGCAGCCTACAAGAACTTGAAGCATCTCACCCGCCTTCTTGGGCGGGAAGCGAGTGCCACGTGCATGCTAGGTGGGGTAACGAGAAACAAGGTGTTCTGCCAGAGATTCGCCGACTTGCTGGACGCAACAATCACGATAACGACACAGCCCGAAGCAACGGTTACTGGCTTGTTCGACGCGTGCGCGGTCGCGAGCAACCAGGTGACATCGGCGAGCGACTTGGCTCATCGAATCGAGAGCAGGAACGGAATAGAGAAGCGAGTGCCAAGGGAACGCATGCGGGACGTCCTCCAAGCACGGTTCCAACGCTGGGATGCATTCCGTGAAAAAATCAGCCACCTTTAACGGCTGCCGGTGCCCGTTCAGTCGTTGCCGTTGCTGGCATTCTTCATGATATCGTATATTTCCCTTTCGGACTCCTCGACATCCTCGGGCAGCCCGTACATCGTTCCGAGCAGCGACGCGTGGTACTGGATGTTCGCCGCGTGCTCGACCATCTGCGCGACATCCCAGGCTTGCTTGATGGTTGCCCCGCAGCACACGTTCCCATGGTTCGCCACGAGAGCGGCCATATTATCTCCAAGTGCAGATAGAACGTTTTCCGCGATCTCGGAAGTTCCAGCCATCGCAAATTCCGAAACATTGCACCCGCCAACGAACGGGATGAACTCGTCAACGACGGGGCCGATCGGGACCCGTGCGATGGATAAAACGGTCGAGAACGGCGCGTGGGAGTGCACCACGGCACCGATATCGGAGCGTGCCTTGTAAATGGCGAGATGGAGGCGGCGCTCGGAACTCGGGTTCCTGTTCCCTTCCAGCACGTTGCCGCCCGCGTCGATCAAGACGAGGTCCTCGGGACGCATTGTCTCGTACTCGACGGTGCTCGGCGTGATGAGAAAGGTGTCATTCCCGCTTGCGTCGCGGACCCGTGCAGACACGTTTCCCGCGGTTGATACCACGTACCCCTTTTCAACCATGCCCCTGCACGTGTCGATGATTTGCTGGCGTAGCAAGAATAGTTGCGTTCCGGTCGCGCTCTTGAGCTCGGTCTTGGAACCACCCATCACCTCGGGATTGATCAGGTTGGCGGGGATGGTACCCTTCAGTATCTTTTCGATTGCATCAACGATCATCATCCCGTGACGGTGGTTCGTGTCGGCGGTATTCCCACCAACGTGGGGAGTGACGATCACGTTATCGAGTTTCAAGAACTCGTTCTCGTGATCCAGCGGCTCGACCGAGAAAACGTCCAATGCAGCGCCCGCGATTCGATGGTTTTTCAAGGCATCGTACAAGGCTTCCTCGTCGGTGACCGACGCACGAGCCAAGTTCACGAAATACGCGGTGGGTTTCATCCGCTTGATCTGGCCCGCCCCGACCAGGCCATCGGTCGCATCCGTGGGCGGGCAATGCACCGTGACGATATCGGCGCGTTCCATGAGTTCATTCAAGGAAACCGCTTTCGCGTTGATTGCTTGGAGGCGTTCGGCAGGGGCGTACGGATCGTGCACGAGGAACTTGACTTGAAACGGGACCAATCGCTTGGCAACCTCGAAACCGATGCTGCCAAGTCCAATGATACCGACTGTCTTGCCATGAAGCTCGATGCCCTTGAATAGATTAATGTAAGAAACATAATCTGAAAATTCTTCAACCTTGTATGACGGCGCATGCACGGTCCTCTCGATCGAATGGACTTTCCTCGCGAGGGCAAGGATCAACCCGACCGTGAGCTCGGCAACCGATATGGTATTCCGCTTGGGCGTGAAAATGACGGGGATTCCCTTTTTCGTGGCGGTTTCAACATCGACGTTATTGGGGTCGTCCCGCGTTGAGCCAATGATCTTCAAGCATGTTCGTTCGATCACGTCCTTCTTGACGTTGTCTCCTTCGCAGATGAAAATGTCGGGGTTTATTTTCGTGATCTTGGCGATCAAGTCCTCGTCGTTGAAATAAAGGTTCTTGGTACTCCGCCAGCTCTCGTATACTATGTCACCGTTGATCACGTCCCGCAAACGGTCCAGAGCATCTGGAGAAAACTCCGCGGTGATGAAAGCTTTCATTCAAAACATCAACTTGCGCAATTTCAAGAGGTTCTTCATCTCGCCCTTAACCTTCAAGCCCCCGCTAGAATACGCCTTTATCGGGTTCACCTGTTTTGATAGCAACTTGACGAACATGTCCGAATCCATGGTGACTTGAACGGCTGCGCCCTCGTCGGCACCTTCATTCATTTCAATCCCGTCTGAATGGAAAACACGAAATTCCAATTCAGGAACGTGGGTATATTTCTCCTCGTTCTCAGCCCGATTTTCATCTATATCGGGGTGAATTACGTGTACACGAACCAAGTCCCTCAAGAAAAGTTTCCATACGTACATTTCAACGGCTTGGACCCGGCGACCGAGGCATACATCTCGTGGGAAACCACGACCGCCCAAGGAAGCACGGTCTGGCTCGGGACGGAACCGGGTGCCTTGTTCCCCCAAGCGACAAACGTCACCCCGGCCACGTTCCACCGGGTGAAGCTCACGGGGCTCACGCCCGACACGAGCTACTGGTACCATGCGGGCGACAACACTTCTGGCATGACGTACACGGGAAAGCTCGGCTACTTCAAGACCGCCCCTGTCTCCACGGTGCCCTTCTCGATAGGGTTGTTCTCGGACACGCAGCAACTATTGGGCATCGGGCATTACGAGACGATCGCGTCCAGGGTAGCAACCGAGCCGGGGCTCTCGTTCGTGACGTGCGTCGGGGACATAGTGCAAGAGGGCGACGACATAAGCTACTGGAACTTGTTCATGTACCAGAGCCGGGGATGGATGGACACCGTCCCGTTCGTGCCGGTCATCGGGAACCACGATTACGACGATAATAACCCCAACGCGTCCTATTACACTAGATTTTTCGGCTTTTCTTATGCTACAGGACCCTACGCGAACCATTTCTTCTACGATTTCAACTGGTCAAACGCCCAATTCCTCATCGCAGAGATCAGCACCACCGGGACGAGGGATAACGCTATAGCCGACTTGAACGACCAATGGTTGAACGAGACGCTCGCTCGTGGCCAGGACAAGACGTTCCGCATCGTGATGTTCCATCGAAACTTGATGACGTCGTCCTCGATCGACGATCACCTCGTCGATCGCGTCACGGCGATTGCCGAGACGTACAACGTCTCCCTCGTGATCTTCGGTCACTGGCACCACTACGAGCGCATGCTCTACAAGGGAATCAGGTACATCTGCCTCGGTGGCGGGGGCGGCCTCCAAGACATGGCCTTTCGCATCATCCCGGAATCAGAGGCCCTCAACATAGGGCCGAGTTACACGAGGCTCACGTTCGATGACCATTCCTTGAGGCTGACCACGCTCTCGGAACAAGGGGACGTGATCGACGCGTGCACCCTCGTGACGCAAGGTACCAAGCTCGTGCTGGAGGGCGATGCGTGATGGCGTTCCCGGGACTGTTCTTCGCATCGCACCTGTTCGTCGAGATCCTGGTATTCATCTTCATGACGGGGATCATCGCGTTCTCCGCGTGGGCGGAGAAGGGGGCTCGCCCCGACGAGCATTACACGTGCCCTATCGTCGTGGGATTGCGGGCATTCTTTTTCATCGTGGCAACGGTGATAGGCTTGCTCTGCTGGGACACGCTGATCAAGCAATTATTCTTCGGCGTGTTCGGGTACGGGAACCTCACCCACTGGATCGGGATAACGATCGTGCTCGGCATCATCGGGACGGAGTTCATCATGATGGCCGCGTTCGTCGCGCCCTCGAGAAAAGCACTCGTGACCTTCATTTCGATCCTCGTGACGTTTATTTACATTTTCGACATATACGGATTTAGTGACATGACCGAATTCGAGGACGCCATTCTCGAAATGCTCTTGTACTGCATCGCGGTTGGGTTCATCATCCAGTGCATCACGGCCACTGTCCACGGTATCTACCGCCTCTTGAAGCGGGGGGCACCAAGGGACGAGCCCTTGTGGGACATACGGGCGCCGTTCAAGCGGGTTTTCTCAAGGAAAGTGAACATCATCTTGTGGGGATTGGTGACAGCGGACTTCATGTTGTCATTCGAGGGACACGGGTTGCTGAGCTGGCTCCCCTTGAACGCATTCCTCGGCGCCATCGGGGGCATCGCGGTTGCGCTGGTCACCTACAAGCTCGTTGCATGGCGCCACGCGGGCACAAAGCTCTTGCAAGACGAGTGGGACCAGAAGCACTTCGCGCGGACCGACAAGATACAGCGCACGCTGGAGGACGTGAAGATGCCCGATGGCGAGGTCTTGCAAGGGTTCATCTATCGTTCAACGACGAGCCCCGGCCAGCCGGATGCGCTCGAGAAGGCACCGGGGCCGGCCATCTTGTTCCTGCACGGGTTCGGGGGATTCGCCCAGGACGTGCATTTCGAGCCAATGCTCGCCGCGCTGGCGACCGCAGGCTATACCGTGTTCGCATACGACTACCGCTGGAGCGGCCACTCGCGCAAGAAAGGCCAGAAAGGCGTGTTCCAAGGCTTGATGAAGGAAGGATCAAGGCTCTTCGAGCACATGTTCGCGGATGCCCTGCCTGCCTTCGAATGGATGCTCTCTCGCAAGGACATCGTCGATCCCGCGAGGGCCGGCGTGGCTGGCTTTTCCATGGGTGGCACGATTGCGCTTTCCGGGAGCATCTTGGCCGACCCTCGGGTGAAGGTCGTCCTTGCCGGGTGTGCCATCCACGACATCGGGCAGAACCTCGACCGCAAGATCGTGCACGGCGGGCTGATCGCCAAGGTGGTGGGGCTCGCAATCTGGTCGAAGATACGAAAGAGCACGGGACTCACGTTGCAGCAATTCTTGCAGAAAGCAAGCGATCTTTCACCGGTCACCACCCTTGCAGGCGTCAAGGATACGCGCCCGGCGTTGTCCAAGAAGGTCTTGCTAGCCCACTGCAAGAATGACGAGTTCGTTGATTTCGAGCTCAATTACGTGAAAAACAAGGAACTGATCGGCGTGCCGGACGGGCAATGCATCGTGTTCGACTCAGGCGGCCACGAGTTCAAGCACAACGAAACCGCGTTGCTGGGCTGGGTGTCGTTCCAGCTCCGCAAGATGCTCTGACCGGTGGTGCAAGCACCAGATGGCCTCGCAAACCGTGCACATCCCGTGCGGGATCACGCTTTTCGCGTCCCTCGAGGGGGAACCGGGCAGGCCCGTTCTTGTTTTCATCCACGGCCACACGGGAAGCCACGGGAAGTACGTGCAATACCAGCAAGCATTCAAGGACAGGTTCCAGGTCCTTGCCTACGACCAGCGCGGCCACGGCGACTCGGACAAGCCCATTGGCACGGGGGACGCCGAGAACGAAGCCCTCTATTCCATCGAACGCCTTGTCGATGACCTGGAGGGGCTCCTGCAGGCGACGGGGCTTCACGCGATCGACCACGTCGTCATCGGGCACTCGCTGGGGGGCCGGGTCGCGCTCGCGTACGCGCTCACCAAGCCATCCCGCCTCAAGGGAGTGGTCGCCATCAGCACCAGCGCCGGGTTCCAAGGGGGAAGCCGGGACGCGATGACGCGCGTGGTGGAACATTACAAGCACGACGTGAGGCCGATGACCAAGGAACGCGTGCTGGAAGAATCGCTGAAGGTGGCATACTCGACACGACATTTCAGGGAGCACGCGGATGTCATGGCAGAGGAGGCCGAGAAGCGGCTGAAAACCAGCCCAGTCGCCCGGGTGTTCACCCTGCTCGGGTTCGCGACGCAGGACTTGACCCCGCGGTTGCGCGAGATCACCGTTCCCGTGCTCGTCATGCACGGCCAGCGGGATGGCGTGGTGCCGTGGGCCAACGGGATGAGGATTCACGAGTCGATTCCGGGTTCGAGGGCCTTGTTCTTGCCAAAAAGCTCGCACCAGTTGCTCGATGAAAACAAGAAAGAAGCGATCGAGTGCATCGATGCATTCTTAGCAGCAATCTTGCCCTCGACGTGATCGTTTCGCGATGGTATCCTACCCGGCGGGAGCCCGGGTGTTTTCGTTTTTCGCGTTGGCGCGTTGCCAGTACCGCCGCTTGAGCACGCGGAGCCATTCGCCAACCATGAATGCTGCAAACAGGTACAAAAAGGCAAGCACGATGGCAAGGACCCCCTCATCGTAGATATTCTCGAACGTGTCCCCGATGATGATGATGGGTTCCAGCGCCGTGTAGGCGGGGTTCTCATATGGCTGGAGAGAGTGATCGGGAGAACCAGTGTTGTTGTAAATGATCGACGTGTTCCTTGCTTTCAGCGCGGCGAAAATCGCCTCTTCCGTGAACGCGGGAACCGAGAGCTGCGTCCAGCCGTGCACCGTGCCCGGGGAATGCATGTCCGTCCCGGTGATGTTTCCCACGCCAGTACCGTGGAAGAAATCGATGGAATCGTTGTCATAATCATTCTCGTTAACGATATCGATGTAATCGACGCCCCAGCCCAGCAACTGGCTGCGGTTCGGGTGGCCCAGCATCCCGAAGTCGATGCGCCCCGTCGCCGGGTTGATCACCACCACGTTCGGCTCCGGGCTCCGCGGCGGGTCCGAGGTGGGATCGAACTCCATGGCCTCGGGAGGCTGGTCCCTGAATTTTCCTTTGCAGAAAATCCTGGCTATGTGTGCACCTAGCTCGTTGGGGAACAGTCCTTGATGAATCGACCAGATGTTGCGTGGTGAAGATATCTGGACATTGAAACATGTCATGTCCTCGTTATCCCAGATCACGTATTGTGTCATTCCGAGATAGGAAGCGCCCCACGTCGAGATGCGTCCGTTGTACCAGAAAGCTTTCTTCAACCACTCCATGATGCTTAGGGCGTCATCACGTTCCAAGAAAAGGAACGAGTTGTAGCCCTCGCTATGCCCCGTCCCACGTATGTCTTGGAACACGACCACGTAGCCGTTCTGGGCGAGGTATTGACCAATGACTTGCGTCATATCCTTCCAGTAGG
Organism: Promethearchaeota archaeon; assembly: GCA_041305945.1. Taxonomy (GTDB): domain Archaea; phylum Asgardarchaeota; class Lokiarchaeia; order Sigyniarchaeales; family Sigyniarchaeaceae; genus JBGLND01. The sequence goes on from JBGLND010000001.1 coordinate 2,375,687, forward strand.
GTGTCCTGATGATGATCGTCGGACACTTGAGCCTTTTATCGTAAACCTTGCGAGGGAAATACAAGTCGACGGCGCTTTTGATGCCAACCTTTGGTCCCTTCAAGGGGATCATCACGTCGTGAATACGATACGGTGTCCCCTTGGTAAATCCCCTTCCCATCAAGAATGAAAGGAACGAGGCAACGATGGGCCCCAACGTGCCCATAAGTGGTTTAGAAAGGTTCACGTGTGCCATCAAATTGGGATCGGGGAACCCGATCTCGCCTAACGTGATTTTCCGCGGGGGGCGGTCACTTATGTTGTAGGTTTCCATGCTAGTCTGCAGTCTAGGTCTGGTCGAGCACATAAAAGGCTTGCCCGTTGCGAATAACACGCCCGCCGCTCCCTCTTTTTCCCTATAGCGGTTCTGGTTCCGCGTTGTTGAAAGTGAACGGAATGATGGAAAGCAGTTCAACGCGTTGAAGTGTCCCGCGTAGGTATGGTTGGGAGCACGATGCACGACGGGTTATCCTTGTCGTGGAATATTTTCTGCTTGGCGATGGTATAATCCCCCTGGTCGCCCTTCCCACCCATGTTCGAGTTCACGTCGTACTTCGGGAAATCGCTGGACGTGATGTCGATGCGGATGCGGTGTCCCTTCTTGAACAGCGTGCTCGTCGGGAACAGCTCGAATTCGAGCTTGTAGACCTTTCCCGGCACCAGCATCTCGGGCTTCGCAAGGATTCCGTCATGGTACCGTGCGCGTATCCCGAGATCGCTGATGTTGAACGATTTCCCGCTTGGATACACGTCGCACAGCTTCACCATGAAGTCCGTGTCGATTGCTGATGAGGACGCGTGCAATATCATCTTCAAGTTTCCCGTCACCTCGACATCCGCTTCGAGCGGTGCGGACGTGTAGACAAGCACGTCGTTTCTCGTTTCGACAGGTGCTTGTTCGAAGGCACCCTTGGGGATGATCAAGTTGTTCCCTCCGCAACTGAGCACGGGGTCCGCCGGGTCAAAATCATAGGTATCGGACACTTCATACGTGGCGGGCGCGTTGAAATCGAGTGTCCCGTCACCCGACCGGGAGTTCGCGGCTCCCGACGAGTGCAAGTAGAGGTTCTGGTACACGGTGCGTTTCAAGGGCCACTCGCGTTCCCAGCGCCACGTGTTGGCACCCAGCGTGAAGATCAGGAGCGGTGGCATGTCGATGAATTCCCTCTTGATCCGGGCGCGCGCGGGGCACCTCTCGAATTCAGAACCGGTGCCCTCGGGCGCGTCCTTTAACCAGTACCGGAACCAGTTCATGTAGGTGAGCTTGTCGATCATGTCCAGCGGCCCGCCTTGCAATGGATTCTTGATGTCCGGGTGGCGGACCTCGCCGTGGCCCCATGGCCCGACGACCATCTTGGTATATTTCCTTGCAAGGGGTTGTGCCCGCGTCATGATGCTCGTGAAATCCTCGATGTTGTTTTTCACGAACATGTCATACCAGCCCGCGATGATCAAGAACGGCTTGCTGATCCTGGAGAAATCCATGTTCAAGTTGGATTGCATGTAAGGCCCGAGCCGCATGATGCGGGGGCTGAACACCAGGTCCCGCACGAATCGCTGGTACGCGGGCGGGTCGGGGACGCTCGACTTGAGGTCCACGCCATACCGTTCCTTGAATAGCTCCACGGCGCCATCCTTCCCGCGCTCCACCAGCGTTTCCATGGAGAACTCCTCCTCCCCGATCTTGGAATTGTACATGCCCTTCGCGGGGGCCTCAAGAAAATGTTTCCCGTACTGCCAGTACGGCATCGCCCGCTTCTTGGCCTCGAGGGGCGTGTCGTAAAACCATGCCCCGTCACACTGTATCCAGAAAAGGTTGACCGATATCTCGTTGATACCAAGCCCGTTATGTTGTTTCCACAGGTTTTGGGGCGAGGAAACTTGCGTGTTGAAGCAAGTGACCTCGTCATTGTCGTAAATGCACCACTGGGTCATGCCCAGGTAGGATGCACCCCACAACCCGAGCTTGCCGTTGAACCAGAACTTGGTCTTGATCCACTCGAGGATGTCGAGCGCGTCCTCCTTTTCAAAGAGCATGAACGAGTTGATGCCCGTTTTATTGCTATGGCCCGTGCCCCGGATGTCGTGGATGACCGTCACGAACCCGTTTTGCGTGTACAAGCTGCCCAATAAATTCCCGAGCTGGTCCTTCCAGTAAGGTGTCCGTATCAAGATGGTCGGGCATTTCAAGCGTTTTTCGCGAACCTTTTTCGGGAAATACACGTCAAGCACGGTCGTGGTGCCGTCGCCCATCCTGACGGGAATGTCGTGGATGCGTGCGGGTTTCCCGTGGATTTTTTCTTGACGGAGAACGCCCGTGAGCATGCTCGTGACGATTGGCGCGAACGTCGTCATGATGGGCTTCGAGATGTCGATGCCCTGGAACAAATTCACCGGCATGCCGATCTCGGGAAAGGTGAATTGCCGGGGGGGACGTTCCTTGACGTTGTACACCCCTTGCACGTGGTCGACTTTCATAGGTGGTAGTTCGACCCCGGTCGTTATCAATATTCCCATGCCGCGATGGCGCGGGTCGTGTCCAGAACCTGCAGAGGTGCATTCTATAAGGGCCGCCCGGGATCCTAATCCGAAGGTGAACGTGATGTCCCGTGCGAAAACCCGATGCTCGTGCATGCTTGCGCTCCTGACCATTTGTCTCAACTTCCTCGTTCCAACGAACGCGACCTCGTTGCCCGCTGATGTGGCCTGTACCACCGTGCCAGCATTGCGGATCGCCCACCCGGGGAACATGACGTATCATTCAGCCACGGTGCAGGTGGTACTGGTCGCGCCGCACCGCCACCATGTCGAGACGATGTGGTACGCCTGGAACGGCACGAACGTGACGTACGACGGGCCCGTGGATGTCCTGTTCGACGAGGGCCAGAACACGCTGCGCGCGTGGGCCAACGATTCGAAAGGGCGCGTTGCCACGGCCGCGGTCTCGTTCACCATCGACACGGGGGCACCGTCGGTGCGCATCACCAGCCCCGCGAACGGGACCTGCACGTCGACGGTGCAGCGGGTGGAGATCGATGCAACCGGCCGGCGGGGCGTCGAACGCACCTGGTACGCCTGGAACGGTACGAACGTGACGTACGACGGGCCCGTGGATTTCTTGTTCGACGAGGGCCAGAACACGCTGCGCGCGTGGGCCATCGATTCGAAAGGGCGCGTTGCGACGGCCGGGGTCTCGTTCGTCGTGGACTCGATCGGCCCGTCGGTGCGCATCAAGAGTCCTGCAAACGCGACCTGCACGTCCGCCGTGCAGCGGGTGGAGATCGCGGCAACCAGCGTCGCGGGCATCGATCGCATCGGGTATGCTTGGAATGGCACGAACGTGACGTACTGCGGGCCGGTGGACGTCGGGGTCACGGAGGGCCCCAACACGGTTCGCGCATGGGCAAATGATACCGCGGGGCGCGTTGCGACGGCGGAACTGGTGTTCACGATAAAAACGCCCCCTCCCGTCGTTCGTGTCACCAGCCTGTCGAACGTGACCTATCCTTCTGCCATCCAACGGCTGGAGATCGCGGCAACCAGCGTCATAGGCCTCGATATCGTCTGGTACAATTGGAACGAGACGAACGTGACGTACGGGGGGCCGGTGGACGTCCGGTTCGCCGAGGGGCCGAACACCGTCCGCGCGTGGGCCAGTGACCGGGCAGGACGGGTGGCAACAGCCGCGGTCTCGTTCACCATCGACGTGGCCGGGCCCGGGCTTGATCATGTCCAGCGACTCGAATTTCTTCAAGACTGCCATGATCTCGTCCTTGCTTCTCTTGAGCTTTTTTGCTATCGAGTACGGGCTCATGGTCCCGTCCAGCAACTTCCCCACCTCGTGTTCCTCTTTGGATATAACGCCCATCAACGTGATGCGCTGGAGCGTGGTGGCCGGTATCTCCAACTTCGGGAAAAACTCGGCCACGCGACCGTCTCTCAACACCATCTCGACATCGGGAATGAATGACTTGAACGGTTCCTTGTCCATGGAGATGCGGAATTGATTCATGTTCTCGTCGTGCTTCATCCAGAACCGTTCACCAATCTTGCGGAGGGCCGAGATAATGATGTCCGTGTCATCATCTGGATCGGAAATCGCGCTCATCAAGATGCGTGCCTCCGGGTGGTAAAACATCACGACGGACGAATTTTCAGCCAATAGCGTTCTCGTCATGTTTCTCACGTCCCGCCCCTTTTTCATGGCTGCTTGTATCTCGTCGATGAAGGTGTTGATGGCTGAAAAAAACTCCGCGATAACGCCGCTACCAAGGTCCTGCTGGTTTTTCGGCCTCGTGAGTGGTTGGAAGGCCTTTTCGAAGACAAGGATTCCGGTGTCTCCGTCGATGATGTAAAACGTGAAGATCATGTGCTCACTTGACAATGACGTGGCTGGAGTAATTATTTTTATCGACGGAACGGGTCAGTTATTTATATTTACCGCCCTTTATCTTTCATCAGACCACCATGAGAATGAAGATTCTGTCCATATTTTGTTTGACGATGATTTTCACGGTCGCTTTCGGCATGCACCCGTTTTTCACGCGTGCTTCAGCAATCTTCCCGCTTGATTACAACGGCCCACCCCCGAGCACCGCGATCACGTGGGGAATAACCACGACCTACCTTTACGAGTATTCCTACACCATCACGAGGACGGGTCTCTCGGATTTAAACCGGGAAATGTGGATCCCGGCGCTGGGTAATCGAACATTGTTGAGCGGTGATGGGTCCACCGTGTACCAGCAACAAGTCACGATCCTCAACGAGAGCTGGGGTGATCAAGGCCCTCCCGTGCGGATCGTTGATAGTTACGGGAATAACATGTATTATTTTGACCTGGCAATTCCCGGGCAATCCACGTGGGCATTGAACGTGGTCGCGAACCTCACGCTTCGCACCGTAACGTGGAACGGATACGGTAACGTGTCCACGAGCATGTATAACGCATCCGACCCGTTATATTCGTTATACACCCGGGAAGAAGAGTTCACGAATAAATCTCACCCGTTGATCGCCAGCAACGCGACCTTGCTCAATGACACGAGCCCCTTCAAGACCGCGAAGAACGTGTACGATTTCGTGACGGAATTTCTCTCCTACAGTCTCCAGGACGAGGAGCACGGTGCCGAGTGGGCGATCGAGCATGGCACGGGCGATTGCACGGAGTTTTCCTGCTTGATGGTTGCCTTGCTCAGGGCTTGCGGCATCCCCGCTCGCGTTCTGCGGGGGATCGTTATCGCGGATTCATCACTTCAAGGAGTAAACCCTGAGTTTGATGCCCCCGTGAACTCGGAATGGTCGTTCGATTGGGTATATACATCTTCCCAACCTACCAGCACCCTGACGGGCCACGCGTGGGTAGAATACTTCATACCGGGTTATGGATGGATCATTTCGGACCCCACCTGGAGCGATGCCTATAATTACACGTCCCACGTCGACAACGTGCACGTTCCATTCATCGCGGGGATGTGGATCGGCGAGGGGATCGACCCCCCGCTGGCCCCCGGTGATAATCCGACCGACGCGTTCTCGTCGATCCCGTACCCCATCTGGGATGGCGATCCGGGGACCGGCACGCGACACGAGGTCTCGTTCGATTTCAGGGTCATCGAGCAGCAAACCCCGCCCGGCTTGCTCGATGATATCTTGCGGTTCTTGCAGGAAAACCAGCTCGCCGTGTTCGTCATCATCGCCATCGTCTTGCTGGTCGTGATATTCGCCCTGCTGGGAAAGGCAATATCAAAAGCCCGGGGCAACTCGAGCCAAGGTAAAAGGAAAGTGTCGTTCAGCGAATACTAAAAAAAAGGAATGCATTACATTTTTTTTCATTGCTTGGTGATTCTTTCAAGGTCCTTCTGCATCTTGTTCAGGGTTTTCGAGACGTTTGCTTGTTCAAGCTCTCTCAGCTGTGCAGTGACTGCCCCCGTGATGCCTTGAAGTTCCTTCTGCAAGTTGGTTCGCAATGATGCAACTTCCGTCGAAAGCGATTCCTTAAATTTCATTATCTCGCCTTTCAAGGCACTATCGAGCGCGCCGAGTTTCCCTTCAAGCTGCTGGCTCGTGCGTTCCAATCCAGACTGTATCATCGTCGTTATAGACCCTTCCAAGGCCTTGATGCGCGATTCTTGTGCCAGCAAGGCTTCCTTCACCTTCTGGATTTCACCTTTCAGGCTCGCGTCCAGCGTTCCCAGCTTGCCATCGAGCTGCTGCGCGGTGCGTTCCGAGGTCTCCCGGAGTACCGTTCCTAGCTGCGTCTTGAACGTGCCCATCCTCGCTTCCTCGGCCGAGAGCGCTTCCTTCACCTGCTGGACCTCCCCCTTGAGGGTGGCATCGAGAGCGCCAAGCTTGTTATCGAGTTGCTGGCCCAGCCCTTCGTGGCTTGCCTTGAGCGCGGTTGCCAAGGCGGATTTCAACGAGCTCACATGTGTTTGTTCGGCAGAGAGCGCGTCCTTGAGCACCTGGACCTCGCCTTTGAAGGAGCCATCAAGCGCTTTTATGGCGATATCGAGCTGCTGGCTTGATTGGTTCAAGCCTGATTGAATGCCCGCCAGGGTCGCTGATTCGGAACCCGCCACGCGCGACTCGATCGCCCCGACGCGCTCGAGGACAACGGAGAATTGCTTGCCGGTCCCAGCGATCAAATTTTGCAGCTTGCTCGCGGTTTCGTCTTGTTTCCTGCCCAATGCATCGCTCGTTTCTTGGTTCATTCGTGCAGCGGATTCCAGCTTTTGCAGCTCGCCGTTCAGTGACTTGATCTCCCCGGCGACCGAGCTGGAGTGCTTCCCGAGCAAGTCCTTGACCATCGCGACCGTCTTGGCATGCTTGTCATCCAGGCTCTTCCTGATGGCAGCCTTGTGCTCGTCGAGCTGGTAGGCCGTCCACTCGTTGACTGCCTTCATGGATTTTTCAAGCACGGTTTGTATCTTGTTGAGGCTTCCAAGGGATAGCTTGTTCGAGATCACGATGGTTTCCGAAAGCTTGAGCAACCACTTGTTCATTGACGAGACCATGTATGGCAGGAAGGCCGTGAACCACTCTTCCATTATAGGGGTCAATTCTCCCGCGAACTTCGACAGGAGCGAACCACCAAACACCTTTTCGACCATGGACTGCGTGCTCTTCATCATCTTGGAAAACAGCGCGTCCAAGTCGAGCGGTGGCGTGCGGTCTAGTTCCGGCGTCATTTGCGGGAGCAAGAGATGGGAGAAAATGGTCGGTCGCTCCCCGATCTCGGGGTATAAGAGCTGGTTCGATTGGGCCCGTTCGAGGATGCTCTGGAGGATGTACACGACGTCGAGCACGTCCTTCGTGAACATCGACTTGGCGAAGCTCACCTCGTGGAACTTTTCCGTGACCCCCGGATCGTCGAGCTTGAAAATCTTGAAGCCCAAGTGCTTGTACGGGGTTGCTTTTGTATGATCAAAGACGATGGCGATGCTCTTCGGGTTCGTTCCTTGAAACCCGAGGTGATTATTAACATCCGTGGAGCTTAGAAAAAAATCCATGCCCGGATGGCTGTGGTACCAGCCAACAACGAACATTCCTTTCATGTTGGGGTCTTCCTGAGCACGCTCGAACAGTTTCTCGTCGAATTCGGACGCGCGCACGTACGTGTCTGCATCCCACACCACCTCGACGTCCTTCCCGTGGTGGATGGGTATCGCGTCAAACACGTGCACGATCTCGTTATTTTCCTCAAGCTTCCCGATGAGCCACCCGTATACCTCGACCCACGCGTCTTGCGGCGTGCTATTCGACGCGAACCGCAACACGTGGAGCAAGGCTTTCGTGTAGGCTTCCGGTTCTAGGATGACTTCCGGTCTTTTCGATTCCGTCATAATTATGTCAAGCAGAGGCTTGGTCTACGGGTTAAAATAGCTTTTCATGTTGGAGAAAAAACAGAAGCACGCAACATGGCACTGGACAAGATGAGCCCAGCGAGACCCATTTCGTGGCGGACGTGTCCAGGTACAAGTTTGGATGTTCATCGAGCGAACTTGCCAAGCCCGATGGGTTTTCGGGGTTCCCGCCCATGTGCACGAGCACGAACGTTGTCCCGGGGCATTTTTCTACGAGCCAGAGCATTTGGGCGCGCAAAGATTCCTTGGTTCCATACACGCTGGCAGGATACTGGTGCCGGTGCCACGTGTCGGGATCGCTGATATGCGCGACGACGAACAGCCCTTCCTCGCCGATGCGACACAAAACCTTGACGAAATCGGGACTATCGATGTGCTTGAGCCCGTGGAAGTAACTGCTGCCGAACCAGAACTTGATACCCCTTGCACCTTCGGCCTTGACACCGATGATGTCTTCCACCAGCGACCCACTTGAGTAACGCTGGCGCCTGTCCTTTCCCGATGCATCCCACGAGAGGTTCGGGAGCAAGGCAAGCTCGATGCCGGGAACCGGCAAGGATGCGAGCAACGAGAATCCACGCGTGATGGAACCGATCTTCACCACGCCATTTGACTTGGCAACGTTCAAGAACGTGGTAAGCGTCGTTGCCGTGCTATTCAAGTGCACGTGCCCGTCGATGACCGGTCCCGTGTATTTCCAGCCGGGAAACCCCGGTGGAAGCCACTCGATGTGATCCGATATCCTTGACTGCAACGCCTTAACACCGCCAGCAAAGGATGGCTTGCAAATCTTGGTACTTCTTGGCAAGCACCTTGTTGGCGGGATCGTCAATCAAGGCGCCCGTGATGATGCGCAGTGCTTCAACGTACTCCCCGCGCTGTTCCAGGTATTCCGCTTGGCTCAACGCCCGCCTTGCCGTGCTATCGTCGTCTGCCATGCCGTGGTTCACCGGATACGAGGCAAGGAAGTGACGCATCGGTAATAGACCGGATGGTTTTCCCCGATATGGCGTAGCAGAAACACATATTAACACCACGACAAATATCATTCTGATTCATCATGGAAGAAAATGAGCCTCAAGTTACCCAAGTTATAACTGCAGGCGAGATTTCGGATGAGGTCGATTACATGCTTGCCGTGTTCCTCGGGAATGAACGGGGCTTCGGGCTCGTTGCGTGCCAGCCCCACCTCGTCCAAGTCGCGGATGGAAGGCAGCTCGTCATGATGAGCTTGGATTCCACGTTCAGAGGGGACGATAACAAGATTTACGGCTACGGGGAAGTGGGTCGCATTTATCTAGACCCCAATAACAACTTCGAGATCGTCTTTTGCAGCCCGCAGGACGAGATCGACCGCAACCAGAACGAGCTCGTGGACACGGTCGAACCCGAGGAACGCCCCAAGGGGAAGTATTAATTTTTTCCTACCAAGCATCGAGCCGGACACCTTCCAAGAGGGAGAAATTGGCGAGCTGGACGATGCCGATCGCGTCTCCTTGTGTTTCCAAGCCCATGTAGATTTCCGTGAGGAACCAGTGGCTTGCTTCACGGTCAACGTAGGTTTTTTGCCGTGGCGAGCCATCATCTTCGGTCCAATGGTACGTTCGCGGCAGTGCATCCTCGAGAAACCGGTTCACGTGCATGCTGAGCGGGACGAATTGGCCCGAACGAGGCGGGAGCAATTCACCCGCGATGAGGTTCGCGTACAGCCCACATTGAATGACGGGATTCCCGGCAGCGTAGAATCGATTACCGTGCGTGTTCGCGATGATGCCTTGCATGAATAACGTGTCCCCGTCACCGGCAGAACCGTTGTTCCAGCACTTGAGCACCATACCAACGAACACTTGCACGACGTTAACGGGAGCTGTACCGTTTACGCGCATCTCTTCAACGTGGACGCTGATATTAAGAAACACTTCTTTTTCCAAAGGAACGGGTACGACCGGATTCGTTGATAAGAACATGTTTCGCCCCCCGCCAGACGTGAGCGTCCCGCCATAGAGCTGCAGCTCGAACGCGTGACCCGCCGTGGTTTCTTGGTTAAAGATGGCTAGTTGAAGATCGGATGACCGCGCCACGAGGATGCTTTCTCCCAGCAAGGGGTCCTCCAATGCCGGACCCGTCCCGTTCGCGGGATCGGGGTCAACGGGATCGAGTGCTTGCCATTGGAGCAAGTACCAGCTTGACGCGTTCTTGCCGGGGTCTGCGACGAAGTAACCATCGTAGAAGGCGATCTGGTTATCCACGGCAACGGGAAGTCCCACGCGTAAGTTTGGATTCTCGAACCCGTGCTCTGCCATGTAACCTTCGAGTAATTCATATTGCCACGTTACTGGAAACGCATTAAAATACCACCACGTGGCAAGCACGCCCGTGAAGCCGATGCTACACGCGATGGAAATCAAGAAAATGGTTTTTCTCGTGTTTCGAGTGCCCATGACCGACGTTCACCTAGTAACAGACGCCCGGGATGCGGGTTTCATTCACGTCTCTCTCTTCAGCTCGGCCTTGATCGTGCCGAAGTAATCGAGGGAGTCCGGGTTCACGAGCGCATCACGGTTCGTGACCGGGCGACCCTCGATGATGTTCTGCACGGAAATCTCGACTTTCTTCATGCTGAACGTGTACGGGATGTCCGGGGTCTCGATGATGACTGCCGGGACGTGGCGCGGGGATGCCTTCTGGAGCAGCGCCTTCTTTATCTTGGCCCTTACCTCGTCGGTGAGAGCCTTTCCTGGTGCCATCTTCACGAACAAGATGATGCGCTGGTCTCCCTTCCAAGCTTGCCCGATGGCCAAGCTGTCGGCAACATCGGGCACCGTGCGCACCACGTTGTAGATCTCCGCTGTGCCGATGCGCACGCCGGAAGGCTTCAAGACGGCATCGGAACGACCGTAGAACGTGATGCCCCCCGTTTTCATGTGGATGATCACGTAATCGCCGTGCCGCCAGACGTTCTTTCCCAGTGGCTTATAGTGCGTGAAGTACGCGTTCGTGTATTTCTCGTTGCCCCCGTCGTTCCAGAAATAGAGGGGCATAGAGGGTGACGGGGCCTCGCAAACGAGCTCGCCTTCGCGGTCATAGACAGGCGTTGCATTCTCGTCGTACGCCTTCACCTTCATTGCAAGGGCAATCGCTTGCAACTCGCCCGAATAAACGGGCAAGGTCGGGCTTCCAGCGGCGAAGCACCCGTTTATATCCGTGCCACCAGAGATGGAATTGAAGTGAAAGTCCGCCTTCACTTCCGCGTACAGCCACTCGAACCCGTCCTCGGAAAGCGGGGATGCCGTCTGTGAAATCTCACGCAGGGAAGCCAGGTCGAATTCAGTCCCGGGCTTCGCACCCTCGCTCATGAGGTAGTTGATGTAACTGGCGCTGCACCCGAATATGCTGATCTTTTCATCTTGGATGAGCCGCCACGTGTTACGCCAGTCGGGAAAGTTAGGATTGCCATCATAGAGTATAACGGTAGCTCCCACGGCTAGGGAACTGACGAGCCAGTTCCACATCATCCACGATGGAGCCGTGATGTACATGATCTTGTCTTCACGACGGAGATCGGTGTGGAGCACGAGTTCCTTGAGATGGTTGATGAGCACGCCACCCGCGCCTTGCACCATGCACTTCGGTTTCCCCGTCGTGCCCGACGAGAACATGATGTACAAGGGATGATCGAACGGCAGTTGCTCGAATAAAATGGCAGGCTTGGCGCCCTTGTGGAGGAACCCGGAGTAATGCACTGCATTGGGCATTCCAGCCAAGCCCTGCACGCCACCGGTGTATGACACAACGATGACTTTCTGTAGGGAGGGGATTGCATTGGCAACCTGGATCGCGTTGGGCAGTGACGAGAACACCTTTCCCTTGTAAAAATACCCGTCCACGGCGAACAGGACCTTCGGCGCGATCTGGCCGAGGCGATCGATGACGGCCGACGGGCCCAGCTCCGCCCCGCAAGATGACCACACCGCCCCGATGCTCGTTGTGGCGAGCATGGCAATGACGGTCTCCGGGAGGTTTGGCATGTAAGCGCCAACGCGATCTCCCGCGACCAGACCGATATCACGAAGCGACTTGGCCAGCCGGGCGACTTGATCGTTCAACTGGGCGTATGTGATGCGGTTAGATTTTTGCGTCTCGCCGTGGAACACGAGGGCCTCGCGGTCGTCGGTGAAACGGAGCAGGTGCTCGGCGAAATTCAGCCTCGCACCGGGAAACCATTTCGCACCGATGAAAATAGCCAGGTCCTCGATCACGGACGTGTATGGTTGCGAGGCTTTCATTCCCGTGAAACAAGGAATTCGCGCGGGGGTGGCTTTCCAAGAAGCTCTGCGCCGACATCATCATCCTCATATTCTTGCGCGTCGTGATATACTCGACCTTCTTGGACCCCGTGATCCCTGGGCTCGTGTACGGTGGCGCCATCTTCGTCCGCATTGTTCTCTTCCGACCGGCAAGGAACGAGTGGTTGATCATCGCGATTCTCCCCTACGCGTTCATGTTCGAGGGATTGATGGTCACGTTTGGATTGTACCAGTATTACAATCCCGTGTTCCTTGGTTTGCCCTTGTGGCTCATGCTTTGGTGGATATTCCTCGTGCCGCTTGTCTTGAAGCAAGTATTTGACATGATCGAGTATATACTGGTTGCAAAGAAAGGAAATGATTAGAATGAAAGGTCCACGCGCGCGCGGTGCCCACGAAATTTTATTCCCCGCATTCTCGATGTATCACCCGCGAACGGGCCACCCGGATTGGTATGCACTGTTCAAGGACGCGGCAGCCCTCGCGATCAAGGTCCTCCCAGGTATGGTGCGGACAGGGCACGGGTTCAACACGTTCACCCATTCACGCAGGAGAATAATGGGCATCTTGAAGACCCTCAAGAACCTCGTGAAAAACAAGTATAAAATGGCCCGGCATGATCATAACTTCATCCCCCTTTTCTATATTTGGACGATGACCAATGCCTGTAATTTTATTTGCACTTATTGTAGCAACCACCGGGACGGGAAGTATCCACTCCTGTACAAGAAGGGCGGGGCTCACCGCAAGAACTTGGACACCTTGCAAGGCAAACGCCTATTGCACGTGATGCGTGAAGCCAGTGCCATTTACTGGTGCGGGGGCGAGCCGACCCTCCGCAAGGACCTCCCCGAGTTGCTCGATTACTCGACCAAGGTTGGCATGTTCAACATGATCAACACGAACGGCTCGCTGCTCGGTGACTTGCTCGTTAAACCCGCGTACCGGAATTTCCTAGCACAGATGGACGTCGTGATAATATCCCTCGATGCGCTCGATACGAAGGCGCTGGCAAAAATGTACAACGTGCACGAGAGCATCGCACGAAATGTCATTCGCAATTTGCTTGCCTTGCGGGTGCTGAGGCATTTCGTGCCATTCAAGCTCGTCGCGAACGTCGTCATCACGAAGGATAATATAACAGAAGCCAACGATGTCATCGATTTCTGTTGCGACCTTGGCATCACCTTGGCGCCGGTTAGTGGAAACATTGGCTCCAGTGCCGATGCATCGCTCATCAACGATCCCGCCTACCAGGTCTTGGTGGACAAGATACTCGAACGCGCTCGGGACGGCTACCCGATGATCGCATCTGCCAAGCTATTGGATCGCGTGCTTCACGGGCGGATCGAGCATTGCTATCCCGTTGTCTTCGACCACGTCGATCACGATGGCACCATATACTGGCCGTGCAAAGCATACCCAGCAGCGATCAAACAACCGTTGCTTAATTTCGACAATGTAATGCAAGCACACGATGAAGCATCAAAGAAATTGAACCCTGCTTTCTTCCATGGTAAGGGTAAAGAAAAATGCAACGGGTCATGCCAATGGATGCAAAATTGTGTCACAGAAGCGTATGGTTCCGCCCTCGTTGAAGGGTTCATCGAAGGTGGCTTGTTCAAGGAGATCCGGGGCTTGCTAAGCTAATGAATTTGAACCTCCATGTTTTTGAACGCCGGTCGCGAAGTAAGCTGGTGACGGATAATGAACGAAACGGCCAAAGGCGCGTGCACCGGGATGGAAGGCACGCAACGTTTTCAAAAAAAAGTTGCTGAACCGCATGACTTGTCTCCGCGGGCACGCTGGCTTCGGGAATATTACTTCAAGGGCAATGACCGTGAATGGAACAACCAATACTCCCCGTTCACCACCGGCACGCCGTGGGATCGCGTGTTCAACGAGGGTGATTATTATATCGTTCCGGAGATGTACCCGTATCTCGGGAAGAAATCCCGCGGACCGTTTGCCAAATCAATGGAGCTCAGCGCGGAACGCGTCCCGTTACCCGATAATTTCTGGACGCTCCCGCTTCCCGAACGCCGGGTTGCATTCTTCCGTGCCGTGATGCTCGTTCACCTCCCGGCCGAGATCATCTCTGATAATGACTTGATCGCCGGCGGCAGGTTCAACACGCAGCTCTCCAAGTGCTTGAACGAGGACGAGCAATCGAGGTTCGAGAAAGAGGTCCTTGCAAATCGCGATGTCGTTTTCTCCTTCCACAACGAAGGCTTTGGCAACGCGGGTGCTGCTGGTGGCCACGTGATCCCCGATTACCGTTCCATCGTGCAACACGGGTTCAAGCACCTCCACGAGAAGGCCACGGCCCGGTACGAGGCATTGACCAACGAGGAGAAGCAAGGCCACGCGGGAGCCGAGTTACGTGCCATGATCGCGTCCGCGGAAATTGCACGTGACGTGGCAACAAGATACGCGCAAGAATGCCGCGATCTCGCGTCCAAGGCTACCAATGCTTCAAGGAAACAAGAACTCGAAACCATGGCTGCCAACCTTGACGTCGTTCCCTGGCTCCCTGCACGTACGTTCTGGCAGGGGGTGCAGGCGGTCTGGCTGGCCCACATGCTCGTGATCGCCGAGGAGAGCTATCCCGGCCCTGGCTTGAGCTTCGGGCGGCTCGATCAATATCTCTGGCCGCTCTACGAGGCGGACGTCATCTGGGAAAAAACGATCACGCGGGACTTCGCCAAGGACATTTTCTCGTCGTTCATCTTCCACGCCAACACCGCCTACGATGCGCAGATCAAGGTAGGGCGGCAAGGCATCACGTCCGGGTTCGGTCAACTCATGACGCTATCGGGATGCGGCCCTGCCGGCACCGACCTCACGAACGAGCTCACCTACACGATTCTTGACGTGTTCGACGAGTGGGCCCCCATCTTGGAGCCAAAACCGAACGTGCGGTTGCACAAGGCGAGCCCCGACCGCCTGCTGGACAAGATCGTGGCGATGATCACGCGATCGCAAGGGGCGCCCTTCATCCTGAACTTCGACGAGCGGAGCATCGCCGGCATGGTCCTCGAGGGCGTGCCGGTTGAGGACGCGTGGGATTATGCCTGCGTCGGGTGCTTGGAAAACACCATGCAAGGAAACGACCGGTCGGGGACGGTGAATTGCAACCCGAACCTTGCCAAGAGCATCGAGCTGGTCTTGTGGAACGGGAAGAGCATGCCTGGCAGGAAAAAGCCCACGAAGGCAAAGTATACCGGGCCAAAAACGGGCGATCCCGCGTCGTGCCCGTCGTGGGACGCGTTTTACGAGGCGTGGAAGGAACAAGTCCGCTACATCATACGCCGCACGGTCGAAGTGTACAACAAGACCGAGGCGACCCGGGCGAGGTGGCTGCCCACGCCGTTCACGAGCATCCTGATGGACGGCTGCATCGAGGCGGCACGGGACATCCGTGAATGCCCCCCGAAGTATGGCTTCATCACGATCGAGGGTGTCGGGTTCGCCACGACGATCGATTCGCTGCTTGCCATCAAGAAATTCGTCTACGACGAGAAGCGCTACACGATCGATCAAGTCAAGGATGCCTTGCAAGCCGATTATAAAGGATCGAATGACCATGCCGTGATGCAAGCCTTGTTTAAGAACAAGGCGCCAAAGTACGGTAACGACGATTCGGAAGCGGACACGCTGGCAAGAGACGCAATGCGCGCGTGGGCAGGAGAATGCTGGCACCACGTGACCCCAACAGGATACAAGTTCAGGCCGGGAATGCTTAGCTGGAATTACTGGGCCGGGGAAGATGCGGCGTTCACGGTGGCAACGCCCGATGGCCGGAATGCTGGCACGTTCCTTTCCAACGCGATCTGCCCGACGAACGGCGCCGACGTGCGTGGCCCGACAGCAGTTGCCAACTCGGTAGGAATTGCCTTGGGGGGCAAATCTGAATCCGGGATGCACGAGAACTGCCTCCCGAACGGCGCGTCGCACACGATCACGTTCAATCCATCCATCTTGAGAGACCCCGAACACCGGGAGAAATTCAAGTCGTACTTGCGCGGGTACACCGAGAATGGGGGGTCCGCGTTGCAGATCAACATGATCGATGCCGGGATGCTCAAGGATGCCCAGCTGCATCCCGGGAATTATAGCAACCTGCTCGTGCGTGTAACCGGCTATAACGCGTATTTCACGGCCATCGGAAAGGAGCTCCAAGACGAGCTCATCGCACTTTTTCTCTCTCATTTTCATTTTCGCCTGTCATGATGTCGTAGCAGTTCGCAAACCTCGACCTCATAAAAGCAAGGAAGAAGATATTGTCCGAACGCAAGTCCCGCGAGATGTTCCAATACATTATGCACGATGATGATAAATGGAATGAAAAAATGGAGACGATACGGAAATTGCTTCACGGATTACGAGCGCGATGAGGATACGAGCTTTAGGAAAAAAAAGCAATAAAAGAGATATTACTTGTTGAGGTACGCCAGCAAGGGCTTGAATGCATCCGCATAGTGTACCGCCATGATGTGGATGCCAGCGCTCGCCTTCTTCTTGTACAGCTCGGTGATGAACGGGCCGAAATACTCGACGTTGAGCTTCAAGTATTCCTCCTCCATGCGCTTCTTGTCGACGTTCTTCCACTCGGTCTTGACTTGCTTGAATTTTGCGAGGAGGTCGTCCGGGACCTTCACGCCGGGCACCATCATGTTGAATCCGTAGGCAACGTCGTAGGATTTCATGGGAAACAAGCCGATGAGCACCGGGACGCCGAACTGGTTCACTTCCTTCAAGAAGTCGAGGGTTTTCTGGATATCGTACACGACCTGGGTCTGGAACCAGTCGCACCCCACCTTTGCCTTGCGCTTGAGCTTCAGGATTTCCGCCTCCAGCGGGCCAGCGTTCGGGTTGGCTGCACCGCCCACGTTCAGCTCGACCGGTGGCCCGGCGATTTCCTTGCCGAACGCGGTCTTCTTCTCCACCATCTCGTTCACGAGCCTGATGAGGGTCGTCGAGTCGAGATCGTAGACGGGCTTGGACTTGCGCCAGTTGGGCGAGCACCACGGGTGATCGCCGGTGAGGGCGAGCACGTTCTTCAAGCCAAGGCGCGGGGCGGCAAGCAGGTCCGCGATCAGTGCCATACGGTTCTTGTCCGTGCAGCGGAGCTGCCAGATCATTTCGAGGCCGGTGGCCTGCTGGGTCAGGTAGGATGCAACGATGCTCACGAATCCCGTGTCGCTGGCGGGATTGTCGGTGACGTTGGCGGCGATGACGAAGTTCTTCATGGCGTTCGCGTCGGAGATGACCTCATCGATCTCGGTAGAGAACTTCGGTTCCAGCTCGCCCGTGAAGACGAACTTGCCTTCATCGAGGGCTTGTTTAAGTTTGGAGAATGCTTTTTTGACCATGTTCCTCATGCCTCACTTGTTGTTGATGTCCCTCGTGGCATACATGAGGGCGAAATCCCTGGGCTCGTTCACGTCCACGTATTTTTCCAGCTTTGCGATGAGTTTCAGTCTCTCATACATCAAGGCCCAGCCGCAATCGAGGGTGTAATCCTTGACCTCGCACTTGCCGTTGATCATGCCGCCGCAAGGGCCGTTCATGAGGCCCTTCCCGCACAAAACCACGGGGCAAATTCCGCCGGTTTCATTCAACATGCAATCACCGCACCCGCGGCACATTTCGTGAAACACGCCAATTCTTTCGGTCTGTCCTATGAAATGCGTGTCGTTGGAGACGTACACCTTGGGTAGTCGCGGTAACTTGCCTTTTTCGACTGATTGGACGAGAAAGTTGTAGACCGTTTGCATACCAACGCCGCATGACATGACAAGGACTGCTTCTGCATCCGCAAGGCCTTCCACCTTGATCAACTCCGAATTGCCAAGCCTCCTGTCACAAGGTTCGCTGAGAATGACGGACCCTACGATGATATGCTTGTCCTTTACGGTGTCTTGCCGGAGTTCCAACTCCTTTTTCTTCTTAGTTTTTCCCTTCTCGTCAACGTATTCCTTCTCGACTTCGACCTCGTACTTGTAAGGAGCCTTTCCTTGGAGTACCTCTGCCATTTCCTTGACTTGGTTCTCGCCACCCGTGAGGCAAACTGTCGAACAAGATCCACACCCCACCAAAAATATCTTCTCGTGTGGCTTGAGCAAGTCAAGGATTTGCGTTATTTGCTTCTTTGTTGTTATGATCATGTTCACTCACCACGTGTTTCTTGCTCACGTCTCGAAATCATGGTTGATTCCGTTGAATTCACTTGATTTTTTAACGCGAGCGCGCATTGCATTGGATCGAGATTCTTCAAACCCTCGTGAAGAATACAATTTCACTTTCGCTTGCACGAATAAAATGATTGCTTTTTTTACCAGAGATGCGCGTAATCGTGAAAAACCCAGCGAGCCAAGGTTCTTTTTCGCCTTTCTTTCCAATGGCGAGCCGCGTCAGGTAAGTCCTCGATCGTGTCCATCCGTGTCACGCCGGAGACCCCGGCGGGTGTGGTGCAAGAATGCGGGTGTTGTATAAATGACCATGAAGAAAAAAAACAGGTTGGTAATTTATTTCATCCGGTCAAGTTACATTTTAACCATGTCCTTCCCGCAGCATTGGAAGCCGCAATCAGGACACGCGTCCTCGCAAGAGCTATCGCTGCAGTGGTTAACGCATGCTTTGACGACTTTTAGTTCCAAGCCGCAATCCGGGCACTTGTATACTTCTCCTATCTTCATGTCGTGGCAGTTGACCATGGTTCAACACCGGGTGAAAGCCGGGGCCTATCGATTAAAAAATCGATGGTTATTGGCCATTTCTTGCCATCGATCGCGCGACGCGTGCGGGTCGGATAATGTTACCGTGAAGTATTACCCGTGAAAAATGGATTAGAACCCGTATTTTCGCATTAGCTCACCGCCCCATCGTCCGCGGCGTGCGCCTAAAAATGAGTAAGATGAAAAAAACGATCCTTGAGATGATGATCAGCATATCACGGTTCACGCGTCCAGCTTCATGCTTATCGCTTCCTTGATACCAAAAAGGATGATTTTTAACAATATCATCCATCCGGATATTCTAACACGCCTTGTTGAAATGATTGAAAGGATGTTCATCCATTGCTGGCTAATCGTGAGGTTAGGCGGAACCCACAGGACATCCATGCTCGCGCGAATCATGAAATCATAGTCCAGCTCGGGTTTTCTCGTGGTCTTTATCTGTTCTATACCCTGCTTGGAAACGACCATTTTCAAGGCAAAAACACATTTTTTCTTGGCGGGGTCCTCTAATATGATTTGAAATTGCTTGCCCGCGAACATCTTCCCGAACTGCCGCATGTCCAAGATTTCATGCACGGGATGTACCTTGAAATAGTTTTCAACCCGTGGGTCCACCCAAGCATCAAACATGGAACGCACCGAGGCCATGTAATGTTCCTTCATTGAAACGCCTGATTTTCCCGCTAGCTCCGTTCCAGCAGACACGGCAAACCCGAGCTTCCTTCCTACCATGAGCAAAAATTGCCGTATCGTTGGTTTGTGTGTCAAGCGAAACTTGCCGACACGCACCTCATCGAGCCGGATTTGTTCAAGGACGGTATCCAGGTTCCAGAATTTTCCCATGCACCAGCTGCGCAGATGTTCGATTTCATCCGGTGTCATTTCCGGGTGCTTGACAACGCTGTGATTCTCGTCGAATTTTGCCCAGTTCGTCTCGAATATGAGGTCCCGCTCCTTCATCTGGTCCCAGAATCCCGTGCCCGGGAAAGGCGTAGCGATACCGAATGCACTGGCCGAGCATCCTATCTCCCTTGCATGGTTGGGGAACGTTTTGATGAAACGTTTAGTGTGGTTTTGCAACCCAATGACATACGTTCCGAGTGTCTCCCCACCAAGCTTGCGAAGCACGCCAACGGCTTTTTCTTGTTTATCGAGGGGGATTTGTTTCGAGGTATCATCGAGGTCTCCTTGAACGGGTGACTCGATGCCGAGTTCCCACGAAATCATGCCGGCCCGGATCATCTTTTCAACGATTTCAGGGTGCTTTACAATGGTCTCGGTACGGCTCATGACTTGGAACGTGATATTCATGTCCGCTTCGATGAGCAATTCGGCCAAGCGTTCGACCTTCCTTGGTTGGCCCATGATGTGTGGGTCAGAGATCAGGATGCGCAGTGATCTTTTTCCATGAAATTTGTAGATCTCCTTGATTTCTTCCAAGGTTCGTTCGGGGGAACGGTATCGTTGAGTGCTCTTTGAAAAATATGGTTCACAACAAAAAGTACATTTCCCGTAACAACCCCTGCCAAAATACATCAAATCGTATTTTGCATCGAGTAACAGCTTGTTTTCATATTCATAGCCGCGTATCAATCGTAAATCTCGGGCTGGAAAGGGAAGAAGGTCAAGATCCTTGATGGGTTCTCGGTCGGGGTTATGGGCTGCGATTTTCTTTAGTTTGTTAGGGTTCGATTTGCTTTTAGATACATTTATGATGTCTAATTCATTCACCAGCGTTGTTCAAGATACGTTAACTACCGGATATAATTTCCTTCAATGGATTTTCCTGCTGATAGGCATTTTAAGTATCACGTTTACAGTTGTTTCAACTGTATCTCTTCAAGAAGATCCTTTATAGGAATTGGAATCGGTGATGGATGATTTCAGATCCTGCATTCAGAAAAGGGCAAGAGATCAAAATCTTGTCTATTATTCTTTTAATCATCTTTTTGATCATACCTTGTTCCTTATTATTTTTTTATTCCACTCCAAGCTTAGGAGTTGTCCTATTCATTGATTTTCTCCTTTTGTTATTTGGCACTCTTCCTATAATATACCGGATTGGTGCTATCATCGAGCCTAGAGATCGTAGAGATAAAAAAGTCTATCGGGATAAACATAGGATTTATACTATTGTAATATGGTATTTCATAGGTTTTTTTGTCGATTTAGGACTCATTTTTTTGATTCATTTCCTTCGCAGTGAATTAGTCTAACTTTTTATATCCCTCTTCTTGTTTTTAATCCTTCAAATGAAATTTAGTGAAATCACTTCAATCTGAGTCGTGGGCGACCATACAGCAGCATCTCGCAGCAGAACCTGGTCATGCTCCAGGTTTCAGGAACCTTTACCCACGGTACATTCAAGCCGGGCTTGAACGTGATCGTCATCCCCACCGAGATCTTCTCGGATACAAAACTGCACAAGGTCATCGAGCTGGCGGTCAACAGCACGACCGGTGCCATCGACATGTCCAAGTTGCCATCGTGCCTCCAATCTGCATACTTCTCGGGTATCGATCGAACCCGGGGCACCATCTCGCGCCACGTCGAGTCCCTGCTTCTTGAAGACAAACAGGATGCTTTTTGAAGACAAACGGGACTTCAACACCTTTAAACAAGTGTTGATCTCATCCAATCGTTGATTTGCCTTTGATTTCTGATTCTCGTCTCGTGGTGATTTTATACGTCTTCCCGTTCTTTAATTCCAACACGCGATCGGCAATCTCGCACCATGTCAAGTTGTGAGTAACGATGATGAAGGTCACGCGTGGATACTTGGTATGCAAATCATGGAATAGCGCAATGATATTTTCTGTATTCTCCCGATCTAATTCGCCGGTTGGTTCATCTGCCAAGATTAATTCCGAGTCTTTGATTAAAGCCATGGCGATTGCCAACCGTTGTTTCTCCCCGCCACTTAATGTGTCCGGATAATGTGCCCTCCTTGAATATATCTTCAAATCCTTCAAGATTTCTTGCGTCCGTTTACCGGCCTCTCCATGTTTTACGTTTCTAGCGAATATCGCACTCATTTGCACGTTTTCTTCGACGGTGAGAAGAGAAATGACATTGAAAAACTGGAAAATGAAACTTGTCGTGGCATTTCTATGGTGCACCCTCCTATTTGGTGTTAATGTCGAGATGTCCTGCCCCGCATAGATGATTTGCCCCATCGTGGGGTAATCCAGTGCCCCTATCAAGTTTAATAGGGTTGTCTTTCCCGAACCGCCGTAGGATATGTCCAGCTCGATATCTTTGCTAATTGCTACTCCCTCGCCAGGCCCGAGTTGCTGTTCCGGCTCCAAGCCGACGGGTCGATGCTGGTGTACACGAGAAACACCAAGTGGGCCACGCCCGCGGTGGTTGCAGCGTATTTCGAATGGAAGGTGCCGGTGCCCGTGGTGAACAAGGAGGTTTGAAATAACGGTGAACCAACATCAGTCCGCGGGATTCGGTTGCACGAGAGTTATAAGGAAGGGTTGTGTATACATTGTATATACTTGCAGGAAACAGGCAACCCGGAACGCGTGGTATTAATAAACATAAAAGGAATGGTAAAATGAGAAGCCACATAAAAAGATGGGGGAATAGTTTTGGAATAAGAATCCCGAAATCGATCATGGATGATTTGGAATTGAAAGATAACGAAGAGCTCGAAATTACAATGGTAAATGGCACGATTACCCTCAAACCCGTGAAACGGAAGAAATTTTCTTTGGATGCATTGCTGAACGGGGTCACGCGTGAGAATATTCACGATGAAATCGAGACCGGCTCGCCTCAAGGTAAGGAAGCATGGTAAAAGAACAAAGCTACGTCCCAAAACGCGGGGATGCAGTGTGGCTTAATTTTTCACCCCAAATTGGCCATGAACAAAAAGGGCGGCTGCCAGCAATCGTTATATCTCCCGAAAAATATAACGAAAAGGTGGGCTTATTACTCGCGTGTCCCATCACGACCCGAATCAAGCATTATCCGTTTGAAATTATCATTCCCCAAGGATGTGATGTATCTGGCGCCATCCTATCCGACCAGGTGAAGAGCGTGGATTGGAGAGCGAGAGATGCTGAATTCATTTGTGAGGTTCAAGAGGAGGCCGTTGATGAGGTTTTAAGGAAGCTTTCAACAGTAGTAACGTGAACGCGCGAGAAGCACCACCCGGCCAGGACTACCAAAGGCCTAGGCATGTTTATATGTAAACATGTAATTCATAATAACATGGGAGCGCGCACCACGGTCGCCATCGATGAGTCCCTCAGGAAGCGAATAAAAAAGCTTTCAGCCATTCTGGACGTATCACAAGGTGATATCATCGAGAACGCGATTTCTGATTTTGAACGGAAGGTACTTCATTCGCATGTTAAAGGCGGAGGTGATGATATTGATAATATTGACTCGCCATCAAAACGGGTCGAAAAATTATTCGAAGCTGCTACTAAAGAGGTTTGGGCTTCCGATCCAGAAATTAAAGCAATTCAGCAAAAATTATTGGAGACACCGGGTACAATCGATGATTTCATCATCGACACGTGGGATTCGGGATTGGACCAATGAATACAAAAACAGATGGCTCCACGCGGGTGAGATCGATTGCGATCGATTCCAGCACCTTCAGGAGCTTGGATTTCATAAATTTCTTGATGAAAAACGTCGAAAAGTTCGAGATATACCTCCCTTCTATCGTCATGCTAGAAGTTGGTTATTATTTCATGAGCAAAGGCGTAAGTTGGGATGGATTCAACAAGCAATTGGAAAAAATACATGCAAAAGTTTTGGATTGGAATCTCATAGAATATCGCACTTTTTTAGAAAAAAGCATCGAACATAAAGCAAAAATGCCATTTAAATCGCATTTCCGAGATTTTCTCATCGGTATCCAATGCATGAATGGTACAATAGACCTTATCACGTTTAACGACCGCCATTTTGATTGGTGTACCGGAATCCGGGTATTCACGCCTGAAACGTTTGGGGCCGAATATTTATGAATATCACGGACGGATTAAAAAATTCCTCGGGGCACCCCACGCGGTGCATCGAATGCGTGAACGAGGCTCACGGCCCGCAACCACGACATCAGAGTGTAGAATCGAATATCAAGCACGGCCATTCCAGCCATCTTTTGCATACCAAGCACAGCGCGCTCTAAAAAAGGATTTTCACTGGTTCCGGCACCCCCTTTAAAAAGGTTCACCCGATCGGGTGAACGACCGCGGGAAGCACGTTTACCCCGCGGGGTTCGGAATAGGATGTTCAATCACGCGGTGACCCGGATTACCAGATCGCGAGCGGTTTCCCGTCCTTGTACGTCCCGAACTTTCGCATCGCGTCGCGGAACACCTCGACATTCCTCACGGGGCAATCCAGGATGTCGTGGGTGGGCCCCGCGATGTAGCACGTGTCCCCCGGGCTCCAGACCATGTCCCGGTACTTCTTCTTCACCTCGTTGATGACATCATCGGGCGTGCCAAAGGTGAGCACGAGGCTCGAGTCCATCCCGCCGACGAGGACCAGCTCGTCCTTCACCGCCTGCCGCACGCGAGCGTGGTTGATGTTCGCCGTTGCTTCAAGGGCTTGGAGCGCGTCCAAGCCTGCATCGATGAAGCTCGGTATCAATGGCTCGATGAACCCGCAGCTGTGCATCATGAGCTTCGCCCCGTGCTTGTGGCACAAGTCCGCGTATTGCTTGAGAACGGGCTTGATGAACCGGTCATAATCCTTGACGGAGAGCAGCGTCCTATCCTTCTGGCCGAGGTCGTCGGGGAACGAGACCACGCTGACCAGCCCCGTCTCGAGCTGCATTGCTAGCGACCGCAGGATGGGCCTCGCGTTCTGCTCGATGATCGTGTCCAGCCTCCGGGGGTTAGGGTTTTTCCCGTTCGCTCATGAATACAACATCACCCGGCGTGGAAAAATAGTTACGCCTACCACGATAACGGCGCGGCGGGGAAGATTCTTATCCCGCCTAAGGCATGAACCGCATGGCCAAGGGCGCGTGCCCGTGCCACAATCTTTTAAAGGTGCAACCCGTTGAGTCAAGCGTACCGGTGATATGGATGGCTGATCGCGTTCATTCGAGCTAACTCGGGTTCATTCTCAAGCATCACGCGGATAGTGGCAGGCATCGTCACCGGGATGGTTCTTTTTGCATTCGTGGACGTGAACGAAGGGGGACGCCACGTTTCGCCTCGAAACCCCCCGAAAACAGCACGATGCAAAGGAATAAAGGTACTATTATATGAACAAGCATTGGAAGAGTGAACAGAACATGAATGACAAGAAAGTGCGGTTCTTGGTGCCCAAGGGTTCCTTGCAAGACACTTGGGAAGCCATCTTGAAGACCGCGGGATACAAGCTGTCGACCGGAAGCAGGGGATACAGGCCCGTCACGAATGACGAGACCATCGAGATGAAGATGCTCCGCCCGCAAGAGATACCCAATTATTTGGTGGACAACGAGGGAGACATCGGCATCACGGGCTTGGATTGGGTCAAGGAAACGAGAACGACGGATGATATCGAGGTTCTCCTTGATCTCAACGCGGGAAAGGTGAGACTGGTCTTCGCCATCCCGCAATCGTGGGATTCGCTAAACACGGTCGACGAGTTCTTGGAATATTTCGGGAAGAATGGCAAGGAACTCCGCATCTCAACGGAGTACATTAACACGACCATCGACTTCCTCCTGAAAAGCAAGGTCTACCAGAAATACTTCGACGGCAAGAAGCCGAAGGTCATCACGCCGTGGATCATGTACGGGGACAACGATAAGGTCAAGATCTTCCTCAGCTTCGGGGCCACGGAGGCAAAAGCACCCGAGATAGTGGATGCCGTCATCGACAACACGGAGACCGGCTCGACGCTGAAGGCAAACGGGCTCAAGATAATCGATGTCATCGACACGTCTTCAGCCATGCTCATCGGTAACAAGGATGCCATGAAGGACCCGTGGAAGGCCGAAAAGATCAAGGACATCATGACCCTGCTGCAAGGCGTGGTCGATGCCCGCCAGAAGCTCCACGTGTTCATGAACGTCAAGGACGAGAACTTGCCCGCGCTGCTCGACAAGCTACCGGCCTTGAAGAAACCGACGATATCCAAGCTCACCGGCACCGGCTCGGAAGGCTGGTCGGCCATCAACACGATCGTCCCGAAGGAGGACTTCCTCAAGATGGTTCCCGTGTTCAGGAAGTACGCCCAAGGGTTGGTCGTCTACGAGCCCAGGCAAATCCTGCCGCTGGAACGCTTCCAAAACAACAGCGAATGATTGCACATGAACATCAAGATCAAGCCAGCGACGGGGTTCTCCCCGGCCGACCTGCGCGGGACCACGACCGACATGCCCCGGATGCTCGAGGTCCGCATGACCGTCGAATCGATTGCCGAGGCGGTCAGGAAAGGCAAAGATAACGCGGTCGCAGAATTCACGCTGCATTACGACAAGGTATCCTTGAATGCGAGTGCCATGCGCGTTAGCGACGCTGAAATCGACCAAGCGCTGGAACAAGTGGACCGGGATGTCTTGGCCGCGCTGGAAACAGCCCGGAGCAACATCAAGGCGTACCACGAGAGGCAGAAACCAACCGAGTGGACGCTGGAAACCACGCCGGGTATCATGACGGGCTTGCTGGCCCGTCCCCTCGGTACCGTCGGCATCTACGTGCCCGGCGGGAAGGCTTTTTACCCGTCCACGGTGCTCATGTGCGCCGTGCCGGCATTCGTCGCGGGCGTGCAACGCGTCGTGATGGTCACGCCACCGAAAAAGGACGGGACCATCGAGCCCATCGTGCTCGCGTCAGCGAGAGTAGCCGGCATCACCGAGATTTACAAGGTGGGAGGCGCCCAAGCCATAGCGGCACTCGCGTTCGGCACGGAAACCATCCCGAAGGTCGATGCCATCGTTGGCCCAGGCAACGCGTACGTGTCCATGGCAAAGAAGCTGCTCCAAGGCGAGGTGCTCATCGACTCTCCCGCGGGCCCGAGCGAGGTCCTCATCATCGCGGGGGACGATGCAGACCCTGATCTCGTCGCGATCGACGCATGTGCGCAAGCGGAGCATGACGAGGAAGCCATTGCCATCGTTGTTTGCACGACGATGGAAAAAGCGATAAGGATCAAGGATTCCATCGAACGTGTCGTAAAAACGCTCCAAAGAAAGGAGACCATCACGACATCGCTGGAACGGAATGGGTTAATAATGTACCTCGGCAAGGGAGAGACTGAAGGCGGGTTCGCGGCAGACGCCGCAGGCATCATCAACGGGATCGCGCCGGAGCACTTGCACCTCAACTGCAGCGCGAAAATGGTCGACGAAATGGTCCCTCTCGTATACAACGCGGGGGCGATCTTCCTCGGCGAGATGTCCCCCGTCGCGCTCGGGGACTACGCGTCGGGCACGAACCACGTGCTTCCAACCAACGGGCTCGCGACCAGGTATTCTGCATTGAACACGATGCATTTCATCAAGGTCATCCCGTTCACGCGTGCCAGCTCCGAAGGTGCAAAAAACTTGGGACCTACCGTCAGCAAGATCGCTCGGTTTGAGGGCCTGGAAGCCCACGCGAGGAGCGTCGACGACAGGATCAAGAAAGGTGATTGACATGGTCGACATACACATCATCGATTACGGCATGGGAAACCTCCGGTCGATCCAGAAGGGCCTGCAGAAGGCGGGCGCTAATGCCACCATCACATCCAGCGCCGTGGACATCAAGGCGGCAAGCGCGCTCGTGCTGCCGGGCGTCGGTGCGTTCGAGGATGCCATGGCGAACTTGCGGAAAGGCGGGTTCGTGGATGCCATCAAGGACAAGGTAGAACAAGGAACGCCGTTTCTTGGCGTGTGCTTGGGCTTGCAGCTGCTCTTCGAGGAAAGCACGGAAGGGGGCTTGTTCGAGGGTTTGCACATATTACCAGGACGCGTCGACCGTTTCCCCCACAAGACGGGACTCAAGGTGCCCCACATGGGATGGAACGCGCTGAATGTGAAGGATACGGATCACTTTTTCTTGCACGACATCCCGGATGGCACGTACGTTTATTTCGTGCATAGCTTCCACCCGGCAACACCACTCAAGCAAGTGGTCGCAACGACCGAGTACGGGTACGAGTTTCCTGCCATCGTCCGGAACGACAGCGGGAACCTGGTCGCGTCGCAGTTCCATCCCGAGAAGTCCTCCACGATGGGCATCGCCATGCTGGCAAATTTCGTCACGTTCTGCAAGAAATGAAGGAATGATTCGGGAAAAAACGGTACAAGGGCCGTAAATAGGCCCGGTTCACACCTTTTTATATCTTGGACAGCATCTCATACCGCGAAAAGCACGAAATACCATAACGCTTTCCGTACGACACGGCGCTCGGGGAAAAGGAGTTGCTCACCAGTATCCCGCCATCCAGCCTCGTGTCCAAGCAGGCTCGTTGCACCATGCGCACCTGGTTGACGCCCAGCGTGCGGACCCAGTCCTTGATCACGACCCCGAACCGCTCGCCGTTCCGGGTGATCACGAGCATGTCCATTTTCCACTTCTTGCTGTCACCTTTCAGCTCGATGTCCCTTGAAACATTGATGTCCGATTTCTGTCGGAAATATGTCTCGACAATCTTGAAGAGATCTGCCTTTCTAATGTCAGTTTCCATACGCATCACGCATCCATTCGGGATTATCCAGATATGACCACGATGACATCACATCCGCTCGTTCCCTTTTAAAGCTCGCACTATACCCGCGTATATAGGACTCCAAGCAACCCGCGGGATGAACCAAGAGCAGGGGCTAGACAGCAAGGAATACCATCAAGACAAGAAGGAAGGCAATGCTCAACAAGAAGTGAAGTAACGCGAAGCTTCCGCCAACCTTGAACAATTTCGCATAGGTGAAATCCTTGACATTATTTCGTTTTGCAAGCGTGAGCGTCATGATGTCACATTCAGCACCTTGAGGAAGGAAGTTACCTCCGATGTTTATCCCGAGAAGCAGCGCCACGACGAGCGGGATCGAGAGGGCCGGAAACTGGCTCGCGAGGGAAGCGAGGATTGGAAGGAAAAGAATTGAAAAATGCCCTTGCCGATCACGAAGGCGCCAATTTCCTCTTGTCAGATGGCAAGCTACTTTTCGCCTATCGAAACGGGAAGCCCTTGCACGTCTTCAACCGCGACCCCGGGAGTAGCTCGTACTTCCACGCCGCGTCGCGGGAAACCGGCGAGGTGATCGAGTCCAAGAACATGAGCGAGCGAGCCGTGCTGGTCGCCTCGGACCCGATAGCACGGCCGGGAGAGACGTGGGAGGAGATCAACGATGACGAGCTGGTGATCGTGCACCCGGACTTGCGCGTGGACAGGAAGCCGTCGTTTTCAAGGCTCGCGGGGGACGGTCGCGCGTGAGCGGGCTGGCGTGGCTCGGATTTGGCTTGTCAACCGTTGCCATCGTGGCGATCGCGAGGAAAAACTTGTGGGTCGCGCTTGGCACCGCGGCTCTCGTGCTCGGGTTGTTCACCATCCCGGTCCAGGGAATCATGTCCGCCTTTCTCGATGCACTCCTACTTCCATCGAATATATTGCTCGGAATCTCCATGGCATTGATACCTGTCATCGGCACGGTGATGGAAGCATCGGGGCAGATCAACGCGCTCGTCGGCGGAATGAGGATATCAAAGCGTGCCCTCGCGGGTCTCGCCCCGGCGATGATAGGACTGCTACCAGTTCCTGGCGGGGCCATGATCTCGGCACCGGTCATCAACGTTGCAGCCTCGGACGTGAAACCGGAAAAACGGTGCGCCTTGAACGTCTGGTTCCGGCACGTGTTGTTCCTCATCTATCCAGCCAGCACTGCTACCATTGTCGCCGTCGCCGTCGGCGGGACGAGCTTGTACGAGACGATCGCGTGGCTCTTGCCGTGGTTTGCCCTGAGCATCACGACGGGCGTTATTTTTTTCTTGAAGGACGTGAAAGGAAATGTCCCGGAGGAGTTCCGGCCGAGCCGGGGGGACTTCACGCGGGCCTTGCTCGTCATCGCGGCGACCCCGGCGATAGACCTCGTGCTCCGGCCGCTCCTCCCGGTCGTTGTGCCAGGCACGAACCTCGAAAACGTGTCGCTCGTGATCGCGATCGGGACGAGCGCAACGCTCGCGATCGCGTTCGCATTTCGTAACGGGAGCATGAAACGCGTGGACGTGCTGAATGCAACCCGGAAGGCGAAGCCGTGGAGCCTGTTCCTGTTCATAACGTGCATGTTCTTCTACTTGAACACGTTCCAAGCGTCGGGCATCGCGGGCACGATAGCCAGCTACCGCCTCGATGCAAGCCTGTTACTCGTGGCGATCAGCTTCGTGCTTGGTTTCATCACGGGGCGCGTACAGGTCCCAATGGCAATCGTCATCCCGATTTACATGGGAACGATGGGGATAGCAATCATGTTCCCCGTTCATGTTGCAATAGCCTTGTTCAGCGCGCACACGGGATACTTGCTGTCCCCGGTCCACCCTTGCTTGTCCATCACGTTGAACTATTTTGGAGCACCTTGGACACGAACCGTCAAGGACTTGCTGCCACCCACGTTGATCTCCCTCGCGACCGTGTTCCTGGCATCCATCCTCGCCCGGTAAGCACCTCGAGCACCTCGAGCACCTTAATTGACCGGCATGCTTTCCTTATTAACACGAGAGCCACATCGCATGCATAAAAAGCAGATATGGATTCGAGTCAAGTACCATGGCAAGCAACGATACGGGCACGGAAGCCCCCGAGAAGAAGAAAGACCCGATAATGGACTTTCTCACGAAGGCCGTGTTCAAGCCCATCGATTCAATGTTCCTGCAGAGGGTCCCGCCGTGTTTTGCGTCAATCACCAGTCGATGTTTGACCCCCTTATATACGGCGTGGCGGTCACGCACTACTCGCGACGGATATTGCACATCATGGCGAAGCAGGAGCTGTTCGACACGCCACTTGTCAACGCCTACATCCGCTGGATCTACGCGTTCCCCGTGAAGCGGGGCGAGCACGACGTCGAGGCCTACGAGATGGGGCTGGAACTGCTGAGCAAAGGCGAGCTGGTCGGGATGTACCCGGAAGGGACTTTGAATCACGGCGGTTATAACTTCTTGACGCCAAAAACTGGAGCGGCGAGGATGGCCATCGAGGCACGAGTTCCCATAATTCCGGTTGGCCTTACAGGACCAGACAAGATACTCCCGAAGGGCGCCAAGTTCCCGAACTTCAACACGAAGATGACCGCCCAGATCGGCGAGCCCATCACGGTCCACGAGAAATACTTCGGTAAAACGCCGTCCCACGACGAGATGATGGGCGTGATGACGCACGTGATGGACAAAATTAGGGGACTGCTAAAATATTG
The DNA here is from genome assembly GCA_041305945.1 of Promethearchaeota archaeon. GTDB lineage: Archaea > Asgardarchaeota > Lokiarchaeia > Sigyniarchaeales > Sigyniarchaeaceae > JBGLND01. The sequence goes on from JBGLND010000001.1 coordinate 2,406,996, forward strand.
AAATAACGACTTCATTTTATTCTATTTATTGAAATTATGGGGAAGAAACAAGGAATCCCTGTCTTTAACGGAGATACATTCACGCCCGTGGCTGCAATCACCCATTCTATGTCCTTGCATTTTTCAGAAGGAGATACGGGAACTGAAGGAGAATGAAACTAATCAAAGTGGAAATTGGAAGTGTTTTGATGCCAACAGAGGATATGAGGGGGATAAATCTTAGGAATGTTTCGACATAAGCTGTAAAAGAAATTATTTCACCTTGCATTTGGAGAGCAGCAAGGACAAAGACCGGGTATACGAAATGAGTGATTACGGCACCGATTACCGAGCCAGTAGCAAGAATGCAGGCCGTTTCCAGGCTTCTTGATATGAAATAGACGTACCTGGGCGTTCCGATAGAGGAGAAAATCCATAGTTCTTTCCTTATCTCGCGATAATTCAAGGTGAAAATGGTGAAGGAAAAAGAGATGCTAATGAATGGAGCGATGAAGGATATCAACGCGTTCCATGAACTTGTTTGGAAGCCATACGAGAATGAAATTTGATCGGCATTGGAGCCAATAATGAGCTTAAGATTTGAATGATGAACTTCGATGAATTGCCTCAAAATGCAAACGTCAGTAATGGATGCATGTTCCATGAATATAATGTTACACGTGTTATTGAAAGAACTCAATTCCTTGGCTGTAGCGAATGACATGATGATGAAATTATCCAATACGGGATTTTTAAACACGTATTTTCCGACGACAGTAAATGAATTGTTATTGATGGTGAAGTTTTCACCGAGAGAGACATTTCCAGCATCCTTGGGAAGAAAAGCTTCCCCTATCGCGATTTCATTCGCGTTTTCTTTTGGGAGACGCCCCTCGGTGATGGCATGATCAGAAAAGAACATAGACATGAATCCTTGAGTGAACCCCGCGATGATATTAGGTATGACCCGGTTTGAGGTACCGTTCACGAATTGAAATATGGCGGGAAATGCCGGAATGTCCAACGATTGATGGATTTCTTCTGCGACGGTTTCATTTATCACGCTGTCCGTCGGTATGAACTGGACCATGTTACCGCTTTTTTCGATGATCATGTCATATCGCTTTATAACATTCAGATACCCTTCGGAAGCTGTTTGAAAGATAGATAAAAATGTCATTACTGAAAAGGAACCAAAAACAGCTACCGCTATCGCAATTATCGTGATCATATTCTTGTATTTATTTTTCATAAGAAATATGAATGGTAACTTAGAGATTTTCACGTCGAATTTCCCCCGTTCCATGTTTTTTTCCATTAAATGGATGATAAACCAGCATAATTCTTGAAAAAGGATAGATTACCATGACCGATGCATAAAATAATAATAGCAAGTAAAATATGAGAAAACTGTTGAAGTTTAAGTTACGAAAAGCAAGTTGAATGATATAAGACAAGTAAGAAACGTGGGGGAGAAAGGATTGATAATAGATGAAGAATACCAGGAAACCTGACAGAAAACCAATGATTATTCCAAATACAACAAGCAAAAGAACTTCCAAGATGTACATGATTATGATCTTACTAACGGACATTCCAAGAACATGTAATAGTTCTATATCCTTCTCATTATGTTGAAATTTTTTTACCACCAAGAGACATATAAACGCGGTAGAAATGGAGGTTACGAGAATCCCGAAAATCAAGTTTGACATGTTAGACAATATGAGAACGGGACTGGATAACATTTTTATGTCTTGCGCGCTCACGACTTGTATGGATTCGTCTATTTGAAGCAAATCATGTATGTTTTCATCATGAGATAGTGATTTTTCCATGTTTACGAAAATACACGTCACTGTGTTTTCGTGGTTGAACTGCACTTGGAATAGAGGCATGTCCCCGATGATAACGTGGTTGAAAAGGACGCTCCGGGGGTAAAACACGCCAACAACGCGATAATTCTCACCTTCGATGTCGATGTAATTATTAACCGTGTAATTCCCACCCATCACTTCCACGCCAACCGCAACTTCTTTTAACCCGGGAGCTGGCATTCTCCCTTGGATCAAGAGGAAACTGGATATCAGGTTTGAATAAGACTGGATATCAACAAGATTGATCGCCATTATGACATCGGAAAAGAAACTGGCACCTCCAAGGTCACCAGGTTTTATAAACAAGGCCGGTAACAATCCTTTCACGAAAGATTGGTTTCTAATCATTGGTACAACGGATTGGTTAATTCGACTTCCGAATGGGATGATCTGGAAAAAGGGTACGCCCCTTTCGGTTATGATAACCGTTTCTTCTTGTTGTGGATATATGTCGTCGACGGATTGGTTGTAATATATTCGCATCGTGGAGAACAAAAATGATGACGCCACGGCACAAGCAACACCAGCAATTACCAAGAACGATATTGCCTTGTCTTTTCTCAGGTGTTTGAAAATGATGCTAGACGCGCGCGCCTGGCCCACCCCCTTTCGTGAAGGTTAAATGATGTCTAATCACCCAGCTTGCGATGGAAATTATCATTACAAAAATCCAGATTGCCAAGATGCGGAAGTCCATTGCACTTAGCAATTTTTCTTCTTGATTGAAATCCATCCCCATTTCAAGAAAATACGGGTTATACAAGTATTCACACGAGACCGTTGCATTGTTGGTGACTTTTTTCAAGAACTTGGCAGGATTGAAAAACCAATCACCCCGTCCAAGACCGCATTCCTCGTGGAATGACCAGCTCCAAGGATACTTGGCAGCAAAGGGGCCATAATTGTCACCCGGGATGGTTATGAAAAACTCATGGACCCCGCCATAAAACCAATTGTCTGTCGCATTTCCATGCGCCTCGATCTCGTGTCGATTCATCCAAAGACTACTATAAAGTGGTATCAAGGAATAATTCGCGAATCCGGAAGAATTCGATGGGAGCGGGCCAATGGATGCATTCTTGAAGATGATACCATCAAAGTCACGCGTATCGTTTTCGAGCATGTATATCCCGTGCCCGCCGGATTCGATGATCACGACGGGATGCGAGCCGTTTTCCCCGGTGGTAACCGCGGGAGAATGAACGAGGCCACTACATGGCGATGACATGGAAACATTCGAGTACCACCCGAGCGTGGTATGAAACTGGCAGAGGACGAGATGGAGACCGTTGTTACTGGCGTTGTTGCCCTTACCGCCAAAAATGCACAACCCTTCGACATCATTCTCGTGATAATTCGAGAACACGGGAATATCATGCTGGTTCCTCGGATAAAACAAGAAATACATCGCGATGTAATGGCTTTTCGTCTCGAAAATAGAAAAATACACGTAAGGAGGTAAAGGTGACCAACTAGTGTTTTCCCAATTATTAAGCGGGTTCCAATCACCATCAAAATCGAAGCACGTGAAATTATCGCGGATATCAACCCATTTTTGGTACAAAACAGGTGAAAAGCATGATGCCACGCCCAATTCATACGACGCATCGAATGCAGTAGCATATACCCGTTTCGTAGAAAAACTGGCCGGCACGTTTTTCCACCCGGCGCGATGACCCGCGCGACGCCGCCGAATTGTGTCCCGTTGGCATACGTGCCGGTGATCGCGAGCCACCCGGGTTCCAGGCTCGATTGGAACGTGATCGGTATGTCCCTCCACTCGATGCGTTTCCCCTTCGCGTGGCTGTTCTCCTCCACCAGGTCGACTTGGACTAGCCGCACGGCGTAGGTGACATCGTTCGCATCGTTTTCCATCGTGACGCATACGACGTCCGTGTCTCGTGACACGAAACACCCCCGGGAATGGGTGTTGCTTGATTCCTTCCACGTGACCCTTGCCTCCGCCGTGTCAAAATCCAGCTCGCGCGTGTAGTCGCGGAATGGTGCTGCCGGCTCGACATCGAGCTTGATGGCGAGGGCCGGGTGGTAGTTGTCCTTTTGCTCGGCGTCGTATCCTTTTTCCTGGAGCATCATGTCCAAGAACCGGTCGAGCATGCTCCATTCCCCGCGTGCCAGCAGCTCGCGCAGCTCCGGCACGCTCCCGCTGATGTCAGGCGGTTCGGGCTTGTCGCGGTACACCCACAACTCCTCGTGGTTCACGATGATCGTCTCGTGGCAGATGTTCCCGTACACGATTGCCCCGATGCTCCCGTTACCCACGGGAAGGGCATCCTCCCACCTGGTGGCGGGCTGCTTGCATGACATGCCGTGTTTCATGCTGGGTTTAACTCCTTGCTGTTTTTTCGTGCATCAACAATAAACGTGCTGGACGTGAATGCCCACCCGAAGGCGATGACCATCGCGATGGTGCCGAAGAATAGCAACCATTCCCACAATGACACGGACAGGAACGTCCCGCGGAATGCGTTGAAATCAGCACCCCCCTGGAAAATCACGTACCCTTGCGTGGACATAATGCCCGCGACCACGAACAAGTAAAAGCAATACGCGATGCCCAGCGGTTTTACCATGGTAGAATAGGCGGTTGTGTCGCGACGGGCAGCCGGCAAGCACAGCAACACGAGGAACACGAGGTACCCGAGCCCGAACCCGCCGAATGCCATGACGGCCGATGTCAGGTGCATCGCGTAGCTCACGACGGAGGGAAACCACCCGACCATGAACGTGCCGGTCGAGCCGATGATGAAAAAGGCAGACACGATACCGGTGCCCTTGATCTGCAGCCTTCCCATTGCCCGTCGCAAGAAGATGCTGATCGACAGCATGGTGATGCCCCCGTGCCAGAGCGCGATCGAGAGCCAGTACCACCCGAGCGTGTTTCCTTCCGGCGATCCCGTGGCGGATATGTCCGTCGTCATGATGGAGAACGGCGCGACCAGGGAAAATGATATCACGGCGATGCACAAGCACGTGATGGCGATGCCGTAGTTGCAGCAGACGAACGCGAAGAAGGTTTTTCTACTATTGAACCGCCCGGAGAAACCCGCGAGGACATCCTTGCACATGATCGAGGATCGGCACCGCGACATTTAACGATTCCACCATCCATCGCTCGGCAGAACAAGGCGGGGGATATGAAAAGGAGGAAAAAAAATCAGTCTATTTTCTTGAACATGGCTTTCTTGGCCTTGCACACGGGGCACTGGTCGGGTGCTTCTCCCTCGACCGTCATCCCGCATACCTCGCAAACATATACGTCTTTCTTGGGAAGGTCCTTGCCTGCTTCTGCAGATTTCAACGCGGCGTCGTATAGCCCGTGGTGAATCTTCTCCACTTGATTAGCGAAGTCGAAGGACTTCTCCGCAGCCTTGTTCTTCTCTGTTTTTGCTGCTTCCAAGAATTCAGGATACATTTCCGTGAACTCGTGATGTTCTCCCGAGATCGCTGCCTTGAGATTCTCCTTGGTGCTTTTCACACCGCCCATCACGCGCAAGTGCGCGTGTGCATGCACCGTTTCCGCCTCGGCTGCTGCACGGAAGAGTTTTGCAATTTGCGGGAGCCCGTCTTTTTCAGCCTGCTTTGCGAACGCGAGGTACTTCCTGTTCGCTTGGCTCTCGCCTGCGAACGCCGCTCCAAGATTATTATCGGTTTTCGTCATGATTATCATCGGTTCGTCATATTCCGACTTAGGTGAGACGAGGGGAAGCATCGTTAAAACACTTCCGGTGGGGGAATAGAAGGTGGCAAAAGGCCTAATGCGACGGGTGCTTTGATCGATCAAGACAAGGCGTGACATCACGATGGACCCCGCGGATATAGAAACGAGATGGCAAGACGAAAAAAAGGCGATAAAGACCACCTATGACCGGACCATATCGCTCGCGAAGGACGGCAAGGTGCGGGTGCATTACAAGGTCTTTGATGACTGCCGCGCCAAGCTGACGCGAGCCTACGTTACCTTGATCCAAGCACACTTGGAAAGAAACAAGGCCGAATTCGAGGCGTATTTCCAGTCCTCGACGTCACCAATCATCGCTTTCGACGTGGAGGAGATCAACAACGAGATCATATGCATCCTCGGCATCCACGTCGGGCCCGGTATGCAAGTGGAGGTCTACCTTGATTCCTTGGATAAAGCCCCGTCCGCCGACGAGACGGCGAAGCAGATGAAGCGGTTGAAGAAATGGCTTGCCAGCAAGAAGCATGATCCTGTCTTGCTCACGCATGGATTCAACCAAAAGGAACACGCGTTGATGGCCGATTCGGGACACGAGTTCGTTAACACGCAAAAATTGCTCGACGAGATACTCGCGAAATCCGATAACATGCCACAAAAACCAAGCATCTACACGTTCGAGCAAATGACCGGGTTCAAGCGATCGGGCTGCTCGTTCCTCAAGCATGCCAAGGAAATGGAGCTACCAAAGAAGGACCTCGCGTTCTTGTTTCCAAAACAAGCCCGGTTGAGCATCTGGAATCTATCCGATGAAAAAAAGCCCCTTGCTTGTTGCTTGTGCGATAAAACGCAGGATGTTTTCTTGTATTGCGTTGAGGACGCGTTCATCACCATCTTGATTTTCTTGTATTACAGGAATCACGTGGCACCGTGCAACGAGCAGCAGTGACGCGTCCCGTCCGGTCCCGTTCCTTTATCACCATAAGCCATAGCTCGAAGGCCCTTTTATTTTCCAAGGGACACGTTCATTCCCCGGCGCGTGGATGTACTCTCGATGCACATGTCAAAAGAAAAAACGCGATCGAGGCTCCCTCCAGGCCAACGGCTCACCGAACGGTTTCCCGTGCTGCAGTACGGCCCGGTAATGCACATCGACCGGGACGCGTACACGCTACGCGTTGACGGGCTGGTCGAGCACCCTGTCTCCCTGTCGATGTCCGAATTGCGAGCGTTGCCCAAGGTCAACGAGACCGTGGACATCCATTGCGTCACGACGTGGTCGAAGTACGACATGAAATGGGGCGGGACGAGCTTCCGCGAGATCATGAAGCTAGCAAAGCCTTTGCCCGAGGCCAAGTTCGTGATCGCGCACTGCGCGGACGGCGGGTTCACCACGAGCCTTCCCATTTCGGCCATGGATGATGCCGACGTCTTGGTTGCCTACGAGTATGACGGCAAGCCGCTCGAGGACGCGCATGGCGGACCGGTGAGAACACTGGTGCCGAAACGATATTTCTACAAGTCCGCGAAGTGGCTGGTCCGCTTGGAATTCGTCGCGCAAGACAGGCTCGGCTTCTGGGAACGTGGCGGGTATTCCAACACGGCCGACCCGTGGAAGGAAGAACGGTACGCGTGATCCCGCACCGGCCGCGTCGCCTCAATTCCTCTATCTTGCAAGGTACCGGCACGAGAAGCAACGATAATATACATCGCGGCGACGGTGATTAGTGATGTCGCGCCGCCGCAAGCACCTCCTGTTGATCGCCCTCTCGTTGGTCATCATGGTTCCCTTGTACGTTTCAGCATTTGGTATCGTGGTGACCAAGACCCGGGGCGTTAAACCGTTGCAAGACCCCTTCATGTTGAATAACGACACGCGCGTTCGCACGCTCGATGAATGGGAAACCCGCCGGGCCGAGATGCGACAAGTACTCGAGGACGTCCAGTACGGGCACATGGCACCCCCGCCGGGTGCCCTTGTCCCGCGGGTGGTGTCGGTGATCAACCTCACGGAGCCCGACTGCACCGATTGGTCGCTGGAAGTGGCCGTCATCCCGGACGCGGGCACACCTGGCTCGAACTTCACGTTCGAGATGCACGTCTTCATCCCATTCGACCAAGGCCTTGGCCCGTTCCATAACTAACATCCGTATTCTCGTCTGTGTACGGGAAGTGTTCGATGTATGGCACCCAGCTTGCCTTCACGGTGGCACTTTTTGCCATTTTAACGACGGCATCCTTGATTTGGTCGGCATAAGGTCCTTTTATGCGCTCCAAGCTCGCGACCGTCAAGTTACCAAGCAATGATGTCACGATGGATCCTAATTCCCTTGCCACCGAATCGCCGTTTGCAAAACTGGTGTTCAAGAACGACGAGACGTTCCAAACCTCTTCTTTATATATGAAATCGAGCACGCTTTCCATGAATCTAGCATAGGCCGGAGGGATTATAACTTTGTATGCCCTCAACTCCATCATGACACGTTACCGCGCGGGCAAGTATATCGTTCTTGCGACGGTACTGATGGCCCTCATCCCAGTCACGAACGGGGAAAACATTACCGCCGGTCGACCAGCAATCACCGCCAACATCACCCTTTTTTCGCACGCGAGCGTTTCCCCCTTGAGCGTCTCGCTCGGTGTGGACACGGGAGCGGTCAATCTCACCCGCCTATCGAACGATACATTGCCAACGGCGCAAGCACTCCAAGCGATCATCGAGAACACCGATATTTTCTTCATCGACAGGTATTTTCCCGCGGACCAGGGCATTACCAGCCTCGTGGCAAGTCTCGTGAACGGGACCGCGGGGAGTAAAGGGTTGGTGGTTTTCGGGCTGTTGGAAAACGACATCGATGCGACTACGATGGCAGCATTCTCCAGCTTGTTTCCCGTGACCATCCTCGAAAATTTCACGTCCCAAGTATCTACGGACAACACCAACGATGCTGGCTACAAGGTGCAAGTCGGGCTCGTTGATGAAATTCCCACGGGTTCGGAGGCCATCTCTGCAAGCATAGGATGGACGTCATGCCCGGCCATCAGCAGGCGGCTCGTCATCGATGCCAAGCCCGGGGCAAGCAAGGTCGTGGAAGTCACGGCGATCGGGTACGAGGGAAATTCTATCTTGACTGAATGGGACGTGCCGGGGAACGGCGGGCACGTGATGTTCTACAGCGTGGTTCTCGACCTCAACAAGCCCTTCTATCTCTGGCCTTACTTCAACTACCTCATGTACGTGTCCGTCTTCCAGTCCCTTGACGGGTATCCCGCCGATGCCATCGAGGCGTTCCACGAGTGGCCGCACGCGCCCATACCCAACCCAGTGCAAGAAATCACCTGGTTCTTGCTCGTCGCGGCCATGGGTGCGGTGACAGTGATCATCACGTTCAGGTTCAAGCGACGTGGTGACCTTGGTCAAATCCAATCAAACGAGGTGACACCCAGTGGAAGCCGGTGAACGCGAACCACAGCAAGGCAAGCAAGGTAATGCCCCGGCATCGCCGTGGCAGGAACGGATGGCAAAACGCAAGGAGAGGGACTTGAAAGAGAAGGAGGAAGCAAAGGAATACTGGAAGCAGACCGGGTTTCACCGGCCGCTCGCCGGGTTCTGGTGGAATTATTCATTGCTGCTGGTGCTTGCCCTGCCTGGCCTCATCGTCATAGGTGTTGTCCTCCCGCAGTTCATCCTTCCATTCCCCGAAGCATTCGGGTTCAACAACGTCGTGACGTCGATCCTCGGCCCCCTCTACTTGTTCGCGGATTTCGGCATCAAGGAAGCGATAGGAAGGTTCATCGCGCAATATTCCGAGACCGAGCCGAGGCGGGCGATTAATTACATGAGCTTCTATTTTTACTACCAGATGTGGACGGGCTTCATCCAAGTGACCATCATCAGCTGGATAGCCATCAACACGCTTCCTTACACGGATATATCCTATGCGGGATGGTTTTTCCTCGTGTACATCTTGATACAGTGGCCCGGCACCCCGGGACTCTTCATCACCGCCTTGAACGGCTTCCAGCGCTTCGACAAGTCGAACGTCCTCATCGTCATCCAGAACGTTGCCATCCAGACCATGACCCAAGTGGGGTTCATTTTCATCGGCCGGTACATGGGGGCACTCACGCCCGCGGTTGGCGAGCTCATGGGGGCAACCATGGGATTCGTCGTCGGGAGTTATTTCGATGATTTCATCGCCATGGTCATCGGCGCGTTGCTGTTCAAGAAGGTCGTGAAACCATTTGGAATGAGCTTGATCGATGTCTTGATCATCAAGTTCGACAAGAAACTCGTGAAGGAAGTACTCGTGTACGGGGGAAAGGTGCTGCCAAGCGGGCTCTCCTACGTCGCCGTGAATGCAGCGATCACGTTCATGCTCATCGCGTGGTTCAAGAGCTACTCCACCTACGTCGGGCTATACTCGCTCGCGTCGGGGCTTATCGGTGCCTTGGGCGTGTCATTCTCAATCAGCGAGCCCATCAGCCAAGCGTATAACAATGACAAGAAGGAACTGGCACTGTATTACATACGGGCGCAATTTCAATGGTGGGGGTTGATATCCATCGGGGTCTTGATGGCACCCTTGCTGTTCCTCATCCCCAACGTGCTGGGTACCATCGCGGGCGAGTACGCGGCGGTGAGATGGATGATCTTTCCCTTGTTCCTGGGCTCTTTCATTCTTTTCCCCACCAACTTCTCGGGTGTCATCTGCCAAGCATGTAACTTGCCTGAACATTCCACGTTCATGAACTTCATCGAGCAAGGCACGCGCATCATAGCATACTTCGTTGCGTTGTCACCGTGGACGGTTAGCACGTGGCTGGGCGATGAATACGTGATTTACTTCTGGCTCTTTGGCGAAGCCCCGGGCTACGCTGCCAAGGGCTTCTACGGGTGGTACATCGTCCGCAAGAAGCTTTTCCCGAACCAACCGATCAACTTTCCTGTCTACAAGGCATTGGTCGCCCCAGCCATCACGCTCGTCCCGTTTTACATCCTTTCCGTGACCATGAATGGTATCTTCGACGTGGTGTATCAAGCAAGCGATATCGCGGGATACGGGCTTGCTGCCATCTACTTGATCCTCTTGCTCTTCGCGTTCCCGATCTTCATCTTGATGCCGCTGCTGGGTTTCCTAGGCGCGTGGGACGACCAAGGCTTGGAAGACTTCCGCAAGTGCGCGCTCATGTCGGGACCGTCGAAGCCACTCGTGATGGCGTTGTATAAAACTGCAAAATTCGGGTATGACAAGTCCCCGTTCAAGGGAAAATTCGTTTCTCCCTTCGAGCAAGCAATGAAAGAAGCAGGGGAACTCACGGGTGCGAGAAAGGCAATGGAAGACGATATGCACGGTGTGGGGTATCCGGCGAAATGACTCGTTATCACCTTTCTACCATTTTTCATTTTGATTGTGCTATCAATTCATGCGCCCCGTTGCACCGCCGCTTTGTTTGGTAATTTTGCGGCTTGCTCGTGCGCGAACGAGGCCGCCTTGGTATGTCCGCCTCGTTCCATCAACTTCGCTAAAATCTCCCAAGCGGCGGCATACAGTCCATAAAGAAAATGGGTATGGCAGCTATTTGTCGAGAACCCGCGCGTAGACCATGAACTTGCTGCCCAATCGTAACTGGCGAGGCTTCAGGCCATTACCATTTGATAAATGGGCGGACCCGGATAATGTCGACGACCTCACCGAATGGAACGGCTTGAAATCCTTGACCTATAACCCATTGCTATCCCGGTATGGCTATTTATATAAGGATTGGTTGATCGCTACATACCAGCCAAACACGAGTGCCCAGAAAGATGCGTTGATCGCCCGGTTCGGGACCGACGTGGCTCAATTCGTGAACTTCTTGGCGGGCTACTGGCCAACCGAGGTGTTCTCAACGGGTGGCGTGACCCTCGACCCGCACGACACGAAACCTGCTTGGTGGACCCCTTGACCTTTTTGATTTTTTTTCTATGGTCCGAACTAGTATCGTTTTACTACCTTTTTCTCTTTTTGGTTGGCTTGGATAACATTAATAAAGCGATCTGGTGTAACACGTATTCATGCTCCATTGAAAGCATGCGTGACAGCACATGAAAAACGGCATCGGAGAAATTTTAATAATAATTGGATCTATCGCTGCAATAATCTTGGCCATCCTCGACATGGCGGGAATCGGAATCGGGGCTTGGGGCCTTGGATGGATTGGGTGGTGGTGGGGCCTGATCTGGGGTATCATTCACATCATAATAGCCATAGCCGTGCTCTCGGGAATGGGCGTGCTGAAAATCCCGTTCAAGCTCGCCAAGCAATGGCTGGTTGATCGAGTTCAGCGGCCAAAAAGTTGGCATCGATGTCCCGAGCGTCAAGACGTTTGACAGGTCGGGTGGTGTTGCTGCGTTTTACTCTGCAAAGCGGCTCGTCGACGGGCTCACGACGAACACCTACAACAAGGGCATCATCATCATGCCAGAGTCAACCAGCGGCGAGAAAACGCAATACTTGTTCGAGCACAACCCCGGGCTCCTGGATTTCAAGCTGAACCAGGAGCAGGCGGAAACGCTTATCAGGTGCGCGCTGGACCCTGACAAGGAGTTCTCGAAGGAAAATTACGCGTTCTTCAACATGGTGACGGGGCTTAACATTCCCTTGCCCGCAGAAGAACCGGCGCCCCCGGCGGGCGGTGCACCTGGCACGCAGCCGCAATGATGGCATTTCCTTTCATTCCTGCTCTTTTTCTTCCGTGCCCTTGACGTACAGCACGGTTCCCTTTGCATCAACGATCTGCAAGACACGGTGCAACGGGATGGGCACCTCCCCCCCGAACGACGAGACGCCATCGTCCTCGTCTGCCAGCACGTGGATGTATCCCCGGTCGAACCTCGCGATGTCGGTTGCCTTGATCGATTTCACGTCGCCGGGCGCCCCGCGGTGCGTGATGAGCACGACGACGCCGTCCCTTTCTCCCAAGGTGAACGCCCAGAACACCTTCTCGAGCACCTCGACCAGCGGGTTCTTTCGTGTCATGTGGCATCACGTCACGCCGTGGGCGGTCAGCTGGTGAATCCGATTGAGAGTGCCACGAGCTCGACCAGGTCCAGCACGCGCGCGGGCGGGCCCCCGTTCCCGCCTGCCTTTCCGGCCGGGACCATGGTGCAGGCCTTCCCGATGCCTTGGAAGCATGCCGGGCAATGGGTCACGACCGCGTGCACGGCTGCTTCAGCGATGTCGCGCGACTTGTTCCGGGCCTGGTGCGTGGACACGGCCATGTCGTGCACCGCCACCCCGCCGCCCATCCCGCAACAGTTGCTGTTTTCACGGGTTTCCTTGAACTCCACGAGCTGGATACCGGGAATGGACGAGATGACCTTCCGCGGCGGGTCGTAGAAACCCATGTGACGCCCGAGCTCGCATGGATCGTGGTAGGCCACGCGCGTGATGCCGTCGACCGGCCCGAGGCGGAGCAGCCCCACCTGGATCTTCTCGAGCAAATACTCGCTCACCATCGAGGGCTCGAAGGGCAGCTGCCGTCCGAGCAGTCCCGGATAAACTTGCTTGAAGTTGCGATAGCACCCGGGACACGTGAAGAGGACCCGTTTCGCGCCGAGGGCTTCGATCGCGGCAACATTCGCTTCCGCGAGGGGCTTGATCGCCTCGTCGCAGGCACCCGTCAGCTCGAGGGGATTGCCGCAACACTGCTCGTTCTCCCCGAGCAACGAGAACGACTCGCCGAGCTTGTCGAGGATGCGAACCATGGCAACGGGAATCCCTGCAAGTTCGCCCTTGAACGATGCTTGGCAGCCGACGAAATACACGATGTCCGCGGGCACCCCGACGTGGCGCGACACGAGCTCCTCCTCGCCCATTGCCCACAGGTCGACGCGATCGAGCTGGTCCATCCCGAACATGTTCTTGGTGGCATCCACGGTACCGTGCAGCTTGTAAATTCCATCAGCGGCTTGGTGGTCTTGGACGAGCTGCTTGCGGGTTTCGATGATCACGTCCGTGATGGGTGCCAAGGAGGGACAGTTCACGACGCACTGGTTGCAGAAAAAGCACGTGAAGAGGCTATCGGCAACGGTCTTTGACGGGGGCAGGTTGCCTTCGAGCAAGCCATACGCGAGCCGCATCCGGCCACGGGGGCCATAAATCTCCCACCCGGGGGTGCCCTCCTCGTTTGCCTCCAGCGACGGGCACCTCGCACGGCACTTCCCGCACCTCACGCATTTTTCAAGGACTGGCCTCAATTTTTCAAGGGACACGATGGGCACGCTCCGGTGGCATCAGAATACCTTTCCCGGGTTCATGATATTGTCCGGGTCGAGGGCATTCTTGATTTTTTTCATGATATCATATGCAGGGGCATTCTGGAGCACCATGTATTCCTTCCTTGCGATGCCGATGCCATGCTCGCCCGTGACGGTGCCACCGACGGCAATTGCCCACTTGTGTATCTCGTCGGCCATCTCCCGCATCGCGGACCAGTCCGCTCGCTCGGACTTGCGGATCGTGATGGCGGGGTGCAGCGACCCGATGCTGATGTGGCCGAAGATGACGCATCCCAGGCCATGCTTCTCGCGCAGCTCCCGGAGCTTGAGAAGCGTTCGTGGAATTTCGGTCAACGGGACGCAGATGTCCTCGCCTTCGTAAACCCGGCTATATCCTTCCTTGAGGGCACTGGTCGCGGCACCCACCACGCTCCTTGCTGCCCAGAGCTTGTTGATCTCGCCGGGGTCATCGGAAAACGGGTGGTCCGCCACGCCAAGGGACTCCAAGACGTTGATCACTTGTTGCGCTTGGTGCTTGACGAACTCGGGCGTGCCTTCAAACTCGAACAGCAGCATCGCTTCCGCGATGCGCACGCCAGCACCGGGCTTGTAGACCGTGATGGCTTCCAATGCGGACCGGTCGAGTATCTCGATGGCACTCGGCACCACGCCGGATTGGTAGGTCGATGCGACCGACTTGCCGGCGGTTTCCAGGTCATCGAAGTAGGCAACGAGCACGCCTTTACCGGGCGGCAACGGTGCGATCTTGAGCCGCATCTCGGTCAAGATGCCGAGGGTGCCCTCCGACCCGGCAAAGAGCCTCAAGAGGTCGTAACCGGCGACATTCTTCAGCGCCTTCCCGCCGATGGCAACCGACTTGCCATCGGGCATCACCACGGTCGCGCCGAGCAAGTAATCCTTGGCGGTGCCATACTTGAACGCGCGCATGCCGGACGCGTCGTTCGCCACGACGCCACCGATGGTCGCCATCGCATCGCTCCCGGGGATCACGGGGTAGAAGAACTTGTGCGGCTTGAGAAACTCGTTCAATTCAGCAACGACAACACCTGCTTGCACGGAAACTTGCAAATTCGCCAGGTCGATCGCGATGATGCGGTTCATGCGAGATAGGTCGATCACGACCCCGCCGGTGGGGGCAACGGCACCGCCGGTAGCGCCCGTCCCGGCTCCGCGAGGGATCACGGGCACCTTGTGCGCCGCGCATGTTTGGACGACACGTTCGACATCGGCAGTCGATGCTGGCCGCACCACCACGTCAGGCTTGCCGCCAACATCGCTCACGTCATACCCATACACGTAAAGAATGGTATCATCGGTAGAGCAATTGGTCTTTCCCACGGCTTCTTCTAGCTTGCGCAATATGGAGGGTTCGAGCACGGGACTCACGCGATGGTTCGTTCACGAGGGCAAGCATGTGAGAGCATGCTGCACGTTGGAAAGCCCGTCGCCAATTTTAATCATGCCGCTTTCACGGGAATCGTGGGCTGGACGAGCCGTGCACGTGAAAAAAAAAAGAATGGTGGATCCAGCAACCACGTGCATCCACGCGGTGCAAGATCACTTCCTTGCCTTGCGAGCCTTGAACGCGAGGGCACCGAATGCAGCACCGCTGGCTGCGAGGACCACGACTGTTTCATAACCCGGTATTCCGGCAGGATCGGCAATAGCACCCCATGCCGATGCGAAACTCACCATCTCGTCATAATCCTCAGCTTGCGTGCTTATGGAAGACGGCGAGATGGAGACGTCGCTGGCTTGCATCGAAGCACTTGCACCGCCGCTATAGGTATGGAACAAGGCAGCAAAACCTAAAAACAACAACATAAAAGAGAACATTACCCAGTAAAAGACGTTTTCAAACTGCGTGGCAAGCGTGGCGTTGTTTGCCGTGATGTCCGAGAGCCAGTTGATCCATACAGACTGCGCTGAGAAAGCGAAGACCGTCAAGACCTTGTCGCCCGCGTACCCGAACAGCATGTAATCGAAGCCCATCCCGCCGGACGTGTCGTTCAAGACCATAGCCTTGTCCATGTTGGAGATGGTCACTTCGCTCAAGTCCATCACGGTTCCCCACGTCGCGTTCATCAGCATCACAACAACTTCCCAGACCGTGCCTATCGCGTCGTACTCGCTTTGGCTGATGTTCAATATGGCACAGAGCAAACCTTCCGCCAAGCTACTATAAAGGCCTTTTGAAAAGCATGGAAAAAGGCATGCTGGACAACAATAAGGCTCTCCGGGCCAAGAAGCTCGATGATGACGTCAGCGCCCGATAGCATCCTTGCAAATGCGGTGCACCTGTCGTTGATCGATATGGAATCGCCTATGCTTATACCCACGTTACCGCCTCCGACGAGCTGCGGGATGCTCACGAGTGCCGGGACTCCCTTGCGCGCGGCGGCGCCGATCATGGTGAGCGGGTCGGCGCCGGGACCGGCAACACGTTCGAGCGGCTGGTTCGTTTCCTTGCATTTGGCTAACAGCTTGGTGGCCAGCAATTCCGTCCTGGGACCCATCGGGTATGCCATGTTCCCCGCGGCCTTGATGATCACCTTGCCGTCGACTTGCATCGATTTACCCAGTAAATTCTTGTCGATCGTGAAGTCCTTGCTTATGATGTCGATCTCTTCGGGTGTCAGCTGCGTGAACTCGAATATCTCCCCCCGTGGCAAGAAGTACTTCCCCGCCGGCGGGGACGAATACGTGCGCGGGTCTTGGAGCCCGAATCCCAGTGCCTTCCCGTCGATCCGCTTCACCTTGTCGAGCGACCCGGCAAGCTCGTGCGCCACGACGGCGCTGCTCGTGCTCACGCCATCAACGATGCCGGCCTCTATCAAGCCCGCGATGAGTGTGGTAATTCCCTCGTGGATGTTGGGCCCGGAACCGGTGACGACCACTACCTTTCCTCCCCTTTGCTTCACGCTTGCGATGGTCGAAATTGCTTGGTCGAGCCTGTTCGATAGCTTGCGATCAAGCTCGCCTTGGAGCTTGTCGAGCACCTTGTTGCTCGTGATGAATGTTGGTTTGCTTGTCATGGTGTATCATGCATCTCCTTTGAGTTCCCGGTAGTACCGGCTGGCGCGTTCTAGGTCATCCCGCGTGTCGACGGACAAGTATCTCGAGGTGTCCTCTGCAGTCTCGATGACTTTTAACTTCACCCCGTGCTCGATGATCCGCAGCATCTCCAGTGATTCCGTGATCTCGAGCGGTGTCGGCTTCCAAGATACGAATTCTTGCAAGAAATCACGGCTGAACGCGTAGATGCCAAGGTGCTCGTGGAGCTTGTAATCGGGCCCGGGACTCCGGGGATAGGGGATGCGATGGCGTGAAAAATAGAGCCCGTTATTGTTGATATCCCGTACGCATTTCACGACACCAGGATCATCGAATTCCTCTTCCTTCATGATGCGCCTGCATAACGTGCATGCATTTAAACTCGAATCGGTAATCATTGGTCTTACAACCTCGTCCACCATCCGCCCCGTCATGAACGGCTCGTCTCCTTGGATGTTGACGATGATGTCGTGGGGAACAGCGCGCGCGGCGTGCGCCACGCGGTCGGAACCGGAAAAAATGCCCTCGGATGGGGTCATGATGGACTTCCCTCCGAAGCCCGCGACCGCATCCCTAACCTCTTCAGAATCGGTGGCGATGTATACCTCGTCGATCAAGGAAGCACGCTTCGCGTTGTCATGCACGTGCTGGATCAAGGGCTTGTCCCCGATGGGAAGCAAGACCTTCCTCGGCAACCTGGTAGAATCGAGCCTTGCGGGAACGATCGCGATTACCTTGGGTTTTTTGTTTGACATGGTCCGCGATTTCAAATCTGTAGGGAAAGATAAAATTCTACTATACAATGCCCTCCATGCAAGGTGAACACAACAAGGGTGCAAGAATATGGTCGATGTATCAAACCGCGCACGCATGGATTGGCACGGGAGATGGATATGGGCTGCCATGGATGCGATCTCGAAAAAGGCGAGCGTCGCAAGGCAAGGAATGCGAAAAAAGGGAATGGTCGACGACGCGACAAACACGTATTGCTTGGTGCGCCACGCGTTTGACGTGAAACCTGGCCTCAAAACAGCAATGATGTGCATCACGGTCGACTCGCGGTACAAGCTCTTCATCAACGGGCAGTACGTTGGCCGTGGCCTCAACCGGTGCGAGGCATATTACTGGTATTACAATCGCTACGACATCACGCGTTTCCTTCGCGAGGGGCGGAACGTCATCGCCATCCACGCGAGGTACTACGGGCTTGATTTTGCCTTCTACACGGGCCCGGGCAGCAAGGGACGGCGAATTGAAAACGCCGGCAACGGCGGCATCATGTTCGATGTCGAGCTCGCCTACCGGGAAAACGAGGTTCAAAGGTTCGGCTCGGGAAAGGACACGAGGATCATCGTGAACGAGGGCGAGCGATCGGACATGCCGCTGAAGAACGATGCCCTCGGGTTCATCGAGGAGTTCGATGCCCGGTTGGTTCCAAGGGATTGGAACGAGACCGATTTTCAGGACGACAACTGGAAAAGCCCTGTCATTCTTGATTATCCCGTCAAGACATTATTACTCGATGAAAACCACCCGCTCCATGAAGAGGTCGTCTTTCCATCCGGCTTCCTCGTCATCGGCGAGAATGACGACGTCAATTATGACATGGACGAGGAGGACAAGGAAGAGCACATCGATTTTTGCATGCAGCACATGTTCGAGGGCCCGGTGCAGCCCCTTGCCCATTTCTCGGTCGAGAACGAGGCTAATTTGCTCTCGGGCGCTGGTTGCTGCGACATCGTCCCCAAGGACGGCTCCCGCGGGAAGGTCCTGTCGCTTTACGTTCGATTCCCCCACGAGATGGTTGGCTACCCGCGTGTCGTCGTTGATGGTCCGGCCGGCACGGTCATCGATATCATCCCGTCCGAGAAGATGGAAAACAACTTGCCACGCCTCGATTTCACGTCCACCAAGCGCGGATCGCGGGTCGTGTTGCGGGGCGGGAAGCAATTCTTCGAGCAATGGGACTGGGAAGGGTACTTGTACATGCTCGTCAAGATCCGGGACCTGTCCGGGCCATTGAAAATCCACGTGATGGCGACGAACAGGACCCACATGCGCGTCACCAAGCAAGGCTCGTTTGCTTGCAACGATGACGGCTTGAACCGGCTGTGGAAGGCCTGCGCCCTCACCGTGCTCTGCTGTGCCATCGACGGGTACCTCGACTGCCCGTCCCGGGAGCAGCGGGCCTACCTCGGTGATGCATACCCCGAGGCCTTGATCGCGAACGCGTGCTTCGGGGAGGCCCGCCTCACCAAGAAGTTGATCTACGACACCGCGTTCGGCCAGCGCCAGGATGGTATCACCTATAGCTTCCACCCAGGCGACGCGGTCTTGCAGGTGCACATCATCCCTGATTACTGCCTATACTGGATGCAGCTCGCCCGTGATTACTACCAGTACTACGGTGACGAGCAAGCGCTGGTTGACTTGTACCCGCACTTCTTGCTGGCCATCGAGTGGTTCTGGAAGTACATCGACCCCTCCACGGGCTTGATATCGGACCTGCCCTACTGGACGTTCATCGACTGGAGCTTCGGGCACGACAAGCCCGGAAAGTGGGCCATCTTGAACGCGCAGTTCATGGACGTGCTGCAATTCGTGGGTGGCTTGGCAACCAAGTTCGGCGACCACGTGCGTGCGAAACAATTCCTGGACAAGGCGGCGACCTTGCGCGAGAAGATAGACCAGACATTCTGGGACCCGGCGGAAGGGTGCTACCGGGACTTTCTCCACCAAGGGAAGCTGCACCAGCTCAGCTACATGACCAACGCGTATCTCGTCTTGCACGAGGTCACCACCGACGCGACCAAGATCACGTCTATCCTTGCCCGGATATTTGAATTTCCCGGATCGGAAGAAAACATCGCTGCGCAGATCGACGGGTTTTACACGAAACGCATGTCGCACCACGCTTTCGGTGACACGCTCAAGGAACGCGTGGTCGTGGCGCAACCATTTTTCCAGCACCACGTGCACAAGTTTTTTTCCAAGATCGGCAGGAGCGACTTGATCATGAAATACGTGCAGAAATGGGTCCCCATGCTCGACATCGGGAAGACGGGCACGATATGGGAGACGTGGTCCATCGACGGGAGCGAGTGCCACGCGTGGGCAGCCACGCCGGCGTACGACTTGTCGACCTACTGGCTCGGCGTGAGGCCAAGCAAGCCCGGCTTCGAGTCGGTCGAAGTGGCACCAACGTTCCATGGCTTGGAACGCGTGGAAGGCGTGTTTCCCGCGTGCAAGGGAGACATCGCGGTTGCATGGACGAGGCAAGGCGCCTCTGTCCATGTCATCCCGTTTATGCCGAAATAGTATATTTCCGGCGTTCCAGCTGGTAACGTAAATTGCATGTCGTGGGACACCTCATTCCGAGCAACACTTCTAGCAAGAACCTCGCTTTACCATAATAAATGTTTCGTGAATCGAAAATGAGGATGGTTTGTTGCAAGTCACGACATTTTTTAAGAAAAATGGGAATGAAGTGCGATTTTCCTTTATTTCCCTTGTTGTGCCCGTATCGCTGCTTGTGCTGCCGCGATCCGTGCAACGGGAAGCCGGAACGGGGAGCAGCTCACGTAATCGAGCCCGCTTTTGTGGAAGAAGTCGATCGAGTCCGGGTCACCACCGTGCTCGCCGCACACGCCGCAACTGAGCGATGGCCGGGTCGCACGTCCCTCGTCCACGGCCATCTTGATGAGCCGCCCGACGCCGGTCTTGTCGACGCGCTGGAACGGCGAGTATTCGAGTATTTTCTTCTCGATGTACTGCGGGAGGAACTTGCCCTCGGCGTCGTCGCGGGAATACCCGAAGGTCATCTGGGTGAGGTCGTTCGTGCCGAAGGAGAAAAATTCGGCGTTCTGCGCGATCTCGCCGGCGGTCAATGCTGCACGTGGAACCTCGATCATGGTCCCGAACTCGTATTCGAGTTTCACGCCAGCAGCATCGATGATATCCTTCGCGGTCTTGCGCAACTCTGGCTCGATGATACGCAATTCGTTCACGGTGCCGACGAGCGGAATCATGATCTTGGGCTTCGCATCGATGCCTTCTTTCTTCAGCTTCACGCCCGCGTTGATGATCGCGCGCACCTGCATCTCGTTGATCTCGGGGCGCGTGATTCCCAGCCGGCAGCCTCGCAAGCCAAGCATCGGGTTCGCTTCCGCCAACGAACGTATTTCAGCCAAGAGTTCCTCGTTCGCAGCGATGCGCTTTGGATCGCCATTCGTTAACTTCAGCTCTTGCGTTTCGAGCAATAATCCTTCCAGTTGCGGGAGGAACTCGTGTAATGGCGGGTCCAGCAGCCGTATGATGACTGGCTTTCCTGCCATCTCCTTGAGGATGGTGTAAAAATCATCCGTCTGCATTTGTTCGATCCGCCGCAAAGCCCTGTCCAGCGTTTTCTTGTCCTTGGCCAAGATCATCTGCTGCACGACGGGCAGGCGGTCGATCGCCATGAACATGTGCTCGGTCCTGCACAGACCTATTCCTTCTGCCCCGAACTTGAGGGAATTCTTCACGTCGTTTGGCGTGTCTGCATTTGCCCGCACGCCGAGCCGCCGGTACTTGTCCGCGAGCATCAAGATGTCTTGGAAATCGCCGGAGATGGTTGGTTCGATCAAAGGCACCGGTCCGATGTAGATGTTTCCCCGGCTCCCGTCCATGGACACGACATCGCCTTCCTTGATCATGATCTCGCCACCGTTCGCGATGATGAGCTTGTTCTCGAGGTCGATGGCCAAGCTCTGGATGCCCGCGACGCAAGGCTTGCCGTACTGCCGGGCCACGACCGCCGCGTGCGAGGTCATGCCCCCGTTCTTCGTGATGACGCCCTCGGCAACGATCATCCCGTGGATATCGTCTGGCTTGGTCTCGGGCCGGCAGAGGATGACCTTCTTTCCACCTTCCTTCACCCACCGTTCGGCCTCGTCCGCGTCGAAGACAACTTGCCCGATCGCTGCACCAGGAGATGCTGCAAGTCCCGTCGCGAATTCCTTTATCGTGTTCTTTGCATCATCGACGCGCTTGTGCAGTAACTGGTCGATCTGGTACGCATCGATCCGCATGAGGGCGGTCTTCTCGTCGATCATGCCCTCGTGGAGCATGTCCATGGCAATCTTCACGGCCGCGGCCGTGGTTCGCTTGCCGGACCTGCACTGGAGCATGTAGAGCTTCTCCTTCTCGATGGTGAACTCGATATCTTGCATGTCCTTGTAATGCTGCTCGAGCTTCTCGAAAATATCGAGGAGCTGGTGGTAGGCCCCGGGGAGGTACTTTTCCATCTCTGCTATCGGTTCGGGCGTGCGGATGCCTGCCACGACGTCCTCGCCTTGCGCGTTGATGAGAAACTCGCCGTAATATTTTTTCTCGCCGGTCGAGGGATTCCTGGTGAATGCAACTCCTGTTGCAGAATCGTTTCCCATGTTCCCGAATGCCATGGTTTGCACGTTGACGGCGGTCCCGTAATTCGGTATCTTGTTGAGCTTCCGGTACGTGATGGCGCGTGCATTGTTCCACGACTTGAACACGGCCTCGATGGCCAGGAACAATTGCGTTACAGGGTCAGTCGGAAAATCTTCCCCGATTTCCTTCTTGTAATGAGCCTTGTATTCCTTTATGATATCTTCGAGGTCCCTTTCGCTCAAGTCCGTGTCCTTCGCGTCGGGTCCGATTTCGGCCTTGTACGAGGACAGGATGGCCTCGAATTCCTCGTGCTTGATTCCCATCACGACGTCACCGAACATCTGGATGAAACGCCGGTAGGAATCGAGTGCAAACCTGCGGTTGCCGGTTTTCTTGATGAGCCCGGAGACAATATCGTCGTTGATGCCCAAGTTCAAAACGGTGTCCATCATGCCCGGCATGGAAACGACCGAGCCGCTGCGGACGCTCACGAGCAACGGATTTTCCGGGTCGTTGAATTTCTTGCCTGTTTGGTTTTCAACGTGCTTCAACGCTTCCAGCACGGCAGGCCTTATTTTGTCAAGGATTTTTTTATCCTCGTAATAGATCAAGCTCGCTTCGCAAGAGATGGTGAAGCCCGGGGGTATGGGGAGCCCGATGCGCCTCATCTCGGCAAGGTTCGCACCCTTGCCTCCCAAGATCTCTTTCATATCCTTATTTCCTTCTGAGAACAGGTAAACATGTTTCTTTTCCACGCTTGATCGACTTCCATTCAAGATGTGATGTTAAAAGGCGTTTCTGGCCAGTAGCAGTGGTATCGCCTTGATGTTTAAAAAGGCACATTCATAAAAGAGTTTCTAGCAAACTTTTTCTCGGTTTTCTCGACCCTTTCATGATAATCGAAAGGTTATTCACCACGCGGTCGATCGCGTGCATGTTTTCACCCGCACGCGGTTTCGATTTGTAACCACTGGCACGGGTCGTTCTCGCCCGGTTTCTCACCTTGGCACCGGCAGGACGCCCGCGGGCCAACCAACGGGGCTCATTTTTACACCGTTCACGTGAAGGGAATCACGTTTTGAGTACCTTTTCATGCTTGAACACCATGTAATAGACATCTAATCCATCTTTTTGAACAACTTTTAAAATTTCTCCTCCCCATTTTTTATAAAGTTCCACGTTTTTTAGGACACGTACCGATCCTAATAACGGCGGAAGGTTTTCACGTTTTGATTTCTCCATCAATCTCAACACCAGTGCCTTTCCTATTCCCTTACGCTGATACTCAGGAATGACGCCGATAGTTGGCCTTCGTAGGTAGTCTCCCTCGATCCCCGAAACCGCATCCATGGTTATCGCGTACGCGTCTGCCACCGCTTTAGGTCCAACTCTAAAAAGCGCGGGTATTATTCCGCCTCTAATAATACGAGACAAGGTTATTTTCTCATCTTCTATCCACGCGAGAACGCCCCTATAAATGCCGTCCTCCTCATCGACAAGTATCCCCCCATATCTCGCGTTCCATCTTAAAGAAAAAAGATTGTATTCAAAGAGTTTTTTATAACGTTTGTCCCTGTCTGTTCCAAATTTGCTGTAGAGTACATTATCAATGAATGCTGACGTGAGAACATCTGCACACTTTTTTAGTTCCCTTTCTGTAAATTTCTCCACTTTGATCAACCTGAACGCGTTATTCTTGACATGGTTTTTAGACTCTTTACCAACGCTGGTCATGATATAGCGCGTGGTTTAAAATTATTTACCAATTTTTTTCTGAATAATGGGGCGCATAAACTTCGTCGAGGCAGACGTGACTTGCAACGGCATCTCGTTCCACGTGGAAATGAATTGCGATGACTCGTTACATGGTTTCTTCTCGACTTCTTCAGATAAGATCGCTTACCGAAATCAGCAAGTAACACTGGATTTGCTCTTTCAGGATGCGCATTCGATCCCAACACCTCCCATTTCTACCAGGAGCCGGCCATCTCGCCAGTCATCGCTTGATGACATTCTATAGTTTTCTTATTTCTTTTTTCTTGGTCGAGCGCGGGGAACTGGGGCGAGAAACGAACAGGCTGGCGCAGGTTCCTCCCCGAAGTCTACTTGGAAGACATGGCACCCCACCACATCGATCTCTGCCGCTACTTCACGGGCCTCGACATCGTGCAAGTCAAGGCCGACACGTTCATTCCCCGGTACTCCAACTGGCAAGGGTCGAGCACGGTGTTCTTGAACATGGCGCTCGCGCACCCCGACGATTACAACCACCGACACAACTGGATATGGGTGCAGTACTACGGCGACTGGCAAGCACGCGGCCCGCAGCACGCGTCGCGGAATCACCTTGACCTCTACTATGGCAAGGGGCACGTCAACGCGGGGAAAGGCTGGATCGAGATCGACCGGTACCTCGACGAGGAAGGACGCAAGTCCGAGGAAGACGCGTTCCTCGCGGTCGACGCGGGCGATGATGGCGTCGAGCACATGGGCACGCCGTGGGATGGCCAGATGATCATTCTCGAGCAAATGAAGCGGAGCATCGAGTCGAACGGCAAGAACAAGCCACTCAACAAGTTCGAGGACATCTTCAAGTCATTCACGGTATCGATGGGCGCCATCGAATCGAGCAGGACGGGCAAGGCCGTGTGGGTGCCGGACTACTGGAAGGACTTGCCCATTTGATTCGCTTGTTTTTTATCTCCTCTCTCGTCTCTATCAATTCGATGCCTTCTTTTTCGAGGTGGAGCTTGAATTGTAGCCGGGGCCCCTTTTATTATTGGATTGTACTAATCAAGTCCGCATCTATTATCTTCCCTTTCCACGAGTGATTCCATTAATCCCCCTTATCGAAGCCTCTCGCGGCGATGCAACCGTTATTTCACGAGCTTCTGTTGCAATAAATTCACGTTCAAGTCGCGTGGTTTTACATTACCTTTCACGCACAAGGCTGCAGCGATGCCAATCGCATGCCCCATGTTGGCGCAGATGGGCATCACCCGGTAGCTGGAGTGCGCCACGTGCGTGCCGGAGATGTCGCGCCCGGCGAGCAAGAGGTTTTCAACGTTCTTGGGCACGAAGCAACGGTAAGGGATAGAGTAGGCTCGTCGTTGGGGGAACCTTTCCTGCACGCCCGCATCGTCCAGCCCGCTTCCCATCACGTTATGGATGTCGAAGTTGAAATGCACGTTTCTCACGGCCCAGTCATCGAACAGGCGTGCTTGCAAGACATCCTCTTCCGAGAGCACGTATTCCCCTTCGAAATGCCTCGTTTCTCGCACGCCAACCGTCGATGCTGCCCCGATCACGTGGCATCGCTCGAACCCGGGTACGTACTCCCGGAGGAAGGTGACGATGGGATCCATCTGCATCCGGCACGTGATCTCTGCCCCGGTGAGGTCATCAGCGCTCGTCCCGTCCACGTCGATGGCGTTCGTCATGTTGACCGTCACGGTACCTGGCACCGTGCTCTTGTACAGCAGGACGTGACCCGCGGGGAATGGTAGGTGCTCGCGACCGAGGTCCTGTATTTTCCCCCCCGGTACAACCGGATTGCTCTCGAATGCCCCGGGCAGCACCGCCCGTGCCAAGTCCACGCCGGCGACCTTGAACATCAATGTCGCGGGTTGCATCTTGCCATCCCGCTCGCGACCCTTGTAGAAGGGAACGCCAGCACGCGCGGCGATGTCTCCGTCACCCGTGGCATCGATGATGATTTTCCCCACGAATGCCTCCCGCCCGGATTTGCTCTCGGCGAGTATGCCCGCGATCTCGTTGCCCTTCATGATCGCATCGCACGCGAGCGTGTGCAACCGTAGCCGCACGCCAGCCTCGCGGACCATTTCTAGGAACACGGTCTTGAGCTTCTCGGGATTGATGGTTTTCCACTCGCCAAGCACCGTGTCATCGTCCTTGAAGCAATCGATCGAGCGTTCTATGATTTCCTCGTAAAAGCCCCCACGCGTGTCCCCCGTCCAGTGGCTCATCATACCCGTGGTGGCAATCCCTCCAACGGAACCCTCCTTTTCCACCAGCAACGTGGAAACACCTTCACGTGATGCATTGATTGCTGCCGAAAAGCCAGCTGGACCGCCACCGACGACGATGACATCGAAATTTCCTTTAATCGGGACTTTTTTCTCTGGTTCGGTGATGTATTCATTCATGGTGGTTCCACCGGGCGGTTGATGCATGTCCGGTAGGAGGAAAACAAGGAATTTATGGATTGACGGCATACGCGTGATCGATTGCAATGCAGCTCGAACTCTGGCAAATGGCCTTGCTCGTCGGGATCGGCATCTTGGTAGCCTTTTCCATGTCGTTTATCGCCCAGACGGGCCAAAGCATAGTGATCCCGGTGGTGCTCCTCCTTACCGGGGACGTCTTCTTGGCTATAGCCACGAATGCGCTGAACGACCTCTTGACATCAGTTGTCGTTGGTACCAGTTACGCGCGCGCGGGTAACGTTATCTTCAAGAAGAATCAAGCCGTGTTCTTGCTACTAGCGAGCATTTCCATCATCATCGGGGCAATCATCGTGTTCACGACGTTGATCGGTCACGCGCTTGGCTGGTTCCTTCCCATATTAGTGATCGGGTTTGGGATATATATAATACTAAAAGGATTTCCAACGCCCGAATCCGTGAAGCGTTCCGTGGCGCAACTCGCCCGTCGTTTGCTCTCGGGCAAGCAAATGAACGAACGAACGCAAGCCGTCTTGGATCATCTGGTCGCGGCCGAGAACGTGCAAGATGACGACGATCGCGATGTGATAGGGTTGCTCCCCGAGACCTCCCGCATCTACAAGGTCGTCGTCGCGTGCATCTCGGTTTACGTCGGGCTCAACAGTGGCCTGGCCGGCGCCAATTCTGGCGTGATCATGGCCATCATGCTGGTCATGTTGCACGGGTTCCCCGTGAAGAAAGCCGTTGCGACGGCCTTGATCATGAGCATCGGCATCTGCGGGTTCACGGTCTTGATGTACGGTATCCTCGGGTGGATTGTCGCTGGAAAACTTCTCTTCGATTTTGGGATCTCGTTCTTCATCGGCTTGGGTTCGGTCACGACGGGGCTCATTGTACCCCGGTTCATCCGGAAACTGCCCGTGCGAAAGTTTGGGATCGGTATATCGCTGGCATCCATCACGTTGGGGGCGGTCGCGTTGGTGTTCTTCTTTTCCTGATCGTGCACGCATGTCATTTCTTGCCGAGTATCTTGTTGGCTTTTCCTTCGGCGATGAGCTCTTCCGCTTCCTTCTGTACCTTCGCGTAGTCGTTCATGGGAAACTTGTTATGGAGCTTGGAGAAGCGAGCGAAGAGCTTGAACGAGTTGTAAACGAACATCGTGATGCCCTTGCTCGGTCCAGATATCTGGGCACACTTGTGAAATTCTTCGAGCGTGAACTCGTCCCACCCGCCGAAAATCGAGAGAAACGGCGCGTACAGCCCGCCAGGGAACAAGAACAAGGTGAGGAACAGGACGACAAGCGACCCCCCAAGCACGCCGTACTGGGTGCCCGCTTGGACCCCGGCCACGGACGCGATGAAGGTGCTAAAGAGCCCGTTCAAGGCTGGCCAGAGCGTGTAGGATATCACGAACAATGCGAGCCCGTACGAAACTGCAGCCAGGACCGGTGCCCCGATGACCTGCCACGCGATGCGCTTGTAATCGATCTTGATCAAAGATTTCTGTATCCACGCGAAGCTGATGACCGTGCGCACGCACGAGACAACGAATCCGGGGTATATGAGCAGCACCCATATGGGTAGCATGCGCTCAAATACGCACAGCCACAAGAAGAGAAATTGCATCGTGTATCCCAATGGCGTCAAGATGTAGCCGATGATGATGGGTGTCAAGGGCCGGTGGCACGCGTTGAATATCTTATCAGCGAGACCGTTGATAGGCGATGCTGCTTCTACAAAGATAACCGAAGGGACCAGGACCGAGGCAAGGACGTAATATTGCAAGTCGGGAAATGCAATGACGAGAAACTCGATGATCCTAGATGATAGCACGGCGAGGCTCACGGCCATAAATCCCGTTATGAATCCGAAGTACTTGAGCGAGTTATGGATGAAATACCTGCACAGCTCGATCTTCCCGTTGTTGAACGACTCGGAAAACGCGGGGACGGCAGAACCCATCATGGGGCCTTGCATGCGGGCGAGGTTCCCAAACGCGTTGGTATCTCCCTTGAAAAGCGACTGGTGGCAATGCATGCCGCTCCCGTTGATACCTTGGATGGGTTTGGGCATGAACGTCGCGAGAACGTTGAACTTCTGGGCGATCGCCTTGACGACGTTCTTGTACGTTATCGTCCAGTCTGCCATCGTCAAACCGTCTGCATAATGCATGTCGATCTCGTGCTGCGAGGGGCTCACCTCGTGGTGCGACTTCTCGATCTGGATCCCCATGCCCTCCAGGGCGAGCACGGTCTCCCGGCGGATGTCGATGTCGAGTGCCTCCGTCGATTGGTCGAAATACCCTGCCTTGTCGACAAACTGCGGAGACGCTTCATCCCGAAAATAGAAGTATTCTAGCTCCGGGCCGATGTTGAACGTGTATCCCATCTCCGCGGCCTTCTTCGTCATTTTCTTGAGCACGTATCTCGGGTCGGCTTCCAATGGCGTCCCGTCCGGGTTGGTCACGTCCGCGAACATGCGGGCAACGCAATGCTCCTTCGGCCGCCATGGAAGTATCTGGAACGTCGAAGGGTCGGGCCAAGCGACGACGTCGCTTTCCTCGATGCCGGTGAAACCTCGTATGCTCGACCCGTCGAAGCCCAGGCCCTCGTCGAATGCCCCCTCGAGCTCGGGGGGTGTGATCGCGAAGCTCTTTAAAAACCCGAGGACGTCGGTAAACCAGATACGGATGAACCTGACGTCCTTTGCTTTGACAGTCTCCATCACTTCTTCCTTTGTCATCATTTTCATTCACCACATATTTTTGTTACAGTTGAAAACCGGTCTTGAACGGGACGTTCCAGTCCGCGGAGCAGCGACGCTCGACCGGTCCACATGCTCGTGTACCGTGGTGGAATGAAAAACATTCGGGCAACCAATTGCATTCGTGTATTTAAAGAAGTTAAAAAAGGTAATATTCAGCGCTTTAATTCCTGAACAAACAACCAGTATTTTATTGTGTAATTATACTTTCCTACAACCTTACACCATGCAATTGAATGCGACACGTGCTTACATGGTGTAACGGGCCGGGGGCAATGCGTGTCTCTATTCTTGCTTGTTCTGGCTCTTGTCCGTGGCCGCGCCTGCTTTCATCATGAAAATCCCGAACGGCACGGTGATGATGATGGACGGGACGATGAAGTACACGACCAGCGTGATCGGTAGTGGTAGAAAGAGGGCGATGAAGTACGATAGCACGCCGAGGCACGCGCCGGTAATTAATAGAACGCACCACGTGCGGGTGGAAAGTCTTTGCTGCACCAGCCAAGTGTACGCGCGCGACACCGCGCCGAACACGCTACCAAGCGTTCGCCTTATCGTCCACCTCACGTCAACGGTGGCAGCCCCTTGAATCATGCTTTTTTCTTGCAAGGGCTCGCCGCAATTCGGGCATGCCGTGGCGCGGGGCGATATTTCTTGCTTCATGCAATAGGGGCATGTTTTCGGGTCTTGGGCGTTACCGGGCATTGCTTCGTCTCAGCTCGATCCGTGCTAACGATCATGCATGCTTCGTGAACTTAAAATTATCCCAGTCGGCGTGAAATGATCAAATGTTTCTCTTCGTTTCAAGGGACAGCACTGCTTGCTATGCCCGGCTCGCCTCCAGCGTCCCACAAGTGATCGTTCACGAGTGTTAAACGCCTGTCCGGCTCTCGTCTTGAGTTCTCATCGCCAAGACGTGCTCTTGGCCGTACCACGGGCAAGCTTAATTTCACGCGCGTGCTTTGATGACCGTCAATACCAACTACCATTGCTCGAAAGGTTATCGACCATGAAATCAGACGTGTTCTTCTTGAACGCCCGGACCTCATCGGAAATGGGATCATTATCGAAGATCAAGGCCCCGGTATTGCTCGGGGAAATCGGGTTTGATGACCACGTGAAACCCGGGCACAAGGTGTGTATAAAAACGCATTTCGGAGCTCTTGCCAACACGCGGTACATCCGGCCTTCCTACACGCGTTTTTTGGTGGACCACGTCAAGCATCTTGGTATCTCGGACGTGTTCGTTGCCGAATCGACGGGCGCTGGCCTTCCCCGGGGCGAGGGAGAGTACGCCGGGCGGGCAAGCGAGGAAGAGTACCTCGAATGCGCGAGACGCCATGGCTTCACGTCAGAGACCATGGGATGCCCCGTCACGATGCTCGATGGGCCGCTTGGATTGGACTGGTTCCCCGTGAAAATCGACGGCGCCTATTTCAAGGAAGTGCTTGTCGCTGGGAAGCTCGAGAACGTCGACGCGCTGGTCGTCCAGACGCATTTCAAGGGGCACGGTTCGGCGGGGTTTGGTGGCGCGATAAAAAACATTGGCATCGGGTGTGTTGCGAAGGGTGGAAAATCCGAAGCACATCATAGCAAGCGGATGGACATCAAGCATGAAAAATGTCCTCCCGAGTGCAAGTCATGCATTGACATTTGTCCCGTGCACGCGCTTGTCAAGTCCGAGGATGGTTACATCATCAGGGATGATAAAGCATGCCGGCGGTGCCGGTTCTGCCACGCCGTGTGCAAGTCCCGGATGTTCGAGACGGACGGGAACATCTCCCAGAACCAGTTCATCGGCCAGATGTGCGACAACGCGCTCGGGGTCGTGAAAGCCCTTGGTGAGAAGAAGATATTTTACATGAATCTCGTCATCGACGTCGTTCCCCAATGTGATTGCTCGGGCGGTTCGGACGTTCCCATCGTTCCCGATATCGGTATCCTCGTGTCGAAGGACCCCGTTGCCCTGGACCAGGCTTGCGTTGACCTGGTTCACAAGTCTGCCGTCGTCCCGTACTCCTTGGCTTGGGACCTGGGCTTGAAGGAAGGCTCGGAAAAATTTTCGTATATCTATGGCAAGAAGGGCGACTCGCCCAACGAGACGTGGAAGCTCCAGCTTGAAGTTGCGGAACGGCTCGGGCTCGGGTCAAGGACCTACGACCTCGTGGACCTCGAAGCGTGATCCATCCTCCAACCCACTTTTTTTTCGCTCGTAGATGCGCGAGTAGGTTCCATACCGGGTAAGCTTATCTTCACCGGTATGCAATACAGACCACCAAGGAGTGAACCGACATGCATTTCAAGATAAAACGGCTTGGGTTGGCAAGCGGGCGCATGCCCGAGGTTATCCTCGGTGATGATGATGCATTCGCCTTGGGCGCCAAGCCTGGCGACCGGGTGACCTTGATGAAACCCGGTTCCGGCAGGCACATGACGGGTGCGAATGATATCGTCGTGGCAACGGTGGACCTGGCAACGGGGTCTGGCATCGTCGCGCGGGGCGAGATCGGGCTGTACGACGAGGTTGTCTCGCGCATGAAGCTTGTCGGCAACGAGAACTTAATCGAGGTCATCCTGTCCGCGAGGCCACGCTCCTACGATTACATCAAGGAGAAAATACATGGCAAGATGCTTTCAGCACGCGAGATACAAGATATCATCAATGATTGCACGAACGGCAATCTCACGCAAGTGGAAATGGCTGCATTCGTGATTGGTCTCGAGATCAACGGTGCAAGCGATGACGAGGTCGTCAATCTCACCGAGGCAATGGCACGTTCCGGCGAGATACTCGATTTCGGGCCCGATGTATTCGATAAACATTCGACGGGCGGCGTTCCCGGGAACAAGGTGACGATCGTTATCGTGCCCATCGTTGCCGCGGCGGGGCTGTTCATCCCAAAAACGAGCACGAGGGCCATCACTAGCCCGTCCGGGACCGCTGATAGCATGGAAGTGCTCGCGAAGGTCGCCTTCACCAAGGATAGGTTGCTCGAAATTCTGAAGAACGAACGGTGTGGCATTTTCTGGGGTGGCGCGATAGACTCTGCACCGGCCGACAATGCGCTCATCAACGTGGAAAAACCGCTTTCCATGGACCCGTTTCCCCTCATGATCGCGAGCATCATTTGCAAGAAGATGAGCTTGGGCGTCAAGAAACTCGTTCTCGATGTCCCGTGCGGGAAAGGAACGAAGTTTCCCACCGTCGAGAACGGGAAGCAATTCGCGTTCAGGTTCAAGGAAATTGCGAGGCGGGTTGGCATCGACGCGACGTGTCTGCTCACCCTCGCCAATCAGCCCATAGGCCACGCGGTCGGGCCCGCGCTTGAAGCGAGGGAGGCGCTCAGCCTTCTCATGAATATCAACAACGGCCCCTCGTCGTTGCTGCGATCTCGACACGGTGCTTGCCCGGGTGAAACAGCACGGGCGGGCGTGCCACGTGGAAGGGCAATACACGTGCTTCTTCACGAAATTAACCGGAAGCGGGCTCGTCGAGAAGAAACCAGACCCGAGATACGTGTAGCTCCTTCATTGCTTGTGCTCGGGAAGCAAGAGGGCGAGCCTTTCGATCAGTTCCTTTTTTTCGTTCTGTATTTCCGTGAGGAACTTCACCTTGTGCTCCTCGGGCAAGGCACCCATGCTTAGTTTTTTCAAGATTTGCGCTTCTTGCTTGTCCAGGTCCACGAGCATCCTGTATATGATGGGCTTCACGTGGACGTACTTCTTGCATGCCGTCGCGAAGAATGATTCCGGGATTTGTTCCTTGATGAAATCGGGCAGGACACGCTCGATGAGGGTCATGATCTTGGCCAGCAGCACGAGGCTCATGGGATGGACGTGAACGTGGTGCTGTTCCAAGTTCGTCCACCCTTTCTGGTTCTCCTCCGGGATGATGCAGATCGACTTGACATCGGGGCCTATACCGCAACCCTTGCTCGGCCGAAAGTGCAAGCAATCGATGCACCGTTCCTTGATGAAAAACACGGAATTATTCTTTATCACGAAGAACGTCCCGTTTTCCTTCCGTATGAGAAAGCAACTCCCGCGGACATACTGGATCAAGCTTGGAACCAACTCCACCACCTCGCTCGTCTCGATATCGTTGCACACGTCCTTGAAGGTGCTAGGTTCCCTTTCGCGTTCCACGGCAGTCGTTCCTCTGATCATGATCCTTGTTGTGCTATCCCATTCCTAGTTATAAAAGCGCATGTTTATATACATCATTATGGCCCGTCGATTTGGCATCATCGGATTCGGGAGCTTCTCCGAGCGCCGTTTGATACCGGGTTTTGCAGGTTCGAAGGCCGTCATCCAAGCCATCTCGAAGCGGAGCTTGAGCGGTGCGAGGGAGAAAGCCAACCAACACAACATCCCGTGTTTTTTTGATTCTCCCGAAGCCGTTGTCAAGCATGATGATATCGATGCGATTTACGTGGCTTCCCCGAACGATGTCCACGGCGAGCACGTGCGGTTGGCAGCCAGGCACGGGAAGCCCGTGATATGCGAAAAACCCATGAGCACGACCATCGAGGATGCCGTTTCCATGTCCAAGGCTTGCATTTCGCATGGCATTCCTTTCATGATCGCGCAGTGCTACCGGTATGCCCGTTCTTGCATTGCCATGAAGGAGATGATCGATTCTGGCGTGCTTGGTAATGTCGTCTTCGTCGACGCGCATTACAGCTTCCAGGCAAGTGGCTCCTCCCGCCCTTGGATATTCTCGCCCGAGGTCGCAGGCGGGGGTCCCATTTTCGACATCGGGGTTCACATGGTGGACCTGGTTCGGTTCTTGCTGGACGGCCATGCGCTGGTACAGTTCCACGGGTTCAAGCGGGATTATAACGTTGCCTCGCATCCCGGCCGGTGCATGGAATCCTCCGGAAGCGTTCACATGTGCTTCAAGGACGGCATCTTCGCGCACGTCACGTGCTCGTTCGAGCTTCCCTACCAGACCGCGATCACGATCCACGGTACCGAAAAAACGCTTCATGCCCGTAATTTCACGATCGTTGACAAGCAAGCTCGTTTGGAACTCTATGATGGAAAAAACATGCAACCGGAACAAGAGGTAAAGGTCGTTGATAACGGGAATTTTTACTCGCGCATGATCGATGCATTCGTCGATGCCATCGAAAACAACGATCCCGCTTCCGTACCCGGCTGGCGTGACGGCTTGACCAACCAGATCATCTTGAATTCCTGGTCCGCGGGTGCCGGCGCTGCCGAGATCGAGCATTATATCGGCTTAACGCGCAAATAACCATCACGGCCACCCAACTCTGATCAGACTCCAAGTTCAAATTGCATGGACTAGAAGAACCATTAAGGTTTACCATGCCAAAGGAACATGCGGTTCGATGAAACAGGAGCGTGATTACCCACACCATGGATGAAGACGAGTTGCAATCCCGAGTCTTGGATATTATTTCCAAGAACAAGCCAAAAACAATCGGGATTTTGCTTGACACCATTCTCGTCAAAGGAAACGAGGACCGCGAGGAGATCATCGCGAACTTGCGAGGCATGGTTGCACGGGACCAGATCAACGTCATACGGTCACCCCCCAAGGGGAGAATCCAACCTCTCTTGTTGAAAATGGGATTCTTGGGTCGTTTTGTCATGGACCATCTGGATGATCCCCTCGTGAAAGTAACCGCGTTCATCATTTTTTGGAACCTCGTATCCCTGGGTGCTTTGGTATTCATTTCTCCTGCCGGGGTCTTTGGAACCGCAAGGGCCATCTTGCTGTTGGTTGATTTGTTCTTTATCCCCGGGTTCTCCTTGACCATCGCTTGGTACCCCTTGAAATCATCCAAGTTCAAACCGAAACCAAAGAAAAGCCCCCCGCTACATGCCATCGACCCGAAACTCGCGGCTCGCAATACGGGTGATGGAAAAAACATGGACGCCATAGCAAGGATCGCATACAGTGCTATCTATTCAATTGGTTTGTGTGTCTTGTTCGGCTTTCTCGTGAACATTCTTGGTTTCGGGTTCAACCTGCTATTCATGCACGTGCTGGTTACTTTAATTGAAATGATGGTCATTCTCGGTATTTTGAAAGTAATCTTAACATCGCTTGATCCTTACAGGATGATATGAATGGCCGTCCAGGAAGTCACGATCATCTACAAGGGATTCAAGTTATATTCCAAGAAATTCTTGGATGTTCGTGATATCAAGGATGATGACGTGGTCTCTGCGTCGATATACTCCGCATTCCTGAGGCTCATCGAGTACATGCCACAGACAGGCAAGAATGGAACGTTCATAAAAATGCAGATGGAACGCCATTTCATCCACATGCTAGAAGAGAAGTTTCAAGTTCCTGGCTCAACCGGTGATGAAGTCAAGCTATTCATATTTTTCGTCGAAGACCGGGACATGGTCGATGGTGTCAGCCGCCCCTTGATGGAACGCATATTATCATCGTTCTTCCAACTTTACGGCATCTTGATAAAGGAGATCGCAAAAACCGAAATGAACATCTCTGGATTTGATAAAGAAGTGGAAAAAATTCTTGGAAATCTCACCACGAAGCAATACGTGCGATTTTTTAACTTGTGGGACAAGCCACGCCTGGGCTACTAGACCTTCATGCCCACCTTGAACCCGTCGTGGATGGCTTTCATCAAGTCCCGTGTCCTTTTTGCATCACCCACCACGTGCGTCTTGAACTTCCCCTTCACGCTTGCTTCTAGGGCATTGCAGGATTCGATGGACGTTGCAACGAAGACGTGATCGATCGAATCGAGCTGGTGCGGTGTGCTGCCTGCGTTGAAGGTGACCGATAATTTACCGCGGTCATCCTGGCTAATTTTCGAGACCGCGGCATTCACGAAGGTCTCGATGCCGTTCCTTTCCAGTTCCTGGAGCATCACCCACCTGGTGGATTTTCCAAAGTTGGTGCCCAGTTTATCGAGCATTTCGATGATGAATACCTTCCTTTGTGGTCCCGTGATCCGCCATGCTTCTTCAGCATCGAGGATGGCATGGTCGTGCATGAACTTGGCGACATCCGGTTCGATCGCGCCGAATTCTGACAACGAAATGGCGACTTCCACTCCCGTTGCCCCGCCACCGATCACGGCGCACCGTTCACCGGGAAAAATGCGCTGCGCCGGGTCCAAGAAATCCCACGCGAAATGCACGTTCGGGAGATCGATGCCATCGATTCTCGGTTTCAAGGGTCGTGCACCTGTGGCGATGACGACCACCTCCGGGTTCATGGCGAGCAACCCTTCAGGGGTCACCTCGTGACCCAGGACGGTCTTGACATTCAATCTTTCCAGCTCGGATGCATACCAAGCGATGATCTCCTCGATATCGCGTCTTCCCGGGGGATTGGCAGCGAGCCACGCTTGGCCGCCTATCTCGTCTTCTTTCTCGTAAACCGTGACGTCGTGTCCCCGTATCGCGGACACGCGAGCACACTCCAATCCCGCCACTCCTGCCCCGATTATTATCACTTTCGATTTTTTCTCCGCGGGCGTTAATTTATATTTCGCTTCATTCCCGGCGACCCGCTGCCCCGGGGGAATCGCATCGCGCTCATCGGCCCGAGCTCGGGTGCCATCGACGTCGTGCTCAGCGAGTTCAAGCGCCATGGTCTATTGCTCGCGAAACCATCCCCCGGCGTGGAGCGTGATATCAGGAGCCTTTTTCACGGCTCCGTTCCCAAGAGATGCAATCCCGTCGATTATTGGCCGCCGCCCCGTTTTTATGGCCATGAAGTGGGACGGCTCCACCATGACGCGGCGGACTTATTGCTTTCCGATGAAAATATCGATGCGTTGTTTCTTGTGCTCGAATTTTTCAACGAGATCGAGTTTGACTTGATGATCTTTACAGACATCGTGCGAAAATATCCTGGAAAACCTATTATGGGCGTGCTCATACAAGCTGAGGCGGAAGGTGCATTCCGCATGCGGCGGTCGGCGACCGAGCTCAGGATCCCCGTTTACGACGAGGCCGAGCGCCTCGTGGAAGCCTACACGGCGCTGTGGAAGCACGCCTCCATGGGCGCGGCGCGCGGTCCCGCGACAAATCATTGACCAACGGTGCAAGCAGATGGAAATCCACGCGATACAAACCCCGGTCATCAAGGCCGGCGATGACCTCGTCTCGACCTTCGTCTCGTCACTCGAATCATCCGGTCTCGCGTTATCACCGGGCGACATCGTGGTCGTTGCCGAGACGGTCGTCGCGACCGCTCAAGGTCGCATCGTTGACTTGCAAGACGTGACCGGCGTGCCCGAGGGCGCGACCGTCATGGCGAAAAAATACAACATGGACCCGCGGCTCGTGAAGGTGGTCATGGACGAATCTGATGACATTCTCGGCGGCGTGGATCATGTGGTGCTCACCAGGAAGGACGGGTTATTGCTTGCCAACGCGGGCATTGATGCATCCAATGCCGGTGGCGGTACCAACGTGTGCTTGTTGCCACGGGCGCCATGGGATTCCATCCGTGCCTTCCGGGCGGCGTTGGAGCGTGCGAGCAACGTGCACCCGCTCGGTGCCATCCTCGCCGATTCACGGGTCCAGCCCTTGAAGCGCGGCGTGATCGGTGGTGCGCTGGCAGTTTCCGGGTTCCACCCCGTCCTCGACAAGCGCGGCCAGAAGGACCTCTTCGGGCGGACGCTCTTGATCACGCAGATCGCCGTTGCGGATGACCTGACAAGCGCCGCGGAAATCATGATGGGCGAGGCCGACGAGCAAACACCATTCGTTCTCATCAAGGGTGCCCCCGTCACGTTCGTTGACGATGACCAGATCGATAATACGTCCATGTTGATGCCCGAGAGCGAGTGTTTGTTCATGGGCATTTTCAAGGAATATGTTGAGAAGAATTCAAGATAATTCCAAGGTGCCACCACTTGTTCCGCGACACGATTCTCATCCGTCCCCCGTGCGAGGCTTGGTCCGTGCTGATCGGCATCACCGAGGGCTGCTCGTGGGGGAGATGCCGGTTTTGCGGGGTCTACGACGGGAAGCAGCTCGTGCAAGCATACCGGGTGCGGCCGTGGGAATCCATCAAGGCGGACATCGACGCCGCGCGGGACTATTTCGGCCCCCGGGCAACCACGGCGTTTCTCGCCGGCGGGAACGCCCTGAGTGCCCCGACTGACCTGCTCGCGAGCACCTTGGAGTACCTTCGCGCGTCGTTCCCCGGGCTCCAGCGGGTCACGTCATATGCCAAGAACCACGACATCTTGAAAAAAAGCCATGA
The DNA here is from genome assembly GCA_041305945.1 of Promethearchaeota archaeon. Classification (GTDB taxonomy): domain Archaea; phylum Asgardarchaeota; class Lokiarchaeia; order Sigyniarchaeales; family Sigyniarchaeaceae; genus JBGLND01. Next base: position 2,445,475 of record JBGLND010000001.1, read on the forward strand.
AGAGCTCGTGCGGCTTGCAAGCACCCCGCCCGGTTTGAAGATCGTGTACATGGGGCTCGAATCTGGCTCGGCAGCCGTTTTGAAGTACATGAACAAGGGAACCACGCCGGCAGGCATGCTCCGCGCGGCACGGAAGGTGAAGGCGGCCGGTATTGGCTTGTCCGTCTACGTCATTCTTGGCCTCGGTGGAACCAAGTTCAAGGATCATGCAATCGAGACGGCACGTGTTCTCACGAGCATGGATCCCGATTTCATCCGGTTCAGGAGCATGAACTTCATTCCAAATTCATCCATCTACGACGAGTGGACCAGCGGCGAGTTCATTCCCTTGCGCCCCGTGGAAACGCTGCAAGAGGAGCTCACCATCGTGTCGAACCTTGGTGATGGCGTTGGTTCCGTCATCATCAACGATCACGTCTCGAACTTCACGGATATCCAAGGGAAACTTCCCGGCGACCGGGACCGCATCATTGCCTGCTTGAAAGCCGCCATCAACCATCCGGGTTTAAAGAGTCTCGATCACGTGAACCGCACGTCCATGTAGGCCGGACCGACATCCCAAGCGCAATCGAAATGTTTTAATGAACCGAGATCCATTCCTTTTAAAAAGACAATCGCGAAGCTATTCCCGGCGATCAACGTAACTCGCACGTGCTCCAACTGCATGCAAGGGGTAGAATCGAGAAAATGGTGAAAATTCGGGAAATCGTCAAGATCGATGACAGGGGCAGGATCGTCATCCCGGGATCCACGCGCAAGGTCATGAAGATCGGGCCGGGAACGAACTTGCTCATGATCGCGGATGATTCAAACAACGAAATAACCTTGACCCCGTTCTTGGGGAACGATGCAAAACCCGTCAAGATGCAAATCATCATGCGGGATCAACAAGGTGCCTTGGCAAAAATCGCGCAGATCATCGGCGATCTTGGCATTAACCTGCTTTCCGAGGAAGCGCACATATTGAAAAAGGGGGAGCAAGCCGAGTGGATGGTCATTGCCGATCTCGCCACGATGAAAGCTTCCCGAACCCTGGAGCAGATCAGGCAAGAGATCATGGAGTCCGGGGTCGTCGATGACGTCGTTCTCGAAAAATATTGAACGGTTGCGAGCACGATTTCCTTTCAAGTTATAATTGATGCCTGCAATTTGGGCACCTGGTTACCCCTTGCCGCACCGATATCCCGCAATTCGGGCAGAAACGGGCTCGTTTTACCCTTGCATCGAATGGCATGTCCTTCATCGCGGCGCGCTTGTCCTTCTGGGTGCCTTGCTTTTGTTCAACCTGCTTGGCCTTGACCCTCGCTTCGAGATCGATGAACAGCATGGCCACGAGCGCCGCTTCGAGCGGCCCGAACAAGGTCATGAACACCCCGTTCAAGGATTCGAGGGCAAGCAACTCGCCAAGGTGCGCGTACGGGGCTTGCATCAATGCCACTATCGCCCGCGTGCCACCGATGGTTTCTTGCACGGCCGTGTTGACCGCGGCCATCGGGAACTGCACCAGGAGTCGCAAGCCGAGGATCACCAGCGATAGCAACAGGACCCGGATCACGTTACCCTTGATGAGGTCCTTCCCCTTTCCGAAATTCTCGAGTAGCTTGTACTTCCCGGTGACCGTTGCTTGCGGAAGTGCCATGATGCAGTAGGTGTACACGATGATGCCCGGGACGAGCAAGAAGGCCAGCCCGGCTTGCATCAAGGTGGAAAACAGGAGGGAGATGACGAGCAAGGGCACCAGCTGTCGCTTCAATCCCCTCAACGCGGCCATGACCGTGGTATCCGCGCCCCTGTATGATTTCACCACGACTCGAACGCAACACGCCAGCGCGACGTAGTACAACCAGTAATAACAAGCATCCATGATGATGTTATAGAAGATATTGCTATAATACAAGACTTGTGCCCTGTCCTTGATAGATTGGTCGATATCCATCATCGCAACGAAGTTATTCTCCCGCAACCACGACACGATGGCCGCCTCTTCGTTCTGCACCCACGCACCCCACGGGGACAGGGCGAGCACGGCGATGGTTTTCGCCAGCACCGCCATTCCCGTGAAGAGCAAAAGCATTCCCCAGAAATGCCGTCCACAATACAAGCACGCGCGACCCAAGATTTGCTTCAATCCCATGGTTGCCTCGATATGTTGCACCGGTTTCCTCTTGGAAAGCTCTATATCCGTCGTGTTGGCAAGGAGAAACAGCGAGACGGCTGCCATGACCGACATCACCAGCGCTACCACGATTGCAATCGAATGAAGCATACCCGTCATCGGCAGCCACGGCGTGGTGTCTATCGCGTTGCTAACGACCGCTTCAACGATGCAAAAGAACGCGCTCGCGATGATCGTTGCGACGGACGTCATTTTCGTCGCGTCCGGGGCCATGATTCGCCCCTTGTTGCTTGAATTCAACGAAGATCGGAAGAGAGTCCCATCATGACGACGTAGAACGCGACTGCGACACCCAATACAGGGGCAACCCAACGCTTCCTCGACCCGAGGAAGCTGAATACCAGCGTGGTCATGATGGTAGCCTGGGCCGTGTGGCCCGACCAGAAACTCTTCCAGCCAGTATCCTGGATGACCCACCACGGTGTGAAGAAGATATCGATATCGTTGACTTGGTACGGGCGTGCACGACCCCATATACCCTTCATGAGAATTTGGGTGGCAACCAAGGTCGTGATGCCGACGATAAGAATGAGCATGAGGTACTTGAAGAGTTTCGCTGATGCAGGCATGGTAATCTTGACTTCCCCGAGTTGTTGCTTGCTCAGCTTCTTCTTGCCCTCCGCGCCAGTGGCACGTGCAGTCCAATCTGGGTTTTCAACCTTGTATTGTGCTATTGCTTTTTTCTTCTGGACTCCGTATTGGGAAAGGACAACCACGAGCAAGATGAATGCAAAGACAAGGTATACCTCGCTAACGAGCTGCCCTATGTTACCAGAAGCCCATGTCTCGTTGATCCATTTGTTTATTTCAACGCTAATATCATCCTCGAAGAGCGCCTCGAATAAGCCAAGGAATGGACTCGGGTCCATGAAGTTACCAACGGGATCGAGGTCTGGATTGTTGGCTATTGCCTGCGAGATGCTTCTGTCCAACGCACCATTATCCACCGAACAAATGATGACGCCAACAGCGAAACAAGCCGCCGCTATCAAGTAGGTTAATAGAACCCAACCGATCTTCATTTTCTTGGCCGGAGATTTAACCGTTGTGGCTTTCTTCGGTTGCTTTTTGGGCTGTTTAACCGGCGGAACAGGTGCTGCAGCCGGGTTTTCAAAATCGAGTTCCATCGACATTATACGATCAACTTTCCGTGTATGAATCGAATATGCATAGTCTCCTTGAGGATTAAAAACGTTATCGAATGTAACCGAGCCGCGAGTATAATAAAACGAGAAAAAATGCAAGAGCGACCGGTCGTTTAGTCATTTTTAGGTCGGGAACCTTCTGCTTCCTTAATTTTTTGGTCCCGCTCTTCCAACTCCTTGAGTTTTAGGGAGAGTTCCTTTTCCTTAAGTTCCTGTTCCTTCCGTTTAACTTCCACTTCGAGTTTCTCGAGCTTGGTCTTGATAAGCTCGTCCCGTTCCATTTCTAATTCTTGCGAGACCAGTTCAAGCTCTTTCCGTTCAATCTGGAGCCGCTTGAGTTCCTCTTCCCGTTTTTGCAACATCTTTTCCTTCAATTCTAGCTGCTTTTTAACGAGGTCAGCGTGCGTTTCGCCATTTTCATCGGGAACATCATGTTGAACGGGTGCGGGAGGTACCATCGTAGTGGGTTGTTCCTTGGGGATAGGCACCACGATTTTCTGTTCAACGACGGCGGGGGCTGCGGCAGGTTTTTGCATGGGCATTTCAGCAGGCGCACGCGATTCCAGGTCTTTTTCGGTTTTTATTTCCTTCATATCCTTGAGGGGGATGTCGGCCGGCTTCTTGCCGTCCTCGATCTTCGAGAACTCTTCTTGAATCTTCGCGTCGATCTCCTTCCGGATTTCCACATCGGACTTCTGCTCTTGTGCAGGAGCCGTCGGTGACACGACAGGTTCCGATTTCGATGCTGCCGGGGTTTCTTTTGGTATTTCAGGAGCCATCTCGGGAATGAGCTCGGGTCTCTTTTCATCCGCTGCCGATTTCTGCTCCAAGTCCCGGAGCTCGCGTCGTTTAATGATGCTGGTGACCAGCTCGTTGACGCCGGCTATCAATTCCTCGTCCTTTATCTGGTCGAATGTGCCCTTGATTCCACGTTCTATTTGCGCCGGTGCGTGCTTGCCGAGCACCTTCAGCGCTTCCAAGCTCCGTTTTCGCACGTGGACATCCTCGTCAGTGAGGAACGATATGAACCGGGGTATCAGCGATGTCACCCTCTCGGGTTCTAGCGTCGCCATGTGGCCGAGCAGGCGAATAGCTTCTTCCTTGCAATTTTTTGATTTTTGCGGGGAATCGATGAATCCAGCCAGTATCTTGAAAAGCTCGTTTGATTTTTCGGGGATGACAGGCTTCAACGCGAGCACGGCAGATGCACGAAGCATGTCATCCGCATCATTCAGCAGGTCGGCCAAGACGTTTATCTGTGTCTCGTTCAACAACCGTGGATTATCGGGGATCGCCTGCCGCAAGGCATCCAGCGCGTCGGGGATCAACTCGATCTCCTTGTCATGAATGATGTTGAATGATAAATCAATTAACTTGACATATTCTTTATTTTCCGAGAGCTTCTGCAACATGCCCCGTTTTTCTTGCAGGAGCTTTTCCTTGGCACGCGTTGGGTCATCCTCGATCGTGCCGTTTTGGTGTTCGTCGGACATTTTACCGGATCAACCGATGCATCTTGGATTATTGGTTTGCCTTTTTTTATAGTTTGACGGATATGCATGCACTAAACATTGTTCGCAGCGACCCAAGCATCGATTTTTTTCTTGAAATCTGCCATCCCGGCAGCCATGCGCTTGATCTCGCCGTAATTCACCGATTCCACGGAGTAAATGCTCTCTGGAATGCCACAGAACGCGTTAAATTGCACCAACATGTGTGCCTTGTTATCTTCGATCTTGAACGTTGCATCCTTCGACACGCGCCGCAATTTCCCGATTTCTTCAGCCAAGAGCGCCTTTAACGACTCGTTCTGGGCAATTTCTGGTTTTTTTATGTCGAAGAGGAGGAGGTCCATCACCCACGTTTCCGGGGCAGCCTCGAGTATCTTCACGTCTGTGAGCTTGTAATATTTCGTCAAGAACTTCAAGTATGCAAGCAAGGTTTGCTGGTTGAATAGTCGCTCTTCATTCAGGTTGAGCACGACGTATCTTTCAACAACGTCGAAGTACCAGACGATGTCGTCAGCAATAATGATGATCAGGTCCTCCAAGTTCAATGACAGGACACGGGTGTATTTTGAACGAAACACGGATTCTATCGTCCAAGCAAGTTGGTCGTACTCCTCGTTCTCGAGCATTTTCATGAGCTTGGTGGGGTTCGCTTGCGACACCAAGGGAAAGAAATCTTGCAGCATCATCGTGCAGTCTTCTGGCTCGTAGAAAGTCTTTTGCTTGTTGATGGTCTTCTCGATGATCTGCTTCTGCTTCTCGTAACAAAACTGCGGCCAAGATTTGGAAGGAACGCCGGCTTTAATCAAGAGGGAAAGCCACTTCCTTTTCTCGCATAATGGCTTCACCGTGCAAATGAGGCGGTCATCTTGACACTCCTTGCACTTTGCAGACATGAATTCGTTTGATCTTTCAACGAGAAACCCGAAATCACCTTTTGAACTGAATGTTCTCGCGTACTTCATCAGTTTTTCGGTGAATTTCTCGCTCATGTCTTGCCAGCCTCGTGTTCATCGCGGTGCTTCCATGACGGAATACAGAACCGAACCACTTATAACTATTCATGTCCCGGGACCCAAACCGCCAAGGACGAGATCACGTTGAACGCGTGACCGTGCATTGGGGAAATCGTGCTGCCGTGCGGGTCTAAATCACGTTCCACGCGTGGATGAATTTTAATGTTTATAAATAGATTTTCCTTTTTCATTCACGCCAGATTTTAAAAAAAAAGTGGATGGGATATCAAGCGGGCTTCGTGGGCATCTTCAACCACGCGAGGTTGAACTTGTAGTACAAGGAACTGGAGATGAGGTGTACCATGCCATCCGGGGTCTCGCAAGCAGCGAGGTACCCGGATGGTTCCGCGTTCACGTTGTCCATGGTGAAAAAAACCCGGTAATCCATGCACGGGTACTGGGCACCCGACCCGTCGGAAATTAACTTGTGATGAATCCACGTCTTGCCATCGTCGAACGATAATGCCGAGAAGAGGCCGTACACGCGTCTCGTGGCCCCGCTCGCGTCGGTGATATCCATCCCGTCGTCAGGAAGCTTTTCCTGGTCAGATCGCCTTGGATTCGTGAACGAGAAGTACACCAAGGGCTGGCCGGTGGAATGGGAGAGCCTCATGAGGACTGCCCTTTGCCCCCAGCTGATGGGCGGGAAGGGAGAGGGAGAGTATCAGCTTCTTGCCGGTGAATTTGGGAAACTTCCACGACGCAATCGCCTGCAGGATGCACTTTACCGAAATACTTCTCGTGCACGGTGATCGGCTCGCCTATGCGCGAGATCAATTTCGAGTTCAAGTTCGGGAACTTGGTCCCCCGGGGAAAGATGCGATCGGGACCGCTCATCCCGATCGGGATGATCGGGACTTGGCCCTCGATTGCAAGCCGCGCCGCGCCCACGTGCGGTTCCAAGAAATTGTACTCGCCCCCGTTTATCGTGCCTTCGGGATACATCCCGACCAGCTCGCCTTGATTCAAGAAATCAAGTGCTTTTTGCCATGCTGCCATGTCGTGTTCCCCTCGCTTCACGGGGAATGCATAGCACCATTTCACGTACGTCCCAACGAACGGGATTTCGAAAGCCTCCTCCTTTCCCATCACGTGAACGCGTCGCTTTGTATGGTGGACGACGGAGATGTTATACATGACGGGATCGAACATGCTCTGGTGGTTCATGCAAACAACAGCTGCTTGTCCTTCCGGCGGGATGTTTTCAAACCCCGAGATATCGAAATTATAGATCGCGCGAGTAACATTATACCAGAAGGATTCTTGCGAGAGATAGAACGGATATTGGATTTGATTGGTCAAGTTCATGTCTTCGACGATGCGCAAAACGTTGCCGAAGAGCTTGTCTACCGGGCGTACTATGCCATCTACAAGCAATTTCATCACGGGATTTTTCTCCTTTTTTTCTTCCCGTTCTTTTTTCTGGTCGGTTTCATTCATGTAAAAGCACGTTCGTGTGTGTTCGCGAAAAAATGCCAGTTGGAAAAAGGAACGCACGCGTCACATAAAAATTGTCGTGCGTGTACCTTGCCATCGCGTGCCGTGCCGCGATCTGGGTGCATCGAGGCATGCTGGATGCCTATCGAGCGAGATTTTGCATGCTGCCAGAACTGAAAGGTTTTTGAACAAGAAGCTCGTGAAGTTAGCTTGACACGATGCGTGCAGATGCACCGTTTCGGAATTGCTGGAAAAAAACGAGCTTAGATCCGGGCTCCACCCCGGTTCGTGGGGTAGATTCACGGCGGGATCAATCGTACCGGTGATGCATTCTCGCACCAAGGGAACCCTAACACCAAGAAAAAGCTGATGCATGAAACATCCACGGTGAAATCATGAAGGATAGCATATTTTTTGCCGAGAAAAAGTCCGACCTGTTCGTGATCGATTTCATCAAGGAGTTCATACGGAAATGGAACAACCGGGCACCGTTCTCGCCCCGTGCCATCATCATCTCCCACGCGGGCTCCGGTTACGCGAAGAAAACCATCCCGTCCCCGCTGCTTGGGGGCGTGAGGGAACACGTGGTGTACGACACGTCGATCCACGCCTTGCTCAAAACGCTGGTCTTCTCGCGGTACCTCCGCGTGTTCCTCAACGAGGCCGATCCCGTGCGATACAAGGAACTCCAGGACCTCGTCGACGACGTCACGACGCGCGGGTTGCGCGTGTTCGTGAAAAACACCCACAAACAAAAAACCTTGAACTTGGTCACGAGCAGGTACAACCGGGTGAAGGAGAGGGAGTCCAAGCTATTTCCGGAAGGGCCCCAAGACGCTTGCCCTGCCGGGTACCATGAAAGCTACATCATCACCAAAGCCACGATCAAGTGCTATCCGACCGAGATCTCGGCCTCCATCACCAAGATCATCAAGGAACTGCTCCCGAAAAAAACAAAAAGCAAGAAAGCGAGCAAGCCCAAGCCAGCTCCCTTGTCGTTGTTCGTGATCGAGCCGCGTGGCACGGTGGACCTGAAGGTGCTCGACGACATCTGTGCCTACCACGGGGAACACGGTGGCGCTGAGCTCATCCTAGGCTTCCCTCCCGGCTGTTCCCTCGCTGTCGATCAGGCCGGCGGCGTTGCCCAGAAACTTCGCGGGACGTGGACGCACGTGGTCGAGACCGGGTCCGAGGCAAAGGACAACGGCATGCGCCTCGTTGTATGCACCGATCACAAGGCAAGCGCGGTGCTTGCCGGTTACAATACCGAGATCAAGAATGCAGCACCACGCAATGACAAGTTCAAGGACCTGTTAGATTTTACGTTAGAGCACTAGCACTGAAAAACTCCCCTTTCCAACCTTGGAAGAAAAGGCAGCCGGTTTTTAGTCAGGCTCTTGAACCATCCCGTGTCCGTTTTGGTTCCAAGCCGTTTTATCTACGGGGCACGTGAACATCATACTATAGACTTTAAAATGAGAGGATACTATATGAAACGGGCATTATCAAGGAAGGGCTTGGCCTCCATCTGCTTGGCATGCATCATCACGGTATTAACCCCTGTTTCAATCTCGAGCTTCTTGAATTCAAGCTCTTTTGCATCATCCAATTCGTATCGCTCCGACGGGCCTGCAATCCCGATGATCGACGAGGATTTCGAGTCATTTGCCGAGAATGAACAATTGACGAGCGATCCAAATTGGTATCTATGCCCATCGCTCGTTCCATATGGTGCTACCTTGGAACCTGTCGCAACAACCTATGACGGTTCTATGCGGGCTCATTTACTCGACACGAGCTCAAGTAGCCAAATATATATCTGTATGAGCACGCCCGTTGGGTCCGGTACGTCCGCGTGGTGGGTTGAATGCGAGGTGACGTGGATATCTGGCACGATGGCGTTCGTGGTAGGGGATGGACCAGACCAGTCCACTGATCGATTGCTATGTCTCGGTTTCGGTAGCCCGAGTGCGACGGAAAGTGCCGAGGTGTTTTTGTATTACGGCTATGCACAATCATTCCAAGTCCCGACTTACGTTGAAACTGGCACTGCGCATACCTTCCGGATCGCCAAGACATCCTCATCCCCCGACACGTATTCCATCTACGTGGATGGCGTGTTGAAGCAATCAAGCGCCCTCGGGTGGAGCGAACAAGATGCGAACATCGCGCGCGTGGACTTGGCTACCGGTAAACCCTATACAAATGAGGAGTCGTATGTTGATGACATCGATTGTTCTTGGACTTCAGGTCCGCAACCAAGTTTTTTATTTGATTTCATCGATCCCCACGGATTATGGTTGAACGTGACCGTGTCGAGCTCCGTGGACATCGACTTCAGTCCCGTTGAAATCGGTCCATCCGACGTGTGCCTCGCATCCTTGCCAGATGGATACCTCCCTGCAAAGCCCATTTACTTCGACACCGCGATTACTGCTGGAGATCCGGTGATCGGCGGAACCGGCCGGATCTATTACACCCAATCGAGCTTAGCATCGCAAGTATACGAGAATTCCTTGACGGTATTGTTCTGGGACCCATCAAACAGCACGTGGCGCGGGTGCAATGCACGTTTGAACAAGGAACTTAATTACGTTGAATTCGACTTCGATGCCTCGGGCCGGTACGTGCTTGCAGGGCAACCAAAGCAAAACTACGAGATAATCATCATGATCGTGGCCATCGGGTGCGTTGCTGCTGTTTCCGGTGTTGTATACCAGAAACGCAAGAAAATCACGGCACCGCAGGCCCGCTTGCCCTCGCGCGGGAAGAAAGTATCGAATACCCGGTACGAACCGGCGGCAGGGCGCGACTCCCTAGCAAGCAAGCGGGCAAGGTTGATGGCAACGAGCCAACCCGATTCTCCCGCTATCGCGGGGGATGGGAGCCCGGCACCTCCGGCAATTCCGAAGGCGAACCCCGAACGGGTGGAAAATGTCGACATCCAAGCCCGGGTGAAAAACGCGCAGCAGATGCTACGGGAAGTCGAGGTTCAAGATCAAGCCCCTGCTTGCATCGTTCACAAGGGTCCCGTGTCCGGGTTGAATTACAAATGTCGATCGTGCGGTGCCTTGTATTGCTTGGACTGTGCAACCCACCTGGCCCGCGCCCGGGAACCATGTTGGAATTGCGGGGATGCATTCCCTCCCGAATTGGTTGCCATCAACCCTCCCCCGGGTAGTACCAGCCCCGATTCGATTCCCGACACGACGCTTTCCATGTTTTCAAGGGATGTCTGGTCCCGGTTGCTCGACCTGGAACGTGAAGGCATCTTGGAGAAAGATATCTTCGACGAGATTGTTGCTACATTGAAGGACATCCCTCCTGGCGAGCGCCTTTCATTCTTGAAAAGTGGTTTGTTTTCAAGTCCCAATCTTGCCGGGCAAGAAGATGATGGTGATGGTGATGGAGACGACGGCGGTTGATGGTCGTGAAACATCACACCTTCCCGAAGCCAATCGATTTCCCGTTCAAGAAACGACCCGATGTCTACCGGTGGCTCTATGCCCGCGATCCTTGCTTGCGAATGAACGAGCGGCTCTGGGAAAAGGAGTTGTACGCCGCGTTCGACCGGTTCCGCCCGGACATCTTCGGCCATCCCCAGGAAGGCATGCCGCGCTTCTTGTCCGCGTACAAGCTCAAGCGGTTGGCAACGAACGCGAGGTTGCACGGGGTCGCGCTGGAGCTCAACCACGTGACGAATCATCCCTTGGGTGTTGCCTTGCTCGATGCAATGCACGAGGCGGGAACCATCGCATCGATAGGGAGCGACTTCCACGGCTTCCAACCTGACATCCACGTGCAGCTGAATCACATACACGACATGATCGCGATGGCAGAAAAATACGATGTCGACTTGTTAGACCCGTCCAAGTTCCTGCCTGAAAACAAGACATCCCGTGCCCGATGATTTCCCGCGTGGAAAAAAAAGGATGTAGAAAAAAGATACTATCGAATACGGGCTCACGCGCGATTATATTTCTTCTTGATCCCAGCAATCACGCCGGCGATCATGGCCATCGCGATGAACATCACGAGCCCGGGTGCATAGCCCGGGATATCCTCGTCTGGCAATGGAAGCACGTTGATTTCCATCTCGTATGTGTCATTGTTCCCCGCCGAATCCACCACGGTAAGCCTGATCGTGAACGTCCCATTCGTCGGGAACGCGATCGAGCCCGGGTTCTTCTGGTTCGACGTGAGGTTCGTGCCGAAATCCCAGAACCACTCGACAATGTCCTCCTCTCCATCCGGGTCCGTCGACCCGTCGGTGAACGTGATGGGTATCTTGGCATAGACGATCGTGATCGCGGGGTTTGGCGTTGCGTACGTGAAGAATGCCGTTGGCGGGGCGTTCGGGACCGGCGTTACGATGACGGTGACGTTCAAGGTTTCTTCCAGCACGCCATCCGAGACGATGATGTCGATGACGTGGGTCCCGATGGGTAGCCCATCCACCGACGCGTTGGTAACTGTTTCGTTGATCCACGTGCCGCCGGCTATCACCGAGCCATTAGCCAATCGAACCGTGTAGGTCCCCGTGCTATTCTCGTTGTCGGTAACCACGAAGGAGACGGAATGGTTCTTCGTGCCAACCTGGTACGTAATCAACGGTGTAGAGATGTTCACCGTTGGCGCGGTGTTGGAAGGCGTGCCGAGCACCGTTACCGTGACTACCTTGGTATGGTTCAAACCACCGCTGTCGAACCCGATGACGTTGAACGCGAAGGTCCCGCTCAATGATGGCCCTAATAACACCAAGTGGAGCGAATTGTTTGTCCACGTGCCGATGTCATAGACCGTTTCGTTTGAAAACCTGATCTCGTAGTTTCCACTTGGGTCGTTATCATCTTGCACGATGAATCCGATGTACACGCTTGGCGTGCCTTCGATAAATTCGATCGTTGTCCCGTTGACTACCGTGACGACCGGTGCCATGTTTGCAGGCGGGTTCACCGTGATCGAGACGTACATGCTGCTCGTGAGCACGGTATCATTCGCGGTGAAGTTCAAGGTGTGCGTGCCTGCCAGCAAGCCGTCAATGTCCACGTTCACCAACGATGCATTCGTCCAGGATCCGGACCCCCACGGCGTTATGCCAATGAATACCGAGTACGTGCCAGTACTTGATTGGGCATCCGTCACGTTGAACCGCAACACGTTATCGATGCTCCCGTATTCGATCGTCACGGACGATCCGTTGATGCAATCAATCGATGGTGGCGTGTTGGGTGGCGGGCTGGTCACGTTGACGAACACGAACACGTAACCGAACAGTTCCCCGTCGCTGGCCGTGAAGTTGAGCTGGTAGGTGCCGGGGCTCAAGCTATCGAGGTTGACGTCGAGGGCAGTGTCGTTGGTCCATGTGCCCGCATCGTACGCGCTCGTGTTAATGGTGACCGTGAACGGCCCAGACCCGGTCTGCGTGTCGGTCACGATGAACTGGAAGATGTTCCCGTTCGTGCCGTTCTGGAACTCGACCGACAGCCCGTCCAAGCTGGTCACCGTCGGTGGCGTGTTGGGTGGCGGGCTGGTCACGTTGACGAACACGAACACATAACCGAACAGTTCCCCGTCGCTGGCCGTGAAGTTGAGCTGGTAGGTGCCCGGGGCCAGGCTGTCGAGGTTCACGTAAACGAAGGTGTCGTTGTCCCACGAGCCCGAATCGTACGCGGACAGGTTCATGTCGATCGTGTACAAGCCGGAAAGCGACTGTGCATCGGTCACCACGAACCGGAGAACGTTCCCGGTCGTGCCGTTCTGGAACTCGATCGACAAGCCGTCCCAGCTTGCCACGGATGGCGGCGTGTTCGGGGGCGGGCTGGTCACGTTGACGGTAACAAGCACGCTCCCTTCCAAGTCGCCATCGCTCGCCGTGAGATTAAATTCGTAAATTCCGGGTGATAAAAAGTCAAGGTTGATGTTAACCGCCGTGATGTTAATCCATGGCCCCGAATCGCATGCTACATTGTCGATGTAAGCAACGAACGTACCAGATGCCGATCCGGTATCGGTTACCACTAACTGGATATAGTTCGACGTGGTTCCGTTCTGGAACGTGAAGGTCGGACCAAACACGCATTCAACGACGGGTGGTACATTCGGGTTGGCTAGTACTTCCACGCTCACGAAGAAACTCGTGCTGTTGCTCCCGTCCGTGGCCGTGAAGTTCACCGTCCAGTTCCCGGCATCCAAGCCATCGATTTGGATAGGGGTGAGGGTCACGTTATTCCAGCTGCCGGAACCCGCCGGTGTCCCGTTGATTTCTACGAGGAAAAACCCGGTCGTGTTGTCCTCATCGTGGACTTGGAAGAAGAGAAGGTTGCCCGTCGTGTTCCCTTGGATCACCACGTTGGTCCCGTTCAGGCACGATATTACCGGGGGTATGTTCGTTGGCAAGTTGACTTGTACAAAAACGATATCGCTCGTGAATGTATACCCGTCGTTGTTAGTCATGTTTACCTCGTGAGCACCGGGCAAGAGCCCATCGATGGGGACGACGATGATGCTCCCGTTCACGAACGAGTTCGCATCCACGTAGCTACCGTCGATGTACACGGAATACATGCCCGTCCCCGATTCCTTGTCGGTGAGCAAGAAATGCAACGTGTTGTTCGAGGTCCCGTTCATGATTGATACGATGCTGCCGTTCAGGCAAGTCACCTCTGGTGCGTAGTTGAACACCGAGAGATTCTTGCTGATGAGGCTGGACGTGCCGTTGTTATCCCACACCGAGAGCGTCACGGTAAACGTCCCCGGCCAGTTATACTTGTGCGTGGCATTCTGAACATATGAATCTGCCCCGTCGCCGAAGAACCAGTACCACGAGGCAATCCAGCCATCCGAATCCACGGATAGATCGTTGAAGGTAACGGTGGTGTCGATGTCGATCGTGCCGGGGGACCAATCAAAATCGGCTGTAGGCGCAACGTTCGTCGAGACCGTCACGATGGCCGACCAGGAATCATTTGCCCCGTGAACATCCCAGACGGTCAAGGTAACGTTGAACACGCCATCCGCCATGTACACGTGGACCGGGTGTTGCAACGTGGAGTTGGTCCCGTCCCCGAAGTACCATTGCCACGCGACGATCGCCATCTCGTCATCCGTCGACGTATCAGAGAAGTACACGTCCTCGCCGGTCGATGCAATCGTTGGCGTCCACACGAAACTCGCCACTGGAACAAGGTTGACAACGGTGATGTTGTATTGTATATAGTCTTGCTTGCTGCTGTTATCGTACACGGACAAGAGGACTGTATACGTGCCAGGTGCCAAGTACTGGTGGACAGGGTTCTGGTCGTTCGAGTTATAGCCATCACCAAAGCTCCACGCCCACCAGACAAGGATGCCGTCATCGGTTGACAAGTCGTAAAACTCCACGACCGTCGAAACGTTGATGTTGAATTGAGGCACCCACGTGAAATTGGCCACGGGCGGGGGGCTGTAGAGCGTGACGTTGATGACGAGTGTGAAGACAGAGAATTCCATCTCGGACGTCGACACGATCAACGACACCCTGGTGATTCCCGTCGAGGGCAAGAACAGGTTCCGCACGTGTTCGTGTTGATCTCGGTGGTCACGAGCTTGCCTTCCAAGGCTTTCACGACATCAGGAACGTGCGACCCGGTTTTTTCAAGGATGCCCGTGATCTCGTGCCCCGGGATTATTGGCTTCGGGGCTTTCAATGTTTCGTTCACGATCGCAACGTCCGTGCCGCAAATGCCGACGGCCTTCACGCGTATGAGGACATCATCCACCCCAACTTTGGGATCGGGGTAGTTCGCTTTAAATTGTAACCCGTAGGCATCGAGCACGAGTGCCTTCATGTGTGCATCCCTCGTTGAATTCGTATCACGACCTTTGAAACGTGGAGATATGACTATTGTTGACCGGTTGCATCGGTTCCCGCATCAAGTTGTTCTTGATCGGGGGGTTCTGCTTCGGGTTTTGCGGGTTTCTTGGAGACGTTGACCATTGCGGGACGGAGGACCTTTCCATCGATCAACCAGCCCCTTTGCACCTCGTGGATGATGGTATCCTCCACCAGGTTCTCGTCCTCGACTTGCATCATCACTTCATGGTAATTGTAATCGAAAGGCTTGCCGAGGACCTCCATCCGCTTGATTTTCCGGGCTTCGAGGATACCATTGAGGTTTTTTTGCAACGATTCAAGCCCGCCAAGGAATTTTTTCACGGGCTCAGCCAGCCCGGGATTGGCAAGCAGCGCCCGCGCGGATTCCATGCCTTTATCGAAGGCGTCGAAAAACGGGAGAAAATCCTTCAAGAGCTTGGCGAGGATGTTCTGTTTCTCGCTATCGAGCCGCTTTTCGATGGATTTCCTGTAATTTTCAAAGTCGGACCGGTTCCATTTCAGGTCATCCTCGAGGGTCTTGATCTGCTTGGTCTTGGCAAGTAACTCGGCTTCCAGCTGCTTTATCCTCTCTTGGAGACGGTTAAAAGGGTCTTGGTTCGATTCAGCCGTAACCTCCTTTTGATTGGCGTTGGCGTCGCGTCCAAGCACGCCATCATCGTTTTTTTTACTTGGATCTTGCTCTCCAGCCACCGATCATCACCAAAGCGTGGTTAGCGTGATTTCAACAAGAGGTAAAAGGTTGTGGTGAAAAAAAAAGTTTTTCATGCGTGGGGAAGGTATCAAGCTTTATCCATGTACTCGTTTGTCTGGCTCGTGTAATCGTCCTTCACTTCGTTGTAGTCGACAGTCGCGAGTATATGCCCTATGTGGTCTTTTTCAAAATTACGCACTGCTTTTTGGTTTTGTACCGAACCGTCTTTTATCACGACATATAGCTTACATTTAATGCAAGATCGAACCTTCATTGGGACCACCAATTTTCATTTTTTACGTGGAAAGCAACTACATCGCACGCGCCGGTGTTGGAATGTTGCCGTCGAAGAATCTCTACCCAAAGCTCGGCTAGAGTTTCCATCGAAAACCGAATCCTATCAGAAGAAGATAAACCGCCCAAGACTTAAAGGTATCTTGGTGATGAAATAAAGGAGGTTATCGAAAC
The DNA here is from genome assembly GCA_041305945.1 of Promethearchaeota archaeon. Lineage (GTDB taxonomy): Archaea > Asgardarchaeota > Lokiarchaeia > Sigyniarchaeales > Sigyniarchaeaceae > JBGLND01. Next base: position 2,461,792 of record JBGLND010000001.1, read on the forward strand.
GAGTCATGCGATCTGCAGCTTCAAACGGATATCCAGATTGTTCTCGAACGTGACATCGAACCGGTAAATGCCCTCCCCGATATCGCTAAGCTTGTATCCTTCACCGCCTTGTTCCGCGGGCAGCAATCGCAACGGTAGCTTGATGAATAGCGCCCCGACGTTCGATCCATCCTTGGAAACAGTAATGCCAAGTATGCTCTTGTCCGGTGACACCTTGAAGCTCGATATTTCCACGGCACCTTGCACCACGTGCAGCGTGGACCCGAGAAATTGCACGGCATCGTCTCCCTCGTCCTTCACGATGCGCACGAGCTTGCTCCCGTGGGAAGGCACGTCCTTGAACGCCAGTGTCTCGTTGCCCTTCAAGGTGCCAACATGTCGTTTTTCCCAGAAATCGATAACGTGGTAGGTGGCATTTGCCTGGCAACCGATGTCTACCAAGTTACACGCCAGAACCGTTTTCCGGCCTGACCAATTGATGAGCAAGGCGACGGTCCACAACCCGATCGATCCAGGCTGCGACGAGCCGTGCAACACGTACAATTTCGGAAACGGCTCGATGAACATATCGGGGGAATGCGCGGGAACGGGATACACGGGCTGGACGAGGGAAATCAACCGCATCTGCTCGCGCGATAATCGCGACATGTCCTCGGACACGGCGACCTGGCCCCCGCTCAACCCGATGACCGACAGCTCCGTCATGATCTCGTGCTGCTTGAGCTTGCTGCCTTCCACGCGGACGAGCAAGCAGTCCGGATCGTTTATCCAGAATTTTTTATGCATCCAGCTCCTGGTGATGGTGTTGGCCAGCGATGGCATGACGCCAGGAATGCATAAATTCAATCCCGATATGATGGCATCGAAATAATTCCATTTAGGTGCCGTGTCGTTCCCGATGCGCATCCCGTTGACGAGGCCAACCGATTCCAGCATGGGCGCTCCGCAACCAAGTATGAACACGTCGTTGCCCGCGGCCTCGCGCAGGATGGAAAGCGCCTCGCGGAACGCCTCGACCCGGGTCACGTCCGCGTCGTAGAATACTGCACCGTCCAACATCGCGGAATAGATGAAGTCGATCTTGATGTACTTGAACCCCACCTCGTGAATGAAATAGCGGAACAGGTCCTTCAAGTATTCTTTCACGCCCGGATGCGTCGGGTCAAGGGCATGCTGGAGCTTCATCGAGATCAAGGTCCCGGTGATGGGCTTGTTGTTCTTGTCCCGCAACAGCCATTCCGGGCGTGAACGGGCGAGGTCAGAGCCGGGCATGGCGTTGAAGGGAGCGATCCACAGCCCGGGGACCAGTCCCTTCTTGCGAATTTCCCCCGCAAGGTGCTTGAGCCCCGACGGGAATTTCTGCTTGCTGACGTTTTTCCAGTCACCACACCGGCCTCGCGCGACCTGGTAACCGTCATCGAGCTGGAAGTAATCGATCTTGAAGCACGGGTTTGCATTCTTGTCGGTGGCAACTTGCAAGTTCTTCAACATTTCAGCTTCGGTGATGTCGCTATAATAATAATACCACGTGCAATACCCGAACGGCACGCGGTCCCAAAATAACGGATTCATGAAGCTCGCAACGGTATCAGCATATTCATCGAGGCAACGGGGGTATCGATTCTTGGCTTGGATGAACAGGACTTCGGAGGGCATTTCACCGCCGGGCGACAGCCTCTTCCCATCCGCCCATGACCTGGCGGCCACCATCTTGATACAAGACTCCTTCTTCCGCCCGGCCCGCACGATGACGTCACCGTGCTGCGAGATGCAGCTCGCGAAGCCGATGGTCACCGATCGTTTCGAGCTTGCATCGGATATCACGACAACCGAATTGGACAGGAAGTCGCCGCGGGGGCGCTTCAGCCAAGTGATGAAACCGACGGTCTTGTAGGCCCAGATGTGTTGCGCGAACGTGACCGGGGGATAAAAATTCTTCTCGTTGGGTGTGAAGGTCCTCGTCGTGGACCAGGACTGGTACCCGTTGCAAAACACGCGCACGTCCCGGTGCTGTCCGTTGATAACAGGGACGGGATTGCCCGGTTCAAGCGAGCCGGCAACGAGGGGGTGCAACACGTGCACCTTGATGGGCACTGTGTCCTGGTTCACGAGGACGAGCCGGCACAAGACCCGTGTACTCTCGTCCTCCAGGTCGAACGCAAGCCAGCAAGCGAGCCTGTGCTTCGGGGCATCCAGGAAACACCACATCGACCTCCCGGGAGGCCGTGCAGCATCCGTTATGAATGGTTCCCGTAGCTCGTGATACCGGAACGTGAACACGTCAGGCAGTATTTCTTTCTGCACGCTTTTTCCGGACGAATGCCCGGAATCGAGGATAAATTTAAAAAAAGCATCTTTAATGATGTATTCGGATGTTTGAGCATCGATGATCGAGAACCGCGGGGGCATGTGGTTGATGTCGACCGCGATGGTGCCGTTGGAAAACCGGGTCCTGCGGTCGTCGGTCTCGATGCTGGCAGCCGGCATGCTAGTAATCGTCCTCGCTGAAGACCTTCTCGCTGGCATCGGTGGCGTTCATCGCGTCGGCCTCACCGTTCCGGAACTCTTTCTTCATCGCGCGCTCCTGGAGGTCCTTGTAATACTCGTGCTGGATGATGAGGTTCATGATCTCGCTCGTCCCGGTTCTTGAACTGTTCCATCTCGACCTCGGCCTCGGCCCTTTTAGCGCTTTCCGCAAGCAGGGTGGCCATCGCCCCGACCTTCGCTTCCGAGATCTGCGGGTTCTGGTTTGAGGACAAGACCAAACCCTCGTCCGTTGCAAAGACCGATGCACGAAAGTTCCCCCTCTTGTTGATCTCCTCTAATATGTCCTTCAATTTCTTGTGCGGGTCAGCTTTCTTTTCCATACAAACACACGTTTTGGAGTGATCGTGAAGATACTATAGCTATTACGCCTTGGGTTTTTAATCCTTATCCGAATATCCTACAGATGCACTCGTAGCCGGGCACGCGCTGCTCTCCCTCAACATTCGCAATCTCATCCCCCCCATCTATTTAAGCACGCGTGGAACCGTATATAATCGAATTCGTTGCAAGTGGGAAAATTGAAGGTATCTCGTTCGCTTTTAGGCATCGCCTTGGTTGCCATGTTCGCGTGCTTGCTGGTGGTCCCCTCGCCCGGGAAATCGTTCCACCTGCACGCACCCTCGCCCTCCTCATTGGAGGTAGCACCCCCCGCGATCATGGTCGATCTCGAGGCATCGAACGGGTGTCCGGTCGTTTCTTGGGCGCCCGTTCCCAATGCAACGAGGTACATGGTGCTGGTCTCGCCGTTGCCAGCCACGGGCGATAGTAATATCACGCTCATCACGTGTAGCACGTCATTCGTCATTGATTTCCTCGATAATGGTCAATACAGCGTGTTTGTCATTGCAGCGAATGATTACCATGCATCGGATCCGTCGAACACGGTTACCGTCACCGTGCAGCGCCCGTCCTTGCTCCCGGCCATCCTGCTCGGGATTGCCGGTGGGTGCGCTCTCGCCATCGCGGCGGGCACGAGCGCGCGCAGGAAAAAAGTCCCGGCCGCGAGGAAGAGCCTCCACGCGGCGAAGCAGCAAGATGGAAAGGTTTATTCCAAGGTAATCCCCCAGTGGAGCCCTACCGTGCCCGGTGCCAAGGCTAGTCGCGGGAATGCCATCGATACGGATGCAAAGGGCGCGCTGTACCTGCAAAAAGACGAGATCATCGGCAATTATTTCGAGTTCTTGGATACCATCCAGCGCGCGTGGATCTTGACGGGTGACGATTGCGAGCTCGTGTACTCCGCAACGACGCGCGGGGAGGAAGATATCGACGTGGAGCTTCAACAATACCTGGTGATACGAGAAGAACTTCTGAAGCTCGGTATCATGAAACATCGCAGCAACGCGAGTACCGAATCATTTGATTTTCCCTGCGACAGCGAACAAGGACATGGCCTGTTCAGGGTGTTCGCGCGCGAGGGGCTTGCCCTCGTCTTGCATTGTTCGCGACCCGTGAGGATCGAGCGGTTCACCCGGTTCTGCATCGACCATTTCGTGAAGGCAACATCGTCCAGCGCGGGTGCGGGCAGGAGCGCGATCGCGGTTCGGGATGCCATCGAGGAGAAGCTGCACGAGCACGTCCCCTACTGGCCTTCGGACGAGTACTTGTTCCCTGAAGGTATCACGAGCGCCATTGGCAGCAAGGTAATCCTTCCCGCGGACGACGAGCAAGCGCGGGACTTGATCGCCATCGCGAGGTCATTCGCGTCCGTTCAACGGGAGGTGGAAGCCCCGTGAACGACGTGGTCCCGAACGGCAGCGGTCCCGAGAGCAAGGGCAGCGGCGAGCCTGATCATGACAAGCATGTCCCCGTGGACAGCCTCGGTTACATGGACGTGGTCGATTCTCGGTCGAATCTACCCGGGGTACCTGAAGTCCCGCGTGAAGTCTACGCGATCATCCTCGACGAGTACCGGAAGAACAAGCGGATCAAGATATCATCGCTGTACAATAAAATACGGCGCAACACGAAATTCAAGCCTCGCGAGATCATGATCATCTTGAAGACCCTCTTGAAAACCAAGTTCATCAAGGAGAACTCGCCCCTCATCAAGGAGGTGGTTCTCGAGTCCGAAAAACGGAGCATCATTTTCAAGCGCGTCTCCGAGATGCCTGGCATCCATTTCAATCTCTTGAAATCACTCGTGGACATTGGAACGAAGATGCTGGAGCATCACGTGTCCATTCTACTCGATTTCGGCTTGATCAAGGAGGAGTACATCGACAGCAAGCGGTGCTTCTATTCAGCCACCACCGACATGCAGCACAAGCACTTCTTCCACTTCATGCACAACGACAAGATACGGCATGTCGTCGTGCTCTTGCTCGAACGTGATGATAACACGTTAACGGTTCAAGACATCGCCAATGCCACGGGTATCGGGTATACCACTGTCAATTATTACATCAAAAAGATGGAACAGTACAATTTCCTTGAGATGCAAGGCACGACGAGCCCGCACAAGTACCGGCTCACGCACGAGGTCATCGGCTTGCTGGCCAGGTACAAGCCACTGTTGAAGTTGTGAACACCATGAGCGATGCACGAATGCACCTGCCATGCGGCCGGCGACACAAGTACTGCTGGCCGGTGTTGTCCTGCCTCATCATCTCGATGTTCTTGGTATCCATGGCATGGTCACTCCTTCCCGGGCACTGCCCGCGCGTGCCGGCACCCGCCGGCGTGTCGTTGGAATCGGGCGTGCAATGCAACGTCGATTGGACGTGCAACGTCCAGCTGTTCAACGAAATCGACACGTCGTCGTGGTCATACGGCGTCGATGCCTTTCCATCGGTGGCGATCGGGGCCGATGGCATGCTGTTCGTCACGTTCAAGGACCGGCTCCAGTTCGGCGTGCACGACTTGCTCATCGCGAACAGCTCGGACCACGAAACGTTTTCAACACCCCGCGTCGTGCGTTCCGCGTATAACATCAACCAGCACACGTCCAGCTTGCTGGTGAACGGTTCTGGCGAGGTGCTCGTCACGTACAGCTATTACGATGGAAGCGAGGACCACGTGTATTTTGCTTCGTCCACCGGCAAGGGACAATCGTTCTTGCCCGAGGCGCGCGTCGACCCGCATGCCGGCTTCGCGGTGCGACCCGGGATCGCCTTGAATGGTTCCGGTCTCATCGTGTTTTACGAGTTCGCGGGTCCCGTTTCGCGAGACATTTTCCTTGCAGCTAGCACCGATGGCGGTTGTTCATTTCCCCTCGTCGAAAACGTCACGGGTACTGCAACCGTCAACGAGGATGGCGTGAAGATGTTCATCGATGGCGATGGCACGCTCCACGCGCTTTACAATTACGGCAGCTTGGGTTCTTGCCACTCCATCCGGAACGAGACGGCGGGCACGTGGACGCCTCCCCAGCTCGTGACGGTGCCGTTGCAAGGGGAGATCCATAATATGCCTGCCCTCGCCTCCGACGCGGCCGGCAACGTCATCATGGTGTTTCCCGGGGAAGGAAACTTGCGGTTCTCGGTGAGCACCGACGGGTGCGCGTCGTGGGCCGCGGCCGTGGACGTGCCCGGGACGGCAGGATATCTCAACCCGTCCGTCGCGTACGACGAGGCGCAACAAAAGCTGTTCATCGTGGCGGTCGACGCGTCCGTGGCTGGACACTGGAAGTACAAGTACATCGTTGCTAATTTCAAGGTCGTGACCTATCCCGACACGCATGTCCAGGTGCAGCTCGAGTCCCAAGGTGCAGCACTTGCCCTTGGTTCGTACACGTGGCTTGACGGCGTGGATGTCGATAGAGATGGTGCTTGGGAACTGCTCGCGGGTAGTTCCGATCGTTTTGCGCGGATGCTCGAGCTGGATCGCGGCAACTTCACCGAATGGCTCTCCATCGACACGGGTGGTTCCTTTCCCCGGGCAGTGGCTGGCTTCTTCGACGGCGATTCCCTCCCCGACCTTGCCATCACGAGCCTCGGCCCCGGTCCCGACCTCGCCGTGCTCGAGCGGGATGGCAACGGGACGTGGGCGGAACGCGCGTCGTTCCCGCCATCGGGATTGGAACATGGTGCGATTGGCCTTGCGCGACACGACATCAACGGGGACGGGCTCGTTGACGTGATCTCGCCGTTCAAGAACGCGACCGCGAATGGATTGCACGTTCATGAAACCCTTGGAAATGACAGCTATGCATCTCGCACCATCGTTCACGATGGAAATTCTTATTTAAGCACGGGTATCGCGGCCGGCGATGTTGATATTATCGTCGGGTATTAAAGCGTCGATGGAATTTCTCCCATTTTTCCCCCAAAATTGGAATCCGAGAAGGCAGACGAATCGAAGGTGAATATACCCTCACATTGGAAGATTTACGTGCGGGAAAAGCCTTTGAAGATGGGATTGCGATAGGCACTTATGTTTTGGATGCACATAAACCGGATGATCCTTATCGGACTTATCTCTTACCCAAAGATCAATTATATGTACCGCCATACCAAATTCCATTACGATGTTTGATACCTAAAGGGCTTACCAATTTATTAGTTGCCGGTCGTAATTTAAGTGCTGATCAATTAGCCCTTGGTTCTGCTCGCGTTATGACATCATGTGCTATGATGGGGCATGCAGCAGCCTTATGTGCCGTGCAGTCATTGGTTGAAAATCAGACACCGAGTCAAATAGCAACGAATCCTACTGCAATCAAGGCACTCCAAACTAAATTAACCGAAGATGAATTGAAATTAGACCTCGATTATTATCTAAATCTCCTACACACCATATAAAGTGCGTTTCCCGATTGTAACTTCAGCAATGGCATTTCTCCGGAGCCACCGCATGGAAGGTTTAAGGTAACGGTAACTCCTGCAAATCCGGAGATTAGATGGGCCAGCGTTAGGATCAGGACACAAGCCTTGCTCATCATGTTCGGCGTGATTGGTTCCGTCCCGTTCCAGATCTTTTACCTTTCAAGCGATTCGGGACTTGGCAAGATTCAGGCCAGATGAGCGAGCTGATTTACAACGGGCTCTCGATCCTCGCCTTCTTGCTGTTCTACAAGGCAATAAGAATGGATTGGTGCCAATACACACAGATCCTTTGACCGTTTCCCCCATTTTTCCACATTCTATTAAGGAATGATGACATAATGGAGAAGTATACATTAACTCCCGAGCAAGCACGATAGCTAACGCCGCGAGAACTGCTAGCATGACGGGCCCAACCCAAGGAAACCACCCCACGAGCACGAACAGCACGACCGCACCCCAATCGATGGACCCGGCGGCCACCGCCACGGGAACGAGCATTTACAAAAACGACTGGGAACGCATCGGCTTCCACCGGCAGATCGCCGGGTTCTTCTACAACTACATTCCCGTGCTCTTGGGTGGTGTTTTCTTGACGATGGGCGCCGGGATCATCATCCCCCTCTTCCTTCCCTATCCCGACGCGCAGGGTTACAGCGAGGTGGCGAGGTCCATGTACGCGCTCATGTTCTTGCTCTTCGATGCGGGAGTGGGTAGTGCCATCGGGCGCTTCGTGCCGCATTATAGGGTCAAGGACCCCAAGCGGTCCTTGCAATACTTGTCGTTTTTCATCTGGTTCCAGATGTTCACGGGGCTTGCCCAGATCACTGCCATTGCCATCTACATTTTCAACTGGATGCCCGGGAACGTCGCGCATCTCGCGTGGATATTCATCGTCTACTCCACGGTACAATATCCAGGGATGCTCGGGGTCATCGGAAACGGGTTGAAATCGTTCCAGCATTACAGCAAGTATATCTTCATGAAGTTCATGCAAGACATCTTCCAGTTCTTCACGCAACTCGGATTCATCTTGATCGGGCGCTTCCTCGGCGCCATGAATCCTGCCTTTGGCGAGATGGTGGGCATGAGCATTGGGCTCGTCATTGGCTTGTATCTTGACGATTTTTTGGCTTTCCTCCTTGGAGTGCGGCTTTTCAACAACGTGCTCAGGGATCTCGGCCTCGATGTGCAGCAGCATTGTCTCCGGCCCAACTTCACGATGAAAATTGCCAAGGAATCGCTCTTTTACGGCCTGAAAACGATGCCGTCAGGTCTCTACGGGACGATGCTGGGGTTCTTTGCATTCATCATCACGCTCAACGTGCTACCCCAATACGCTGCTTGGTTAGGTCTCATGAATATCGTGAAGACGTTCACGGGACAAATTGGCATGGCGGGCAATATCACGTCCAACACCGAATATGCCATCTCAGAGGCTTATAACAACGGGAAGATAAATCTTTCCCAGTTCTACGTGGCCATGGCCTTGAAATGGCGGTTTATTCTCACGATGTTTATAGGACTTACCATCGTCATCGTGCTGCCCTACGGGCTCGGGTATTTACTCAACATTTTCGGCGAGAACTGGTTGCCGGCTCTCACGCTGTTTTTCTTTTTGGCTTTACCCCAGTTCATCAACATGTTCACCAAGCCGGTCTCGTTCACGATGCTGAACCACCCCGGCTACGATCAAGCAATCGGCATCGCGTCGTCCACGGCCAGCTTCCTCTGGTACGTCATCCTCGTGTACGGGCTCGGCACCGAGATCAACATCTACATTTACCTCGTGAAGGATATCCCGATCACCATTACATTCTTCATCATCCAGTGGATAGTGCTCCAGAAAAAGATTTTCAAGATCCGCTGGCGAGACTTCACCATGCAAGCCTACGTGCTTGCCATCCCCGGCATCGTGCTGTACGCCCTGTTCTGCTGGGCATTCGGCGAGCTCGTGATGCCCCTTGGCGTGAAGGCAATCGGGGAGATACCATTTGTTGTAATATCCATTGTCGCGGCGCTGTTCTTTTTCCCTCCGTTCATCTTTTGCCCCTTGATATCGATATTCGGCGCGTGGGACAAGTACAACATGGAAGCGTACCAGCTTGCCATCGGGTTGTCGGGCCCGTCCAAGTTTATGACCAAGCTCATGTTCAAGACCAGCTTCTTTTTCTACCAGCTCAGCCCCTTGAAGGACAAGTTTCCCATCAAGAACGTGGAGATAGCCATGAAGGAAGCACGAGAATTGCAAGAAGAGAAAACATTGCAGGACATGGTTAACATCAAGGAGAAAACGGGATTATAATTTCAAGGTTCTCGACCTCTTTCTGACCGTTACTTCATATGATAGAAATGAATGTGTAGTTGAATACTCATGATTAATTGGAAAAAATCGCAGAAAAAACTGCAAATATTCAGCCTTACTCTTCCGGAAGAGTAAACGGGTCAAGAGAAATCGATTTTTTTTTAACATGGCAGCACTTAGGAATCATCAGGGAAAACCACATCTACGGGTTCTTTCTTCATCAACAGGTTGAGATACTTCGCAACACCAAGGACTCCCGCGTTTTTCAGGAGATAGGCTTCATCAAGAACGTCCTCAAATTGAATAAAACATGATATGGCATCCTTATAATCTTGGATGCCTTGATAGACAAGCTTTGCAAGGATGAAGTCCTCTTTACTCTGTGCCCAGAATTCAATATTTTCTAAAGAAATTCTTTCTCGTCTTTTCATCGCAAGGACCCCAATCGACGTATAAGGTGATCCCGAAACAGCATCATTCCGAATGACATTAATGTCGAGTTTGATCGGGTTGTCAGGGATAATAAGTGTGATGAAGTCATTCATTGGCCAGTTTTGGATAGCATGATCCCAATTAGTGAAAGGTTGAAAACCTTCCATCATCATGAATTGTTTAAATCGGGAGAGGTGGGGATTATCCAGGTCCAATGCAATGACAGTGTCGATATCGTTTGTTTGCCGCGCTTGGGAATATAAGGGGGTTAAGGTACCACCTACGACCATATATTTGATGTTAAGTTCTGTTTCAAGTCGTTCAAATGAAGCCACGACCTTTTTGAATGCATCCTTGAACGTTATCATCGAAACGACTTCGCCCCAATTATTTTTCAATTCTTGCGTAATACTCTTTCATTATTTGAACTATGGTCTTATCAGGGGTTTTATCCAGTTCTTTTTCAATAATTATATTTAAACCCCAGTCACATATGCTGAAAAAGAAATCCATCAATCCTTGTTGGGTATATCCACTACGCAATTGAACCTTCAACTTGAGGTCTTCCAGATTCCTTGCGTTCATGGCTTCCCGGAAGTTTCTTTTTGCACTAGAATCTCGTGATGCAGTGACCCGAACCATTGTGAGAAACACCTAATGAGAGCATATTAACATCACGGTCTTCCCTCAAAGAAGTATCGTGTGGAGTTGTATTTTCCGTCCCTAAGACCCATATACCCAGATGATACGGAGCCACAAAGGGGGATTCTTCTTACTTCTTTCAAAGTCCCCGGTAAGGAAATCCGCCAGGGAGAGGGTGGGTGATGCATTCGTGGCGCGATTCCCGTGCAAGAACGGTTCCCTTACAAAGCTCGCGTGCTTGACCGTGTTCAAGTGCAGCCTCGCTCTCGTGATGTCGACCGCGAGCTGGTTGATGTCAATCCCGTGCAACACGTGCTCGAAGAGGACGTCACGTTTCAAGGCCATGCGCTCGAGATTACCATCGCCGGGGTGCGGCTCGCCCGATAATTCGGCACGCTCGATCAACGTGTCAGCCATCGAATCGAGAAATTCCCCCGCGCCCATGGCCGGGTCCAGCACCTTCATGTTGCTAAAGAGATCACGTCCACCGGCGTTGTTTGCCGTCCACTTGCGCACTGCCACGTGCGAAGCCAGCATCGCCCATGTACGCGGCGTGTAATACGATCCAGACTTCTTCTTCTGTATCCACGGCAGCGCTACCTCCATGAGGTGCGCGATGGCATACTCGTCGAGCAGCAAGTCCGTGTCTTCCAGGGATTGGAATGCATGCACGATGCTTGCGATGGTGGATTCCAAGCCCGCTTTCACGATTGCACCCACATCTTCTCGTGCAAGGATGAACGTGAGGCCGTGATCGTGGCAGGCAAAATAGTCTTGCCGTGTTCCAACCAGCGTGGTCCCGCCATTTCTCAAGGCTTCCATCTCGCGAGGAAGGTTGTTCCAGTCGTTCCCGTTGATGGTCCCCATGGCATGCAGCCGGATGTAGATCAAGACCTGCAAGATGATTTTTACGGCGAGCTGCTTGTCGCCGATGCCGTGGGCCTCTAGCGTGGTGGCCTGCTCCTTGAAAGCGGCCCACGCCTTTGTCTTGAACCGTGCGTTCCTGAATGCCGGCTCGAACGCCACCTTCCTCCCGGTATCCAAGTAATTCAAGATGCAATCCAGCAGCATCCGGCGTGGTTCTTCGCCCTCCTCGATGACAGAGAACCGGGGATTCTGCACGTCGAACAGCACGACTTGCTTCCCGGTCATCAAGACACACAGCCCAATGCACGGGCTTGCCATGCCCGTGGCCCGCGCGGCGACCGTCCAGACCCCGGCGCGGTCCTGCAGGCCGGTGGCGAGCAACACGCGCTTGGGGCCACCGCGCCCGGCGAGCACCGTGCATCGCGCTGGTCCCGGCACCAGGCCATCCGCCGGTTCCATCGAGGCGCGCCCGTACAAGGCAGCCTCAAGCTCCACGCCGACGACCTCCTTGGCTATTCATCCCCGATTGCAGCAAGTCCATCACCATCCCGTCCAGCTGGTGCACGCGTTCCTGGATGGCCGTGTCTTGCAGCAGGTGGCCCTTGATCTTGCGTCGTGAAGGCTCGATGGTGACCCGGTCGAAAGTGTCCCTCGACACGTCGACGAGCGCGCGCTCCTTTCCCGCGACGCGCGAGATGAGCAGCGCGCCCTTGCACGTTGCCAAGTGCTTGCTCGCGTGGGACGCCGCGATGAAGGCCCGGCAGCCCACGCACTGCATCTTCCCCTCGTGCTGCAATTTCAGCCCCCGTACCAGGTCATTGACCCGCCGGCGCACGAGCCCCTCGATGTCGCGGGCGAGCGTGCCGATCGCGGCGTGCGTCTCGTCATTGCTGGCATATACCGGCATGCAATATTCCAAGGCTATCTGGCCGATGTGTCGTTCTGCCTTCCGCAGCAACAAGTCTTGCCCGAGTGAGGGCGCGTTCAAGATGCCCATCAAGTAATAAGCCTCTGCCTCGCTTTGCACGCCGATGTAATGGAGCGCGTGCTCGATGATGCAATCCTTGCGTGCGATCGCCGCGGCCATGACGCTCCCGCAATCGGGTATGAGCACCTTGAAGGGCGAGCGCATGGCCGCGTTGGTTAGCTCGTTGTCGAAGTTGATGCGCTTCCAGATATCGACAAGCCTCGATGATTTCTTTGCATGGTGCATGTACAACGCGTTGATGGCCACAAAATGCCTCGCAAGGTTCGACCCACCGGTGTCTTGGTTCCCGCTCAAGACCTCCTGGCAGCCCGGGTCAAGCGCGTACCGGTTGCCATCGACCACCAATGGCAGGAAGACGCGCTTGGGCGGGAGCGTCCCGAACGGGTACAGCTCTGACCCCTTGTACAAGTCGAAGATGTTCCGAGCGTCGACCAACGCAGTCTCGTAAGGCAGGAAATCCCATGGCTTCTTCATGTTCAACGAGAGGTCGGGCATGATCCTTGTCAATTCCTTCCCGTCCACGGTGGTTCGCTCCAGTTCCCTCACGAAGAGCAGGTTCTGGGGGAAGACCGTTGCCCCGTTGTGGCACGCGCGCTTGTAGGGCGAGTCCTTGCACGTGGGGAGGAGCGACCGTGCCCTTTCCTCCGGGATGAATCTCGGGAGTGGGCCGGTATCAATCGAGTCGTGCCCAGCGCTCGCGTCACGGCGCATTGCCGGCACGAGGGTTGACTCGTGACGGGCGGCGAATCGAATCGCTGCGGGCCGGTTCTCTTGCTTGGCCGTCGAGACATCCCATTCCGTCCATTTCCAGCCGTCCCGGTGCGCGGGTTCGTCATTTTCCATGCGTCCCTTGATGCCGCGCAAGCACGCGAACGGCCGGGGGAAGATGGCATCGCCTGAGAACGTCCATATCTCAACGTCTTGCAACCCATCCAACCTGCGGAACTTGCCGCAATGCTTGCCGTCGATGAACGAGCTGGTCAAGACCATGAAGATGCTCCCGCCGGGTGCGAGCTTGAACCGGGCGCAATGGGCAAAAATGACGGTGGCGATCTCGAGTTGCGGGACGTCGTGCGGGCCAGTGGCCAAGGATAATGCCTTCGCGGTGGCAAGGTTGCGTTCCTGCGCGTCCTTGCTGGGAAGGTCCTTGAGCGTGACCCACGGCGGGTTGCCCACGATGGTGTCGTAAGCCATGTCGCTGTCCGAGCACGCGTCCGCCACCCGCACGGTCTTGGCCACGTCGTGAAAATCCACCTCCCCTCCGAGCTCGAGCAAGACGTTGAACCGCGCCCCCACGATCGCCACGGGATTGATGTCCGTCCCGTGTATGCGGGCGGCAATTTCTTTGCTGCTCGCGTTTGACCCCGTTTTCATCCATGCAATGGCGGCGACCAAGAACGCACCCGTACCGCATGCTGGATCGAGTACCGTGGTTCCGGGTTCAAGGTCAAGGTGCCGCACCATCAACGTGCAGAGCTCGACCGGGGTGTAATGTTCCCCCGACGCGTGTTTCTCGTCGATGCTGAATATCGACTGGTACAGCGCGGAAAACCAGTCGCGGGTAGCCCCGCCGGGAGCCACGAACCGCCCCTCGTACGTCCCGGCGATGCCGTCGACGAGGTCCAGCGTCTCTCGAGTGCCCTTGGCTTCCATCGAGCGCAGCACCGCGTCCAGCACGCGAACATAGCACCCGGTCGAGGTGTCACCGGAAATGAGGGTATCGCCGATCCCATCCAGCATCCTTTTCATCCCGCCCGCCTCGTCCGTTTGCTCGACAAGGCTGCCTCCGTACTTGGCGTATACTCGGGTTGCAATCAAGATGAACGAGATTTGTTTAGCCAGCAATCCATGGTTACCACGAACATCGCCATGTATGTTCTTCTCCACGCGTTCCCAATTTTCGATCTGGTCCTTGATGTGGCTACCGGGTTGGTTCGAGAGAAGAACCAAGTTCTCCCGTAGACGTTCGATGAGATTGGATAACATACCGGTTACAATGAGTATCGCGATGCGCTATTTATAGTTTTACCGGATGTAGCTTGAATTTCGAGTTTCCCCGGTGGCCGGGACGTCGCCGTGAAGAATCTAGGCACGGTGGATGAAAAAAAGGTCAGCTTGGTCCTTTGGTGAGCGCCATCCTCTCGCGCAAGATAATCACGTCGACGCCTTGGAGCTTGAACATCTGCGGGTTTTGCTTGTGCAAATTGATAAACCGCTCGATTTCTTGGCTGGAGTAGTTCACGACGCCTTTTCCTATTATATTGTCGCCTTCCGCCGTCACGAGCTCGATCACGTCTCCCTTGTTGAAGTCACCTTGGACGTTCACGATGCCGGGAAGCAAGATGCTTGCGCCCTTGGCGATGGCGTTCACGGCACCCTTGTCAATACTCAACGCGGTCCATGAAACCAGGTTCCACCTTGTTAATCATATCATCTGGGCGTTCTCGTGGGGTGTCTACGCGAGGAAGCGGTACGTGACATCCCATTACCACGTGTTATACGTGACCAAGCATAAAACCGAGTTCACGTTCAAGCCGCAGTTCGTGAACCCGCACACCAAGCGAAAAGGGAACCCTTATGAATACGACGTTTGGTTCTGGCCGGAATACAACCGCGGAAACGACCCGCACAGGATCAAGGGACATCCGTGCCAGTTGCCCTTGGTGTTGCTCGAGAAGATGATCAAGATATCATCCAACGAGGGGGACTGGATCGGGGATATCTTTTCGGGATCGGGGGGTACTGCTCTTGCTGCAAAATCGCTTGGAAGGAACGTCGTGAGCTTCGAAATAAACCCGGAATACAAGGAAATCATCCAAAAAAAGGCAAGCATGTGTCGTGAAAGGGATGAATGATCTCGGAGGCAGCGTTCTTGGTTGGATGGCACGTTGCTGAGATTTATGAAACAAAAACTTGTTGAGCGCGAATTTATCTCACGTTTTTTGCTCGTTCTTGATCAGATGGGAACTATCGCGTATAGAGTGCTCGAGACTCATTTTTATTGCCAATCACGTTTATTAGCAATCCAGTCGAGTGAGATCCAGTAATCATTTCACAGTTCTACGGAAAAATAGGGAAAACCACATATGAACTCTCAAAAGATGGTAATTGAGACATTTGGCGAGTTCCTTCAAAAGGAGAATGAAATAATTTCCCGGATCCAAGCCATCCCGAACGGATATTACATGTTCCTCGCGCATCCATTCATGATGCTCGAGACGATCGGCGTGGATTTAGGGGAAAACGCCAAGAAGAAGATCCGTGAAATCCATCCCGCGATAGATCGGAACGTGGACGTGCAACTCTTCACGACGCTTAAAAAAACAAGCACGAAACAACCTGTTCAAGTCAAGATGAAGCACTTGTTTCGGCCAGACGTGGAAGAGACATCAAGCCCGTCACGTGCATCTCCCGTGAAACCCGCAGTCCCGGTGAGAGAGACGCTAGCCAGAAGCCCGCCAATCGCGCCACGGAAAGACCAGCGCACGCGCGTCCCGAGCAACGCACCGCCAATCATTTCTCGCACCTCGAGGGGCATCACTCCCCGCGCGACGGTGCCATTAAAGGAACAACCGAGGAGAACCTCCTCGAAGCCAAGCAAGCCAATACCCAGCCGGCTGGTGGAGCCAACAAGGACGTCCATCACGAAAATCCCCGCCAATAGCACCACGACGCAACCAGGGCGAGCGGGACCGGCCATCATGAACAAGCCCCCGGCGGGCATGAAACACACGGCTTTTCAAAACCAAGGCGGCGAACCCAAGACAGCGCCTTCGAGGTTAAACATTTCCCGCATTTTCATGAGGCGACGCGATAAAAAGGAGGAAGAACGCTAATGGTTGACGCGCAACTATCAACGACTAGAAGGTGGCTCTTGGACAGCAAGAAAATCGTTGACTCCGTGGACATGGCAGGATATGACTTTATCATAGAAATATCCCGCGCGATGGTCGAACGCATGGTCGTTCGCAACGTCGTGACGATGTTCACGCCCAAGGGCGTGGAACCCGTGCTTCCCTTCGAACTCATTTATAACTTCCCGTTCAGCGGGTTCGATATCAATTTCCACGCGATCGTTGAAGATATCAAGATAGACCTCGTGGAAGATGATTTTGTCCAAGCAACCATCATGCTCGAGAAAATGTCCGTTGATAATAAGGGAGAAATAATGTTATCGAAACTCAGCGGGAACCTCGTTGTGAAGATTCCCATCGTGTTGGACGACGTGCCGGGTGATGACGTGGTACTCCAGATAGACCTTCCCAAGGCTTCTGTAGCGTTTTCTTTCTCGGACGTTTCCCGGAGGCAGGTCGTTGATTATATCAGCATGTTTCCTGACTACTCGATAGATGACGTGGAATCTGGATTCGAAACTCCCGTGCTCGACGCCTTGAAAAGAGAGGGCCCGTTCAAGCTATTCGTGTTCAAGGTGAACCCTGAAAACGATGGTAGCTTGGAGCCGCTCCGGTTCTCGTCCTTGGAAGTGCACACCGTGACCAATGCCAAGCGGGAAAAACAATCGATAGCATTGCTAGGGAGCTTTTCCCCCGAGCGACAGGGTGACTTTTCCAAGCTTCCAAGTTCCACAGTCCAAGTGCAAAACGCCTCGGATTTCAGCTTCCGGGTGTCCCGGGATGCATTCATCGACATGGTCTTGAATAAGGGACTCGAAGAATTTTTCCCGTCATACGCAACGAGCGGCGAGATTTCCTTCGACACGGGCACCGATCTTGAAACGATGTACATCACTGGCATCAAATGCGACTTCCGAGAAAACCGAACCGGGGGATTGATTTATTTTTCGGGAAAATGCTACGCGAATGCAAACATCGCATGCGTCGAGAGCGTAGAGGCAACATTTGGTCTCCACTTCAGGTTGTTAACCGAGAACGGCGCAATCAAATTCGAATCGTGTAACGTGGACATCGAACCGGATGTTAGCCTGTCGTGGTATTGCTTGGTCATTGGGTTACTGGGATTGGTCGCCGCGATTGTCCTCGACATCCTTGAAGAAGAAATGTTCAAGCCGGACGCCACGAATAACTTGAGAGCCATGATCCAAAAATTCTGTGAGACCATGAGCATAAAAAAGAACTTCGGGAAGTTCGCAATCGAATTCAAGGACATTCACGTGCTCTCGGACCAGGTATTTGCCGGTGGCACGATCGGCGGTGCCGATGAACTGCCCGCGAGAGTGCAACCGTCACTCGACCTAGAAGTAACCGAACAGCACGCGTGGAGCAAGATCTCGAATCAGACGAAATGGGTCGATAACGAGCACTGGTGCAAGTACGTACGTGGAAAGGAATACAAGGAGGCGGACGTCTTCGTGTACCACGAGTTCATGGCAGTGGTGCACCCGAGCCTTCTTTGCCGGCCGGTCACGTACAAGTGGCAGGTCAGGTCGGAGGGCATGACATACACCATCCCGCCTGATGGGGGAAAGATCAAGATACTGGCCTTGACAAGGCAAAGCAAAGGCGAGATGCGCATCCCGGATGTCGTTCAAGCACCTGTAACCTTGGATTGCAAGTTCAACAAGCAAACCCTCTACATAAAAAATGACCCGGAGGATGGCGATTACTCGTTTTTCCTCGAGGTGATTGCAACCGACGACGATGGAGTAAAGGTTGATAATTTCGAATTCATCAACGTCATCGGCCGTTACAAGACCGGCACGCTCGAATACACGAACGACGTGATGAAATGTCGCATGGAACGTGCGAATGCCGAGAAAGGCCGTCTCTTGGAGATCTCGGAACTGGGGTACATAGAAAAAACCCTGGGCAAGAGCGCGCTGCAGGGCAAGGGCTCAACGCTGGTCAACGATCGCCTAACGCACGTCTTGAACCATGAACGGGCGGGGGGCCTTCAACGTGCGCTAGACCGGTCCCTTCTACACACGGGTGATGTATCATCCAGCCATCTTATCGGCCAAGCACGCATGATCGTCGACATCGCCAACCGGTTACTCATGGCAAGGAAGCTAGACCAGGACCTTCCAAGCAACAATATGAACAAACCATGAAATGTCGCTAGGGTCTTGAAAGCCACCGATTTTTTATCTTTTTATTGAGTTGGGAGCCAGGGAGAACGCCAGACCATTTATGCACGATGCATGGCCGAGCAGATTCCTTCCAAGTATGCAAGCAATCGTGCCCCCGCTTCGGCAACGGTGCCGGTGTTTTCAACCACGAAATCAGCCCCAGGCAAGGTTTCGTTGTGTTTAGCACGGTCCAAGCGAGCGGCGATTTCAGAATCCGATTCTCTAGCCCGCTGCTTTATCCTGTCTAACAAGATGGACACGGGAACGCTCACAAAAATCACCTTCATGTCAGGATATTTAGCACGTGTATCATCGATGATTTGCCTGCTCACGTTGACGATGACCAACGCCCCGTCCTTTGCTTTAGAGACGATCTATCGTGGAACGCCATACCACATATCATAGCTATTCCACTTGAGGGAAAAATGCCCGGACTGGTCCATCAGATGGGGGATCGATATTCGGGGTGTGCGGATTTTGCCCGAAGCGATTGATGTCCGATCGTTCACTGTTTTTCCTGACTTGCACACGCGTTTTCAGGATGATCCTGTTGACATCGTATATTTTACCAGGGCCAAAGGGCAATCCAGGTTCAAGCAGCTCGTTCCCGGTGCTGAACAGGCCGACACGTGGCTTTCTATGCACGTGGACGGTGGTCAAGCCGGCAGCAGCCAGGCTCCCGATCGTAGCAGTCGAGAGCACGGTGTTTGTTTTCACGATGGTCTCCCCCTGTTTCATGTCCGAACCGCGCCCCAAGGTACCCTGGCCGGGAACGACGGCCTTGGCCACGTGTATCGTGGTTTTTCCCTTGCTGGAAGACTTTCTTTCTGTCGTGAACTCGACCTTGACAACTGCGTCGGCACCATCTGGAATGATGCCTCCAGTTGGAACGTAAATGCAATCATTAATCGAATCCAAGGAGAACGACGGTACCTCGCCCATCTCGATGGAACCCGCGAGGTAGAGGGGAACGGGCGACTCATCACTTGCCGTGAACGTGCTTTCCGCCTTGAGGGCATAGCCATCAACCCGCGATTTTGGGAAGGAAGGGACATCGATGGGACTGGTGACGTCTTGGCTTGCAACACGACCGCTTGCTTCGGGCACGAGAACAGCCTCCGGATCAGGTCCTTTCACCGTGATGCCGGCAAGAAGGGTATCGTATTCCTCGACAGCCAACGCCTTCAAGAAGCGCGCGCTGCCAGATTGCTGTGCCGTCATTCCCAACGATCACGTGAAACGAATATTGATGATAACTGTTGCCACGGGATATCATTCGACAAATATTATTTTGTCACTATATTCCCGCAAGGTTGAAATAAATGATGCCCGGGAGATGCATGAATGCTGTTGTTGCATAAGGAGGCAGGATCAAAAAAATATGCTTGCGATGCAGAGAGTTTTTAAAACAGCATTTTGATTTAATTGAGAGACACTAAAACCGGAATGAAAAAACGACCTACGTTGATAAACTCGGAGGAACCAGTCTCGCGGTCAACGAAAAAAAAAAGCATAAAACGAAATAACGAACGCACATCAACCAAGAGAAAGGAAAAAAAATGAAATTTTGTCCAGAATGCGATAACGTGATGCTTATAAAGGCAAAGCTCGCAGAAAAATCACGTACTAAAGGAAAAAACACGAAGCCAGTAAAAATGAAGTTCCTTTTCTGCCCTTCATGCGGGCACGAGGAGCCGTTCGACGATTCCGACAAGGAGAAGTATACGTTGGTCCAGGTCATCTCGCACGACGGCAAGGACAAGACCGTCATCCTCGATGACTCGATTGACAAGCCGGTCGTCACCGAGGAAGACAGGGAAGCCGGCGAGGATTTTGATTACAGCGAGGAATAATGCGACATTAATATCCCGGGAAAAAGGTTTCCGGGCCCTATTTTTGGCATAAGCACCCATATCTTGGCTAATTGTTTCAAGCCACAAGAACTTCCGATGCATGGGGTAAGATCGGGGTGGTGATTCTGCATAGACTAGAATAACCGGATTTATTAAGAAATTACGCGTTATGTTTTGTCGTCCATATCGACAAGTAGGTTGAATGAAATGGATAGAAAACTAGCACTTGGACTGACATTCTTCCTGGGTTCTGTCGTCTGCTTCGGGGCATTCATGGCTCTTCCCGTGCAGGTTGCACAACCCAGAACTCAATCAACGCTCCCGGTTGCTTCGGAAGCGGTACTTCCATCAAATACCACGATACCTGCTGGCGCGAACATCACGCTCGTGCACGGGATGGAATCGAGGACATTCATGCTCGAGGATATCTGGAACTACGTCGATAACGGCTCGATCTTCCTCCACAACTACACGTACTGGATAGGTGGCGTGGAGGTCGAGGCAAAAGGCATCAATCCCCTGCGGTTGATGGAAATCGCCGGCTGGGCGGATTGCTGGACCTTCAGGCTGACCGCAAATGACGGGTATAACAAGGTCTACAACACCAGCGATTTCATCATGCGAGACGGTGAATATTACAAGGATTCGGACAACAATGCATCCATCCTCTGCATCGCGGCCGACGATGATTGGCTCGGAAACCAACTCCTGGGCGGGGAGAATTATGGCAATTTCTACGTCATAGGAGACGGATTCCCGGGCAACCTCAAGGTCTCGAACATCACCACGCTCACGTACGAGTCGAGCTGGGGCGTGAAGGTGTACGTCGATGGTGAATTGAGGACATCGGTGTTCTACTCGAACCTTACGACGTTCAACTACACGTCTTACATGTGGGGCTACAATGCCAACTTTAGCTGGCCCAAGCCTTACACGGGTGACGTGAACTGCACGGGCGTCACGGTCGCGAGCATCGTCGCCGCGGCGATCAACGCCACCACCAAGAACTACACCGTCAGTTGCATCGCCGTTGATGGCTACGGGTCCTTGAAGGTATTTACCGCGCAACAGATGCTGCTGGGGTACGCGCCCGGGGAGATGGTCGACAACGGGACCGCTCACCAGGACCAGTTATTCGCCAACGGAAGGCAGGCCATGTTGATGACCAAGTACGACGGCGAAAACTTGCCATATGACGAGGGTGCTTTCTGGTTGATCATCCCGGGAGCCCAGAAAGGCAATTATATAAAGGAAATCGTTGAAATTCGCGTCACGACGACCCCCTTCGATCTTGATGGACAAATCGATGGCTTCATGCCAGCCCTGGTCCTCGTCGGGTTGGCGGCCGGCTTGCTCGCAATCGTGAAGCTCAAACGACGCGGTTGTTGAAACAAGCACCATTATTTATTTTCCATTTTTTTTCGTAACAGGTGGCACACGTGATACAAAAGTGCAAGGTGGCCTTCATCGCCACGGTATTCAGCGTGCTCTTGACCATCACGGTCATCAACAGCACCAGCGCGCATTGGGGAGAAGAGGATAATGATTGCCTTTCGGAACATGGATTAACGCACCATTACGCGACCTACATCACTTACCCAAATATAACGATCGATGGAGTTGATAATGAGCTCGCATGGAACTTGACAAACGTCTATGAATACACGATCCCTATGAGCAATAACATCGTGGAAGCCACGAGCCCGTTCATCACGTACATGTTCATGAAATACATCTACGATGGTTCCTACTTGTACATCCGCGCGACGTGGAACGACTCATCGATCAACATTCACGACATGGCGTTGTTCTGCTGGGACATCAACTGCACGAATTACTCGGCATCCATGTTCGCTGACCTCAACGCGATGCGAACAGCGAATCCGGGCGAGCACGTTGATTCGTGGCAGTTCGTGTATAACAACCGTGAAAACGGGTCAACCAATTCGCTACTCGACGCGGCATTCGATTACGACGGGTGGCTCCCCGACGAGACGAGCCGGGAGGTCAATTACGGGTTCGTGCATGGCACGTTGAGGAACGACAGCAAGCACTATTACCAGCTCGAAATGCGGCGGCCGCTAGCCACGTCACAACCGAGCGTGGACGTGACCTTCGAGGAAAACGTGCCGCAGAGGTTCACAACGGGCGTGTGCAACGGGCTGGAAAATCAAGAACACGCAATCTCGTGGACCTATGACCTGAACTTGACCCACAACCCGCAACCGGACACGTACAAGCCAAGGACACCAGCAACGCCCGCGATCGGGGCTGCCGACCACGTACTCCTGTTGGCAACGATATCGGCCACCACGGTGGCCGTCCTGGCCACCATCAAACGCAAGTTGAAACGGGAGGCGTGAACACGGAACATGCATCCGGTAACATCGAAATCGAAAAAAATCATCGCCGCGTCGGTCGTGTTCGTGTCGGTCCTCGCTATGTTGTTTTCCTACAACTTGGTCGAGTACCTCAACAGGACGAGGCTCCCTCCATCTGCTTGCACGGGGGAATCGTGGTGCATCACGATATACGGGAACATTCAAGACAACGCGTACATCGGGATGTCGATGCTCCAGGATGGCCGTAATTTCACCTACATCAACAACGTGGACGTGAATTTCAATAATTCATGGGGCACGGAATATCATCGCACGTATTCTGGTGTTGCACGTACGACCACGTCGCGTGGATACGACCATCCGAGCCCTGGCACATGGTCGGGTAACCCCCGATGCGCTCGTGCGGGTGATCCGGGTCCTGGATGACCTTCCCGCGCCACTTCCACGTCGTGCCGTCGTCGTCGGAAATGGCCACCGAGACGGGATTACGCTCGAACTCGTGGCGTTCCTCGGGAACGGGCGCGTGGTTGTAGATCACGGCAAGGTTCCCGCTCTGCAGCCGCAGCATGTGAAAGCCGCCGCCCGGATTGGGCAGGATGTAGGGTTCCGCGTCTGACCACGTGATCCCGCCATCGGTGCTGGTGGCCTGGTACATCTTCCCCAAGGGGCGCTTTGCCCGCATCAACGCCCACAAGGAACCATCCTTTCGCTCGACCACCGTGGGCTGGAGCACGAGCCTTCCCCACGGGCGCTTCAACGTGGCCAGCACGTCCGGCGGGACCTTGCCATCGGGAATCTTCACGCGCCCGGTTTCCTTCCATGTCTTGCCTTGGTCATCCGAGAGATAGAAGATGCTGAAGTAATCCCTGAACTCTATATAGGCGGGAAGCACGTACCGGCCATTTGAAGTCAAGATGGGGGGATTCTTGATGCCCCGGGATATGAACCAGTAAAGGGGCTGGTCAGCAGACCATGTCGTTCCCCTGTCATCGCTCCACGCGCACCGTGGATTGCATGCAGCCCAGCCACCGATCGACCGGACAAAGAATATCCACAATCTTCCCGTGTCGGGAGCGATCCACAAGGCTGGATTGCCGACCATTCTCTTCCAGCTTCCATGCACGTGGAGGACCTCTGGCTTCGACCACGCGTGGCCGGGCTTCCGCCTCGTTGCATAGATGCGCTGTTCCCGATTCGCTTCTTTCACCGCCCAATAAAACACGACGAGCACTTCGCCATCTGGAAACGCCACGACGCCAGAACAGTGCGCGTGGTGCAATTTTCCTGGCACGGGGTCTGTTAAGGTGTCGATCTTCAAGCCTTCACTGGTTTTCATCATCATCGTTCTCCATGCGATTAATGATCATTGAATCCATCGGTCGTGAAAAAACTTGATGCGGTCTCGCTAACTGACGGCGAGCACCTAGGTTTAAATCTACCAAAACAGAGCATATCATCACCATTTTAACGAGGAATCGATCGCAATGGGTATCAAAAAAACACCGTTAATGGAGAGATTAGGCATTAAATATCCCATTATATCCGCACCGATGGGCCCATTCTATACGACGGAATTGACCGCAGCCGTTAGTGAAGCGGGTGGCTTGGGGGTCTTATCGCACACGAACTTGGAAGGGACGAATATCCTTGCCTCGTTCAAGAACATGAAAGCGAATATGGAATACGTTGTCGAGCACACGGATAAGCCCTTTGGCTTTAACATCCGCACCGCGCGCATGCAGCCAGACGCTGATACGCTCTGTCGCAGGATTCCAAAATTCATCATGGAAAACCAGAAAATACGGGAGCAATGCGTCTATGCCCTTACCAGCGCTGGCAGCCCGACCATGCTCCCGCAATCCAAAGCATGGCAGGAACTCAAGGAGGCAAACCCGAACATAATGCACTTGCACGTGGCACCTGCAATGTGGTTGGCAAGAAAATGCGTCGAACGGAACGTCGAGGGGCTCGTGCTGACCGGAACGGAAGGTGGCGGGCACCAGTCATACGAGAAGGTATCGACCCTCGTGCTGCTCCAGGAAGCACAGCAAGCATGGCCGGACG
Organism: Promethearchaeota archaeon; assembly: GCA_041305945.1. Classification (GTDB taxonomy): domain Archaea; phylum Asgardarchaeota; class Lokiarchaeia; order Sigyniarchaeales; family Sigyniarchaeaceae; genus JBGLND01. Next base: position 2,486,641 of record JBGLND010000001.1, read on the forward strand.
TACCGAAGGTCGCTTGCGGCGGGTTCGCTACAGGTGAGAGCTTGGCAGCAGCACTTGCTCTTGGAGCTGGCGCCATAGCAATGGGTTCCCGGTTCATTGCTTCAAAGGAGAGCGAGTTTCACCCCGACTTCAAGGCAATCATTCCCCCAGCAGCGGACACCGACACGGAACTGTACACGGGCGTCTTCGGGCCGATACGGCTCTGGAATAACGACTACGCGAAAACCCACCAGCTTGTCGATAACAAGGAGGCAAAAATGGCCCAGGAACAGCAAATGGATGCCGCCGCACTCTTGAAAGATCAAGAACATTACGTGCTCACGTACAAGGGAGATATCAAGAATGGTGCCGTCCTGCTCGGGCAGAGCATCGGCATCATCAACAGCATAGACAGCGTTGGCGACATAATCGATAGTATAATGAAAGGAGCTGAAAACGCGATAAGACGCGTGTCGGGGCTCCTCGTGTAGATTCCATGACCACACCACGGGTCCCGTTCTTTCAACAGGTTCTTATTTTTTCTTTTATCCGTTTTTGCACCTCAGGGGAGAGATCGCAGGACAAGAGAAAGGGTTCGATGCCCCCGCTCTTCTCGATGTGCGCCAGCGTGTGTCCTATGCGCTCGGGGAGGGTGTCATGCCCGGTCATGATGTAGTCATCCAAGACTTGCTGCCGATGCATGCCCACCAGGAGCTGGGCCATCGCGGAGATGACACCCGTGCGGTCCTTTCCCGCGCCGCAATGGATGAGCACGCCACCTCTCGCGTTCAAGAAAACGTGAAATATCTTGTTGATCTTGTCCTTGCACCCGATGAGGCACCTCACGTAATCGTGGGCAACGACATTCAGGTCGGCTGGAGGATTGTAGCTGATCTCGTGCACCTGGATGCCGAGGTCACGGGCACGGTCGTGATCGTCCGGGGCCTTCTCGATCTCATCCGGCCGCCGCAGGTCGATGATGTCGGTGATGCCGTGTTCCGTGAGCCACCCATCGAGCCCGGACTCGCGCCCGTGGGCGAACGGCCACGGGGACCTGAAGAGGTTCCGGGTTCCAAGGACCGGCCTGAAGTTGTGCAGCGCGTGCTCCTTGGCATGCGAGTCGATGGTTGCACCGAGCTGGTCGACATCGATGGCATCGGTCCCCAGCCCGAGCTTGTCCTTGATCTCCTCCACGAGATACAAGAACCAGTCAACGACCTTCTGGCGCGATCCAGCACCGAACGTGGCTCGTTGCGGGATGATATGCTCGTTAAAATAGCGAATCTCGTTCTCTCCAAAGAACCGATTCAACACGTGCAACGGCGGGGCATCATGGGTGCCGGTGAACCATGGCTTTCCACCACCCAAGATAACGTGCAGCTGGAGGCATGCTTCGACGAGGGCCGAGTGCACCCAGAATGATTGGTACAGGTCACCACGCTCGTGGGCGATTGCTTGGAACTCGAACAGCCGCACGGCTCCCCTGACGATCGCGTCGACATCGCTTGGAGTTGCGTGATAGGTAACTTTATCCATGAAAAAAGCGAATGCAAAATGTAATTTGATTCTTCCCCGGCGAGATACCCATGATCAACGAGCGAGATGTACCGGCGGGCGTGTTCAACGTGGTGGAGCACGGCGCGAGGGGAAACGGCACGGGGGACGATGCACTTGCCATCGACGCGGCAATCAATGCAACCGTGAAGCACGGCGGTGGTATAGTCTGGTTTCCCCCGGGCAACTATCTCTGTGGAACGATCCACGTGAAAAGCAACGTGACCTTGTGGATCCCGAAAGGAGCCACGATTTCCCTTGCCGATGATGACTTGGTTGACGTGATCGAAGAGTTGGTGCACGATCCCCACGCGGACGTGGAAACCACCTACTTCAACTGCGCGTTGCTCAGGCTGGATGGCGTGCACGACGTGTCCATCCTCGGCGGGGGCATCATCGACGGAAACAGGCACAAGCGGGGTGGCCCGAAACCCATCTCCGTAAAGCAGTGCTCGGATATCGCCATCAAGGACATCACGGTGCGGAATGGCCCGAACTACTCCATCAGCCTCATCGACACCGAGCGCGTCGTGATCGATGGCGTTCGCGTGGAGACGGGATTGTCCGATGGCATCGACCTGGACGGGTGCCGGTTCGCACGCGTTTCCAACTGCCACGTGGATAGCTGGGATGACGGCATCTGCTTGAAGGCTAGCCCGGCGCTCGGCGAGCCGGTCGACGTCCAGTACATCGCCGTGACCAACTGCCACGTGGCGACCGGGTGCAACTGCTTCAAGCTGGGCACAGAGTCCAGCGGCAACTTCAAGGATATCACGATCTCGAACTGCACGTTCTATCCCAAGCCGCTTGCCCGTTGCCTGCGCGAGGTCCTCGGGGGTGGCAACACCGTATATGGGCGTGGCGATGACACCGGGGCAGATGCAATTCACCGTGATCCTGGACTGCCCGAGTTCCAAGGCGAGGGTCTGCGTCAAGCTCACGACGCCGAACTTCGAGGCGCTATAGGCACCGAACAGCGCCCTTCCTTTCTTGCCACGGGCTGACGACATGTTAATGATCTTGCCTCGCAGCTGGTCTTCCGGCACGTCACGTTTCATCATCTTCTTAGCAAAGTATTTGGATACGAGGAACACGCTTCGCAAGTTGACCTTCATGACCTGGTCCCAGTCTTCTTCCTTCGTGGAAACGATGCGGGACATGGGCCCCCCGATGCCCGCGTTGTTCACGAGCACGTCCAAGGTGTCGAACGTGGTGAAGTATTCCTGCACGATTCCTTGTACTTGGTCGCTTTCCGAAACATCAGCAGCTAGAAGCAAGGCATCATGTTTCAAGCCATTTTCCCTTGCCAATCGCGCTGTTTCACAGATTCCTTTTTCATTCTTGTCGTTCAACGCCACGTTGGCACCTTCCCGGGCGAACAAGACTGCTGTCGCCCGGCCGATGCCTGATGCAGCGCCGGTGATCAGCACGTTTTTTCCTTCCAACCGGTCTCCCATTCAAATGCACCGTCATTCGATTCTGAGGGATTCGCTATGACCTCATACTCGCGCCAAGCAGATAAAAAGAACGGTGGATCGAAAGTACTTCGGCGGTTGCTGCTACCAGAACGCCTGCTGGAACTTCCCGACGACGTCTTGGAGGGAATCCTTGATCTTGTTTTCGAACTTGGCGAAAACGTTCGTGTCGCCCATCCATCCGAGTAACTCGACTTGGTACGTCTTGAGGAACTCGTCAGCGACTTCTGCCAGTGCTTTCTTTGCCTTGCTGGAACTCGCCTTCGTGTCAAAGTTAGCTACGAAGAAGATATCGTTTTTTTTCAATAGAATAAATTTCTTGTTACCAATATCGAAGCTTGAAAGCCCGTCGGCATCGAGTTGCGATGCAAACATGTTCAACGCGCTCATAAAACCGCCGAACAGTTGGGCGTTTAATTTTTCCTCGAATACCCGCTGGAAAAGCACCACGCCATCCTTGTTGACGAACCAGAGGTCCTGGAGGATCTTTTGCATGATAGATCGACATTCATTCCGGTAGCGTATAATTGTCTGATCGGTCTGCTTGCACAAAAAGATTATTTTATCGGAGGTAACCACTTGAAACACGTTCAAAACTCATATGGCATCTAATGTTCTCTCTGACATTACATTCCCCAAATCGAAACGGTGTTAGACACGACACGAGGCACCACTTCATGCCTGCTCAAGCACCCTATTCCGCGGAAAAATTCAAGCTTTTCACCGAGAAAGCGAATGATTTTATCTTGACACACGTTAATGGAATAATCACGTTCGTAAACGAAGCGGGACTTCGGAGCACGGGATATAGGCCGGATGAAATCGTGGGGAGAAACGTGCTTGATTTCATCAGCAAGGAGTCGATGGACGTTGCTCGTCAAAACTTGGAAAGTCGTAAATTGGGTGACAAGAAATCGAGCATCTACGAGGTGAACGCCATCAAGAAGGATGGCGGGTTATTGCCAATCGAGATCAGTTCAACCCCGATTGTTCAAGATGGAGATACCAACGAGATTCTCATCATCGCCCGCGACCTCTCGGAACGTAACTCGTTCAAGTCACGGGTTGAAGAGGTCACCCACGCGTTCCGCACCATGGCCGAGAACATCCAGGAAGGGATGATCATCTTCGAAAATCTCAAGCTCACGTATGCAAATTCGCACGTCCAGCGGATCACGGGCTTCACGCTCGGGGAGCTCATGCGTGCCAATATGAAAGATTTTTTCATGCCAGATGATATCACTCGTTTTCTCGACATCGTTGCTCGGATTGGCAAGGATGAGCAGTGGAGTGGAGAAGATTATTTCTGGATCGTGACCAAGGATGGCAGCCGGCGGTACGTCCGTGCATATTACACGTCCCAGTTACGGCAACAAGATTCGGTCGTCTACGTGGTCATCAGCGACGAGACGGAACACAGGCAATTGCTGGATAACGTGGCAATCCAACTCGATCTTGCCCTCGAACTCAATGAAGAATCCGATCTACAACGATTGCTCGGTGTTGGGCTGGGATGGGGTATGAAAGTGAGCCAGATGGAGTGTGGTGGTGTATACTTGACCGAGAGAGGCGGTGGGTTGACCCTCGCTATCCATCGCAACTTGTCGGAAGGATTCATCGAAAAGGTGAAGGCGTTCCCTCGAGAATCGTGGAACGTCCAGCTTCTCCTTTCTGGAAAGCCAATTTTTGAGGCTATCCCATCACTCGCCCAAGAACAGGAAAAGCTGGTGCTTTTTAAGGAAGAGGGGTTGCTGTCGATAGCCTCGATTCCCATCATGCACGAGGGGCAGTTGATCGCGGCGTTGAACCTCGCCTCGAGAAAGCTCGTTACCATGCCGGGCAACACGCAGAAGCTCGTCGAAATATTAGCTGCTAACATGGCGGGGAGCATCATCCGGGCTCGCGTGGAAGAAAATTACAAGATATTGGCCGATAATGCCCAGGAAATGATCATCATATTCGACATGCAGGATAGGGTTTTGTTCGCTAACCGTGCCGCGGAGCACCTCTTGGGGTTCTCTAAAGATGAGTTGCAGCACGTAAACGTGATGGCTTTGGTTCCTTCACGCTACATGCAGCTCATAAACGAGCGACGGCAGTTACGGTCGCAAGGAGACAAGGGCGCGAACCATTACGAGTTGGAAATCACCAACAAGCAAGGAAGACGGATTCCTATTTCCATGACGTCCACGCCCGTGATGAAGGAAGGCAAGATGGAGGCGCTGCTGGTGGTTGCCCGCGATATAACCGCCCGGAAGGAGATAGAATCGAACTTGGAGAAGGTGCAAGAACAATACGGATTCATCATCGAAAACGCGGATGACCTCATCACCATATTGGACGAGCGTGGGAAGTTCGAGTGGGTGAATGGCAAGGCCCATCAAAAGTTATTGGGCTACTCTCCAGACGAACTGATTGGGACGTATCCTGTGAAATACACCCACCCCGACGATAGGCAAATCCTTATGCAAGAGTTCCGGAAGGGGATGGAGCGGGGTTTCTTCAAGCTGGACTTCCGGTTCTGCCCCAAAAATGGAGGCCCGCCCGTCTGGCTCGAAGCATTTGGAAGGTCATTTGTGCGAGATGATACCAAGAAGATCATATCTATCTCGCGCGATATCTCCAAGCAGAAAGAAATGGAAAAATTGAAAGATGAAGAAATGGAGCGGCTCAAGCAACTGGATGAAATGCGAAAATCATTCGTTTCAAACGCGACGCACGAACTAAAAACGCCCCTTTCATCGGTACTAGGTGCTGCCGAATTTTTGAAAGGAAATTTCTCCGGGACACTTCCCAAGCCTGCCGTGCGGATGCTCGACCTCATCGTGAGCGGATCACGGCGCTTGAAGAGCCTCATCGATCATATCCTCGACTTCTCCCGCGTGCAGATGAACAAGCTCGAGTTACAGAAGGAACTGGCGGACATGGTGGACATCATCAAGCGCGTTGCACGCGACATGAATTACTTGGCGGAGCAAAAAGGTCTCGTGATACGTGTGGAGGAAGCACCTGCGGACGCGCGTGTCGAATGCGATGCGTTCAGGATCGAGCAAGTCGTGAACAATCTCTTGTCCAACGCCATAAAAAACACGGAAAACGGTGCTAGCATCATCATACGGGTTCAAGAACAAGCTGGCGCGGTGATAGTCTCTGTCATCGATGAAGGAATCGGTATTACCGGAGAGGAAATGCATAACTTGTTCACGCCGTTCGGGAAGTTCGAACGCGACCACGTCAACGTCGACATCCAAGGCACGGGACTCGGCCTGTACATCTCGAAGCAGATCATCGACCTCCACGGTGGCAAGATATGGGCGGAATCCGGTGGACGGGGCAAGGGAAGCACGTTCTCGTTCACGTTACCACGTGATTGGCATGATCGCGGTGATCGATAAAAAAGAAAAAAACGTGTGCATGGAGAGCAACTGGGTGGAGACGCTCGTCTTTTCCGTGCCCCAGACCGCCACGTTGGGCATCACGCTGCAAAACGCGAACGGCACGTTTGAGTTCGAGCGGCCCACCGGTGATCACCCTGTCCAAGTAGACGTGCTTGAATCCATCGAGTTTTTCTGCGAACAAGTTCCTGCACGCGACCACGAGCAAGCCTTCTGTATCAAGCGACTGGATCTCGGTGGCTTGGATGCTACCACTTGCTTGCGTAACCTTATCCTCTTTCAATCCCAAGGTCGAGAGCAGTTTCTGTATTTTTTCGTTCGTTCCAATCAATTGTTTTCCTAATTTATCCTTTTTTGATATGATAATCTCGCCAACCGGGATTCCGGTTTGGAATGCACTTTTGATCTCGATGATCTCGTTGATGATCGCAGTTAACTGGTCTTGGGCTTCCTTGACATTCACGGGCAACCACCTACCTACAATCTGGTTCGGGAACGCATGGATAAAAAAATCTGCCTTTAGTGGAAATCGCCTCCCTCGTCATGCATGTTGCTTTTCAAGACGCATTTGGCCAAGATGGGAGAGCTTATACGTGTACATTGGCAGGAGCCATTCCAGCGTGCCTTTTGCGTTCGCTCGCGTTTCCCATTCCCGTATCCCGATGATAATGATAAAAACCACCGGGATTGCAATGATCACGTACATGTAGAGTGGTATTTTCAGTGGGAATAACGCCAGAACGTGTTGTGCCACGAAAATCGTTAACGAGTATTTTCCCGCGCGCGCGACGGGCTCCTGAAATGGAAATCGTGTCCCGGGTTTCCTTTCGCGCGCGTACAGCATCTCGAACACGATAGCCAGTAGCCCGACGTTGAAGAGCGCGTACTGGGGCACGTGGCGGGTAAGAACTAACGGTAGGCCCTCCAATAGATAGAACCTGAACGGGTCATCGTTCGTTATGTAGTCATACAATAGGGCGCTCGGCCCGATGCCCCTGAAAAGGATCAAGCCCCCGGCCAGCATGCCGAGTAATACCAAGGTGCATCCCGGTACCAACAACGTTCTCCCCCCGGACGTGGTTTCAATCGATTGCTTGCCTCCCCGGCGTGGTATGCTGGTTTTTTCATCAGATGATGCTTGGTTCCTCGAGAACTTGTCGAAGATGATGGAGGCAAGCGTTGCCACGATTAACCACGTCATCGTCGGGGCCATGGAATCCATGAAAAAAACCAAGAAATAAAACACGTACGCGGGGTTTGCTAAATCCGGACCATACACAGGTAAAAAACCTGAACCGTCGTAACCGAGCCAATCCAAGGAGAATTTTAGCAAAATAAAGTACAATACCGATAACATCGCGGCAAGAATCATTCTTGCCTTCAAGCCAAGTCGCACCAGCCCATAAGTGAGTAGCTGGGAAAGCGCGATGACCGAGATCATGTTGGCACCGAACACGTGCCATGCTCCCCAGTTGTACTGGTACGATAGATCGATGGTCAGGTTTATGCCCTCACCGACGATCAGCAAGAAGGAAGCCTTCACGATTGCTGCTCGGAACATGCCCCTCTTCGTTCCTGTTTCTTGCTTCCGGTAGATAGACATCATGGTACCGAGCACGGTGGTCGTTATAAAAAAGGTGACGGTGAGCCAATCGAGACAGATGATGCACAATGCTGCAAGAGATTCCCACGAGTCGTCTCGCCAGTATAGCATCATGTGCCCCAAGCAAAACCATATTACTGCGATGCCCTTCAAGTAATCGACCGTGATTATGCGGGTTGGGCTTGCGCTTGCCATGCCTGCTGTATTTTCTTCCAAAGGCAACGAGGGTCACCCTTCTAGATATACAATTCCCTCACGTCTATATAAATCAAGCGCGTGATTTCGGGGAAAATGACCCCCTTTTTTTTCCACGGCTCGTGCATGTTGCCGATTACTTCGGGCATGCATGGCGCTTGGAACCAATCGAACGTCGAGTTTCCGGTTCGCACGCAAGATACCATGATGTGGTGGCTGGAGTACAAGCGGCATTTAAACGGGATTTTCAGCTATGCAGTGCCAACCCCCGCCTGTTAATACACAAACGGGCTAGCAACCCCACTATGACGGTGAAGCATTATTAATTATCGGACCAACATTATTCCGTTGTGGACCGACGAGTGTACCCGAGATAGAAACACCTTAAAAATGACACATGGGTCGAGTGATAGAGATTGATACGCAACTTCATGGTAATTGGGACCGGCGGGTTGTTGATGTATTCACGCCAGTATGGAGACAAGAAAGTGGACCAGGATCTCATATCAGGTTTTCTGACTGCCTTGGCCTCGTTCAGTTCAGAAGTAAAAGGCGGCAAGATGGAAAGCTTGGTAATGCAGGACATACGATTCATCTATTCCATGGGCCAAAACGATCTCATTTTCGTGTTTTGCTGCGACAAGGATGACCTCGAAGATGAGGTGCAAGGGCGTATAGGCAAGGTGAAATCAGAGTTCCAATCCATGTTCAAGGATCACCTCGTTGGGTGGAACGGCAACGTCACGATCTTCAAGCCCTTCGACGAGGTTGTTGATGACATCATCCAGCTCCCGCTCAAGATCGTCCTTGTCGGCGAGGCTGGCGTTGGCAAGACCACGTTGCTCGATTTCTTCCCCGGCGAGGCGATGCTCTCCTTTGACGAGAACGATAACGCCATCATGAAAAAATCCGTTGAGGTCGATGGCATCCAGAACGTGAAGCAAATCGATTTCTTGAAGTACGACCTGGAAGGATTGGTGAGCGAGATACGTTTTCATGTAGATATCTTGAAATCCGCGGAATTGGTTCTACTCGTGGTGAGTTCAGGCGTCTCGAACGTGTCACGGACCAAGAAACACGTGGACAAGTTAAAGCATAACGCTAGGAAAGGCCGCTTGGCGTGCTTGGCAAACATGCAAGACATGAAGGACGTTTCACTCGAACCGGACGTCATCGAGAAGAACCTCGAAATCAAGACGTACGGGTTTTCTGCAGTCGCGCAAGGAGCCAAGGAGGCATTCTTCCAGTTGATCGGCCAGATGCTCTCGAATATCTTCGCGCAGTCCGATGCCGAGGAAGCACCAGCGGGGTGACATGTTCATGGACCAGAACGAGAATAAACCTGACACCATGGAGAAATTAGAAGCAAGCACGAAAGATTCGAGCAAGGAAGGTAGTGTGGAGCCTCCCGTCGAAAAAATGGTGCCTATCAACCACGTGCACGACGTGTACATAAACCGCAAGATATTGGACGAGATCGAGACGCGGTGCAAGAATAACAAGTACGAGATCATCGGGCTGCTCGTTGGCAACGCTTTTAAATACAATAGCAAGGAATACGTCCTGATAAATGGCTATCTATACAGCGATCTCATCGAATCGACGCCCATTTTCACCCAAGTCATCGATGGTGCCCTTGGTGAGATGGCACAGCGCAAGGACAAGCAATATCCCGGCTCCATCATCGTCGGGTGGTACCACTCGCACCCCGATCTCGGCGTTTTCTTGAGCTCGGTGGACATCGCGACTATGAAGATGTATGATAAGAAGTACCACGTTGCCCTCGTGGTCGATCCCGTGCGGGACGAGCGCGCGTTCTTCAAGATCGATGACCAGAATCATTACCATGCTGTGAGCTACGCGGTTCTCAAGGATAAGAAATGAAGAAAGGAAGCCGTCGATGGGAAGCGAGCAAGATAAAGGCACGCGGGCACGGGACCAGGATGCTGATGAAATCGGTGTTGTTGGTCTCGATACCATTGAACAAGATCTCTTCGACCGGCAGAAGCGCATCAAGGGCTGGGACCAGCAGAAAATAAACGAGAGCTCCATTCTTGTTGTTGGCGCGGGTGCTACTGGCAACGAGCTGGTAAAAAATTTAGTCTTGATGGGGCTTGGCAAGATTTACCTCATCGATTTCGATATTATCGAGCGTTCCAACTTGAACCGGTGCGTGTTTTTCAAGGAAATTGAGGCCTTGGGGTGCGAATTTGGGCAAGCTAAGGGGGATCGGGGAGGTTGAGGGGAACAGGGGGGATTGGGTTCCCCCGTTCTTCCCCTCAACCTATCACGTGAAGTTGTCGAGGTTCTTGATGTGCGGTATGTAATTTAAGAGATGCTTGAGTTTCGAGTCCTTCGAGAAGACCCGCTCAATGGTTGTCCTGTCGATGAGCGATTTTGCCATGTTGAACCGGCCGTATCGTCCCTTTGAAATGACCGTCAGCTCGACGAGGCCATGATCGCGCATTTCCGTCAGGATTTGCAGCAACCTTCTCTTTCCTATTGAAGAGATGTACGCGTCGGTCATCTGGACGAGGTCGTGATATATCCGGAGCAAATTTCCCGTGTTCACGGCGACCTTGTACACCGTTTCGGCGTTCGATATGCCAATGAGCACGATCTTGTACTGTGTCGGGAGCGTTGCCAGGAATCCCTCGGTGGCATCGAATTCCAGCTCGTCCCTGGCTTTCAATATGTGTTCTGCATCGACAAAAGAGGCGCCTGCTGTATCTGCAATATCACCTGCTTTTAGCAGCAATGCTATTGCCTTCCTTGCATCGCCATGTTCGCGAGCCGCCAAGGATGCAACGTTCGTGATCATGTCGCTGTCGCATGTACCCTCGTTGAAGGCGAGCAGAGCCCTTTCCTTCAATATTAACGTGAGCTCCTCCATCGTGTATGGCGGGAAAATAAGTTCTTGTGCATTCAAGCTTGATAGCACGCGGATACCAAGGAACGACTTGAAACGCACGTCGTTCGATATCCCGATGATCGAGATGGCAACTGATGGTTCCTCTTCCGCCATCCTCGTGAGCATATAAAGCAAGTCATCCTTTTCTTTCGATTTTATCAACAAGTCGATCTCGTCGATGACAACAAGCAACTGCCTGCCCTCGTTTTTCAACGCTTTCTTGAGGGCTTCAAAGACCACGTCCGTCGCGAGTCCCGTTTTCGGTACTTCTATGCCAACGTCTTCGCACATCTTCGTCAAGATGCGGTACTTCGTGTGGTGCATTTGCACGTTGATGTACGTGACGAAAGGCCCTGCAGCCGTCCCGTTGATACGTGCTTGTATCTTGTTTGTCACGTGCTTTGCAATGAGCGTTTTCCCAGTGCCGGTTTTCCCATAGATCAACATGTTACCCGGTGATTCGTTACGAAAGCAAGGGCCGAGAAACTCGACTATTTTTTTTATTTGGACGTCCCTGTGATTTGGTTTTTCGGGCCGGTACGACGGGAGCAGCACCTCGCGACCAGCGGGCTCGATACCCGTTCTTGGCTTGAAGATCTTTCCCTTTCGGTCGACGAGCGACTCGATCAGGAGATCGGTGAAGTCCATTTCTGGCTCTTGTTTCCCGCCAAGGGCGTCTTTCTTTCCCGGATTCGCGAGATTCCTTCCATTTTCATCGGTCCCGTGAACTTCCTTCCTACCATCGTCGTCGCCATTCACGTGCATCACTTGCAATCCACCATCCATGTGGGAACGAGCCGCAGCGCTTGTCCCGTGCCTTGCTTGCCATCGCATCCATGCCTTGCAAGAAATGCAGCTTCCCGCACGCGAGTTTCACGGTGCAAGGGGGATTATTGCGTTAATAATCCGTCCCGCCTTGTTTCTTGCGCAGTATAGGTTACTTGGAACCGAGATATTTAACCCGACCTATTAGAACCCTAACATCCATCGTATCAAGTTAATATACCAACAGCTTTTTATGTTCCATCTCGTGCTTGCTTTCATTCGGGCCATCTTTTGATGATGCACCGGTCCCTTCGAAATTTTATGGAACCGCCCTTGATTGTCGTGTGAATACTTTATGTCGGTCGAACGGGCGTGACGTGTATTTCTCGGTTTGCAGTATTGAATGGGGAAAAAGGGGATTAAAACTTGATCCTTGAACAAGGGACGGATATTTGTGCCATCTCGAATCCCGACATTAAGAAAGGTCAACCGAAAGAGACCATCACCTTCAGCGACTGCTGCGCGCGGGCAGCCAGTGCCATTGCGTCGCCGATCTTCTCGTACGGGAAGACGTGAGTTATCAATTTTTTCACGTCTATTGCGCCGGACGATATCATATCTATTGCCATGGTGAGGTATGCCGGTGACGAGGAATAGCTTCCAACTATCTTGAGCTCGTTCCGGTATACAAGGTTCGGGTCGATCACGATGTCTTGTCCATCAGGACACTCAGCAAAGAAGAGCACGTTCGTGCCCTTCGTGACGTTCTTCATGGCTCCTTGGTACACCTTGCCGTTTCCTACCGAAACGATCACGTGGTCGTACGTGCCCTCGGGATTTCCTGCCGTCACGAAACCATCCTTGATGGTTCCAGACGGGTCGTGCAGGTGCTGGATGCCGAGCTGCTCGTGCGCGAACTTCAACCTGTACCCGTCGATATCAACGCCCGAGATCGAGCCAGCGTTGAACGCCTTGGCGATCTGGCAAAAGAGCATGCCGATGGGACCCAAGCCCATGACCAAGTAACTGTCCCCGGGCGCGTGGTCCAGCCTGTCGAACCCCCGCAAGCAACATGCCAGCGGTTCCATGAAGGCTGCCTCGTCGAACGAGACGCCATCACCCACGTGCTTGACGGTGTGCTTCACGTTTTCCCGGGGGAGGCGAATGTATTCGGAGAACCCGCCAGGGAAAACGTTCGTTTTTAGGTACTGGTCGCAAAGAGAATGATGTCCTTTCACGCATGCCTTGCAACTCATGCACGGCGCGTGGTGCGCGATGGCAACCCTGTCACCGGCCTTGAACCCGTGCACGTTCTTCCCTGCATCATGAACCACGCCCGATATCTCGTGCCCGAGAATGGTGCCCGGCTTGACCGTCCGGTGCATTGCCTTGTGGATGTCCGTCCCGCAAATCCCAACCATCTTCGTTTTCACCAGCATCTCATCATCGGTAATGCCGGGAACATCGCGGTCCTCGATTAGGAATGAATCCATTGCTTGATACGTGCATACCTTCATCGGTAGTGCCTCGATTTCTTCTCGTTTCCCTTGCTTTATAAGACTATTTTGACTCTCTTTAGCGGATGATCCTATCTTGGAACCCGTTCCCATAAAGAACACGTGGTATGATCACAAAGGTCGCAGCCCGTTCTCTATCTTGTGCGATGCGCAAGACGTCATCGGTGATGGTGTCCACGGCGTGTATGCATCGTGGCTGGCAACCCAGGTTTCGTGTGAATACATGGTTTGGCTCGACTTGATCGAATTCTACAAGACACGAAAGGTATTCCGCGTGGAATCTGATGATTCGGTGTCGGAATTCTCGGTGCGGGGTAATGAAATCCATAACCAGTTAGCCTTCGGGATGGCAGATAATCCCTTGACCGACTTTTATGATTCTAATGGCCGAGGGCTCCAGTTTGCGAATAACAACGTGTTGAAAAGATACCAGCAACAACGCGTGGAAAACTTGGAACGGGGGAAGGTGACCGAGTACTCCTTGTGCGGCACGATCGAGGGCCTGGAAGTGCGGGGCACGATGGACGCGTTCGACCTTTCCACGGGCACCATCGTCGAGATCAAGACCCGGAGCAAGCCCACGTTCCCGTATTTCAACGAGAGGAAGAACAAGTTCCAGGTGCTTGCCTACTACTTCCTCGTGAAGCATTACGACACGGCTCGAAATTTCGATGGATTTCCCGCGGGCGATCTCTCGGATTATGCGAAAGTCCAGTATTACAACCAGGACGACGACACGTTCATGGGAGAACTCGTCATCCACGTGCCGTACGAGGCACCGCGTTTCTTCCACGTCCTGCGGCGCTTCACGGAGTTCTGGATGGGAAAACGACCCCCGAACTATTCTTTAAACCATTGCAAGTTTTGCCGACATCACAACGCGAGAAGCAAGCCTTCATGTATTATCGTGACGGGATGTCCGCACAATCCGCGGGAGATTATGCAGAAGCACTCCAAAACTATTATCAAGCTATGCGGTACGAGACCGACGCTTATGATCGTAGTTATATTTTGTATAATATCGGCTTGATTCATACAAGTAATGGTGAGCATGGACGTGCGCTCGCATACTATTATCAAGCATTAGAACGAAATCCTTCTTTGCCGCAGGCTTTAAACAATATTGCCGTTATTTATCATTTTAGAGGGGAACGAGTCGGTCACCCTCGTGCGTACCGGTTACGTCACGGTGCTCCCGAACCTGGTGCCGTTTGCCAACTTCACGTCCCCCGCTGCTGGGATCGCGGGCATCCCGGTCGCGTTCACGTTCACTGGCACGCTAGGGGACGTGCCGAACACGTTCCAGTGGGACTTCGGTGACGGGACGGGCAACTCGACCGATCAAAACCCGGGCCACGTATTCGGGTCTCCAGGAACGTACAGCGTCACCCTCACCGTGATGGACACGGACGGCGATGCCAGCACCAAGTTCGTCCAAGACCACCTCACGATCGCCGCTGACCTCCTGCCCGTCGCGAACTTCACGGCGGATGGGCTCGTCGTCCTGGTCAACGAGACCGTTACCTTTTCGTTCACGGGCAGCCGCGGGAACGAGCCCTCCTCCTTCCAATGGGATTTCGGTGACCTTAATGGACCTGCATCTGGCGAGAATCCCGCGCACGCGTACGCATCGCCTGGCGTGTTCTCCGTCACCTTGACCGTGACCGACGCGGACGGTGACTCCGATTCCATCACCAAGACCGCTTATATCACGGTGGAAGCCGACGAGATCCCGGCGTGCAATTTCATCGCGAACGCGACGGGAGGTGGCATATATCATGATTTCTTGTTCACCTACACGGGCACGCCGGGAAACGAACCGCTCTCCTGCGCGTGGGATCTCGGCGACGGCAACGTTTCCTCGGCAAGGGACGTTCTCCACAGGTATGGCGCGGTCGGGACCTACACGGTCTCCCACACGGTCACGGATACCGATGGCGACGTGGACACGCTGGTCCGCACGAACTACATTTCCGTGGTCGACTTGGTGCCCGTCGCGAGTTTTTCCGTGAATGCCACGACCTTGGTCGAGAACCAGCACGGCAGGTTCACCTTCACCGGGACCTTGGGTGATGGCACCAATTCCATCTCGTGGGACTTCGGGGACGGGCTTCTCTCTTCTGAATTGCATCCCGTCCACGGGTACGGCAATCCTGGCACCTACACGGTATCCGTGACGGTCGCGGATGTCGATGGTGATTCCGATGCCGAGGTGAGGACGGGGTACATCACGGTCGTGGTGGATGTCCTGCCGTCCGCCGTGTTCACCGCGAACGCGACGGAAGTCCGCTCGGGAGGGAAGGTGCTCTTCTCGTTCACGGGCACGCTGGGCAACGAGCCCGTCCAGATCACGTGGAAGCTCGGCGGGGTGCCGTTCGCGACGGGCACCAACGTCACGAAGGCGTTTTACATCCCCGGCACGTACACCGTGTCGGTCACCATCGTTGACCTGGACGGCGACGAGGACACGATGGTCCTTGAAGGCGGCATCACCGTCTTGCCCGCGACGCAAGGCGGGGACCCCGACCCCCTCGACCAGGTCATCGTCTTGGCTTACGTCTTGGTTTTTTACTTTTTTCACGATCTCGTCGACGGTCGGGTTCCCGAGCCATGTTTTTCGTTCCTTGGTGTAGTCGCCCCGGCCTTCTATCAATTGTTGGATGAAACGTATGGTATCCACGGGACCGAGGGCGTCCACCAGTGCTTTGTATGCTTTCTCTCGCAACTCTTGAGGATTTGCTATCATGTTAGATCACGTCCGATATCCACTGTAATGGATTGATCACGAGCATTTTTTGACTTTGTTCAAATTTTTTATACTTTTTAAGCAATTCTTCATCCGTGGTGAAGAATACATCAACATTTGCTTCTTCCGCGCAAGCAAGATGCAATGCATCATAACCGTAGATATTCAAGCCTTCGAGCACATTTGCTCTAGCTTGAACCTTATCATCGAAAGGAACATGGATGCTTGCGATGCTGGATGATGATTTTACCTTGTTCAACCTATCCACGTCCGGTATTTGCATGATTTCAACATCTATTGCATCGCTGGAAACGAGATCACATTCCTTCGCCTCAACGCGTTTTAAAATGATGATCACGGCTTCGGCTTCCATTCGAACCCGATCTTGAGTCATATCATCGAACGGGCGATTCAAGCAACATGTGTCCAAGTATATTCGCTTCGGGCTACGGAATCTGGTTTCCATCAAGAATCATGACTAACCAATCTTAATAAATTAGAGGTTACACAAGGCATGTGGCGAATGTTCTTGTAACCAAGGTATATGCCGCTTCGAGGTCATCTGTCTCATGAACAAAAACCCCGCACCCCCTCTTCTATCAATGTTGGTTCCCGTTGCCGCGTTCTATGTTGCCTTCGTCATTCCCCCCCGGCTGTTCGAGGCTTACTACCGGCACGGGTGGCACGTTGATATCATGCTGCTTGTCGCGGTTGCTGGGTTCTTCCTCGTGTCGGTGCTCATCTCGTTGCTCGGCGGGAGCTCCTTCCACGGTGCAAGGCTGGTCACCCGCGTGCTCGTGATCGGGGCAACCATCGCCCTCGACGCTGGCCTCTCGCTCGCAGGGAGCCCGGCCGTTCTCGTGCCGGTGGTGCTGGAGGGGTTTCTCCCGGTCTTGCTGCTCGCCCTGGCGCGCGTTGCTCCTGCAGGCGACCACGACGCAACGACCGGGGGAGAGAAATCCGTTCAATCCATCACGCCCGCAAACGGGATGCCGGGGCGAGGGGATCTCCTCGCGCGGGTTATGCTCGCGGGGGCCCTCCTCTTGGCTCCCGCCGGGATACTTGGCTTGTTCCACGTTCGCCAGGGGACCGTTGCCAGCTTCGACGGCGCGCGGGATTACACGTTCTCCATCTGGTTGATCTTGGCGGGCGCGGTCATGGGGACCTTGCTCGTCCACGCCTTGAAACACGTGGAATCCACGCGGCTTTTCCACGTGCCACGTTTGCTCCTCGTCATATGGGGGGCTTGCCACGCTGGGAGCACCGCACTCCAAGGTGTGGCACCCCAGACGATGGCCGGCTTCGTCATGTCAGAAATCTTGCTTGGCACGGGGTTCTCCACGGCCATCGCCATCATCTCGACCTTGTTGCGAGGTATTGGCAAGCACCTTGGACGCACCAGCGCGGGCACTGGGATGCTTCAACAGACCGCCGTGCTGGCCTTGAACGGCGTGCTGGTGGCTTGCATCCTCCTGTCCGTGTACATGAACGTCAACCAGTTCTCTTACTTGTTTAACTTGACTGGACTGCTCCAGTTCTGGCTCACGCCACTGGCATGCATCGCCACGGGCTTCGTGCTGGCGGGCTTTGTGCTCGAGTGGGGCTTGCTCCCTGGCCGGCTGGTGGGCTTGGCCAGCAAGCACCGGCGGGCCCGCGTCCGGGCTGCCTACTGGGCATCGTGCCTGGCACTGGTATGCGGGGGATCATTGCTCGTGGCTGCCGCGGCCCCGGCCTTGACCTCGCCCGTTGCCCGCCACCAGGTGGCTGCCATCTCGCCGTCGGTCATCATGCTCCCGCCTGCCTTGGCGCACTGGCAAGCCATGTACGACGACACGTTCGACGCGCTCGCTTCCAACATCAACCACGCGACGCTCGTCGATGGCCTATTCGCCCATCCGGGCGGGTGGTACCAGACTGGCTGGCTCTGGGACACGGCCCTCATCGCGTGGGTCTGGCAGCTGGTGTCACCCGGCATCGCCCGTGACCTCGTTTGCACGTTCCTCGAGGGTGCTGCGAACCCGAACGGCATGATCTCGCACATGTACGGGCCAACCGGCAAAAGTGGCTATTCCCAGCCCCCGCTCTTCCCGTGGGCCATCTGGAACCTGTACTGCCAGACAGGGAACATCGAGCTGCTCCAGGAGACGTTCCCGATCCTCGAGCACGATTTCCAATACTGGATAACGACGCGGGACCCAGACGGGAGCGGCTTGTACTCGTGGTGGCACCGGGACGAGAGCGGCCTCGATGACACGCCCGCGCTGCCATCCAATCCAAGCAACACCGACGCGTTCGACTTGAGTGCTTGGCTGGTGCTGGCTGCCGAGCACCTCGAGAAGATCGCTGCCGAGCTGGGGAACGATGCAGCAGCATCTACTTACGCGAGCTGGCGCGCTCGCCTCGTCTCGGCCATCCAGGCGTCGTGCTGGGACAACGACACCGCGTTCTTCTACAACGTCGACCGGAGCACGGGAGGGTTCATCCGCGTGAAGACCAACACGGTCGCCCTCGCCTTGCTCGCGGGCATCGCCACGCCCGGGCAGGCTGGCTTGCTTTGCGCGCGCCACCTGCTCAACGCGTCCGAGTTCTGGACCGCCTACCCGCTTCCCACGACCGCGATTGACGAGCCGGCCTACGACCTCCATTACTGGCGCGGGCCGGTCTGGATCAACATGAACTTCTTCGCGGCGCTGGGCTTCATCCGCTACGGGTACTTGGCCGAGGCACGCGAGCTCTTGCGCAAGACGATCGAGATGGCCGCAACGGTGCACCACGAGCGGGGTTACTTGTACGAGTATTACAATCCGGAGACTGGTAACGTCACGGACGTGTACAATCCCGGGGGCGGGATGCCCCAAGAAAACTTCGTCGGCTGGTCCGGGCTGGTGAACGTCATGCTCAAGCAATACTTGCTCGGCGTGGGCAAGAACCTAACCGGCGTTGCGGATGGCGGTTTCAGCATCTCGTTCTTGCCGTTGCTGGTCGATGCTTTTATGAACGAAACCATCCATTACGAGGATGGCGAGCTCGAGATTGACATGTGCTTGAAGTTCGGTGACGCAATCGATGTCTCCATCAAGGTGCACCCCGGCACCTACAACGCGACATCAGCGACGCTCGTGGATACGGACATTGAAGTTCCCCAAGAAATGTCGTGGAACGCCACGGGTTCTTGCTTCGAGGGAACCGTGGAAAATTTCCACCGGTACGCTTTATCATTTAGTTAACACCATTAAATACCGGTGATCATGCAATCCAAGTCTCCCCAAGTTTATTCGATGATTTTCTTGAAGCTGAGCGTTGCAAGAGCGAACATCACGAGCACGAAGACCACGAGCACGCCGAAGTCCACCAGCAGCGTGTGCTCGAAGGTGCCCGTGATGATCAAGCCCCGGACGCCGTCGACGATGTAGCTCATTGGGTTGAACCGCGCGATCGCCTGGATGACCGGTGGCATCTGCGAGACCGGGTACAAGGCGCTGGACATGAAGTACAGCGGGAAGATGACGGCCTGCCCGATGCCCATGAACCGCTCGCGGGACTTCATGAACGACGCCACGATGATGGAGATGCTGGCGAACCCGCCCGACGAGAAGAAGATCATGGCCAGCATCCCGAGAAATCCCAGCACGTCCAGCCTGAACTGGACGCCGAACAGGACCTTGTCCATCTTGGCCTTTATGGCCTCTATTTCCTTCTGGCCCGTCGTGTCCACCCGGATGACGCTCCCGCCTTTCAGTTTCACGATGGGGCCTTCGATCGAGTCGACGGGCATGGCAACCGTGCTCTTGCCGGGACGTTCCACGCGCAGCTGAGTCCCGACCGCGATGAAGTTGTCGGTGATGTACATGGTGGCGGGATGGAAGCCGTACCCGGCAAGCCCCATGTTGCGGGAGCGGCCATACCGTATGCGGAACCCGCCGTGAGCGGATGGATGCGCGAAGATGGGCCGCCCGGCGATCACCTCCGCGATGAACTTGTTCTTGGGCGGGACTTTCCTCTTGTCCGTCTGTTCGTCCTTTTTTTGACCTTGGAACAGCTCGTCGCCGAACTTCTTGTCCTTGCCATCATCCGCGGCAGGAGGGGGGCTGGTCGCCGTGCCCTTGTCCTTCGGGATGTGCTTGAGCCAGTCCCACTCCGCGATCTTGAGCTCGAAGATGAGCTTGTTGAGCTTGCTCGATTTCGACAGCACGCCATCGTTGATGACGAGGCACGCGCCCCCGCGCACCGAGTTAGTTTCCACGCGGGGCAAGTTGCGGTTGGCAGAAACCTCATCGGGATTCGTCTTGTCACCGGTCACCTCCACGGGCAGGTGCGAGACGATCCATTCCAGCTCCTCGGGGGTGCTGGTGTATTGCAAGTTCACCACGCGGTCGTAAAGCTTGATTTCCTCCACGTACCTCGCGATCTCGTCCTTCGTGGCGACGTATTTCCCCAGCCCGAGCCATTTCCGTATCTGGTCGGCGAGCAAGACGACGAATGCTTGCGTGGTGCCACCCGCGGACCTGATGGGGCCGGAGAAGTAGATGGACAAGTACCTGCCCGAGCTGTCCTGTTTGATGCACACGCTGGAGATACCCTCCAAGGGGGCGCTCACGACGCCCTCCGTCTTGATCGCGAGGGCACACCGGAGCGCGAGATCGGCAGCCTTTTGCTCGTCTTGGTCTTTATTTCTTTCGATGATCCGCTGGGCAATGATCATGGAGACTGTGTCCCGGTCGTGGTTCTTGGAAAGCTCCCGTATTTCTTCGGCCACGCCCGGGGGGCCGATCAATTCCTCGACACGCCCGGCGATGTCCGCGGCCACGTTCGTTTCCGGTTCGACCGCGGGGTCCAACCCGAGCGCGCGGGCCTCACGGGCGATCTTGTACAGCCCCTCGATCTGGCGGTCAAGATCGTGGAAATAACGTTCCATGTCCAGCGACATCTTGACCATGATACTTGCACACCCTTTCCTTTTCATCTCTCGCGTGAACGATAATAAACTTTGTAATGCGAAAATAGCCGCGTTCGACGCGTGCCGGCCGTGCCGGTGATTAACTGGTTATTAACGCGGGTTATCAACGCGTTGATAAAACAGCCCGTGCACGGGCGCGTGGTGGCGAGCGGTTTTCGTCACCCCGTCGTGCGTGAATAATAAATTTGTCGCCCTCGCACGGGGTGAACGATCATGTTTTTATGTCGAGAAATACATAGTCTCCCATATCCAACATCCTTTTTTGTCAAGTTTCACCGATCCCGACAGTCCACGGCACCGCCGTGACCGCGCCCGGGGGTTTCACGAATGAGCGGCAACCAACCCGAACTATCGATGGACAAATCCATCATCATCGACTTCCTGCGTGCTGGATTCAACATCACGCCCGGTGCGTTGTCATTCATCAAGAACCAGCCAGATCCCACGAAGTACGTCAGGATTTTCTTGAACTCATTGAATTGCAGGAACCGGCAGACGACCATAACCAAGGAAATGCTCGAAACCGTCGACCAAGCACTATCCGGCGTGAAACAAGCCACGGGTACCATGAAGAAAACAGCGATCGTTGGAGCAAAGGTCTTGGACAAGGCATGCGAGAGCCAAGTCGAGCAGCCCCCGCCCGTGCAAGTCGACGTGAGCTACACCAAGCCGGGTGGGCAACCGGCAGCGGGAGGCTCCCCGAGCACGGGCATTCCCGCGACTCGTGCCACCATTGACCCTGCCACGGCGCTCGTGCCAGCGACGGGCACCATCTCATTCGACGGGAACGTGGAACCACGAGCCACGGAAACACCGGGCATTTTGAAAGCGTACAGGACGACATCCAAGTCAACGTTCGTGCCGCGTGCCAAGGAACATGACCCGGAAGTGAAGGTCATCGAGGATTGCACGAACCACTTGAAGAACGACGGGGAATTTTCCGATTTCCTGGCCGTGTTTTCCGACCGGTTTGACAAGCTAAAGGCGATGTTCAAGAACCGCCCTGACCTCGGGAAGCTGGTAGACATCCAGGATGTTGCCCATTACTCGCGGAACGACAGGGAAATGTCCATCGCGGGCATGGTTGTCGACAAGCGTTTGAGCAAGGCCGGCAACGTGATGCTCACCATCGATGACAAGACGAGCACGGTGAACCTTGTAATATCCGGCAGGGACGTGGACAAGAAGTTGCTGGACAACATCGTCCTGGACGAGGTCATGTGCTTCAAGGGATTTTCCAAGGACGGGAAGCTGTTCATCGCAACGGAATTCTTCTGGCCTGACATCCGGCCACACAAGCCCGTTCCCGCCGAGGAGGACATCTCCATCTTGCTGCTGTCGGATATGCACGTCGGGAGCGACAACCATCTCGGTGACTTGTGGGACCGGTTGCGGGCATGGCTCAACGGCGAGGGAATTTCGGACAAGGCTAAGGAACTCGCCGGGAAGGTGAAGTACGTGTCCATCGCGGGCGACCTCGTCGATGGTGTGGGCGTTTACCCGACGCAAGAGCAACATCTCGTGATCAAGGACGTGCACGCGCAGTTCGCTAGGGTCACCGAGATGCTCCAAGACTTGCCAGATCACGTCACATTCATCATCTCCCCCGGCTCCCACGAGCCCGTGCGGCGCGCGCTCCCGCAACCAGCCATCCCGGAGCTGTACGCAAAGGGCTTGTATGATCTCGGCGCCGTGATGGTTGGCGACCCAGCGATCGTGGAAACGCACGGCGTAAAAACGCTGCTTTACCACGGGGAAAGCTTCATCGACCTCAGCATCGACATCCCGGCGATATCAAACAAGAACCCGGAGGATTCGATGCAAAAATTGCTCGTTTCCCGGCACCTGGCCCCGACGTTCGGGAAGAAGACCGAGCTGGCACCGGACAAGAGGGACTGGCTGGTTATCAACGAAGTGCCCGATATCTTCCATTCGGGGCACGTGCATTGTAACGGCGTGAAGATGTACAAGGGCACGTGGATGATCAATTCCGGGTGCTTCCAGGGGCAGACCGATTTCATGAAGGGACTTGGAATCGTTCCAACACCGGGGAAGCCAAACATCGTGAACTTGAAGACGTTCGAGCTCACGACACTCAACCTTGGTGCGTGAACGCACGAATGGGTGTCCCGTTTATGTTCCTTGGCGTGGTTTTGATCCGGAAAGGAGCTACGTGAGGTTATACCCGAGCCCTCGATCTCGTGGTACACCCAACCAGCGTCTATGGGCCTTCGGGAAGGCTTACGAACCGAGTGGTGAGAAGCCTGTCACCATTTTTTTCTATCAGGGAGTAATTATCAGGGAGCGATTGGTTTCACCATCACCATTCGCGGGCGCTTGATATCTTTTTAACGTTGGTGACCGTTGGTAAGACAAATGATCTCGCTTGAATTGAAATCACGAAAGATACAAGACATCTTGAAGTACATCTACCTCTGCTTGGGAAAGGACGAGGTGCCCTTGCAAGAACTCGTGTTCTTCATCGCGTACGACTTGAACCTGTATGCGCCCTCGTCGTGCGAGAAGGTGATAACCGCGGGAATCAACGCGGGGCTTGTCTCGGTCTCCAAGGCCAAGATCGTCACGTTTCACGTTGACAAGCTGGCAAGCGGGACGGGAGACCACGCGGAGGAGCTTCCCGAGCCAACCAGCCCCGTCGTGCTCGCGGGCAAGCTCGCGGCGAGCGAGAAGATCCTCGACAAGGCGGTCTCGATCAAGGACGGACGCATCATCGAGGCAAGGAGCCTTCAGCGCCTCCGCGTTCAGCCTGTCCGCGATGAACCGGGGGGTGTCACTTGCAATGCACTCGATCACGCGCATCCCGAGCGATGCGGCGCCGGCTTGGCGCTTGTTGGGATACGCAACAAGGAACCCGATTTTGTCGGCAGTCCAGCGCATGGTTTCACCGGATGGCGCGGGTCTTTGCGTGCCCCCGTCGGTTCAAGTTCATAAAACTCTTCTCCAAAAAAAACTCTTCTCCAAAAAATTATATACCTTTTTAAATTAATTTCACGTGCAAGAAGCGAAGCCGATACACCGTATCTTGCAACGGATAGAATGCTTGAAGTGAAACGTGTACATGGCAAGAATTCACGCACGACGACGGGGCCAGAGCGGCTCTACAAAGCCCGCGATCAAGGCCGTTCCTGAATGGGTCACCTACTCGCCCCGGGAAGTTGAAGAGTTCGTGGTCTCCCTTGGACGGGAAGGATACGCCCCGGCCATGATCGGGTTGATTCTGAGGGATTCCTATGGCATACCCTTGGTGAAGACCATCACCGGGAAAAAGGTTACAAAAATACTTGAAGAGAACGGGTTGAAAGCAGAGCTACCGGACGATCTTCGAAATCTGGTCGTAAAAGCCTTAACGATCAGGGAACACATGGACCAGAACAAGAAGGACCTTCATAATAAGCGAAACTTGCAGAACACGGAAAGCAAGATTTATCGCATTGTGAAATACTACCGGGAAACTGGTGTTTTGCCCGCTGATTTCAGGTACAAGGCAGACAAGATGCGTGGGCTCGTTAGCAGGTAAAATAATTGCTATTTCTTTCACCTCAACATTCCCTTTCACGATCCTTTTTATCAAAGGCCATTCCCACGTTTGCGCGGTCAACTTAAAAAACAAGCCATGGTCAATGATGTTGAAAGGCCCTCATCACGGGGTTCATTGAAACCATGAAACATTCCAGCGCGCGGGCGACGTCACCCGGCTTTTTGGCAATGCTATTCCTTGCTTGCTCGTTGTCGATGTTGATGACGGGTGCATCGGGCACGTTGGAATGGCCCGCGTGGATACCATCACCACCATCGGGATGGACAAGTCCAGCGAACGGCACCTTGATATCGACGTTAGAACACCTTGTCGTGAATCCCGTGAATGGCACGGCGAATGACACGATATTATATTCGGAATTGCTCGTTTCAGGAACCGGGGACGTTATGCTTGTGAATTACATAGACTTCGAGACCTTGACGGGCACCACGCTGAAATCGGACTTGTTCAACCTTCCCCTGCCCGACATGTACAGGCAAGACGTGGAAGCCGTGCTCCAAGGGTACTCGGATGAACCGTTCCAAGGGAGAACGGCGTGGGACCTCGTCGTGTTCGTCTTCCAGCACGTCTGGAATGAAATGATACCGGTAGGCCACGTGGACGTGGAGATCACGTCGATCGGGGGAAAAAATTCGGTCTTGCTCGGGTATAACGGGACGGGCGACCTCGGCTTCGTTTCGTTCTCCACGATGGGCACGAGGGCAGCATTGCTATTCAACGTTGCCAAGGATTCCGCGTGGACGAACGCCACGATCTTCAAGGGCAGCATATTCACGTTCGTGGAAGCCTTTCTCCGTCCCGTGAAGGACATCCTGCACGCTGCCTACTTCAACCAGTATCCCATCCTTTCCGGCCCGGACTCCCCCGTGGCTTCTGTCGTCACGTTCCAAGGCGATGAATACATGGGCAGGGAATCCTTCATGCAATTCGCCGGCAATGTGCTTGGAGCCATCCCGTCACCCGCCTTCCCGGTCGAGGTCAACCCGAGCCAAGTATTCTTCACGCTCGGGGTGTGTCTCATGGTCGCGTTCATCGTGTACTACGCCGTCACGAGCTACAAGAAGGAACAGCAACGCATCCACCAGGGCAGCGATGAAAGCGCGTGAACGAGACTTTTCGAAGTACGTCTATCGCCGGACGAGAAGGAGATGGAAAAAAAGACTGGTGCATAGCAAAAAAATATCGCGTGAATGACGCGTTGCACGTGGAAGCAAATATTTACCAGTAATCACCATGTTACCCGAAACCAATGAATTTCTTTTTTTCTGGTTCTTTTTTCTCGCGTTTTTCGCTGAGACGCGCGAAGCCAGCCTCCGATTCGTCCTTCAAGCCGAGCTCCTCGATTTCCTTCTTGTCTGCTTCGGAACTCTCGGACTTCTTGCCTCTGGAATCTTCACTCATGTGGGTTGCACCTTGCTTGGATGTCACTTGCGAGGAACTTGGTTATAACGATTGTTGATATCGATCACGTGTAGGTCTTTTTCACGAACCCGAGCCAGTCGAACTTGATCTTGATCTCGCGCCTCGTCCCTACCTTCGATAGAAAATTGTTATATTGCAATATCGAGCTGAACGTGGCCCAGATCAAGACATCGGCGTCACCGGTGATGAACGCGTACCTGCGAATCTCGGGCAATCCCGACAGGAACTTGGACACGTCCTTGCTATACCCGTGCTTCACCGTGATGAACACCAAGGCATTTATTTTCGACTCGCGCTCGTGCACGAACCGCAACAAGATGGCCAAAACGAGCACGATTAACGTGAGCAAGAAGAAAACGTAATCAACTTTTTCCAGTCCTGCAAGCACGCTTACCGTGGTTGAAAATACCGGGTCGACGAGGCTCAAGATTGATGACCAGGATTCGTACGTGAACGAGCTGTCCGCGTCCCAGAAGCTCGATGCCAGGAAAAGGCAAAGGTAGGGAACGAACGTGCACACGACGATCAACATGATGACGTCCGGGTGGGCGGAGACCTGGAAAAAAGATACCATGTCCTCGAAAAACGCCATGGATATGCGCGAGATGTATCCAAGCGGTACCAGCACGCCGACAATCGCAATGGGGAACACGGAAACTGCCCCGAACAACATGTACACGGACATCTTGGCCATGGCCCGCATCAAACGGTAGTTGCTCGTCCGCGGCTTGCGCCAGATGCGTTCAGCCGCCGCATATGAATCCTTGCTCAAGAGGGTGACCATGACAAACAAGGAGATGATGTTCAAGACCAGTGCCACGAGGCCGATGAGGGATGCAGACACGTTGGACAGGATTTCACCTTGCACGGCCAAGAAGGACAGGACCAACGCGAGGAGCATCAAGCACAGGTAGATGCCCTTGAATAGCGTCATTCGTTCCTTCCCCTGGATGCTGTCGTACAACGAGACCAGGAGCAGGCTGCCACCCGGGGCTCCCACGATCATGAACACGATGCTCAGCTCGTTCAGCCCGATAAAGTACGTGGTAACGTTGAGCGTCACGCCGAAAAATGCCACGATATAGATGTACACGAGCCGGCGCGAATTCTTGAACGCCTCGTTTCGCGTGGTAAAGTACGCCTTCAAGTCCTTGAGCCCGGTCTGGAAAAAATCAAGATTCTTGTTTCCCCCATGGGCCTTCTTTCGCTTCTCGTTCAAGAATGCTTGCACGAGCACGAGCGAGAAGATGATCCCGCTCGAAAATGCGAACCGGATGAAAACCATGATCAAGATCGAGTCCGGGTGCAGCTGGAACACGGGCACCACGAACACGGGAATCAGCCCCCAGAGAACGTTGGCAATAGCGACAAGGAAGACGAGATACTTGGGCTGGATCATGGCCACCACTCGTGGACGGTTCCCTATTATCATGATTTTCTTAATCTTGAACGCCGATGCTTGGTTCCACGACGACGAGGGTTTTTATAGAGTTTGAAATCAAGCAATCATCCTTAGCCTTCTCAACCACGCGGCGTGCCTTCGAGACATCGGCCTTGCGCGTCACCGTGAGGTCGATCTTGATGTCAATTCGCTTCACGATCTTTTTATTCTCCTCGTTCATGTCGAGCACCCCCGTCCCCGAGAGATGGAGCGAGGATAACGAGAGATTGCTCCCCTCAGACATTTTTAAAAACGTCGTGAAGAAGCACGACACTGAGCTTGCCACGAACAAGTGCTCGGGATTCCAGTGATGCGGTATGCCGTGGTCAAATTCGGGTGGCGGGCCTTGATGGCCATGTCCGGGGTACGTACCAGTGGAACGGGCACTCGGCCACGTAGGCATTATACCCCATGTATATCAGCAAAGATGCCAGCGTGCAAGAGATCCCTTGGCAATCATCTTCTCCGGACGCGAGCACCTCTGCCGGCGTTGCGACGTGATCGAACACGTGGTTCGTGTCGATGTCGTAGGTATAATCGATGAGGCTATCGATGTAATAGTACACGCGGCGTACTTGCGTCGGGATGGACCACGTCTTGAATTGTTCTGGGGTTACCCCATAGTGGTCTTGGATGTAGGTCCACAGCGCGGTCGAGCCATTGAGTGCTACCACCGCGGGATCGTACGGGGTGAGAATGCGCTTGTGATCGAGCCTGCGCGATATCTGGTCCCCCCAAATCAAGGGGTTCGGGACCAAGCCCGAGAAGACTATCAGGAAGATAAACGCGATCCGAATGGCATATTTATACCATCCACGGGTCCGGATGGCACCGGGAAGCATCGCGATCGCGATTGCAGCAAGGGGCACGACAAACATGACCGCGAAGAATACCACGTAGGAGACAAAGACGAACCCCATGAGAACGAAAGTTGGAATGGCAAACACGATGAACCAGAAACGAGACCGACTTACCTTGTACCATTCAAGAAAACGACCCGCGGTCACGCGTTCCATACCAAAACGAAAGGCACCAGAGAAAAAAAGGATCGTGGTGGGATGGGAAAGATCGAAGGACGGGAACACGTTCGGGCAGCAACGACGGCAGAGGTTGGAATGCATGTTCTGGTTTTCGAAGCATGCTTATTTATCTCGCGGATTCACCGGGTAAGCCATGGTATTCCTTGCACCCTTGAAAAAGAGCATCATGTTCGTGGTCCCTTGCATCGTGTTCGGGGCTTGGCTCGTCATTCTAGCTTGGACATCTTCCGTTTCTTCCCGTGGCGTTCGATTTTTCGACGTCTTGCACCAAGTAGAAATCTTGGGGACATATTCTTCCGAGATTCCCGCTGCCCGGTACGTGGTTGAACCTTTTGCCGGTTTCGCGTTCACGCTTGGAAAGCAGCTAGAAAACTCCTTGTTGCTCTTCCTCGTTGGTCACGTTGTCATCCGGTTCACATTCGCGTTGATCGAGAAGGTCGTGTACAGGAATAGTGCCAAGAAATCAGTTATCATCGAGCATGCAAGGAATGTCATGAATTTTTACTGGAAATACGCCTTTTTCGTGCTCATCATCGCGTTTTTAGTCGTCATCATCGGTACCGTCGCCACGGGATTCTTGTTCTTGCACCAGTATTTCATGTCCGTCCTGCAAGCAGCGTTCCTTGCCTTGCTGGCCATCCTGATGGTGAAGGTCGTGCAAAACGTGGTCATCTTTCTCACCCCGCGGGGCATCATGCGGGTGAAACCGCGCAAGCCGTGGATGAGCCTCGACCGGAAGTCCCCGCGGTTCTGGAGACACAAGACATGGGACGTGATCGGCAGGGAAACCCGGTACGCGATTTCCGCGTTGATGATCTACGTGATGGTCTGCATGAATCTCATCAGCGCGTATTTCCCGACCCAAGTCATCCACGCGTCCAACATGCAATCCGGGGACATGTTGATGGACTTCCACTGCCACACCACCTTGAGCGACGGCTTCCTGACGCCCGAGGAACGCATCGACTGGTATATCTCCCAGGGATTCAACGGCGCTGCCTTTACCGACCACGAGAACGTGAACGGGGCGCTGCAAGCGCGGGCCTACGTGGAACGGCTTGGATTAAATTTCACCGTGATCATCGGCCAGGAATACACGAAATACAACCCGCGCATCCACATCAACGTTTTCGGCATCGAACAAACGATCCCCACCGATGAGTACCTCGGGGGTGCAACCAGCCCGAGTGACCTCCCCCCGATGAACATAAGCGACATGATCCACTACGTGAAATCGCACGGGGGATACACGATCGTCAACCATTACGGGTACGTCGATGAAGGGGACTATTCCTTGGAACGGTTCCGGGATTGGGGCATCACGGGGTTCGAGATTGCCAACGGCGGGGGTTCCCGTGATGACCGGATCCGGCAGTTCTGCATGAATAACAGCTTGGTATGCATCTCCGCCAGCGATGACGATTCAAACCAGCCGATCCCGAGTTTCACGCGCTTGCGGCTCCCAGATCCAGCGAACAAGTCCGTTCATGCAATTTTCGCAGCGCTCCGGAACTATTCAAGCACCGAGTGCGTCATTATCTGGCAAAACCAGAATCATGTTGATTGGCCAGATGCACTCGATGAATTCAGGCCCGCGGGCAACTTCCTCAACTACATGGTGAACTTGGAGCTTGGCCAATCCATATCGTGGTTCGTGTGGTCCGGCGGGTTCTTTGCCCTGTCGATCGTGCTCGTGATGCTTGCCCGGAACCATATAGATGCGGCGGAGCAACTCGCGAAACGGACGGAGGATTCCAAGAAACGAAGCTTCTTGTTCGCCCACAGGGGCATCACGGTTGGAAGCATCATTGCAACCGTGGTCATTTTCATCCTGCTCATCCAGTTCTTGCTACCGATCATTTCAAGTCTCGAATAACATGATGAAAACAATATACATGGGTGAATTGAACGTGGAAGCGAAAAAGGAGATGGATTTAGTCGCAATCGCGATGAACCTTGTTGGATTTTCTGTTGGGGGGTTCATCGCGTACATGTTTGCCATCTTGTATTCCCACATGAACTTTTTTTCTGGACGGTGGGATATTTTCACCCCCGACTGGCCTGCATGGTGGCTAGGCACGATGATTGCTGGCGGGCTTGTAGCCACCGTTTGTTCGCTGCTCGGGAGAAAGGCAAGCATCCTACACTTGTCATGTTCCAGTGTTTCATTGCTCGCGTGCTTGATAGCCTGGGTCCTATCTTGCTGGCCCATCAACACGACGGAATCCCCGTACACGGCAATAGGATATGCATATTCCCTTAACGAAACGCTCGTGTGCGTCATCTTGGCGCTTGCGGCAAGTACCGTCGTGGGTGCCTGCCTTGGAGGAACCACGAGCGTCACCAAGGGATCAACAACGTGCCCCCGGAAAGGCAGTACCGTGCTGCTCGTTCCATTTTCGTTGATTTCCGGGGCCATTTTTTGTGGCTCCACGGCATGGTTCGGGTATGGAAGTTTTATCACGATCATTCTCATCCTTGTCATCATCTTGATGCTATCTTCATGCATCATCATCTGGAACACGGTTCGTAAACCATGTATTGAAGAAATTGGCGAAACCGGGAGTAAAATTAATGAAGCAGGTGAAGAAAAACCAAGTACTTCCGGGCAAAGCACATTTAACGTTAGACGAGCCGATATGTTGCTAACCATTCTCTACAGCGGATCGATTATCGGTACCGTGTCCTTGTTGTTGTTCCTTGGTCGATCGGTGAGGTGGGAGGGAACGGGGCTGTATTTGTTCCTCATCCCGTTCCTGGCGGACTTCGTGTTGCATGTAGTCGTTGCTTCCAAGCACGGGCGCTTTTCTCCCTCCTTTTTCTCGTGGTCAGTGGCATTGGTTTCTGTCGTGACTGGTTTGCTGGCATTGATCGTGACACTCGTCTTCGCGGGATACTACCGGGATTTGCTCCAAACTTCGGTCCCGTTATTCGTGGGAATTGCACTTGGATATGCAATGCTGGCCACGGTGAGCTCGTTCGTGCCAAATAAAAAGGCACGTGGTCTTCCCTCCAGCGAGAACATGGTCCGTATCATGTTCATTGGTGCCATGGTTTTAGCTTTAGTAATTTTCGTCGTGATGTATTTTTCATGGTCCGAGTTTCAGGCGGGGTTGGAATCGGGAACGCGCGATTACAAGGAGAATGTTTTCATCACGCTCGGTGGCTTGATGGGGTTGGGAACATCGACCGGCGTCATTTTCGCAAGCGCTACCCATTACGGGGCGA
The DNA here is from genome assembly GCA_041305945.1 of Promethearchaeota archaeon. Lineage (GTDB taxonomy): Archaea > Asgardarchaeota > Lokiarchaeia > Sigyniarchaeales > Sigyniarchaeaceae > JBGLND01. The sequence goes on from JBGLND010000001.1 coordinate 2,518,428, forward strand.
GGGCTCGCGCCATCGCCAAGAACTGGACACCGGTAGAAGGTGCCCACCCAGTCACCCGTGTCCTGGGCACCCATGGAATCGGGGTGATAGGACCCGCGATGGTGCTGGCCATGGTTTTCTTTGCTGGCTTCGAGTAATGAAATACTATGGGAAGCGAATGGAGAAAAACATGACGCACGTGTCATGGGGATGACATCGTGACACATAAGCCCGACATGGCCATGTAATCTCATCAGGTGATTAATCACGGAAAACGATGATTTCATATTCGATACAGCCCCCGTGCACGCTGGCACGTCCCAATCAACGCGCCCGTGGACCGTTCAAATGCTTGAAAGCACGCAACGGTTCTTGCAAGCAGATCGTGCTCGTTATTGCATTCTTGAAGCGATGATCGATGGTAACTGGCATAATCTCACGTCCTTGTGGCGCACCGCAAAGAAACACCGCCCGATAGGTCTCGTCGGTGTTGGAATGACCTTGAACCAGCTCCAAGAAAGTCTCGGCCGAGCCGTGTTCGATGTCGAAACAAACCCGGTTGACGATCCCGCAGCCCAAGCCGACATTGAATCGGCGTGGAAGATCAAGGACGAGTACATAGGGATCATGCGGGCGGTCTTGTCCAGCATGGACGGCGGCCAGACCATTGCCTCGCAGGCAATTTCTCTCAATTCAGCGTTGCAACGGTCCCAGCTCCAGCAACTGACGCGGGAACAAGTGAAACATGAATAAATCAACGGCTCATTTTTTCAATTCTTCAATGGCCAAGTGGTAGGCACGAGGCGTTCATTGCACCTTCGCTACCGAGATGAAGTTCGAGACCCCGAAGGCGAGGATGAAATAGAATCCAACACCGATGAACCGGACCGCTTGCCCGCCTATGGACGAAAAAGCCATCAACGTGACGTATACTGCCAAGTGCACTGCACAAAATAATCCGGATAACGCGAACATGCGCTTCGAGTTCAAGAACAATGAACCTGGCGTGGACGCGGACAGGGTCATCGCGGTAGCGGCCAAGTAAAAAATCGTCGTGAGCCACGTGACCATGCACGAAGGCCATTGCAGCTCGAACATGTTCACGTACGAGAAACCATCGAAAAAGCCCCACGGGTAGAAGCGAACCGTGATGCGACCCGGGAGCGGCAAGGAAAGAATGAACAGGTCGATGGATTCGAAACCGCCGAAGAACGCGTAGATCACCATGAAAATGCCGGTGACGAGACCGAGCTTCCTCCACCCGTGGCTTGCCATGTTGTTTCATTCCTCCTTGTATAGCCTCGCTGCCATGAGAATGAACACGAGGTTCGCCACGTATATCCATAACCCGATACGACTTCCGGATACAAAACCAGCAAAATCATAAACTTGAGAAACCACGAGTTGTCCCAAGAAGAACACATCAACGAGAAGCAAGACCAAGGGAACCGAGAGCAAGAAAAATGCAGCCATGTATATGCGCTTGCCGGATTCCGGTGGTCGCTTCACGCCACCGAAACACATGAAAACCGCGATGAACGGGAAAAACCAGTACAGCACGCCGATCAAGAGCTGCTGCACGTCGGTCGTCAAGAACCACCACGCGACAACGGGGTCACCAAGGTAGGAATCAACGGACACGCCATAAATCCCGATGATCTGGCCCCCGCTATCGAACCCGTCATCGAACAAGAACAGTGGAAGCCGCGAGAAACCCATTGGCATGAACATGAACAACAAGAAGGGGACGATTATCCATCCACTTAATAGGCCCAGTTTGTTCATTAATTTTTCACGTGTTGGAATGGTGGTTGACCGAATGGATGAGCGCTTGGCCTATGCTTATATAAATCTCTGGCTTTATATTTTTAATCCGATAGAGCCATCTTTCCAACCGGAGACCGGCAAGCATGGAAGCTAGCGAATTGAAAGTGATGACCTTCAACGTCCGGTATGACAACCCCCGTGACGGGGACCATTCATGGGATGCAAGGAAGGAGGCTGTTATCCGGCTGGTGAAGGATGAAAATCCAGATGCATTCGGCATACAAGAAGGGCTAATCCATCAAGTCAACTATATCAAGGAGAATTTCCGCGATTATCATTTGGTAGGAGCCGGGAGGGATGACGGGAGGGAAGCAGGAGAGCACGTAGCAATCTTCTGCAGGGAAAGCAGCTTCCAAATCGAGGCGAGTGGCACGTTCTGGTTGAGCGACACGCCTCGTGTTCCGGGGAGCAACACCTGGCACACGAGCTGCAGGAGGATTTGCACGTGGGTCCTTGCGGGTCTAGCATACGGGACAAGAACCGTCCACGTGGAGCAAGCAAGGACACCCGTGCTCCTAATGAACACGCACCTCGATAATGCAAGCCTTAAGGCACGAGAGAAGGGCGCGTCGCTGATAATCGACCAAATGCACGAGTTGTACCCATCCGGGCCCTGCATCCTGATGGGAGACTTGAACACGAGACGCATCAACGAGAAAACGGCCCGGATCATCATCCAAGGTAAAGCAGGGACGAAATTGACAATGGCTGGGCGGTCATCGACGGGAAGCAACAGGAAAGGAAACGCCGGATTCACGTGGCATGATTTCAGGGGATTGGATGCAACGCGATTCCACCCGCGGGGATTCTACGATTACATCTTCTACACAAGCGCGTTCCGTGAAGTGGGACACGAGATCATCACCAGGAAGGTCGGTGGCATCTATCCGTCGGACCACTTCCCGGTGGTGGCAAGGCTCACCTGGCGGTGACGCCCCGGTTCTCCCGGGACATGACCTTGTATTCCGCGAGATGGAACGCGAGCAAGGAAGGATACGCAAGGAACACCCACCAGTGCTCGCTCGCGACGATGTCCCAGGCCAGGATCGAGATGATAACGAGCATGCAGCACGAGATGATTTCGATGAAACGCATGATGCTGTTCGTGTAATATTGCTTGAAATACAGCCCCCGGGGGGATGGAAATCTTGTAGAATAAGCGTAGTACTCGTCAGGCGTGCGCCCTTGAAGGAGAAGCCTCTTGCCAACGACCTGTTTCTTGAACAGAAAATTCACGCCCCAGTCGATGGAATCCACCAGCACGTGCATCGTCAAGTTGCACCCGGACAGTATCAGGAACCATCCAAGAATCGAGCCAGGCATGGCCACGAAAGAAATCACGAGGCCGGCCATGACGACGAACATACCCGGGAATGCGCTATGCGTGAAGAACATGCGATGGTTCTTATTTTTCTCGAACCGGGAAAAAATAAAATCTGCATCGTTCACGCAGCCCGCAAGAATGATCCCGACTGCCCACAAGAACGGCACGTGGACGGGCACCAACGGTACGAGCACGAATGCAATCATGGCCCCGATCGCGAGGTGAACATTCACGTGCATTGCTTCTCGCGCCTCACGCCTGGCTGTCCTTCGTGTATTCACGCCCGTTAACACGTTTCTGTATCTCGCTCGCGGGTCCCACGCCCCTCCATCCCTTTTCCTCGACGAGGAACGATGACGCGGCGCTTGCAAACAATGCCGCTTGCTTGCAAGCATCAAAAGTCAACGGGGCATCGTGCAAGCCCATCAAGAAGCATGACAAGAACGTGTCGCCCGCGCCCGTCTCGTCCACGGTACGGGCGGGTTTGAATGCTGGTATGCGTTCGATGTTGCGCCCGCCGCGGGTGGAACCGAGGAGAGAACCGCGCCGTCCAGACGTGATGCATATCGTGGCACCAGGAAATGCATCCATGAACCAGTTAATATTTTTCACTTTCTCGTCCACTTGGCTGATCGCAGTGCACTCGACATCATCACCTTTCACGACAAGCCGTCCATCGAAAAGTTCATGCAACAAAGAAACGATGGCATGGCCCTCGTCGGAGGGGATGTACGTGATAGTACCATCCGGGTGCACGTCCCGCAGGAGCCCTTGGAGGTCGACGCCCACGAGCTGGTCTCCCGAGATGGCGGCACCGAGGGCTTCAAGGAACGGTTTCTTTATTTCCCTGCACAATGCCCCGATGTGTATCCTACGGGCGTTGTAATGCTGCGCAGGGAAATCATCGAAATGGAGATCGGAACACATCGCGGGGCAGGCCACCGTCCGTTTGTCATCCTTGTAGACGAGCTCGAAGCGTGTCGTGGGAAAGCCAGGGTCCTTGACGAACGAACCGACGTCTAGCCCTTTTTCGATGAATGATCCTTTCCCATTCCGGGCGGGTTATGGCATGTCTCATCGGCGATTTGCACCACTTCAAGCTGCCCGGCGTGATTTAAAAACCAATAGACCGAAAGCCGTAATATCGCGCTCGATAGGAAAATTATTTCACTGGTCGTGCTTGGTACACGGTACACACGCGCGGTTGCCCGAATCGTTCACCGCGGGAGATGCAACATGCCCGACATCGATGCAAACATGCTTTCGGAAACGCTAGACGTTGTCTTGCAGCAACAATTCATGTCGGATTCCGGCAAGCTGCTTAACCGCACCAAGCGCGAGGAGGTCGACATCCCGGGCATGAAATTTACCATGATCCGGCTCAAGAAAGCCATCATGGCCGGGCTGCAGCTCGTGCTCGGCGGGCGCATCGACAAGTTCATCGATTTCCTCGCTGATAAATTCCAGGTGCCCAAGGACCTGTTCGAGAGCAGGTTGTCGTTGCTGGGCGAACAATACCACGCCATGGACACGCGCATGAAATTCATGATGATCATCAGCGTGCTGCGGGAGCACTGGCAAGATGCCGCTTACAACAAGGTGGTGGACGAGGTGTTGCGGCTCGTCGTGAAAAACTGGGACGGGGACCTCCCGAATCGCGACAAGGTGCACGAGATACTCTCGTCACGGTGCGGGCCCGATTTCTCGATGGCGGTGAACATCAGCATCCTGGCGGAGATGAGCCGGCTCGTCGGGACGCCGCTCAAGGCACAAGATTCGTGGCTGGACGTCATGGACAGGCTGGTCGCGGCAACGATGGCAGCCTTGGATGTTCCATGATCATGGTCGCGATTCTTTCTCTCATTCAGCGTTCATGTTCTCAACGAGTTCAAGCAATTCCCTTGTAGAGGGAATTGCTCTAGTTAGTTTTCTCCCCTTGAAATCATCGAATGCACCGCATCGAGGTTATCATGAAACAGTTTCCTCTTGATTTCCACCGGGGCATTCAACGCCAACACCTTTTCCATCTCCACGGCAGGTTCGAGCGAGGGGAAGTCCGATCCGTACAGCACGCGGTCCGGGCCGATGGCCGGGTCCTCGATCGCCCTCTGGATCATGTACTGGTACCCTTGGCCAGAAATCTCCAGGTACACGTTCTTGCATGCCTTGGCCGCCTCGTAAGCCTGGTCCACCTGCGGGCCGAGCCCCATGTGCCCGATGATGAATGGCATGCCGGGGAAGTCCTTTGCTTGCGCCACGATGTCCCTCAAGTTACCATGGCTTCCCGTGTGGGAGATGACGAGCATCTTGTTTTGCTCCGCGAAGGAGAATATGTCCGAGAACTCTCGTGCCTTGAAATCCAGCTTCTGGTAGTGCGGGTGGATTTTAAAACCGTGCAAGCCGAGATTCTTAACTTCTTGTAACTGCCCCTCGAGATTGCCAGTTTTCGGAGTCACCATGCCAAGAGGAAACAACCTTTCCTCCCCGTGCTTTTTCACCGCTGCCATGAAACGATTATCTTCCGGGATGATGGAGAATACCTGTGCCTTGTCGATGCAATACTTGTCCATCAGTAGCAAGAATAACTTGATGAGTTTTTTTGTTGAACCACGGTGCATGTCCTCGTGGTCCTTGATGAACCTGATTGTTTCCTCGGTCGCGAGCTCCTCCATGTCCGTGTAGGAGGCCATCGATATCACGGAAGCCCAGTGCGTGTGCGCGTCGAATATCTTATACTCGACACCATCGCGCGTTATCATGGCCCCAGCACCCTCCGCGCGTTGTCGTGCAGGATGTTTTCCCGCTGGCCGGGCGTGATGTTGAGCACCTCGATTTTTTTCAACTCGACTGCGAACGAGGAGTACGGCTCGTTGGACCCGAACAATATCCTGTTCTCGCCCCCTTCGGCTTGCTTGATCATCTTCTCGAATTCCGAGGGCACCGGGGCGAGCGAGGTTTCCACGAGCGTGTTGGGCCGCAAGGAAAACAAGAGCTTTGCGTCCAAGTAGCTGTCGTTGTTTCCCGCGTGTCCCATGATGAATGTGACGCCTGGAAAGTTCTTCGAGATCCGGCCGAAGTCATTTTTCAACGTGGTCTTGTATTTCAAGAAATCGGGAACCCCCGGCTTGTCCGTGTGCACGTAAACGGGAACATGATGCTTGTTAATAACTTCCATGAACGGTGCCATGAAATCCTTGTCATTGATCTCGATGTCTTGTAATATTGGATGTATTTTTACCCCTTTCGCGCCCACGTGGTCTATAGTCGTAATTATTTCCTCGGGGTCTTTCTTAAAATCTATCCCGATGAATGCTTCGATTTTACCCGCGTTTGCTTGCACCATTTTTGCAACACGATCATGATACCCTGCTAAATCCTTGAAGTCCTCGAAGGCAGGGTGGATAACGCTGGTTTCCACCGGGTACCGCGCTTGAAGATCGAGCACCCGCCCCGGGGACCCCTTGTCAAGGTGGCAATGGAAATCGATTATCTTGCTCATCGTCTTTTTCCACCGTTCACGGCTTAATGAACGTGATGGTGCTGTCACGCACCATGACCGACCGGGGGAGCACGATCGAACCTTGCCCGTCCGCGTCGGCGGTGAACGCGTCGGCACCGTGGTGCACCTTGATTCCCTTTTCGCCCCCCATCATCCCGATCTTGATGCTACGCAAGTCGACCTCGCCGTACAAGACCCTCAGCTTGGCCTCCTTTCCCTTTTGTTCGTACGTCCCCCACGCCCCGTCCAATGACCAGAACGTGGAAAAACTGCCGGGTGAAATGGCCGGCGTGAACCCGACATGCCCCTTGCCTTTATCAAACTCGAACCCGCTCAAGGCAACGAGCAAGCCATACGAGGCCATTGATCTTGCATAGTGGTGGCCGCATTCAAACTCGTTCCAAGGATTGCGGCCGTAACCATCAAACCTGTCACGTATGCTCTTCACGACGGCAAGGCCCTCCTCGAGCATGCCCTCCTGGATGCAATGCACCGCGAACTGGTACTCGAAGCCGTTCATTACCTCGTCTGCATACGGGAACGGTATCTCCGGGCGTCCCCCCTTTGGCCAGGTACAAATCACGGTGGCCGCCTCGTCGTTCACCGCGTAAAGGCGTGCCCCGTTCTCGTGTTCATGCATGCATGGTTTCCAGTTATACTTGAAGATGGACTGCAACGCGGACCTCACGTGGTTTCCATCGAGAAACGTGCCAAGCCCGGCAAGCTTGGCTAACTGTTGCCCCACCAGCTGGTCGATCAAGCAACCCGGGCCCACTTGGAAGTGGCCAGCCTTGGCCATGTCGCATTCCTGGATGTAATATTCCCCGTCGAACAAGTGCGCGTCGACCCACGCGCGCCCCTTTTCGTGGATGGCCATGTACTCGTCGGCGCGGTCCCGCTCTCCCATGAAACGTGCCATCTCGGCACCAGCCTTGAGGGCACCGAGGTAATAGCACGTGAGCATGGGATTCGGGCCGTAGAAATCCACGTCGTACGTGTTGTGCTGGAAGCTGCGGAGCACGCCCGTTTTCTCCTCGTCCCATTCCTCCCACGCGAACTCCAGCGCTGCCTTTACCTTCGGCCACAACCCCCGGAGCCAGCTGTCGTTACCGGATATCTTCCACTCCCTGTACGCGTGCATGACGCCGCCGAACTGGCCGTCCGCACATGCCTTGAACGACCCGTGGGGCGATCCAAGCGGAAGTTGGATGCGGAACTCGAGCGCGCCGATGTCCTCCCACAAGAAATTGAACTTGTAATTTGCCTCGTGCATGCTCCTCTCCAGCGCGGGAAACAAGAACGGCAGCGCTTGCTGGTATCCCCAGACGTGCGTGCAGCTTCCCTCGCAACAGCCCTGGGCCGGGTGGCACCCCTCGAAGCCATAAAACGTTCCGTCCGTTAGGCGGATGCACGTGGGCGTTTTCAAGATTGCCATGTTCGCCGAGATGCCATCGAGAACGTGTGGCGGTAGCGTGCTGGAAAAGAGCGCGTCGTGGAAAGCCATGGTTATTTCATGATGGGACGATGACTTGGCGTGGTACCCTGCCGCGACGTCCAGGGCATCATCGTAAATCGTTGCGCGGTATCGGGGTCGATCCCGTTCATCAAGGGAAGGGGCACGCTTCAACATTAATAAGGACCATGTTGACCGAGACGGACAAGAATAAACGTGATTGTGTTCTCGAAACCCAGACTGAAAGCAACGTCCGGACATATCAACACCTGGATTTCGATATTGTCGACGATTCCGAGATTCTAACGACCGGAATCAGGAATTACATCATGGTACGACGTGCACAATAACTTCCGGGTATAAAAGTAGAAATTAATGAGTGTTGACCTTGGGAGAGTACCGGCATGCAATCCATCGTTCTTTATTTCTAGCAAATCGGAGCGATGATGACCGACATTCACGACTTTTTAAAATACGATAATTATTAGCCCCGGCAGGTCAATAAAAATTTTTTTGCTTCTCGCATTTTCCCTCTACAAGGTGGTTCTCTAGAACGTCCTTCTGAAAAGTTGCTGAAAAGTTGTATATCCACAACCGGTTTTGATGCGTGCCAATGAAAAGTTGCATTTCCGGGCAATGAAAATCCCCGGTTTCACGGTTTTGTCCAAATAAAAAGTTGTCCTAAGAGAGTCACAGCTCGTCGACGAGGTCCATGAGCTGCCCTTTTTTCATGTCGACGCTGGCACGTTCGATGTTGCCGCAGATGGCCTCGTATTCCAGCTCGGCAAGTATCTTCCGGACACGCTCGTAGTAAAGTGCCTTGAGGCGTGTGAATTCGACATCGTCATCAACGTTCTCGTGCTTCACGATGATGGCGTTCCAATCAAAATCGACCTTGTTGGCAACGAGATTGTCTATTTTTTTCATGCTCTGGAGCAACCGCCCGGCGAAACTGGTCATGTTGGAGCGTGCAACGAACTCGTGCAGGGATGCAAGGAGCCCCCCGGCACCACGTATGTCCCCGTGGATCAACGCGATCTCCACGGCCTTTATCTTGTCCTGGGCGTTGATGCTGGTGATGATGCTCGCGTCGCTGGCGTTCAGCTTGATGACCTCGGTGGCGAATTTCAATGCGAGGTCGGACATGTGGCTCACCTCACGCGATGCAAGCATGAGATCGTTGCCGTTAAGCACGCCATCATCATCCATCCCTATCTCCATGTCGGCGCAATAGCCACCCCGCATCTGGAAGTTTTTATCGATGAATACCATGCACGCGTGGTCGCAGCTCGGCCGTAACAGCACCGTGAGCAAGCCAGATGCATTGTAGTCGTCCATGGCGCTCGCCGGGATATCCACCACGTGCTGCTCGTGGCATCCCGGGCACATGATGCGCACGCGCTTCGAGTCTTCGGCCATGGGTGTGACCACCAGCCGGGCGTTATAACAATTCTTGCGATGAAGTATAACGAACCTCCACCGGCGATAGGCATGACGTCATTGCAACGCACAAGAAGGGGGATGGCACGGCAGCCAGTCCCGTCCCACGCGGCGCGTGAAATTTGGTATCCTCGAGCCGTCGTTCATGGCCCGCGTGCCTTTCACGTTCGCGACCGTGCCCGTGCAATCTACAAGTAACTGTCATCATCAGGGATATCCAAGAGCAACTTCCTTTCTTTCAATTCTTCGATCGTCATTTCTGTAGGATCTTGCTGCACGTCTTGGATTGCTTCCACCGCGATTTCGACCGTGGTTTCTTGGATTTCGATCTTGGTTCCCAACAAAGTGCTCCCTGCTTGATTCAATGCGACCATCGAGAACAAGCCCCCGAGAATGGTTACGGGTACGAAGAGGAAGAGGGGAATAATGTATATCCACATGAAGGGCAACACGCAACCCGCAAGCAACAAGAGAACCGAGCCGGTCATGCCGTTTCTTGAAGACACGAGGCCCTTATCCTTTCCCCGGTGGGGATCGATTTCGATGAAAAATGCTCCCGCCGAGCGCCAGAAAAAAATGAAGATAATCGAAGCTGGAACCCAAAGAAACGAGAGGTAAAAAGATACTACAATTATTCCGCCGAAATGAACAATCCCGAAGAAAAAAAAGAGGATAACCAAGAAAAATTGAATGACATGAAATCCCAGGTATAAAAAAAATCCCAAGATGAATAAAGCATTAACTCGGGAGTATACGGCTTCCAGTGATTTCAAATTATATTGCTCTTTCAATTTTTTGACCAATTTTCGAAGCAATCGATAATCAAAAACAAGCCAAGTAACCGTGACAAGATTTAGAAAGGGAATGATACTCAAGAAGCTTCTCGTGCTTATCCCACGTAACAAACACCCGATCTGCACCGGGATAGAAGCATAATCATTAAAACGACGATGGGATGAAATTGCAGACGTGAACATCGTGAGCACGGGTTCGCGTCTCGTTAATTGTCCTGAATAGATTGCATAGAAACCAGCACTCGTCTTGTTTATTGCAATTAACAAAGGAATAACGGGAATTATGAGGTTCAATTCCATGACCAAGAAGACGAGGGACAATTCAAGGGGATTAAGCAAGATAATTTGCGCAAGAATGGGTGATAAGGGGACGAGGATGAGCGCACTGACCACGCCGAGTAATGCCCCACCGCGTCCTAGCTTCGATATGTCGTTTTCGTGCATTCTTTTAAAGAAGGTCCAGGTCTGAATCCAAGCCACGGCTTCAGCAGCGAAGAACAGATACAAGAGAAGGTCCATTCGTATCGAAAATAATTCGGAAATGAAATGAAAAACATATAATGAACGTCCGATCACCATTAAAATTGAAAATGCTTTTAAATATGATGATATAGGGGATTCCGGTAGCTTTTTTATTTGTTCAAGCAACCGGATTAAATAATAGATGAATAAAAACGATCCTACAATATTCAATAAAGGAATCACGAGCATTATTCCCGCGAGATTCATCGAACGGAATTTTTCAGCAAGGTTTCGGTATTCGACGCGTTCCCAAGTCACTCGACATCGACCTCTTTAAGCATTCTCTAGAGTTTACTTCTACTATTTAAGGTTTCCACGGCACAAACCTGCCGGGCGGCGAACCAAGCCTCCCGGCGGGCATCCACGCGCGATACCGCGCGTCCACCAGCAGGTTTAAATATGCAGAATACTATTCTATTCATAGTATCCAACCGATACCATGTGATGAAAACCCATGATCAAGAACATCAAGGACTTCGGCGGCGCGGCCCTTGCACGGCAAGGGTTCCGCGAGTACGCCGAGAATTACGAATCGGAACTCATCCGGGGAATAAGCACGGTCATCATTCTCCGCATCATAGAGGAACAAGGTGCCAAGGGTGCATATGGTTACATGATCTTGAAGGACATCAAGGAACGCACGAATGGCATGCTTGTCCTTGAAGAGGGCACGCTCTATCCCATGCTTCGCAAGCTCGAGAAGGACGGCATCTTGCAATCCGAGCGGCAGGACGGGGACGAGGGCAGGCCGAGGAAGTATTACTCGCTGACCGGCACGGGCACCGCCATGCTCGGGTTGATGGCCGGGTTCATGGCAAAGCTCATCGAGGCCGTCGCCCCGCTGTCAGGCATCACGGTGTCTCTCGGGGATGAACACGCCTTCTGCCCCAACTGCACGAGCAAGATCGCCGGGGCAAGGGGCGAGACCAAGTGCGCCACGTGCGGCTACAACCTTGGTGGCGCCAACTAGATCGATAAAACGCGACAAATGGAGGAAACAGACAATGAACAAGCAACTACTCGACGAATTCATCGGGAAGGTGGAAGCAAAGCTTCCCGACTACATCAAGAAAAACGAGGCCGAACGGAACGACGTTCTCGGGGAGATCCGGGAGCGCGTGTTGGACATTGCCGAAGAGCTTTCGGGCGGTGGCGAGGTCACCGACGCGGTGTTGGAAGCAGCCATTACCAGGATGGGCTTGCCGGGCGCCGTTGCCGGGAGCTACCGGCGGACGGGCACGCCGAAGCTGCTCATCAGCCAGGAACTCTGGCCGTTCTACAAGACGCTGCTGCTGATCGTGTTCGGCGCGCTGGTGCTGGGAAACGTGGTCGCCATGATCATCGGGCTGCTGTCGGGTGATGGCCCGCTTGCCGTGCTCCAGATGGCGGGCGGCATACAAGGCGGAGCGACCAGTCTAGCCAGGCGATGGCGAGCGACAAGGACACGGGGTCACCCTCGTTGGCGGGATGGTTCAAGCCGGGGCGCACGATCACGTAGGTGTCGGAATGCCCCGATGCATTCGCGAGGCCGGACAAGGACAAGGAATTGCTGGGCGGGACCTCCGTGTCGTTCTCCCCGTGCAAGAACAGCATGTTACGCGGGCTCGTGGCATTGATCCACGTGATCGGGGAACGAACGCGTAAATTTTCCTCGTCTAGGGGAAAGTTGGGAAACCCACCGATCAATTGAGCAACCTGGAACTCGCCGGCGATCATGCTCGTGAGGTTCGCGATCGGGTGGTAGACGGCGGACGCGGCCACGCGGGCATCCTTGCACGCCGCGAGCACCGAGAACATGCCCCCCAGCGACTGGCCGCACAAGGAGACCTTGCTGGAATTGATGGCAGGATACGTGGCGAGCACCCACGTGATGGTGTCCGAGATGTCAGCAGGTTCATCGATGCCGAACGACGCGAGACCGGTGGACTCGCCATTCCCACGGGCTTCTATGGCGACCGCCACGAACCCGTTGAGGGCAAAGTTGTAAGCTTTCCACAGCATCGATTCCTTCCGGCCGTTGATGCCCGGGCTCAAGATCGTCACGGGCGTGGAACGTGCGGGCATCGTGTCGAACATGGCTGGGAACGCGACGAAAGCGGCAAGGGCATTCCCGTCGCGCAACGGTACGCGAGCGGCACGGAACGCGACGCCGTCCGTGTTGTCCTCGTAAAATGATCGTATCGCGGGTGCTTGCACGGCAACGTCCAGTATCGCGGAGACCGTGAATGCCGTTGCAAAGATTGCAAGCACGAGGATGACGAGCTTGCGAGCTGCGGGTTGCATCAGGAAGCTATTGTGCGCGTTCATGCGTGATTCCCTTGATCATTCAATCGTTGTCCTGGCACGGATGAGGTCCGAGCTTGAAAACGGTTCACTTCAAAGTGCCCGTGTCCTTGTCTTGCTTCCCGCACCCATCGTCCCCTTGTTCGTTCTTGTCTAGGAACGCGAGCAGGCTCTTTGCCTCGGTTCGTGTCACGATGTCATTCACGTCTGCTTCAAAGGAGATGCATGCTTTATCGTTTCTGGTCAACACCACCGATAAGACGTGGGGAAGCATCAATTCTATTTCTTGCCTCGTCATCACGGGGAACTCATGGTGAACGTTGACGTACTTCAGGGCACCGATGGTACTTGTTCGCTGGTTGACGAAGCCGACGTGCTTGCTTAAGCGGCTCTCGACCACGCGCTTCGAGAACGACGGGACGTCTCGGGCCCGGGTGGCGATCGTGTCCTTGAAATGCGGGTCGCTCTCGATACCGGTGCTATTGCGGCCGGACACCATCGCTGCGATCATGGTGGTGCCCGTCCCGGCGAATGGATCAAGGACGGTGTCCCCCCGCACGGAAAACATGTTCACCAGCCGGTACGGGAGCTCGAACGGGAAGGCCGCGCTCCGCGCCCGGAGATTCAGGTCATTCATTTTTTGCGGGGCGCCCTTGAGGTCGAACCACACGTCGGAAAACCACGCGTTCCGCTCTTCCCAGAAATACGCGCTCCGCAGCCGGTTCGCTTTTTCAGCTAGCCCACCGAACTCGCGCTTCCCGCCCTTCCTGAAGATCAAGATATATTCGTGCTCGAGCGTGATATATGCCCCCGGTGGCATCATGCCGCTTCCCATGAACTTGTTGGGCGCGTTGGATTGCTTCCGCCACAAGATCTCGGGAAGCACGCCGAATCCCAAGCCCAAGAACGTGGCCACGATGCGGGCATTGTTCGGGTACATCTTGAAGGTGGCATCGATGGTGCGCGTTGCATTGCCGATGTTGATGCAAGCAATGCCACCACGCTTGAGCACCCTGTTTATTTCCAACCAAGCTATATCAAGGATGCCATGCATCAATTCAAACGCACGATCACCGTTACCAGCATCGAGGGCATCCTTGACATTTCGGTCTTGGCTTGCAAAAGCGTCATCCCACATCTCGATCATCGGGTACGGCGGGGACGTGACAACCAGGTCGACCGATTCGTCATCGACGGGTTTCATCTCCCGTGCGTCCGTGAAGTGGATGTCGTGTCGCGTTCTCATTGGCCGTCACGGCGATGGGGGGCAACGCCCTCGAGACCCCCGGTAATCGCGTGGCATCGCAAGAAACCGGGGGACGCGGTATTCTATAATGCCCTTGTCCCTAATAATAATTGGGAATCCACCAATCGAACACCATTTCCGTGGAGGCGTTGCACGCGGCGGGCTGGCTCGCCCGCTTTCACGTCATTCAAAAAATGACAAGATGAACGCGGCAACGAACATGGATGCAGAAAGCAAGATGAGGCCCCACGCAATCCAACGATGACGTGACAATCCGAGCTTGACCGGTTTTTGATGCAAGCCAGTGCCAGCGGTCCAGGGCGCGATGGGCACATTTCTCCTTTCGACCAACGAACGCAAGGTGTCCACGAGGAGCAGCACGTTCTCCCTTGTTTTCTTGGTGAACCGGGGCGCGGATTCCATGGTGAACGAGTAAAACGGGATGGGATGCTCGTCTTGAATGAAAATCTCGTGGAACTCACCACCATCGAACGAGCCGACCGCCTTGATCTTGTCGAGGTCCATCACGCGAACGAGCTTGGGGATGATGAACTGGACGCTCCAGACCTTGAGCTTCCGTTCCCGCCAATCGAAAATGATGACGTTGAAATTGGCAAGCAAGTAAAAGTAACAGATACTTGTCAGGGGGATCATCACGAACACGCCAATGTAATACCCAAACGAGATGACCATGCCAGATGCGGCCGCCAGGATAAAGGCAGCCCAGGTGAACGGGAGGAGGATGAGCATCGAGAGATAAAACATGAAGCCTTCCAAGTTCAAGATGAAAGACGTTTTTTCCGGTGAATCCCGCACCTTGATAAAATATTTCATGGCCTGCCATGATGAACCGAATTCATCCTAAAAAACATGGTGGCGTTCAAGGTCTCGGAACGACAACGACATGACAAGGAAAAAATTAAAAATAAAGGGTGAAATGGATTTATTTCTTCCGGTTCACGACGATGGTGGCCATTGCAATGCCCGCGGCAACGAGCAAGAGACTTGTCTCGAAACCCGAAACCGATGGCGGGCTTTCGCAATAACTGTCAACGTAATATTGGTACCGTGCATTCCAATTCACGAAATCAAGCTGGTGCTCGGATGATATACGCTGTTCAACGTAACCGAATACGTGCCAGCTGGCAGCGGGGAGCAAGCCCGGGATGCCATCGATCCAGTGCGAGTTCGCGTCTGCCAAGGTCATGGTGGCCTTCTTGAGGTCCCCGCTGAACTGCGGCATGGTCGAAACTTGGGCCGAGAGGTTGACGAAAATCCGGCCTTCCCAAGTGCTGCTTGCGACGCCCATCTGGATGAATGGTGCATCCATGAACGATGCGGAAGGGGCGCCACCCGACGTCCCGTTGACGTCGAAATAGATCCGGTAATCCTTGTCTTGCCCCGTGCCATAAGTACCCGAGATCGTGATGTTGAACTGGTACCCGACGCCGGCCACGTAGCCGTACTCGATCAACGTGATGTCGATGGTGGGGTAGTTAGAGGAGTTGGTGAAGCACGCGCTCCTGTCCCCTTCGGTGTACCCGAAGATGTCGTCCGCGGGATCAACAAGAGATTCCGAGGAAGGGGTTGCAGCACGCGCTCCAAGGCAAGAGAACGCCGTGACGAGGAGAAGTAACGTCCCGGCGAGTATAATCTGGTTGAATTTTGGATTCATGGTCGATCCACCCTTGGTTCTCACGTGTTACCACGTCATGAATATCTGTCCTTAGTGTCTAATAACATAACCTTGTGACGCGCGTAACGATCCAGCCACGTCGGATGTGGATCGTGAAATGGTTATTTAACGATGATTTTAGATATCGAGGTATATCGGTTTTGTGTAGAACACATTTTCGATTTTAGAACACATATAGAAAAAGAATCGGTTAACTTGGAGGTGCCCGGTAAACGCGGGGCCGGCTCGCTCGCGCCGGCGGTGGTGACCCTCTCGTTCTCGATTCCCGTCGTGCTCGGCATCGCGTGGACCGTGGTGGCCCGGCGCCGTGCATCCCGCCCGGGTAACGTGGGACCGGGTCCCGCCAGGGACACGCTCCGGCGGTTCGCGGAGACGATCGCCGTGCGCAGCCACGCGCGGGTGCCAGCCTACGGGGTCGAGCTTAAATCTATCGCCGCGGAGAGGGGATACGAGTAGCACGGTGTCTGGCATGGCGGGCACGGACGATGCGTTGGGCGGCCTTTCCCCGGCGCGCTGGGACGCGAGGAAGCCGCGGGACAAGCAATCCAAGCACGCGCGGTATGACTTCATCGATCAATTCCGGGGCATGGTCGTGTTCTTCCTCGTCGTGTCGTTCGTGACGATTCAACTGTCATTTTTTGGCTTGAGTCCCCTCATCTTGACCCACGGGCACTTGTTTCAACCGCCCGACGTAAGAAGCTGGAATGGCTTGCCACTGGTGAACCAGCCCTTCACGTGGATAGACCTGGGCGTGTCCGCCTTCATGTTCATCGTCGGCGTTTCGATGGCGATCGCCTCGAAGAGTAGGCTCGAAACCGGCGGGGCCGGCTCCGTGGTTCGAAAACTGGCGGTCCGGGCGCTGGTCCTCGTTGCCTTTCAAGTGGTCTTGCAGCTGGCTAGCGGCATGCCGTTGACCTACCGCGACGTCTTGCTCGGAGAGCACGCGATCTTGTCACGGCTCGCTGCCGGGTCATTCGTGACGGGCATCGTCATGCTCGTGTTGAAGGAACCCAAGCAGCGGTTATGCCTCTTCTGCGCGCTATTGGGGCTCCACGGCACCTTGCACATCTCGGACGCGATCTCGGTCGCAAGCACGGGGGCTGGCTTGCTCGGGGCGAATCCCGCGTGGCTGGGACACGGCACGTTCTTCGATTACTTCATCATCCCTTACGAGCTCGTGAGTTTCATCGCGATCGGGATCGCGGGGTCATGTTGCTGGGACCTCCTCGACCCGGTGAAGCCTAGTGCGTCCGTGAAGCGGTATCACCTGCCAATCGTGGGGTACTCGCTGGTGGCGTGCTTCTGCGTCGTCTGGTTCATTCCCATCTCGTGGCCGGTCTTGTCCGTCTCGCAGGACTTGCTCGCCATCGGGTGCTGCTACTTCTTCTTCATCTCGTTCCTTGCCATCGAGCGGGAGTACCACTACAAGTTTCCATTTTTTACAGCCCTCGGGCGGAATGCTCTCGTCGTGTACATTGCCGGCAATTTTATCGTGTTGTCATTCGATTATCTCGGTCTTTACTCGTTTTTATCCCGCGATGTTGCATGGCTCGGGTTGCCCATCACTGCTGGAACGGCGTGCTTGCTCATTTCCCTTGCCTGGGTCTTGAACAAGGAAAAGGTGTACATCCGGTTCTGACTCGTTGGAGAACCACCATGGTACCTGGATTGGTTTTTATGAAGCAACGGCGGATCTTGTTCCATGGTCGACGGGTTGGCGTATTCGCTCGGGCTCGCGGTCGATTGGCTCGTGGACATCGCGCAAGTGAAAGGCGAGCGCTTGACCGTTGAAAAAACGAAACACGTGCATGCTTACTGGAAAGGAGCGATCCGAGGGGAGTATGGCCTTGCATCGAAGCAATGGGGATTTTTCTGCCCGTGCTGGCACACGGGGCAAGCCATAAAGGCACTTGCCATGGCAAGCACGATCGATGAGTCCCGCGGTACCAAGGCATTAGCCGGTGCCAAGGAAGGCGCCGGATTCTTGATGGCGAACCAGGTCTGGGATGAAAAATGCGAGGACCACGGCTTGATCCTGGCGTACGAGGACTATCCCGACCTCGTGAACGTGTCCGCGATCCTCGAGAGTTGCGACGGCTTGCTCGTGCTCTCCGATGTCTCGGGCGAAAAAAGGTGAATTAGCGTGAGAAAATACATGCTCTATTGCCTGGGGTGCGGGAATGCCCACTCCCAGGAACAAAAAATGATGACATGCCCCGGTTGCGGTGGCCAGCTCGATGTCAGCATCGACTTGGACGTGATCGGGGAACGCATCAACAACCGGGCTTCGTTCTTGCAGTTGCAAGCATCGCACCCCGATGACATGTGGGCTTACCACGATTTCTTGCCGCTGCTTGACCGGAAGCACGTGGTGAGCCTTGGCGAGGGCATGACTCCCTTGCTGGAGAGCAAGCGCTTGGGACAATCGCTGGGACTGGACAAGGTGTCGTTCAAGGTCGAGACGGGCAATCCCACCGGCTCATTCAAGGATCGCCAAGTTAGCATGGGCATCTCGAAGGCGATCGAGATGGGTACCCGCGGCGTGCTCACCGTGTCGTCGGGAAACGTTGGCGCCGCGGTATCCGCTTATGCAGCCCGCGCGGGAATGCCTGCCGCGGTGCTGGTTCCCTCCATCAGCCCTGCCAACAAGGTCGCCCAGATACAGGCATACGGGGCATCAATGGTGCGCGTGGACTCGCCATCCACGACCAACATAATGAAAGCGGTCGCGCCCTTCTGCGAGAAGCACGGGTTCGCCAACCTCATGACCGCCTCGCCGGTCAACCCCTACATCAACCACGGGGCAAAGACCATGGCTTACGAGATCGCGCACGAGTTCCTCTCCCGGCACGCGGGATCGAGGGATGCACCCGACGTCATCGTCAGCCCGGTGGGTGGTGGTGGGCTCATCGCGATGGTGTACCGGGGAATGAAGGACCTCGCCACCTTGGACGTGATCGACCACGTGCCGAGGTTCATCGGTGTCCAGCCCGCGGGCTGCGCGCCCTTCGCCAACGCCATCTTCGACAACACCGATCCGGGCGCGGTCTTCGAGCATCCATGGACCGACATCAACACCGTGGCCACCGCCTTGGCAGATGACATCCCGCTGGACGCCCGGCTCGCGCTGCCCGCCGTCAGGGAATCGAACGGGACCGCGTGCATCGTCGATGACGACCACATCCTTGCTGCCGAGAAGAGGCTGGCCTCGATGGAAGGCATCTTCGCGGAGCCATCCAGCGCCACGACGGTCGCTGCATTGGAACAGCTCGCCGCGAGTGGATCGCTAGACAAGGATGAATCCATCGTGCTCTTGATAACGGGCTCCGGTTTCAAGGACATGGATGCTTGCAGGTGGTTCACGCCGCAAGCACGCACGGTTCCCCTGTCCAATGATTGGGACGGCGAGCTGGCAAGCATTATTAAAAAGGGACGCGCGGTTTGATTCCGTGTTCTGGTGGTACCCATGGTGAAGAAGCAAGTCATACAAGCAGGAACGCCCACGACGAGCCCGTTTAGCCCCGGGCTGGATGCTGGCGGGTGGGTGTTCGTTTCGGGGCAAGTGGGCATCGATCCGGTGTCTGGCAAGTTTTCCACGACGATCAAGGAGCAAACGACGGTCACGCTTAACAACGTGAAGGGTATCCTTGAAAAAGCTGGCGTGAAGGTTGCCAACATCGTGAAGGTCACGGTGTACATGACCAACATCAAGCAATTTGCCGAGATGAACGAGGCATACAAGGCATTTTTCGATGCGAATGGCGTTGCCGACCTGCCGACCCGGACCACGGTTGGCATATCGGGCCTGGCACGCGAGGGGCTCCTGGTCGAGATCGATGCCATTGCCATGAAATAGATGAAATTAAAACACGTACGTTTGGCATGCCTTTTTTTTTTACTCCTTCGGTGGGGCGTTCTTTGCTTTCTCGTCCTCGGCCTTGGCCTTTTTCATGGCCTCCGTCATTTTATCGGTCGCGCCTGCTTTCTTGTACCAGCCCGCTGCTTGCAAGTACAAGTCCCTTGCTTTCTCGAATTCTGAGCCCCGCGAGTGGTTCACCGCGAGATCGCATAAATAATCGCCTTTCTTGACAAGAAAGGCACCCATCTGGGGGCCACCGCTGCTTGCCATGATACGATCATCCCATTAGAATCATAAAATAGGTTGTTCCTTATTATTCCCTCTTGGCCTGCATACTGTCCCCATGTTCCTCCCGAATCAACTTTAATATGGATATTGTTTTTATCGACGCGGGAGCTCCGCTCGAGCGAGTTCCAGAAACCGAGGCACGTTTCCGTGATCGTCCAACTTCCTGCCTTGATCCGGGTCTTCCTTGATGCATGGCTCGTGTTTTTCATTGCCATGTGGGTCATTTTCCCCGCGTACCTGGCGAACGCGGTTGCGGTCCCGCTGGCCCGGCGCATCCATTTCAGGCCCATCGATCGAGGCACTTTTTTCCTCGGCCAGCGAGTCCTTGGCGACGGAAAGACTGTTGGTGGTTTCTTGCTTGCATCAGTCGTTGGCATCGCTGGTGGCTTGGTCCAGCAACTCGTTGCGGGGCCGGTTGCTTTTTATCTCGCCAACGAATGGACTCTCGTTTACCATCCCTTGCTGGTGCCTTCATGGCACCTCTCGACGTACGTTGCACCATCCGTTGGTGGCGTGTTGCGTGCCCTCTTGCTCCCGCCCGGCGCCATGGCAGGCGACCTGCTCGGGTCGTTCATCAAGCGCCGCCTTGGCATCCCTCGCGGGCGGAGCGCGCCCGTGCTCGATCAAGTGGATTTCTTGGCCGGCGCGTTCTTGCTCAGCTTGGTGCTCCTCCCGGTTCAGGAGAGCCTTCTTGATATTGACCCGTGGTATATTCTCTTGATCATCATCATCACGCCGCCCATCCACCTCGCCGTGAACAAGATCGCGTACAAGCTCCGCCTGAAGGACGTCGCGAGTTAATCATGCAATAAAAAAAAGAGATTGGAACGGGTGCATTTATTCCTTCATCGTCTTTACCCATTCCCTCACGGGCAAGGTCAGTTTCTTCATGCGTTCCTTCGTTGCATCCATCGGCGTTGGTTTCCAGCCATCCGCTGGTTCGAAATGCCAGTCCGTGATGGCCCCAACACGCTCGGCTTCCGGCTTGAACACGACCTTGATGGGCATGTTGAAATCGGCGTCCCACGGCTCGATGCCATGCAATTCATTTGCTACTGCAGTCTTGCACCCGTCGATGATGCCGTAAGCGAGCACGAATGGCAGGCGTTTCAACGACGATCGACCGGACCATCCCGCGATGGTGTAGGTGTGCACGTGGCCGGCCGGCTTGAGCTCGACCCACTCGGTCTTGGCCAGGTTGCAATCCAGGTTCCAGCACGTGGTGCGGGCCGGGAAGAACTTGTCGCCGCATTTCGGGCATCTCGTGGCGTACAGCTTCCCTTCGACGAATCCAAGGAACATCTTCGAGTTCGAGCCGTGCCGGATCGTGTACAACTGGTCGTAATGCAATTTCTGGTTGATGTAGGCGCCATCCTCCGAGATTTCGTATCCCACGACTGCAAGTCCCGTCTCGGTCACTCCCGCTGGTCGCTTGTCCGTGACCTTGGTGAACTTCGGTTTCTTCACGGCCGCGGGTGGCTTCTCTCGCAGCCGCTTGTCCGCTACGACCATTTTCTCCGGTGGTGGTTTTTGGGCGATTTTCTTCTCCGGTACTGGTTTCGTTGCTTTCTTTCCCATGTTCATGGCCTCCGAAGGATGAAGTTCGAGATGCTCGTTCCCGTTCCCGCGTGGCTGTTGATGAGGCCAACCTCGGCGTTGGGAACCTGCCCCTTGTCCGACAAGTGCTTCTTGCCAATCATGCCGGCGAGCTGGTAATAGCATTCGACCAGCGACATGATGCCCGTGGCTCCCACGGGATGCCCGTACCCGAGCAGGCCGCCACCGGGATTGACCGGGAGCTCGCCACCTATCTCGGCACATCCATCGCGGATGAATTGCCCGACGTTATCCTTGGTAACCAAGCCCAGTGCCTTGTATATCTGGGCCTCGCTCGTCGAGAACGCGTCGTGGATTTCCATCACGTTGATCTGCTTGCGCGGGTTGGTGATCTTGGCATGCTTGTATGCCATCTCGGCAGAACTCCGGCACGCGGCGAATTCCGTCATGTCCGGGTAACCCTTGCCGTATCGCTCGGTCCAGCCGGGGAAGTTGATCCTGTCGCCTGCCCGGATGGTGCAGCTGGAAAGGCCGATGCCATCGACGACGATGTAGTGATCGGGAGCCACTTTCTTCGCGTATTCCTCGTCGCAAATGAGGGCCGCGGCCACCCCGCGTGACATGAGACAGCAATCGTATTTCTTTATGGGCCATGCGATCATGCGGGAATTGAGCACGTCATCGACGGTGAGTTTCTTGTTCTCGTTCCGATACCACTGGGTCTTGACATTGTCCATCGCATTGTTGCGGTTCTTGGCCGCGATGCGTGCCACGTCTTCCTCGGTCACGTTGTTTTCCTTCATCCACTTCCACGCCATGGCTGCATAGAAAAGCGGGTATATTCCACCGACCATGAGCTCGTAACGCATGTCAGACGCGAGGGCAATGAATTCCGAGCCTTGGGATTGCGAAACAGAGTCCATCGTCTCCCAGCCAACGACCGGCACGACGTGGTGCTGGCCGGATTTGACGGCGAGCCACGCCGCGTAGAGCGCGGAGCCACCCGTGTTCCCGCCGTTCTCGACGCGGAACTGCGGGACGCCCACGAGCCCGAGATGGTCGTGAACGATCCATTCGGGACAGAGCTGGTGGCCAAAGTGGACTGAGAAGTGGGAATAGACGGCTAAATCAATGTCCCGCAAGCGGAAATCGGGGACGTCTTGCTGTATTTCCTTGAGGCACATCACGGCACCCTCTTCGATGGTTTCAAAGCCTGTTGGGCCGTAGTCGAAGGGCGTCGTTGCGCCAGCGATCATGCAAACGCGTGTCACAATTGTGAACCTCTAAAAAGGTGTTATATCAAATCTCCAGTAAACGAATAAAAAGCTTAAACGAAATTTTCTATCACCACAAGGCTGGTGCGCATCGATGGGCATAAAGCTTGCAGATTGGGACGGGTTCAAGATCGGCGACAAGGCATGCCATTCCAAGACGATCACCGAGACAGACATCACCTTATTTGCCGGGATTTCAGGAGACTTCAACCCGCTCCACGTGAACGATGAATACGCGAAAAAAACGCAGTTCGGACGTCGCGTCGCCCACGGGAGCCTTTCGTTCGCGATGATATCTGGATTGCTTGGCATGTCGTTGCCGGGCCCGGGGACACTCCATGTCAGCCAGAAACTTGATTTCAAGAAACCTGCCTTCGCCGGCGACACGCTGACTGCCGAGGCCGAGATCATCGAGAAGTTCACCAAGAAAGACGGGAAGCTCAAGTTCCTCCGCATCAAGACCAACGTGTATAACCAGGAAAAGGTTCTCGTCACCGAGGGAGAAGCCCTCGTCGTCATCTTGTAGCGTTTATTCCCTTCGTTCGTGGCCGGGGGAATCTGTTTTATAATTCCCAAGGAGATTGTTGTTTGTGGTGATATAAATTGGATATCAGATTCGAAGAATTCGAACCCATACGGATCAAGAAGAACCTTCCTGAATGCGATCTCTTGGCTAATCCCCTTTTAACCCCCGATGAAAAGGAGTTCGTGGCTAAATTTTACGACTTCCTTGAAAACAACCTGGATGCTGACATAAAGAAACTCGAGGAATTGAACTATTTTCTCGAAGAATCGACGGAAGACCAGAAGGCCGATATTATCGTCAAGATCATGAAAAAGATGGCCGAGAAAGGGTATTATTCTGTCGTGCTGGACAAGGACAAGTACACCGTGGGCAAGATCATGCGAAACGTCCTCATTGCCTACGCGCTGTGCGGCGGTCGCTGGTCCGAGGACCACGAGAAGTACGTGGGTGGGAACTGGTCCATCGAGATGGGTCGGTTGGCTGGTGGAACGTTATTTTGCAACCCCGTCGATTACAAGGCCAACCAGTACCAGCGCGAGAAGTTCCTTGAGCCCGTGGCCCGTGACGGTGCCATTGCCGCGTCTGCAATGACCGAGTTCGACGCGGGCTCCGACATCGCCCGCATGCAGTTGCGCATCAAGGACCCCTTGCAATCTGTGGCAAGAGCGGGAGGATGAGCGTGTACCCGAGCTGATCGATGAACGTGCACAGTATCAGCGTGAGAAATGCTTTCGACGGGTTGATGTTGTACTTGGCGAGCTGCATGCCAACGGTCTCGCTTTGGGTGCTGGTCGTGTCACCGGGACCGGGTCCGGTCACCACGGGGCCTTCACGGCCTGGCGACGGGTTTGTCTCCCCATCCTTCTTCGCGGGTTCGTGCATGGACGTGACTAGTTCGTGCCCGGTTCCCTATTAACTCGCGGTCGCCCGGCGCGTGGCGCGCCCCGCTGTAAAAGAAAGAAAAATGTGATGGTTAGGTGGCCTTGCCCCGGTCCCACTTGCCCGCGGCGCGCAGCTGCTCTATTTCCTTCGCCGCGATGTTCTTGAGCAAGACGTAGTCGGTTTTCTCGGTTCGCGTGAGAGGGATCTCGGCAGCCTCCATGATCACGACGGCGCTCGGGCGCTTGTATCCTGCCATGTCCTTGCACGCTTCCATGACCTCCTCGGGCGTCACGTGCTTGCCTGCTTTCTTCTCGACGAAGACGAAGACACCTTCCCCGAACACCTCGTGGGGCATGCCGAGGGCAGCGGCTATCTCGACCTTGTCGCGTAACCGGTCGACGATGAAATCCTCGATCTCGGGCGGGTACACGTTGTACCCCTTCGGCTTGATCATGAACTTCGAGCGCCCCGCGATGTGCAAGCCCTTGTCATCGTAGGAGCCGAGATCGCCCGTGTAGAGCCACCCGTCCTTCGTGATGGTCCTTGCCGTGTTCCCCGGATCGTTCACGTATCCCAGGAACACTTGCGGCCCCGAGAAGCATATTTCACCCACCTCGCCTGGTGGTTTCTCCGGTCCAGCCGTGCCGTCGTCTTTCATTGGTTCCCGGATCGTCAACGGCGTGATGGGCATGAAGTACCCCGCGCTGGATATGATGTCATCGATGCTGGCGCTCATGGACGAGAACGTGGCCATGCCCGACATCTCGGTCATCCCGAATCCCGTGGCGATCTTGGGTGCCATGCGCGCCATCTGCTCCGCGAACGGGCGCGTGATGGCCTGCCCGCCGTAGATGGCGCACTTGAGCGTCTTGAGGTTGTAGTTGCTGTAGTTCGGCATGCGCCATTGCATCTGGAACAAGGCCGGTATCTGCCCGATGATCGAGACGCCGTGCTTGCCGATCGCATCGAGCGACAGGTCGGGCTTGAACATGTCGAGCAGCACGGACCTGATGCCCACGAACACGCACGTCATGAATTGCTGCGTGAGCCCGCCGACGTGGCTCGCCGGCATGTTCACGAGCCCGACTTCCTCCGACCCGTCGAACCCGTACGCGAGCGCCGAACACAGGTTGTTAACCGTGATCCCCTGGTGGCACAAGAGCGCGGGCTTCGGGTAGCCCGACGTCGAGCCGGTCGTGTAGATGACCAGGCAGCCGTCGCGCTCGTCAACCGCCTCCGACATTTCCCTGAGCTTGTCCGAGAGATCCTTCCGCTCGCCCCGGTGCACCTTCCTGAGCAACTCGCGGGCGTCGAGAGCGAATTCCAGCGCCGACGTGACCGTGCACTGGTCGTTGCCCTCGTTGATGTCATCGGGGTTCGAGAACTGGATGCAGTGTTCGATGCAGTCGCAATCGCTCATGACCGCCTCGGACATCTTCGCAAAGTCGGCAATGTCCGTTTTCCCGAGGTGGAAGTACATCCTCGCGTTGATGAGCGAGATGCACCGCTCGATCTCGGAGGGTTTCAAGCGCAAGTCCAGCGGGGCGAACGCTGCACCGATCTTGAAGCACGCGTACATGATGAAGACGTGCTCGGGGAAAAACGGGAGCGAGCTGGCCACGAAGTCGCCCTTCTTGATGCCCATCTCGACCAGCTTGTACGCGATGGCGTCCATGGCGTCCTTGAACTGCGCCCACGAGTAGTCGCGGCCCGTGTCAGCGGAGACGAGGGCGATCTCGGACGGCTTCTCCTTGGCCCATTTCTCCACGACGAGGTGCAGCTGGTGCATGTCCGTGTAGTCCTTCTCGTACATGCGCCACGTGACCTGCGGGACGCCAAATTTCAATTCTGGCTTTATCTTGACCATGGCTCACTTCCCCTCCAGCTTCTTCTGCAAGTCCTTGACTTGCTGCTTCAATTCCTTGACCTCGGCCTTGAGCCCGCCCATCTCGGTGACCTCGTCCAGCTCCTTCCTCGACGGGTAGACCGCGTCGGGGAACAGCTCCTTGAGATCCTTGAGGCTCGGCTGGCGACCATACTCGCAGATCTCGAACGCCTCCGCCTGCTTCACCTTGCGATCGGGATAGCCTGCCTTGAGCAGCTTCCTGAAACGCGTCATCACGTCCGAAAACGCGTAGTTCACGAGCGTCTCGACGATCTCCCGCCGCTTGATGGGATCGTATTCCTCTGGAACCATTTCTAGGGCACCCTGGCTGTATGGAAGCCACTCAAGGAGCTGACTGGTATGGCATGATATTGCTTTAGCCTTTAGGTCATATACATCAGTAACGTCAAGCAGCACGCTTGGTCTAAAATCTGGATTAGAAAAATGGTCGAATGCATAAGCAATAACCGGCATTTGTCCGATATAAGGTGTTCTAAACTCCTTGTAGTAAAACGGAACGATAAGCATATAGCTTATGTCCATAACTAGTTGTCCGGTATAACGGTGGTCTCTATGATAGTCTATAGGTCTGTGCGTGATGATCAAGTCTGGTGCGTATTCCCTTATGCATTTTATGACTTTCCGAAGTTGCTCCTCGTTCACCCATACACATCCATCTGGAATATTCAGTGTATCATACTCGACACCAAGTAGCTCTGCTGATGCTTTCGCCTCGTGGAACCTCCTTGCGGCAAGTAATATATCACGGTCCTTGAAATGTCCCATGTCGCCGTTCGTCATGGCGACGTACTTGACCTTGTGCCCCCGTTCCCTGAGCTTGATGGCCAAACCACCGGTGAGCAAGTCCGCGTCGTCGGGATGCGCCCCGATGACGAGCACCTTGAATACCTTGGATTCCGCTTCGGGCCGGGGGTACAACCACGCCGCGTTGAACGGCCGGCTGTTGATATCTAGCGATTTACTCATTTCGATTCACGTGCTTTTTTTTTCAGTAGGTACACATGAAGTAATTGTAATGTAGGTAACAAGATGCCTAAAAAAAATATCTTCAAAAACTAAAAAGTCAATCTTATTCCGTCGGAATGCCATGTCTGTTGCATGCCTTAATTAAAAAATTGCGCATATTATGATATTCAACTGTATATGGTACATCGATAAGGAGAACGTGATTCATTTTACATAATTTTCTTTCCTTTACATCATTTAACTTTTGGCGCAAGAAATCCTCTTCTTTCTTGTGAAAAAATTCAACATGCCTATAATGCTGTTCCCCGTTGAATTCAATAGCTAATCCTTTTATTCCATTTGGATATGGTTTTTTAAATCCAAGATACATGTCAATTCTCATTAGATTGCCTCTATCATTTATAAGCCATGGAAATGTCTTTTCTTGCTCAAATTTTCTCTTGAAAATAGATTCCGCGATTTCTTGGCAAATTTTCTGGGATATATATTGCCTATCTACTTTGCAAATTCTACAGTATTGTCCCCTTGAGTGCATGAATCTATTTGTATCGACAACTGATTCGTGACCTTTATTACATCTGAAATGAACACGTGTTGGACCTTCGGTTGAGATATCCACGACCTCGTAGCCTGGATAATTTTTTTGAACATAATCCCTTACCTCTTCAATATTATACCTTGCCCAATAACCAAGTGGCTTGATTTCAATTCCAAGTTCATTGCATCGTGCCGTTACCGTTGATTGTTTCACATCAAATTGTTCCGCGATTGCACTCAATGATTTTTCCTCGACAAGATCGGAAGAGCGACGCTGGAAATGTACGTGAATGCCACCGATGACCCCTCATCGAAGAGCGGCAACTCGTACGACCAGATGGTGTTGTTATTCTTGTCCACTTCGAAGACAGAGAAAAGATAGGAGGTATGGATCTTAGCTGCGGGCCAGTTTCAAGGTAACTTCGGCGGGGGAATGAACACGGTACGATAGCTTGTTTCTTTCAGAGCGACCGCCTGTTCCGGACAAACGCTAGCACATACACCACAACCGATACAACGCTCATCGCGAACTTCTGCTTTGTGGCAATCATTCACGAAAATTGCATCGACAGGGCATCGATTTTCACACGTCCCACAACCAACGCAGAGGTCATCCTTTACAATGGATAGATGGTTGGTTGATGTGACTACTGGCAACGCGCCTCGCCGCCAATAATCGAAACCGTCGCAACAGTCGGGACAGCAATTGCAAATGCTATTTTCCACCTCGAAAATGTCGCTCTTGTTGTGAAACGTTCTGTGAACCAAACCCGCATCATCTGCCTTTTTCATGATGGCCAAGGCTTCCGCCTTCGACACTTTCCTCGCAAAACCCTGCTGGATCACGTGCCGCGCTGACTTCCCGAATGTGAAGCATACCTCGAGCGGTGCATCGATATTGCACTTCTTACCTAGTAAGCTCTTGAAATTCCTGCAAAAGCAATTCCCAACGGCGATGTCATCAAATTTCTCGATGATCGCTTTTACAGAATTAGAAGGCAAGACCCTATCACCAACAGCTTGAACATCTTCATTTATCACGATTTCGATGGGCTTGCCATCGGAATTAGTTTCAACTGCAACAGAACGATCAAACGCGGGTTGGGCTTTAAACAAAGCGACAACGTCATCATACGCGCCTTGAACTTTCTCCTTTAACTCTTCGATTAACGTGTCATAGAGCTTTGCAAGGTGTATATAGTTCTCTTTAGTGGCACCATCTGGAACCTTATTCATGAATGTGTACTCGAATGCACCGGTGACTTCCAACGGGAGTAACCGGTAAATCATAGTACCGGACGAACTTGGTTGGTTGAAAATGAGCCCTTTCTTAGCTAAGCTCTCGCATAACCTCTGGATGTCTGCTTCAGCCATACCCTTGCTGCTCTTTATTAATTGTTCCATTGTCTGGGATGGCTTCAACTTGAAAGCCTTTCCAACGAAGGTCGCTTCCTCGTCTGTAAGATAGAATTTCACGATCTGCAACGTCGTTTCCGACACGGGAAAGGGCAAAACACCAGCCTTGATAATTGCATTGGCTGCCTTTTCCCACTTTTTTTGGGAATCCTCTTCTGTTTCTGCCATTGAAAACACTTAACAACGATTTGGATGGTTAAGAAATTGATTTCTTCCTTAAAGTAGCTATCCCTATTACACCCGTGATGGTCAATCGTATGGTAACCGGCTCGTCCTTCCGGATATACATGCCAATAGTCGTGATACTCGCCGTGCTCTCCGTTATCACTCAAGCCAGACCATTTCATGCCGTGAACCAAGTGCAATCTACCCTCGATTACCAAGTCATTTTCTCGGATGACGGCGCCTGGCTTCACCTCGAAACCATGATGTCATTCAACCCGCGGCATCCAGGAACGGCGGGGATCAACCAAACACGTGAATACATCAAAGATACCCTCGAATCTAAAGGGGCATCGATCATCACGCAAAACTTCACGGTGGCGGGCATTTCGTGCCAGAACATCATCGGGAAGTGGGAACCCGCCAACACGACCGGGACCTGCACGCCGATCACCATATTCGCGAGCCACTACGATGCAAGGGCGCGTGCCGACCGGGACCCGGACATCTCGAAACGCTCGGAACCCGTGCCAGCAGCGAACGACGGCGGGTCGAGCACGGCATTGTTGCTCGAACTAGCAACGGCCATCAATGCAATATATGCAAACACCACCTTGGATGTCCAGCGAGAGACGTGGCTCGCGTTCTTCGACGCCGAAGACCAAGGGAGTGGCGGGATGCCGGGGTTTGACTGGATAGAAGGCTCCACCCGGTTGGCACTCGACGTGGACGCGTTCACGGGGCCTTCCAAGCACGTCGACACGCTCGTCTTGGTCGATATGATTGGCGATGACGACCTTGACATCGATGACGAGTTGTATTCAGACCGGGAATTGCTCGGGAACATTTTTTCGATAGGTCGATGCTTGGGATACGTAAATGCGTTCACGGATAAGCCCGTGGCAAGGCACATCATCGACGATCATCTACCCTTCAGAAACTTGGGCATCACCGTCGCGGACGTGATCGATCTGGATTACCCGGAATGGCACACGGTGTCGGATGACCTCCAGCACGTCTCGAAGGCCTCGATCGGCGCCGTGGGAAGCACCATCGAAGCACTCGCGGCCATCTCGCTCCTTGACAACTACAACCTTTCCGTGCACGACCCGAGCACGGGAGGAACATGGACAGCTTCGGGGTGCACGACGGGAACCATGCCGAACCTGTTTGGATCGTTCATGGCTACGTGGTGGCCAATGTTCGTGATTGCCGGTGCTATCGCAACCATTGCAATCGTGATGCACGGGAAGACGAAAGAGAGACATCCTCACTTGGATACACGGGCTCGAAAGCTCGTGTAGGAAAAAGAAAAAAAGGCAATTCACGCCAACGATCGAATTTTGAACTCTTGCAATATTTTTACGTCCAGAAATGAAAGGGACGCCCTCCCCCCTCCTCTCGTCCACGCGCGCTGCCTTGGAAAACGCATCCATGCCACGCCGTTGCAAGAAGCATGCCAAGGGGCAAAGGCATCGTGATAACGTGTATCATCTGAATGGTTGACTTGATTCGGGAAGGCTGGTAGTGTACTCTCCGGTGCGAATGGTCGCTTAATCTACCTTAGGTGGCTTGGTATATTTAAAGGTTGACGGGTATCCTTTTGCAGCCTCTATCGGCATCCAGCGAGGGCCATGATCGACCGGCGATGGTTTTTACTAGTCTCGAACTCACGGACTGCACCCCCGTGGCTTGTAAGGATATTATACAAACGCAGCCCGGAATGCATCACGCGCCATCCACGCCAGCCATGGAACCGATCGGGGAGAGGACGCGAGCGAGGTCGATGGAGCTCATGTTTCCCGATGCATATCGCGCGACAGCATCCTTGCCAGCAGCAAGTACAGGACGTGGATCGGGCTTGCCATCCTTGGACACGAAACTCATGTTGATTTGCCGTGACTCCAAGAATCGCGATGTCAACTCGATGCCGTGCGTATATCTAGGCCACATCTCGTGCACGGTAGCGATGACATGGTGCACGTCACGACTGGCCACGCCTGCTGAAAAGAACGTGAATGCATGTCCCCCCTCGTCAGTGCAATCAAGGCGGGTGATGACAGGAATTGCACGTGTAATCATGTCCCACGGCACGTTGCCCTTGCCCGAGCCCGTGAAGAGCACCTTCGCCAGGAAGCCCGCGTTCGGGTTCAAGTACATGGCCACGCGCGGGTCTGGCAAAAATAGCTTGCGCCGGTGCACGTACTCTTCCATCCATGCCCTGACGGTTTCAGGGCGCGTTCCGCAGAAGGTAGCCACGCGTTTGGCCGTGGCCTCGTGCCGGAGACCCTCGCCGTGCATGAAAGGCGAATTCAAGCAATCGATGAACCGCACGATGCTAGGACGCGGCTTGGACAAGACCGAGGTCACGCAAGATGCCGTTTCGACGGATGGGACCGTGTAGTCCACGGATGTGGATAGCACGAGGCGCGGGTCCGCTCGGGCGGGAGCAACCTTGAATGACGGCGGGAACCCGGGCACGTACGCGTTCCAGTTAACCACGATGGTGAATGAACGGGCGGCCAGCAGCTTCCACTTGTGGATCACGTCTTGGTTGGCAAGTTCCTTGATATATGCCTTGACTGCATCGAACGACCTGCGTGGGATGCTGTACACGGCCACGTAACAAGCCCCGCTGGCGATATCCCCGAAATTTCCTACACAGGTTCCTATCGTATTCCAACCCGCAGGTTGCCGTGATCACCGACTGGAACCACACGGCCCACCGCCGCGCGAGCCCCTTCCACCCGCCCGCGGCCAAGGCCCCGCTGGATGCCAAGCAGCAAGTGCAAGAGTGGGTGAGCTTTTTCGATACTTGCGTTGCCGGGAAGGCCAGCACGGAAAAGGTGCTGTATTATTACACGATGGGCGAGGAGAAGTGGAAGAAAACCACCACGTGGCCACCGGCAAACCAAACCATGCAAAAATGGTACATCCAAGCCTGCAACAGTTTGTCGATGGAAAAACCAATTCAAGAAAGCGGCCATGACACGTACACCGTCGATCACGAGATGACCACCGGAATTCGGAACCGCTGGTACACGCTCCTCACCCTACCGGTTGATTACCGCAAGTTCAACGCGCGAGCAGACGGGTTGTTGGTCTACACGAGCCCGCCGGTCGAGGCTGATGTGGAGATTACCGGTCACCCCGTCGTTGATTTCAATATGTCAACATCGCACGACGACGGGATCATCTGCGTGTACTTGCAACTCGTTCGCGGTAACGAGGTGAGTTTCATCACTGACGGGCAGCTGCGCTTCAAGCATCGCAAGATCACCGATGCCGAGCCACACTATCGCATGCCTTACCCGCACCAGAGCTTCTTGAAGCGCGACGCGCTGCCGGTAGAGCCTGGAAAGGTGATGAACGTGAGGTTCGCGCTGTATCCCACGTCGGTCTTGCTGAAAAAAGGCAACAGGATACGTGTTTCGATTTCCGGGGCAGATAAAGACTCGTTCAGGCGATACCCCGCGGAGGGCACTCCTGTCCTGACCTTCCACCGCACGGGAACGCTCCCGTCTTGCATCGAGTTGCCCGTCATCGAGCGGCCCTAGCGGCGATTCGTGCGTGAAGCTTAAAACCCGTCCATTCCTTTCACCCTCGCCTTGGTTCTCCCACGGTGCGGTTGCATGAAGGACGTTTACGACGAGCATGTTCTCGACGCGCGTGCAAAGTTATTGCGTGATGACTGGATCGTCGAAATCGACGGTGGTCTCGACCACTTGCGACCCGTGATAATGAACGAGCTGGGTCTATCCGGGTTTGGTGGCATCTTCAATCCTGTCATAGAATTCTCTGCAAAATCGTTTCTTCGTTCGTCACGTCGTGATGGCATTCGGCAGCTCAACATCACGTTGCGTTGTGCGAAGCATGGTCTTTTAACCGGGGACATCGATGAATCCATAAAGAAAAACTTCAAGCCATTCCGTGAGCTTGATAGCATCTACCGGTACGCGAAGAAAAACCACTTGATGTACCAGAAAACGACCGATTTACTCGAGGAAGAATTTTCAGATCGCGCAAGAGATTCGGCGAACCTGCTCGCAGCGAGACCCGGCAACGGCATCACGTCGGTCATCTCATCGGGTGACATGTTCAAGATCGCTTATGGAAACGACATAGGAAAGGCTATCGCGGTGCAAGAACGGTACCTTGAGCTCATCCAAGCGCGCGTTGGCATCGTGCGGGAACACGAGTCGTTGCTCTACGTGCCCTTCGGCTTGCGGGAAAAAGTGCTTGCCATCGTCGACGCGGGGATAAGCTACACGAGAAGCCGGTACAAGGACATCCTGCGTCGTTACTTCTCGTAAGCGGGTGCCTCGGATCCGGTTTTCGGGAAGTTTCATATAAAAACATTCATTTGGTTTTCCAAATCGAGCAAGTTGGAACGTACCATGTCCGTTGAAATCAAGCAAGCACGATATGAAGACATCAACGTGGGAGACGAGGCCGCCGTGAGCAAGACGATCACCGAAGCAGATATACTTATGTTCGCTGCAGTGAGCACCGATTTTAATCCCATGCACGTCAACGAGGAATTCGCCAAGAAATCGAGGTTCGGAAAACGTATTGCCCACGGGTGTATTTCCAGCGGGTTGATCTCAGCTGTCATCGGTATGAAGCTGCCCGGACCCGGTGCCATCTATGCCGGCCAGACCGTGAAGTTCGTCAAGCCCGTGCTCATCGGCGATACCATCACCGCGAGGGCGAGGGTGCTGGATAAATTCACGAAGAAGAACGGTGAGCTGAAGTTCTTGAAGATCGAGACAAATTGTTACAACCAAGCAGGCGAGTGTGTCACAGAAGGCGAGGCCACCGTCATCGTCATGTGAGTCATAGCGGTCCCCCGCGCCACGCCTTATTATTATTGCTTACCCGTGGTAAGGGACGAGATGGACGACCTCGAATGACGGCAGCCCCTTACCCGGTATCTAACTCTTCCGGCTGTAAGAACATTCCATGTCTTTTAATTTGGTGAACAATGCCATCTCAAGCATTAAATTCTATTAAAATGTTGAAGAGATTAAAATAAAAGAGAATTTATATTACGACTACTTGGAAATTTTCACAAATATTTACCACATTGGGAACATCTTGATAAGGACTCGTTAGCTGTCCCGCATTGCGGACAAATCTTAGCTCCACAGCCCATGCACATGTCCATCTCTACCGACCCCCCGCAAGATGGGCACTTGTCCGCTTCGGGGGTTTGTCCCGTTTTGATGGTGACACGTGGTCCCGCAGGACGGGTATTATCGTCTATGCAAAGCAGCCCATTTGATCCGACTGTATAACAAGAATGAGCAAGATATTGGGTTATGAGGGCACATAATGAAGGCACGTTGGTTCCTTCGTTTATGTTGTTGAAAAAATCTTTATGTTTTGGACAAGGCGGGAGTTTCAAGGTTGCACCAACTTGCTGTAATCTCATTCGACCCCGCTGTATCAAGTCCTTCAATCCCATCGTTCCGGACACGACCGATTTAATGTCCGTGAATAATTCGAAATCATGGGTAGTGATCACCCTGAATTGCATAGATGACCCCATCATGGTATCCATCGCAACCATGGTTGCATTGAGAAGGGCTTTTTCTTTAACATCCCTTACTTTTGACAATCTATTAGTTAGATTAGACCGCTGGACATTAACGTGGTTGATTATCGCGTCGTGAATAGTTTTCATCCTCTGTAATACTCCCACGATATATTCCACGTGCTTTATAACATTCTGCCGGTCACCAGCAATTTGCGAGGTATACCATGTCATCTTGATGCGCTCATCATCAAGATCATCCGTTTGTTTAGCCAGTGCGAATAGGTCCGACATTTTTTGTTCACCTTCAAGGGTCATTCCCGATGATAGTTGAATGTGGCAATTTTAACACGCGTAACTTTCTCTGATAAATTAATTCAAATCTTTTGTCCGCCCGTTCTAATACCTGTGTCACGTAATATCAAGTCCGGATTCCTCTCCTTAACTTTTACCAAGAAATTTCAACTCTTTTTCAAATAATCGGGCCCACCTCTCCGCGAAGATGCCCCGACGCGCTCCAACTACAGCGGAACGCTCCATGTACCATTGGTTTGGATATATTTAAAATCATATTTCTACCTCATCAACTGCGTCTACGAAACAAGTCTTGAAAGGCGCGAAAGCGATCTACGAAGCCGGGCTCGTGCGATTCGGCGAGTTAAGGGCAGCAGATAATGCTTTATAGATGCCTCCTCCAATAGGATAACATGTCCCCGAACTTGATGAGCAACCGGTCCAGCCCCGCGCACTCGAAATACAAGGATGGTCAGTATTCAAGATGGTCAGCATCCCGCCCCGCCAGCGCAGAGCATATCGACGAGCACCCCGGGCCTCGCCCTTGCCAGTATGGAAGATGAGGCGAACGGGAACAACTCCGTCCTGACCCGGTTGCAAGTGCACCAAGTGAACCTTTCCACGTGAAGGAGAAGCAAGTGAACGATGCTAACGGCATGCAAGAAGAATGGCGAGTTGAAATTCTTGAAGATCGAGACGAATTGTTACAACCAGAACGGAGATTGCGTGACAGAAGGCGAGGCAACCGTCATCGTCATGTAATTGCGCAATCGTTCTTCGCTATTTTTTTCCGAGAAAAATTAAAAGGGGAGACGAGCCCGATCAGGGCCACGATGTAGATCGCGGGAATCAGCAATAACATGATGAAGAAAACGGCCAAGGCAATGATATTAACCTTGAATTTTTTCGGGTCCATGCGTGGAACGGTGGACTCCTCGTCGTGGATTGCTTGCTCGAAGGTCACCTTGTCCTCGCAGTAACCGTCCCATTTAAGGCGTGCTAATTTTCGCACGACGAATATGTCGAGCAAGACGATGGTCACCACGAACGTGATCGCGAAGTACGGGAGGAACGTGGCGAAAAACCACGCTGCATCCTTATCGAAATGCGAGTAGATGAGGATGTTCTGCGCCGTGCCGAACGGGGTGAGCGTGGCCGCCAGGTTGATGCAGATGGAGATGCCCAGCATGAACGGTGCCGGGTTCACCTTCAACTTCGTGCATATCTTGACCACGATCGGGACGAAGATCAACACGGTGGATGTCGCCGTGAGAAAACCGGCGGACATGGTCGTGATCAAGCAGATCACGTAAAAAAACTTGCGCAAGTCCTTCATGCCTTGGAAGTGGATGAGACGGATGGCGAGTTCCTCGAACACGGGCTCAAGTATCACGACGATGATGAACATGGGAATGAAGAAAAAGATGACCTCCCACTCGATCGCGTCGATGTAGACATCGAGGTCCCTCGCTTCGGGAATGAAGATGGCAGAAACCAAGGCCGCGACCAGCATGAATAGCACGGTAAATGACAGGTAATCCTTCCGCTCGAAAAAGAGGACGACGATAACGCCCACGAAACACGCAATGACGGTCAGCTGGACGAAGAGGTCTGCCATGGGGTTTCACGCCTCCTTATCATTGCAAAGCATGGCTTCCCGGAGCCGGAAGCCGTTAAAAACGCTCTATGACGTCTTTCAAGAA
This sequence comes from Promethearchaeota archaeon, assembly GCA_041305945.1. Taxonomy (GTDB): domain Archaea; phylum Asgardarchaeota; class Lokiarchaeia; order Sigyniarchaeales; family Sigyniarchaeaceae; genus JBGLND01. The sequence goes on from JBGLND010000001.1 coordinate 2,555,397, forward strand.
TGCAGGTATTGCGGAATAAACTTTCTCCACTTGTTCGAACTCTTCCGCCGAGCATTCCTTGTCGAGGTGGAACACGAGGTCCGCGCAAGGTTCTTTCTTGATGAACCCGACGAACCGTTCGGCTTCCTTCAAGAAAAACGCCTCTGCCTTTCGCGATGGAAACTTGTCGGTCACCAGGGACAGCATGAGCATCTCGTGCTTGCCCCTTGCCAGCATCGAACGCAAGTTAAAATGGCGGTTGTAGGTAGACATGTTCCCCACCCGGAATATGAAATAATCGGTCGACACGTTCAAGCTGAGCATTCCAGAGATCTCGGATTTTACCGTCTCATCAACGAACCCGTCGGTCACGATGAAGTGCACGACGGGGCCTTCTATGGAATCGAACGTGCTTAGGGCGAGCGCCTTCACTGGAATGCACCAACGTCTCCCGTGTCCCGGGCGGGGCCACGATTGCTTTCCTTGAACCGGTAGATGAACCGGGGGTAATAAAACCGCCGCTTAGAACCCGAAAAATGCCTTCGGTCCCTCGTAGCACACGTGCCGGGCGATCTTGATGGCAAGTTGCTCGGGGACTTGTCCCGATTCAACCATTGACCCGAGAACATCGGCCAGCACGCGTCGGAACATCTCGGTTCGGGATCCGTACGAGACCAGCTTCCGCGAGTCGGTGACCATGCCCGCGAGGTTCGCGAGGAGGTCGACGGACGAGATGTACTCGAGCTGGCGCTTCATGCCGACGGGGGAATCGTTGTACCACCATGCCGCCCCGAGATTCACGTTCTTGCCGAAGGCCCTGGTGATCGTCGCCAGCGTGGGCCAATGGTTTGGATCGAGCGAGTACAAGACGACCTTCAGGCGGCCGTCGAACGCGTTCAAGAAATCCTTGAGCGGCGTCGCGATGTCGACAAGGTGGTCCGAGATGTCCCCGCCCGTGTCCGGACCAAGCCGAGCGAACAACGAGTCCCGGTAGTCCCGCACCGCGCCCACGTGGATTTGCATCACCCAGCCGCTCCTGGCGTTCATCTCTCCGAAGGCATGCATCATGAATGACATGAACTCCCGCGTCTCATCGAACCCGATCTCCTTTCCCGAGAGGCGTTTCTTGAACACGGCATCTGCCCTCGATTGGTCGACCGCGTGGCCGAACGGGACCTGGATGCCGTGGTCAGTTGCCTTGCAGCCGTGCTTCTCGAAGTGGTCATGTGTTTCTTGCAACGCCGCGACGAGGCTGGCAATATCCGGGATGTCCCGTCCAACGCGCTCGCCAAGGCGTTTCACGTACGTGACGAAGTCAGGCTTGAAGATGTTCATGGCCTTGTCCGGGCGCCACGTCGGGAGCACACGTAATAGCACCCCCGGCGTGCCCGCGATGGCCTCGTGGTGCTCGAGCGTGTCGATGGGGTCATCGGTGGAACACATGACCTCGACGTTCATGGATTTTAAGAGAGCGCGCGGGTGCATGTCGGGGGATGCAAGTCTTGCCTTCGAGGCAGACCAGATTTCGCCAGCCGTGGACGCGCTGATGATGGAATCGATGCCGAAGCGCCGCTGCAAGTCAAGGTGAACCCATTCGTACGTGGGATTCCCGGCGAAGTCGTCGAACACGGCAGCAAGCGCGTGCCACTTCTCCTCGTTCGTTGCATCGCCCGTGATGAGCCGCTCGGGAACGCCACGCTTTCGCATGAGTTCCCAAACGTAATGGTCCGTTGCTGCTTCCACTTGCCAGATATCCGTATAGTTCGCGTCATCCACGATTTCCTTGACATTCGCGTGGTTGTGCGCGTCGAGAATGGGCAAGCTCTTTATCGCCGCGAATATCCGGCACGCGGTCTCGTTCCCGAGCAGGTACCGGTCCCCGAGAAAACGGTTCATGAAAACACCTAGGCGGGAAGATACAAAAAGCATTCTTTGTGCTCACAAACTAACACATAAATATGCCAGTGCCATGTTCTAGAGTAACGATTATCGGGAAATGTGGGAAGAATCGTGATTAATGGAGTCTACATCATCAAAGCGGGCGGTATCTGCTTTTCACATATCGACGATGGAAATGTGAAAACCAACGACGTGGACTTGATGACCCCGTTCATATCTGCTCTTGATTCTTTCACCAACGAATCGTTCAACGGGAAGATCAAGGGCTTGACACTCGAAGATGACGCGGGCGTCGAGCGGAACGTCTATTTCAGGGACATGAAGGTGTTCAACTCGTCGTACAAGATAGTCGTCATCACGAGCGGCCGTGCACGCAACCAGAAGGAAATAGACTCGAAAATGGTCCAGTTCAAGTGGGCGATGCAAGAAAAACGCTGGTTCGAGTACCTCGACCGCGGCTCCACCCCGCCCAGCGTGCAAGAAGCGATCAAGGAAAAGATCAAGACGCTGTTCGAGATCGCATAGGGAAAAGCTTTCCCTTGATGTCCAGGTTTGTCTGAGCTTGAAATAACGGTCACTTTTTCACGTTCACGCGCCGGTTGATGAGAAGCACGGCAACCGCGACCATGGGTATGGACACGAGCAGCGCGGGCGTCGGGACCTCGCCCAGGATCGGGAACGCGAACACCGTCGCGAACACTGGCTTCAAGAGGGACATGGATATGCCGTGGGAGACTTCTATCCACCGCAAGCCCACGAAGAAGATGAACAGGCTCAGCCCCGTGAGCACGAAGCCAAGGAACAGCACCAAGCCCCACTCGGTAGGGGTGTGCTGGAAGAAATCGACGGCCTCGCCCGTGAACGGGAGCAGGATGATGACGGGAATCGCGGCGAGCAAGTTGGACACGGCCGTGAATTTCAGTTGCACGTCCGGAACGCCGGGATTCGTGATGAATATCTTCTTTCCCAGCACGCTATAGAAGCCCCACACCGCGGCAGCGAGCAACAGCAAGACATTCCCGAGTATCTTGTCCGGCTCGAGGAAGAGCGTGATGTCGAAGTTGGTGATGAGAATGGCTGCCCCCGTGAAACCAATGATGCAGCCGACCACTTTCAAGGGGACGTTCGTTTTTTCCTTCAAGATGAATATACCGTAGATCGTGATGAAAAGAGTGTAGCTCGTGTATATTGCGGCTCCCTCGCCGACATGGACCATGATGGCCGCCTAGAGATCATCCTGGCCGGAACGTTGGTTGCCACGGTTGGTGGTGTTTTCGGTTTTATCTTCATCCTGGAGTATAATCCTTCATGGCAATCATCATCCACCGATTATTTCATCGGTAACACGATCCCTGGAGGCACGACCTACAAATCGTACTTCAACACCTACCAAATCGTCGAATCCCTCATCCCCCTGAACACGTACTTCACGTCGGTAGACGCGTGGGATTTCGACAAGGACGGGATCGACGAGCTGGTCACCGGTGGGTATTACGGTATCTTGGGGTCGGAAAAGCCCGCGTTTTGCGTGTGGGACCATGGTGCAGCCGCGGGCTTTTACGTTAGCTTCGCGACCCGGTACAATTCATACCACGCGTCCATCGAAGGTCGCATCAACACGGTGTCGATCGCCGATCTCAACAACAACGGGAACGGGGAGGTCGTCCTCGGCGGGTATTCGTTGCGCGTGAGGAGTCCCACGGAAACGAACATTTACGCCGACCTGCGTGTCGCGGAGATAATGACTACCATGAGCTTGTTCACCCGGAGTGTTGCCATGTGGCAGTATGCCCCGACGGTCGACGTGTTCTCGTGGACCGGTACCCCGACCAACTACTATAGCACTTATAAATCCTGGGTCCAAGATTTAGCGATCGCGGACGTGAACTTCGATGACGTGCTGGAAATCTGCACGGCAGGGAGCATGTTCTTGACGAACGAGTATTTCGGGCAGAACCACGTGTTCATCTTCAACTCGTCGACGCTTGCATTGCAAATGCTCACCTACACACGGTATTACGATAGCAACCCCGCGACAGAGGATTACTCGTACTATAATGCCATCGAGGTTGGGAACGTCGACTACGATGCCGAGATGGAGCTGGTTTTCGGGGGCTGGTCATCGACCACGTCGCGCGCGGTGCATGACTTCCTAGCCGTGCAAGATAGCACCCGCAGTGGAACCATGTCCCCCACGTATTTCGAGGATTACGAGGGAAACTACCTTGGTAACGTTATTCTCAACGAGATCGATACCGGCACGGTTGATCGCGTGGAACTCTTCAACCAAGGCAACCCGCAAGATATGACGGGGTGGTACCTCGAGTTTTACGATTACAACACCTACAGTCCAGCCTACTCCGTGACGTACACGTTCCCTGCCGGTTACGTCCTGGGCTCGCTGTCATACGTCATCGTGTTGGAAACCACGGGAACGAACAACCAGACGCACCTTTACGCGGGCGTGAACTTCCCGTGGGCGACCCGTCAGATGGCATGCGCCCTCAAGAACGCGGAGGGGAGGACGGTCGACTGGTGGCAAGCAAACTCCTACACCGGCGTCCGTCCCCCGGACGCAATCTGGCAAGATGACACGCCACTATCGGTTCTCAGCCAGGTGGCAGCAAGGACGTCGTTCAACGACAACGGGAAGGCATCGGATTGGGCCGTTGCAGCCGCTGGAACGTTCTACGGGCCCAACCCCGGGCAAACAGGCTATCCAAATTCTGCCAGCGTCGTGGCCGTGGACATCAACGACGTGGACAGTGACGGCGTCCCTGAAATCGTGTCCTTGATGAAGAAGCTGGACGGCGGGTATTTCATCGCGACGTACAACAAGACCCTCGTTGACGATAAGAAGAACCCGGACCTGGTGTCGATGAACGATTCAAGCATTTTTATGGGCGGGAACGTGACGCTCTTTAGCGATGATTTCGATGGTGGTTCATTCGTTTCTAAATGGGAAGAGAAAGGGGACATGTGGCACGTGACGGGCGATGGAAGCGCGTGGAACGATTCCTACCACTCTTGGCCAAATTCAGCTTGGTTCGGGATGGAGAGCACGGGAACCTACAATGACGGTCGGAGGGCGTATGGGAGCTTGGTCTCCATGCCGTTCGACCTGTCGCGTACGACGACTGCATACCTCGATTTCTATCACTGGCGACAGACAGAAGGTGGTATTTACGACGTTTCTTACGTGGACATCAGCACGGATGGGTATTCATGGATCAATCTCTATGTTGACCAGCGCGCGAGCGTTGCACCGTGGGAGCGCGTGGTTCTCGACATCTCGGGCTACACGGGGAATCCCCACGTCCGGATACGGTTCATGTTCGACACGGTCGATAGTGGTTACAACGATTTTCGTGGCTGGCTGGTGGATGATGTCAAGGTCTACACCAACCTGACGACGCAGCAACTCGGCGTGCTTGTCACTGACCGGAGTCCCGTGAACTTGCTATCCACGGCTTCGGGTGTCTGGGCGACCGTACCATTTACGAGCAACCCGTGGATCACGGGCGTGACGTTCGACGAGGATGCCACGGGCATTGCTATGGATACCGTGCACCTTGCGACCCTGAATCCCAACAATTGGAACACGGTCTCGTATGCCGGGGAACAGTTTTGCGAGGACGGTGACTACAAGTACAGCATGATGAACTTGCAAGTGTATTACGACACGCAAGTCCCGGTCGTGGAGCTTTATAACCAAGATTACAAGGTAACGAGCAACGTGCCGTGGTACGATCTCTGGATGAACGACAACACCGCAATACGCGCGCGATGGTATTCTGTTTTCATCCCGTCGCAAGGATCGTGGCTCGGCCCCGTGTATTTCGACAACTATTTCGGTTTGCTTGAAACCAGCATCTGGAACCAGCTCCCCGAGGAAGAGGTCGTTTACTGGTACTTCTATGCCGAGGACAGGGTAGGTAACATCGGCCAAGCGATGGTGCATATCGAGAAGGACACCAGCATCGCGGAGCTGGATGTATCGACGGTAATGGTGCCATTCGAGATCGTTCAAGGACAAGAATACGTTCCCGTCTCGGTCACGGTGTATAATAACGGTGATAACGATGCTTTTATTAATGCATTAGGCCTTGAAATGAAATTGAATGAAACCTATTATGTTACATACGATTTCAACATCCAAGAACAGTTCTCGTTGCCCACGGTCATCCCGGCATACTCGTCCATGCAATTCGATTTCTGGGTGTTCGTGAACGAAAGGGCGATGACCGGTGCCGTGGAGGTCGTGGACGCGTACTGCTATGCACAAGACGTGAGGACCTACGATGATGTGTCCGTTTACTCGAGCACGAGCCCTGGACTATGGTGGGTTCTCAAGTCCGCGAACCTCCAGATCACGGGAATGGATGACGTTCCCGACCAGGACACCTACGTGCAAGAGATGACGTTCATCATCGGCGTCACGCTGACGAATTACGGGGACGCGACCGTTTACCTTGATGCGTTGAACCTCGAGTTCCGGACGTCTTCGGGATCGCTCGCATCGGGATATTACCACGACCCGGTGACGGGGTATAGCATTTTAGGGGGACAAACAATCACCATCGATGTTACGGTATACACGGACCCGTGGTGCACGACCGGGGACATCACGGTCGATGCGGTCGCCCAAGGTTGGGAAGATATCACTTGGTTCAACATCCTCGCGTTCTCGCAGCGGGAACGTCCATTCGCATTTGGCGGGGCATCATCCGATATCGCGTACGACGCGATGGGAGAAGGGAATTATATATATACGGTCGGGTACACCTTGAACTTCGGTGCATCCGGTGCGGATGCATTCATCGTCAAGTGGGACAAGGCTGGTAATGTGATGTGGTTCCGAACATGGGGCGGGAGCGGTTCCGAGTATGCCTATGGCGTGTGGGTGCAAGATCGGGAGATATTCGTTACGGGACAGACCAATTCCTTCTCAGCATCGAACGACTTGTTCTTGCTGAAGTATGACGTGGACGGCAACCTGCTATGGAACCAATCCTGGGTCTCGTCTGGACACGATTACGGCCGTGATGTTTCCGTGAGGGATGGCTTGGTTTACGTCGTGGGTTACAGTAACTTCCCCGGTTCTTATGACATGCTCCTCGCGTGCTGGGATACTTATGGCAATTTATACTGGCTCGAGTTCTCGCGCGCCATTCCCGGTCGAGCAAGCCAAACTGCACGACGTCCACGTATTGCCCGTTGGTGAAATGTGCTTCCCTGCGTTTTCCCTCTTCCTTGAAGCCGCATTTTAGGTAGCTATGCATTGCCCGCTCGTTGGTTGCGAAGGTTTCTAGCTCGACCCTGTGCATATTCAAGACGTCGAAGCAATACTCGATCAAGAGCCCCATTGCTTCCGTCCCGTATCCCTTCCCCCAGTAATCCTCCTCGCCTATCATGATGCCGACGTTTGCACAACGATCTTTAAATTCAACTCGCGTGGCACAATTCCCGATGAGCTTGACATCATTTCCTTCTTCATCGATTGAAAAAATGGAGAATGCAATTTCCTTGTCGTTCGTTTGCAATTTTTCGAACCATTTCTCCTCCCTGGCCATGTTCATGGGAAGATACCAGAGCAAGTACTGGCTGACCTCGGGGTCGTTGAACCAGCGCACGAACGATGGGAGGTGCTCGCGTTCCAGCGGGCAGAGCCGTACAAGCTTTCCTCGTAATAACATGATCGTTGAAATATCCGATCACCTTATTAAGAACGCGCAAGTGATAACCGAAAGCACGAGACTGCATGGTAATGAACATCCTTGAACGGTGGCAAGCAACATTCAATCACGAGGAGCCGGATCACGTGAGCTCGTTCGTCCAAGCGATCATGAGAAAGAAGCAAATGGAAATCGATGAAAAATACGGAGAAGCATTCACCGAAGCGGACCTTTGCATGACCCCATTTGCCGATTACACGCTAAAACGATGGTGCGGGTTCGAGTCATCGTGGGACGCGAGCGTTCCTTACAAGCACGTCCATCCCGATATCGAAGCGACCAAGTTTTTCTTGCAAAAAGGGAACGAGTGGGTGCACGTCCAAAAACTACCGGCAGGTATAACGAGGTACAGGATGGAGGTTTGGAACGGTCACGTGTCGGAGGTGATGGGCGACGGCCGCGATATCAACTTCTACGTGGAAGGGAAACTCTACGCCGGCCCGGGCGGGACCGTGGACCGTGATGATTACGACTCGAAAGCGACCATGGACTTGTGGACGCAACGATTCGGCGGCCGGCGCGCGGAATTGCTCGAGGATGCCGTTTACGATAAAGTCAAGAAGGACCTGGAAGCAACGTTTGAAAAACACCAATTCATGCCCGTCTTCGGCCTGCCAGGCTTTGTAGAAAGTATCCGTGAGTCGTTTGGCATCACGGCGTTTTCCCGGTTCGCGAGGCGCAATCCCGAGGTCATCGAGCACGCGGTCAAGCTGCAAGAGGACGTCGTGCTCACGGCTGCAAAGGCAGTAGCCCTAGCCGAGGTGCCGTTCTGCATGATCGCCGATGACGTGGCCTACAAGCATAACGTGTTTTGCTCGCCAGCCCAGTACAAGCGCTTTTTCGCCCCGCTATACAGGAAGGTGGCCGATACCGTGCACAAGACCGGCGCCCGGATATTCTTCCATTCGGACGGGTACACCGAGCCGTATTGGCCTATCTGGATTGACGATTGCAAGTTCGATGGCCAAGAATCCCTGGAACCGCAAGCATGGGAGCTGCCGGATGGCGAGGGGAGCGGGCCGAGGGCCAACCTGGAAAAGCCGGGCCGCGTGATACGCCACTTGAAGGAACGGTACGGCGACAGGTTCGTGCTGCTCGGGAACATGGACATGAGCACGGTGATGCCCATGGCGACCCCGGAGGAAGTGGCATGGGTCACCAAGGACATCATCGAGAGCGGGGCACCCGGGGGTGGATTCGTCTTTGCGTGCTGCACGGACATCACCGAGGCGACGCCGCTCGAGAACGTCATTGCCATGCGCGAGGCGTACCGAAAGTACCGCCATTTAAACTAGGGCGGGATTCACGACACGGGCAAGCACCTTTTAAAGCCCCTTGAAAAAAAATACGAAAAAAGAAGGATTACACGAAGCTTGGAATGTTCGAGAAAAACGTGTTCACGATCCCGTCCACGCTCTGGTCGAACAGGGTTTGGATCTCGGCGGGACGCACTTCCAAGGGAAAACCATCGGCATTGTATAATTTAGAGTAGTACTTGTCGACGAATGCCTTGGAAAAATCGGAGACGGAATCCTTGAGGTCTTGCGACGATTTCGAGGCGAGGAGCAAGACGTTGATGGGAGTGAATTTCATCTCCGCAATGAGCACCGCTTTTTGCAGCTTTATCTCGGAAATCACGCCGGTGTTTGCATCCTTCAGTGCACCCTTTGCAAACGTGTTGATTGCCGATAGCATGCCCGCGATCATGACGGAATCCACGTCGACCGGCATCCATTCCTTGGTATAATACAAGTTTCCGTTCTTCGACGTGACCACGAGACGGTACACCTTGAACGGGAGAAGGTGCACGATCCTGCCATCTTTTTGTATCGCGATGGTTGAGGCAATTGCCATCCCGATGATGCCGATGAACATCAGCGCGTAAAACTCGATCATTATCGAAGAGAAGAACACGCTCACGGCGGCCATGATGCCAAATATCCCACCGATCACCAGAAATTTTTTCACCTTCTTCATCGTCGGCGGCAATTTACTGGCGGTCAACAGTTGCCAGTAAGCGACCGCTATCGATAAGATCGCCATGTACACGTTCTGAATGAAATAATAGATATCCACGAAAGGGATGACGGGGTTGCTTTCAGCGTCGAAGGTAATGACGTTGGTCGGGTACCACGTCCACGTGAAAATGGCGACGAATAGGGCGACACCGAGCGCGAGTTTCTTGGGGGACAAGGCATCGTTCTGGGCATAATCAAGGAACATCAAGAAGAATATCAAGGCAGATGTCACGATCACGGAATCATTGATCATGAACAACGGCACTGATTCCAGTAGTGTTGACGTCGCGTTGAAGAAGAAATAAAGTGATACGGATAACCACGACAACAAAAAAAACGCGAGCAACTTGCTTTTTCTCTTGATGAGTAACCTCAAGGATATCATGGACGAGAAAAACGTTAGGGCCGAGCCTACATATAGTAATATCAATTCTTCTATCAACATTTAATTTCTCACCCGGGCAGAAACCATTGATCTATACTCATAGCAAGCCCTTATTAAACCAACTTCCACGGACGTTGCCCCCGCGATATGCTTACTTATTCCACGAATGGTTTTCCGTAACTCATGAACTCGAGAGAACGCGTGCTGACGGCATTCAAGCACGATGAACCAGACCGGGTGCCCATTTTCATCCAATCCTTTATGCCAGTATTCTACCAGCAGATGGAAGAAAAGTGGGCCGATGAGGACGAACTCGACGTGATATTTCTCGGGAAAGACTTCACGCTCATCAAGAAAATGGGATTTGACATGGCGTGGGGCGGGATGTCCGCCGGTGCAAATCCCACGGTGAACAGGCTTGCAGAACATCCCCTTCCCGGCCTTAACGACAGGTCAACGTCCGTGGACATGACCGGCAGGATTCACAAGACCACGATCATGAATGGCCACCAGTACTCGTGGTATTACGGGCCATATCTCACGACGGAGGAGCAAGTGGACGAGTGGTACGAGACCTACTTTTCCAACGTGGATTTCCTTCCACCAAGCGACGATTACGTGCACCAATTGAACGATCATATCAAGCAGACCATCGGGGACGGGCGTTTCGTTCCCACGTGTGGGCTCGGGGCCGTGTTCGAGCCCGTGTTCGAGGGCATGACGCCCCAGCTGTACTCCAAGTTGCTCGTGAAGAAACCCCAAAAAATGAAGAAACTTCACGAGATGTATGCGAAACACGCCATCGAAAGCGCGAAGGTCGCTGCCCTCTTGGATTACGACGTGTACAACCTGGCCGATGACCAAGCCTACAAGGGTAGCACGTACATCAATCCGAAAATGCACCGCGAGATCATCATCCCGCTCTACAAGCAGATCGTTGGCGAGGTTCACAAGGTCTCAAGGGACAAGATGGTGTTCTTCCACTGTTCACCTTGCTCGTGAAGGACCCCGGCTTCATCTCGAAGGCCGTGCAGGATATGTCCGACTACGCGTGCGCCGTTGCCGAGCACCTCGCTCGCAGGGGCGTGAAACTCTTTTACATGACCGATGACCTTGGCCAGAAGAACCGCCCGATGATCTCCCCGCGCATGTACCGCAAGTATTTCAAGCAAGGCGTGAGCCGGTTCTGCAAGACCGTCCACAAGCACGGGGGAAAGGTCATGATGCACTCGGACGGCGGCGTGATGGAGCTCGTCCCCGACTTCATCGAGGCAGGCATCGACGCGCTCCACCCGTGGGAATCCGCGGCGGGCATGGACATTTTCGAGGCTAAAAAACGCTGGGGGAACAAGCTTGCCCTCGTGGGGAACGTTCCCATCGAGTTACTATCGCACGGCACCACCGCCGAGGTTCGCGAGTACGTGACGCGGCTCATCACCGATGTTGCACCGGGAGGGGGGTACATCCTGTCGAGCTCCCATTCTATCGTTTCATCTTGCAAGGTGGAGAATTATATCGAAATGATAAGGACGTGGAGGAAATTGCGGGCATACAAGTAATGCACGAGACCACCGCGCTCTCTTAAAATAGATGCAGGGCACAAATATAAATCGAGGTTAGCAGCTCATGGAGAATGACCAAGGAAAGAAAATTCTGGACCACGCGAAACGAAAGGCATTCGACTTGCATGGCAACAGGGACGACGTCGAGGGCACCTCGGAATACCCCGTGATGTACAAGGCCTTGAATTCAGAACCGAAAACGAAGCACCCGTACAACTTGCACACCGATATTTCGTCAGAACCTGCTGCAGTCGGCAAAACCCTCGAAATCACCGCCGAGATCACGACAGCAATAGCGCAAGAAATGCAAGAACGCAAGATCAACGAGATCGTCCACGTTGGTCTCCCGACAAGCATATTCGTGGGTATGGTGATTTCCCACGCCATCACCACGCATTGCAACATCCAATCATGGCATGTCGATTCCACGGAATTCATGCTTTCCGCCATGCCATTCGACAGCCGGAAAACAGCGTTCTTCTTCTATTCTGGCAGTGGATCGACGCACGATACAAATGCAGCTGCCCGGATCGTCAATGATAAGGGCGCGTATTCCGTTGCCTTCACGTCCGTCGCGGGGAGCCCCATCACGCAACAATGCACGCGTTCCATCGTCTGCGCCGGGGGCATGGATACAGGTGGCTCTGACACGTTCCATTACGCCACGCGCGTCGCGGCTGGCTTGCTGCTCGCGTTCAAGCTCGGGAAGCTCGTGAACCCGAAGAAGCACGACTTTGACGCCTTGATCAAGGAATTGCTTGCTACGTCCAAGGTAATGCAAAAGCAATTCGAGTACTGGGACAAGCGCGCGTGGAGCATCGCCCAGCGATTCTGGAAAAAGCGGAGCGTGCTCGTCGTTGGTGGGGGGCCGAACATCGGGTCGGCGGAAGAGATGGCCTTGAAGTTCGACGAGATGGCACACGTTCCCGGGAAGGCCATGGTCCCGACCCGGCACTTGCATGGCGTCTTCGGCCTCACGGACGAGACCATATTAACGATCATCATCGCGCCGCCATCGTGCCCCCACGAGCCATGGTTGCGGCAGGTCGCGGAGGTGACCACGCTCTTGAAAGCACCCGCGGTTGCCATCGTGTCCGAGGACGAAACTTACATCTCGGACCAATGCGATTACGTCGTCCGGATACCTACCAAGAACGAGTACATCTACACGGTGCTCGTGGTGCCCGTGCTCCAGCTGATCCCGTATTATTTTGCCGTCGCGGACGGGACCATCAACCCGGATTGCCAGCGATCCAACATCCCGAAGCATGCCCGCGCGTGGAACCACGTGTTCCCGCCAGGGAGCCATTGAGACCGTGGAAGGGGAGAACCATCTTGGCAAGGATCACCGTGCTCGGCCCGCTGAACGTCGACATGATCGTTCACGGTACATCCAAGGTCGATATCAAGGACATCGGGGAATGGATTGGTGAGTCCAGCGTGTCGGTCTTAATGGCCGGCGCGGTGGGGTACTTCATCGGGATCAGTCGCGCGCTCGGCCATGAAATACATGCCATATCGGTCGTGGGTGATGACCCGCTCGGCATGCTGGTCTTGGACTCGCTGCGCAGGATCGACGTGCCATGCACCTTGGTCGACACCCAACCGGGAAAGGCAACCGCGATTGCCATTTATATGCTGCTTTTCGGTTCGAACAAGCGCCCCCTCACGTACCAGAACCCCTCGCATGACTTGTGGCCTTTGACGTTTCGCCAAGAACACCACGATGCGATCAAGACGTCGGATTGGTTCCATCACGGGGGCTACCTGCATTTCCAGCCCGCGTGGCACGGTGAAATCGTCAACATGTTCACAACGGCGAAGCAGCATGGTATAGGGACGTCGCTTGACCCGCAATTCCCCCTCGTGCCGTACAACCCGCCGTGGATTCGCGCCCTCGAAAAAATTCTTCCCCTTGTTGACATCCTTTTCGTTGACCGCACCGAGGCATGCAACCTCGTCGATGCCCGCGATCCAGAACGTGCCCTTGATGAATTGGTGACGAGAGGTCCAAAATTGGTTGTTGTGAAGCTCGGCGAGGAAGGGAGTATCATGGCAACTAAAGAACAGATTATCAAGCTCCCGGCAAGCAAGGTCGAAAACATCGTCGATTCCATCGGCGCGGGAGATTCGTTTGATGCAGGTTTCATCGATGCGTGGTTGAGAAAAGAAACGCCAAGGGAATGCTTGGTGAACGCGACGAACATTGCTGCAAGAACCTTGGCCCACCCCGGGGGCCGCTTGGACACATGAATGCTTCCCCTAATGCATATAATGGTGGTAGCGCATTGTTAGAACCATGAAGCAATTTCATCAAGAGCAAGATACCGTTCTCCAATCGGAGCTTGGCACGTCCCTCAAGGATGGCCTCACGGGCGAGGAAGCAAAGCGACGCCTTGAAAAATACGGGCCGAACGAGCTCAAGGAGGAAAAGAAGGTATCGCCAGTCCAGCGATTCTTCCTGCAATTCAAGAACTTTCTCGTGTTCTTGCTCATCGCGGCTGCCGTGATTTCGTTCATTTTCGAGGATTACATCGAAGGCGTGATCATTCTCACCATCATCTTCTTGAATGCCGTGTTGGGCTTTGTTCAAGAGTACAAGGCCGAGCAAAGCCTTGAAAAGCTCAAACAACTGGCCGGGGATGACACGCTCGTCATCAGGGATGGAAATGAGCTACGCGTCGACATACGGGATCTCGTCATCGGGGACGTCTTGTTGCTGTGGGAGGGAGAAACCATTGGCGCTGATGCCCGGATCGTCGAGGCGAGCAGGCTCAAGGTGGAAGAGGGCATCCTCACCGGGGAGTCCGTCTCGGTGAACAAGCACGCGGAACCCATCCCGGAGGAGAAGGTTGCACTCGCGGACCAGAAAAACATGGCATTTGCGGGCACGACCACGGTCAACGGGAAAGGCAAGGCGATCATCGTGAAAACGGGCATGGACACCGAGATGGGCAAGATCGCCAAGGCGACGATCGAGGCCAAGGAAGAGAAAACACCCCTGCAAGAACAACTCGACAAGCTCGGGAAGTTCCTTGGCATCATCGTGATCGCGATCGTGGTCACGGTGTTCCTCGCCGAGCTCCTCGTGCATTCGCAAGGCACCATCCCCACCCAGGAGGAGTTCGTCGAGCTGCTCGAGACTGCCATCGCCCTTGCCGTGTCCGCGGTGCCGGAAGGGATGACCGCTGCCATCACGCTAACGCTGGCCATCGGCGTGCAACGCATGGCGAAAAAGCGCGCGATCATCAGGCGATTGCCCGCCGTAGAAACGCTCGGTTCGTGCCAGGTCATTTGCACGGATAAAACGGGAACCCTCACGTTGAACCGCATGACCGTCCAGCGCTTGTGGACGCCGGGGGACGGTCTCATCGAGATCAAGGTCCCCAAGATTACAACGTGCGCCGGTTGATCAGGGCGCTGGAGAACACCAAGATCAGCGTCTGGAAGATCGTCGCCGAGACCTTGAAAAAAGCGAGGAGATCACGCGTCGAGGCAAACGTGGGTCGCCTTAACCGCATCACCTCGGATGGCGATGTCATTGCCATCCCTGGAAAGGTTCTCGGGACGGGCAACTTCGAACGCAAGATAACCATCGGTGCCCTCGCGTGGTCGGCGAGCGTCGAAGCAAAAATAAAAGCCGCTGGCTCGAAAATCATGGACCTCGAGAAGCTCGTCGAGAGCTACCCGAGCGGCTCGAGCGTGAAGCTCGTTAAATAACCCCATCACACGCATCCAAAGGAACTGAACAACAATGCCCGCAGAATACATGTTGATCGATGCCAAGGACAAGATCATGGGGCGTCTGGCAGCCTACGTCGCGAAGCTCGCGCTCCTGGGGCGAAATGTCGTCGTGATCAACGCGAAGGATTGCGTGATTTCCGGCGACAAGGAAAGCATCTTCAAACATTACATTTACAAGAGACAGATCAAGACCCGGACCCGGCCACTTCAAGGCCCCTTCTTTTACAGGCCACCGGAACGAATATTCAGGCGAACAGTGAGAGGCATGCTTCCCTTCAAGCAACCTCACGGGCGAGAAGCGTACAAGCGCGTCCATGTCTACCCGGTCGGGCCTGAAGAGGGAAGGTATCCAAAGCTCGTGCCACATGACGTCCCGAATGTTGGGAAGGAACGGCTCATGCATTCTTTCGTCACGCTGGAGAAGCTATCCAATCGATTTGGCTGGCAGAACGTTGAATGAACGACAGACACCGTGAATGAACATGACGAAAAAGCGCATTTACTTGAACACTGGAAAACGCAAGACAAGCATAGCAAAAGCCGCGTTGAAGCAAGATGGAACGGGGCGCATCCTCATCAACAAGGTGCCTTATCAAGCAATTCCCGAGGAATTCTTCAGGGCCATGATACAAGAAGTGGTCGACCTCATCGGGAAGGACGAGTTCTCCACCGTTGACATCCACGTACGCGTCACCGGCGGGGGGCGCATGAGCCAGTACCACGCGGTGCGAACTGCCATCACGAAAGCCATGATCGAATACAAGCGGAGCCCTGTCTTGCGTGCCCGCGTTCATGAGTACGACCGCACCTTGCTTTCAGGCGACGCGCGCCACACCGAGCCGAAAAAATTTGGTGGCCGCAGCGCGCGTGCCAAGCGCCAGAAATCGTACCGGTAGAGCGGGTTAGAGCGGGTTACTTCTTTCCATCCATCCCGCCGTTCTCACCTACTTCTTCTTAAAGGTATACCTCCAATGGATCCACGGTGAGTGTTCATGCCCAAGATCATGGCAAACGGTATCGAAATAAACTATTACGAACTTGGGGAATCGAATCCCGGCACGCCTGTCGTGCTCCAGCATGGTTTCACTGCCCAAGCAAAATGGATGCTGGCAGTAGCTGAATTGCTGGTGAAAAATTACAAGCGCCACGTTCTAGCGCCGGATCTCCCGGGGCACGGCCTATCGGGTCGCCGTGAGGCTAACCAAGCCCTTGACCAGACGTATTCCATCGCGTCGCTGGCACGCGACATGACCGCGTGGATCGACGCGTTGAAATTGAAAAAAGTGATCTTCCTCGGCCATTCCATGGGTGGCATGGTCGCGCAGCTTATCGCAAAAGATCATCCCGAAAGATTGGAGAAGCTCATCCTGCTCTGCACGGCGCCGCACTTGACCATCAACCCGGTCGAGAAAATGTTGATGAAGGTCGCCCCTCTTCCCATGCTTGTGAAAACAACACATGCCCGGGCACATCCGAAGGATTATCCCAAGGACAAGCTCGCCGAGGCGGTGAAGGAAGCACTGTCGCTCACGTCCCCCGTCGCGACACGGGCAGGTCTTGTCCAGATGCAGAAAGCTAGTTTCGATTCCACCCCGTGGCTATCCCAGATATCGGTTCCAACGTTGGTCATTGGTTCGGAGAATGACCGGTCGTTGGGGTTCGCAGCGTCGAAGATCCTTGCCGATAATATCCCCGGTGCGAAACTTTCCGTCATTCAAGGTGGCCCCCACGAGGCGCAGGTCGACCGGCCAGATGATGTTGCAAAGGCAATAGGTTCCTTCATCTGATTCGTACTTTTTTTCCTTGCTTGTACACCATCGCGTTTTATTACGTCCGCCGACCAAGAAGGTATCATGCCATCAAACCACCAAGTGCGGGTCGCGTTCGTCGGTGCAGGTCGCATCTCCACGTTGCACCAGCTCCATTATGCGAGCAATCCCGATGCAAAGCTCGTTGCCATTTGCGACAAGAACAAGGGTCATGCAACCGAGAGGACCGATGCGTGGGGGATTTCAAAGGAAAACGTTTACACCGACTTGGACCAGATGCTCAAGCGTGACGATATCGATGCTATCGAGGTGTTGACGCCCCATTCGACCCACGCGAAGATCGTGATCGCTGCATGCGAAGCAGGGAAGCACGTGAGCGTGCAAAAGGTGCCTTGCATGTCCTTGAGCGAGTTCGACGCGATGCAAGCCGCGGCGAGAAAGGCCGGCGTGAAGCTGAAGGTGTTCGAAAACTTCCAGTTCCATCCCCCGTACGTGCGAGCACTCCAGGTCATCAAGTCGGAGGGCCTCGGGGACGTGATTGCCGCCAACATCCGGTTCTGGAACACCGCCGAGGGCTTGAGCAGTTGGAACGTCCCGTTGATGGCGTGGAAGTGGCGAATTTCCGAGAAGGACAATTTCAAGTTGCCCACGTTGTTCGATGACGGGTACCACAAGCACAACATCGTGCATCTCTTCTTGAACAAGAATATCGAGTCCGTGCAAGCGTGGAAGCGACAATTCCACATTTACAAGGTCGTTCCCGTCGACGCGCCCGCGCTGGTCTCGTACAAGACCAAGGGGATCGAGTACGGGACGTGGAACGTCTCCATGAGCCAGAAGCTCCCCATCCGGTCCGATTATTACGGGTGCGAGGAGCAACTCGAGCTGCATTGCGAGCACGGGCTTGTCTGGATCAACGGGTGCACGGGGAACATGTTCGCCGGATGCGAGAAGGGGCCAGGCGAGCCTGGCGTGTATTGGCTAGACCCCAAGGGAACTTGGCACCATGACTGCTCGATGCAGACCAACTGGAAATACTCGTTCATGGAATGCACGCGGGATTTCATCGATGCCATCAAGCAAGACCGCCCTCCCTATCGATCGGGCAAGGAAGCCCGCCACGTGCTCCAGGTGGACCTCGCAATGGTCGCGTCGCTGCGGTCCGGTTCATGCGATTTCAAGGTAGCGCGCATCACGGATGGCCTCCCGCGGGGCTTGGCCGAGGCCGAGATGCCCGATTCCGGGGGCGATGCCACCGGCGGGGAATGATTCTTCAGAATTGCAAGGAACGGTTGCACATCCAGCATTCTTCATCCCGCTCGTTCAACGCGATGGCACACCTGATGCAGTATTTCGTGCCGCAACCGGGACAAATGTAACTCGTACCCTCGACGGGCTTGTTGCACACGATACAGTTGTCTTTCTTGATGTAAACGTCCGTTTGTTCTTCCGTGGTTTCATCAACTTGGTGGACGACATGTTCGTCTGCATCCTTTTTCTTTCCTTGCTTTGGCTTTTTTTCCTTGCTATTTTCATCGATCTTTCCAGGGTTGTCATATGTCACGGGTTCCAGGACACGAGATAGCAGCTCCCGTTTCTCCTTGATCCGCCTTGAGAGCGCCCTTGCTTCATCGAGGAACGCAGCGTTGCTAGCAGCAACGTTCCTTTCGTCCGCGTTCTCTTTTTGCTCCCCCCACTCGTCCCCGTCGTCCGCGTGCCCTCGCTTTCGCGAGAACAATCCCTTCACCTTTGAAGGCTTTCCTTTCTTGAAGCTTGCACACATGTGACCTTGTTCCTCCTTTCCCAGTCGCAGCTTCCCCTAAGGGTTAACGTGAACCATCGCCTTGGGTTGAATTGCCGTGGAATGGATTCTATCGTTTACCAACATCATTAAATCATGGTCAAATAAATAAATAAGGAATTTTGCTTAGTTTTGGCACGAATCCTTAAATACTCGTGTTTTCTCTCAATTCTTGGCATCACAAAAAGAAAAGATGCATGAATCATGTCTACGATAATGGAAATGATCTCCGAGGCCTTTACCCGGGCCCGGCTTGGATTGAAGATCGTCGATCCTGGAACGGACACGACCTCGTTCCGCGACAAGAACGTGTTCAGGATGATCATCCTCAAGGACAAGAAGCACGGCAACCGGGAGTACTTTTTCGTGAACTCCGGCGATGGACAAGTCAAGGTGCACGCGCTCGACGCGGACCCACACCATCGCCAAGTACTTCTCGCCGTCAGGGAACCGGAGCGTACTTTCACGGAAAATGTCTGGTCGAGGGAGGAAAAACGGTATCTCAAGGTCGAACGCAAGACTCCCGAGGCAGAACGGAGGATCTTGGCTGGGATGGACCAGACCCACCTGTTCATCGCGGTGCTTTCCAACGGGGGTCACGTGTATTCTGTGGCCGACGCGCACGAGGCGTTGAAACCAAGTCCCGTCATGCATGGCCAGGGTCGCAGCAAGCGCATCAAGCGCCAGGGCGAATGGTTTTTCATCCCCGCGACCCCTTCCGAGGAACGCAAGATCGAGGCGGCAATCGCCCTCGGGGAGATCGAGCACGGGCAACCCTTGAAGGGAAACGGGAAGTCACACGTCGCCGACCTGAGCGTGACCGTCGCAGCCGACACGTTCGTCTCGGGGAAGGTGCGTCACGCAGACCACCACACGCTCGAGCTCAAAGGCTGGTTCCGGGTCGCCCGGAACACGGAAGACCGCCGGAGCGTCATCGCAAGCGGCGGCGTGCGCTGGGTAGATTGAGCAAGCTAACCTATTTTTTCCCACGAACCTTCTTACCGGCATGAACGATAGCGAAGGGACAACCCATATCTTCGACACGTACGAACCATCTAGGAAGCTCTCCTTTTTCACGGGCATCACGAACGCAACGTTTTTCATGATGGTGCTTGGAGTGGTTCCATACATCGTGTACACCATATTTAACGGCAATCTTGATGATGACATGATCGTTCTCTCCGCGAGCGCGCTCCCCGCTTGCTTCGTGGTCATCTTGACCGGTTTCCTCCAGCGACGCGCGCTGCTCGCCATCAACGCCATTGCCCACCTGGTGGCTGGTTTCTCGTGCACGATACTGGGAGCAATGTTTTTCGTCGGCTTCGATGCCACCTCATTCACCAACGTTCTCATGATCCCGGCTTGCCTGACGACCGTGTTCTGCGCCACATACACGTCAATAATCCTATTCCGCCAAGAGGCAAATTTCGCCTACATCACGACGCGGCACACCCCAAAAACCAGACTCGCGTACACGCTCGGGTTTTCCACGCTCCTGGTCGGGGCGAGCCTCGTGCAGCAGGCCCTCAATTCGTGGCCGGCGCTCTTGTTCGCGTCGGGCGCGGTGCTTTGCCTCATCCCCGTGGTCCGCACGCGGGGGGGCTTGACGGGAGAGTACGAGAAGAAAGGGGACGATGAGCTCTTCAAGAACATCTTGCGCAAGAGCACGAGGGCAAGGGTGCGGTACAACGCGATTTCCTTGGCCATGCTCTTCATGATGGCATTGTTCATGGTCGTGTACGAACTCATCACGAAACACCAGCAATTGCTCCTCATCGCGATGCTCGGTGCAACCGCGGGCTTTCTCGCACGGAGCGTGTTCACCGCGTTGAAAGAGAACACGTCCGCCTACTTTACTGCATTGCTGGTCGCGTTCGTCGTGAACCATGCAACGGGGTTCCAGATATCGCTCCCCATCGCGATCCTGGCAGGATTCGTGGCAGGAGCCACCCTCGTTGACTTCTTCTCGTGCGTGCACGGGGCTTACACGCGGCACGGCCAGAACGCGGGAGGGTGGTGCCTCATCTTGGTGCTGGTGCTGGTTATTGGGGTTTTCCTAGCGTACGAGTTCACCTACACCGTGCGCAACGGCTTGGAAGAAGTATGGATAGCATACCTCATACTGGCGATCGTCGGCACCATCGTCATTCCCAACGCGTTCTTGCGGCGCAAGGGTGCATACCTTGCAAGGATCAAGGCATCGGCGCGCGCGTCGCGCACGATCCTGATTGATGCCCCGGTCCGCATCAAGAAATCGGTCGCCATCGCCTCCATCATCGCCCTTGCCAGCATCTCGACGCTCACCGGTGCCTTGGTGGCGCAATCGGGGCTCAAGGTTTACATCAACTTGGACACTGCAATGTACGATGTGAATGGAAATCTCTTGACCTCCGTGCAGCTGGAACCGGCAAGCGCGAGGATATTGCTCTTCGATCCTAATGCCACTGGACGCGCGCACGGAGAGCTCATCCGGCCGGGAAAATCGATACGCGTGGGTGGTTACTATTATGGTTTCGGCGAGAACATATCTAAGGAAGAAATAATAGATTGGTTGGGAAGCACGAATGACGTCTTTGCCACGGCACTCACGGGATGGGCATTATCTCCCACGGATTTTGCTTCAATCAGGGGGATGAATCCGAACTTGAAATGGTATTACATGACCTATGGAACGACGCTTTACGAGGACCCAGACGCACCAAGTTCCGGCCCCGACTGGGGAAATGCACCTATTGCCACGGTACAGTTCAACGAGACCATCCACGATTGGACCGTGAAACTCGCCAACGGGAGCGAGGCACTGGGCGTGCGGCGTAATTCCATCAGATCGTCGGCGCACCTCATGGACCTCGGGCGGATGGAATGGGCAGATTACTTCGCGTGGATCTACGAGAACCGGTGCAGGATATTCGGAGCGGATGGCGTGGCCATCGACGAGGTCATGTGGCGCGGGTACTGGGACGTTCAAAGATGGAACGGTGGCGTGCCCTTGCGGGATTATGCCACGACCGAAGAAATCACCGCGACGTGCTATTCATGGCTCCAGCGCATCGACAGCAAGATGGACGTGGAGATCATCACGCAAGCTTTCTGGCCCGAGGCGCAGCAATACCAGCAAGGCATCTGGGGAGAGATCGCTTTCAGGGCAGGAGGACACTACGGCGACCGCGTCGACGACCGGATGAGATATGTCTGGTACGAGTTCATGAACTGGCAAGGCATCGTGGAGAACGCCCGGGATATCGTGGAAAGGAACGAGAGCTACATCTGGGCGGCGTGGTACAAGCAGAACGACACCGGGGGCCTCGAATACAGCCTGGCCACCTACCTCATGGCCAAGCCGAACGGGTGCACGTCCCTCGTGTTCCAGCCGCACGCCGGGCATTACCCGGATGACGGACTCGTCGGGTATGCCGTTGCCAATGTCGCCAAGGAGATGGAAACATACCCCGAATTCTTCGACATCGAGCTTGGCGATGCGCTTGGTCCCATGGAGTTGAAGCATGCGAGCGGTGGCGACTACTGGCAACGAACGTTCGAAAATGGCATCGTGCTGGTGAACCCGTTCAGGGCCAGGCTCCATGGTTTTTAAAAAAATCAATCATCCTTTCTTTTTTTATCGTGCTGTTCCATGGTATCGATCAAATGCTTTCCCGTCATTACAGCCTCGATCGGGAAAGCGGACAAGTCAATGGCCACCAATTGGCGATCGGTGGCAAGCTACGAACGATGGGGGGACGTGCCCATTGCGCTTATTCGTGGCCCGAGGTAATCTTTAATACTCACGATTGGTGGTTAGGCAAGGAGCAACAAAGTACATAACATTGCTAATTGATGAATCCTGGTGATGCATGTTACCGATAACCTGGATTACTCGTGGAAGATAGCCGTTGGTGGTGCGGGTGCCGTTGGCAAGACGACGTTCCTTAGGATGAGGAAGCATCCCACGCAGAGAACCATGAAAATTTCCTGGTGATCGCGGAGCCACCTGATGAACGCCTGTATCCAGGGGAGGTCGTACAGCGTGATCGACAGCAGCACCCCGAACGCGATGGTCTGGAACACGGTCGTGCAGAACAGCATCCACCCCGTCGGGGATAGCGTGAACACCGCCCACGGGTCGTCCTGGATGGGGAATAGAGCCTTGTCAAGAAACAGCAGACCCCAGCACCCGAGCGTGAGCAAGAACGACACGGACAAGGCTTGCAGCCTGTGCTTCTTCTTGAAATCGAACGCCCGCTTCACGAGCATGTCGAGCAAGTACGCGAAGCAAACTGCATTGATGAATATGGCCACGATCAACGATGTCGTCATTGGCTCGTTCCTTATCGTCGCGAGATTGACGAACACCGGGTTCGGGAGGAAGAGCGCTACCGAGATGGCCACGAGGAACACGATCAGGCCGGCAATCGTGTATTTTCTTCTCCTGCCTTCCAGGAACTCGGAAAAATATACCACGATGAGCGCGTTGTTGATGGACGAGATCCCCAGCGCCGTTTGTATCGCAGGATGCGAAAAGAAGGGACAAAGTAACAGGAGCACGGGAACCAGAATATAAGAGATCAACGAAGAATGCACCAATCTCTTGTTCTTTTCCGGATCCAGACCCCACAGCACCCACATGGCCGCCCCGTTCAACTCCAGGTTCATGTAGAGAATGAACAAGGCGACGAACAAGAGCATGTTGCCACCCACGAAGAAGACCAGCACGAGTAGCATAATGAGCCCCCCGTACGAGACTAGAAGCAGCTGGAATTCGTTCTTCTCGTTGTGCTTGTGGTAGGTGATGTCTATCACGAGCCACATGCAGAGGATGCAAAGGACGGAAGCGGAAACCATCTCGTTAACCAGGTATCGCGGATTAGAGTCCACGACGGGCGCGACGATGAGCACGCCCGCCACGCATATGATGATCGCGTTCATCACCATGAACGGAACGCGCAGCCCGTGGTACCGAATTTCGTCCGTGTCTGAAAAGTCAGCCCTGTTGATTTTCCGGAACTTGTCAAGGGTCGCCACGCCGGAAATGGTCAAGAACGCGAATAACACCAGCAACGAGACGATCCGCAAGAGGGAGCCCAGCCATTCCTGGAATGGATCTTGTAAGAGCATCATTCGTCATCTTCGTGTAACTTAAAGAAGGAATAGCGAGAATGAATTATTTAAAGCTTAACGTGAACCATGTCAACTACCACCGACTAAAGTCGATGGCTTGCCACTGCGATCCGCGGCAGGAATTCAGCCGCATCATCCCGCGCGACGTTCGGGCGGTTGAATTCCGCCCTCCCGAACACGGCACTGCCACGTTCGGATATGTTCCTCGCGGCGTTGAGATCCGCGTGGATCGAGAACTCGCACTGCTTGTATGCAAACTCGGAGCCGTTCCGGTTTGCCTTGGCGACGTGTCCGCACCGCGAGCAGCGCTGGCTCGTGTACTTCGGGTTCACGAAGAGTACCATCTTGCCAGCTTCCAGTGCCTTGTTCACGACCAACATTTCGAGCTGGTAATATGCCCAATTCGCGAATTTCTTGCGAGTCTGCTCACCGACCTTCTTCTGTTTCTTGGCGTTCGCCTTGATGCCTTTCAAGTTCTCGAGAACTTCAACTTTTGGAACCTATGGTTGTAGTTTACATAATCAATAATCCCGCCCGTGATTGCCGGGACGAGAATCGCCCACCAATTCGGGTTAAGTATGGCGTACGATAGATCATACATCGCTAAGTTGGAGAGGAAGCCAAATAACCACCCGAGAAACCCGGGGAGCACGATGGGGAGAAAGATATAGTAAAACACCCATTCGAGCGACATAAGGAGGATCTCGAGGTCAAAGAAGAATACCCGTCTCTCGCCACCCTTGACTGGTGGTATAGGGGAGCTCACCATCAACCCATCATGTTTCATGTCAATAACATTCAACAATCCCGAGTTGGCGAACGAACGTGGTAGTTGTGTTAGACGGTGGTTACCGAGTAATAGTAAAGATTCGAGAGCATCGAGCTTTCCGATGGATTCCGGGAGGCTCGCGAGGTCATTCGCTTGCACGATCAACGACCTCAAGGATCGCAATTCACCGATGGATTCCGGAAGCGACGTTAGCTTGTTGTCGTTCAAGGACAAGTTTTCGAGGGCGGACAGCCCCCCGATCGCGTCTGGGACAGAGCGGATCTTGTTGCAATATAGATCCAGCCGAACGAGATTTTTCAATTGCAGCACGCCCTCAGGGAACGAATCGAGCTTGTTGTCTCCAATGGCCAGCATCCGGAGCGACTGCAATTCGGCGATCCATCCGGGCACAGACGATAAGTTGTTATTGCTGAGGTTGAGCGTTTCCAGATGGATGAGTCGCCTCAACGAGTCGGGGAGGGCCGAGAGATGGTTTCCTATCAAGTCGAGCTCGCGCAATTTGCGCAGGTTACCCATGATGCTGGGGAGGTAGTACAAGCCCGCGTTGAATAAGTAAATCCCGGTGACTTGTTTTTCTTGGGGATCCACAGCATAACCAAAAGTCTTCGTCTCTTTTGTCGACGATAGCAAGGGAATGGGTTTCCCGACCAGTTTTTCAATGGCACGCAAGACGTCGTGATCGACGTCCAAGATTTCTATCCCGTGATATTCCAAACTTCATCTGCCCCTCTCGTTTCATTTTCAAGAACATGGGGTCATAATAATTTCAATATGGCTCTATACAAGAACCTTCTAATAAATAGTTCCTACGACAAGTTCCAATGCTGTCTTAGGATGGTAAGACACGCGCAATAATCGGCGATAAATTGGACGAGGATAACGAGACCGGCTACACCCGCGAGATCGAGTGAAATGATCAGAAACACGATGAATTCGCCAATAAAGATGAATCCATTCAGTATCATCACGCCCACCACGTAACCCACGTAACGGTTGCCCCCCCACGCAAGAACACATGAGGATCCCGACGGGTATCCCGAAATTACCCCCGATGAGGAGGAAACACCAGAACAAGACAGCATATGCAGATGGAACGATCTGGGCGACCAAGATACCCGTCAAGACAAGGAGTGCGTTCGCGACGAGTTGCGGGATGGTGAATCCGTGAAGCATAAGTATTTTATCGGATGGCCGGTTTGTTCGAGGATCTCCCGAACCGTCGTTCGAATCCCCATTATGCGCCAGGGAATCCTTCCTGGCGTAAAATCATTGCCCGTGGAGATTATCGGCGAAATAATTCACGTTTTTCTTCAATTCGCAAAAATATTCTTCATAAGCGTGAGAAGAATCCTTGAAAAAATGCAGATCCCTGCAATCCCTGCAATAATTCGCAAGCTGTAAAACCGCGGTAACGGCATCACGCACGGCTTCCTACGTGAATGAAAGGGAAACTTTAATACCACGATCGATCATGTAACACTCGATATCACTTGAAAGGCGAACACCGGAACAAGACGGGCGATCCCGCGGGAAACGACAATGATCCGGTTAGATCATTGTTACCGGGCGAGAAGGATGGCGAATTTGAAGGTTCCGACTTAAAATTCATATTCTCCGTTTTCGTGATTCCAGAAGCCATCGCGAGTTCTGTATTCGTCGCGATTGGCTTCCCGTTCCTTTCCGTCGTGCCACAAGAGTTTCAAGTTTTATTCTGGTGCGTTCTCCTCATTGCCGGAAACGGCGGAATGGTCTTAACCATGGTCATCGGCACTCTCGTAATATCAACGACGGGGAAAAACCCCGATTATTGGGGTAGCTTTCTTGCAGTCATCATCTGGAACGGCTGGATCTACCTGGTGGAGCTGATCGTATTCTGGATCATGTCGTTCGACCTTCTTCCCGCCGCCGGGGCCATTATCCTTGCCCAATTCATCGGACAATACGTGGCGGTAGTCCTGTTACCCTTTCGTGGCCGGCGGAGGTGCTGGCACACGCGTGATGCAAGGCTATCGTGGTTATTTTTGAAAAAAAAAACCGTTATCATGCCGGAAATCGATTACCAACCTAGAAAGGAAAGCCTTTTTGAAAAAGAGGGTATCCGCGACCGAATGTTTTTTTTCGCATGTCGCATGTATTGTAAGCGTTGATCGAAATTAAATAAACATGCTACCCTCTGTCCAAAAACGATACGGGGTGCATATGCATTCATAACATGTATCAACGGAACTCGTCAGGGAAGGAAATGAAAGGCCGGAACCAACGGGCAACAGGGTGACGGCCACCACCGCACGGATATCATCCAATATGTTAATACATGCCATTCTTGCAACCTAAAACAAGGAAAAAAAATCGGAATTGTAACGCACGGGGACAATGCAAACGATGATAGAACCCATACAACATGATTCGGACCGGGACGGCGCGGCCGGCGATCGAGAACCGCGGATCGGCGTGTACCTCTGCCATTGTGGCGTGAACATTGCCGGCGTCATCAACATGGACGAGCTAGAATCCCACGTGAAGGGCCTGCCAAACGTCGCGTTTTGCAAGCAATACAAGTTCATGTGCAGCGACAACGGCCAGAAAATGATACAAGAGGACATCCAGTCCGGTGCCATCAACCGCGTCGTCGTTGCCGCATGCTCGCCCCGCATGCACGAGCCAACGTTCCGCATCGCGTTGAAGGGCGCCGGGATGAACCCGTTCTTGTTCGAGCAAGCGAACATTCGCGAGCATGATTCCTGGGTGCACATGCGCGAGCCAGAAGCAGCGCTCAAGATTGCCAAGGATCACGTCCGGCTCGCGGTCACCAAGGCCGCGCAGCTGGAACCTCTCGAGACCATGAAAGTGAGCGTGATTCCCAAGGCTCTCGTGATCGGGGGCGGCGTCTCGGGTATCAACGTCGCCAAGGACCTTGGCAAGCAAGGATTTTTCACGTACCTGGTCGAGAGAACCCCCACCATCGGCGGTCACATGGCGCAACTCGACAAGACCTTTCCCACCATGGATTGCTCCGCGTGCATCATCACCCCCGAGATGGCCAACTTGGCACGCCATCCAAAAGTCCAGATCATCAATTATGCAGACGTGATCGATATAAAAGGATACGTGGGCAACTTCCACGTCACGATCTTGAAAAAACCGCATTACGTGAACCAGGAAACGTGCACGTCATGCGGTGATTGCGTGCAGATATGTCCCGTCACGACCGAGAACGAGTTCGACGAGGGCATGAAGAAACGGAAGGCGATCTACATCCCCTTCCCGCAAGCCGTGCCGAACAAGTACACGATCGACATGGACCGGTGCATCAAGTGTGGCTTGTGCAAGACCGTGTGCGAGCCGAAAAGCATCGATTTCGATGACAAGCCACGAAAGATAGAGGTCGATGTCGGTACCATCATCGTCAGCACCGGGTATGACGTTTTCGACCCGACCATCTACAAGCCCTACGGGTTCGGGCGGTTCGAAAACGTGATCACCGGGCTCCAGATGGAGCGCGAGCTCTCTAGCTTCGGGCCGACGATGGGAAAGCCCGTGAGGCCATCGGATGGCAAGGCACCGCATTCCGTGGCGTTCTTGCAATGCGTCGGGAGCAGGAACTGCAAGGCAGGCATGCACCCGTACTGCAGCCGGGTATGTTGCATGTACGCGATCAAGCAGGCGAGGCAGTACATGGAAAAGCATCCCGAGGCGGAGATTTCTATATTCTACATGGACATACGCGCGTTCGGGAAGGGATACGAGGAATTCTACGAGATCGCAGCACGTGAATACAACATCAACTTCATACGCGGGCGTGTCTCCGAGCTGTACGAAAACCCGTTGAACAAGAACATCATCATCCGGGCAGAGGACACGCTCCTCAGGCGGCCGCTCGAGCTGGAGTTCGACCTGGTCGTGCTCTCGGTGGGCTTGGAACCGCGGGAGGACATCCAATCCGTGAGCCGGATGATCGGCGTCGCGCAGACCGCGGATGGCTTCCTCATGGAAGCACACCCGAAGTTGCGGCCGGTCGACACGCTCTCCGAGGGGATTTTCGTCGCGGGTGCAGTGCAAGGCCCGAAGGACATTCCCGATGCCGTGGCGCAAGCGAAGGGTGCAGCGTCGGCCGCGGCCAGCTTGATGGCCGAGGGGGAGGTGGAGATAGAGCCATACTTTTCGATCATCAAGGACTCCCTCTGCAGCAGGTGCTTGAGTTGCGTTGACCTGTGCCCCTACGGCGCGATTTCCTTTGACAAGCTCTCTCACAAGGTTACCATCAACAGCGTGCTGTGCAAGGGATGCGGTACGTGTGCTGCCGCGTGCCCGTGCGGTGCCATCGTGCAAAATCACTTCAAGAACGAGCAAATCTATGCAATGATCGATGCAGCAATTCCGAAGGAGGGATCCGGATGAATGCGTGGTGCTTTCGTGAACCAATAAACATGAAAAAAGGTGACGGCGGATGTTCCCGAGATTAAACCATGTCGTGACTCCCGCGTTGCAATGCGCGGAAAAGAAGTTCCTGGTTGACTCCGTTCGCCTGGAGATCGACCGTACCAAGTGCAAGAATTGCGGCACGTGCGTGAGCGCGTGTCCGAACCACGTCATCACGCGCGGTGTTCCGGGGAAGTACAATCCCGTTTTCAAGGAGCGGCATCCCGTGAGCGTCATTCTCGACCCGGATAACTGCTCCTACTGCGGGACGTGCGCATATTTGTGCCCGTTTGACGCTTTATCGCTTGTCGTCGATGGCGTGCCCGTACCACGCGAGGAATTGCAGCTTGCCACGAAGCACGCGCTCCCTCGCATCGTTGCGCAAGATGTAACGCTCAAGGATGGCACGACGGGTCGAAAATTCATGGAGGGCTACTTGAAGCACGACCGGGACACGTGCCAGGATGGATGCAACATTTGCTACGAAGCGTGCCCGACAGGGACGATCGTGCGATACGCGATGTTGAAATCGAGCTTCAATCCTGCGAGCAAGTTCTCCGTCGTGCATCACTGGGTACCTGAAACGCTCGAGATACATAGGGAAAAATGCATCCAGTGCGGGGCTTGCGCGTTCGCGTGTCCCGTGTCCGCGATGCAAATTGTTCGGCAAAAAGTAAGCGTTGATGGCGAGTACCAAGACCCATTCTGGCCAGACACCCTTAAACGTTTGTTAAATTACCACACGCAAGAATAATATCACGATTCAAGCATATATAAACAAGAGACAAGAAAATCATGAACACGCAATCCCAGAGAATCATTATCGTTGATCCAGACTTGTGCACCGGGTGCGAGGTTTGCGAGGCAGCGTGCAGTTTCAGCCACGAAGGCATTTTCATGTCCCCCAACGCCCGCATCAAGCGCATCAGGATCGAACCCACCATCAACTCCGCCATGAATTGTCAGTTCTGTGCGGATCCCCCGTGCGTCGCGGTTTGCCCGCAGAAATGCATGGAAAAGGATGAAAAAAGTGGAATAATACGCGTGAATGCCCAAAAATGCGATGGCTGTGGTTTTTGCATGCGGGCTTGTCCATTTGGTGCCATCACGCTGCATTCTAGGACGAAAAAAGCAATCATATGTGATCTTTGTGAATCCGTGGACGATGGCGAGCCGCAATGTGCCAAGTTTTGTCCCAAGGAAGCCATCAAGGTGCATTCGGTGAATAGCTTCTCGCAAGAAGCACGGCGAACCAAGCTCTTGGCACTGGTCAAGGTCATGGAAAATGACCAACAAAAAGGAGGTGCCTGATATGACTCTTGGATACATAGGAAAATGCGCGAAGATAGACCTTTCCAAGGACCGCGTGGACGTGGTCGATCTTCCCCGAGAATACATGGAAAACTACATAGGTGGTTACGGCTTCGGTGCAAAAACCTTGTGGGACGAGCTGAAACCTGGCATCGATCCGCTCGGGCCGGAATGATATTGCCAACTTGCACGCCTGGATGTTCAGCCCGTATCTCATCAACCAGCGGAATGAACGTGATTGAATCGTGCGTATTGGCTGGATGTGTCTCGACTTTTACGGGCACCTTTTTTTGTCGTCGATAAGCAATTGGACGCGGTAACCGACAAAGTCCTCCTTCTTTGCGGCGCAGTAGCCGAGCCGGGCATCCGGATCAACATACGAGAAGGATGTCTGCAACGCAGCAAATAGACCAGGGAAAACCAAGTCAACCGATGTATATTGTGGCGTTGTTATCCCGACGAGGAATTTCAGGACATATGATCGGAATGCCTCGAATGCAGGCGATTTAAGAACCGCCATCAGTTGTTTCTTGAAGTTGGACGTCGTTGCTTCGGAAGGTGCCTTGGCCCCACCTTGAACTGCTTTTAAAAGTGCCGCGTGCTCGGTTTTTTCTAAATATTTCGTTACTTTTGCTTGTGACAAGAATCCGCCAAGCTCATACAACACCACGAGATTCAAGTTCGTGATTCGCTTCGTGACGTTTCCGGAACCGCCTTTTTTGTAACCCATGGCTGCTATCACGCCGGCTGCGAGGATTTGATATGTGGGGTCATCGATAAGCGAGCAAGCGAGCACATCGTTCAATTTAATCTCCTTGTTTGCCTTTCCCAAGTTCACGAATGCTTCGAAAGGTGCGGAATCGATGGTCACGCTTGCGAAATCGATCCAACCAGCGCGTGCGAGGTGATCGCGCAACGCATTGAAGACCTCGGTCAAAAGCTCCACGGTTAGCCGTTCTCGCTTGAAATAGCTAAAAGTCTGATGACTCGGTATGTCTTCAAATCCAAGGGCGGCTGCGACATGCGGATTGCGGCGCAGTTCCCGCTCCAATGCGCGGTCTGACATGTTCTTGTTCAACTTTGCAAAGGTCACGGCCTTGAACATGGCGACTGGCGGGAATGGCCCCATCCCCCTCATGCCTGGCTCCCACGTGTACAACGCATCCAATTTCTCAACGAATGGCGCGAGAATGTCGTCAAAAGGCACGGAAAAAAAGATCTTCGTCTCGACACGAGTTCCGTTTTCGTCGCACATCTTGAACACTTTATCCGCTACGAGCTGAAGCCCTTGCTTCTCGAAATAATTGTTTTCTGTCATGATAGCCATGATTCATCCACCTTCAAATCACGGGTTTTAGACAAACATGGGTATCACACGGATATAAACATTACCCAAAATCGAGACGTTTACGTTAAAACGGTTTGAGACGGCATTGCACGGGCATATATCACTTCAGACATATCATCAAGCGTGGAATAGATTGAAATAGAAAGGCTTTAGAAGGTAA
Source organism: Promethearchaeota archaeon (assembly GCA_041305945.1). Lineage (GTDB taxonomy): Archaea > Asgardarchaeota > Lokiarchaeia > Sigyniarchaeales > Sigyniarchaeaceae > JBGLND01. The sequence continues at coordinate 2,587,432 of JBGLND010000001.1, forward strand.
AAAGAATGAGTTATACGGACTCCTTAGATGTTACAGTTATTAACGTTATAGAAATCCTTCACTATGTTCACCTTCATGAACAATTGATGCTATCAGATCTCAATACTCTTTTTGGCCGTTTCGTTATGGAAGCTCGTATGTGTTTAAAAACCCATGAGGTGAGAAGAAATGGGTTAAAAAAGCCCGAGGAGATGTCGATGGTCGAAAATCAAGAAAAAAAGGTATTAAATGAGCCTTCCCGCGGCGAAAAGGGAAAAAGGATTACCAACACCATTGTTCTTGGCCTTGGTATAGCCCTCGTGGTGCTGTCGCTTTACCAGATCTCGGTTGTCACGTCCTTGAACAAGGAAACCGCCGATCTCTACGAACAAATAGACGATCTGCACCTGTTGAAGCAGAGGTGCGAGCAAATCGGCTACGAGTATGACGATCTCTATTTCGAGCTGCTCCAGCTGGATTACTCGATGAACGAAAAGAACGCATCAGGTCTCATCACGGAGGCTGAGGCGGACATCAACATCGATGCGTTCACGGTCGAATACTCGCGCATGTTCGAGTTATTCCTCAAGCAATTCTTCGTGGAAGATGAAATCACTGCAGATTGGTATCACGTGAGATCCGATTGCAAGTGGTTGTTCTACGAGAATGAAACGCTCGAATCCGAGTACATGGAGATGGAGGAAGGCGTTGTCTTCTACTTGTATAACATGGAAGGCGCGACCGAAGCCTTTTTTGATACCACGAACATGATAACGGACACGCTCAATGCCACGGATTTCACCTACAACAAAACGTACGACATCCTCCTGGACGCGCTTTCCGATGGGACCTACGTGTGGCTATGGGTAGACTCCGAGTTTTTCGAGGCCACCATCAGCATCAAGGAAGATGAGCTTGCCGAACGCGAGTACGAAGGCGATGCTATCACCCTCGCGTTGAATGCCAATACCATGTCCATCCTCATTCTGAGTTTTTTCATCGACGTGAAAGAGAACAAGGCCTGGCGGATCATCTACCTCATCGTCGCCTTCGCACTTGGCATCATCTCATTCTCATTCCTATATTTCGCGTGAAAAGGGGGGCAATTCCAAACCTCTTCTCCTTTTTTCTCCAATGCAACTTATATTTTGGAGAGGTAAGTCGAAAGCAGTGAACAGCAATGATATTCGACAGCCTTGGGAGCTTCGGGAGGTTCAAGCGCCCTTTCGTCACGATGCTCCGCATCGTGACTCCGACGATGCGGAGTCTGCCGCATCTGGAACCGACCCCCGGTCGATTGATCAGGGGAAGAGGGCGATATTAAGAAACCACTCACTCGCAAGTAAATTCCAGGATCTCTTGGCTCAGACGAGACAGCGACAGGCGCAGTTTTCCCCCCTTCAGCGCCTCGCTCGAGTAGCTACCGAGTTCCTTCCCGTCGAGCATGGCCGTGACCTTGAAACGCCTCCCGTCAGGCACCCACGGCACGTTGATGCGCTTGGACGAGGTTCCGAGGATCCCCCGAACCACGACGACAACGCCGCTGCCGGCGGGGTTCAGCTTTCCCCACCAGTGCCAACCGGTGTCGGTCGGCCCCGGTACGCCGCTGTATTGGAAGTACCGGAAGATCCCATGCCTCTTTTGGAGGGCGACGATCATGTCGAAGCGCTTCTTGTAGTGGGTGAGGTTCTCTTCGGTGAGCGACGACAGGTCACCCGCGTAGACCGACGGGATGCCCATCAACCAGCTACACACTTGCCTGTCCTGGACGCGGGGCGTGAGGCTGCCGTCCTTGTTCACGGTGGCGGCGCCGTAGTACTCGATGCAGTACAAGGGCAGCCCTCGGTGCGCGTAGAACCGCCGACGCGCGTTGAAGCACCCGGCAAGCAAGAGCCACCTGTTGAGCTTCAGCCGCGTTTCCTTCCTGGCGATGCGCTCCTTCCGGGGGAACGCCCCGGAGTAGTCGTTCGGCGGGATGTGGAACGACCAGCAATGCTTGACCGCCGCGACGTCGCAAGGCGTACCCGGCGTGCCCCAGTACAGCTCGTGAGAGAGCAGCGTGCAAGCATCGGGAGCTTTCTCGTGGATGATGTCTTGCGCCTCGAAGAACCCCCGGATGCCACGCAAGTAGGATTCCTTCCGCGTCCGGCTATCGTGCCCCTCGGCGATGTCGCCGAACTTGATGTTCGTGAGGTCTTGCTTGAAATAGGCCGCTCCGAGCGTGTCATGTAACTTGACGATGTCGTTCGCGTAGTAATAGCGCCACTCGCTCGCAAAGCTCATTCCGTAGCACTCGCCGCGTCGCACGACCGGCAAGGACTTGCCACCGGGCATCTCGTGCAGATCCGGCGACTTCGCGTTTCGGAAACAAGATGTCCAGAGACCGAGGTTCAAGCCGAGAGCCCGCACGGCCTTGCACGTGGCCTCGAAATCGGGGAACTTGACAGGATGCGGCTCGCTCCCCCCGGATGTCCAATCCTCGGGATTGTCGCTGTTGGACCAGCCGGCATCGATCTGGAAGCCGCGGAAGCCGGCCTGGCTCGCAAGGTGTGCCAGTTCGCGTATGGTTCTATCATCGATCGCTGCCTGGAAGTTGGACCACGTGCACCACAACGGCACACTCGCCATCACCCGGAGCACCGGTGCAAACAACTTTCCCGGCCTGGCCCGCTGCTCTGCATCGAGAAACCTCGATGTGGTATTCATTGTTACCTTCACGCCTCGTGCCATGATCAATCAGCTTGCGGTGGTTGCATCGTGCTGGGCGGCGCGGGAAGCCTGCGGTGTGCCCAGATCTCGTCGGCCACGCGTGCCCATGCTTCGAGCCCGCCGGGTTCTGCGGGGTAATTTATGTAATGTTCCTTGATCTTTCCGGCAAGCCCGTAGATTCTCAAGACCTCCTTGATGCTATTGAATGACAACTTGCGCCGGATCAACCAGCCAAGCACCTTGAAAAGGATCTTGGCAAGTTTTTTTGGTGATAGCGCGAATTCCTCGGGCGCGGCATCATCCGTGTCGTTTCGTGGAGGATCAACAATAGGGCGAAGTTGCTCGAAGATCAAGTTGATTTCATCCTCCGCGAGGTAATGCACGATGGACGCGATCATTAGCGTGTGTGCGAGGTCCGCGCCCTCGTTGCGGAAGTGTTTCACGTTCGCGTCCCAGAGGCGTTCCCTTGAAAGGTAAATGCTCGTCTTCAAGGCCTCGTCGAACACGCTTGCCACGTTCTTGACGAGCGTCCACGTTTCTACGATGCCGCGGGCCGCCAGCGGATTGATGATGGACGCGGAATCCCCCGCGCAAAAGAATCCATCCCCGACGAGGGAATATGGCGGCGGTGCCAAGGGGAAGTATGCAAACTCTCGTTTCTTCAGCTCGAACGGGGGATAGTTGTACCGTTCGATGACCTCGTCCATCAACCTTTCCGCGTTCTTGAAGGAGCTTGGAACGGCAATGCCCATGATGCATTGATCCCCGCCGTAACCGGGATCGAAGAATTGGAAGTAATACGGGTGGATGTCGCCCACCATCGGGTGTGGCTCGCCGGGATTCTTCCACCGAATGTAGTGGAGGATCACGTAGAACATCCTGGTCCGGTCATAATGCCACGTCTCCACGCCATACCCGGTAGGCAAGGTGGACCGGACCGCGCTCGCGATTCCCGACGCGTCGACAACGAGCCGCGCAAGTACTTGGGTCTCGACGCCACCTTGTTGCACCTTCGCGCCGGTGATGCGCTTATCGTCGTAGATCAATTCCTTGAACTCGCAAGAAAACATGAACTGAACCCCGTCGGATTCCAGCACGCTAAACATGCGTTGTAAAAACAAGGGCAACCTCGACACGGCGATGTCCTTGTGCATGAATAGGAATTCAGGTGGTTCTTTCGGGAACGGGATGCCAAGCTTGTCCATGACGCGTGGGACGAAATGGATGATCTCCAGCCGACCGGCCACCTTCCCCCGCTCTTCCTTGTCGATGATGATGACCGAATGGCCCGCCTTGGCCATAAGCCAGCTGAAATACATCCCCGTGGTGCCGGCTCCCACGACAAGCACGTCCGCATTCACGTGTTTTCGTCTCCTACTTTTCGGGTTTCGGATCTCGTGTAAGGTCTATATTTACATCGAGCCTACAAAAAGCGATTTGTCTCCTGGACCCGTCCATCCATGGTTTTATGAAGTAATAACGTGATGTTACGGTGCACACGATTGGACTTGTCTTGGACGATGCACATGCATGATAAAAAAGTCCCTCATGAAGTTTGCAAGAAAGTACTTGATAGTCTGGATAAATGCGAATATGCGATGGTTTCCAGCACCCCGTTCTACCGTGAAGAATCACCTCGACATACATGCAAGTGCTGTGGTGCTTGCGGGAGCGCGAACGTTGTTAGCACGTATTATCGTGCTGGTGCAACGTCTGATGGTACCGTTAGTGAGGAGCAAGTGAAGTGTAACGTTTGCGGGGCGTATACCGTGTACTCTTTCAACGATAGAACGTGACAATCCAGGTGTCGAGCCATGAATGCAGCAGGTATCACGCAGCTCCTTGCCGGGAAAGCTACCCGGCGCGTGCACGGGATGTACTTGTTGGCCTTGGGCATTCTAGCGGTGATTTTTCTCGGGGCATGCGGCGCTGTTTACAGCACGCCATTCACCTTTCGCGATGCGTGCGTGAGCAACCTGGGCAATCCCGCCTTGAACCCGGCAGGCTGGTGGGCATTCAGCGTGCTTTTCATCATCGCCGGCCCCGTACTGGTTCCCCATTACTTGCACGTGTACCGGCAGATATATCCGGCGACGAAAGGATTGGCAAACGGGATGCTTTTTTTCCTGGTAATCTCGTCCGCGGGCATGACGGGCGTTGGCATCGTGAACGAGCTCACGTGGACCCCGCACGCGTTCTTTGCCGTGCTCGTGTTTGGAGGGATAGGGCTCGCGATGGGATTATCCTTGCCCATTTTCATACGGAAGATACAGCTCGGTCATTCTTGGCCAACGAGGGGCAAGCTCGTGGCGTTCTTGGCTGTTATCTTCGCGTTCATCGGCCTCATGGTGGCTGAGTTCATCATGCACGACCAGGATGCGGTCCCCAACCTCAACCTCGCCGAATGGTATGCATTCTTCGGGATTTTCACGTGGATATTCGGCGTGCATTTCCTCATCACGGGGTGAAGATGTGGACTCGAATGGGGGATCAATGAAATGATCGAAATGCTCATCATCTTGGCGTGCTTCGCCGGTGCTTGCGTGGTTCTCTTCTCATGCCGGCGCTTTTACAACGCGAAAAAGATCGGCTTGCGCCTCCACCAGCACGACGCCTACCTTGCTGGCTTGAAAGCAACGGTGTTGCCCGATGGCGCGCCCAACATCATCACCATCTTGTGCGATGACATGGGTTACGCGGATATATCCTGCTTCGGTGCGACCACTATTGCGACGCCGCACATCGACCAGCTCGCCCGTGATGGCACGGTCCTCACCGATTTCTACTCGTCTGCCCCCGTGTGCTCGCCCTCGCGGGCGGGATTCCTGACGGGGCGGTACCCGTCGCGCATGTTCGTCAACAACGTGTTTTTCCCGAAGGGAACGTTGATCGCACGTTTGCTGTCGTTGATACGATTTTTCCCCTATGGCGTTCTCGGGTTGCTCCCCGACGAGATCAACATTGCCGAGGTCCTGCGTGCGACAGGGTACGCGACGGGGCTGGTGGGGAAGTGGCATCTCGGGGATTTCAAGCCGCACCGGCCGAACGACCGGGGCTTCGATTTTTTTTACGGGTCGTACTACTCCAATGACATGAAGCCATATGCGATGTACAGGAATGAATCCATCGACATTCCTGCTCCCGCTGACCAAGATGCCCTCACGAAGAACTTGACACGCGAGGCGATACGGTTCATCGAGGAGAACAAGGAACGGCGTTTTTTCCTCCACTTTTGCCAGCCGTTCCCCCACGACCCGCTGCACGCGTCCGATGATTTCAAGGGGTCGTCGCGGGCGGGGACGTACGGCGATGCCGTGCAGGAAGTCGACTGGAGCATCGGGCAGATAATGGACGCGTTGGAACGTCATGGCCTTGCCGGCAAGACCATCGTCTTTTTCACCAGCGACAACGGGCCGTGGCATCAAGGAAATCCCGGGTACCATCGCGGGCGGAAGGGCACGACTTACGAAGGTGGCCAGCGCGTGCCGTTCATTGCATGCTGGCCCGGCAATATCCAGGCTTCCGTAAAACGTGATGCTGCATCCATGAACATAGACATCTTGCCAACGCTGCTCGAAGTGCTGGGTCTTCCCTTGCCCGAGGACAGGATCATCGATGGCAAGAGCTTGTTGCCCGTGTTAACTAGCAAGGCAACCAGTTCGCCTCATGACGCGATATTCTATTTCTGGGCAAATAAGATACAAGCCATACGTGCAGGGATGTGGAAATACCACGTGAAACACACGTCGGATAATGCAAATTATTTCTTTGTGAAAGTCGGGCCGTTCTTGTTTAACATCCAGGAGGACCAGAACGAATCGTACGATCTGTCGATGCACGACCCTCGGGCGCATGAAATCCACGTAGTTCTGGATGTCGCCGCTCCACGTGTCCTTGAAACCCCGGACCTCGGCGGTTGCCTTCGAACGATCGCTATGGTTGCGCCTTGAAAAAAAAGGCGGGTCGATGTAGCACAAGTCCACGATGCCACCCGGCACGTGCTTCAACACGTCCAAGTTATCGCCGCAATAAATGGAATCTGGTGCGAATTCGAACGCCAAGGGCCTCACCTTCGACCGGATCAGAGCACTTTAAAATCGGTTTGTTCCAAAACAAGCGAGGTGTCTATCCTCTGGAAGTATACCTCGAAGTCACCCTCGTTACCGGCCCCGTAGGGGTCGTAGGCCACCACGATCTCGCCAACATCACCCTTGACAAGCTCATAATCGGGCTTGTCCTTCAAGAGCTCGATTTTATCACCGGTCCCGGGTAACTTGGCTCCAACCATGGCACGTCGCTTTAAATGACTCGTCCAGCATTCTTAAGCTTGGCTATTCGCATGGATATGCACGGCCGGGTACACTACAGATCGGCCCGCATGAACACGTGGCCTTTCCCGGGCGCCGTTCCCTTCACGATCGTCCAGTAACCCTTCTTGACGCCGTATTTCAGCTGGTAATCGAATTCCTCGGGGTCGAGCTCCTCGAATTTCGCCATGTCCATCAGTTCCTCGAGGGGCAACGAGACTTGCCCGTCTGCACCCGGATCAATGGCCTTGAGCTGCTCGTATATCCACTTGATCGTCTTGTTGTATAACGTGATGCCGCCATCGGTTGCCGGAATGGGCTTCCGTTCCCGTTTCAATGTTCTTGGTTTCCGGTTCATTGGTTGTTTCGTGCCTGTCATTTTCTTGAGCAATGCGTGCCAGTCCGAGGATGACTTCGGGCCGGTGCCCGTGCTCGCGGTCACGATTTGCATCGCGCCCGGGGAATGCACGCCGAGCACGTCGCAAAACCGCCGCACGTTGTACTCGTCGGACCAGCCATCATCGAGGAAGTACTCATCCTCCTTGCATGAGCCGCCATAGAAATCAGTTGCCGTACCTTCGCCGGCGGGAAACGACTTTGCCGATGCCATGGATGCCTGGAGTGCCCTCGCGGCTTCATCGAGCAGCTTCTGCCGGACTTCCAGTATCTCGGGGTGCAAGACCCGTGCATCGTCGAAATGCTCGGGCGGGGCGAGCGGCACGCGGATGATGTCTTGAAGCGGCTGTTCCTTCAAGATAGAGGTGATGCGTTCCATCGTGTCAACCCGCTGCTGGGACACGCGGAGGAAAATCTCGTCAAGCGTGCCCGTGGCAACAAGTATCGCGACGCGACCTCTCTCGTGCCGTCCCGTGCGGCCTCTCCGCTGGATATGCCTGATCTCGGAAGGAACGGGCTCGTAGAAGATGATGTCGCTCACGGAGGGGATGTCAAGCCCCTCCTCTGCGATGCGCGTGGCAACGAGCACGTTGTACTCGCCGTTCCTGAACGATTCCAGGATGGCTTGCTGGTCGGCTTGCTTCATGCCGGGATCGCCGGCCTTGGTCGCCTGGCCGACGAAGCGCACGGGCCGGTAGCGGGGAGCCGGCGGGCACCCGGCTCCATTCAATGAACGTATGGCCTCGACCAGGCCAGTTGCCGTGTCCCGGAACTGCGTGAACACGATGATCTTCTTGCAAGCCGGGGACGGGGATTCGGGCTTCCCGGCACCAAGGATATCACCAACCAGTTCCACGAGACGCGTTGTTTTCGGATGGTGCTTCCCGCGATCGATGCTTTTCTTCAAGAATATCTCGATGCGCTTGATGGCAGTTTCTTGCAGCAACCGGTAGTTCGATCCGCCACGTTTTTTAGATTTCTCGACGGATGCACGCATCTTCTGTATGAACTGGTACGCCGAGAAGAGACTTTGCGTGGAGATGAGCTCTGCAAGGTGCATGATCTTCATGGCTTGCGATTGCACGGTCAGCAGCCAGAAAAAAAAGCCAGACCGGTCCGTGGTCGCGTCCTTACCCGGCGCGAGCGGGTCGTTCTCGCTCCCGACCTCGTCCTCGAGCGGGCCGCCGAACGACCACTCGTGCTGGATGATCGACCAGAGTACTCGCCCCAGCTTCAAGAGGTCCATCTTGTTCACGTGCCCGAGGGGCTTCTCGCGCAAGAACCCCCTGTCGGCAATCAGTCGGAGGCGGGCATCCAGCAGGTCCTTCAAGGCGATGTCCAGCTCGTGATACTCCAGGGGCAGCTCACAGGGCTCCACCTCGATGTCGATGGGATGGATGTAAGGAGAAACGTCGGGGTCGTCGGCCGTGCGGGACGTCACCCGCTCGATGCACAGGCGGGTGCACAACTCCATCACTTGCTCCGTCGTGCGCCCTGGCGATGCAGTGAGCCCCAAGATGACCGGATCGAGGTTATCAAGCATGAACCGGTTCACGATCCCGTTGTAGGCATACCGCTCGCCGGTTTTGTGGCACTCGTCGAGCACGAGCAATACACAATCGGCCAGGTTGTACAATCCACTTTGCACATCGTTGTTCAGCGTCTGCGGGGTCGCGAAGATGAGATTGCTCGATGAGAACATCGCGAAACGTTTTTGCTTCGGGAGATGCCCGTTGAGCTCGCATTTAGAGAAAAAGGGACGCCCGGCACCCTCGTAATCGAGGAACCGTGAGAATGAATCCACGTGCTGGTGCACCAATGGACGCGTGGGTGCCAGCACGACGACCTTCCCCCATGGATATCGCGATAGCCGGTGGATGGCCGTCTGCACGGCGATCACGGTTTTCCCGAGTGCTGTCGGGAGAATGACGAGCGTGTTGTGTTTTGATGCCAGCTTCGCGATGCTCTGCTGGTATTCCCTCGGTTCGATGGTGTTCAAGGCAGTTAGGTAACCGGCAAGGGTGTCACGTGAATTCGTCGCCATGGGGACATGACCAGCGTCGAGGCAGCGCATCGCGCGGGGATATGCAGCAACAAGGACTCGCGGGAATAAAAGAAGGAAGGACCACGGGATTTGTGAAAGAGCTGTTCATAAAATTTTAAAGATGGATTGTTATTATGAAGGACATCGCGCGATATACTCATTTTCACCCGAGGCACGGCTAGATGGATGAGTTGCTTGAAAAATTTATCTTTCACATCGGTGGCGAGCCATGCATAATACTCGCCCACGAGCTCGAAAAACTCGGTGACAAGGAAATTACCGACCAAGAACTCGCCGAGATGTTATCACAAGACTTGAACGCCACGAGGAAAAACTTGTACAAGCTCATGGACTACGATCTCGTGATCTACCGCCGCACCCGCGACAAGAAAAACGGGTGGATAATCTTCTTCTTCAAGCAAAACTTTGATGGCTACCAGAACGTGCTCGTGGAACGCAACAGCATCCAGATCAGGAAATGGAAGGAGTTGCTCGACTTTGAAAAGGACAACATCTTCTACGGGTGCATGGCAGGGTGCTCGAGGGAATCCTTCGACAAGGCAATGGAGATGGATTTCCGCTGCCCGTCGTGCGACGAGATCATGAACATGCTCGATAACTCGCAGCGCATCAACGACCTGACCACGAAGATCGATGCGGCAGAACGGGAGAATGGCGACATACTGGCCACCAGGAAGAAACCCGTGGTCAAGAAGAAGACCAAGTCCCGCGCGTGACGCCGCGTGTTCGACGGTCCCGATCGAATCACGTGCAAGGATGGTGTTTTTCCATCATTTTCTCCCCGGTCGAGGTACCTTTTCGTTCATCCATGTACCACCCCCGAGAGGAGGGCGCTACTACAGTGCTTTTTTTCCATTGATAATTCCTCCATCCATAGATACAGTTCTAATACTAAGAACCGTGAAGACCATGAGAACGCAAAATAATACAAGAAATGCTGCCATGGTGGTGGCTTGCTTCCTTGCCATGACCGCGGGCATGATGTTCGGGGCACGCGATGGCGGCAGGTGCGCGGGTTGCATCTAGATCATGGAGGCGTCGCGCGTGGTTTCCAGCGACTGGAACATGGCAACTCGTGCATCCGATTGCCACTCGATGAATGGCGCGGGCAAGTCGATTATATCGAATTCCTTCCTCGATCCGTGTTCGTTGTAGACGATCTTGTTGCATTGCATCTGGATTTCTAGCATCTTGATCTATCCCGTCCTGTCTACCGTGGTTCGTGAATGTTCCCGGTAATTTGTCATTGTGGGTAAGGTGCCCATCTACTCAGTACTCACCTCGTACATGATGCTAGTCCGTGGACATCGAAATGTCGTTTATGGATCATCCTCGCCTTATCATCGGTTTTTTTCCTATCCGACATGTTTATTTTGGTTTCGAAATTGAAAGGTATACCAACGGAATGGCGTGGTTCCCATGACTGAGCCCATCGATGACGTGGACAAGAAGATACTCTCGTTGCTTGAAGAAGATTCAAGAAGGAGTTTCCAAGAAATTGCCAAAGAAATTAACATGACGGACGTGACGGTCCGGAGACGCGTCCGTGATTTGATGAAGAGTGGTGTCATCAAGCGTTTCACTGTTGACATCGATTCAACCAAGCTCGGGAAGGGAATGCAAGCCGTGGTACGCTTGGAAATGAAAGTATCTGAACAAAAAAAGGTCATGAATGATGTCATTAAATTCGAGGAAGTGGACGAGGCTTTTTACCTCGCGGGGAAATGTGGGCTCTGGCTCAAGGTCGACCTCGAAGATATGGAAAAATTAGAGGAATTCATCAAGGACAAGTTAAGCACGGTTGATGGCATCACGAACATCGACACATGCATTATATTGAAGACGTTGAAATGAATCATTCGCGTGAACCACGAAATGGTAGAAATCCGGCGTGTTCGGGTTGGCGTGTGTGGTTTTGGATTCATGGGAAAGACACACGCTGCAACCGTTCGTTCCCATCCTGGCGCCATTCTCGTTGCTGTTTCTTCCGAATGCAAGGACAAGGCTGCAATCGAGGGACTTGGTGCCCAATTTTATGAAACATGGGAGGGCATGATCGAACACGAGGTGCTCGATGCACTGGTTATTGCCACGCCAACGTTCAGCCATGCAAGCATTGCCACTGCCGCATTTGCAAGGGGATTGCACGTTTTCTTGGAAAAACCGATGGAGATCTCCGTTCAAAAATGCAAGGACATTCTCGCAGCCCGTGACAAGGCAGGAAATGGACTCATCCTCGCGATGGGACACGTGCTTCGTTTTGACAATGAATACGTCGCTATCAAGCAAGCAGTTGACTCCGGGGCGATCGGCACCCCGCGGACGGTGCGCGCGGCGAGGCGAAGCCAGCCGCCTGGCTGGGGGACGTGGTTCTTCGACGAGGCGTTATCGGGCACGTTGATCCTTGACCTGTCAATTCACGACGTAGATTTCGCGTGCTGGTTGGCAGGACGGGCACCAACCACGGTATGCGCGGTTGCATCCCCGGTATCCTTGGCCGGGAAGAAAATATTCGGCATTTGCCACGTGGTAATGGATTTCAGCAGCTCATCAAGTGATGGAACCGGTATCCAGCTCGGTTATGTAGAAGCCTCGTGGGCCTGCTCGCCAACGTTCCCGTTTTCAACAAGCATCGAGGTCGCGGGTACCAGCGGTCTGCTCACGTGCGATCTTCCAGGAAAGCACCCGCTCGAGCTCTACGGTGGACTTGCAAGGTCTCCGCTTAATCTATATTCAAGAGACGGCTATTACAACGAGGTCAATGATTTCCTGCATTCTATCGTGGCCCGGCAGGCTCCGGGCGTGTCCGGTGAGGACGGGTTGCGGGCGGTCCAGGTCTGCCTTGCGGCACTGGAATCTGCCAGGAAGTGTGAGGTCGTCCGGGTCTAGGTGAACGATATGGGAACCACGAGAATAGGCATAGCGAGCTTTGCGCACATGCACGCGTTCAGTTACGCAAGTGAGCTCTCCCGGATGGATCGCGTGGCCATCGCGGGTTTCTGCGACGAACACCACGGCCGGGGGGACAGAGTCAGGGAGATGTTTAACTTCAAGCAATTCTCCTCCTATGAAGCCTTGGCATCTTCAAGCGACGTGGATGTCATTCTCGTGACAACGGAGACCGTGTTTCATGCTGACGTTGCGTTACTGGCATTTGAACATGGAAAAGACGTGATCGTCGAGAAGCCTATCGCAACGACCTTGGTCGATGCCCGGCGGATGATTGATGCCGCGCGCAAGCACGGCCGCCGGCTTTTCCAGTGCTATCCTTGCCGTTACCACCCGTCGTCGAGAAAAACAAAGGAACTGATCGATTCGGGTGAGGTGGGAGATATCCTCGGAATCTCCGCAACGAACCACGGGTGCATGCCCGATCACGGGAATCCGGAGACCGCTTGGTTTTCCAGCAAGCAATTGGCCGGCGGCGGGGCTGTGATGGATCACACGACGCACGCCGCGGACCTGATCTTCTGGTTCACGGGGTGGACGCCCGCGCGGGTTTTCGGCGTTGCCAGGCGGCTCTTCCACGATGGCATCGACGTGGACGATGCGGGCTCGGTGCTGGTGACCCATGGCAACGGGGTGTCCGCGAGCATCGATCCGAGCTGGAGCAGGCCCGCGTCGTATCCCACGTGGGGGGACTTGACCATGGTCATCTACGGCTCGAAGATGACAGTTTCCATCGACATGTTCAACCAGAACGTCAACATCCATTCCAACAAGCAACCAAGATCGACCGAGTGGCGTTCTTTCAGTTCGAACGTTGACGCTATTATGCTAGAGGATTACGTGGATGCCATCCTTCATGACGGGGAGCCCCCGGTGACCGGGGATGATGGCCTGAAAGCCCTTAAAGTTGCATTGGACGCGTACCTCTCCAACGAACGCGGGCAGGTTGTCGATTGGTGAGTCCATTCATCGGAGAAACATCGGGGAAGCAATAAAAGGGACCTTCCATGGTTGTATTTCATGGCAGTGTCGGGTCACGTGGCACGTGCGACGCTCGAATCTTTAGTGCGGAAGTATAAAATCCAAGGATTGGTATTTGACCTCGACGGGACACTAACACATACATTGAACGAGCACGTGGAGGCGTTCCATCGCGTGTTCTCAGCGCACGGCTTTCATGTTGAACGGGCCATCATCCAAGCCCAGATGGGTCGACGCCCGACGGACATCACGAGGGACTTGATTTTTGACGGGAAGCCGGATGGCGAGCTCGATGAGGAATCCCGGCAGCTCTTGTACCGGATTGCAGACGAGAAGATCCAGACGTTTCGCTCGCTGATCCCCGCGCAACCCCCGGTCTTGCCCGGGTTGCCCGCGGTGCTTGACCGCGCGAAGGTGCTTGGCTTGAAATTGGCAGTTTGTTCGAGCACGCCCCTCCAGAACGTGAAAATAATCTTGGAACGGATAGGCTTGCTTCGATATTTCGACGCGCTCGTGACGGCGGAAGACGTCCATATTGGCAAGCCGGATCCGGAAGCATTCTTGAAGGCCGTCGAGAAGTTAAACGTGCAGAAAGCCAATGCAATAGTCATCGGAGACTCGGTACACGACGTCGCGGGTGCCACGCGGGGTGGCTTGAAGGTCATTGCCGTGGCAACGGGAAAACACGACATTGCCCAGCTCGAGGCTGCACGCCCCCTCGCTGCGATCAAGTCCCTGGTTGATCTCTTGTAGGGCTATCCCCTTCGGGCTCTTTTTTTGGATCGAGTGGCGTTTCGTTCAGTTGCATTCCTTCGTTCTTCGGGGTGTAACGCATTTTCTTCTCGACCTTGCTCGCGAGCACGATGCCCGCGATCATCATCGATATCCCGATCCACGAAAAGACCTCGAGAGGCTCGTAGAACAAGAAGTATCCCGCGATGATCGTCCCCAGGAAGTTGATACTATTGAACAGCGGGATGGTCACGGAAGCTACAACCAGACCAACATCGCCACGGCGACGGCACGCCTGCTCAAGAAACTCGGTTACGACTTCTCCATCATCACCGACGAAGTCTGCTGCGGGAGCCCGTTCTTCCGCGTGGGAGAGGTCGAGTTTGCAAAGAAGGAATTGATGAACAAGAATATGGATATCTTCGGCAAGTTCGAGTTGCTCCTCTTTTCATGCGCGGGCTGTTACCGGACCATGACCCTAGATTACAAGAAGCACATGGGCAAGGACGTCCCGTTCAAGACGCTCCACGCCATGGAAATCATCGCGGATTGCATCAAGAAGGGCACGATCAAGATAAAGTCGCACCCGGCACTCAAGGGCAAGAAGATAACGTACCACGACCCGTGCCACATCGGCCGGCACATCTTCCTCGAACGCAAGAAGGAGCTCATGGAAAAATCCAAGAACATGTTCGTGGAAGCCCGCAAGGTGAAGCAAATCTCCAACGAGTGGTTTGCCATCCCCCGCGTCATCCTCGACGCGATCGCGAAGGCGAACGACGCCAAGTTCATCGAGATGTACCGCATCAAGGAAGAGTCGTTCTGCTGCGGTGCCGGTGGTGGTGTCCGCGCGCAATACCCGGACTTCAGCCTCAAGACATCGAGCCTGCGGCTTGACGAGGCGGAAGCCGTCGGGGCGGACATCGTCACGACGGAATGTCCCTTCTGCTGGAGGAACCTCTATGATGGGCTCACGTTTGGCGAGGGTCACCCCACCTTGCAAGTCAAGGGCATTCTCGAGATGCTCGACGAGTTCGACCTCGTCGAGATCGTGAAGAAGTAAAACGAATTTCTTGACCTTCTCTTTTCTCATCCATTTTTTTCCTGGACATCAGGGCATCGCCGGGAGCCGCAGCCATGCACGCATCTAACGCGACTTGCCTCGTTTCAAGTCACTCGTTGGCGTTGCCCTGGTCATAATGTTTTCAAGTTCCTGGCCCACCAGCACAAGTTGCTGCGATCGGGAAGGTACACGCCTGTCCTGGCCATGAGAACGGCCGCTGCCGAGCCGTTCCCGGCGGCAAGGAGCTGGTCCAGCCTTGTCCTCACCAACCTCTCGGGAATCGTGACCCCCGACATCGATTCGACGACCGTTACTGCATCCAGCCACATGTTCTCCAGTAACCAGGTGAACGTCAGCTCGATGACCTCGGGTGCGGGTTCCCATTTCACGCCTAGGATCTCGGCCATACGTGCAGCCAGCTCGAAAGAATCATCAAGCACGAGCGCGGTTATCCATGCATCGCGCTTCGGCGGTGATAGCGATGATTTCAACGCATCGATCATGGTAGCATTGCCCGTGATCTCCCCGAGCTCGAAAATCTCGGACGCCCTTCGTTTTTCCACGAGCACCTTGTAGACGCTCGCCAAGTGCGGGGCCAGGTTATCTTGTGTCAATATCCGGGACCTGTCACCTTCATCGGGAATAGCGAGGGCGCTTTCCACCGCCTCGACGAGCGATTCGACGAGCCGGTCATATTGTGCCTCGGCGTGGACCCGCGGCACGTCCGGGGTTCGTTCCAGGATTGCCACCAGCCCCTTGATCCTGGCATCACAGAACATCATTTTCGTCCATGTCCCCCGTACCTCTTTGCGCGGCCTCCATAATTCGTCCACGTTGTACTTCTTGGTGAAGAACGCGGGACTCGGCGCCCGTTGCAGCTTGTTGGACAGCTCCTCGCACAATCCATTCATGTCGTCATAGGCCACTCGTTTCTCGACCAGGACCTCGAAAAGGTGGTCCACCTCGCGTTCCGACAACGTGACGCCCAGCCCTTTGAGAATGATGGGTACGGGATTGAATTGCTTCATTTCCACCAGTTCATCTAATCCCTTCAAGATGATTTTCCGGCGGGGCATGATCCCCGAGATTTTTCCAAGCTCTATGATTTGATCGATGAACTCATCGTCTAAGCCATTAAATCGGGAAATATGATCGTATCCCTCTTGGATGCACTTGGCCGGTGGCACCACGCCTGTCACGTGGAACACATTCAGCATTCTTCCTATCCTGTTGTTGTAAGTTCGTTCCATGCTCACCAGCTTATCCGACGTGGCGATGTCATAGATGTGGTCGACGTGGGAACGGATCATCTCGAGTGGTAGTCTGTCGATGAACCCGCTCGCGTGCAAGGTATCCTCGAAACCGAACATGAGCTGGTGCAAGTGCTGGTCAAGCCTGAGCACGTTGTTCTCGTGGAACGGTGATTTGGGGTCAAGGGTATCATATTGTGCCATGACGTGCCTGAACTTCAAGGAACACCACTTGCCGCTGTTCCACGTTTCACGACCGGTGATATCACGGACGCACGTGCCGTCATCATATGTTATCCTGTTGAGCAGCTGCAAGTACAAGCTATCATCGAAGAATTCCACCGGCGAATCGATCCCGACGGCCAAGTCATTGATGAGGTTGGTGACGAAAAAGATCGCCGATGCCTTGTTGCTGGTGGCGATGACCTCGTTATCGATGCGATCGTAGCTGTCCGCGTCGATGGTGATGGCCGCGTGGACGCAATGTGGGAGCTGTGCAAGGATGATCGACTTCCCGTTTTTCACGTTGATGATGTATGGTTTAACGAGGAAGTAATCCTCGTCCACGTCCACGGCAAACCCGACCTCGAACCCGTGCTCGTCGTCGAACAAGAACGGAACGGGGCAAAGGATGTATTCTAACCCATCGATATCGCAGATCCTGAAGTTCGCGTTGAACGCGACCTTCTCCGGGTCCTTGTTCAAGATGGTGGCCTCGATGTGGAAGACGCGCAGTATCTCGGCCACGGCCTCGGGATTCACGGCAGCCTCGAGGACGGCCTCGAGGCACTTCCGGTGTTCCAGGCGCCACTTGTCCGGGTCCCTCGTCTTCCTTCGTGTCCTTTTTTTCGGGTAGCCCCTATCATCGTCGAAGAGGCTAAAAATATCGATGGAATGGTGGTCCTCCCCCTCGGGGCTTCTCTCGAGGGCCGCGGAACCGTTGTCCCCGGGCTCGAAGGTGGCATCTTGCTCCGCTCGCCCGTTCGCTTCTTCCATGGCATTGCCATCTTGTTCTCGTTCGTTCATGCGCGGTATCGAGCCTCCAAGCTGGTTTTGTCGGGGACGATCGTGCGGGCACGGGGTGGGAAGGAGGGAGGCGCCCAACCTCTCGTGCCATGCTTCGGTGCGGAGGTAGGAAAACCGGCCTATTTAGGCTTTCTCTAATCTTTTCCACCTCCATTCAGCGGGTTTTTTATGCGTCGGGCGGGAAATACACGTTACGACAACGTGGCACGGTGGTACCATGGGTGCAAGAGACGAGTTCAACGAAGGCTTGGAAGCCTTGGGCAACGGCGAGTTGCTGGACGCGAAAAAACACTTCGAGGCGAGCATCAAGGTCGACCCGCGCGATTACAACGCGTGGCTGTACATCGGCATCGTGAAAAACGAGCTGGAAGACTACCAGGGCGCGCTTGCCGCGTTTAAGCAGTGCATGGCCATCGATGACTCGCTGCCTCATGCTTACAGCAACGCCGGCATCGTTTACGAGAAACTGCGGGACCTGCCAGAATCGCTCAGGCACCTCGTGAAGGCAGCGAAACTCGACCCGGCGGACATCAACACGAGGTTGAACCTTGGCATGGCATTCTTGAAGACCCGCAACAAGGAAATGGACGCGCTTGCCGAGTTCAAGTACGTGCTAGAACACGACGATTCGATCGCTGATGCATGGCATCATCTTGGCTTGATATTCATGGACTTGTCTAAAAAACCTTTCGCGTTGCATTGCTTCGAGATGGCAAGGAAGCTCGGGTTTTCAAGCCCTAAGAACTCGAAATTGGTGGTTGATTTAAAGTTTGACGGGATTGCACCGAAAAACCCGTTCGATCCCGATGTCAAGGAATCCGCATTTCTCCCGTTCAAGAAAATATTGTAAAAATCAAATTACCTTGCAATGTCCAAGGAAAAAAAGTCCTCGTGATTAAAGACCAATCACGTCGGACCACTTTTGTATTTCGCTTGTTACAGAACACGATTCACGTCTAGAAAATTCTTCCGCAAAATAAGATAAAAAAGGATTGATAACGGGTTGTATCAAGCCTTTCCAGCGGACCCGAGCACGTTATTGTTCTTCTTGATGTAGGCGTCGGTGAGCGCGTCGCGGGCGGGACCGAGGTACTTGCGCGGGTCGAATTCCGACGGCTCATCTGCGAATACTTTCCTGATAATTGCCGTGAACACGAGCCGGCCGTCGGAGTCTATGTTGATCTTGCAGACATTCATCGCCGCTGCCTTTCGCAGCTGGTCCTCGGGAACGCCTACTGCACCTTCCATCTTTCCACCGTGCTTGTTGATGATGTCAACGAACTCGGGAAGGACAGACGATGCACCGTGGAGGACGATGGGGAGCTTCGGGACGAGCTTCTGCACGGCCTCGAGGATGTCGAAGCGCAAGGGGGGAACGGTTTCACCGGGCTTCACCTTGAACTTGTATGCACCATGGCTCGTGCCGATGGCGATGGCCAAGCTATCAACGCCCGTCCCGTCCACGAATTGTTTCACGTCCTCGGGACGGGTGTACGTCGTCTTTTCTGCCTTTACATCGTCCTCGATGCCAGCAAGGACGCCCAACTCGCCTTCAACGTTCACGCCGTGCGCGTGGGCATACTCGACCACCTTCGCGGTGATCTCGATGTTCTTTTCAAGCGGGTCGTGCGACCGGTCGATCATGACTGAGGAGAACCCGGTATCGATGCACGACTTTGCCAGGTCGTAGGTATCCCCGTGGTCCAGGTGCAGGCTGATGGGGATGTGCTTCAATTTTTCCTTGTCTGCCATCTCCTTCGCCATCTGGACCGCGCCCTCGGCCATATAACGCAACAGCGTCTGGTTTGCGTACTTCCGGGCCCCGCTCGAGACTTGCAAGATGACGGGAGACTGGGATTTCACGCACGCGGTGATTATCGCTTGGAGCTGTTCCATGTTGTTGAAATTATACGCGGGAATCGCGTACCCCCCGGCGAGCGCCTTCTGGAGCATGGCACGCTGGTCGGAGAGGCCTATGTCCTTGTAGTTGACCATTGGATACACCTTCGTCCTTTAAACGTCGCAGATAGAAAAGAGCATTGTAGTAAAAAACCAATCCTAAAAGCCCATGTCGGTTTGAGGTTAGATGAGAGACGATGAAAGCCGTACTTCTCGTGGCCGGTGAAGGCGCTCGGTTCTATCCCTTGTCGCACAACCGGAGCAAGCACATGATACCGGTGGCTGGAAAGCCCCTCTTGGAGCATTCAATCACGGAATTGAAGGATGCAGGCGTCACTGATATCTTGCTTGTCGTGGGCTATAAAAAGGAAGTATTGATGGAGTATTTCAAAAACGGGAAGCAAAAATGGGGCGTGAACATCGAGTTCATCCAGCAGGATTTCAGCAAGGGAAAGGGAACGGGCATCGCGGCCTCGTTCGCGCGCGATTTCGCGAGGCAGGACCCGTTCCTCTTGATCTATGGCGACCTGCAATACGACGCCACGACCATCAAGGAACTCATCACCGAGTTCAAGAAACACGACCCGGATGCCTTGCTTACGCTACTTGAAGTCCCGGATCCGTCCCTTTACGGTGTCGTCGAGCAAGACGAGCAAGGCTACGCGACGCGCATCGTCGAGAAGCCGAAGCCGGGCGATTCCCCGTCGCGCATGACCAACGCGGGGATTTACATCTTCAAGCCGGTCATTTTCAGCGCGATCGACAAGACGGGGCTCAGCCCCCGAGGAGAGATCGAGCTCACCGATTCCATGCAAATCCTGATAAACGAGAAGCGGCGCGTCAAGGGCCACGACATCAAGGGCGGCTGGTGGCGCGACATCGGGCGTGCCCACGACTTGCTTGATGCCAACGCACATTACTTCACCAAGATCAAGAAGATGGTCAAGGGCACCGTCGAGCCCAACGTGACGATCAAGGGCGAGGTCTACATTGGCGAAGGCACGATAGTCCGTTCTGGCACCTACATTGAAGGGCCAGTCTACATTGGGGATAACTCGGACATCGGGCCGAACGCGTACATCCGCCCGAACACGTTCATCGGGAACAATGCCCGCGTGGGCAACGCGTGCGAAATAAAGGCGAGCATCATCATGTCCGGCACGAAAATATCACACCTTTCATATGTGGGTGATAGCATCATCGGCGAGAACGTGAACTTCGGCGCGGCGACCATCGCGGCCAACCTGCGCCTGGATCACAAGGCAGTCTCGGTCAGGGAAAATGGACAGCTCGTGTCGACGGGGAAGCGGAAGCTCGGCGTGATCTGTGGCGATAACGTGAACGTCGGGTGCAACGCGAACTTGGAACCCGGTGTCAGGATAGGGGCAAATTCCATCATCGGCCCGAACATGACGGTGTCCGAGGATATCGAGCCGAACACGGCCGTGTACGTGCGCTGGAGCGACTTGCAAGACCACGTTGTCAAGAAGCGGATCGAGAACGATCAAGAACGCGAATGAATGCTTTTTTTCCAACCTCGTTTTGCACGTGCACGCCAGGCATGAAAAAAAATTGAGAAAAAAGGTACACGTTCAGTTGTAACTATACTTGTACACCGTGCGGCGCGAACGGCGCCGGGCCGCGCTCGAGATGCACGAAAAGATCACGAGCACCACGACGATGACGATGACGATGTACATGATAGTCTGGGTAGATATGACTTGCAGCGCCCACGTCTCTTCGCTCACGTTTCCAGACGTGTCGGTAGCGCGGAGCACGATGAGATTATCGCCCTCGATGGACGGTTCCCAGTCGTAGAAATATCCAGGATATGTGCCATAGATGGTGTTATTCGCGCCACCACCAGTCACGGTGACGTTGGCCGGGTACATCTTGATGCTGAAGAAGTCACCCGCGTTGATGGAAACATTCACGACATCCACGCCAACATTATCGATGACCACGGTCACGATGCGGAGCTTTGCACCGATCATCGCAAACACGGAGGCGCTCCCGCCTTCATCGTTTATGGTCAAGAGAATGGTCGGGGGCACCATATCCATTATATTTATCCGGATGACGGAAACATTGATGTTACCGCTCTTGTCCATTACCTTCACGGTAACATTGTACACGCCAAGATCGGGTATGGAAAAATCGCCAGATACATCCGTCTCGTTCAAGCTCAAGGACGTCCAGCTTGACTTGTTACCGGACACCGTGTCGGTGTACCTGACCCAAGCCTTGAACATCCCGGAATGGGTTTCAACCGGGTCGGAAACATCACCCGCGACGTGTATGGAAAAGCCAGCATTGTGGCTTGAATTGACGGTGGGTGACGTCACGACCAAGTTCGGTGCTGTCGTTTCAAGCTGGTTCGGGATATCGATCGGGATCACGACATGATAATCCGTGTTGAAGGTGACATTCAAGGTGAAGTTCATGGGCGTTGAACTAATGCCCACGGGCGAGACGGTGAAATCGGTACTCCCGTTCTTGGCCTGTCCCGCAGTGAAATCCCCGTACGTGGATGTTGGTTGCGTCACGGTCACGCCGGGGAACGTGCTGTCGAGTTCCGCGGACACATCCGAGATGCCCGCGCCGCCGACGTTCTTCAAGGTGACCGTCAAGTCGAACGGGGTGCCGGATGTCGTGATCCAGTCCTCGCTCCCGTCGATGTACAGCATCTCGATGGCCAGCTGAACGTAGGTGACCTTAACCGTGTATCCACCTGCCAAGTTCCGGCCGGTAACCTCGATGACGATATTATGTTCATCATCCACGAATCGCGGGTTTTCACCCGGCCCGAGATCAAACGGGGCGTGTTCCTTGCCGGGGTAGCCGGGTTGAGCATTCATGAATGATATATATACCATCCCCTTTGCTTAAGCGTTTCTTTTATTCATCCGGGAGCCAATACCGCCTTTTACCAAGCCATTTTCCAAGGTACACGAGCCCGAGCATCACGGGTACCTCCCAGAAAAGGCCCATCGTCGTGCCCAAGGCCGCCACCGAGCCGACGCCGTACAACGTGATGGCGGAAGCAATGGCAATCTCGAAGTGGCTCGATGACCCGATCAATACGGTCACGATGGCTTCCTTGTACTTGAACCGCAAGGCCCGCGTGACCAGCAAGTTAAACCCGACGACGATCGCGAAGCTCAGCAGCAGCGGCACGGATACCGTGGGGAGCAAGGCGGGATTCTGGAACAGCGTGTCGCCGTTCAACGCGAACAGCACGATCAATGTGGCGAGCAATGCGATCATGGCAACATTCCCGATTTTTTTCTTGTACACGTCGTTAAACCAAGCTTCTCCCTTGCGTTCGATAATGAATTTCTTGCTGAAATACCCCGCGATGATTGGTAACCCGATGAAGAATGCCGCGGACACGAGCAAGGCAACCCAATCAACCGGGATGGCCGTGTTGAACACGAGGTTCTGGAACCCGAGAAGCAACGTGACCATCGGGGCGTAAAGGAAGATGATCGTGATGGTATTGATGCTCGTGTTGACCACGTTCTGTTCTTGATTGCCACCCGCCATGTAACCCCACACGAGCACCATTGCAGTGCAAGGGCTGGCGTGTAAAAGTATGATGGCCACGATCAGCTGCTCGTCACCGGCCAGCAACCACCCGGCCAGCAAAGCACCAACGAACGGCGCGACGAGCCAGTTAGAAACGAGCGTCATGATGATCGGCAAAGGATTCTTCTTGATCTTCTTCAACTCGGAGGTTTGCATGTTCATCACGGCGGGATACATCATCAAGAACAAGCATATACCGATGGGTATTGAAACCTGCCCTATTTTCACCGAATCGATGATGACACTCAAGCCGGGTAGTACTTGGGATAGAATCAAGCCTATTACGATGCATAGGGCGATCCAGATGACGAGGTACTTTTCAAACGTACCCAGTCCCTCGCCCTTTCCTTGTTCCACGGTCTGGTTCTTGTACATTGCCAACCACGTATCGAATAAATTGAATGTGAATAGAATCGTGTCGATATATTTAAAACCGCTTGAACGATAATATAACCGTGATGGAGTCCACCAAGGCAAGGGAAGAACGGATCATAGAGACGCTGGGCAAGTGCGATGACGTCGCTGACCCGGTAGCCCTTTTCCAAGAACTGAATCACATTGCGAAAATTTTTGGTGAGAACCAAGTAAAAAGAAATTTATTACAGTTTTTCAATGCTTTGAGCAATGATAGGCGATTCCTTATCTTGGACTCGTTGAAAAGCAAGGACCGCTGCGTGTGCGAGCTGGAAGCGATATCTAGCAAGGCCCAGCCTTCTGTTTCGCACCACTTGAAGGTGCTCGAGGAAGCAAACCTCATCAAGGGGTGGAAGAGGGGAAAGTTCACGCATTACAGCCTCGTGAAAAAGGAACTAACCGAGATCAAGGCCTTGATAGACGAATGGTTCGACTCCATAGAGAACTGGGCATGATGTTACTCCATGAACACGATGGATGAAAGGAAAGGTGAACGCTTGAAGAGAATGAAAAGCATCACTCTGTCGATCCTCGAACCGGGGATACGACGAATCATCGGCGAGGAAATTAAGGTCTTGATCGGAGACAACGAGGATTTCTTGGATGCAATCGCTGAAATCGATGAAAAATACATGAAGCGTCCCGTTCGCGCGAAGCGAGGCGATGTTGAGATACAATCCATCATGCAATTCATCTGGGACCCCGTGAACGACGTCATTTTCGACGATGTCGGCATAGAATCCCGTGATCGCGAGAGAAACTGGATCCCCTTGAAACGAGAATTGCACGTGGACATCCCGGATGGTACCACCGTGCTCATCACACCCGAAGCAGGCTGCTGATGACACAAGTTCAAGGAACGCATGGAATGGCACCCGTTCTACGATGCACTCCGAGCCCGCTTCGGGAACGAACGCCCGTGGATAGAAAACTATGCACGCCATTGAACCCGTTCTTGGAAATGAAACCGGCATGGAAACCAAGTGAATGCCTGTCGATCAAAGGGTAGCTCCCTTGAGAGAACGATTCTCCCGGGTCACGATCGAAGCAAGTCGTGCCCTCGCTGCAACCCCAGGTGCAAAGCATTGATGTTGGCCTTTGCATCACGTAATTCACGCGTGATGACCGATTCGCAAGAGTCCATGGAGAAGTCGAGAAGACCCGTGGCCAATGAAAACCCGAACATGACGAGGTTCATCTTCTGGGCATCCCCGAGGCCTCGGAGCGCGAGCTCGGTTGCATTCAAGAAGTGGACGTTACCAGGTGCTTGCTTATATGCTTCCAAGTAACCCCCGATCTCCTTGATAGAAGGATACTTCTCCTTTCCAGCGGTCACCATGATCGGGGGGATATCACGGTTGTTGATGACGAATACTGTCCTTTCCGACGCAAAAAGTCCTGCATTGCGTAATACCTCGACCGGCTCGAAACCTATGATCAAGTCCGCCTCGCCATAGCATATTGTAGACGAGAAGATGTTTTCCCGACCGTTCGGGGATAACTTTCGTTGGAGACGACAATGGCTTGCAATTGCGCCTTCCCGTTGGGCAAGCCCGTGCATTTCAGACCCGAAAACCCCCTCAAACCCTTCCTCTGCAGCAATGAACTCGATGAGACGCTTCAACGTGATGACACCTTGCCCCGCGGTGCCCACGATGACGACGTTCACGATCTTGGTATCAGCTGGTCCCGTCATTCTTCCAGCCTCCTGAGCTCGATCTTGCGATTGGCGTGGGGGTTGAACACGGTCTTCCCGATGCGGGCGCCGATGCAGATCTGGTGGCACACGCCGCAACCGACACATCGGTCTTCGTCGATCTTCATCATTTCTTCGCCATACTCGTCAGTAACGCGTCTCATTGCAGGGCAGCTTAGCACGTTCACGCAATGCTCGCACATGACGCAATTATAGATCTGGTATGAATCCCACGAGAATGGTTCGCCGCTCGCCTTCAACTTACGGCGCTCGGCATCGAACGCGCGCTTGGCCATCAAGGCACATTCCCGCTGGCAGATCAACACCCTCATCCCGTCTTTTGCAAGGCCATCCTCTATTGCTTTCACGGTCTGGTCCACCTTGAACGGATCGACGACCTTGACCCACGAGACACCCAGTGCTTGCACGATCGATTCGAATGAAAGCAAGCCCTTTCCAACCGGCGGTTGGTGGCCGGTCATCGCCACCCAACGGTTGTCGAAAATTACCAAGAGCACGTTCGCTTCGTTGGCGACGGCGTCTGCAAGCACGGGCATCCCCGTGTGCATGAACGTGGAATCACCTATCAACGCGATGATCTTGTCAGTTGTTTTTTTGGACAACCCAATCGCAGCGGACAAGCCCCCGGACATGCAAATGATGAAATCGGAAACGTTCAAGGGTGGCATGATGCCCATCACGTAACAACCGATATCACCTGCTATGATGGTTTTCGGTTTCTTCAAGTTCCCCGTGGCTTGCTTGATGGCCATGAGCATGGCACGTTCCGGGCACCCGGGACAGAAGGTCGGGAAGCGGGAGGGAATCTTGTCCTTGTAAGACGCGAATATGTCTTGGGCTTTCTGGATCCACGCCGGCGGGGTTTTCCCGAGCGTACTCGCGATGCACGTCGCCACGAGTCCCGTGGAAAACTCGTTATGCCGGGGGAACAACCCCGAACCGAGAACGGGGGTCGTGATGCGATGCTTTTGCGCGATGTCCCGTATCGCGACCTCAAGGAACGGTTCCAGCTCCTCGATGTCAAGGTCGTAATTTTCCTCGAACCGTTCCGCCAGCATTTCAAGGATTTTATTCAAGGCCTCGGACTTGTCCTTGGCATCAGCGAGAACGATGATGAAGTTACCGGATTCGGTGGAATTCTTGAGCAGCTTGAACGAGAATTGGTAATCGGATATCTTGAATTCACGGAGTTCTTGGCTATCATCAATCTCCTTGGCGAACGCGGGGAGCGCGGATAGGAAGCCCGCGAGCAAGTCGTTAGAGGCATCTAGCTTGATTTCATAGGTTGCAGAGAACACGCAAATTCCCTGCCTCACGATGAATATTGCCCGTATCACGACGTCCCGACCTGAGCTTGTGCATTGACCGACGTGGCGCGTGTGCCGTGCGCTCTATCACGCCAATAAAGGAAACCAGCGATAAATATTTGAACCTTTATGGCGCGGGTCACCGCCGGCCGCGGGCGGGCTGCCCGGGCCGCAAGCCTCCGGGGGAAAAATAAAAAGGATGGTGGATGGTTCTTGCACCATCCACGTTCACGAGAACATGGACAGCAAGCTCCCGACCGGCGACACGGTCACGATCAAGAACGTCAAGAATACTGCCTGGAGCAACGCGCTTGGGATCACGGAACCAGTGGTTTTCTCGAAAAACACCCCGGAGAACGTCGTCCAAAACAGTAAAGGGATCATCAAGTACAGGATCATCATCAAGAACGCCGATCCCATCGCGAGGCAGGCCGAGCCGATGATGATCGCGTTCCACGAGACGAGCAACCCGCCGGCGACCAGCGACTGGAGCACGTACACGGCCGCGGGCGAGACTGCCTTGCCACGCGCCTTGACCTTCTCGGCCACGAACGGCATCACGACGTGCTTGATGAATATCCCGTAGGCCACGACCGTGAAGAACATGATCGCCGCGAACAAGAACACCCACGGGAGCCTGTGCAACGACGGGAGCATGCCGAGGTAATTCAAGCCGACGATGGGATAGATGCATGCAACGAACGTGGCGGCGAGGATGGCCGAGAGTGCCCACGTGCGTCGTGGCACGCGGACAGCCAGTGCGAGCACCTTGCCCGCCGGGACCCCCCGTTCCTTGAACCTCCGCCACGAGAACACCAGCACCCCTATCGCGAGGCACGCGACGAGCGTGGTCAAGAACCCGGTCATGAACAGCGGGGTGGCAAGCATCGTGATCGCGGGGAGCGCCGCACTCCAGATCATGAGCAGCGTCGTCGCGTAGAACTTCCACGTGAACGTGGTTGCCTTCAAGCCAGAATAGGACCCGGGCGTTACGAGCTGGTCTTGCTCACCGTCCGGGGTCACCTTCAAGGCCTTCGCGAGGACGATGGCCAGCCCGTAGATGATGCCGACGAGGCCCACCATGCCCATGACGAGCAAGGCAAGCCTGTAATCGTACGCCATGGACGTCAAGTCGGGAACCGTCCCGTCGAAGGTTTGCACCATCCAGTCCACCGCGCCCGCGATGAACGCCCTGTCCCACGGGACCGTGAGGTGATCGGCGCCGGGCACGACCTGCAGCTTGCGTGCCGTCCCCGCGCCGATGTCGCCGTAGACCGTGCCTGCTTGCACGTCCCCGGCGGACCCGGCGCCCGTGAGGTTCACCATCGCGTCGTTAATCGACGAGATCGAGAATGCCTCGTCGAATTGCCCGCAGATGATGAGCACGTTGCGGGGCACGGTGGTCGTCGAGAGGTTCTTGATGGCATTCGTGCCAACGCCGATCCACGCCTTGACTTCCGGGTGCGTCGCCGCATAGCGGAACGTCGGCCCGCCGCCCATGGAATATCCCATCAAGCCCAGGGCGCTCATGTTGGCGGCCGGGACGAGCGCGGCCACCTGCGCGATGACGGCAGCCAGGTCGAGGTCCAGCCCCGAGTTGGTCAACGGGCCACCAGACAGCCCGTGCCCGCGCCAGTCTATGCTGGCCACGATGAAGCCACGCGCCGCGAGCTCGATGGCGTAGTTGGTCATCATTTCCTTGTTCACGATGACCCCGTGGCCCATGATCACGACCGGCCTGTTATCGGGGATGTCAGTTTTCTTGTACAAGTTGAACGAGATGTCCACGCCATCGGACGTGATGGCGACGTGGCTCGTTCGTTCGATGTCAACCGGTGTCACGTTCAAGCCGATGATGCCCGTTGCAACCAGCGCGCCGAACGCCAGCAACAGCGCGATCTGGTACCTTTTCACGATCATGGTGCTCTACCCGGGTGCGCGCATGCGCGATAATCGGTGAGTTTTTGGAACGCTAGAACAAAGGAGAGCCCGTTGAAAAAAAGCGCGATGCCAGTTCAATGGCGTCGCCAGCGGAGTCGAGCGCAACGTGCACGGGAACAAGGTTCATATCGGGTGTTCTGGCTGGAGCTACCAAGGCTGGAAGGGCACGTTCTATCCCGCCAAGCTCGCGTCGTCCCGGTGGCTGGGTTACTACGCGTCCGTGTTTGATACCGTGGAGGTCGATTCCACGTTTTACACGATTCCCGAGACGGCCACCACGGCGAAATGGTCTGCCCAAGTTCCCGATGCATTCACGTTTGTAGCGAAGATGTTCCGTGGCATCACGCACGACCTGGGCAAGGGCACCCCGGTGGATGCCGTTGCCGGCATGCTTGGCAGGTTCTACCGGGGCATGGACGGCCTGGGTACCAAGCTCGCTGCCATCCTCGTCCAGTTTCCCCCGAACTTCAGCACCAAGCATGCGGGTGCGCTCGTCGCCCTTGCCGCCTTGTTCCGGGCCGGCATCCACCACGTGATCGAGTTCCGGCACCCGTCGTGGTTCGACGGCGCGGGGCTGGACGGGATCGAGTCGCTCGTCGCGCGTGGCAACATCTCCATCGCGGGCAGCATCCAGCCCCACGTGCAACCCTTCTTCAAGCCGACGGGCGGCGATGCATACATCTTCCGGTTCATCGGCGACCGGGCATTGACCACGTTCGGGAGCATCCAGCGGGACAAGCGTGGCGAGATGATTTCCGTGAAGGAACACCTCCAGGCCATCGTGCCGGCGGTTCGCTCCGTCCACGTGTTTTTCAACAACCATTACGCCGGTTTCGGGCCCGCATCAGCAAACCATTTCAAGGAAATCATGTCGATCGAGCCGAGGCCCTTCGGGCGCGCGGCCGGCGGCCAGGCGGGGCTGGACGAGTTTGCATGATGCACCGCTCGAGTAGCAATATATTCGTGCATTCACTGGGAATGACGTGGTGAACATCCATGGGAAAGAAAAAAAGGCGCGAACCGTGGCGCCTTCCGGACGATGACGACGATGGCGACGATGGCGACGATTCGCTTGGCAATCCATTCGGGAATATCTTCCCGTTTTCCGATGACGGGGAGAAACCGGAATGGTTCGATGACATCTTCAAGAACATCATGAAACAATTCAAGAGCAAGGATTTCATGAATTTCTCGAAAAACTTGTTCAAGAACATGGGACTTCCCTCTCCCGACGGGCAACCCGTGGACGACCAGAACAAGCCGAAGGTGGACATCAAGGGACCATTCGTGTACGGGTTCTCGATGCGCCTTGGCAAGGATGGCAAGCCCGTCTTCGAAAAGTTCGGCAACATCAAGGCACCGGAACCCGGATCGGATGTCGACGAGCCTGGGGAGCCGGCATCTCCCGTTCGCGAGCCCCTGGCGGACATCATAGACCAGGGCGAGGAGATCATCGTGGTCGTGGAGTTGCCCGGCGTGAACAAGGAAGACATTCAATTGAACGCTACCGAGCATTCCATCGAGATCATCGCAAGCTCGGAGGACCGGAAGTACAAGAAACGCATGGAGATGCCGGGCCGCATCAATCCCGACGTTGCGAAGGCACGGTACACGAACGGCATCCTTGAAGTGCGGCTCCAGCGCGCCGGGGACAAGCCCGAGCGTGGCTCGACCATCCCGATAGAGATGGCGGTGGCCTCGATCCCGTCGGCATGTTGGAGCGCTTTCAAGACTTGGATCGTGGCGGGCTTGAGTGATAATGACATCCGTTAGATGTACCTCTATCTAATCTCGTTGATAGAATCAAAATCACGTCTATTTTTAAGGATTTCGTCCAAAACGACGTAAAAAAGCACCTTTCCACCACTAAGGAGAAAAAAATGATTTGGCGGGAAGGAAGAAATGAACAAGCATGCAAACAATCATTAAAAATGAATCGATCCCGAAACAAAACCCCCGGAAGCCACCATCACGCGTTTAGGCCCCGGGGCCATTAAATAAGAATGCCATGAACGTGCATCCCATTATGGGGTGAACCGTCCCTTGAATGACGGTTCTCGATGATGTTATATCGAGCGGAATGAAAAAAACTTTCCCCTCGAATTCGGATGCGAGCGTAACCGTGGCGATATTTCACCCGGTAGAAACGTTGGAAAGCAACCATCGTGCATAAAAACAAGAATTGAATGATGAATGAGGAGGAGAAACTTGCTTTGTGAATATGAGCGAACACCGGGCCATCTCTCGTGCCCCGGCGGAGCGCCGGGGTATCCACGGGCTTTAGCGTGGAATTGTCCAAGTTTCTCCTCGTGAGTATGGTCGCGGGCGACCTATTTATACTTGCCGGAAGGCCCGCGAGACGACCGGGTTTCACGCGAAATCCTCGAGATGCCGCTGGCGGACCCCGTTTCGGGCGATTGCTACCGCCCTCCTTGCACCAAGGGTCTTCTGGTAGCGAACGAGCATCTCGGCAAGATGACCGTACCTGGAATCACACACCATCATCGCGTACGAAACGCGTCCCTTGATGTTGTTGAGGACATTCAAGTATCTTGCATCGGGGAGGGCATCGTAATCACCCCTCGCGAGGTGATGCAAGGCAGCACGGAGCTTGCGCACCCAAGGACGAGGCAACGCACAAAAATCGTTCACGAGAATGCCCGTGACGACCTGCCGTTGATAGTACCGTGCGATCTTGTTCTTCCGTGGATTTACGTGGAACCCGCTTGCCTTGATCACATCCAATACTTTATTCATGAATGAAGCCGGAACCTTCTCAAAGCGTCTTGACGAGAAAACGAGGTCGTCGGCGTACCGGGTGTATTCAAAACGGTACTCCCGCGCGTTCTGGTACAGCTGGGCATCCATTTTGGCCAGCACGAGGTTCGAGATGTAAGGGCTCGTGCAAGCGCCTTGCGGCAGGAACGGATGCATTCCTGGGTCGAGGCGAAGCACGCCACCTGCAAGCTCGCGCGGGAACACGGTGCAAGCGTTTGCAAGAATCTTAGCTACTTTCTGGGAATACCCTATTTCCAAGAAAACACGCATGACATGAACATTGGTGATGGACGGGAAGAAATCTTGCAAGTCTATCTTCCAAATGACCCACGAATGGGAATGCACGCGCGCATTCATGAGAACGGAATGCCGCTTCAGGAAGCTATAGCATGCATGGTGGGGATACACGCGCTCCAGCACGTCACGCAAAATTTTTTCTTGCAACCTCGCCAGCCACGATGCCGGCGCGGAAATTTGCCGGACGCCAATTCGCCGCTTCGGTATCTCGAAGTGGTGGTAGAGCGAAGCGTGCTCCTGGACATCCGGGACGGTTACATCCGAAAGTGACTTCAAGAAATCGAGCGTTGATTGGTCGATGCCAAGCACGGGCATCAAATCCCGCTCGTGAATGATCGGGAGAACAGAGGTTCTTTTTTGCATGATGAGAATGTTCAAACCCCTCGTGTCCTTTACAACAGCCTTCAAGATGGTTTTCTTGCGAATTGACCACGCGCTTTTCACGATTTTATCAATTTCTACCTTATCGTTGATTCCGTTCCGCCTTGCCTTGCCATATTCAAGGCGATAAAACGCGCGGTAAGGGCAGGAACCATCACCGGCGATCTTCCCTTGCGAATTGATGTGGCACGGGATGGGAAATGACCCGGGCTTCTTGATGATGGTCAATTCCCCCGTCGTGAGCATCCCGCACCACCGGCACCTCATCGTGGCACCTTGGAACCGGGCATGCTCGTCGAGCACCTTGATGCCACGTTCCTCCAAGTGTTCGATCACGGCAGGGGAAAGGCAACCGTACGTCAGGGCGAGTGCTTGCCACGGCAGGTCGCGGTGCATTTCCAAGGCCTCGTCGATGAACCAAAACCAGTCATCGGCGGTGATGTGTGAAAGGAAACCGCGTTCTATAAGGTACCGGATGACAGGCGTGAACCCGGAACAGAGCCGCTCGATGACCTCGTGCTTGAAAACGCGGTTAGCTTGGCTATCACCGGCATCTGCGAGACGTTTCAAGAGGGGAAAGGAAAGGTTACTGTGCAAGATGCGCGTGTCGTAGCCGTGCTCGTACCATGCTTGAATATTCGAACAATGTCCCCAAAACTCGGTAAGGGGAGATAGATCGACGGCCACCGTCCGTGACTCGGGATATTTGACGATCACGGCATCTATTGAATCAAGATTTTCCACGGCCGCATCAGATTCGACGGGAATCGATAATATCAAGCGCTTGCAGGTGTTGAAATGCTTTCCATCAACAAGGATTACTGTGTTATTTTCAACTAGCCGCAAGGATAGGTGCTCGTTGATCTTGTATTCTTGGAGGATTACAGGCCTTGCTTCAGCTTTTTCGGGGATATCGAGAAGGAAGCTGTGGTCTCGATGCCTTCGGGCGTAGAAACGGGGGGGTATCCGGACGCCCATGTTTTCAGCGACCATTAACGCGGCGCCAACGGGCGTCAGCATCCCATCCCATATTCGGAGGGTCTCGCGTATCCTTTCGAGGACAACATCCTTGGTGAACAGCTTCTTTTCGATGATTTTTTCTGCGATTCTCTCGATGGTGGCATCATGCGCCCACGATTCCTCTCCCGGCAGCTCGACCATGCAATGGTAGGGAAAACGCGTCTATATATCCATTTTGACAGCGTTAATATTTCTAGGGTCTTTCATTTGCACGAGCACTTGGAACGGTGGTTGACATGCATGCACCCAAGAATGGCTTGAAGATCGGATTGGCCGGCAAGGGGGGCGTCGGGAAAACGTTGATCGCTTCAACGCTTGCAAGGTTGGCTGCAAGGAGCGGGAGGTTTTCCCGCGTGCTTGCCATCGACAACGACCCGTCGTTAAATCTCGGGATGGCCTTGGGAATACCCGCGGAAAACATCGGGCCGCCAATCTCGGAAATGAAGGACCTCATCAAGGAACGCACCGGAAAAGCACCCGGAGAGGGTGGTGCATTCAAGCTGAACCCGTACGTGAAGGATATCCCGGACAAGCAATCGGTCGAGGGTCCGGACGGCGTCCGGCTCTTGGTGCTGGGCACGATCAAGGACCCGGGGTCAGGTTGCCTTTGCTCGGGGAATGCCCTCGTCCGTGAACTCATGTACCATCTCGTGG
The DNA here is from genome assembly GCA_041305945.1 of Promethearchaeota archaeon. GTDB lineage: Archaea > Asgardarchaeota > Lokiarchaeia > Sigyniarchaeales > Sigyniarchaeaceae > JBGLND01. Next base: position 2,620,885 of record JBGLND010000001.1, read on the forward strand.
TCCAGCGGGACGAGTTGGTCATTTTGGACTTCGAGGCGGGCATCGAATCATCGATGGGCAGGGCGACAGCGAAGGGACTGGACTTGCTCTTCGTCGTGGTCGAGCCAGGACAGAAATCGGTCATGGTGGCAGAAAAGATGGTGCACATGTCTGGCCAGATGGGCATCAAGCACGTTCTCATCGTCACGAACAAGGTTGAATCGCCAGACCAAGAAATCCAGTTGGCAGGAGAGCTGGAAAAACGGAAGCTCCCCGTGTTTGGCACAATCCCGAAGTCGAGCAAGGTCGTGGAAGCGGACCTTCTCGGGGTGCCACTCCTTGATTTCGCACCCGGAGACGTGGTCATCACTTCCATTGCCGCGATCTTGAAGAAAATCCTGGAAACCTATTATCAATGAAGAAAAAGGATGAGAAAAAAAGACAAAGACGTCTATGCGTTTATCACGCGCTTGATCTTGTCTTCGCCAGTTGCGATCCACATCCAAGAACTGAATGCCAAGCTGGGGGGCGAGATATCGGGTACCTATACCTGGCCCGAGTTCCACCTCGGCCCGGACTCGCTGTATTCGACCGCGAAACTCCTGGAAATAGTTGCCTCCCACGGCCCCCTCGATGAGCTCGTGGATACGTTTCCAGAATATAGCGTCGTGCACGAGAACATCGAACTAGATGATAACGAATTCTCGAGGATCACGACGGATTTCCTCGCGGCCATGATGCACGACATCTTGGCGGCGAAAAGCGTGACGGTCATCGACACGACGACAATTGATGGCATCCTCATGCGTTTCAGCGGGGGTTTCATCCTCGCGAGACCTTCCGGCACGTCGCCCGTCGTGCGCTTGACATGTGAGCATGCAAACCCAAACGCCGGACGCGAGCTCTTGGAATCCTTGAAAAAAGGAATCATAGGCGCTCTGTCACGCTGAAACGAGGAAGAAAGACAGTATCAAGGCGACCACCCCCAGGAGATTATGCACGCGCAGGATGCCCGCTATCTTTTTATCGAGGAACCATTCATTGGTCCTCGCCTTCACGCTCGCGATGATCAACGAGACGATGAGGGCGATGACCACGAATATGATGAAGTCCAACCACCACGTCCCCGTGACGATGCCTCCTGCAAAGAATATGTCGATAAAAAACGACACTAAACACGTGAATCGCATGGTGTCAAGCACCTTGACCCATCCAAGGGATTTTCCCGTGAATTCCGCCACGGGCGTCCATGCTTTTGATACCACGTTCCCGAACTGGAACGGCTGGTACATCGCCGGGAGTATCCCCAGGATGGCAAGCATCGCGAACGGGCTGAGGATGGCGATCATGGTGGGAAATTGAACCCCGAGCAAGATGAACGACTGCTGCTGGTATCCGATGAACGCGTCCATAGTCGGGAACGCGGGGAATGATATCCCGGCGTGGAAGATGAGAAGGAGGGAGAACATTGCAACCAAGAACGTGAGAAAATTGCTGAACAAGTCCTCGGCGAGCGGTTTCAGGTTGGTGATGGCCATCGACCGCTGGCTCATGAAGCAAATGACCATGTTGCCGATCGGATAGATCGCGAGCAGGCCGAAGATGGCAAATACCTGGAACTGGCCAGTAAAGTTAGGCACGAACGCGGAAATGACGGACAGGGGACCGAGGGGAACCAGCAGGACCGCGATGAACGTGGACACAGTCCACGCGGCGAGCACCGCGAGCTTGGTGCTTCTCGATATCGTGGCAACGGTGGACGTTTCCTTGCGGTTATTCTTGAAGATTTCCAGCAACGGAGTGTATACCTTCGTCGTGATGACAGACCCGCCTGTTCTTTGCATCGATGCCCGCGAACGGGAGAAAACACCCAATAAAAACGAGCCAACGAGCCAAACCGCCACGCCAAATGCAATACCCACGATGCACCAAATCAGCACGTCCGTGATGTCCATGTTGCTTCACCGTCGCCTACACGTGATATCACGTGCCGGCTATTAAAAGGCTCGCTGGTGGTAAAGCCACCACGGGATGTATGGTATTCAAGGAAAAAAAAAGATGTCATTCTTCTCGTTCTTGTTCGAGCTGGGCTTTCTCGGCCATGATGGAATCGACGATCTTCCCTGCGAGTTCGTACCGCTCGTCGCGCTTGATGTTCGATTTCACCTCGACCGGGTCGAGAACCTTGATGCTGATGGTCTTCCCGAGCTTGAACTTGTTCAGGGATGTCGATGCGAAGGGCACCAGCGGGCAAGGCACGCCCGCGCAGAACTTCAAGATGCCTGCCATCTGCTTGACTGAAGCCTCCCTGTCACCGTTATCGATGGGGATCATTGCAACCAGGTCCTTGTCCTTGGTGAGGAACTCTACCGTGCGCTGGACGGGCTCCATGTCATCTTGCGACTCGGTGGACCGGTAAGCACCCACCGATTCGAGGATGGGCTTGAGACCAGGCGTGTTGAACATCTTCGCGGGAACCATCATGTGAACCTTGCGCGGCGTGAGCGCCACGGCAAGACCAAGCTCGACCGGGGTACTCACGACGCTTGAAATTATAGCAGGTTTAAACGCTGGAACGTTTTCCGCTCCATCGATCTTCATCGGGACGAACGTGTTCTTCAAGCCGTCCAATAGTTTCCTGATGGCAAAATAGGTGATCTCGTCCGAAGCTTTCAACATACCGCGCTCGTTTATCATTTTTCTAGCACCCGAGAGCACGTTATCGAGGAAACCCAGCAGCGGATTGCCCTTGCTTTCTTTTTTCGGTTCTTCGCTCATATCATACAACTCAAGAATAGCGTTTCCGTGTTTCGCGTCAAAAAACAAGGAACTGTATATAAAAGGCTCTACTTGAACCATGGCTTGATAGAACCTGTGCGGATATGTTAATAAACGTCCCAAGCGAATGCAAAAAAGGTTATTTTATGGGGATCACTGGGTAAGCTCGATAGTTTCCCACGAATTTCCCACGAATTTCCCACGCTCTCACGAGCGAGCTACACTCGCGTCAAGGAAAAATTCGTACGAAAACAACAAGGAGATGAAAATCTCGAATGACATCAATGGGCAAAGCAATCCGGATGGAAAGGCTTATGAACAGGTGGACCAGGAAGACAATTATTATTCCCATGGATCACGGGTTAACTATTGGTACCGTGAAAGGCTTGGAAAATATGCCAAGAACGGTAAACCAAATTGCCGAAGGTGGCGCTAACGCGGTGCTTTTACACGCCGGGATAGCAGCCGCCGGCCATCGGGCATCAAGTGGAATGACCGGAAAAGATATCGGATTGATCATCCACCTGAGCGCGTCGACGAAGTTAAGCCCCACGCCGGACAGGAAAGTTATCGTATGTTCAGTAGAGGATGCCGTGCGAATGGGTGCAGATGGAGTATCGATCCACGTGAACATCGGCGCCGAGGACGAGCCAGAGATGCTGCAGGAAATGGGACAGATCGCAAGCGAATGCAGGTACTGGGGCATGCCCTTGCTGGCAATGATGTATCCCCGTGGACCGAAAATCACGTCCGAGCATGAACTGGAGGTTGTCAACATTGCCGCCAGGGTCGGAGCAGAGCTCGGCGCGGACATTGTGAAGACCAACTACACGGGCAACGTCAATACGTTCAAAGAAATCGTTGACGGAACCCCTGCCCCGGTCATCATCGCCGGCGGGCCGAAAATGGACACGACCAAGGATTTGCTCACCATGGTTTACGAAGCCGTTATTATCGCGGGCGCGGCGGGCGTTGCCATGGGCAGGAACGTCTGGCAGAATGAGAATCCAACAAGCATGGTCGCCGCGCTGGCAAAGATCATCCACGAGAAATGGACGGTCGATGAGGTCATGCGGGAATATCACCTCTAACTTGTCTTTTCTCCTCTCCAAGAACCCGAAATTGAAAGGGAAAATATAATTTCGATAGTTAATTTCGACGTTTAGGTAAAATATGGTTGACATATCCGGCCAATGTTATTCGCGGGTACTCCTCGTGAGCCCGTCAGGTCCATCTGGTCTTTCTTTTGCACTTCATCCCATCCCGCTCGGGTTGGAATGCATTGCGGCAATGATCCGTGATGACGTGAAAGCGATCTTGATATATAACCAATTTCTTGACAAGGAACCGTTCAGCACGACGTTATCAACTTTCAAACCAGATCTCGTTGCTTTCTCGATGAGCGCGACCGAACACAACTCGGGAGGCCGGCTCATGGAACAAGTGAGGAAATATAACCCCGGCATACCCATCATCGCGGGTGGTTTCCACCCGACTGGTGCTCCCGAGGTCGTGCTCAAGGAACTTGAATGCGACGCCGTGTGTCGCGGGGAGGGGGAAATGGTCTTCAAGGATATAGTCCTTGGGAAACCTTGGAAAGACATCGAGGGATTGAGCGGATCGCGCCAGGCGGCTTGCAGCGACGCATCGTCGTTGTATCGGGCATGCCAAGTGAAGAGATCGACAGGGTCACGCTCGGACTCTATCATGCACATTCAGTTGAAGCCGCTGTCAAGGAGGCATTGGAACGTCATGGAAAACAAGCAACAATGCTCGTGCTCCCCGCCGGGCCACAAGTCATCCCCTGCATAGGGGAAGGGGATTCCTCCAACCCAGCGTGCGAAATCATTCATCAACGATGCGCGGGGCCTTGAAGAACCCGTCTTGTTTCTCGGGGGCATTTCTCAAGGCATCTTCTTGGGAAATGCTCTCGCCGGGCACGTCGGGGCGGAACACGTTCTTGATATCGAGCACGTGATACGTCGGTTTCACGTTTTCCGTGTTTAAATCGCTGAGCTGCGAGAAAAATCCGAGGATGTTCGATAGCTGCTTGGCAAATTCCTTCTTTTCCTTGTCGGAAAGGGTTATCCGGGCAAGCTCGGCAAGGTGTACCACGGTCTCCTCGTCTATCGTGTTCGGCATAGTGAAAAAGAGGATAGTATATCACATAAATATAATGTTTTAAACAAACCGAACACGAGTTTAACGTAAGAATACCAACATTTCTGCGCGAGCGCTGCCCGAGATACAGCAGAACGTTTTCTCGTTACAAGGAAGCGCCATTGAACGCCACGATGGTAGTCAAAAATGAGCGGCCACGCCGAATACATGAACCTTTACGAGGAGCTGGATGACCGTCCCCGCAATTACAAGCTGGTTAGTCCAGAATTTATGCGGGTATTCCAGTTCATGATGCCATACAAGAAACGCTTGATCGCGACGATATCACTCTCGATCGTGCAAGCATTGTTGTTTCTCATGCTGCCACTCCTCGCCGGGCAAGCCTTGGACATCATCCCTGCCGTCGTGAATAGCTACGATAACGATCCCCTCACGCCTGGGCCGCAAGTCACCGATCCGACATTCGTCACCACGCAAGCCCTTAACGCCTTGGGCGGGCTCATACTCTTGCTCCTCATCAGCGTCGGGTCAATGGCCGTCGTCATGTTCGTTCGGCAATACCAGAACGAGTACATCGGGCACAACATCATCTTCGACTTGCGGAATGCCATATTCGGTTCGCTGCAAGTCCAGCCATACAGTTTCTTCGACAAGCAGCAGGTCGGTGACCTCGTCGCGAGGACCACCTCGGACGTGAACCTGCTCCGTCACATCATGACCCAGGAGCTCGCGATATTCATTAGGGACATCTTGCAGTTCGGGCTCGCGCTCGTGCTCATGTTCATCGTCCAGCCGCTCTTAGCATCCTTGGCCTTGATGATCATGCCGCTCATCATCGTCATCATGTTCTTCTACCGGCGACGCATGCACCCGCTCTTCTTGTCATCGAGGAAAAGTTACGGCCAGCTGACGAGCCGGGTCGAGGAAAACGTGACGGGAGTCAAGGTGGTGAGGGCTTTCGCGCAAGGCCAACCAGAAATTGCAAGGTTCAAAGAAAATAACGATGATTACTATAATAAACAGATGCGAATTGCAAGGCTCGTGGCATGGTTCGACCCCGTGGTCGGCTTGCTCAATGTCTCCGGTATGGTGCTCGTGATTTTCATTGGCGGGGCTCTTTTCATAGCCGGCCTCATGAGCATTGGTAATATCTTCACCTTCATCTTGCTCATGCAATTCGCGCAGGGGCCGCTCCGGTTCCTCGGGGTGTTCCTGGGGAATTTCAGCCAGACGAATGCTGCTTGCGAGCGCGTGGTCGACGTGCTCGATGCGAGGGCCGACATCGTCTCGAAACCAAACGCTGTTGCCCCGGAGATCAACGGCCTCGTCGAATTCAAGAACGTGAGCTTCAAGTACCCCGGAACGGAGAAAAACGTGTTACAAGACATCAGTTTCAAGGTGGAGCCTGGCGAGACCATCGCCATCCTGGGGGCGACGGGGTCGGGAAAGTCCTCGATCATCAACCTCATCCCCCGGTTCTATGACGTGCCCGATGACTGCGGGGAGCTACTCATCGATGGCATTAACGTGAAGGATTACGACCTGAACGCCTTGCGAACGCAAGTCGGCATCGTTTCACAAGAGATATTCTTGTTCTCGCGGTCCATCAAGCAGAACATTGCCATATCAATCAAGGATGGCGGGATTTCCATGGACGAGATCGTGAACGCGGCCAAGCTCGCCAGCATCCACGAGTTCGTGGAATCCTTGCCTGAGCAATACGAGACCATGGTCGGCGAGCGCGGTGTCACGTTATCGGGAGGCCAGAAGCAGCGGATCGCGATCGCGCGGGCAATCCTCAAGAAACCCCGCATCCTTATCCTCGACGATGCCACGAGCTCCATCGACGTGGACACGGAATACGAGATACAGAAGAGCTTCAAATCGCTGTTCCAAGGCCACGGGAGCACGACCTTCATCATCTCCCAGCGCATGTCCACTGTCCGGCTTGCCGACAAGATCCTCGTGCTCAACAACAATCAAGTTGCCCAGCTCGGCACGCACGAAGAATTACTCGCCCAGAAGGACGGCATCTACCATAAATTATACTCCACGCTAGAAAAGGAGGGATACGCGAAATGAGCACGGTGAAGGGACGTCAGCTCCGCAAGGACACGAAGGAAGAATTGAAAATCATCGAGCGTAGCTTGAAGCGAACAACGTCTCCGGATTGCAATTACGAGATAAGCGATAAAACCACGAAGAAATTCCTCCGGGTGAAGCAAGACTGCAGCTTGATGGAACGCATCGTGCTCCAAGCGGAAATGAACGAATACAAGGAGGATTTCTTCGAGCGGGAAGATTCGAAAGGATGGCCGGGAGCCATCGAGCGGAGGGTATTCACGCCAGATGACGATGCCCGCCGGTTCTTCAACCAGTTCATGTTCACGCTCTTCGGCAAGAAAAAATCGCCGAGAGAAATCATTTCAAAGGCACTCGACAAGATCGACAAGATCAAGAGAAAAATCAACAAGCGGTTCAGCGAGATATCCCACCGCGAGGAATTTTTCTTCGACAAGCTCACCGCGCAGCTCTTGCAACAATACAAGGCAAATTTGAAACCCTACGAGTATAAGGTCTTGGAGCTGCTTTTCGATTTCCAAGATAACTTGCGCCTTTTCAACTGGAACGTGGTCGACAAGGACGCGCAGATCGAATACCTTTTTCGCGTAGTCCAACTCTTGCAAATCAAGCAAAACCTGCTGGAAGTCCTTGAAGAGAACGTGTATGCCACCTTGCCCGACGCCTTGGTAGGCAAGCCCGGCGATGCAGTCGCGGTGCACCCGGCCATCTTCGAGCTACTCTACATCATCAACAGGCTGCATGCCATACGAAGGAAGATAGCCTCAATCGAAGGCAAGATGTTCGGCCCCGAGATCGGATTGTCCGACAAGACGGCAAGCAAGAAACTCACGCCGGGGCAAGAATCGCTCTTCCGCAAGTACCTCGACCAGCTGCACAAGCTCAACTTGCTCTCCCACCGGTTCAAGGAGATGAGCCAGGACCCGGATTTTTCGACATCCGATCCCGAATCCAGCCAGGTCATCACGAAGCTAAAACAGCACATCGAGGGCCTCCTCAAGCAACGCATCCCTGCCCAAGACGTGAAGGTCGACGAGCAATACAAGAATGAACTCGCATTGGTCAAGTTCATCGTCCAAAAAACTTTCCGTATCCACAATCAGGGAATTATGGCATAAAACTTTTTGCTGAATTTAACTTTTAACATTATTAATTTCTCTGTTTAGATTATTCTCTCCCACTTGTTCGATGTTTAATGTTTCTGATAATATTTTCAACATCTATTTCTTCACCGTCTGGTGTTTTCCAATCAATAAGTGATGAAACAGCTATGATATCTTCAATCAAACGACGCGCCGACCGTGAAATTCAGCGGCATGTGGTAATTTTCATATTGCGATGCGTAATACTCGGCCATCTCCGCGAGGCGGGTATAATTCGCCGGGATGAACGTTGCCGGATCGGGTTTCAAGTCCTCGCTCACGCCGAAGCCCGGTATCTCGTCGAACAGGCTCGTGATTTGCACGACCATCGTGCCAAGCACGGAAAACGGTATGAGCAACATCAAGACTGCCCCGGCCCGTTGCAAGTTCAAGCCAGCCTTGTTTCTATATCGTATGCGCATGGGAAAAAACCAATCAACTCGTGTAGGACCATCTTGAGACTATTGTTTTCAACCAGAGCCGTTTAAAAAAGGTTTATTTCGGAAAAGAATGATACATTCATTGACCGAAATGATCGAACGAGTAATCAAGATCGATGCTTCTACCAAGACCGGCGAAATCGTGCAATTCTGGAATCGGATGGTGGGGTGCGGCCACGCGTACCTCCTCACGCGTACCGATCTGTTCGAGCACGTTGATGATGCCTTTGGAACGCTTGGATTCGAGTACATTCGCTTTCACGGCATTCTTGGTGACGATGTAGGCCTGATCCAATATGCCAACGTGTCCGATAAAGAAATCGACGACGATTGCCTCAATTTCACGAACGTGGACTTGATCTTCGACAACCTGGTGGAGCGGATCGGCATCAAACCCTGCGTGGAGCTGTCCTTCATGCCCAAGTACATCGCCTCGGGCACGGTCGAGGTGTTCCGCTACCCGTCCAACATCACGCCGCCCGCGAGCTATTCCCTCTGGGCATCGCTCGTCGGAAAGCTCGTGGCGCACTGGAAAGACCGTTACGGCATCGATGGCCTCTTGGACTGGTACTTCGAGGTCTGGAACGAGCCGGACTTGCACAGCTTCTGGTCGGGAACCAAGGATGAATACTTCACCCTGTATGATCACGCGGCCCGCGCCATCAAGGCTGTCGATCCGCGGCTCAAGGTGGGCGGGCCCGTATCATCGGGCGGCAGGTGGATTGCCGATTTCTTGGCACACTGCAAGGATGCCGGGTCTCCCGTTGATTTCGTGAGCACGCACGCGTATGGCGCAGATGCCCCGTTGAATGGTGAAAAATTGGCCAACGGGAGCGTCGTGCTCCAGAATGTGAGCCGCGCAAGGAAGGACATCCAGAATTCGTCGTTCCCGTCCCTGCCCTTGGTGATCACCGAATGGGGGTCGACGTCGAGCCCCTTTTCCGAGCTACACGACACCTCGAACCAGGCGGCCTTCATCTGCAAGACGGTCTTCGAGGTGAACGGGCTCGTCGATGCATTCTCGTACTGGACGGTGTCCGACGTGTTCGAGGAGCAAGGCATGCCCGACAGGGAATTCCACGGCGGGTTCGGGTTATGCACGTTGCATGGCATCAAGAAGCCTGCCTTCATCGCGTTCCAATATTTGAACCAGCTTGGTCCCGACCTGGTCGGTCTCGAGGTAGATGGCGGGTTGCCGCCTGGCGTTGGTGTCGTGGCGACCGTGAAGCCAGGCAAGCATCCCGACCTGGCCATCCTGGCATGGTATTTCGTCGACCCGGGCGAGAAAGGAGCAGCGCGGGGGCCCGCCGGCGTCACCTTCGAGGTGAACGTGGCCCCGTTCGATGATGCCGATCTCGATTTCGAGGTCACGAAGGTCGGGCCAAGCACGTGCAATGCCTACCACGCGTGGAAGCAGATGGGCTCGCCCCGCACGCCTACACCCGAGCAGATCGACGAACTTGACGTTTCTACCGAGCTTGAACACGTCATCGGGGAGATAATCGCTGAACGATCGGGTTCCACGTTCAAATTATCCCTTGAAATCGAACCCGCGTCGGTCATGCTCGTCAGGATATTCGAGGCATGAAAAAAAAAAGAAACCAAAACGTTTTCACTCATTTCCTTTTGGCCTTTGCCTACCGACTTCACCTTAAATATTTTTCCCCCAGCCGCTCTTGGTCCCATTCCCCGCGTTCCCTAGAATTTTGCCCCCTTTGCTGGTAAAGGGAATTGCTCAAATAGGAAAGGTCCACAATTTACTTCGCCGAATGGCATCATGGAAGTTTCCATGCAAAACCAAACAACACTGATAAGAAATGGATGGAAAACGAATTAGCGAGCACGCGTCCGTCTTGAAGATGTACGAGCGCATCAAGAAGGACGGCATGACCAACATCTGGGACCGGTTCGAGGCGCAAGGGCTCGGGAACAATCCCGATAACCGCTGCCCGTTTTGCTTGGGTGGAACCCGCTGCGACTTGTGTTCAAACGGTCCTTGCCGGGCGGACGCTGCCAAGGACAAGCGTGGCGTGTGTGGCATCACGGCGGATGGCATGGCCATGCGAATGATGCTCATGCGCAACGTGCTGGGCTCGTCCACCTACCATTATCACACGGAACAGACCCTCAAGACCCTCCGGGCGACCGTGGAGGGAAAGACTCCATATCAAATCAAGGAACCCGGGAAGTTGCGTTCCTTTGCCAAGCGCCTTGGCATCGACGACTCCGGGTCCGACAAGGAAATCGCCATCAGGCTCTGCGACCTCGCGGCCGCGGATTTCATCCGTCCGTACGACCAGCACAGCAAGATCGTGCAGGCGCTCGCCCCGCCCGAGCGCGTCGAGACGTGGAAGAAGCTCGGCATCTTCCCCGGTGGCATCTACGGCGAGATGATGTTCGCCACGAGCTCGTGCTTGACGAACGTCGACGGGTACTACCAGAGCCTTGCCTTGAAGGCGATGCGTCTCGGCATCGCGATGGCCTACCAGAGCCAGATCGTGAACGAGTTTTGCCAAGACATACTGTTCGGGATACCGAGGCCGCACGAGATGCGCGTCGACCTCGGCGTGCTGGACCCCGATTACGTGAACGTGCTGCCCAACGGCCACGAGCCGTTCCTCGGCTTCGCCATGGTGCAGCTCGCACGCAAGCCGGAATGGCAAGACAAGGCAAGAGCCGTTGGCGCCAAGGGATTGCGGATCATAGCCAACATCGAGACCGGCCAGGAGATGATCCAGCGCTGGGAGATGGATGACGTCTTTTTCGGGTTCACCGGTAACTGGATAATGCAAGAAGCTGTACTGGCCTCCGGGTGCGTCGACTTGTTCGCGTGCGACATGAACTGCTCGATGCCGATCGACCCCAAGTACGCGGAGAAGTACAAGTTCAAGCTGGTGCCCGTCAGCGAGCTTGTCGTGTTCCAAGGTGTCACCGACAGGGTGGACTACAAGCCGGAGCTCGCGGAAAAGCAAGCAGCGACGTTGCTCCAGATGGCAGTTGACAACTTCAAGAACAGGCGAGCCTCGGTCGAGCCGATCACCGGCTTGCGCACCGGCAAGGCGATAGTAGGGTTCTCCACGGAAAGCATCGTGGCCGCCCTCGGTGGCACACTTGACCCGCTTCTGGGTGCCATCAAGGACGGCACCATCCGTGGCGTGGTTGGCATGGTCTCCTGTACAACCCTCCGTGATACAGGCCAAGACGTCCACACGGTGGCGGTCGTCAAGGAGCTGATCAAGCGGGACTTGCTCGTGCTATCCATGGGTTGCGGGAACGGCGCGGTGCAAGTCGCAGGGCTTTGCACCCCCGAGGCCAAGGAACTCGCGGGTCCAGGGCTCAAGAAACTCTGCGGCGCCCTTGGCATCCCTCCCGTCTTGAGTTACGGAACGTGCACCGACACGGGCAGGGTAGCGGACCTCATCGGTGCCGTCTCGGCGGCGCTGGGCGGCGTGCCCGTGGCAGACCTGCCCGTTGCGGCGGCTGCACCGGAGTACATGGAACAAAAAGCAACGATCGACGCGATATTCGCGCTGGCGTTCGGCTTGTACACGTACGTGAACCCGGTGCCGACCGTGACCGGCGGGCAGGACCTCGTGAAATTAACTACGAGGACCTCTTCGGGCCCTCGATCGGGTTCCTCGTGCTCCTGCTTAGCTTCACCGGGACGTGGCACGAGGCACGAAGGCGGGTCCGTGGTACCAGAAATGGAGGAGATAAAAATGGCAATTGAGAATAACGTTTCCGGAAAAAAAATTTCGCGCGTGTCGTTATCGATCATGATTGCATGCTTGCTAGGGGTGGGAATGCTCCCGCCTATCTTCTCGCTTGTCCCTGCTGACCCGCTCGACGGGGCCATCTTCATGGACCCGTCCGTTCCCGTCGATGCCAGGGTCGAGGACCTCCTATCGAGGCTCACTATCAAGGAAAAGATACTGATGCTGACCGACACCGATCCCGGCGTCCCGCGCCTCGGGCTGAAACCGCATTACCACGGGAACGAGGCGCTGCACGGCATCGTGAGGCCCGGGCAATTCACGGTCTATCCTCAAGCCATAGCCTTGGCTGCCACGTTCGACCCGGAGGCGATCCACGTGATGGCCAGCCAGGCATCCAACGAGTCCCGGGCGCTGTTCAACGCCCAGGGGGGCATCCCGCAGTCCCCGTACTGTGGCATGGTCACCTTCTTCAGCCCGAACGTCAACATGGCACGCGACCCGCGCTGGGGGCGCACGCCGGAAACCTACGGGGAGGACCCGTGGCTCACGTCCCGGATGGCAGTCGCTTTCGTGAAGGGCCTGCAAGGCACGCCTTACGACGAGCCGAGGAATTACAGCGTCCCCATCAAGGCGGTCGCGACGCCAAAGCATTACGTCGCGAACAACGAGGAATCGTGGGACACTGGAAATGGCACGTGGCGAAATCGCGTCTCCCTCAGCGCGGAGGTCCCCGAGAAATGGCTCAGGGAATATTATTTTAGCGGGTTCAAGGCCGCGATCACCGAAGCGAACGCGGAATGCATCATGTCCGCGTACAACGCGTTGAACGGCACGCCGTGCTCAGCGAACCACTGGCTTCTCACCGAGGTCTTGCGGGACGAGTGGGGGCACCAAGGATATGTCGTGACCGATTGCGGGGCGGCCGGGTTGATCCGGGATGGGCATCACTACGTGGCAACGAAGGCGGAAGCCGTGGCCGCCGCGATAAAAGCCGGCGTTGACGTGGAATGCGGGAGCGATTTCAAGCCCTACTTGCTTCAGGCGCTCGACTTGAAACTCCTCACCGTCGGGGACATCAACAACGCGGCCAGGCGGGTGCTCAGGAGCCGGTTCCGCCTTGGCCTGTACGATCCAACGTGGATGGACCCGTACGCGAGCTTGGCAACCGGCATCATCGGGTGCGACGCGCACGCCTCGCACTCGCTGGAATTAGCTGAAAAATCGATGGTGCTCCTCAAGAATGATCACGTTAACGGGACGAGATTGCTACCGGTCAACACGACGGCAGTCAGCTCGATCGCCGTGCTCGGACCCGGTGCGGACGTGGTGCAATTCGGGGATTATAGCGGCTGGCCAGTCCGGGCACCGGTCACGCCGCTAGCCGGCTTGATCACCCGTGCCGCCGGGGTCAACAGCTCCGGGGGGAGCTTGGCAATCACCCACGTGCAATGGAACGGTTCCAGGAACTTCGAATCTGAACCGGTTGATGATATCTTGTTCCACGACGAGCTCCTAGCCGCGGATACTGCAGACATGGTAGTGGCGGTTGTCAGCCTTGGCACGGGGGAAGAGCGTGAAGGCATAGACCGCACGACCTTGGCACTGACACCCACGCAGGTGCGGTTCTTGCAAGCGGTCGGCGCGAAAAACCCCCGCCTAGTGGTCGTGCTGGTGTGCGGGTCTTCGGTGTCGATGGAAGGGTGGGGACCCGCTACCCCGGCAATCCTCAACGCGTGGTACGGCGGGGAATCCGCCGGGACCGCGATCGCGAGGTTGCTCTTCGGTGACGTTTCCCCCAGCGGCAGGCTTCCCTTGACGTTCTACACGTCCGAAACGCAACTGCCCCCGTTCTATGATTACGACATCTCGCACAACCGCACGTACATGTTCCTCGAGGATGAACCCTTGTTTCCATTCGGTTTTGGCCTGTCCTACACCACGTTCAACTACACCGGCATGGTCTTGAATAAAACAACCTTTGCTGCCCAATCAAACGAAACGGTGGGAGTGACGGTGCACGTGGACAACACCGGCTCGATGACGGGGGACGAGATCGTGCAAATCTACGTCCGGAGGGTGAATGCCACGGGACAAGGGTGGCCCGCGTTACAATTGAAAGGATTCCGGCGCGTCTCGGTCCCGGCAGGCACGTCCGTCGCGATACATGTCCCGGTCAAGTTCTCCCAGCTAGCAATTTGGAACCAAGATGTGGACGCGTGGCATATTGAGCCCGGCACGTACGAGATCGTGGCCGGGAGCTCTGCAAAAGACTTGCGCGTGGCATCGTCCATCACCATCACGTGATGGGCCCGTTATTTGGAGGCACGTCCTTTCATTTCTGATGAAAGGCTGCAGTCCCATTCGCGAAGGACGGTACCATCACTTCCACGAGGTAAGGATTAAGATGCTTGAAACAATACGGGACCACAAGGGGTCTTACCATGTCTGAAAAAACCATCACGACCCGACCGCTCGCTCCCGCCGAGCAACGCCTCGTTGATGGCGTGGATGCCAAGCGGGATGAGCTCGTTGGCTTGCTGAACGACCTCATCGCCATCGATTCCAGGTCCTATAACGCGGAAACGCATTCTGATATGTCGGGGATATTCTCCTTCGTGGAAGCGTTCATGAGCAAGACAGGCGCAATTACACGGTACTTTCATTGCCCGCACCCGGGGAGTGGAACCTTGTCGTGGCCGAACCTGGTCTGCAGCATCGGGGGTGAAGAACAAGGAACGGTGCTCCAGTTCTTCGACCACCTCGACGTGGTGCCGTTCACGGGTGAAAAATGGGACGAGGGGTTGCACCCCTTGCACCCGGTCACCCGGGACGGGAAGATATACGGTCGCGGCGCGGCGGACATGAAGGGCGGGACGGCATGCCACATGATGGCATTCAAGGTGCTGGCCGAGTCGGGCATCGCGTTGAACGGGAAGCTGCAAATGGTGTTCGTTCCCGACGAGGAAATCAACGGGGATTACGGTGCCCAGTTCTTGGCCAAGGAACACAAGGACGTCGTGAATGCCAGCGGCACCATCATTGCCGAGGCCACAGGGCAGCCACCGATCAAGAGCCCGGCCATCATCGTTGGGGAGAAGGGCCAAGAGTGGCTCCACCTCACGTTTTACGGGTCAGCGGGGCACGGATCGATGCCGAAGCCGCGCTCCAACGCGATCAACAAGGCCACGCGGTTTGTCGGGGACTGGAAGAAGATGGGGCTGCCGAAAATCAAGCCACCCTTGTCGTTGTGGAACATGGTGCGGGGCTTGCTCTCCAGGTATTTTCTCGGCGATCTCGTCAAGGCCGCTAGCTCGAACGATGACGGTGGCGAGCCTGATCCATACAACGATGACGGGCTGGGCGTCGGCAATTTTTTCAAGACAACAGTTTCCTTCGCGCAGATACACGCCGGCACGAAGGTGAACGTGATCCCCGACGTGTGCGATCTGGAAATGGACGTCCGGAAGCTGCCGGGCATCACGTCGCAAAAAGTCATGGATGCCATCGCGGGCTACTGCACGAGGCTCGGGTACCGCGTCGAGCTCCCCGCGGTTTTCACGAACGTGCAATCGGGCAACAAGAAGATGCAAGCACGGCCCGTGGACATCAAGGTCGCCGTCATCTCGTCGACACCGGGAACGTTCGTTGACCCGGACAAGCCATTCACGAAACTCGTAGCAAGGGCGTTCGAGGACGTGTATGGCGTGAAGGCAGTGTACTTTTTTGCTCCTGGCTGTGCTCTGCTGCTCATAAGCTCATACCAGGCAAGCTCCATGCCGCCTAGCAAGCCATCGAGCATGGCTCCCGTTCCCAAGTCGAGCCGGTAGCGCGGGATGAAGTGCACGTCAACTGTTATGCTGGCAGGCTGGACGTCCCTTCCCGTGGCGATTGCCACGGCCTGCCACGCGATCGAGGCGCTGGAATTCGAGGCGTTCACGACACCCTTGTACCGTCCCTTGATGGTCGTGTCTTCCATGAAGGAAACGTTCTGGGTTTCCACGAGGACGTTCAATTTCAAGCCCGTGGCCGGCACGTGAAGCGAGGTGCCGTTGACCGGGACCAATTCTTTCGTGGCATCGATCCAGATGGTGACCGGCCTCTCGCGACCTTCGAACTCGGTTACCGAGAACGCGTCGATCGACTCGTTGAACGTCATGTCGAAGTTCACGATGACGAGGTTCAACACCAGCGGGACGACGGTGACCGTTGCGGAGATGCGTCCCGGGGCGTACCACGTGCCGTTGGACAGCCTTGACTGGACCGTGAGGGTGAACGGGTAGGTGCCCGCCTTGGCCAGCCGGGGAACCAGCGTCGTGTTGAGGCCCAACGAAAACGTGGATCCGTTCCCGAAAAATACCGGGAATCCCAAGGCATCTTGGTCGTGGTTTCCGAACGTGTAAGCGAGTTCGAGCGTTTCCGGGCCGTGCGACGAGAGATCGATTCCAGCATCATCGGTGTAATTCGCGGAGATGGTTGCGGTCTGGTTCACCCGGAGCGTGGCAGGGACAGGGCTTGCTACCAGCATGGCATTGCGCCACGGGTGGACTGCAAGCACGATCGTTGCTGTTGTGAATCCCGGTTTCGAGAACGAGATGCTCACGTTCTTGACGCTGCCCGGCTCGCAATAGGTGCTGCTTGAATCGAGTGACAAGTTGTATTCACCCGGGTTCGCGGTGCCCTGGATGCTCCACGCGGTGCCCGCGGGCCCCCAATCCGCCGACGCCGTTGCGCCTTGGATGCCCAGCAAGGTATCGGATGTCGCGAATACGAGCGTGGCGTTGATGGTCGATCCAGACGGGCCGTCGATGTCGAATTGGCCCGGCGCGTTCTTGAGATATGCCATCGTGGGATTGGCAACGGTCACGTTTTCAGCATCGAATCCCACGTCCGTCCCGTTCGACACGATGACCAGCACCGTGTAATGCCCGTGCGGGATGGTGGTCGAGTCGGGAACCACGAAATCCTGCGTGAAATCGAACGTGCTGCCCGAGAACGTCTCGATGGCTTGCCAGTGCTTGCTCGTGGCATTCGTCCAGAACGACGCGTTGCCCTGGTAGATGCCCGAGAAAAGCACGCTCGTGGTGCCCGTGATGTCGACCGTGTCCCCGTTGGAGAGCGACGTCGCGTTGAGGACCAGCGTGGCAGGAATGGCCGGGCCGGTTGCTTCAAATCGCCACGTTTTTTGCACGTAGCTTGTCACGTTATCGATCGTCACGTGGTCCACGTTTCCAAAGGTCACGGTCACCGGTTGGGTCGCGTTGATCGATGTCCACCGGGAAGGGATCTCCATCGTGAAGGCCCTCGTGTCTTGCAAGACGTTCATGGTGTAGACCGTCCCGTTGATGGCTTGCTCGTTCCATGCCGGCATCGATGCATCGTAACTGGCATCCCACGGGATGATAGTCATGTCCACGGTGAACGAGTAGTTCGTGAGCCCGAGCCCGCCGGCCTTGCTGTAGGTGACGTTCACGTCTACCACCACGTCGAACGTCTCGTTGGAGGCGATGATGAGCGGGGTGCCGAAGTACGGGACGGGGAGGAGCGGGGTGATGTAATGTATCCCGAGCGCAGGCACCCACGGGCTTCCATCAGCGCCCCCGAATTCAGCGCGGTGCGTGCTTTGCGGAATTTGCTTCCATGAGCTCGTGCCCATTTTTGCTTGGATGGTTGCAGTGTCAAGGAACTCCATCGAGGCGCTTTCGATGCCGATGGTGACCGAGAAGTCCCCCTGCATTGCTTCCCACGCGATCCCGGTGAAGTTGAAAGCACCCTGGGATGGATCTGCCGTGTTGTTCACCATGCAGAAATCGAAATTACCCGTTAGAACAGCCACCCTCGTCGTCTTGACCGTTAAGGAATACACGCCGGGCCCTACAATCGTGTCCGGGAGATTGAAGTCGTACCACGTGGGTTCGTCGCTGTTGTAAAACGAGTAATAACCATTCAAGTTGAAAAGATACCACCTCTCGCTCACGACCACGGTGCCCGAACCTGGCAAGCCTTGCAAGACCGTGATGGTGACGTCATAGTCGTCATTTATATGATCATATCCCCTGCCAAACAACGAGACGTTCCGGATCACCGAATGGTTCGTGATGTAGAACGTCTGGGCGACTTCTTGGCCGTCCATTGACACGTTAGCAAGGGACACGTTGCGTGACCACGGGATCGTGATTTCTGGCACGAACGTCGGCCGCAACTGCATCTCGAGGCTGCTGATGTTCGCCACGGGCTTCCACGGCAACGTTGACGTGTCCGCGGGGGCAATGACCGGCAAGCTCGCGTTCTGGCCTGCTTGCAAGGTCATCGAGTGGTTCGAGATAGTCCCGTTGAAAGTGTCCCGCACGGCAAGGGGCGCACCCGTCCCGCTAAGGGTCGCGGCTGGCAAGAACGGTTCGGACGCCGATGCGTCCAGTCGTGGAAGCGGGTTTCCTTGTCTTGCTCCTGCATCTTGCCCGTTCGTCGTGTCCACGACCGTGCCGGGTGGCAGCGCGCGGGATAGCAACGTTGAGGCGAACACGACCAACAAGAGCGCCGTCGCGTGGAACGTCCTCCGTTTCGTGCTATTTATCCGCCGGGTCATGTAAGTGGCACCGTGGTGATCAGTATTCCGTGAGGGAAATAAAGTGCATCTGCATAATAACATTGTAGCATCGTGCAAGGAAATCACCGTTTCTTGTCCCACCAGAGCATGACCCGCTCGGTAGTACCGTGGTGCACGATGTTTTCCCCGCGTTCGGCGAGATGGTCCTTCAGATAACCAAGCAACAATGCATCCTTTTCATTCCCTTCGATCCCGATGAATTCCTTCACGTCACGCAAGGCAGCATCCCACGACTGGAATATCTTATCCTTTTCCTTCCAGAACGTTTCGAGCTTCGGGTGGATGCCCATCTCGTTCAAAATTTTTATTATATAGTCGTGGCCAGGACACGGGACGAATTTTTCCCCGCTGTGTACTAGAGGCCAGAGATTTTCCATGTCCCAGAACGTGCGCTTCACCCACGTGAAAATGAAAGCGTGCTCGATAGCCAAGGCATCGATCTTCACAAGGGAATCCCCCATATCATTAACATCCAACGAGTACGCGGCGATAACGATGTCGTGGGGCTTAACATTACCGTTGATGGCCAGCTCCTCCACGCTGGCTTGCAAGGTGGTTATGTTGGTGACGCCTGCTTCCGCGGCGTTGTCCCGGAGGTACTTGAGCATTTCCGGGGAATGGTCCACGGCGGTCACGTGCCTTGCCCTCGGTGCAAGGTACACGGAGAACCGTCCCGTTCCTGCCCCTATATCGAGGATGGTCGTGTCAGGTGTAACATTAACCTTCGAGATGAGCATTTCCGGCTCGAACGTGTCCCCTTTCGTGTTTTGATTGAACCACGCGGCCCTTTCATCCCAGAACGTTGTCCCTTGTTTTTTGGCCCCCCTCGTGCTAAAAGAAGACCGCTCGCGAGCCCGCATCCACGCCTCGCGCCATGATGTGTCCCCCGGGTGCACGCTGCATACCCTCGCGATTCTCACGCAATGGGAAGGATGTCGAGGCGGTCGACCCTCGGTACCTTTGCCGCGAGGTCGTAGTGCCCGTTGATGGCGTACGCCCTGAAGGAATAGGTGGTGCCGGGCGTGAGACCCGTGACATTGACGGAGTAAATGAGCCAGAGCATGTATTCCGAAATTCTAAATGCTTTCACGTGAAAAAAATGGAGAATGTCTGTTTCTGCACCATCATCGCATATGACAACAGCATTCGCGTTCTTTCTTGAAAGAGCAATGATGGATAAATCGGCATCATCCAGTGATTTTTTGGTCAAGTCATGATATGCTTCCAATTGCACGGGCTGGATGGTAAACTTGGAAAGGTCAAGGTATTCCTTTAAGTAATGTAGATATTCCTTCACGAGTTCATGCGTTGCATGTAAATCGGTTTCGTAGAAAAAATCCTTCAAGAGGATCACGCCTTCCCTTTCCAGCCGCTGGATTTTGTGCCATGAGCATGTATCGATGATAAGCATGCTAGCCTGATTGGATGTAAATATATAAATATATTGCTAGCTAATGCTAGCACGACATGAAACAGATTAATTTCCGGGTCTCGGATGATGATTACCAGTTTGCTGAAAACTTGGCCAAGATTCTTGGAAAAACGGTTCCAAACGTGGTAAAGGAGTTCGGGTTGAAGGCAATGCACGAGGCAAGCATCGATCTGGCGGTGGAGTTGTACAAGCATGGCAAGCTTGGCCTGAAAAGGGCGTGGATGATGACCGGCCTTTCATTCCACGCGTTCACCGACCTCCTGATGGCACGTGGCATCGACCCGCCAGGCAACCCCGCGATGGTGGAGCGTGCCCTCGATTCGGCGCTCGCGTCACGGTTCGAGGACCTGTTTCCCGGGAAGACGCGGGACGAGTTGCGGAAGCTCATCAAGGTTCCTGGGGAATCAACCTGAAATGTGCCCTGATGTCTGCGCGCGGGCGCGCTCATGCATTCGTTCCCCGTGAATGTTTATGTATCACGATACGATATACACACCTATCATGGCATCATGGCAAGGTTTCGATGTCGTTGGTGGCTTCACGTTCGATCCCGCTGGCATCATCTCGAAGACGCGTTCTCGCCCATTGTTCGGCAAGTATAAAGGTACGTTCCTCTTCCTCGTTATGATTTCGGTGATCCAAGGCATCGCCGCGTTCTACATGATCTTCTATCCCGAACCCCTTTACTACGGGCTCGGGCCTAGTACCCCGCACGCGCACCTCTTCGTGATCGAGCAGAGCAACCCGCTGTTGCTTGCAGGGCTCATCGTGGTGTTGCTATTCATCAACATCGGGTACTTCCATGGTATCCTGGGGAGCTTGAACTTTCTCCTGGCCAAGGTGTTATCCCGGAACACGATCCCTGCTCCCGCTCGCATCCCGCGTTTTCGCGAGGCGATGCTATACCATGGATACGGTTTCATGCCGTTGCTACTCACGGTTCCCGTTGCCGCGTTCCGTTTCTTTTTTTTCGGCAGGATCGCGTTCAATAACCACGATTTCCCGTTTTTCGACATGACCTTACCGAACCTCTTCTACCTGGTGCTCCTTGGTGGTGCCTACGCGTGGATGTTCGTGGTGCATGCCAAGGTCAACCGGGCACTTTTCGATGGCTTGGGCTGGCGTGCGTCGATCCCATCCGTGGTGATGGGACTGGTGACGGTTCTCGTGCTCGTTGCCATCGCCGTGGTGCTGCCTCCAGTCCTGAATGACATCGTTTACACGATCATCGACGAGTGATTTGCCGTGGAAACAAAACATATAAACCAGGAAAAAGCGCGTGGGTGGGCTGGAATGTTTTGCATCGTGCTGGTTGCCAGCTCGTTCTCCCTCATGATATTCGGGCCATGGATTCCTGATGTCGCGGGCGAGCACGTCGATGCGGCATTCCTCTCGGGGATTGATGCACGGATCAATGCAACACGCCAAGATGCATTCACGATCACTGTCCAGCACGCCAACGGAACCCCCGTGCAGTCCTTGATCGTTGATTACAACCAGACTGGTCATGATTTCTATTTCGGGTGCAACTTCTTCGGATATGAGGCTTGCGGGACACCCGAAAATAACGAGAATTACAAGCGTTTTTTCAAGCAGGTTTTCAACCTTGCGGTCTTGCCGTTCTACTGGGCGTATGCAGAGCCAGAACAAGGAAACTTGGTTCAAGAGGCGTGGCTTGAATCGGCCCTCGCGTGGTGCGAGACGAATAACGTCACGGTCAAGGGACACCCCCTCGTCTGGTCTCACCCGGCCGGGAATCCAAGTTGGCTTCCCGGCGACGATGCAACCAAGAAAGCTCTCGTTCAACAACGCGTGCAGCACGTGGTCGAGCAATACAAGGGCAGGGTCCAGGTGTGGGACGTCGTGAACGAGCCGGCGCACTGGCAACCGTATTATGGCGCATCGAAGCTCGAATACGTGCGGGATGCATTCACGTGGGCACGCGAGAAAGACCCCGGGTGCATGCTTTCCCTCAACGATTATGGGGTCCTTGGTCAGGATTTCGGCTCCGGGCCGTATCATGCCCTCGTGGAACAAGCGCTGGCTGGAGGCACCCAGATCACGTGCATCGGCATGCAGGGGCACGAACCCCGCACGGACTGGTTTCCTGCAACGCGCATGTGGAGCACGTTCGAGGGCTACAAGCAGTTCGGTCTCCCCATTCACATCACCGAGCTCATGGTGACGTCGGAAGGCTTTCCAATCACGAATTCGTGGAAAAAAGGAGTCTGGAGCGAGGAAAGCCAGGCCGAGTACCTTGCCCGCCTCTACAAGACCGCGTTCGCGCATCCTTCCGTCGGCGGGGTCATCTACTGGGAGCTCTGGGAGGGAGCAGAATGGATGGAAGGGGCTCCCTTGGTCAAGGAGAACTGGGAGCCGAAGCTTGCCTATGCAAGGTTATCTGGATTGATCAATAGAGAATGGCACACGGCAGGCACGTCCGTCACGGGTGCCGATGGATCGTTCACGTTCACGGGGTTCTTTGGTACATATTCCTTGGAAGTGCCGTCGTTGGGCCGATCTTTCAACGTGTCGTTGCTCAAGACAAGTTCTCGGCATATCGTGATAACGTTGTGACCACCCGCTGGGGGCGCGCAAGAGCATTCTTTCCCCGTGATTACCCGGCTTGCGAGGTGCATTTTTATGGTCGCATTGCGAGTGTCACTCGAACCATCATGAACGAAGGGAAAGCAAAACCGCTGGAAGGACTCGCCAGTGCCTTGGAACTGTTCGTGAAGCACGCCAAGGGCGGGAACTATTGCATGGTCGTGGTTGATGGATGCTGGATCAACCACCGGATCGTTTCCAAGAAGAAAGCATTGTATTGCCAAGTAGCCGGCGACAAGTACATCCCGGCCAAGTCACGCTTGAAACCCGAGCACGTTGCCCTGCTGGAGGGCATGGGCATCACGCGGGAAGAGGGCTCGGTCGATATCTTCTCCGTTTCCGATCCGCTGGCAGGATTCGACGCGGGCAGGGTCGCGAAGCGCGCGTTCACGGCGTTCAACGACGTGCTCCGCGTCTCGAAGGGCGCGGAGGCGTACCTCGAGATCGTCCTTGGCTCCAAGCCCGACCCTGCCTTCGAGCCGGTGCTCGCCAGCGTCGCCGGATTACTCCCGGACCGCCGTTCCGGCAACAAGTTTTACTGGCGCTGGTCGTGACGTGCCCTTCGGGCTCCACGAGCACCACGAGCACCCCGTGGTGCCCGTTGTTCGTTATATCACGATTCGAGCACGTGTTTCACTAGATGCAGGAACACCTTGATTCCGGGTCATGATCCGAAAAGGTGAAGATTTTAAAAAAGTATGCCCGTTTTTCTATATTGATACCATTTGAAACCCGTGAAGAGCTCCTCGGTGAACGAGAAGGGCATGGTGACCATCCCGTTCCAGTTGCGGAAAAAACACCATATCAAACAGGGCACGGCGGTCGCCATCGTCGAGATCGATGGCAACATCACGATCATTCCCGTGCTGTCGAAGGAAGAGTTCGAGGTATCGCCATTTCATCATGCGTGGAATCGAATCTATCGCTTTCAAATCAGCATGTTCTATCGAAATAGTCCAGTCAAGGGATGTCGATGTCCACGCGATCGCGCGTTCCCCCACGGGCACGGGCGAGTTCTACTGGAACGGCGTCCAGTGGGTGGAGGGCCAGCCTAAAAAACACGCGGTTCTTGCCGTGGCCAAGCACGGTGCAGGGAAGGTCATCGGGATCGGTACCACCCGGATGCTCTCGACCTTGTTGAACAAGAAACACGGTTTCAAGGCTGCCGATAATGAAAAACTGGTCGTGAACATGCTTGCATGGTTGGTCAACCGGGAAGTCTATGAAAAAGGGAAGCTCAAGGCAGTCTTCGTGAACGTTTCATTGAAACCTGAATTATACTTCTGGATAGAAGAAGAATTAAAAAATAGCGATCAGTTCCGTGATTTCAACGAGATCGTTAATTTTTCCTTGGATTCCTTGAGACGAGGCTTGGGGAAATTTAGAACGAAGGAATGAGAAGGCGCGCGGGGTGAAAGGATCCGGAAACGGGGCCAGGACC
This sequence comes from Promethearchaeota archaeon, assembly GCA_041305945.1. Lineage (GTDB taxonomy): Archaea > Asgardarchaeota > Lokiarchaeia > Sigyniarchaeales > Sigyniarchaeaceae > JBGLND01. The sequence continues at coordinate 2,645,227 of JBGLND010000001.1, forward strand.
CGTGGTGGCGAGGGAAGAACTAGAATTATTATACAACAAAGCAATGAGTAGAAGCATAAGACATAGGAACAAGACCAAGGATTCGAGGTTCGATCGGTACCTTCCTTATCCCGTTCAACACACGTGGAGGATGTTCACATGGCACAACCCGATGATTTAGAATATAAGATGCAGCTCGCAGTTCAATTACTCGAAGATGCAGAAAAATACGAACAAGCCGGAGATATCGAGACTGCCATCAAGGGTTACGAGGAAGCCGCGCATTTATTAAGCCAAGCCGGCTTTCCAGGTGAAAAGATTACAGAAATTTACGATCGCATACAAAACTTGAGGAAGGCCAAGACGGATAAGGGCGTGCACGACGCCCTTGCACAGGAACAAGAGAAGGCAAGGCTGGAAGAGCAGGCGTTTGCGTGCATCGATGGTGCCGAGTCTGCACTAAAGGGTGGTCGAATCGCGGAGGCCGTGCAACTTTATTCACAAGCAATCCCGTGCTTGGAGCAAACGGGATATTCCACGCAATATGTGAAGGATAAACTGGTTGAATTGAGTGCCCTCGTTCCAAAGGGTGCATTGGTGAAACCGGTTACAACACCGCCCCCTGCCGGGGTCACGAAACCCATGAAGCCCGCGGGCACGGTGAAGCCTATGAAACCGGTGAAACCGGTGACTGGCACGGGCGCGGCTACCCCGTTAAAGGCACCTCCTGTTGCCACGCCAGCACCTCCCAGCGTGCCTCCAAGCACGTCTGGCCCTTCCGAAGCGCAAGAGCAGAAGTTCGCCCGGTACGTGGAATCGCGGGGGAAAATCGAGGAGATTGAATCAAAGGCGTTCCAGCTCATCGATGATGCAAAGAAACTCACGGGAGAAGAAAAATACTCGGAAGCACTAACGACCTACACCATGATCAAGTCGCTCCTAAAGAATGCCGGGTGGAGCGATGACCAGATAGAGCCCATCACGATCCAGGAAACCCTGGTCAAGGACATCATGCAACAGCAGGTGGCAGCGCCCGTCACGAAACCCGCGACGCCGCGAGCGGTGCCCGTTATGGGGGCGGGGGGTTCGGTAATCGAACCTGACGTTCCCCGGGTCGTGAAGGAGAAGCTCGACATGATGCTTGATCAAGACGCTCGCATCAGGACATTCAAGGAATCGCGCGGGAAGCGACAGAACGTCGAGTCGAGCGCGTTCGAGCTGATCAACGAGGCTCAAAAGCTGTACAAGTTCACGGATATTAACCGGGATTACCTTGGCGCGGTGAAGTTGTACGAAGAGGCCATCCACTTGTTGAAAACGGCTGGCTGGCTGGACCAAGTTCCGTATCTCGAGACGGAGGTCAGCCGCGTGAAGGACATGTACGTGCGGGAGATGCAAGCAAAGGAGCGGGAGCTCGATGAACAACAACGCTTGAAGGATGAGGAAGAAGCAAAGCTCAGTCGCGAGGTTACCAAGCAACAGATGGTAGAGGACAACGTGCGTTCGATATCCGAGATGCTCGGGAAGATCGATGCCCAGCAAAAACAAGAAGAAATCCAGGCCGAAGAGGAAGGCATCAAGCAGCAGCTTTTAGAAGAGAAACGTCTCAAGACGTTGATTGCACGGACGAGCACGTCGCATTCATTCGATTCCCTGAAGGAGATGCTCTTCTCGAACAAGGATGCCAAGGCACGAGCAGAGCGCGACGCGATGAAAAAACGCCTTGAGCAAGAATTCTTGTCCAACACGTCCAAGCGATTCTTCGAGCAGAAAAAGGCAGAAACAGCGGTGCAACAAGGCAGCGGCACCCACACGGTTGCTAAGATCGTCGACATGGTCCATAAAGAGGCTCTCGCGAGCAAGCAACAAGAGGAGCATCCCGTCATGGGTCTCGTCGACTTGAAGAAGCGACAAGAACAAGAAGTTAAGAAGATGCAAGAGGACAAGGACAAGGCAGTCGGTGACGTGCTCTCGATGCTCGGTTCCCTAAAAGCGAAGCAAGCAGATGCGGGAAATGAGAGCAAGTCCGAGAAAGACGTCGCGATAAAGGATGACGAGTTAAAATCGATGTTTGCCAAGTTAAAAGAAAAGAAAGGTGATTAAGCAACGGGAAAGAAGGAAAAGGAAGACGAGGAAGAAACCGGCGGCGAGGAAATGGCAGAAGATGAGGGCTTCACTGATGCGGAAAGTGATAACGAGAGCGGTGCCGGGTCTCCCGATACACGGGAAGACGGTGAAGACGCGGCTCCAGAAGAGCCTGTGAGGCCCAAAAAAAAGATTGAGGACGTGGTGCTTCCCGACGGGCGCTGGGAGATCGTTATGCAGCTCAACGGGGACGTTCGCGAGAAGCTCGATCTGGTTGATTTGAAATCGCTTTCCGGCGCATACATGGTCATAAAGAAGAAATTCTTCGACGATATCATAAACATCATTCCCAACGTGAAGCATTACGCCATGGGACGCGCGATCGAATCGGTAAAAGGCGTGGATACCCATGATTGGACGAAAAATCCTTGGATCCTGGTCATGGCGAAGGAAATGAAAGCAAAAGCGACGTTCTGGCTCCTGTTCAAGCGCGCGAACGACATGAGCGGGACGCTCGTTGCGGTCGGGCCCGAGTCCTTTGCAAAGTCCCTCATGGCATTCTTCCCCGACGAGGACGTCGAATCACGGTACGAGCACTTGAAAAAGATCATGATATGGCTCACGATAGAGCCCGCAAAATGGAAAAATGTAGGGGCGTTTATCCCTAACTGGTTGTGAATCTCATGGAATTCAACAAGTTTGAAAAGATAAAGGAACTCTGCAAATCGAAATTCGAAGCGATCATTGAACCCCAGAAAGATGATCTCGTCATCGTGATCAGGGAGGACATGGTTGATTTTGAAACTGGCAAGAAGAACTACGAGTTGGGAATCGGGAAGGTGATGGCCTTTCCGAACAAGATATCTGTCAACGGGAAGACCTATCGATCAGAGGAGCTCGAGGAGATGCGGGAAGGATCGGTAATCATGGCACCAAAGGATATCTTGCGAAAGGACGATCGCCACGTCATCACGATCGTCAAGGTTTCGAAGCCGTTCATACGTGCGGTTGATGAGGCCTCGTGGGCTGGTAATTTCAAAACGCTTGATGACGCGGTCAAGGTTATCGAAGATTTCACGTGATTTTCTTTTCAGTTTTTTTAAAATTGCTGCTTGCACGGTGCCCTTCCTAGCAACAGCCCAGCCATTTCCACTTGTCCTCGCCGTCCATGCAAAAGACAGAACGCGCCTCGATGGGGCCGGCTAGCGACTTGCCTTCCACTGTTATCACCCCGAACTTGAACTGGTGATGGCAGATCTTGGAACGAACCCCACGTCATCACGGTGAGCACTGCAAACCCGGCCCCGATCACCATCACGGTGAGTATGAAGGAAAGCACGATCCGGGGAGCTCTCGATCGAGGCGGTGCGTGGGTCGACGGGACAGGCCCGTACCCGGGGGGTGCCCTGCGCGGCGGGAGCACGTCATGCCCCGCGGTGTCGCTCGCACGGGCAACGTGCACGGTCGTTTCACGGGGCGCTTGGCTTGCTTGTGCCGGGACGGGGCGCCGGATGATTTCTAAACCACAATCAGGACAAAATCGTCCGTTAGGGGGAATTTCTTGTCCCCCGCAATTGGGGCATTTCATTGTGAATCACGATAGGTTGTTTACAAGGATAAAGACGATGCCTCGAATCAATAACAAATCGGAGGCCAGCCCTTGGCATGTCTGGGTGGGAGTTATCCCTCGTGGCACACACCGGACCGGCCTTGAAACGATGCACCTCGCCACGAGGATGTGAGGAAAAAGGAATGCGTCCACCGGGATTTGAACCCGGGTCGCTGGCTTGGAGGGCCGGTATCCTAACCGCTAGACAATGGACGCGAGTATTCATGCCGTTAAAATGGTCGTTGGTTTCCTTGGCTTGGTAGTTCCTTACGGACTTGCGATGGAAAAGACCACGTCTCCACCATCGAACGAGATAGGTAAATCATGCATGGTAATTAAAATTTTAATAGCCATGCACCGCGTCTTTTTAATAACAATGCACCGCGTCTTTCGTGATTTGGAACGAGTCAGCTTGAATCACATGCAAGATCACTTGTGGCTAACCTTGTCGTTTAAAGCGGGAAAGCGAGAAGACGTGAACATCATGGGCACGGGGAATTTCACCATATTCACGAAAGAGAAGTCCAAATTAAAACCGACGGATAACGTTACCCTTGCCGTGGACGAGCCCTCTCGCGTCGTATTCTTCGAGCAGGACATCCCAGCCTTGACCACGATCAAGGTCTTCGATAAGGATAACGAGCTGCTATTCCACCTGATCACGGAAGAGAAGGTGGAGATCAACTAGCACGGGTTAGGAGACGTGGCCGGATTACCGTTGCATGGAAAAAAAAACGGCACCAGCTCGGCATGGACGGCGTTTGTCAGCGCCAGTGTCCACGCGTTCCAATCGATCGTCGATGACATACTTGCCACGGGCATTGAAAAACCGCGCGCTGCTGGTTCCGCCTTTCACGTCGCCTTGAACATCGTGTTGATCGAGTTCCTCGCGCCGCTCGTTGGAATTCACGGTGGCTGGTTGAACGGTGCCGTCGTTTCATGGAAAAACCAACTGGATTCCCAAGGTAGCATAAAAAAACCCCTTGCAAGGTACGTGTTCCATCCCTTGTACGACCAGCACCAAACGACATTCGGGGACGGGCGCGATGCCTTTCACGTGCAACTGCACGAGCCGTCCATCGATCACGTGCTGCATGCCGGGGCGTGCATCAGTGACGGTACGTGGGTGTCGATCCAGGAACAACTAGCACCCTTCCACTACACGGCCGAGATCGACACGTCACCAAGCGATGCCACGACAGTTACCCCATCGCAGCTGGACGGGTTCGTGGAGGCCATCACGATCGCCGCGATGAACCGCTCCCGCTCGGCCTCGGGCGGGACCGTCTTCACGTCGCCCTGGGAGGCGGGCCTCGCGTGCAAGATGGCGCTGGCCCCGTGGTTGCAGGCGGCTTGCCAGTCCATCGAGCCCGGCACCATCGACGACATGGTATTCCGCCCCGAACGTGCCGCGTGGGATGCGTTACGTGACGCCCAGCGCAAGGAGGTGAACCAAGCCATCAACAAGGTGCGGATGCTCGATCCCGCTTGTGGGTCTGGCGTCTTTCTGGTGGAGTTCGCGCGCCTCATCGCGAGCTTGGTAGACCGTCTCGGGTCTACGGTTGACAAATGGAAAGCCGTCAGTCGGTCAATCCATGGTATTGATAGCAACGAGTGGGCCGTCGCGTCTGCACGCGCGCGGTTGTGGATATGGCACGCCAAGCACGGGCGAGACCCAAGCACGACCGAAACGCTGCACGTTTTCTTGCCCGATTGCACGGGGTGCCTCGTTGTTGGTGACTTCCTCGCGCAAGACGGAATAGCGGGACATCACGAATTCGACATCATCACGGGAAATCCCCCCTACATCAGGCAGGAGGACATCGACAGGCCGTGGACGGCCACCCGGGCATTCACCCGCGGCGACGGGGAAGGCATTCGCCCCTACAAGGATGAGATAGCGGCTGCTATCAGCCAGATGTTCCCGGGGGTGGTTTTGAATCGCATGAGCGATTATTACGTCTATTTCATTTACAAGGCAACATTTTTTCTCTGCGACAAGGGAACGTTGTGCTTCATCACGTCGAACTCGTGGCTGACCACGCGGTACGGGGTGTCCTTGCAAGCATTCCTGGTGTCACGCGGTTGCATTCTCTCGATCGTCGATTTCGCCTCGCGATCGTTCAGCCACGCCGAGATCAACACGACCATGACGTCCTTCATGAGGGACAAACGTGCGGAAAGTGGAAGGGTACCCGACCGACTGGCCGTGACCCGGTTCATGCAGTTCAAGGATGTCGTCCCGGTATCAAGGACGGGGGAGACGTGCACCATCGAACTCGTTACCGCGCACGGGAGCAGTGTCCATCGGGGGATAGAGGTCGAGAACCTCGTTCAAAACGTCGAGGACAAGATGGGTGTGAAAACGATCTCGATCCATCACGACGATTTGCGCCAGATCGTGCAAAAAAGCGGCATTCACGTGAACGACGGGCGGGAGCGCGTGGTGGTCTCGGGCAAGTGGCTGGGCGCGTTGCTCAACGCGCCAAGCACGTTCTACGATGTCATGATAAAGGCAAAAGGCACGCTCGTTCCCCTTGGCGCGCTGGTAAAGGTGCTGGCAGGATGCTACACGGGCATCAACGCGTTCTTCTACGTTGACAAACAAACAATCGAAAATTTCAACATCGAACCAGAATACCTCAAACCGGTCATCAGGAGCAGCAAGGACATCAACGAGCTGACGGTGCAGCACGACCACGCTTGGACGACACGCGTGCTGTGCATCCCACCCGTGCCGGTCACCGAGCTGGAACGGAAGGGGCACCACGGCATAGCGTCCTATATCAAGTGGGGGGAAAGGCAAGCGACGAGCAAAGGGCAAAAAACGATCGCGGGAATTCCATGGCCACGGGTCCAGACGGTGAAAAACAGACAATGCTGGTACTCCATCCCGCCGTCTAATTTGCTTGAAACACGGCATTTCATGCAATACATCTCGCACGACAGGTTTTATTGCCCGTGCTCGGTTGAACCAGTGGTATCGGACCGTTGCTTCCACCGATTGTTCCCGGCTCCGGGCGTGGACGGGGCCGCGTTACACGCGGCCTTGAACTCGACCTTGATGGCATTCACCGTCCTAGTGCTCGGCCGCACTAACTTGGGAGCCGGTGCATTGAAGATCGAGGCGCTCGACGCGGGGACCATCCCGGTCCTCGACGTGAGAGCACTGGACGAGGGGCAACGTAGCAAGTTGCGTTCGAGATTGGAGAAATTGGAACGCCGTGCACCACGCTCGCTGCTGGATGAATGCGGCTGCCGCGGGATGCCGGCAAGGACGGGGACGTCCCCTTCTTGCGAACCGTTACCCGACCGGGAGGACTTGGACTGCCTGATTTTCGACGCCCTGGGGGTAAGCAACACCACACGGGAAGCAGTCTACGCGGCAACAATCGATCTCGTCCAGAGGCGCCTCAAGAAGGCCAAGCAGTTCATGAAACCGGGAATCTCAAGCACACTTGTGGGTTGATATCATATGAGAATGCATGAGCCTCGACGACTGGATGAAACCCGATGGAAGCAACAAGAAAGGCAAGAAAGAGCAAGAGACCAAAGCCACGCCGGTAAAACCAGAAAAAGATAAAGTCACGAAGAAAGAGGGGAAAAAGAAACGTCAAGAAATGAATGACGTTCAAGAAGACATCGAAGACCATTTCCGGAACAAAGGTGAACTTGAAGAATCCAAGGTAATTGATGCCAGCGATGAAGAGCAGCCTGGCCGGAGAACTCGTGAAGGAACCACCCCGGAAGAATCATCGCTCAAGCTTGTCGGCTTGACGACGTTCGTGCTATCGTGCGCGAAATGCAAGGTCAAACGGACAATAAAGGCAGTAACCTTGAGGGCGGGACACAAGATCTGTAAAAAATGTGGCGGTGAGATGAAGGTTAAGCAGACGTGAGGCCTGGCCGTATCATTGCTGATATTTCTTCCTTTTCAAGTCACCCAAGGCATACAACAGCCCGACAAGGTTATCCTCGTTGAAAATGCCGGTTGCAACGGTCTTGAGTACCTTTTTAGCCCGGAACGCGACACCCAACCCCGAATTCTTCACCATGATCGCGTCGTTCGCACCATCACCGATGGTGATGATGTTCTCGCGCGGGATGTGCTCGATGTGGGCAAGCCACGCTTGAATTTTTGCCTTTTGATTTGCATCGACAATGAAGTTCGTGTTGATCTCGCCCGTGAGTTTCCCATCCTTGATGATAAGCTCGTTTGCAAATCCGTAATCTAAGCCAAGCTTGTCCTTGAGGATATTCGTGAATATCGTGAAACCACCCGAGATCAGGGCAACCTTGTACCCCATGCGTTTAAGACTCGTGATCAATTCCTTGGCACCCGGCGTGAGGGTGAGGTTCTCTGCCACCCGCTCTAGCACCTCCACGGGCAATCCCCTCAGCAAATTCACCCGTGCCTTGACGGCTGCCGTGAAGTCGAGCTTGCCCTCCATTGCGCGATCGGTGATGCTCGCGATCTTCTCCTTGATGTTCAACGCGGCACCGAGCTCGTCGATGCATTCTTCCCGAATCAAGGTCGAATCCATGTCGAACACGACGAGTTTTTTCTCTTCGGTGAACACGTTCTTTTCTTGGATGAACACGCTCAATCGATCCAAGTCCATTGCATTTTTAATATCCACCTTGAATGTATCGAATTGTTCATGGCCAGAAGGATAACTTATGACGATTTCCATCGCGAAAATATCTTCACGAGAGACCATGGACACGCTTTCAACGTTATAACCATATTTTGAAACGATACTTGTTGCCTTGGTCACGATGCCTACCGCATCCTTCCCCAAGATGGTAATTTTTGCATATCGATCAGCGACGGCACGCCCCGAAACGAAGCTCGACCCTGCTTCGATCATGACGTGGGCACTGACCCGTTGCTTGAGGAGGTCGAGTTCCTTGTTCAAGTCAGCCAAGCAATCGCTTTCATCCAAGCTAGACGTTGAAAGGTCACACACGACCGTGATCGTAAAAATGCCACGCACGATCGACTGGTCAATGTCCGTGATGTTTATGCCCAAGGCGGAAATCGTTCCCGTGATATCCCTTACCAAGCCAACTTGGTCACGGCAAATCAATGTTATGATGATTTCCTTCTTGGTGGAATTCGTGGCTTGCATCTGCATCGACATGACCTTACACCTTGTAGCAATACGCGGGCGTGGTGAAATCTGAATGCAATTTTGTAACGCGCGTTTTGATTCCATCGGTGGAATCCTTCTTTAATAACACGTCGGCGATTAAACTACCGACAACATCCATCTGGGGTTCTTTCATCCCGTAACGAGTCAGTTCTTGTACCCCCAATCGCAGACCGGTGGGGTCGTGAACGCAAGATTGGTCATCGCACGGTATGAGATTCTTGTTGGCAATGATGTTAGCTTCCTCGAGCGCACGCGCGACGAACGCACCACCACCCACCTTGGACACGTTGATGATAACTTGATGTGACCGAGTGTAGCCGTGATTCTTAGCAAGCACATCGAGCCCGTTATCATCGAGCACCTTTCCCAAGTGCTGGGCATTGTTCACGATTTGCAACGCATACGCTTCTCCGAATTCCAGCGTTTCCATCAAGGTGATTGCGAGTGGAGCCATGCGGCCGAGATGGTGGTTCGACACGAGACCAGGGAAGATGGCGCGGTTCACTTTCTTGTAGACCTTCTCCTCGTTGGTCATAATCAACGCGCCTTGAGGCCCAGGGAACGTTTTATGCGTGGAACCATCGAGCACGTCGGCACCTTCCGCGAGCGGGTCTTGGAATTGCTTCCCGGCGATCAATCCAAGCACGTGGGCGCCATCATAATGTATCCTTGTGTCAAGGGATGCGCAGGCTTTCTTTATCTCGCGCACGGGATGGGGAAACAAGAAAAGGGAACCACCGAGGGTGATGAGCTGGGGTTTCTCTTTCTCGATCGCCATGATGAACTTTTCAAGATCAATATTCATCCGTTCTGTGTCGAAAGGGATGTCGAGAACTTGCAACCCGCGGGCGCCGGCCGTTCCGAACTCGCGGAAGCTGATGTGCGCGCCCTCCGGAACGCGGAGCGTGAAGACCTTTTGCCCCGGTTTTGCAAGGCCGTAGTAGATGGCCATGTTCGCCAATGCCCCGGAAATGGCACGATGCTCCACGAACGAGCAATTGAACAATTGCTTGGACAGACCCACGACGATGGTTTCAAGTTCGTCGATGAATTTCGCGCCTTGATACTCCCGGCATCCAATACCACCCTCAGCATACCGGTGGTTGAAATCGCTGTCAATCAATGACCGGGCGAGAGGAGACGCAATGTTCTCGGATGCAATCATGTTCAAGGTCGAACCGCGCCAATCATTCTGTTCCTTCACGATGCTTGCAACGCGGTATTTTAATTCGTTGAAGTGTTTCATTGGATTCGGTGCCTATCTTAAATGGCGAGGTGTCGGGCCAATTACGCTCGACAAGTATGTGTGATTTAAAAAAAGATTTGGTACCGGCCCGACCGTCCCACACGGGATCACGCGAGGAACGGGACCTGCATCATGATTTTTTTTCCATCCACCTCGATCTTGCGGGTGATGGTTCCCTTCCGTTGTGCAGACAAGCGCTTGTCCTTCCCGTCCTTCGTATCCTTGGGAATGATGATATCATCGACCTTGTATGAATTCCGAACTACCAGCTCCTTGAACTGGTTTGCTTCCCTTGCCACGTCTGGCACGATCAATTCCAAGATGGCCGACAAGGATTGCCCGTCGTTAGGTAGTTTCAACGTGCTGAACTTGATGGCGTTTTCAAAATCAAAATCGCCTTTATTTTGCGGGGGCTTCGTTTTCACGGTGAACGAGGTTACCTTGTCATTATCCGATGATACCTTCAACAAGATATACCCCCGCACGTTGTTGAATGCCTCATATATTGCGATAGCCTCCTCCTTGTTCCAGTTGCCCGTGATGTTCACGATCCAGGTGGATTTTTTTGCATCAACGGAAACGAACTCGCGCTTGCCCGCGGGGATGCACGCCGCGATTGTGTTGCTCGGATCCTCGAACGCCGTGAAAGTACCGTCCAACGATATCACGTTTCCTTGCATGAATTCGATGGCTAAAAAACCCAGGAGGTTCTCGTAATCTACTGTTGCTTTTATCGTGACGGTTTTTCCCTTGCGCGTGGCTTTCAGCGCGGGGCCTTCGAATTCTCCCTTCGAAAAACGAACGAAACGGTTGTGCACGAAAACGGACGAGGAGAGATCGCTTCCATTTGCTTGGATGATCTTGTTGATGAAGTACTCCATGCTTGAACCACGGGTGCCCACGTTGCTATATGAAAGAATGATCTTGGCCTAAAAAATACTCTTCGATTTAACTTTTTGAGTGTCGGTTCCACCGATATTGGGAGGCCGGCTTAGATCATTTACCATCTTTTGGATGGGATTGATATTTTTCATGAAGCCCGGTAGCATCTTGAAGAACCACCAGTAACGGCTGTTTGACGTGAACCGCTTGAGTTTGCTGAAGAAATAACTCCCCCAATAACCACCAAGGTAGAAATCGTAATATGCTTTTCGCAGGAGTTCCGCGATCTGGATGCGCGTCAAGTCTGGGGTTCGCATCACCACCCGCGTGAAATCATAGTGGGTCCAATCGTGATCCTCTATCCACCCGTTCCTGTTTGCCGTGTCCCAGAGACCAGTTTTAGGTAATGGCGTCAGGGCGGTGAATTGCCCTATATCAATCTCGAGCTCCTTTGCGTATGTAATGGTCTTGAGCACGTCTTGATAGGTCTCGCCGATATTTCCGATGATGATTGCACCCAATACCGTTACGCCATAATCGTGGCACATCTTGACCGCCTGTTTTATTGTATCAATGCTTATCTTCTTGCCTATTCCATCTAGGCTTTTCTGGTGGGCAGATTCTATACCAATGAAGAGCATCTTGAATCCCGCGTCTACCATGCGACCGAATGTTTTCTTATCACGCACCAAGTCATCGGCGCGTACTTGAGCCGAATGCCATCGATTATCCAACCCGTGCTCGATGATCAAGTCACATATCTCACGAACCCTGTTCATGTTAATCGTGAATTCTGAATCTTGATACGCGATCCACTTGGAGTTCTTGGTCAAGGCTTCCATCTCCGCGATCACGCGTGCGGGAGATTTCTTGCGCCAGTTAGGGGTGTGCTCCTTGACGCAGCAAAAATTGCAATTACCAACGCACCCTCGGGAAGTTTCCAAGGCATCGATGCTCGCGCCGAAGTATTCGTAATTCGTGTTGCCGATGAGGCCACGATCGGGCATTGGTAACGTGTCGAGGTCTTTTATAAGGGGACGGGGCTCGTTGACCACCAGCTTTCCCTCTTTCTTGTACGATACACCCTTCACGGTTTGCAAGTTCCTTGGAGTCCATGCCCCATCCTTATCGAGGATGTTCACGATTTCAGGAAACGTCAGCTCGCCCTCGTTTTGCACCGCGATGTCGAACATGGGTTCCATGGCGACTTCAGGAACAAGGGATGCATGGTAACCACCGATGACAACGGGCTTGTCATATTCCTTTGCAATCGATGCGACCCACATTGCATTCTTGATCGACGGAGTGTAAGAGGAGATGGCAATCAAATCGTAGTTTCGGATCACATGTCGCAACGTATTTTCGGGGATGTCGGGATTAAGCTTCAAATCCACGAGTAATTTTTTATGCTCGGGGACGGTGGGTGAAAGATACATCAATGCAAGCGGTGGTGCACAGAGAAACGAGTCCAAACCCAATGAACCTGCATTGCCCGCGTTTACGTACAAAATTTTCATGTTTGTTTCGCCTTTCGATCTCGGTCCGGTTTCAAAACTACACATCTAACTAAGTAGATTTGACAAGTGATTATGTAAACTTGAATGGTGAACTGGTATAAATATATTTCCCAAAAAGGGCAAAAGACGTTCACGCCGGCATTGAGATGCAACGGTTATATCAAGAAAAAAAACGATAAATGCTGGTGGATAAAGATCAAACGCGAGTTTGAAGACGCCAGGGTTTTATTTCCCGAGCAAGGATGAAATTTTAAAAAAAATATGCATGATAACTCTATGAAGATCACGAATGAAGAGGAACTTGATTTAGTGTTGTCGGAGCCATCTCCTTCAACCGTGGAATTAATGACACATCTTAAGGGAGACATTGCAATTCTCGGGATTGGAGGGAAGATCGGACCGACCCTCGGGCGCATGGCAACGCGTTCTGTCTCGAAATCTGGTAAAAAAAAAACGGTTTTTGGCATTTCACGATTTAGCGAAACCGGGTTGCGCGAAAAACTGGAAGCGTGGGGGCTCCATACCATCCCTTGCGACCTCCTCGACCGGGATGCCGTGGCCAAGCTTCCAAAAGTTGACAACGTGATATTTATGGCAGGGCGGAAATTCGGCACATCGGACGGTGGTGAAGCGCTAACATGGGCTATGAATACCACGGTACCATCGATAATCGCGGACCACTTCAAAGATAGCAAGATAGTCGTGTTCTCCACGGGATGCGTTTACCCGCTCGTGCAACGAAATGGTGGTGGTTGCAACGAGGATGCTAAGCCAGAACCATCAGGGGAGTACGCCCAGTCTTGCCTTGGCCGGGAGCGTGTGTTCGAATACTACAGCAACCGTTTCGGCACTCGCATACTATTATTTCGACTCAACTATGCAATCGATCTCCGGTATGGCGTGCTTTTTGATATAGCAACGAATATCTGGAAAAACCAGCCCGTGACCAATTCGGTTGGAAATTTCAACGCGATCTGGCAAGGTGATGTTAACGATTGGGCATTACGTAGCCTTGAATGGTGTGGGTCTCCAGCGAGAATCTTGAACGTTACCGGTCCCGATGTCGTTGCAGTCGCGTACGTTGCAGAGAAAATGGGTAAGATTATGGGAAAAAAAGTCACGTATTCACAAGACATCCCAGGAAATGCTTGCTATCTAAGCGATGCAACCAAGGCAATTTCGCGATTCGGGAATCCACGCTTGAAGATGGACGAGATGATTCAGCTTCAAGCAGAATGGATAATGGCGGGAGGTCGCTCGCTCAACAAGCCGACACACTTCGAAATTAACAACGGAAAATTCTAGTGAACGACATGCACTATTCAACACTCGACCCGGAAGTCTTGGTACGCTTCAGGCAAGGTATGGTCATCCCGGCGATGCCGCTCGCCCTTAACGAGCACCGTGATTTCTCGGAATCCAACCAGCAGGCTCTCGTCCGGTATTACATCGATGCCGGTGCGGGCGGCATCGCCGTGGGGGTCCACACGACCCAGTTCGAAATTCATGATGCACGACACGGGCTCTACGAGAAGGTTCTTTCGTTCGTTTCGGAAGCAGTTGACCAGTGGACAGCAAGGAGGAATATGAAGGTCATGAAAATCGCCGGCGTTTGTGGGACGTCGCGCCAAGCACTCGACGAGGCACGTTTCGCGCGGTCACGCGGGTACCACGCGTGCTTGCTAAGCCTCTCTGCGTTGCGCGGGTGCACCCAAGGCGAGTTGCTCGACCATTGCCAGCAAGTCGCGTCGGTGATGCCCGTTGTCGGGTTTTACCTCCAACCTGCCGTCGGTGGCGTGGTACTTTCCCGCGCGTTCTGGCAGGAGTTCGCCCGGATCGATAATGTAATCGGAATAAAAATTGCACCATTCAATCGTTACCAGACTCTGGACGTGATCAAGGGCGTGTGCGACGCAGGCAAGGAGAACGAAATCACCTTGTACACGGGGAATGATGACAATATCATCGTCGACCTGATCACGGAATATCACGTCTCCACGGCTGGAGGCGAGAAGCGGGTTCGCATCAAGGGGGGATTGCTTGGCCACTGGGCAGTCTGGACACGACGAGCCGTGGAAATGCTCGCCAAAATACACGCGGGGGTTGAAGGCGGGGTGATACCAAGTGAACTTTTAACCCTGGCAGCGCAAGTCACCGATTGCAACGCTGCTTTTTTCGATGCGGCAAACAACTACGCGGGTTGCATCCCGGGAATCCATGAAATGCTCCGGAGACAAGGATTGTTCCAAGGAACGTGGTGCTTGAACCCGAACGAGATACTCTCGCCCGGGCAACTAGAAGAAATCGACCGCGTTTGCGAGTTTTATCACCACCTCGACGATGATGAATTCATCAGGGACAATATCGCGGAATGGTTCATTCCTTGAACCAACTTGCCATGTTTTTATGACGGGACAGAGGTCCTCGGTTACGTGGGGGGCCATTTCAAATCATTTGAGGATTACGAGTCGTGGGAGCTTCCAGACCCGCAATGGGATGCACGCGTTGCAGGGTTCATCGCCGGACAGGAATTGCAGCAAAAATACGGGGGAAAAATCTTTGCAGTCCCGGGCATCACCGGCCTCATGGAGGTGACGTGGGAGGGCTTCGGGTTCGAGCTGTTCTCGCGCATCCTCGCCAAGCGGACGCAAGCGCGGAAGATCTTCGATGACCGCGGCAAGTTCACGAACGAGGTGGTCAAGGTACTAGCGGAACGGGGGGCACGATGCGTCCTGATTTTCGATGATTACGCGTTCAAGAACGGGCCATTCATGTCCCCGAAACAATACAAGGAATATGTCTTTCCGTGGCTCAAGACCATCTGTTCCACGGCACATCAACGTGATTGCAAGGTCATATTGCACTCGGACGGTGACCTCGCCCTGCTCCTTGATGACTTGGTGAACGACTGCAAGATAGACGCGCTCAACCCCATAGAGCCAACGACGGCCAACAAGGACTACGACATCTTCAAGATACACGAGCGCTTCGGTGACAAGATCACGCTGGTGGGAAACGTGTCCCCGACCATGCTCGCAACGGGCAGCATCGAGGAGATACGCGAGTACACCACCCGGTTGATCCGCGAGATCGCGCCGGGTGGCGGGTACATCCTGGCAAGCGGGCACAGCATCAATCCCGCCGTGACCTATGACCGGTGGCAGGCCATGATGGACGTGCGGGAACAACTTGGAAATTACCCCATCAAGGCATGAGATGGATGGAGGAAACGGGGATTATCTCACGCGCCCTGGGATTCAACGGCGCGCGACTCCCGGAGCTTGTCTTTCACGATCTTGTAAAAAGGGATGGATGCAATGAAGAAGAACGGCGAGAAAAAGAACGTCCATTCCAAGCCCAAGGTGCTTATTATCAAGCTCCCTATCCAAGGACCGATCATCTGGGATATCGTCGACATGATGTTCAAGATGCCCACGAACTGGCCGATTTTTTCGCGGTTAATGAGGTCTTGTGCCCACGCGTCGCCCGCGGGCGTCACGTTGATCGCGAGGATGATGCAAGACACGCCCGACAGGATCAAGACGTAATCGATGGCTTGCAAGTTTCCCTCGTGCTCGTTGAGGCTGGCCGTCATGAAGGGAATGAGGAAAAAACCGACAGATGCCACGAGGATGATGACGATGATGGGTTTCTTGCGGCCATACTTGTCGGATATCTTTCCGACCATGTAATTGGCGAGAAATCCAACGAACACGAAGAGCACCAGCAAGACGGCCATCAAGCCGATCGGCAGGTCAAGTTCCGTGACGAACTGGAACACCCACGGGTAAAAAAGCCGGGTTCCCGTTTGGAAGACAAGGCTTGCTAGCACGATCTTGAAGAATTCCTTGTGTTTAAGCAGCTCCGCACCTTGGAATGAATCCCGGATGAGCTCGTGCCACGACATCCGCCGGGCATCAGCGTTTTCGACGATTGGATTTTCCTTGATGAAAAAAAAACCAAGAATTGAGAGGAAGATGATCATGCACCCGGTCACGACGAGGATGATCGCGTGGCCCGTGTAATTCAAGTAGGCAACTTGCTCCCCGCCTTCCATGGTATAACTCTTGAAAAACTCGTTCACGATCAAGAACAAAACGATGGCCCCGAATGAGAAGATGCCACTTATGATCGAGACCAAGGAATTAACCCGTCCCCGCTCCTCGGGAACGGTCACGTCCGGGATGAGGGATGCACGAGCCGCGACGAATGAATTCGACAAGATGCCTATCAAGACAACATCGATGATGAAGCACAACCAGAAGTTGCCTGACAAGAGGTACAACATCATCGCGATGCCGGCAACGATGCCACCGAGCAAGAACGGGCGGCGGCGACCGAAGCGGGACCGGGTCGAATCCGACACGGCGCCCCAAATGAACGCAAAAACGAGACCCATCAATGCCGAGAACGTGGTCATTAACGGTACCATCCATGCTTCTCGAATGCCCCCGAGTTCAAGGGGAATCACGCGTTCGATGTACGTGTTGAATTGCCCGTTTTCGGCGGTGAAAAAGAAGCTTGAAGCCCCGAACACCGAACCAATGAGGAATATCTGGGATTTCGATAAAAACACGCGTGTTTTATCCTTGAGGAATGCCATGGTAATGACCACTGCCGGGAACTCGTGCCCAATACCATGTCGAATGGGATGGTAGTAAAGATTTTCATGAAAAAACGAGGGCGACACGGCGCGTGCAATTCACCGTGAATCGATTCCGGGGGCTTGAACGAGGGGATTACCAGCAGTGAAAATTCAATTTCGAAAAGGGTCCCCTCTCCCTCGGTATTTTCTCTTCTCTTTTCTTTTCCACTTGAACGGGCACGAAGCTATGGGAGGTAAATCCCACGAAGATGTATCGTTCCTTGATATAAAAAGGATTTCGCATGGGAAAAAAAAGGAAGAGAGCCTTGCTAGAACATGCAGCTCCCGGCGAGCAAGATGAGCGGGGCAAGCAAGATCATGAACAACGTTAAAACGACGACCATGACGGCGACCAGGTTCTTGTCGAGGTGAAAGTTCGCGGCGAACATCGTGTTGATGATCGCGGGGGGGCCCAGGACCTCCAGCAGTAAAATGGACTTGATCGTCGCGCTGTCTTGTGGGAACGCCAAGAACAAGGATAACGGGAGATAGCTCAAGGCGGGAACCACGAACCGGAGCAACATTGCCCACGGGATCTCCTTCTTGTAGGTTAAAAATTGCGTTCGGTCGACGCTGGCGAGAATCATGCCCACCGTGATGGCACCGTAGACATTAGCGAGAGTGCTGAACCACGGTTTCGTGATGACCAGGACGTCGAGCACGACAGCGGGGAGGGGAATGGAGAATGCCAGGATCACGAATGCAATGATGATGGAGATCGTGGGCGGGAACGTGAATATCTCCCGTAACGTGCGTTTGATGGAAATCTTCTGGTTTTTAACAGCTCCGAATTTCACGCACAGGTACGTTGCAAGCGTGCCCCGGAGCGCGAGGGCGGATGATGAAAACAACATCACGATGGTGATGAATGAATCACCAAAAACAGAGATGACGATCGGGAGGGGAAAAATGGTGGCGTTTGGCCATCCCGAGATGAGCACGTACCCGCCTACTTGTTCCCGCGGGAGCTTCCGCCGTGTCATGATGACAATAGCGAAGATGACGCCGATAATGGCGGTGGAGACTTGCACCCCGATGATGGAGAGCACCAGCTCGACGTTTAACGAGATCTCGGCAGTCAGCAAGCTCGTGAGGATGAGAGCGGGTGTCGCGATGTTGAGAACGAGCACGGTATTGATTTTCAAGGCTTTTTCGTTGAGTTTTTGCTCTCGACGGACGCGGTTCAAGACCGTCCCGACGACCACGCCGATACCAATGGCGGTGTAGAGTTCGAGCAAACCGTCGACGAGTGACTGTGCCATGGTGTGGGCTTGAATGGCTGAAAACAGAAATATTTTTCCCGACCGGTCGAATATATTCCTCGTGCAGCTCATCGACGGGCAAGATTACAGCTGGAATGCCGTGGCACCGGATATCCTGGGCCTCAAGAACCGCCTCGGGTTCGGGAACGACCTGTCATTCTTGCACGTCCGGCTTGCCGATGAAGGGACGTTCTGGTTCGAGAACCCGGTTGACAGCACCAAGACGGTCGTGCAAGACGAAGTGTTCGGGTACAAGGCTCGCAGGGTCTTGTTTTATTATAGCAGAGGAGACGAGACCTTGCAAGTTCCCGAGGAACGCGAGATTTTCACGAAGATATCGCTTCTGGACGATTCCATGCACTCCACGGCCGCCATCCGGGTAAAGTGGCCAGGGTACGTTACCATGGCGTGCTGGGTTTTCTGTTTAATCTTCGGTATCATTTTCTGGGGGCTGGGCTTGTAGAAGCCGCCCCAAGGACACGAAACACGCCCGATGCATAACTTGAAGTAACATGCGGGCGTGAGTGAAAGAGGATGGAATCGCGCGTCACCGTACGGTTGTATGCCGAAGCAAGGGACATCGCGGGAACGGGGAAGATCATCCTCGAAATCGGTGAAGCCCCCCAAGCTCCGGGTGCAATCTTCAGCAAGATCGTGAATGCAACCAACGAGAACTTGTTCGACGTCGTGTTCTCGCGAGGTGGAGACGGCTCCATCGTTCTTGGAAAGGGATACAAGCTGATGGTGAATAACGTGATCGTTGAGATGTCAATCGATACCAAGATCATGCCGGGGGACGAGGTGGGCATCCTTCCCCCCTTCTCTGGAGGTTGAACGTTCCGGATGAAATCGCGCGTGTACTTGAAGGACGGGGCACCGGACTTCCATTCCCTCTTCTCGGAGTTCGTGGCAAGCCTGCCGAAGGGAAAGGGTGGTGCCATCGTGTCGTTCACGGGCATCGTGAGGGAAGACACGAAACCCGCGACCCGGGACGTGGCCACGGGGTCCATCGAGATCGAGTGCGTCGAGGGCCTAGCTAACGAGGCGTTGCAGGCCATATCGAGCAAGATCGAGGCACGGGATGGCATCATCAAGGTCTCCATCATCCATCTTGCCGGCGAATTTCTTGTAGGCGAACCAATGGTACACGTGTTGGTATGCGGCGCTCACCGGCAAGAAGCCTTCAGCGCGCTTGAAGATGCAGTCAACATGTACAAGGCTGATGCCCCGCTTTGGAAAAAAGAGCGGTACAAGGATGGCAGTGCACGGTGGGTACGGCACGGCTGACCGGTGCGGTTTTTTATCAATGCCTTACCAAGAAGAACATCACGCACCTCGTGGAAAACTGGTTGCGATTGCATCATGGATGGCGACGGTACTGCCAAGGGCACGACCCAAGACGGGAAGAAAGTCGATTACTGGAACGTCATCGGCATGCACCGCCCGATCGCGAGTTTCTGGTTCAATTACATTTTTTTCATCATCATAGCGGTTCCAGCCTTGCTCATGTACACGTGGATATTGCCGAATTACATCCTCCCTTTCCCCGACGCGTTGGGCTTCCAGATGCTCACGGTCAACTACTTCGGCCTGTTTTTTTCCATCATGGACGTTGCCACGGGTCCCGCTTGCGAGAGATTCGTTGCACAACATGCAGAAATTAACCCCAAGAAAGCCCTACATTACATCCAATTTTTTATCTACTTCCAGATGTTCACCGGCGTGGCACAAGTTACTGTCGTAGCAGTTTTTTGCTTCACGGTCATCGTCAACACCACGCTCAACTATGCGATGTGGTTTTTCCTGATCTACTCGACCGTGCAATTCCCCGGCTGGCTCGGTGCATTCAATAGCACGCTGAAAGGTTTCCAGAGGTTTGACAAGTCGAACGTAGTCGAGCTCATCCAAGGCGTGATATTTGAAAATGCGACGTCCATGCTTTTCATCTTCGTGGGTCGCTGGTTCGGGGCCGCGTCACCCGCCATCGGGGAGATGATGGGTGCGACCATGGGTTTCGTAGTAGGCAAGTATATCGACGATTTCATCGCGTTGCTCCTTTCGGGGCATTATCTCAAGAAGATACTCGCGCCGCATGGCATCAAATTGCATGAGGTCTTGATCCCTGCATTCTCCTGGGGGGAAGCCAAGGAGAGCCTGAACTATGGATTGAAGCTAGTCGGGTCAACCGTGGTTTCCACGTTCACGGATTACATCACGCTTGTTATCATGGTCACGTTCATGCCAAATTACGTGTACATCATGGGACTTGTTGATCTTGCCAAATCCATAGCCAATCTCGTCAACCTTCGGTATAACTATAGTGCCTTGCTATCCGAGGCTTACAACAACGGGAAGAAGAAGCTCGCCAGCTACGCAGTGACGAATTACCTCCAGAACTGGGTGTATCTTGCGATATTTCTCACGGTCCAGATTTCCATCATGATACCGCCCGTGTTCGAGAAGCTCGGCGGTAACTTCGCAGCGACGGCCATCATCATCCCTCTTTACGTGCCACCCCGGCTGCTCGTTACCCCGGCCGTGATAGGTGCAGAGCTGCTTCAAGCATTCCACAAGCCCGAGCACAGGACGGTCGGCATCATCGTCGAAAAGGTGGTGAAGATGGTTACGGTGTTCTTCTTCTTGACCCCTTGGGGCCTGCCCGGTCTCATCGGAAACCAATGGATGCTCCCGCTATACATCCTGCACGACATCCCCGCGTATATCGCAATCACCGCCTATGAATTTTACATCGTGCACACGCGTTGCGTCAAGATACACGTTAACAAGTGGCAGACCTTCGTGGCCAGCGCCATCGCGATACTTCCCGTGCTCCCGGTGAACCTGGCCATGGTCTGGGTGCTCAACCAGATATGGGTTGATAACCCGAGCGTGATGGCCTTGATCCCCGCTGTCGTCGTGTTCTTGTTCGCGATGCTGTTCGTCCTCCCCATGCTCATAATGTTCACGTATGGCCTTGTCGGGGGCTTTGACCGTCGTTCCCTCCAGCATTTCGAGCACGCGGTATTGTTATGTGGCCCGTCCAAGCCCGTCGTTTCGCTGTTCTACAAGTGCGCAGCCGCAGGGTTCCGGTCGTGCAAGTTCAAGGACCGCTTCCGCACCCCGTGGGAAGATGCGGATGCAGAAGCGGCCGAGTTGATGGCCCTCATGAACGGGTCGCGTTAAATCGCGGCACCACACGACGGGCAAAACTTTCCACCGGCTTCAATCTCGGCACCGCAAGACGTGCAAAATCGCTGTTCCGAGCTTGGCCGGTATTGTTGCAAGGCCGGGATCTCTGGTTCCGGTGCAGGCGAATATTGTAGTCGTGTTGATGACGTGGACGTTGTAGGTGCTGGTTCTGTCGATGATTTGAATGATTGAAACAGCAAGAAGATCAGATACAGCATGTACGCCAGCAAACCGTAAAGCGCGATCGCGCTCGCGTAGCTTTGGAATGAACCGATTTCCGCGTTCACGTTCACGTATCCCGAAACGATCACCGCCAAGGACACGATAAGAAGCCAAATAAAAAGTGCCATGCTGCTCCTTTTTTTCATGCTCGTCACCATGGCCGCGACGTGCTTCCAAGGTCGCGACTTGGAGCAAATGCGGCCGTTACTCTATGTTCCGATGCAAGACTTTATTTCTTTTCCTCCAAGCATGACATTCATGGACCGCGATGCGAAGTGGATCTGGCTCGATTACATCACGCCATGGACGCAAGAAGACATGTACCGTCCGCAGCGAATCATCGGCCTTTTACCTTGCGAAAAAAACCGGTGGGGCTTGTTTCGACGCACCTTCACGCTTCCCGATGACTGCGACGTTTCCGGTGCAACGATCTCGATAACTGTTGATAGCCGCTACAAGTTGTTCGTGAATGGAGCATGCGTTGGTCGTGGCATCTATCGTTGCAACCGTTTTAACTGGTATTATGACGAGCATGACATCTCTTCCATGTTGCGCCCGGGAAAAAACGTCATCGCCATCCTTGCAACGTATTTTGGCGAGCACATGTCGTGGTACGAGAAATTCATGCACGGTGGCATCTCTCACGTATCGTTAGGAAAAGGATTCGTCGCTTTCTCGTTGCACGTGCCCTCATCTGGAATAATCGTGCGCAGCGATGCCAAGGTTCGCGCATTCATCGCCGACGCCTGGGAGCAAACCGCGCCCAGGATCAACGTGGGCCTGCCGTTCATGGAAATCCTGGACACTTATCACGTTTGGGTAAATATCATCGAATTGCCATGTCATCGAATTGTCTTGAATCCGAAAATCCATTCATGGTTGATGTTGGAAAAAGTTATAACTCAAATTTCGTATGATTTTCACAGAATACACAGAATTTAATGGTGATGTGATGGCGAATATAACATTCTCATTACCATCCGATTTGAAATCGGCAATGGATGAATTTCCCGAAATTAACTGGTCCGAAGTAGCTCGCGCGGCAATACGTCAAAAAATTGCGGACTTGAAATTCTTGCGAGCCTTTAAAGCTGAAAGCGAAATCACGCCTGAAGATGCAGAACGTCTGGGGCGGGAGCTGAGTCAGAAAGTAGTGGACAGATTAGGATTAGATTGACCCATGCAGCTCGTGATTGATGCCAATATCGTCTTTGCAGCTTGCTTGATATCATCAAGCGTTATCGATTGATGATATCAATTTTGAAGAATCCATCCACGTGATATCTGCTGGAATTTTTTTTTGCAAGGGCAGATCATCCGATACAAAAATAACATTCAATTTCTTTGCTTGGAACAGGAACGCGGCATCGTAATATGCGATCTCCTTGTCCAATGCCAAGACGAGGACAGCTTGCATCTCGTCCAGGGTGAATGCCACAACACGCATCAATGACCATGTCGTGGCAATATCAGCCGCGAGCTGTAACGCATCCGTCCGGGATATACCTTTGCGATGAAAAAGCGTGCGGATCACGTTCCCACATTCATAATATGCTAGATCCAAGGTATGTTGGTTTCGCAAGATAGCCACGGCATCCTTACCTTTTTGCTGCACGATGTTGATGATGGCACTCGTATCCAGAAGGCACATCATCGTCCATCCCTGTCCGCGCGAATGATGTCCGCGATCTGTTCCTTCGACACCTTCTTTAATATCGTTCTCGCGTGCTCGAGATTTTCCGACACTTGTTCTTCCTCTCTCCTGCGTATTTCATCCTCCAAAGCTGCACGAATAACCTCGCTGATAGGAACATGAAAGCGATCGAGTTTTTGGCGCATCTCCTTTGAAATCTTGGCAGAAATGGTTGTCGTTTCAACCACGGTGGCTCACCCAAACCGATTCGTCCGAATTTGTATGACGATATGGTAATACACGACAATAATACGAACGAACGATATTATATCTAGCGGTTGCCATGAAAAGAATCACCTTTATTCACACCATCGCTTTCGACGAACACCTTGGAATCGTGATGGAAGATGATCAGATGAGCACCTCGACCCGAACACCTCGACCTGCAAAGATGGCAAGCGTGGGCGTTCATCCCTTGCGTCTCCACCCGCTCGATGGCCTGCCGCAGCTTCACGCACGTTGCCAAGCATCAACCTTTTTGTATGCTGAAAACCTAGCTACCATTATGAAGCACGTTCGCGTGAAGGATTTGCTCGCGCGGGATCCGGAAATCGTCGTGCTCAACGATGGCCCCGGTCCCCTATCCGGCGGGCTTTGGAACACGAGCCTCAATATCGGTAACAAGCTGGTGTGTAGCAGCACGGGCAAGTATTGCGTCGGTGGTGCCAGCATCCAAGAACTTGATGGCACGACGGGATGTTATGGGAAGAAGACGTTCCTAGACCTGCCCGGCGGGGCACTGGCATGGTTGCCTGAGGGCGGGTTCGTGAGCCACGACGGGGTCTTGGCCGGGTTCTACCATCCTGTCGATGCAAGCTTGGTGCCCATCCCTGGCGCGGCGTATCCCATTTTCACGCACGTGGGCGTTCCCGGCTTCCCGGTGGGGAGCGGGCAATTCATCACGACCGGGGACATCACCCGGAACGGGCACGCTGACATTGTCATCGGCCTGCGCGCGTGGGAACAAGACGGGTACCATCCCGACGGTAATCGGTGGAGCCATCCTGATTACCGGCCCTACGAGCAGCGGGACGACCACTACCCCGGGCACGATATTTCCCGCGACGAGGCATTACCCTTCTGGGGCAGCAAAGTCTTGGCTAAATTTCAAGCGGGGGCCATGCTGGATCCCTCTGATGGCCACGTGCGCTTGGATTGCGGGAAGCTCTTTGGTGGAGAAGCCGGGGCGGACATCATGGTTAGCCTGCTGCCACGTGAAGGCCCGTGGGAATTTAGCCTCCAACGGACCTACCGGGGTATGCCGCCGCACGGGAGATTTGCCGTGTTCGAGGGCACGACCAATGGATCACCCGCGAACATCGACGAGGACGAGCCGAGCTTCGAGTATGCGGGGATGCTCAATCTGGAGAACGACGCCCCGCTAACCGTGTTTTCCAGTGGCGGGGCGTGCGTTCTGCCCGGCGGGAACTTCGTTACCGTCGACTTCGTGGGGCAAATCCAATATTTCCGGCGCGCCGGCCCGGGGCTCACCTTCACGGAGATGCCCGTTACTGTTGAGCACGGTTACATTCCAGCCATCCACGGCTGCATCGGGACCGTGTCAACCGGGTGGACGCGTGACGGCAAGCAAGACGACCGGCTCTATTTCTCCGGGGAATTCGGGATCACACAAGCCGTCAAGTACGAGGAAACGCGTGAAGGGTTGTGGATCGAAAGCCCGGATGAGCATGTCGTGCTGGCGGATGGTGATTTTTTCAAGGAAGATATCCTCGTCGTACCTAGCTTTCTTGATGGCTCGCACGCCGTGCTCGGGTCGGGCGCGGGCAGGTACTCGGTGGCACGGCTTGGTACCGCGGGCAACGGGCTGGTGGGAACGCGGGTGAGCCCGTTCAACCGGCTCAGGGTGCAAGCGGGACCGGTGGGATCGGTGCAAGGCACGACCGAGGAACGTTGGGGGTACACTTGTCCCACGACCTTCGACCTAAACGGGAACGGCGATCCCGTCGTGATCTCCGGCGACATCTCCGAGTATATTTGGCTGGTGACACGGGACGGGGTTAGGACAGTGCTTCGAAACCCGGACGGCGCTCCAGCACGGGTGGCTTGGCGGGTTAGGCCTGCAGTGTTCGTGATGGAGGGTCGCGTGCACTTGGTCACGCTGGACCAGCAGAACGCGTGCACCGTATTCGAGCTGGAAGGGTCGTGCTTGAGCCTCCGTGGGACCATTCGCTTGCCTGATGGATCGGTTTTCGGCACGGGCAAGCACGGCGGGTCCCGAGGGCGGTTGAAGTTCGAGGCCGTCAAGGGAAAGGGAAAGCTCCCCGATCTCCTCGTGGGCACGTGCACGGGGGTCAACTTGGGCACGTGGACCACATCACACGCCGTCGTGGCGCGATTCACGTCGCGGGGTGCCATTGATGCATGGGACGTGGCAGGCGTCGAGGTCATGGGTACTCATGAAGGAGACGATCACGCGGTGATCACGTTCGGACATCACTCGTGCGCCCCAGCCACGGTGCCGGAAGGTTGGGATGGTCGATCACCTCGATCAGGAACGACGATCGTAATCGGTGGGGAGGACGGGCGATTATACCGCTTCACGGGGCCACACTTCTTCGCCATCTAATACGAGACGTAAGAATGGCCGTTCCACGCGCCACTCGCGCGATAGTTTGGACAACCATCTTGATCATGGCCCGGCAGGATTCTCGCCAGTCTCCTCGATCTCCTTGATCTCCCTGGTTACCGCCATGCGGAAGAGCACGATCAAGCTAAATACCATCCCGTACACGGGGCCCGACGGGATTTTGTCCAGCAAAATCTCGTTGCGTGCCGTTCCCGCAACCTGCAATGCGATTCATTGAATACCGGTGCAACCGCGTTTTTTCAAGTCCTCGATCCAGTCCTTTATCCTTCCGGGGAGAGATGACAATTGATTCGTGTTAAGCCATAATGTTTCTAACGCTTTCAGGTTGCCTATGTTGTCGGGGAGAGATTGGCGCGCGCCTATCAACGGGCCAACGATCGCCGAGAGGTTGGGGCACGTCTGCTCCATCTGCGACTCGACATAGGTTTCGATCTCGTCCCGTGCCCTGTATAATTCCAATATTGCCCGTGCGAAGGTTTGAAGCGTGGTGATGTCATGCGGGCCGAAATAACCTCCCATTGATTCACGGGCCCTTTTCATGACCAATTCAAGGGTTTTTTCTTGCACCGGCCTGATTTCGGTGATTGTTTCCGAGGTAAATTGGTCCCTTAGCCCGATTTCTTTTATGAGTTCCAAGAAAAATTCGTGATCCGCGATCAATTGATCCGTGAGTTCGGGAAAATGAAAGCCATACCATTCCCTAGCTCGTTCTGCAAAGATATTAGTGCTCTTGTTTAAATCATCTATGGCGTTAACTGCTTGCATGATCAACTTGTCATTTTGTTCGGATACCGTTTTTATTTGCAAGCGAGTCATTTCCAAATTTACTTCTCGATTTAATGCATGGAACTCATCAAATGTTAATTTATCATCTATTTTTTTCAAGTTACCTTCCAAGCCTGTCCTGAATCTCGTGATTTCTTGGTTATCTGGCGTGAAAAGGACTTGGCGCTTGCCTTGAGAGGAAAACAGCTTCATGAGAAACGCGTCGTCCACTTCTATGGGCGCTGATGGAAATCGATCTTCGAGCCTTGCCACGATGCTCCCGACTATCTCGCGGGTATGGTCATTCGCGGTACCCAATTTCACGTCCAAGAAGATCTTGCTCACGATACTCGCGTTTCTCGGGAACGGATCGAAAATCACGACGTTACCTTGTTCATCAAGGATAATAACTCCAAGCACGTTGCTAATTGCGGCGAGGCTCACTTTTAATCACCTAGCTGAATCTTTAAAGATTTATTAATGTACTTCTCGAATCAGCTATAAATGGCTACTGGCAATACTGGAATGGCGAGGATTGAGTGAACCATGGTAACTGGGATTATCCAAGACGACCGATATCAAAACCATCGCACCGGGAATCATGTAGAATCCGCAGAACGGCTCGTCGCGATCAAGAAGCTAATTAACGAAGAGAAATTACTACAAGACCCCTCGTTCACGCTCGTTGAACCGAGAATGGGGACTGTTGACGACGTGAAGCTTATTCACGAGGACGGGATGATACAAAAGGCAAAAATTAAATCGGCGCAAGCCACAGGGGGATCGTTGCAAGTGCTTGATTTCGGGGATACCGTGGTGTGCGAAGATTCGTACGACGTCTCGCTCCTCGCGGTGGGCGGGGTACTGCAGGCGGCGGATGCTGTCCTTGATGGACGCGTAAAAAATGCCTTCGCGCTCGTGAGACCCCCTGGCCATCACGCGAACGTCGTTCGTTCGTCGGGATTTTGCGTTTTCAATAATATGGCCATCCTTGCAGAGTACTTGATCAAGAAAAAAGGATTGAAGCGCGTTGCCATCTTCGATATCGATCTCCACCATGGAAATGGGACGTCGGAGATATTTTACTCCCGGAACGACGTGCTCTTCTTTTCAAGCCACCAAGACGGTCGCACGCAATATCCCGGTTCCGGGTTCATCCACGAGATCGGTGAGGGCGAGGGGAAAGGGTTTAACATCAACGTGCCTCTCTCGCCAGGTGCGGGCGATGACGTGACGTATTCGCTTATAGACCATATTGTACGTCCCGCATTCGAGCAGTACAAGCCAGACATTATACTCGGGAGCATCGGCGGGGATGCGCATTACAGCGATCCCCTTTCCGGGCTGGAGTTCACGGTGCAAGGGTACGCGCACATCGTGAAACTATTCAAGAACATTGCCGAGAAGCACTGCAACGGGAAGATGATCCTTACTCTCGAAGGTGGATACAAGGTGAAGATACTCGCGCAAGTCATCGTGAATATTTTGCGCATCCTCGCAGATCAAGATATCATCTTCAAGGACAACCATCCATCATCGAACGAGAAAATCGTTGCCTATCATCGCGAGCTTGAAAAACACTTGAAGGAGACGCTTGGAAAGTATTGGAAATTCTGAATGTATTGCCGGAAACCCTACAGGAGCTGTACAAGGCGTTGCAGTAGATCCAGGACTTCCCTCCCTTTTTCGGTGATCTCGTACATCTTCCTGTTTTGCTCGTCTTCTCCTTGATGCTTTATGAAATTTTTCCTTTCCAGCTTGTGCAAGTGCATATAAACTGCTTGCTTGCTGCATTCCGATTTCAAGGTTGTATAAATAGCATATCCGTGCAATCCTGCACGTCCTGATTTTGAAATTTGCTCCAAGATCTTGAGCCGCAAGTTCATGGAGCCGTGGAAGAATCTAAAACCCTTGATATCTTGATTGAAGAGCGCATCGATCACCGAGGGCGTTTTCAACCCCGTACCCGTCAAGATGATGACTTTCGTTGCATCCCGGTTCGTGGCCGTGTTATCCATGGTCATGGCTGCGTACGCAGCCGCTGAGGCGGGTTCCACGAAGAGACCGTTGCCCCGTGCCAAGGCGGACATTGCCGTCGTTACTTGGGCATCGGTCACGATGGTGATCGTGCCCTTGGACTGGTGTAAAGCCTTTTCCGCGAGAGTCCGCAAGGATAACCCGCTCGATTCGATCAAGGGGTATATCTTCGAGCCGGATCCCGGTTCCAAGGCAGCCCCTACCATCCGCGGGGCCTTGGGAATGATTTCCCACTCCTTTAAATCGTTGAATCCCTGCCAGATGGAAAACAAGGTGCCCCCGTTTCCTAAAGGCACGTATATTTCATCTGGAATAAGCCCGGATGCAATGATTTCATACGCTATCGTTTTTTGCGCGACCATCGTCAATGGATTCAATTCCGCGGTTGCTTGATATGCATTTTCGGATATCTGCGCGTCAACACAAGCCTCAACGGCGTCATCCAAGGTCGCGTGCTCGTCATCAAGCTTTCCCCCGAATGCCAGTATCAGCGACTTTTTACCCTCGTCTATCGTGCTGTCGCTAAAAATCTTTGCGGATATTCCTGCCTTGGCGGCATACGCCGCGATCGATGCCCCCATGTTCCCGCTACTCGCGCAACACACGTCCTTGTACCCGAGCATGACGGCATGTGCAACGAGCAACGCCGCGCCCCTGTCCCTGTATGATTTTGTGGGATTAGACGATTCATCCTTGAAATGGATGCGTGGTTGATTTCCATCATGCTCATCCTTGAGGTTAACTTGGTTTCCCTTGAGGAAAGGCGTGTTTCCCTCGCCAAGGGTGACCTTATTCACTTCTAACCGGTCTGGCAAGAGAAAACCAATGTATTCCAGGAATGAATGTTGATGCTTGAAAAACGTGCTTGCCCGCCTTTTTACATCACCTTCATGGGTTATGAAAACAGGATTCCCGCACGTGGCACATTCCGAGGGTATTTCTTGGCGCTTCTCCAGGTCCCACGATGCATCGTGGTTTTCAGGGCACCGTGTCCTCAGGAATTGGTTCTTGCCCTCCATTGCAGTCGCCCGTCAAGCCTCCCCTTGATTTTCACAATCTCTCGAGCACGGATGCCTTTCCAATCGCCTGGTAGACCGGTATGGCGATCACCTCGCCAACGAGGCATTGAAGGATATCGAAGGGGATGTTCACGTACGCTTGATAGTTGATCAGGGGGTCGGTCCCCCCCGTGAGCAAGTTATCGAACCACGTGAACGCAAACGTGGAATACATGAAGTATCCCGTTATCATCACCACGGCGCCCGCCGAGATGGCCAAGATGGCATGGAAATGGGTGCTCCTCGAGAATAAGACCGCGATGATCACGGATGCAAGCATGACGACCGACAGAACGATCAAGAGCCACAAGTCCTGGGAAAAAAATATTGTGCGCGGATGAGACCAAGCAGGTCAAACGACTCGCACGATTGCATGAGGCATGGTTTAATCATCCCTTCTGCGGTCACGCGCATCTTGGTACACCCCTCGCAAAAGGACGGGGTCATCTTGACGGTCTCGACGGACGCCCCGTTGGCAAAAAAAATGATTTTCCTGTTTTGCATGTGCCTGTACTCTATGCGATCCACCGGAATGCTGATGCTTTCCAAGGCAACACTTGCATCCAGATAATGGGTCGAAAAAAAATCTGGGTGGCACTCCTGAACGCTAGCTATCTCGTGCAGCTCGATGAGTTGCAATCGAATCTTCTTCTTACCGCAGAATTCGATAACCGGTCCAAGCTCGCCTTCATTCAAGCCTTTCAACAGCACGAAATTCAGCTTCAAGGGGGTGAGGTGCTGTTCCAGGGCGACATCGATGCCCGCGATCACCTTGTCAAGGCCATCAACGCCGGTTATCCTCGTGAATGCATCCTTGTCGAGGGAACATAACGACACGTTCACCCGTGTCAAGCCCGCGGCTTTCAAGTCGCGGGCTTTCTCGGCCAGGAAAAAGCCGTTCGTCGTGAGGGAAACCTCCTCGATGGACGGGACGCTCGATATCTCGCGGACCACGTCAACGATCCGGGGGTGGACCAACGGCTCGCCTCCCGTGATTTTCACTTTCTTTATGTTCCCGACCGAGTTGAACACGCGCACGATCGCTGCTGCGTCGCCGGGGTTCAGGAAAATATCGTCTCGTGGTACCGCGTACCCTTCCTTGTCGCAATGCACGCAAGAAAAATTGCACGTCTTGTTGATTGAAAGGCGCAAGTAGTCGATCTTGCGATTGAAATTGTCGACAAGGTCTATAGCCATATCTCGCGTCACTTTATTTCTTGTTATTACCAACGGGGATGCATCTTGACCCGAACGATGGCGTTTGCTTCATAACCTTCCATGTCGGGTGGTATTTCAACAATACCAACCGATTCCACCATCGACCGTTGGGCAGATGAACCCGATAGCTTCACGGGCGTTGCCAAGGGAAGCGCATTTTCTGGTTCCTTGGCGTAGTCGAGCTTCACCCGCAACAGGTGGGTCACACCGAACCCCTTCACGGGCACCGCCCGGTCGAGCCTCGCGGGGACGATGATTCGCGGGTCCAGGATGGAACGTCCACCAATCTTGTGGATGGCTGGCATCACGAAATAAAGCATTGCCATCTCCGAGGCAACGGGAAATCCCGATACGCAAGTGACAGGTTTGTTTTTCGCCATCCCAAGTAATGTTGCAGACCCGGGTTTCATCGCGATGCCGTGGTACACGATTTCATGTTGTTGCCCGATGATGACGGGCATCAAATCCTTTTCACCCACGGAAGTCCCGCCCGTCGTGATGATGATGTCGGAACGTTCGAGTTGCTGGTCCAACGCTGTTTTTATCTTCATCTCGTCGTCCGGAATCGTGATGATGCTTGGTACCTCGCCGCCCGCGATCCGGACCAAGGCTGCAATGGTAAAGGCGTTCGAATTCACGACGGACGCGGGATGGAGTGAATCCAAGTCAATAGTACCATCCGGCAGCGCGTGGAGGGCATCCAAGTCCACGAGCTCGTTCCCCGTGGCGATGATCGACGCGCGCACCTTGCGGAACACGGGAACGTGCTTGATCCCGACCGTGGCGAGCACGCCTAGGTCTTGAGGCGCGATGAGGTGCCCCCTCGCGAGGATGTCCTGGTTGCTGCCGTAATCCTCCCCTTTCTTGATGACATTTTGCCCCGGTGTCACGGGGGCGTATATCAAGATGCCATCGCCCGTGCCCGTTTCGGTATCCTCTATTTTTATAACGGCATCCACGCCAGCGGGGAGGGGCGACCCGGTGGCAACCTTGACCGCGTGGCCCGGTTCCACGACGTCACCGGATAGTTGATCGATAGTGACCGTTCCAACGAGCCGCACGTGCTTGGGTTGGTGCACGCTCGCCCCGAACGAATCCACCGCGTGGATTGCATAGCCGTCCATCGCCGACCTGTCATGTGGTGGGACCGGTCGGGGGGCCTTGATATCACGAGCAAGCACGCGACCGCACGCGCAGGTATCTGCCAATGAAAGCATCTCGACATCTTGCACGGGGGAAATTCTTGCCAAGAACCCGTCAATCGCCTCGTTCATGGGTACGAGGCTCGAGAATCCCAGCGTTCGCAACGATGGTCCGTTCATCTGGCTCATCACTCTATCTTTCGCAGTTGTGAAAGGATGTGGCCGATCTCGGGGATGATGAGTTTCTCCAGCGCTAGCTTGACGGCCTTGGGTGAACCCGGGAGACAAAACATGACCTTCTTGTCTACGATGAATGCCTCCGACCGGCTCAGGTATGCAGCCGTGCCCACGTCCTGGTAACTCAGGAATCGAAAGAGCTCCCCGAATCCCGAT
Source organism: Promethearchaeota archaeon (assembly GCA_041305945.1). Classification (GTDB taxonomy): domain Archaea; phylum Asgardarchaeota; class Lokiarchaeia; order Sigyniarchaeales; family Sigyniarchaeaceae; genus JBGLND01. Next base: position 2,677,933 of record JBGLND010000001.1, read on the forward strand.
AGCTCCTTGCATGCCATGTCCCGGATCACGTCGATGGTCCGGTCCTTCGGGGATATACCGGTACCCCCGCTCGTCAAGATGGCATCCACGCCTTGCATCACGGCGTGCTTTGCAACGGCATCAGCAATCATTTTCTCGTCATCGGGAACGAACACGATGTCGTGTATCATGCACGATGCATTCCCGATGCAGGATTTGATGACCTCGATGGTTCGATCGCTGGAGGCGATTCCGGATCGTATTTCATTGTACCGGGTGGTGCTGATGATGATGACGTCGAAAACGACGTTTTTCACGGCGAATTCCTTGTGTTCTTTTATCGTGTCTGGTAGTCCCGTTCTTCCCACCCCGTTTATCCCTTGACCTTCCTCACCACGCGGACGTTCTGGATCGTGGTTGCCGGATACTGCCCGTCCTTGTCTTTCTCGTACATCTTCGTCATGTCCCAGATGTTCAGCAACGAACCCATCACGGCGGCGAGCGCTTCCATTTCAACCCCGGTGCGTTCTAATGCTTTCACGGTGGCTTCGACAACGACCTTGGTATCGTGCACGTGTATCTCCACCGACACTTGTGCCAGGTGCAAGGGGTGGCACAAGGGTAACAAGTCGGCCGCCTTCTTTGCACTCGTGATCCCCACGAGCATGGAGGCGGTTACCACGTCACCTTTCTCCACGTCACGTGCCTTGATCTTGTTGATCGTGACCTTGGAAAGGTGTATTTCCCCCGATGCAACAGCAATCCTGGTGCTGGTTGGCTTGTCACCAACGTCGATCATCGAAACGTCCTTTCTCTCTTCCATGGTCATGCACGGCAGCGAATTCCTTGATCGTTATCAGTAATTCATTGGGAATAATTTCACGTCCACGGTGGTTCCTTTTTCAACGATTTCAACATTCTCTGGTATCTCGAAGTAACCTTGGGCATTAAGCAACGTGGTGATGGTCTCGGACCCCTTCGTGGTTGGGACCGCCACGGTCGTTCCTTCATGGTCCAATTTCAAAGAGACTGCAATCATCGCCTTCCTGCCCAGTTCCGAGTACACGCGCGATTGCAATACCGCCTTCTCGACGTGAATCTTGGTGACCGGAAGACGGTTCCACCGTCGCACGTGAGGTAGCACCAAGCGCATGCATACCAGCATTGCAGAAGTAGGATTCCCGGGCAATATGAAAACGGGCTTGTTAGAGATCATCCCGAAAATAAATGGCTTCCCAGGCTTGATACGAATACCGTGGACGTACACGGACAAGCCGGGATCGCGTTCCATGATACGGGGCATGAAATCACCGCGTCCCTTTGATGGAAGAAAGCATCGAAGGCTGGCACGCCATGTTTGACCATAATCTCCACCCGGTCTTTTACCTCAGCCGCGCCGCGGCTCCGCTCATGATGGAACGCGGATGGGGCCGCATCCGATGCCATCTTGGACTTGGGCCTTCAGCTTCTCCAAGGCCTTCTTGGAGATCACGGGTCCCATGAACGTGTCCTTGTCCATGCCGAAGCCGACCTTGCACTCGGACGTCGCCTTGATGAATGCCCTCTTGAATTTCTCGTAAAACGCGGGTGGCCCGACGACCATGACCACGCTCCCCGCGAGGCAGCGCTGGCCGGTGTTCCCATAGCACGAGTTCATCAAGTTTGGCATGATCTTCTCTACGTTCGCGGTCTGGTCGACGAGCATGAAGTTGTTCGCGCCACCGTGGCACATGGCCCGCTTTCCGAGGTTTGTTGCCCGGTGGTAAATATCCTTGGCGACCGGCGTCGATCCCACTGAGGATACACCCGCGACGTCGGGATGCTCGATCAACCAGATCGCCTGTTGCGGCCCGCCGTGGACGAGGTTGATAACCCCGGGCGGGAACCCGGCCTTGTCGATGCACCACTCGCACATGCGCTGCATGGCGAGGGGTGTTTGCTCGTTCATTTTCACGATATAGGTGTTCCCCGCGGCCACCGCGAACGGCATGGTCCAGTAGGGGATCATGGCCGGGAAGTTGAACGGCGGGATCATGACGAACACGCCAAGGGGCTCCCGGATGCTGTACTCGTCGATGCCCGTGGCAATGTTGCTCATGAATTCACCTTTCTGCATCTCGGGCACCGAGATGGCTGCCTCGCACATCTGGTATGCCCGTACGACCTCGCCGACGCTCGCAGGCCGTTCCTTCCCGTGGTTGAGCGTCGTGACGTCCGAGATCTCCTCTATTCTTTCCTTCAACAAGGCTTGCAGCTTCAAGAACGGCTGTATACGTTCGATCCCTGGCGTGGACCGCCACGCGGGAAAGGCTTTCTTGGCAGCGGCGACCGCCGCGTTGCATTCTTCCATGGTCGAGAGGGGAACGCGGGCAATGACCTCGTCCGTGGCCGGGTTCATGGCATCGACCAGCTGGGGGCTCTTCGATTCGATGAACGTTCCGTTGATGTAATTTTTCAGTACTTCCATGGTTGGTTCACGTCTATTTGTTGTTGTGTTCAACACTTAATCTTGGTTTTGCTTATCGCCTCCTTCATTGATCCTCCACGTGTTTAATTATTCTCGTCGGTTCTCAATCTCGTATCATGAACAAGTCAATCATCCTTTCCTTGATATTCATGTGCGCGAGCAGCGCGATGTTTGCGTTGGTTCTCGTTGATTCAACTTCATATCTTCCCTTGTCAACGAACCCGGCTGTAGACAAGAAGATAGCGGCGTTTTATTATGGTTGGTACGGGAACACGACTGATTACTCGCAATCGACGCCGTATTCCATCATCGATAGTGCTTCGTGGTGGCATTGGAATGATAACGGGCTTTCCCCGCCCGAGAACGCTTGCTCCACGCACAAGCCCCGATTGGGCTGGTACGATTCCGCGGACCCTGCCGCGATAGAACGGCACCTTCGCGATGCAGAATGGGCGGGTATAGACGCGTTCATTTGCAGTTTCTGGGGTGCAAGTGGCGGTGAATTTAGCCGGTTTCAAGTCATGCTCAACGTTGCAAAAACCATCGGCTCGAACATGACCTTCTCCATTTATTACGAGACGGGCATAGCTAAGGACAAGCCCGTCCAAGAAGCGATAGCTAAAGTGTCCAACGATCTGAACACGTATTACACGACCGTGATGGTGCCCCAGTTTCAAGACCTCGTCTGGATGGAGAATGGCAAGCCCGTCGTTTGGTTCTACGTCACCCAATGGCTAACACCCGACGTTTGGGCCGGTGCTTTTGCCAACTTGACGGCTGAAGGCCATGAAATTTTTTCTGTTGCTGATCGACCCGGGGATTCGGTTGGTTATCTGTCCCTTTTTCAAGGTTCGCACGAGTACGACATCTACCAACACATACGCGATGACAATTACGAGGAATACTTTCTCCGCAACCGCTACAACGCTCGCAAGAACGGCATGGTTTTCGGCGCGGGGGTTGCCCCGGGGTATAACGACACGATCCAGCGATGCTGCAACGAGCCATTGCTCCGGGACGGGGGGACCACGTACAAGTCGTGCTGGGAACGGGCTTTATCCACGTATCCCGACTGGATCACGATAACATCGTGGAACGAATGGCACGAGGGTACAGAAATAGAGCCATCCATCGAGAACGGGGACTTGGCACTCAACCAGACGAGGACGTACATAACGGCCTGGAAGGCAGGAAATTTTGAAGGGACCGGGTTGCAGTTCAAGACTGCAAGCGAGCAGTTCTGGGATGCAAACGCGGTTGAACTCGTCGGGTTCATCTTGGCATGGGTAACGTGTGCCGTGTTCCTTTTCTTGTTTAAAACACGGCCCGGGTTGATCAAGGGAAGCCACGCCGGGTTTATCTTTGGTATATTGATGGTTTGTCTCTCGATCGGTGCACTGGTAACGTACACCTACTTCGCAATCCACGATGGTCCTCAAGGCATCGTGAGGCAATACATGCTCTACCTTGCAGCGCCCGGCTTTGCCGCTCTGAATCTCGTTGGATCGAGGCTGGTCGAGATGCACGCGAAAAAAAGCGAAACTCGTTAAAGTAAAATTCCCCATCTTTTTTTTGTAATCGTTCGACACGCGGGAGCTTCTCGTTGATTCTTGAGAAAAAACAAGAATGATTCAAGATCCTGCGGATTCCCTCAATCTTGATTTCGCTTGTTCTGCCCTGTCGGCCAATACCTTTTTCATGTCCTTTAAATCCTTTTCGACGTAAAAACACGCGACGAGGTAGCAGACCCCCGTCGGGAGGAAGAATAGCTGGACCACGGCGAGGCTCCAGATGAAGTTATCTGGTTCTGGGTAGATCGCGGTGAACGCGACAGAGATGATGGGGAGGATGAGGGAACCAATGCCTCGCCCGATGCCGCTGATGAAGTTCCCGAGCCCGAACACCGTGCCCCTGTGTTCGGGAAGGTTCACGTCTGATATTAAGGCAAACCAGTTCGGACTATCGGCAGCCATCATGGCAGCCGCGCCCAAGGCACACATGAACATCAACAAGAATGGCCCGTTCATGAGCAACTGAGAGAGCAAGGCTCCCACCACGTCGAGCACGCTGTCGATGCCCGCAAGCGCGCTCACGTCGAAGGGGATGGTGACCATGACGATGAAGAGCGGGATGCCCGCGAACACGCCGATGGTCGAGATCAACGGTCGCGCCTTCAATGTGCGCTTCTGCAGCTTGTCGCCGATGCTCCCGAACAAGATCGAGAATATCCCCCCGATCGCGAACAAGCCGGCTATCAAGTTACCCACGAGACCAGCCGTGCCGGGTAGGATGCCTTGGCTGGCGACCTTCGTGGTGAACACGAAGGGAAGCCACGTGATGGAGCCCCACACCACTTGGGCGGTGAGACCTTGGAAGAGCAGTGCCAGGTTGGTTGGTTTTTTCAAGATGAGTACCAAGTCCGCCGGCCTGATCCGGTAATCGTAGTCAACGTCCTTCAATTCCGCTTCGGTTGCACCGCGCTTGGGATCCAGCGTGAAGAAATACAGCACGACCATCGCGAACCCTGCCAGCGAGACGTAGAAGAAGGGCTCCCACCAGCGCGACGCATCGGTCACGATGATCGCGGCGAGCGCCTTCCCGATGCCGGTCCCGATCCCTTGTGAAAGCCCCCAGAAGCTCATCGCAATGCCCCGCTTTTCGGGCGAGATGAAATCGGATATTACCGAGAAGCCGACGGATGCGATGCAACCGAGACCAACACCAGCCACCACCTGGCATGCCAGCCAGCCGGTGCCGTCTTGCACGAGAGGCGTGAAAACGAGCGAACCGGACCAGATCAGCGAAGCTCGGCTGGACCTACGGCAAGTGCGAGAGGCACGTGTCCCGGATGCTGGACGATAACCTGCTATTTTCAACGACATCCATCGAGAACGGTCGCATGACGCGTCTCGTGTCCACGACACAGATAGAATCGACCGGCAAGCTAGACACGAGCAAGAACATCGATTCGAACCAGCATGACCAGCTCACCGACGCGTTCAAGCACTTGTATGGCGTGTTCAAGGCGCTCAAGGAAGCCAACATCGACCCGTCTGCGGGTCTTGCCCGGTACTGCAAGGAGCACGGCATGAAGCCGTCCGAGCTGATCTCGATCTTCGACGCGGCGATGGCCAGCGCGTGAGGGCGCGCGGACGTGACGTGTTGATGAGCGACCTGTTTTCCTTCGAGACGTGCGATGGGTGCGGGGGTGAATTTCCCGCCAGCGAGGTGCATTCGCACGGGTCCAAGCGCTTGTGCAAGAAATGTTACAAGATCGCCAACCCTCCAAAGCCAAGGGTGAAGCGAGACGAGCAAAAAGATGGCATCCTTTACAAGGAAGAGATACCCCTTGACACAGCCAGCATCGCGGGCCGTGGCAGGCCCGTCGCAATCGAGGTGTCAAGCGAGAGCATCGCTTCCATCGCGGGGGCCATGGCGAGTAGCCTCGCGTCCGTGCTTTCGGCTCCCATCAAGATCGAGCTGGCGCCCGTGAAGGTACAATTGGCCGGGATGGACGGAATGGACAGGAATGCCAAGAAGGTCGTCCCACCCGCGGCCATGCAAGACACCCGTGCCAGCAATGCCAAAGCGACCTCGATCCCCGCGACTCCGCACGCTCCTGACAACGTGGACGACATCGTGCTCGCCGTCATGGGTGCGAGCACTAGGCGGCAGAAATGGCGCCCCGCTGAGCTCCACGCGGAGATCGGCATCTTGCACCCGGACAAGCGCGTGACCGTTGATGACATCTCGACTTCGCTCGATCGCCTCTCTTCATTTGTTGAAGACACACCGCCAGCCAAGCAAGTGATCAAGCTATCCACGAGATTCATCAGGGGCGACGCGTTCGAGGTGATCGACCAGCTGGAATACATCGATATCGTCATCTTGAAGGTCCTGGAACATAGTGGTGCGAGGGGTCTACCAGCAACCATCGTGCACGAGTGCACGCGGCTCCTCAACCTGGAGGAGGCATCGCAACCCACGGTGCTCAACCACCTACGTGTGCTCCGGTCGCCGGGCTGGGACGTGCTGGAGAAATCGGGAAGTGGCCTCCGGGATAACTACACGATCACGAGCAAGGGCTCTGGCATCATCGGCGACTCGGTGGACGCGTTCCTCGGCTTCGACTATTCGGGCGATTGGAAGGCACGATTCATCCGCTGGGGGGTCATCACCGGCGACGGGAAGCCGGGAAAGCGGGCATCGCTGTTCACCGACCCGATCCGCGAGATCGTCGTGAAGCACGCCCCCGTCACCGACAAGCAGCTCATGGTCGCGCTCATCGATGGAAGTCTTGACGGGCAATCCTTGGAGCTGCATGCCCGCACCGTAGCCGCGCTCGAGTACTTGGGCATCACGGTGGCAAAAAAATAAAGGTAAAGGATGTAGCGAACGTATCGCGCTCAGTTCTTCCCAATGGCGAGCTTGAGCGTCACGATTTTCGCGGGCGGGACGTCCAGCACGATGGCATTCACGGATTCCTCGTACCGGGCTGCAATCGAGCCATCGGGTTCCTCGTTCAAGGTCACCATGGTAACGCCACGCACGTCAAGCGCGGTTTCGAGCCGGCCGCGTACGGTTTCCGTCCGCGACGCGTTGTAGAACCGGACGATGACGTCCTTCGAGCCTTCCGCAAGCTTCACCGCGGAAAGCACGAGCTGGCCCGGTTCCAGCTTGAAGAATGAACGGGTCACGGGCAGGAAGCTTGCCGGCTTTGGAATGTTCGGGAAGTACCCCTGGTACTTGTTGTGAGCGCCCTTGTATTCAGCGTGGACGGGGTATCGGAACGCCAGTGCTTGGCGGGTTGCATTCGGGTGCAATTTTCCTTGAAACGGGATGATGCTATACTCGTAGGAGTGCATGCCTTGCAGCTGGGGAAAGCTCACGGTCACGGGAGATTGCTTGTTGATATGCCGGCCCCAACCTCCGAACGCCCGCATTAGAGTGAGCCCGAGTCGGACGGTCCCGTCGCCCTCGAAGCTGGCCTCGTACTCGGGCAATCCCTTGTTCGCGAGCACCAAGCCCTTGGCGCCGGACTGGTCCTCCACGGCAACGAACTTGTGCTGTGGTGCCTGGATAACGGGCTTGACGGCCCAGCTATCCGCGGGAGGGAGCTGTATCGGGCGAGAAAGAAGCCCGAAATGCCCGTCCACAAGCACATTTTCTGCACGCAAACCCGTTGGAAATGAAACGGAGAGCCGGTGGTCCCTCGCGACGTTTTCGAATTCCACTTTCACGTCCAGTCGTGAAGACGTGCCCGCGTGCAGCGTGACGCGCGTGACCAAGGTGAAAGGGACTGCCGTGCCGGACCTGCCCGTCCGTGTCTCGTTCGCGGCTACCGGCACGTCGATCGTGTTCCGCACCTCGCAAGTCGCGACGTGCCCGGTATCGAGCACCAGGGCGCGGGGTGCCCGCGTCGCTCGGGTCGTGACCGGAACGTCGCCGGCCACGGGCATGAACTCGTAGCCGTCACCCACGTCGGCCACGTCCTCGTAGGCATTCAACCGGTCGTACACGTGGCCGGTTTTTTTATCCGTCACACGAAAGGTCCCGTCCTCCAGGATCTCGACCTTGATGGCATCGTTTTCAAGCAAGGAGTCAGACGCCACCCAGCACGCGCCCGCGGTTTCGCGTGCACCGTGGCCCGCGGGGTGCTTGATGGGAAGCAAGATGATGGTCGTGTACCCGAGCGCGGGCACGAGCACGGGTTCCACGTGCAGCTTGTAAAAATGCAACGGGCGCGCGCCGTGCGAGCCAACGAACTTCCGAACGAGGAATATCTCGTTGTTCGACGGTTCGATGGAATTGAATGTCGATGAAAGTTTCCTGCCCGTGGCATCTACCAGCACGAACCCATCCTCCAGCTTGATGTTCACGGGAATGATGACCTCCAGTGGTTCCATCCGGTCGAATTCTAACGGGTTATAAGCGACGATCTCAACTTGGTGCTCGTGCTGGACATCGACCTTGATGCGCGAAACGAGATCGAGCAGCGCCCAGTTTCGCGTTTCCTCGGCATTCTGGCGAGCCCAGCGGGCGCGGGCGGCCATCTCGTCCATCACCGGGTCCCACGATGCCGTCCACGAGCTGTCATGCGGTTGGTTCTGCAGCAGCAACTTCCACGCGAGGTCCGTGAATCCACGGTAATCCTTGCCAGCCACCACGGCCGCGAACGTGGAGAGCGGTTCCGCGTATCGCTCGAGGATGTCGTGGATGGCAAAACTTTCTTGCTTCAAGGGCATGCAAGATGAAAAGACACCTTGGAATGCGAGGCTGTACCGCGCGCCCCGGATCTCGCCGGTGTAGCTTGCAAGGGTTGGATTCTCGCGGAGCACCTCGGCGACGAATTCTTCCAAGGTGCCGTGCTTGACCGTGCCCTCATCCTCGGTGATCTCCTCGATGGAATTCCACTCGTCGATCGCCGCGGGTAACACGGCCTCGGGCACGCGATGGTCATCGCCTGAAAACATGAGCGTCCACGACGTGCTTTTCTTTGCCTTGTTGAGTCGTCCTTTCCCGAAAACCATGGCATCCACGGCCATAACGGGATCGCCGGGCATCCCGCTGCATTGCCCGTAGCCCGCAACCAAGTGAAGGGCGAGCACGTTGGAGCCAATGGCCAGCTCGAACGCCTCGTTCGAAGAGACGGTTACCTTCCCGTCATCGTGCATGACATCTGCAACGATGGACCCGAACCGCAAGTTCTTGATGCCACTGCGTCCTGCCTGGTGAACGCGCCATGAAACAAGTCGCCGGGGGGCGTCAATGACGTGGAAGCCGATCACGTTTTCGATGAGCAGTGATATCGGCCCCAAGGCGGACCAGCCACAGAACTCGCCACGAACGGGTTCCTTGTTCACTTTCCGTTTCTGCGTGGCGGGCCTCGCATCCGAGGGAGAGTACACTTCCCAGATGGTGTGCGGTTCAACCTGGTGGAACGTGTCCACCATCACCGAGACCGTTCGCTCCGCGTGCGCGTCGGCAATCTCGTGATAGCCGTATTGCTCGAGCGCCTTGGTTGCCATGTACGTCGTGGGCAGCCACACGCCGCCGCGCCAGTACCTGCCCTCGGGCTCGAAATCGGGATCGCAACGGGCCAGGGAAGGCCACGGGACCGGCCCGCCGAACCACCGGGAATCCGCTGCCTTCGCGGCCAGCGCGCTCGCTTGCCGGTCGTTGCATGCGCCCGCGAGCATCGGCCAGTACGACGCGATGGTCGGGACCTTCTTCATGACGGAAATACCCCGGGCATGCCTCGAACGCAACCACCAAGTTGGACGGCGCGAGATATCATAGTAAAATCCATCCTGATCGTCCCAGTAATACTCGTTCAACAAGTCGACACGTTCCTGGTACAACGCCTTGAATTTCTCGACCTTTTCAACCTTCCCAAGCACGCCGGCAATGGCGGATATGAACTTGGCGGACAAGGCTTGCTGTGCCAAGAGATCAAGCCAGAATATGAAATTCAACCCGATTTGCCCGCGAGGGTTGGCCAACGTTGCATTCACCGCGTTCCGGCCGCGTGGCGTGTTATCCATGCCACTCGTGTTGCCTTGCCACGTGTAGCCGAGTGGAAGCCGACGTGCGGTTGGTAAGACACGCACGGCCGGGTTAAATCGCATCCTTTTCGCGTTCTCCATGAATAGAAAATGTTTTTCGAGGTATTCGTGCTCGTCCAAGAATCGTAGCCGTTCAACGTCCCCGGTCATCAAGTAATACTGCCATTCGACCCACGCGAACAAGGGAGGGTTGTCCGCGAAATGTACCTTGACCCCGGATGGACGCCGGTCGTGCAGGATGTAGTAGAACAGGTTGAGCGTTTCAATCCCGGGAAACACGCGGGGGGCGAACTTGCAGTACATGGACATCAAGCAGCTATCCCAGACCCACGTCGTCGCGGGATTCATGCCGGGATCGATGTAACGTCGCTGTGGCGTGTCATCGCGCTCCAAGACGTGGCTCCACGCGATCTCCCACGCCTTCCAGTACAAGTCAACCATTAGTGGCTTGCTGTCGAGGATGGGGCAAGGGAGGAGGTCCTTGTTCAGTGGTTCCTTGACGCGGTACCGCGCGTAGGGATCTTGGACGTGATTGCCTGGCTCGTTCATTTTAGATCGCCATACTGCCGGATCGAGATGGAACTACTACCGAATTAGAATATTTCAAGATCCACGTTCAAAATAAGTAATAATGAGTAGCCTAAATATGACATTTCTTATTATTAACTCGAAAAAAAGGGCAACGATGTCTCGTTTATATAAAAGAGAGCATAACAAAGCGTGATCCGATCTAGTGATGCAACAATGGATGCAAAGCAAGGCGAGTACAAGGTCGCGGACCTTGGACTCAAGGAAAAAGGCATGGAAGCAATCTACGTGGCAGCAAGGAAGATGCCCGTCACGTGCAAGATACTTCGCGAGCAATTCGAGAAGGAGAAGCCCTTGAAGGGTATCAAGATCGCGGGATGCTTGCACGTCACGAAGGAAACGGCAAATCTTGCCCTCACGCTGAAGGCCGGTGGCGCGGAAGTGCTGTTGTGCGGGTCCAACCCGCTCTCCACGCAAGACGACGTGACGGCGGCGCTCGTCGCGCACGGCATCAAGACGTTCGCGTGGCACGGCAACACCGCGGACGAATTCTACTGGTGCATCCGGGAATGCTTGAAGCACAAGCCCAACATTCTCATCGATGACGGCGCGGACCTCATCGTGACGGCACACAAGGAGTTCCCGGAGCTCATCAAGGATGGCACGATCTTGGCTTGCCAAGAAGAAACGACGACGGGCGTGAAGCGATTCAGGGCCATGGATGCGGCAGGCGCGCTGCACGTGCCTCTCTTCCCGGTCAACGACGCCAGGTGCAAGAACGAGTTCGACAACGAACTCGGCACGGGACAAGGTATCTTGTCCGCGATTCAAGGAATGCATATCCTCATGGCCGGCAAGAAAATGGTGATCGCCGGGTTCGGCCACTGCTCGTCGGGCATGGCGCTGCGTGCCCGTGGCCTCGGTGCCGAGGTCATCGTCACGGAAATCGACCCGATCCAGGCCCTCAAGGCAGTGTTTTCGGGCTACCGCGTCATTCCCATGGACGAGGCTATCAAGGAAGCCGACGTCATCCTCACCGCGACCGGCTGCAAGGACGTCGTTTCAGAGAAGCACTTCGACAAGCTCAAGGATGGCTGTATCCTCGGCAATCTTGGCCACTTCGACGTCGAGATCGCCACGGCCAAGCTGTACAAGATGGCAAAGGAGGTCAAGCCCATCCGCAAGGACGTGGAAGAGGTCACCCTCCCCAGCGGCAAGAAGCTATACCTCCTCGCCAAGGGCAGGCTGGCGAACCTCGTGCTCACGGAAGGCCACCCGTCCGAGGTCATGGACATGAGCTTCGCACTGCAGTCCCTCGTCTCGGAGCACATCGTCAAGCACAAGCCGTTCAAGAATGGCATGATCCCCGTCCCAAAGGATATCGATGATAAGGTCGGGTTCTTGAAATTGAAAGCCATGGATGTCAAGATAGACACGCTCACCGAGGAGCAATACAACTACATCCATGGTTACGAGGAAGGCACGTGATACCTGCCCGGATGAGCTATACAACCTTTTTTTTACTTCGTTTCAACACGGGGTAATCTTCCAAGAGCCCTCGAACCGTTTAGGAACGCTATTGTATCGGACTGCCAAGTGGCGTGACAGCACGCAGCGTCAAAGTGTTGCCAAGAGAGAAGAAAGAAAAAAGAGGGGTATAACCTATATGTGCAGCGTGCCCGCGCAGTTCGGGCACGAGATCATGCCTTGCTTCAACGCGTGCATGCGCTCGCGCGAGATCGAGATTTTTTGCCCGCAAACAGGGCACGTCTTGAAATATTCGAGCAGGTTCCCGCATTCGATGCATGAATACCACGTCTCGATATCGGGCTCGGCGACCCTGTATGCCTTGAAGCACCTCGAGCACATGAACTCGTGCGTGCCGTGCAGGCGCTGGGTTGCTTGCGCCACGGTTCCCGGCACGGGGGGCAGCGGGGCACTCATCTCGGTTCCCGGGGGCTCTTGGTAGGTAAACACGGGAGCCTTTTTCTTTGGCAAGGATGGTACCGCCTTCGGTTTTACCTTCGACACCTTTTTCGCCCGGACGACGACCAAGGTGACCGCGATCTATCGGCGGGGCAAGAGGATCGCCGGCCTGGCCGTGAAGAGAGTCACCCTGCCCGCGGGCGCCGGGTTCAGCCCGGCCGCCGTCAGAGAGGTGCCCGGCAGCGGGCAGAAGCGCCCGGACGTCGAGGCGCTGATCGTGGCCATCGGCGCCCGCGCCGACATCAAGAAGGTCGAGGACCCGCGCGTCTTCTACGCCGGCGACTGCGTCAACGGCCCGACCACGGTCGTCGAGGCGGTCGCCGCCGGCAAGAACGCGGCACTGGAGGTCGCCCGCTCTTCCGATCTCGTATACGTCAGCTCCCACGATCACATCATCATACCCATCATTGTTCACATCTCCTGCAGATGATACAGAACTACCGAAACGAGTATTTCCATTCTGCTCCATAAAACTCTGAAATAAATTCACAGAAGCTTTTAATGGTAATATATTTGCAGGCTCGGCATACGGTTTTTCATACTTTAACGGAACAGATTGGAATTCTTGAGGAGATTGAGCGCCTTGAGCCCATCGTCCCTCCCGACGCAGAACGTCGTGTTGACCTCGGACGACGACTGCGACACGAGGCTCACGTTGATGCCGTTCTCGCCGAGCACCGTGAAGATCTTTGCCAGCACGCCGGGGATGGCTACGAGGGCGCTCGACTTCGCTGTGACCATCGCCACGTCCTTGAGCACAGATATCCCCTTGATGAGGATGGACTCGTCCCCTTTCTCGTCTATGAGCGAGAACTTGGAACCGAGCGGCTTGTCGTAGTTGCGGATCTCGAGGGGTATCTTGTTCTTCTCCAGGGGCGTGATGCACTTGGGGTGCAGAACCTTCGCCCCGAAGTAGGATATCTCCTTGGCCTCGGCGAACGAGATGTGCTCGAGCAGGATGGGCTTGTCGACCGCCTCGGGCGCCGCGGACAGGATGCCGTCGACGTTCTTCCAAAGGATGACCTTGGTCGGGGCGCCGGGGAAAGTCTCCCCCATGCAGTAGGCGATGATGCTCGCCGAGTAGTCCGAGCCGCCGCGGCCGAGAGTCGTTGTATAACCAGATTTATTTAGGCCGATGAAGCCCGTGATGCACGGGATGGAGCCCCGGTTCATCACTTGGGCCATCTGGCGCCTCACCTTGCGCACCGTGAAGTCCATGAGCGGGAGCGCGTTTCCGAACCGGTCGTCCGTCACGATGAGCTGGTCGGCGGGCATGTAATAGCCGTCGAACCCCTTCGACGTCAAGAACTCGCTGAGCACGAACGTCGAGAGCTTTTCGCCGAAGGAGACGACGAAATCGAGCCGGAACGTCTCCATGCCGTAGTCGGCGATCTGCTCGAGGATGTCGTCGAGCTGGTGGATGGACGTGTTGATGAAATCGGCGGTGTTCTCGAGATTGCTGACGCTATCCTTGAAGAGCTTCTGGTTGATATCGTCGTGCGTTTTCTGGATCTCCTTGAGCTTCTGCTTGAACTCCGCGTCCTTCTTGTCGGCCGCGAGTTTCGCGACCTCGATGAGCTTGTCCGTCACGCCCTTGAACGCCGAGGCCACGAAGATGTTCCGGTTACCCTTGTACAACTCAAGCAGGTTGAGGAGCTGTTTGAGCGCCTCAGCAGAGGTGAGGCAAGAGCCGCCTACTTTGTGAATGACGATGGGGTCCTTGCCCCGATCCATTCCGTGGTCCTTCTCGTTCATGCCAATCTACATCTTTCCTTTCTGATCGGGGTTTGTAAGGACAATTGCAATTGGCTTTATAATTTTTACTGGACTTTCAAAGTTATTTTTTATAATCGTTTGTCAAGACCCCTCTCATCCTTTTAGAATTTTTTTGTCACGAGACCTGTAATCATTCTTGCTCGTGATGCTCCAAGTCCAAGATCTCGGCCATTTCCTTTTGAATTGGCGACATGTGCGTGAGTAGGACATCGGGTTGAAGACCCTGGCCGTAATCGAGCGTGATTTCCTTGATGTCATCCAACAAGTCGAAGCATTTCTTCATGGATGCCTCAATGCCATGACGACGGAGTTTCCGGTACAACAGGTTCGTGATGAGAAGCGCCAGGATACTGATGAAAACGTGGGCACGGATCTTCTGATCTGTATAATGGTACATGGGCATCACGCTGATCTGCTCGCGGTTGTTCAGTGACTTGAACTGGTCCTCGACGCCTTTCTGGGCACGATACGTCTTGACGATGTCGACCGTGCTCCACTTGTTCTGGTTCGTGAAGATGAATGACTTGCCCGCATCTTTCAATGCCTCTGCACGGGCAACCTCGTCGATCTTCCACGACAGTCGGAGGCCAGAGCTCGTCTCCTCCATCACGTACGGGATCAGTGCCTTCAATTCCTTCGTCGCCAGGATGTCGCGGTCGATCTTCGTGGCAACCTTTCCCTTGTCCCGCCATTGTGGTTTGCTGTTCAGCTGGTTCGAGGCAAATGCCGATAACGCGTCGATCGCCTTGGCAATGGCTTGATCGAGCCTGAACTCGTGCAACTCGTAGGTGTCATCGTCGAACGTCACGACCAGCGTGTTTTTCTTTCCGAGGTACATGTCCGTTGACGTCCGATATCCCAGCACGTCGTTATCCGCCTCTTTCGACCACAACACCTTGAACTTGGCGAGCGGGATGGCGAGGAGCGGCTTGATCTCGGTCAAGGAAGGCCGCACGCTGCTCACGAAATGTATACCTTTATCGTCGAGGAACTGGTAGGCATCATCCGAGTTGTTGCCCTTGTCGAACACGAGCGTGATCCTGGGCAGTTCCACACCGATTGCCCGGAACCGCCGCTCAATGAGCACGATCGCGTCCTTGAAATGCGACACGTCCGGGATGTTGCCATCGTAGGTCTCGTGCATCAACGGGATGTTGCAATCGTCGCGAGTGACCAACAGCGACGTGTTTACCTGCCGCAAATCGTACCGTCTCTTCTTGTTGTGGCCGGTCTTGGCGATGGTGTTTTTCTTGTGCTCCCGGATGTACGTGAAAAAGTTCGTCGGATCGAACAAGAAGCATTCTGGCGTGGCATCTAGCTTGGAAAGCACGACCCGGCAAATGTCCTGCTCGATCGATCGAATAGTCTCTTGGTCGAAATACCCCATTTGATTCCAAATGTTTTGTGGGGTCAAAGCATCGCCTATGCCAGGGAATTGCAAGGCCAGCGTGGTCTTGGCAAACCAGTCATCGACGCCGCGCTTGGAGTTCAATGCGACCGCTCGATTGATGGCAAGAATCGTGAAATACTGGCCTGCGGAAAACCCTTGTTCCCGCTTGGCGACATGACGATCGATTATCCCTGATAGGTCGAGTTCCTTGCAAATCGAGAGCAAGGCAATAACGCGGCCATACTCGTGCCAATTGGCGTTCGGTTTCTTTGCGGCCAGCTTTTTCTTGATTGCTTGCCATTGGCTGGAGAGAAGATCTTCTCGACCAAGCGTGATTTGCCAGATACGTTTTGATTTGCCATTTTCCCACACGGATTCGCCAATACACTTGTAAACGTATGTTTGGGTTTTGGTTTTCGAAACTTTGTCAAATAGATAAACCATGCATTATATTCGTCACTATGAATATATAATTCTTTCGGTCAATTAGGTCAATCTCTTTGTTATAACGGGGGAACAATTCGTCACTATGCACGAATTCCTTGCTATAATAAAATGGGAGTGGTTGGGCCACGACAAAAATGCCCAAACAAAAAATAGCAACCATTGGCGAATGTTCTTGCCCCTGCTTGTCAGGTAACGTTTGGGCCGCAATATCTAAAGAGCTATATTTATCCTTTGGAGATAGTCTTGAGAAAGAAGGCAAAAACTGGATCAGAAGAGACATCCATAAAAGAGACAAATGTGGTAATAAGCGCTGCAGACCATGGAGTTATTTCTGGATTTACAGTTCAGATAGCTATGGCTAACAGCGAGACAGACCATTTAGCTGCAGGAGAATCCTTCACAGACCCTGTTTTTGGAGGATTGAGCGTACAGTTCGCAGGCGGAACGCCGGCACTGGATTCTGAGGCTAGAGGAAAAATAAAGGTTGACACAGACAATGCCAGATTCGGATATCTTACATTTACCAGTGCAAGAGCTTCAACTAAGAACTCGATTTGCTTGTCGTGGGCTTCCACCAGGCCCCCCGTTGCATCCCGGATCTCGACGGACAATGTTCCGTTATCGTAAAACAAGCCACCCGTGCGACCATCCCTCACGAGCACGTTGATGGGGATTTTTTGGTACTCGCCGTAATGGTATCCAAAACTGTCGATGCTCGTCTCGATGTAGCTATTTACCTTATCGAACGTGAATGTCCTGTTGCTTGATGAGGGGTGATAGTTGGATGAGCCGGCAAAGTGCAAGTCGACCCGCACGGTTCCCAGGAATGCAGCGCTCGGGAACGAGTACCGCGTGTTGTTCACCCCCGTCAAGAGCGTGTAACTGTAGGTGTATGCAGGGCCCAACACCGAAACGAAGGTGAGGTTCATCGCGACAAGGCGGTCCATCACGATGTTCCCGATCTCATCAACGACGTCGACTGAAATCGTGAATTCATCATCAAAATAGAATTGATCGCTTGCCGGCCGCAGCGCGATGGAAGTGTTGAGCCTGTCGAGCGTGAAACCTTTCTTGACAAGGACCGACTCGTCAACGAACCGCACCCGCTCGGATACCTTGGTGAACGCGTGTGCCTTGATGAAGATGGTTTCGCCAGCAAGGATGGCGGGCGGGATCCAGTTCAACTTCGCGACGCCCGTCGCGTTCGTGGTGCTTGACCCGATGAAATAATTCTGGTACTGGCTCCCGACGAGCATCATGAAATAGTAATTGACCTCCCACCCTTGCAGCGGGAACGGCGGTTGTGACGGGAAGTCCTCGGACTCCTCCTTGTCCGTCACGAGCACCAGCACCTCCGATGCTTGGGCTGGTTGCAACCCAGCGCTGCCCGTCGTGATGTCGATGGTGAACTGCCGCGGCTGGATCGTAAAAGAAAAGGCGAGGGGTGCCGTGGGGAGGTAGAAACCTTCCGGTTTCGGGACCGGGAGGCTCTCGTTGAGCAAGGCGAAGGTCACCAGCCACGCGCCTTCCTCGAGAAAGTCATGCGTGAAGAGGGCGAAATTCGAATTGGATGCGAGGTGATACGTCTGGTATATGTAGGTCTCGCGGCGCAAGGTCGTATCCTTGAATACCCGGACCTTGATGGGTTGACCGTTGAGCGGGCCCGATTCATTGTAGGCGTTGTAAGCCGTGAGGTTAAACGTGACGGTGTTCGGGTCATAAATGGTTCCCGACGTCGTGGTGATGTTCGTGGCAATCGTCGCGCCTATCTCTTCTGATGCAATACAATTGAGCGTGAACCTCGGTATCTCGAACAAGTGCATCCCGTACGCTTGCCTCGACGTCGAGTTGTCGTAGGCCCCGTAATTCACGTCATGCACCTGCACCAGCATCTTGATGTCCCCGGCTCGCACGCCGGGTAACATCGTGCCGTTCAACGTGAACGTGAAATTGACAAGACCGCCCGAGAGTACCCCGGTCCGCTGCAAGATGCTCTCGTTCGTCTGCCAGATATCCAGGTTGACCGTGTTCGTGTGGCCCACGATGTTATACGCATCGATGGGAGCCCCATTCACCGTGTCGGTAATGTTGAACCGGGCTGTGTATTCCTTGTTGTAGAGCAAGTTCTGGTCCGGTCCCGGGACGACGGTGCCGTTCTCGTCAAGCAAGGTCATGACCGTGTTAAACGGGCGCTTGGTGAAAATAAACGACCAGGAGCTGCACGCGAAAAGAACATCCGGGGAATTCAAGAAACGGGTGAAGTTCACGACCACGTTCTGCGTGCCCTTGGAATACGTGATAAATTGCCTCACGTTATTCTCGGGATACAAGTATCGCTCCCAGCCCTTCGTCCTGTTGAATTCGATGCTGCCGATCTCGAGGTAAGCCGGTGTGTGGGACGAGTTATCCGTGTAATACAAGGCAATGTTCACGTACTCGGGCATTATCCATTCCGAAGGCCCCCACAACCCGCCCGCGTCGGAGTTGTTGTTCACGACGGTGTAATTCTGGTTGGGCCCAACATTCCACAGTTCCGTCATGTTTCGCCCTATCGGGTCGACGAACGCGAGCACGGAGTTGTTGGGCAGGGTGAGCTTGGCCAGCGTCACGTTGAACCCGATGTAATCCGGGTTGGTCACGATCTGGATGTATGACTTGTCCGTGGCGAGCGTCTTGCTGTAGGTGGAACCGGTGTATTCGATATAGTCGATGGTGTAACTCGCGGAGGTGTTGTTCGAATATAAAACGAGGTGGAGGGAGGTCGTGTTTACCATGTTTATCCAGCTTGTCCAGACATCGCTCCCGCTGTCATGTTTGCTCCATTCCGGCGGGCTACCAAGTCGATCCACCGACGTGTCGTTGAAAATATGCAACGAATCATCCTGATCGAGGTTCACCGAGGCAAAATGCAAGCGAACCTGGGTGATGTTGGCCGTCTGCAAGTTAACCACCCGGGTGTGATTCGTGATCCCGGTTATCGAATCCGAGACTACCCTGTTCACGCGCCACGTGGTCGAGTTGATGACCACGGTGTCGAGACCGGTCCTGTTCGAGGACGTCGGGTAGTTGATCGTCTCGGACGGGGACACGACGCCCGTCCGGTTGTAGAACCCGACATAATCCAGGTCCCAGAACGGGTAGTACTCGTCGGGTAACGTGAGGTTCAGCGCGGTCGTGCGGTGTCCCGGGTCGTTCAAGGATGCGGCGCCCGAGACCGAATAGAAGATGCCCGCCTCGGCATACCCGTATTGGAAGATGGCTTGGTATGGCCCCCAGCTGCTTCCCGTCTCGTTAAATTCAACTACCATCGAGGAATTCGTCACGGGTTTGGGAAGGGATTCGTTCACGCGCGTTCCGCCAAGTGCAACGGGCGTGGTGGAGGTTGCATGGCGGCCCGGTTGATCGATGCAAAAAACGAGACTGGAAAAGAACGCGAGGATGAGCAACTTGTTAATGCTGGCACGGATTTTTTGATATAATGCCGATTTTCGATCGATTGGTTTCCCACGTGAATACAATCTACTCAGATACAACACCCCATATGTCAACTAGCAATGGTATGCTGTTCTCCTTTGAAGCTTATATAAGTTCAATTCGATGATGGGATAAGGAGCGGGGTCCTAGACCGTGGCTGGCGTGCACAAGGATGCGCAGTCGACCGGGTATCACGTGCTGTACTGATAGAATGCTGGGCGAGAGCATCATTCACGCGTGATTGTTTTAAACAACTTGCCGCGTTTGTCCACGACATTTTTACCGCCCGGGCTGCACGCGAGCCACCCGGAAAAATAGCCGGGTACTTGCACATAGCGTGTATTTCACGGTAGGTACTCGTACCATGTTTATTAGGTATAGGTGGTCTAGTCTCCTTATCGCACGAGGTACGTGCGTGCAATGCAATAGGCTCTATTTGTTGAGATATGGCAAGTTCTACAGACTATGTTCGAAATTTTCCAACTACCTATAAAAAGTGACCAATCCATGAAACATAGATGGAATTATTCTTCATGCATCCTCTCCGTCGCGTGTTTTTTCGTGCTCCTTGCAGCGGCTGGTTCGATCACCAGCTTGCAACAAGCAGCAACCTTGCCCGGTAACACGGGTGAGCCGCAACGGAACGATGGAAGCACCCAGCAACCGGAAATAGGACTCTGGGTAGAGTATGTCGTCACGGAACAATACGATGGCTCCGTGACGAACACGTGGCACTGGTTCGTGACGGTGTCTTTTCTCGACGCCACGCATAAAAACGTGTCCCTGCTCATGTTGAACGACGACAGCTCCGGCTTGCTCGCGTCGTGGTGGATCATCGATACAACCAACACGATCACCATGGACGCGGGCATTCGATTTCGCCGGCGGAAGGGATGAGGTTGCCGACCGCATATTGAAGGACACGTTCACGGTGCACTTGGAAGACGCCCTCGATGTATCCAAGAACGGGACGCTGGACGACCAGCTCTCTGCCGTGGCTGGACGCGCGTGTAGCCCGTATGATGTTGCCGACGCCATCGGCAAGAAGGTCGCTTCAAAGGTATCATCGCCGCACCCTGCTCAACCCTGACCTTGCAACTTATCATTAAACGCGAATGAAGATGGTTCCCCAACTGACCCACGATGAATTTATTGGGCATCGCCCGTTACGTTGCATAACAAGGAGATGACGTTCCCGTGGAAAGCATACGAGATGGTCTTTTCAATTTGTGGCTTTTAGAGCGTGCGAGCGGCATATGTTTTTTCGACCAGTCGTTTTCGGAGGGGCTATCCCCCGACATATTGGACAACCCGTGCTTGATAGGCGGGTTTTTCACGGCCATCGAGCATTTTTACAAGCAATTGACTGATCAAGAGATAGAATTCATCCAGCTAGAAAACGTTCGATTTTACTTCCACGGGACAGACAAGGTATTATTCGCATTCGCCGTTGATAACCGCGTGAAATCCTTTACCGTCGAGTCATTCATAAAAGATATCCAAGAAAGGTTCGAGAGAAAATATGAATCTATGCTTTTGAAAGATGGAAAACTGAATGAAGTTGGAAAGTTCAAGGATTTTGCAAATGATGTCGAAGATCTGGTGGGGAAGAAGTCCACGTCCGTCAACTTCATGAACGACAGGGATGATTTCATCGTTTTCAAGTACGAAATGGCCAAGTCCGAGCTCTCGCACCTCCGAGTTATGTTGCAAGATCAAGAACGGCGCATCAATTCACCTCGCGAACGCGAGACAGTCTCACCCTTGCTTGGGTACAAGCTCTTGAAAACACTCGGCACCTCATATTGCAAGGATGGTGGCGATGATTCCTTGGACAATGCTCCACGCGATCAGCTCCCCGTCAAACATAAAAAAAATTAAATATGCGGAGAAACGGGTCGGAATCCATCTTTTTTTAACATCCAACGGGTCACGGCTTGTTCCGTGCCGTGCCCCGGCCTGCGGAACATGGTATTTTAACTGGGAGATGCTATGTATACGCGTATCATGGTTGCCGAGAGCGTGAAGATAACGGGTGGCCTCGTCGTTGACGGGACCGGTGCAGCCGCGCGCCGCCTCGATCTCTTGATCGAGGGCGATACCATCACGGCGATCGGGGAATCACTACCCGGACATGAAATGTTAATCATCGATGCAAAGGGCTTGATAATTTCTCCTGGATTCATAGACATACATTCGCATTCGGACCTAAGCATTCTTGCAAACGAGTATTCCCCGGAAAAATTGCTGCAAGGGGTGACAACCGAGGTCGTAGGTAATTGCGGGCTTGGATTGGCTCCCAGCAATAAGGACTTCATCACCATCTTGAATCAAGTGGCCGTCGACTTGATGAACGGGGCACTGATGAGACCTATCCCGACTATGCAGGCATTTTTTGATAACCTTCATGACATGGGCCACTCGGTGAACATCGCAACATTAATCCCTCAAGGAAACGTGCGTGCGCTCGTGATGGGAACGGATGAGGCACACGCATCCCGTGATCAACTTTCCGAGATGACGGCCATGATCGACCGGGACATGGCAACCGGGGCTTTCGGCATATCCACGGGCTTGATATATCCACCCGGAAGCATAACTGGCACGAGCGAGCTCGTTGAACTAGCAAAGGCCCTCAAGCCGCATGACGGATTCTACGCCTCGCATATTCGAAATGAATCGGGGGGCGTGATCAAGGCAGTAAAGGAAGCCATGCACATCGGAAGGGAAGCGGGCATCCCCGTTCAAATATCCCACTTGAAGGTTGCTTTCAATAACCGGTTGACCTCGAAATTGTTAAAAACCATCTCCGATGCACGCGAAGCCGGCCTTGACGTGCTAGCCGATGCTTATCCCTATACTGCTGGTGCGTCGAACCTCGGGGCTATTGTCTTGCCCACGTGGGTATTTGGTACGAACATCACGGCAACATTGATGGACCCCGTGTCAAGAAAGCGTGTCGTGGATGAGGCGATCGATACCATGTTCAAGTTTGCCAAGGTCCCGTCAGGATTAAAACCCCTCATTCCGAAGCCCTTGGTCGCTGCGTTGTTGAAGTTCCTTGGTAACAAGGTGCTCATTTCTAACACGAAACGGTCGCCACACCTGCACGGCAAGACGCTAAACGAGGCGCTCGACGAGGACCCCGAGTTT
Source organism: Promethearchaeota archaeon (assembly GCA_041305945.1). Classification (GTDB taxonomy): domain Archaea; phylum Asgardarchaeota; class Lokiarchaeia; order Sigyniarchaeales; family Sigyniarchaeaceae; genus JBGLND01. The sequence continues at coordinate 2,700,698 of JBGLND010000001.1, forward strand.
CACGACGAGAAGGGCATGTTCAACAAGACCCTTCACTTGCTGGCACGCGAGGAGGGGAACGTCACGATCTGCATCTTCCAAGAAAACGAACAAAAAACGCTCTTGCCCATCTTGAAGTCCCCCCACGTCATGATAGGTTCCGATAGCCTTGCCGGCCATCCCCGTACATGGGGAACCTACCCGCGCGTCCTGGGGAAGTACGTGCGCGACGGTGGCATCTTGAGCCTACCCGAAGCAATTCACAAGATGACGGGCATGCCCGCTGGACGGCTCGGGTTACAAGACCGGGGACTGATCAAGGAAAGGTACAAGGCGGACATCGTCGTGTTCGATCCCGCTACCGTGAATGACAACGGCACGTTCAGCGCGTGGAATACCCCGCCCACCGGGATATTGCACGTGCTGGTGAATGGCAAGCTGGTCGTGGAAGACGGGAAGCACTTGCACGTGAAAAGCGGCACGACACTCAAGCACCAAGAGGCAAGCCGATGACCGACAAGCCTAACATCCTGTTCATAATGAGCGACGACCACGCCAGCCACGCAATCAGCTGCTACACCCGTGGCGATCCCATGCGGCCGGTCATCAACAGCACACCTAACATCGATAGGATCGCGGACCGCGGGATGCGTTTCGACAATTGCTTCTGCACCAACGGTATATGCACGCCAAGCCGCGCCACGATCCTGACAGGCACATACAACCACGTCAACGGCGTGACGACGTTAGCCACGATGATGGATAACTCGCTGCTCACCTTCCCGAAGCTGTTGCAATCGAGTGGTTACCAGACTTGCGTCGTTGGCAAGTGGCACCTTGGCGAGGGGCCACGACATTGCCCGGCTGGCTTCGATTACTGGAACGTCCTTCCCGGGCAAGGCTTGTACCACGACCCCGTCTTCATAGAACGGCCAGGGGTGCGAAAGGTGATCAAGGGGTACGCCACGGATCTCATCACGGACATGGCGGTGAAATGGCTCGACCAGCGGGACAAGTCGCGTCCGTTCTACCTGTCCGTGCACCACAAGGCGCCACACCGCCCGTGGGAACCGGACGAGAAGCACGAAAGCCTCTACGCGAGCGAGGAAATTCCCGTGCCAGCGACGTTCGATGACGATTACCGCACCCGGTCGACCGCGGCCCGGGTGGCCAAGTGCAGGGTGGATAGCGATCTCACGCCGGAGGACTTGAAGCTGGTCCCGGATCCAGCCACCGGCTACATGCAACGGCTCGGGCTCCCGACGGCCGTGGACGGGTATTCCCTGCAACCGGGCGAGCAAGATGATCCCGTGACCTTCGGCTCGCAGCAAGACTTGCGCGCGTGGAAGTACCAGCGGTACATCAAGGATTACTTGCGTTGCATCGCATCCGTGGATGACAATGTTGGCCGGCTATTGGATTATCTCGAGCGAGAGCAGCTATTCGATGACACCCTCGTCATTTACACGTCGGACCAGGGCTGGTACCTCGGCGAGCACGGCTGGTACGACAAGCGGTGGATGTACGATCATCATGGAGTCGGTGAAGTTGTTGAAAGTTTACAATGACCATGCGCACCAAGCTGCTGGAATTGCTTCCCAGAAGTCTGGCAAGGCACCTGCAGAGCCGTTCGAGGACGTGCTCACCGGTCTCGAGATGCTCGATGATGCTGATATCGAACGTGCGATCGACGCGATCCCGTCGCCTTGATTTGCACATCCATTGAATTCTCCCCGCGTGTGTTCTCCTTTCCCTTTTTCTTTTTCCCGGCAAAGTCTTGGTATCGGCCGGCGGCACGCCCGGTATTCTCGTGCAGGGTCTTTTCATTCGCGTCGCGCCATTTTCTCGCCATTTATATGCATTCATCTAATCCGGTCGAGTGAGGTGATCTTGACCGGTGAACGCGACCGCTTCCCAAGCTGGTGATGCAGATTATCATATTGACAAGACCGTGGCCTATGCCCCCAATGCGGGCAAGTGCCCAAAATGCGGGAATTTAAAGACGTGGGGCTTCCGGGTTCTCAACCCGACGAGTGGAAAAATGATGCCCGGCCATGTAACAATCGATGGTTTTAAGATCAACGACGGAATGTGCCCGTTCTATGCCAAGTCGAGTGCAGGGAGGGACGTGAATGCGGGGGTTACAGCAATGCCCGGCACCGTGCATCTGGCAAGTACCGTCCGGGGCGTACAAGTGCCTGCCCCGGGGGAACGCCTGGCTCGCGATGGCCAAGGCGAAAAACCTGACGGCAAAATTGATGCCCCGGGGAGCACCCCGGCACCGAGAACACCGGTCATGACCGTTAAAAACCGGGATGGCATCGAAATTTCCATGCACGGAGCAAAGGCAAGTCTCACGCCCATCGCTGCAATACGCCTATGCAAGGATATCCTTGAGCTGATCGGTTATTAACAATTTAATGCAAAGGAATTAGTTCGCGCGCCGTCCAAGTAACACGAGGGATACCCGTGAATGCTGACGAACTCGAATTGTTCACCACGTCCAACTGCGGCAATTGCGACGTGCTAAAAAACCTTTTACAAGGGCAAGGAGTCTCGTACATAGAACGGGTCGTGGATCTCGACCCGATAGCGGAGACCGATGCCCTCATTCTGGAAATTTACTCGGTACCCGTGCTACGGCGGGGGAACGCGTTATTGCGGGCGGGACAGATATTTCGACACAACGAGATTGACGAGGACGCGGTCCGTGCTTTCTTGAACCAAGCAAGCTCGAAAAATGGCGCAGTTTAACAGAATTCCGTTGCACGCCATGGATACAAAAAGCCCCATTCTATCTCTCGGCCAGCCATTCCCGCCTGCAAGCGTTGCTTCAAGACCGCGTCAGGGTTGCTCGCGCGTTGCACCTCTTGCCACGCAACCGACGTCGAACGATATGGCAAGAATGGGGTACATTACGAGGCGAGCGCGGGGTGGAACGCTGGAAAACTGCAAGAACTACGACAGGCACGCATATTTCCTCGACGATATGGGACGTGATTCTCGCGTGGAAAACGATGTAATGGAAAACACGTGAAAAAATCATGCACCGATTTCTTCCATGCCAACCTTGACATCCACGGGGGTAGCGAGCATGTCCTTGAACACGACGATGTCAAAGAAGTTGTGCAACAACGCCTGACCATCTAGGCGTGCGCGCGAATTCAGCGACTCGGGATGGAATTGAACCCCGTACACGGGAAGCACCTTGTGCTTGAGCACCTGGACCCTGCAGATCGCCGTGGAAGCGTGGACCGAGAAGACGCGTTCCAAGGCCGGCACCCACGTGACCTCGCGCTGGTGGTGGTTTTCCACAAGCACGCTGGGCTGCTTGATCAATTCGAACGGCTCGTGCACCTCGACCGGCATGATGGCACCTTCTTTCTCGGAACACGTGCCGATTGAAAAACCAAAAGCATGGGCTATGAGCTGGTGACCGAAACACACGCCGAGAATGGGCATCTTTCCAGAGCAAATCAAATCGATCTGCGGTTGGAGTGCACGCGCCAAGCTTGGATCGCACGCGAGCTGGTCGATGCGTATCCCCGATCCGGTAAGTATGGCACCATCCGCCTCGACGGGAACGGTATCGAGCCGGTCGTAGGGAATGATCACAGGTGACAGTACCCGTCCGTGCGGACTGATTCGGGCATTGTATGCTTCGAGATGTTCGACAAATCCCCTAATCCTCCGCGTTCGGGTTTTCTCGTCTCCCGCCTCGTGGTTGTCCACGATGAGTAGCCGTGATTCGTGCGCCATCTTGCTGCTGGGTTTTGTAGGTGAGTTGTGATCGGACGTGTAATTAGATAGATATTGGAATTATCCATAACATGGTTTTTAAGTTTATCCGTCATTGGCATGCGCGGTGTACCTAACTAGGAAACGAGGTAGCTCCCTTGATGGCATTCAAGGCTTAACCGTTAATCACGACCAGTTGCATGCCACCATCCATAATCAAGACAAACTTATCACGATAAGCTTTATCCACGACCAACTTGAAGGCCAATGTTGATATACGTGCCACTATCGATTCACCGTCAGTAATGGAGCTCTTCCTTTGGCAAGCACGGTGAACACGGAACATTGAAGAAAAAGAGACCGTGATCGAGCCCAGATCGTGAGTCAAGGCTCATTTCAAGGGCTATTTCGTTCTGGAATGATCTTGACGGGTGCTATGACGCGCCAGAAACGAGAAAGGGTAACGAACCCATGGCACGAACCGGTTCGTGTTTCCAAACGCGCGTGGTCGCGCCCGGTAGAAAAAGGTGTCGTTGACCAGCCGGACGAGAGGTGTTCCAAGAGCAGAGTAGCCCATCCTGCTGCCTTTGTCTCATTATTCTCCCGATCAGCCGGACGAAAGGTTTTCAAGGACAGATTTTGCCCATTCTGCCGCTTTTTTCTCGTTATCTTCCTTGTTCACCAATACATTAACGAAATTGTTTTGAGCGACGATGTTATTACTCAATTTTTCAAACGCGTTGGCCATTTTAGTCAAGGTGCTCTTCATCCCGCCCTCGTGGACGCAGAAAATGGCCAGGCTCGAGCCTTGGATCAACTTTTCCTTGAGCACGGTGCGGATGGCCGGCGTGAACGTGAATGCCCATACCGGGGTGCCCACGAAGATGAGATCGTACGCATCCACGTCAACATCCAGTGGTTCGAGGGGGGGCGTCTCTTTCATGACGACTTGCTTCCCGCCCCAGAGGTATTTGGAACCACCGTGTGAATTTGGCTCCTTTTTTGGCTTCAAGGCTGCTAAATCTGCATTGATGCTTCTGGCGATCGCTTCGGCGATGCACCTAGTGTTACCTTCGAATGAATAGTAGAGGACCAGCACGCGGGTCACGCTTCATCATCTCCTCGTGTATTAGGGATCTAGCATCAACAGCTATTTGTATATGTGCCGGGAAAGAGATAGATCGACAACCGCGAATTCAAGCTCGCAACGTGAAAGCACCATGGAATCCGACGAGAACGAGGACTGGAAGATCATCGAACCGTATTACGAGAGAATTTTCAAGGAAAAGGTCACCATTCTGCCGGGCATGGTGTCAATGGACGAATTCGAGATAGATTTGATCGTGGGAGTGAAGAGCGATAAAGTCCGCGGCATCCGGCTGTTCGAGTTCTTCCCGACGGACGAGGAAGACGTTGACGAGCCGAGCAAGAAATCCAAGGATGACCAAGGTGGCGGTGACGAGGAGGGGGAGAATGACATTTACGACGTCATCGTGTACGACCTGGTCGCGACGCCCGGTGCAAAGGTCCCGCCGGGACAGGCGATCCTCGAGGTGCACGTCGCGGGTCCCGAATGTTGCGTCGTTGAAATCCAGTATCTTCGACGTGGTGTGTCGCTCGAAGGCAAGCTGGACCTCTTCCGGCGGGATCCCGGCTCCGTTATCGATGACCTTGATGGACTTGATGCCCGCTTCCTCGACGTGGACCTCCACGCGCGTCGCTCCCGCGTCGATCGCGTTTTCCAGCAGTTCCTTGACGACGCTCGCTGGCCTCTCGATGACCTCGCCGGCGGCGATCTTCTCGTAATCGAGTATCTTGTGGATGGAACCCATTGGCCATGCTCACTTGATGGATGTTATATTTTCGGCGGGAAGCAATGGTGCCAGCACCGTGCGCGAGAAATCATCGAGCAACCGGGGCACCAGCAAGAACAATTTCGACACGCGCTTGGAATGGATGTACGGCGCGAGCTGGTCGATGACGAACACCATCACGTCCTGGTCGGTATCACGCGAGTCCTCGACCTCTATCACGGTAAACCCGTGGTGCTCGAACACCTTGCGGTCCCTCGAAACGTGGATGTGCGCGTGGAGGCGCTTTTGCGCGTTTTCCATGTCGCGCCGGAGCCGCGCTTTCATCTTCTCGTCAACTTTCTTCAATTTAAAGGAGTATTCCTTGATGCGACTTTGCATGTCCAGTTTATCCACAGAGATGTGCACGAGCACCTTCAACACGTTGGTAGCATCTCCAGCGGGGAGCACCTTCTCGATGAAGCCCGGCAGGAACGCATCGAACGGGGCATCGCCCGCGAATGCATCGATTTCCTGCCCGTGGACCAGGAGAACGTGCTCGGCAGGGTTGGGTGGCCGGGGCTTGGTGGCATTCCTGGCGGGGACGGCGGGCTCGATGGCCACCGTGCCGCCCGTGCCGGGCGTCAGGATGAAGGACTCGATTCCCTTCGTTGCCAACGGTTCCAGGAAGCATTTCACGAGGGACTTCACGTTCTGCTCGCGGCTCTTGTCCGCCAAGATAGCCGGGGGAAGGAGGTACAGCTTCTTGACCTTCACGCCATCATCATGGAGCCTTGCAATGTCTGCATAGAAGAGGGGGATGGAATTTAGGTCCCAGTTTTTTTCCGCTCGAACTCGGGCATGATGAGCCTTTGCTTGTTCCAAGTGGTCCCGTGCAAGGCTCGCCTCCTTGCCATCCTCGTCGTCGTCCTCGATGCGCCGGTAATAATAGTAAATCTCCGGCAGGGCATCAAGCACCTCCGGGTCCCCGCCACGGTACTCGGGAGCTTTCTGAGCCATGGTAATGTGCTCTTGCAAGCCAAGATGGTCGTACACCGCGCGCACCAGCGCGCTGACGGCGTCCTTCTTCACCCCCTCGATCCACGTCGAGCGCCCGTGGATGAACACCACGTGCTCCTTGATTGGCCGTGGCGTGAAATCCCGCGTTTTCTCGCCACCATCACCCTTGATGCGAGCCAAGAAGCGCACCAGGCCCTCGAACAATTCGTAGTTCAATACGATTTCTTCCCGCCGGCGTTCCGCGGGCCGGGAACGAACCGGGCCGGGTGCTGCATCCCCATCACCGTCGCCGCCAATCCCATCCCCGTCCGGGGCACCATCCACGTCATCATCAATGATGGCCGCAGCGGGTTTTTGTTCCGTGAAGATGTTCTGGGACACCGTGACAACGATGCCCGGGTCCCTTGAAAGGTGAATCGTCAATCTAGGGTATTGCTTGAATAAGCCCTCAACGTCGATGTTTTCGAATATGGGCTTGAATTCATCGGGAACGGGAACGTTTCGAGCGAGCACGATTTCTGCATCCTCGATCTCGCCCGTCGAGTAAAGTTGAATGATGATGCCCCCGCCCTTCACGTACTTGTTAACGTGGGCAGTGGATTCCGGGAGCTCGGGATCGTCCTCGATGACCACCATGTCGTTCCGGGACATGTTCTCGATCCGGTCCTCCCACACCTTCCATGCCTTGAACCCGACCTTGAGGTTCATTTCCTTGACGAGCGGGAACAAGGTGGAATATTTGGAGACGAGGAACCCCACGTTGAGTTGATCTTTCATTCCTTCATCAAGTCCTTAAGACATTTCAGTATATTTAAGGCTTCGATCGGCGTGATCGCGTCGGGGTTGAGCCTCGCGAGCTCGGCTTCGACCTTCTCGTACTTTGGATTCACGGCCGGCTTCTGCACGATCGGCATGAGGATGGTCTGGCGAGTTCTTGATTTCTGGAGTCCCGGGCTTTGGATGCCCTTCTCGCCGATGAGCTTGATGCGATCGGTCGTGAGCGGGTCATCTTCCGTCAATTTCTTGAGTATCTCCTGGGCACGGTTGATCACGGGCAAGGGAACGCCGGCTAGCTTGGCAACTTGTATGCCGTAACTCCGGTCGCATGACCCCTCCACGACCTTGTGCAAAAAGACGAGGTCCTTGGTTCGCTCGTCTTCCTTCACGAGCACGTTCAGGTTTTTCGTGCGAGGGAGGAACGACTCCAGGTCGGAAAGCTGGTGGTAATGCGTCGCGAACATGGTCTTCACCCGCTTGGCTTGGAGGTACTCGGCGACTGCCCAAGCCAAGCTTACCCCATCGAACGTGGACGTTCCACGGCCGAGCTCGTCCAAGATGACCAGGGAACGGCTCGTTGCATGGTTCAAGATGTAGGCGGTCTCGTTCATCTCGAGCAAGAACGTGGATCGCTGGCGCGATATATCATCTTGGGCACCCACGCGGGAGAATATCTTGTCCAGCACCCCGATCGAGGCGCTCGACGCGGGCACGAAGCAGCCGGCTTGTGCCATGATTGCAATCAAGCACACTTGGCGCAAGAACGTGCTCTTCCCGCTCATGTTCGGCCCGGTCACGATGGTAAGGACGTTGGTTGCCGGGTCTATATCGAGGTCATTCGTGATGAACTTGTCGGTTCCGATGAGTTTCTCGATGGTGGGATGGCGCCCGCCCTTGATGTGAATGGCACCGGACTCGTCGAGCACCGGACGCACGAAACGCGAAGATGCAGAGACACTAGCGAACGTCACGAATGCGTCGATTTCAGCAATTGCCTTGGCCGTTGCTTGGATGTCTCCCGTCAAGGCAACGATCGCGGCCTTCAATTCCGTGAAGATGGATTTCTCGATGTCGTATATCTTGCCCTCGGCACTCAATATCTTCTCTTCCATCTCCTTCAACTCGGGATTGATGTACCGCTCGGCATTCACGAGCGTTTGCTTGCGGGTCCACGTGTCGGGAACCTTGTCAACGTAATTCTTCGATATCTCGATGAAGTACCCGAAAACATCGTTGCTTTTCACGCGAAGGGTGGTGAGCCCGTATTTTTGCCGCATGGTTTCCTGGAATTTTTCAAGCCATTGCTGGCTGTTGGCGCGTATCCCACGGAGCTCGTCGAGTTCCGCGTTCACGCCATCTCGGATCATGCAGCCTTCCGTCACCCGCACCGGCGGCTCGTCCACGATGGTCGCGAGGATGCGAGTAACGATGGGGTCAAAATCCGCGAGGCGGCTCGACAGGTTACTTGCCAGCGGGCGGTCTACCTTGCCGAGGATGTCGCGCAAGGCAGGGACGCGTTGCAATCCCTTGCCAAGTTGCAACAAGTGACGGGCGTTGGTCGCGGTGGAATAATTGATGCGGGAAATGAGGCGTTCGAGGTCGCAAATACCAGATAGCAAGTCACGCAAACCCTCCAAAACGAGAGTATCATTAATGAAAACCTCTACAAGATCAAGGCGATCGTTGATAGGTTTGATATCCATGAACGGGGAAAGCAACAAACGTTTCATTCCCATTTTGTATCGCGAGCCGGGTAAGGATGGCAAACTTCATGAAAAGAAGCATGCCAAAGGGCGGCAAGAGCACGTTCGCACCGTCCAAGGGACGAAAAGGGACTAACGAGGAACAAGCCCGCACCCGCAGGATGCTGTTCAAGCTACGGTTGGAAATCAAGCGCATGGAGAAAAACCAGAAAAAGCTGGAGTTCCAAGCCGAGAAATCGAAGAAGCGCGCAATAGAGTTACGCCAGAACGGCGACGAGCAAGGTGCCAAGCTCCACGCGGGCGAGATGTTGAAGTACCGGAAGATGGCCGCGAATATGGTCAAGTTCGTCACCAACATGCAAGCGATGCAATACAAGCTCGAGCAAGTCACCGAAACCCAGCGCATGTCCGACATGTTCCAGTCCATTGACACGTCATTGAAGAGCATGAAGGAAACGACCTTGAACGTTCCTGAAATCCAATCCACGCTCGATTCGATAAACAACACCATCACGGAGCTCGATATGAACATGGAAGTGACGCAAGAAGGGCTCCAGCTCACGACGGATGCGCAAGTGTCCGGCAACGACCTTGACGAGGCCATGGAAGAGATAGACACGAGCATCGCCATGGACGGGATGGACTTGCCAACCGCCGCAAATTCCCCGGTCGAGGACGAGAAGATCAAGGACTACAAGTCCCGGATCGATTCCTTGCGCGGGTAACGACGCGGCCTACATTTTCTTGCTTTCCTTTTCACGTGCCCGCGATTTCTTGCCACGCTGGCCGGTTGCATCGCGAGGCCATGCCTCGTTTTTTTGACATCTTGCATTTTTCACCTCATGCGCGTTGCATGTTACATTCTCGGGTCCAGTTCCCTGGACCGGAAGGAATTGATGGAAAAAGCAGGGTTGGCTCCATTCATCGTCTTGCCCGGTGATTACGACGAGAGCGACGAGGCGTCCGACCCCGTGCGACTTGCCGAGCTCCTCGCGACGAGGAAGGGAGAATCCGTGCTACGCCGTTTGCGCAACGAGTTGAAGAAAGAACAATTCATCTCCCTCTTGCCAACGATGAATGCCGATCTCGTGCACATGGTCTTGATCACTGCCGATACCATCGTCTCGCTGAAGAGCGAGACCTTTGGCAAGGCTGCCGACGAGCGCGAGGCAATTTCCGTTTTGCGACGGCTCCAAGGGCAAGTGCACAAGCTCATCACGGCGTACCACCTCCAGCTCTTGGAGGTTAGCATGCCCGGCGGGTCCGCGAACCCGGTGGACTCGAGAACCGGGCACACGGTCACGAAGGTGCGGTTTGCCGAGCTCGATGATGCGGAAATCAAGGGATACGTTGCCACCGGTGAGTGGAAGGGGCGTGCGGGTTGTTATGCCATCCAGCACAAGGCGAGCAAGTTCATCCAATCCATCGAGGGAAGCCCGAGTGGCGTGATGGGACTCCCCGTGGCGCAGGTTGTCGAGGCACTGGCATCCTTGGGCGTGGAAGCATTGGATGCGATGGATGCGATGGATGCAGTGGATGCATGATCACTTGCATGGCCTCTTGCGGGGGAACTGGCTGGAAACGCTCGCCGGGATGCAGTCGTTGAGGACCGAGTAGATGATCGACAAGATGAACGTGTCTTCACAGGTAAAGCCCGTGGCTTTCGACGCGTACCCGTGCTTGTCCGTGCTGTCGAGAACGACGCAAATCCTGGTGAATGCATCGTGGCAGGGGTATTGCTTGCACGATTCGCATTCACGGCTCGCGACGAGCAATTTCATGTTGTGAAGGTCGATCTTGTAGATGAAATTCTTGTCAGCCGTGTTCAAGATTGCCTGGCCCGCCTCGTTGGGATGTAAACCATTCTCGGAGAGGTACTCGAACAGGTTGTCGGAAGCAAGGCACACGGGGCTGTTGAACGGGTCGATCACGTTGGTTGCGCGTGCGAGGGGTTCTTGCGGGACGTCCCCGATATCGAGGATGAACACGCCTTCCTCTCCCTTGATGCCGGCGAGCACGAGCCCGGCCATGAACTCTTCCAGCGACGTGGCGAGGGTGATGGGGAGGCGCACGCTTGTTTCAAGGGAACCCACCAGCTCGTGAAGTTTATCCTTATCCTCGTCTTGTCCCGTTCCCATGGTGATGAGGCCAAAACTCACCTCGCCGTGGGCGTTCTCCCGGACCGACCGGATCGTAGCCACGAGACTTTCGATGGCATCCTCGCCAATGATGTAAGGGGCCACGGCAAACCTCGCGCCCGACATGAAGAACGTCTTACCCGAGAAGATGAACCTCGGGTTCTGGTTGATGTTCCAGACCTGGATGCGGACGATGGTCCGTTCATCCCCCCCCATCTCATCCGCGGAAAAATCCATGTGGCCGAGCCCGAAGTCAACCCCGATCACGGTGTATGACGAGTGTATGAACCCTTGGAATGCAATTGCATCGAATATCCGGCACTTGAAATCAAGCTCCGCTGTTCTTGCACCGCCGTTGAGCAATATCCCTTTCAAGACATATGAATGCAATGTTCCACCTTCGTGGCCACGTTTTTGGTAAACTACACGCGATGCTGCTTTCCGATCATTTCCCAGATGACCACGCGAATTCAAGATTTTATAGTTTGCGATCGTGGGGCGATCGTGGGAGCGGTGACTTTCCCGGGGCGGCCATCCGGCGGTATCGCGGCAGCTACCATCGAGTAATTCGTGGTAACATGCATGACAAGACTTTATATAGTTTCCCGAGAGAAATTGCTTCATGACTGACGAGATACTCGTAACTAAGGATAAAATTGCCCGGATCACGTTAAACAACCCGGAAAAACTGAACACGTTCACCATCGAGAGGTTGCAGCACCTGACATCCATTTTCTTGGACTTGGAAGCAGACAAGCGAGTGAAATGCGTTATCATCGATGCAGTGGGTGAAAAGGCTTTTTCAGCAGGTCTGGATACGACCATGCTCACGAGTGGTGACGTGAACTTGAAATCAAAGATACTGGAGAACGGATCCAACCTGTCCAAGACCATGTTCTACTTTCCCAAGCCCATCATTTCGGCCATCAGTGCTCCCGCGGTAGGCTGGGGCTGCATCATTTCGATGCTTTCCGACTTCCGCTACACGACGAGGAAGGTGTACTTCAAGTTACCCGAGCTTGAAATCGGCCTCTACCCCGCGACTGGTGCACTGACCCTGTGCATGATGCATTTCGGCCCGTCCCTTGGTAACGAGATGTTAATGCTGTCACGGAAGCTGAACGCCGAGGATGCTGCAAGGATGGGGTTCGTGAATGGGATTAGCGACACGCGGGATGAAGTTTCAACCATGGCAAATGAGACCGCGAAGGTACTGTCGCGCCTCAACCAGCAAGTCGGAATGTATTCAAAGGTAAATACGAAGCTGCTTTTCGGAATCGAATACGGCAAGGCGCTTGAACTCGAGGCAAGATGTTTCAACAAGTTGCTGGAACTCGGCCAAGAGAAGGACTGGCACGAGAAATACATTGCTGACTTTAAAAGGGCTACCGAGTGGTGACAATTCTCGTTATTTAACATTTATCTTAACAAAAGAGAACCTTGTCCTTCCACCGCTGGTACATGCGCTGGAGCCATGCCTCGATGGCGTCGGAGAATCGCACGTTCTGCTCGAAAAACGGGTTGACCTCAACGGGATGATGACGAGATGGCCATGTTCGATGAAATAAAAAAAAGGTTAAAGGTCCGGTGAACCCGAGTAGCTTATCCACGTCGACCTCGGCATCGGGCAGGTCGACGCTAGCACGTCGACCTCGGCATCGGGCAGGTCGACGCTAGCACGTCGACCTCGGCATCGGGCAGGTCGACGCCTCCTTGCCACGGGCGTCGTGATGCCGTTCTTTTTCGTCTTGAACATGTTTTCCATCGACTTTCTCGTGAATCTCCCTTGGTTCCTGCTCGTCTTCGCGAGCATGACCATCTTCATGCTGTGCGTGTCGCTCTGGGTCGCTTCGTTCAGCTTGCTGTTCAAGAAGACGGGCGTTCTCGCGAACGTGTTCATCTACGGGCTGAAGGTTGCCACGGGCATGTATTTCCCAATATTCGGGCTTGGAAAATCGACCCTCATTCTCGAGGTCGTACCAGTGGCATCCGGCGTCGATTTCTTGCGTGATCTGCTCATTGTCGGTTCCCCCGTTGCTCACGGAGATCCGCTCAAGGTGTCGATGTGGCCGGGGCACTGGATTGCAACTGTCGAACACTGGGCAGGATTCGTGGCACAATCGCAACTCATCGGCTTGGTCGCCCTGCTGGTCATCTCGGTCATTTCCATCGCGGCGTTCTCCAAGAAGGCCAAGCTTCTCGGCTCGATCGAGACGTATTGAAGGTGGTGAAACATCGTGGACACGACCAAGGTAATAGAAGTCAAGGACCTCGTGAAGCGGTTCCGGCTCCCGAGCGAGAACCCGTTCAAGTCTAAATTCGATACCATCATCAACGGCATGACGTTTTCCATAGAGCCCGGCAACCACGTTGCCATCATCGGCGCGAACGGTTCCGGTAAAACCACCCTCATGAAAATACTCGCGGGTATATACCTTCCCGATGCCGGCACCGTGAAAATTCGGGGCTACGATGTCGAGAAGCAGCTGCACCACGTCTTGGAACACGTGTCCTTCGTGTCCCCTGCCCTGAGCTTCCTGAAGAAGCTCACGCTGCGCGACATCATCAACTTCTATGGGAAGGCGCAAGGCAAGGACCCCGAGCCCGCGTTGAAGTTCATCGAGCTGTTCGGCATCACCCACATGCTGGACGAGCTGCTGGAAGTGTTCAGCGAGGGACAGAAGGCGATGACGCGGTTCGCGATCGCGTTGCTCAAGGAGCCCGATGTCATGCTCATCGACGAGGTCACGGCGAACCTCGACGTGGTGCGGAAGGAGAAGCTCCTCAATTTCTTGGCAGAACGAAAGGACAAGATCACCTACATCATCATCGATCACGACGTTTCAACCGTCGACCGGCTCACGAACAAGATATTGCTCTTGCGTCGTGGCGGAACCGTGCTCCGGCTCGGCGACGTCGAGACCATCTTGAAGACCATCCCGTACAAGTACGATGTCGATGTCATCCCCAAGCATATACTGCCCGACGATTACTGGAACGAGTATGACCAGCCGTACCGGCAGGTCGGGTCGCACGTGCAGTTTATCTGCCAAGACGAGAAAGAAGTACGTGCAGTGAGCGACCGGCTCATCCGGGACCCCGAGGTGATTTCGTACACGACATCCAGCCTTTCGATCGAGGACATCTATTATTTTTACTTGATCAACGAGGACTACCGGTCAAGCGAGGGCCTTGGCAGGATATCTTACGACGAGAGCACCGCGCTGTGACGCACGTAAAAAACTACATAACGCCCCGGTCGTTCTGGTTCCTTGGTGGGAAACTGCGATGGATGCCAAGAAATTGGAGAAAGACCTCCAGAACAAGCACAAGGAAGTGCAATTGTCTGCAATCCACGAGATCAAGGAACACGGTATTTCAAGCAAGGTCATCATAAAAATATTGGAAGATCTCGTCCGGGATCCCGACCACAAGATCGACCCGGATTTGAAGGGCGAAGCCATACAAGCACTCGTGAGCATCAAGAGCGCCTCGTCGGCAAGCCTCATCATCCCTTGCCTTCTTGACCAGAGCTCGCTGGTCCGTGAAATTTCAGCTCACGCGCTTGGTAAATTCGAGGACAAGCTTGCGGTCCAAAACTTGATCAACGCGCTGGATGATGAAAGTTTCAGCGTCCGGGAAAATGCGGCGCTATCCCTTGCCCGCATCCACGATCCCCGTGCAATCGATGCCCTCGTGAAAAAGGCGAGATCCAGCGATCCCGAGGTTCGTCTGTCCGTCATGACTGCTCTGGGCGCGTTCGAGAATGACACCGCAATTAGCACCTTGGTCGGTGCCCTAGCCGATCACGTTCCCCTCGTTCGCTTCCCCGCGATCATCGCCTTCAACAAGATCAAGAGCCCGAAGGCCATCGATGCTCTCATCGAAAACCTGTCGTCCGAGGACCCTTTGTTGCAAAAGGTCGCCGCTGATGCGCTCGTGTTCAACCTTGGCTGGGGCTCGGTGCAAGACGGGGCAATCACCAAGTTTGGCGAGCGGCGTCGCTTGATCCTGACGGGGAAATCCCCGGAGGCGGCCAAGGTGCAAGAGGAAGACATCGCGTCTTCCACGAAAACGATCAGTTCGATCGTCACCGAGATATGCGAGATGCTCGAACTCGACGAGCCAAGAAAGCAGAAGCTGCGGAATTACCTTGAAGAGCTCGATTCCTATTACACCTTGAACAAGAAATAGTTCCGGGGTCCCCGTTCATGAACGTCGAGATCACGTGGGGGGATGACCTCCCGTCGATTCCCCGGAACGAGAACAGCAGTTGCGTCGTCATCGACGTGCTCCGTGCGTCCACCTCCGTCGCGGTGCTGCTCCACCGGGGTGCAAGGTTAGTGAAAATCGTCAAAACCGTGGATGACGCATTGGCGTTAAAATGCGCCATGCCCGATGCGATACTTTGCGGGGAGCGGGGCGGCCTCCCGCCTGCCGGGTTCGATTTCGGGAACTCGCCCGTCGAGTTTTCGACAGCGAGCGTTTCCGGGAAGGACGTGATACTGACCACCACGAACTTCACCAGGATCGCCGTGGAGGCCATCTCGAAAGGTTTTCCATACGTGTATTGTGGAGCATTCGTCAATCGATCGGCAGTTGCCAAGGGCATTCTCGAGGAGGCAAGGGAAACCGGCAACGACCTCCTTCTCGTCGCTGCGGGCGTGAAACAAACTGCCTACGAGGACCTCGTGGGTGCAATGTACATGGCCAAGCACCTTCGCGGGTTGGATGGAAATCTCGATATCAGGTTCTTGGCTGGACTCACGTGGGACGGCGTGCCTTTCGATGCCCTGCCAGAGCAACACGCCTTCATCCTGTCGCTGGTCAAGGCAGGGTCGCGCCACGCGTCGTTCCTCGGCAGCCTGGGGCCGAGATTCCAAGAGGACGTCTCATTCTCCCTCCAGCTCGACACGGTCCCCGGCGTCCTACCGCGGTTCGATCATGCCTTGCATGGTTTTATTAACGGCGCGTGAACGCGCTGTCGTGGTATGGAGAAGGAAAAAAAGCAAGGTTGCCCTTCCTGCACTGGTGGTTCAAGCAGCACGCAAAATCAATCCGAATACCATGCCGAGGGCAAGAGCAAGGAATATCTCGCTAATCCTGAGCAATATTTGCCACTTGTGCGTCTTGATGACGATCGCGTACTTCTTGAAGAACGTCACGAATACCCAAAGCCAGTTCTGCCCCGGCTCCCGCGCAATGACCGGGACCTGGTAGTTCATGTCGCCAAGCTTGACCTTGAACACCTTGCCCGGCGCGATGAACACGAGCAGCACGAGGGCGAGCACGATCGCCGTCATTCCCGCTGCTGGTTCCCCGACCGCGGCCGGGGCTGCTAGGATCGTTTGGAATTGCATGCCGGTGGCAAGCATGATGGCGGTGCATGCGACGTGGTCCCATGTCGTGAGCTGCAAATGCAATTCATGGTTTTTCCTGCACCTCTAGCTTTTATCGTCACCGCTCTCACCTCCCGGGCCATGGCTTTGTAATTTTCCCGTTTGCATCATAACACCGGGTGCCACGGGCATTATTTTTTATCCGGCCCCATCCCCGCGTGGCAATCAAAGCCCGTTTGCACGCGCCCGGTCCCCGCCGTGCTGCCAGTGCCGCGGGGATCTGGAGTGGCCTTGGACGGAAGTGCATGGTCGCGGGGATGGGTGTTTATAAGGTCACGTGCAAAGCTGGTATCGAGGGGATACCATGAAACTCGATCTCGGAACCATCACGGACGACATCGACGGCACCTGGTGGCTGCACCACCGTGCCAAGGACTTCGGGTTTTTCGACAAGATACAAGACCAGTCCGCCCATGACGTCGATGTTGATGACATCCTTATTCACAAGAAAATCATACCGGGCGAGCGATTCCCGACCATCCGGTATCACGTGGTGACCGCAAGCGGCACGTGCCTTGCCACGAATGCAGAAGCAAAGGACATCATGGCGCGCAGCTTGGTTGCCTTCGTGAACACCAACGCGAAGCTCCCGTTCGCCTGCACGTACGTCAAGGAGTTCAAGAACGGCGCGGTGCAGGTGGACTACGCGCCGACCACGTGGGACAGGTTCGCCATCAAGATAGAGCGGGCCGCCGGCCCCGGCGAGGGCAAGTCGTTCCCCCAGCTGGAAGCCGTCCCGACCAACCCCGCGATGCAAGGGCAAGGTGGCGCCGCGGGCGCGCAGCCGGCCCCGGCCGCGGCCACGACCACGGCCACGGCCTCGCCGCGGCAGCAAGGCCGGGGCAACAAGATCGCCGCCGAGCCCACCATCCAAGCCATTACCGCGGCAACAGGTGGCGCTGTCTGCATCTTCGACGCGGAGATCACGTCCATCGAGCGGCGCGAGTCGCATTACCAGGACGAGGTCACGGTGTACTACGTGGTGGGCTTGAAGGGGGGCTCGGCAGCGCCGGATTCCAAGAAATCCACCGACCACGAGCCTTTCGGCGAGATACGTGCCCGGCTCAGCGAGGCCATCGTCACCGCGTCCAGTCTTGCCACCGGCGACCGCATAACGTTCAACGGGCGGCTCAAGGAGGACAGGTACCTCGGGTTCTTGCTCCAGAACGTGAAGAAAGTGACGAAAACGTGACCAAGGGGCTGCACGGTGTGTTTAAACGACGTGGATTTCTTCATAATCGAATAACCTCGCATGGAAGGAATATATGGCCACCGGTGAGAAACACGTGCCACCTGCTGGCAACAGGCCCTCTGCCTACCCCGGTTCTCTCTCTATTAGATGCCACGAACCCGTTCTTGGGATTGTAAATCGGGTTCTTTCTTCTACATATACTTTTTAGTCTCAATTTCTATCTTACATCCGAACATAATCGCAAGACATGAGATGAAATGCGCCTTTATATCGATGTTTGTTGCATGAACCGTCCATTCGATGATAAAACTGAGGACCGCGTGCGATTGGAGGCAGAAGCAGTTCTTACCATATTAGCATGGGTACGAGATGGTCGCCATTCTTTGCTCAAGAGTGATGTACTTGATCTTGAAATATCGAAAACCCCGGATCCAGAACGAAAGAAAAATGTTAGTACATTTGGGAACATCGCTACTGATAAGATTGAAGTCAATTCAAGCACCATTTCACGTGCAAGAGAATTAATGAAGTTCAGCCTGAAAGAATTCGATGCGATGCATATTGCGTGCGCGGAAGAAGGTAAAGCGGATATCTTTCTCACGACAGATGACGAGATAATCAAGAAGTATAACAAGAATGCTGGTGCATTCAAGGTAAAAATCCAAAATCCATTGCAATGGATGGCAGAGGTGGTGTGAATGACAACATTATCCCCCCAAGAACTGAGAAGCAAGGGTATCAAAATCCTTACTGAAGGTCTCGGTCCGGTCGACGCTGCAAGGTTCTTGATGCAGTTCGATACGGGCCATGGCGATTACACGAAGGAGCGACACGCGTGGCTTGATAAATATTCTATCGATGATATCTCGAAAGAATTGCAGGAACATAAAGAAAGGAAAGCAATACACCACGATTGAAACGTGCTCGGGAAACAACACCAGCCACCGGCGACCGCATAACGTTCAACGGGCGGCTCGAGGAGGACAGGTACCTCGGGCTCCTGCTCCAGAACGTGAAGAAAGTGACGAAAGCGTGACTGGGGGGCTATAACAAGAATGCTGGTGCATTCAAGGTAAAAATCCAAAATCCATTGCAATGGATGGCAGAGGTGGTGTCTTAGACAAAATTAGACATGCCATGGATGATATCCATGCCATGGATGATATCGCACGTGTTGATGACACAAGAGTTTCCATTATCTAAAGGATATTGTCTATGAAATGTTCGATCTCTTTCCAAGCAGCATCGACCTCCGGGAGCTTGGGAAGATATCTTACCGAGCCCCAGGACGTGAACCCATGTATCATGCCCGGGTACTCGGTGAAAGTGATGTCGACGCCGTCAGATCGGGCCTTGGTCGCCGCATTTATCGACGCGTACCGGAGCATTTCCGTCGTTGATGATTGTATTAGCATGGGCGGGCAGCCCCGGAAATCGCCACGAGCCGGTGAAACAAGCGGGTTCTGCGGGTCGGCGCCGTGCATGTAGGCGAGGGCGAAGCCGGGTGTAAATCCCTCGCTGAGGATCGGATCGGTATCCGCGTGATCGAACCAACTCGCATCGATGGAATAATCTGCCCCCGGGGAGAAACACATGCATCCTGCTGGCAGCGTGTCCCCTGCCTGCTTGGCTTTCACGATGGTTGTCAGGGCCATGTTTCCACCTTGCGACTCGCCCGCCAAGATTATGCTTCGAGGGTTTTGCCCGTTTTCCAGCAGCCACTTGTACGCGGCGTAGCAATCGTCCACCGCTGCTGGAAATGGATTTTCGGGTGCAAGGCGATAATCGATGCTAAGGACCTTGATCCCCAAGCGCGTGGCTAGATCCACCGTGAAAGGCCGGAGCCGGTTCACGGAATCGACACAACCACCCCCGCCGTGGAAGTACAAGATCGTTTTGTCTGCCTTGGCATTACTTGGCACTTGCCACTCGGCGGGAATTTCCCCGATCCGCACCGCCTCGAAATTTACAGTGCTTGGGTACGGGTAGGTCTTGTTGTACCAAGCCATCATCGCCTCGTTCATGTCCCTCGTCAAGCGGGCTATGAACCGGACCTCCTCCGTTCTCATCATCGTTTCGAGAACCTTGTAATCCATGGTCCGCTCCTTGAGATATTTTTCGTTAGCAACGTTCATTCTTTTTATAATAGGCATGATCCGGGGTATCATGTAAAATTTCTTCAAGAAATACTTCTTAGCCATTTTTTGCGCGATGTTCGCGTGTATATCGATAGCTTCAAGGACGTCCGGTCGCATCTTGTCCCGATCCATAAAATTCACTCCATTTAGATTGTACTGTCTCCTTGAACGTATTTATAGATCGCATGGGGATTCGCTATATACTTGGTACAAACCAAGGAATAATAGAGCCAATGCCATTGCGCACGGCGACTATCATTTAAACAAGAAACCCATGACATGGCATGTAGGTCGGTTGAAGGGAAAGATACAGCTCAGATTGCCGGGATGCCTTTAATTATCTTTTTATTTTTTCAAGCAAAAATTGATTCCATGCATGTTTGGGACAAATCACGAAAAAACTTGCAGGTCTCGTGCATGTTTTTGGTGAACGCGTCAGCCGGCTATCTATCACGCCATCGAGGAACGGGTGGCTGGGGTCGACGATCTCGCACGCCACGACGGCGTCTGCTGTTTTCTCACCGTTCCACGCGATGTACCCCGGGAAGAGGGGTTCGACGATCGTGCGCAAGACCCAGTCCGTGCTGAGTATCCAGCCACCGTTCTCCACGTATTCCCTGAACCGGGGATGGAATTGCCCCGGAATTTCGTTTCCCGGGCATCCAATGACCACGAGATCGTAGTTGCTCAAGGTGACCTTGTTGAATTGCCCAGGATTGATCACGTCCTTGACGGCCGCGTACATGTGGCTGGTAACCTTGTCCGGCTGGTCATATTGCCCCTTGATACTCAGCACCTTCCCGTGTTGCTCGACTTGCTTCACGACCGCGGCCTTACCGAGGGCTTCCATTTTCCGCTTCTTGACTTCCGAGTAGAGGCTTTTTTCCGCCATTTTGGTCACTGGTTATGGTTTGGATCTTGGACTACGTGATTTTTAGCAAGTGTCGTGTAATGAATCTTGAGTCGCGCGGGTTTATAATTCACGGCAATTAAATTATTTTCGATGGTAACCGACGTTGTTCGCGTGAAAATCGAGTTCTTGCTTCCCGAGAAGCAATGCCTCTATACCATAAGCAAGAAATATCCCGATTTGCTGTTCAAGAACATATCCATGCTCCCGTTGCCGGAAGAGATGGGCAACACGTTGATAGAAGTCGGCGGGGTTAAAGTGAGCCATTTATTGAACGACTTGAAGGGGAATCCAAACATCGTGGACCAGAAAATCGTTTACGAGGCTCCCGACCAGACGCTGGTGAACATCAAGGTCGAAGACCCCCTTATACTGAAATTCATGAGCGCTCACCAAGTCATCCCGGATTACCCCCTCGTCATCCAGAACGGTCGCGGCACGCTCCATCTCATCGGGGAGCGGAAGAACATCGATGCCCTGCTCTCAGATATGGAAAGGAAGGGCGTGTCGGTGCAGGTGAAATCCATCGGTGCATCGGAGCCCCGGGACATCTTGACCGGGAAGCAAAAAGACTTGCTGGTAAAGACCCTGAAAAAGGGATTCTTCGAGGTCCCGCGCAAGGTCTCCCTTTCCGATCTCGCCGCTGAATTCGACGTGTCGCCTGCTGCCTTGTCAGAGATGGTGCGTCGCCTTTCAAAGCGCCTCGCCGAGCACTACATCTCTTCTCCATGACCGGTGCGGGATGGCCTGCTTTACCCGTGAAGCCAAGGAATTTTGTAGGGTCGTTGGATGGTGATCATGAATGGCAGGTGATCCAAGATGACAAGGAAAGCCACGAGGAACATCATCCAGATCGACGAGAACCGGTGCACGGGATGCGGGATCTGCGCCGAAGGCTGTCCCGAGGGTGCCATCCAAGTGATCGATGGCAAGGCAAGGCTGGTCGGTGAGATTTTGTGCGATGGCCTTGGTGCTTGCATCGGGACGTGCCCGGAAGGTGCAATTTCCGTGGAACGTCGCGAGGCTGAACCGTACGACGAGCGGAGGGTCATGGACAACGTCGTATCGCACGGGCCGAACGTGATCAAGGCGCATCTGGACCACCTTGACCACCACGCGCAGCAAGAGTACATGGAGATCGCGATCGAGTACTTGAAAGACCACGGGTTACCGGTTCCAGAGCATCGCTCCAAGGAAACCCAACCGAGCACGTCGAACGGGAATGCGTGCGCGGGTGGTGGATGCCCCGGGTCCTCGGCCATCGATATGCGAAAAGCGGCAGCGGATGATGGCGCGGGTGCTAGTAGCGCACGGGTACCCGTTCGATCGCAGCTCCAGAACTGGCCGGTGCAGCTGGCACTGGCAAACCCGTCGGCGCCTTACTTCAAGGGGGCGGACTTGCTCATCGCGGCCGATTGCGTCCCGTTCGCGCACGGCAACTTCCACCAGGAGTTCTTGAAGGGAAAGGTTTTGGTCATGTTCTGTCCCAAGCTCGATGACGACAAGATCGGCATGTACTTGCAAAAATTAGAGACGATATTCGCAACACAAGACATCCATTCCATCACGCTCGTTCACATGCAGGTCATGTGTTGTTTCGGGCTAAGATCCCTCGTGGAAGATGCCTTGAAAGGCTCTGGCAGGAAAATCACGGTTCGGGATGTTATCATCTCTGCCCAAGGGGATGTTTTGCCCGAGCGCAATCCCCACTTGAAATTCTATTGAACGATCTCTTCCATCTCGCACCTATCAAGCGACCGAACCACGAGCTTAATATTTTTTCCCTCACTTGATAGCACCATGTCCTCGCAATCCGCCACCGGCATGGCAAAAAAGGAGTATGCGGGCCCGAAGGAGAAAACTCTCATCCTTGGCATTCGCGTGCCACGCGTCCGGTTGACGAACATCGGTGCAACGTCCATTTCATTGCCATCACCTCCCCGGATGCTGATGCTGGTTGCCACGTACATAGGGTTGTTCCTGTTAATGGGAGGTATGATTTACGTCTTGATCCGGAAGCCCATTGCCTTGGGCGCGCAGAACAACCAGCCGTTGTACTTCTACCCTTCCTTGTCAGAGGCATTCATCATCGAAGGCTTCATCGCGAGCACGTTGCTGTTCATCGCGGGTGCAGGCGCTATCTTAACTTACCAAGCATCGCTCGCGGCGATGAACAAGTCATACGCGGTCAAGTTACTCGTTATCGGGATCAGCATGACCTTCGTGGCATTCATGGTCTTACAGTGGGTCATTTCCTTGAAAACTTGAATTACATCCCGCGACCGGCGACACAATCATTTACAAGAGCGCGTCCACGTCAAAAAACGTCTTTTCCTCGTCTAGCAGTGGTAGATTGCGTTGGAATGCCTTGATCTCCCCCAGCAACTCGTTATTGCCCCGTTCCACGCATTTCAAGAAGAGTTCGATGAGCTTCGCCATGGGTTGCTTTGCCAGCGTTTCCTCGCTTCTCGTGGTTTTCAGCACGGACTTGAAAAGCGCCAAGATGTCCCTGGATGGCGCGTCGCTCTTCACCATGGTGAGGATGGACAGCCACATGGAGAGCCAGCCAAGCTCGACGTCGCTTTCCTTGAAGGCGCGTAGCCCGTCATCCTGGTAGAACATGGCGATCTCTTGTATCGAGTTCTTGGTGATCGCTCTCGGCCCCTCGATCTTCCCGTCCTTGAGCAGCAGCTCGCGCTTGACGCGGATGGTATCCCCGAGCTCCGAGAACATGTCAAGGGCGGCTTCCACCAGGTATGGCAACACGTCCCTGGCCATCTTCGTGAACTCGTCCTCCGCTGCCCCGAGCTGGATCCTGGTGGTGACGTGTTTCGGGATGGGCTTGTTCAAGATGCTGAATGCTAGCATGCGTTCCCCGTTGATGAGCGGGACAAGCTCCATGGCAGAAAGGGCCTCCGCAACCTGCTCTCCCGATTCGAACGTGATCGCCTTGTACAGCAACGAGACCAGCTTGTACCCTGGATGCTCGATGACTTGCTGCTTCACCAGCACGGTGTTTCCTGGTATGGAAAACAAGATGTCGTTAATCGAGTCGATGTCGTTTCGCTTTATCGCCAAGAGCACGGAGCTCGCTATCGACAAGGCCATGTCCTCGACGTCCACGGTTTCCGTGGTCGTGAACAATGCGGTGGTTGCACGCAACTGGTTCTGGGAGAGTATATCGATGTCCCGCAACAGTTCATGCTCGTTGGTGATGGTTAATGCCTATTTTTGCGGGATCAGGCCGCTTGCTTGGAGTTCCTTGAGCGTGCGTTCCCGATCGTGATCCTGTCATCAACCAGTACTTCACGTCTCTCGATAAGTACAAGGAGAGAAAGGGGTTTGACTCTTCAAAGCAAACGGTTGGGCTTTTTTATTACGGCGGTATTTATTTCGAGCAAACGTTGCCCGTGATCGTCGAGTTCATGGAACGGTTGAAGGGAAACAACATCATCCCGCTCTATTCGGAAGTGCTTCATAACCTCGAATCGATACAAAAATTCTTTTTTGAGAATGGTAATAACATCGTCAGCATCGTCATCAACCTACAATACTTCCAGATCAACGGTGGGCCATTCGGGGGCAATAATGCTGAAACGCTGGCGCTGTACAAGAAGATGGGCGTGCCGCAACTCAACCCGATCATCGTGTACGACATGATGGCGAGCGCGTACCACGAATCACCTCACGGGATCATCCCCATCAACCAGGTCATCTCGGTGGTCATGCCCGAACTCGATGGTCGCATCGAGATGATGGCGGCAGGGTTCATGAACAGCCTGGGGTATTCCGACGTGATGAACAGCACCGTGCTCGAGATCGCCCCGGAAACGGAAACCGTGTCCTTGATCTGCGCGAGGGTCAAGAAATGGCTTGATCTGCGTGTGAAACGGAATCAAGAAAAAAAAATTGCCATTATCATCTACGATTACCCCCCTGGCGAGAGCAGGATCGGCAACGCCGCGTACCTGGACGTGTCGGCATCGATCACCAGCTTGCTGGGATTGCTCGCGCGCGAGGGATATGCGGTCGGGCAGCTTCCCCCCGAGAAGCCCATGCACGACCTCTTACTCGAAGCAGGTGCCATCAACAACCCGGAGCACGTCGGGAAGAACACATACGGCGGGATCGCCATAACCCGTCCGGAATATGCCACGCTGTTCAACACGCTGCCAAGCCCGGTGCGGGACCAAGTCATAGGCGCGTGGGGGAACCCGCCAGGCAAGGTAATGGTGCATAACGGTGCCTTGCGGCTTCCGGTGCTCGAGTTCGGGAACATCCTGGTAGGCTTGCAACCCGCGAGGTCGATGGTCAAGGGGGACGCCGACTCGTACCATGACAAGGACCGGCCGCCGCACCACCAGTACATCGCCTTTTACAAGTATCTCGAGCAAGTGGCCAGGATTGATGCGATCATCCACCTCGGCACGCATGGAACTTTGGAATTCCTTCCAGGAAAGGAGTGCGTGGGAAATGCATTGGATTTCAACATTAACTTGCTCGGTTCCATCCCGAACATCTACGTATACCACATATCAAATACCAGCGAGTCCGCCATTGCAAAAAGACGCTCGAACGCCGTTATCATTAACCATGCAGGCCCACCACTACGAACCGCGGGTTCTTACCAGGATATCAGCAGGCTCGAGGCCTTGTTGCAGGAATACATAAAAATCGATCAGCAAGGCACTGCAAGCACCGAAAGCATCGATATCAACGAGGAAATACAGCAAGTCGCTGCACAAATCGGGCTCGAATACACCAGCACGAGCGAGCTAGAGGCCTTGATCGAGCGCTACAAGGCCGCCACGATCACGACCGGGTTGCACGTGCTGGGAAAATCCTATGACATCGATGAAGCCGCCACCACGATTGCCGAGATCGCCAAGAACTCGCTTGATGTTGATCCCGTCGTGAGTTCCGTTGCTACACGGTTCGAGACCCCGCGGGACCAATCGATCGATCCGCTTGTTGCTTATTGCAGGTCTATACTCGAAGGGCGTGCCAATGGCAAGGATGATATCCCGCCATGGCTTGACCGTGCTGATCAAGAGACCTTTTCAAGCTGGGTCTCGGGCATCTACGAGAGGATGGAGATGGGAAGCGAGCTCGCGAACGTGGTGCATGCACTCGAGGGGAAGTTCATCGAGCCGGGCTTCGGTGGCGATCCCGTGCGGACCCCGTCCATATTTCCCACGGGCAGGAACTCGTTCGGTTTCGACCCTCGCTTGATTCCGAGCACCGTCGCGACGAGGCGTGGTGGTGAAATCGCAAGGGAAATGCTCGCAAGGTACAACCGCGAGCACGGAACATGGCCAGAGACTATGAGCGTGGTGTTATGGGCATTCGAGACAATGAAAACAGGCGGGGAAACTGTTGGGCAGGTATTCGAGTATCTTGGCGTTCGTGCGGTGAAAAACAAGTCCGTGTGGACAACCGAACTTGAACTCGTACCGTTGCAAGAGCTCGGGCACCCGCGCATAAATGTACTCGTTACCATATGCGGCATCTTCCGGGATACCTTTCCCTACATTGTTGACTTGATCAACAAGGCTGTAAACCTCGTCATCGATGCAGGTGAGTCGCTAGATGAAAATTTCGTCCGGAAAAGTGTCTTGCAGATGGAATCGAACCACGCCACGCACGCGAGAGCGCGTGTCTTCGGTCCGGCGCCGGGCCGGTATAACACGAACCTTACCGAAATGGTGGCCGCGGGAAAATGGACAAACGAAGACGAGCTCGCCGAGGATTACATCTCGACCATGGGACACGTGTACATTGAAAACCAGCAAATTATCGAGGATAAAAACGCGTTTTCAGACTTGATAGCAATGACCGAGGTGATGAGCCAGGTACGTGATAGCACGGAATATCACGTTTCCGACCTAGACCATTATTATGAATTTACGGGTGGCCTGGCCAAGGCAAGGGAATTTCTCACGGGCAATCGCGTTCCCGTGCTGATCGCCGATACCACGCGCAGGACCATCACCATCGACACGTTATCCAACAGTGTAAAGGAAGGCACCGTTACCAGGACCTTGAACCCCGCCTGGATACAAGCAATGCTCAAGCACAAGCACCACGGGGGGCAAAAGGTCGCTGAACGAGTTGAAAACATTTTAGGGATGGCAGCAACTGCCCATGCCGTTGACAACCAAACGTGGGACCAGGTTCACGCGCAATACATTCAAAACGAGGATATCAAGAACCAGCTCATTGATAACAATCGTTTTGCCATGATGGAGGTCGTGAAGACGCTGCTCCAAGCTGAAAGACGTGGCTACTGGCAAGCAAGTGACGAGGCGATAGAACAATTAAAGAAACTATACTTGGAGCTGGAGAACTGGGTGGAACTGAATTACCAGTGAGGATTGCATGCGTTCTTAAACCGTGCCGATCAATCATATGTAGATCAGAATGACGACCGGACCCCGTTTTGGCCTTATTTCCACCTTGAAGGGCACGAGGCCTTCAAGGGTAGCCCAGATATTGCTCATCAACCTGCTGGTCACCGTTGGATTGTTTATGCCGATCCTTGTCTTCAACTTCGCGCGCGGTCTCGAGCGTGATGACGTTTCCCGGGACAAGCTCCCGTGGTTGCGGTGGTTTGGCAACGCCGGCACGTCGGTTGCCATTTCCTGGGAAACCGAGCAAGAAGCCACATCATCCCTTGCATTCGGGTCTGACCCTGATACCCTCGTTAATAACGTCACCCTCCCGGGATTGCGAACCATGCACCACGTGTACATCAACGGGCTGGTACCGGGCACCCGGTATTATTACACGGTTGCCAGCACCGATGGCGTGTACTCGTTCTGGACGGCACCCGCGACCAGCAACGGTTCGTTCACTTTCCTTGCCATCGCGGACACGCAAGAGAGCACCCTCGGCATCAACCACCACCCACGCGTTGCGAAGGCACTAGCACGAGAAGTAGAAGCAGGTGCCAAGTTCCTCATCCACGGCGGGGATTTTGCCGACTCCGGGTATTCAAAACCAAGCTGGCAATATTATTTCAAGCACGCGGCCCCGTACAGCGATCGGGCCGCCGTTTTTGTCGAGCCGCTGGCGGCCGCCTGCCAGATCCCCAACCAGGTGCACATCCGGCCCGGCCAGCGCGTCGTGGTACTGGGCGACGGCAAGCTCGGCCTCCTGGCCGCCCAGGTCCTGGCTCTCACCGGCTGTCACCTGACGGCCGTCGGCCGCCACCCGGCCAAGCTCGACATCCTGGCCCGCCGCGGCATCGACACGTTCTGCGTCGCGGCCGGCGACGAGCTGCCCGATGCCTGCGCCGACCTGGTGGTCGAGTGCACCGGCTCGCCGTCCGGCTTTCTGGCAGCCAGGCGATTGGTCCGGCCGCGCGGTACGCTCGTGCTCAAGAGCACCTACCACGGCACGATCCAGGCCGACCTATCGGCGCTGGTGGTAGACGAGATCAACCGGCTTGCATTAAAGAGTGACTTCCACGGGTTGCACCAGGTCGCGTCAATCGACGAGGTGCCGGGAGGGGTTGACTTGAAGATACTGTCGAAGAAGTTCGGGAAATCGGCCGCCTACCACTTGAAGAAGACGTTTTGCATCGACTTGAAGGAATCATTCAAGGTCACCGGCCCGGACTGGGAAACGGGCGGGAGCCTGAAGCGATTGTTCTACGCGATCAGGCTACACTCGCTGCTGGCCGGCGATGTCGTCCTCTTGCCATCGAGACCGGGAGAGCCACTCTTCATCACCAAGATACTCCCCGAGACGGTCCACCTCATGTCCCTCCTGACGGGACGAACCGACCATGCAAAGCCGGAAGCCCTGTCAAGCGACACCTTCGTGTTCAAGGTGGACTCGGACACACCCGCTACATTCCAAGTTATCTCCATCAACAACGCCGACGGGACCGTGAACTTGATGAACACGGACACGTACGAGGAGATCGTCACGCGACCCGGGCCATGGTTAGGCGAGTTGGAGGAAGGCGGGACGGTCGCGGGGTTCGTGCACGAGGGAACCGCGCTCTTCTTCCCCCGGGCAAGCACGGCCGTGCCGGGAAACGACGACTCTCGCGGGGGCGACGGGTGAATTCAGCTCGCAGGAAACCCGAACGTCAAGGTGATCAACGGTGCGCTCCACCTCGCGCGAACGCCATGTTCCGAGTTGCTACAGCAGTACAAGACCCCTTTCTTCGCATTCTTTCCCGGCCGCATCAAGGAGAACTGTGAGCATTTCTTGCGCCACGTCCGGGATGCATTTCCACGCGGGATGGCATTTTATTCCGTGAAAACGAACCCCATCCCCGGCATCTTGAGGCATGTAGCCCCGACGGGGATGGGTGCCCAAGTTGTCAACCTTAACGAGTATAATGCTGCCATTTGTGCGGGATTCAAGGGAAGCGACGTGCTACTTGATGGCTTGTTGCACGATGCAGCGACGTTCGACGTGGCAGCAACCCGGGACGGGCCCGTCCTTGTCGAATCCTGGATGGACAACATCTCGCGCCTCCAAGATGCATGCAGGGAGCACGGGACGAGGGCACGCCTTGGCTTGAGACTCCGGATGCCGGGTGGTGGCCACCGGCTGGGCATCAGCACCCGGGACGAGAATGATATCTCTGGCCTGTCGCGCCACCTTGCCGCCGCGGGTGACGTGGACCTCTGCATGCTCGCGTGCCATCCCGGATCGCAACGGCCCGACGAAAAAGACCACTTGGTGGCTTGCAAGCACGTCTTGTCGGTCCACGACAAGTTGGAAAGGCGTGGGCTCGCGGGCAAGTGCAAGATGCTCGATCTCGGTGGCGGGTTCCCCGAACCGGAGATGGCTAACCGCATCTTGCCCGGCATGCTATCGTCGATCGCCGACACCATCCACGAGAACCATGAAAAGCACGAGTTCACCGTGTGCTTCGAGCCAGGCAGGTACATCATTTCCGATGCTGGCGTGCTCGTGGCACGCATTAACAAGCTATTCAACGAGGAGGACGGTTCCCGGTGGGCATTGCTTGATGCGGGCATGGATGTCATCACCCGCGTCTCGAACAGCCACCTCAGGTTTTTTTCTGTCGAGCACGCCGGCGAGGCACATGGGACCCCGATAAGCTTCCAAGGACGGCTCCCGACCGAGATCGATTTGCTCGGGAAATGCGTGCATTTCACGAGGGAGGTCCACGAGGGCGAGCACGCGATCGTCTTGAACGTCGGAGCATATTCGGCAACGTTCTCGACCCGGTTCACCTTTGATGGCGCGTGTACCATCACGGTCGACGAGAACGGCCACCAAGAGATGGAAGTTGACAAGTAAGAGGGATGAATTCGGGACGCGTAACTCGCGTTCACCCGAGGAGCTGGCGCAACGTCCTGTAAAACCTTGCAAAGGCAGCGATGCGTGCTTGGTCGTAGTTGTTCATGGCATACTGGATGTGGTACGCCATGCCGCCGGCCGAGTCCATCACCCATTGCAGCAATTGCTGGACTTCCTGGGCGTCCGGGCTACCGCCGCCACCACCGAACGATTGCGAGTGTTCCAGCTGGGCCTGGCTCACGTCGGTCTTCTGGTAGACAGTCTGGGCCGTTGCTGCGGTGACGCCCATGGCCGCGGCACTACCACCGGGTCGCATCTGTCCCGCGGCCCGGCTCACGTCCATGTATGCCCCGTCATAGGCGCCATCAGGAAGAACGAACCCCAAGACGCACTCGCCCATGGGCGTGGTTGCCCCGACAAGGTGTCCTTGCTTCTTTATGTTCGTGGATATGAATCGTTCCGCGACAGCTTGCAAGACAGAGAATTTCACGCCTTGAAGGGTCACGGAAATGGAGTTCTGCCCACGCCAAGCATTCACCACCTTTTTTATCTCCATGGGATCGGGAGCCCAGTTGGGCGTGACGTATATCATGTCACCGCTCATCGTCGTGACCACCACGCCAGCAATTGTTGGATTGTAGTGTTGCAACGTGGCAACGATGCCTTGGTAATCCACGGACATTAGTATCAGCGAATTCGAGGGTTATTCAGAGATTTTTTGAGACTATTAAAATTCATCTTGAATTGATTTAAAGATTAACGGGTTGAGTCTATTAAGAGCGATCGAGACCCATGCGTTATGTATAATAGAAGAGAACGCGAGCCATCCCGGGATGCACCCCATGGAACGAGGCACCGGTACGACACCATGGCACGTTGCTTCCACGCGTGCTCTTGCCCGGGGAAGATGCAAACATCACCATCGTGCAGGAAATAGTTGGATTTGTAGATGTTCAAAGTAAAAAGAACGTGTCATTCCCTGGCTCGTTGTGTAATGACATCTTGATCGCCAACGTGGGCAAGAATGGCAAGACACGCGAAGCCGTTGCCAGCAGCCCTCAACGCGAAGTAAAGAGGACCTTTGGTAATCTTTAAATCCCAAGAGAATGGATCATTTCTCCAAGAAGAAACGTTTTGAATCCGTTCAAGACACGTTAATCATCCCAGAGGAAACCGCCGTGACATTCAGGGTTGGAGATATTGGATTAACCGAAGCAGATATTGACAGGTTGGAACCAGAAATCGCGTTCGTTACCGAGAACACCGAGATCGAATCCATCGCCTTGACGACGGTCGAAGGGTTCCAGATCGCGTTTGCTGCCGTGCCGGGCTACCACCTCGATAGCGACGCGTTTTGTGGCATTGCATCGGCACTCGTCATGACGGGAAAAAGCACGTTGATGGCAGTGTTCCAGAAGGAACTCGACGAGATCATCGTGCGTGCCGAGGACGGCTACATTGTCGTTTCCAACGCGGGCAGGTTCGTGCTCGTCGGGGCCCGACAAGCCCGCGACCGCGAGCGAGTCGGAGATCATCGACATCGTGGACCAGCTCAACACGCGCCCAGATGTCCACGGGATCCTCGTCCAGGTTCCCTTGCCGCCCGGCATGGACGTGGAAAGGATCTTGTCGAAAATCGACCCCGCGAAGGACGTCGACGGGTTCCATCCCGTGAACCTCGGGAAGCTGATGCGGGGCGATTTCAAGGGTGCCTTGATACCGTGCACGCCCGCCGGCATCATCCGCCTGCTCAAGGCGTACCACGTCGAGCTCAAGGGCATGGAAGTCGTCATCGTGAGCCGGTCGAACATCGTGGGAAAGCCGTTGGTGCCGTTATTCCTCCGGGAGAACTCGACAGTGACGGTGTGCCACACGGGCACCCGTGACTTGAAGTTCCACACCCGGCGTGCCGGTCTCGTCGTCACCGGTGTCGGCAAGGCAGAGTACTTCACGTCGGATTATTTCACGGAAGGCGTTGTCATCGTTGATGTTGGCACGAACCGTACCCCAGGCGGGTTGCTTGGTGACGTGCATTTCGGCACCGTCTCGACGATCGCGTCGAAAATATCGCCCGTCCCCGGGGGCGTTGGCCCGATGACGATAGCCATGCTGATGGAGAACACCGTGGCTGCAGCCGAACGGTCTGTTGCCTAGGTGGGTCATTCGTGTATTTTTTGTCGTTTTTACGGCAAAGTTTTTTAAAAAGGCGGGACCCATAATCATGGACTCGATGCTGTCTGTTCTATCATGCACGTTCTTTCAATGACGAGTGCGAGACCAAGAAATCAAGTTGCGAGTTGTTGTATCCGATAGCGGATGTGAATTACTTGACGGATATGGAAAAATATTGCGTACATTTCAAGGATTCGGGCAAGATAGGGAACTCCGGCCAGCCAATATTCACCTGCGAGCCACGAGAGCTCGTGTTGGGTGAGGATGCCAAGATTTGTTTCGTCTGTGACCAGTACAAATCGGGCAAGCGCGACTACGAAATCGAGGTGCGAGAAGATATTGTTGATTGGCTGGAAGGCCGTCGGAAGCGCCAGGGCGTCGGGTATCCCAAGAAAAAGACATCGTCGAGGAAATCGCGCAGGTCCCGCAAGAGCGAGGACGACGATGAGGAAGAGGAAGAAGACAGCGATTCCGACAGCGATTCTGATTCCGAAAGCTTAGACGATGAGCCCGAAGAGGCCGAGGAAGAAGCCGAGGAAGGCGAGGAGGAGGCCGAGGAAGGCGAGGCCGAGGAAGGCGAGGAAGAGGCCGAGGAAGGCGAGGAAGAATCCGAGGACGGACACAAGCCCAAGAAACGACCCGAACCCAAGTCCAAGAAGCCTGCTCCCAAGGGCAAGTCTCCTGCCAAGAAGGTTGCCCCCGCGCCCAAGGGAAAACCCGTGCCCAAGAAGGCGGCTCCCGCCGATGTCACGCTTGAGCCCGAGGAATCCGAGTTGCTCGCCCTCATCAAGAGCAAGGGCGATTCTGGCATCACCCAGCTTGCCTTGAAGGACGAGTCACCGCTCGAAGCCAACAAGATTAGCAAGATCCTCCTGACACTCAAGGATGCCGGTCTCATCACCAAGGAGAAGGTGAAGGTGACCGACGAGAAAACAGGCAGGGCAACGAACACCAACCTCGTTAAAGCCGCGTGATGCGTGCCATTTTCATCCACATTTTCCTTTCTTGCTCCTTATCGTCGCTTGTTTCAATCGACTTGCCAAGCAGAAAGTTCTAGTACCGTGCTGCGTTGGATGAACTCGATTCTAGTTTGGTGCTTGCATGAGCGACATTCACGATCCAGCAGAGGCACGGCTCGGCAAGGGCAAGGAAAAACCAGCCAAATCAAGCGATAGCCAACAAATCCCCACGAGTCAACTCTGGGACCAGATTGGCTTCCATAAACCGATGGCCGGCTTCTGGTTCAACGTCGTGTACACGATCATCGCGATCGCGGTGAGCGCGTTGTTGATGGGGGTCTTCATGTCATATTTCTATCCCTATCCCGAGTCGCTGGGATACCGAGATATCACCAACTCGCTCTTCGGTTTCATGTTCTTCTTGTTTGACATTGCCACGGGTGCCGTGATGGCACGGTTCATTCCCGAGGTGAATATCCGGGATCCCAAGAAGATGCTTCGATTAATCCAGTATTTCATCTGGTATCAAATGATGAGCGGGATACTCCAGACAACGCTCGTGTCCGTGTATGGCCTTTTCATCGCGCCACATTCTGGCCTCGCGTACGTTTCGTGGATTTTCCTCATCGTGAGCACGACCCAGTTTCCTGGATTTCTCGGGTGCTTCGCTAACGTGCTTGATGCCCTCCAGCAGCACCACAAGGCTCAAACGAGCCGGTTTTTCGCGGGTACCATCGTCCAGCGGGTCATGGAAATCGGCTTCATCCTGATCGGGCGGTACTACGGCGCCACGCACCCCGAGGTCGGCGAGATACTCGGCATAACGATCGGGAGCGCGATTGGCTTGTACGTCGCCCAGTTCACGGGCATGCTCATTTCCGCCTGGTTCTTCTCGGGCGTGATGAAAAGCTACGGCATTCGCCCCCGGGACTGCTTCCGGCGCGAGTTTACGTGGGCCGACGTGAAGCCCGCGGTCATCTACGCGGTCAAGACCTCCATTCCCGGCATCATCGGCGGGGCGCTCGGGTACATCAACCTCATGCTCTGGCTCACCTTCCTGCCGCAATACGCGAGCATCATCATCTTCCAGGCTATCGGCGGTTCCATCGCGGAAACGATGGACTGGTTCGGCGTGCCGAGCATCACGCCGCTGGTGTCCGAGTCGTTCATGAACGGCAAGAAGAATCTCACGCAATATTACATCGGGCAGCTCGCCCGGTTCAACGCGTTGCTGCACGGGTTTTTCGTTCCCTTGATCGTCATCTTGGCATGGGTCATGCCGGAAATCTGGGTGACGATCGGCATGGTCAACTACCTCCCCGGCATCGCTTTCATCCTTCCCCGCATGATCAAGCTCGTTACGAACAAGTACAACGGCATACCTGGGCAAATCCTCTACGGTGCGGACCGTCCGAACATCCAGGTCGTCATCGGCTTGTCGCAGAGCGGCGTGAATACCTTGGTGCTCGTCCTCTACTTGATCATCCTCAAGCTCCCTTCTGCCCTCGGGATCGCGGGTATGGCGTGGATCATGGAGCTCGGGTGGCTCCCGACCGACGTCGTGTTCGTCTCGGTCGCGTGGTATTACATCCACACGCGGCTGGTGAAGCTGAGGTTTCCCGTCAAGCAAATCGCCCTTGGCATCGTGCTCCCGTCGGGCTTGACTATGCTTGTCCTTATCTTCGTGAAGTTGCTCGTGTATGACACGCTCAACGCGGCAGGGGGGTTTTTCGTTGCGGTGTTTCCCAGCATTGGCCTCATAGCGTTCTTGCTCTTCTTCATGTACTTCCCGCTCACGGGCGCACTCGGCGGCTTTGACGACACGAACCTGGAAGAATTCCGCAAGGTGGCAAGGATGAGCGGCCCCAGCAAGTTCATCGTCATGCCCGTGTACAAAGTCGTTGCAGCATCGTGCAAGCGAAGCAAGCTGCACGGGAAATATCAGATGCCCGTCGAGGGCGTGATACGGGAAGCCGAGGAATTGTTCACGATGAAGGTCGCCAAGCGGGACGAGCTCAAGAAGGAACTGGAAGCGCAGAAATGACCGGATTCACGGCAAGTCCAAGAAATCGTTGAGAAACTTGTAGAGGGGCACCTTTCGCATTTCTCCCTTGACCTTGGATTTAAAAAACGTCGTAGCAAGCTGGGAAGCGTTCATTTCGAGCTTAAACATCGGAAAAGCTATCGCATTAACCTGCGAGGAAGGGTTTATTCTGGTAGATGAAAATGGCGACCGGCTCTGGCTGGGGGATGGTACGGACCTCGGTGCCGCATGGGAGGCCCGGATGATTACCGAAACAGTTGGAACCACGTTCACGCGGTTCGTCCAATGGCCCATGGAAGTGGACGGCTACATCTCCACGCGCGGGCTCGTGCACCAGCTATGTGCTCGCATGGTAGGATCCGATCTCGTGACCTCAGACCTCGTGTTTGGCCCATCGGACCCCGAATTCACGCGCACGGTGGGCGCGTTCGGGGGAAGGAATGCATCAACTCGGAGATACCACGTGTTGATGCACCAGTACATACCGGACCGTGATTGGGCTCACCAGAAGGACGTCACGCTCATCATCGATGGCTTGCCCGCGGGGAACTACAACGTGACGACCTTCTGGATCGACAAGACGCGGAATAACTGGTTCACTGGTTGGATGGAGGACGTGACCGGAGCGGGCTTGGAGATCAACGAGGATTGCTCCCTCTATGACTTGGCGGTCGGGGCACCATTCGGGCACGAGGCGGGCTGGTCGTTCTGGTGGAACTGGCGCCAGGCCCATCCACCGGTTAATCACGTGCTCTCCGAGCCCTCGTCGGTGGTGGTCGCCACCCAAGGCATACCCGTGACCATCAACCTTGAAATGAATGGCAATTGCGTCGTGCTCGTTGAGTTGGAATCGATCTAAAAAACAAGAAAGAACGAGTTCACCTTGGCCCGTACTTCGGGGCACGTTTCTCCATGAACGCGTAAGCCCCTTCCTTGCTATCCTTGGCATGATAGGCGATGTTCTGGTTCCGGTCCTCGATGGCAAGGGCGACCTCGAGGCTTGGCGCGTCGATGTTGTACGCGAGAGCCTCCTTGGTGAGGCGCAGGCCAAGCGGGGATTTCTCCAACAGCGAGCGGGCGATCCCCAGCGCGTCATCCATGACCGCATCATCACCCTTGGAAAGCCTCGCCAAGAAGCCACACGATGCCATTTCTTCCGCGCCCACGTCGCGCCCGGTCATGATGATGTCCGTCGCCCGGGATAGCCCGATCAACCGTGGTAAGAAGTAGGACACGCCGCAATCCGCGCCGCCGACGCCAATCTTGATAAATGCATTTATGAATTTCGCGGAAGGTCCACCCACCCGGATATCCGATGCGCACGCGACCGCGAACCCCCATCCAGCCGCGGGACCGCCGATCGCGGCGATGATGGGCTGGGGGACCGCGCGCACCTTGCGGATGGTGTTCGTGAGCTCCTTTTGGAACTGGAAGAACCGCTTCGACGTGTCGGGAAAATCGAACCAGTCCGGCGTGCCGGGTGGCGTTTTTTTGGCATCAAGTGCCGTGGCTTCACGCAGATCCAACCCCGCGGAAAACATGGGTTTTCCATCAGGCCGATTTGCTCCAGTAATGATGATAACCCTTGAATCGAAAGCACGGGACAAGAAATCCATCGCCGTGTTGAATTCATCTATCATCTTGAAGTTTATAGCATTCAAGTTGGCGGGACGGTTCAATGTCAGCACCGCGATGCCATCATCCCGCCGTTCAAGCGTGATTGTCTCGTTCTCCATGATGATAACCAGTAACAGATTGATGAAGCTCCGTCTCTTATCGTGATAAAAGGTTTTAGTTTCTTCATCAAGCAAGATAGGAATTCGTTCTTTTTCTCTCCTCATAGAACTAATAGTTTTCAACTCCATCATTCGCATGAGAAATCGGATGTTAGAGTTCTGGCGAGGTTCTTTTTTACCCCATCATACCTTACCTTCTTTCATGAACCAAGCACAAAAAAAACCCGTTGACGGATTGACGGTTTGGTCGAAGAAACCAGCGGACGCGTGGACGGAAGCATATCCCATTGGTAACGGGCGCCTTGGAGGCATGGTGTTCGGTTGGCCCAACGAGGAATGCATCCAGCTCAACGAGGACACGCTATGGTCCGGTTTCCCGCGGGACAAGACTAATCCAAAAGCAAGGGAAACCTTGGGGATGGTTCGCGAGCTCGTGTTTCAAGGAAAAACAAAGGATGCAGAAAAGCTCATCCAAGAGGGGATGCAGGGCCCCCGCACCGAATCCTACCAACCCATGGGATTTTTATACGTGAGCCTCGGCCATTCCGACAAGGTGAAGAATTACCGTCGCCAGCTTGACTTGAACACGGCGACGGCCAAGACCAGCTACGAGGTGGATGGGAACGAGGTCACCAGGGAGTTATTCTGTAGCGCCGTCGATCAGGTCCTGCTGTGCAAGATCCAGTCTAAAAAACCCTTGGATATCAGTATCAGCTTGGACAGCGAACACGATGGTACGTTACAAGTCATTGCAACGAAGCTGGCAGATATATTGTCATTCCGGGGACGTGTTCCCGCGCACGTCGCGCCTAACTATGAAATCACGAAAGGTGCAACCCCAATCCAATACGAGGAGAAGAAGGGGATGTGTTTTGAAATGGAAGTGCACGTTTTCGAGACAAATGGCACCATCGAAGTGATAAAAGACAAGATCACGGTTAAAAATGCAACACATAACGTGTTCTGCTTGGCTGCCGCGACCAGTTTCGCGGGAGTTGACAAGGACCCGGGGACGAATGATATCGATCTTTCAATGTCGTGTTTCGACCGGTTTGCCGGTTTAATACAAAAATCTTACGATTCAATCAAGAAAGAGCACGTGAAAGAATACCAATCCCTTTTTAACCGGGTCTCCATCGATCTCGGTTCAAACGAGAATACAGCACTCCCGACTGATCAACGCATCAAGAACATCCGGCTAAGCGGGACGCGCGGGCGGTTGAACGACCCGCTCTACAAGTGGATGGCAGCGTCAGGCGCGATCGAGATTGAATACGACCGGGAGGAGGAAAGCAAGATCCAGGAAGGGTTCGATGACCCGTCCCTCGTTGCCCTCTACTTCCAGTACGTCCGGTACTTGCTCATCTCGTGCTCGAGGCCCGGGACGCAGCCAGCGAACCTGCAAGGCATATGGAACGACATGGTGCGCCCGCCGTGGTCGAGCAACTACACCATGAACATCAACATCGAGATGAATTACTGGCCCGCGGAAGTCTGCAACCTTCCCGAATGCGTGGAGCCACTCATGCAATTCATCAAGGAGCTCGCGGTCGAGGGGAAAAACATCGCGCAAGCAAATTACGGGATGCGCGGGTGGACGTGCCACCACAATTCGGACTTGTGGAGAACCGCGAACCCAGTGGAGGGTGACCCCGTGTATTCCACGTGGCCCATGGGGGCGGGCTGGATCATCCGCCACGCGTGGGAACACTATGCATTTGGCAAGGACAAGGGATTCTTGAAGGAAATGTTCCCGCTCATCAAGGATGCAGCGTTGTTTTTCATGGATTACCTCGTCGAGGATAGAGAAACCGGGAAACTGGTAACGGCACCGTCCACGTCGCCGGAAAATTCATTCCTGTTGGACGACGGGACCCGCGCGTCCGTGACGAAAGCATCGACCATGGACATGGAAATCGTGTGGGACACGTTCACCATTGCCGTGAACGCTTGCACCATCCTGGATGTTGATGGCGAGTTCAAGGACCAAGTAAAATCGGCACGTGAACGGCTCCTCCCGTTCCAGATCTCGAAGCGGAATCCAGGGTGCTTGCAAGAATGGGACCAAGATCACGGTCGATGTGTCGATAGTTGCTGAAATCGCTGAAATGCACGAGGGTTTGATACCGGACGTTTCTCTTGGCACACATTTTTTCAATGATTTGGTTGAGCTTAACATGCTCTACTTCGCGATCTATCCGGACAAGCAAAAAAACGCCGTCAACAAGGAATTTTTCAAACGAACACATAATGCCTGCTCGAAATATCTTCAGAACCAGCCATCACTCCACAACGTTATCAAGGTGATAGAAAAAGGGTCGATTGGTATCCAAGGCCGGATCCAGCTTAACATGAATTCAATGGACCAGCGCGGGTTCTGCTATCTTAGAATGGAATAACCGGCCAGGTCTTAAGAAAGCAGGTCAGGTGGCATTGGACATCTGTTCAGTATCTTATAAATACGGGTATGATAAACAGCCACCCTGAACTTGTGAATGGGAACTTTCGTTCAATCCCAAGCCCCACTGGATCGACCACCCGGGATAGACCGTCGCCGGATGGCCCACGGTCCAACAAGGTGCAGATGCCTCGACCAAGGAGTGCCTCACCAGTATCCATATAACGGGCAATCATATATTTATAGGAACTGAAAATTTTATACCCATCCTTTTATGGTGCCATCACTTTCTTCGCTCTAACTTATTTTAATGATTTCCAAAAAAAATCTTACAGAAATCATCCACCGTGCATCAGAAGTTACGAAAACACACCTTGATACCCAAAAAAGATACATAACAAGTCAAAGGCCGATGCACGATGTTGGGAGAAAAAAACCGTAATTCGACAAGAAATGGATTGGTTGAATGAAGATGTCTGAAAACTACATCAATAACGTCGTGGAAAATGTAATTAAGAAGAATCCCGGGGAAAAGGAATACCATCAAGCTGTCCGGGAGGTCTTGACGTCCTTGCGTCCTGCGATCGAGAACCATCCGGATCTCAAGGCAATGCGCATTCTCGAACGTATCGTGGAGCCGGAACGACAGCTCACGTTCAAGATCACGTGGATGGACGATAACAAGGCCATCCAGGTCAATCGAGGCTTTCGCATCCAGCATAACAGTGCGATCGGGCCATACAAGGGCGGTTTACGTTTCCATCCGTCAGTGAACTTGAGTATCATGAAGTTCCTCGCGTTCGAGCAAACATTCAAGAACTCGCTCACGGGATTGGCCATGGGCGGTGCCAAGGGCGGGAGCGACTTTGACCCGAAGGGAAAATCGGAAACGGAGGTCATGCGGTTCTGCCAAGCATTCATGACCGAACTATTCAGGTTCATCGGCCCCGAAACGGACGTGCCCGCAGGCGACATCGGCGTCGGGAAGCGTGAGATCGGGTACATGTTCGGGATGTACCGGAAAATACAGAACAGGTTCGTCGGCGTGCTCACGGGCAAGGGAATCGAATGGGGCGGGAGCTTCATCCGTCCCGAGGCCACGGGCTACGGTGCCACCTACTTCCTCAACGAGATGCTCAAGACCAAAAACGACACCTTGGAAGGAAAGGTCGTCACGGTGTCGGGAAGCGGTAACGTGGCACAATTCGCCGTTGAGAAGGTGAACAAGCTCAAGGGCAAGGTCGTGACGCTGTCGGACTCGAACGGGACCATCTACGATCCAGCAGGCATCAGCGATGAGAAGCTCAAGTTCGTGCTGGAATTGAAAAACGAGCGACGGGGGCGCATCAAGGAATATGCAGACGAGTACAACGTTGATTACTACCCCAACAAGCGCCCGTGGGACATCAAATGCGACATCGCGATCCCCTGTGCCACGGAGAACGAGATCAACATCGACGATGCCCAGAAGCTGGTGAACAACGGCGTGGTCGCGATCGCCGAAGGCGCGAATATGCCAACCACGCTCGATGCAACGAATGTGTTTCTCGAGAACGGCGTGCTATTCGGGCCCGCGAAGGCAGTGAATGCTGGCGGGGTTGCATGTTCCGGGCTGGAAATGAGCCAGAATAGCATGCGCATCACGTGGACGCCAGAAGAGGTTGACAATCGATTGCAGGATATCATGATAAAGCTCCACGCGCAATGCTACAAGACGGCGCAGAAATATGATGAAAAATTCAAGTCAAGCAAGCCCGCCAATTACGTGGTCGGTGCCAACGTTGCTGGCTTCTTGAAAGTAGCCAGGGCAATGATCGAGCAAGGATTGGGATGAAAGCATCCCGGCTTTTTTTTTAGCCATTTCAAGAAGTTATCAACAAGTTTTTTTATACACCCGAGAGAATCCAAGAGTAACCGATCCTAGAGCGAATACAGCCAATGCCGCGAATAGTGAACACCCACCAGCTCAACGAGGTCATATTCCAAGTCGACATCCTCGACCCCGCCATTGCCAAGAAAGGAAAGGCGGGTCAATTCGTCATCATCTTGTTGCATGAAAAGGGGGAACGCGTGCCGCTCACGCTAGCAGATCTGGATCCGGATAAAGGCATCGTGACCCTTGTATACCAGATCCAAGGAAAGACAAGCGTGGAATTATCCCGGTTAAAGGTTGGTGATGAAATCGCGCACGTGGTAGGACCGCTAGGCATCCCGACAGAAGTCGAGAACTTTGGCACGGTGGTGTTTCTCGCGGGCGGGTGCGGGGTTGCCCCGGTCTATGCGCAGGCAAAAGCATTGAAAATCGCGGGAAATAAGATCGTTTCCATCCTCGGGTTCAGGACCAAGGATCTCATATTCTGGAGGGAAAAAATGGAGAGCGTGTCCGACGAGGTCATTATCGTCACGGACGACGGCTCGGCCGGGGAGAAAGGTTTCACCACCTCGGAATTGCAGAAAATGATAGAATCCGGGCGTAAGATCGACCGGGTCATTTCCATCGGGCCGCTGATCATGATGGCAAACACGGTCAAGGTCACGAAGTCCCACAACATCAAGACGATCGTCTCGTTGAACACGCTCATGGTCGATGGTACCGGCATGTGTGGTAGCTGCCGCGTTTCGACATCCAAAGGCGTGAAATTCGCTTGCGTCGATGGTCCCGACATGGACGGGTTCGACATCGATTTCGACGAGGTGCTCTCGCGCAACAGGAAATACATCGCCGAAGAGAGACTCTCGCTGGAACGATACAAGCGACAAATAGAGAAAGCCGCAGCCGGTGGACCATTCTCGGTGGAGAAATGCGAGTGACCCCGCCATGACCAACAAAAGCCCAAACACCGAAGAAGAACCACCCGTCTTCAAGAAGGACAAGCACCCCCGGGAAACGATGCCGTGCCGCGACCCGGCCGAGCGAGCTCGCGATTTCAACGAGGTCGCCACCGGGTTCACGGAGGAGATGGCGGTGCAAGAGGCAAGCAGGTGCTTGAAATGCAAGAAGGCGCCGTGCACCGGCGGGTGCCCCGTCGAGATCGACATCAAGAAATTCCTGGAACAAGTTGCCAGCCGTGATTTCAAGGGTGCACTCGAGACGATCAAGCAGAAGAACAATTTACCCGCCATAACGGGACGTGTCTGTCCCCAAGAAACCCAGTGCGAGGTCGCGTGCACGCTGGGGAAGGTAAAGGGATCGGAGCCGGTTGCCATCGGCGCGATCGAGAGGTTCGTTGCCGACTGGTGTTCGGAGCATTCGACCAAGATAGATGTAGAAGTCGCTCCCCGGAACGGCATCAAGATGGGGGTCATCGGTTCCGGGCCCGCGGGACTCACCGCGGCGGGTGACCTTGCCAAGATGGGCTTCGACGTGACCGTGTTCGAGGCATTCCATCGCCCGGGCGGGGTGCTTGCATACGGGATTCCCGAGTTCCCGTCGATCGTGATTCGATCTCGAACATGACCTCCTTTCGCTCCTGCTGCTCCCGCAAGTCGTTCTCGTCGGGGCCGCCCTCGAAGATATCGTCGCTCAATATCAAGCCTCCATTCCGTTGTGGTGGTGGGTAACGTGTTTTTTTCTAGGGAATATGAGATTTTCGGTCGAGATCATCGAGACGCTTCTTGACCGCGGTTAGAATGCTTTCTTTCGGCTGGACAAGCGTTGTATCGTCGTTAAAGCAAGCCGCGTGGTGCACGCATCCCGTGCAAAACCCGATTTCTTCCGATTTATTTTTCAAGTGAACGTTATAGCAATTCAAGCAGACGTAAAACGAGTTAGTGTCTGTTTTCTTGTAAAG
This sequence comes from Promethearchaeota archaeon, assembly GCA_041305945.1. Classification (GTDB taxonomy): domain Archaea; phylum Asgardarchaeota; class Lokiarchaeia; order Sigyniarchaeales; family Sigyniarchaeaceae; genus JBGLND01. The sequence continues at coordinate 2,743,870 of JBGLND010000001.1, forward strand.
CACCGCATTCATCGGGCATATCAAGCATTTTTTCGTGGTTTTCTCTAGTTTTCCCATGAACGCGCGTGGAACGGGAATGATGTAATTGCAAAACGGGTTTTCGCACACCAGCTTCCCATCCTTGCTTGCCTTGCCATCATCTGCCCCGAGCAAGACCATCGGTGCGACTTGGCATCGCGGGCACGTTTCGAATGCATCCTTGTGCCCTTGAACGAGATCCACCATTAATTCAATGTCGTGTTCGTCCCCGTCTTGGTTTTCCAACCAGCATAATGTTGCCTCGTCACACGTGGCGCATATACCTTTCGTTCCCGGTTTGTTGTCCTTGTATGCTTCCATCCAGCATGTTGGACAGAAGAAATAGGTTCCCCTCTGTTCCGATTCGATTTTCAAGGCGTGCTTGTTGCACAGCGCGCAGACCTTGCCCAGCACCGTGACCTTGCCGTCCCTTGGCAAGGCAGCAGTCTTGCCACACTCGAGCCGGTTCTCGCACGCCAGGAACCTGGCCCTCGTTTTCGTCTCTATCACTTTCATGGGGCTCCCGCATTCCGCGCAGGAAACGTGAAAATCGGGCGGCAATTGAAACCGGCGTTCGCTCTTGCGTCCTGCTTGGTCATCCAGGGAATCGAAGTCCACGCCTTGCTTCAACAAGTATTCGTTCGTCCGCTCCCGCGCGCGGGTGAACCCGGCCAGGTAACGATCGATGACCGACCGCTTGATCGCGTCGATGGAGCGTCCCAAGTCATCCTCGGTTGCCGGCTCGAACGACTGGAGTTGCTGCGAGAAGAACTCCGTGAACTCGTTCCCCCCGAGAAAGTCGAACGTCTCTTCCAAGAACGTGGCAATGAACATGCCTCGTTTCGTGAGCTTCAAGTTCTTGTTCACGACCTGGATGTAATTGTTCGAGATCAACTTCTCGATCATCAACAAGTAGGAAACGGCATCGACATGGGGCTCGAGGGCTTTCAAGAGGGATGCATCGGTGTAATAGTCCGGCATCTTGGGTTCGACTACCTCCACGCTTGCAACTTCCATGCTCTTCAAGACGTTAACGTCGAACCTGGTCACATCGTCCAAGCGAGTATCCTTGAAATATTGGTGAAAGCCCTCGTCCACGATCGTGCATGAGGGAAATGTAACTCCATCCAAGCCTTCCACGTCCAGCTTCACGTTGTTTTTCGTGATTTTCACGGGGGGGAAGAGTTGCATCAGGTATCGATTGAATAATGCCGAGTATATCTTCCAATGGTTCGGCTTTTCCTTGAAATAGGTATCATCCTTGCCCAACGCCACGATGGGACAAATCCCCCTTTCCACGCGCTCGTTGGTTTTCTGCAACACGATCGCGTCGTCAAAGGGCACGGTTTCTTGCAACCTACGTGCTGCATCCTCGAACTCGTCGATCTCGTTCGCCTGCCGGGCCAGCCCCTCGTGGTCGATGCGCACGTCGTGGCTTATCCTCGGCAGGTTCGGGTAGGTGATGATGCCAGCGTGGTACAAGTCAAGCAGTATCTTGTAGGTGTAGGTTGTCGGGAACCCGAAATCTCCTGAAACGTATTCGAGGATCGCGGGAAGATTGAACACCCGTGGCGGGTCGATTTCAAGATTTTCCGCGTTCACGTTCTTGATCCGCACGTGTTTTTCAAATAGCAATTTACCTTGCAATATCTTGGCTTTTTCCTTGTCAAGTGAGCCCGTGGTCTCGGCAAGAACGTTGGTTGTCGTGTTCCCGGGCATCTTGAAGCTCACCCGCAATTGCACGTGGTTATCGGGCTCCCCGGACGGGTCGTTGAGCCGGCGTTCCGCTTCGATCATGCGCTTCAAGATGAGCGCTTGGGCCCGGCTCATGGGGATGAGGAAATTCTTACCGTCCTTGATGTCGTTCCGGAACAGGTCGCGCAGCTCGGAGAACGCGCGTGAATCGACATCGAGGCATCGCTTGAAGGTGTAGGTGATCTCCTGGGTGACCGAGAACGAGATGATCGCGTCGATGTAACTCCGCAAGTACTCGATTTCCGCGATTTTCTTGTCCTCGAACGTGAACTCCCCCGGGTTGTTCATGCTACGCGCCACGTCGGGGTGGGCCAACGAGCCAAGGATGACTTTCTTGACGGGTTTCTTGAAATTGGCCTTTTCAACGATGTTCTTGATTTCCTTGCCCGCGATGATGAGCGAGCTCGCGTCCGGCGCGATGGCAGCGATGCACGTGGCGACCGGGGTGTCTTGATCCGACAGCGCGTTCAGGATAGTGTAGTAATTTTTCTTGTTGAACGCGTTCAGGACCGGGATGACGGAATTCTCGTCCTCGATAATTTTTTTCGGGTCTATTCCTGTCCACTTGTAGATCGAGCTGTTTTGAAAAATTTGCAAGTGTCCATTCGTCGAAATTATGATGACGTGCTCCTTGTTTGCCTCGAACTTGTAAAAATAATTGCCAAGATGTGTCTTGTCGGTTTTCTGGGGTTTTCCCGACATCGCAAGGTATACGCGCTCTGCAATTCGATTATCCTCGCAAATGACGAGGGTTATCTTGGTTTGCGTGCGTTGGTTCGTTTTCACGCTTGGTTCACGCTTCGAGTTCGGGCTCCTTCGTTTGGTCTCGTGTGCTCACGTGAAAAAAAACGCAGAAATGATAAAAAATAGTGCCATTCCTTTCATCACCTAACTTCGATTGAATGTAACTGGATTTTTTCATTAATTTTCTCCCCCCCTTCAATCACGCTATTTGCCGCGCACGTTTCCCTTGCACTTGCCGGGAGACTTGGAGGCTGCAAGTGGCGCATCCTTCACGTGATGTCCCCGCATCCATGTCTTGATCTCCTTGACTCGCATCCTTTCATTCTCCAGACCAATGCATCATGTGGTGGTCTCTTCTGGCACGTGATCATCACATCACCTCTTGTGCAATTTATATTGGGTGTACCGGGTCTCGCCCCTTTCAAGGGCGGGCGGTGATGTGCATTCCTCTCGCGTACGTTCCTATGAAACCATGCACCCGCGTCCCCGTGCCGACGTTTTCCCCGGCATTCTTCAACGTTCACGTTACCACTCTACGAATGTACCGTTGCATCGGAAGGACCTGCTTGAATCACGTTCTCGCGTCGTGGCAACGAGTGAAGTTATGAAAAAAAAACCGACTGAAGAAGAGATCGATAGGGTGGTGGTGGCAGAAGCCGAAGATGACTCGGCATGGGAGGAGCCCATTCGGGTCCAAAAGAACAAAGCAGCCTCATTGTCCATTCCCGCTGAGCTTATCGAAAGAGCATCCTTTCTAGCGAAGCTCCATAGGGAAAAGGGGGCTAAAGAGTGGCTCACACGAATTATCAGAGAGCGAGTCGAACTTGAGGAGATCGCTTTTGCTGAAGTAAAACGAGATGCGGTCGAACGTCACCGACATCATCATGCGCTTCGCCTTCATATTGCTGGGCAGGTGGGTCGGCATGCAAATCCCGCAAATCGGGGACCTCATGGGGCTGGCCATTGGCGCCGCCATCGGCAAGGAGGTCGACGAGTACTTCAACATGGGCATCGCCATCTATTTCTTCAACAAGGTCATGAAACCGTATGGCATCCGTGGCCGGGACTGTTTCAACTTCAGGTACATCGACAAGAAGGTCGCCAAGACCGCCATGTGGTGGGGCTTCCAGCTCCAGCTCCCCGGTATCCTCGGCAGCGTCTGGGGCTTCTTCGGGCTGCTCGTGCAGCTCAGTTACCTGCCCCAGCTCGCGTATTGGAGCTCGGTCACTGGCTTGCTCGGCGCGGTCACCCGCATCCTCACGATCGGCTCGGCGCTGTCCCTCACGCCCGCCATGTCCGAGGCGTACATGAACGGCAAGATCGAGCTCGCCCAGTATTACTTGCAGAACGCCTACAAGTGGTACTTCACGCTCATGTTCGGCGTGCTGGGCATGCTGGTCGTGCTCCTGCCGGAAATCATGGCATTCCTGCTTTCGCTCCCCGGCACCGAGAACTACCAGCTCGTCATCCCGTTCATCATCCCCACCATCCTCAACGCCATCTTCGGCCCGCTCAACGGGTACTTCGACAACATCATCATCGGCACCGACCATCCCACGGCGAAAGCCATCATCGACATCGTTGGCCAGTTCACGGGCTTCACGTGGCACATTTTCACGTATGTCATCCTGGCATGGCAGGTGAAGTTCGGGATCGAGGGCATCGTCATGATCTACACGTTCGCCGGGTTCGCGCACTGGCTCGCGTTCTTCTTCATCAAGTGGATTTTCATCGAGTTCAACGTGTTTCACATCAAGATACCGGTCTGGCAGTGCTTCGTCGCGCCGATCCTGACCACGGTCACGGGCATCATGCCCGTGGGCTACGCGTGGCTGTACGGCGTCTACCGGCCGCTGCTCATCCCGGGGTTCACGGCGCTCGCCGGCCCGATCGTCGGGCCACTCATCGCGGCGGCCATCACGCTGCTCTTGGCGCTTTTTGGGTTCTTGTTCCTCATTTACCTGCCGTTCCTCGGCTTCTGGGGCGGGTGGGACGACTTTGGCCTGCTCGTGTTCAGGAAGGCCTACCACCTCACGGGGCCATCGAAGCCGCTCATCTATCTCCTGTACAAGAGCACGGAGCTCGGCGTGCGTGCCTCGAAGCGGCTCTTCAAGCTGCACGGGCGTTTCCCCATAGAGTCCAAGGTACCGTACGTGCAAACGGTGGAGCTGCTCATCGAGCGCTCCATCCACGACCTCAAGACCGGCTTCGGCAAGGCGGGGGGCCTCAAGAAGGAGGTCAAGGAAGCACCCCAAGGGGAGATCGAGATCAAGCCACCGCGGTTTTACCTCACCGAGCTCTTCAAGGATTTCAAGAAGTTCTTCGGGAAGACGACCAAGTTCCAGCGGCGCGGCATGCTGTTCTGCGCGATCTTGTACTTCTTCATCTTCACGCCCATCGTCCTCATACCGCTCGGGACGGAGTTTTTCACGCCCGAGCGCGTGTGGTTCACGTGGGCATTTTACCTCGCCACCACGGCGGGCTTGGGCGTCACCGCCATCACGTTTGCCATGAGATACGTCAAGAAGCACGACCTCAAGGACATCTACATGAGGCACATGCAAGAACGTACCGACCGCGTCTTGTAAACTTCCAATTTATTCCATTTTTTCAAGGTGGCAGATGATATCTCTCTGGACGGCCGCTGGAACGTTCAATGCATGCATGACGTTCAGCACGTCCGTTTTGTCCAGCCCGTATCCCTTGAAGACTGCCGCGTCGACCCGCGCTCGCGCGTCGTGCACCTGGCATGTCGCGTCGTGGATTGCCCGGGCCTCGTCACGTGCAACCAAGGAACCTCCGATTTCGTCCACTTGGTTGCCCGTGGCACCTGATTTCATGCATTTCATGCATTTCATGCCTTTCACGATGACATCGTGCAACCTCGCCAGCTCGACCGAGTTCACCACGGCATCGACCAGCGGGATGCTCGCGATGACGTGCAAGTCCACCTGGAGCACGTCCCCGTGCCTCGCCTCCTTCACGTGCTTGATCCAGAAAAATACCAGCATCGAGTTGAGGAACGCGACCAGCGCCTTGGGATTGCAAGGCAAGCCATCGCACAGGATGACGTTCACGCCCTCATCCATGAAGCACTCCGTTCCCTCGACCAGCACGAACTTCGGGTAGGTCGTCTTGCGCACGGACACGATCCTCGTCGTGCCCTCGAAAAAGCGGGGCTCCCTTGACCGGTGGATGCCGAAAGGTTTGCGATCCGACGTGATGACATCCTGGAATTTCAACAAGTGGGACGTGATGGCGGGAAACATCTCGCAGGTTTCCTTCACGAGCCGCGCCTCGGCAGCCTCGATGAACGGCACCGGGACACTCCCCCGGCCTTGCCCCCGCAGGTGCCCGGTCCCGGGTTCACCGCCAGGGCAACCATCCATCGTTCCCGCGAGCTCCCTGGCGAGCTCATTCAAGTCGTGCCTATCGCGCGTGATGTAATTCTTCGGGGAATAGATGAGCTTCCGCGGGTTGGTGATGTCGATGAAGAAGCTGTCGACTTGGTCGGCATGGTAAAAATTCTTCATCAATGCCATCTCCCTTCCCGACAACGCCATCTTGCCACATTCTTCGATGCTAAGGACGAATATCCCGTCGTTTTCCTCGATCCGCATCGCCCGCCGCTTCGCGAGAGGTATTTTCGGTAGCAAGCCCCGCGTCAGCCGGTCGACGTAAGTTTGCAGCCCGTTCGTCATCGATGCAGCCGGGATGGACGTTGTCCCTGCCGCGCCTATCTTCTCGGCAAGGAGGCGTATCAACGGTTCCATGATGCTGATCTCGTGGTTGGCAATGTCATTAACCACGACGAGGCGGTTTCTCCGGATGAGATCGTTGTCTTGCAAGGATCGTGCTTGGTGCTGGAGCTCGGCAATGAACGGCGCGGGGAGCAAGGAACCAAAAGACGTTGAGAATCGGCACGCTTCGAACCATGTCGATTTGTCCAATGAAAACACGAGCTTTATGCCTTCGTCCCACCGGAAGAAGACCGGTACCGGTGTAGTTTCGAGGAGGCGTTTCAAGGAGTCCTCGTTGAGGAGGTCATTAACATGGCTTCCCGGGATGTCCTTGCCCACGACGTTGATCACGACCAGTGGATATTCCTTGCACGTGGACGTGCCGGCGGGGAGCTTGCGGATGATGACGATGTCGTTGTGCTGTCCCTTTGCGCTGCCAAACACCTTGAATTCATGAAACTTGATCAATTTTTCCAGCACTGAATCGGCCATGATCCGGGCCTGCAACTTGCGCGTCTTGGCACGCGTGTTCCAGTATTCCATGATGATGTACCCGAGCACGCCATCCGGCTCCAGCAAGTCCAGCCCGAGCTCGATGAAGAAATAGAAGATATCCATCTTCGATTCGTAATACTTGCTCACGAGCGGGGACTTGGCATACAGCGAGAATGCATCCTTGTGTTCCCGCGATTCGAGGAAGTAGGGCGGGTTGCCGACGACGAACGTGAACCCGCCGTCTTGCTTCACGACCAACGGCGCGCGTCCCGCCCCGCGCCTTGCCGGGGCCTCGATGAACTGGAAGCAGAATTCGAGCCCCCAGAACACGGGGGACATCGAGGGTGGAATCGGCACCCGATGCCCGCTTGATCGTTGTTGAAGATGATGTTATTCGTGATCGTGACGTTTGATGCCCCGGCAAGGAATATGCCATCATCGTGGTTCTCGTATACATGGTTTCCCGAGAAGAGAGTGAAGATACCTGATATCATCCTAACCCCGTATATCCCGTTATCGTGTATTGAATTGTTGATGAACCGCACGTCGTTCCCCATGTACGATATTCCGTCACCGGTGTTCGTAACCGCCGTGCAATTGATCACGGTCACGTTAGTACACATGGTAATCGTTATCCCGGCATCCCCTGCTGAGGAGCCGGAATTCGTCACCGTGCAATTCCGTATCTCGAGTGGCAATGTCGTGCTCACGATATGGATGCAGCTCCCCGACCCGCCACCATCGATCACGAGGTCCTTGATAAGGTAAGGGTTGGCCGGCGTCCCGCTGCCCGTTTTATTTGGGAAAGTGATCAAGGTCGCGTCGTTGCCGATGTAAATTTTTGCGTGGTTTTCAGATGGAACCACGACGGTTGCATGATTGAACGTGTTGCTGACCTCGGACGATGGCGCAAGCCCGATGCCGAGCGTGATATAGCATGCCACGAAGAAGAACAGCATGATTGAGATGGATTTCTTGTTCGTCGTTTCTCGCCTCTTAACATGTGCAGAGAATGCTGGCTAGATCCTCTCCCCACGTTATAAAGTATCGTGTCGATTCACGACTCGCGAAAAATCCCAAGGTACTCGATTTCGCATTTACTGCTGAATGCTATGTTTTCATTTTATCCAGACTTAAAACCAATTGATGATGATTCGCCGGGCAATCCTCGCGGGTGGTCTGTCCACCCGGTTCGGGTCGAACAAGGCCATCTTCAAGCACCGCGATCTCGCCTTGATCTCAACCGTGGTACTGGAAATGCTCAAGATTCGCGGGAAAACGTCGCCGATCATCGTTTCGGTCCATGATGAAGCACAAGAACGCGAGATATTCTCCGCCATGCAAAAAGACCTCGGTTTAAGCAACCCGAAGCGCGATGGCTCGCTGTTGGTCGAGGGCGACGAAAGCCACCCTCCCGTCCCGATCCTTCCCGTCCACGACCCCTCCGGGATACTTGACAAAACCACGCGTGCCTCGGTCGTGGGCCTTTTCTCGATCTTCAAGGAGGTGGGGTCTGGCCCCGTCCAGGTCGTCCCGTGCGACACCCCTTTTTTCTCGGCCCAGGCGATGTCGGTCATTGCCACCGCGTATATCGAACGAGAGCGCAATACCGACGCGATCATCCCGCGCTGGTCGAATGGTTTCATCGAACCACTCCACGGCATCTTCCGCGTTGAAGCATTCCTTCCCTACATCGAAAAGAACATGCGCTGGGGCGAGCTCCGGCTCAGGAAGCTGCTTGACGCCGGGCCTCGCGTGACCTACCTCGACATCGAAACCTGCTTCATGGCAGTCGACCCCGCACTCCGCATGTTTGACAACATCAACGAGAAGGACCACCTCCGGTGAACCATGGTGCCCGGGATACATGATCGTTTTCATAAACCAGATCGACCTTGCACGCAAGAAACGGAACACGGGCGGCACCCTAGGCAGTTCACTTGCATCCAAATGAATCAATTTGCGAATTTTTAAAAGGAGAAAAGGGATTCTTTACCTAACGATTGAGTATTCATGCGTGAATCAACGCGTGTTTCCCCCTCCACGCGAGCGGGTAACGTGCTTGACACGAAACGCGATAGTACTGGCTCTTTAGATCGAAAACGTGAGTATAACATGGTCAAGGAACTGAAAATCGAGCCCATCACGCGGCTTGAAGGCCACGGCGACGTGAAGATCATCTTGAACGATGACGGCACGGTGAAGGACGTGAAACTCATGATCACGTCCACCCGGTTTTTCGAGAAGTTCGCCGAGGGACGGCAAGCCGAGTTCTTGCCACGCATCACGCCGAGAATCTGCGGTATATGCCCCATCCCGCATCACATCACCCCGGCAAAGGCCATCGAGGACGCGTGGGGCGTGGAGATACCCAAAACAGCCAAGAAACTCCGGCAGCTCATGCTCAATGCCAAGAACTACTCGTCGCACCTGCTCCATTTCTACGCGCTGGCCGCGCCCGACTTCCTGTTCGGGCCGCTTGCCCCGCCCGAGAAGCGCAACGTCGTGGCGGTCATCAAGGCACTTCCCGACGTCGGTGCCATGGCGCTCAAGATGATGGACTTCGGGCAGAACTTGTGCGCCGAGGTGGGTGGCAAGTCCATCCATCCCGTGACGTGCGTGCCAGGTGGCCAGACGAAAGCACTGTCCGAGGAAGCACGGGACAAGTTCTTGAAGCAAATCGAGGAAAACGTTGACTGGATCAAGAAAACCGTCGACATCGGCTTGAAAGTCGTGAACGATTACATGGACGTCATCAAGAACGTCGCGAACGTCCCGACGTGGTACGTGGGGCTGACCAACAACGGCGTGCACGACATCTACGAGGGCAACCTGCGCATCATGAGCCCCGACGGCAAGCACGAGGACGTCGCCCCGCGCAACTACCTCGACGTGGCTGCCGAGCACGTCGTCCCGCACTCATACGCGACCCACCTGTACGCCAAGAAAGCGGGCTATCCCGCCGGCCTCTTCACGGCCAACGCGCTCGCCCGGCTCAACGTCGTCGACAAGATGGCCACGCCGATGGCGCAGGCCGCATTCGAGGACTTCCGGAAGCTGTTCGGGCGCCCGTGCCACCTCCAGTTTACAGGGCACTACGCGCGCTTGATAGAAACCGTGGAATCGCTCGAACTCTGCGCAGCCCTCCTGCAAGACCCCGACATCGTCGGCACGGACATCATGAACCCGAACGTGCAGCCCAGGGAGGGCATGGGCGTCGGCATCACCGAGGCGCCGCGGGGCACGCTCGTGTACAACGTCTGGACGGACGACAAGGGCATCATCAAGAAGTTGAACCAGATCGTCGCTACTAACTGGAACATAGGCGGGGTGGAGATGATCCTGAAGAAGACCGCCAAGGCGATCTACGAGGGCAAGGCACTGGAAAAAATCAAGCTGCCGAAGCCAATGTTAAGTTAATCACGAACCCGCAACGAGGCAACCACCATGCAAGGCGAAGAAGAAAAAGACGGGCATCCCGAGCTCAACGTCCTGGAAATGGTCATCCGGATATACGACTTTTGACTATCCTGCGCGGCCCACGACCTAGTTGTCGAGAAGGGCGGCGCGGAGATATACCGGAGACCGATCCAGCGGTCTTGTTGAGGTTCCAAGCAAGCGGATGAACGCCCGGCCGCAAACGAGCGCGGCCCGGCGGGACGGCCCCCGCCCGGGGCATTGCTTCCTTATTTTTTCCCATTCGGCGATCACTTGTTTCACCCCTTTATTTATAAAAATCAAGCGTTCGCCTGTCGGGTTTCGAGTCGAGTATCATACGTGACAAGGTCGGGTGCGCATCAAGAAATTCCTTGAGTTTATTTCCCCCGGTGACTGGAAATCGTTCATTGATAAGATTCTTTGCTTCATTGGACAATTCTTCGAATCTTTGTTTACAATCTTCTCCTTTCCACGTTGCATCTTTAGTTAATTGTATTATATTTAAAAAATCTTCTTTTTTTTGTCTTGAGAATCCAAGAAAATCCATGAGATGTGAAGGACTAAAAATTAACACCTGATTTTTATACGGAACGTTGTCCGGTGTTATTCCATCATACTTTGCATGCGTTGGAACCAGTATCAATAATTTGTGATCGTGAAGCTTTGGACGAGCTTCTCGTGACGGATAATACGCCAGATATTAAACTCGTAGCGAAAGGCCAGTATCAAGAGGCATTCTCGCTCTTGGAAGATGCAGAAGCGTGCCAGCTCACGCCAATGCTCATCGGCCCGCCCGGCGTTGGAAAAACGTTGCTGGCACGGACGTTCGCTTCATCACGTGGCCGCGAGTTCGAATGGATAACCATGGACGAGAGCACGAAGCCGAGCCACTTCATCGGGGCATTCGACCCGGGAGAGACGTTGAAGCGTGGCTTCGTCAAGGAGTCGTTCATGCCCGGGCCGCTCACGAAGATGATGGTGCTCGGAGGGCTATTCCTCGCAAACGAGTTGAACAGGGCAACGGAATTCTCGCAAAACTCCTTTCTAGAACCGCTGGAAGAACGCAGCATCATGCTTCCACGCCTGGGCCGGGTAAAAGCGAAGGATTCGTTCTTCCTCATGTGTGCTGCAAACCCCGGGGACATGGCAGGCACCCACCGCCTCTCGGAGGCGTTGAAAGACCGCATCAAGGTCTGGATAAGCCTCGACTATCCCACCCGCGCCGTGGAACTGGAGATCATCCATGCCAACATACCGCAATGCAAGCTTTCCAAGGACTACATGGACTTGACCTACGAGCTCATCGACGCCACGCGAAAAAGCAGGGAAATAGAGCGACCGGCATCCATACGCTCGGGAATAGCCATCGCCAAGATCGCCGCGCTGCAAGAGACAAGGAAGGGAAACGCGTTCAGCATCGCGGATTTCAAGAAGATCGCAAAGATGGTGCTTGTCGGTGGCATCAAGGCACGCCCCGGGTTCGAGCCGGATGCCATCATCGGGAAGATCGTCAACACAGTCGTCAAGGGATGAGGGTCATGTCAAAGGTGCACGGTCTCGTCGAGTTCGCCGCGCAGTTCGTCTTGATGGCGAGGAAGTCCGCTCGCGAGTTTCCAAACATCAAGAAGACGTGGTTCACGAGCCGGCAGTCCCTCGCCATCGCGTCCCTCGGCACGACACGCATATTCCGGACCAGGGCAGAACTCGGGATACCCGACCTGGTAAATCTTGCCGTGCTGACCTCGCCCCCGGAGGCGCAGAAATACGCGGAGATGATCGCCCTTCGCATCCTGGTGGGCGACGAGAGTGAATTGATCGCAGGTGCCAAGACCGGTGGAACGGCGGATGATGACGGCTCGGAAAACGCGTTGCAGCAAGCCATGACGGGGAGCTCGGAGTTGCTGAACGACCTGCTCGAGTTCCTCGGCTTGCACCAATCAGTCGACCCGGACAAGGGCATGGCAGAGCAGCAATTTGCCGAGCTCGCAGAGGACACCCTGTTTTCCCCCGACCAGGATAAATACAACGGCTTGGCGCAAGAACAGCGTGCCGAGATGGCAAGGCGCCGCCTGTCATTCGAGGTGGCCAGCGGGAGAGAAGGCATCATACGAAACCATTTGACAAGCTGGGAGCAACTCGAGGAGCACGCTTGCAACCGCATCAAGCAGTCGATCCCGTTCATCGATAAAAAATCCCTCGCTGCTAGCCAGCTGTTGGGAATGACCAATGATATCCAAGAACTTTCCCGCGAACAGAACGTGAAAGATATATCGAGCTTGTTGGCCCAAGCAACATCAACCGACAAGGAACAGGCTCGCGCGAACGCGAGACAGCTCGCGGATGGCTTGACCGAGCGACAAGTGTCCAAGGCGATGGAAACGATGGAAGAGTACAAGTCACTGCTGAACCGCTCGGGCTTGGATGTCGGCCAAGCAGCACCGAGCCTCGAAGAAGTCTTGGACGAGCTCGGGCAGAAATTCAAGGAGAATGCAACGACCTTCGACGAAGTCCTGGAATATCCCGGGTTGTTCGCGGGTGAAATCGGGCATGACATGCTCGATGAGATGCTGGAGAACACCTGGAACGCGAGCAAGCCGATGGACGTGTTGATGAAGGCGAAACAACTCGATGACATTTTCGGGACGAACATGTCGAGCAAGGCGTTCGACAAGCACGCTGAACGGTACGACGAACTCGATTTCGACGAGATCGTGTCCGAACCCATCGCGTCCGGTGAATGGATGGATGCTTTAAACCATTCGATGGACGCGAAAGACGAGGATGTTGGCTGGAATGAATCATTCCGCCGTGACCAGAAGCTACACGAGGTTTCAAAGCAACTCGGTAGCCCGTACTTGTCCTCGAATTTGAAAGAAAGGGTCCAAAATTCGATCAACGACATGATAAACAACGCGTCCACCCCGGAACAGCTGGAGGATGCCGTGCATTTCGCGCGCGATAACGGGTACCAGGTCAAGAACCAAGACGTGAAGGACAAGGGCACCGAGCTCAACATGAGCAGGGAAGACATCGCACGGTTACTCGGTGGCGCGTTCGAGTACTTGAAGGAGATCATAGCAACAGAGGACCCGAGTTTCGAGCGCGTGAGTGCCTTGATGCACCGTGCTCACCTCACGAACGAGCAACAAGCAACCTTGATCAAGGAATCGGTACAACACGGGGCTGCAGGTGCCCTTGGCGCGTTGGCATCAAACAACTTGCTCCAAGTCGCGCGATCGGTCCCGAACACGCCCGCCGGTGCCGAGCTGTTCGAGCAAGCGCTGGGCGCGGGGGGTGGCGAGAACCTGCTCTACCAGTGGTTTATGCACGGGAAAGCCCTTCCCCCGTGGTTGCGCCAGATAGCCAAGGATGCTGCGAAACGCGTGATGATAGACATCGCGAAGGCGAAATCGAGCGCGCTTATCGGATCGTCCGAGGCTGGCCCGTTACCCGAGGGAACCACGAGGCCATACGTGCTCGGCGACGATCCCGATGCTATTGACATCGAGGAAAGCTTGGAAAATATCCTCGACATGGGAAAGCGCATCGATGACTTGCTCCCCGATGATTTCATCGTTAGGAAGGAAGTAACCGGGCGGAGGTGCGTGGTGTTCTTGGTCGACATCAGCGGTTCGATGAACGGGCAACCCCTGGCGGCTGCATCGATAGCATGTGCCATGCTGCTCATGGCCTTCTGCCGTGATGAGCTCGGCGTTGCCTTGTTCGAATCTGACACGCACGTCATTTGTGAAATAGATCAAGATATTGATATTGACAAGGTTGTCGACGAGATTTTGGATCTTGAAGCACGTGGCGGGACACAGATGCAAGCAGCATTGCAATGGGCGGAAGATCAATTCTTGCTGTCGAAATCCCAAGATAAAATGTTCGTGATGGTTACCGATGCCATGATCGGTGACTTTGACAGGTCAAAAGAGCATTTACGAAACATCGCGGACCAAGGAGGGACAAGCATGCTCATCGTGCCAGAAGTCACCTACTCGATAGGAAACATCCAGAGCATCGTTGAATCTGCGAATGCACACCTTGTTATCGTCGGTGATTGGAAAAAATTCCCGGAAATCGTTTCAAAAATCTTGTCAAGGGTGTGAACCAAGGTGGAAAGGCTCCTCTCGAAAAGCCGGTTGAGCCGGGCACGTGCGATACCGCAAACAGCAGTGGTTGAATTCGTGAAAATACAGGATGACCCGCTGGTCGCCTACGCGTTGATCCAAGGGAGCGAGAGGGAGCCGTACATTGCCATCATCGATCTCCAAGACAAGATCGTCGCGCACTGGTGCCCGGATTTTGCCGGGGGCGGTGAACGTAATTATGGATATCACGCACTTGGCCGATACCTTGACATTCAACGGGTTTGTAGCATTTAATGGGACTGCGTTCACGAAAACATCTGAAAAAAACGCTGGACCAGTGAGAAATGCCCGCACGTGCTTCCATATCCCGACCGTTCTCATTTCCGGTGCAAAATCCCAGCCAAATGCCATCTGGCACTTCACCGCGTGCTGGCGCCACCACGGCTGGACGTGGAAGCGCACGTCTATCTTGAAAGGTTCGTCACGAATTTTCCCGCCCCGGACGATTCCCGTTGCCACGTCAACGGGAGAGAACATGCCAGTTTGCCTGCACACGCGTTCCCCGTTGATGCAGAACGTGGCATCGTAATCGATCGCGTCGAACACCAAGTGGAACATGCCCCCCTCGGGAAAATCACCGCCTGTCAGGGCATCCAGCGAGGGCACCGAAAACGTGTTCGAATATACCCAAGAAACATCAGAAACCCATTTAGACGTCTCGTTATTTTTCCCGATGAATGGGTCGGCGATGATGCCCGCATCAACCAGCGCTGCGCGAACATTCCCCGGGACTTTTACTTCAAGGATGCAATCCTTGTCCGTTGCTTTACGAAGCGTCCAACCTTTTTCAAAAAGGCCAACATGCAATCCTGTTATGCCCTCGCCTGGGGACATGACTCGCTTGAACATCGACATGCACATCTAAGTATCTGGACGGGATATATCACGATATATGTCAAGGTCTGCACATGATTCAGACGTGAGCTGGGATAAACCCTATGGAAACCGGGCCGTCCGGGCGAACCAACTTGCAGCTATCGAATTGGATACTGGCGGCCCCGAATGGGTCCCGTGCTCCGTCGGCATATTCCACTACGTCTGGAAGAAGTACCGTGACGACCTCAAGGATATTGTCCTTGCCCATCCATTCGTGTTTGGAGCGAAACCATACATTCCAGGCGATTATGATTACATCGATCTGTACCATTGCGTTGGCGAGATCACCGACAACTGGGATTGCGGCTGGAAGATGGCAAAGGAGGGCTACGAAGGCGTGGTCGTCAAGCACCCGCTGGCGGACTGGTCAGCGTTCGAAACGTTCAATCCTAAAGCAAAGGCCGATCCGCTTGTCTATGACGAGCGTGGATCACGGAACATGCTCGCGTGGGCAATAGGCAATTATGGTGAAGGGGAACAAGGCTTCATGCGGGGGGCCAACGGTGGCCGCTTGTTCGACCAGCTGTACTTCTTGCGAGGGTTTGACAACCTGATGTCCGACATCGCACGTGATCATCCCATGCTCCCGAAGCTCATCAAGATGCTGGAAGGCGTGCGAATGGCACAGCTCGACCAGTACTTCGAGATCGTGCACGAGCATCCAGACGAGCATTTCATTGACATCGTCAGTTTTCACACCGACATCGGGATGCAAGACCGGTTGATGATCAGCCCGCGCAAATTCAAGCAATACATCAAGCCTTTTTTCACGACCTTATTCCAACGGTGCAGAAAGGAAGGTTCCCACGTTTATCTATCATCTGATGGCAACCTCTTGAGTATCGTTGACGATCTTGTCGAATGCGGGGTCAGCGTGCACGACCCCCAAGAACGTGCATCCAACGGCATCCCCGGCATCAAGCAAGCCTACAAGGGCAAGTTGTGCGTGGACCTCGACCTTGACAGGCAAGCATTCCCGTTCGCCACCCCCGACCAGCTCGACCGGCAGATCAAGCGGGCCGTGGACGAGCTGAACTGCCCGAACGGTGGCTTGATGCTGAAGGCAGAAATCTCCGATGACAATGTCCCGCTGGGAAACATCGATGCCATTTGCACCGCGTATGAAAAATACTGTATCCCGCGAAGGTGAGACGTTCCAGAACGTAAAGAATAACCATTACAAAAGAGTAAGGTGATCTTCATGGCCAATCCCATCATGACCAAGGCAAAACACTTTTTCCAAGGCGTGTTGCTCGTCATCATCCTCTTCTTGATCCTTGCCGGGTCACTCTTCTTCTGGTGGTGGGTGCGCCCTTGCACGTATCAGGTGAACGATAACCTCGTGTTTTCCACGGCGGTCTACATCACGAACGGCCGCCATAACGCGAACACCGACTTGGTTTACTGGAACGGCTTCTATTACTTCATCTACGCGAACCAGCCTGGTAACCAAGGTTCAACGACGACTTTCCTCTCGGTCAACAGAGGAGATGACCTTCATAACATGACGGAGATCATGCAACTGCGCGTGGCCGGCGAGGATATCCGGGATCCCAAGTTTGCCGTCATCAAGGACCAGATTTTCATCTATTACTTGAAGAACAGTGGCGTCATGGCCATCCCCTACGGGACCTGTTACCTGAATTCATCCGACGGTATAACGTGGAGCGTGGCCCAAGACTTGCCCGGCATGGCTGGATGGTGCTTGTGGCGGCCACGCACTCGCGATAATATAACGTGGTATTGCTCAGTATACAACAATCACCAGAAAGAATGTAGTATATTCAGCACAACCGATGGCACCAATTGGATTTTCATTTCGAAGATCACGAATGGCATTGGTATCTCTGAGGACGAGCTCATCTTCTTGGAGGACGGGCGGATGCTGGTCTCCATCAGGAACGAGCTCGACCCTACGACCGTTTTTGGTGACGTGAATGCGGGAACTTTGCTTGCAATTTCTGCCCCTCCATACACGACATGGAACGTCTCGCTCGACAAGCTCACGAAGCTCGATGGACCATGCTTGTTCAAGATATACGACACCTCTGCCAGCACGATGCGATATTTCGCCGTGGGACGATTCCAGCCCGAGCTCGATAACATGCTCACCGCGATGGGGAGCGTGTTTGCCAAGAAACGCACGTCGTTGTTCGAGTTCGTGAACCTATCGGCAACGCCTGCCCTGCAATACATTTCTGACCTCCCGAGCTCCGGCGACTCCACCTATGGAGGCGTCATTGTAGAAGGCGACCGCGTCTACATCACGTACTATACAAACGATTACAAGACCGACCCCGCGTGGTTATTGGGCATGCTCATACCGTCGGACATCATATTGGCCAACGTGCCCGTCACGTGCTTGCTTGATGCGGCAGATAACCCGTTGCCCCCCATCAATGTTCTTCCATGGGATAATTACATTATCGTATGTTTAAATGCTGCATTCATCTTCGTAGTCGTGGTATTCCTTGCACGGAAACATTCGAGTAGAGGTGCAACTTTTATTTACACAACAGCCTATGTATAGATCATACCCCGATTTGGTATCATTCAAGTGAAATTCTCACGTGAATGGTTCGAGGTGGTCCTCAATGAGTTACATCCCGAAATACATATTGAAGCGCATCTTTCCCACGGACTGCGTCAAGTTGAAAGACGATGGCATCGAGTTCACGTTCCAGAACATCATGGCGCCCATGACGGTCGAAAAAATCCCAGAAGGAGAAGCGTACCTTGCAAGGTATTCCTTGAAGGTAGACGGCGTCGAGGTGCCCATGGAACTGATGAAGAAAGCCAAGGTCACCGTGAATGGCAAGGAGTATGCCAGCACCAACATCAAGGAAATGGAAGGACAAGTCATCCCGGTAGGGGGGAAGATCGTGATATTCGCGCCCGTCACTGAATTCAATGGAAAGAAGCTGGATAAAGGGTCGGAACACGAGCTATACATGATCATCAAGTCTGGCGAGGGCGACGACAAGAACGAATATGGTCCCTTGCGCCGGGTCATCCAGTGAACGGAGATCGGAAGAGCGCGCGCGTGATCTGGATCTCGCACGTGCAAGACAAGAATGCGGGTGTTAAAACGTATAAAGTAGATCCATCGGTTGATCGCGAGGCCATTGATGGTCAAAATGATGCACCCGAGAACTTGATACTGTACAAGCTCGCACGCCTTGGCCACGTGGATGTTTTCAAGATAGTTGCTCACACCGGAGCGTTGATCGAATTTGTTGATGGCAACCAGGCCATCCAACCAACCGGCACGACGACCGGAACACCCGGTGCGCTTGGATGGCTTGCCAAGACCTTCGCGGAGCCAAAACGTTCCACCAAGGAATATTTCGCGGCCATGCTGTACCAGGGATACAACCGGTATACCAGTGCCATTGGCCATTTCAAGAGAGCAATGGCATTGTATGAAGAGGATGGGGACGATGAAAACGCCGCATACCAGCTCGTGAACCTCGGTGCAATGCACGTTCAAACGGGACAGGTCGAAGAAGCAAGGGAATTCCTACAGTCGGCAATGGCACGTGCCAAGGCAGGCGGGTACAAACGCCAGGAAGCGATGATCTTGTTGAACTTGGGTAACCTTTTCATGGTCACTGGAGACCCCCGGTCCGGCCTTGAATACATGCAACGCGCGCTTGCTTACAACGAAGAAATGCACAACGAGCACGAAACCGGTTCAATATGGAATAATATAGGGGTCTTGCACATGAACACGGGGGCACTCGATGCGGCCATCAATGCATTCAACAACACAATAGCGATATCCGAACGCCTCGGTAACTTGGAAGGGATGGCTGCGGCTTTTTCTAACAAGGGAGCCATTTACCAGAAAAAAGGGGAGATCGACAAGGCATACGAGGCACACGAGCAATCCATCTCCCTCGCGAGGAAGCTCGGCTTGCACGAGGGCATCGCCTTGAACCTGGGGAACATGGGGCTGATCATGCGACAAAGGGGGGACCTTGATGGGGCAGCGGCCTTGCACGAAGAAGCCATCGACCTATACGAGGGGCTGGGGGTCATGCAAGGAATTGCCCAGAACCTCGGCGGGCTTGGGCTAACGCGCCTCGCCGCGAAACGGTGGGATGATGCAAGAGAAGCGTTCACGAGAGCACTCGAGATCGAAACGAAGCTGGGTAACTTGCACGGCCAAGCGATCCAGCTCGGGTACCTTGGCCACTTGCATGTTTGCTTGGAAATGCACGATGATGCCATATCATGCTACCAGAAAGCACTTGAAATTGATGAACGCCTAGGATACATGGACAGGGTAGCCGGGGACCTGATGGCTCTAACCGTCATACGTATAAAGATAGGCCCAATGGATGTTGCATTAAAACTTTACGAACGTGCCCGTGCAATGTTCGAGAGCATGGGCAACACGCGCATGGTGACAATGATCGATAAAGCGATGCAGCCCGTGAAAAAATTGCTCGAACCCGGAGAACCGTAGCCGCACCTCGATTTATAGGGAGAGAGGCCGCAATGATATCCATGGACCGACAACATCGCTTGAAGATAACCGCTATAATATCGATTGCCGTGGCATGTGTAATCTGGATACCTACCAACGCCACGTGCACGCCGACATGGTCTTTCCACGACGGGCAATCTTTCACGTACTCGTTCTCGGGCACAATAGACGGGATGAACCTGTCGATGGCTTGTGTTACCTTGAAAGTGAACGAAAACAACACGGGAGACGTTATCAACTACACGGTCACCTTCACGACGTCATTTGGCAACATCGCGTATAAAATGCAAGGATACTCGTCATTTCTGAATGGAACGTGGAATGTGTCCCAGAGCGCGAACAATTTCTTCTGGATAGCACCTTCAGGATATCTGACTGACCACGTGCACCAGAAATTCAAAAATATAACCGGAAATGATTTCATCGGGGCCGGTATTACCTTTGAGAATGACGTCTACTATTTCAGGATAAGCTATAACATATCCGGCACGTATTTTTTTTCATAATCTCTTACCTCCACGGACAAACCCTATTACCTTTTTTGTCGGAATGACCGAAAAATTCTTATTTCCTCGTTTGGATCTCTATCAATGCCCCATTCCTTGTCACTCCGTGCAAATAGATTCAAGGGAAAGAGGATAACACTAGAGATCTCGCCCCGGCCAACGTGCAGGCATTGTGGAAAGCCCATGAAAATCGAAGCACGTTCTTACCCGCGCATGACGGTCGGATTGCACGAAAACTACGAGCTCGTGACCACGTATTATCGCTGCGGCATCTTTTCGTGTCCAGGCCATAATGAACCAACGATCCAACCCCCGAATCCGCACGTTGGACCGAAATTGGAGTATGATTTCGACGTTTTAACAAAGATCGTGGAATTTCGTTGGAAATATGCGCTTACCTATGACAAGATCGTCGAACGAATGGAGATAGAGTATGGCATACTGATCAATCATTCTGCCGTGGAAAACACGTTGAAATTGTACGAGATCGGTTGTGCTGGAAAGTACAAGCCGGAATACATTGCTGAGATCAAGAAGATTGGTGGGATCATCCTCACCATCGACGCGATGAAGCCAATGAACGGGGAACGTGCGCTGTACGTGGCTCGTGACCATAGAACAGGCATCACGCTAGGCTCCAGGCTGCTTCCAAACCAGAAGCAAGCAGCGATCGAAGCATTTCTCCGGGCCGTCGCCATCCGGGTCGAGGACGAATTGGGCGTTCCGATCCTCGGTATCGTATCCGACGCCTTGCCTTCGCAGCGAAAGGCCATCGAGGTCGTGTTTCCAAGCGTGCCACACTGTTTGTGCCATTATCACTTCTATAATCTCGTGCTCATCTCTCCAAAGAAGGGTGATTCGCATCTTGTCACGCAAATCAGGAAGGAGTTGCGAGATGCATACGATATCAAGAAATTCAAGGAATCTCGCGATATGAAGACCCGGTACACGAGCGAAAACAAGTTTCTCGTCAAGATCGTAGAGACATTACTCGTCCTTTCCAATTGGTCTCGGAAGCCAAAAGACCCGTTTTTCACTGGTTTAGAGCTCTGGAAACGCGTGAATGACGTGGCATCGATAGTCACCGAAGCATGTTCTTCAATTGGTGCAATGATATTTACTAAAACGGAAGAGAACATGTTGCAACGTCTCGATGATGTCTTGACGAGAATCAAGGACGAACATCACGAGTTAGCCACTGATTTAATGCAAGTAAAAGCCTGGTTGAATGAACTTCAAGAGATCCTTTCGGATGAGACATCCACGGCCGATGAAGGACTCAAAGCCTTACAAATTCTTAGCAACAAGGCTCAGAAACGAGAGAAGGTAAAGGGAATTGGAAAGAAAGAGAAGGATTTTTGTGAAGCCTTCGTGAAGTTCGTGGATACCAAGGGTGATCACCTGTTCAATTACAAGAACATCGAGGGTGGCCCGACAACGAACAATAGCCACGAACTATTCTATAAACAGCTGAAACACCTGATCCGAAAGGTCATCGGGTTCGCTGCTGCGAGCAGTTACATCATCAGCCACGGGGAACGCATCGTGTACGTGAAACCCGGGGATTCACCTGCAAATATTCGCGAGATCTTTGTAAACTTGGATCATGAAGCAGCCCGGAAGATCATCGCCTCGGAACGCAACTCGCGAGACTCTTTATCCATCATCATGCACGACGAGGAAAAATGGGATAAAAATGTTAACGAATTGAAACAAATCCTTCAAGATTTACAAAAACGATGATGGTGAGAAATTAAGTTTTTTTTTTGCAACCCGTGAACGACGCGGGTCATCCATGGACCATCACGACCGGTGCCCACGGGCCAGAATTCCGCCTTTACTACACGCTTCTTGGAGCGGGTGTAACTAGCCCCCTCTCGCTCGAGGCGACCGTCAACTTGTGTAACGGGATCATCCTCATCAACGGTGAAATGGACCAGAACTTCATTCGGCACGAATATCATTCCCGTTTCAACGAGTGAATGAATGTAAAACAATCGTTTTCACGTACCTCTTTTATTTTCCTTCATTTTTACAAATCAATAAACATTCATGTCGAGATTATGACGAATAACCTTATTCATGACGCTGGAGAATCGTTTGAAAAATAATGCGGGGAATCAAGAATTCTCGGTCATCATTTTCTTTCCAATTGCAGATCCTTTTTACAATGCAAATTTCACGACCATTACCCCCACCATGCAACGTGTTCCCCCCGTGCCAATCCCGGACATTGGCTCGCGCGTGTGTCGCATCAACGATCCAGCGAGTGATATCCCGGTTACCTAACCAAACGATTCTTAACAAGCCATGTCTTGATATCGTCTGGAAACGGTTCCATCTGGTTGTCGTGCACACTCAACTGGTGTACCCGGCCCAATTTCGTGAGGGAGCCGGGCAGGCACTTCAACTGGTTATTATCCACCGACAATCGTTCCAGGTTCTGCAACTTCCCGATCGAAGCAGGAAGCGCGGTGATGTGATTGTGCCCGATATAGAACTCCACGAGCGTGGTCACGTCGCCTATCTCCTCGGGAAGCGACGTGAGCATGTTCATTTCGAACAGCAAGACTTTCAAGGACGGCAACTTGCACAACACCGCCGGTACGGTAGTGAACTTGTTACTTGCGATGTTGATTTTATGCAGGGCAGCCAGCCGTTCCATCGATGCCGGTAATGAGCTCAAGGAGTTATCTGCCACCGAAAGGGTATGCAAGTTTTTCAAGTTCCCTATCGTGTCGGGAAGCTCGGTGAGCCGGTTGTCGTCGAGATAAAGGTCTTCCAGCTGTTCCAAGTTTCCGATGCTGTCAGGAAGCACGGCAAGCCCGTTTTTTTGCAACCACAAGCTTTGCAATTTGTTCAACTTCCCGATCGACGCGGGTAGCGATGCAAGCCGGTTCTCGTTAAGTTGGAGCACCTTCAAGCTTGACAGGTTCCCGATCGACGCCGGTATCTCGCTGATGAGATTCTCGTCCGCAAACAGTTCCACCAGCGACGGGAAGTTACCGATCCATTCGGGAAGCACCTTGAGATGGTTCTGGTTCAAATTCAATCTATACAAGGTCGCCAGTTCCCCGATGGAATCCGGCAGCTCGCGCAGGTTGCTCTCGCCGAGACCCAAAATTGAAAGCTTGGAAAACGCCCCGAAAAGGTCGGGAAGGGCCTTCACGCGCGACGGGCACGTGATCGACAGGCTTTTCACGTGTCCCTCCTTGATGGACATGCTTAAGCTTGACGAACCCACGAGTTTCCCTATCTGGACAAGGGTGTCGTGCTCCTCGTCGTCCAGTTCCTTTCCTTCGTACTTCTTCATGGTCGTTCACGATGCCATTCCATTGCACGGCTGTTAATACACGTAATTATAGAACATCACGTCCACGCCGAGCGCCTTGGACACGTGCTTGATGATGCCACGAATCTGCGGGTTCTTGAACTCGGCGGCATCGCACCTGTCGAACAGCTCTTGGTTCCCCCACCGTTCGAAGTCGATCCTTGCTATCACGAACCGGGACAGGTCTTCCCCCGCCATCGGGTCGTTGAACGCGTGGTCCGGCGTGTAGACCTCCAGCGACTGCGTCGTGAGCGGCCCGTCAGGGTGCCATTCCCCGTTGAACACGTCGAACCTGCTCGGATTCGCCAGCACGTACTCCAGCGTGATCACCTCGTTGGGCCGGTACTCGTCGAAATCGATCGTCCCGTCATCGTGCGTGTATATGTCTTTGATTTGCTGTTCCAAGTCCTCTCGCCCCGCAGCATCGATCACGCCTGCCTTCTCCAGCGCCGCCGCCACCTTCACGAGATCCGGCACCGACGGGATGAAGTCCGCATCGCCAACCATGATCACGTATCCTGAATCCAACCCCATGTCGCATCACCTGAAAGAATCGTCCCGTTGCATCGTGACAAGCAACCAATACAGTTCCACGTTATATGTGACTTCCTTGCCATTATTAACCTTACCTCGTCCTCCATACCACCCGGTACGCCCTCTTGCCGTTGCAACGAGGCCCTCGCTTGTCGTTGCTGGCCCGAGGCGTGCCAATGACGGCCCCCGCCACGCCAAATCATCGCGAGATATTGCACCTGTTGCGTTTCAACTCGGCGAGCCACTGCTTGATGCTCCCGGAAAGGGATTGCAAATTATTGGAACCGAGATTCAGGTCTACGAGTGATTTCAGGTTACCGAGAGTCTCGGGGAGGGATTGCAACTGGTTAACATCGAGACGCAAGGTTTGGAGCGATTGCAGGTTGCCGATAGTCACGGGAATGGATTGCAACTGGTTATAACCGAGATATAACTTCTTCAGGTTCGCGAGGTTCCCTATACTCTCGGGGAGAGATTGCAGGTCATTAACGCTGAGAGACAGGATTTGGAGCGATCCCAGGTTGCCGATCGTCTCTGAAAGGGATTTCAGCTGGTTATGGTTGAGATAGAGGGCATGGAGCGGATGAAGATTCCCTACACTATCGGGGATGGATTGCAACTGGTTGTCATTGAGGTAGAGGGATTGGAGCGCTGGCAGGTTACCGATGGTCCCGGGGAGGGATTGCAATTTATTGGAACCGAGATTCAGGTCCGTGAGCGATTCCAAGTTACCGATGGTCTCGGGGAGGGATGATAACTTGTTATAATGGAGTTCAAGGTGCGCGAGTGATTTGAGGTCACCTATCGTGCCGGGGAGAGATTGTAGCCGGTTGCTCTGGAGGTCAAGCCACGAGAGCGATTTCAAGGCACCTATCGTCCCGGGGAGGGACGACAACTGATTCCAAATGAGATATAGTTCCTTGAGGTTCACGAGGTTACCTATCGTCCCGGGGATATACGACATTCCCACCTTGTACAGCCCGAGCCCCGCGACGTGCCCTCCCGCCACGTCGTACCCGAACGTTTTCCATTCGACCGTTTCCACCTTCGGGATTGCTGCGCCCGCCAGCCGCTCCAGCTCGACGAGCGCGTCGATCTCGGCATCGGGCAACTCCACGCCCGGGTTCCGCTGGCGCCATGCTTCGCGTTCCCGTTCTACGTCCATCATCGAGCTCATCCACGACTTGTTTTTCCTCGTCCCTTGTACCGTCGTCACGCCTTAAAAACATGTTCGTGCGCTCGTGCTTGGATGCCCGCGGGACGCGCCAGTTCTCGATTTGTATCCATCCACCCGTTCGATGGTGGGAACGGTCGCGTCTCGCGCCTCATGATGAATTTCATCCTCCACCATGCCGGGTATCCCATGTTCACCATTTATCACGTTCATAGGGGCGGGTATTATAATGCCCTCGAATCCGCGCAAGTAAACAAGGATGAGCTGCATTATCTCGTGTGGTTCTTCAGGCATCACGTTGGCGAAAACAAGGAACATCTTTAGGAAATGAAGGCACGAGAAGTACGCTGATTAGAGGCACGACGACAACACGGACATGTCGATGGCGCGGGTCGTGCTGTTCGCCACCCGTTCTTTAGAAAAAAAGCAAGAAAAGCCCCTCCGCGTAACTATCCGTCATGCTTTTTGGAGCAAAGCACGTGTCGAGTTCATCTTTTTTTTCGCTACTTACATCTTCAAGACGAGGTTGATGTCGCCCGCGGTCAACTTCGTGCGCTTCGAGTGCCTCGTGAGTTTCAGTGCCTTGGTCGTGACGTCCTTTGCCTTGTCCTCGAGGAACGAGATGAGCAAGTCAACTGCATCGCGAGCAACGATCTGGGCGCCAACGCTCTTCATGAGGTCTCGTACTGGTGACCAGGCTAATCCCTTTTTCTTTGCCATGATTGTATCATCCGTGTGTTTTTGTCGAAGCCAGCACGCCAGCAGAACCGTTTAAATCCGGACAACGAAAGCATCGGTTCTTGAAACCGCGCATCCGGCACCAGCTTCTAAGGTAGACTATTGCTTCTTCGCTATTTAAGTGTTTTGATGTGGATGTCGTGGTGGAAGGATGTTTTGAGTTGCATGTCATTGGTCAAGGATGCCGTGAGACCGACAATTTTCGCTTAACGTGATGATCGAGCAAACACCATGCCCGGGGACGGCCATTGATCGTGGGTTCGGGTCCCGCGGGATCTCTAGATTCCGATCCCGTCACCGAGCGGGTGACGTGGATCAAGTGACGCGGGAAAAATGCTGCGGGAAAACTGCTTCGAGCAAAAATGAACGGCATGCCGACCCGCCAGCACGAGCCAAAAGAAGCCCGTCACGAGCCACGAGACACGCCATCACGTGCTTTCCCTGTATGCTGATGCTATGTTATGCATCGCGACCGTGATACCACCATTGCCCAGGGCCAGCATTACATAACAAAACTTGGTATGCTTCGTTCACAGGATAAAAATATGCAACAGTCCCGTTCATCATAATGACAATGCTGACGAGAACGTGGTCTTTGTTCTCCCGGAAGCACACATCACGAACCACCACGACGCCACCGCGCGTGCCCGCACCATCACAATTCCGATGGCTGGTACAAGAAGGGATACCATGCCTTGGTCCCGAGTACGAGCCCCCACACCAGTGCGAACGCCGCCATCACCGCCAGCGAGACGACGATGAACAGCAGGAACGGCCGGCTCGAAAGGGGGATGTCGCCTTTCCGCGCGACCGTGGTGAGCAGGAGAACGCCCGCGATGCCCCCCGCAAGCACCCCGATGAATGGCAGGGACTGCCCTTCCAAGTTTTCGATGGAGAACAGGAGCCCGTGCACCGCCGACGTGATGGCTACGAGCAGGCGTTCCCCGCCGTTGAGCTCATGCCATTGCGCAAGCCCGTTCCCGAGCCCATTGCCTGTCACGGTCCCGGTCGCGATCCCGGTCACGGTGCCCGTGCCGTGATGCACGCCGTGGCGTCCGATGGGTAGCACCAGCGCCATCACAGCATGGTAGAGCACGAAGCCCGCGTTCATGAGATGGTGGCCAACGATCTCGTCGAGGAAGTACGCGTGCATGTAATTTTCCCAGCCGGTTCCCGTGCTGCCGTGGAACGCCTTCGCTTGCGCGCTCGCGACGTTGAACAGCCGGTTCGTGACAAGTCCCGTGGCGAGCAGGCAGATCGCGATGACGAGCAACGTCTCAAGGGCGATGGCCTTCCGCGGCGACATCATTCCCTTGGCCTCGCAGCTGGCCACGTACTTCTTGAAGCATGAAAGCATTACAATCGACAAGACGGGGCCGAACACCACGATCTCGACGATGGCATGCAACGGGAACGATGCGGTTCCGGTCACGCCGTGCCCGTCCAGCACGTGATAGGTGATCGAGACCGTTCCGCCCGCGACCCCCGAGACCATCGTCACCAGGTACATCGCGAGCAAAGACGACAGGTAGACGACGAGCTGCCGCGTGCCTGGCCTCGTGGTGGCCATCACACCCTCGTTGACCGACCGCAACCACCGGCGGGCTCCGTCCACTGTCATGGGAACACCTCCCCGGGTTGCTTGAAGAACGGGTAGAAGGCCAGCGTGCCCGTGGCCAGCCCCCATGCCACGACGGCGACCGTCGTCGCGACGACCATGCACGCGAAGAAGCCGAGGTTGAACCGCTCTTGCAGCCTGAGCGTCGCGAAGCAACCACCGGCCCCGGCCCGGGCAGCACCCCAACCGCGCGCAAGATGCACCGCGAGCAAGACGACCAGCATCGTCCACGAGGCGACGAGGCTGACCAGCGCGCTCTGGCCTTCGAGCGCGGAGAACGCTTGCACCGTGCCCATGACGGCGCCCAGCACCATCGCGAGCACCGTGGCCCGCTTCCCCGCTACTGCCTTCCCGACCGACTTCTCCATCGCGAGTTCCGTAGGCATGCCGTCCACGGGCTCGGCAGCGAGAACGCAAGCAAGCACGAGCAGGATTCCCAGGTGAACCATCGCGTGGGACACGTGCTCGTCGATGAAATACACGAGCACGAACAAGTCCCACGCGCCCGGGCTCACGCCGGAGAAATCTTCCGTCATGCCGTTGTACTGGTTGAAGAGCACGTGCACTATGTTCCCGCTAGACATCAAGACGACCGCCATGACGAACGTGGCCGCGATCGCGCGCTCCTTGCTCGCGGGCACAAGGCCCCGCTGCTTCCACGTCTGGACGTTCGCGAGCACCAGGAAGTAGCCCGCGACGGGCAGCACGAACGACCACGCCATGATCTCGAGCACGTCCCCGAGATTCATGGAGAACGTGGCGGGCTCGCCAGTCTCCGCGAGTGTAAAGGATAGCAACAACGGGACCTTCACGTACTTGGAGAGCACGTACCCAAGGCCGAGTACGATGATGAAAACAAGTAGCCCGGCACTGCGCTGCCCTATTCGTTCGAGGATGGATGCTCGTTCCATGTTCCCGTGCCTTCCGCACCCGGCAGCGGGGCGCGCTCGTGCTTCCAACGCGCCCGCGGCCGGCGGCTCGCGAATCCATTGAAAGAAGCCACTGCGGTAAAAATAGGTTTGGGACAGCTTTTTTTCCCCTCGTGCCTCCTCAATGAATTGATCATGATTCCAAGTGTCAAGCTGGAGCACCTCGACGTGTGCCGGCTGGTATGCGGGACGAATAGTTTTTGCGGGATAAGCCATTTCACGCCGTCAAAGGACATGTTCTACAGGGATTACTTCACCGTTGACGTGATCGCCGAGATCATGGCTTACATCATGGAGGAATATGGCGTCAACGCGATCATCTCATCGCCACGTGACAACATCAAAGAGGCCATCGACAAGGTCGAAAAGCAAACCGGGCGGCGCTACATCTGGATTTGCAGCCCGAGCGAGCGCGACACGGCCAAGGGTTGCGGGCAGACGATCTTCGACCAGATAAAGTGGTGCGCGGACAACCACGTGTCTGTCTGCATGCCGCACCGTTCTTGGACGGACGCCTACATGAACACCGCGAAGGCCGTCATAGAGGGGGGGCTGCCCGAGATCACGGCGGCGATCCGGGACCACGGGATGATTCCCGGGCTCAGCACGCATTATTACGAGGCCATATCGATATGCCGGCAGCAAAAATACGATGTCAAGCTCATCGTCCAACCGCTGAACGTTCTTGGCTTCCAGTCAAACATCGAGGTGAACACGCTGGTCAGTTCCATCAAGGGCACGCAAATACAAATCTTGAACATCAAGCCCATGGCCGCGGGGCGCGTGCTGCCCGAGATAGGGCTCAACTTCTGCTTCAACAACATCAAGGACAACGACCTGGTCGCCGCGGGCTTCAGCTCCATGCATGACGCGGATTACGACTTTTTATTTTTCAACCGTGTCACGTCGAGTAACACCTTCTTGACGTCGCCCGTCCACCCGCGCTCGCCCCCGGTATAATCGAATTTCACGCCTGCCAATCCAAGGAGGTCGACCATGATCCTCGCCAGCTCGGTCACCGAGAACCAGTCGTCGGTCCCGAGATTGAACGCGTCGAATGTCCCCGGCGGTTGCGTGGTGACCCATTCCATCGTCTTGACCATGGCAGAAACGCAATCAGTGACGTGCAAATAACTCTTGCGTTGCTCGCCATCCCCGAGGATGGTTAGTACGTGGGGGTTTTCCTGCAACTTGTTGTAGAAGTCATACATAACCCCGTGATTGGACCCCGGCCCGAAGATGTTTGCGAATCGCAATGATGCGATGTTTAACGAGTACGAGCTTGCATAGGCAGAGAGGTACATTTCCGCCGCGGCCTTCGACGCGCCGTACGGGGATATGGGCTTCAAGATGGTGTTTTCATGAATTGGAAAAGTTTCTGCATCGCCATACAACGTGCCACCTGACGATGCAAATACCATCGACTTGATCCCTCTCGACCGCATCATCTCCAGCACGTTGATGGTACCCATCACATTATGTTCGAAACTGGGAATCGGTGCACCCACGCTCTCGCGGACAAGCGGATCGGCAGCGAGATGGTAGACATGATCTACCTGGCCGGTGACCTTTTCATTCAGTACATCCTTGTACCTTATATCAACATTGTAAAAAGTAATTTTCCCGGCATCGATCAAGGGCTTGATGTTTTCGAGCTTTCCCGACGAGAGGTTATCGACCACGGTAACCTCGTGCCCGAGCGAGACCAGCAACCGTACGAGGTGGGTTCCTATGAACCCGGCGCCGCCAGTGACGAGATCGACATGTTTTGCCATGTGCAACACCTTCGAGATGCTATCGCGCGGGAAGCAACAAAAATTAACGTGCATGGAGAAAAAGGGGAAGGGCCGCGTTCCGAGCGTTCATTCGCGGGGGGTGCTACTTGGGGGACACCGTGGCCCCGGGAGCAAGGTCCTTCTGTTGTTCCGCTTCAAAGGTCTCCTCCTCTTCGATTGCCCTGAGCTCGCTCAACCGTTTCAACAACGCGGATTCTTCTTGCCTGCGCAGGTTGTATACCGTGAGCTGGTACCGCTTGTACGTCCTGATCCCGAATGCAACCACGGGAAACAGCAACGCGACGGGTACCAATACCGTGATGATGGTTTCCAAGCTGGTAAACTCGACCGAATTAATCACGATGGCGGGCATCCTGAACACGCTGAACACCAGCCCGGGATTCGAAGCAACGAAGACCAAGAGGAAAAGGGCACCGAGGCGGATGCCCATGTTGGTGAACGTGCTCAACACCATCCCTTTCGTGCTTGGAGAGGAGCCAGCAGCCGTGAGCGACCTGCGTGCTTCCTTGTCGACTTCCATCAACCGCCGGACGTACGTGTCGAGCCGGCGGGTGTCGCTGCTCACCTCTTCAAGCTGTTCGCGTTCACGCTGTCGTTCCCTCCGCTCGACGAGTTCACGTATGGCATCGATGCCTGCACCGGAGAAGAATGACTTGATGGTGAGCCGCTCGCCGGAGCTCGATGACGCCAAGGATACCTTCTGGCGCTGGAGCTCTTCCCGCTCCTCCTCGAGCACGCGCGATTGCTCCCCCAAAACGGCGAGCTGGTTCTCCAATCGCCGCGTCCGTTCGATGGATGGCGATATCACCCGTGCAACGTACGAGGTCTGGAATGATGCCTCCAAGTACAAGTAAATGAAGAACGCGAGCCACACGCCAGGATTGGTAAAGAAATTCTCGTATGAAAGCGTGCTTTCTCTTATTTCTGGGTTCAATAAATCGGTTGCTGGAAAGTATTGATCGAAGAAAGGCATGTACGCTTCGGGCGGGACGGAAACCATGTACAGGATATTCTTGATCAAAGACGGGAACACGGCTAAAATCACCGGCACGACAAGTGACAAGGAAGAGTACAACGAGAACTTGATATCCCCCCGGACGACAAATATCAGCATGTACAACACCGCGATGATGATGCAAATGAGGAACAGCATGAAATATATCTCGCTCACGATGGTGAAAAACTGGCCTTGCAAATGACCGAAGATTGACCCCATCACATCATCGTAGGACGTGTACCGGATTAAAGCGCCTTGGTCGTCGGTCATGTGGAAAATGACGTTCAAGTACTGGAATAACACGGGTTCGAGGATCTTGTCGTACGCTTGGATGTACACGACGCTCGTCATGCGGAACACTCCCATCCCTCCCATTCCCACCATGGCCATGACCATGTAGGCGAAGTAGGAGAAAAAGTTCTTGAACGCGCCGAGGGTCCGGAAAAGGCTTCCAATTTGCCACGTGCCAGGGGAGAACACGGAGAACAAGGACACGAATGCAACGATGAATGTCCCTATCGTGACAACCTGCATAAGATACAAGAATGCTTTTGAACTTGCCATGGCTTCCAACCTGACTTTCGTTTTATATCAAGGCCTTTCCTTGCGACTTTGCTTTCAAGTACTCGTCTATGACCCGCCCGATGATGTCATCGGGGCCCGCCGGGATCACGGGAAAACCGAACGATTGCCCGATCTGCCGGACTTCGAGCACGTGCTGCATCATCTCCTCCGATATTGCTTCTGCCAGCGCGCGCTCCACGGGCTTGAACTCCCGTCCAAACACCTCGAACCACGGTGAAAACGGCGTGATCACGATCAATTCATGGCTCCGAGCGCGGACCTTCGTGAACGCCATCCGGATGTCCTCGACGGGAGCCTCCATGTCGGATATCAACACGATCAAGTGCCGCTTGCGTAGGCGGCGCACGATTGCATCGATCCATAACCCAAGGGATTTTGGCCCGAGACTCCTTGCAGTCCCCATGAAATCGAGAACGGAAAACAGTTGATTCTCGCCGGATTTCGATTCGAGAAGGGAAACCCCTTTATAGAGATCATCCTTCTTCCGCGGGTTGTTCTGGAGCAAGCCCATGCCGAATGAATCCTTGTGGTCGAGCGTTAATTTACAGAGCACCATTGCCGCACGCAAGGCGTACTCCAATTTCGTGTTGAGCAAGGCACCAGCGCCCATCGTCGAGCTCGTGTCGACCACGCATAGCACGTTCGTGTTCTTCTCCTGTTCCACCTCGCGCACGAACAAGCGGTTCATGCGGGCGGTCGCCCGCCAGTTGATCCGGCGAAACTCGTCGCCAAACTGGTACTCCCGTATGCCATGAAACTCGCTGCCCGTCCCGACTTGAACCGACCGGTGGGCACCGAACATTTTTCCCAACGTCCTGCCGTGGAGAGCATCCAGTTTCCGGAGATCCGCGTAAGGAGGATAGACGACCAACTGCGTGTACGACTCCGGGATTTCCCGGGCCTCGTCATTGAATTCAAGCCGGTCCTTGACGTGCACCTCGACGGGACCGAGGAAGAATTCACCCCGTATCCTGGGCTTCAAGACGTACGAGAACCGTACCGTCTTCTTCGGGTCGATGCGCGTGGATATGAACGGGTCACCGATCACGCAGTTGAAGTTCTCGTAAGGATAGAGGTCCTTGATCTCGACAAAGTCAAACCGCCGGTCCCCAGTATTCTTTATTTCGACGACAATGTGCAAGAAATCGTCTTGAAATACCTTGGTCTTGTCGATGAATCGCGTTACCTTGAGGTCCTCCACGTTAATCATGGCTTCGAACCATTCGCGCCACCATGCCCGCGACGTCCAAGGACCGATACCCGAGGCCACCACCATACGGGGATGATATCGAGAGACATATTCGGGGAATAGGAAGGTAACCTCGACACAGAGACAACGTTCAACAACCTTTCCATATCTTTTTTCCTTTCCTCTCCACCATCACGATCATCACATTCCCATACCAATCATCCGCGTGTACCTTCCCGTGCCGCACTTTGGCACGCTTTTTATTTTCCAGGCCACCAGCACGAATGCACTTCTACTCTTTCCCACTTTTTTCCCGGCAGAATTTAAATACAGCGGCCCGGTTCACCTAGATAGCAGGCACGCACTTGCCTCTCCTATACAACAACAAGATCGAAAACGGTGCTTGATTGCAATGGAATTCCCAACCCGCAGCATTATACCCGCTTGTTTTGTTCCAGATCATGGTAGGGGAACGCGGAACAGCGATCCCTCGCCCCTCGTGCATTAACGAGTATCGTAACCACCAAGTTACGCGTTCAAGACATACCACGGCGTCATGACTTTCGAGATCCCGACCGGGATTTTTTTCACGAGCATCTCACGTGGAACGGGAAGACATGACCAGGAAAGGGGGCGTCTTGATCGATAACAGCCGGAAAACCAAGAAACATTGGTCTTCCTTGCAAAATCACATCACGAGACGAATAGTGGAAACTAAATAAATAGAAGATGGTTATTTTAGACGATATCTTTATATACATCGGTAATTTTGATGAAATCAAGCGCAACATTAAACTTGCGAATAAAATCGGGTCGCTATCCCGGCAGAACAGGGACGCCGGCCCGTGACCAAGAAACACGAAACGAGGTAACTACCATGCCAAGAATGTACCGCCAAGGAGACGTGCTCCTCCTGGAAATTGACGAGATACCGGGCGGGGCAAAGCCCGTGAAATCGAAGATCGTCCTCGAAGGCGAGGCCACCGGCCACGCGCACCGGATCGTCCATGGGACTATTTTCACGCGTTTCATGGACATGTTCGTCGAGGCCTTTGATGGAACGGAACTCGTCCACGACGAGCACGGCCCGATCAAGCTGGCACCCGGGACCTACAAGGTCGTCCGCCAGGTCGAGTACGACCCCTCGCGCGTCGACCGAAGGGGCGCTTGGGTGCTTGATTAAGACGGAAGCACGACGAGAAACGAAAAACCCGGCAAGAAACGAGTAGAATGCAACGTGCAGAGGTGATCGCAATGGCAGAATCCTTCAAGAAACTTCTCCGGTTCCTCCTGGATAACAACAAGCAAATTCCCTCCCGGTTCTGGCGCGCCGTGTTGTGGCTGAACAACGAGAAGGTGGGTATCACCCGGAACGCGCAGTTCTTGTGGTACAACAAGAACGGCAAGGGGCCATACAGGTCCAGCTGGAAGAAGTTCTTCGTCTACCACGAGGCAACCATCGACGAGAACGAAGCCCGCAAGGTGATAAACGATTACCTCTTGATCCTGAAGGGCGACGCGCTTTCCGCGAGGGAGGTCATCCGGTGCACGAACGTGGAGATTCGCCAGTATTTAATGACCCGGTTCTCGTACGAGCGGTTTCTCGTTGAACTCGACACGAGAATCACCGATAGGGACCCGGACACGGGTGCTGAACTTGTCCGCATCCACATGGGAAAGGAAATGGAACCCATGTGCCTCGTGCGGGTGATTGACAGCACGAGCAAGAGGCCGTACCTGCTCCGGGTGCCACCCAGGATGAGGACGTGCAAGCAAGCCGTGGCGTGGACGTTCGGGCTCGAAGAGTACGAGTACGAGCCGGCCATCGAGACATGAACCGAGAAATGAACCGGCATTCAAGGACATGATGCAGAAGGCGACGTGGCATGGCATTCAAGACCGCACGCGGCCGATGATGAAATGGTTATCTTTTTTTCTGGCTCCACCAGAAACCTCGTGAAACGCGATGGAAAAATGGCGCTTCACGAGGGAAACCAGCTCCTTTCTTGATAGCATATAATACCATCGCAATGCAACGACACGACCGGCGGGATCCTTCCACGGGACCTTGATCAAGCCCGGCCGTGGCTTGAACCTCAAGTAATTGAATAAAATTTGCCGGGAAAAACGTGCTTGCCATTTCCGCCACGTCGAGATGAGCAATACGCCGGAATCGGCGGGCAACACCGACCGCATCTGCTCGAGGCTTGCTGCCATCGCCCTCTTGGAGGGAAGGTGGGGCAAGGCTGCGATGCAAGAAACGAGCGAGAAGCACCCGGTCCTGAAAGGGATCGCGTTCATGGTGCCTTGAACGAACGCTGCACGTGGATCACGCCCCTGATCCACGCGTGCTTGCCTAACCAGCTCGAATGAAAGGTCACAACCGATGTAGCGGTTCGAGCGGCACCCGCCCGCTAGCAACGCCATGTTGTGGCCGTTGCCGCACCCCACGTCAAGCACCGTGCTCCCGGCAAGCTCGAACGTGAATCCTTTTTCACGCGCTGAATCGAGGAACGATGCAAGGGGTTGCCACGGGCGTGGCCCGCGCGTGCGGGAAAATGCAGGGGCGATCGAATCGTAGGTGGCTTCCATGTCGAGAAAGAAGCGCGCGTCACGGTCTCGCATCAAGGCATCCCCGCCAGTGATGTCCTAATGGCAGATGATCCCGTCCACGATTCCTTGCACGTGCTCGTGCATGTTCGGAAAATTATCGCTGAACACCGAGAATTTTACCATGAACGCGCGCTTCGACGCGGGGCAGCAAAAATTGACAAGCACGTAATTGGTCAGGTAAATGCGACCCTTCTTGGCTTCCTTGCGGCCTCCGAAAATGTAGTAGGCATCGTGCCCGTTCACCTTGATGTGCTTCCGCTCGGAGAACCCGATCCCGATCTCTATGTTCTCTGCCATGAGACGGGAGCTTTCCTTGCCAACGTGATAGCGGAGAGGGTTCGTTTCAGCCCACCGGACCTCGAAGTTCGCGATCTCGCCATACACGTCATCCAACTTTGTCGTGACGAAATAAAACCGACCGTTCTTGGAATCGCCGTCCTCTTTTTTCTTGACGAAGTATTCGGGGACCTTGCTGATGGTGATGTTCTTCGCGTAGTCCTGGTGAGATTTCAAGAAGTAACTCATGGTATCCACGTTCAAGCGACGGGTGAGATGAATGGAATGGTTGTCTAGGTCGCGGGCAAGCTTGAAAAACGTTTCGTTCTTCATGCATCGAAAACGAGCTCGCCGAACGTGCCGCCCCCGCCGGGTTTGAACTCGATCTTGTTCTCGCGGAAGTCTCGAATGATGCCTCGCAAGGCATCGAATGCCTTAGCAATCTTATCATGGTTC
The DNA here is from genome assembly GCA_041305945.1 of Promethearchaeota archaeon. Classification (GTDB taxonomy): domain Archaea; phylum Asgardarchaeota; class Lokiarchaeia; order Sigyniarchaeales; family Sigyniarchaeaceae; genus JBGLND01. The sequence continues at coordinate 2,780,324 of JBGLND010000001.1, forward strand.
TCTGAGATGCCATTGTATTCGAGCTTTGAAACGTCGGCGTTCAACAAGAGGTCGATCTCGGGGCCGTGAGCCTCGACGAGACCGGCGTAGACCCGTTCCAGGACCTTTGAATTCGACCCGGACACGCCAAGGGCGACGCGGAGCATCTCGACGAGAGGAACGATGTTGATGTAGGGAGGCCTGTGGCCAGGGTGAATGCCGGGAGGGGTATCTGCCATGAGCACCACGCGGTCCGAGACGCCGAGCTTGATCTTCGATTTCTTCCCTTCCCGGGCGCAAGTTTCGATGCTGTTGTTTCAGGATATATTTTGCGGAACGTCTTTGATCTGACAAGGGCGTTTTCGGAGCAGCATCGGGTTCTGAAACCCGGCGGTTTAGCCGTGAATCTGGATACGACGCAGCCATCGACCGGTCGGGTCTCGGAGAAGACCCATATCCCGATTACATGAATGCCGGCCGCGCTTGCATACAAGCCGGGCACGCGGAAAATGCCACGTGGCAATTCGAGACTGCACTTGCGTTGGTTCAATCTCGTGATGATAAATCCCGGTCATCTGATGCCTTGCACGAATTAGCTATCGCCTTGGAGCATTCTGGCAGGTTTTCTGAAGCGATCGATCGTCTCACCAAAGAGATTGATTTCCGCGCTGATTTGAAAGACGAGGCCGGTTTGCAGTCCGCTCGTGATGCGATCGAAGCTATCAAGCAGCGTGCGGATGCAGAGATGCGCGATGCCACGTCGAAACCTGGCGAAGAAGGTTGGTCTCTCATGAGCGAGGATAGCTCCCCCGCGGGGTTGCACCGTGCTCTGGCCGCTGCCGAGTCGTTACAAAAACCACACGCAATTGCCGAGATCGCGAGCAAGTTGGGCATGCATTACCATGAAGGAAAGCATAGTGACATGGCGATACGGTTCTTCGAGAAATCATTGAACGCGTATCGCCTTTTAGGCGATATCAAAAACGTGAAAAATCAAGTCGTTCAGATTAGTGCGTGCTTGAGGGCACGGGAACAATATAACGACGCGATTGCAAGACTTGAAGATGCCTTGAGGATCATAGATGAAAACTCTGCTTTCTTCGACGATAAAACCCGTTTTGAGATCAAGTACGAGATCGGGGATATATTCTACTTGAAAAAAGACTGGGATGGTGCAACGAAGGTCTTCGATGAGGCACTCGCCATTGCCCGTTCGGCGTCAGATCCAGATCAATTGAAGAGGGCATATCATGCCATCGCGTTCACCCTCGCAAAGGGCGGTCGCAAGAAGGAGGCAATCGAATATTACGAAGCTGAATTGAAAATGGCGCAAGATGGCGGGATGCTGGAACAACAAGGATTCTGCTGGAACGAGATCGGTGCACTCCATTCCCAGCTTGACGATCACAAGAGAGCATTAGAGTGCTACGAGCGCGAGATGGAGTGTTATCGAAAAGCCGGCGACACCAAGAACGTTAACCTTTCAAAAAGGAACATGGGAAATGCGCTCTGGTGGCTCGATGACAAGAATAAAGCCATCGATATGTACAAGGAAGTGCTCGCGGAGGCCAAGGAATTGAATGACCTTGACCTTGTATTCGATACCCTTGATGACTTGGGAGGCCTGTTCAGGCAACAACGGCAGTTCAGTGACGCGTTAACCGCATACCAAGAAGAATTGGATCTCGCAACCAAGAACGAAAACAAGCAACGGATACGTCAAAGTTACAGGGGCTTCGGACGTGTCAATTTCGACATGGAAAATTACATGGTCGCCATCGATTTCTTCTCACGGGAAGAACAACTGTGCTTGGCGTTAAATGACATGGTGAACCGGCAAGACGCGTTGAAATACATTGGGAAAGTATACGGCCAATCCGGGCGTGCATATGATGGTGTCAGTTATTATCTCCAGGCGGCCGACATCAACAAGCGCCTAGGCAATTGGAACGATGTTGGCCAATGTTATTTCAGCGCAGCTACGGTCAACCGGAATGCAAAATTACTAGAGAAGGCACAAGAGTATTATGCCCAAGCACTAATGTTTTTTGAAAAGGCAGGCAACAAGAAGGAAATGAATAACGTTCTCGGTAACATGGCCATGACTTATTACGAGAACAAGAACTTTGAGCAACAAATCAAACATTTCGAGCAAGCACTACAACTTTGTATCGACAACGGGTTGATCGACCTTGCCAAGAACCGGGCAAAAGATTTAGCGGCTAGCTACGAAGAATTACCTGATAAACAAGGTTATGAAAAATCTATCGAATTTTATCTTCTTCATTCCCATTTATCGAAGGATATCGATGATCCAAATGGCGTTATCGGCGGTATTATTGGAGCATCAAACAAGCTATTCGAACTGGGTCGTCACGAGGAAAGTATCAAGCACTTGGAATCTGCGAAGTCATTCCTGCATCAAGCAAACAATTTGAAGCGAGAATGGGAATTGTTCCAGATGCTGGGCATTAGCTATCGCCAGCTGCACCGGTACGATGTTGCAAAGCAATGCCTCGATCACGCGATTGAAATCGCGTATCGCAACGCCGACCTAAGCGACGTGGCATGGACCAAGGGAAGCCTGGCCAAGCTCCACGTGATGCACGGGCGGGTTCAAGATGCACTGGCATTGCGGCTCGAAGCCATAGAAAAACTCGATCAAACCCCCGTTGAAAAATATCCAGATAAATTCAAAGAACTCGCCATGCACCATGAAGAGATCGGCGAGTATTATCGTGACCTCGGGGATGATAGCAAATCGACTTTTGCAAAGCGACAAGTAAAATGGTTCAAGATGCTTGCCGAAGATGTGAAGCAAGAAAAGCAGTGTACCGAGAAAATCGATGATGGCATAAAGGATATCTTTACCGAGATACGTGAAGCCGGCATGAAGGTCACATTTCTCGTTGGTGCGGGGATATCTATGAATCCACCATCCAGCTTGGCGTCTGCACGCGAGATTGTCCGGGACCTGCTTGAATTGTGTGTGCCTCCCGATGAAATCGATGCGATTCTCGATTTGCCTAACTTGCGATATGAAACAATCGTGGAGCACATCCAAGATATGTTCGATAAAGAATTACGTTTTATGGACTACTTTGAAAGCGTAAAAGATCCTAACGCCATCCACATTACCTTAGCACAAGCTATCTTGAATAATCATGACGTGGTAACCACTAATTTCGATTACTTAATTGAACATGGGCTTATCGTTCTTTTAAATAACAAAGGGTTATCGCCGGATAAAATCACGCCTGTCATCACTAAAAGCGATTTCATGCGGTGGTCGGACCCGGGCAAGAAACGGCAAGATGGTGGTGGATTGTTACCCCTGTTCAAGATACATGGATCATCCAAGAACATCATGACCGGGGATAACACCAAGGAATCTCTTATCACGACAATAAGTGCTCTCGGGAAAGGAAAGGAAACGTCTGGAACTTTTTCCATAGAGCCTTTCAAGAAGCCTGCGATCAATGCATTAATGCGCGACCGGTGCCTCATCGTGCTCGGGTACTCGGGGAACGATGATTTCGACATAGGACCCTTCCTCAAGGAACTTCCAGACTTGCGTCGAATCATTTGGATAAATCATACCACTGCAGGGAGCAATGTTCTCTACAAAGTGAAAAAGCTTGCCGATGCCTCGATATGGGAGAACAATCGTGGTATTTACCCGTTACTTTCAGAGATAAGACACGATGTTGGATACGACGTTTATCGTTTGAACGTTCATACAGAACGATTCGTGAAAGAATATTTATGGCCACTCATGTCGCCAGGAGAACCAATTCCATTGACGCTTAGCTCTGAGCCCCAGGAGGGCCGGAAAGGTTTTAAGGAAAGCGTTGGCCATCTCTTCTCGGGAGTTTCACTACTAGACCGCCTCTTTTTTGCTATACGCATCTTCTCCAGCGTGAATGACGTTGCGGGATTCAAGCGCACGGTCGAACGTGCATTATCCGTTGCCAAGCAGAACGGCGACAATATGATGATGGCAAAATTGATTGAGAAAAAGGTTTCAATCTTATATGATGAAAACGATTTAGAAAGCTGCATGCGCGAATATGAAGAAGCAAGTGCCTTGTATTCCCAGCTAGGTATGCTGAAGGATTACGCTAAAAGATCATCTGTTGAAAAGACAGATACGATTTCAAGGGATCAATTTTTGGAATACACAAAATCCGTTTGGAATGTGAACACAGAAGTAATTCAGAATAAACAAAAGGAAGAGAGATTAAATTTCGAAAGATTAGATTACTATTCAAGGTTTATCCATTTGTATTCCTTCTATGAAGACACTATCCTTTCTATTAATAACGAGAATGATGAAAGTATTCAAAATCAATTAGATTTGCTAAGAAAACGAAATATCCTATTCATCCTACCCAAATAGACGATGATTTCCCTTGCAGCTTGTTAAACTGAGCAAAAATAGATACACTTTATTTGTGAATTAAAATAGCAAGCACGATCTTGTCAAGGAACCCTGCGGGACATGCATTCATTCTTTCGTCTGACGTTGCGTCCTCCAGGTTGAGGTCCCTGTACATCTTGCTATCGTAAAATTTCGACGAGTCGTGGCTCTCCCGTCCCGACGTGCCGAACGAGCTCGTCTCGGTCTTCTTGCGCTGGCGTTTTTCTGGCATGTCCCGTGTCGCGGGAGAGGTTCGCCACTAAGCATAAATTACTAGTTATGAACGGTCGGGATAATCGAATCATTCATTTGTACGGGTTTCAATCTGGCTTTCCCGTAGAAGGGATAGAATCAAACACCCGCGGGGGATAAGGTAATCAAGTAAGCAATGTTCACGACCTTTCCTTTCCTACCTTTCCTTTTTCCACGTGCCTGGTGATATCATTGAAAATACGCGAAAACCGGTTGAACAAAGAAACCAGCCCTTACCTCTTGCAGCACGCGCATAATCCCGTGGATTGGTACCCGTGGGGCGAAGAGGCTTTCAAGAAAGCCCGTGCAGAAAACAAGCCCGTGTTTGTAAGCATCGGCTATAGCACGTGCCACTGGTGCCACGTCATGGAACGTGAATCGTTCGAGGACCAAGACACCGCTACCATCTTGAACGATCACTTCGTGGCCATCAAGGTGGACCGGGAAGAGCGTCCCGATATCGATGCAACGTACATGAGCTTCGTCGTGAGCATGAACGGCAACGGCGGCTGGCCGTTGAACGTCTTCACCATGCCGGACGGGAAGCCATTCTTTGGGGGGACGTACTTTCCACCAACGCGCCGGTACGGTATGCCTGCATTCAAGGATTTGCTCCTCGACATCGCGAGGAAGTTTCGCGAGGGACAGGCCTCCATCGGGGAGAGCGCGTCCAAGATTGCACGCGTGCTGCAAAACAGCATGCAAAAGCGGTGGGGCGAGCCCGTTGCATCCGTTGACTTGGTGCCCGTAGACAGGTTCAACGACGCGTTCATATCGTCGTTTGACTTCGAGAACGGCGGCACGAACGGTGCCCCGAAGTTTCCCATCACGCTTGAAATCATCTTCAATTTCTTCCAGGGTAAGAACGTGGCCGAGTCGTTGTTCACGCTGAAGAACATGGCATGCGGCGGCATTTTCGATCACGTCGGTGGCGGGTTTCACCGGTACTCGGTTGACGAGCGGTGGCTTGTCCCGCACTTCGAGAAGATGCTCTACGACAACGCGTTGCTCTTGGAAGCCTTGGCGCAAGCCTACGTGATAACCCGGGACGAGTTTTTCAAGAAGAAAGCCACCAAGACCTACGAGTACATGATGCGGTCCCTTTTCACGGAACGCGGGTTCTTCTCGGCGCAAGACGCGGATTCCGACGGCGATGAGGGGAAGTTCTACTTGTTTACCCTGGCCGAGATCGAGGCGGTTACCACGAATCCCCGCTTATTTTCCCGCTACTACAACGTGACGCGTCAAGGGAATTTTGAAGGTAACGGCGCGAACATCTTGCACGTTGATTTTGATACGCTGTCGACGTTCACGAGTGACGAGATTGCCTCTGTCGATGCTGATGTTGCCCGCCTTTTCGAGTTCAGGGAACTTCGCGTCCACCCCGGCACCGACACGAAGATCATCGCGTCTTGGAACGGGTTGGCCATCAGCGCCCTCGTGCAATTCGGGGTCTCGTGTAACGTTCCCGGTGCCTTGGACGTGGCTGCTCGTCTCGGGAAGCGCTACCTTGAATCGGTCACGGCGCGTGGCGGGGTTTTACGCATCGAAGGGAACGATGCCATATACGGGTTTCTCGAGGACCACGCGGCGTTGATGCTCGCATTTGTTGACTTGTACGAGGCAACTTTCAACGACGCCTTCTTGGCCGGTGCAAGAAAAATATGCGGGATCGTGCTCGATCAAGGATACATCGACGATGCCGGTCATTTCAAGGAGTCCGGGAAGGACAACGAGCACATGTTCGCGCACGACACGCGGGTACACGATTCGGTGCTCCCCAGCGGGGCTTCCATGTTCCTCCTTGCCCTGTTCAAGCTTTCCCGCATCACGGGCGACGGCGAGAAGCAAGTGCTCCTCGACCGTTCGTTGAAGGCTCATTACCCGGCAATGCTCGCCCGCCCGGAAACCATGATCTTGATGGTGCAAACCCTGCAAGCGAGCGAAGGCGGCTTTCACGTGATCACGGTCCCGAAAGACATGCTTTCCACCGGTGACTTGCAATCATTGCGTGAACTGCCAGTTTTCAACAAGATCATCATTATTAATCCTGATGCAACGACTATATCTGTCTGTAACGCCACGACATGCAAGATCGCGAACAATGTTCGTGAGACCAGTGAACTGGTATTACGGTTCGCTGCTTGATTCGGGTGAATCCGTGCGCAATTTTTAAACAAGCAACTATCGCGGTATTTGCACGGACTCCACTTGACCTTTTACCGCGTTCACATTCATTCTTTAGGGGCCGATGAATTAATAACCAGTGGAGATGAACCGGGAAGAATCCAATCCGCGCCCCACCTTCCTCAAGTCGTGTGGAAATCGTTTATAATCATTTCTTCTCCTCAGAATTGTTCGCCCTCCCCAGCGACAACAACATCTCCTCTTTACAAGTTCCCGATTTGTTTTGCTTGAGAGAGGGTGGGGCACACCCCTCATCTTCTTTCGTATCACCGTTGCTTGGGTTCTGGACGATCCGACGCGAAAGAAGGTTGGTCGTGTGTCATATCGTTCACGGACTATAAAAATGATACCACCACCGGCAGAGGCCACGAACAAGAAATGGAAGATAGGGAAGAAAAGAGGGAAACTGATTCACGCGCGTTTCGTGTCGGCAATGAAGAGCGCAAGCAGGCTCAAGCCACCACCTATCCCGACGATGAGCATCCCGGCAAAGGTAGAAAGGGGTGGAAGCGTCGCGATGATGACCACTGGCAACAAGAATGAGACCACCGCTATTAAATTGAACAAGAACTGCCGGCCGGGATTTGTCAAGTACATGTTAGCACGCTTGCGCGAGAGCATCGGTATACACGCTGGAAAAAGCAACCCAAGCAAGAACAAGGATGCCCCGTGCAACCATGGTTCCACGGCAAGCAATCCCGCGTCGATATCCGCCCATATCACGATGGCTTGCATGACAACCAATCCCGCGAACACGAGGGCACCCGGCACCTTGGACACGACCTTTATGTTCTTGATGATCATCACTTCCACGATGCCTGTCGATAGCACGAGGAAGAGCCACGTCCACGTCGTGTTCAGCAATCCCGTGGCCGACATGACGGGATTGATGAGGCTGATGGCAAGCACGATGGCAAGGCCTTCCTCCGACCATTTCGGGATCGAATCTCCATCTATCACGTAAGGGTTGCGGGTTCAAATCTCTCGGTGTCCCGTATTCGGACAAGATGAGGCCGCCGTCGAATCGACCGAGATGAAATATCAATCTCTTGACGTATTGGATGATATCATCGCGGGTTCCCTTGCCCGCGGGAATCACGTTTTGTATGTCCACGATATCTTGAAAACACGCTTTCCCCCCGAAGTGCTCGCTGCACCATTCGATCCCGGTCATGTCCGGCGAGTCGAACTGGAACACGTCGAGGCCCGCGTCCACGAGAGCCGGCATGACCTCTCGCACGTCCCCGCAAGAGTGCAGGAACACGTGCTTCCCGTGGTCGTGGCAGAACCGGATCAACTCCTTGTATTTTGGAAGAAATAACCTTGCGAACGCTCGAGGTGATAGAAGCGGTTCGTGTTGGCCGCCCAGGTCATCGACGAGCATGATCCCGTCAACCCCGCGCGTGATCCATTCATCCGCCATGCTCATGAAGTAATCGTGCAGTTTCTGGATCAACTCGTAGACGTGGGCATCAGGACGCACGATGTCTCGCATCGAGGCTTCCCACCCACGCAAGAAATGGTACATCTCGAACAAGTAATGGTAGAGCGAGCCCAACTTGTACCGTTTCCTTGCAACCAGCCTCGAAAGTCTCGTGAACGTGGAGTACCGGGCAGGATCGCGTGCATCCGGCACGGTCATTGTCGCGAGTTCATCCCACGTCTTCACGGCAGGTTCGATGACTTGTCCTTGCGTCGTGAACGTGCCATACCGTTCCCACACGATCCCCCACTCGTCGATTGCAGCGTGCTTGGTCTTGATCCATCCACGCGGTAGCTTTTTTTTCGAACGCCACGTGTGGAGCGCGAGTTCCGTGGACGTGATGTAAGGATAATATGGCTCCCGTGGTTGCCACGTGGACGGCGTGAGAGCGAGCAATGGGAACACGTCCGACGTTAGCGTGTACCCGACATATGGGACGAGGTCTGGCCGATCGAACGTAATGGCCCGGGTGACGCGTTCTCGCGAATCCATATTGAATCTTTAAGGTGCCCAACCACTTAATTGTATCATGGCAGACGACAAGATATGGAAAAAACTCGCCCCCCGCGTCATAGCAGCGGGCAAGATCCCGTTCGGGGCGAGCGAAACATTTATCGAGATACTGAAACTCCTTTTAACGGAAGAAGAAGCAGAATTCTTGCTTTTTTTCAAGAAACCTTCCTTGAACATGGAACAATTGAAGGATATATCCAACCTCGATCACGCGCTATTGGAACAAAAGCTTGGCGTGCTCATGCGCAAGGGCATCATAATGAGCAGCACGAGCCGGAGCACGGGAACCGTCGTGTACACCGTTCAACCCCCGTTCCCCGGGTTGTTTGAATACACCTTGATGAAGGGAGAGAAGGGCGAGCGCGAGCACCAGCTGGCAAGGCTTTTCGAGCGGATGTTTTCAGAAATCTCGACGAGCACGCAGCGGATATACGATGATATCGTGCCCCGAATGCGGGATTATCCGGGTATCTCTCGCGTGGTTCCCATCGAGGCGGAAGTCGAGGTACCGGATGAAGTCGTGCTTGTAACCGAGCAAGCAACGAAGGTCATCGATGGTAGTGACACGATTGCGCTCACGCATTGTTATTGCAGGCACGAGCGGGACTTGATGGCCAACCCGTGCAAAAGGACCTCCAAGCGAGAGAATTGCTTGGTTCTAGGAAAATCGGGAGAGTTTGCAGTCAAGGAAGGCTTCGCCCGGCCCATTTCCAAGGAAGAGGCCAAGCAAATATTGCGTGATGCCGAGAAAGATGGCCTCGTGCACATGGTCTTCCATTCAAAGATGGATGTCGGTAAAGAAGTTGAAGGCGTATGCAGCTGCTGCCCGTGCTGTTGCGGGATTTTTCGTTTATTTTATAACGGTTCCTTGGCATTCCACACGTCGACATCGTACGTTGCCCGGGTTAACAAGGATGCTTGTGTGGCGTGCGAGTCTTGCGTCGAAGCCTGTCCCATGCAGGCTATCAAGATGGACGATGAGATTCCCGTCATAGAATATAACCGGTGCATAGGTTGTGGTGCATGCGTGAATGCTTGCCAGAGTGATGCCATGCACCTCGACCGTACCGGGCCACGGGACGTCTTCATTCCCCCTCCACGGTTACAACAAGCTTGATTTCCATTCAATGTAACGACCGGGTGAAATACATGGTAATCTCTCATAATGAAAGGCTGATGCTGTCGATATTCAACCACGAACCTGTTGACACCATCCCGAGCTTCATCCAGAGCATCATGGAAGAGGTCTGGCTTCCCTTCGAGCAAAAATACGGCGAAAATTTCGACGACAACGACATCCTGCTCACTGACATAGGTGACCTCACGCCATTCAAGGCATTCGGTTTTTCAAGCCACTGGTGCGGGGCACCCCATGTTCGCACGGAAGTCACGAGCGCGTTGCAAGAAAAAGTTGCTGCGATGACCGCGGAAATTCAAAAAGAAGACCCTCGCCTCGGCATTTCCATCCACGGTGCCGTACGGGGGTCAGCACGGGTCATGAATAACAAGCACGGGATCGGTTGGCATGTCCGGGGTGCTGTCACCGACCCCGTCTTGCTGGATTGGTGGCTCGACCAGGTCACCACGTCCAGGCCCGCGCAAGCAGAGATCGACCGGTTCACGCGGGCACTTGACCAGTGCAGGAACGCAAATTTCGTTCCCGTTGCGTCATCAAACCTCGTGATGGAACCCGCCCCCCAGATGACGGGATTCGGCCTTCTTGGAACGTTGATGCGGAAGGAAAAATACCACCCGTTGCTGCGAAAGCTCTTCGATCATTTCACGACCGCGACGATGTACCAGTTCGAGGCTGCCTTGAAGTCGGGATACCACATCTTCGTCATGGCAGATGACATGGCATACAAGCACGGCCCAATGATCTCGCCCAAGCAGTACGAGACGTTCGTCTCGCCATGCATTCGCGAGGTCACGACCTTGATCCACGAGCACGACAAGGATGGCAAGGTATTCCTCCACACCGACGGGGATATCTACCCAATGCTCGACATCTTCGTGGATGCTGGGCTCGACGGTCTTAACCCGCTCGAGGTTAATTCCGGCATGAGCCTGAGCCGGGTCAAGAAAACCCACGGGAACAAGCTGGCATTCATCGGGAACCTTGATACGGCTGAATTGCTCCCGTACGGGACCGAAGAGGCAGTCCGGCGCCAAGTACACGTGATTCTCAAGGAGGGCATGAACGGGGACATCAAGACAGGTCATATATTCGCGCCATGCGGCACGTTGCACCACGCCGTGAAAATGGAAAATGCCGTTGCCATGATGGACGAGTTGAGGAAGGTGAATGACGGTCTTGTTCCACTTTAGATAGCCGCGTCGTCATTCTTATTTATTCCACGGTCGAGGTAATGACGGGGTGCAGTTCCAGATGGTAGAACGCGCGTCAAGAAAACCAGGAACTTTGCCAAGTGCTTTGTCTTTCTTGGAAAAGGAGGCAAAGCCGGTAATCTTCATAAAAGGCACGACGGGAACCGGGAAGTTATTGCTTGCATTCGAAATCGCACGCTCATTTGAAAAAATCCACGTCATAACATCCCGTCTCAATGCTTGGGTAACGAAACCGAATATCATGGAATCCAGCCATGGTTCCGGTGGAAATTTAATGGTTTATAACACCCTCTTCGATTGGACGGACTCGCAAAAGGGCCGATTCCGGCGTCGTGGTGGACGTCGCGGCGGACTCGGGAGTCGGCAGCACCGCGGGGCTGGAGGACTTGCCTGCCATCGAGAGCGTCGACATTTCCAAGAACGCGATTCGCGAGGTGCCGAACCCGCGGGGCGTCGCGATGGTGGTCTCGAGGTGCGCACGGGTGGCGGGGAAAGACAGGACGATACCGTTTAACGACAAGGACAACCCCATTCATGAAATCAAGCAGCGCGAGGCTCGCCAGAGGTACGCGCCCGTGTACCTTTATTATTATTTCAAGCAGCACGTCTTGGCCATGGAAGCGGACTTGCGCCGGCGGATCGGGGCAGGGGAAGCCATTTCCATGGCATACTTCAAGAATGCCCTGCGGCTCGATGATGCCCTCTACCCGGTGACCCCGGACGATGCCGTTGCATCGACACCAGCAGCAAGCGATTACCGGGAGATGTTCTACATCGCGCGGCTCGCGGGATTCGACGTCAACGAGGAGGCCTCCCGGGTGAACGACGACGGGCTCGTGATGCGGTCAACCAGCGTGTCCGACGTCGACGCGTTCGTGGCGGGGCTGAAACGCCGGTTCTGCTAGGGAGAAACGAGAAACGAGAAAAGGAAGGAAGCATATTGTTGATGGAAAATTCAACGATAATATCTGGGACTTCTAAATCAATCCATGGAATTGGAATTAAATTAATGATAGCCCTGAACTCCATTGAGAAGCTAGGTGATGTTAAAGACACATAGAATAATTCAAGAAGGGAATCTGCATGAACGGGTGGCATCCAAGGCTGGTCTCCAAGATGTTAATTGATTCTACTTGAAAACCGGGGCGGGCGCCCGTTATCGTCAATTCTTCGTTTGGTAGAATTCATGCAATTCTTCCTCAAAATACATTCAAATGTATTAATTCACATTAGAAACCATCTCAACTAGATCTGTAGCCGGGATGCAAAAATGCCCACATTCGGATATTCCATCGTTGGACTCGACAAGGACAAGAGCGCCTTGGCCTCGAAGCGTGATGTTCCCATTTCCTTCAAGAAAACGCGCGAGGTGTGCCACGCCATCAAGGGCATGACCTTGACCAAGGCGAGAGAATACTTGGAACGCGTCGAGGCGTTCAAGGAGCCCGTTCCGTTCAAGCGATTCAAGAAAAAGCAAGCACACCGCAGGGGCACGGGGTTCGGTCCCGGGCGGTGGCCTGTCAAGTCCGTCGTCGTCGTGAAGAGCTTGTTGAAGGACATCGAAAATAACGCGGAATACAAGGGTCTCGACGTCGACAAGTGCCGCATCATCCACTGCGCCGTGAACAAGAGCCGGCTCGTGTCCCGCAAAAACATCCCCCGGGCGTTCGGTCGGTCATCGCCCTACTACAACGAGCGCATCCACATCGAGATGGCAATTCTCGAGGCGTGATTCCCCGCGCACGCGTTCCACCTCTTCTTTCTCCTATCACCGCATGCTATCCCGCGCGCGGCCCTTCCAAGACCCCTGCCGAGCCGCCGCGCGGGGGCAAGAATGGCCTCGTGCCTCCGTTCCTCTATAAATCGTCCCCAAAATAGGTTAAAAAGGCATTCCATACTCTCTAACTTACCCGCAGCTTCTCTCCCTCGCGGAGAATCTGGTGCCGTGGATGCCCTCCGGGGTACGATTCGGTGCCAGATGCGCGGAGACCTTTGATATATCTGCGTGATCGCGTAACGGCTGTCATGCATGTTTATATCGGGTAAACCATGCAAGATCATGGTTTCTTGCCCGCGAAAACGGCCAAGAAAGGTCATCCCGTCGGTACCCCAATCATCCACAATCACGATCACCCCATAAAAAGACGAATCCCCCATGACAAGTATAAAAAAGATGTTCGTAAGCAAGGCCAGGGACACGATGCAACTCAAGGAGTTCTTCAAGAAAAACTTGGAGGGCGTCGGCTTCTCGGACTTGGATATCCAGAAATCCCCGCTCGGGACGCGCGTCACTATCAAGGCTGCCCGTCCAGGCTTGGTCATCGGCAAGAAAGGTGCGAACGTGAAAATGCTCACCGAGACTCTCGCCAGGGATTTCAAGATCGAGAACCCTTTGATCGATGTTGACGAGGTCAAGAATCCCGAGCTCGATGGCCAGATCATGGCAGAACGCCTGGCGAGCGCCCTCGAGCATGGCCAGCACTACCGCCGTGCAGCTTACGGGCTCTTGCGCCGCATCATCCGCAGCGGCGCCGAGGGGTGCGAGATCAACATCACGGGGAAGATCACGTCACAGCGTGCCCGCTACCAGAAGATGCGGCAGGGCATCATCAAGCGCTGCGGCGAGCCCGTCCGAGACGTGAGCAAGGGCGTAGCCCACGCGAAGCTCAAGTCCGGCATCCTTGGCATTCGCATTTCCATCCTCCCGAAGACTTACAACAACCCGAAAGTGATCACCTATCTTGGCCGTGAAGCGCTCGACCCCGAGTTGAAGGAACGCGTTCAATCGGAGCCAGGACCATTCATACCCGAACCAGAAGAGCCCGTGCTGGAAGAGGTCGAGGCGGTGGCCGAAGCCAGTCTCGATCATGGGACCCCTGAAAGCGTGGAAGAGCTGGCCAAGAAGGCCAAGTCCAAGATCAAGGGCAAGATTGACTTGCCCGCCGAGGACGAGGACCTGCCCGCCACCGACGAGGACGTGCTCGAGGAAGACACCGCGGATAACGAGGATGTCAAGAATGACGAGGATGTCAAGAATGACGAGGACGTCAAGAATGACGAAGACGTCAAGGATGAATGAATCATCCCTTGCATGAACCAACACACTAACATAAACAATCACGTGAATGTCCATGGCAAAAATGAATGCAAAGCGCATCCGCGAAATGAGCCTTGAAGAAAAGCAGAAGAAACTCCAAGAATACAAGACCGAGCTGTCGTTTCAGCGTGCGTTGCTCGCGTCCGGGAACCGCACCGAGTCCCCTAGCAAGATCAAGTCCTTGCGAAGGTCGATCGCGCAGCTCAAGACGTTCATCACCATGGACTTGAAGAACACGACGCCATAGCGCCATGAACACCAACATGTAACATGTACCAAGGACGTGGGCATCCACGGCCTCCCGGGTGACATCCCGTGCCGGTCTCCCCCAGCAACATCCTGTTCCACGAGCTCATCGGGTTGCACGTTCGCGTGCATCGCTCACCTTGCGATTCCCTTGCGGGACTCGAAGGCGAGATCGTGGACGAGACCATGCACACGCTCGTGATCGAGCGCCCCGGTGGCCGCGGTACCGCGACCATATTGAAAGAATACCAAGAACTCGCGATAACACTGCCCGATGGCCGGGAAGTCCTGGTTCCTGGCGACCTCATCGTCGGTCGCCCGTGGGACCGGCTCAAGAACGTCGGGAAGAGACACCACCAAGCACAACCAACAAGACAGACCAAGTGATCCTTCATGGTTACCAAGAACATCGGAATCAAGATTGCAACCAATCCCCAGCGTGAATGCGACGACCAGCATTGCCCGTTCCATGGCGAGCTTGCGGTACGCGGGCGCGTGTGGGAAGGCATCGTGACCAGCACCAAGCGTCAAAAAACCGTGACCGTGCGTCGTGATTACATGTTTTACATCAAGAAATTCAAGCGATACGAGCGCCGGAACTCGAAAAAGAGCGTGCACTGCCCTCCTTGCATTGATGTCAATGACGGTGACACTGTAGTTTTCATGGATACATGAGATGGGATAATTTCACGTGGTTCGACACGCCCGTGCGGGACGACAAGGTGTTCGACGCGTGCGGGATTTCCGCCCTCATCAACGTGAACGGCAAGGTCGAGAGCGGGGCGCGCGTTGTCGATATGATCACCTGCATGCAAGACCGCGAGAACGGTTTGGGTGCCGGGTTCGCGGTTTACGGGTGCTTTCCCGACCGGAAGGACGATTACTGCTTTCAAGTCATCATCGAGGACAAGGCAACGTTTCATCGCGTGAAGGCGTACTTGCAAGGCAAGGGAACCCTCACGCACGACGAGCCCATCAAGGTGAACGAGGAGATGGTCCTGGCGGGTCGCCAGCCCATCTTGTGGCGATTTTTCTTCAAGCCCCCCGCGGCGATCCCCGCGGCACTCTGGGACGACCACGTCATGGACGTGCACATGGGCATCAACACGCTCATGGAACGGAAGGCGTTCGTCATGTCAAGCGGCAAGAACATGGCCGTGTTCAAGGGCAACGGCTGGAGCTACGAGATCGCCCGATACTACCGCGTCCCCGAGTACACGGGGTACATGTGGCTGGCGCACAGCCGGTTCCCGACCAACACCCCCGGCTCGTGGTTCGGCGCGCACCCGTTCTCGCTGCTCTCCTGGTCGGTCATTCACAATGGCGAGATCACGTCCTACGGTACCAACAAGCGCTACCTCGAGATGTTCGGGTACAAGTGCGAGCTGCTCACCGACACCGAGGTGCTCGCGTACCTGTTCGACCTGGTCGTGCGGCGGCACAAGGTTCCCGTCCCGATCGCAGCGCTCGCATTCAACCCGCCCTTGTACGACGCCATCTCGCGCATGACGCCCGAGCAGCAAGTGGTCATGAAGAACATCCGCATGGCCTACAGGAGCGCCATGGTGAACGGCCCGTTCTCCATCGTCGTCGGTGCCGAGGTCGGCGGCAAGCCGGCCATGATTGGCCTCACTGACCGCAAGAAGCTGCGTCCCCAGCTCGTGGGCATGTCAGATGACGAGCAAACGTACTTCATCAGCTCTGAAGAGGCCTCGTTCCAGCGGCTCATGCTCTCCGAGGAAAACCATGCGAACATCACGAAGGTGTGGGCACCCAACGCGGGAACCCCGTTCATTGCCCGTGTCGGGGATGGACTCATCCGTGCGGGTACCGAACGCCCCTTCGAGAAAATAGACTTGTCGGTGGCCGAGCGCCCGCCCGTGGCGGTTCCGCTCGGGCAGCCATGAGGTGCATGTCACGTGTCGCTACATCACAAGCTGTTCCCGAAATACAAGGTCTGCGTGGACCAGGCCAAGTGCAAGAAATGCACGCGTTGCGTCAACAGTTGCAGCTTTTCCGTGCTCTCGTTCAACGGCGAGCGCATCGTCGCGGATGATGAGGCGTGCGTTGATTGCCAGCGGTGCGCGGTGTACTGCCCGGCGGGCGCGATCCACGTTGAGGAAAATCCCATGGCATACAGCCAGCACGGCACCTATTCCCCGCGCATCCGGCGCATAAACCAGCTCCAGGCAAGCACGGGCGGCGTGTTGCTCGCCTCGACCGGCAATGACCTCCCGTACAACGTGATTTTCGACGACATCGTGTTGGATGCTTGCCAGGTCACGAACCCCAGCATCGACCCTCTCCGGGAACCGGTCGAAACCAAGGTGTTCCTCGGGTCGAAACCAGACCGCGTTGAGTTCGACGTCGATGCGAAGAACGAGTCGAAGGTCACCATGCGCAGCCGGTTTCCGCCCAACTTCGAGATGGAGATGCCGATCATGGTCGGGCACATGAGCTTGGGGAGCATCAGCTTCAACTCGTGCATGGCCATATACAAGGCCGTTGCCGAGCTCGGCATCGTTGCCGGCTCCGGTGAAGGTGGCCTCAACGAATCATTCTACCCGTACAAGAACCATCTCATCACCGAGATTGCAAGCGGTCGTTTCGGCATCGACGTGAATTACTTGCAAGGTGTTGCAGGGTTGGAGATCAAGATCGGCCAAGGTGCCAAGCCCGGGCACGGCGGGCATCTCCCGGGCGAGAAAGTAACGTCCCTCATCTCCGAGACGCGCATGATCCCCAAGTTTTCTGACGCGTTGTCGCCCTACCCGCATCACGACATCTATAGCATCGAGGACCTCGCCCAGCTCATCTCTGCCCTGAAGGAGGCGACCCGGTACAAGATTCCCATTGGCGTGAAGATTGCTGCTGTCCATAACGTGGCACCGATTGCCTCTGGCATCGTTCGTGCTGGTGCGGACTTTTTAACCGTGGATGGCTTCCGTGGCGGAACGGGCGCCGCACCTCGCATCATCCGCGACCATGCAGGCATCCCCATCGAGGTCGCCATCGCGTCGGTCGATCAACGGCTGCGTGACGAGGGCATCCGGGAGAAGGTCACCTTGATCGCGGGCGGCAGCATCCGCTACTCCGCCGACCTGATCAAGGCCATCGCGCTTGGTGCCGACATAGGCATGGTTGCATTCCCCGTGCTCATCGCCCTCGGGTGCAGGTTCTGCCAGCAATGTCACAGCGGCAATTGCGCGTGGGGCATCGCGACGCAAAAGCCAGACCTGGTCAAGCGGCTGGACGTGGACATCTCGGTGCAACGCATCAAGAATCTCTTCCACGCGTGGAACGAGGAGTTGAAGGAAATACTCGGTGCAATGGGTATCGACTCGGTCGAATCCTTGCGGTCGAACCGCGACAGGCTCCGCTACTTGGGTCCTAATCCGCATATTGCAGAAGTGCTTGGCATCAAGCACGTGGGGGAGTGACGGGTGAACCATCATGATTGATATGAAATTGCCAGAAGGAAACGTCACCGTGGATCCAGCATCCGGGATCGCCACGATAGACGCTGCGCCCAATCGATTGCCCATTGTATACAAGGCATTGAACGAGCAGATACATCGCCTTATCGAATCGGGAAACAAGCACATTCGGCTGTTGAACGTGGTCGGGCAACGCTTCATTGCAGCGGCGCTCACGGGCAAGGACGTCAAGATCGAGATACACGGGACGCCGGGGAACGACCTTGGCATCTTCATGGACGGGCCTACCTTGGAAGTCCACGGGAACGTGGAGGACCAGGCGGGCAACACAATGAACGACGGCAAGATCATCATCCACGGATCGGCGCGCGACGTCGCGGGGCTGTCCGCGCGGGGTGGCTCCATCTACGTGCGCGGCGACGGGGGGTACCGCGTCGGTGTGCATATGAAGCAATACCAGGCCAAGCGGCCGGTCATGGTCTTTGGCGGGTTCGTCCGGGACTTCTTTGGCGAGTACATGTCCGGTGGCTTGCTCGTTGCCCTCGGGCTCGACATCAAGGCTGACGGCAGCTTCACCGTGCCCGGAGGGGTTCTCGTCGCGAGGAGCTCCCTTGCCACGGGCATCCACGGTGGCAAGATATTCCTTGCACGCCCCGCGTCCAGCATCCCGCAAGAAATCCTTGGAAAGGGTGCAAAGGTCGTGAACATCGAGGCAGACGACATGGCCGACCTCGAGCCCGTGCTCGAGGAGTTTTGCAAGCTGTTCCATGTTGATGCGGGCAAGATATTAGCAATGCCATTCTGCAAGGTCATTCCCGTGAGCAAGCGGCCATTCGCGAGCAATTACTGTTCCAAACCCTTATGAATTCACTCGCTCCTTGCAATGGGGCGATTGGACCAAACTGTTTACGACCCCCTTGTCTTCATGTTCATCAACAAGATCGACCGGCTCATCAACGAGCTGGACTTGGACACCAACAGCATCCAGCAACGGTTCAAGGACATCATCTCGTCGTTTAATGCCTTGATCCAGTCCAACGCGCGCGATGTCAACGCGCGATCCTGGCTCGTGGACTTGAAAGATGGTAGCGTGGCGTTTGGTTCCGCCTTGCACGGGTGGGGCGCGACCTTGTCCCAGTTCTTGCAGCATTTCAAGCACTTCTCGGCCATCGTGCACGCCTACACGGACGGCGCGACCCGCGAGCAAGACGCACCCGTCCGCGCGAAAGAACTCCGCGCCAAGTTGCCCCTGCACTCGGCCATCATCGACGTGATCATGAGGAACGGCCCCGATCCCGTCACGGCACAGTCGTACCGGACTAGCGTACTCTGGCCGGGGAATCCGGGCAGCGACCTCGGGAAGTCGCTGCTCTCGTGTGACCCGGGCGGGCCACTCGTTGTCTTCGTGAGCAAGGTGCAGCTCGAGCACGGCCAGTACATCGCGACCGGGCGCGTGTTCTCGGGCACGATCCACCAAGGCGACGAGGTGTACATGCTCAAGGCTGGCGCCCGGCAGCCCGTGGGCTCGATCGGGATATTCATGGGGCACCGGGTGGTGGAAGCTGCCGAGGTTCCCGCGGGTAACATCGTCGCGATCAAGGGCTTGAAGGACATCAAGAGCGGCGAGACGTTGCTCGGGGCCTCGTTCGAGGGCGGATCGAGCACGGCCGGTGGTGTTGCTGCCTTGGCATTCGACCAGATGAGCTACATGATGGAGCCCGTCATCACGGTGTCCATCGAGCCGGAAAAGCTGGCTGACATGAAGCGGCTGCAATCCATCCTTGAAGAAAAGCTCGTCGAGGACCCGAACTTGCGCTTGGAAGAAAGCGGGAACACGGGCGAGATATTGCTCTCGGGTATCGGCCCGCTCCACTTGGAAGTGATCACGAACGAGATCGCCAAAGCGGGCGTGAACGTCACGGTCTCCGACCCCCTCATCATGTTCCAAGAATCGATCACCAAGCTTGCAGGACCCATGGCCGGGACAAGCACGAATGGCAAGAATGAAATCCAGCTGCGGATAGAACCTCTGCAACGAGGCGAGGCGCGGCTCCTGCGATCGGTGGCCGTGCACGGTGGCGAGAGCGGGTTCTTCACGAAACATACAAAGGATATGCTCGCAAGCTCGGGCATATCTTGGCCACGAATCGAGCTGGACGGTGCCATTAGCGTGATAGGGGCGAACGCGGTCATCTATACGGGTGGAAGCGACCCCCGGAACCCGCAGGTCTCCGACGTGGACCTGGTGCTCCTGGCGTCGTCCTTGTCGAGCATTATGAAGCGCGGCCCCCTCGTGCACGAGGCAATCGGGGGCGTGAAGGTCGTCGTTGAAAAACTGAAGTTCTCGTCGAGCCCTGCTGAGCGCGACGCGTCAGAGATCATCCCGATGATCCGCCAGGTGCTGTTCGAATTGATGAGCGTCGCTAGTGTCGTGCTCATGGAACCCATTTTCGAGTCCACCGTGTATGGCTCCGTGGAAAACATGGGCAAGATATCGTCGTTGATCGCGCAATATGGAGGCCGGATTGAATCCATCGTGAATGATGGCGTAACCTTGAAGATCAAGGCTTTTTTTCCCGTGCGGACCTCTTTTGAACTGATAGAAGATGCACGAACCGTCACGTCCGGTCGTGCGATTTTTCAAAACATTTTCGTTGGTCACGAGCCCGTTCCACGGGCCAATGCCATTATCGATTCGTTGAGAGCAAAGAAAGGCTTGATCTGACCGGTGATGCATTCTATCGCAGTCGCTTGCACTCTGGCTAAGTAAGTATATATCTTTTTCATCCGCCCTTCCGATCCGGGGGCCGCCGGTCGTTCTCTTGATTCGCGGAACGCGCATTTTGTCGGGCAGAATTTTCAAATATAAATGTCACATGAGGTATAATTTCGGGTTGGCCCGTTGATTACTATGCATTACCAAAAGCTTTATATTCGTGAATCATCCTAATAAGATCGGTCGCCAACAGAAATAATGGCGACATAAGAGTGTGGACGTCTTCGCGACGTCTTGGTCTCTCGCGGCCTTGAGTGCCATAGGGTTTTCTTTATAGGCGGGGTTGTTCTTTCCCGGAAAAAAAGAACCCCCGTATTTCACTCCTTCTCGCTTCTGCATTGGCTCTTCCCCTTTCACGTGTCGTGTCGCGGGGTGGTGCCCGCGCACCTTGAAAATGAAAATGGTATGCGCCCGCCGGGATTCGAACCCGGGCCCAAGGCGGGCTCCGGCGTGTAATTTGCACGACATGGGAGGCCCCGATCCTTTGGCGGAACATGTTACTGGACACGTTCGACCGCTAGACTACGAGCGCGATGATGAATTGGCAAGCATTCCCCGGCTTGGAGAGTTCGTGCCCACCATCGATGCACACGCCTTACCGGGCTCGCCTTGGTGATACCAAGGAATGATTCTATTTAAGACATTCAAGGCATGGTAAAACACATATATAACAAGTTCTCCTATACGCGTGGTGTACCTCTCCATTCGGAGAATCCAGCGATGAACCGAACATGGCTTCCGACAACCAAGAGAAAGAGATCTCGTCCGAGATAAAGAAGGAGTTGCTCGAAGCGTTCAACCTTCCAGCCAAGGGACTCAAGCGACGCGAGAATACCATCATGACCCGTGTTTCCCACGAGGACCTGTTTGTCATGGAAGCGCTGGTGGAGCTCGGCATTTTCAAGTCCATCAGTGAATCCGCAGCGTTCATGATTCACGATTCCATCAGCTCAAAGTCGAATTACTACCAGAAGATCCTGAAGATATTCAGGGAGATAAAGGCCAAGAAGCTGGAGGCGGTGGCGACGTTGCTGGAATCGGTCAAGGAGGAGAGGATGCAAAGCGAGGATGCCGACGATTCGCTATTTCAAGTCGGTGGTTCATCGACGCGCGTTGCAAGGGACGCAACCAAGGATACAAAGAGCGACGGGGATGAATAGCACGTGCTTTTTGGAAAGAAAGCCTTGAAGGGCACCCGTGGTGTCTTCGCAGCAAAGGATGTCGACCGATACCTCGAAGATATCCTCGATCTCGAACGGAAGGTGCGGCAGCGCGAACTGCAGGTGACCCAGCTGGAGGTGCGCCTCGGCGCGGTTACCCGTGACGTGCAATCCTACCACAAGCAGATTGAAAAGCAAGAATTGACGATCCAAGACCAGAGAAACGAGATCGCAGAAGTCCGCATCATTTTGGACGACGTCCAGACCAAGTATTCGGCGATTAGCCAGGAGAAAGCCACGTCCATGGAAAAATTAAAGATGGACTTGCAAAATGCCCCTCCACGGGACGAGTTCGATGCCTTGAAGGACGCGAAGACCAAGCTCGAGCGGCGCGTCAAGGAACTTGAACGGACGCTTGACCAGCGCGACGAGCAGCTCCGCAAGCTCACGACCGATAACTTGCAGTTAAAAGACAAGCTAAAATTCTTGAGGAAAGGAAGTTAACCTGAGGCACGTGAACGATGGATGGCGGCGGGGACCCCGGGACGAGCGATAATGCTTTTGACAATACCCGTTACGTGTCGCGTGCAGAATACTTGCGGGACGTGCGCGCCTTGAAGCACAAGCACGCGAAGCTTGTCGTTTTCACCGTGCTGGGACTTATCGTCGGGACTCAATTCCTTGCAGCAATCGACTGCTCTCGATGCCAAGTCGTATTGCCTGAACAGGTCAATGCTCTTGACCCCCGAAAACTTCGGGGCAGCGTCGGACAGCACTGTCGCGATGGATGACGCGGGGATCTTGGCCATCGCATCGCGAACCGCCTCGATAAAATCGTTGCCAAGAATGTCCTTTTTCAAGAAAAGGACACGGCTTGATGGAGGACGAACGTGTTGGAGATCAACGCCGATGATGCTCGTTTTCGGGCTTTTTTCAAGGACATACTCGATCCAAGACCCGGGAGCAGAACCCAAGTCCAAGATGCACCCTTGGCGTGGCAGAACGTAGAATTTCGCGTTGATCTGCATTAGCTTGTATGCGGCACGCGATGCAAACCCCTCATCCTTCGCTTTCTTGTAGTAATGCTCGGACCGGCGGGAATTGACCCATTTTTTATCCTTCGTCATTTCACCCGTTCGATAAGTCTATTGTGCCCTAAGACTTAACTACATCGACGGCCATGCAACCGAGCAAGAAGGTCGGACTGCTCTCCGAAGGAAAGGCTCGATTCGAGACGTTCATGCTTCCTTCGATGCGCGAAGCGGGCAAGCAGCATGAAGCGACGGAGAAATGGGAAAAAAAGGACGTGCCGACCAAGTCGATGCCTGTCTTCTACAACCCCGATATGGTATTGAACCGGGACTTGTCGGTCATCGTGGTGCATGACCGGGGGAAAAAAGGCATCGGTGGGCTTTCGATCGCGGACGTGATGTGCGGGATCGGCATCAGGGGAATACGGTACTTGGTGGAAGGGACAAACGTGGAAAACACACACGTTTCTTTCGTGGACCTCAATCCCCCCGCCATCCTCGCGTGCAAGCGGAACTTGGAATTGAACGGCATCCCGCCCGAACGGGCGACGCTCGCCACGAGGGATGCAAACGTTTTCCTTTTCGAGAAGGGCCTCGTGGAAAGCGAGAGGCTCGACGTCGTTGACATCGATCCTTTCGGCAATCCAATGCATTTCATGACAGGCGCGTTGAAGGCCATGAAAAAACGGGACGCCTTGCTTCAAGTCACCGCGACCGACCTCGCGGTCCTCGCGGGCGTTCATTGGGAAGCAGCAAGGCGAAAATATGACGTCCATCCGTTAAGGCACGTCTCCTTCCACGCGGAAGTTCAAGCTCGCATCCTTCTCGGTGCGATGTTCAAGAAGGCCATGGAAATAGACATGACGATAAAGCCACGCCTCAGCGTTGCGCGCCGCCATTACATCAAGGTGGTTGTCGAAAAGATATCGGGGGCAACACGTGCTAACGCGGATATGGAATACCTCGGGTACATCATACACTGCAAGGAATGCAAGAACCATTTCACGGTGCAACAAGACGAGATGAGGGGCATCACGTGCTGTCCTCGTTGCAAGAGCCCGAAAGTGGATTTTGGTGGCCCGTTATGGACAGGGATACTGCAAGACGTCGAGTATTGCAAGAACCTCGATGAAAACGCGCCAAGTTTTCAATACCTGAAAACGAAACGGGAGGCATTCAAGATATTGCGAATGGCTGGGGGAGATGGTGGCCAGCCACCAGGGTCCCACGACATCCACGAGATCGCCCACGAGCTCAAGGCAAGGGTGATGCCCGTGAAGGAGATGCTTGGGAGGTTGCAAGAGAATGGATACTCGGGCGTCCAAGACGCGTTCAATCCAGTAGCTTTAAAAACAACCGCACCGAGGGAGGCAATAGCATCCATCTTGAAAGAAAACTCATCACGCTAACAAGGTGTTCGATTGATCCCGATTCATGTACACGAGAAGATCACCCGGCCTGGTGCAATCACGAACGTATGGGGTAGAAGCGGGACCGGAAAAACTGCCTTGGTCATGAACGTGGCTGCCCGTGAAGCAATGGCCGGGAAAAAGGTGCTGTATTTCACCGACGATCCTGGCTCGGCTGCCGTCTTGATCGCCCCACACGTCCAAGATGATGAGCAACGAACGCCTTCAAACGATAAATTATTACGCGCGTTGGATGCCATCATCTTCGTTCATGTACGAGACTTCAAGACCCAGAACCAAATCATCGAGCGGCTACAAAACACGTTTGCACCGGACGTGGACATCGCCAACTCACCAGAATTCCAAGCATTCATCACATCTAGTGAAAACGATCTGAACACTAGCATCATGGATGCCATCAGACACGGCCACCAGCGTCCATCCCTGGTGATCTTCGACGAGTTCACGCGCACCTACAAGAACCATATCACGGAGAAGGGGGACCCGGGGCTGGCAAACCGTATGCTCGCGTTGCAGGCGGCATTCCTTGACGCCACGGCACGGGAAAAAAACATCCCGGTCATCGTGGTGAGCGGGGCGCGGGTAGACCAAGTGGACCCGGAGCAGGGTCTAGAAACCACGTCACGCGGGGACGTGCCAGCAGCGAACCAGATCGTTGAAAGATACTCGGCAATTCACGTTCACGTGGAACGAACGCTCGTGTCGGGCGAAAGAATTGTCACCATCACGGGTCAAGGAAACAAGTACAACGAATGCATTTCCATGGAGGATATATACAACCTGGCAACAGGGGTGTAGGATAAAAATCACGGCACATAAAAAATTCAAACCGCGGATTGTTGTAGCAACGGAAAATGCCCGTTTTTTTTATTACATCAGCAATGAACTTCGACGGGAACATGTGTTTTTTAAACACGTGGCACCGAATGCTATCGTTGAAAAACGAACCCATCGTGATGCCCTCGTCATCACGACCACCGCGGAATCGAGCTTGTTGCATGGAGACATCCTATCCATAACATACGACGAGCAACAATATCCCATCACCCCGCAGAACGTACTCGAATTCTTTCACTTGCTGAAGATATTGATCGAGACGGGACAGAAGGAGTTCAAGAATGCGACGATCGGAATCGATCCCGGGTTTAAACACACGGGAATTGCAGTTTTCATAAACGGGATAATTGTAGAAGCCGTTAGCTTGCAAAGCAACGATGTTGACATAGCCAAACAAGTCCAGACGATATTGAACCATGTTAACATTAACCAAGCAAAGGATTCACCGTGCCATATCGTGATTAAAGTTGGAAACGGCAATTTCGTCGAGATGCAGAAGGTAATAAATTTATTGCTCAATCACGAGATGCCAATGGCTTTTGAACTCCAAATCGTGGATGAAAAATGCTCGAACACGGATTTTGTTATCCAAGATAGCTCGTTCATTAAATTAAGTGGTAAACACGCCCGTGCGGCTATAAACATTGCCCTTCGTGATGGAACGCGCGTGGACGAGGGGGTCGACTTGAAAGAAGGAAATGGCATGCGGAGGGAAGGTTTCTCGAGGAAATACGTGAGGATGGTACAAGACGAGTCCAGGAAGATTACGATACACGATGATTCCGTTGCTGGCGGGATTAGCATTGATGAAACGCTTGCAACAAAAGTACTTCTTGGTAAATTGACCTTGATGGAAGCGATCAACAAGCAAAAAGAGGGACAAAAGAGGAACGGTTCTACTTCAACGAATCGAGAAACGACTTGATGCCGTCCTTGAAGCCAATGGAAGGAAACCAGCCCGTTTTATTTTTCAACCGTGAAATAGGGTATTTCTCACCTAGTGACCGTCAATTGTTGTTATCGGACCAGATAGCTGTTACAGATGCATTCGAAAAAATTATCGGCTAACCACAGCGCGCGGATGTTGTTCTGGGTCGTCTCATCGTTGAGGTTCGAGCCGAAACCGTACCCGCCGATACTAGCAAGGCTGTTCTTGTTCCACGAGCCGCCGGGAATGCGATTGTCCCTGACGTTTTCAAGGCCCCGCTTGAACGAGTTATAATATTTCATGGCATTCGTGTGGTTCTTTTCATTAACCTCGGCATCATGCATGGCAAGGAGGAATTCGAGAATCACGAGAACGTAACCATCAGCGTAGTGTGATTGCCCATTGCGGTTGTTCGGGTCCGGTTGTTTTCCCGTGCCTGTCGACTCGTCGAACAGGGCCCGTTCCCACCACCCGCCGGTACGAATGTCTTGCGTGCTGGCGATGGCGTCGGCTGCCTTCCGGGCTTGTTCGATGTACAACGGGTTTGGTTCGAGGCCGTACATGCGAAGGTAGAGACTTCCCAGTCTTGCAGTCGCCATGAGGCTGATCTCGTTGGGATTGAGCGGGCACCAGTGCAGCGAGTCGCACCAGTACAAGGAATAATCGGCGTTCGCTTCCTTCGGGTAGCCGCCGTGCCGTTCGAAATACGACCACGCGTGGAGCGCCTTTTCGAGGACATCGAGGGCATCGGCCGCCGTCCCCGTGAGCGCGTCCAAGTCGGGATTGTAATGCGGACCCGCGGGTAACGTGTATCCCTCCGTCCCGCGACCCCAGTTGGCATCGAAATCGCACGGCACGGAGTTGTACGGGTTATCATCGGCATACATCAATCCACCAGCGAAGCCTACTGCCACGAGCATGAACGCGAGCGTGTGGACGTGCACGAGCCGCTTCATGCTTTTTGCCCGTCCAGACGTATCTGGTTTGCTTGCTTGCCATGCTTCCGTGATGCCGAGACCGATGACGATCACGGGCAAGGCGATCAACAGCATCACGACGAGCACTTGGAGGCCGGGGGAAGCATTCCACAAGAAATCCTGCCAGAGCTTGGATGCAATAAAGAAGGGGAGCACGAGGATCATTGTCGCTGCAAGACACGTGTTGATGATGCATAGCACACGCCAAGCCTTCGTGCTGATCCGCACGTTGATGGAATTGCCCCCGTCCCGTGCCATCATGGAATGGTAATGCTTGCTCCTGGTGGCGGACACGTAAAACCACGTGAGCGCGAGCGTCCCGACCAACACGCCCACCACGACCATGCTCGCGACGGCACTTGGAGTCTCCTCCGTTCTTGCCAACGTGTATCCCAAGTATACCGCGAGGGCGAGGAAAACCAACGAGACCAGCCACGAAAGGAACGAGAAGAAGTGCAATGACTCCTTGTTCATAGTGTTGTATATCCCGTGGAATTTTTTATACCACGCTCTTTCCCATGGGCGGGGAAGCCTTCTTTTTGGGGATGGCCTCCTTGATCATCGCGTCATGAAGACTGTTTGCGAATCCTTGCCACACTTGTCCTCGGTGACCATGGCGGTCTGCACGGGTCACGGGAGCATTCATGACAAGATTTCCGGGACCCAAGCACTTCTCATGCCTATCTTAGGACGTGAGACGCGCCAGCATTCAGAAAAAGACTTGAACTTACTCATCGAGGGTCGTGGTAGCCACCTCATTTTTGAATCATCGAGAAATTATTCTATCATGGGCATCCGGTCGGTGCCGAGCGAAGCAGAAAACGCGATAGGCTTGCTCTCGGAAATTATAACCGAGGCAACCTTGCCTGGCCAAGCCATCGAGGCCGAGCGAGCAAACCTTGTGCAAGAAATCGCCGAGGTGCTGGAAAATCCAATCTCCCGCCTGCGCGAATTCGCCATCGGGCGGACGGTCTTCGGTGATGGCCACCCGCTGGGCCAACCGAAGCTCGGGTTTCCCGAAACAGTCGAGAAATTAAACCAATCTATTTTGAAAGACGTGTATGAGAACGATCTTATCGTGGATCCCGTCGTGATTGCTTTGGGACCTTTGCCCGTTGATGCGCTGGAACGCCTCCAGGGACTCTTGCAAGACCGCTTGAAATCGAGCCACATCTGGAACAGGCCCTCCACGCTGCCCGTGATCCCGCCGTGCAACGTCCGCACCAACAATCTCGTGATGGCCACCGATGCAAACGCCCAGAATGCCTACATGTCCTTGAACTGCCGGGTCGACCGGGACCTCAGGGACCGTGCCAAGTTACGGTTTGCATCCGCGTTGCTGGGCGAGTCGTTCGCTGCACGCATGTTCCGCATCATCCGGGACGAGCGTGGCCTCTGTTACATCGCGCACACGAGCCTGATGTTTAGCGGGGATTATAGCGTGCTTTCGAGCATGATGGATGTCGACAAGCCGCGCGTCCACGAGGCAATCTCGTCCCTGGTCGAGATCACGGGGGACCTTTCGACCAGCCCGGTTCCCGAGGGCGAGTTCGAAATCACGAAGGACTACGTACTGGGAAAGATGGACCTCGATTTCGACAACCCGTTCAGCCTTCTTTTCTTGTTGGCTTCACATGCCTATTCAGGCGGCGGGTTAACGGACCTGCGATCGTATTACAAGGACCTCGAACAACTTACCATCGATGATTTTCACGCGTGGTGCAAGAATGCCATCCAGCGCAAGAATCTCACCTTGACCGTTGATGGATGCGCACCTGGACAAGAAAAACAAGTGGAGGAGTCATGGGATGCCGCCCGTGCTTGATGGACTCTTTCTTTCACGAGGGCCCGGGGCGATCGTGGAACACTTGGATAATGGGATGCCCGCCATCATCGTTCCCATTCCAGGGGCGAAGACCGCCACCATCGCAATAGGCTACAAGGCTGGTGGCTATTACGAGACCGGGTTCGGTGCGGGCTCCAACGATGGCATCTCCCACTTCCTCGAGCACATGTTCTTCAAGGGCACCCCCACGATGAGCACGAAGGCCATCAACGAGGCGTTCACGCGCTTGGGTGCCATGCTGAACGCGTTCACGTCCCACGAGATGACCGCCTATTTCGCAAAGGTTCCCGTGCGCAACTTGGAAAAAGCGATAAGCTTGTGGGGCGAGATGCTCTCGCACGTCGAAGTTAACCCCGAGGAGTTCGAGCTAGAACGCAAGGTGGTCATGCAAGAAGAAAAGATCGGCCGTGATAATCCTTTATACAACACGATGGACAAGTCCGTCTCGGGGTACTTCGCGGGAACCCAGTTCGCGCACGACATCATCGGGAGCGCGGGCTCGATCGCGGCCATCACGCGGGACATGATGCTCGATTATATTGATGCATACTACACGCCTGACAACGCTGTTCTCGTGCTGGCCGGGGGAATCGACGATGCGAAACGCGTCCTGTCCCTTGCCAACCGGGAGTTTTCCCCGATGGGCAAGGACCGGGGCCATCACCCCCGCGTGGACCCGTGGACAAGCCTCCCGACGTCGTGGAAGGGTGTATCCAAGGTCGACTTGCAACCGGCGAGCCGTCCGCTCACCTACGTGGCCATGACATGGGCCATGCTTGGAGATATCGCGGACACATTCTATCCCGTTCGGTTGATGGACTCGTTGATCGATGACGGCAAGAATTCGTTGTTTTACAAGGAGATCGTGAGCAAGGGCATAGTCGCGACGGCGGGCATGGGTTCCTCGATTTTCCCGAACCTTGCTTGCTTCACCTTATTCTTCGTCGCCCCGCCCGCGACCCGCGACGAGGACCGCCATCGCGCCAACGGGCACCATCAGCATCATTGCAGGCGTGTCCAGCGGCATCGAACCGGTCTTTTCGGTTTATCATAGACGTGAAGTGGCGGGTCTTGGATTGAAAGATTACTATCACCCCCTTTTTATCGAGCAATTACAGGAACGGGTACCGGACATCCAAGCCATCTTGGAGAATGTGAAGGAAAAACGATCCGTTAACGTGGAAGGCGTGCCGGATGACATGAAAGGATTGTACATCCCTGCGTTCGACATAGAGCCCGGCTGGCACGTGGAAATACAGGCCGCTTTCCAGCGCCACGTCGATAACTCGGTATCGAAAACCATCAACATGCCAGAAAGCACGACCATCGATGACGTGAAGTCGGCCTACACCAAGGCTTGGAAGAAAAACTGCAAGGGCATCACGATCTACCGGTACAATTCCCAGCCCGGGCAGGTCCTAGACATCAATTGATTTTTATTTAGGCATCTTGGTCGATAGCATCCATGCCATGTCCAACTTTGTCCGTGAAAAATTAAACTGTTTTATACCCTCGATCCCATATTGCTCGTGTATTTGACCAAGTTTCTCACCACGCACACCGCGCGGTGCATGGTGGGATACACGGGAACGTTGTTTTTCAAGAATAGCTGCTTGTCGTTGATGGTCTCGTTGTCGTACGCGATCTCGGGCATGACGATGAACACGAGCTTCTTGGTCTTTCGCTTTGCTTCCTTGATCGATTTTAGTGCCTCTTGATAGTACAAGGAAGCAAAATCCTTGTATGCAATGACCGTCGCGTTGTAGATGTAATGCGTGGAAATCTCGAAAAATAATATGTCGATGTTAGGGTCTTGCAATATCTGGTCGACCGTGTGGGCGATGATCGAGAACCCGAAATAGGAATTGCCAAGATCAACAGGATTTTTCGTGGATATGCCAACATCAGCTACTGCCTTGCTCAATATACTTTTTTGCGTATCAGGAGCAAGCATAGGCAATTCGAGGCCCGCGTCCATTATCTCGTCAGTCGCCGTGACCGCCGAGCCTCCTGAGATGGATATTAGGCCGATGCGCTTGCCCGGTACCTTGTTACCTAGGAACTGGAGGGCAAGGAGCGTGTCCATGAATTCCTCGAACGAGGACGTGGAAATCACCCCCGATTGTTTCACGAACGCCTCCCACATCTGGCTGCTGGTTTTCAACGCGCCGGTATGGCTCGACGCGGCGACCGCGCCCCGCTCGCTGCGGCCACCGCGCCAGATCAGGACGGGCTTGACGTGGGCTGCCTGTTTCACGACCTCGAACAGGTCGCGACTTTCTTGCGTGGTTTTACCCAAGGATTCGAAATAGCAACCGATAACCTTGGTGTCCTTGTCCATGGTCATGAGACGAATGATCTCCGCGGGTTTTAAATCGATCGAGTTGCCAAGCGAAACGACCTTCGAAAATTTGATGCCATTTAGCTTTCCACGTAGCGTGATGTTGATCGCGAGCCCGCCGGATTGGGAAATGATGCCAACGTTTCCCGGCTCGTTGGAAAGGTCCGTCCGGAATGAAAGCCCATTCTTGGGATAGTACACCCCCATGCAATTCGGCCCGAGAACGCGAAGCCTGCGCCCGGTTTCCTTATATCCCTTTTCCAAGACATCGATGATTTCTTGCTCTTGCTTGCGCCCCTCGACCGGGTCTTGCTCGGAATAACCCGATGTGAAGATGGTCGCGACCTTGACCCGGTGCTTGATGCATTGCTGCAAGCAATCGATCACGCTTGGTTTCGACACGGCGATGATGGCATAATCGATCTTGATCGATTCCGGCACGTCATCCAAGGACGCATAACAAGGGATGCCAGCCGCAGCCACTAGTTTTAGATGTATAGGAACGATGGCGCCATCGTACGACATCGACATTAAGGATTTTATCCAGTAGAACCCACGCTTTGCAGAGGGCCCGAAAATGGCGACACCGCGGGTCTTCTGCTGTAAAATTCCGAGGAAGTCTTCCTCGTTCATGGCCGCATTCATGATCCGTTTACTTGATGTCGTGAATAGTCTTTAACGTTTCTCGTGGGAAAACCGGGGAAAAACGATCATGGAACACGCGGTTCCGTGCATGCGCTGCCACGCGATACGATACAAGGTAAATTCATTGACGCTTAGGACCGGCTAATGTTAACTTTTTAGGGGTTATAGTACACATCCATTCGGTACCCCATGACATCAGAAGACACGCTCGTTATCCTGCTCGTGGACAGGGAATACACGTCCATGGATGCCATCATCAAGGGAATCGAGGATTTTTTCAAAACCAAGTCTTCACTTGACGTCACCGACCGTTTCAATATGGTGTTTTTCATAGACAAAGGTCCGGTGTACGTCGAGGATTTCACGTTCAAATGGGATGAACTCGTTAACTTGTTGAAGGAATACAAGGACCGAATCGAGAAACCAAACTTCGAGGGCGGACTCTTCCTCGCGTTAACGTTCATCTTGGATATCTACAAGCTTGTATCTGGAAAATATTTCAGGATACTCGTGATCAAGGACGGATCGGTTCCTGAAATCACCAAAGATTTCCTAGTGAACGACCTCATCGACAAGGTCAAACCCATGCCTGCATTTCTCGACGTGATAGCCCTGGGAATGTATGAGGACCCGGATCAAGAAAAGTTAAGAAATATGATTGAGATGAGCGCGGGCGGTAACCTCACGTACGCCACGACTTTTAAGGAGTTCCAAGACGCGCTTATGAAGGAAGCAGAGAACAAGAAGGAGATCAAGGTCGGGCGGTGGGAAAAAGGACCCGATTACAAGATGGACCCCGAACATGCAGCATTTTTCGAGAACCTCGCTGCCAAGCTCGAGGATGTCGATAGCATAAAGCCAAACATGAGATGCACAGTGTGTTTCAAGCCGTCATCGCCTGTCTGCGGGACCGACGCGCTCGTGTGCTGCCCGGCGTGCAAGACCACGTTCCATGACTGCTGCTTGGTTTCGTGGGCGAACCAATCAAACATAGGCATCGAGCACGTGTTCCGCTGCCCCATCTGCTTTAACTTGATAACCCTCCCGAGCTTCCTTGTTGACGAGATCTCGAACGGCGTGGTTCAAGATTTCGAATCATTCCTCGAAGAGGTCAACCAAGATGATCTCCTTCGAGCGAAGGACGCCGAACGCGGTAAATTGAACGTCATCCTCAAGGAACTTGAATTCTAAGGGACCCTAGAAATGTTTTAACTCAAATTGGCTTCAACTTCCATTCCTCGATTCATCTTTATTACATTCTAGCGCATATACACATCAAGGCGACTTCCTACGTGATTTTGGAAATCGTTGATTAAACCTTGGAGATGAGCGGACCGTGTATATCATCGTGAACTGGATAGTGCCTCATCATTTAGCCCACAAGATGGGAATTCGCTCGATGGAAGGGATAAAGAAATTTCCAGACAACCCGGAGATCGTGAAACCCATGATAAATGGTGCGGTAACTGTAAAGGATGACGGGTACCATATATTGGGGATTGCCGAGATTAAAAAAGGAAAGACCAAGGAGATTATCGATCTTGTCAACAAGCGTAACCTATTCATCATCGAGGGGCTTGAAGGCGTGAAGTTTTCCATAGAAGTAGCCCATACCTATGAGGAGAGTCTAAGCATTCTCGGTTTTTGACATCGCAGCTGCAAACAGGATGTTTTCTCTGCCTTGCGGCAGCATGATCGGGAATGATTCAACCAGCATGATGAAAATACTGTACACCAGCACTTCCTGCATGCTGTACTGCCAGGCAATAAATACAAGCGGTATGGTCAAAAAGAAAATGGCATCCCAGCGAAAGAGGGAAAAATTGGCTGGGGCTAGAAATCTCTGGCTGATGAAGAATGAAAAGATATGGCGGGAGATGGGGCATGGAATGGATTCCAACTTTAGAATACCATCAAATGGCAGGAAGAGCAGGAAGGCCCGATTTCAATGATGAATACGGAGAAGCGATATGTATTGCTGACAGCGATAAGGATGTTGAAGCTATTTTAGAAAGGTTCATAAATGCGCCTCCTGAAAAAATCTTTTCTAAATTAGCAGTAGAGCCTGCTTTAAGATCCTATTGCTTAAGCTTGATAGCTACTGGCTTTGCGAAATCAAAGCAGGAATTGAGTAATTTTTTTGAGAAGACTTTTTATGGAAAGCAATATGGCGACACGCCCGTGGTCACCGTCACCAACAGCGTCGAGTGTAACGCTGAAGAAATGTTGATATCGTGCAGGGAATATGATTACGGGCTCGGCATTGCCTTGTTCAAGTACTTCGGGACGTCTGATGCCCAGTGGGAAGCCGCAAGGCAATACGGGGACCTCATCAAGGCCCAAGTGATCGGCGACGAGCCCCCCAGCGACGAGACCATCCGGCAGATACTGATGCGCGTGTACGAGAAGTACCCCCCGAAGAACCCGCACTTGTTGAAGTGGAAGCCAAGACCTACCGTGTGACACTGCATGCTCCTGCGTTCGACATACCCCTGACTGCGAAGTGAATGCACGATTCGACTCAAGCCCGTAACCTACGTTCAGATCATAATCGTCGTGCTCTTGTTTTCTACCGTGTTTGTTTTCTCGAAGCAGATCATCCCCCCACTGGATGCCTTTTCCTACTTGCTCTTGCGAAGCGGCCTGGGAACCATTTTCTTGGCAATCGTGCTACGAAGGCAACGATTGATCGGAGCATTGAAGCAAGCCATCACGACCAAGACGAGAGACATCTTCATGTTCTCGATAACGTTCCACCTCGTGCCGTTGATCTTCGTGTTCATCGCCACGCCGCTCACTAATCCCACGAACCAGATCATCATCAACAACATGAACTTAGCATTTGTCGTGCTCATCAACTTGTTTCTATTCAAGGTTAAACCTTCAAGGAACATGGTGCTCGCAGTCGTGCTAAACTTCGCAGGAGCCCTCCTGGTTTTATGGCCGTTGGACTTCACGCAGAACCCCAACCTTGCGGGCGATATCACCATGATCGTTGCCGTGGTCATCGGGGCATTCTTCCCGATCTATAATAAAAAACTCGCGGGCACAGTACACCCGCTCGTGCTCGGGTTCTCAGTGAACGCGTTTCCGGCATTGGCGATGATGCCCGTCTTGTTCATCCCCGCGCAATTGCAGGCAATCGCGAGCTTGGACGCCATTGGGTGGGTGTACATCTGCTTCATTGGCGTGGGCATCTCGGGCATCGCGTATGTCCTGGGGAACATGGCATACAAGGATCCCGCCTGCACGCCCGAGGTGTATAGCACGTGGTGCACCTTGATACCCGTTTTCGGGATGGTGATTTCGTTGTTCCTCTACGGGTACACGATCGGTGTCGTGAACTTGATCGGCGCGGCCATCGTCATCGCCTCGATCTACCTAGCACAGCTAGGAAACAAACCAACGCCGGCACACGCGTTATAGGGCACAAGCCAGTTGAAAAAAAACTCTACCCTCAAACCCCACTCACCCGACAATAATCGTTCTAGCTACACTCCACGCAGGTAACCCTTGGTGCACTTCCTGCTGATGGCATTGCTTCACCGAGGTGATTGGCTTATAATAGTCTCGTAACGGCTAACTAAGCCGTGTATTGTGATGATTTTTTGTCGGGTGACTCCCGTTTGAGACTAGAGAAAAAAAAGAACAATTAAAGAAAGGGAAGAGAAAAGCACGGCGTGCTACTTGAACGCCTTCGCCTCTATGTTCTTCAAGGAATAGGCATCGCCTGTCCCGTGAATCGAGTAGGTGATCTCGATTTCCTGGTCGGGGCCGACCTCGGGAATGACCCACGTCAACAAGGAACCACCTTTCTGGGACGTTTCCTTGTAGTCCATCGAAGAGCCCTTTATGTCGAAGCCGGTTGGAACGAAGTCGTTGATGGGCACGTCCTTCTTGGCACCGTCACCCTTGTTCTTGTACAAGAGCACGACCTCGAAATCGCCCTTCTCCTTGCCAGGAGCGATGGCTTTCCCGATGCGAGTCCTGCGGCGCTGGTGCACGACGCTGATGGGATCAACGGGGATGTGGGCTTCGATCGGTGCCCCGACTGGTTTCGTGTATGCCTGGAAGAGGACCGGCGCGTCATACTTGGCATCGCGCGGCGGCTTGGAAGCGATCAACGGGTACGTGATAGAGATGGTGGTCTCGTCGTCGAGCTCGCCGATGTTTTCCAGCACGTCCTTGAGCTCGACATTGAGCACGCGTTCCACTGAGATGTCATCGCCGGCAGGCTCGAAGCTGAACGAGAAGTCGTCCGACGGGATTTCCTTTTCTTCGATGAGGATCTTGAATTGCTTCTTCACGGGGTTCTTGAAGTTGGGCGGGATGTGGTCTTCGATGTGGATGACATCGATGGGCGACTTGCCCCGGGTCACGACGGTGATGGTGGTGTCGAGCGAGGTCTCGCGGTACGACGGGATCTCGTAGACGCTGAACGTCTTCTTGCCCTCGATCGCGAGCACCCTGAGCTCGATGGCCGCGATGGCTTGGCTCATAGACAGCCGTTCTTGCACGTCGGGAACGATGGAATAAACGACGTTCTCGCTGAAGGTCGGCTCATCCTGTGAATCGATCTCCCACGGCTTGGACTCCCATTCCTTGTCGGGTTCCACGATGATATCCGCAAGTTCCTCGTCGATCCGGAGGGTCTCCGTGTTCTCGTCACCGAACACGAACGTGTACCGCTCGAGCCGCATCGGGAACTCGCTCCGGTTGTTGAATATGAACTGGCAGTCCCACTTGTCTGGTTCCTCGTCGCGCTCGTCCCTGTCCACGAAATGGATTTGATCAGACCAGCCGTCCGCGAACTCGGGTTTCAACCCGCTGAAGGTACCGGATTCCAACACGTAATTCGCCACGATCTCGCCGCTGGAAAATACCTTTTTCTCGTTCGTGAACACCTTGAACGAGATGTCCATTGTTGCCTTCGCACCGGGATCGAGTGCGGGTATCTTCCAGACGATCTCGTCCCCGTCACGGTCCGTGTCGCCGTCGCTCTTGGACGTCACGCTGACGGATTCAAATTCCTTCGGGATCTTCTTGCGGATCTGTATGCCGGAGATCTTGTCTTGGCTGGTGTTCTCTGCAACGATGTTGATCTCGGCTTTTTGGCCCGTGCTGTTCTCGTCGTAGATGAACACGGTGCTGCTCATGCCTTCGGTATCCGGAAACGCGTCGATGTCTTCCGTGATGACGAGGGGTGGCTTGTCATCCTTGGAGACCTTCATCGTGTATTCTTGCTTCCACTCGTCTTTCGGATCGAGCTCGGGAATGTGGATTTGCTTGTCGATGTCCACGCCCTCGCCGCCCGAGAACACGTGTGCCATGATACAAACACGGAGGAATCCTTTAAATGGCTTTGAGCTCACCTCACACCAACAACCAAGGTGAACCCAAGTTGAAAGTCGCACTAAACACGTATTCGTTGAGGAACGAGTGGGCAATGCTCACCATGAAAGGCCTCGATCCCGTCTTCAAGATATGCAAGGATGCAAAAGTGGACGAGGTCGAACTGCTCGACAGGCATTTTGAAAAGGGCGCGCTCGCGGCGAGCGTGAAACAATTCGCGAACAATGGCATCAACGTGTTTGCCATAGGACCACACGTCCACTTGCTCGCTAAGAAAGAAGAGGTACCGAAGATGATTGCCGAGGGGAAATCCTACCTGGGCGAGGCACACGGGGCCGGCGTGAAGCTCATCCGGTTCCAGGTCGCGGATGGCCCTCTGGCGAGGGCATTTGCACCGATGCCCGACTTCGACGAGGAAGAGATGGCAGAATACGAGGAGAGCATTCAGGAAGCCATCGATCTCTCGGCGCCCGTGGTTGACCCGCTGCTCGAGGAAGCCGAGAAGCTGGGCGTGTGCATCGGCATCGAGACGCACCATAGCTATTCCAGCAATTACATCTACATGAAGCTCTTCAACAAGAGGTGGCCATCCAAGAACATCGGGTGGATATTCGACATAGGGAACTACGAGAACGACCACATGCGGTGGGAAGCCTTGAACGTCATTAAAAAGAACACGGTGTACGTCCACGCGAAAGCATACGACTTTGATGCCAAGGGATTCGAGAAAAAACTTGATTTTCCAAAAGCTGCAAAGATACTGCATGAAGCTGGATTCAACGGTAACTGGTCCGTCGAGTTCGAGGGAAAGATGAACGGCGTGCTCGGGTTCTTCAAGACCAGCGAGCTGTGCAGGTACAGCATCGCGGCGGCAACGGGCGGGAGCTACACCATGAAGACGGGCTTCCCGGACGAGGACGCCTTGATGGACACGTACATGCCATGAGCATCCTGGCGGTTGTTTTCTTTACCATCCCAAACCTATAAGCGTGATTTTTCCGGAAAAAATCGTATTCAAAGCTTT
The DNA here is from genome assembly GCA_041305945.1 of Promethearchaeota archaeon. Classification (GTDB taxonomy): domain Archaea; phylum Asgardarchaeota; class Lokiarchaeia; order Sigyniarchaeales; family Sigyniarchaeaceae; genus JBGLND01. The sequence continues at coordinate 2,818,634 of JBGLND010000001.1, forward strand.
TTTTTTCAAAAATTGAACCCGATCAAACTGAAGTTTATCGCAAGCAGTATAGGTAAGACGCCAACCGAGCTGTGCAAATCACGAGTTCTTGACGAAGAATCAAGCACGGATTTTTCACCCCGGCTTGTTACCAATTTTCGTCATTTATATAGAAGCCCAGATCAGAAAAATTAAAAAAAATTCTCAGATTCAAAATCTCAACTGGACTAATTTGGACCCGGTTCGGGGATGCCACCCGGGCCGAGTTTGAACATAGAAACGGTGAGAAATTTCATGGCAATTAATCTTGCAGGACAACCAATACTCATATTGAAAGAAGGTACCGAGCGCAGCAAGGGCAAGGACGCGATCCAAGCCAACATCAATGCTGCTCGTGTCATTGCAGACTCGGTACGGACTAGCTTAGGTCCATTAGGTTTAGACAAAATGCTCGTCGACCAGTTCGGCGACGTCGTCATAACGAATGATGGCGCCACGATCATGAAGGAAGTCGATGTCCAACACCCCGCGGCCAAGATGATGGTGGAAGTATCGAAGACGCAGGACCAGGAAACCGGCGACGGTACGACCACGTCGGTCATCATCACGGGCGAGTTGCTCAAGCAAGCCGCGAAGCTGCTTGAACAGAAGATTCACCCCACGATCATCACCGAGGGATACCGCAAGGCAGCAGAGGAGGCTCTCAAGATCATCGAGAAGGTCGCCATCAAGGCCTCCATCGAGAACATCGACACGCTCTTGAAAGTGGCGATGACGACCATGGGGACGAAGGTCGTAAGCGACAGCAAGGAGCTCCTCGCGGACATCGCCGTCAAGGCGATCAAGGCGATTGCCGAGAAGGACAACGGCGGCTGGAAGGTCGACCTGGACAACATCCAGATCATCAAGAAGAAAGGCGAGAGCATCGAGCAGACGCACCTCATCGAGGGCATCATCCTCGATAAAGAGGTCGTGCACTCGGGCATGCCGAAGATGCTCAAGGACGGGAAGATCGCCCTCCTCGAATGCGCGCTCGAGATCGAGAAGACCGAGTTCGAGGCCAAGCTCCAGATCAACTCCCCCGAGCAGATGCAGCTGTTCCTCGACCAGGAGCAGAAGATGCTCGAGGACATGGTCACGACGATTGCCAAGTCCGGCGCGAACGCCGTGTTCTGCCAGAAGGGCATTGATGACCTCGCGCAGCACTTCCTTGCAAAGAAAGGCATCATGGCCGTCCGGCGCATCAAGAAATCGGACATGGAGAAGCTGGCACGGGCAACTGGTGGCAAGATCATCACGCGCCTCAAGGACTTGTCCGCCGACGACCTTGGCAAGGCGGGCTTGATCGAGGAGCGCAAGGTGCTCGATGACTACATGGTGTTCGTCGAGCAATGCAGCAATCCCAAGTCGGTGGTCATCATGGTCCGCGGCGGGACTGACCTCGTCGTGGACGAGGCCGAAAGGTCGCTCCACGACGGGCTGTGCGTGGTCAAGGACGTGGTCGTTGAAAATTCCATCGTGTCCGGCGGCGGCGCCATCGAGATGGAGATCGCCATGGGCTTGAGGGCATTCGCGGACACCTTGTCTGGTCGCGAGCAACTCGCGGTCAAGGCTTTCGCCGACGCGATCGAGATCGTGCCGAAAACGCTCGCTGAAAATGCGGGCATGGACCAGATCGACATCCTCATGAAGCTCCGCAGCGCGCATGGCACCAACAAGCCACACATGGGTGTCAACGTGACCGGCGATGAGCACATTACCGACATGTTGAATGCCGCCGTTATCGAGCCTTCCCTCGTCAAGAAACAAGCAATCAAGAGCGCTGCCGAGTGCGCGACCTTGATCCTGCGCATCGACGATATCATCGCAGCAAGCAAGAGCTCCGCGCCCCCGATGCCTCCGGGCGGTGGCATGGGCGGCATGGGTGGCATGGGTGGCATGGGCGGGATGCCCGGCATGATGTGATAGGGACCCGTCCACGCGAACCAAGAACCAATCTCTTTTTTCTATTCTTTTCGTTTCAACCTTGCTCCCTCCACGTCCACGCCGTATGGTGAAAGAAAAAAAGCTAATCGCCAGGACAAGATGGCGGCGTGACGGTTACCCGAAGCAAGGATCGAACGGGTTGTGGCTCTTCCCGCATGTCCTGCAGACGGGCACTTTCAAGTCCCGCTTGGACTCGTCGTACCGCTGCAAGTCCTCTCGAAGCTGCCCCGGCTTCGGGTCGGGCTCGCTGTCGGGATTCACGCCGAACTCGCGGAGCAAGAAGGCCCGCTTCTCCACCAGCGACAAGTTTTTGAAGTCCGCCATTAATTCTTGGCGGATGTCATAATCGAATATCTTTTTCACGATGTTCTTGGTGAAAATGGCAAGCATCTTCTCGTGTTGCTTCCTTTCCTCCACTGGGTCAAGTGTTTTCCCCGCGTGACGGATGGACTCGTCTTTTTCCTTGAGTTTGTTGTATTTTTCAAGAAAATCGCTCATGTAACCAGCCCCGGTGCATGCATTGTTTCAATGTTCTCGTCTAAGCAATAAAAAGCTTGAGCGTGATGATTGATCACGAGGCACCTGGGACGTGAAAAAACCGGGATCGAGCCTTTTTATACCCGATAGCGCGTGATCTCCTCGGTGCCAGGGAACCGTCGACAAGTACGTCAACATCGATTCCACCGCGTGGATTCCCCTTTCCCCCCGGCCGGGAGCATCCCACGTTGAGATCAAGACTTGAACGGTCTCCCCTTCCGGGCCTGCTTGCTCCCTTCCTTCCTTTCTCCCTTCTTCCATGCGATGCGTGAACCTTGGGTGGTCACGAGATGTCTCCCGGGTCGAGTATCGACCACAAGAAAAATAAGATCTCGTCTATTCCCGTCCCTTGCAGTGCCGACGTGGCGATCGTTGAAATATGCACGTTTTCCTTTAAAATACCTCGCACGTCAAGGTTATCGAACACTTTTTTAATGGTGTAGGGTGCTTGGGCATCCTTTTTCGTTGCTATGACCATTACAGGCTTGCCCGCGAATTCCGGGACGTGCTTGATATTCTGGACGTACTTCTTGCTTTGTTCCAGGACGCGCGGGTCTGACGCGTCAACGGTGAACGAGATCACGTCTGGCTGGTGTTCACGTGAAAGCACGGCCATCCATTTTTCCCGCAACGTCTCGTCGTCTTGATTTCCAATGTCCATGTTCTCGATGACGTGGCCGTGGAAGTTGAGCGCCTCGATGTTCATGCCAAGGGTCGGGCTGAATTCCTTGTATTCCCCGTGCTTCAAGCGGTGGATCAAGGAGGTTTTACCGCTCCCTTCGAGGCCCAGCCAAGCGATGGCCATTGATTTTTGCTGCCGGGGCTTGGGTGTCACGATCGACGTGATGACATGCTCGTCATCAGGAAGCACGAGCCTCGCGGACTGGATGCTAACGACGCTTCCCACCTGGTCAATGAGCAAGCCGTTCGAATCCATCAATTTCATGGACGCGAGGCTGCCACTCCCGGCGAGATTTTGCATGGCTTGCAACGTCATGTGAATCTCGTCAAGCTCGTGGCGATCGATCTGGCGTGCTAGGATGTCAACCAGGCCAGCGCGCTTTGCCTCTTGCAAAAGGGATGCGGAACCCTCGATGACGGTGCCGATCCAGCTCGGTGTCGGGATTTCCATGGCTGCAAGATACAGAAGGAAGGCGTGCGTAATAACCTTGGATGGCACGCGACGACCGGGTCATGCCTTGAACCGCGCCGCGATGTCGGCCCAGTCGCGTTCGGCGTGCTGCTTGACGAGAATGTTCTTGAATTCCTTGTTTTTCGGGGCCTGCTCGCCGTCATTCTCGTTCTTGCCAATCTTGAAGAAGTCCAGCTGGGTGATGGTTCCCTTGCCATCGACGTGGAATGCCGCCTGGAAGCCGTCGATGCAAAAAATGCCCTCGGGAAGCGTCCCCAGTGCCTCGTACTCGACATCGACGTGCTCGTCATGTTGCACGTTGAGCCCCGTCTGCTTGGTAAATTCGGCCTTCATCTTGTCGAAGATGAGCACATCTTGCAACCGGCGCTCGCAGTACACGTGACTGCCCTTCACGACCAGCTCCCTCGTGGCCCTCCCCGCGAGGGCATCCAGCGGGGGCATAATGCCCGCGTCCAGGTTGTCCAAGACGACCTTGAACGTCGCGTCGTCGAGCACGACCTCGTTCACCTTTTCCGGGGTTTCGTCGCGACGGTTGTGCAAGAACCCGTCAAGATCGTATACTCTCACGGCATATCACGATGTCAATCCGACCGTGCTGGAAAAAAAGGTTTCCCATCACGGCCGGGGAACCATTATATCCCTAACCAGCGCAAGTGGATACGATGACGGCGCGATTGGACGGACGCAAGGGCGGCCTTGCCACCACGTTGCTCCTGCTCGTTATGCTGTGCCAATTCAACGCGTGCGTGCCCGGGGTCGCGATCCGGCCAACGAACATCACGACCACGACGGTACACCCCGATATGGATGCGGTGGTGTTCACGAGCAACACGTCCGCAAACGGGGGGTCTACGCAGACGTTCTATATCGGACGGATAATGTCGGTGAACCATTCCGTGTACGTGCATTTCAACCTGTCATTCACCAGGACGAACTTGGTCTCCATGGTGCTCGACACGATCACCTCGGATCCGTCCTCCCCGCTGGACCTGCACGTGTGGCGCGTCCAGGATGACTGGACCGAGCACGGCATCACGTGGGACACGAGACCCGAGGTCCTTTCTCACGTGGTCTCCTACATGATGCCGGGTGAAACACCCGATGACGGGACCGACATCACGGGTCTTGTCAATGGCACGACGCCGGTCGACGAGCTATCACTGTGTTTCAACGCGACGACCTCTGACCTGGTGAATTACATCATGATGAACTCGCGCGAGGCCCCGTTCGGCGCTCCCGGTGCATACATAGTCTGCATGTATGACGACGGGATGCCTACACCTTCAGAATACATGATCTTCATCATCATCGGTTCCTTGGCTGGTATCGTCGTGCTCTTCTGCGTCATCGTTGATCGAATCACGAGGCCCAAGAAAAAGCCTGGAACGACGTCAATGCACCCATCTATATCCGCCCCCCCATCGCAACCACAATCGTTTGCCGGAACGGTGCAAGCACCAGCGCCGTACCGGCCAATCACGCACTCGACCGCTCGGTTTTGCAGCGATTGCGGGGCGCCGTTCGAGTCGGACGGGCGGTTCTGCTCGAATTGCGGGAAGCCACGGGATGAAGAGTGACCATCCCGGTTAAAAAAATCAAGAAAAAGAATGTTTCACAAGTGCTTGTCAATCAAGTCGATGCAGCGATTCGAATACCCGCTCTCGTTGTCGTACCACGACAAGACCTTTATCAAGGTGCCGCCGACGACGTCCGTGTAGTTCGTGTCGAAGATCGAACTGTAGGCGTTGCCGATGACGTCCGACGAGACGATGACATCGTCCGTGTACGCGAGAATGCCAGCCAAGGGGCCCGATTCGCTGGCCTTCCGCATCATGGCGTTGATCTCGTCCTTGGACGTTGCCTTTTCCACCTCGGCGGTGAGGTCGACGATGGAGCCCGTCGGCACGGGGACGCGCAGGGAGATGCCATTCATCTTGCCCTTGAGCTCGGGCATCACGAGCCCGATTGCTTTTGCAGCGCCGGTTGTTGTCGGGATTACGTTAAAGCACGCCGCCCGTGCACGGGCGTAATCCTTGTGCGCGACGTCGAGCACGCGCTGGTCGTTGGTCACCGCGTGGCAGGTCGTCATGAACCCGCGCTTGATCTTCAGGTTCTCGTGGAGCACCTTCACGACAGGCGCGAGGCAGTTGGTCGTGCAGCTCGCGTTGCTGATGACCGTGTGTTCGGGCTTGAGCATGGCATCGTTCACGCCCATGACGAGCGTGATATCCGCGTCATCCATCGGCGCTGAGACCAGCACCTTCTTGGCACCCGCGGTGATGTGCTTGGACGCCTCGGCCTTCTTCCGGTAGACGCCCGTGGATTCGAGCACGACGTCGACGCCGAGATCCTTGTAGGGAATGTTGGCCGGGTCCTTTTCCATGTAGTACGGGACTTCCTTCGTTCCGATGATCAATTTCTTGTCCCCGCCTTCGACGTTCAGGTTAAAAGGGCCGTACGTCGTGTCGTACTTCAGCAGGTACGCGGACATGTCCGCGGGTACCAAGTCGTTGATGCCAACGACCTGGACGGATTCGTGCAGGCGCTTGTAGAGATTGCGTAAAAAAACACGCCCGATTCTTCCAAAACCGTTGATGAACGGGGGAGAGGCAGGTGGCGGGTCTGAACGGCGATACAAGACCTCAATCACTCTGTTTTTCCTTGCCAAGGCCAATCCACTGTTATTCCAATGTTTCTATTAGATGGATGAAATCATGGTATTATAATTTGATACCGAGCGGGGGAGAGTCTTTCTTCACGTACTGCGTGACAAACCAGTGCACAAAGTGGAGCTCCTCCTCGTTGATGTTCGCCAGCTCCAGTGCCTTGTAATAGCCCGCACGGAGCTTGTAGTCGATGTTGATCATTGGATACCCGCTTTTATGCAACAAGTAATTCATAATCAAGCGGCTAACGCGGCCGTTGCCGTCCTCGAAGGGATGGATCGAGACGAACTTGAGCTTCATCAAGCACGCGACCAATGTGGGATGCAACACGTCTTTGTTTTTCCCATACCAGCGCATCATTTGATCCAGGTAATCATCGACTTCCGCGCGGTCCGGTGGTGGGACATGCTTACTCCCAGAAATCATGATAGGGCCATTCCGGATCGATCCAGCAATAGCCGGCTTGGTAACGCCGAAGAGCGAGGCGTGCCATTCCAGGATCAGGTTCATAGACAGGTCGCGCTGCTCGTTTAGCATTCCCCGGTACACGGTCATATGCGCCTGCGCCTCGGCAACCTCGTTAGCGGGCTTGTTGGCCGGAGTGACATTGTTCACGATGATATTCTTCACGTTGAAAAACGTGAGAGTGGATCCTTCTATTTTGTTCGTGTTGTGGGTGAACCGGATGCCAAAGTCATCGAAATATCGCTCCTGGGTTATTGATGTATAGCGGGACTGTGCTTCTGCATACTGCTTCTTGATCGCTTCGACTCGATCCGACCAGCGCTTCTCGAATACCTTCACGACGAACTTCTGCTTGATGTCGGGTGGGATCTCCGAGGCCGACGCGTGGTTCCCCGCAGCCATCTCCACGAGGCCTGTCTTGCCACCCTCCCGATACGAGTACCGCATGTATGCGTATTCCTTGCCCTTAATCATTTTTTTCGTGATGAAGGTCATCATTATCACCTACGGATGGCTTTTTTTTCATAGGTCATCAAAGTCGTCCAAGTCAAAACAATGAATTATAAGAAATACCTTTTTCTTCGAAGATCTTTATCTTGACGTCATGTCATCGACGCACGTGATAAAAACCGAGCAACTCTTGAAGCAATTCGTCGCTTCTGGCAGGCGCGAGCGGCGGTTGACGATCAAGTGGCCATCCGATGCCCCGGCGACGTGTCCCCTGTGCCGATCTCCCATACGGTTCAAGCATATTGGCGGGAAGCGATGGGTTCAAATGTTGCAGTGGATCCTCGTCGTGAGAAGCGCTTACTATGCATGCACGAATAAAACATGCGTGTTGCATCATCCCTTCACTGTACCCAACGATATCGTCCTTCCTTTCAAGCAGCAAGGTCGGGACGTGTGGGAAAGGGTCATCATGCTCCACGTCGAGGAGAGCAGCGCGCCTTCTAAGATCGCGAGCAACCTTCAAACGAACTTCGGGTATACGATCTCGGCAGCCACGGTCGCCCGTATCATCGAGGCGTACGAAATCTTGAAGTCATCGAGCATGGACGAGAAAGCGCTGGCGAAAGTTCGGAAAGCGGGGTTCATCATCATGGCAGTGGATGGCCAGAAGCCAGAAACTGGGAAGCCGGGGTTATGGTATGTCGTAGACGTGATCAACAACGTGGTGCTGCATGCCGAATACATGACATGCGCAGACGCGGCTGCGCTCGGCAAGATGTTCAAGGCCATCGAGCAGAAGTTCGGGGTTCCGATCAAGGCAGTGCTGTCGGATCATCAAGCATCCATCGTGAATGCTGTCACGGATTACTTACCGAACGCGGTGCACCAGTATTGTCACTTCCATTTCTTGAAGAACCTGGCCGCACCATTGGAAGCCATCGATTCACACCTGCAAAAAACTATGGAAATAGGCATCCGTGGTCTGTACATCAATCGCGCCAACCGGTCAAATGCACCGAACTTGCTCGATGGTGTGAAAGAGCCAATCAGGGATTTCTTCAAGCCAGTGATGGAAGATCTGGTTCAATTGATCACTAACCGCCGGAAGCTGTTCGACAAGTGGGCTGGCTTTGCATCATTCAACAACGTCAAGGCGTACGTGCCACGCCTCAAAGAATTGCAGCTTGCCATGCCAGAAGGAAGCCGCGCACGTGAAATCGTGTCGAAGACCATTACTGCAGTGGACACGCTCTTAACGACTGCCCGGGAGCACGCTGACAAACTCGACTTCCTGATACCCCGGTTGAACGAGATCCGGTCGATCCTCGGAACCGAGAACGACACGGCTTGGGCGATGCACGCGAAGGCGCGTGAATGGGCGCAAGCGCAGGAATGGTTCTTGCACGAGGCCGGGATCGACATGCCGGACGAGGATCGCCGCATCGCGCAGCTGAACTACGATGCCTCGATCACGGACGTGGTGGGCCAATGGGTGCACTTGTTCAACAGCCACGAGGAAGGCTTGTTCCAGTTCTTGTCGATGCCGGGGCTACCACGGACGAACTCTCCAATGGAGCACGAGTTCTCGGTCGAAAATCGTTTTTTCCGGTCGTGTGCCGGCACGTCCATGGTTGGACATTCGATCCGGGTCAAGGGAGACGTGATGCTGAAGATCCTCAAGGATCGCGAAGTGGAAGGCAGGAGTACCGGTGAATCGATACAATCACTGCTCGAAACGCACGACCGCGACAGCGTGGCACGTGGCAGCGCAACGTTCAAGGAACGACGAGCAGCAGAACGCAAGACGTGGAATGTGGCAAAGAAGATCGTTCACGGCGTCGCATGTCTGGTCAAGCGCATCGTCTCGATAAAGTGGAACAAGAAGGCGTGAGGTGACGATTTAGGAGGACGGATGAGGTTGATGACCTATGTTTTTTTGGTGAAAAGCAAACCAAGTACGGGATAATTATCACGACATTTCGAGAAAAAGGATGCATTTATACTTATTCGTGATGTATAAATCGATGAAAAAAGAAAGGAATTTACTTCTTATCCATGCTCCTACCGAGCGGACGCGCGCAAAGCCTTCTTGTCGACCTTCCCGACGGACGTGAGCGGCATCGAGTTGAGGAACTCCACGTTTTTCGGGATTTCGTATGATGCACAATGTTCTTTGGCATAGGCGATCAGCTCTTGCGCGATAGCATTTAGATCTCCACCTTTAGCCACGTCCGGGCGCAGTTGGACGTACGCCTTCACGAACTCCGACCCCGGCCGCTCGGGGTTGGGCACACCGACGATGGCGATCAGGTCGATCGCGTGGTGCTTGGCGAGCACGTTCTCCACCTTCGCGGAGAAGACCTTGTACCCGCCGACGTTGATCATGTCCTTCGTGCGGTCGACGATGCTGACATAACCTTCCTCGTCCATGATGCCCACGTCGCCCGTGTGCATGTAACCATCCTTATCGATGACTTGAGCGGTCTCCGACGGGTTGTGGTAGTACCCGGCCATCACCATCGGGCCGCGGGCGCAGATCTCGCCGGGCTCGCCGAGCGGGACGTCCTTGCCGGATTGCACGTCGACGAGCTTGATGTCCACAGCAGCAGTATGCAGGCGTGGTCACCATTGGCGTGGATGAACTGCAGGGCCTGGTTGATCAGGGCTGGCAGGTTGCTGTAGGTGCCAATGGACTGGCTTTCCAAATAGGAAATTGTCGTCTCAATCGTGGTTTTATTGGCTTGAATCCATGCATTGTGCATATTGATTGTCTCGGAAGCTGTATAGAACAGATTGAAGGCATCATTTTCGCTGAATCCTGTTTTCATCGCTGCTTCGAGAGAGCTGAGCATGTGCTGTCGGGAGATGCTGCTGTTGGCCGTTTTATAGTCGAGGAGAACCGCGACTTTTCTTTCCGCCTGCTGTTCCAGTACGGCTGACGGCAAAAAGGCCAACTGGTATAACCCTTCATCGTCGTTCTTTTTGACGCTCAGATAGACATCATCTGCAAGCGGACTGTCCACCATAAAATGAATGCGATTTCCCTCGGCTTGGTCCCGTCGGATGGTTTCACCACGAGCCCTTTGGTCGGCCCATACGGGTTGAGCAACCGTTCCATTTCCATGCCCGTGATCACGTTCGGGAAATACCCGTAGCCAAGTTCTCGTAGCACAGTCGGATCAAATGCCTCAAAGCCGCTTGCAACGATGATAGTACCCGTGGTTATTTTCCTGATCGTGTCTTGCTGTGAAAAAGCGATTGCATCCCTCTGGCAACCGAGCTCGCAAGCACGACAGTGAATGCAATGGTCCATGTCTATCACGGGAACCAACGGGACGGCTTGGGGATAAGGGACGAAAATTGCGTGCCTCGGGTAGAACTTGTCGTTTATTTCAACCGGGCATACATCGCAGCAATCGTTGAAACATCCCGCGCATTTGTGCTCGTCCACGTACCTTGCTTTTTTCTTGACTTGTACTTGAAACTGCCCGGAGAATCCAGTGACCTTGACCACTTCTGAATACGTGAGCAATTCGATGTTCTTGTGATCCTTGACCTTCACCATTTCTGGACCCAAGACACAGATGCTGCAATCCAGTGTCGGGAATGTTTTATCAAATAATGCCATGTGGCCACCGATGGTTGGTTGTCGCTCGACAAGGTATGTTTTGAAGCCTGCATCGGCAACAGCCAATGCTGCCTTTATCCCTGCTACCCCACCACCAATGATCAAGCACGATTGCTCGACCGGGCTTTTGATGGTTTCAAGCGCCTTTGCCAATCGTACCTTTTCAAGCGCCATGTTTATTTGATCGATTGCCTTTGCTGTTGCCTTCTCGGGATACTGGCCGTGAACCCACGAGTTTTGCTCGCGTATGTTGGCGAATTCGACCAAGAACCTGTTGAGCCCCGTTTCTTCTATCGCCTTGGAAAAGAATTCACCGTGTAATTTCATGGTGCACGCGGCGATAACTACCCGGCTGATTTGATTCTCCTTGATATGTTTTTTTAACTCCAGCACTCCCGCATCCGAACACAGGTATTTATGCTCGATTATCGTGATGTGTGGGTGGCGATTCCCGTCCGAAAACTCGTCCACGATCCTTTTTATATCGATCACGCCACCAATGTTGAATCCACAATGGCAGATGTACACTCCTATGTTTTCCTCGGTCGTTCCATCCATTTTACATGCATTCACTCCCGGTTTGTCTGTATCGTGATGGCGGGATTGACCACGTCATCTTGCACCACTTTCGAGTCCAAGTGCGTTGAATAGAATTTCAAGAATTCCTTATCAAGATATCCCCTCGTCGTGCTTGTCAATGCCGGGTTCTCCTCTATTTTCTGCGTGAAGGTGTATCCGGTGCGTCCCCCGTCCAATAATTGGTTTTTATACAAGACAGATCCTGACTTGATAACCGCGAACGGTTCGCTGAACAATTTCACGATGCCGGCAGGGTCTTGAAGCACGCCATCCAGTGTTTCCCTCGTCACGTCTAGCACCACGACGTCTCCAAGTTGATTCTCGCCAAGACCCCCCAGTTTACCTTCTAGGCCTGTCATGCGTGCTGGTACCACCCTCGTGGAGTAGATCAAATCCGGGAGTTGCATTTGCCCGTCGCCAAGGCAGTCCAATGTATCCTTCTTGATGGTTTCAAATCCGGGTTGCTCCAACAACGCCCTCCTTGCTGCAATGCTCATCATGAAAGCAAACAGTTTTGCAATTGGCACGGGGCTCGAGAATACATGGGGGGCCATGCTCATCCCGATGCAGGATCGAGGGTGCGGTGCATCCTGCAAGATCGATTGCATCCCGCTCAACCACCTCATGTAATGCGGGTTCTCTACGGAGGTCACGACCGGGTAATATAGTCGTTGGTACATCTCGCCTTCGATGAATCCATCCACGATCAATCTCGTGCCTTCACTTGGCGCTAACGGATTCATCTCCACGTGCATGCTCTTTTCAAGGATGTCGGGCACGTCAACCAGCATGAATAAATTCCCCATGTCATCCCCTATATCGTTCCATCCTTGTCCCGCAGCTTGGCGCGACCTGTTATGAACGACGACCCGTGCAGGGTTCGTTTTCTTCCCTTCATGTCTCGTTGGTCCTTCAATGTTCTTGAATATCCCCTTTATGGCATCGTTCGCGTTAAAATCCAACCCGCCAACTTCGATGAACAAGGATGATTTCAAATTCGTGCTCTTCAGGGTCACGACAAGTTCTTGAACGATTTTTTCCATGGACGTTCCGATAAACGGGAGTTTTTTCTTGAAGTCGAACTGTTCCTTGGAATGTTCGTTCCAGAGCGAAACCACGCCTGGATTCAAGCATGAGAATCCAAACGCCTTAAAGTTCTCGAGAAGCATGGCGGATAATTCCACGGCATAGTTGGTGATGCCGTTCTTCAAGTAATTGACCATGGGTTGGAAGTTACCCACGTCGAGCAAGGGTATCTTGTTCACGTGTTTCAATTTCATGAATGACAAATGCGCATCAAGCGCGGAGAAGGGCGTGAACCCCTCCCCGATGATCGTCGTGTATCCTGCTTGTATAAGGCTTTTTTCGGCATTTGCAAATGCCCCGCTCGTGAACGCGTTTCCGAGAAGGGGTACCTGGTATGACGGGTAGATGCCCCCTGCCACGGTGATCCGCCCGCCAGCGTCGATGCTCGCATCGGTTGTCCCGGGCGTGCGGTCCGCCGTTATGATGCCATCTTCAATCCGTATGGTGCGCTTGTTAAACATCTCCTCGTGCTGGGGATCGATTACGACGGCATTGTCGATGTTCAGGATTTTCGTCATTATCATGAAGCCCTTGTCGTTTGTTCGAACAGCGCGCGGATCTTGGCTGGGATTTCATTTGATTTTTCAATATTCACATCTTGACGGTTTAATATCCCCCCTAACCCCCATTGTATCCTTGGCGATTCCATGATATGGACTGTCCCTGCAAGCACGTGCTTGTTCCCGCGTGCAACGAGAATGATGCTTGCTTTCGATCCTGGACCTTGACATTTAACCGCGTGGTTATCTTGTAGACTCAAGGCTCGCATGTCTTCCTCATTCATCCAAACGATGGACGAATGCTTGTCATAGGACTCCGAAAACAACCCTGTTTCGGAGCTCGCATTTAACATTGCCGTTTTTATCAGTCTCATTTTAAATATCAATTTTCAAGCCTCTGTTGCGGACGCGAATGTGACAACGCGGCTGGATATTTATTCATTACCGGTACGATGGCTTGTGCCGTCGTGATGCGTATCGTTTTTTCGTTGTCCATTCGCTATCAACCACCCATGATCGATGATTTATTCGGGAGGCCAGATCTTTTTCTCGTTTTCCTTTTTAGAGACCCAGAGATGCTCTTGCTCGAAAATCGGGGTCCCGTATTGTGGGCCGTACGGGTCCCCGTCCAAGTGCCGGATGGCCCAGATATAATACATTGCATACCCGGGAGCCGCAGCCTGGCTATGCGTCTCGTTGAATATCATGACCGTGTCGCCGTGCTTCACTTGCACCGCGTCCTCGCCCAGCATGCTGAACCCGAAACCTTGCTCGGGATGGAACCGGTAATGGTATATCTCGGGCTGCGGGTGGTAATGCGGGGGGTAACTTGACCATTTTCCTGGAAAATTTATGACTTCACCAAGTACCAGGTTTGCATCGGGCGCGTTCGTCTTGTCAAAGATGGTCCGCACGACCCGGGTGGACGTTTCCCGCATGGTACCGGCGCCGCGGTGCTCGCTCGCGCACTCGGCGGGCGCGTGCAGTTTCGGGTCGAACGCGTGCTCGTTTGGCGTCATGAACAGCGCGAGCTCGGCGGGCGATCCGGTTGCCGACATTTTGATGCTGGTGCCCGAATCAACGTGCAAGCACCAAGGATCGGCATCGAACACCGAACCCCGTGACAAGGATGCCGCCCGGTCACCCCACGATATCTCGACCTCCCCGGCCATGAGTAGCATGCCTTTCTCCTTCGCATCGGTGATGGACATGCGGTCCCCGGGATCGAGCCGGATGATGCAGAAGTCCATCTTCGCGTTCCTCGGGTCCTCCCACGGCAGCGAGTCCGCTCGCGTGATCCACGTCGTCCCGCGGCCTAATGCTGGTGCTTTAATTTTCATGTGCTGTCGATTAAGGATTGTCGCGTGACACAAAAAACGATTGCCACTCGAACCGATGCTGCCCCGAAGCTTGATTATCCCGATCGTATTGAAGAAAGTGTTCACCCATGCCCAGCATTCTACTGCAGATACTCTTGTTCGTTGGTGGCTTCATCTTGATCTTCATCGCAGCAGACGGGTTCTTGGATAACATGAAAGTAATAAGCGATAAAAGGATGATCTCGCCATATATTATGGGGGCGATCTTGCTAGGCGTAGACGTGGAAGAGACTATCGCGTCGGTGACCGCAGCCGTTCTCGGGTACTCGACAGTGGCGGTCGGCAACGCCATCGGAAACAACACGATCTCGATGACAATCCCGCTCGCGATCCCTGCCTTGATCTTCTCGTACAAGGTAAAGGCACCGCCGAGGCAATTCACCTTCGCGGTCATCGCCATCCTGGCCGTGCACGTGCTCGCGATCACGACAAATTCCTTATTCCCACCTTCATTCTTCATGGCAGGGATGTTTACGATCACGATTTATGCTTGCTTGCTGGCATACAACGTCACCGTCGTGAAGAAAATGCTCGGGATACCCCCGGACGATAAACAAGATCATGAATTGCTGGACCTCGTGAAGATGGAGGATGAGCGCAAAGGCGGCCATCGAGGCAATCGAGACGGGGTGCACGTCGAGCCGGAACCACTTGAAACGATTGGTAAAAAGCGGGTCGCAGTCGTTTGCATCTCGCTGGTGATGCTGATCGCAGGTGGCTACTTCTTGAGCGAGGGGCTCGATGGCATCGTTGGAGGGATTGGGGTGGCACAGAGCATCACGGGATACGTGATCGTGGCGCTGGGCGTCAACGCGGAAGAATTCTTGTTGATCTACAAGAGCGTGAAAAAAAAGATCCCAGAAGTGGGGATCGGGGGCATCATCATGAAAACCGCGTGGAATTTAGGGATAACCTACGGGCTATCGGTCCTGATCGCGCCTGCCGTGCCGCTGGCACCGTCCTTGTTCGTGAACATCGCGTTGATCGCTGTTGCCTTCGCGTTCCTCGCCTGGATTCTCCGCACGGGAACGTTATCTAAAAAAGGCGGGATCGCATTCATGGCAATTTTCACGTCGTACATGATCGTGAACATGCTCCTCGTGACGTCTTGAACGGGATCTTGTCGGTGCCACGAACCTCGTCAGGCTTGGATTTTCGCCGGTTTTCCCGGTTCAAGTTCCATGTATATTGCAGGAGGGTCCAATCCGCTTGCGCCTGATTTTAACTTGTCCACGGGGCACCAGTACGAGATGGGCGGGTAAAAATCGTCTTGATGGATGGGAACGAGGTACCGTGGCTTGATGATGCTCGCGACGCACAACCCGATCTTGTCGGAATCGAAGCGCCCGGCGCACGCGATCAAGAGCACGGTGGGGTTCTCGTGCTGGGCAAGGATGGCAGGGAACCTCGCGCACAGGCTGCCGAACATGACCACGCGTGCCTTGTTCCCGAGGTGCACGTCGTACCCGAAGACGTCACCTTTTGGATAATCCTTCAAGCACCGCTGCAGGTCCTTGATATGCTTCCACGTCTCGATGTTGAACAAGGCACGAAAGATGCTTTTTGCATCGAATATGGCATGCTCGGAACGGATGACTTGAACGGTGATGTCCCGTTCTGGAAACGTCAAGGTGTCACCGGCGTGTATCGCGTGCAGCTTGTCCTGGATCGAGAGTGCCTGCTCGCCATCCTGGATGCCTGCCCGGAGCAACGCCTTGATGGCCGCGTTCTTGGCAACTTCGGAGCAATACACGTCGACGCGAGTCTTGCGTTGAATGATGGAGGGTACGTCCTCGAAATGGTCGAAATGGCCATGGGAAATGAAAACAAGCGACCCCTCGTCCATGGAATCCACGGTCGAGGCGATTTTCGGCGATGCCCTGTCGTTCCTGCGGAACCAAGGATCGAAGTAGACTACGTTCCCGTTCCATTCCAGCTTGACGTTGGCAGTACCGTTCCACGTCATGGTGAATTCATCCATGTTTACCGATTCATATGTAGGATCGTGGAGGTAATAAAGGGTTGAACGCGCCGCGGGCGGATGCCACACATCGGGGACGGCGTTCCTCGTTCCACGGGAAAAGCACGAGGCTTTCAGAAATGCCCGTCCCTTGTAGCCCATATATACGACCGGCGCGACACTCGTGCCACACGGGGGACCCACTACGGGGGACCCGCTATCCAGACGAACGAGGGCTTACTCAAGGCCCTCGTTGGGCCTTGATTTGGATTTGACAATCAAATCCCTGAGATCAAAGGCCTCAACGCTCTCTCGAACCTCCGGGTATTAGACCTCATCGTCAATCAGATCGCTACCAGCAAGAGCTTATCGTGCCGGCCTCGGCCCCGCGAGACCGTTGTTGCCTCGGAAAATGTTATTAAATTCTTGCGCCTAGTGTATAATGCATAATCAAGCGCGTTGTGGTGGATACCCCGCCCATCCAGACGGTCGACGAGAATAGGGAATGACGATTTATGACTGTTGAAGCCAAGCAAGTTCGGGTAATTTGTCCGGTTTGCCAAGCAACGACGAACATCGAGATACCCGTATTTTTGGTGAACGAAGCACAAGACGGGGTCTTGAAAGTGCAAGTCCCTCAAGGTGTTTGCTGCTCCAAGCATTCGTTCATGGCATTCATCGACAAGAAATTTTCGGTGCGGGGGTACCAGAACGTCGACATAGAATTCCAGGTCCCGACGAAAGAACAGCTGTACAAGACGTAAGCCCAGCTATCGCTCCAGAGCGCACGCCCCACCTCGCTTTCCACGGGGACCCACGCCCGCGTCCAGCCCGCCGTGCCGGACGCGATGGGTAAAATGCTTCTCCCATGGAGACCGGCGGGGGTTGGAATGCCGGCCAAGTCGCACACGGTCGGGAGCAAGTCGAGGCCATTGTTGATGGTCTGGTTGACGATCGACCCGCAAGGGAGCACGTCGTTCCAGCGGATGATGAACGGGACCTCGACTGCCTCGGAGTAGGATGCGGTCTTGTGCTCGAGCTTGTGTGCCCCGTCGTGGTCGCCGTGGTCGGACGTGAAGATCACGACCGTATTCCGGGCGTTCGGCCCACTGTCCAAGGCACCGAGCACGGTGCCGATCTCCTCATCGACCATCTCCGTGAGCCTCGCGTAAAGATACCTGTGCAACCGCCACTTGCGCTCGTCCCAGGTGTCGCGGGCATGCTTGCGGAATTCCCGCTTGAACAGGGACCGCACGGCCTCGGGCTCGTTTTCTTGCGGCTGGTGGTTCGGAGGAAGCGGTGGCAACCCGTCGAGGCCATCGATGACATTGATGCCCTCGCGCGCCCGCAGGATCGACGTGACGTTCTTGAGCTCGACGTGGTTCAACCATTGCCGCCTGGCAAGCCTGCCACGCAAGCCCGGAAACTGCTTGAAATCGTTGATAGCCATGTAACACACGTCATGGGGATTGATGAACGACACGACCAGCACGAACGGAACATCGTGCCTTTCCAGCAAGAATCGTGCGGCCTCGTTGGCCAGGATGCCTCGCTCGTCCTTGCAAAAGTATTCAAAACCGATGTCCGAGGATGCAAAGCGAGGAAAGTGTTCCTTCCCCCCGAAGTAGGTACCATAGCCGGCACGGCGCAGGATGAAGCCCATGCCTTCTTGCAATATCCCGCTGGGAACCGGGGGCATGGTGCTGGTATCGTTGCACCGGAGCCCAATCTTGCCCGGGAGATGGCCCGTGAAGAGGGAAAATCGTGACGGCACGCACACGGGATTGGCACAAGCAGTTCTGGAAAACCGGACGCCTTCCCGGGCGAGCCGGTCAATGTTCGGCGTGCGCACGTGCTGGTTGCCCGCGCACCCCATCATGGTGGAGGCTTGCTGGTCCGTGATGATGATCACGATGTTGGGCTTGTCTTTCATGGGTGTCGTTCACGTCGTTCTGGTTTAAAGCCTGCCAAGCAAGTCTGCCATGCTCGGGGCGTGGTAGATCGCGGTGCGCGAGCCCCGGCGGAGGGCGCCCCGCTTGAGGTGGCCGTTCAACGCGATCCAATCCGTCACCGAGACCTCGAACGTGACCGGCTTCCCGATGTTGAATGGCCCGATGCTGCTCGCGGATGCAAGTGCCGTTTGAATGTCCTTGAACTGGTCGTCGTGCACGGCCGCGACCGGACGGCAATCCGCCGTTTCCCACCCGGTACCGAATTTCGTGATCGTCGTCACGATGCCGGGGACGTGCATCGCGGCCTCGGCGCAGGCTTTATCGTCACCAGCCAAGTACACGGTCTTGATTCCAGCCTCGCCGGCAACGGCTGCCCAGAACCCGAACTCGCCGACCAAGCACCCGTTGAGCATGTAATAGTGTATCCCGGTGTGGGACATGGTGTGGCACAGGTTCCCGTGCACGGTGTAGCTCATGGCATGCTGCCCGACGAAAGCCAGCGCATCGATCCCTTTTTCCTTGAAGTATGGAACCGCATCGCGCATCGAACCCGCGAACATCCCTTCCACGGGGAGCAAGTCATCTTGCACGAGCCCCCCGGCCCCGTGCCCGTCCCACACGTGTATGTTAATCCCCGGGTCGAATGACCGGATGCCCCGGATAACCACGTTCACGTCGCTGGTAAGCATATCCATTGCAGATGGTTTCTCGGGATTGCCAGCAGCCGCTTGGTCGAATCGGGTCACGCCGGACACGCCTTCGAGGTCAGTGATGATGAGCACGTTGCCCGCGCGGTCTCGTTTTCGCATCGCTGGTATTAAATCCACAACGACCGAATTTCAAGATATGCACAACAGACGCGTTTCGGTAACCTTCTTGCTTGCGCTCGTGCTCGCCGGCCTCGGGACCGCGATGGTCGTTCTCCCTTCCACGAATGGCATTCGGGCGCGGGACCACGCCTATGCGGGCGCGATCTTGCAGCCAAGCAACGGGGCATTTGCCACGTTTTACGTTTCTCCGGGTGGGAACGATTCAGCAACGGGTAACAGCACGGAACCGTTCCAAACCATCGCACGGGCGCAAGAAGCCGTGCGAGCGCTGACACCGGCCTTGGGCGGGGATATCATCGTGTACCTGCGCAACGGCACGTACCGGCTTTCAAGCGGTCTCTCGTTCAACCAGTCCGATGGTACCAACGGGACGTTCAGCGTCACCTACCGTTCTTTCCCGGGCGAGACTGCCGTGATAGATGGTGGCACGGAGATCGCGCCGTCCTCGTGGGTAGTCCACGACGAGGCCGCGGGTATCTGGGCGAGCTATCTTGGCGGAATGAATTTCAGGCAACTCTACGTGCGAACCAGCAGCGGCGAACGGCACAACACGAACGACCCCGGTGCCGACCCCGTGGACACATCCCCGTACGTCGGGTACCCGACACCGCTCTCGGTTTCGACGCCTGCACATGACAACACCACTTGTTTCGAGCGACGTGCCATCCGGGCGCGGGAACTTGTTCCTGAAAACACCTTTTCCATCCAGGGTGACGGTCACGGGTACAAAACAACGAGTGGATTGCTTAGCAACTTCGCGGGATGGACAACACCCTTCGCGGGAAAGGTCGATGGCTTCCCGGCAAGCATCGGGAGTGGCTTGCACTATGCCCAGGACATCGAATTCGTGTACCACTTGATGTGGAACTTGCCACGCGTCCACGTCTACACGTTGAAGGAAAACGCCATCATCATGCAGCAACCCGCCTTTTCCTTTGCAAGAACGAAGGGCGGCACCCAGCTCGGAGACACGTGGCCGGGCGTCACCCAGCCGATCTGGGTTGAGAATGCATATGCATTGCTGGACGAGCCGGGCGAGTGGTATTACGACCGGTTCACGGGCTGGCTGTTCTACAAGCCACTTGCTTGCGAGCCGCAACCGAACGCCACGTCGATCCGGTTCATCGTCCCGTCGGTGGAAACGCTCGTGACCATCGAGGGGAATGGCACGAGCCCCGTCCGCAACATCAGGTTCGAGGGGATAACCTTCAAGCATGCAAACTGGGTGCGCCCGAACGTCTTGTCGTTAGGCCATGTTGACCTCCAAGCAAACTTCTTGCTCAACCTGGATGGTTCCGGGAACCGGGGGTCAGAACGAAGTCCCGGAACACTCGTCACGACGCACACGCATGGTATTACCATCGAGAATTGCACCTTCACGAAGCTAGGTGGTGCAGGCATCGACTTCTATCATGGAACGCAAGATTCAAGCATCGTGGGCTGCATCTTTGATGATTTATCTGGAACGGCCGTGAACGTTGGTAGTACCATGGCATATCCTCCCGATCCCGCCTTGATCGTGCGCAACAACAGCGTGGAAAACAATTACTTCACCAACATCGCGGTGGAATTCAAGGGCGGGCATGGCATCTGGGGCGGGTACGTGCAGGACGGGTTGCACGTGTCGGTCGATAACCGGGCAAAAGACCACCGGTTGCGCGTGGCCTTCCCATCGGGCCTCGTGACTGGCCACAAGCTCGTCGGGCAGCACTACACCGTGCTCGAGAAGCCCATCACGCTGCCCGAAGGAAAGGGGTGGGTGCAAGCTCCAAGCACGACCGATCATTTCCTGTCATTCGTTGGCATCGCTGGCAACGACCAGCTTGGCCACGTTCAAGGGCTTGCCATCGTCACGGGGGATTCCCAGGAACATGAAGTGAATGAAAGTACATTCGGCAAGAACGTGATCATCGTCACGCTCGTGCGGTCGGTTGGCTGGCTCGGCAGGCCGAACGGCGGTGCCGGTCCCGACGTGCGGACGCCGGACGCACAATGCCAAGGCATGAACGAGTTCAAGATGCAGGTCATCCCGTTCAAGCCCGTGAACGCGCCATCAGGAAGGCCCACGTTCCCGCGCGACTTCTTCACCGCGGTCGACGAGGCGTTGGTACCGCTCCACGTCATCATCCCCCACAACCTCGATGATTTCCACAACACGGAACCGCTCCCCGCGGTGCTCAATTACAGGCGGTTTGACTTGCCACGGATGCTCTTGGTCGATGAAAACAACGAGAAATTCGTGAACAAGGAAAAACTCCTTCCGGCAACGGCAAGCTTCGTGTCCTTGTCCCCTGCATCCATGGTGTTCACGTCCTTGAAAAAATCAGAAGCTGCAGACGGCTACATCCTGAGATTCTACAACGCGGGGCGGGACGCCGCCGACGCCGTGGTGACATTGCACCCTAGCCTCAAGTTTAGCAATGTTAAAGAAGTAAAGCTTGACGAGCACACGGGTGCAAGCAAGCACGATGTCAATCGCGATGGAAGCAAGGTTACCGTGAATGGCATCACCCATGACGAGATCGTCACGTTAAAATTCCTGAAAGCGTGATGCACGTAAGCACGCGCCTTTTTTTTTCCATTCCTACGACCGGCTTCGCAGCATACCCATTTTCTTAGCCACGAGCGCGGCGGCCGAGCCAGCGCCGATGCCATTGTTGATGTTGACCACGACGAGGCCCGGAGCGCAGCTCTGGAGCATGGAGCTCAACGCCGTGGTGCCTTGTCCCCCGAAGCCGTAACCCGTCGCGACCGGCACCCCTATCACTAGCACGTCGGTTAGCGATGCGATGACGGAGGGCAGCGCGCCTTCCATCCCCGCGCACACGATGAGCACGTCCACGTCCTTTTCTATCATGTCCTTCAATGGCTTGAAGACGCGGTGGATGCCGGCAATGCCGATGTCGAACGCGCGCACGACCGTGCATCCCATCGCTTCGCAGATCGTCGCGGCCTCCTCGGCCACGGGGATGTCGGACGTGCCGGCCGTGATGATCCCGATGGTACCGCCTTGGCTTGGCGTTTCCCACGACGTGGTTTTTACGATGGCCATCCGTGCCTTCTCGTTGATGACGGACGATCCAGGGTATTCCGCCTTGATCATAGCCACTTGGCTTTCCGTCACCCGGGAGAGGATCGCGATGCCCTTCTCTGAAATGAATTTCGATATGATTGCAGAAAGATCATCATCATTCTTTGATTCGGCAAAAATGATTTCGGGGATCCCCGTCCGCAACTCGCGGAAGAGGTCGAGGCACGCGGTTTTCTCGATCTCCCCCACCATCTCGCCCTTGAGCATTCTCTCCGCGTCTCCAGTGGAAAGCTTGCCCGTCTTGTGCGCTTCGAGCACGTCCTTGATAGAGGTCATGTCAATGCCGCATAATCTTGAAAAACGTTAAAAGCTCTTGGAAAACGTTAAAAGCCCAGATCGATATAATTTCCACATCACCTTTTCAACACGCCGAGCAAGTTGTGTCAAAATGGCTGGACTCGTTACATACGAAGTGGACCTCGATCGCATACCCGCTACGTTCTTGGACGTTCTGGGCCTGCCCGTTCCGGGTGTAATTCCGCCACCTATCACGGAGATAAGCAGCAATTTCAAGGCAGAACGAATCGTGCTTGCCTTGTTCGATAACCTCGGTTTGTTCGAGCTTTCCCAGTACAAACCGACGTTCTTGATAGAATTCGGGAGCGCGTTTTGCTTGTTCAAGACCAAGAACCCGTACACGCTCGGCGTGCTGCATCAGATAATGTATGGTGGTCTTCTCCCGTCGATCGGCTACCCCTACGGGGACGGGTTCCACTTGCTCAAGTATATCAACGATCAAGGCATGAAAACGGCCATGATCGGCCGGCCGAAGGACCTACGGCGATATTCAGGTAACACGGAGGAACGGGTCAAGGACTCCGACATGTCCACGTGGGTGGAGGCGGCACGCGTGATCAACACCTACAACTTCACGTTCTTGCATTTCCTGGATTTCGAGGGGCTCTCGACGCAAGCAAAGCAGCGTGGCCAGGACCTCGACGAGCTCGTCAGGAGGTTGCTCTTGCGCACGGACAAGTGGATGGTCTCGATGCACAAGCAATTGCGAAACAAGACGTTGCTGGTCATTTGCGGCGACCACGGCAGGTACAAGCTCGACATGTCGGGAAACGACAAGACGGCCCTGATGCGGTCGGCAAGCGTGCCCATTGGCGTCTTCATCCGCAAGTGATCGACGGGCATCTTGTTTGGTATCGTGAAAGGGAAAGAAACACAAGCAACTCTTTTTCTTGCACCAAGCCATTCAATAGGAATAGGTCTTGAGATTGTTGTACGTGAACTCGTGGCCGCCTAAGTGGTAGGGAATCTCGAACTGGTTGGGGATGTACAAGCCGTCCGCGGTGACGTGTTCCTTGTCCGACGATGCCGCGACCACCTCGCCAACGAACATGGTATGGTCTCCAATGTCGATGGTATCGCGCAAGACGCATTCGATGTTCACCGGGCACTCGGCGATCCGGGGAGGGCCATCGTGGCCGAGGGACAAGGGGGCCAAGGGCGTGAGGTCAAACTCCTCGAATTTTCGCATCGTCCGACCCGTCGTCCGCCCGCAATCGATCACTTGCTTGATGATTTCCCGCGTGGGAATCGCGATCACGAACTTCTTGTGCTCCAAGATCAACCGGTGCGTGAGCCGCTTCGGGGAGATGACGATGCCTTGGAGCGGTGGTCTTATGGAAAGGGGGGTTGACCACGCGGACGCGGTGATGTTCGCGTTCGTGCTGGTCCCGGACGTGACGAGCACGGCCTGCCGGGGGTACACCATGAGGATGTGCTGTTCCGGGTCGATTGCTACCTTTTCAGGAAATTTAACCATGTCAACAGGCGAAATCACTTTCATGTTCGATTCCCATCCCAGAATAGGCTATAAACCGTCACGGGAAGAGGACGATTCTAGGGTTTTAAAGATTCTCTGAAAAAAGTCGTCAAGAGAACGAGTTTTCTATCAAATCCGTTCAACAATACAAGGTAACTGAGGGAACCCCGTGAAAAAGTCATCACGACATAGCAAGTTTCACGCGCGCGTCAGCCTTGGAAGCCGGTCTTGTGGTAAAACACGACGATCTCGGATTCCACCTTGATGGCTTCGGAATGCCCCTGACGACCGATTACCGAGGATATAACCATGCAAGCAACAAACACGAACATCAACACCAGTTCCACGATGAAAACATCAGAAACATAGCCTGTAATGTTCTTGAGCACGAGGTAATCGATAGCAGGCTCGAAGCACGCCGTGGTCTTCATCGTGACCTGGTTGGTAAGTTCCGGGAGGGTATAGCCAAGGGCCACTTTCGCAGCAACATATGCAATAGGATAGCCGGTGGCCTTGCTCGCGAGCGCCGATGATCGCGATAATCGAGGGTTTATCTCGATCACACAAAATTCCTCGGAGGTCGGGTGCAAGGCAAATTGGATGTTGGCCTCACCGACGAGCCCGAGCGTCTGCATGATGCGGATACCCGCCATGCGCAAAATTTGTACCTCGCGATTGTTCAAGGTCTGGGTCGGAGCAACGACAATGGATTCGCCGGTATGGATACCCACGGGGTCGAAGTTTTCCATGCTACAAATGGCAATGCAGTTATCAGAAGAATCACGCATGATCTCGTACTCGATCTCCCGCCACCCATAGAGGGACCTCTCCACGAGTATCTGGCTGATCATTGAGGACTTGAGGCCCCGATTTGCGATTTCGATGAGCTCGGTCTCGTTATGCGCGAAGCCTGATCCCTTGCCACCGAGCGTGTAGGCAACCCGGCTCATGACGGGATAACCGATTTCCCGTGCTGCTGCCTTTGCGTCATTCAGGTTGGTAACCGTCTTGCTCTTGGCAATTTCAGCCCCGGCCTTAATCATGGCCTGGCGAAATAGTTCCCTGTCCTCGGTTGCCTCGATGGTAGCTATCGACGTCCCGATAACCTTGCAATTGTATTTTTCAAAAATGCCAGCCTTTGAAAGGTTCACGCCAACATTCAACGCGGTTTGGCCACCGAACCCGAGCATGATTGCATCAGGATGCTCTTTCTTGATGACTTTTTCAACATATTCCTCGGTCAACGGGAGGAGGTAAATCTTGTCAGCAAGGCCGGGGTCAGTCTGGATGGTGGCAATGTTGGGATTGATCAAGATGACCTCGATGCCTTCCTCCTTCACCGCTTTCACGCATTGTGAACCAGAATAATCGAACTCCCCTGCCTGACCGATGCGAATGGCTCCTGAGCCCAGAATTAAGCATTTTTTTATCCAATCGAACGCTGGCATGGCAATTTAACCCGATCATTTACTAAGTATGTGTGTTTGTTTCTTCGAACCTGTTCACGCCCTCGTGTCCACGAATCACGTGGGTCGTGTTTACATTTTGGGTTTTTTTCCCTTAGAACAGAGGTCACTGGTTAGATAAGTGAATTCAATGTTAAAGGCCTAATAGGAAAGGTCTTATCATGTTCGTGATCTATTCAATTTAAGGTAAACCTTAATAAAAAATCTTCCATTAAGAAATTAGAAAACGACCCGTGAGCAATCCTTCATGCAAACAAGAGAAGCCGCGCTCGCCTTGAAGAACGGCACGATTTTCAAGGGAAACGGGTTTGGTGCTACCACGGAGGTATCTGGCGAGGTAGTATTCAGTACAGGTTATGCACACTACCCGGAGAGCCTAACCGACCCGTCACTCAACGGACAAATTTTAACTTTGACGACTCCCCAAGTCGGGAATTACGGCGTTCCGAGTTTTGGTAAAAAGGACAAGCACGGGCTCCCCTTTTACTTTGAAAGTGATTCCATCAAGGCCGAAGGACTTATTGTTTTTGAATGTTGCAAGCAACCCTACCATTACTCGATGGAGCGAACCTTGGACAAGTGGTTGGCAGACGAGAACAAGCCGGGCATCGAAGGCATCGACACACGGAGGCTCACGAAGTTGCTCCGTGTACATGGAGTGATGCTGGGTATTCTCAAGGTCGCCGAACCGGGCGAGGCTCTTGACATCGATGACCTGGTAAAACGAGCGGCCAACGTGCCGGACCCGAACGTGACGAGGGATCTAGTCGGGGAGGTCTCCGTGAAAGAAAACAAGACATTCCACGGAAGCAAAAACCCCGACAAGCACCCGACCGTGGTGCTCATCGATTGCGGCGTCAAGTATAACATCATCCGCAGCCTGCTCGATCGCGGGCTCAACGTGATACTCGCACCAAGGTCATTGACATGGCAAGAAGTGCAAGATATCAAGCCCGCTGGTGTCATCATCTCGAACGGGCCCGGTGATCCCAAGGATTGCAAAGCAGCCATCCAGACCACGCGGGCTTGCATCGATAATGGCATGCCCACTTTAGGGATTTGCTTGGGGAACCAGATCATGGGGCTGGCAGCGGGCGCGAACACCTACAAGCTCAAGTTCGGGCACCGGGCAGCGAACAAGCCCGTGATCGACGTCACGTCGCCGGAAAAACGTGCGTACATCACCAGCCAAAACCACGGGTTTTGCGTGGACGAGAAAACGCTTCCCGATGACATGGAAGTCTACTTCATCTGCGCGGATGACAAGACCGTCGAAGGGATCCGGCACAAGACGAAACCCGCCTTTGCCGTCCAGTTCCATCCCGAGGCCACGCCGGGTCCCTACGATACCGACTTCCTCTTCGATAAATTTATCCATCTTCTCCCCGCGTGACATCATAGGGCAGAAGCGACGGGTCCCATAGACTTCTTATTAGGAAACGACGCTTTTTTTAAGTTGAAGAGAACTTATTCATTCACAATCGCGAAGCACAACTTGAACCCCGTGGCGAAGCATGGAAGAAATCACCTTGAAACTCCTTATAATAGGAGATGCGGGAACGGGAAAAACGACGCTTGCTCATAGGTTTATGACAGGTTTATTCAAGCAAAACAAGCTGACCTTGGGCGTGCAATTTCACGTCAAGAAGATATTCATCGCGCTTGACGAGGACCAGACGAAACAATATCAATTCAAGCTCCAGATATGGGACTTCGCTGGGGAGAAACGATTCCGCTTTTTCTTGCCATCCTATTGCCGCGGCGCTCATGGAGGCCTTTTCCTTTACGATATTTGCAACCGGGAATCATTAAACCATGCCGGGGAGTGGATATCATTGGTAAAGGAGAACACGGGAGACATCCCGATACTGCTCGTGGCTTCGAAATTGGACCTGGAAGACCAACGACAGGTCTCCAAGGAAGAAGGGATGGAATTTGCCCGGAAGAATGGATTTGCGGGATTCGTCGAGACATCGTCCAAGACCGGGGTTAACGTGGAGATATCGTTCGAGACGCTCTCGAAGATCATGTTCCAGAGGTTACAGCAAGCCCCACAGGAATAAATTCGGTTCCATTCCGCGAACGTGGAAATGCCGCGCCTATATTTTCACCGATATATACCGCGTGTATCATTAACAAGCAAGTCGAGAAATTCTCTGGTCTTGCATCCCTTAACTACGACGGCGTCCTTGCGACCGACAAGGCAAATGGCAGCAACCAATCGGAAACCAGCACCCCCGTCGACCGCGGGCAAGCAGCCAGGGGACTCGCTCAAGGACAAGATAGACGAGATCGCAGTCAAGATCATCCAAATAGAGACCCAGAAGCAATGTCTCGTGTCTTCATTCAAGGAAATAAAAGCCAGCTTCACGTTCCCCGATGCGTTCATGGATAACTACCACGTTCTTGATAAAACGCTGTTCGAAGCCATCCCGCTCAACCCTCCCGCCGGCATCCAGATCGCGGCGGTCGACGGTAGCATCTTGCGCGAGTCCATGCTCGGCGTTGACATCGTCGCCTCGAAAGCTCGCGGCGCCGTGTTCAAGAAGATGTTGAAGTTGAACAAGCCTTGCCCGCCTTGGCAAGCACATTGGCCGGCAGCCATGACTTTCACGGCATGAAGGACGGGAACCTCGGGTTGCTTTGCCGGGCCTGCTGCAGCCGTGTAAAAACCCGTGCCGTCCGCGAGCAAGCCGTTTTTCAACACGAAACGCAGGTCGTAATCGCTGCAGAATGGCCTGTTGGGATACTCGAGCTGGTGGAGGTGGAGATCGCCGACGTAATGGGCTTTCTCGATCTGGGGTGGCAACCCGAGCGGGATGGTGGCCTTGATGACCATGTCCGCGACCTTCTTGTGGATGGTTTCCGGGTTCCCGGATTGCTGGTTCGCGTTCTCCCGGTCCTCGAACCCCTTGACCCGCCACAACGAAGACCATATATCCGAGAACGATGCACCGACCCGGCTCATGATGTTCCGGTAGAGCGCGTACTCGGGATGGCGCTTCTGGAGCTTCAAGAGGGTGAAATTCACGAGCTCCCGGATGAGGGAACTGTTCACGAATGGAGGGTTGATGGCGTGAAACGTCCGTTCAACATCATCGGCGATCATCGATGCTTCCTCCATTGCCATCGGGGGGATGTCGAACAGCGACGGGGCAAGCTTGGTCTCGTTGACCAGCGAACGCGCGATGAAGCGCCTGTCGAAAGGAACCATGGTCTCGTCGCTTCGGCGCACCATGATCGTTCCGTCCTCCTCCGTCTTGTACCCCTTGATCAGCTGGAACAAGTTCGTCTGTCCCTTCGGGACTTGCTCCAATCGTTTTTTCTTGCTCACCATGCATGTAACACCCGTCTGCCCTCTACAAGCCCAGGAATGAATGGAGCTTCTCGGTGTTCAAGTTATCATCCGCGGGGAACAAGTCGCTCGACAGCAAGATGCTATCCCCGGCCTTGAGGGCAGGGGCTGCAAAAATGTCGTTCATGATCGCGTCCGTCTCGGCCTCGGGATCAAGGTCCATGACTCGTTTTTTATAGGTGACACCTCGAGCAGACAAGTATTCCGAAAGTTTCACGCAACGATGGCATTCCTTCGTGCTAAATAGTTCAATTTGTGTTGGCATGATTTTCCCTCGTGAAAGGTTATTTATTCGTTAATAAGCGTGCCCACGGGGACGAGAATTGCTGGTAATCCCAAGGCACCCGAAGATAAATATGAAATTGTTACGGCATTATCACCGGGGCAATATGAAGCGCCACAGACCGACGAATTTCTGAACGTTTTTTGTCGGCCACCAGATCGGGTTGAACTTCAAGCACATCGCATTTCCAGCAATTAAAGCCCTATTGGCTGCGGTAACTAATGTATTCTCTCGGTGATATAAAAGTCTTTTTACAAATCTCTCATTCGTTCCCAGTCCACGAGCTATTTTTTGTCGAAGGCGATAGGTTTTTACCGTGAGCGCACCGTGCGTGTTGGACAAATCCGTCCGGCCACCGTGCGGAAGATTTTCATGATACCGCCGCTCGAGCGGGTAGCAATCTGCACGTGCGATATATTTTTCTGGTTTTTCTCATGATGGACGGTGAAACACATGGCGAAGGCTTGCTACATCCGAGGCATCCATGCCACCGCGCTCTCTCGCATCGTCGAGGAAACCAGAGCGTACCATGTCACCTTCCCGTCCGACGAGATCAAGGAAAGATTGAAGATACCGCCCCGCACGAACCCGCCGGACATTATCATCAACGATAGACCTGATTTCTTGGGCGTGATCATCGAAGGAACTCGGGAAGATATCCTTGATGATGCGTTCCCCGTGTCGATGGACCGTATACCGGAATCGGCCATGATGGTGGGGAAACCAACCAAGTATTCCGTCTACCATGGCGTGGTGACCAAGCGCAACGACAAGTACAACTACAGCCACGTCCTCATCGACGAGCACGAGAAGATCACGGGGATATTGCCCGGCATCGCCCTCAAGATCGGCACGAAGGTAACCGTTCAAGTGCAGGAACCGGGGTCCACGTCCGGAAAGAAGAAACCCGTGCTCGCGCGACAAATTTCCTACCCCGGGACGTTCGTGGTGGGAATCCTTGAAAAAAAGATCAGCTACTCGAGGAACATCACGGATGTTGGGTTGAAGTCCGAGCTGTTCGACATCGCCACGTCCAGCTTGCAACCGGGTGATGACATTGGCCTCATCTTCCGTTCGGCATGCAAGAGCGGCTTCATGGATGACATCAAGAACGAAGTGCGCGACATCTCGACGAGGATGCGGGAAATCCAACACTTGATTGACGGCAAGGAAAATGCCGGGCCGGGGCTGCTCACCGATCCGAAAGGAATACATCAAGCCCAACTCTTGTTCACCAAGGAAAGCCACGCTTTCCTCGATGGGATCCGTGGAGGGGTCACGCACACCATGAAAAACCACCATTATTGGAAGGTGATATCGAGCAGGATCGGTAACGCCGAGTTCTTGATCGACTTGGTGGAATTCGCCATGAAGCAAGGAAAGAACAACGTGGTGGACCAAGCATTCAACAACGTTTTCGCGAACTTCGCGCATGAACACCTCCCGTTTCCGAAACAGGGGAACCTCATCAATATCATGCATTACAAGCCCAACGGGGACGTGTTCAAGCTGAAACCCGGGAAGATAGTGAATGCTTTTTATTCCAAGGGTTCGATATTCGATAGCAACGATTCTTGCATAACGCTCACCTTGAAACGGGAATTCACGCCGCAACCGTGGCACAAATCATTCTACGACGGGTTCGACGGGCTGGAAATCAATCCCGGCGATTACAGCACGTGCCATGCCAAGGAAAACTTTCCCATCCTGACGAACAAGTACTTCCGTTCCGACGACACGTTCCTGGGGTGCTACTACAACATATCCACACCAGTCCAGATTTTTCCCGGGGAGGTCCAGTACCTCGACCTCGAGATCGATGTCGTTGAAAACGAGAAGGGAGAACGCAAGATCATCGACCAAGATAAATTAGCCCACGTGTTGGAGCACAAATATATCTCAAGGACTCTTGGCCAGAAGGCAATGGAACTGGCTGAATATGTCCTTCAAGGGAAGGTGCAAGATAACTTGGCCTGTGATGAAACCTTTTTCAAATGAATGATAAACAAGGCTCGCCATTTCCACGAGCCTTTTAGAGGTTCAGTTGAAAGTCACGAGGCAAGGTGCTGATGGCCTTTTCTAACAACGTCACCAAGAGGCCAACATCCGCGGGGGAAATTACCTCGATGTTGGTATGCATGTACCGGAGCGGGATGGAAAGGACCGCCGTGGCAACACCTGAACGCGTGATTTGAATCTGGCGGCCATCCGTTCCCGTGGGCTTGTTCTGCACGACAACTTGGAAGGGAATATGCAGCTCGTCGGCGACGTTCATGATGAACTTGGTGAGCCGGGGATGCATGTTCGGGCCGATCCGGATGGCAGGCCCTTTCCCCAGGCCGATCTCGCCGTGCTTGTCCCGGGAGATGCCAGGATAGTCGGTCGCGTGCGCCACCTCCAGCACGATGGCTGCCGCCGGGTCCGCGGCGAACGCGGACGGGGTTATGCCTCGCACGCCGATCTCTTCTTGCGTGCTGAACACGCCGATCACGTCCCACGCCGGGGGGGTCCTTGCCAAGTATTCAAATAGCCTGCACGGGGGCAAGGAAGGCTTCAACGTCAAGACGTGGAACGTCGCGTTGCTCTCGGCATCCAACGAGGAGGCCACCATCCAGTTCTCGTACACGAGCCCCGATGGCGAGGAAGGGTTTCCCGGCACGCTGCAAGTCATGGTGACCTACGTGATCTCGCCCATGAAAATAGCGTGGGACTTCGCCGCGCACGTCACTGGAAAGCCCACGATCGTCAACATCACGAACCACGCGTATTGGAACCTTGATGGCCTCGATGCGACGATCGACAGCCAAGAAATCAAGCTGCTAGCGTCGCATTACATGCCCGGCGATGCCGATAACATGGTCACGGGCGAGGTGCTCCCCGTCAAGGGAAAGCCGGTCGACATGCACGCGTTCACGCCCTTCAGTAAAATATTTTCCTCGTTCGGTGACCTCGACAATAACTTTTTCATCGAGAACCACTGGCAGAAGAAGCACGTGGATGACGTGGTGCTCGCCGCCGAGGTCCGCGCGCCCGCGTCTGGCCGCTTCATGCGGGTGTTCACCAGCGAGCCGTGCATCCAGCTGTATTCGGGGAATTACTTGGGCGGCGTGAAGTCATTCGGGAAGCAATGCCAGAAGCACGGCGCCATTTGCTTGGAAACCCAGCGCGTCCCGAACGCCATCAACAACCCGGTGTTCGCGAGCCAAGTCATCCTCTACCCGGGCAGCGTGTACAGTCACAAGACCGTGCACGAGTTCAACGTGATGCCTTGAGCTATGAACCCGGCCTCGCTCGCCCCCGCCACGCACGTGAACCAAACACAGATACCGGTGCATGCCTCGCTTGATACGAGCCGTTTTCTTGAGCCACTTCGATATCATCGAAGGGCCTAAAATCACGCACAGCGTCCCTGCCATGGACAAGGATGGACTGGACAGGTTCAAGTCGGTTCCCAAGTTACTCGACGTGATCGACAAGGAACAGTTCTTCATCAACACGATGGAGAACATTTATTCCGCAAACTACCACTTCTCGATAAATAGTGATTTCATACGAGGAAACAAGGTCCTGCTTCTCCTTTCACTGGTCGTGGAGCTGAGCCAGAACGACAAGAAAGAAGATGTTTTGATTTACCTTGAAAACATCGCGCCATTGCTCCTCACGTACGCGCAGCAACTCACGAGCGCAGTGCTGGCGGTCGACATGGGAGGGCTCTTCTCGAGCGAGAGCTGGACGCGCGTGATGGCGTTGCTACACGAGTTGCATGAAAGGGCATTCGGCACCAAGGAATTCGGTGGACTGGTGAGCGCGCGGGGGGGAAAAATTGTCGTCGTTGGCCAAGACGGGATCAATCCAAAGGCGGTATTTGATGCGTGGCGCGTTCAAATGCTTTCCGAGGTTTCCCCTGATTTAAAAACGAGGATGGCCGTGCACGTGATAAAGGAAATGGAATTTCACGAGTTCCATTGCCCCGCGAGAAATTCAGAAATTTGTCTCATGGAGGAGTGCCCGGTATGCAAGGAACTTGGAAACGAGGCTGATGCCATCATCTACATCCTGGAACATGCATCCGCTGCCGTGGACAAGAATGCCAAGGGATTGCAAGCCTACATCAAGGGATTCACGAAAAGGAAAGATGTTCCATTCTTCATCTTCATCGTGGTGCAAGCAGCCAGTGTCACGGGCCGCCCCGATGATATCGCCGCGGGCCTGGTCAACACCCTCCGCGGGACGCTGGCGGGCCCGAGAACCATCGATGGCTTGCACGTGTATGCCTTGACAACGGGCGATACGGTTACGTTCAAGCGCGCCATGGGCGACCTCATAAAACTCGTCGTATGATTGCACCCTCTGGTCGCTACACGGGAAAACATTTAAATTAGCATTCGCATTCTTCCTCCAAACACGAGTGATCGAATAATGCCCAAGAAAAGAAAGAATTCTGGCCGGAGTCGTGCAAAGAAATCCGGCAACCCGGGTTCTGTCCAGTGCTCGTCTTGCGGTCGATACGTTCCAAGGGACAAGATCAAGACCGTCACGAAGCGTGTTTCCTTGGTTGACTTCAAGACGGAGAAAGAATTGCGAGATGCAGGAGCATTGATACCCAAAACTGCCGTGCAGCAGAGTTATTGCATTTCTTGCGCCGTTCACCGGCACATACTCACCCCGCGGCCAAAAGACGAGAGAAAAGACAAGCAACCATTGCGATAGTGCAATGGCATCGTTCACGCCCGTTCTCCGTTCTCCATTCTCTTTTTGCATGTTCCGTTTTCCGTGTTTCATGCCCCACGTCCTCGCGTGCTCATGCTGGACGCGTTCAACGCAGCCCGCGAAGCACGGCGATGTTCTATTCTGCTACCGTGGTTTGATTCGCGGCGAGCATCTTCCGGGCGTGATTCAACCGCTGGAGCGCGGTCACGTGCATCAACACGGTGAGCACGAGAAACACGTAGAACATCATCCCCGCGCCGGGAACTATCATTTCGAGAACGATACCAAGCACCAAGGCAATCAGTCGTTCAGCCCGCTCGATGAGTCCCACCCCGGCCATGTTCACGCCCTCGATTTCGGCGCGGGACCGAATGTATGACGTGAGGTAAGCCCCTATCAGCCCCGCCATGCCGAGCGACACGTTCCAGAATCCCGCGTTGGTTGAGATGAAAGGCGGGACGAGCCAGTTTCCCACCATCAACCCCGTGATGAGGAAACCATCCGCGTACCTGTCCATCGTCGAGTCCAGGACACCGCCAAACCGCGTTTTCTGGCCAGTGACCCGTGCCACGGCGCCATCGAGCAAGTCGAAAAACCCGCTTAATCCTATCAACAAGATGGTTCCCAGCAACCAGATGGATGGCATGGACATGATACCGACCCAAGCAGTGTACGTTGCCACGCCGGCCATGACGAGCAACCCGATGACCGTGATCATGTTGGGTGACACCCTCGAGTGCTCGAACCGCTTGGCAACGGGATTGATGAGCTTGTCGGAGATGAAGCGTAGCTTGTTTGAGACCATTATCGTGCACGTTTGCATGGTTGATGTTCGTGATAACGAGCGCGGAGCTCAAGGCGCGATTGCCTCGTCGAGGCGAGACAGTACGAATTTCAGATCCAGCGCGAGCAAGAACGGGCCGAGCCGGGGGCCTGATTTCGTGCCCAGGAATACCTGGTAAAGGGCTTGGAATATCCGGGCGGGCTTGATGTTCAGCTCGTCCTTCGCGAGGCTGAACATGGCATTTTGGAGGTCTTGCTCGTCGGTGTATTTCCCGCTCTCGATGATGTCCTTCACGCGGCGCATCGCGTGCTTGTCCTCGGGGGTGAGCTTGTTCTTGATGTCGACGGGAAGGGTCTTTGACACGTGAAACTTGTACTGGTCCGGTGCATAATGTTGCACCCAGTACAATGCCTTCTGGAGCTCTTTTTTCAACGACGCTGAGTCGATTCGCTCGGCATCGGCACGCGGGGTCGCCCGCCGGATCATCTCGTTGCACTTGTCCACCATGACGGCATCGTCAATCATGTCATGGATTTGGGAGACCACCACGGCGTACCTGAACGGGAGCCTCGCGGGTACCTTGGGAGGAACGCCGCGGGGCTGCGCGAGCGGGTACATGTACTCCGTGATGGCCTTTTCCTCGGGCGGATTCGATGCCGCGTACACCCAGTAGTTCGAACCGACGAATGCCATCGTCCCGTAACCGCCTACCATGATATCCAGGTTGCCCGCCCCGCGGTATTGTTCCAGCTCGGTTTTCGGGATGCATATCTCGAACATCCGGTGATCCTCGCTGCATCGTTGACTCGGTGCAAACCCCTTGGTTAAAGTATAGGTTTTAATCGATGAGTAGGGATATTCAACGGGATCGAGGTAGTTCGGGCTTAATCCCACAATATCGAGACTCAAGCTCGTGATGTTCACTTGGAACGGGGACGGGCTTGTCCCGGTCATCGAAAAACGAACCTTGTGATCGGGTGAGATATTGCCCAACCCGTAGGGAACGGTGTAGTATAAAGTGTTCGGCACGCGGGGGATGTCGATGGCTTGCCCGGGATCGCTCGCGTTCAACGAGCCGTCAGGGTACCAAGCAATGAGCTCGTTAGTGGCCAAGGTGCTATTAGGTGTCACGCGTAAACGGAAGCAAGCATCCTCGAAATGGGGAAGGAACTCCGCGATCAGAGCAGCCGTGAATTCCGTCGTCAGGTCAATCTCGAAATCGATCCGGTAGGTGTAAGCACCACCGGTGTATTCCGAGACGACCTTGTAAGGCGGGGTCCAATTCTCGAAGTTGCTCTCTGTATCGTTCGAGCTTCCCTCAACGAGCGTGTAATTTCCATTATATGACAAGTAAAGGTAATTGGAATCAATCTCATCACCCATGAATTCCCAAGGTTGGTCGTTTTCCACGTCATGAATCAAGGATTCAGCACTATGGTTAAGGGCTGAAGCCCATTCATGATCATCAGTGAAAACACTCTCGTTCAAGTTCAACCACAATCCTAACCATTCCCCGGACCCGTTCATTGACCTGTCCGAGCAAAGGTCGAGGGCCACGTAAAAGTTGGAGGCATCTTCACCAAGGTAAATCGTGTTGATCCCGTCCACGTTGGACTGGCCATTGAAATCGGGAGTATTGTCAATGTCAAGGTAGAAATCATCGACATATGTTGCATTACTCCATTCTTCGGCGTTGATGACCCCGTCCAAGGTCACGTTGGAGAGAAGACTGCCGGCCGAACCGACCGGAGAAGGTGTTAGGACGTTCAAATCTTTTAATGACCCGGAAGGATCGATCCCAACCGTTCCCATCATCAAACCGAGCATGGTAATGAAAAATCCATACCGGATCAAACTCGATTTATGTCTGTTCATTTGTTTTTCAGTCACCCGTAATTTAATCCCTAATCGAAAGGACTGGATAATTTTCCTAAAATCACCAGATTGTATAAGGCTATGCATTGGTTCCTTAGCGTTCACGCCGGTTTCAGCATCTCAGTCGTTTACAAACGCGCTATAAAAGAGAGATGCGATATCCCCGAACCAGAAACGAAGAAAGCTGTTTTAACACAGCTCGCACAGAACGGGGTAATCAGATGTAACGTTCCACAAGAAAACCGTTAAACGAGAAAGAGGATAGCTCGAATACTTGCATCCTTGTGTTCTGTTATGGAGGGCAACCTTTTTTGGTTCACGCTTTAAAATCCATGCTATCCAAAAAGATTTGTCTTGGTGCCAGATTTCGTGAAAAGGCAAATGTCTATCGCGTGCATCGGTGATAGCCTTACTGCTGGCGCGCCTAGCTTCTCGGGTTTTTCCGGGTGGTCAAGTAATCCGCAGTCGCAGTACGAGTATTGGCTCGAAGAGCTTGTTCAAAGGAAATTTCCAGATGCAGAAGTTGACCTTGGATATCGTGACACACAATAAACGCCCTTTCCAATGGTGCAAGGGAATAATCATCATGACCCCGAATGAATGTGTAGAGAAAGCGGAGAATATCTAGTCCTGCACGTCAACGAAAAAAAAATCAAAAAGGAACCATCCCAGACTTCACGCGGGGAACCGGGACGTGTCCCAGAGGAAGTCGCCTTGCACCGTGATCTCCTTTCCATTCTGGTCCTTGAGCTTGATGGTGCTCTTGAAGAAGCCGCAAATGGTTGGCATTTTCGGGTTGGGGAACACTTGCTGGGTGGTCTCGCCGGAGTAGTGCTCGGTGAAAGCCTTCCCGTCGTGTCTTTTCAAGACGAGTGTATACGTGTGCTTCCCGGGCGTGTTGGTGAGCCCCGCCAAGTCCATCATCCAGAAGTCTTCTCCGATTTTCAGCTTCAGGAGTGCGTAGCGCGGGGTCTGGTCGTGAACGACCGTTCCCTCAAAGCTCTTGACGGGCGTCCCGTCGATCGTGCCGTTGAACAAGCATGGTTGTGGCATGTGAATCATCACGTGGTGGAATGGCATGTCGTGGTGGTATGTTGATGATGAAAAGGATTGAAACGTTTAAAAGGTGCGAACGAACACCATCATTTTTTATACATTCTAGCGAAATAACTTGTAAATTCATGGCATGAAGTTGTGGTTGCCGGTCGGTTACCTCTTGGCAGCGAAGCGTCAAAGGCAGCGAAGCGCCAAGGTAGCGAAGCGCCACGCGGGCAAAATGCCGGCCATTACGCTAGCATCTCCATCGTGTGTCCGCCTCATTCCTTTTTCCTTCACCCGGAGGCGGTAAGCCCGGTCATGGGATCCCGCGGTCTTGAATGCTCCCTACGGATGCACAATTATAAACTCGGACGAGCCTTCCAATATCTTGCATAACGTGGGGATCACCAGATGAAAACCTATTCAACAGCATGCCATGTAATATACGCGCTCGCGGCCCTGGTTCTTGTGGCCGGGCTTGGCGCGATGGTAAATATTCCAGGAGAAGCACTGCCCAGCAGCGAGATGACCGGCGGGACGTGCGGCCCCAGCGGGCCATGGTTGGCAACCGAGGTGGTATCGACCGAGAGCACGGACAGCTCGGAACGTGCGTCCCTGGCGGTCGACGCGGCCGGCAACGTGCACGTGGCGTGGCAGGATCTCACGGAATACGGTGGTTCGGGCACGGACGTCGATGTGTTCTACAAGCGCTGGGATGTCAGCACGAGGGCTTGGTCGGCGACCGAGGTAGTTTCCACCGAGAGCACGGACGGTTCCTATTACCCGTCCCTCGCGGTCGACGCGACCGGCAGCGTGCACATCGCGTGGCACGATCTCACGGCCTACGGTGGCTCGGGCTCGGACATCGACATCTTCTACAAGCGACGGGATGCCGTGACGGGCACATGGTCGATGACCGAGGTGGTCTCCACCGAGAGCCCGAGCATTTCGGGCGAGCCATCCCTGGCGGTCGACGAGCGCGGCAACGTGCACGTCGCGTGGCATGACTGGACGAATCACAGCGGTTCGGGCTCGGACGCCGACATCTTCTACAAGTGTAAGCCGGCCGGCGGCGCGTGGCCGGCGGCGACCGAGGTGGTCTCCACCGAGAGCACGGACAATTCATTTTACCCGTCCTTGGACGTTGACCCTGTTGGTGGCGTGCACGTCGCGTGGCATGACTACACGAACTACGCCACCTCGGGCGCGGATGCCGACGTCTTCTACAGGTCCAAGCCGGCCGGCGGGGCGTGGGCCTCGATCGAGGTGGTCTCGACCGAGAGCACGGGCTCCTCCTATTACCCGTCCCTGGCGACCGACGCGGCCGGCAACGTGCACGTCGCGTCTCACTAGAATTCAGCTCAGCGCCGAAAGGGCCGGTCAACGATTTTATTGCCCCATCCCGCTCACGCCCGGTTCTTTTCAGCGCACATGGCCACGATCCGCCCCTTCCGGCCCGGGAACGGAAGGGGCGGAAATTTACTCAAGGCCCGAAACAAGTCACGCGAGATCTCCAAGGAGCAGATGATCGAGGAAAAAGAAAGTACCGAGAAGAAGATACAGGCGCTTTCTGCAAACATAAGGATAGTCGAGAGTTTTATCTTCCGCTCCTAAATACTTGCATCAATGAAAAATGGCTTGGCACGCCAAGAAAACCTCTTTTTTCCCTCCCCAAGGGAACTGTTCCACAACATTGTTTTCTTATATCCCTCGATACAT
Organism: Promethearchaeota archaeon; assembly: GCA_041305945.1. Lineage (GTDB taxonomy): Archaea > Asgardarchaeota > Lokiarchaeia > Sigyniarchaeales > Sigyniarchaeaceae > JBGLND01. The sequence continues at coordinate 2,857,879 of JBGLND010000001.1, forward strand.
TTCTTTACTGGAGGCTTCTCAACGATGGACGCAAAAATCAAGATGCTTGTAATGGTTCTTATTGCTGTTACCCTCTTGAGCATAGGCATTTCTTATTCGCAACAAAATTCTTTAAATGCTGTCCTCGCGGCCATGAGTGTTAATCCTTGAATCTCTCTCTGCCCCTCGTTTTTACTCGTGCACCCGTTACATGAGCAAAAATAGAAAGAATTTGGCGGCCTCGCAGGGGAATCGAACCCCTGGCCCTTGTCGAGCCAATCTGGTTTGAAGCCAGACCTCAAGAACCATCCTGAGCGTGCAAGGCCATTTTTTGGTCATATTTTTAAGTTCAAGCGCAACTTGACCTTCTGGACGTACCATTCGGCCCACAGCTTTACCTGGGAGAACTCGTTGTCCGTGATCACGCGGATCGGGCGCCCCGGGTTCCCGTGGACGAGCGTGCGTGGTGGGATGCGGACGCCCTCGGTCACGAAAGCCACCGAGTCCACGATGGATCCCGTGCCGATCGACGCCCCGTCGAAGACGGTTCCCCCGATCGAGACGCATGAGTAGCTTTCCAGCTCGCAGCCGTGGATGATGCATCCGTGTGCGATGGTGACGTTGTCACCGATCTTTACCCTGAAATTATAGGGTGAGTGGATGACTGTCCCTTCCTGGATGTTCGTGTAGTTCCCGACGGTGATCTTCGTGTCGTCGCCGCGGATGATGGCCCCCGGCCAGAGGGACGAGTAGTCCCCGATCTCCACGTGGCCGATGACGGTCGCCCGCGGGTCGATGTAGGCAAGTGGCGAGATCTTCGGTTTTTTCCCGTTGTATTCGAGTATGTTCGGTTCGGCCATGGCCAGCAACGCTCGCTGTGTTAGGGAGAACCTATCTCCGGCGGGTTAAAAAATGCGGTGCGTGATGAATTGCCCGGCAAACGACGAGCGTTCTTTCAGATCTCGAAAACATTCCTCATGATAAGAATTATCCCGATGAAAATGCATTCTAGAAAATGTCCCTGGTACAATACACGAATGAGAAAAGCGTGCATCTTGAATTGGCGATTGCGGGAATGTCGAGGGATGCAATCACGCGCTGGTCGGGCACGGATTTGGCGGGAACGTGATGTCGAGTGAATCGGCGATCGAGATATCGTGTAATCCCATGTCCTGGGTGCATGCATAGAGAAAACGAGGAAAGACATGCAAAGGATCGTGAACGCGCTTTTCTCCGAGCTTCACACTGCATGATGCAAGATCTGACGTGGAGGAATGGCAACGCTTATATATGACCGATTTTCCTAGTTCTTCCGGGTACTATCGAGTTGCACGTGCAGATCAATCAATCAACGGCGATAAGATTTCCATTGTTTCATCCACATTTCATGAAGGATCGAAATCGGCGTGAACACAGAAAATGACAGAAGCGAGCACCGAGGATCCCGCGGAAAATCCCCCGGATCCTCGTCATCGCGCACGGCGTCCATCGGATGTCCGTGTAACGGCCCCATCGCTGTCCGGTCTCGAGGGGCTGTTCAATGGTGTTGCGCATGGCAAAGACCGTTTCCACAGTCACGGTGCCTCGAGAAGGGCGCCGTGGAGGCGACCCCGCTGCCTCGGTCTATCACGCTAGTTTCACCAAGGTCATGTTTTCTAACTTGTACGGCATCTCCGTGTCGAACATCTTGATCTTCATGCTCGGGGCGTCGCCCGCGTTCCTGGGCGTTGCGAGTGCCCTCAATGCCCTCGCCTACTTCGCGGGGCCCATCCTTTTCCATGGCATGTCGAAGAGGGCAGGGATCAAGCGGACGTTTTTCACCATTAGCATCGTCGATCTCGCGATATTGTTACTCGCCGCGTGCATCCCCCACCCTGCCGTCATCATCACGGTGTTCATCATCGCTGGATTTACCAGCTGCATTTTCTGGGCGAACATGGCTGCAACGATCCGCGCCTGGCAAGAGATTACGCCCACGAGCTATCAACGAGTCATTTACCGGAGATACGGGGCGAGCTGGATAGCCGGTGGCTTGGCGAGCGAGGTGTTGGGCCTCGTGATGATTGCCACTGGGTTCGACGACCGCCTCGTGCTAGCGACAAGCATCCTCATCGCGGTCATCCAGCTGCCGATTTCACGCCGCGTTTCGCTCCCTCCCCGCGCACCCGCGATCAAGGAATCGAAGGAGGCCGCGAGGGCAGCGCCCCGCAAGGCACGTCCGATCGGCCGGTTGCTCGTCACGCCGCTCGTCCTTATAGTAGTCGCCGAAATCGCAGTCCAGATGATCAGGGGTACCTACGATTTCCTCTACCCCTTCATCGTCCGCGAGGATGGTGGTTCAACCTGGTGGATCTACCTCATGTCCTTGGTGCAGCGGCTTGCTTTCATGTCTGGCATACACGCGAGCAGCAAGCAAGGCCCCCGTGGCCAGTATGTTGGCGCGATGATGGGCCTGGGAGTCGCCATCGTGCTCTCGATGCACGTGATCAGCTCTCCCGTGCCGTTTATATTCGCCATCGCGCTCCTCATCTCCGATTTTGCCACTGGTTTGATATATGGTTTTTCATCCCAGGCACTACTGCGGTACGGCGACCAGGGAAACGCGTTGAGGTACGCTGCGCTCTACGAGACCGCATCGGGTGCAGGGTATGGCATCACGGTCATCGTGGCCGGTCTCGTAGGGGAACACAACACGCGACCCATCTTCATCGGACTCTCAGCGTTCCTGGCCCTGGCATTCACACTGTTCGTTCTCACGTCCCTCAAGGGATCGAACATCTTCCACCGCAGCCCTGGAAAATCAACAGAGTTCCTGGCCATGGCGCGCGCCCGTTTGTTTCGGATGACGCCCTCCACGGTTCACTCGCCAGCCAGTTCCCATCCAAGCAGAGGCGTTCGAGACGCCATTCTGCTGCTGGACACGGCCAAGAAATAACGGATCCGTGCCCGCTGAATGCCGTGCGGGCACGACAAGGCCTCAACCAGCTTTCTGTTTTTTGTATATGGCGAAGGTGATGGAAGCTATTATCAATATCAAGCACGTGAACATGGATGCGCCGATGAAATATGACGTCGGGTATGGCCGAACCAGAATCGTCTGGGTGATATAGCCTGCCAGCACCGGGCCGCTGAAATTGCCCATCGCCCCGGCCGATTCGAACAGGCCCATCAAGTACCCCTTCTTTTCTGGAACCCCGGACATCTCGACCATGTTCAATGCCTCCACGTACATGGCGCCCATGACGAATCCGAGGAAATCACTTCTTGGTGGGATATTTGCGATTTAGAAAAATTTCTTTTGTTCTTGATCATTATGGCGAGGCAATTAAAAGCTGGTAGCTCGACTTGATCGAGAATGACGCACGCGTGATCGTGTTGATCACCGGTGGTGCGAATCCTCTACCACGCTTTCGTATCGGTAACTTCCAGCGGGCCTTCCCGCCGGATTCCGGCATGACCCATGCACGAAACGCACGCTGCCGTGTCATTGTCTTTTAAATCTGGCTTGCTTCAGCGCAAGGCCATCGGGAATGCCCACCTTGGATTCGGCGAGCCCCCATTAAAAAAAAAGGTGCACTGATGGGCCTGGACCTATCGAAATTCCCGGCGTTCGTGCTTACCCGACCTTCACGTAGACCTTGAATTTCTTGTCCCCGACTTGGACGGGAAACTCTGTCCCGTCCATTGCCGTGCCGAAGCCGGTGCATCGCGTCTCGGCCTTCACCAAATCGATGAACTCGCCAAGTTCCGCAGCAACGTCCAGCTCCTTGCCGGGAATGTTGATGACAATGGTTTCCTTGTGCCTCGAGAGATTCATGCGTTTCCGGATGTTCTGCACGTTCCTGATCAAGTCCCGTGCAAGCCCTTCCCTTTCCAAGGTGGCATCGAGCTCGGTGTTGAGCAAGACCGTCCCGTATGGCAGCACGCGCACGGTGTACGGTGCCTTCCCCTCGTACTCGACTTGCACGTGCTCTTGCGTGATCTCGCGTTCCGTGCCTCCGATCTCAACCATCCACGTTCCCTTGGCCACTTTTGTTAGCAAGTCGCAGGGATCTTGCTGTTTCAAGAATGCCTCCACTTTTTGCTTGTCCTTCTTGAAATCACGGCCGATCGCACCGGGGTTCAGCTTCACGGTGATGGAAAACCGGGACGCTGCATCCTTCTCGTCCACGATTGCCAAATCCTTGAAGTTGAGCTCGGAAGCCAAGAAGTCCTTGTATTTTCCGAGCATGCCCGCCTTCGCGGCGTCCTTCACGTGCAGCACGTAGTCCTTGACTGGCTGCCGCGTCTTGATCTTGGCAGCGTCGCGGGTCGCGCGCATGTCTTGCACGAGCAACTCGATGAATTTCATCTCGTCGATGACGCGTTCGTCCATGAATTTCTCGTCAGGGACTGGATAATCGAGCAAGTGCACTGATTTTACACCCTTGGCGTAGCCGAGGATACCTTGCATCTCGATGAATATTTTTTCGGTCACGAACGGCACGAACGGGGCGAGGAGGCGGTTCACGCGATCGAACACGTAAAATGTAACGTCGTAGACATCTTGATCACCCTCGACGAACCTTTTCCTGCTCAAGCGCAAGTACCAGTTGCTCAAGGCGTTGTCCACGAATTCTTGCACGGCGACCGCCGCGGGATAGATGTTATACACATCGAGCTCGTTCTTGACTGCCTTGATGGCGAGGTTCGTCCTGTGCAACATCCACGCGTCGAGCGGGTTGGTCACCTTTCCCGGGTCAAATTTCACGTTTGGTTTCATTCCCGTTGCTTCCACGTTCTGCGAGAATAGCTTGAACGAGTTCCAGTACTTCGTGATGAACTGGGACACGATGAGGCGTATGCTCTCTAGCGACATGGATTTTTCCTTGTGCGGCGGGCCGGAAACGTAATAATAGAACCGGATGGCATCCGCACCTTGGTTATCGAATATCGTCCACGGGTCGATGATGTTTTTCAAGCTTTTTGACATCTTGCGACCTTGCTCGTCGTTCACGATGCCGTTCACCACCACGTTCTTGAATCCGATGTGGTTGAACACCATGGTGGCGATCGCGTGCAACGTGTAGAACCAACCCCGCGTCTGGTCCATACCCTCGGCGATGAAATCCATGGGATACGCGCCCCCGTCTTCAACCAGCTCCTTGTTCTCGAACGGGTAGTGGTATTGCGCGAACGGGGCCGCGCCGGAATCATACCAACAATCGATCACCTCGGGCGTTCGCAGCATGTCCTTCCCGCACTTCTCGCATGGGATCAGCACCTCGTCGATCATGGGCTTGTGGTAGTCGTTCATGATCACATGCCCCTTGGAGCGCGCCTCCAGCTCGGCATAGCTGCCCACGGCGGTGATGTGGTTGCACGTGGGGTTGGAACATAGCCACAACGGGAGCGGGGTGCCCCAGAACCGTTCCCGCGAGATCGCCCAGTCGCGCACGCTCTCCAGGAAGTTCCCGAACCTGCCCTCGCCGATCGTCGCGGGCACCCAGTTCACCTGCTTGTTGAAGTCGACCAAGTCATCCTTGAACGATGCCGTGTTGACGAACCACGACTCGCGGGCGTAATACAAGAGCGCCCGCTTGCACCGCCAACAGAACGGGTAATCGTGGGCGTAATCACGGGTGCCGAGCAACTTGCCTTGCTTCTTGAGCTGGTCGATCACCCACGCGTCGGTATCCCACGCGCCCTTCTTTCCGGCGTCATCCCTGTCTATCTTGAAGTACTTTCCCGCGAGCTCCGGGATGCTATCATCGAAAAACCCTTTTTCCGATATGGGCTGGAGGAACGGGAGCTTGAATTCCATCCCGACGTTGTAGTCGTCCTCGCCGAATGCTGGGGCGATGTGCACGAATCCCGTGGATACGTTGTCCGTCGTGGGTTCGGTGGTCACGAAGTCCCCGGTAACGACGATGAACCCGTTTTCCTTCTCGAGGTGCGCGAAGTACGGGAACAGCGGCTCGTACTTCTTGTACTTCATGTCATCACCGAAAATTTCCCGGACGACCTTGTACGTGCCGGTACCGAGCACGGTATCGAGCAGCTCGGTTGCGATGATCAGCTTCTCGTCCTTCCATTCGATCAAGGCGTACCTGCTGTTCGGGTTCACTGCCAAGGCCAAGTTGCTCAGGAGCGTCCACGGTGTCGTGGTCCATGCCACGAACTTGACGCCCTCGAAGTTCGGGTCCTTGATCTTGAACGTGATGTACACGGACGTTTCCGTGACGTTCTCGTATCCCTGGGAGAGCTCGTGGGAGGACAGCGCGGTCTCGCACCGCGGGCAGAACGGGACGACCTTGCGGCCCTTGTAGATCTTGCCCATGTCGAACAGTTTTTTCAATGACCACCATATGGATTCGATGTAATCCTTGTCGCACGTGATGTAGGGGTTCTTCATGTCGAGCCAGAACGCCATGCGGCTCGTCAGCTTTTCCCACTCTCCCACGTACTTGAACACGCTTTCCTTGCATTTCTTGTTGAATTTATCGATGCCATAATCGAGGATGTCCTTTTTCTTGGTGAAATGCAGTTCCTTCTCCACCTCGAGCTCCACGGGAAGCCCGTGCGTGTCCCATCCTGCCTTTCGAGGCACGTGGTATCCTTCCATGAACCGGTAGCGTAAGATGATATCCTTGATACTGCGTGAATATACATGGTGTATACCGGGAAGGCCGTTCGCTGTTGGCGGGCCCTCGGTGAATTGAAACCGTCCTTTCTCTTTCTTGGCTTTCAAGACCAAGTCGATCATTGAGATCGAGTCCCAGTATTCAAGGATCTTTTTTTCCTCTTCCGGCAAAGTCATTGGTGTTCATTCCTTGCTCGTTGTCTTGTGTCCTAATAGCAGCGCGTTTTTACGATCCCGGCGCCGTCACCACCGACACAATCCATTACTTGCGAGTCAAAACGCAAGACGTCTTGGGTAACAATGCCTCGTGGGTCACGCTGTACGAGTTCCGGTATAAGGCCGGGGGGCAGAACCCTCTTGATTCCGGCCAGATCATCCAAATTATTCTCTTAATCTCTTGCGGGGCAGTAGTGGGTGTCATCTGGCTCGTTCTTGCCCAAAAGCGAAGTGTGAAACGAAATTCACGCCCTAAATCCAAATAGAGTTTGCAAGATATTCAAGAAATAACTGGAAACCTGAAATCCAATTTCACGAGCCTCCAAACGTTTCTATTTTTACTACTTTTCAAATGAAATTGCATGTATGTTGTGATCGTGTTTGATTTCCGATATCTCGTGATCTTGTTCCTGGATGTCAGTACAATTCCTATGTTTTGTAAGAACACTTAAATAGAAGTAATTACAATTGTTGATTGATGTTATTACATCAAAAAAACAAAAATGTGAAGACGAGAAAACATGAGTAAAGACCTTGAAATGGATAAAAAGAATATGGAATCAACAACAATCACCTTCCGGATCAAAGCACGGGATAAAGAAGCTATGCAATTTGTTGCGAACGAGACAGCAAAAGGAAATATTACCAAGTTCATTAAGATTGCTATCAATGATTACATTGCTGATAAATATGGTTCTTTCGAGTATATTCGTGAGAGTGGTAAAGATTTCCATAAATATTACCGGGACATGATGAAGAATCTTGCTCAATCCGAGGATCCAGCCGTGATCCAGGCAAAGTGGGAAGAAGTAAAACCAAGAACCGTAATGATGATTGTCCAAGATTTTGAGAAGCGTATGAAGCAGCTCCAAGACGAATTCAAGATGAAGATTGAATATTTCTTAAATTATCGCATAAAGTTCGATTAAAATTTCAACACGACACAAACAAAACCAGGAAGTGCGATTACCATGCAGATCAAGATACTCGTATACTATGACATTAAACCGGGCTCTGGCGAAACCGACCAAGGCGCATTCCTCCAGAAAGTCGTCCAACACATGATGGAATTCAAGAAAAGGGGAGAGCTTCTCGATTTTAGCAGCTATAGGAACGTGCTTGGCTCCCCCAGCTATGTTTCCGAGACCGTATGGCGTTCCATGGAAGATTGGGCAAAATATTGGCAAAGCAGCAAGGAACAGAGATACTTGAACATGAGCGAGGAGTTCCAGACGATCGTGCGGGTCGAGATGCTCTCCCGGTTGTCGGTATAGAAAAAGTACCTTCCTGATTCGTACAACTCAAAACTCAACTTCGAAAGTATAAGATAATTTCGATCATATAAATCGTGGCCGGGGCTCCTTTTATTCCTATCGACCTGCACCATTAAGCAGACTCGTGCCCCCATCATTTTCGTCGGCATTTCCCGCCATGCTTGTCCTCGTTTCACCTGCAGCCAGTTCAAGCGGCGGGTTTTTACCGGTACCAATCTGTAGGCTTACTATCATAATCGTTCATTGTAAGATTTACAACTCATCATATGAAAAAGCATAAATAATTGATTTGCCTACTCTCACATGTGTCCTACTTCCTCTACATCCACAAGGGCAAATACGGGAATTATTACTCTTTCAAGACCAATTACAGGGAAAATGGCAAGGTCAAAAGCAAATACGTGTACCTGGGAAACGAGGAAACCGCGCTCAAGATTCTTGCCGATTTTCACCTTAAAAAACCGCTGAATGAACGGTTGCTGTCTTATTCCGGGGAGCTGATTCTCTCGAAAGTCTTCGAGCAACTCGATTTACGAGCCATCGTCAACAAGGCAGTGCGGAACGGGGCGAAGCTCGATGCCGGGCGGTTCGTCGAGATGTTCGTCGTGGAACGAGCGTTGAATTGCTCCAGCAAGTGGGCCCTCGCTGAGAATGTCCATGGGAACTCGATCTTCTCGCTCGATGAGACCATCCCGAAGGAGAAATTCACCGAGGCCAATATTTACCATTACATGGATTACCTGCATCCCGTGGTGGACCAGGTCCAGCAGGCTCTGGTGAAAAACTTGCTTGCCATGAAGGGCATGGAACCACGCGAGATCATCATCGACGGGACATCCCTGTATAGCTTCGGTGACGATGGGGAGGACGTGGAAGTCGATGATGATGATGGCGATACGGCAGGGGAAGGGCAGGAATCGGACCCGGCCAGCAAGTACGACGAGATCAAACGCGTGCACGGCTACAGCCGGGATAAGCGCTTTGACCTAGCGCAGGTCAACGTGATGCTCGGCGTGAGCGATTGCTCCGTCCCGCTGTTCTTCGAGACTTTCGCGGGGAACGCCCCGGACGTGCACATGTTCAAGCGCATCCTGGAGAAATGCAAGCGAGACCACGCGCAGCTCCTTGCCCGGGCAAGGGGAAAATACATCGTATTCGACAAGGGGAATAATAACGATGAGAATTTCGCGGTGGTGGATGCGCTCTGCGCCGAACATGGTTTCCACTTCGTGGCAAGCATCCGCCCGAGCCTGACAGTGATCAAGAAGGAGCTCGGGCGGCTGGCATTCGATGACCTCCCCGTCGTCTACGAGCAGGAGCGGACCGTGCTCCGGGGGACGACGGTCTCGCTTTCCCTGTACGGGAAGGCACGGCACGTGTTACTGTACGTGAACGTGGAGATCCGGGAAAAGAAACTAGCGGCGTTCCGGGAGAAGCTTGCTCGCGTGGAGGCGGCGATCAAGGAGCAAAACGTGCCAGGTCGTGATGCCAAGGAGACAAATGCCGTTTGCGAGGCATTACTCCGCAAGCACGGCGTGCTTACTTGTTACGAGCGCCACGAAAAAGGTGGCAAGTTCACCTGCACCCGGATCGACCATGAAGTTGAGGCGCGCCTTGCCCAGCTCGGCAAGTTCGCGATCATGACCGACGATGCAAGCCTCGCCGCCGCCGACGTGGCCCGCATCTACAAGGCCACGGGCATCGTGGAGCAGGAATTCCACTTGCTGAAGAGCGAGCTGTCGGTGCGCCCCTTTTACCACAGCAAGCCCGAGCGGATCCTCGTGCATGTCGCCCTGGTTCTTTGGGGCATGATGGCACTGGCGGTGCTCAAGCACCAGCTTGGCTTGGCATCGAAGGCATATACGTTCGAGCAATTGCGGGCCAAGATCCAAGAAGGCAAGGTTTCTATGGGCGACTACGTGTATCCAGACGGAAAAATATTCCGGATACGCAAGGCCTTGAACATGAACCACGACTTGCTCGAAATCTTCCGGCTGCTCAAGTTAAAGCTCGAGTACTTCGAAATTGATGTTGTACCTACAGCTGAGGAAATACAGGCCCCGGGAGATCGACGATAACGAATACTTGGAGGAATTTGTGCACGGAGAAGATCGGATCTAAAAAATTAACCGCGTGATGAAGGTTCATAATCGAAATTATGCACGATCCTGTTCGGTAATCAAGAAATGGCCGATGTGATCCTTTTTTTACTTTCGAAGTTGAGTTTAAAAGTATCATAGTGCGGGAATAAACGAACAATCATCAGCATCTTTCACACCCGCGAGCCGACTACCGGGAACCGGTCATTCGAAAGCACGATGCCACGGTGCTGCTACGGGGGGTTTCCAAGGTAACTGGCAAGCCTTTATCCCTCAATTCTTCTCCCGACAGGCATGTCGTGTCTCCAGTCCCGGCAGGCGCCACCGAGTACGCGCTATCTTTTTGGATGCCGTGCAAGGGAAATCGAGCCTGGACATAGGGGCTTTCAGGACGCCGGAATGCGATTACGAGCCCACCGTTCAAGTCTGGACGGTGGAACTGCAACGCCAACCATTCACGGGTTGACACGGAAATTGTTGACAACGGATAATAATCGCCCTCGAAATACGGACGGGCCTTGGTGAATTCGGCCATCATGTCGCGGTGCCACGCGACGGGATATTGATTCTCACGCGGATCACCGGCAATCGGGGGATCGGAAAACGCGTTGGTCGATGCTGCATCGTGGAGAACCAATCCAGACGAGTAAGCACTCCGTACGTGATACGTATCGCCCGGGCATACTTGGGTGCCTGTCGAGCTCAGCGGGATCCATTCGGCGAGGCCCGCCGTGTGCACTTGGCTCGCGGTCGGATCGAACCCGGGAAAGCACTGGAAATCGCTCCGCCAGAGCGGGAAGCTGCGGGCTGTCGTTTCAAGGTCGATACGCCTGCCGCCGCTCGAACAATTATCGATGAGCAGGCCCGGGAACCGCCGGATGAGAGTGTCCCATACTTCATACAAACCCATCACATGCTTGATCTCGGCCATACCGATGCGATCAGGGCCATCGCTTGCCTCCCAATATGGCAAGGGGTCCATGTTGAAATCTTGGCGGTAGCAATCGAGCCCGCAATCTTGCACGAGCTGTGAAACGAACGAGATCAACCATTGGCGGGCATCGGGATTGCCAAGATCAAGCAACACGTCACTGGACGAACCCGGTCGCGTGAGAAACCAGTAGGGCTGCTGGCCGGGCAGGTCCGTGTGCGCACGGGCTCGCTCGGGTTCGACCCAGAGCAAAAACTTGAGCCCGGCCGCGTGCACGGCATCGCCAAGTTGCTTCAACCCTTTCGGGTAAAGCTTGACATTCGGGCGCCACCGGCCGACCCAGCTCGCCCACGTGCCAGAGAACTCGTCGTACTTGGTGACCGATTCGTCCACGAACCAAGCAGCATCGACCCAATAGTACTCGTACGGGTACTTGTTCCGGACGATTGCATCTAGCCGGCGGAGATGCTGGTCGATGGACCCGCCACCCCACGTCGGGTACGCGAGCGGCACATGTGGCCTTTTCCCGTTGACCGTCGGGGAGTACTGCTCGATGATGAGCCGGCGGTACCCGTTCTGGATGGCCCGCCCGTCCCCCGTTCCGAAGTAGAGCAAGACCCGCGGGGTCCTGATGGTCTCGCCTGGCAAGAGGCGCAAGCACGTGCGTTCCATGCCGGCCTCGAACGAGAGCAAGGTGGGGGCGTCCTTGGCGGGATGCGTCTCGTCCAGCCGGAGCATCCATTGCCCGGTCCATCCTATGGCCAGGATGACGTGCTCGTTCCCGCACGACACGCGGAAGAACGGGAGGGTCGTGACCGATGGCCTGCCGTTGTATCCTTTATACTCCCGTGGTTCCCAGTGCTTCAACTCGTCGTGTTGGGGCAAAAAATCGTCGATCTTGCAATCCGAACCCTTCACGTGGTGGACCGTGCACGCTTCGATGGCCGCGGGTTCCCAGACCCACGATAACGGCTTGATCCCCGCGATAAGGGGGGAAGGTGCCGACCCCGGGGAGCCAAGATGCTTGAAGTGCACGACCCAGTCGATGGCCGGGAAACGGGAAAATGCCTTGACGGTGATGATGCAAGCGAACGAACGGGTGCCATCCGTGTAAACGATCTCGTGTTCGGTGAAATCATTTGATGCTTTCACGCTTGTTCCCCGCGTCCACGACTTGAACAGGGCAGCATCCTCGTCGCCGTCGCAAGAAAATGCAATAGGGGGTTCCTTCCCCGAAAGCAATGCCAGGAACTCGTCTCGGTTCATGCGGGGTCATCCACGATATGTTCCTCCTTTATATGGTTAGCCATCGAATCTTCATAAAATAACAAGGTGCGAGTAGAATACCATGTGCGATACCATCGTGGCACTTCCCCCAGCAACTGCTACGGGAACCGTGCTTTTCGGGAAAAATAGCGACAGGGACCCGGACGAGCCGGCCGAAATCGTTTTCATACCCCACCAAGATCATGCACAAGGTCAAACTCTCAGGTGCACCGAGATCAGCATCCCGCAAGTCGGGGAAACGGCAGCCGTCTTGCTCGCGAAACCGTTCCAGATATGGGGTGCTGAAATGGGTGCAAACGAGTACGGGGTCACCATCGGTAACGAGACCATATGGACGAGGGAAAAAGTCCAGAAGGAAAACGCCCTCACCGGCATGGACCTCCTGCGCCTGGCGCTGGAGCGCGGGCACACCGCGAGAGAGGCCGTCGACGTGATCACGGGGCTTCTTGCCTTGTACCCCCAAGGAGGGCAAGGAGGCTACCGGAAAGACTTCTTTTACCACAACAGCTTCTTGATCGCGGACCCGAAAGAGGCGTGGGTCTTGGAATGCCCCGGCAAGTTCTGGAGCGCCGAGAAGGTGAACGAAATTCGCACGATCTCGAACCACGTCTCGATCACTGGCAAGGGCGATCTCTGCCATCCCGAGCTCGTGAGCCATGCCGTGGAAAGGGGATGGTGCAAGGCCGACGAGTTCGACTTCAAGACGCACTACCGGCCAAAATGGAACCTCATCCAGTGGGGAGCAAAGGGAATGGCGAGGATGTGCATGTCCACGGACATGCTCAAGCGTGCCAGCGGCAGCATCAACGAGAGAACGATGATGGATATCTTGAGAAGCCACGGGCCCGCTGGACCCGGATGGCGACCGGACACGGGAAGCAGCATGACTGCCCTCTGTGTCCACGCATCTGGCACGCTCGTCCCCACCCAGACCACGAGCTCGATGGTGTCCAACGTTGCCAAGACCATTCAGACGCATTATCTGACAGCAAGCTCGTCCCCGTGCATCTCGCTGTTCAAACCCGTGTTCATGCCCGCAGGAATAGACAACTACGGGGGGCAAACCGGGAGCCATTACACGCCCGATTCTCCATGGTGGCAAGCAGAATTGTTGAAACGACTGGTCGAACTTGATTACCCGACACGACTGGCGGTTTTCAAGCCCGAAAGGGATGAGTCGGAAGAACGATTCATCCAGCAAGCCAGAACATTGGCGGCAAAGGGTGCGACAAAGCCCGAATTGCAAAAAGCCGCGAAGAGCATGCTAGACGAGGCGATGGATGCCTCGTCGCGCTGGATAGCACGGGTCCGGCAATCAACGATCATCACCGCTGCAAAGGGGGGATATCGGTCGTATTGGAGGAAGCTTGACGAGCTTGACAATATGAGCGTGGAGGATTGACCGTTCACGCGAAAGCATCATCGAAGGTCCACTTCAATGGTACCGTCGGGAAGCATGTTGTCCGGATGATATTCTCCCGTCTCTTCCTTTTTGTATCTGATGCAATTCTTGAAACCATTTTCTTTCAAACAATAATCTAAAACCCAATGCGAGTCAAGCAAACCATCATCAGTAAATTTCCTGATGGGGCAGCTCTTCCGATCTATTACCCTTCCATTCACCATCGATCGTGCTGGCATCGAGAAAATGCTGGAGGATATGGTCCGCCAAGGCGTGATCGACGGGTATTTTCAAGACGATGACACGTTCGTGAGGCGCAAGTGAGTTAATTCTCCCTTCGCGCGTGGAATGGTGCCCCGATTGCTTGTCGTTGATCATTTCTTTTTTAACAACGATATGAAAAACCCGATGGTCCCGTTGGTGTGCGGGTAGAACCGCAAGAACTTTCTTGCCTCGCTCTTGGAGACGGTACCCGCTGTGATCCCTCCTGATATCGCCTCGGATCCTTGGAACTCGGATAGCCGGGCACGCGCGTCTTCTATTTCAAGGTCAAGCTTGTCCGCGACGTGCGCGATGACAGTTTCGTTCTCCTCCGTCGTGACGGTGCACGTGCAATACACGATCCTGGTTCCTTGCATTATGTACGGTTCCACGTGTCTCCAGATGCGGAGCTGGTTCGCTTGGAAATCGAGGATGTCTTTTCTCGTAATGGTCGTGTACAGTTTCATCCGCAAACCAAGGGCCGAGCACGGCGGGTCGATCAAAATTGCCCCTGGTTCGAGCTCCCCCACGCGAAGGCGCATATGTTCGGTTTTCGTGGCAACGGGCGCGATGCACGAGAAACCCATTCTCTTGGCACGTTCCTCCAATCGCGCGATCTTTGCAGGCGAGCGGTCGACCGCGATGACCCGGCCTTGATCTTGCATCAACTGCGCGAGATGCGTGGTTTTCCCTCCCGTTCCAGAACAGACATCCAGCACGGTCTCGCCCGCGACAGGTGCAAGCACTCGCGAGGCGACCATTGATGGCAAGTTCTGGTCGAATAGTATCCCGCTAGCATACGCATCCCACTCGTGCACGGACGGCGTGCGGTACCACGATTCGGTCGTCTGCACGACAATCCCTGCCCTGATCTCGTGAATGTTGCTGGACGGGTACCGTGCAATGCCATTCCCGCAAACGTACAACGGCGCGATCGAGCGATTCATTTTCAAGCTTTGCTGCTTGGGCTTGATCACCATCGTCACGCGATCGCCCGCGTCGAACCTCGATGCGGCGTGCTTGAATCCGGGTGCGAAAAGCGGCGCGCCCGTTGCCACGGCCTCGCCCGTTGCTTTATCAACCACGACATAACGATCGACTGGCTCGACCTGGAACGGCCCGCTCACGGCAACCTTGATGGCCTCGGGAAGCATGGTCTCGGGTTCTATCCTCCATCCCGTGGCTTCTCGCGCCACGCGCTCGATAACTTCGTCCCTGCTTGCCTTTAGCGTGTTCAAACGCAGGTGAAACCAGTTCCCTGGTTTGCTAATGGCATCGATGTATGATTCCAGCCCCCCTTGCCCGCCAGTGCCGGACTGGTTCAAGAAATCTAGCGTTTTTTGCACGTCCTCGGGGATGGCATTCGCGACGGGATGCATCGAGCATCAAAATTTAGGACCATTTATTGGGTTTCGGGCCGAGGGGGGGGCGCGCTCACGACGCGTTCGTGTTTTTTTCATCGACGAGGCTTATTAGTCCCTCGACGTGCCCGAAACCGGTTATCACGACGATTTTTCCCGTCGTCTCCTTCAACAGCATCAAGAGCTGGTCGGCCATGAACCTGTTCCGGTGGTGCACGAGCACGTCGTTCAAGACCGGGCTTTTTTCGATGTCCCTCATCAAGGGCACGATTTCTTTTGCCAGTTTCATGTAATCCGGCTGGCTGTATATCTTGATGAGGCTGTGAAAGGATTTCTCCCAGTCCCCGGCGATGCCCGAGAAGAAATCGGAAATAGCCTTGAAAAAGTTGGGAAAGGCACTGGGGACCAGCATGTTGTGCAACTTTTCCATGCTTGCGCCCCCCATCTTGGCGTGCAACAGGTTCTCGAAGGTTTCCTTGATGAACTCCCAGAATAGCTTGTCACGAGCGATGTCGATAAATTCGATTCTCGCCCCTATTTTCCTGGCGGCCTCGATTGCGCCTTGGAACTCGAATCCCTGCATCGCCAGTCCAAGCGCCACCTCTTCCAAACGGCGGGCCGGGCCATGTGGCATCCCCGCCTGCTTCAGCACGTCGAAAAACTGGCCGTATTGCTTCGTGATCCTGTTTATCTCGTCATCGATGGTGCCGTCGATGTCGTTAAACTTGTCGGAGATGCCTTGGGGTGGGAGCTCGATGGCAACGGCTTCCGGCCTCTCGCGTTCTATCGCCGACCTTGCTTCTTCTATGCAAGCTCGTTGCCCGTGAACCACGCCGATGATGACCAGCCTGTCGCTAATTTTTCCCACGTTGTCTCCTTTTTTTATAGGTTGTATGTTGGATTATCGTTCGTCGCGCGTTCCCGTTTCGATGTATGAAAATGAAGGATATATATGCCTATTGGCTTATGGGCATAATAAAATATTGATGCGGGCTCAATCTGCCACCGAGATGATGCCGCTCGCTATCAAGGACTCGATTTTTACCTTGATCCCGGGACCGAGCATTGGCAACGGGTCTTGGGTGCTCGTGAGAATGTGGTTTTCCTTGAGCCTGTTCACGTGCCAGTTGATGGCTTGCGTGGTCACGCTGCACGAGAACGCCATGTCTTTGATGCTGGCCGGGTTCTTATCGTCCAACAAGGTAACGATGATGCTCCGTTCCACCGGTCTCTGCCATGCCGAGATGATCACCCTCGCGACGTCGTCAAGTTGCTGCGCTTTCACGAAATAACGCGTGTACCTTCCATCTTTAGTACTGGTGACGTGACCGAATTTCTGCAATATATAAACGTGATATTGCACCACGCCTATTTCTTTTTTCAACTGCCTGCAAATGTCGCGAAAATGGATGCCCGGATTATCTTGAATCAAGGCGAGGATGCTCTCCCGCGTGCTGGTCGTCGATTCCGAACCGTTCCTCATGATTAAATTCTTGTCATCATCCGTTATCCTCGTGAATGACGCCGCTATCACGAACGGGATGATTGAGGTCGAGGAAATTGATATGCCGGCCAAGCCATCGGATTGCACTGAGACTTTCACGTCCGGTGGCCTGATCGATAGAAATATCGGAACGACAGTGGCACCTAGCACGAGACAGAGCAGCGCTTTCAAGGCGCGGGATTTATCGAGTGTCATTTCAGTCAATCCCGTCAGTGGTTGTAAATGGCTGGTACCCGGTCAATATAAAGCCTAGGAGGGTGACGTGACGGTCGGTATAAATAGTCTCTCGAACGAACGCTTGCGTGAACGGTGGAAACCTTGGGAAACCTTTTTATGATGAGCCCATTTGATTGAGGCATCATACGAGGATTCGATGAACATGGAGCCTATAAAGGTAGCATTGGCTGGAATCGGGAATTGTGCTTCGAGTTTCGTCCAAGGGCTTGCGTACTACAAGCAACATACTGGTTCTGAAGCCACTGGCTTGTTACACGACGTGCTCGCAGGGATGCGCGTGAAGAACATCGCCATCGTCGCGGCATTCGACGTGGATGACAGGAAAGTCGGGAAAGACCTTGCTGATGCAATATTCTCCGCTCCGAATGTTGCACGGCGGGTGATCGACCTTGGTAAAACGGGCGTGACGGTCATGAGCTTCTGCGCGTGCCCGGGGTCGTCTCCGAGGTCAAAATCATCCGCTGGATTCACGGGGCACCACACTTTTTTTCGTGAATATCTCGAAAGGCAGATTATGGGGATATAAGGAATAGCGGTATATTTCTACCTATCATCGTGCAACAGCACGAACGAACGAAAAGTGAAAAAGACATGTCGTACATCCCGAAGTATATTTTGAAGAGAATGATCCCCGCGGATGCGGTCAGCAACACGGAAGACGGATGGAAGGTAGCGATCACGAACGTCATCAGCCCGCTAAGCGTTGACGAGGTACCAGATAATGTTGGTGATTTGTTCAAGATCACGGTCGATGACAAGGAGATTGACAAGAAATATCTCGCCTTGGCCTACGAGAACACCGTAGTGACGTTTGAAAATCCAAAGGCCGCGATTGGCGTGACCGTTCCCGTCGGTGGCGTGTTGGAATTGCGGTGCAAGGGTCAAAAATTGGCTCCTGGCTCGCACTCGTTCAAGCTCCAAGTTGCCGCTGGTGGCGACATGAGCATCGAGTTCGAGCGGGACGTTGCTTGAAAACGAGCCATGCCACGGGTCCCGGTGCCAAGCAACCCGCCACGGGCACCACCAACCTTGTTTTTTCATTCCCCACCTCGATGCAAACGCGATGCTAATTATTTAAGTGAAGAGACCATGAATTAGTACGAGGTTGCGTGCCGTAGCACGGTCGCGCACATCCCGATTGTCACCCGACACCTTCGTTCCCGGCGATCGACATGATGGGTCAAGAAAACCTGACGCCAAGGCAAATAGGCGATTTGATCGAGGACTTGCGCGAGGACCTTGAAGAAACCCGCATGGAAGTGAATTTACTCGATGGTAGGCTTAACCGGGAATTGACGCGGGACGAGTACAACAAGGAAAAGGTTCGCCTCGACACGTACATGAAGGGGCTCATCACCCGCATCACCGAGCTGCAAAAGTCCATCAGCAAGAAGGACAGGGACCTCGCGAGGGAGATACGGCAGCTGACCGCCTTCTTTCAAATAGAGGAACTCGATAACTACGAGTTCATCATCTACCTTGCCGCGGGACCGGAACACCTGTACACCATCCCGTTTTCACTCGCGAACTTCCCCGACCGGCCCGACATTAAATGGCCGCAAGAGGTGTACGACGAGATCGGTGACCCCGCCAAGTTCATCAAGCAGCTCAGGGCATGGGATTCGGGCTACCCGCCCCAGGTGTACGAGGTCTTCCAAGCGTTCGAGTCCTACGCGTTCAACTACTACAACGCCGTGGGCGAGCTCAAGAACGAATTACGGGACATCGAGGGCGAGTACGCATCGCAGCTGGTGAGGGACAATTACATCAGGATCACCCTGTTTTCCTTCAACAAGTCGGAACACCACGTGGAGATCAACCTCGAGCGGTACCCCGACATCGAGTGGGTGTTCACCCCCGACATGGAGCAGATGCTCGGCCCGGTCGGCGAGTTCATGGCCCGGTACGCACAACGAGCCGAGAAGCCAAAAATTATTGCCGTGCTCAGGGACATTTCGTGGGAGATAGACAAGATCACGCGACTCTCGTTCGATTACAAGGTCCTGGTGAACAACGTCACCGAGGCCATATCCAGCCTGTCGTTGGACCCCGAGAAAAAGACCATCTCGGGAGCCATCAGCGGCGAGTTGAAAACCGCGTCGATCAGGTTCGATTTCATCGCCGATTTCTCGAAAGGCTACCCGGAGCACCCGCCCGAGATAAACTTGTCACCCGCGGGCGAGGTCGACCCCGAGGTCATCGGGAAGCTGGAAGCGCTCATCTCGGAGTCGGGCACGACGTGGTCGCTGTCGTCGTTCTTCATCGACTTGCTCAACCAGATACACATTGCCATCTTCAAGTCAAGCATCATAACGTGCGTCATCTGCCATAAATTGTTCTGCCCGTCGTGCGACGAGCCCATGTTCTTGCCAAAAGGATCAATTGGAAAAACTTGCTACGTGGAATGCTCGAATTGCCATCGCCCGTACCACAAGCACTGCTTCGAGAACACGATCCAGAGCGTCGGGAAGTGCGCCGTGTGCATGCAGAGCTTCGTGGCGGACGACGGGAAGGGCGCATCGGCAACCTTGCAGCTCGATTTCTAGCCATCGCGGGTAAAGGAGAAAAATCATCACTAACATATTCATCTTGCAACACCACCATTGCACCGGCCTTGCACCATGCCAGACGAGGAAACCGTGAACCTATCCCTCCAGAAGGAAGTTGACAAGATTCTGGAGTACTTGAGCAAGCTTAGCACCCACTACGACCTTTACCAGCAAAGGCCGGCGGAATTGCGCGACGTGTCGGTGCAAACCTACTACATCATGATCGCCCGCAAGGTGCAGAACCAGGCCGTGGGCAAGCTCAAGAACGGGTTCGAAACGGGCGACCCTGAAACGTTCCTGGACGGGATGCGGAAGTTCGAGGAGGCGGCCATGATCCTCAACCTGGGCATCGACAACCCCGAGGAAGTGAACGCGTTCTACCAGGAAATGATCAACATGTTCCTGAAGTTCATCAAGGATTCCTCGGATAGTGCCGGGCGGTTCGAGCCACGGGGGCTCTTCTTCAAGCTCCGCAGCCTCGTTGCCGTGGCCGAGGTGCTCGAGGGGGTCATGAACGATTTCGCGAAGGCAGCCGGCTACCGCTCGCAAGCCGCGATGTACGAGAAGCGATGGAAGAAGGCGCTCCAGTACATCTACATCATCTTCGATCTCGTGCTCTCGGGCAACCACGACGTGGCAGACCAGTACATCTCGCACTTCGACAGTCCCGAGTTGCAAGACGAGATCATGCAGCTGGCCGCCGAGGGAAATCCGAATTCCAAGGCAACGCTCGTCGAATCGATCGACGCGTTCAAGGCACTGGGCGCGGTCATCATCGCCGCCACGCAAAAACAAACGCTCGATTCCATCAACATCATCATCGACAAGGTCAACGAACTGGCATCACGAGGCGTTCCCATCACCCTCGTCGAGCTGCAGAAATTCACGCAGAAGCTGGCAACCAGCATGGGAATTACAAACGTGGTTACATTCAAGACCGACGAGCAAGTCTCGCTGGAACAGTTGAAACCACCCATGCCCCCGGACGCTGCTGGCGGTCCTGCCGGGGGGAGAACCCAGCCGGCCGTGCAACCCCCGGTTCCACAAGCTATAGCGGACCAGTTGAAAGACGTCGTGGGTACCGGGATGCAGCAAATGGTGAACCAGGCAAGCAACGGAAGTTCCATGGACTTGAACGTGAACAGCATCGATGCCATCCGTGTTGCCATATCGGATGGAATGAAAGGCCTCGCGAACGAGATCGTGAGCCAGTTAAGTTCCAAGATGGGAAGCTTCAGCGGAGGCGGCGGGTACAGCGGGCCACACGGGGGCGGCGGGGGCATGCGTGACCTCGACGGGCCAGGCGGTGGCCCCCCGCAGATCCAGTCGCTTGGTACAGCAAAGCCAACCGAGCGCCCGCCGAGGCCCAAGCTGTCGGACATGTTGAACTCGGTCATCATCGACGAGTGATCCTATCCGGTCGCAACGTCTTTCTTGAACGGGAGAAATGCGGTCGAGCCCAAGGAGGAGAAGGCCAGTGAATGAATCCAAGAAAGTCATCAGCGAGAAGGTGGTCACGTGCATCGTTTGTCCCAACGGTTGCAACGTGACCGTGAAGGAACTGGACGGTGGCGACCTTATCGTGGAAGGTTTCGAGTGCAAGCGTGGTGATAAATATGCGCGTGACGAGTTCTTGGAGCCCAAACGCATCGTGGCCACGACGGTACGCATACACGGTGCCAGCATCCCGTTGCTCCCCGTCCGGACGCGCGTTGCCGTGCCAAAAACGAGGATCAACGAGATACTTGATATCCTGGCTCGGGAGGAAGTCACGGCGCCCGTGTCATGTGGTGATGTCCTCATCACGGACGCCGCCGGTACCGGCGTCGACGTCATCGCCACGCGGACCCTCAAGGCTGGAACTTGCAAGACGGTCGCATGCACCTTGTGAGGAAACCTTTTATCCTTATTCCGCTTTCTGTTGCCACGATGATGTATGGTTGACGTTTCGATAATCATAGGAAGCGAGAGCGACCGGGGCATCGCCACGAAGGCCGAGGAGGTCTTGACGGAGAAAAAGATATCGTTCGAGACCAAGATCCTTTCCGCGCACCGCCAGCCCGACGAGCTTTCGAAATATGTACGCGAGGCCGGGTCCAAGATATTCATCTGCATCGCGGGGCTTGCCGCTGCACTTCCCGGCGTCGTGGCAGCGCACACGAAAAAGCCCGTCATTGGCGTCCCTTGCTCCGGTGACCGGCCGCTTGGTGGCATGGATGCCTTGTTCTCCATCGTCCAGATGCCCAGCGGCATCCCTGTTGCCACCGTGGGCATCGACAACGGAAAAAACGCGGCGTTCCTCGCGGAACGCATCCTCAGCCTGTTGAAGTGACATGGGAACCATTGCCATAATCGGGGCTGGCTCGGCAGGCCTCGTCGCCGCGAATTACCTGGTCGAGCACACGAATGCATCGATCACGGTGTTTGATGTCGGGAAACCCGTGCTCGATCGTAATTGTCCCGTGAACAACAATTTCAAGTATTGCATGAAATGCAAGCCTGCTTGCAATATCATGTGCGGTATTGGTGGTGCCGGCACGTATTCCAGCGGAATTCTTAATTTGCACCCGAAAATCGGTGGGGATCTCGCGAGCCTCGCCGGTTCGGAGGCGCACGCGTGGGAACTCATTAAGGAAGTGGAAGATTATTTCTTGCGTTTCGATGGCGGCATCAAGCTCTACGATCCCGACCCGGTGAAGGCCAAGGCCATATCGCGGTCGGCATCCTCGGTCGGCATCGATTTCCTCCCGATCAGACAGCGCCTCATGGGGTCGGACAACAGCCCCCGGATCATCGATGCCATGTACAAGGACCTCGTCACGCGCGGGGTCCAGTTCAGGCCAAGCACCTTCGTCGTGGATGTCAACATGGACAAGTCCCTCGTCCTCGAGGACGGGAGCCGCGCGGGGCCCTTCGACTACCTGCTCGTTGCCCCAGGGCGTTTCGGGATGGTCTGGCTCTCGGACCAGGCGAAGAAGCTTGGCATCGAGGCCTCCTACGAGCCCATCGATATCGGGGTCAGGGTTGAAGTCAAGGCCGAGATCATGGAAGACGTATGCCAGATCCAGCGTGACCCGAAGTTTTACATCTTCACGCCCACGCACGACGACATGATGCGCACGTTTTGCACGAACCACGAGGGTTTCGTCGTCTTGGAATCCTACTCGGACGGGACCATTGGCGTCAATGGCCACTCGTTCATGGACAAGAAATCACGAAACACGAACTTCGCGTTTCTCAACAGGATCAACCTCACCGAACCCTTGGAAGACTCCACGAGGTTCGGGAAATCGATTGCCAACATCGCCACGACTCTAGGTGGCGGGAAGCCCATCGTGCAACGCATGCGTGACCTGCGTCGCGGGGTGCGCTCGACGGCCAAGCGAATGAGGAAGAGTTCCGTGGTGCCAAGCCTCCCGTTTACGGCCATCACGCCCGGCGACATCTCCTTGGCGCTACCGGCTCGCATCCTTGATAATATCTTGGAAGGCTTGGAACAGCTCGACAAGGTGATTCCGGGCATTGCCAGCGATTCCACGTTGTTGTACGCGCCCGAGATCAAGTACAGCGCGAAGCGAATTAAAACAAGCAAGGACCTCGAAACAAGCATTCCCGGCATCTTCGTTTGCGGTGACGGGGCTGGGTTGAGTCGCGGTATCGTTGCTGCAGCGGTCACGGGCTTGATCGCCGCACGCATGATCGCGAGCCGCCATTCACCAAGCCACGCGTGACGCTATGCCGCAATTTTTTAGACAATGCTTTTTAAGGTCGCCGTATGCTTATAAACTACCCGACAATTTTTGGCCCGAAATCTTAAAATCCTCGTGACGGTTGAAGAGGTTCATTTTAGCCATGGCAAAATACACGCTTCCATTTGGAGCAGATAAGGATTTAACGATTTCCATACCCGATTCAATTTCCGTAGTCGAACTCGGTTCGAAAGAAGTCGAGACCGTTGCAGACCCTGTTAACGCTTTGCAAGAGGCCCTTGAAAGTCCCATCGGGAACGTGAAGCCCCTTTCAGAGTTGATCGAGGGAAAGAAGTCTATCGTGGTCGTCGTTGACGATTACACGCGCAAATTTCCCCGCGATTCTGTCTTGATACCGTTTTTCACCATCCTGGAGGAATACGGCATCGAGAAGGGGAAGGTCACGATACTCATGGGTACGGGAACGCACGCGGCACCTGACAAGGCGAAGCTGGAGCAAGTCCTCGGCACGGACATCCCCAAGAAGTACAAGGTGGAAATTCACGATCACAAGTCACCCGATCTCGTGGACCTTGGCGTGACGAGCCGGGGAACCCCGATTCTTATTAACAAGACATATCACGAAGCTGATTGCAAGATACTCCTCACAGATGTTTCTTACCATTATTATGCCGGGTTCGGTGGCGACAGGAAGGAAGTCCTTCCCGCGGTGAGCGGCGAGGCGACGATCAACCACAACCACGGCTTGCTCATCGACCCGAACGCCCGCACGGGGAACCTTGCAGGCAACCCGGTGCACCTTGACATGATGGAGGCCGCCCGGAAGGCAGGCGCGGACTTCGTCGTGAACGCGGTCGTGGAAGGCGACCAGATCATCGCCATCAAGGCGGGAGAGCTTGGCGTCGCGTTCGAGAAGGCGGTCGAGATATACAAGAACATTTTTGAAGTCCCGGTCGAGAAACCTGCAGACATGGTCATCGTGTCCGCCGGCGGGTACCCGAAGGACATCGACTTGTATCAAGGCACCAAGGGCCTCACCCAGACCATGCAAGCCGTGAAAAAAGGCGGGCAGATCATATACTTGGCAGAATGCAAGGACGGGATCGGTCACAAGGTATTCGAGGAATGGATACAAGAAGCAAATGCCCACGTTGCGAAGGTCAAGGACCCCGCCGAGAGGCTGGACAAGGCGCATGACTTCCTGGCGAGCAAGGTGAAGACCGGCTTCAAGATGGGCGGTCACAAGGCGTTCTACATGACCCGCGAGCGCAAGTGGGCCAACATAGCGATGCTGTCGAGCCTCGACGCGAAGGTCATCTCGGACCATACATTTAAGGCTTTGTTTCAAGCATCGGTTGGCTCGATTGTCGATCTTGTTTTTTTGATAGTTTTCCATGTCCCCATCGAGGGCTGTCCAAGATTAACCCTGTTTGGAGTAATGGTTATATCTCACACGCATCCAAGCTGGTGTGTCATCCAAGGCGAGAAGGTTTGAAATAACGGTACATCTAAGCACGTGGTTCTTGCCCCTCGATTTCTTGCACTGGTCCTATCCGGGGTGTGATTTTCAGCGACAAGTAGGCGAGCACGGGGGAGAGCGCCCACAATACCTGCCCCACGATGTTGAAATACGGCTTGATGGTCCCAAGAATCGGGATGAACGGCAAGAACACGAAATACAAGATGCCGAATGGAATCATCATCGTGCTCCACATGAGCAAGTCAAGCCGCTTCCGGAGTTCATGTTTCTCTCTCTGCCGGACAGAGAACAAGATGAATATCCCTATGAAATACCAGGCGACCAAGGACAAGTACAAGTAGAATGAGAATTGCCCATTCGCCGTCATCATGTCGAAATTCACGCTAAAGGTATCAACAGGCGGCGGGAGGTTGTCGGGAAGGACGATCGTCTTGGTCAGCTTGTCGATAACAAGTATGGAATCGTTCAGGATTATCGTAATCGCCAATCCAAAGCAGATGAGCAAGGACGTGAATAGCCTGACTTTTTTCCCTCGGAGCGCGATCTCTTCTCCTTCCTTGATGATAAAGCCCGAATATATGAAACATAACGGGATCAAGGTTGCCATAAGAACGCCCACATCCCGGAGCACGTTCGCAACTTGAAATTCTGTTTTTCCAAGCGCTGCGATGATGAACAAGACCCCGTCGGTAGCAATGAAGACGCTCCATCCCGCGAACGCGAGAAACAAGATGTGGTTAAGCACGTAATTCGAAAGACGCTTGATCTTGAAGGCAAGCAACAGCATGAAAATCGCGTTCGGTAGCTTCACGAAAAACATCATCAACTTTATCGTTTCTATAGCGAGCATGGATTTAGGCCCCCGTTTTCACGACATTCGATTGATTGGTGTGTTCGATTGTACAGATGGAACTTGTGAATGCTCGATTAAATACTCCACCGAACCTTATTACTTGACGCTAGGTTAATTACATATAATTGGTGTGTTCACATGGACATGAAAGATGAAAACAATAAAAAAGTGGACATTCCCCTTTCCCTCTACAAGAAAATCGAGGCACGATTGCCTAAAACCGATTTCAAGACCGTTTCAGACTATATCACCTTCATCGTTCGTGAGGTCTTGAACAACATTGAAAAGGACGAGCAAGATGGTCCTGATTATACCCCGGAAGAGGAAAAGGAGATCGAAGACCGGTTACGAAATCTCGGGTACATCGATTGAACGCGAGGCCGCATGACAATCATGATCGCTCCGCATGGTGGCAAACTCGTTGAACGGATATGTGGCATGCAAACAAAACAAGCCATTACCGAGCAAGCCAGCGAGTTTCTACAAATTCCTATCGACAACGAACTTGAAAAGGATATAAAGAACATGGCATATGGCGTTTTTTCTCCCATCAACGGTTTTTTATGCCAAGATGATTTCAACCATGTCCTCTCTGACGGGCGCTTGATGGATGACATCCCTTGGACGATCCCGATCGTTCTAGACGTGGATGAGGCAACGGCACGGAAACTCAAGGCAGGGGACGAGGCCTTGCTTGTCTTGGCTTCAGGCACCAAGCTTGTTCCCGTTGCAAAAATGGTCATAGATGACATCTTCAAGTACAGCAAGCAAGAGTATGCACGTTCCGTGTTTGGAACGGAAGACCCGAAGCATCCTGGCGTGGCAAAGGTTATGGCAAGGAAGGAATGCCTCCTTGGCGGCAAGATCGACTTGCTTGAAGAAATCAGGTCACCATTCGCCAAGTACCACCTGAAACCAAAGGAAACGCGCCATCTCTTCAAGAAAAAGGGGTGGGAAACGGTGGTTGCATTTCAAACACGTAATCCTCCGCACATCGGCCACGAATACGTGCAAAAAACGGCATTGAACCTTGTCGACGGGCTTTTAATCAATCCTGTAATTGGAAAAAAACAATCCGGCGACTTTACAGATGAGGTGATCCTCGCATCGTATGAAGCGTTGATCCAACACTATTACGTTAAAGATACTTGCGTGTTAAGCACGTTCGAAACGGAAATGCACTATGCCGGGCCGAAAGAAGCAATCCATCACGCCATTGCAAGGAAAAACTTGGGCTGCACGCACTTCATCGTCGGGCGTGACCACGCTGGAGTGGGGAGCTATTACGGGCCGTTCGATGCCCAAGAGATCTTCAAGGAGTTCCCGGATCTCGGCGTGACGCCCGTGAAATTCAGGGCATTTTACAAGTGCAAGAAATGCGCGTCGGTCGTCTCGGACAAGGTGTGCCCGCACGGGCCCGAATACCAGGTCGATTTCAAGGGCCGGGTCGTTCGCCAGATGCTCTCCGAGGGGAAAATCCCCGTCGACGAGATGCGTCCCGAGGTGGCAGAGACCATCATCAAATTCAAAAACTTGTTCGTTCCTTGAAACCAAGGTGCCAATGGAATGGAAAGGAAAAAATTACTCGTCATCGGCTTGGATTGTGCAACACCCTCGTTATTTTTCGATAAGCACCTTCAAAACATCCCCACGATCGCCAGGTTACAATTGTCCGGCAACCGGGCATCGTTGCGTTCCTCCGATCCTCCCATCACCATCCCCGCGTGGATGTGCATGGCTACAGGACGCACTCCTGGCCAACTCGGCGTCTATGGATTCAAGCACCTCCATAAAGGAACGTATGACAAGTCTTGGATCGCCAGCTCATCTGCAATCAAGCAAAAAACCGCGTGGGAAGTTCTCGGCGAGCACGGCTATTCTTCCATCATCGTGGGCATTCCCCCGACGTATCCCGTGAAACCTTTCAATGGCCACCTGGTCTCCGGGTTCCTCACCCCAAGCACGGAGAACCCGTTCACGCACCCCCCGGGCCTCAAAAAAGAGTTATTGCAACGGTTCGGCCATTACACGTTCGATGTCCCGTTCAGGATTGAAGAGAAGCACGAGTTATTCAAGGAACTCGTAAAAATGACGCGTGAACGGCACGAGGTCATCAAGTATTTATTATCTAACAAGAGTTGGGACTTGTGCTGGTTTGTCGAGATTGGCCTCGACCGGATGCACCACGCGTACTGGAAATACTTTGACCCGCACCACAAGGACTTCGAACCGGATTCCGAGTTCAAGGGATACATCACCG
Source organism: Promethearchaeota archaeon (assembly GCA_041305945.1). GTDB lineage: Archaea > Asgardarchaeota > Lokiarchaeia > Sigyniarchaeales > Sigyniarchaeaceae > JBGLND01. Next base: position 2,885,904 of record JBGLND010000001.1, read on the forward strand.
AGTACGAGCGCCTCCTGGATTCGAACGTGCGGGAGCTCATCGACCTGGTGCCTGATGACACGCGCGTCATCGTCGTCTCGGATCACGGCGCGCAACCGATGGACGGCTGCGTCTGTGTCAACGAATGGCTGTTGAAGGAGGGATACCTGACCTTGAATAAATATCCCGACAAGATCATCGCTCCTGAGAAAGCAAGCGTCGACTGGACGAAAACGAAGGCCATCGGGTGGGGCGGGTATTACGCACGCGTGTTCTTGAACGTGCAAGGACGAGAGCCGTCGGGCGTCATCCCGCTCGATGCGTTCGAGAAGGAGTGATGATGCCGTGCATGCAAAACACGGGGTTTTCATAGACACGACAAAAGTAAAGGTCTTGAACGCGTTGAATGTTGAAGGACATCTTGCATTCAAGGCGCTTCGTGATAAACCTGTCAATAACGTTTCGATCTACGACATCTATCCAACAATATTACACCATTTTAGCCTGAAGCCCCCCGCGGGCTTGCGGGGGCGGGCAATCATGCAGGAATAGGAGGTGCAAACGAAATTGGACAGAGGTCCGCATGGATTGCATGTCGCCCGTCTCGTCGATCGATTTCGTCCCCTCATTCGGGTTGTTCTTCGTGAACGCGAGCACGGCCTTCACCATTTCCGCAAGCGACGCCGAAACCGACGTTGCGTGGATCGAATATAACTTGAATGGCACCGGTTGGAATGTATACACGGGGCCGTTCAACCTGTCATCCGTCACGGGCGATGGAATTGTTAACATCTATTACCATGCGATAGATATCGCGGGAAATATCGAGGTCACGAATGATTTGCTCGTGTACATCGGTTCTGCCGATCCCCTCGAGAGCACGATGCACTTCGTTCCAGCATCGGGGGCAAATCTTGTCAACAACGACACGGGCTTCGAGATCACGGTCTCTACCTTGTTCGGCCAATCGATAGAGTACACGCGGTTCAGGATCGACGGCTCCGCGTGGTTGAATTATTCGACCCCGTTCACGCTCGAAGGATACTCGGATGGCGAGCACGTCATCGAATACTATTCCACCGACGAGTATGCCAACACGGAGAACGTGAAAAACGTGACGGTGTATCTCGATGCGACTGTTCCTGCCTTGATAGGTGGCATATCGTTGCCATCGGGCACCATCGTCATTGGCACGAATGTCACGATCCGGGTCACGTGCGATTCCCCGGGCTATAACGTGACGATCGTTATCGACATCGTCATCGCGGCGAGCTCGATATCAATCGGGACGCCGGCGCCCTCGCTCATCTCCTTCAAGCAAGCCATGATCGTCGCGCGGATGGTGGACTTGGGTAACGGGACCTACCAGTACACCTGGAACACCGCGTCCTTGGCTACAGGGAACTACAGCATTGCCATCACCGTCGTGGACCTCGTGGGGAACACCAACACTATCCAGGTCACTGCTGAGTTGGCCGCGGGCACGTCGATTGACATCCTGGCCCTCATCATCATCGTTGGCATCATTGCCGCGTTGATTTTCATATCGATCGGCGTGAGCAAATCTTCCAAGGCCAAGAAAGCATCAAGCGGGAAACAACCTGGAAAGAAAGCACCAAGCACTTACAAGGACGGGGGTGCTATCGACGGTGCATCGGTGGTTCCACCTGCGAAGGGTGAGGTGCTTGAAAGCACGAAGCAACAAACACCGGTGCCAAGCTCCAAGCAACCGCCAGGTACCAAGGCGGGCGAGCCGGTGCCAGTGGACATCAAGCTAGTCGAGGCAAAGATGGTCGAGATATTCAAGAAGAAGAGCAACTACGTTCCCTCCAAAACTGATCTATCTGACGTGATGACGAAACTCGGTTTCACGTTACTCCAGATAGAGCTTGCATTCGATAACTTGCGCCGTGCCGGGCATCTCGTCTATCAACCGAAACCGCCTTCCCGCGGGTGGCACTACCACGCCGAAGCTCCTAGTAACGGGAAGCAAAGTGCGCAAGAAAATGCTGGAACGAAGCAAGCGAAGCCCGCGGGTGAGCCTGCCCCGTCAAGAAAACGGGATGATAAGGCGGGCAACGTGTAATGGTTGCTGCCCCATCTATTTTTTTTCTTTTTAAAACGTAGTTAAGGAAATTTACCGCAATTCTCTTCGATATGTTTTGCCGTGTTACGCATTTCAACAAAAGCCAAGTCCATGCGCGTGAATGAATCAAGCACCGTTGCCAATATAAAATCCGAACCCGCATCCATCAATATGAACTTGCCTTCGTTGCCTTGTATGATGCACACGTCGAGTGTCCCCTTTTTCAATTCAACCAAGACGTTCTCCGCGGTGGATAACAAGATTGCAGACATGGCGGCTATGTGCATCTCGGAAACACCCTCACCGAGGTCACTTGCTACTATCAAGCCTTCCTTGCTCACGACCGCGGACGCTTCGATGCCATCAAGGTTTTGCCGGAGTGCTTTGAGGAAGTGTACAAGCATGCTATCGGATATCGTTATTCTCCTCGCGTCAGTGTTGTCGATTTTCCCAATTTTTCGCGCGCTGGTTGGGCATTACACCACGGGTACTCAATGATTATTATCGCGCTCTATCCTTAATATTTTCTCTTGTCATTCTCACAAGAGATATTCGAGCAAGTCCATCATCTCCTCGACATGCAGCTGTCCCGGTGCCGTGCTCGTGTCCAACGCGGCATAGGTTAGAAAGCCGGGCTTCTTGTCCTTTCCCCGCCTTGCAATGCTCATCACGCGTGAAAGAATCCCTGCATCACCCATGCAAAACGAGATTGCCGGTATATCATTCATGTCCAAGATGTCTATCATATTGAGGGGTATGACATTGTCCTTGACTGCCGTCGCGGTGAACACCAGCTTCAACACGATGCCAACCCCGTCTCGCATTCCGATTTGGTTTATTTTTTCCATGCATCGTCCCACGAAGGCCCTTGCTTCTTGTATTGGCGGGGTCCCCTTTAAATCATGGTGCGACAAAATGATCTTCACGAAATGCTCGTTGCAAAGGTTCACGGCTTGGCTCAAGATGTCGATTCTCGTACCAAGCTCGATATCTATAAAATCTGGCCTGCAGCCTATCATTTTCTCGACGATGGTTTCTTGCGTCCCCTTCTCGTCCGGGTCATAAAAGCCCCCCTCTCTGGCAACGCGGCATGTCATGATCGTTTCCAGCTTCAATTTCGTGGCTTCGAGCACGAGATAATCGAGGTCAAGCCCTCCAGGATTGGTTGCATAATCCAGCCTAAACTCTATGAATCTCGCCCCGCTTGCCGCGACCTTCGCGATCTGTCGTTCCATGCTTCTGTCCGCGATCTTGTCTCCCGTGACCGGGATGGCGACCGCGACGGGGTATTGCCTCATCAAGGTAGAATTGCCTACGAGGCTAATAAAGATAATTTAAATGAAAAAAAACATTCTCTTGCAACGTGCAAGTTGATGTTATCGTCGCTGGAGGTGGCATCGCGGGCGCGATGGCTGCATTCCATGCGGTAGAACAAGGATTCAGCGTTCGATTGGTTGAAGCTCGGTCGCGCCACCATTACACGCCGTGCTCAGGTGTTTTTCCCAGCCACGCGATCAAGGACTTTCCATCCATGCCTGACTCGATATTCGAGCGGGATCACGTGACCATGAGATGCATCTCACCACGCAACGATGTGGTTCTGGATGCACGTGAGTTTCACACGACGCTTGGAAAGGTCATCTTGCGATCCCGCTTTGATTCGTATTTCATCGACCAAGCGGAAAAAAAGGGTGCGATCATCCACGAGGAAACCAAGATCGTGAATATCGATGTGAGCAAGGACGTGGTCACGGTTCTCACGCGTGACCGTGCTGGAAAGCAGGAGTCGTTCAACGGCACCGTTCTTTTTCTTGCAACGGGAACGTCTGGGTTGCACCTCCACCCGCAAGTGGGCCTCGAGAAGCCGCCGGTGGTCGAGTCCGTCATTGGTGAATTCGAGTCAACCTCGTCCCACGTCGATGATGTTTTGTCCTCGGGGGCATATCATTATTACTTGAACAAGAAAGTTTCTCGGATCGGCCCGTTCTGGATCACGGCGAGGAAAGATACTTTCAACGCGGGCATCATCGACCCATATGTTCCATGGCCGCCGCAATTCCCGTTCTTAATGAAGAAATTTTCAACAATCTTGTGAGCTCGGATAAAGACGTTCCTTTAACTGTCTTGAATGTTGTAGGGCGTGAAAAAGTTGCCGATGCTACTTATGCCGATGTCTGGGGTGGTAATTTCACGGTAAAGTTCAACCCTGAAAAATGCGATGACTGTGTAAGTTGCATTGCCGAAATCCACTGCCCAACGAAAGCATTTCGCAAGAAAAAAGGAATCGATCATGCGCGCTGCTACAACTGCGGGTTATGTGCCGTTACTTGCACGTGCCGCCCGGATGCATTCGATGTTGATTTGAAAACCGTAACCGTGGATGGAAAAAAGGTTCCCGTGGTGTTGAGGCAGTCTGACCGTGCTGGCGCGATCAAGCTCGCGACGGACCTCAAGCAAGCCATTTTGAAGGGAGCATTCCCTATCGTAGCTCCCACGGACAAGCTGGTGTTCTCCCAAGAAGTCAAGTAGCCACTCGTGAGTACGCCACACGTGTACATGTATCTTCTTTTTCGCTCGATTCCAACGGGACCGGAAAAACATAATACACAATTGGTAGAGGTTAATTCATGTCCGAGGACCCGCTCGTGAAGCAGTTGAAAGAAGGCAACGCCGAGCAACGGCGTGAAGCAGCAAAATACTTGGAACAAAGAACGATATTTGATTGGGTTTCGGACCGGGACGAACGCGACATATCATTTGCCATTCCTGCCTTGATGGAGGCCCTCCACGACGATGACCGGCTCGTTCGTGAAAACGCTTTAAGTGCAATAACATCCGCTCTTGGTGATCGCCAAGACGTGGAATGTGCGATCCCATCGATGCTTGATATTCTCACCAAGCAAGACCCGCCCGAGTTGATGGCCGGAGCTGCCCATTTTTTGAAAAACATCGCGGATCAAGGCATTGACATGTCCCCGCATGTCGACGTGCTGAAATCCTTGCTTCGCAAGGATGGGGCAGATGATGCAATACTCGGTGCAACAGACAGTTTGGCATTACACTTCATTAAAAAAAAGATCTGGGATGAATTATGCTTGCTGTTAAAGCATGAAAACAAGGAGGTCCGTCAAGAAGCTGCTGGAACTATTCAACACGCGTGGGTGCGTGAATTCCAACCGAATATCAAGCACGCGTTGGAAATGTTGCTCATCGATCCGGACGTTGAATTGCAATTAGTGAGCGCAAGGACATTGGCACCTTCGATCCAAGACGCGTCCGACGCGACTCTGGTTTTAGACGCCATATTACGGCACACGAATCATCCTGAAAAACGAATTCGCAACCATGCTCTTCTAACGGTCGGCACGATAATGGTCACCGCGGTCCGGTGCAAGGGGAAATACATGGCTAGTGCGCGTGATAGCATTTCGCGTGCTATCAGCCTTTTCGAAGGAATCTTGTCCGGCGGACCTGATGAGATGAAAGCATTCGTTGCCAAGCATTTGACCATCTATTGGGTGCATATTGGTGCCGTTGACAAGGTACGGATGCTCTTGGAGCACCCTCTCAAGGCTGTTGTCGATGTTACATTTTCCAACATCGGGAATTGTGACGTGTATGGGTGTGACGTGCCACTCACGCCCTACGTTGACATCTTGATCAACATCGCTTTAAAAACCAGTGATGCCAAACACCGGTTTGAATCATTCATCAGATACAAGCGTTTCGATCCCGATATCCTTGATAACATTATCAAGATATATGATATTGATGATATTTGGGATATTGTCAAGACAATAAGGGAAACGGTGAACTCCGTGCGTATAAATGGTTTGAATGCCAAGCTTGGCAAGATACCGGACGGTGATAAAACGAACGTGCTCATCGAAATTGCAGGCGATGAAAACAGTGCAATCCGGGAGTGGGCGTTTCACCGAATGTCCGAGCTCGGTTCATTCTACAAGGTTAGCATCAAGCGCGCGATTGGTGAGGTTCTCCGGCATGTTGATGATCCGGATCCGTTCGTCCGGATGAGGGTGACCGAATGCATCTTGCCCGCGTCTGGGAAGAGGCACGAATCCCGTGGCCTTGCCGGGCTGGTAACCTTGTTGGATGATCCTGTCAGCCACGTGAGGGATGCTGCTGCAACCAGCCTCATGCAAGGCCCCATGAACGGAACCGGGACCGGGTGTGCAATCGACAAACTCGCGAGGTTATTGCACTCCGATCCTTCCGATGACATACGTGCTCACGCGGCAATCGCGATATACGAGCACGCCAAGCACGGTGGGAACGTTGAATCCTCCACGATCGAGGCGATCGTAAAAGGACTTGAAGACAAGCACAACATCGTGCGGAATTTTTGCGAATGGATGCTGACGCGACACGTGATCAATCCAGGAAACGCGGGAATCATTCTTGATAGCATCAAGAGACATCGATTGAACACTAACGCCCCCGCGGTTGCAACGGTGATCAAACGAATTAAAGATGAATTGGAAAAATAAGCACGTGGCTTGAAATTTCAATACCAGCTAGTAAACTTGGAACTGGCGGAAGCAAATATCGCTTCGGGGTCTTCCATTCCCCCGAGGTATGGTGCTATCGTTCCATCCATGTTGATTTTCGGCCCGCAATAGAGGGCCACGCCGTCGCAGCACGCGCGTGACCCATCCAGCAACGCGGCTATGTAGGTTGAATTCGGCTTCTCCGCACACCCCGAATGCTTGGACGCGTAGATATCGAGTATCACGGGAATTTCGGGATATATCTCCCGGACACGCGCGATCTCGTCACACAGCGACGCGGTTTCGACGTGGTTCTTGTCGCCCGTCGATTCATCCATGTACGGGTAGAGGATGCCATCGATGCACGGGGCAATCGCCGTTGCTTGTGCCCACGTGTTTGCTGGACGTGCCGGGTCGACGGAATCCCAGTACAAGCAACTCACAATTGCCAATGACTCGTCGTGTTCATCTGCAGCAGCGCGCATCGAGTCCATGTATTCGCTCGTGAACAAGTCCCGGTTCTCGGAAGACGAGTAAAAATCATCGATGCACACCGCCGTCACTGAATGATGAATTTCAGAAAATAACGAGACGTTTCCCATCCACGCAATGTAATCCTGCCCGAATGGCTCGCTTTCCTTCACGCGGGATTCCGATGGCGGGACCAGGTAGATCCAGACGGTGAAGTTTCGGCTTGCTAGGATGGGACTATTCTCGGCGGCGACCACGAACGCTTGGAAATCGAGCCAGTCCGTGTCCCTGTGCCATATCAAGAAATGGTAGCAGTTGATCCCGAGTGCCTCGCAAGAATGCACGAGTGCATCGACATCCACCCTTGCATCTGCACCCGGCCCGAGCGTGACATTCTCAACGCCGCTCAACCGAGGTTCGAGGTCATAATCTGCCATTATGCCTGCAATGGCAAGCTTGCGTGCAACACGTGCCGGGTCCGACAAGAATTGCGTGCTCGTGATGCGCTCCCGCGTGGCGAGGTATTGGCAATGAACCGACCAGTCGCGAGACACGGCACCGAGGAACATGAACGAGCCCGCTATGATGAAGGTGATCTTGATGCGCATCTGCCGGCTGCCCATGAACGAGATCGTGCGCACGTGGGTCTCGTCCTGGGTCAAGCAATTGCTCATCTGGGAGCACCGGAAGCGCAACTACGTCGTGCCCAACCAGGAAGAGATCATGATACAAGCCCCGCCCGAGGACGGGCTGAAGGGCGCGTTCGTGTTCGACCCGAATCCAGGCATCTACTTCGACGTGGTGGTCATGGACTTCTCGAGCTTGTACCCGAGCATCATCAAGGAATATAACCTCTCCTACGAGACTATAAACTGCAAGTGCGAGGGCACGGCGTGCAAGAAAACCCTCATCCCGAACACGAATTACCACGCCTGCACGAACCACATCGGCATCATGTCGCTTGTCACCGGCGTGATTCGGGACTTGCGGGTCTTGTATTTCAAGCCAAAATCCAAGAAAAACGAGTTTTACAATACCCTCCAGTCTGCATTGAAGGTCTTGATCAACGCCAGCTATGGCGTGTACGGTTCCGAGAACTTCGCGTTGTATTGTTATCCCGTTGCCGATAGCACGACCGCCGTTGGCCGCTACAGCATTATGAACACGGCCAAGAAAGCGCAAGACATCGGCGCCACGGTCTTGTACGGCGATAGCGATAGCGTGTTCCTCAAGAATCCCGGGCCGGAAAAGATCGCGATGCTCCGGGAATGGGCCGAAAAGGAACTGAAGCTGGAGCTGGACGTGGACAAGGCATACCGGTTCCTCGCGCTGTCCGAACGCAAGAAGAACTACCTGGGCGTGTTCAAGGGCGGCGGCGTGGATATCAAGGGGCTCACGGGCAAAAAATCCAACACCCCGCAATTCATCCGGGACGCGTTCATGCAATTCACCGAGCTCATCGCCACGGTCTCGGGCGAGACCGATTTCAAGGAGCGGCAAGAGGAGATACGGGCGTTCATCCGGAAGTACTGGCTGCGGATCAAGAAGAACCAGCTCGCCTTGCCGGATTACGAGATTCGCATCACGCTTCAAGGGAAAATCGTCAAGCAAGTGATGGATGACGCCGAACCAAAGATCAAGGTGCAACATCTCATGGCGGCCCGCGACCTGCGCCGGCTTAAAGGCATCAAGATCGAGCCTGGTTACGTTTTGTCCTTCGTGAAGGTGCGCACGGGCGCGAAGGCACTCGAGCTGGCCAGCTTGGATGAGATCGATCGTGACAAGTACGCTGAGCAATTCAAGAGCACGTTCGAGCAAATTCTCGATGCCTTGGGTATTTCATTTGAAGAGATCATCGGCATAAAGAAGCTGGACAGCTATTTCTAGCACGCGCTGCATTTTTTAAACCTTTAAACGAATGGTATCGTGCATCATGGCTCGTTTCTAGGACGTGATTTATATGGCGCTCTCACCTGAAGCAATTGACATCGTTTTTTTCATCACGCTATTCATCGTGTTCATCAAGGCGTTCATGATCGTGTACATGGGCATCAAGATCAGGAAAAAAAGGGGTGAAAATCTCGACATCGCCATCTCTTTCATGGTATCGATGGCCATCTTGTTGGCCTGCCTGCTTGGCTCCCGGGTCCTGTACATGGTCTTCGATTTCCAGTACACGCGGTTCGATAAGCTGCTCTACCCGGAGTTCCAGTGGTGGTGGAAGTCCGCGCAGCTCGTCGTCGGTGCCGGGCTCGCGTACATCGTGTTCGTGGTCGACAGGAAAATATTGGGGTTCAAGTTCAAGGGATTGTTTGCCTACATCGTTTTCGGTGGTGCGATCCTCGTGCTCATGTATCCCGTCAGTACCGTGGACGATTTCGACTCGATGTCAACCATCTCGATCCTGCCGCAGCTGGGCATGTTCGTGCTGTTCATCGTGTTCGTGAACATCGCGGTCAAGGCGTCCGGCAGGGTCCGCACCACGGCGGTCATCATCATCGTGGCCTTCGTGCTGTACACGGTCGCTGCACTTGCCGTGAACGCGGGGGTCATCACCGCGCTTGAAGCGGCGCTGGGAATGCCAGTCGACGTGTACATGTACATCGTGCAATCGGTCTTGAAGACCGCCGGCGTCATTATGATGGCGGTCGGGGCATCCCGGTGGGGCTCTTGAACGCGTCTTTTTTACCACCCCGCATCCGTGTTTTACAACAGACATTAGCCGGACCTAAAATACAGAAATACCACCACGAACATCACACGTGAATGAATTACCATGACTGAACCGACTAAATCTACCGAATCGACACAACAAGTGAGCCAGTTTGACAAGGACCCCGTGACCCCGAAGGAGGTTTTCGGGTACAACATGGGCGCGGTGCCGGGAGCATTCTTCATGGGCTTCATGGGACAGATACAAGCGTTCTATTACCGGTGGATGGGCCTGGAGCCGTTCCTCATCTTTGTAGCTCAAGTCATCTATGCATTGTGGAACATGTTTAACGACCCGATCTTTGGGCTCTTGATGAACCGCACGAAAACCAAGCAAGGCCGGTATATTCCGTGGATTAAATGGTGCGCGCCGCTGTTCACGGCGGCATTCATCATCGTGTTCCTCCCGCCGGGAAACTGGAGGCGCGCGATCGACCCCACTTACCAGATCCCGCTGTTCTTCTGGTATCTGATCACGCAAATCGTCTTCGACACGTTCTACACCATCGTGTACATCGCGCACGTTGCCTTGCTGCCCCAGATGACCATGCAATCCACCGAACGCACGAAAATCTCGGTTATTTATGGGCTCTTGTCCCTGATCGGCGGGCTAGGCTCTGGCCTCCTGCCCGTGGCATTCTTGACCAACCCGAACGACGATCTTATCTTCTGGTTCCAAGTGTTCGTCGTGATATTCGGGCTAGCGGCCCTCGTGCCGTGGTACTTCGTGGTGCGCTGGGTCCACGAGCGGCAAGAATACCTCCCGGATGAAAATATCCCGTTGAAAACTGCCTTCTCGTTCGTGTTCAAGAACCCATCTGGCAGGATTTATGTCATCTACGATGGTGTTTCAGTCGGGATATTGAACCTCTTGCTGTCGGGCATCACGTTCATGCTCGCGTACCTTCTCGGGTTGAACGATGAAGCCAAGGCACCGGGCTACGAGAACTGGGGCATCATGGACGGGATCGTTCCCTTGGTCTTCTTGGCGATCGGTGCCGTCGCGGGCGTGATCGTCCAGCTCCAGATTCCCAAGAAATATGATATCAAGACTGCCATTCAAGTCGGGTTGATCGCCCAAGCCATCGGGTTCACCGTCGCGTTCTTCGGGGCGTTGCCGGCGCAAGGCGCGCCTGAAGACTTGTACCGGCCACCAAGTAACATTTACTTGCTCGGTATCGGCCTTGCCATCGCGTTCTTTGGCGTGGTTACCGATTTCATCTACCACAACCCGATGCGCGGGGATACCATCGACTTCGACGAGGCAACGACAGGGGAACGGCACGAGGCTATCTACGCCGGTATCGGGTGTATCTTCTCGAAACCGATGATTTCCGTCGCGTTGATCACCCTGACCAGCGTGATGGGATTATTCGGGTTGCTGCCAGCCAATCCCGACGATCCTTCCGACGCGACGCTGGTCCTCGATCACCTTGACATCGTGGGAGAATATCAAGTCCCGTGATTCCAACCCGACCGAGAATGCGATCGTTTCGCCCGGGTTGTAGACCGTCTCTGATTGGTTGAACGACACGAACCACACGTTTTGCGCGGCAGTTTCTTCCAATGTCAGCCCGACTGGTATCTTCTGGTACTTGTCGATCGACGCGTGGAAGATATCGGTCGGCACCGATTCGTTGGCGCCCGTCTTGAATGAGCCGAACACGCGGTCCTGCGTATCCGTTGCCAGTTCCTCGGCACTGTATTCAAGAACCGTGTACGCGATCTTGAACACGTCGGGGAAAAGGATGCCTGCCTCGGACCCGTTGAACCAGTAGCACCAGGCGGGGTACTTTCCCGCGGGGTCTCCCGAAGCGAACTGGTGCATGCCGGTGTCGCCGAAATGGTATGCAGTCATGAAGCCCGCCGTGGTGTTGATCGTCGTGCTTGCTGCATCGAATGCAACCGAGCCGGAGGGCGAGAATGCGGTGAAATTAACCTGCCCGTTGAGCACGGCCTTTTCCCTGCTATCCTGCACCCACATCCTTGCGGATATATTGTCTCCCGTCTGGAAGTGGGTCGATTCGTAAAAGTTGCTCGTGCCGTATTTCAGGTACGTGCTAGCCCTTTCAGCATAGTTCGGGCTTTTCAAGTTGAATCTATAAACACCTTGCTGGTACGCGCTGTTGATGGACAAGATGGAAGATTCGTTGACCTTGTATTGCTTGGTGTCGGCATTCAAGATCTTGAAATTCGTTGGATGGTAATGATTGGTCCCGTCGGGATAGGTGAGGTTCACGGGCGTCCAGTCCCACGGCACCGTGAAGTTCAAGTACCTGCCCGTCCACCCGGCATATTTCGTGCGGTTGAAATCGTATGCAACGCTCCACGCGGGATCCTCCGTGGACAAGGTGCACGTGACGGTCGTCGTCTCGTTTGCCTGAACCAGCATGTGGAAGGTCCCGTTGTAGAGAAAATCCGGCATCTTGGTTGAATTCCAGTTGAAATCGAGGTCGAAGGCGGCGCCCGCAGAGGGCAGCGACATGGCCGAGTAAGACCAGTTACCACGTCCCCATTCGTAATTCGTGGCCGAGAACGCGCTGGTGGTTGACATTCGATACTGTTTGATGACGTAATCGGATATGTTCATCGCGAGGTCCCCGGGCACCAACCCGCGTTCCAGTTGCACGATGAATGGCCCCGCATCCACTTCCCTCGCATCGCTCGATATCGTGTAGGTTACTTCTTGCCACGTGGAGCCCGCGTTCGTGGTGACTGCCACGGTGTGGTCGTCCCGCAAGTCGGGGTCCCCGTCGGGTGGCCAGGCCAAGTCGCCCGACCACACGATGACCGGTAGGGTGTACCTTCCTTTTCCCGATACTGGCTTGTTCTCGGAGCTGTTGATCACGATGAAGTAGTTGCCCGCGGGAAGCGTGACCGGGCTCGGGAGGGAAAAGAACTCGACCCCGTCCTTCGTGTAATTGTGGATGGACATGGCCGTGCCCGCGATCGGTTGTGCAAGGTTAGGCTGCTGCAGGAAATATCCATTTGCCGTCGACCAGATCTGCTCGAGCGTGATGGCGCTATTGTTGTTCTTGAATAGCTGGAGGTACAAGGTTTCATTTCGGTTTAAATCGATGGAACGTATCCACATCCAGAACCCCTTCACCGTGGCCGTTCCCCGCAAGTCAAACGAGAGGCCTAGCCAATTGTTTGCTGCAATGTTTTGTTCACGCACCATGTCCACGCGTGCCTTGATCCGGTATAAATCCGCCCTGAACGATTCAGACGCGTTGAAGACGATTGTGATGTTGAGGTATATGGGCGTGCCCGACTTGATGGACTGCGAGTGCGGGTCCGTGAATTTATAGAATTTCGTGACGGGGGCTGCTGTCGTCTCGATGTGTTCGGGCACGTCGTTGATGTTCACCCAACCGTTGTTGTTGTGGTGATCATACGCGTAGACTTGCATCGTCACGTTTTTCGTGAACTGCATTTTCGTGTCTAGGCAAATCCTGATGGAGTTCGGGTAGGTTATGTTCGTGATCGTGAACCCCAAGGACACGTTCACGCGATTGCCGGCGGAGTTGACCTGCCACGGGGCTGAGAACGTGCCGAAATTCAAGTTGTTCTCCAACGTGGCCGACGTTCCTTCGTTTAACGCAACCGTGTCGATTCCCGTGAGCGTGTTTATCGTTGTATTTAACAATCCTGAATACGCCAAGGGATAGTCCGCTGCCCGCGTGTTTTCGATCGTGTGATTCACGTCAAATCCGGTCCAATTGAACTCCAAGGTTCCATTAACCCCGATCAAGTTTGATGTGCTCGTTATTGCTGGGAGCGTGATGTTGCTTGTAGCCGTCGTTGTTGCCACGGATACAGTCTTGTTTGCCATGTATTTCAAGGCTTGGCTTGAACCATCAAGCATCACGCGTTCGTTGATCGCACTCGTGACGGGTGCTCCTCCCGTGGTATTTGTAACGGTTTCATCATCACTACCGGCACCAAATATTCCCATGAAAGCAAGTTCCACGGTGAAGAACGTGGAGAATAAAACGATGCCAGCGAGAAATCCCGATTTTAGGCCCTTTACATTCATTCGGTTCATCCTTGCATTTGCTGGGCTCATAGAATTGCGCTATTAAGGGTATTAATACTTAAATGGTTTATCGAAGCTAATGGGAGAGATTGAAGCAGATATAAAAAGGATTTTAGTATCATCCTTTCACATGCTGAATGGGCGTATTGAATCAATTTTCGTGAGAAAAGGGAGAATTAATGCTTGAACACGCGCTTCCCGTTGAAAACGAGGGAGACCCCGAGTTCCTTGGCCCGCTGGATGACGACATCATCGCGGATGGAGCCGCCCGGGCAGATGATAGCAACAGCACCTGCTTCCGCGGCTGCTTCGAGGCCGTCCGGGAACGGGAAGAATGAATCCGTCGCCATGACGCTGTTTTTCGTGTCGTGGCCAAATTCCAAGGCTTTGGAATGGGCAAGCTTCACGACGTGGACGCGTGATTGCTGCCCGGTGCCTATTCCCAATGTGCAGATTCCAGACCCGTGCGTGCGCGAGAAAACCGCGGAATTGGACTTCGCCCACTTGCAGACCACCATCGAGAATTCAAGCGCCTGCTTTTCTTGCTCCGTGACCTCCCTGTTGCTCATCAACTTCCATTCCTTCACGACGGGCTTGGAATCGTAGTCTTCGAGCAGTATCCCGCCGAGCAAGCCATGCACTTCCATGTTCCGGTACAACACGTCTCGCTTGGAGAGCATGTCCCCGAATTCCAGGACCCGCATGTTCTCCTTCGTTTCCAAGATGGCCTTGGAGTCGGGCGGGATCGACGGGGCGAGCAGCACCTCGATGAACACTTTCTTGTCATGGATGAGATATTCCGCGACGGCAGGCTCCAAGGGTTTGTTGAACCCCCAAATCCCACCGAATGCAGACAGCGGGTCACAATTGAACGCGTTGATGCACGCATTCATTTGTGTCTTGGCATCGACGGCAACACCGTTGGGCGCTTGACGCCGGGCTTGAAATGCCGGGGAAACATCCCCGGGGTTTCACGCGGGTACCCGGGGCGGCAGCCTTGTTTTCCATTGCAACTCGTTCATGGCCCTCGTGCCACGTTCACGTGCAACCACCTACAATCCATTTAAACACGAGAGGCGATAATACGTCATGCTTTTCACTATTTCACCCCCTGCGCATATGTGGGACAATTGGTTGTTCCAAGAGGACAAGTACTACCTGTTTTTCTTGATGGGAACGCAAGAAGGTCCATGGAACGCGTTCGGCCTTGCAACGTCGGATGACGCCGTGCATTGGAAGTATCACGGCCCGATCTTGCACCAGAAACATGAAGCATCATGGATGGGAACCGGGTACACGTGGCGCGGTCCATGCCCCGAATCAGAAAAAAGATACTTGATCAACTTTTCCGAATGGCACCAGATTCCCGGTTCAAAGGGGCAACAGGCCATATTCTTTGGTGAAAGCAAGGACCTCGTCCATTGGGAGCATTTACCAGACGATCTTGAGTTCACGCCCGATCCACGGTATTACCGGCTCGACGAGGGTGGGATGAGCCGCTGGGATACCATCCACGAGGTGCCACGGGATGAAGGCGGGTATTACGGGTTCCTCACCGCAAACCCGCAGGGCTTCTTGCACGGCACGGGATTTTGCGAGTCCAGCGATGGCATCCACTGGCGCTCCTTGCCGCCCCCCGAGTTCAAGTGGACGTGCCCCGAGCACTTGCACCTCATGCCACAGGACCGTGGCTTGGAGATTGGCGGGATCGCACGCCTCGCGGGCCGTTACTTCATGCTCATCGGGGACGTGGCATTCGGCATGGCAACCATGTGGGCAGAAACACCTGAAGGGCCATGGTACTCGGCTGCAAAAAACTTCAATATATTTCCCCACCCGAAACGGTCGTGGATCGGCAATCCCACGTATTACAGCCGGTTCTTCTTCGGCAAGGACGGGAACGTCTACATCAACCAGCACGCGATCGCCCGGTATCCCGAGTGTCCCGAGCAAAAACATCCAGTGTACACGACACCGTTAAAGAAGGCGGTTGTTGACAACGATGGCACGCTCCGCGCCGCGTGGTGGGACGGGAATGAAAAACTCAAGAACGAGCCGGCGGGTCCAAGGGTGCAAGCACCGGTGCAAATGGGCGAGCTCCAGGTCATGCGCATCGATGCATCGCTGGATGCTTCCGGCGGGTTCGTGGTGGAAGGCACGTTTGAGACCGGGGACATGGGCAACGGCCGGTGCGGGCTGCTGGTTGAAATGGACTCGCCGGGCAATATGGGCGTTCTCCATCAAAGCTTGCTTTTCGGGGCTGATGGAACGCTCGAGATCGGCGTTTATGACCTTAGTGAAGGCGAGGTCACGCTCGACGTGGAGGACGAGATCGATCACGAGAAGAAACTTGATAGCAAGAACCGGTTCCGGTTTCTGCTAAGGCGAGGAATGATGGAACTCTACGTGAACGACTTGCTTGCATGCCACTGGTCGGCACCATTCCGGCCAACGGGAAACATCGGGTGGGCCGCGCGAGGATGCAACGTGACGGCAACGGGGCTGGAAGCATGGTCCATGAATATCTAGACACGTGCATCGTGCCTCACCCCGTGGCTACCAAATGCGACGCATTTTGGGACCGTTTGCATCAGCATTTCGTTCATGTTGCAGCCGTTCCAGTTCGTCTTTCAAGCGGCGTATCTTGGCCTCTTGATCCACGATTTTCTTCCTGAAATCAAGCAATATTTTTCCAGTGACCTTGATGTCCTTGTGATGGTCGATTTCCAGTCTGTTCCAATCAATTGACATGTTTTTCACCACCACTTCACTATAGGGGATTTGAACAAGAAATAAAAACGAACTCGGATAAAGTTAACAGGCGCGAACGCGCATAACGTTCGCTCGACAGGCTTATCTTGCGCTAAAGGCGACACGCTCTTTTTCTTCCTTCCGTGAAACCGCGAAGCTCGATTGGTCGCCTTTTGCCGCGGCAATGATCTCGTCAGCCAAGCACTCCTCGATGGTCGCTGGGCTGTTATAGGAACGCCTTGTCGAGCCAAGCGACAAGTAATGAAGTGCCATGTCAACTCGCCGGCTCGGAGCAACGTCAACGCTGCTCTGGTACGAAATGCCACCCATGGAGATGCGCGTGGTGTCCTCGCGGGGCGCGGATCGCTCTATTGCTTGTGCGAGCACCTGCACTGGATTCTCGTTCGTCTTCAGGTAGACGAGCTCGAACGCGCGGCGGATGATGTTGAACGCCTTGATCTTCTTTCCCGCGCGGAAGGCCGACCGGCGTCCTTTAATGCGAGCGCGGATGCTACCGGGGGTCATGATGCGGTTTGCCAGGCGTTCGATGATGGGGGACTTGTGCTTCCAGAAGCGCTTCTTGCTGAACGCGCCTCCAAAATGAGGGATGAAGATTTCACGCAAGTTGATGTACCGTTGCAAGCCCTTGTCTTTCACTTCGATGCCAACGGTCGGCCAGCGACCGAACAGCAGCATCGCGGACGGCGAGCCCTCGCCGGCAGCAGCATCACTATTGGGTGCTTCACCCGATGCCTCTCCCATTTCCTCGAGCAGCTCGTCATCGGACAGTCCAGGTTCCTCGTCCATTCCAGGCTTGGTTTCCCCGGTATTTGGCTCCTCTCCGGGAGCATCGTCCTTGCCTTTCGATTTTTTCTTGCCCATGGATGATTACCTCGCAGTCTTGGCTTTCTTGCCATACACCATTGCATCAAGAGAAACGCCGTTCACTTTCACGACCTTGTAACGCACGCCGGGCAGATCACCGACGGCGCCACCCATGGCACCACCAATTCCAACGATGGTAACCTCGTCGTGCTCTTGGATGAAGCTCAAGGCACCGTCACCCGGCAAGAATGCTGTGACGCCCTTCCCATTTTTTACCAATTGAACGCGGACGCATTTACGAATAGCCGAGTTGGGCTGCTTCGATTCACGACCGACCTTCTCCAGCACGATGCCAGATGCCATCGGTGCCCCTCCGAGGGGATCGGCCTTCACCTTCAGATTCAATTGCTTGGAAATATACTTTGGATCGCTCCAACGGTACTTTTTACGCTTCTTCTTGAGCTGGCGGGCAGCAAACTCTCCGCGCGGCGATTTATGACCCATGTCTTAAAATCACTCGATAAATGCAATTTCTTTGAACTTCACGCTGGACAGTGATGCGTGATATAATTAGGTTCGCGTTCTATCCAGTGGAGAAGGTTGCTAGGAACATTCCGAGCCGGCCGTTGAACACCTCCCCGTTCAGCACACGTGTTCCGCGATGAGATGGATCAAGAAGTGGATGGAAAAATCGAGGTCTTCCGCTTGATCATACTCCACGTCCATCGATGGCTTGAAATCGGAGTACATCCGGTAGCAATTCCCGCAACCGATGATGATATCCTCGACGTGACCACCTCCACCATCCTTGATATTCTTGAGGCGCTTCATCCCGTACTCCAAGGCGAAATCGGGGTGCGTGTCCAACATGGCCGCACCGCAGCAACATCTTGGAAGAGCGTATCAACCCGATGCGCTCGGTTTCATCGCATCTTGGCAGACACGTGCCCGTGCTTCGTTATGGCGATTTTGACGTTGCCAAAATCCGATAAGATGAAAGCTTGGTTCCAGCGCTTGTACAATCGGTGGGGGGACGAGGGGTTCTTTGATTAACTCAAAGAGCAGAAGAAATCGTTCCTTGATAAGAATCCGCATGCTATTTTTATAAGCGATTTTACCGTATGGATTTCAAGAAAAAAGTCGCGCACGATGTCAACGCGGAAGAAGAGTAAACATGAAAGCGGCAGTGTTCAAGGACATAGAAAGGGTGGAATTGGAAGAGGTCGAGAAGCCAACCATCAAGGATGACGAGGTTCTCGTGAAAATCAAGGTTGCTCTCACGTGTGGAACCGATGCAAAGACCTACAAGCGCGGTCCCGGTAAAAAGACGCCGTACATGTCGGCTATCCACATTTTCGGGCACGAATATGCGGGCGTGGTCGAGCAAGCGGGTCGCAACGTGACGAAATTCAAGCCCGGCGACCGCGTGGTCTCCGCGAACTCGGCCCCTTGCGGGACGTGCTTCCATTGCAAGCGGTGCGAGTTCTCCTTGTGCGAGAACCTGACGTGGCTCTGGGGCACGTTCACCGAATACATCGCGGTTCCCGCGCCCATCGTCCAAAAAAATATGCACGTCATACCGGACAACGTTGATTTCAAGATCGCCGCGTTGGTGGAGCCACTGGCTTGCGTGCTCCATGGCATTGAACGGACGAGAATTTCCATAGGTGACACGGTCGTGATCAACGGCGCGGGGCCCATCGGCTTGATGTACGTGTTCTTGGCCAAGATGAAGGGTGCACGGGTCATATCGACCGACCTATCGGGTGAAAGGTTGGCCCTCGCGAATGACCTCGGTGCAGACATCACCGTCCAGGTCCGCGATGGCATGGATGTGGTCGAGGCGGTGCGCGCCCTCACCGATGGCAACCGGGGCGTTGACGTTGCCATCGAGGCCGTCGGGTCGCCCTCCATCTGGGAAAGCACCGTGAAAATGGCACGCAAGGGTGGTATCGTGAACCTGTTCGGCGGGTGTCCATCGGGCACGTCGATTTCGATTGATACATCGTTAATCCACTACGGGGAAGTGCAGATCATTGGCGTGTTTCACCATACCCCCCAGTTCATCAAGGGGGCCTTCGACTTGCTCGTGAACGGTACTTTCCCCGGGCACAAGTTCATCACGCACGTCTTGCCGCTGGACAAGGTGGGCGAGGCGTTGCAGATGATCACGAGCCAGCAAGGCATCAAGATTGCCTTGATCCCTTGATGCCTTGATGAAGTGTGGCGCGTGATGGCGCGCTAAAGGCTAATAAAGCTCTGGTCTAATGTATCAAGCAGCATCCATTCCGAAATAAATTGCTTTAATTACCTCGGCGCACGTTTTAACATATATCCTTATATTCCGAGCGGCAAACCCATTCATAAAATACCTTGAACACGTGCATGATTTCATGTCCGACGATGCAGAAAAAAGGACCTTGAATGTACAATGCCCAGTTTGTGGTGGCAAGCAAGACGTGGACGTCCCGGTCAAGCTCATCAAGGAGAATATCAAGGGCGTTTCGACGATTGCCGTGAATGCTGCATGCGGGCACTCGTATCACATTTTCGTGGATAAGAACTTCTCCATTCGGGGGTACCAAAGGTCCGATTTCGACGTTTCGGTCTCGACCACCAGCGACCAACCTGTCGATAATCTAAGCATGCCTGGCATCGTGCGGGTATTCGGAGAGGATGCATTCGCATACACGGTTCACGCGTTGCTCACGGACAGGAAGGCCGTGCTGATCAGCTCGGATCCGCAGTTGCTCAAGTCGTTGTTCATCAATTTCATCTCGCTTTTCGAGCAAGAACTCGCCGATTCATCAGATGCCATAGAGATCATGTCAAAGGAGGAATACAAGCATCTCAATCCAATGCACTATTCCAACGACTTGATAATCGACTTGGATTTCTCGGTCATCAAGAGCAACCCGTTCAAGGATGACAAGGTGAAGACAGAAAAGGAAGTCCTCAAGGTGTGCTTGGGCCTGAACAACGTCGAGCAACAAAAGATCGAGTTCAAGCAAAGTATCTCTCGCGTGTTCTTGTACGCTAATCTGATGTTGAACTTCATCTACCAAGGGAAGACCAATTACAAGGAAATCAAGAAGATCATCATCAAGCAAAAGGAAAATGAAGTCTCCCAACAAGAGCTTGACTTGGCATGGACGGTGGCGAATGCCAGGTATGCCAAGCTGCTTAAGTAACCTTCTTGTTTTTTGCTTCCCTACTTACCATATCTCTCGGAATGCAAGGGATATCCCATGTCCAACAACAACGATGACATGTCCAGCCTAAAGGAGAAGCTGCTTGCAGAGTTGAAGCAGCAACTTTCAGATGAGATCAAGGAAGACTTGAAGAAAGAGCTTGCATCAAGCGTGCCATCATCTGGAAAGAGCAAGAAAAAGGAACCAAAAGAGCAACTACCTGAGGCACCCGTTACTGAAACATCTGCAGTTCTATCGTCAACCGGGCGAATCGAAATCCCCAAGGGTATCGTAAAATCGCTTGGCTGGGGAAAAGGGGACGTGATCGAGTTGAAAGTGGAAAATGGGAAGCTTATTGGCCTGCGTATCGGGCATACAGACGTGCAGCAGAAGAAAGCCCCGTCCAAGGATGGTGATGCCGCTGCAAAGGACGTGCAAGCTGACGAGGCCACGGCTGGTGCGTTGCAATCCATCAACGTGGCCAAGTATTTCGAGTTTGACTTCGCGGAGCGCCCGGTGATGGGCAAAGTCAAGCAAGTGCTCGAAAATGCACATAAACTGTACTCCGCGTCCAATTATTCCGACGGGTTCAAGGTCCTCGGGATGATAGAGACCATCGAACTCAAGGAGGAAGAACCCGACCGGAGCAAGATGCGCATCGCCGTCGTGAAATTCCTGAACGACATGCTCCCGAAGGACGTGGACGCGTCGATCATCCAGTGGCCCATGGTCAAGGATCTTTACATCGACAAGGCGAATTCACGGTACTTGCGAGAGAAAGGCTATGCCTTGATGGCTGATGCATGGAAGAGGGTGAGCGACGAGAAAGCAAGACCTTACTTCGAGCAAGTCATGGCAACCTTGTTCGAGATGCTGGGAAAATACCAGGTCATGGAGATGTATGCCATCATGTCCTTGCTCGAGACCATCATGAAGCTGGTGAAAGGCACGCAGTCCCCGTACCTTGGCAAGTTCATCGATTACTTGAAGGACGTTTTTAACCGCGTCGAAGACGTCGATTATAAAATCCGGTTCATCCGCATGCTCACGGACCTGGAGGCGTTCAAGGAAGCCAAGGGCCTAGCCAAGACATTCAAGGAAACAACGACGGAAGGCTCGGGCGAGCGGCGCCTGGTCCTTGATGCCTTGAAGGACAACCGCGAGAAGGAAAGGGCATTCCTTGAAAAGCACCCTGAACTCGGCGAAGATGGCATGACGCTCTTCCGATCTGCTTTTCGTCTTTTTCCTGCTGTAAAAGCCAAATGCAAGTAAGACTGCAAGGTAACCGATGAGCACGATCCAGAATATCGGGATGTCTTGTTCGGTAATCTGGGAGATCATGTGCATTAATCACCTTCCTCCTTGGCAGTCCACCAGTTGTAAATGAATGCCAGCGCGACCGTGGCAATCAAGATGATGATACCGAGCCAAATCGTCCAATCAAACATTTTTGCTTACCTCGATAGATCTCGTGATCGAAAAGGATCATTTGTATTACAATATTTCGATAGAGCATCATCGTTTCCCGAACATATAAAACCGTTTTTCGGACGTGGTCCCGTCCTAGATCGGTTTAAGTCCCCCAAGAGATTATAACCGGACGAAATGAGGCACATCAAGGTAGTTATCTTCGGTCAAAGACACACCGGGCAGGGCCCCATGGGACGGGCGTGGGGAAGAACGTCAGCGGACCTGCCCGACCTGCAGCCCGTGGTGATTTACGAACGCGAAGTTCCTTCCATCAAAGCAACAGTGGAGGCTTGGATCTTGTCATTGAATCCTAAATTCGAGTACATGCGCCCGTCAATGTACATGCACGCTGATGCATTCATTTACACGTACGAGGCAACCGAGCTCGCGGCGAACGCCAAGAACATGTTAGAATACCTCGACCCGTTCATCAAGGAGGCACACCAGGCTTGCGAGCGCGTGCCCCCCCAGGCGCTGGTCGGGACCTGGATCGATCCCACGCTCCAGCGCGCGGCCGGCAAGCCGCGCGTCGCCGGCGATTGGATGCAAAAACACGGGATCGATGTGTATTTCGACTTGGACATGGCGGACAAGCAGAACTTTTCGCAAAGCGTCGAGAAGATTTTCAACGACATCTTGAACCGGATTGAAACAAAATAACGATTGTCCTTGGTATTCGAATTCTTTTTAACAACAAGATCACGATAAGATGAAAAAATAGTTGAATATTCATTTTAAAAATGCATCGAATCCTTTGGATGACATCAATTTTATGAAATGCTCATCTAAACATGTAGAGCATTGAACATGTAAAGGTCCACATGTTGCGAGTATAATAATAAAGAGGCTTGAAACAGATCGAGGTAAATAAAAGAGAATTGTTAAATTTCCTGCATCGTCGTGTTCGGAAGTTCCTTCCAAGGATTCACGAGTCGAGCGAGTGGACGTATCGGGCAAGATAGCCGGTGAGCTTGCGGCCCGGGATCACGATATCTTTCAGCCTTCTCTCGATCTCGTCATCGTCCACCGCGATGTCGAGCCGCCGCTTCTTGATGTCGATCTTGATGATGTCGTTGTCCAGCACCGCCGCGATGGGTCCTTTCTCCCAAGCTTCAGGGGCGACGTGCCCGATGCAACCCCCACGCGTGCCGCCGGAAAACCTGCCATCCGTGATCAAGGCAACGTCCTGGTCCAGCCCCATCCCCGCGATGGCACTCGTTGGGGAAAGCATCTCGGGCATGCCCGGGGCGCCCTTGGGTCCCATGTACCGGATGACCACCACGTCTCCCTTGTTGACCTTGCCATCGATGATGGCTTCCATGGCATCGTCCTCTGAATCGAACACCCTTGCTGGCCCCTCGAAGGCGAGCATGTTCTCCGCGACCGCTGCTGCCTTTACGACGGCGCCCCCGGGACACAAGTTACCCCGCAGGATGGCGATGCCGCCCTCGCGTGAATACGGGTTGTCCCGGGGCCGGAGCACCGAATCGTCCTTGCACGATGCATTCAAGGCGATGTCCTTGATGCTCGTCCCGTTCACCGTCATCGCATCGCCATGAAGCAAGTCGATGATGCGTTTCAAGACCGCTGGTATCCCGCCCGCGGCATCGAGGTCCTCCATCATGTGCGGGCCGGACGGCCGGATTTTCGCGAGGTTCGGGGTCTTCCGGCTGATGGCATCGAACATGTCGAGGGAAAGGTCGGTCCCGTATTCCGCAGCTATCGCGGGAAGGTGGAGCACCGTGTTCGTGGAGCCCCCGATGCACATGTCCACCGCAATTGCATTCTCGAACGAGCGCTTGGTGACGATGTCCCGTGGTTTCACGCCCGCATTCACCAGATCAACGATACGCTTGCCCGTCTCGTAGGCAATATCGAGCTTCCGGGGATCGCTGGCAAGCATCGTGGCGCAGCCCGTCAACGAGAGCCCGAGCACCTCCGTCATGCACGCCATGGTGTTTGCCGTGAACAGCCCGGCGCACGAGCCCTCGCCGGGGCAAGCGCACCGTTCCATGCGGGCCACCTCGTCAGCGGTTGCCTTCCCGGCGTTGTAAGCACCGACCGCCTCGAAACAGCTGATCAAGTCGATTTTCTTTCCATCGATGATGCCCGCCTTCATGGGACCGCCGGTGACGATGATCGCGGGAAGGTCAAGCCTGCCTGTAGCCATCAGCATTCCAGGCGTTATTTTATCGCAATTCGTGACACCGACCCAGCCATCGATGCTGTGCGCGCCGACCATGAGTTCGACATTATCAGCGACGTGCTCACGTGATGGCAAGGAGTAATTCATCCCCCGTCCCTTGCCCATGGCAATGCCATCACAGATGCCCGGCACGCCCCACTCGAACGGGACCCCACCTGCATCCTTGATCCCTTGGATGGCGCGGTCCGCTAGCTTCCTCAAGTGCACGTGGCCGGGTATGATCGTGTTGTACGAGTTCGCGACCCCGATCCAGGGCTTGTCCCCGAACGCGTCGTCCCCCAAACCCGTTGCGCGCAAGAGCGACCGGTGGCCAGTTGTTTCGATGCCTTGTTTTATTCTATCGGAATTCATTCGAGACACGTCCTTTGGTGAAAAGAAAGTGAAAAATATTCAAGTCCTTGTCTAATTCTTTGGCTTCACGAACAACTTGCGGAGCTCGTCGCCAGTGGTTTGCAAGCTGTTGTTATCCTCGACCTTGCGCATCTCCTTGAGCTTGGGCATGCCGGCATCCGCTTCCGCCATCCACTCCTTCGCGAATGAGCCGTTTTCGATGCTGTCAAGCATCTTCTTCATCACTGGCTTTACGGCCTTGCGGTCGATGACAAGCTTCCCGCGGGTGCGGCCGCCGTATTCGGCCGTGTTGCTAACCTTTTCGTACATTTTCTTGATCCCGCCGGAATAGATGAGATCCACGATGAGCTTGAGCTCGTGCGAAACCTCGAAATACGCCATTTCGGGAGGGTAGCCAGCCTCGACCAAGGTCTCGAACCCGGTCATGATCAGCTCGGCAGCACCGCCGCAGAGCACCGATTGCTCCCCGAACAAGTCGGTGAACGTTTCCAAGTCAAACGCTGACATTGTTTTTCTCGGTGGCTCGAAGCTGTTCAAGTCGATGACGCCTGCCATGGTGAAGTGCATTGCCTTTGCCATGCCAAGCCCCCTTTCCCTCGCCTTCCCTGTAGCGTCTTGGTGGACAGCCAGCAAGGCAGGCACGCCAAACCCCTCAAGGTAGGTTTGTCGTTCCGATGGTCCAGGGGATTTCGGTGCGATCATGAAGACTTGCCCTCACGGAGGCCGACGATGACCTTGAGCCCGGAATCTTTCATCATGTTCGATTGCGCGTTCCCTTGGCTTCCATAGCCGATCACGGCGATGGTAAGCCCCTTGACTGCATCTAGGGACGCGTCCTTTTCACGGTATATTTTCATGGGCATTCACTACTTGTCTTACATGTTTGAAGCATCCGTTGTTTGTATAATTATTCGAGCGTGATGCTTTCCTCGCCACGGAGCAGCGCGACGACACCACTGCGAACGATTTCCTTGATGTTGGTGATTTCCGCGAGCAACTCGATGAACGAATCGACCTTCCAAGGCATTTTCCTTAAAATCCAACATAATTGTACTAAGTATATAGTAACCGGATAAAAAATACTATATTTTCAAGAAATAAATTTTCCCGGTGTTTCGAGATGAAATCATCATCGAATTTCATTTTTTAACGTGATATTTAATCGCATCATCCGTGATTTTATCACGCACGGTGAGGGCGTTGGCATTGCATGTGTTTCATGGCACGCGCGTTTTCCCTCCACGGCGGCGCACTTGCCATGAAAGGCACGTGCTATTAAGGAAACGATTCTCACACTTACTCGATATGAAGAATGGTGGACAGCCCCACCTGTACACCCGGAAGGGTGACAAGGGCGAGACCGGCCTTTTCTCTGGCGAGCGCGTTGAGAAAACAAGCAATCGAGTCGAGGCATATGGAACTGTGGACGAGTTCAACAGCATCCTCGGTGTTGCAAAGATACACGCGTCTCCGAGGCTTGCTGGCATCATCGACGGATTGCAGCAACAAAATTTTTTCTTGGCGTCGGAGCTCGCCACCAACAATCCGGCCCTTGTTGTAAAGCCACTGTCCGCCAAGGACGTCGAAGTAATCGAGTCGCTCATCGATGAGCTCATGGGCGAGATGCCCCCTAGCACCCATTTCGTGATACCGGGGGGCACGCAAGCGGCGGGGTTCCTCCACGTCGCCCGGACCGTGTTGCGACGGGCCGAGCGCCATATTTTACGGTTGCAAAAGGAAGCAGAGTTGAACCCGGAATTGTTGCGGTACGTCAATCGTCTATCGGACTTGATGTTTGCACTTGCAAGGTTCGCGAACATCGTCGATGGAGAAGGCGACCGGTGCATTTCACGTGATGGCGTCTTCATCCAGAAAAAAGAATAAAATGCTTGCCACCCGCGTGATGGAAATGCGTGTTAATCACTCCTGTTCCACGACTTGATAGGCAATGAGCTTGAACGCGTCGTTTACGTTGCTCCCCGTTTTCGCGGATGTCTCGATGTAGGAGTATCCCCTCGAATTGGCAAATGCCAAGACCCTGTCCCTGCTCACTTGGCGTTTCTCCACGAGGTCTGCCTTGTTGCCAAGGATCACCGTCGAGATGTCCCCCGCGTATTGCTTCTTTTCCTCGTCCCAAACCAGTAACGCATCGAAGCTGTCTTCCCTCGTGAGATCGAAGACGATGAAACATGCCTTGGCGCCGCAATAATAATTCACCCTCACGCGCCTTAGATAGTCCTGCCCTCCAAAATCCCAAATTGCAAACTTGACCTCTGAATTCTTGCTGACGATATCAACCGTGTTGGTCGTTATGGCAACACCTAAGGTTGGTAGAAAATTCTCCTTGAATGCATTCTGCGAGTACCTGTGAATGATGGATGTCTTGCCGACGGATTGATCGCCGATCACGACGAGTTTTACCTGGTACAGTTGTGCTTTCGTGCAAGCAATGTTTTCTATGGCGGGGATGGACAAGTCTATCTTCACATCTCCAAGTTCACGCGCGTGGATGACTCGCATGATTTTTTCCGCGATTATGTAGGCGTAAGGAAGCATATTTTCGATGCTACTTTCCAGATCAAGAATAAAACAAAAGATCAAGTTCAATGCCTTCAAGAAAATGAGTCGATTTGAGTTCGTGTCAAAAAAAGAGACCGCTCCTATGCCGGTTACGAATTCCCTCGCTACACGATCCAGCGCGTCCTTCACGGGTTGCGAGAGCACGCGGTAAGCCTCTTGCTCGTCCTTCGCGTGCATCGAATACGCTGCAATGATCTTACCCGAGTTTCCATCGAGTGCTATTGCTGCATTCATCCCATTCACGTGTTCGGCAGCGTTTTGGAATAGTATCATCAAGGCTGCCTTGACCGACAAACCCGCGCTTGTTGCCATCGGTATATCCCGCCTTAATTGCATGAATCCACGTTATAATTTGAAGTACGGCTTATTAAACGACATGAATCCCATTTTAATAGGTATGCATTTTTAACCAAAGGGATATACCCATGCAAACAAGCCAAAGAACCGGTAAAACCGGGTTCGCCATCAAGATCGCATTTGGGATACTCTCGTTCGTCGTTGCTTTCATCTTGATCTTCGCGGCCTCGGTGCTATTCCGGCAGTTCGAGAATGAAATTCTCAGATTTCCAGCATCCATCGCGTTGTCGTTTTCTGCCATTGCTTATTCATTCGTCGTGACCGTGTTCCTCGACAAGAATGGCAAGATAAAGGCCCGCTTCCAAGCGGGCCCCGTCAACTTGCGGTGGTTCGTGTTCGTTGGCGTGGCGGTGGCACCGGGATTACTGATTGCCATCATCTATCTCCCCTTCACGGCCATCAATTGGTCCGATGTAACCAATACGGATTTCAGCAACGGGTCGAACATCGCATTTCTCGTGTATGCAGCATCGTTCCTGTTGCTGTGGCCCGCGAGCGTGTTCTCCTATTTCGGGATCAAGAACCTGCTCCCGAGCCAGCGGTTGCACAAGATCAAGTTTCCCGCTTTCTCGGTCTTGAACGTCCTTTTTCTATCTGGGCTTATCTTCCTCGCTGCCACGCTCCTCGAGTCTGGTGACCTGCCTGGGCGCGTTATCGATGGGTACAACCACGACGATGGTCCCTGGGTGACGTGGCATGCCGATCCAACGACATCGGCCACGGTCTCGTGGCTCACGAGGGCCCGGTCTGGCACGCGGATACTAATCGGGACATCCCCGGGGAGCATAACCCAAGAAATGACGGGCACGGGGAACGTGTTCATGCACCATGTTATCCTCACGAGTCTCGAGCCCGGCACGACGTATTACTACACGGTGCCCGACGTGACCTTCGAGGAAGACCATTATTCGACCACGTTCTCATTCACCACGGCGCCCTCGATCGCTCGGCCGTTCTCGTTCGTGGTGTTCGGGGACAAGCAACCATCCTCCAGTGCAACGATGTTGAAGTATAACGGTGTCGTCGTGGATGGGATCATCAATGCCTCGGTCGATTTTGCCATGCAGGTGGGCGACGTCGCCAGCAGCGGTGGCGATATCGGAGATTGGCACTTGACTTTGCTCAGCTTGGCAAGGCTCTCCGCAAACACGCCCACCATGATCGCCATCGGGAACCACGATTACAGCGGCGGGGGCAACTTGAACTTCCAAGACATGTTTCCCTACCCTTACGTGAATAAATTGCTTGCCAAGCATTACTCGTTCGAGTATCTCAACGCGCACTTCACGGTCGTCGACACGAACAACCTTGCACAAGAACAGGTTGCTTGGGTCGAAGCGGATCTGGCTTCGGCGAACGCGAGCGCCTCGGTTGATTGGACGTTCGTGTTCTTCCACCACACCATCATCTCATCAGGCACGTGCAACACCGAGTGGGAACTCCAAAAGACGCTGGCACCTATATTCGACAAGTATGCCGTCACGGCGGTTTTCTATGGTCATGACCACCATTACGAGCACAGCAACTACACCTACGGGACGGATGGGCTCGTGCACGTGGATCCTCGACGAGCGATGCCACGGTAAAGAAACATGCAACAAGCCCGATGAATGATGCACGCGTGAACCGCAAGTAAAAATTTTCACGCTGTAACGTTGTCAAAAACAAACCAAATGCAGTAATGGCCATGACCATGCCGTTGATGACTTGGTAGCCGTTTATTATGAGTACCAAGAAGATGAAGAGGGGCAGGCCAAGTATCAAGAATAACCAGGCTTGTTTCTTCACTTTCAACCGTTTTTGGATCGTGATCGTGCTCACTGTGCCGTCGTGCCTCGCGCGTGGTCACCACCTATAACCCGTGGAGCATATAAAGGTTAATGGAAGGTCGGGTTGATCCCCACGTAGTGCTTTGTGTTTGACCATATGGCTTATATCGAGTATCATTATCCCTTGGTCCATGGTGCAAGCATAAGGATATTCATGAGGAAAAGTTGTAAAGGATAAGGATCTTGCCTTTATCGTAAAGCCGGGAAGAGCAGCGGGTGAGAGCAACCACGGACACAAGCATTTATATACTTCCACGAAATTATTGATTTCCATTGATACACTGCCGTTCGGCCCGCCGGTGCATTCTAGCAGCGTTTCACGCACCCGGGGAATTGTACCGAAAAAAGTGGATGAGAAAGAAGAACAGACGAATGCGACTCGACACATGCCCGATGAACCACCAAACGAACAAGATGCGAACGTGATCAAGCAAGGCTCAATCGCACAGTTCATGAGGAAGCGCACGCAACTTGTAGGTTTCGATACTGGACATTTCAAGCACGTGCAATACGTGGTAGAGTTTTTAGATAACGCGCTTGATGCGATCGAGACGTTCCATTGGAAAACGCAGGAGACGGAGATCGGGTATCGATTAGAAGCAGAGGATTATCAAGACTGGATTAACGTCGAGGACGAGTTGATGGAAGCGACGACCAGGGAAGTCCAAGGATTGCCGACCGACCTGTCGAACGTGTTCGCGAGCATGGGGGAGGGAGAAGGCGAGAATGGCGACGCGGCCGCGACCCACGGGACCGCGCAAGCTCAAGACGCCGGCGTGGAACAGGCCACGGTATCCGAAAAACTGGACAAGGATGTTGTCAAGCCAAGGCTCATGCAGAAAACGGATACCGACACGCGCATGCACTCGATCATCGAAGCCATGGAAAGTCTCATCAACGAAAACCTTGATCTCGTGCAAACAGAGCCTGTCATCATCATGCGGCTCACGGAAGTCGAGGACGAGTCCCTGGCCTTCCTGGACGAGAGCAAGAACATGAAACTCTACTGCTTTGAGATCTTCGACTCGGGCACGGGCATCGGGCCATCCGACCTTGAACGGTTCGGCACTTACCTTGCATCGTCAAAGAGCGAGAAGCTCAAGCAAACCAGGGGCTCGCAAGGATTCGGGAGCCCATCGGCATTCAGCGACGCTCAGAACACGACAGGCAAGCCAATACAGCTCATCTCGAAACATTACAAGCACGACTCGGGATACGTGTCGGAATTTTTCACGACGGGAGAAAACAAGAAGAGTTACACGATCGAGCAGACCGCGGTCGACACGGATTTCATGCATGGCACTTACATCAGGTTATTCTACACGAACATCCGCTACATACGCGGGTACGTGGACACTTACGTCAAGCAGACCGCGCTGATGAACTCGCATGTCAACATCATCTATTATGACCCTTACAGCCAGAAGCACGATATTAAACGCCTCGTGAGTGAGTTCCCTGAGGAACCAAAGTACGCGAAGCCGCACCCGTCCTCCATCAACATCGGCGAGTTCCAGGACATGCTCCGGACAACGTCGGAAACATACGTGCGGCAATTCTTCGTGGGGAGCTTCGTCCGGATCAGCGACAAGATCGCGCAAGGTATCATTGCCGACGCGGAGGAGGAGCTCCAAGACCGCATCCAGTTCTTGCGACTGACCGAATCGGACTACATCACCGTCAGCGACAAGAAAAACGATTATGTTTACACGTACAGGAAATTAAAGCGCATCACGGGAAAGGCGAAAACCGCGAAACCCACGTGGGTTGTGAGCCTTCTCAATGTTGGAAAGCAAGATGCCGTTGACGCGTACAAGAATGTCTTGGCAAATTACAAGGGCACGCTAGACAAGATCATCAAGCTGGACAACAAGATCAAGAAGCTAGAAAGCGAAAGGGATGCAGCAGCCAAGAAAAAGGATAAATCTGAAATCCAAAAGAACATCAAGAATCTTGAGAAGGACAAGAAGGACGAGGAAAAAAACAAGACGAACGTGAAGAAAGCGTTCATGGATTTCCTGGAAAAAAGCGAGGCCGCGTTCGAGGATATTACCGACGAGAAGGTGCAAAAGGTTGTCGAGGAGAAATATTACACCATCACGATCGGGAGCATGCCACCCCGGGAATTGCAAGAACTCCAGGTCAACATTCTCTACAAGTACTTCACGCTGGAAAAATATCTCTCCCCGCCGACCGACACTGCCATCCCGGTGAGCTCGGACGTGCTTGAATCCGTGTTGATACAGGAATTCGGATTGAAGATTTCAAAATTTGACCAGTATTTTACAGAAATGGACGCGGACGCCGCCTTCGAGAATGACATGGTCGCGTTACCCGAAATTTACAAGGACTTCAAGGAAAATCGCATCGACGAGTTCGATGAAAGCTCGAAAATATTCAAGCTCATCCAGCTTGGCGAGGCCGAATTCGTGGCGAAGATGACAGCCATCCCGCTCGTGAAATTGCTGGATAGCGTGACCGAAATCAAGAAAGACAGGTTCAACGAGCTGGTGCAGCACGACATCGGAAGCTTCAACGAAACGGAGCTCTACTCCGAGGAGATCATGGAGGAGGATCTTGATTTCGTAAGCGCGGTGACCCGCCCGCCGACGAGCGGGAAGGGCTTGGCATTCGTTGTCGAGGCCGCGATCGCGTACGGGACAAACGTGAAGACTCCCGCGAAGGCCGCTGACGTCGTTTACCGGTTCGTGAACAGGACGCCAAAGCTCCGCGATAATGCAGACTGTGCCATATGGAAAGCGGTCGCGCTCGTTAATTGGAAAAATTATATGCTCGACACGTTCGATAATGGCATCCCGAAGGCACCCATCCGCGTGTTCGTGAATGTATCAGGTCCTTTCGTCCACTTGATGTTCAAGTCCCAATCAAAACAAGCACTTGCTGAAGACGATAATTTGAGCAAAGAGATCAAGCTCGCGTTGGAACAAGTCGGCCGCAGGTTGCGTGCATACGTGTCCAAGAAGCAACGACATGCAGAATCGAAGAAACGAGCATTGAAATTCCTCCAGTTCGCGCCGCACGTCGCTCGATCGATATACAATATTCTCTTGAAGGATAGCACCATCCGCGACAAGCTCGCCAAGCCAGAGGCCATCGAGGAGAGGATCGTCGAGGCATCAGGCAAGAAGCCACCGTCGACCGCCGCCGTTGCAGACACGTCAACCAAGGCCCCATCCATCCCAACTCCCCGGCCGGCATCCCAAGAGACAAGCCATCCTTGGCAGAATCTTTAATTATTTTCTCTCGATAAAATGCATGATACGAGCGAAGCGAAAACCATGCCAAGCAAAAATGTACAAGATTTGCTCGAAAAAACGAAGCAATTTCGCTGCGAGGTTCCACCGTGGTCTGAATCCAAGCGAGCCCAAGAAAAAACGCTAGAAAAAAGCATGCACGTTGAAAAATCATGGATACCTTGCAAGGACAAGCCTTGGAAGCAGGATTTATACGTGAAATGCATCGCGCCCTTGAACCCGGGCGACGTGAAGAGCGTGATCGTCGGCTTCCACGGCCTCGGGAATTTCGGGGAACGCGAGTACTATTACTTTGCCCCGTGGTTCTCGGAAAGGGGCTACGCCGTCATCATGCCCGACCTGCCGTATTTCGGGCACAACGTGAAGCACCGGGGCGTCCACGGCCGGATCGGGAAGTGGAGCTGGCAGATGAACGCAATGTCGGAGATCATCAAGTGGGGCTTGAAATGGGGTGAAGATTACACGGGAGGCCGGCTCAAGGCGGGGGAAGCGCCATGGTCCATGGTCGGGATCAGCATGAGCGGGCTGGGGATTCTCGATTACGGGTTGCACCACTTCACGAATGAGCTGGACGGGAAGACCGTGAAATCATGCGCCGGCATCACCTCCGTTGTACCCGCCGTTAAGTTCAAGATCGACATCTCGCCGTTGCAGATGTTCGCTGCATTGCTGGTAGGCACCCTAGCCCCGAATTTCATATATGTCCTCGAACCAAAACCGGATCCCGTCACGGGATTGTTTTGCAACAGCCACGATCCCGAAAGCGTGGCGTGGTGCGCGCCGTGCATGGAAAAGGGCAAGGAATTTGGCCTTGCAGGTGATGATGCAGGAAAGGAGTTCCAGATCGATTGCTTCCCTGCATCGCCCCTCAGCACGATGAAAAAGGTCTACATGGCCATGAAACACGTGAATAAAGACGCACACGAATGGCCCGACGTGCCTCTATTCTTGACGGGGGCCAGCTTGGATGACATGGTTGATCCCGAGGGTGCTATAAAGTACCCGATTCGACAAGGAATGATGGAAAAAAATCGGTTAAGTACCCACCTTATTTTTTAACGTTCCGTCCCCATTCTCTTCGAGGCGTGAATACGAATAAAGAGAATAGCACGGGGATGCCGATGATGACGAACGCTGCATAGCTGGAGATGGGGTCGTATATGTTGGGAAGGTAGGCCATGATGATGCCGAGTATGAAGAGATACATGGCGAAGAGAAGCCGCGACCCGACAATCTTCCGGCCAAATTGTTCTTTCCAAGAGAGCATTTCTGGAAACACGGAAATGCCCACGATTCCCAACGACAGCCATAAAACGAGTGCCTCGGCAAAAAATCCGATGAGATTTACCATGATGACGCACGCGGTGGCTCCGATCAAGATGAGCCATGCCAACACGACCAACTTCTTGCCGCCCGGGGACACTTCCCAACCAGGTCTCTTCCACCCGGCCAGCGCCAGCGCGAGATTGGCAAGACAAAAGCAAGCCCACGGGACGAGCATGACGGGGGCAGCGCCGGCCTGGACGATCAGGGTGCTCGACCAGAATGCAATGATGAAGTACAAGCCGATCGTCGAGAACACCGGATAGAACGGGCGCCCGCTCGTGTCCGGCGCTCCTGAACCTGCACCGCGCGTCACGTACAAGAACGGGAGCAATGCAGCGATTGCCACGAGATGCTGGAGGGGGAAGCTCCACGGGCCCCCGAACTGCAGGCCCATTGCCAAGCCAATTACGACGAACCCGACATGGAAGCCCGATTTCAACGCGTTGCCCGGCAATCCGGGGGTTCTCGAGATTGATCCCACCAGCGAGGGCAAGAAGACCAGGAGGCTCCACGCGGCCCAGATCGAAAAGAGCAAGATTGGCTCGTTATCGGTGGCCATCCACCCCGTCTGCAAAGGTTCCCCGTCGATGACGGCATCCGGGGCGAAAGGAAAGAGCTTGTGAAACTTCGCGTACAAGAGATAATCGAGAAAAATTTGCACGATCAAGGCGACATACACCAGCACGTTTCCAAGCACTTTTTTCACCACGTTAATCTTTGCAAGCCTGAGCACCACGAGGAGTGCCACGGGCGCGAGCAACAAGGCACCCAGGAGCACGTACAAGGGGATATTATCCTCCAGCATGTCATCGGTGGACCAGGTCAGGATCGTGGCAAGCATCCACGGGACCATCACGACCTGCAAGCCGATCAACGCGATGCGGGTGCCCGCGTAGAATGCAAGGGGCGGGGATTTTCTATCCGTTAATGTATGGTTTGCTTCCATCTTGCATCACTCATACTGCCATCAATTGTAAATGCACGTCAACCGTGCTCTTTTTAGCCATGTTCAACCGAAAATCAACGTATTCATGGGTAACGTTTGTGACGCGCACGCGCTCGTAGACTTGGAACGGATTCCCGATCGCCTGCCATCGGTGCGTTGCATTGACAGGCAACGTGATGGCCGCGCGGGCACCCCAAATGTCCTCCGTCAAGTTGTTGTAAATCGTGTAGATCGCGCCGGCGCTTGCATTGGCTGGATCGAACTGGAGGGAGAAGTTGAGCATAGCATTCTGGAACGTTTGGTTGATCGTGTAATCGAACACGGGCTGGCCGTATGATGCATCCCGGGAGCCATCACCATCCACGTCATACGTGTAGTTGGCGATGCGGTTCCCGGCCATGGTAACCTCCCGGTAGCCTGTCATTGGGATGTAGGAGGGCCACGCGTCCTGCAGGCTATCACGCCCGCCGTAACCGACGGTGGAGGTGATGATTAATTTCGGCCCGTCGATCGCGGGCATCGCCGACCCATCCAAGGTCGTGAACTCGCAAGCAGCGTCCATCGTTTCCAGCTCCACCCCGAAGTTCAAGTACTGGTTCAATGCTTTTTTGGCATCCATCACGAGGTTGTAATGGTTGTGGCCTTGAAGCACTGCCGTGCCGTTATATCGTACCATTGCATCCACGATGGATGCAGCCGATCCAGAAGTCTGGCGACCGAACACGTCCATCAACGGGATATGACACGCAAGAAATACGGGTTCCCCGGCATCCCCGCTGAGCTTGACCTCATTGGCAATGAGACTCACGGTACGGCCGCTCGTGGGGAGCACGGAGTTGAACGTGACAAACTTGATGCCCCCCCAGCGAAGCACCGCGAGTTGGGGTCCGAAATAGTAGGGCCAGTACCCGATGCTTCCTTGGTCGTGGTTGCCATTTGCCGCGATCACGGGGATGCCCGTCGAGGAAAACCAGTCGTAGGCGAGCCGATATTCCGAGTCCCGATCGAACGGGTCCCGTGTTAGGTCGCCGGTCGCGATAAGCACCTCGGGGGCGAGGATGGACAATGCATCCCGAAGGGCTGACGTGTATACCTCGCTGCCGGGAAGCTGCAACCTGCTGTCCCCGTCCGCCCCGAAATGGATATCCGTGATATGAACCATCGACCACGGGTTGTAATACCCGCTCCCAGATGGGCCCGGGTCCGATGCCAGCGAATCGTTCACCCACGGGACGTAAACGCAACTACGTTCGGACAGGACGAACTCGCTCCCGGGTAGGCCGTTGGCAGTGCCCGCCGTTCCCTGGTATTCACCGGGACCGGCGTTGACGTTCGTTGCACCCAAGCCCGCTTGGAACGAAACGTGGAGGTCATACAAGCCAGGCTGTATCGACGATGGAAGCAGGATATCCATCCGAATGGCATTTTGCGATAGGACGGACGTGTCACCCCCGCCATAGGAAACGAACACGTTCCTGTCCAAGGTGACGGCTTCGATGCTCGCCTCGACGAGCGGCGCGCCGTCCAGCAAGGTAAAGGTCAAGCCCACGTGCCAGCTCGCAGCATCTAGCCAAGCCAACGGCACGGGGACATCTGCAGGATCGGTGCCGACCCACACGGGAAAACTCCCGTCCAGTTTCTCACCGGAATCACCAACACCGCTCGTTGCAGGAGCTCGAACGGGACATCCCAACCGGGGATTGACAAGAACTGCCCTCGCGTTCAGCGTGATGTAGATGTAAGGCCCCGCGATGGCGATTGTTGACACGATGATGAGTGGTATAAGGATGATGCTTTTGCTAGATTTCATGACCGGACAATTGCGGCACTCTTTAAATGAAATTAGGGTGGAACGGGAATATCCGAGGAGCCCGTTCCTTGCCCCGAGCAAGGTTAATAAGTGCTTCTGGGAGAACACTACCCAACGGGTACCACACCATGACAGGTACTACGAACGAGCCCGCCACGGGTTCTTGGATGGAAGTCTTGAAATTGCTCAATTACATCGAGCTCGAAGGCGATATCAACGAGGAAAACGTGGTGAAGGTTCTTGAAAAATTCGATATCTTGCCACGGGATGCTCTTCCGATCTCCACATATATACACGTATCCACCCATCATCCGGACGCAATATCCATTATCTTGATTTGCACCACCCCACATGTAACTCCCTTGGACATTTCCGTTGTAGTCCCACTTGATGAGGCACACGTCAAAATTTCCATTCCCGTATGAACTTGTGGACCCGCAAGTATAGACGTATGTTCCGTCGCCAAAGACCGAATTCCCGTCCTCGCTCTGGGCGCCACCCCACGTCTTGTTCCAAACCTGGTTGCCGTTATCATCCCACCGTATGAGCACGAGGTCCGACATACCAGGATGGTACGTCGTCCCGACCGTGAAGATGACACTTGAAGTTGAAACCCAAACGGCATTGCCCCCATCGTTCTCGGCGTACCCCCACGTCTTGTTCCAAACCTCGTTGCCGTTGGTATCCCATTTCACGAGCAACAAGTCGGTCCCGCCAGCACCCTTACTTTCGGTAACCCCGCAAGTGTAGATGTAATCACCATATGCCCACGTGCCATAGAACACGTCGTTGCTCCCGCCGGCCCACGTTTTATTCCAATCCAATCCATCAATCCCCCACGACGCAACGGGTTCGTCTGAAATGAACTTATCGAAAACAGCGTCGCGATAAATCAAGTCAAAAGGACCTTTCATCACCATAACGCTCATCGAAAGGCAAGCTAACGATATCGTGATTGATAGCACCTTTCGGTTCGACCGATTCCAGTTCCAACTATGTTGCATCTGATTTTTTTTCGTCATATTAACCTACCGTTGGTTGAGAATACGTATTCGTCCAAATTTGTAAAAACGTAATCAATGCACTAAAATATAAGCTTGATCCCCGATGAGCCAGGGAGCATTGTAGGGAGTATTTTTCCACAAACGATCGCAGTTCGAGTCATTAACGGTGAACCATGCTTCCTTTTAGGCACCTTCCTCGTACTATGGTTGCCACGTGCCGCGAAAAACCCGCAACCAGTTTTCGCTTGCGATCTTGCGGACATCGGATTTGCTATAACCATTTGTTTGAAAGAATTCCAGCAAGGCAGGATAACGCGTGCAATCCTTGACGCAATCGGGAACGCGGACGCCATCAAAATCGGCACCGAGAGCAACTGTATCCACGCCCGCGATGGACACGATGTGATCGACGTGTTGCTTGATAACATCAAGCGGGAGACCCCTATTATCCGGGTCCTTGCCGGGATCGAGGAACTTGATGCCAAAGTTGATACCGATAACGCCCCCCTTCTCGCCTATTGCTTCAATCTGGTCATCACGGAGGTTCCGTGGATGGTCGCAGATGGCGCGCGCGTTCGAGTGCGTGGCAACAACGGGGCGCTTTGCCACGTCGATCACGTCCCAGAAGCTCGGCTCGTTGAGATGGGAGACATCGATCGTGATGCCAAGCTTTTGCGCTTCCACGACCAGCTCCCGGCCCTTGGGGGTGAGCCCCCTGTCAACCTGGGGGTCCGAAAAATGAGCGCCGGTTCCAAACTTGTTTGCCTCCTTCCACGTGATGGTGAGCACGCGCAACCCGCGCTCGTAGCTCTTGTGCAACAAGGTGAATTCCGCATCGATGCCGCCCGCGCCCTCGAATTGCATGATCGCCCCGATCTTTCCCGCGGACCTTGCAGCCTCGATGTCATCGACCGATTTCACGTGGTGCAAGCCATTCTCAGGCTTTTTTACCTGGCGAAGCCAGTACCCGGTGAACGTGTCGATCAAGAACTTGTACTTCGTCGGGCACAACGCGAACATGCCAGCAAGGAAGCCTGAACGCTGCAACCTGGGAAGGTCCATGTGTCCTTTTTGTGATTCCTCGGAAAACTTGAGGGCATGCGCCGCATGCCAAAGGATAGTGTCATTATGGCCATCAATGACGGAATCCGGCGCATTAGAACCGATTTTCACCATTTTTCAAGCGCCTCCGGTTGAAAAAGGAAAATTTGGGGTATCATGTATCCTATTGCAACGTGCACGTTAAAAAATCTCCCCCGTGTAAGGAGGTATGACATCGGATGAAAGACCTAACCTTCTTGGAATCCATATCGTCCATCGCGGACATTGGCGCATCCAAAAAGCGGGACTATTTCTTCTTGAGAACGTTCCTGGAAACGTTCAAGGGACCGGTGTACGGGATCAAGCCCGGAAATCCTGAACATGTCGCAAGTCTCCCGCGCGCCGAGTTTTATCCCTCCTTGGCGGACATGCCCGCCGAAAAAAAGGTGGATTTCGCCTTTATCGAGGTACCGAGGGAGGCCGTCCTGGGCGTGATCGACGACTGCATCAAGAAGGGCGTGAAGCTGGCGTCGATCTTCACGTCCGGATTCTCGGACAGCGGGACGATAGAGGGAAGGTCGTTGCAATCCGAACTCGTGCAAAGAATAAAGGGCACGGGACTTCACGTCATTGGCCCGAATTGCATGGGGCTGTTCTATCCCAGGCTGGGAATCCGCTGGAGGCCATCCCTGCCCATGCTTGCCGGGGACGTGGGCATCGTGGCGCAATCGGGGGGGCTATGCAACCTGCTGATCCACGGCCTCGCGTCCGAGCAAGTAGGGATATCGAAAGCCTTTTCCATAGGGAATGCCTCGGACATCGGGGTGCAAGACGTCGTCGATTACTTCTCGTCCGACAGGGAAACCAAGCAGGTCATCGCCTACATCGAGGGCATCCCCGATGGCACGGGCAGGGAATTATCGAGGACGATGCGGGCAATGGCCACGTCGGGAAAGCACGTCATCATCATCAAGGGCGGTCGCACGGAGGCGGGCTCCAAGGCAGCAAGGAGCCACACCGCATCGCTCGCGGGAAACTTCGTGACGTGGAAGGCAGCAATGGCACAAGCTGGCGGGATCGTCGTTGAAACGTTCGAGGACGCGCTCGGGGTAACCAAGTACATCTCGTTCACCGGGGGCACCAAGGTGCATAACTTGTGCATGCTAACGCTGTCGGGTGGCTTCGGGGTGGTCAGTGCCGACACCCTCGTCGACCACGGCATGGCCCTGCCCGACCTGCGCAAGGACCCTGCTTTGCGTGGCACACTGGAATCCTTGCTGAAGGCCAGCGGGACAAGCTTCTCGAACCCCGTCGACGTGGCCGCGCTGCTCTACGACGTGCAACTCTTGGAATCAATCCTCGCCGCGGTCCTTGCATCCGATAGCATCGATGGTGTTGTCTTCGAGATAGCACCACTCTACCTCGCCCACCAGATGCGCAAGGATGTCGACCTCGCCCGTGAAATCCCCGAGATGCTGGAGCG
This sequence comes from Promethearchaeota archaeon, assembly GCA_041305945.1. GTDB lineage: Archaea > Asgardarchaeota > Lokiarchaeia > Sigyniarchaeales > Sigyniarchaeaceae > JBGLND01. The sequence continues at coordinate 2,926,144 of JBGLND010000001.1, forward strand.
GGTGAGAGCCACGACTTCAAAGCCCATCTTGGTCATCATCGAGGATATCGGGTATGACCAGATACGGAGGCCGCTCAAGGACAAGCTCCAATCCCAGCACTTCCCCGTGTTCGATGACATCCTCCCGCTGGCCAGGGCTTTGCACCTCGTGAACCGGACCAAGCATCAACAATCCATTCGTGCGGGGGATAACAGCAAATGAAAGTAAAAACGAACGAAGGTGCCGCGGCCATGCAATCGAATTACTTTCTTTCTATCCCATCTTTCAATATCATCTTGCGCCGTGTTGCATGATTCTGCAATGAAGAAAATGGAAAAAATCACCTAGCTCGCGAGCGCATCGATTTTCCGGGATGCCAAGGAAGCATGCGATCGATAAAAACGGGCTCTGCATCCCTTAGGAATATGTCCGTCTCTTAGGAACATGTCCAACGCGCTCTACATCCCTTAGGATTATGTCCAAGTAAATTTATATCGCTGAATCAACTTTACATAACACGAAGCCAGCACCATGAAAACTGCTGGAAATCCACGTGCAAAGCGGGCCCGGGATCATGGAGATAGACAAAGAATTCCGAAAGGAAACCGTTTGGAAGATCAAGCTCAGTGAGAAGAAGACACTCGTCTTGACAGCGATTGAAGATACCATCCAACCCGAACCAACAGTAACGTTTACCGTGGTTGATGCCGAGAAGAACACTCGCGTGAGCGTTGATCTAACAAAGGACAAGTTCTTGAACATGAGCGAGGTGTTCGATAGCTTCGGCCAGGTATGCTTGGGCGTGGAACCCGTGTTTTCCGAGGAAATGCTCGGGCCAGCCATTGCCTCTACGCCAATCTCCGAGCCAAAACCCGAGGTCAAGGCAGAGCCAAGGCCCGAGCCCAAGCCGGAGCCGAAGCTTGAAGCAAAGCCTGCACCAAAACCCGAGCCCGTGGTTGCAGCGAGCGCGAAACCTGTTGCAGTCGAGAAGCCAATCGAGAAGCTAGTCGAGAAGCCAATCGAGAAGCCGGTCGAAGCACCCCCCGTTCCGAAATTGCAAGCCGCGCCGGATGCAGCGGGCGAGAAAAAAACCATCCCGATCCAGAAACCCATCCCGCCAATATTGCCATCCGGGCTTGCCACGCAAGCAAGCAAGGCGACCTCAGGACCCACCCCGTCCCAACTTCCCGCGGTGCAATCGATGCCTACATCCACGGTTCGTTGGCCTCCCCGGTTTCCCAAGCTCGATGACGACCTCGACGATGACGACGTGGCTCCTACCATCATCCCGGGTCCTGAGGATGACGTGGTGCCGGAGAAACCAAAGGATGAGCCAAAGGAGCCGTCTCCCTCGCCAAAGGAGATGTCGCCCACGCCGAAGCCCTTGCCCGCCAAGGACGACACCCCCGAATGGGACCCGTGGTAGATGCCCGGAACGTGCACGGCAGGCTCCAAGTTCCCCTCCTTTTCACGCGATGTCCCCACCCATCCCATCATCACACCATCACCATCATTCCCGGGGTAGCCACCAATGCTGATCAGCCCGACTTGCACGTCCTGCGGGGTGTGCTGCAAGCCCACCCACATGCCGCTTTCCCTGGCGGACTTGGACGAGATCACCGCTGCGGGTTTCGACATCGACGCGTGCACGGAACCGTCACGGGAACATCGTGGCCTGCGTGTTTTGAAGAACGTCGGCGGGAGATGCTACTTCCTCCGTGAAGGCAAGGAATTCACGTGCGCCCTGTACCCGCGCCACCCGCGAGGATGCAAGTTCTACCCGCTGATATACGACGCGAGCACGCGCCGGTGCATCCTCGACAAGAAGTATTGCCCCCGGTGGCGATCGTTCGTCGATGAGGTTAAAGGGTCACGCGAGCACTGCGACGCGCTGGTCGCGTATCTCACGGACGGATTGCACCTCATATGATGGTCGGCGTGCGCGGCGAGCGAAGTGTTTAATACCGGCTATCATTATTTGCCTCATCGAAAGAATACAGTTGACCGAAATGGGACTTTACGACGATAAAAAGGACCTCCTTGGTAGCAGTTTCTCGTTCCGCCAATTTTGCGAGGCATGCCATTACACGGAAACAGAATCACGGGAGGCTCGCAACCAGCTGAAAACGCTCGCGAAGCGCGGGTACATCAAGCGCGTTTCCAGGAACAACTTCCTCAAGATCAAGGCATGATCCCGTGGCCATTGAATCGTTTGCTTTCAACGTCGTTTCACGCGACCTCGAGTACATTTATTATGCTGGATTTGATGTGCAAGGCTAGCACTCGTGATCTCGTGATCTGGTGGTGACCGAATCGTGAGCGAGCCGCGCCAACCAAGCCAACAAGACCAACCGATCGCCGCTGGTGATGTCGTTAACGCCAACGCGGCGCCCGCCGGGAAACCGGTATCCCCCGCGCTCGTCAAGCTTCAAGAATACTTGGCAAAAAATTTCTCTAACGTCTTTAGCGAGACCCACTGGCCTTACACGCTCGTTTTTTTCATCGCCGCGGTATTCCTCGCGTTCTTGCAGTTCTTCAAGGGCGTGGCGACCTTGACCGTTGGCTTGTTCGTGGCCACGAGTTTCATCATCACCTTCGGGATTTTTTTTGCCCTGAGCAACCTCAAGTCCTTGGAACCGCACATCATCAAGGGTGCAACGAGAAAGAAACTATCGATTTTCTTGCTCGTGCTTGCCATATCGATGGGCATCACGATCATCGGATTCATCACGAGCTCGATACTTCCCCCACAATACCATTTCGACATTGCCCTCCCGGTCGCATTCATCATCGTGTACTTCGGGTGGAACTTCATCCAGATTTTCTTCATCAAGAATGGCTTGGAAATCGTTTCCATGAAGGCAGAAAAGCGCGCGTTTCGCGACCTCGCCACCGTGGAGAGCAAGCGGTCATCCGCGAGTACCGTCGTCTGGCTGTCGATCTTTGCCCCTTTCGGGATGCAGATCGGGATACTGGCGTTCCTCCTTGGAGGGTCCACCGACACGGTCGCGAACCTGTGGAGCAACGTCGTGGGCCAGATCGTGTTCATGTCATGGTTCGGCGGCACGTTCTTCCTGCTGGTCATCGCCTCGCTGTACATCCTTGCCATCCACAGGCAAACCGTGAAGCACGACACGCCGTCGGTCTTCGCCCCGTTGATGCACCTGCTATTCTACGTGTACATCCTGTTCCGCGGTTTCGGTTTCATCAATGCCATGTCCAAGGCCATTCTCGGGCAAACCACGAGCTTCATCGACCAGGTCTTGGATGCGATCCTGCTCGTGTTCACGTTGTTGTTGTTATTCAAGGGGTTGGGCTCGAAACTGAGCAAGACGTCGGTATTCACCTTGAATAATCTCCCGTTCATCGCGTACATGTTCGCGACCGTCGTGATCATGGGCATCATGTCGCTAGTCCTGGGCATTTCCGTGGGTGGCTCCACCGTGCCGATCCCGCAAGGCCTGGTGAGCGCGATCAACAACCTCATGATGATGAGCGTGGCGGTCATCGCTTACTTCCTCTACTTGAAACGCAAGTTGATGCAAGAGGATTATCTCGAGCGCGATAACTATTCGGCCCACGAGGTGAGCGTGCTGCTCGGCGGGTTCGTTGACGAGCTCACCCGCAGGAACCCGTCCGTGGACAAGATATCCACCCGGGCGATACTAGATGCCTACTTGCTCTCCAAGGAGCTCGTGCCGGCCGGGACCCCGGGCACGTTCGTCCCGCCCCGGCATGATGATCGACCAGCTGAACGTGCAAGACTACATGCAGTCGCACCTTCTCGGGTGCATGGTTGAAGTGGGGAAACGCATCAAGGATTTCCCGAACGTGCTTGGTTTCGATTCCTTGAACGAGCCGAGAAGGGGATGGATCGGGAGGCCTTTCAGCGAGCGCAAGACCAAGAGCACGAGAAACGATCCCGCCATGCTAGGGCTCGCGTGGTCCCCGCTCGATGCCCTGTATTGCTCCCACGGGCACTCGATCGACGTCCCCTACAACGAGCTATCCTTGCTCAAGGGAGGCTTCGTGCCGAAACGTCTCGTGCGCGTCAACGATGACCGCGTTTCCATCTGGCTTCCCGGGCGAACCGACCCGTTCCAGGAGGCCGGGGCATGGAGGCTTGATGGTAATGGAAACGGAACCGTCTTGCACGAGGATTTCTTCCAAGTGGCGAATGGCAAGCGGGTAGACTTCGACCGTGATTGCATGTTCCCGTTCATCGATCGCGTTGGTGAAAGCATCAGGAACGTGAATCCAGATTGGATGGTGTTTGCTGAAAAGGATTGCGTGTCATCGGCATTCGACCCATCATTTCCCGAATCTATCACGCCCAACGCCGTTAACGCGACGCACTGGTACGACAACGCGACCGTCGGTACGAAGAAATTCCACTACCCGTTCACCTTGGACGTGACCACGAAGCAACTGGTCTTCGGCACGCGTGGCATCCAGGCGATGTACGAGCGAAACCTGGGCGACATCGCCCGTGCGTCGGAAAGGATCAACGGCGGCTGTCCCACGGTGATAGGGGAGTGCGGCATCCCGTACGACCTCGATAACGGGAAGGCTTTCCGTGAATGGGAACGTGGCAACCATGGTAAAAAGATATGGAAGTCCCACGTGATGGCACTGGACCTCCTGTACAACGCGCTGGATGCCTTGCTCCTGAGCTCCGCTCAATGGAATTACAACGCCCATAACAAGAACGATCCGCTTATCGGCGATGGCTGGAACCAGGAAGATTGCAGCATCTTCAGCGAGGACCAACATGACAACCCGCGTGACATCAACAGCGGGGGACGGGTGTTGGACGGGTTCCTCCGGCCGTTCGCACGTCGCATCCAAGGCACCCCTCTATTGATGATGTACCAGCGAAAAAAGGGCCAATTCACCTTGGGGCTCAAGCCGGACGCGAGCATCGCCCGTCCCACGGAAATATACGTCCCACGGTATCAATATCCAAGCGGGATAACGCTTGAAGCCGGGAACGCGGATGTTACCATCCAAGAAGGGAAGCAACTCGTGCTCATCAAGGCTCGAGACGATAACGAGCTCTTGATTAAAATAAAGGGAAAAAAAAACAAATAACCACGTCCGGGTGTTATTTCGCTTTTGCCCTTGCATCCTTCACGAGGACGACGAGATTCACCCATTTTATTCCCAGCCGCCTTCTATACACCAGCCTCCACGCCCAGATTCCCGCTTGGCCGATGGCCGCGAAGAGGAAGAGCCACAAGCCCGGGCCCCACGTGTCAGGATTGCTCCCCTTGTTGAACAGCATCATCATGATGAATCCCAGGAGGGTGTTGTAGAGGACCAACCAAGAAATGTTCAATATGGCGGACAAGAGGGGATTGATCACGCCCACCACCGCGACAACGAGGAGGAGCGCGATCACGAGTCCCGTGAAGTAAAAGGCAAACTCGCCGAAGAATGCCGTGTAGGTGAAATAATTGGTAAAGATGTACGACATCGACCACGGGATCACGCGATGCGGGATGCACCACGTGAGCGCGAACGATGCAAACGTGAGAACGCCGGTGGTTGCAACGAGCGCGTTTTCTATTATGAAATGCACGCGTGCCTTGGCTCGAAGCCGCTCGTCCACGTCTTGCACCTCGATCTTGTGCCTGAACTTCAACACGAAAAACACGGGGATGCCGATAGCCGCGATGATACCCAACACCGGGAGAAAAGACAGGTAATTCACCAGCACGCCAGCGGTGTGAACCGGTGTCGTGTAGAACACCTCACCATCCGATCCTGGCTCGATATCAGGGTATGCGATGATATAATATTCCATCTCGGACGAGAGCCAAGCAGCATTCACCGTCGCGGTCCACGTCCCGTTCGATCCTTCCACCTGCTGCATGGGTGCTTTCTTGAATGCATCCCCGATGATGTTCTTGTACCGGTAGCACACGTCCACGCGGGTGACGGGGGTTGTACCGGTAACGTTGGCCGTCACCTGCTGACCCTCGAACCCGAATTGCATGACCTTCTTCGTCTCGTGGATCTTGATGGTGGGTGGCGGTGTAGTTAAGCCGAATGCATACCGCAGGGTGTTGAACGTCGTGGCCCAGCCACCATCCACCCCGTGGTGGCCGTTCGGGACGATGGACAACCACTTCGGTCCCGCGGGGTCCATTATCGTGTTGAAGGTGCGGTTAATCAGCTCGTAATTGTAGAACTCGTCGGCCGTGCCGATCCCCCACCATACTTCGGGGTAGTTGGGCATGTTGATGAAACCCAAGGGATCGCAGTAGAACCACTTGTCCGGGTCGTTCGCAATGGAATGTTCTCTCGAAACATTGAGCACGTTCCATGCGAAGCTTTCTGGTGCCAAGTCATCCAATCCACCCATCTGGATCAGTGGCATGACCAATCGAACCTTATCCGGGAATATGGCACCGGTAAAATGCGCCGTGTATCCCCCGTATGATGTGCCACAGACGACAAGGCGTGACGTGTCCACGCCTGCCAATCCTTGCAAGACCCGGAATGCTTGGATCGCGTTGCAATAGATCAAGTAAAAATGGCTCGTTTTGTTGAAGTCCCCCGTGAAGTTCATCAAGTCAGGCGTTGGCGGGGGACCCTCGCTTTCCCCGTGGCCGGGATGATCCACGATCAAGGCCGTGGCGTTCATGTCGGCTGCAGCAACAACAGCAGGATACAACAAGGTCCAACGATGTTGCCATAACCCGGGGAAAAACAACACGCCGGGCATCATGCTGACATCCCCGGACGCGTTCGTGGGGGTGATGACCGTTGCATTGATGCGAAACGTGGCAGGCGAGGCGCCGACGAAGTTCGGCATCTCGTAGGAAATCTCGGTCGCGTTGTATGTCCTGCCATAATATTGGAATTCGGAATGGTTGTGTGTTTGCACGTTCAACGGGGTGCTCTCGACCCGGACCCGTTCGGTCTCCCAAAATGCTGTCACGTTCACGTTACTCGATTGCGGAACGCATCCCACCCACGGGGATTCCGGGTTTTGTTGCACCGTGGTTACGGTGACGGCCACGGAGCTCAAGATGAAGGCAGTGCACAAGAGGGCTGGCAAGCATCGCTGTACACCTTTATAATTGCCAGATTCATTATTTGTTAAGCCGTATCTAGCCATATCGATTACCATTTCTCTATTCAACTCCCTGTAACAAAGCAGATAGCGATAACAAATTCAACGTTCCTTGTAATAAAGCTATCAAGTCCCAACCCCCGGGTCGAGCCGACCGAGAGTGATTGGTGTCTCGGGAGGTAAAGGCGGGACAGGGAAGAGTTTCGTTGCCATTAATCTAGCCATCGCGCTGTCCCGGTCCGGGCGTGTATTGCTTGTCGACGCCGACGTGGACAATCCAAATGATGCCATCATCCTTGGCACGGACACGGGAGACGTCGTCAAGAAAATCGACTGTTTCATCCCGAGGATAGATCCTGATGCATGCTCGAAGTGTGGCAAATGCTCGCAAAGTTGCAGGTTCCACGCGTTGTTTTACATGCCAGAAAAGGTTCCAACGCTCATCCAGCCATTATGTAAATCGTGTGAATTATGCAAACGCGTGTGTCCCACGGGTGCGATACGCGAGGACAGGGAAGAAGTGGGCCAGATGATGCTCACCTCGTTCGACGGCATCGACGTCCTGACCGGCAAGGTGATCCCTGGGAGCCCGAAATCCACGTTCATCGTCAAGGCAGAAAACGAGCATGTCTGGACCAAGCTCCACCCCGAGAGGCATTACGATTACATCTTGATCGACACGGCACCCGGGGCGCATTGTGATATCGAGAACGCGCTCGAGAAGACAGACCTTGTCGTTTGCGTGACCGAACCAACGCCGCTGGGCGCGCACGATCTCGGTCGCATCTTGGAACTCTGCAAAATTTTGAAGAAGAAATCGGTTGTCGTCATAAACAGGTCGACAATGGCGTCGTTTTCCGACAAGATCAAGGCAGTGGCCGAGAAATGGGGTTCCGCAGTGGTCGCGAGCATCCCCCTTTCCAGAGACGCCATGGTGTCGTATGCCCAAGGAAAACCGATCATGAAGCGGGCAGGCGAGCCAGGAACCCACCAAGACATCGTGCGTGTGTTCAATGCTATCGAGGAAGTGGTGAAGGAATGAACGGTGGAACCAACAATATTTTGAAGATCGGCGTCGTTTCGGGCAAGGGAGGAGTCGGGAAATCGACATTGACTGCAGCACTCTGCGCGATCTATATAGAGAACAAGAAATCAATCATCGCCGTGGATTGCGATGTTGACGCCCCGAACCTTGCATTGATGTTCACGCAATCTGGCACTGCCACGTCTATTCCAGTGTACACGACCGAGAAAGCATTCACCAATGAAGAAAAATGCACCAGCTGCAAAGCATGCATCACGGACGCCTATTGCTTGTACGGTGCCATAAAATGGAATGACGTGACAGGCCACCCGGAGATCAACACCATCGCGTGCGAGGGATGCGGCGCTTGTGTCGTCCTCTGTGATCAAGGTGCTTACGGGATAAAAGCAATTGATAGTGGAAAAATTAGCGTGATCGACGTGCAAGAAGGCATACCCCTCGTTTACGGGGAGACTATAATCGGCGCGAGTACATCGGGAAAGATGGTGGCCGAGACCAAGCAAATAGCACTTGATAAGGCTGAAAAGGAGCACCGCGAGATCGTCGTGATCGACGGGCCACCGGGGATCGGGTGCCCCGTGCTTGCAACGCTGACGGGCCTGGATTATTGCATCGTGGTCATCGAGCCTTTTCGTGCGGCGCTGCACGATGCGAAGCGAGTGATAGAAATAATCACCAACTTCCACATCCCGTTCGGCATCGTGATCAACAGGGCGGATGCATGGGATGATGGAAAGAAGGATATCGTTGATTTCATAGAAGAAAACGAATACACGCTCTTGGGTGAGATTCCCATCGATATGAAGATACCCGAGAGCATCGTCAACATGAAAAGCATCATCGCATACGCACCGAGTTCCCCGTCTTCGGACGCGATTCGCAAGGTGTACGTGGCGTTGAACGAACGAATCGCGCAACTGCCGATGGCAAGCAAGTGACATAACAAGTTCTTTCTTCTTCTTTTTGGTTGGCACGGGCTCGATATCGGGCCACGTTCCCTATTCAACCAAGTTTTAAAATATACGGAACACTCCCTTTGTTTTCCAAGGAATGTACATGGTGTAGCAATTACATGGTAAAGGTAGAGCTGGCCAAAAGAGTCGGTAGGATGCCCCCGTACATCTTTGCACGAATTGAAGAGATAAAAGCTGAAAAACGGAAGCAAGGCGTTGACCTCATCCCGCTCGGGATAGGGGACCCGGACTTGCCGACGCTGCCATTCATCATCGACGAAATGAAACGCCAGATAGACGACCCCCGCAACCACCAGTACCCCACGTCGATGGGCGAGGATGACTTCAAGGAAGCAGCGGCCACGTGGATGAAAAAGCGGTTCGGGTTGAGCTTGAACGCGAACACGGAAATCACGAACGTGATTGGAGGCAAGGAAGGCGTCGCGAACATTGCACGGGCGTTCGTGAACCCAGGGGACATCGTATTGTGCCCGGACCCGGGTTACCCGGTGTATGCAAACGGTGCAACGAAACTCTGCGACGGGGACCCGCATATCATGCCTCTCACGAAGGAAAACAACTTCCTCCCGGACTTGAAAACGATCCCGTGCGACATCGCCAAGAAGGCGAAGATGATATACGTCAACTACCCGAACAACCCGACGGCAGCGATAGCACCAGATGGCTTTTACAAGGAGCTCCGTGACTTCGGCCGCGATAACAACATTATCATCGTGTCGGATAACGCTTACGGCGAGTTTTATTTCGACGATTACAAGCCGCCATCGTTCCTAGAATTCGAGCCCGATGCCGTCGAGATACATTCCGCGAGCAAGATGTTCAACATGACCGGCTTTCGATGTGGCTGGGTCGCGGGTAACGCGGAGGTCATAAGTGGATTGCGCAAGATCAAGAACCAGATCGATTCGGGATGCCCCATGTCGATACAGCGTGCCGTGATCAAGGGACTCGAAGCATACAAAAACTGGAGACGCCCCCCAGAGGTGGAAAGTAACATCAAGGCTTACAAGGAACGCAGGGACGTGCTCATCAACGGGTTGAAGAAGTTGGGCTGGAACGTGACCCTTCCGAAGGCGACATTCTACGTGTGGGTGGAGGTACCTGAACGAGGAGTCACGAGCATGGAATTCGCGGAAAAGATGATCAACGTGGGCGTGGTGGCGACACCGGGAGTTGGTTTTGGCGATCACGGGGAAGGATTCTTGCGGTTTGCCCTCACGCAACCCGTACCACGCATTCAAGAAGCACTGGCAAGGCTGGCCAAGATATAAGCATGCAATCGTTCAATGGAACACCGTTGAATGGCACCCATATTTCTCATTCTCACGACAAGTCAAGCGGGATTGCAATGGCAGCGAATCGGTGGTACGGGGTTCTTGAATCCAGCGAGGTAAAAGAAGGCAAGATAATTGGCGTCAAGCGATTGGGCGAGCAGCTCGCTTTTTGGCGTGATGAGGATGGGGATTTGCACTGCGTTACAAATAAATGCGCGCACCGGGGGGCCTCTTTGGACAAGGGAAAGGTCGTGGGAAGCAACATCCAGTGCCCGTTCCACGGGCTCCAATACGATGCTTCGGGAAGGTACGGCATGTTCTCGCCGATGGCGGCCTTGCACGCCGAGATGGTTTCCATCGGGAAGCGCAATCGATTTTCAAACGACCCTCCATACCTGTCCGTCCTGTCGTTGATTAACGGTGAGAGGAACTGGTCGATGAGGTAACCGGCACTTCCGACGATTTCCACCGCATCGAAACCGGCCTTCTTGGCTCGTGCTGCTGCAGCAGCAAATTTTTCGACCACTCGCGGGATCTCTTCCGTTCCCAAGGCTCGTGGCGTCGACTTTGAGAATGAAGAGTACTTTACCGAGGACGAGACGGGTTTTTCATGGATGATCTGCTCGAACGAGTACCTGCCAGAGTGGTACAGCTGCACGGCTATCTTGGTGCTGGATGCACCGTGGATTTCCGTAGCGAAGCGCGCGAGCCCCTCGATGTACTTGTCATCGTCGATGGCGATCATGGAGTCGACGCCCTTGCCAAGCGGATCCACGTAACATCCACCGATGATGATGAGCCCCGCTTGGTTCACGGCACGCTCCTTGTAGAACTCGATGAGGCGCTCGTTCATGAATCCATTCTCCGCGTAGGAGAGGTGCATGGCTGGCATGACGATGCGGTTCTGGATCGCCATGTTCCCGATGGTTAACGGGGAAAAAAGGAGTGGAAAGTTGTTTTTCAAACATGACACCTTGGTTTCTTGTTCTATCAGATGAGGATGAACGATACTTGGTATTTCAAGGGCTCGCTTCCATCCTCCGCTTTCGGGATACCGAAGGGCGTGAGAAGCACGTCCGTTCCGGGTGCCAGCCCAAAGTCGATTAGCTTCCTGGCGCGGCTCGAGAATGCCGGGATCGACGGGTGGTAGACGATGCCCTTGGTCGTCACGTTCATGACCATAAACTGCTCGCCTTCCTTGATCGTGCCCACCTTTTGCAAGGACACGAAAATATCTTCCACCGTGCTTTCACCCGTGATTGGTATCTGGATGTATTCGATGCCTTTTTGCGTGCCACATACCGGGCATTCATCACGCTTCAAGACGGGTAAATGCTCGAATATTCCCCATATCCCGTTGTAATTCATGTAGGTCGGTTCCATCACGTTCACGTGGTCTGGCTTGGCTTGCGATTGCTGGATCACGGCCATTTTCATCGCCTCCACCGATTCGATGCTCGCGATTACCGACGATACCGTTTGGATGGCCGGTATCTTGTTCTCGAGGATGTTTTCCATGTCTTGCAAGATGAACGGGGGGCCATGGTCTTTCGACGGGTCCCGTTCCTTGAGCATGTCTAGTTCCCTGTTTGATGCACCCGTGAGCAGGATCACGTCGCGCCGTGCCTTCAGGTCTGGCTCCCGTTCCTCCTTCTTGCGGAAAATGAACTCGGCTCGCAGCACGCAATGCTCCCTCGTCTGCGGTATCCCTTTCGGGGTGCATGCCGCGATGAGCTTTTGGTCCGGTGGCGGGACCGGGACGACGCACCTGTAGCACGCGGTCTCTTCGAGGTGCTTGGCGCCCGCGGGCACGATCACCTGGACGTGGCCCTCGAAGCCGACAGTGCCTCCTTCGATCATGGGACGCTTGACGCGCCTTGCAAGGACGTTCAGGTCGAACCTGGCTTGCACGTTGTCCAGCGCGGCGATGATGACGTCGCACGCCTCGTACATCGAGAGTGGTAGTTGCTGGATTTTCGTGAAATGGAACTCCGTTTCCACGTCCGGGTTCAATTCTTTCACGCGCTTTGCAGCTACTTCCGCCTTGGGTTTCCCGATGTCCTCCATCCTGAACAGGAGTTGCCTCGAAAGGTTAGATGTTTCGATTGTATCAAGGTCAACAAGGATGAGTTTCCCGACGCCCGCCACCGCGAGGTCCTTGGCGATCTCGCAACCGAGGGCACCTACCCCCGCGATGAACACGGTCGATCTTTTCAACGCGTCGCGGTCCAGCATGTAGGGCTTGTTGTTCATGAGCAAGACATCCTTTCGGGCAGGATAGGCCTCGAACAACCCGCTCATGCCGTGGTACTGGATGTAACGCGGGTTTTGCACGTCCCCGATGTCGCCTCCTTGCAACTTGAATGCGACCTTGATGATTTCCTGGCCCAGCGTGCCCGCGATGATCGATGCCGCGCCTTGGTTGGTTCTTGACCTTGCATCCTCTGGCACGTCGCAATACGTGGGCGAGAATGCCTGGTCCGCGTCGAGCGCCTGGTCGCTGGGAAGCCACGCTTGGACGAATCCTTGCAACCCAAGGCAGGTCCCTTCGAGGAATGGCTTGCCAAGTTGCTTGCAAGCCCCGAAAATGTAGGCGCGCGTCTTGAAATCGTTCATGCACGCGACGATGATCTCGTGGTCTTTCAATTGCGAGAGCGGAACGTCCTCGATTCTCGTGTCGATCGTGTTAACGGTCATGAACGGGTTCAGGGCGTGCAATTGCTTCTTTATCACCTCGACCTTGGCCATCCGGCCGGCGACGACGGGCATCATGAACGCTGGTTTCTTGGTGTTTTCCAGGTAAGCGGGGTCCACGATCGTGATCGAACCAACGCCGATGAGTGCCATGTCCTTCACCAGCTCCCTGCCCAGCACGCTCATGCCCGCGATCATGATGCGGGACTTCTTGAGCACTTGCTGGTTCCATCCTTTCAGCAAGGCTTGCCTCGCGTACATCTCTTTCTCCTTGTTTGAAATGAGCTGGTCAGTTTCCTCCTTGTAATTCTCGAGGTAGGTTAACGCGGCGTTCCAAGCCAAGTTTTCTCGTTCTTGCTGGAAGTTAACCTCCTCATCCGTTTGAATCTTGCACGTCTCGCCAGATGTTCCCGAGTTGTTTTCATCCGTTGCAGCGCTTGTTTCGTTTGGTCCATCCACCTTTCCCTTGTCATCGTCAAGAGATGAAACATTTCCCGTGGACGGGGCATCATCGGGGTTTACTTGCTTGCGTTCATCGTTTTGTTCGTTCGACACCAGCACCACCGGAGTGCGTTGATAATAGATGAATAACATGCCTCGTGAAGATAAAACGTTCGCTATACATGCAATAAAACGATCATGACGCCCTCCCGGGCAACCCGGGCCTTGGAACAATCCAGCTCGGCGAGCGATGTCGCGGGGTTCATGGAGTCACGCACCAAGCAGGTACCTGTGGCCGCGGTCTTCTCTAGGACCGTCTCTAAATGACAAGCAGGGCTCGGGCCCGAACTTGCCCTGGTCATTGCACTCGACCTGTAATGTATTGGCACGGGAGGCTTCGATGGATGCTGGACTGTTATTCATGCGAAATAACCAGGATATCAACCTGCAAGCGAGGTTGCAAAACCATAGACCGACATCCCGTGCTTTTGAATGCGTGGGTTCGCGAGAAAAAAGAAGGTATTTCGTGATAAAGGACAAAAAAATGAAGCATCGCGTGCCGGTTTACTGCCCACCAGCTTGCGTTGCCATAACCGTGATAACATCTTTCTTCGGGTGAATACCGATCTTGCTGAATTTCAGCGTCATCGACGCGATGGGGGGGCACGACGACGGCCAGTTCCACGACAAGATGCGCCGGCAAGCATGGATCGCGTGGTTCATGGGTGCCGATTCCATCGGCTGGTACACGTTCATGTACGGGAACGACGTGTGGGCTTGCGCGCGGAATCGCTGGACCGAGGGGCTGGGGCCCGGCATCACGGCGAAAACGAACGCGACGATCGAGGCCGCCATCGACGTCAGGAAACTCAACGAGGCGTATGCCAACGTGAGGGCGATGCCCGCCAGCGAGCAAGGGCAGTGGATGGCATTGCTGGAGAAAGCCTATGCGCGTGCGAAGGTGAATGACTTCACGGGAGCACGCCAAGCCGTGCAAGAGGTGATCGACGCATGAACGGGCGACGAGATGCTGCGGAACCTGAAAACCGGGAACGCTCGAATGAAGGATTCACGGCAAGCGTGGTTGCAAGCCTGGTCTTGTTCGGGGCATTGCTGGAGGCACCGGGCAGGCTCCGGTCAGTCATCGAGAAGCGACCGAGGGGGCTCTTGCCCGTTGCCCTGCTGGAGGCAGCCGGCATGTGCGCGCTCGTCTCGCTGGCCATCGTGGGAATGCTCGATGGTCCCGGCGTGGTCCAGCACCTGCTATCGGGGGACATCATGGTGCATTCCCAGACGCTGCTATCCGGGGCGGTGTTCACGTACTTGCTCGTGCTCGCCGTTATTGCCGGCGCCGGGTTCCTTGCACCGCTGTTGCTCACCTTGGCCCTCAACCATGCACGTGCAAGGGAAAGCAGGCGTGACACGCGTGCAGTACTCTTGACATCAGTGTACGGGATGCTCCCCTCCATGATGGTGACCCCGTTGCTCTTCACGGTGACCTTGATCGCGAATTGGAGCGTCCCCTTCACGTTCTTCTTGCTCGGCGACGCGTGGACCGACTGGATGTTGTATGCATTCGCGGGCATCATGGTGCTGTCCCTCATCTCGCTCGGCATCAGCCAGTGGAAGATGTTGGCATTTCAATGGTGGCGCGCCGTGATCGGGCCGGTCTTGCTGTTCCTTGCCATCGCTTGGATCGTGCTGCAATTCACGGCCTGAACATCGCCCCTTTCTCGTGTCTAACCAGTACATGTAAAAAACCATCCCGAGATTACAAAGTTATAAACGACTCTAGGAAGATCATGGTGTGATAATGAAACGGATCCAGCGCGCGTCACGGGCACGCATCAAGGCCGGTGATCGTGGCTTGCATCCGGCCAAGGCGAGCGATGATGACGAGAACGGGATCATGCTCTGGAAGGCGGTACTATTTCGTCGCGACATGCATTCTGGCCGCGATGGTGGGTGCCGGGTTGGACTGGCAAGGGTTGAATGATGCACGCGGGTTCGATGGGGCCACGGGCTCCCTCGCGTGGGCGTTTGATGCTGGCGGGGCAGTGTACTCGACGCCAGCCATTGCAGACCTCGACGAGGACGGGATGCCGGACATCGTTTTCGGCGCGTGGAATAACATGGTGTGCTGCGTGTCTGGCTTGACCGGCTCGTCGTTGTGGAATTTCACGACAACGAACGGCTTCGTCGCGAGCCCGGCGATCGCGGATGTTGACGGCGACGGGCATCTCGACGTGTTGATCGGTTCCAAGAATTTCCGGATGTATTGCTTGAACGGGAACAACGGGACGCAGAAGTGGAACGCGTCGCAGTACACGGGATTTGATGAAATTTACCAGATGGCTGCCGCGGGTGATGTCGATGGTGACGGCGTGGTGGAAGCCCTCTTCGCGTGCGGGCACACGCTCTATTGCTTGGACGGGAGGAACGGCAGCCGTGAATGGTACACGGAAAAGATCATTACCATCGCGACGAACCCGGCGATCGCCGATGCCGACGACGATGGCACGGGCGAGATATATTTCGGGTGCGACGATTGCAAGTTTTACTGCCACCATGGAAATGGCACATTGAAATGGAGCTACAGCTTGGGAACGCCCTATGATTACCGGGTTCGCGGTGACCCTGCTCTAGGCGACATCGACGACGACGGCGAGATCGAGGTCGTTTTCAACTCGTGGCCTGGCACCATCACGTGCTTGAACGCGAGGGACGGGACGTTCGAGTGGAACAGGACCGGATCCAGGAGCGACTCGGCACCCGTGTTGTGCGACGTGGACGCGGACGGGCGCGTCGACGTGCTCGTGAGTATTTTTTCCCCGTCAATCAAGGTGGATTGCTTGCACGGCAAGAACGGGTCCTTGAAATGGACCAGGGCCTTATCCACCCTGTCCGATGATGAGATGGCAATCGGCAACGTGGACGCCGATGGTGACCTCGAGCTGCTGGTCAGCGGGGATTCGTCTGGCCTGCACGTCTTGCATGCCAAGAACGGGAGCATCGATTTTACCTACACGGAAGGGGGCACGATCACGACGGCACCGATGGTAGCGGACGTCGACGGGGACGGCAAGGCGGAGATCGTGGCCGGTGCCGGGACCAAGGTCGTGTGCTTGAAAGGGAATGGCCCCGCCGAGAGGGAACCGGGGCCGTGGCCTTGCCTTGGCAGGGACGCGCGCCACGCGTCGTGCTATCCCAACAACACCGCGGCGCCCGTCCTGAGCTCGCACGGCGTCTCGTCTATGTCGGGCAACCAATCGACCGTGTTCACCTTCACGGCGACGTATTCCGATGCGGATAACAACGCCCCCCGCGTGCTCGATGTCGTGTTGAACGGCACGCGGAAATTCTTGAGCAAGGTGGACCCGAACGATTTCAAGTACACGGACGGATGCTCATATTCACTGGCCATCCAGCTGCAGCCGGGAGCGTACGAGTACTGGTTTGCATACGGGGACTGGAAGCGGGGCGGGACGACGTCCACCGTCACGGGCTTGACCGTCGCCGAGGTGAACGAGCACGCGCCCGTGCTGGACACCTTCTGGTGCAATCCCGATGAAGCCTACAACGGGACGACGGTCGCCACGCTTCACGTGACCTATATCGATGCGGATAATAACGCGCCCGTCTCGATCAACGCCACGGTGAACGGCACTACCATACCACTCGTCAAGGATGATAGCTTGGACGCGAATTACATCGACGGGTGCAACTACTCGTGCTCCTTCGTGCTTTCCATTGCCGGGCAATACATGTGCGTGATGAATTGCTCCGATACTGTCTTTTCCGCGTCCTTGGGACCCGTGAACGGCCCGTTCGCCAAGGCATTCGTGAACTACGACATGCATGCGGGCTGCTTGTACGAGTGGATCGAGGCATCGGATGGCACCCGGTGCAGCCTCCCGTTCATCTACACGTACGCGCTTCCCTTCCCCTTCACGTTCTATAACATGACATTTTCGACGATATACGTGTGCGAGTTCGGCTACATCGCGTTCCAGAATTACATCCAGCAATGGAACGTCGGGTATCCAACGGCGAGCTATCCTTACATGATTGCCCCGTTCTGGGACTACCTCGACAACAACGAGCCGGACGAGCTTGTAATACTCCTGCTCGGGACTGCAAGCAGGGGTAATGATGTGGCCGGCCAAGGCGTGGGTTAACCGGGCAACTGCAGCGCTGCGGGGCTCATCGTTGAAAAAGATCGATTTAATGCCCAGCCCGAATGCAACGCGGATGTGCTCGACGGACCCGAATGAAACGGAATGGTGCGGGTTGAACGCGTGCACGACGGGTAGGAGCGCCTTGAGCCGTTCGATGTGCGCATCCAGCTTGTCGTACAAGTTGGCACCGCCGTGCTTGCCGATCATCTTGTAAGGGATGCCTTTCTCTTCCAACACTTGCTTGTTGTTCCCGAAGTCACGTGCCGTGTAGAGAAGCTCGATGCCTTCGGCTTCAAGCCATTTAAACATCGAAGCAAGCATGATTGCGCCTTTCTGGTGTTCCAGATCAACCCAAACACGTTTTTCTTTCAATCCTACCATGACATTCAACCACGATCACTTTAATTTTTCTTGCTGGCACGCGCGACCGACTCAACCAGCGCCCCAAGCAATTTCACGCGGGAATCCCACGAATGCTTGTAGACCACGCTCGCGGGGTTTGCCTGCTGTAACCGTCCCGATTTAAATGCTTCCACCAACTCAACAAGTTTCTGCTTGATCACCGCAGGTGCTTCGATCGGGAGCACGATACCGATATTTTCATTCTTCACGAACTTGGCCTTGTAATGGTCCGAGAACCCGAAATGAAGTATCTGCTTCCCGGTTCCAATGTACTCCCAGAAATGGAATGGAACCGTGGGATAATCGAAATCTTGCTCCCCGAGGTCCAAGTTGAAGGTAGAGCCCTTCATGATGGAAAGGCATTCCTTGTGAGCGATGAAACCCTTGAAGTGAACGATGTCTTGGATGCCAAGATGTTCCAGCTGCTTCGCGAACCGCTCCACCTCGTTATAGCCGTATATATCGAGCGAGAAACGAATTCCCTTGAAAATGCCGTCCTTCTTTAACTCCCCCAGTATCTCGAATAGCAAGTCAGGACGCCTTGCACCGTAAAGGGTCGTCGTGAGCGTGACGACGAACTCGTCAGGACCGTGAAGAACTTGGGCGGCCGATACGAAGTCCGCGGGATCGAACGCGCTCGAAACCTCGAATGCCTTCCGTTTTAACGACGGGAGGTGGTACTTAGCTACCAAGGCATCGATGATCGGCTGGGAGACGCTCACCACGGCATCGGCGTTCCTCAAAAAGGTGCGTTCGAGCACCCGGTTGACCTTCTCTTTCAAGCTGTATGCTTTGTTGTAAGGGTCGTCCACGAGCACGTCACGATACTCAAGGATCAATGGTTTCTTGAGCCATGCCTTCGCGATGTACCCGAGCAAGTGGACGGAGAAAGGCGGGCCGCTCGCGTAGATCACTTCGACATCACGGGCAACCCTCGATGAAAGAATCTTGCGGAACGCGAGCGGAACCCATTCGATGTAGTGGTCGGGGATGAACGGGTCCCGTGGTAATTCCCCGGCAGCACGGAGGCTCGTCCGGGTGACCATGGCACGCCGCCCGCGAACGATGCGCTTGATAACATTCAGCATCTTGAACGGCAGGTGAAAGACAGTGGGAGAAAAATACCGGGCACGCAACACGCGCGTGCGCTTGTTGATCTCGCGCAGCAACGTGAGATCGGTTGTACGGTGTATGTGAACCTCGGGATCGATATTTTTCGTCAGCACGACAGGATGAACGCCCCGATCGTGTAAATAATTCGTTATCTTCATGGCCCTGAAGCTGGCAGCAGCATTGATCGGAGGAAACTGGTAGCTGATGTACAATATCTTGGTATCCTTCAAGAGGGATGGCACCGGCGTGTCTTAAGCCCTATCAAGAGATCAATGGTGGTCCGGCGCATTTATAATTTAGAGAATGAAGCTCCCGTTTGGCATGCACGAGAACCAGTCAATCGAGCAATTTAATCGATGATGTGGTGCCGGGCATATCGCCATCGTACTCGACGCTACCCGCGTCCTTCATTTTCTTCAGAACCAGCCGCAAACCCTCGTATTTTTCCGAAAAGATGACATTCAACTCGCTATACTTCATCCGGCCCCCGTGCTCCCTGAGTATCTTAACCACGGTGAACTGTGCATCGCCTTTTGGCCCGCCGAATGACCTCGCTTCCATTGCCCTTGCCTTCTCGGCGACACGCTCCCGTTCTTCGGGATTCTTGATGAAATGGATGGTACCAGAAATAGAAGGCACCACGCCTTCGTAGTCTACGAATCCCTGTTCCTTTAACTTCTTCAAGATGATGCGGCATCCCTCGAAATGGTCCGCGCACGCCTCGTTCAGGGCCTTGAAGGACATCTCGCCCCCGGATTCGGACAGGGTCTTAAGAATGAAACCTTCTTCCTTGGTTACCATAGTCTTTCCGCATTGATCTCGTTGAAATAGTCTATAAACCTTTTCTACCCCGGGAAACCACGAACGATAGAGGTCGACACGCGCACCATGAACGTAACAAGAAGCGCTGTGTTCCGGCTGGAAGAACCGGCCGCAACCATCGAGCATCATGGGAAGACTATGCGCATCCACGAGGTGACGCTTGCAACGGCCAGGATCGCCGTCGGGCATGTGACCCGTGCCGCGAGCGATCGCGACCGGCTGGATTTCTTGGATAATGCGTTACGCGGGTCACATAACCTCTGTCGGGAAGACGCGGAGAAGGCAAAGTCATTTTACTCCGCTGGACAACATGCCCGGGCGGAGGAACTCATCCTCGGGCACGTGCTAGTTTCGCTTGCTGCACGGATCCTAGCGCTCGGCACGCTGGCAGGTAATAACGGCGAGGACGTTGCATCCACCCACGGCCTTGAAACGTCCATCACCCACGGGCACGATGCCGTGTTCGCGGTGGCAGCACGGGTGCCTGCCGGGATCGATTACGAAACGATCAAGCCCCGGGATATCGCGTGGGAAAAGAAAATGGACCCGCATGGCGATGCGATGTTGATCCAAGCTTCGTTTCCCGCCGATGGCGCCATCGACCGGGCGATCGCTGCCACGATCACGTGGTGTTGCAAAGAGGCAGGGGTGAAGGCAACGAAAAATGACTTGCGAGCGGTTCCTAGCACGCGCATCGAAGCACGCGGGACGCATCTCGAAGTCACCGTCCCCGGGGAGAAAGGACCGCTCCGTGCATGGTGGACAAGGCACCTGAGCGGTATCATCGCCATCGCGCTGGGACAGCCAGATCATTCGCCATAGTACAGCGTGACCCAGTGAACGAGCCTTGACATGAGCAGCAAGCCGTCCCACGGTGAATCGTAAAGGTGCATCTGGCCGACGTTGACGCACCGGGCAACGCCGTTGAACGTAGCGAGGTCCGCGAAAGCGAGCAATCTTTCCTTGTCCTCGATGGCGCACCCGATGGTCTGCACTTTCTTGGTCACGAGGGGGACGACATCCATGATGGAACTCACTTCCTTCAAGAACACCGTGCCGTGGAACCAGAAGGGAATATCAGCGTGGGACATGGTTCGTAGCGGCGCGGCGGCGATAATAAAGCATCTCGGATGGAAATTCATCATGGTACAACGGGCCATCGACGTGCTCGTTGATGACTTGCATGCAGCCGTGGCGCCAATGGATCACGAGTACTTGTGGGTGCTGGCGGTCGACCCCCCGTTCCAGGGAAGGGGATTATCACGGGTGCTGGTCGAGCGCCTCCTTGCCACGCTGGAACACGGCACCCGCCGTCCTTGCTATTTGGAAACCATGGACCCGCGCAACGTGGCAATATACCAGAAATTCGGTTTCGAGGTAGCCGGCACCCGCGCGTCCAAGGAACTTGAGCTCACCATCACGGGAATGCTGTGCAAGCCGTGAGGAGGGAGCGATGCATTCACGCGAGCTCGAACGACAGCAAGCGTCCTTGCTTGCCCGCGACGCGCAACAAGCCGAGCAACCGGAGGCTATATGTTATCCGGGATGCAATTTTCTTCCGCCGCGTGGTGCCACCCTTGATGGAAAGCCGCCCAGCGATGTCCTTGTTCGTGAAGGTGCGTGGCAAGCCCGGGGGAAGGAATGCAATGAAATCAGCGGCGGTCGAAACGTGGCGTGACCCCAGCACGTTGATTAACTCCCTCGAGACGAGGCGGTACAGCGGACGCCCGCGTTTAAAACCGACGTGCTCTTGAAAAATCCGCTCTTCCGTGAGCAATATCTCGAACTTGAACCGAGACGGGTTGAAGGGAATCTTGAAATGTACGAGCACGTCAAATAACGAATAAAAATCATTCCGCTTGTGCACGGTTCGCGTTTCCACCATGGCACCTGTCCGGATCGAAGCGTGTTGTATGGTTGGCACGGGGTGAACGATCGTCACGAATAAATCATGGGAAATATCATCGATCTTGCTGTAAAATTGCTTCCCGAAATGCTCGAGTTGTATCTCGAAGGCGCGGGAACGTGCTTGGTCAAGGACATCCACGCGGTATCTTTTTCCCCCGCTCGACACGTCGACTTCCTCTTCCCCTCCAACCGAGAGCGCGTAATGATGCTTCAACGCCTGGTGCAAGAGGGTCTGGTTGTGTTCGACCGAGATCATTTGTATCCATACAAGCACGTTCCATGAGCCGATATTGAACCACATATTACCGGGACATGTAGGAAATCGGGATACCGAAATAAAAACAAATACAGTATTGTGAAAAGATCAATCTCCAGATCGAGATCATGTCATAAAAGATGGTAAATATGAGACAAGTCTTGTTATATCCTGGCGAGGATTGATATTAGGTCGTTGAAGTTCCCAGTCTTCCAGGGTGCGTAAGGCAAGGTAAACCTTTTCATTTCTGCTTCGTGTTTCTGGAGTTGTTCTTTGGCGAGATTAAGATAAGGTGCGCCTTGGTAATCCATATTGTGTTTCACGTGTACTTGTTTCTAAAGTCCATACCAAATCCAATTAAATGGATTTCTTGATAGTGTATCATTCGAGATTCTTCATACGATTCTACAGATTAAAAATGTTTTAATAGTTGCATCACGAGTATATACTCGTGAGACAATTCATCAACAGGCGGCAAGAACTCGATTTCCTGGAGCGGAAGTATCGGGAAGCGGGCGCGCAGCTTGTCGTGCTGTACGGCCGCCGGCGGATTGGAAAGACGGAATTGATTGCAAAGTTCTGCGAAGACAAAGTTTTCATGTACTTCTTGGGACGGCTCGAGTCAAACGATGACACGATTCGCCGGCTGAACGAGATGCTTGCGGATTTCTTCCAAGACACGCAGCTGATGCGCAAACCGATCCGGTCGTGGGACGAGGCACTCGATTACATTAACGAACGGTGTGCCGGGCAATCACGGCGCACCGTCATCGCGATTGACGAATTTCCATTCATCATCGATCGATTTCCCTCGCTTCCTTCCATCTTGCAAGATAAATGGGACAACGTCTTGCGTGCATCAAACATCATGGTCATCCTTTCAGGATCGAGTATCGGGATGATGGAGAAACACGCCTTGGATTACAAGAGCCCGTTGTACGGCCGCCGGACGGGACAATGGATGGTCGGGGAGATGGAAGTGGTTCACTTGGTGGATTTTTTCCCTGCCTACCCGATCGAGGATATCATCACCGCCTACGCTTGTCTTGATATGATTCCCGGGTACCTTGCGAAGTTCGACCCCACTGCAAGTGCTTTGGACAACGTCCGTTCCAAGATCTTGTCGAAAGGAGAGTATCTATACGACGAGGTCGAAATCCTCTTGCGTGAGGAGCTCCGGGACCCGTCCAATTATATGTCCATTTTACGGGCCATCGCCGCCGGGAACACGACGTTTAATGACATCAACAACGCGACCGGGCTCGACAAGAGCTTGCTCTCGAAGTATATTCGCGTTTTGATTGACCTTGGCATGGTCGAGCGCGAGCATCCCGTGACAGCGAGCACCAAGGCAATGACATCACCACGTGGTGGGTTGCATGTCATCAAGGACAATTACATGGCATTCTGGTTCCAGTTCGTGTACCCAAACAGAGACCAACTCGAGCGCGGGAACGTCGATGCGGCATTTCGTCACGAGCAGGCGCTCGATGAATACGTCTCTACGAAATTCGAACGGTTTGCCCGAGCGGTAATTCCGCACCTCGGCGTAGGCTCGTTTACCAGGCTGGGGCGTTGGTGGTTCAAGGATATCGAGATCGATGTCATCGGATTGGACGAGCCCGGTGGAAATCTCTTGATTGCCGAATGCAAGTGGTCTAAAAACGTTGATGCCCGTGCCATCGTGAAAAAACTGCAAGAAAAAGCACGAGTGGTGCAATGGAAGATTGAGACAAGAACAGAAACATTCGTCGTGTTCGCAAAGTCGTTTTCAAGGATGCTTGAGTCGTTCGAAGGGAACTTGGTGCATTGCTTTGATCTCGGCCGGCTCCAGCAAGTACTGGCTCGCAAAAATGACCGATGGCTTTAATTATAGATTGAATATCAAGCCTCTTCATGGTCTTCTTCGCAACGATGGTGATGTTTATCACCATCCTTCAGCAACAAGTTAAAAAACTCAAGAATCGATCACCATTTGCTCGTGGTCGTTGGCCCCTCATAAAGTGAAACTCGTTGATGCCCGGGGCTCGTCGAAACGGTGCAGCGCGTGTGGCACCATCGTCAAGCGAGATGGCAAGACGTTTTCGTTCACGAATGAATGCTGCAACAAGCAAATTTACAGCGATATAAATGGATCACGCAACGTGCGAATCGCACCAACATCCCCACGGCTACATTCCAGGATGGAGGGCACCCGTTATCGCCCGCTCGCTTGTAACGTTTAGACAAGCCTTAATCGAGATGAATTTTGCCCACATGCAAGAATCAGCGGGTATCTTCTCCCGCTGCTCATCAGAACCGGACGTGCGACTTTCACCGCATCCGGCTCAAGCCCCGCTGCTCTATACAGAAGCCGAAGATTTACAATGGACAGATTTGTGTTATAATAAATGAAAAACCCAGGAGAATGTTATGTTTGATGATATTCTAGGCCCGGCACCGAGTAAATCTGATGATGAAATCGGAAAGTCACAAGAGATTGAGGCTTATGAAGACTATGAATCACCTCGGGCAGTTGATTTCGGGCCGAAGCCTCCTCAAACTTTGGGCCGATATCCCGACCTTCCGGCCCCAGGGCCGAATGGTGGTGGTTGGAGAACTCGGAACAATCCGGTTCCTGACCCTGGAGAACGTGGAAGTGTTTGGAACACTAACAATAGTAAACCGTGGGACACTAGACGTAAACGGGGCGATTAAACAATCATATGGAGTAACTTAAATGCCAAAATGTATAGTTTGTTTGGACACGTCGCTGAAGTTAGAACTATAATCGGTACGAGAGGTAAGCGCACAACTGCGCAGACGGTGATTACACTGGGACACGTGCACAACGAGACAGAGAGAAAGGCGTGGCAGGTCCCTTCGCATCCTGTGTTCGGTTTACCGTGGGTTGGTACACACCTGGTGGAGGGCTGCGGAAGCTAATGGAAGAAGCATTTGAGAAGTGGAAGCAGAACGGTTCTCCCGAGAACACGGTGGCCATGCTGGACGCTTGGTCATCTGGGCAGAGTCGTCAATAAACGCATTAAGCCAAAGGATGTGAGTGACATGGACCCGACCGACGTATTGATCCGCCCCATCATAACGGAAAGCACGTTTGATTTGATCGAATCTGAAAACAAGTTAGTTTTTATCGTAAACAAGAAAGCTAACAAGCATTTGATTAAAGTTGCGATTGAAAAGCTGTATGACGTGAAATGCTTGAACGTTAACACCATGATCACGCCACACGGTGAGAAAAAAGCATTCATCCGCCTCGACCCGGGTAGCTCGGCATCCGAGGTCGCCAACAAAATCGGTATTTTCTAATCTCTCCTTTTCCCTATCAATTCAAGGAACCGTCTTCGTGTTTTCAAGGTTTGAAAAGCCGTTTAAGGAGACTATGTTCGCCTTCATATCTTGAATGGTATGATGCAAGTTCTCGTATGTCTTGTTAATCCCACAAGCATATTTTACCAATGCAACCTTTTTCATCATCGATACGGAATCCACTGAAGCGGCAACATCAAGAAATGATTCCAGCGTCTCGTGAAGATGGAGTATTTCTGATTCCAAGGTTAACTTGCTCGATGGATCAATTAGAACGGGGGAAAGGTTATGATCGATATCTTGGTACCACCAATTTGGAAGATGGAACCTCGAACCGAACGCACGACTAAAGAACTCGCGATGGTCGAAGACCGGGGTCCCGGGGTACAATCGAAACACGCTCGCCTTCGGCGTGAATGAACCAATATGTTCTATTGAATCATATAAAAATTGGAAGGTCTCATCAAGGGTTGAAAGATTTTCACCTGGATGCCCGAATAGAATGTTAAGAAGAAGCTCTTGAGAGGAATCACCATAAAAAGATATAAGACTCTTGGCTTTTTCGACATATTTTATAGGATCTCTTGTTTTATTCATCAAGTGAAGCATTTGTAAAGAAGCACTTTCAAATCCCACCGTTAAATCGATCTTGTTCTCCAAGCAATGTTGTATACGGGGTTCATTCATGAGATCCACGTGCATCTCGACCTTAACGCGATAAGGCAATTCCCGATTGCCCAGCAAGCTCGTAATCTTATTGAACCAAGTGTTGTTGAGACCAAATAACGGGTCGGAGACCACCAATCGTTCCAGTCCATATTCCTCCAGATACGCAATCTGGCGGGAGATTAACGACACGGGCATCATCCGGTACCTTTTCATCCCGCAAGTTGCCTCGCGATCGATGCAAAAACTGCAATCATGGGAGCACCCACGGGAAAAATAGATGGGAAGCTCGTCAATCTTCATCCTTTCGCGATATCCCTCGAATAAATCGAAACTCACGACGGGAAAATCGTCGAACGAGTCGATGAGCGGCCCGCTCGTGATGAGATGACTTGCTCGCCGTCCCAACGAGTCACGGACGAGTTGGTAAAGGGGAATTTCCCCCTCGCCGCGGATAATCACATCAACGGGAGAACCTTCAAACGTGAAGTCACCGGGTAGGATGGTTGGGTGAAATCCACCGACAACGGTGACGGCTTGGGGATTGATCGATTTCACGATGCGAGCGAGCTTCAACACCTGCAAGTAATGGCAACTATAGCAAGTGAATCCAACATAAATATTTCCGGTGTTCGAGAGCAGGGATGAAAATATGTCAACAGCTTTGTCAATGCCTTCAATCCTGAAGTCGACATACATTGTTTCAACATCGAACAATCTTGATTTAAGATAAACATTTAGATATGCTATGCTTAGTTCGATTCCATCGAAAATTCCCGAGATTAAGATTTTATCGTTGCTCTCGTTCGTTTTCTCATTCGTGGGAGGATATACGAAGATCACGCGGTTTTTTACCAAGATGCACACCTTTAACCCTGATATCTTTTATGAAAATGAAACAAATTGCACTTAGAACGTGTATAAACAAGATAGGGGATAATATTTTCAACCACCCGATAAACGGGATGATGAATAACACTTTTCCAGTAATAAAGGTTTGAGGAACCCAAACCGGGTCAGATGCGTTGTATTCAATCAAGCCATAGTCCTCGGTCACCGCGTCCTTGTATTTCAAGCACCCGTCCGCATGCATGTTATTGTCGCCCTTCGTGATGAAGTAAAAAACGTCACCATCACGTTTTTTTTCAATGATCCTGTGAATAATGGGCGTGGAATCATCGATATTATCGTACATGTATGTTGGAACCGAGTTTTCCAAAAATATAGAACGGTTATTGATCAAAACGATATCACCTCGCGCCCCCGCCTCTAATTGCCCGTGATCAGGGGTTGCATCGATCAATACCACGTCTCCTACCTGTAATACGGGGAACATCGAGTCGGACATAATGATCGTTGGCCGGAAGAAGACCGTGATGCTTGCATAAGCGACCGAGGAGACGGCCACGGTAACCAGGAAGAGGAGCAGAAAACGTGATTTACGCGTCAATCTTGTTTTCTCCCTCGTTCAAAAGCATTTTGGAGATTAAAAACACTTGGCGCTGAATGACCCTGAATTTTGACAACAAGTACTTGTTATAATGAGTTCCAAGCTCTTCATTGGTCATCTGGCTAACTTTAGAATAGAAGTGAGTCTCTGGAAAATTAATATGCAGGAAGGGGGACATCAGGGTTTCGCGCAAGGTCAAGACCTTTCCAACCAGCCGCGTGGCGTTACTCTTCTTGTCAATGAGTGACAAGGCGTGGTGGCAAACGGCCGTTTCCAAGTAATACCATAAGGCCCGGCAGAAGAGGAACACTTGTTCCACGTTAGAAAACGCGAATTCCGTGATGTAATTATATTTCAAGCAAGTTCCATTGGTTTCCTTTTAACGGGAAAAACCCGAACCCCCGGAGGCGCCGGGCGAGGATGTCCATCCGGAAGACCAGTGCCGGCTCGAGTTCGAGGAACGATGGGACGACATTGAATATTTAATCCGTAAACCATTCTGTTGCAAGTAGGCTACCTTGATATCGAGACGTGCATGATCGTGACGCTGAAACCGCTGGCCGGGATCCGGGTGCTTGACATGACCAAGCTGCTCCCCGGTCCATTCGCTACCATGGTGCTCGCCGACCTGGGTGCCGAGGTCATCAAGGTGGAGCACCCGGACCCAACGAAGGACATGGCAAGGTTCACGCCCCCGTTCGTCACCGGTGAGAAATCCAGGATCGGGTCATTATTTTACCAGATCAACCGCAACAAGAAAAGCATCACGCTGGATTACACGAAACCAGAAGGACGGCAAATATTCTTGAAATTACTTGGCAATGCTCACGTGCTCGTGGAATCGTTCAAGCCGGGCACGATGGACCATTTCGGGCTTGGCTTGCCTGCCTTGCGGGAAGCAAACCCGTCGTTGATCGCTTGCTCGGTGTCGGGGTACGGCCAGACCGGGCCGCGAGCGAAAGAACCCGGCCACGACATGAACTATTTGTCCCTGGCTGGGTTGGTCGGCTTGAACGGGCCGCCTTCCTCCACGGAACCGCTCCCCTTTCCCATACCCTTCGCGGATTACATGGGTGCCCTGTTCGCCGTCATCGGGATCGTCGCGGAAATTGCATCGAAGGCATGGCGTGGCAATGAAAAAGAGGCCGTTGATGGGTTCCAGCACGTCGATGCATCCATCTTCGAATCCGCCGTTTCCTTGCTGCACCTGTACAACTCGAACCGCATGATGAACAAGGGCGATTTCAAGAAGGGCGAGGAGGTGCTTTCCGGGTATTTCCCATTCTATCGCGTTTACGCTTGCAAGGATGGCGAGCACCTGGTCCTCGGTGCCATCGAGCAGAAGTTCTGGGATGGCTTCTGCGAGGCCATCGGCCGTAACGACTTGAAACCGGAGCAATTCTCGGGCATCGACTATATCACTGGCGAGATGGGCTTGAATCCCAAGGTCTCGCCGGATTGCATGACCGCGGACATCGAGGCTGCTTTCTTGACCAAGGATCGCGACGAATGGGTTTCCTTGTTGAACGGTCACGGCGTGTGTTGCACGCCCGTGAACGAGATGCACGACGTGTGGGAAGAACCGCACGTGAAGGCGCGCGGGATGATCGTCGGCGTGAATGATCCCCGGTACGGGGTAAAACCACATCTCCGGTTCCCATTGCTGTTCAACGGTGAAGCCTTGTCCATCACCCCTGCCCCCGAACCCGGCCAGCACAACGAGGAGATACTCGGCCCCCTCGGCATCGAGCCCGAGGAATGGAAGCGCTTGAAACGCAAGCACGTCATCTAGCAACGACGCGGTGCCACGGATGGGACACGGGTTCGAGATGCGATGCACGGCGTGCGATTTTCGTGCTAACCTTTCATTCAATGTCGAGTTCTTCGTCGATAAGGAAGGCCACCTGGCAATGTACGGGCATCCCCTTCCCGTTTCCGATGAAGCGGTAGAAGCGGGCATTGCCGGCTTGTTCAATAGCCATTATTGCCCTTCTTGTGGCTTGGTAAACGAAATTCCAACCTTTTTTGCCGATATATCGCGGGATCACGTTGAGCTCTACTCGTCCTTGGTGGATGGGCGGCAACCTGTATCATCCCCTGCTAGCAAGTGCAATTGCCAATCGTGCGGAACGCGCTTGATGGACGACCGGCAGGTAAGGGACATGATCATCTCGTACGACCGGGACGAGACCATCACCAGGGCTCGTATGATCCTGGTCCATGCCCACCTGGCGAGATCCGGGGATGCCACGATGGATCACGCGCGAGATATCAACCACCACGTGTCCTTGGTGCTCGATCCATTCAATGCTCAAGCGAGGGATGCATTCAAGGAGATCTTCGAGGCGATGAACGTTTTACGACACGCGGCCCCGCCATGCATGGTCACGTGGAAAGCGACCGGCGACGCCGTCGTGAAATATATCCTGCACTCGCCATACAAAAACCTCGCATCCTTGATGTGCTTGGAGGGCTTCAATGGCGGCGAGCTCCGAGCACCCGCGATTTTTCTCGGTGCTATCCAGCAAGAGCTGGATCGAAAAAGCACCGTCAAGGAAATGGATTATATGCTGGTAAATGCATTCACTAACATTTACGCGTTGGCAAGAGTAATGCCGGACAGGAATACCAACGACTCAAGGTCATTGAAATCGATGCTGGACGCGTTTCTCTCCTCGAACGAGGGCAAGGAACACGTGGCGTTGATTCGCATGCTCTCGATCCTTGCTTTGCACTCGTTCCGGTTCCCGACCTCACTAGAAATGGACCTGCCAGATGCCCGCTACCGGGAGGTTGTCGCCATTTCGTCAACGATCTCGCTGGAATCGTACAAGATCATGAAATACGATCCCCTCTTGCCTGTTATATCTACGATATTGAAAGAAAACGGGCTCCATAAAACATTCAAGCGCCATTTCATCGATGATTTCAACGAGGAATATCATTCAATAGTAAAGTATAAAGAGAAGGGGGATTGGGAATCATTCATCAGTCTAACTGGATATTTATGCACGTCCACCGCGTTAGGGCACACCGTCCTCGATGCACGGGAATTGGATGCCGTCATCGGCCAGCTTTCAAGCTTGTTCGATGCGTACACGGCGCGATACCAAGACACATTTGCCACGCTGAAGGTGATGGATGCCTACGAGCCGTTGCTCACGGCATTGAAGGACCGGGGGATATGCATCGATTCTTTCAACCAAAAAATTCGCGGTCGTTATGCCACCTTTTTCAAGGATGATGGTTATGGTGAATCCATCATGCATGCCGGCTTGGAACCGGTAATACACGATATTACAGATTTAAGCAAGATTTCCGCGTGGGAAGCGAAGTTCGGAACTCTACGCGATGCGCGGCACATGTTGTCGCGTCTCGAAGATTTTTTTGCTCAACGGGGAACAATTACGAACGGCGTGTTGAAGTGTCCCAAGTGCAAGGAAGGGAAGCTCTATTATGCTTCTGGTTGGTTCTCGTGAGCCATGCTTTGGCCAATGCAGAACAAACGCAGAGATGTAAGTGATATTTTTTTAATCACGCGAGCTTCTTGGACACCGGTCTTGCAAGTCATTTCGCAGTTTCCAAAATTAAAAAGCGAAATGCTGGCACGATAGGACGCCAATCTCGGAATGTATTGAAGATTGGCAGTATATCTTCGTCCCGGTAGGTTAGTGGTAGACTTTCGGATTGTGGCTCCGAGCATGGGGGTTCGATGCTTGTATATTGAATGATACAAGGCGAAAATCCCTCCCGGGGCATTTATGCCTTCTAAGGGGGTTTAATTACCCCCCGGGACACCATTTTTCGCATTCCTTCCAGCAAACATGTTTTTCATCTTGTATGCCCAAGAAATGATAACTATCTTTTTCAGCCAGCGATACATCGTTATTGGACTCGCCATCATGGTGTTCTTGATGCCATCGTACGCGTTTGGTTCTTTTGCGAGCCGGTACGATAACATCCTTGCAGGCGTGGGTCGCCCGGAGACTGCCATCATTCCGTGGTTTATCGGGATGGGGGTGGCGTTGCTGGGGTTTCTCTTGACGTGGCTGTTCGTCCCTGACGGCCAATTCTTGTATAGCTATCCCGTTTCCATTTACATCGACGGCGTTCCTACCGTTGTTGATTACGGGATCACATCGTCGTTCCTTGCATGTCTCGCTTCGATGGCAGTAGGCTTGACCATCCCTGGCGTGTGGATCGTTTGGATTTCCATCAAGGTCTTAAACGTGCGCATCCCGAGTGAATATATTGTTCGACCAATCGTTTCAGCATTCATTACCGGTATCACGTTTTATCTCATCAAGATATTCGTGCCTTTCAAGGAATTCCTGGATGTTGCCTTGTCGGAGGATATCGGTGGAATCGTGTTCACCGTGATCATGGTCATCAGCGGCGTGTTCGTGTTCCTGACCCT
The DNA here is from genome assembly GCA_041305945.1 of Promethearchaeota archaeon. GTDB lineage: Archaea > Asgardarchaeota > Lokiarchaeia > Sigyniarchaeales > Sigyniarchaeaceae > JBGLND01. The sequence continues at coordinate 2,958,154 of JBGLND010000001.1, forward strand.
TGGAACGATCATCGGCGCGTTCACGAGGGAAGACGGCCGGTTCTGGCGTTCGGTCGTCGGTACCATACCTGTAGCGAGATCATTTCTATCGCCGGTTTTCAAGTGGGGTCGTTACCTCGTGGAACACGTGCCTGCACGGTTCAAGACCGAGGATTACCCGTGGATAACCAGCACGAGGCGGGAAGAGATGCTCAAGGACGCGGAATTCACCATCGACGATGATTTTGCAACCCGGTACCCGGACGGGAGACTTCCGATGAAACTAAGCACCGGACCCGAGATATTGCAGGTCGACGTGGCGTTGAACTTGAATTTTTCCGGGATCAAGGCACCGTTCTACGGCGTTGTTATAACTCCCAAGATCGACATGCACGTGTTGAATGATTCCATCAAGACCGTGCCCGTGATCGATGCAAACATGGTCGTCCCGCTGCATATCGTGATCCCGGCAAGCGCGTTGATTGACAGCAAGAAATATCGACGGCTACAAAAAGTGCAAGGTGAACCATCCGATCTGTTCCACGTTCTTGCAAACGCCATCCCCGCTCACCATGAACTGTACATTGACGTGGAAATGTATGTGGGGCCACCGGCTTCGAGAAAGGTGCGTAATAGCTGGTTCGATTTCGGATTCAAGTGGTACGACGAGAAAATACTGTTCGTGACGCTTTACAACCAAGACATGCCCCATTCTTGATTTTTTTCCGGTTCCGATCTCCTTTCTCTTCTTGTCATGTTGGGTCGCGTGGAAAATTGCTGGGGATGCGAAGTGTACCATTCGTGTCCCGGATGGTTTCTAGGTTGGTTTTTTGCCTAAAAACTTTTATAAGTATGGAGGGAGAAGTTAGTTTGGAGAAGTATAACTGTTATTTTTTACGAGGGTATGGTTTGTTCGAACCGTGTCCATCATCTTCGCGTGATCTAAAGGTAAAATGACCATTTTTTTAGGCTTTTTTATTTATTGACTGCCAGCACAATATTAATAAATTTGAAAATCAATGTATTCTTGCTCGTCCGGAATGTAACGATTTGCGGGTGGCTACATTATATGAATGATGGATTTTTCGAAAGCTTCTTGCTTGAAGTCGTGAATGCCATTAACACGCATTTTGCTACATCTTCATTCTTGGAAGTTAAACATCTCCGCAAGGTCATGAATATCCCCTCTTCTAGCCGGTCTAAAATCATTTTTCTTTCTCGCGCGCTCCAAATGTTAAATGATCTTGGCTATATCGAATATGTTGGCAGGAACAGTCCAAAGAAATATAAAAAAACGAAAGATATCCCTGTTGACGAGATAAGGAAGATGATCAAGCCGAGGTAAGCGATTAGGCTTGCATCCTCCTATCTCTCTCTTTTCTACAGGAACCACGGGAAGCGATTGGAAAGCTGGTCGTATTCCACGAGGGTCTTGAAACGGGAGAACATGGTTATCATTATGTCCGTGACGCCATCGATCATCCTGATCTTGCTGAACAAGGCGTCCAAGTAAAACAAGTTGATGCCCTTGAACCCGACCAGGAGGTCAACGTTTGCCGAATGCAAGCATAAACCGACAAATTTCGTGAACGTTTTCTCTTCCTCGGGCCCTATCTTGTCTTTAATTTGCTTGAGCACGTACTCGTCCTTCCCGCACTCGATGTCCAAGTACGCGATGCCGTCGACTCCCGGTTCCGAGGTCGCCGGTACCGTCGATTCGAGGGAATTCGTGAAAAACACCGTGGTCTCGGTGATTCCTTTCAAGCTGCGAATCCGGTTGATGATGTATGCCGTGAGGTTTTCGGGCTGCTCGCAAAGCGTGAAGATCATGATGTCGTACGTTTCGAACACGATGCCCATTGCGATGGGTTCTATCCCGTCTGCGGCGACGAGCGTGGTTTGCAAGTTTTCCCATACTTCTTCGAGGTCCCTTTTACTGATGTCGATGTTGATTACCGCTATAAGGGGCATGAACTGCATCACCTTTATCTGGTCGAATCTATATGAAAGTTAGACGCACGACATATAAAGCATTTCTATCCCATTCATTTCTTTATGCCATGGTTGCTTATCATTCTCGACCTCGCCCGTGTATTGACGTGAAACCCATCGACTATCCCATCCCGGCATCAGCTCATGATCCCATGCACGTGCAACACAAGTATTGGTCTCGCAAGCCACACAACGTCGTGCGGGCTCATATCGAAGCGTGTAGCGAGCACGGCGAGATTATCCTTGACCCGTTTTGCGGGTCCGGTGTCACTGCATCCCAAGCCTTGATAACGGGGCGAAAGATCGTAGCGACTGACTTGAACCCGGTCGCGGACTTTATCACGAGAAACACGATAACTCGCGGCGATATCGGAGCAATCATCGATGTTTTCACCTCTATAAAGGCCAAGCTGGAACGTCCCATCAATGATCTCTACCAAACGCGCTGCCCCGCGTGCTTGGGTCTCGATACAAGCACGGTCTGCGTGCATTGGAAGGTGCACCACCCCATCAAGGTTATCTTCACTTGCAACGCGTGCACGCGGGGTGAAGGCCGCAAGAAGCCCCGGAAATCCATGAAAATACCCGATTCCGAGGACCTGGCATTGCTGGACCGCATCACGAATACCGATGTCCCGTATTGGGTGCCGGATGCCGAAATTCCTGCCGGGATGGTGTTCGACCAAGCTCGCCGCGTGGTATCCACGTTCAGCAATCTCTTCACGAGGCGCAACTTGATTGCCTTGTCCATGCTTCTCGACGCCATTAACAACTTGCCCGAGCTCGATCAAGATACCCGTGCCTTGAAATCGTTGTTTCTCTTTTCGTTCTCCTCTATCGTGCATTACAGTCCTCAACAAAGGTATACTCGTTTTTTTGCATGAAAAAGGCTTTTATCGTATCCGATCGAAATTCCATCATGCAAAGGTGGTGATCCGAGATCATGGAAAACCTATCCGGTATCTACAAGAAGAAGGACGACAAGCTCGTCATCGAGACAACATTCGGCACGAACCCCGAACCGTTCGACGTTGAAGTGGAGGAACTGTTTGAAGGGATGGAAGGAAAGGGCGTGCGGGTAAAGGTCGAACCTAGCAAGACGGGAAAAGCTCTGTACGAGGACACGGACTGGAACAGCCTTCCCGCATCGGAGGTTGATACTGATTACGAACACTGTTCAGAGAAAGGCCGCGAGAAGTTTCTCGACATGAAATTCGGCATGATGGTCCACTGGGGAATTTACTCGCAGCTTGGCATCCCCGAATCCTGGCCCGCGAACCGGCTCCGCTGCGAGCCCGAGTTCTTGGACGTGTACTACACGTTGTGGCAAGTGTTCAACCCGACGGAGTTCTCGGGCGACGAGTGGGCAGAACTTGCGCAGAAGGCAGGCATGGAGTTTTTCCAGCTCACGACGAAGCATCACGATGGCTTCTGCATGTTCGACACGAAAACGAAGACGAGAGCCCGCATGCGCACGCGCGACCAGGGCCCGGGCGTCGGCGGGGTGGGGGACACGCGCATCAACTTCAGCATCATGGACACGCCGTACAAGGTTTTCTGCGACGCGCACGGCAAGTCCGCCGACATCATCGGAGAGGTCGTCAAGGCGTTCAAGAAACGCGGGCTCGGTGCTGGCGTGTATTTCAGCCACATCGACTGGAACGACCCGAACTTCAGGTGGGACAAGGCAAATCGTAGCTTCGATCCGAAATACAACCCCAAGGACAACCCAGAGGAGTGGAAGGCATTCGTCGCGCGCGAGAAGGAACAACTGCGCGAGATATTCACGAACTACGGCCCGCTTGACCAGGTATTCTTCGACGGCACGTGGTTCGGCCTCGCGTGGGATGAAATGAAGGATATCATCAAGATGTGCCGCAGGCTCCAGCCCGATTGCATGTTCAACGATCGCGGCATTGGCGTGTATGGTGACTTCACGAGCCCCGAGCGATGGATCCCGGCCGCGGGAGAGGATAACCGTTTGAGGTCCCGCACGGTCTGGCAAGTGTGCGACCCCATCCACGCGTCATGGGCCTACCTACCCGATGACCCGGGGTACAAGGAGAAAGGCACGCTCCTCCGCAACCTGATCGATGCAGTTGCGAAGGGCGGCACGTACGTCTTCGCGATAGCGCCCGACCACCGCGGGAAGTTTCCGAAGAAAACGCACGAGACGCTGGAGTTCATGGGGAACTGGCTCAAGAAGAATGGCGAAGCAATTTACAAGACCCGCGCGTGGGAACGGAAAACGATGGAACCGGGCAAAGACATCTATTTCACGAGGTCCAAGGACAAGAAAGTCGTCTACGCCATCGTGATGGACGGGCCACGGGGCGAAATCGAGATCACCGATATCACGGCCGTGCCCGGTTCGGACGTCTGCCTCTTGGAAACGGGCGAGAAGGTCGGCTGGACGCAGAAAGGCACGTCCCTGGTGATCGTTGCTCCGGCGATATCCGCGCCCGGAGCCCCGGGAGAATCAGCGTCGTGCTTCAGGATACGGGTCGCGCAATGAAGATGAGTCCGATCCGATCACTTTTTTATTCTCCATCGAACGCTATATCCATCAACCATGAACGTACTTTCGCCGTCCCGTGACATGCCTGCGGAGCTGGTCGATGCTATCAACGGAGAGCTTCGCGCGGGCAGGAAAGTCGTGCCATTCGTGGGCGCGGCAATATCCTTGTTTGAACCCACGAGCTTGCCATCGTGGTTCGGGTTCATCCAGATTGTACTGGAATCATTGGAGGAGCTTGTTCCCGAATCGGCCGGCTATCGCGTGTCGAGGCAAGTCATCGATGACGTCTGGGCCGGGCGTTTGAAGCCATTTCAGGTGACAGAAGCACTGGCAAGCCGCCTCGGGTCGCAATACCTTGGTGTTATGGAAAGCTTGATGGGCCACGAACCAAATCACGTGCACCGCTGGTTAGCGGACGGGATGGTAACGGGATCGTTTCCCGCCATCATCACCACGAATTTCGACAGGGCCATCGAAGATGCCATCAAGAGGACCGGGGTGCTGCCGCTTGAACTAACGGGCGATCCTGTAAAGGACAAGGAAATGCTAGATGAACAGCTCAAAACCGACGAGTCCATTCATGTCGTGGTCGTGGCCAAGCAAGATGCGTTCAAGTTCATCGCCCAATTTCCAAGCATCATCGGAAGCCCGAGGCACGCGTTCATTTTCAAGCTCCACGGGGATGCCGGGTATCCAGAAACGTGCGTTGACACGACCCAGCAACGGTTGCAGGGCCTTTCATCACCAATGCTCCACCTTCTCTCGATAATGCTGCAAAGGTTCACCTTTTTTTTCATTGGATTTGGCGGTGGAGACCTCGAGATGGGTGTAAATTACTTGCGGCTCGAAGCAGAACGTGACACGGCTCGCATCCATTGGCTCATGCGGCCGAACGACGCAGAACCACCGGTCTTCCAATTTCTTTCCGAGATGCTTGCAGACAGATTCCACGTGATCCGGTCAACGATTCACGGTTCGGTCGGAAAGCAGAACGACATCATCGCTGGAAAAGTAAAGGCATGGGCACGCAACATTGGGGACTTCTGGGCAAGGCTCGTCTTGGATGACTTGCACGCGCTATCCAGCCCAAACCAACGTGATCCCGCTTTCAAGCAACGGGTCCTGCTGCCGGTACTCGGTGGCCAAGGGCTCTTGGCTCCCGAAAACGTGCTGGAATCGGGTTTTCATATCACCAAGGCAATCAGCAGGAGGACCGATATGCTCGGCACCGCGCCCTTGATCGCGGCCATTGCGTGCAAGACGAACGATGCTATCCACCACATATCGACCGGGGACTTCGGGCTAGCCATGGATACCTTGAACGCGGCCACCCGAGACATCAAGCGGGATTTCAAGGATATCCGGCTATGCCCGGATGCATGGATCATCAACTGCCTCATCGCCACGATCGCCACGTGCACGGGGGATTATCGTGCGGCTCGGACGCTCGTCGAAGATGCGCGGGATATTGCATTGATGAGTGGCCAGTCCGAGGGCATTGGCCTGTGCAACGAGATGTTGCTTGTCTTGGGTGAAAATAGTGACCAACTAGGCCATCGAACCGAGGAAGAGGCCACCGTCGATAAAGAACAGGGGAACGACAAGGGCGCGGCAGAAATATTGGTATTCATCCCCGCGTTCGATAACGTTCAACCCGTGTATCTCGGCATCCCCCAATCCATCTACTTGAAGGCACTGTTCAACCGTGCCTTGCTCACGGGGGACAAAGTCGTGCTTGGCCCGAACTTCTTACTCAACTCGCTTCCATCCAGTTCGTGAGGTGGTCGAAACTCTCCCGGTTCGAGACATCGAAGACGAGGAGCGCGCCCATGGCACCCTTGTAGTAAAGAGGTCTCACGAAACTGAACCTTTCTTGCCCGCCCGTGTCCCACACCTGCAATTTCGTGCGCTTGTCCCCGACTTGGATGAGTTTCACCGAGAAATCAACGCCCACGGTCATCTTGTAGGATTCTTGGAAGTAGCCTTGCGCGAACCGCACCGTCAACGCGGTCTTCCCCGCGCCCCCGTCTCCTAACACGATAACCTTGAACAAGTAATCATATTCTTCCATGGGTAATCTTCACGTGTTTTCGTTAATCCCGTTCACCGGAACATGGTGTTCGATGCAATACTGGTCATTCTCCCGGAAACCAGCACCACGAGATCGACCAACCGATCACGTAGTATAGTTCATGCTCGTCATATATTATTCTTACTCGAGATGGTGGATGTACAGTATACGAACCTCTCTTTCTTGTCGTGAAGAAAATACAAAGGATAATGTTGTCATGCCAGCACGAATTGCAAGACATTGCCCGTCGTCCGCTCGACGTGCGGGTGTGCCGCAAGAAAAGCATCCAGTTTGTCCAGCAGCATGGCATCGGTCACGACCCCGTCGTGCCGGATTACGTCGTCCCGCAGCTGTTCCCACGTCCCCGATGGCCCCGTGCACGTCCCCGGCACGATGGTCCCGCGGGGGTACGAGGACATGAATGTTGTAGTGTTCTGGAGAAACAATCGGGCAATAGAAACTCTCGCGCTTGAAGCAAACATGAATCTAACTTTGGAGGCTTGAAGCAAACATGTATCTAACTTTGAACATAACCGGTGTGCGATTTTTCTGTTAGGGATTTGGTTATCGACCGGGTTCCCGCGAGCGGAAGCACCGCGGGTCGTGGCCGTGCAGCCCCCGCCCGGCGGCAAATGCCCTCGACCTGCACCCCCAGCACGACCCGCGCATGAAGCAGTCCTGGCAAGCGGGGGGCAGGTTCGCCGGGTCCTTCAAGGCCTTGAACACGAGCGTGTCCCGGTGGGCGCGCGCGATGTCGAGCAAGCCACCATCGACGTGGATGTTCGGTGCACCGTCCGCGCGTATGGTCGCGCATGGCGTGACCGAACCGTCGCATAGCACGGCAAGCGTTGCCGAGCAGTAGTGCTTGTTCACGCAGTTCATGGGAATGGCATCTTGGCCGCTTTGTTCCGTGTACCGCCTGTAGACCTTGGCAACATCAGCCGCGCGCGGGATGAACCGTTCTAGCTCCGCCCGTGCGATGCCCGGCCGGAGGTAGGTATGGTACACGTTAAGCGACGTCGCGATCCCGAACTCGCGCTCGAAGTAATCGATGGTCGAGACCATGTCATCCGCCGGCTGGAGCCCCGTGTACGTCACCGAGTTCAGCATCTGTCCTGGCGGGTACCCCGCGTCGAGCACCCGGCGCACGCCCGCGAGGATGTCGGCGAGGTCGCTGGCGGGGTTGTTCGGGTGCAGCGTCGCGTATAGCAGGGGGTCAACGGTCGACACGTGCACCGAGATCAGCCCGTGCTTGCACGATGCAACGCAGCGATCGATGGTACCACCGTCCCGGAAGGGGAGCCCGCCGGTCCACATGTTATTCCGCAAGCCGAGCGTCGTGGCCTCGGCCATGTGCTCGAAGATCGACCCTCGAAGCAGTGGTTCCCCTCCAAGCCACTCGATCGCGGTTACGCCGAGTTCCTTGGCGTCGGATAGCACGCCCGTGATATCACGATCGCTCAAGGAATTTTTCGCCAGAGGAAGCGCGTTCATGTAGCAGTAGATGCAGCCTTGCTTGCACGTGTCTCCAACTTCCAGCTGGAGAGCGTAAAAACCATCCTCGGCATAATCCTTGGAGAGCCTATCAAGGTCTATCATCCCGGGACCGTATACTCCATGGGGATATAAATCACATTTGCCCCACGTGATGCCAGCAACATTCTAATTCCCGGGGGGAAACATCACTTCATGATGCAGCGCAAGCCACCAGTGATGCCAGCCGCGGTCGTTTCTTGCATGCTTGTATTGGGCGTCTTGCTGGCCGTGGCAATGGCACCTGTGGCCACGGTTGCGGGGCTCGTAACGAGCGGGATCGCTCCGGTAGCCACGGACATTCAAGTTGACACGCAACAAATCCGGTACAAGGAAGTCCAGACATGGAAGTGGCAAAGCGAGACGCTTGCCGAACATGGCGAGGTTTCCTGGAAGGTCGCCCTTGAATCGGACATCACCCTCGACATCGATAACAGCACCTCGGGCACCATCGAGAAGAACATGACATACGCTGTGCACATGACGGAAGCAACCATCGTGGACCTCACCGGCCGCCCGAAGCCCACGGGCTACTGGTCGCTCTGGAGCACGAGCAGCATCATCGAGGATTTCGGCTCGATCCCAGGGATCACGAATTTCACGTCGCTGCCAACCATCACCTTCACCGTGAACCGCACCATCGATGCCGCGACGGGCGACAGGAACCAGACCAGCCTCCCGTTCCCGCCGAACCACATTCTATGGCTGGGCATGTGGTTTCCCAGCCATTTCACGTCGTACATGTACTTTCCCGGCGCGGGCATGGCGATCATGTTTGGTGTTGGGGCAAGCCACAACAGGTACTTGTGGAACGTCGAGAACATGAGCATCGGTGATTTCCTGCCGGGCACGCTGGTGAACTACACCGCGGACGAAACGGTATTCGGGCGAACGTGCATCGTTGCTTCCTACCCGAGCCTCACGAGATACATCGACAAGGAAACGGGCGTGCTCTTGAGGCTGGTAAGCAACAGCTCGACTGGTGATGAATACGGGTCTTACACGGGCACGCAACTGCTGGAAATCGCGTCCGACTCGTACACGTACCGTGGAACGACGATCACCCTTGCCAGGATGCTGGGGGTCGATGCATCGTGCCCGCTCGCGCTGGCCATGGTGGCAGGGATCGCGATGGTACTGGTCGCGCATATCAAGCAATCGAAGCGCGTCACCCGATGAACAATGCCAATATCAGACCCGGGATTGGTGTCTTGCCGATCTCGTCGCGTTTTTACACGGGTGTTTATATTCATTCGTTAGATATCATTCCATAGTACTGTTCATGAGCCCCGACGAGCCACGAACTCCCGAGTCGACTCGTGCTTCGAGCATGGAACCGGACATGTTCGACCAATCGCAACCGCGCATTGGCAGGCGGGAGAGCGAGCCCCATTCCACCGAGATTTCCTACATTTACGATGTCTTGGCAACGAACTTCCAGCAACATCACGTGCTCTGGGACTTGCACCATTACTTCCCCTTCGATAGCGGGGATATCGACGTGCAGTTCGACATCTCTTTTTTCCTGAATCTGTCGATCCCCTATTCATTATCATCGTACCGGGCCATCGAGCATGAAAAACGCGTAACAACAAGGATACAAGACCGCGTGCGTCGGAAAGATGCACTACACGCCCGCGTACCTGGACGTCGGGTTCGACACCATGATCTTGTCCGAGCAGGATGGCCCCGGCAGGTACGATGATGACTACCATCGCCACTTGATGGAACAAGGGCTGGCAGATTGCATCGACCTTCAAGACCAGGAAGGCGCTTACCGTGCCAAGGCACCACGCGACTACTTCAAGACCTTCGGGGTCGACCCGACGAACCTGCCCGACCAGGAATACTCGACGGAATGGATCGGGGACCGCGCGTGCGAACAACTGGCGCGGTGGAACAAGGAAGGGGGGAACTTGCTCATGGTAGGCTTCATCAAGCCGCACCACCCGCACGACGTCCCGGACCGTTGGAGCAAGCTGTACGACCCTGCCACGCTTTCATTGTTGCCCGGTTGGACCGATTCATGCACCCCGGTTGATCGTTCGTTCTCGAAGGGCTTCTTCGATTACACCAGCCTCGACGAGAGCAAGTACCGGGCGGTGCTGGCCAAGTATTACGGGAGCATCACCGAAATCGATCACCACGTGGGGCGCATGGTCTCGATCTTGAAGGAAAAGGGCATCTACGATGATTGCCTGCTCGTCTTCACGAGCGACCACGGGGAATACATGGGGTTCCACCACCTCTTGCTCAAGGGAAATTACATGTACGACCCGCTGGTGAGAATCCCCCTTGTCGTCAAGTTTCCCGGTAACGAGCGCAAGGGAAGCACCGTTAGCAAGCTCGTCAACACGATCAACATCACCGGAACCATCTTGGAAACGGGAGAATGCGTGATCCCGCAAGAGCTCTGGCATTCGGTGCGACCGCTCCTGGACGAGGAGCCGTGCACGACAGTCTTTGCCGAGGATGACAGGAGCAACTACATTGTGCGAACGCCCACGCGAAAACTATTGCTCTCGCGGGATAAACGATCACAGTATTTCGACCTGATCAAGGACCCGTTGGAGATGCAAAATGCATTCGATGACCCAGCAAACACCCATGATATCGATGGCCTCAAGGAACGGCTCTTCGATTGGCTTGCCTACGAGTCGCGCACGCAAGTGCACGTCGATCACGGTGCCCCGGTGCGGCCGCCAACCAGCGGGCCCCCGCGGGACGAAGCGCACTCGGCATCGATGAGAAATTATTTCAAGGAACAAATGGAACGGTGGCAGAAATGAACGAGACGATTACCATCTTGCCGGTCTTCTTGGCCAAGCCCGTGCCCTCGTGGCCTTGCCCGCACATTGACCTGGCCCAAGAAATGCAGAATCTCAACACCGTGCTTCAAGATATCGCCGACAAGCATGCACCGTATTGCACGTTCTCCAAGGACGGCATGCTATTCAAGGATGAGAAAACGCTGGACGAGGGGTTATCAAAGCAAATACATGCGATCAAGCCCGACGGGTTGCTGCTATTCAACACGACGAGCGGCGTGGCCAAGCTCATCGATGTTGCGGTTGGAATCGCGGATGATCATGACTTACCAGCCATCCTGTTCGCGCAACCTTACTCGGGTCACGACTGGCAAATTTACTCCCGCCTCAAGAACGCCGGTGTTGCCTTTGACGTGCTTGCAACCAGCGATTTTACCGAGATCGCGAACAGGATGAACTTGATCCGGACGATGAAAACGCTCAAGAGGGAAAAATTGCTCGTCGTGCGCCCAACGAGCTCGCAAGGAATGAACGCACCGAATAAACTCGGCATCAAGGTCGAGACCATCGGGTACGAGCGGCTGCGCGATGCGTATGGCCGGCAAGATGCACAGCGCGTACATGCCATCGCGGATGCCTGGATGGCATCTGCCAAGGAGATTGTCGAGCCGACCCGTGAGGAGATCGAAAAAAGCGCCAGACTGTACCTGGCATGCAAGGATGTCATGCATGATGCGAAAGCAACTGCCATCACGATCGATTGCCTTGGAGGGTTCAAGCGCAATGATCTCCCGGCGTATCCTTGCTTGGCATTCGCTCAATTGAACGATGAAGGATTAATGGGCGTCTGCGAAGCAGATGTTAAAACAGCACTTGCTGAAATCGTGATAAAGGCAATGACCGGGCGTCCTGGTTTCGTGACGGACCCGCTCTTCGACACCAGCCAGGACCTTTTAATCCACGCGCACTGCGTGAGTGCAACAAGGTTGGATGGACCCGGCGGGCCCGTCTCGCCGCATCGCATCCGGAGCCACATGGAGGATGACAAGGGAGCATCGCTCCAAGTGTTCATGGAAACTGGGCGGGATATAACGATGGTAAACTTTCTGGATCTCACGTTCGGTTGTATGCTGTGCTCCACGGGGACAATCGTCGACGTGCCAGATTCGGAGCGCGGTTGCCGAACGAAGGCATCCACTCGGGTTAAGAATTGCAGGTATATGCTCGAACACTGGACTGGCGGGTTGCACAGGGTCGTCGTGTACGGCAACATCGTTGAAGACGTGCGGAACCTCGGGAAGCTCATGCAGTTCAAGATCAAGCGAGAAGACGAGACCGTGGCCCCTGACGAATGCAGCTAAGAGAAACAGCAATATTTTTCAATTTCACTCTTCAAGTTCTTGCTGGAAGAAGTCCTCGTTGGCTTCTCGTTCTTCCTCGGAAACCTTGAGCGCCTCGTCTCCCGATTCCATAACAAGGGTTTTATCCTTCTGGCTGTGGTCAAGCTTTACCGATAACGTGTATAGTTTCTTGTGTTCGTCGTCGAAGGGAGCCTCGAACCCGCAAGAGGGGCAATATAACATCTTGACGATTTCGCTCTCGTCTTTCTTTGATTTCTTCTTGCCAGTTGAAACGGGTTTCCCCTTTTTCTTCTTGATGAGAAGCACGTTATCGCATTCTGGACATAATTGCACGATATTAACGCCTTGTTATTCTACCGAGGGATTATGTACTAAATTAGGAAGTCAAAGATAAATATAAACATTTCGGCACGTTCGACCCATTTGCTTCCCAAATAAACCTTTCGTTCTGCCAAAGCCACCACCCTTTGATGTTCACCCTCCATGCCAGCTGAGCGCCGGGGAACGAGCGACCTTTTTTACACGCCGGGCATTCACTGATGGATATGAATAATGATTCGCCAGAGACGTGCACGGTGACGGTGACCTGCAACAACGTGTGCGACCCGCTCCACGAGGGGAAGGACGGGAAGCATGTCGTGTTTCCACGAGATATCATGCGAAAGTTATCCGGGGAACATGGCCTTGCATATCACGTATCGATAGAAAAGGAATCGTTCGTGTTCGACACGGGAGGCGTGTTGAACACGTTCAAGAATAACATCGTCGCCGTCGAACCACACTTGGAACGCATCAAGTACATCATTCTTTCCCACGGCCATCACGATCATGTTGGCGGGTTGATCGATTTCCTGAAAACCCGTCAAGGGATAGGCAAGGATGCCGTACTTCATCTTGTTTCCCGAGGTCAGGTCGGTGTTCAACGAAAGGATCGCCCGCATGAGGCTGAAGAAGGATATCAACGATGAGAATAGTATCACTTGTGCCATGCCGAACGAGTAACCTATCGTCGAGGCCAGAGCGAATTCGAGCGCCAGCAACAAGAATAGGCTCACCACGATGGCGCTCGTGTAATTCGATACCCGTTGCAACCTGTGCTTCCAGACGAGGACAGTTCTCACCTATTTTCGACGTTATGATTCGATTTTTTTGCTTTCAACTAATGGTACATGATCTTCAAGGGTAACGCAAATCTTGATGGAGTTGGATGGAGTTGAGGACACCAATCATATAAGGAAAGTATATCCTTATAAATTTATTCGCTTCTTCACATAGATATGGAAGTGAATGGAGTTGGATGGAGTTGAACACCATCCGGATTGGATTCGATGGTTCCCGAAATGGTGCACCCGTCGGGATGGCCGATTAGCACCCCTTCAAGAGCTTGGTAAGGTTTTTCTCGCCACCGAGAGCTTCATATCACATCAAGTTGCGATCGCGTGATGCACATGGGAAAGAAACCGGTGAAAGCGGAAACGAGCAAGACACCACCCGAACCAGAGAAAGAAACGAAACCATCCAACCTTGCCGCGGTGAATGAAACAAAACCAGCCAACCCGGCCGCGACCGAGGAAACCAAACAACCCACGCCGGCCGCGACGAAAGGAACATCCCCAGGAAAGGACAAGGACGAGAAACAGGAAATGCGAGCGCCCGCAAGGCCAAGGCAGAATTTCTTGAAGCCAGTTGCTGCAAAGGTCGTGTTCGTGTTCCACGAGCTCAAGAACACCGAATCCATATGGTTCTTGCTCATCGCTATCACCACGATAGCGATCTCGATTAGCGTTGCATTCATCGCCGGCCAACTATCCTTTACCGCGTTGGAATTGAATTTCGCGTCGATCGCGGGCCATCTCTACGGGATAATCACGTCATCGATCGCGTTTTTCTTTTTCGCGCGGTACTTGCGAATGAAAAAGGACGTGGTCTACGTGCGGACATTCCTTGTCTTGTTCTTCATCATCTACTTCCTGATCGTCTTCGTTATCGGTTTGTTCCTCGCCATCACGAATATCATCTATCTAACATCGACGATCGGGAACGCGTTCATCCTTTTCTCGGCATACACGCTCATCATCTTTATTTTGAACCCTGAAATCCTCGGAATCACGGGGCGCAACGCGAATGCGCTTTTCTCGAGTGGCAAGCACGTGCGGGTTATCATCGTGTATTTATCCATCGCGTTGATGCAAATATTTGGGTTCGCGCTCTTGAATTTCGCCATCAACGTCGATGGGGGTGGCACGGCGTTTTCACCTGACAACCGTTCCTTGCTCGACTTCTTCTACCTCAGCACCATCACGTTCGCGACGATCGGGTACGGCGACATCCACCCGGTCATGCCCGCCGCAGAGCTCTCGTGCATCATACAGGCCATTCTATCGCACATCATTAGCTTGCTGTTCTTGGCCGTGTTGCTGCTTTACTTGTCATCCGCGTCGAGCAGCACCACCGAAGGGAAAAGGGAAGCGTGAGGACTCGAACCGAGAGTCCAGTGTTACCTCTCTTCTTTTAACCAATCATGAAAAAAGGAAAAGGGAAAAGGGAAAAGGGATGGCGTAAAGTTGTGGCATCCACGCGTGCGTGGATGTTATATCGACCCGACGACGAATCCCAAGCCGAGTTCATCGAGTTTCTCCTTGGTCGGGATGCCCTTCGCGTCCCAGCCACGGGCCTTGTAATAGGCATCCTTCATGGCCTCGAATCCCTTGCGATCGATGGTAACGCCCGCCGCGGGTCCCTTGGTCTGCGGTTCCGAGAAGAATCGTTCTGGCAGGTTGTCATCGTCCCGCGTCCAGCCTTCCCTGATGTTGAAGGCCTTGGACAGGTTGAGGATGCGCTCCCCCGTTTTCTTCAACTTGGCCGCGTTGAAGGGGATGCCGGTCACGAGCTGGTACACGGATGCGAGCTCCTCGTCATCCTTGTAGATGCCGCGCGTGAACTTGCAGATGATGTAACTATCGATGATTGCATAGACGTCCTCGGTCTTGATCGTGTCCTTCGCGCGCTCCATGGGCTTGTCCTCCTTGAACCGGTCGAAGGTTCCCTTCACGTCGGGAGCGTACGCGCCGTTGCGCAAGTGGCACCCGCCGCGAATGGACACCGCGAATCCGAGCGCCGCGGTCTTAAGAGCCGACAGGTGATATCCCGGCAGCTCGAGCCCCTTTGAATGCATGGCGAAATTCATGCTATCCTTGCCAATCTTCTTTGCGGCGGCGCGGGTGCCGTCCGTGAGGAGGTCACCTGCTTTGGTGCTCCTGGAGCACATTTGTTCGACGAAGGAAACCATGCCGTCCGCGTTGCCGAATCTCATCTCGATGCCGTTGAAATCCTCCTTCTTCAGATAGCCCTTCTCGAAGCATTCCATCGCGAACGACACGCACAAGCCGCCGCTGATCGTGTCGATGGTGTGGCGGTCGCAGAGCTCTATCGCCCGGATGATGGCATTCATGTCGTACACGCCGCTGCAGCTCCCCAGCGCGAACATTGACTCGAAATCCACGCTCGATATGCTTCCCTTGTACGGGCCGGTCTTGGCCAGGCACAGGTGATCGCACCCAATGGGGCAATTCGAGCATGCAGCCTTTTTCACGACCCATTCCTTGGCCATGGTTTCTCCCGAGATCAAGTGCGCGAAGTCCGACGTCCCCTCGCGGAAGTTATCAACAGGAAGGCAACCAAGCTTTTGAAAACTAAGCACGTTTACAGGGGTTCCCAAGTCCCTATACTTGATCGTTGCAGGGCCATTTGCTCGCTTGATGAGGTCAAGGCATAATTCCTTGTATTCCTTGGGCATCGCCACCTCGACGCCTTGCGTGCCGTGGAATGCGATGGCCTTCAAATTTTTCGAGCCAAAAACGGCACCCATTCCCGTACGACCTGCTTGACGGTTCCGGTCGTTCGTGATGCAGGCGATCCTCGACAACTTTTCGCCGGCCTTCCCGATCGCGGCAACTGCTATTCGTTCGTCGCGGAACTCTTCCCGGATGCGGTCTTCCGTTTCCCACGAGTCGAGCTTCCCCCAGTAATCCTTGGCATCGTGTATCTGGATATCCCCGTTGTCCACCATGACGAAGACGGGCTTCTCTGCCTTGCCGTAGAAGACCAGTTGCTGCAAGCCAGCCTGCCGCATCTGCTGCCCGACCGAGCCACTCGAGATGGCCATGCCGAACAGGCCCGTGAGCGGGGACTTTGCGAACACGCCGTACTTGGAGCTCGTGGGGAGGAAGGTCCCTGGGAATGGCCCGATGTTCACGACCGAAGTTGATGTCCTTCAACACGATTTTCAATTGGAGCACTTGTTCCGGTTGAACGTGACGGGCTGTCACGTGTTTTTTGCTCTCGGTCGTGGGTTTCACCGTCGTGCACGTGCCATCCATCCACGCGTTTCAAGCATCCACGCCACCTGGATCGATGCACCGTTTATTATTGTATTAACCTTCTTGTTTTTAAACGCGTGGATTATTCGTTGATTAACCCGGAACACGCGCTTCACGACGTCAAGAACGCGAGACGGTCGTACCGACATAAATCCAAGCATCGTTGCCGGTCGGCGCATGCCCATTCGAACGAGCACCCGTGGTGGCCTCCGATGGAAAAAAACAACACCGTCACCCCGACCGATTTTTATGCTTCGGACACGGAAAAAACCAACATCAACTGGTATTGTTACGAGATGGCGCTCGGGTTAGAAGAGCAGCTTGACATGTTCTCGGAACGCCCCTTGTATAAAAAATGGATACGTGAAAACGCCATACAACCAATGGTAATAGATATTTCAAAGCAACTCAAGCACGTCATCGTTACCAAGCAACTTACCTCGGCAAAGTCATTATCGGTGAATACCGATTGGGTGAAACGACATGCACAAGGCGCACCCCGTTCCATCATCGACGAGGTCGTGGGAACCTTGAACGAGGCGATCCGCGAGCAAGCCGCGAGCTGCGAGCGATGTGCAAACCATTGCTTGATGGACAAGGACCACCGGTGCACGATGTTCGATGACCCGTTCTACGCGGAACCACTGGATGGGACCAGTCTCGAGGACGGGCTTGGTGATGTCGCGCTCGATGACGAGAGTGACAACGATGGCGACGATGACGATTACTCGGACGAGGCACTTGAACGGAACTTGGAATTTATTAGCCAGCATTGGACGGAATTCACGAGAAGCAATTTTTTCAAACAATTAACGAGCAAGGAAAAAGAAGAGGCGCGGGGCATCGTAGATTTTTTTACGGATTACATGTATTCTTACAATCTCGTTCCGCTTGAAAAATGGAATGCGCGCGACATGGAAGAAATTTGCACGTGTATTTTCCCGCGAAAAATCAGCGCGACCGGTGATTTCTTCAAGGCGGTTGCACCCGTGCTGGCTGGATTCTTCAATTTCCTCGACAGCAAGGGGAATGTCATCCACGACGCGACGGGCTTGGCCAAGAGGATCGAGGTGCTCGGTCCGACCATCGTGAGGAATGCCAAGAATCCAGACACGTGGGGCATGGCAAAGTCGTTCGTGATGTGGGCCAAGAACGCGGGCTACGATACAACCGACGAGGGCGACATGCAGCGAGCCATGATCGATTATAACATCCACGCCGCGATGGAATTCCAAGACAAACGTCGTGGAACCGAGTCGAATGCTCGCTTGCCGCCAGCGACGCGGAAGATAGGCAGGAACGAGTTATGTCCTTGCGGGAGCGGCGTGAAGTTTAAAAAATGCTGCGGGAGGAACAAGAAATAGCAGAATCAACGATGTTTTTTTAATACTTTAACATTATATAACCATCCTTGACCTGCTCCCGTGGATAACACGTACAATTTCCAAGTATCCTTCAAATAATTGATAGATAATTCTATATTTTCGATAAATAATCTCTCTAACATTGGGGTCATTAGATTCCGGGACTTACTTGCCAAGCTCGGGTGAAGCTTTCAAGTGTCCTACCATTTCAAATAGTCCTTTCACGAGAGCTTGAGCATGGCGCGACGAGTCACGAGAAATGAAACGGGCGATCTCCTCCACGTCATCGAGGGCCGGGCGAGACCATCTTATTTCAACCATTTTTTCATCATCACGCTTTCCTTGATAGAGCCGATTGCTTGGTTAGAGACCATGCAGCTTCACCGCGTAATACATGAAAAGGGAGTAAATATGTTTATCCACATGCATTCAATTTCATTCCGGGTCGTGTTCGACTTCCAACACGTGCTTGCCATTTCAACCGGACCCAAGGCATCAGCCAGTACACAAGGTATATTCCCCCGCGGAATTGAGGGAAAAAATAGGAGATCGATGAAAGGCTGAAAGCTTGATGCCTTTTTCGTTCCACCGTGAACGCCCATGGCATCACCGACAGGAAGGTAAAACACACGATGAACGTGGATGAACTTAAAAGTGGCGGGGTGACCCTGCAGCCTCGCGGGTGTTCGTTGTTAAATCCACGGCCTTTAAATCGGGTGCCCCGGTGGGCTTGCTTGCAATGACGATCGACATTGAGTTCGGGTGGCAAGCCCCCGGCGTCTCGGGGCTGGACGGGGGCGGCAATGACGACGAGGGCGAGGAGGGCGGCAGTGCAGCGGGCTTCGTGCGGTGCCCCGACGCGGACCACGACGTGTGCGATGCCAAGTACGGGTTCCCGCGGGCGGCACGAAGGTCGGTGGGACTTTCGAGCGCCGATTGCAAGCCCATCTACATGACATTTCAAGACTACTCCCTAATCACCATCGACGAGTTCTTTGCATTGGCCGCGACCTTGGCGCACTGGAAAGGCGTGATCTGGCGCGAGCGACGGAAGTGGTGGACGTACTGGGCTGCAAAAGCGAGGGAGTTGTACGGGGACCGCGCCAGGGTACGGATATCGTGCTGAACGCGGCAGGACGTGAACGGGCCGGGACGGCTTCCCAATCGATGTCGGCGGTGAATGATCAAAGAACACCCGCGCGTGCCATTGCATCACCATCATGGAACGGGCTGTCGTGGATCGAGGGCACCCGGAGGTAATGAATCATGGAACGAGATGATAAAACCATTCAAATGAAGTTATGGAAAGGCGTGGGGCGTGGGGCACCATCGAGCAACGCTGGACCGGGTGGATATCATAGCAGGTGCAGTTTACGTGGTTTGTTGAAAAAGGCAAGACGATCATTAATGATCATCATTAATGTTAAATAGACCTATTTAGTTGATATTTCACATGGGACAAAAAACGATATCGCTCACCCCCGAGGTATTCGATAAATTGAGACGAATGAAAAATCCACGCGAATCTTATTCTGATCTCGTACGTCGTTTATTGGAAAAGGAGACGGGCACGAAAAAACCCCAAATTTCAAGCTTATTTGGTACGCTCGTTGAATCCGGAGAAGGCGAATGGGACAACATTCTTGAATCCATATATCGGGATAGAGCAAAGCCAAGGAGCAAAGACACACGGCTAGATGGTTGATAATGGTATTTCTGGATTCAGACATCGTGATCAAGTGCTTGCAAAAACGCGATAAGCCAGATAACAAGAAAGCCCGTGAAATCGTTGAATATTTATTTGATAACAACGACGAGGTGAAAATAACCTCGTATAATTATGCAGAATTGATACGAGGCGCGTATATCTCGAAGTTGGTATCCGAGAACATGCAAGCAATCGAGAATTTCGTTCGCCGGTGTACTATCGTTTTTTCTGATATACAAAGCATCGAGGTATATGCACGAACATCCGCGACCTTACGGCTTAAGGGAGAAAACATTGGTGAAATTGATGAATTGATATCGAGCATCACGATCAGGCATGATGACGTGTTTTTCACGAGAAACCTCGAACATTTCAACCGTATCCCCGGGATGAAAGTGGTCGATTGGTTCACGCATGAATTTTCATCGCCATCATGAATCTCGTGATTTATCGAATGTTTTCCACCGAACCACCGAACCTTGAATCTTCTATCGCCCAGCAACATAAGGTTATATGGGGACAAGTTGCACGACGCATGACTCCTTTATCGGAGCCATCGGTGAAATTGCTGGTGTTCGCTAGCAGCTTTGTCTGGTTGTCGTAACCGGCCCATTTTACTAACCCTTTCAACGCGGGCCGGAATCCGGAGAAAGGTGGGGGGATAGGATCGTCGTGGATTCCCTTTTTGCAGTCATGCCCGTGTCATTCTGAGGATTCTATCAAATACAAGTTATTAAACACCTCCGAAATTATTTTTCCAACACGAAAAGGTTACGGGATCGAAGTACAGCGGGTGCATGAGGTCGTCCCGCCTGGCCCGCCTGGCCCGCCTGGCCCGCCTGGCCCGCCTGGCCCGCCCGTGCCTGCTGAGCATCTTCAAGTTCACGAGGGCATCGAGGCCCTCCACCACCGGCATGTGGCATCGAACGTAACCGTTCCCTCGTCTTGATGTAGGCACCTTCTCCGTTGGCGGGGTTTTTATAATTTCATGAAATCTACCGGGAGATTCTCATCGAAGCATTCGAAATCAAAATGGTAACGAGCGAAAATGGGCAAATCTCAGGTGGACAGGATACTCGATGCCTTTCCCGAGGAAGAATTGAAAGAGTTTGCAATGTGGATACACATTCCCGGGTATACCGGCCTTGACGTGGAAGAAATAAAGGAACAAATCAAGATTTATTATCCCGGCATGAACTCGTTGTACCACGAGTTGGAGATCCTTGGTTTCATCTCGCGGTGGGACGAGCCCATGTCCTTGTTCGTTGTCGACGAGGATCACTCCCTCGAACCGCTGTCGCAAACCAGCCAAGGAGTTATGGATGCGTTATCTATAGAGGCTGGAAGAACCATGGTCACTACAGTGCAGGTGCAACCCTCGACGAGAGACAAGCTCTTGCTCGTGAGGGCCCAACTCGAGTTGCAGACGGGAAGGCGGCACACGCTCGACGATGCAATCCGCTGGCTCATCGAGAAAGTGAACGCACCACCAGAGGAAGACCGGATTCGCGTTGCAGAATCTACCTTCGGGTCCATCAAGGATTTACGCATAACGCCCGAAGACTTGAAGGAATTACGGAAGCAGGCGATTTCACGTGTTGCGCAGTTTTAATAATGCCACGGGTTCGATCGTTGTCCTGGACACGGGACTGCTACTCGAGTACTTGTCAGGAACACCCGCAGGAAAATCCATCGAGACGATGGTATTCGAGAATGATTACATGACGTCGGTCCTCGTCACGCCATTAACTCTGGTGGAAATCTATTACCTGATCCGTCGAAAAGCAACAACCGCGCGCCCTGCGCGCAGGAACAGCAATCAAATTGATGCCGAGCTGGCAAGCAAAATTGCTGAACGGGAAACAAAATACAGGGTGCTTATTGAAGAAGCGAACTCAAGAATTCAGGCGTTGAATTCAAGATCGACATGGACGGTGGCCAGAAAAGGGTAAAGGAGTTCAGGAAGATCATGGTCTTGATCGAGGAATCCATGGCTTGCTTGATGCTTGATGAGGCATTCTCAGAGCCTCTCGTGTCGAAGCGCATCGAGCTCTTCAACCGGGCAAACGATGTCATCGGCGAGGCCGCCACGCTTTCTAAAACGGAGCGGTTCGATGTCAACTATTATGCTGCATGGCAATCCTTCGTGAAGGGATGCCTCGTCATCGACCTTGGCGTCAAGGCGATGGAATCGTACGACTACACCCGGGCCACGAAATACTTCCTGAAAGCCCGAGAGATGCTATCGAACATCAAGGACCTCCCCTTGAATGATGTTATTACTGAGAAGGCGATGCTGGCCCGCGCGTACGCGAGCGACGCGTTCAACCTCATCTACCTGCTCAACTCGTACGCGAGCTGGAAGTCCTTAGCCAAAAGCACCAAGGACGATGAGTTGAAAGAGATCGCCAAGACATCCGAGAAAAATATAGAAGAATGGATCACGAAGCAATACGGGTTCCCTCCAGAAGCAAAAATTTCAGCGCTTCTCAACGAGATGATCTGGCCCGTTCCGGAAATGCCATCCGAAGCAAACATCACGAAATCATCGACCAGCAAGCAAGTGATGGACAAGTACAAGAATTAACATCTTCATGGTGATGACCGGGTGGCGAAAAAAGAAGGAAAATCCAACGATAACCAGGGAACCCGTGAGCTGGCTGCGAGCCAGGGCGACCAATTGGATAGCATAAGTGAAAAGGAACTAACGAGCGAGAAAATACCGCGTCTCTTTCCCATCCGCCTCGGCTTTTTCTCGCTCATCTTCATCACGTTCTTCACCATTTCCGTTGCCATCCTCAACATCGCCGAAGCGGTCGGCATTGTTGGCGGTTCTGGATCGGGGGGGAGCGACCTGTACGAGATCATCCTCGATTGGTTGCGCAACGCCATCACGATTCCCGTTGCCGCGGAGATCTACCAGTTCATCGTGCGACCCTTGGAGGGGGCAGAAGCCCTGTACATTTCAAGCGGGTTCGTTCTCACATTCTTCTTGGTGTCCATGCTTTCAACGCGGAAGCGCGTGGTGCGTACCGTTTTTTCTGGCAATCCCGTCAAGCGTATCTTTCTTCAATTCTTGCTGTTCCTATCCCTCTTCACCCTCTTGATGTATTTCATGAGGTTCTTGCTCATTCCATTGATAAAACATTACGTGCCGGCCTTGGAAGAGAACCAGGTGCATATATACGTTCTCATCGCCGGTGCAACGACGTGGATATTTTTCCAAGGCATTGCCCTGTTCACTGCCGCCCGCCGGAGCAGCACCGGGTTCGAGGCGAGGCTGACCAAGCGTGGCAGTGCCGGTGCGTATCGCCTTGCAGCATCTTCTCCCTTCCTCGTGATGCTCGCGATGGCTGCCCTGTATTACGGATATTCCATCTTCATCACGTTCGTATTGTTATTCTTGGGCCAGCCGGATGACCCGATCTGGCGCACCGCCGTGCGGTGGTTCACCTACGCGGCGGTTGGACTTTGCGTGCTCCCGTTGCTTGGCTTGATGTTCACGCGAGGCAAGTACCGTCGCAGGAAGGCGTTCGATGGCCTAGTGATTATTGGTTCCGTTTTATTCATGTATCCATACTTGCTCTTCAACAGCACGATTTTTTTCTTGCTCCCGAAGGCCCGTGGAACAGGAGGCACGGGGGATTCCACCCTTATCGGGCAAATCTTCATGTGGGTCGACCTCGCGGTCACGATGACGTTGCTTATAATGGCCATGCGCACGGTCGGCAAGCGCACGGGTTACAAGTTCGGGCGGCTTGAAAAGCACGCGTTCATCATGTTCATCTATGCCGCGCTGGCAGGCCAATTCGGCATCCGGTACCAGCAGACCAGAGGGGGCGAATTCCTTAACTTGGGCGGGCTGGAGACGATTTTCCTCGACGGGCAATACATTGCAGTTAATGTATTCGTACTTGTCATTCTATTCTTCTCGGTCCTGGCATTTTCCAGCAAGAAATTCGGGCTTTATTTCAGGGTGCATGAACAAGTGTCGAAAGCCGATGGAAAACGGCTCGCGTTCATCCATGACTTCTTGAAGCAAGAATTCGTGCGGAAGGAAGAAATGCTTGTCGTTTCGACCATGTACGAGCCAATAGCGACTGTCTTGAAGGTCACCCGGTTCGAGGTCATGCAGCTGCTAGAGAAGACGCGCAGGCGGTACCAGGACATGGTCATAGAAGGCGTGAAGAAAAGGTACTTGTATTTCACGTGAAAGGCGTGGAATGCAAGCAGTCATTCGATCACTATTTTTCGTTCTATTAATGCATCATTATCCGCCGATGGTCCAACCAGGATTGCATGCTCTCCCGGTTCCACCACGAAAGAGCGTGTCCCCTCGTCATAATATGATAGCTGGCTTGCCTGGATCTCGATCGTCGCCCGTGCATGCTCCCCCGGGCCTAGCGCCACCTTGGTAAATCCCTTGAGTTCCTTGACCGGCCGGTCCACCTTGCCGTGCTTGTAGCCCGCGTAGACCTGGATCACCTCCTGTCCTTCGAGGGCACCCGCGTTCTTGACGTCCACGTTCACCTTGATGGTCCCGTCTTTTGAAACGCTGGCACGGTCCAGGGCCATGTTCTCGTACGTGAATGACGTGTACGAGAGGCCAAACCCGAAGGGGAACTCCACGTGTTTCTTGTTCCTGTCCAGGAGCCTGTACCCGTGGTAGAGGTCGTACTCGATGGTATCGGCGAACGGGTCAAAGAACGGCAATTCCGATTCGGAATCTGGAAATGAAAGGGGAAGCCTCCCACTCGGGTTAGACGACCCGTCCAAGATATCCGCGATTGCATTCCCGCCTTCCATGCCGGGATACCATGCCATGAGGATGGCTTGCACCTCGTCCCGCCACGGGGTAGTGATGATGCCACTCCCGCCTTCGAGCACCACGATGCAACGCGGGTTGGCAGCAGCAACCGCGTGGATCATGGCCTCGTCCTTGTCGTGCAACCGCAGGCTTTTTCGGTCACCACCTTGGAAAAATGCGTTCTCCCCCTCGTCCTTGAACGTATAGCCCGCCACGATGATGGCAAGGTCGGCATCAGCGGCCATTCTTGCAGCGCTGGTGATTTGTCTCCCATCATTATATGTAACGCGTGTGCCAGGCCCAAACTTGTTCTCGATGCCTTGGAGCGGGGTAATAACATGCGGGGGATAGGTGCGGCTGCTCCCGTGATCGCCGATGTTTTCAACGTTAGCAAGGTGCCCGATAACCGCAATTTCCCGGGGAAAAAACCAAAAACGTTATCACGGCAACGCTCATCATCAAGGGAAACTTGACGGATGCGAGGAAGTAATTATTGACTAACTTTTTATTTTTGAGCGCGAATGCTTGCGACACGGCCGGTTGTATGCCGGATACGATGCCAAACACGTTAATCAAGATGTTACTGAACGTGGAGATGACACCGAGCGATTGCACTTCTTGATTTGTCAAGATGCCAAGCACCTTACCCATGGTGATGAGCAACGTGGTGGTTAGGAGTGAAAAGCACAAATTGGCCAACGAGTAGAGGAAGTTGAACGACACCATCTTTTTAAACAAGTTATATTCCTTTCGCCACGAGAAGAGATCTCGCACGGGGAAATCTGACACTTTACGAACGTAATACAAGGACCAGAAGAACTGGACGAGGGTGCCAATGGTCCAGGCGATCAAGGGACCGATCGGTCCGATGACATAGATGAGGACGAGCGCCGCGAGGTACATGAGGCCGTACGGAACGCCCCACGCGACGGCATAGAGGTCGTAACGCTGGTAGGCGAGCAAGTAGGTGTCGGCGCACGACCGCAACCGGTCCGCGACCGTGAGAAAGATCAGGATCAAGAATGCTTGGGTCGTGAGCGGGTCTCCTTCCATGGACATGTACCAGAACAATAAAACAGCGAACGCTATTATCGGGAGGCCAATGATCGTGAAATTGTACTTGCTGGCCGAGATGCCGTACTTTCTCGCTTCAGATTTATCGCGCTCGAGATATTCAGATATGAATTTCGCGCCTGCACCAGTGAAACCGAGCAACGCGAAGACGCGAAGCATTGACTGGAACGAGCTCACGAGCGTGAGCACCCCGCCTTCGTGAGGGGGTAATCGTGCCAAGGCCATGTTGTAAAACGTGAAAAAAATGGAGCCCAAGATATCCATGGTCGTCAGTATCACGCCAGACGTCACGACCCGCTTCGTCGAGATGGTGTTCATGACCTTCGAGAGGGATTCGGACTCCTCGGGATGCTTTCCGTTATCGTTCATGTCACATTCCATTTTCTTTCAGCAATAATAACATTTTTAGTTGTGCAAGTTTTCCCTCACGCGGGATGGAAGTACACAACCCAAAGATTCTCGATCTTTTACCGGTGATCGTCTATGAAATGGACGAGAACGCGCTGATTACCTACGTGAACAAGAAAGGGTTTGACTTGTTCGGATATTCTCGTGAAGACGTGGAAAAAGGGTTATACGCGATCGATCTCATCGCGGACGAGGATAAGGCACGCGCAAGGGAAAACATCGGAAGGATTTTCAAGGAAACGGATATTGGCCCAAGTGAATACCATCTCGTTTGCAAGGATGGAAAGCGCGTTCAAGTTTTATTGCACAGCAAGTTGGAACAAGGCGTGGAAGGGAATGGCAGGAAAATGGTCTGTGGAATCATAGAAGAATTGACCGACCTAAAAGCGATCGCAAACATCACGTTGATGCAGCGCGATCTCGGGATCAAGTTAAGTTCCACGTCGGATTTAGAATTGATCTTCAAGTATTGTGTGGATGCAGCGCTAGAAATAACGGGGTGCGATGCCGGCGGCATTTACAAGGTCGATACCAAGGGCAATTTCGAGCTGATGTACCAGCTAAACATCCCACAGTTCATGATCGACGCGAACTTCATGGGCATCGCGGATTCACCGCACGCCCGCGTCGCGATGAAAGGGGAACCAGTGTACATTGAACGCTTGAACACGAAGCTTCAACTGGGAAGCATGTTCGAGCAAGAAGGGTACATGTCGTTTTTATTGATGCCCGTGAAGCACGATAGCGAGGTCATCGCAGCGATCGTCGTGGCCTCGCGAAAGCATGACGAGATCAATCCCATCGCGAGGAAAGCAATCGAGTACATCGCGACGCACGTTGGTTCCGCCATCGACCGGGCCTCGATCGAGCATGCATTGGGGACCAGTGAAAAGAAGTACCGCCACCTTTTTGAAACATCGCCGTATTCCGTCGTGATTGTCGATGACAGGAACAGGATCGTCGATTGTAACCTCTGGACGAAGGGCATCACGGGGTACGAGATCGACGAGTTTCTAGGAAAGGACATCATGGAGCTACCAATCTTCACCCCTGGTGCCATGGAGCAATTGCTTGCCGCTCACAAAGAATTGGTCGCCGGGAAAGAATTGCTCTACCCGGTCGACGTTCAGATCAAGCGCAAGAATGGACAGTTGCTCTGGGTGAGCATCGCGGGAACGATCATACACTTGGAAAAAAAGGCATACCTTCAAGTCATCACGTGGGACATCACGCCGCGGAAACAAGCTGCTGAATTCCTTGAAAAGGAAAACATGCAATTGAAAGAGATCGATGTTCTCCGCAAGGATTTCATCACAACGGCATCGCATGAACTGAAAACGCCGTTAGCAACGATCTACGGCGCGGTGGAGTTCTTGAACAAGCACTTCCCCGGCCTCGAACCAAGCAACGTGAAGAACCTGGTTGAATTGATACACCGGGGCTCGTCGCGCTTAAAGATCTTGATAGAGAACCTCCTCGATTTCTCGAGAATCGAGTCAAACCGGTTGACGATTACAAGAGAAAGGCTCGACATCGTTGAGCTGGTGAGGAACGTGGTGCTTGACGTGAAGTACATGCTCGATCAACGCGAGCTCAGCCTCGTTCTCAACTCTTGTTCCCCCGGGCTTGTCCTCGTGATGGGAGACAAGTTTAGGATAGAACAGGTGGTCATCAACTTGTTATCGAACGCGTCGAAAAACACGATGCCCCAAGGAACGGTGGTCGTATCCGTGCAAGCTAACGATAAATTTGCCGTGATCTCGGTAGAAGATACGGGCATTGGCTTCATGCCAGATGAGCTTGACAAGATATTCACGAAATTTGGCAAGTTGGAGCGGGACTGCGAGGGGATGGAAAAGCAAATTGACACCCAAGGAACCGGGCTTGGCTTGTACCTTTCAAAGAACATCATCGAGATGCACGGCGGGAAGATAACCGTGGAATCATCCGGGCGGAATAAAGGGAGCAAGTTCTCCGTCATGCTTCCCTTGTCAACGCGAGCTTGAAAAAAAACGACTGCCCGGGAAGTCGCGGTGCGAAAGAACTTTGGGCGAGACCTTATTTTCCGAGGTTGTCCGGACGTGGCCCGCCGGTTAAAACGTATTTATGTGCCACAAGCGAGACATTATCAGCCAAATACAGGTGAAAGAAGAATGCACGTACTGATGAAAGACTTGGCAAGCATTAAAACGGCAAGAACGAAGAGGATATCTTCGTATGACGTTGAAGGAAGGAATGACGACGCGTGGAACATTGCACCGGGGGAAACCCGCACGCTGGCAGATATCTAGGGGCCCGGTTGCATCACGCACCTTTGGATGACCCAAAGCTTGCATTATCGCGATGTCAGACGTGTTACGTTTCGAGATGATTGATTCGCACGTGCTGGACATCGTAAAAAAATACACAGCGATCGAGTATTCATCGAAGTTGAACGTGAAATCGGTCAAGGTTGCTCCTGGAGGTTCTGCAGCAAATGTCTCTGCAAACCTTGGTAACTTGGGAATGAAAACCTCATATATCGGAAAATTGGGCGATGATACTCTCGCTCGAATCGCCATCGACGATCTCGTCGGGGCACACGTGAACGTGGAGCCCGTGATTCTCACCACGGCGGATAGCACGGCCGTCTCGGTCATCCTCATAACCCCCTTCGGGAAAGATCGGTCCATTCTCGCTTACAAGGGCGCAAACAACCTTATCACGCCCGAGGAGATCAAGCTCGAGTGGCTCGACCGTGCGAGGCACCTGCAGTGGACGTCTCTCACGTCGGAGTCCGGGGTGAAAAGCATCGAAAAATGCGTGGACCACGTGAAAAAGGATGGCGGATACATCTTCGCCTGCCCGAGCATCTCCATCATCAAGAATAATAGCGCGGCGGCGATACAGCTCATAAAGAAATCCGACTTGCTTACCTTGAACAAGGAGGAACTTTTCGCGCTCACGAACGAAACGAGCATCCTTGGTGCAATGAAGGTCGCGCTCGAACTCGGGCCCAAGATCGTTGCTTGCACGGACGGCGGGAACGGTTCTTATATATCCGACGGGAAGACGTTGTTGAAGGCCGGCGTGTATCCCGTGGACGTGCAAGACACCACGGGTGCCGGCGACGCGTTTGCAAGCGGCCTGATCTATGCATACATACGGGGCCTGCCCATGGAACAGATGATCAAGTACGGGTCTGCTATTTCAACGTTCGAGTGCTCGGTGCTCGGCGTGCGGGACGGGGTCCCGCGGGACATGAAGGTGATCGAGGATTACATCGCCGCGAGGCCCTTGACTGTGACCTCAACGCCGTTCGTCCCGATTTAGTCGTCCCTCATGCCACTGCTGCCCGATCATTCATAAATATCCTTGATTTCTTTCTACCATAGCACGATAATAGGGGCATCATGATGATAGACATGAACGCAATCAAAGAGCTTGCGATTGGTATTCTCAAGGAATACAAGGGCGCGATGGAAGTTGCAGATTTCAAGCGTTTTCTCTTGTTAAACTTCGCGTCGGGCGGGATGGGTGGTAACAACATGCTTGCAATGCTCGGCATGGGCGAGCGCTCTGCCTTGTCGATTTCGTACGACCCGTTGCGAAAGTTATATTTCCATCGCATTCTCGGCGGGAACCAAGAACTCTCGAGCATTTACGTGTATAACAAGCACTCGATCATCACTGAAAAATTCATCACGGACGAGCCGGCCTCGTTGCTGAAGGATTACTTGTCATCCACCGAGGTCGAGTTGTTGGGCGTCGGGACGAAGAAGAAACGGCTCGTGCAAGTTCGTGCAACCGATTTCCAGCAACTGGAGAGCATCCAAGGTTCGAACGGGAAGGAACTCAAGGTTGGCATCGATCTGGTGTACGAGAATCTCGAAAGCTTCATTGCTGGCTATGAGCCTCGCAGCCGCATCTTCCTGTTCTCGTCGAGCAAGGGAGACTTGCTGTTCGACGTCAATTTCACGCCCTTGCCTCAGAAAGAAAGCTCGAACCTCATCACGTTCGACGTGTATCTTGACCAGACTCGGGAGATTGCAAAGCACAGTTACGTCTCGATGGAAAAGGATGGAACCATCAAGCTCGTTGATGATGTCAAGGCCGCGCAGCTTTCAAGCACGATGTACTGCCTTGTCGTCCCCGTGACCTCATTCAATGTTCCTTGATCTCGCCTCGTCTTCTATCTTGCTCACCAAAACTCTGCATTCATTCACCCAACCTTACGAGGACCCCAGCATGCCAAATGCAATCATTCTCGCGGGCGGTTTCGGCACGCGATTGAGGCCACTATCGTGCACGATACCGAAACCCATGTTGCCCGTGGTCAACAAGCCCTTGCTTGATTTCATCATCACCCGGCTCGTGAAAGGTATTCCCGATCTCCACACGATCGTGATTGCGGTCAATTACAAGGCCGCAGATATCGAGCAACACATGAAGGCATTCCAAGGCGACCTCGGCGTGGAAATCATCGTCCAACACGAAAAACGGCCACTTGGCACGGGTGGAGCCGTTGGTTTTTCGAAGAAGTATCTCGATGGGGACCGGTTTTTCATGTTGAACGGCGACATCATCTCCTTGTTTGATTATCAAGATATGTACAAGTTCCACGTGTCACGAAAGGCCACGGCCACCATCACGGGGATGCAAGTCGACGATGTCTCGCGGTATGGCGTGATGGTCACCGACGGGACGGGACGCGTTGAAAAATTCATTGAAAAACCCTCCACGCCAGAACTCGTGCAGCAATGCAAGGATTTTCCTATCAACGCAGGTACTTACATCTTGGAACCATCTGTCTTCGACCTCATCCCCCCCCAGAAGAAGATGTCGATAGAACGAGACGTGTTCCCCCCGCTAGTCGAACATGGGCACGTCTATTCATTCGGGGTGAGCGGCATGTGGCGGGACCTCGGCCTTCCCGAGGATTACCTGAACGGGAACTTCGCCGTGCTCGACCTGGAAACCAAGAAATCTGGCGGGGGCCCCTTGATACAGCCCGGCGTCGAGGTCGGCCAAGGCACGAGGATCATCCCTCCCGTCGCGATCGACAAGGACGTCATCATTGGCAGCAATTGTACCATTGGCCCCAATGCCATCCTTGGTTATAACGTTGAAATTGCTGATGGCGTTTCGATCACGAGCAGCATCTTGCTTGAAAATAGTTTCGTGGATGCAGGCACGAGCATCGAGCATTCCATCGTCGGCGATGGGTGCTGGCTGGGCAACAACGTACGTGTCAAGGGCCTGGTGATACTCGGCTCGGGCGTGACGATCGATGATCGTGTCACCATCGCCTCACGAAACGGTATACCGGTCAAGATATGCCCGTGGATCACCGTGCACGAGGACCCGCACGAGGACCACGGCATGATCGTCTCTTGATCGCTCGGGGCTGGTGCATGATGGTGGAACGGTCCTTTTCTCGCCCCGTGGTGGACATCATCCGGGAGCGCACGTCGATCCGCACCTACGAGAAGGCTCCCTTGCCTCCCGACATGGAGGCAAGCGTTGCACGGTTCATCGAGGGGCCACACTGGAGCCCGTTCGATGGTGAATGCCAGTTCCGCGTGATCGACATCCCCGGCCTTGCTCGGGACGAAAAAAGGAAGCTCGGGACGTACGGGTTCATCAGCGGCGCGCCGAAATTCATCGTCGTCACCACGAAACGGGGCTTGCCGAACATCCGCGAGCATGTCGGTTACGTGCTCGAAAAAATCATATTGCACTTGACCGATCTAGGCATCGGCACGTGCTGGATCGCGGGTGCAATCATCTTCACGTTGTGGTCTATCCCCGCGAGCCGTTCCTTGTCGGTGGTAATCCGCGATTTGATATCGCGGGCGGTCGCGATCCACACGCGGGATTTCACGGGATTCCCCCGGAACGCGTCCAATAACACGTCAAGCTCGTGCATGGAAGCGTGCGGGCACCCGAAGAAGACAAGATCGACGGGCTCCCCGGTCCCAATGCAATCCATGTGGCTTTTCAAGGTGGTCTCGACATCCAAGGAATCAACAACAAGCCGTGGAACACGCTCCAAGTCACCGAGCATATCTTCCCCACCACGAGCAGCTTCCGGGGTCACGTGAGCGACATGATACAAGGCGACGGCACCACTAGCACCCATCGAGGCCCCTAATTGCCTGAGATTCTCGGGAGTGCATGATTTCCCGTTTAACCCCTCGATCAGGGGAATGCCTTGGCCAATTTTTGACCCCAGCAGCAATCCAAGCTTCCCGAAATCCAAGTATGAGGTAACGGGAACGTTCACGTCCACCACCACGGTGGGGTTCCTGTTTGAAGAAAGATGGAGCCCGTAATTCCCCGTGAAACCGGTGATGGCCGCGGCCAGCGCAGAAGGGCCGCCTTCCCTGTTCGTCCTCGCTCCGACCACCGAGTTGATGTAGGACACGGCCGAGGACTCGCTCCACGCGATGTGCTCACCGAACCCGGGGCAATTACCAACGAGGTACGGTATGCAGCTGCACGTTGCCTCGATGCCCAATGCATGGTAAGCATCCAGCACACGTGCTTGCTTCGCGTGATACTCCTTGGAGAAACCGAGTTCCGCCCACATGGCTAGATCAAGGCCGCATGGGTTGAGGGTGGTTTTCGCGCGGACCCTCGTTCCTCCGGACTTGAGAGATTCGAGAAATTCGATACCTGCTTCCCCAATGTTTCCATAGGACACGCCCGAGATTTGGCTTGAAGAAACCGGAACGAGGTCCTTTGCATCGTATATTTTCGCGAGCGCGACGATGATCTCCATGGCAATTTGCGTGCCGGCGCCCAGCTCGCCATCAAGCATTCGTTGCTGGGTATCGGTGAGGGAGAAAGCCATCAACCGTCACCATACATTTGCTTGTGGAATTTGGGCGCGCGGTCGCCCCTTGGCATCGTTGCATTGATACCCGCCTTGCACGTCTCCCGGGATACTTGATCGGCAGATGGATCCAAGGAACTGCCGCGCTCGCCGGGGAATAATGTCAAGTCCTTGTTGAACTGACTCCTGGTCGTGATAGCATACTCGACATCGACGGGGTCGTCTATATTGATGTCATCATCCACGATGATGCAGCTCTTCAGGCTCTTGTGCCCGTCCATGCACGCCCTGAATATCCCGGCATGATCGATCCTCTTGTGCCTGTCAACTTGCACCACGGCATTGAACCAATGCGAGGACCCGGGCGTAAGCCGCACGTCCTTGATGGCATCCCCCGTTTTCAACAATTCCATAAGCATCGTTGCTTCTCGCGGCAGGCCCATGAGTAACTGGTGTTCCCTTCCCCCGGGGAGCAGGGCATGGTATATAGGATCCTTCCTGTGGGTTACGCGTTCGATTTCAAAGACCGGTTGTTTTCGCACGATGTCTAAGGTTCCGGTGAGATCAAGAAACGGTCCCTCGGCAACATACTCCTTCAAGAAACGTCCTTCTATAACAATTTCAGAATCTGCGGGAACCTCGACATCGATCCCCTTGCATTTGATGACTTGAAAGGGTGATAGTGTATTTGCAATGGATAGCTCATCAACACCCTTTGGTGCGCTAGTGGAGGCCGCGACCATGACTTGCGGGGAGCTTCCGATGATGATGGCTGCATCGAGCGGGCCATTGGTGGCCTTCAAGGCTGTATCGAGACCCCGGTCCTCCACGACACGTGCAACCAACCGGTCCTGCCCGATCGCCATCATCCGGTGGAAGCTACAATTGCGCCCGTGAACGGGACAGTTGTACACCGCGACGCCGGAGGTTATATACCGTCCCCCGTCACCTGGCAAGTGCTTCAAGATGGGAATTTTTTCGATGAATGATGCATTTTCCTCGATTTCTTGGCAAGGGGCAACCTTGCCGGGATCGAGTGGCGAGGGAGGCGAGCGTTGCGCCACGGCACGGTAAAGGACGTGGATGAACGAGGCGGGATTCGTTGCGGGAAGGGGAACTTCTGAAATCAATTCATCTGGCGATACCTTACTCGCGATCACGGGATTCGTGGCAATGGAAAACGCGCCCCGGAACCCGAACAAGCCAGAGACAACGGGCATTGAATGTCCTATCACGTTCTTGAATAAAACGGGCATCCCGTCATGGAGGTGGATGATTCGTGCGATTTCTAACTCCACCGATTGTTCATTACCAATCTCGATGACGAGGCCGCGTTTTACCAGGAAATCAAGGAATTGGCGAAAGTCCATGGTCTCACCACACGTTCGTGGGTTATTTGATCTCTATTGCAAGGGATGTTGAAGGCATCTGCATAAAAAGGACTAGTGCTCCACCACGTAGACTGGA
Source organism: Promethearchaeota archaeon (assembly GCA_041305945.1). Classification (GTDB taxonomy): domain Archaea; phylum Asgardarchaeota; class Lokiarchaeia; order Sigyniarchaeales; family Sigyniarchaeaceae; genus JBGLND01. The sequence continues at coordinate 2,992,400 of JBGLND010000001.1, forward strand.
AGCCAATGTATCAATCCATACCCCTCCTCGTCTGGTTCCTCGTCGACCCTCAAGCGCCGAATGGATAATTCAACCATATCACCAACCTTCACGTTTCCGAGCAGATACACAGCATCCACGCACGTGTGCGTGTGGTCCTTCAATTCTATGCCATGTTGGTGGATATCCTGCACGATCCCAAGCATAGGAAACCGCCGGGAGTTCACGCCTTTATGGCCTTTGGGGCAATATTGTACTTCGGATTGCTGGGGGAGCACGCACCCGTGATCGCACATCGTGATATCCAGGAAATGCTTGTTCCTAGGAGCCGCGGTCACGTGGCCCGCGTGGATGTACCCGGGTACCAGGTCGCGCTTGTACATCTCGTAATCCTCGACGGGGATGCGTGATTTCTTCTTGATGTAATCGAGCACGGTCGGCCCCTCGGAGAGGCACTCGCGAAAACCGGGTACCATCTTGAATATTCCCGAGATCGCCATCGCACCGCTGCCGTAACTCGTGAAGTAAATCGTGTCATTCTCCTTGACACGGGTTTCCATGATGTGGATGAGTTGCGCCCATAACGAGGCGGAATAACAATTCCCAAAGCGCATGGGCACGTCCAAGCATGGCATCAGTTTCAATGCAAGCCAATCCTTGTAAAAATAGTTCAAGCCAACGATCTCGTCGTCCGAGAAACCCCGGCCTCGCAACAAGGCGATGGTGGTGTCTTGCAGCTCCTCCTTCCCCGAGAGAATCAACTCGCGTTCTGGTGGCGTGAAAGATATGGTCTTATGTTTTTCGACCATTTGCTTTAATTTTTCGGGGTTATCTATCCATCGCTCGAACATAATTTTTTGAAAGCTCTTGATGGGCATCTTTCCAAAGGGCGCGTGGAAAAAGAAGGACCGAATAACATGGCATCCCCGTCGTCCGTTAAACCCGCTGCTGCGAGCAACAAAATGAATGCGATGCCCTCGACGAAACCAGCGAAACAAGTTTCCAAGAAGGCTCTAGACGAAAAACGCCGGTGAAGATTGGCTCTGGTGCCCAGCGAACGGCTAGCCGGCAACCTCCCGAACCTTCTTTTTTATGTCTCGCGCGTGATGTAGTCGTGTCACAAGGGGATTTGCAGTGGATCATTTCATCGTGGACACGAATGTATTTATCAGCATGAACGAGTTCAACGAGCAAGTTTGGCTGGGCAAGCTGAGTGCCATCAAGGCAGAGAACAAGGATATCACGTTGAACGTCACGGGACAGATCGTGGGCGAGATGCCGTTCCTCCGGGGCGAACGACGTAAACAGTTCGAGGGCACCGTTAAAATCCATGCCGTGAAGCAATCCGACATCGACGCGCTCAAGGTTGCCATGAACGAGAAGAACCCGGCACAAGACCCTGACCTCTCGCTGCTCTATATTGCAGACCAGATGGCCAATGCCAAGGGCGGCAGCACGGGCACGTGGTTGGTGTCGGATGATTTCAAGCTTGTTGAAAACGTTGAACGGTATAACAGCAAGATAAAAACACTCACCCCGGGATCATTCTTGCTCAAGCTCTCGACCCTCACGAGCGACGCGAAGCTTCGCCGGTATTTCAAGGCGATGGAGAAGAAAGTCACGGATTACAGCATCAAGTACATCCTGTCAAGGCAAGATGTGTACCCCGCAGCCAAGAAACTGTCTTGGCTCGTGGACAAGACCGCCTCGCTGATAGGGGGTGGCGACGCGGATGGCCTCGAGGAAAGCGAACTCGTGAACGAGATCGTCGCGAAGAAGACGTCATTCATATCATCGTCCACCCTCAACGAGGACGAGATTGCAACCATCCGCATCGCCGACATCTACTTGTCAGGTGCGATGCCGCTCAGCGCGGACCAGGCCCGCAGGCTCGAGCACATCGCCGACTACCTCGACGGGTTGAAATCTACGACGGCGTGGATCACGTCGGCCAAGAAGGCCATCCTTGAAGAGAAGGTCGATGATGCCTTACGCATCCTTGGTACCCTTGAAAGCGATGTCATGAACGCCTTGGTGAAGGCAAGGTTTGAATACAAGGACGGGGAATTTAACATCATCCACGTGGTGTCTGCAATACAAGCCTACAAGGTCACGTTTTTCAAGGCATACGTGAACTTGTTGAAGGGTAACATCTTGAACGCGCTCACGCACCTCACCGAAACGGGATACTGGGCCATGCAATCCCACCAGGACGAGGCGCTATTGAACGCCGTGTACATCAAGGCCATGATCTTCCTGTCGAGCTTCAGCGACCTTCCCGATTTCTACATAAAAGCCATTGAAAATTACGAGTACGCACGTTTCTTGGCCGAGAAGATCGGGAACGACCAGATACAGCTGAAGTGCTTGCTGGCAAAGGCGATCGCGTCGTTCCAAGTTGAACGGGCCGATGATGCCCGCGTTTACATTCAGGAGGTGCAACGCTTGTCCGCGAAAAGACCGGACGTGGCAGCATCGGCCTTTTCAGAAATGGCAGATTTCTTCCTCACGTTCGGGAAGCCAGAATATTCCGTGTTCCTCTACGACGAGGCCCTCGAAGCCGCGGTGGTTGCGAACATCGAACACAAGAACCGTGCCTTGCTGGATAAAATAAAGAAATCCTATATCATCGCCGGTACCCGTATGGGCGAGATCGTGAAGGGCGGCGTGCACCTCGACAGCTTGCTCGATGAATCTTTCAACATCATGAAGAAGGAGGACGTGGACCGATACAACGAGGAGATCATGAAGCTCGCCCAGTTCAATTCTTTGATGTACGAGCCATTCCCGATCACTTACAAGAACTGGACGGGCTACGTGGCGACCGATAACGCGCTGAAGCAAGAATTCGACATCGTCGAGATAGAGGATGCCGGGGGTAGGGCTCGGGTCATCGTGTACTCGTCGAGCCTTGGCCTCATAGCATTCGTTGTACCGGGCACGATTGCCGTCGCGGGCCCGCCCGAGGCCTATTTCGTTACCCTGGCAAAGACCGCGAATATCAAGATATCGCAGGTCAAGGGGGACCTGTTCAATGAAAAACTCATCCGGGCGCTCGTTTACGTGAAGGACCCGTCGGACATCGAGATCAGGCGTCATATTCCCGCGTTTCTCAAGATCGCTGGATAACCTCGTGTTTTCTTTTTCATCAAGAAAATAGTTAGCACGCACGTGGATTCGCAAGAGCAGAACCACGTTACATGGACCTGTCCCCCGTCATTGCATAAAAAATGAATGAAAAGGAAGATTGAAAAGTAGTGTCACACTAGAGCAATTCTGGCGGGAGATTGGGGCGACCACCTTGCAACGCGTGGGCTTGGGAGTTCATGGAATATTGCTTGGTGAGGTTGATGAGATCGGGCATTATATTTGTAGACATATTGTTAACCTGCTTGTAGTAGTACATAGATAGCTGGTAATCCGCCTCGGTGAACGGCGTCAGGATGCCATTCGGGAGCTCGCCGAACACGGACAGCAAGAGCGGCATCATGAACTGCGTGTAACCCAGCTCCTTGATTTCTGGTGCAAGCCACTTGAACATGCGCTCAACATGCTGGAAGATGTACCGCACCCGCTCGCCGCCCGCGTCGCCGAGGTACACATTGGCAAACTCGGGGTCGTACTGCCTGAATTGCGCCTCGTCGATGCCCTCAGTCGTGAACGTGCCGAAGAGTCCTTGCCGCACGGCCTTCTCGCGGTTCTTCACGAGGCACTCGGACGCCGCGCCGGGGACGTACCGCCCTTGGGAGAGTATCTTGCGCGTCTTGTACCCGAGCACCTGGAACAAGCAGCACAAGGCAATGCGGCGCGCCACGCTCAGCTGGGCGTCAGCGATGCGCACCTCGATGGTCCCAAAATCCGTGTAGGGGTACACGTCCTGGAAGCGGGCGTCATAAAAGTCCGCTTTCCCCACCGTGGTCAGGAACTGCTGCCGGGTCTGCTCGTTGTCCTCTAGCAAGTATGGCGGATACCGTGCCGGGTTGTTGGAGCTGAGCATGCTCGTGTTGTTCAGCAACCGGATCGATCGCACGCAGTTCGGCGCCGCGTAACGCCCCTTGACGACCTTAACCTCGTCGGTGGGCTTGCCCTTCGTTAGCGGACTGTTCACGGACAGGGAGATCGCCGCGGGAATGAAGTTGCGTATCATGTCGTAGAACTGTATCTTCTCCAGGGGCGAGTAGAACGTGCCAATGTGGGAGTGGTCGCCGAAGCTCAAGCCACGCATGTACTCGCCCATGGGATTCAACCCCGTGGAGCAAATGTACAGGTCGCCCTTCTGCGACTGGAGCACCTGATAGGCCAAGCTTGCTTGGAGTTCCTTGAGCCTGCGTTCCCGCTCGTGCCGCTTGGTGAGGACCACCGATTGCTCGCGGACGAGCGCGTTGAGAACGTCCTCCAAGCCTTCCTCTAGCTGCCGGACCTCGTCTCGAGCCTTGTACTCGTCCGGGCGCTCGCTGTCGAGTTCCGCCACCAGCGTCGCGAGCTTGGCGTTGCACGCTTTTTTTCCCTCGATGGTGGATATATGGTTAATGTAACTGTCCGCTTGGATTGCATCCCGCTTTAAAATGTAGTGATCGACGAGCTTTCCATATATATCATCGAGCCGGGCTCGGTAATCATGCTTGATGTCGCTATGGGCCACGACACCTAGAAACTTGTCGATCTTTGACGTCATGATGTCGACGGTATCGCCGTCCAGCGTCGTGCTCAAGACCTCGATCTCGTGTAACAGCGTGTGCTCGAGCTTGTCACGGAGCATGTTTGCTTGCGAGTAGTAGTTGTTCGACCTTGCTTGTTGCATATAATGATCGACAAAATCGCTGAAATATAAGTCCATTTCTTTGGGTCCCGTTCCGCAGATATAGTCCTGGATGTGATTCACGAGCTCTTCCATTTTCTCCTTCGGGATGAACGTGGAAATATCCTTCAAGTCCACATCGAACCGGTTCTTCACGAAGATCGTGACGAGGTAATAGACGAGATCACCAGAGATGCCCGGTTTTTCCAGGTCGAGGAGCCATTGTGCCGTCACCTTCAAGAAGTGGTAAGCTTGGTCGCTTTTTCCTTGGTCGATCATGTCGTGGACAATTTTTCTCCTAGACTTGGCATATTCCAAGGCATCATCGCGTTCGGCTTCGACGTATGCAAGCAGCCGTTGGTACAAGTTTTTCTTTGCCGAATCCTTCTTGTGTTTTTCATCCTCTGCTATTTCGGCTTCACGGACCACGCGTCGCGCTTCCAGCTGTTTTGCTATCGCGGGATCCTTGACGAGCGCGGCGACCTTCTCGTATTCCGAATAGTTGAGGTCCTCGAGCAAGAAGGCGCACAAGGTTGCCAGGCAAGCGTCGGGTATATTGATGGTGGTGGCAACGTGCTGTTGCAAGGTTGCTAGCTCGTCGAGCAAGAGAAGGGCATCGCCAATGAACCGTTCCTTGATCTTCTCCCCTAGCAAGGCCAGCTTGATGTCAACGTGGCGCTTCGCAAGCTCGCTTGCCGTGTCGTGCAAGTCATGCTTCATGAAGGTCCGGGTAATCGCATCAAGCTGGAAATTCGCCTTGTCGAGCAAGTTCCGCTCCACCAAGAAGTTGATCCCCCTGTACACCTTCTCCTTCAATTCCGAGAGGAAGGTTGCCGGGGATTGCAGCTGGTCGAGCAGGCCTTGTACCTTGTCGAAGCCAAAAATCGACACCCACGCATCGATCGCGTTCATGAACAGCGTTTCCATTCCAGCGCGGTCTATGAATTCCACCTTGTTCCAGTAGGCTGCTTCCTGGTACTTCAGCGCGGCCTCCTCGAACTTGCTTGTGTTGTACAATCTCTTGGCTTCAGCCACGAGACTGCCAAGGTACTTCCGCTTGAGCTCGAGGGTGCGCCGCGCGAGGCCGAGCCTCTCGGTGACGTGGAACCCGAGCATGAACTCCCCGGCCATCTCGAACCAGCTAGCCGCGATGGAGCCGAGCACGTGCGAGTCGTGCTTGCCTTTCTTGGACGATATCAAGGAAAGCAAGTTAAAATTACGCCCCATGTACACCATCTGCTGGGGGGACACCTTGTCTTGGTCGATAATGGCATTCATGGTTTCCCAGACCACTTTCGTCCGGAGCCAGTCGTGCTCGTAAAAGACCGGCCCGACTTCTTGGTGGTTCACGATGCCGGTCAAGAGCGTGGTGACGACATGGACGAACATGCCAAGTGCCGACTGGTTGACGCTCGTGCACTCGACGACCCTCGATTCCCAGAGCTTTGCTGCAAACCCGTGATCTCGAGCTGTCAGCGGGCTGCTCGAGTCGATGGCTACGATCATGGACGGCAAGAACCGGAATTCCCGTTCTATGATGCCAAGGTACTCGATCGTGGTCGACGCGTCGGGATCGATGGTCGTATCGACGAGGATCATTGCCCCGTCCGTGCCCTTCAAGATATCCTGCAAGTCGATCTTGGAAATATCCTTGATTATCCAGAAATCGGCATTCACGATGTTATCGCCTCCCAAGTTCAATTCGGAGGCGTACGTCGATATGCCCGGCGTTACAAACGTGGTTTCCTTGATGGCACTGATGCTCGCGCATAATCCATCCAGGACGTGATCGCGGGCGCACTGGCCCGCAACGACATTGTTATCAAGGATTGGCAAGACGACTATCTTGAAGAAGTACCGGGGCATGTAGTTTCCTATCTCTAGTTGGCTTCGGGAGAATTAAAACCTCTATCTGTGGATAAGTATTTGCGTCCACCTAATAAGGCGCGTCGGCATTCCCCGAATCTCGCCCGTGCCTTCCACTAATGCCATTTTCTTTTGAACATGGCAGGACCGCGTATCATCATCATTCATCGTTTTCGCTTGGATATTTTTCATCCAATATTGTATTCTTGGAAAATTACATGTATCCCGTGGTTGTTTTGGAACGCCACGCCCATCCACATTGGTTGCATTCGAATTCAGTCCACTGGTCGGCGTAACCGCCACCCGTGTACTCGCTCATGTCCTCGTGCTTGACATCCTTGCTCCGGCACTTGGGGCATGCCGGTGGCCAATCTTCCTCGTCCGCCATGATTCCAACGGGTGTATTCGAGGTTTAAATACTCATGCGATAAAACGGCGACAAGCTTTTGGCTGTTCTTGCGATAGCAATGGGAAAAAAACAAGGAAAAAAAAGTATTACGGGTTATTGTCGTCGTTCTTCTTTGGTTCCATCGAAAATAGCATTAAATTTGTATCACGGTTTATTTTTATCCATCTCTTGTAAAAAACCATCCACGCCAACTGGATTACATTTATTTTCCATCATATTTTTCGAGACCCGTCCTTTATATCTCTCACGGGGACATTTTTCGCGTTTCACGTTCACTATCGCCGTGATATACTTTCCATCTGCAATTATTTTTAAAAACTTCAAAATTGACGGATGAATTGGCCATCCTATGGTTTGGAATGCCTTACATTCAAATAGGAAAAGTGCAATCTTCGTATTACGGAGTTCCCTTACGAGACAAGGATTGGAATATGTGTTTTTAACGTTTCATATCCATTTCCTACGCATCTCCACGAAAAAGAGGACCTCCAAAAACGAGATGAAAGCATTATGGCACAAGACCCCGAGGATTTCGATGAGGAATTGGAAGAAATGGTCACGGACAAGACACCGGTCGCTCCAAAACCTGCAATCGCTTCAAAAACCCCCGCATCCGGGCAGATCGGAAGATTTTTGTGCTTTTTATGGACATTTTAACCGTTTTTTGGCGTTCAATCATATCACTCTTAAGTGAATGAAATAATGCAAGACAACGGGGAAAACCAATAAATGGCATCAGCGCGAGTTCTTTATCATACCCTTGTTATTCGATGGCGTTATAAAATGGCTGAAGTACCCCCTGGTTTGCCCGTGGTTGTTGATATCGGCGAAGCATCAGTCAAGGTCGGTTTTGCTGGCGACCAGCAACCACGGGACGTGTTCCCGACGATCGTTGGTCGCGAGAAGTACCAATCCGTGATGGTGGACACGTCCGAGCACGTTCGGTCCGCTTACGTTGGCAACGACGCGGCCGCGATGCGCGGCGTGCTGAAGATCGTCTATCCGATCAGTCGCGGCCAGATCATGGATTGGAACGCGTTCTACGAGATCCTGAACCACATCTTCTACAGCATCTTGCGCGTGGATATGCGTTTTCATCCAGTAATATACAGCGAGCCCATCTTGAACCCGCCGAATTTGCGGGAGCACCTCACCCGGGTATTTTTCGAGACCTACCAGGTCCCGTCGCTCGTCATCTTCCCGTCCGCGGTCATGGCACTGGTGAACGCCGGCTTGTCGACGGGGCTCGTGGTTGAAATCGGGGAAGGCATGACGTTCATCGTACCCATACACGAGGGCGAGGTCATCACGTACGCCGTGAACAGGTTACCACTCGGCGGGGTTGACGTGAACGAGAACTTGAAGAATTTCTTGATGCAAGAAGGGTATAGCCTCTCGTTTTCCGCGCAGAAGGAAATCCTCCGGGACATCAAGGAAAAGCTCTGCTACGTCGCCGAGGACATCAACGCGGAGAGCCAGATGGCTTACCAGCAACGTCTTCGCCGGCCTTACACCTTGCCCGATGGGCAAGTCATCCAGATCGGCAACTCGCGGTTCATGGCACCCGAGATTCTCTTCACGCCCGGCATGCTCGGCTACAACACGATGTCCGTCACGCAGGCCATCATCGACAGCGTCTCGAAGGTGCCTCCCGAGATAAAGCGGGACATGCTTGGTGACATCGTCCTGAGCGGAGGCTCGACCCGTTTTCCCGGGTTCGAATCGCGCCTGGAGAAGGAGCTGGACGCGTGGATACCGAGCTTGGGTCCCCTTCCCGCATCGCAAACGAAGCAGAAGACCCTCACGGAATACAAGCCGGAAATGGTATCCTACGACTCGCAAATTGCCATCCCTGCCGCCGGCGTAGCGGACACGTGCCCGGACTGCGGTACCTCGGTGAACCGTGCAACCGACGAGTTCTGCCCGAGCTGCGGCAAGACTCTCAAGATCACGCAGATAAAGCCCGTCATCCCCATCAAGGCGCCGCCTGTCGCCGCGGAGTTTGAATTTGCCTCGGAGTTCGATGACCCGGATGCACCGAAGACAACGACAAGTTCTAGCGGGGTCGTCCGCATCATCTCGTCGGGCGACCGTGGCATCGCGATTTTCAGGGGTGCCTCGAAACTCGGTGCGAACAAGGCAGTGTTTGAAAGCATCAAGATCATACGCTCGGTGTTCGACAGCGCGCCCCAATTGTTGCACCAGAGCATTTTGAAGCAGATCTTCTCGAATATCTAGTATTCTTCATCCCTTTTCGATGAGCGCGTGCACGACGGCAAGAAACAAGCGTTCACGCGTATTATTGCACGGGGAAGTGCTAGCATTTTTATTTCTACAATTTTACATTGAATCAATTTGGCGAACTTGAGGATATCAACCATGTTTAAAAAGGGAAAAGAGAGGAAGGTCGAAAAAAAGCCTCCGGTATTTTTTTCACCAACTCCAAGCTCTATATCTGTTGGTATAGAAATTACGAAATTATCGTCTCCTGCGCTACTTGATTCCATGCATCCTGATGAAAAGGCAGTGATGGTCGAACTATTGCAAGTTGCACCCCGAGAACAACGTACTATGAGTGTCGTGAAACTTGAAAATGGTCACGTGTTTTTCCTTGATGCTCATTTATCCGCAAATCCACCAGCATCGATTGCCAAGTTTTCAGATTTGATACACCTTAGCCTAGAAGGACCGTTTACAAATTTGCCTCTTGAAATATTGCATCTAGAAAAGCTCCGCTCGCTTAAAGTTCATAAAAGCTTGTTACAATATATCCCAGCATTCATCTGGTGTTTTAAAGACCTTGGATCGGTAACATTCAACTGTGATCTCGATCGGGCTTCAAAGATTGTCATCGGGTGGGCAAAAGCCTTGAGCCCAAGTAATCCAGGCATTAGCGGGCCTGGTCTTGCCTTTTTACTTCGTCACTGCCACTACGAGGACACCAAGGAATATGATGATCGGTCTTGGGAAAATTCTCAATGGTCTGAATATGACCGCGTGTTTGAAGATTTAAGGCGTTATAGGGAATGGCAACTCGATAATCTCAAGAATACAGATCTGAACCACTTGGAAGAGAGTCTGATAGAAGCAGAACAATACAAGGAAGCACTTGAAGTAAACACGATTCTGTTAAAAAAGACGATAGAAAAAGAAACGGAAGAAGCAAAAACCATTAATCCGGTGTATATCAATAGCAGAATTCCGGAAGAGAGTACAATTCGGTCTTGGATCTTGATGAAGATGGGCAATTTCCAAGACGCGATCAACATCTATGCAGAAAATCCTACCATCTTGGAAAAAGTGGGGTATTACAAGATTTTTCTTGCTGCGATTCATTTAGAACGGGGAGACTTGGATTCATCTGAACAATTAATCAAAAGCATGCCGAGCAAATCTATTAGAGCCGAGCATCTCTATTATCTGGCTAGAATCGAGGAACAACGAGGAAATATCCAGAAAGCCATTGAATATTATGAATCATTCATGCAAAACTACTTCTTTCCCTCGAGGGTAGTGTATTGGTCCGGGGTTAATAGAAATGTTGTCATGAATGATATCGCACGACTGAAATTGCAGTTATAATTTGTCCCATACAGACAAGACCAGATCACGCAATTCCGCATGAATTGTGATAGGTTTGTCCAGGCCCTTTCACCATGAGCTATGCTCGGCTCGGCCCGCGGGTCTGCTCTGCCCGCAAGACCGGGAAGGCCCGCGGGTTCCCGTGCGAGCAGTACGACGCGCCCATGCTCCCGGCGTTCTTCAAGACGTTCCCCCGCGGGCACGCGGTGCTGTCCCGCAAGCTGGGCATCTGCGTCTCGTGGCGCCGGTACGACCGCTATGGCGACTGCGACGAGAAGCCCGACGGGGAGATCCTCGCCCTCTTGCGGGAGCAGGCGTGGGCACGACGGCAAGAAACAAGCGTTCATACCATAAAAAATCCAAAAATATATGGATTGCTTCTCTATGACCATTAACTCATACGGAACTTCTCGAGGCTTACACATGATGGGACCTCACCGAAAGGTCTGTTCTTGAAAGATGCCAGAAATACCACCAGCAAGTAGTCCAAACGCTATCAAGAACCATGCCAGCTTCTTTCCGTTGTTAAGTTGTCTTTTCGTGTCGGTTTCCATTTCTCCTCGACCTCGAGATGGTTGGTTGTTGAACGATAAATCAGCAAGATTCTATATAAGGCCTACCGAGAGCGCGACATCGAACGGGCGGGACTTGAAGCGATACCGGTTTTTGCGGCCACCCCGGCGGAGCACCCCGTATCAGAAATTCCATGGAGATTAACGGAATAATAAGGCCCCGGTACTTGTTCGGGGTAAACGAGGGTCTCTCGGACTAATTGGCTAGATCGGTCGTTTAATAATCACATTAAATTGCCACGGCCTCAAGGTTCCGGTCCTCGACAAAAAACGGCTCGGGGGTAATTAACCCGGCTTAAGCCCCCGTGACACAGCAAGGATGAAGAAAAGTGGTACTCCAAGATTCCTTTGGCCAAGGCATCCCCCAGGACCCTGCCGCGAGGTTCGAGGACTTCTTTCGACTGGTGGAGGAACCGGTCGGGAGCTTCGTGTACTTGAAGAAGATCAAGTACATGATCACGGACGACCTTCACACGCTCAACGTGGATTTCGAGCACCTCGTGCGCTACGACGTGCAGCTCGCGAGGGACTTGCACGAGAATCCTTCGGAATTCATTAGCAATGCGAAGCAAGCCCTCGTGAACCTGCTCCACCAGCAATCGAGCGGTACCATCAAGCTCACGGACACCGAGCTCTACCACGTCCGTTTCTACAACGTTGACAAGCATTACAGCGTGCCGCTCAGGGACGTCCGGGCACATCACATGGAACGGTTGTACGCTGTTTCCGGGTCCCTCATCCGCGCGAGCAGCCCGAAGCCACAGATCACGAAGGCTTCCTTCGAGTGCAAGGTCTGCGGCGCGAAGCACGAGGTGGAACAGCTCGACGATGACATCACCTACCCGGCCATCTGCAACATCGCGGGGTGCAAGAATTCTCGCCAGAAGGATTTCAGGCTCGTCGGGAGGACCTCGGAATTCATCGATTGGCAGCAGATACGTATCCAAGAGCGGCCCGAGGAACTCGCGGCTGGCAACGTGCCCCGGTTCCTCGACGCGCTGTTGCTACAAGACATCGTGGACACGTGCAGGCCCGGCGATCGTGTCGTGCTCGTGGGAGCCATCAAGCCCACGATGGTGAAAAAAGCCGGCACCGCGCAGCAACGCGTGTTCCAGATGTTGTTGCACGTGAACAACATTTACACGGAAAAAGAAGAAGACGAGATGGCTGAAATCACCCACGAGGACGAGGAACGCATCAAGAACCTATCCAAGGACCCGGACATCCACGATAAGATAAAGGGGTCTATCGCCCCCGACATCTACGGGATGGACGACGTGAAAAAAGCAGTCGCGCTCTCGCTCTTCGGTGGCGTCCACAAGAAGAAACAAACGGGTCACCGGATACGCGGGGACATCCACATCCTCGTGCTAGGTGACCCGGGTACTGGTAAAAGCCAAATTATAAAGGCAGCGTCGAAACTCTCGCCCCGGGCCGTGTATACATCAGGACAAGGCTCGACGGCAGCAGGGTTAACGGCCGCCGTTTTACGGGACGAGATAACGGGGGGAATGACGCTTGAAGCTGGAGCGCTCGTGTTGGCTGATGGTGGAGTAGCTGCGATTGATGAATTCGATAAAATGAGGCCCTCAGACAGGGTTGCCATCCACGAGGCGATGGAGCAGCAATCTTATCATTACAACCACGAGATCATGACCACGAGCGGCCAGCGAATGAGGATAGGAGAGCTCGTTGATTCCTTGATGGAGAAACACGCTACGAACGTGATCCAAGGAATTAATTGTCAGATATTGCCCTTCGATGGCATCGAACTATACACAACGGATTTCAAGCGCATCTTCAAGTCACGAATTAACCGTATAAGCAGGCACGATGCACCACGCGAGTTCTACAGGTTCACGTTTACTAACGGGCGGATGGTTGCCGTCACGCCTGAACACCCCATGTTCGTCTTTAAGGACGGCAAGCTAGTATGCGTGAGTGCAGATGCTTGCAATGTGGATGATTTTATCCCTGTCCCATCCTACATCCCAAATTCCTGTGCGCCGGTACCTCTCCAACCAATAACCACGAGACCTGACCCGCGCGCGAAGGTCATCTCGGTCCCAGACATCCTGACGGAAGGACTTGCGAAGATACTCGGATACTTCGTAACGGAAGGTCATTCTTTCAAGGGTTCCACGGTAGAGATCGGCTTTTCCAACAAGGACCCGTCGCTGCTGGATGATTTTCAACGCTTGATGGAAAGCGAATTCAGAATGACACCATCGCTCAACAAGCGGGGAGACGGGCTTGTCACCTTGAGATACCTTTCAGTCGAGCTCTTCAAGTGGTTCGAGAAGAACTTCCCCGATTGTATGGTGAATGCAAGGCAGAAACGGATTCCGGTGAAGATCATGGGTGCAAGCAAGGGGATCGCCCGTGCGTTTCTAGCCAGTGCATTTAAAGGAGACGGAAGCGTTGAATCAACCTCGATATGTTACCGGACCAGTTCAAGAGGGTTAGCCGAAGATTATCAAGATTTGCTCCTCAAGCTTGGAATACAATCAAGGATTCTTACCGATTCCCACAATGAATCATTCAAGACCTACATTCGAGGGCAATCATTACGTGATTTCTTGCACGAGTTGGTTGAACAAGATGATAAGCGTCTTGATATGATCGCAAGGATCATTACAGAAAAAACAACGAAAATTCACCATCATGACGTCTTTCCCACGCATCTATTGCCGGAGATCATCGCGTTGAAAAAGGAACTCGCTCTTGCCTACAACGGGTATTATAGCAATCACTTGAAAAGAAACCACGGGGTGACACGGGACGTCTTGGAATCGGAATTGCGTACACTCGCTGACAAGCACGCGAGGATTCGGAATCGAGTTATGACGTCTCCCGATATCACCACGCTCCGCGTGGAAACAGGCTACTCGCAGCAAGATCTTGCACGTCTTTCCGGTATAAAACGCAGGACGATCGATTATGTCGAAAGAGGCGGGTTTGATCGTGGCAAACGAGACGAAATCACGCGAATGATTACCGCCGCAGTGGAAACCCACTTGTGCCAAGTAGAAGAAAGGATCGAATGCCTCAATGACATGAAAAACGCGGAGATAAGATGGGATAGGATAAAGAAAATCGAACGCATTCCAAATGAAGGGGAATACCATTCATCCCATGTCTACGATCTCACGGTTGAACCCAGCCACACGTTTATCGGCCAAGGTGTTATTTTACACAACACGATCAGCATAGCAAAGGCCGGCATCGTCGCGAACCTGAACGCGCGTACCAGCATCATTGCCGCGGCCAACCCGCGTAGAGCGGGCATCCACCACCGCACGTGTCGAGCGAATCGCACGATTTGCATTTTTCTTGCACGCTTTCTCGGTTCCTGATGCGCTTTGCAAGCTTATGGTTCCAGATCTTCTTCCACGGGTCCTTCAAGATGTTCCCGATGGGCTCGAAGTAGCTCTGGCACGGCAACACGTCGCCGTTGGGTTCTACCGCGAGTGAGATGTTCGCCGCGGAGCAGCGCTTCGGGCCCAGGCCGTGGAGCACGGGGTTATACTCGCAATACTGGGTTGGGGAGTACCAGATGAACTTGAACCCGTGCTCGTTTGCCTTCGCGATGATCTTGTTCAACAGCGGCTCGAGCTCGCTTTCCAGGATGCCGTTCTCGACCTTCTCGCCCTTGCCCGAGTAGATGATGCCGTTGCACGCGAACGTTCCCTCCAAGCCGATGCTGGCAAGGAAGTCGATGGTTTGCTCGATCGTCGGCGCATTCTCCGCGCACAAGGTCGTGTTCGTGATCGTGTAAACGCTGGTTGCAATCGCGTTCTTCAATCCCTTCACGGTCGATTCCCACGTGTCCGCGCCAACCATCTTGTTGTGTATCTTTGGATCATGACTCTCAAGAGTGACCTGGATGTAATCGATACCAGCATCCACCAGCTTCATTAAGAAATCCTTGTCGGCCAGCTTGATCCCGTTGGTGATGAGCCCGCACACGATGTTATTATCTTGGGTGTACTGGATGATGTCGACGATGTCATCGCGGAGAGTGGCCTCGCCACCCGTCAAGTCAACGTGAGGCACCCCGATATCCTTCAAGACGTCGATGACTTGCTTCCACGAGCTCGTGTCCATCTCTGGGAAATCCTTCTCCCTTGCCACGTAGCAATGGCCGCAGGCGTTGTTGCACCGGTATGTCAGGGCAAGATCGACCCGCGCAGGCACGCTCCTGTTCTTGAACGCGGCTTCTGGCGTTATCGCGTGAAAAACGATGGGGCACACGTCCCGTTGCTTGACCACGGCATCGATCGATGCCTTGACACCCGAAAAATCTGCCATGATCTCTTCTTCGGGGGCCTTGTACTTGTGGACCAGGTAATCCTTGACCTCCTCGTCGGTGGCTTGTTCCATGAAGAGCTTTATCATGTCCGTCGCGGTCTGGTTGGCGTAAATGACCTTGTCCCCGTTGATGCTCAGCGTCCCTTGCCCGTCCTCGTTGATACGCAAGTGATACTTCACGTTTCCCATGTCCGGGTCCTCCACGAGGGACGTGTACACGACCGGTTCCGGTTTCTTGAACGGATTTATATCGTTGAAGCTCTCGGCCAGTTTTTTCTTCAACTTCTGCATGGTGCATCCCGCGTTCTATCGATCAAGTTCTCTATACCCATTCTGCGTTCAAAAAGATGGTGGTGAATGGTGAAGTAAAAAAATTGGGCGGGTGGGGCCCGTTCAGATGTCCGATCGGAGGGGTTTCAAGAGGATGGAGACCATCTCGTCGACGAGGACCCCCGCTTTGCCGACTTCCTTTTCCATCTTCTCGCACCAGCTCTTTAACTCGGCGGGCGTGGCATCTTCTTGCTTTTTCATGGCATTCGAGTAATACGCCAGCGTGATCATCTGTTGCAAGTTGCACGCGACGTCCTCGTTTGCCATTGACGGCCCAAGCTTGTTGTTGACGATGTCGGTGAAGTACAGCACCTCGCGCTCGTGGCTATCCCTGTTGCCGTACTTGTCGCGTTTCGGGACGATGCTCTCGACGAGCGTGCCCGCCTTGTTATAGACCTCGACGACTTCTTGACCTTTCACGATGTTCGGCATGAGGATGCCGTCCTTTCCCTCGATCTTGCAGAGGCCTTGCAATGGCTGGCTCCACGCGGTTTCAAGCGTTGCCTTGAACTCGTATCCCTTCGGGTGCTGGAATTTCATCACGAACTTGGCATAGTCCTCGAAATCTAAATGCTTGTAGGTCGTCTCACCTTGGATCGTGGTCATTTTCCGTTCCTCGCGGCGTTTTTCCATCTTCTTGACCTTGGTCGACACCAGCTGGAGGTTTTCCAGCGGGCGGCCCCGCATCCAGCCAAGGCTGCACATCATGAGGCCAAGCGCGTGGACACCGAGGTCCTGCGTGCACCCGCCACCGTTGTAGTACGGGTCGAAGAAATGGTTGTGGTAACCCCACGACGGGCCATTGTGGCCAAGCTGTGCCGTCACGCTTTTGATGTCGCCGATCTTGCCAGCGTTCAATGCATCGGCCATCGCGTGCCAGAGCGGCCTGAAGAACTCGTTCTCGTTGATCTGGTAGAATCCTTTCGATTCCTTGGCAACTTCCGCGAGCTTCACGAGCTCCCACCACGACCGCGCGGGGGGTTTCTCGGTCATGACCGATTTCCCGTGTTGGAGCGCCGCGATTGCGTAAGGCACGTGGAACTTGTTGGGCGTACACACGTCGAACATGTCCACGTCATCCATGATTTCCCAGATGTTGTCGCTCACGCCGCGTTCCTCCAAGGCGGTGATGGCATATTGTAGCCTGTCTATCTCCTCGCTGTTGTCCGGCTCTTCATCGAGAAAGTATTCCAAGGCCGGCTTGAGATGCTGTTCAAGAATGAGATCATGTGAGGTCTTACCCCTTTTCGGGATGACATCAACAAACGCGACCGGCACGGCATTCGGGTTTTCAGGGTATGCCATCGAGTGGGAACCCCAGATCCCGCCACCGCCGACCACTGCAACTTTCAAAAACTTGACCATTGCTGTTCACTTCGTACGTAGTGCGTATGATCTGCCCGGTCCTCCCCGTGACGTTTAAAGGTATATTGTGAAATCGCGAGCATGGCGGTCGCGATTCACGTGACTCCCGGGAGCGCCGGCACCGGCGTGCCAGTCCGTGCGTCCCGCTCGATCTCGGTATTCTTGAACGACATGACGAACGGTGGAAGTGAAAGCGAGCCCACGAGGATGCCAAACCAATACACGGGAAACCCGCCAAGAATGAACCCGCCAACGATAGGGCCGATGACCTGCGCGATGTTGTCGAGCGAGGAGACCATGCCCATCATGCGCCCTTGTTGCCTGGGGGTCACCGACCTGCTCTGGAAACCGTTCAAGGGCCCTCTCGAACATGATGCGGCGAACGAGGTGGCGCATTGGATCAACAGCACCTGCACCCAATCCGTCGCAAATGCGAGCAGGAAAAATGACACGACGAACACGCCCAAGCCCAGCATCATAGTCGGCTTGTCCCCGAACTTGTTGATGATCGGCTCGAACACGAAAAACCGGACGATGATGCGTATGACGCCCGAGAACATCATCAAGTACCCGATTTGTTCCGGCGTCAAACCCAGGGCGATGTTTGCATACAGGCTAAACGTCGAGACGTAGATGGTGAAGGACACCGTGTGAATGCCGAACTTTTTCACGATGTCCAGCAAGGACGGGATGATGTTATTCGCGGGAACGCGGATGACCGCTTCGTTTGTTTCCTCGTCGATTTCGATCTTCGTTTTCTGCTGCATGGGTACCAGCTCGGTGACGCCCTATTCAATTTATTCGCAAGTAAGGTCTAATAAACCTTTCTGATAACGAGTGTAAGATCCGCCGGAATGCACCATAATCGAAACCTTGCACGTTCTCACGCGTGGATCTCGACTCGTGGGTGCACACTGTCATCAATTACATCCATGTTTCAAGAAACGGTGAACATTTCCATTAACGGGTGATGCTTGCCAAGGAAGAAACAAGAGCAAGATGACACAGAACCATGCCCGGTTCGGTGCACGTGAAAACGTGAAAAGAAGGAGAGAAATGGTCTTAAAAATCTTCCGCTTGACTCTTTGTCTTCCGAACGTCCATGACGATGGTCCCCAGCCCGTTCGTTATTTTCCATTCACCAGCGCTGTTTTGCTTCAGCGTCACGGGAATAGGATTGTCGCGCCCACCGGATTTCAAGAACACGCGATGGCCTCCATCCATGCCAGCATCATCTTCCTTGACAACCGGCAACTTGTATCCATCGGGATTCGCGTCCTTGTAATCTTTTTCCCAGTTCCCGCCCATCAAGGCGATGATACAATGAGGGATACCACGTATACGCTTGATGAGGTTCGCGTTCGTGACAGAGGGCGAAAAACCCGATGGAGACTTCGGGTTCTCGATGCATTCCTTCTTGGAAAGGACGTAGCCCATGTAACCCAAGGCATCGTCCTTGCCCTGCTGGTAGACGTACAAGCAATCGATCAAGTATTTCACGGCGGCGTGTACACTTTTCGTTGCACCGCCGGCGCCCGCTTTGAGCATGTTGATGTCCATGTCGTTCTCACCGTGTGAATTACCGTAGTTCCATGCCCATGGCATATAAAATTCACGGAAAAAAGAGATAACTATGATAGGAAAAGTTGGCGGCTTGAAAAGTTCGCGTCGCTAGTCACGTTCAAGCCAAGCCGCCTCAAGCCAGCCTCGTCGCCGGGCGTGGGGATGTGCGTCATGTGCAGCTCGCAACCGTGCAACTCCTTGAGCTTTTCCATAGCAACAGATGCGGTGGGATTGGTCGTGGCGCTGATGCTCAACGCGATCAGCGCTTCATCCAAGTTAAGGCTGACATTGCCCGATGAAAAAACATCCCGCTTCAACTTCGCGATGGAATCGATGACGTTTGGGGAAATGAGATCGATTACTTTCGGAATCCCGGCCAAGTGCTTGATGGCATTCAGCACGAGCGCGGATGCGGCATGCATCAACGACGAGTTCTTTCCCGTGATGAGCGTGCCATCCCGCAGCTCGATGGCAGCGCCGCAGCTGATCGTGGCCGTGCACGCACCGGATGCTTGCGCCTTGGCAGCGGCTTGGCGCGCGGGAGTGACGACCTTCCTGTCAACGTGGGAGAGCCCGAACTCGCGCATGATCAATTCGGCCCGCTCGACCGTCTTGCTCGATGTCAGTCCCATGGCATGCTCGCAGGAGTACCGGAACACCCTGCGGATCAACTCCTGCTTGGCGGCATCTTGGCAAGCCGCATCGTCCGTGATGGCGAAGCCGGCTCGGTTGACACCCATGTCGGTGGGACTCTTGTACGGTGCCGCGCCCCCGGTGATGCGTTCCAGGATGCGTTTCAACAAGGGAAACGCGTCGACGTCCCTATTGTAATTGATGGCAACCTTCCCGTAGGCTTCCAAGTGAAACGGATCGACCATGTTGAAATCGGCTAGATCTGCAGTCGCGGATTCGTACGCGACGTTCACCGGGTGCTTGAGCGGCAGGTTCCAGATGGGGAACGTCTCGAACTTGGCGTAGGTAGCCTTGAATCCCCTCTTGTGCTCGTGGTAGAGTTGGGACAAGCACGTCGCCATCTTGCCGCTGTTAGGACCCGGGGCAGTCACCACGACGATGGGCTTGGAAACATCGATGTATGGATTGGACCCGTAACCGTCATCGCTCACGACCAAATCTAGATCGGTTGGATAGCCCTTGATGGCGCCATGCGTGTAGACCTTCACGTCACGGATGGCCAGCTTGTCCATGAATTGCCTCGCGGCGGGCTGGCCCTCGTACCGTGTCACCACGACACCCTTGATCTCGATGCCCCACTCCCGCAAGTCATCGATGAGCTTCATGACATCGGCATCGTAGCTGATCCCGAAGTCGGCACGTATCTTCCGGCGCTCGATGTGACCTGCGAACACGCAAATGATGATGTCTGCCTTATCTTTAAGCTTCTGCAGCAACCGCATCTTCACGTTCGGATCGAAACCGGGTAATACCCGTGCTGCATGATAATCATATAGCAATTTTCCCCCGAATTCGATGTACAAGCGGTTTCCCTTGAGGTTCTCGGCGCGTTCGAGGATATAAGACGATTGCTGGTCGAGGTAGAGGCTCGTGTCGAATCCAACTTTCTGCATGTAAGGTCTTGTCCCGCCGTGGTTAAAATCTAAAACTATTAATGAATCATTAGACCAATCGTGAATACACGACATGTAGTGTACCAGCCATGTTCTGAATGATCAGCAAGGGAATTCGCAAGATACGCAAGGCATGGGCTTCACGGCGCGATAAAGCGCCACCAGATGATCCTTCGTGCGAAAAACCGGCCACCACGCCGTTGCACGAGGGTGATGTGTTGGATGCCCCAACAAGGTGAAGCAATGCTCGTTCATTTTTTCTTTTCTACCAAGAATGCAGGAACTTGCGAAGGTTCGATTATAAAAAAAGGGAAGGAGAAAAAAGGATGACTATAACGACCGAGCTCCTACGAGTCGCGTTTCACGTGAAAGACACGCTTGTGCATGACCAGCACGAGACCGG
The DNA here is from genome assembly GCA_041305945.1 of Promethearchaeota archaeon. GTDB lineage: Archaea > Asgardarchaeota > Lokiarchaeia > Sigyniarchaeales > Sigyniarchaeaceae > JBGLND01. The sequence continues at coordinate 3,013,164 of JBGLND010000001.1, forward strand.
TCACCGTGAAAAGAATGGCGAAAGTGAAAGGCATCCCCGAGATCACGGGACCGCCCGAGCTCGCGACCATAACGCTTGAAAAACGGTGCGTTGATGCATCGCCATCGGCATCCACCACGGTCAAGGTGACCGTGTAGGACCCTGCTTGAGAAAACACGTGCACCGGGTTCGCGATGGTTTGATTTGCCGTCCCATCACCGAAGTTCCACTGGTAGGACACGATACCGTTACCCGCCGTTCCCGAATACGTGAACTGGATCGCCTCGTTTTCGGAGATATCCGTGACGTTCATGGTAAAATCGGCAACGGGAACGGTATCCAATATCACGATGATAGCATCCACCTTGCTCGTCGTGCTCCCATCACCGTCAACATCGGTTACCGTCACCGTGATGGAGAACGTGCCTGCGACGTTGAACACGTGAACGGGATTCGCGATGGTGGCATTTACCGACCCATCGCCGAAACTCCACTGGTAAGACTCGCCACCATTCCCGGTTGTCACCCCCCGATGATTGGAACGGACACCTGTATCTCGTCCCCGTCCTCCAAGGTGGTTTCCATCCCTTCCAAGTTCTGGATGTTAGAGCCGTTGAGCAAGATCAGGATCTGATCGTTCAAGTGCTTCTTGTCCTTCGACTTCAAGTACTCCGGGAGCGCATTCAAGTATTCTTTTTCGAACTTGTCTATAATATCACGGATGATTGTTCCCTCGTACGAGAGGAATTGTTTTTTAAGTTCGAGGCGAAAAATGTTGAGCAGTTGAATTTGAACGTTAGCACACATGTACATCATCATTTACGAGGCAGGACGCGGAATTTAACGTTCCCCTTGCTACGCGATATCGCGCGATATTTCAATCGTTGAGGGATGATTTTTATGGCAATCGAGTTTCTTGGAGAGCAAGAGAAAGCATCCAACCACCAAGCAGGCTCGCTTGCGTGGTTGGAAACACGGTGTCGAAAATGTCCTACATAGCAAAGGTTTACTTGAAAAAAATGTTCAGGGACGACGCGTTCAAGATCGAGGGTGATTACCTCAAGATCACGGTCAACAACGTGATAAGTCCCTTGGAATGCGTCAAGGTCCCCGATGCCCCCAACGATCACTTCGAATTCATCGACGAGAACGACAAGGTCATTGCTGGAAAGGCGAATCCCGCGGCGTGGGAGAAGTTCATGATCGAGGTGCACGGCAAGAAATACGACAAGAACAATTACCACGAGCTCGTCGGGGTTACCGTGGAACGCAACCAGCAATACATCGTCTACGTTCCGAATCCCGGGTGGAAAGTGGGCGAGGAACACAAGCTCACCGTCAAGTTGAATCAAGACCGGCCGATCGAGTTTTTCGTCAGGTTCACGGTGTCTTGAAGAGAACAAACCTTTCCCTTCTTTTTTCAATCGATCTCCTCGTATGATCTCACGTCTTTCCCCTCGTAGAAAAATTCGTAATCGTTTTTCATTTGATCCAGCCTCGGCACCCACGGGAACAGGCCACCCCCGGCATAATGGATGAAGTACGCATCCCGATGCACGGGCCCGTGAAATATCCTCATGAGACCCATGAAGTTGAAACGGTAATCAATGTTTGTGATTTCACATCCCGCCTTGTGAAAATACCAGTTGGTGTTGGTCTGCTCGTAGCTTCCGTCATAAAACCCCGCTGTCTTGTAGAGCGAGAACGCGGGTGCATGTTGCTTCGAAACGACGAAGACACCCGAGTTCATGTAGCCTTCCGTCCATCCCACGTCTCCGAGAACCTCTTGGACCTTCCGGATGATGGCCTGCCTGTCATCCTTCTCGGTCCCGAAGTCCTCGAACACGCCACCGATTTTTTCCACCGGGACGAGATCGAACACGTTAGGGGCGTGTGGCGTGATCAGGATGTCCGTGTCAACGAACAATACCCTTTCATGCTCCTTTAAAATCCGGCCTATTTGGTATTTCTCAAAAAGAATTGGGTTGAAGTTCCTTGCTTTGTTAAACTTGATTTCTTGCTTGTCGAATACGATAAAGTCCGCCCCCGTTTTCCGGGCATATTCTCTCATCGGAGGGTGGCTATACCGTGCAAACGCGAGTGCTTGCTCCCCGATCGTGAGGGTGCACACGGCAAGATCATGGGCCATGATAGGAAATGAAAGGTTAGAGTATAAGGAATTTATGCATGGCGCGTTATTTACAAGCGACCCCCGCATTCGAGACAGAATACATGCACGTGATGAATGTATGGCACCGAATCATCAAGAGATAAACGAACGTCTGGAACGCGTTGACATGATGGGCGAGCATGATATTGAAACCATTCTTGATGATTTAGAAAAAGATGTGGTTGACTTCGTTGATAGACTCTTGGCAATACTGCCAAGAACGGGGGAAAAAGAAACAATTCTTTCTGGATTATACCAGATCATGTATTCTCCAGGAAAGACGCTTGACGAGGATATTGGCCTTCCATCCGTTCCCGATGACATCATCCTTGCACAAGCCCACGTTTCGCTACTGCTGGCCTCCATTCTGCACGAATTTATCATTGCAGGTGATGGTTCCGGGAAATGCAACAACGATCTTCTCGCTCATTTTCCCTCGAATCCTGCTAAAAGCCTTCAAGTTGCGTTTGAACAAGTTCCGGCAGCGTTCTATAGCCAAGCATTCACCGTCGCATCTCGAATCGGCGCCATTTTTACCGTGGCTGGTGAAGAAACGGAAATCGCCAAGTTGTTCGTGAAATTGGTTGATAGAGCCCGCGGCATGGCGCTGAACAAGGCATTGTTCAAGCAAGATTTCATCGGCAAGGTGTTTCACAAGATCACCGGGGATTTTGCAACCAGGAAAGGTTACGCGACCTTCTACACGAAGATGCCGGTGGCATCGTTCCTCGCGTTCCTCGCCCTCCATTCCGCGAACCGTGGCTGGAACATTGATTGGGGCGATCTGGAGCAATTGGCGCGGTTCCGGGTTTGCGATTTTGCTTGCGGGTCTGGAACCCTCTTGTCTGCAACTTATAACGCGTTGCTTGAAGGTTACAAGAATCAATCGGCTGGAAAAAATGCATTCGACGCAGGGGCATTCCATCGTGTTGCCATCGAGAACGTGATTTGGGGGTTCGATGCGTTGGAACATGCCTTGCAAACGGCCTCGCTTGTCTTGGTCTTACACGAACCCGAAACAACGTTGAACCAGTTACAATTATACCATGCCCCCGTAGCGTCTAGGCCAGGCGTTCGCTCCAAGCACGCGCTCGTGGGGTCCTTGGAGCTCTGGGATTCACCTGTATGCTCCATGGTTACGCAACAGAAAGTCATTTCAAACGACACGGAAGGTCCCGTGGATGTTCCGTGCTTCGATTTCATCATCATGAATCCCCCATTTGCCCGTAGCACGGCTCCAGGAAAACAAGGGTCTCGTCCACGGATTTTCGATTTCTCAACGGCTGATGATGCATTCCGTGCTCTCTGGGACCGGTATGGACGGGTGCTTGGTGACATGGAAAATCACGTGATGAAAAATGGAATCGTGCATGATCTCTACCGTTTTTTCGTTGAGAATGCACGAATGTTCAAGACTGGCGACGTGAATCCGTTGAATGCAGGGTCTAGCCTTCCGTTCGTGTTTTTATCCGACCGCTATCTCAAGGATGGCGGGCGCCTTGCCCTTGTCCTCCCGAAAACCGTGATCGAAAGTGCAGCTTACTTCTTGGTTCGGGCCCTGGTTCTTTCATCTTATCACGTCGAATACTTGGTGGTTAGCAATGAACCAGGCAATAACAATTTCAGCCACTCGTCACAGTTCTCCGAAATTCTGATGGTCTTGAGAAAAGCGAGAACACAGGAAACACATGATCGCGAGACAAGGAAGATCGGAAGAGCGTCGTGTAGGGAAAGAGTGACGGACCTGCCCGGCCCCTTGTTGAAAATCATCCGGGCATTCTTGGCAGGCGACGTCCTTGGATCGCGCGTGGCCACCGTCTCGCTTGCCGGGATCAAGGTGGCGGGCAAGGACGTGATGGTTTCAAATCCGAGGACGTTCCGCGGGAAGAAATTGGTGGATAACTTTTCGTTCCAAGGGAACGGGAATTGCATGGTGTTAAGGGAAGCAGGAAAGTCGACGATGACGTCATTGGTGATCAAAGAGCCCCCCTTGGAACGCGCATCACCGGTTGCATCATCGTCTGCAACGTTACATGGCCGGCACGCCGGCCACGTGTTTATCCCCGAAGCCGTGCGCTTCAACACGCTACCGCTCGTCGCGGGGTATTCGAGCGAGCCGTTCATTTCAAGCGTGGGCATGGTCATCGACTTGCACGAACCAGAGTACAGCAAGGCGGTGGTTGCATGGCTTAATTCCACGATTTCATTGATTATGTTCAAGCCGATGGTTTCCTCCGTGTTCGGGAATTTTGGCCACGTCCGGGGATGGCACTTGAAAACAGTAAAGGTCCCGGACATCACAGATCCTACCCTCCGGAAAGGATTGGCGGCGGTCTTCGAGAAGTACGGGTCACGGGAGTTCGATTCGCTTCCTATCCAATATGAACGGGTGCTGGATGGCACGGACACGCTCCGGCTGGACTATGATGTCGACGTGGTGCTCGCAGTCGTGCCAAGTGCCCGCAAAGGCGAGATTGTGGACAAATTAATGGCTACCTACGCGTCATTCGTTAACATTTTGCAATCCAAGTAATAATGCGGGCGCCGGGGTCCGGGGAGCAAACCGATAAATCGCAGCGATGCCGAATTTTCAAGGAACTCCAATGAATGCAGGTGATGGCGTGCCCGCGGTCGTGGAAGAAAAGGAAACATTCGACAAGCTGGTCAAGAACATCAGCAAGCTTCGCCATGCAATTCGCGAGATCACGCCAGAAACGAACGTGTGGAACACGATCGTTGATTTACACGCCCTCGCCATGTCAATTCTCGAAAAGAATGGTATCACGGCTGATCGCGATCCAATATTTTCCGGAGAGTTCGGCGCGAGCATTTACGAGTACATCACGGGGGAACGCGAGTATCGCGACGGGAACCTGGACCTCGCTGAAACGGGGATAAAAAAAAGCATCGAGCTCCTACCGTGGAACGTTATCTCGCGCATGACCTTGGGAAACATGTATTTCGTGCAAGGGCGCCACGAAGACGCGAAAAAAGCATACGAGGATGCTCTCGTCTATTGCACCGGCCACGCAAGATCGGAATTGCTAACAAATATTGGCATGAATGCTATGCGGGCTGGCCAGCTTGGAGATGCGAAACGATATCTCGAGGATGCCATCAAGGACAATGATTCGAACCCGTACGCGCTGAACAACCTTGGCTTGGTGCATGAAACGGAAGGCGATCTCGAAGGGGCGTTCCAGTTCATGATGAAGGCGGTTAAATTCAAGCAGGATGATGGCGAGCTCTGGTACAACCTCGGGACGATAGCCGGTAAGCTCGGGCGGAAGGAAGCCCGCCTCTACTGCTTTGTCCAAGCGGAACGCCTCGGGATGGCCGAGCTGGGGGACATGATCGAGGACTTGATAGACCAAGGCGTGGAACCAGAGGCACCGACATGAGCCCGTCCACGCTCGTGGCCTTTCGTTCCAAGAGCAACGGCGCGTTGCTCACCAGCGGATGACGTTCCCGGCGTCATCTACTCTTCTCAACCAGTTTTCTAATGGACCGGATAACGTCCCCAGCCGGTTCGATCCTAAGTTCACATAATAAAGTTCGGTGAGGTTGCAACAAGATTCGGGAATGGTGGATAGCTGGTTATTTTGAAGCAGTAGTTCCTTGAGCGTGGAAAGGTTTCCGAATGATTGCGGAAGTGACGCCAACCGATTCGAGGACAGGTCGAGCTTGGCGATCTTGTCGAGGTTCCCAAACGATTCAGGAAGCTGGCTTATCTTGTTGTTATGCAATTCCAACTCGCAGAGCGTATTTAGGTTTCCAAACGATTCGGGGAGTGCTTGCAAGAGATTATCTGCTAGATTTAGCTTTTCAAGGGACTCGAGGTTACCAAATGGCTCGGGAAGTTTTTTAATGCTGTTATAAGACAAATTCAAGGTTTGCAGTTCCTTCAAGTTGGAGATTGATTCGGGTAGCGACGAGATCGCGTTGAAATGGAGTTCGAGATGCTTCAACCCCGTCAACCTGCCAAGCGATTCTGGTAGCTCAGACAAGGCATTTTTCTCGAAACTAAGAGCTTCCAACGACGAGAGATCGCCACACCACGCGGGAATTTTCGTGAAAGAATTAAGCCTGAGTCCCAAGTATTTCAGGGATGTCACGTTCTTGAACTCATCGGGGAGGCTTGATAATGAATTTCCCATGAACTCGAGGTGCTCAAGTGATTTCAACTTGCTGATTGATTCCGGAATCGATGCAAGTTTCATGAACGCTAATTCGAGATATTTTAACGATTCCAAGCTACCAAGTGATTCTGGAAGTGCCTTGACCTTCGTGTAGTACAATCCTAGCGCCACGACCCGGTTATCGCGTGCTACGAAGCCATCCGTCCCGAATTATGCCCGTGGGGATATTCAATTCCACGATTGCCTCGTCCCCTGGCTCCAATATTCCTGGTTTTTTACTATTCTCCATGTTGATTGGCGTTCCGCCGAATATCTGGTGCTCGACTGCCAGGTGATACATCTGCTTTTCAGCCACGTCCATCGTTTTTTTAGCAAACTTGCTCAACTTGAACTTGACCTTCACGTTATCCATCTTTTTCAAGCTTCCCTTGGTCACCAGCACGTTTTCCCGGTCTATCTCTTCGGGCTTGAGACCTTTCACGGCAATTCCCACCCGGTCCCCCGCGGTCGCGGATTTCTGGTCTATATCCTGCATCTGGATGCTCTTGGCAATGAGATTCTTCGATTGCCCCGATGGCACGGTCATCTCCAGCATGTCGCCTGCGTTGAACGCTCCCGATTTCACGATCCCCAAGATAACCGTGCCCACGCCCTTCACGGGGAACGACGCGTCGACGAGTATCCGCACGCCTCCCCTTTCCTTCGTCTCGTCCACCGGGATGCTCGCGATCTGTTGCTTCAAGAGCTTTGCTCCAGCTTCCACGTCGTGCATGACGATGATGTCCGTCATCCTCTCGTTGAGCCCCGTGGTCTTGATGACCTGCTTCAGTTTTTTCTGGACATCCTCGATCGCGTATTCGTTCGCCTTGGTAATTCCAGCGATGACGAACATGGGCGTGGTTTTAGGCCAACAATCCATGGCCACGATCATTTCCCCGAGCAGCGCGTCGAACTTGTCATCCGGGGTGATGAGCAGCACGTGGATGTCACCAATTGCCATGGCTTGCAATAATGACTTGAGCTTGTCGGGATATCCCTTCGGGGCAACGGTAATCCAGACATCGTCGCCTTCCACCCCGTCGTAAAAGATCAAGTCGCTGTCGGAGCCCCGCTTTCCGAATTGTTCTCCCAACCGTTTCGCGATGGTCTCGTGGTGCACGGTCACGAAGGTGATTAAATGATGTTTCATTACTCTCGACACCATTAAGAATGAGTATCATTTCTTTTTTTTCATCTCACCCAATTCAGAGGGATTATTCATCATGGATCACGTGAAAGGCGTCCAAGATTTCGATACCAAGATCAAGGGCGCGCCGGTGGCCGTATTCGACTTTACCGCCACGTGGTGCGGTCCTTGCAAGATGCTTGGCCCGATACTCGAAGACCTCTCGAAGGAATACGACCCGGCGCGGGTCCAGTTTTTCAAGGTCGACGTCGACCAGAACAATGAACTCGCCAACAGGTTCGGCGTGAGCGCCGTGCCCACGGTCATCTTCACAAAGGGCGGTAACGTGCAGAAGACACTCCTCGTCGGTGTCAGGAATAAAGCCGATTATAAGAAAGTTATAGAAGATCTCTTGAAATAAATCTTTTTATTTCATATTTTTTCCAACGCGGTGCTTGAGATGGCTTCGACCTCGGTTGTTGATGCGCTAATCGCGGCCGCCCGACAGCAAGGTGCATCGATTGTTGCCTCAGTGCACGATCTCGCGAGGAAGGTCTGGGCGAGACCATGCTTCTCACCTGCAGCCTTGCAAGCAAAGTGCATGCAGGCGTGGGACGTGCTCGCCGGCAAGCTGGGTTCACGGATCGTCCCCCTCGTGCCGGTCGAGGCGGGGCGTCCCGTGACAAACTTGATATTTGGTTCTGGCGGGTTCAGCACGGGCGAATACCAGGCGGAGCAATACCGCGTCGTGGCGTCCTATACCAAGGCGCCACCCGTGGTCTTGCAAGGGCTCGTCACCAACAAGTCAAAAAGCGCGGGCTGCAACGCGGGCATCGTCGCGAGCAAGCATTCCATCCCCGTGATCGAGCTGGATTTCAACGACTGGTACAGGGAGAATTACGACCGTGGGGAAGAGAATCCGGTGCGCGCGACCCGGTACTGGTTTGCGAAGGACGACCCACAACGCCCTCCCGTGGCGGAGATCGCCCGGCGTTTCGAGATACGGCAAGCGAAGTTCCACGGCGCGCTCGGTCGCTTGATTTCCGAGGCATTTTCATTGCCGGCCGACATCATTTCAGCCCGGGGGTATAACTTCCAGTTCTGCAGTGCAATCTTCGGCCACCAGCGCTCCAAGCCACACGTGAACGACACGCACCCCGCGGACCTCACCTACGTCGACAAGGATACCCTCGCGAAACGCTACCCGGGCTGGCAATCCGGCGCGATCCAGCTCATGCTCGGTGACAAGCATTCACGCTTTCGCGGGAGCCTGATCGAGGTGGGATTCATGGACCGTGTATCCCAAATTGATGACTTGGATGAAGGCGCATTGCTTGCCCTCGGTTCTGGCGTTAGCATCGGCAATAAAACGGGCGTTCCAGCAGATGCCATCCAAACAGCGATGAAACTCGTGGATGATTACGTGTTCTGCACGCTTGAGCCCACTGGCTTGCTTCTCGCGTGGGGAATAACAGAAAAACCTGTTGATGTCCCGTTCCAAGCCTTGGATGGTTCCCGCGTCACGATCAAGCAACACGCGATCGTGGTGGGTAACAAGGTGTGCAGCGGTACGGGTGCATTCGGTGCGCGCCTCCCGGCCGATATCCACGATTTGCGGGATTTTCTCTTGGAGTGATCGCAAACACCGTTTTCTCATGTCATGTTCCTGTTTCATGGCAACCCGAGGTAATTCCTTGCCATCACGAGCTCGTTTCCTTTCCAGGGCGATGATGCAGGAAACAGCGGGTGCACTTCAATTCGGGTGATGAAATCCTGCCAGTTTCGCCCTCCAGCGCGAATTTCACTCGGAAGCGCCGTCCCAAGCATGCATTCCTCCGCCAAGGAAATGTATGGTACGCGTTCGAGCTCGATGCTTGCCAGTCTCGCGCAGGTCGCATCCACCGCGACGGGATCGGTTCCAGCAAGCACGATGTTCCCCAGCGACTGGCATGTATGCCCCCTCCGGGGCCCGTGGCCTTCCATCACGGTGCTGCCATCGATGACCGCGAGATCTGGCATGCGGCAGCGCGCCAAGCGCACGATGTTTGCTGCTAGTGCCACCTTGCTCGTGCCGATGTTCTGGTCCCTCGTGAGCTGGTGTGGTTTCTTGTTCCCGAGACCGTGCATCCAACCCTTGACATCACCTTTCATGAATGGTTCATGCGATCCAATAATTCTTGCGGCCATGAGCGTTCCCATCATATTTTTCATGCTCAAGGTAAGCCCGAGCACGTCGTGCGTCTTGAATTTCGCAACGCTGACCACGTAAGAGCCGGTGGCCAGCTCCGAGACACCTAGCTCCACCTGCCCCGTTGGGGGCTCGTGATTGACGACCTCGAACCACGCCGTGACGGCAGGTGGCACGCTCACGCTCAACTCCGACCTGAGCTTCACGCGCAACTTCAGCGGCACGGCCACGCTGACCGTCGCAGGAACGGCAAGGACACGTCCATTTTCACCGGGGTCTGGTGATCGATGTTCCAGACGCCGCCATATGGATTTAAAAGGTTCCCCAGTATCGGTATCGAGGGCGACAGCGGGACGGACAGCACCGTCATGAACGCGGTCGCGATGCCCGCCACGAGCACGAGCCGGGTGATGTCCTTGCCGCGCGGTGCCCTCGTTTGTGTATCTCGAGTCATATAACATCTACCAAGTGTCTTCGAAAAACGAATTAAAACTACATCACATCTGCCGGGAAAAAAGGTTGGCGGTTCCTCTATTCGCGATTCCCCGGGACGGCGTGCTCACGTGCTGTAGAAGTACTCGCCTTCCGCGCGCTGGAACGTGTCCAGTTGCGACCCCTTCTTGTTGATACGTGCCCGTCCCGTCTCGTCGTCCCTTCGGAACGTGATGTCAAGGATCTTGAGGAACATGTTCATGCCCTCCCGCTTGTCAAGTGGCCCGACAGCCTCGCCCCTCACGCCCGGCTCACCCTTGAAGATAAGCATGCGATCGGCCAGTGCATCGGCGATCTGCAGGTCGTGCTCTATGCAGATGGTCGCTGCCTTGAGGCCCTTCGTCGCCGACCGGATGACCGAGCTCACGTGCAACCGCTCTTCCACGTCGAGGTAGGCCGAGGGCTCGTCCAGGATGAACAGGTTTGCACGGGTCGCAAGGCACGCCGTGATGAATGCCCGCTGCAGCTCCCCCCCGGACAGCTCGCTCACTTGCTTGTCGAACAGCCGGTCGACGCCGAGCGGGCGGTACAGGGGTTTCAGGATGGCCTCGGAAAAGTCGTAATTTCCAGACCGGTCGATGATGAATTCCTTGACGGTCCCGCTGTACTCGCGCGTGATGTACTGCGGCTTGTACGCGACGTGCGGCGTCGTGCCTGGCATATCCCTCCCATCGTCGGGCTCGATGACGCCGGCCAGCATCTTCGCGAACGTGGACTTTCCCAGGCCGTTTTCCCCGACCGCGCACACGATCTCGGACTCGTGGATGACCCCGGGCTGGACGTCCAGCGTGAACGACTTGAACGACTTTGCCAAGTGGCCGTAAGAGAAGAACACGCGTGCCGTGTCCCAGCTACGGGCACCGGCCGTTTTCCTGAACCGGATCTGGTTCTCGCGGAACTGCACGTTTTCGGTTTTCAGGTACCCGTCAAGATACGCGTTGATGCCTGCCTTGTTGGTTTGCACGCCCGTGATCACGCCAAATTGATGCGGGACACCATAGAAAATCTGGATGACATCCGACAAGTAATCCAATACCGTGAGGTCATGCTCCACGACGAGCACCGGTGATTCCCCGTCCGTCGATGACCCCCTGGCCCGCGTCTCGAGCAAGTCCGCCAAGGAAATGCGCTTCTTCACGTCCAGGAACGTGCACGGCTCGTCGAACAGGTAGATGTCCCCGCGGCTCACGAGCACGTTGGCGATGGCGAACCGCTGGAGCTCGCCCCCGGAACATTCATCGAGCTCGCGCGTCGAGATTGCGTGGATGTCGAGGTGGTCTAGCACGTCCGAGAACGTTGCGTCGTCCACGGACTTGTTTTCCGCAAGGATGGACAGCACGTTCTTCCCGCGATAGCGCTCGAAGAGCACCTGCAGGACCTGTTCCTTGTATGCCACATTTTTCACGCGATCGTGTATCCCGGTGAAGTGCTGCCGCATCTCGTTTTCCTTGATCACGTCCTTGAACGCGTTCCAGTCCAAGCCATCAATCCCTGCGTTCCCGAAGTTCGGGTCAAGGTGCCCGGATAGCAGGTTGAACACGGTGGTCTTCCCTATCCCGTTCGGGCCGCAAATGCCCGTGACCCGCCCCGGAACCAGCGTGGGCAACCCGTACAGCCTGAACCCCCGTGTTTCGATGTCGCTCTCGTACTCGTGCACGGGGGTGCGTGACGTGTCCTCTTCCAGCAAGTTTTTCGTGTAGATCGCCTTCATGGGGCACACGTTTGCACATATACCACACTTGATGCAATATTCCGATATTATGATGATGGCATCCGCTGATTGCTTGTATCGTATGGGCACTTCGATCTTTGGCTGGTTCTTCTTCGGTTTCTTGCTTGAAATGTACAGCGGGCATTTCGTGATGCAAGGGCGGCCACACGTGGCGTGCGAGCACCGCGTGTAATCAACGAGAAATACCTTCTTCATGCACGATGTACCATGAACCAGCACTACAAGGCACTTTCCTTCCTCAAGACGGGGTGATTTCGATGCCCTCGTCGAGTGCGCGCATGATCGTGCTGATTTCTTTACTCTTTTTATCGAACTCTTCTGGCGTGTAACAGATCGGTTCTATATCAATTGGGAACCAGTCCCAAAATTCATAAAGTTCTGCAATTCTCCGTGCAAATGGAATGCCTTCAAAATCAGGAGAAACTATGATAACATCATAATCGCTATCGTTGAAATGGTCTCCCCGGGCGCGACTTCCAAAGAGAAATGCCCTTGTTACTCTGTATCGTTGGTTGACCCGGCTGATGAATCCTCTAATCCGCTCATCTGTTCCTTTACCCATTGGATAACCTCATTTGCTGTATTTATATGTCTTTGCACGATTTCTTCATCATAATTCTCCGCCGGCACGCCAGAAGCAATGTCGGGGTAACGGAAAATCACATATTCGGGATTTAAATCTCGAATTCCTGATAGCATATTTTTCGGCACGTTTAGTTTTTTGGAAAGATATACCAAAGAATGACTTCTTTCGCTTTCTTTTAACTTGGCAAGAAAAAGTGCTTTCAAGGCCTTTTCCGTTGCTTGGTGCGAGTAAAAGGCAACACCATCGAAATAGTTATTGTCCAACAACACTTTTGCCTTGCTATAATCGGATTCAGCTTGCTTCAGCCAGTTTTCTATCTCCGCCCGCATATGGATAAACCTGCCAATGGGTCTATAAGTGTTTTATGTCCCCTTCAAGCCCTCGGTGGGGGACTTTCAGGTTTCAAGTTCGTGTTCCCCCCGGTCCACGGCCCCCGTTCAGTCATGGCCAAGGAGATGGCTGCGATTTCAACGATGGCCGCGACGAGCGTCCAGTCCCACATAACCGGCTGGAGGACGTACCACGCGATGAAAATGGCGACGAGTCCAGCCCATGCCACGAGCACGCGCGGGATGGCCTTCCTTCCTTTCTCCCGCGTGCTTGGTGTACCCGCCCCGGGAGGGACCTTGGCCATGTACATGGTCCATGCAGCAACGGGGATTGCCACGAGCACGAGCGCCATGAAGAAAAAGATGACATCCGTGCTCTGGAATATCGGGAAGACATCATCAACGAAAAATGCAGTTGCCGTCCATGAAAGGCCAACTGCCGCGAGGGCATCCACGGGAAACAGCGTCTCGCGGTCGTGGCAGCATCACGTTTGAACGGCTACATGCCGCGATCCAGGACTCGTTTGGCTGGGCGGACTACCATCTCCACGAATTTTCTTTCAAGTCCAGGGGCCGGTTCAACCAACGGATCGTCATCTATCAAGATGATGTGGACGCGTGCGAGAACAACGGGGACTACAAGGAGCGTGACATCCGGCTGCGGGACGTTTTTCCCAGAGAAACCGACCGGATGCTGTACACGTACGACTTCGGGGATAACTGGGAGCACGTGATCCACCTCGAAGGTGTGGTACCGGTGGATCCCGGTCTCGATTACCCCGATTGCATCAAGAGCAAGGGTGAATGTCCTGAAGAAGATAGCGGAGGCCCTTTTGGTTGGATGGCAAGGAATGAGAATGACGCGGATAACGATGAGGCCGATGAAGACGATGATGATTAATCATCATCCCGATTGCACGCGGGGCGCGGTTCTTTCTTCTTTGGGGAGATGATACCATGCCCCCAAGGGACGAGGTTGCCCGGAAGTCGGTGATTGCGCTCACTCCCGTTCAGGTGGCGGATGTTGCGCTGTGGATGCACGACACCACGACCATTTTTGACTGCTATCTCGACATCGAGACCGGAGACGTGCAAGTCATCTCGCACGACGTGCATAAGCTCGATGAATGGGACGAAGTCCAAGCGAGAACGCTTGCCAAGGCAGTGACCGGTGTCTCCTACGAGGACCTGAAAGAAAATCACGACCGCTGGGTTTCCATCGAATCATTGCTGGGCATCAGGTACCTTGCTATACCACGTGTGGAACGCTGGATACCGTACGAGGATATGAAGGCATTCATTCCTGCAGTTGCGCCCGTATCTATGCGTGAACGCCTCTCGATCGCGGTCGAAGGCAGAGGCGCGTTCGGGAAATTCAAGGGTATCATCAGCAGGAATCCCGCGTTGGAAAAACAATGGCACGACTTCAAGGCTGCCCGCGAGAGGGACCGCGTGTATGAATGGTTGGAATCACGAGGACACGCGGTGAGTGAAATAAAGAAGAAATGACCGCGTGAATCGGGGGCGTGGAATGCCACCTTACAATTCCTTTATCTCGATTATAACCCGCTATTCGATGTCCATTTCCTTGGAAACCTCCAACACATCGTGCATCTCGAACTCCCTCGATTTTACTCGGTCGAGGGCATGCGGGACGCCCGTTGCATCGAGTGCGCGTGGGACCGGTGGCAGGGAGAGAAGGCATCCGCCTCGCAACCAAGATTCCACCCCGGTACCGGTGAAGATGCTTTGCCTGGTAACATGGTTTTTAACCAAGCAATCGGCATGACGAGGGGGGTCCATCATTCCCTGCTGGAATGATGCCCTGGTAACATGGCATCACGGGTCCCGCACGGAATCCAGTTTTCGTTTCAACCGCGTGCGATCATCGGGGGGCTCGCCAATCCCGCTTTCGGGTCCAATAGATGTCGGCACGGGCGGGCCGGGCGGGCCGGGGGGTGAAAACGGCGACACCATGCCCCGATGGCCCGGGGGCGGGGGAAACGGGGGTGGCGAGCCAACGGGCGGGGGAACGATCGACGGGTACGGGTCCCGGTCAACGACCCGAACGACGGTCGATGGTCTCGTGCCCGCCTCGACGAGCTTCCGTATCGCACGCAATTCCTCCAGGATCGCTTTCAGGTATTCCATCACGTTGCTTGTAGTTTCCATGCGGGTCACCTTTCCAAGGGGAACGGCTTGGTTGAAGAGCCCGCGGGCCGGGTCCGCTCGATCCACCATCGCGCCGGCGAGCCGATTCGCCTTGCCTTCATTCATCGCCCGCCCGTTGCATCCCGGCAATCGAGGCTTGCTCGCCGTGCCGTCCACCGTGTTCGATCGCGAGCTACGCGTCTCTTGCATTTAAGAATATCGTGCCCGCGCGCGGGCGTGGATTCCTTGATCGGATGCTCGAACGGGCGCAATTCGCCCGTCGCGTCCTTGGTGTCCGAGTTTGGGCATGATCCAGCATCCGGTCACCCTCTCGTTTTTTCCCTCGATTCCGCGGGGGATTATATCTTGTTTTCCAGGACCGGGATGCGCTTGAAGCGTTGCTTGAACGGCATCCTCGCGTAAGTTGGAGCCCGTGAAAATCTCCTTGATGTTCATCGTGCTTAGATACCGCGTGCATTTCGACAAGGCATTTCATCTCCACGGGCGCCGCGAGATCACGCGAGCCACGCATCCATCACTCGCAATGGATACCATGGAGACGAGAATCGAGACCGAAAACCATTAATGGCCGTCTTTTCTATTCAACTACCGGTGAAACAAGTTGCTAACGCGTGAACGAGCCTTTGAAATGCTTAATTCGTGCCTTGATGAGATGAAGGAATTTGGTATCGATAAAATCGGTATTTTCGGTTCCTTTTCGCGTGATTCCCAAACAGAGAAAAGTGACATTGATATTCTCGTGTAGGTGAACGTCCCCTCGTTCGTGACCATGGGTCATGACCCTTTTTTGGCCGGGGTGGCCGATGTCGCATTCCATCATCCACGGCACGGGTTACCACCAGGATGGTGCAACGATCACGTGGACTTTTTTAATTTGCCTAGCATTCAAGATGCGAGACGCGAGCAACGCATGGCACCAAGGCGGGCAATCGGTGGCGCACGACAACAATTTCAAGGACATGATGATCGACTTCACCATGGGAAGCTGCGATGCCCGGCGGGAGGTCATCGTGGGTAAGCAACCGATACGCATCGACCTCGTGCTGGAATGCCACGACCAAGCACTTCTGGCGGAAGCAATACCGGCGATGGCGGGCAGGACCGCGCGGGTGAACGTGTTCGAGTTCAAGAGCAGCCACGACCGCCCCGGGGCGGGTGATCTCCCCAAGCTGGCGGGCTACGTGGGGCTGTACTGCGCCGGCGAGTGTATCGGCTTGGAATCGCTCGGGACGTGCGCGGCGTGGTACATCACCGCCCGGCGGCCCGCATTCATGGATGATCTCCTGTCTGGTGGCGTGCTGGTTCCCACTGGCACCGCGGGCATCTATATAATGGCATGACCGTTTCCCTGCCCGTTCCACGTCACGATTGCCGACGAGCTGGACGTGTCCGCGGGCAGCCTGCCGTGGATGCTGTTGGCATCGGGCAAGAACATCCGGAACGTGGTGCGGGCGGTGAAGATGAACGCACGCCTGCGGAACCCGCTGGTGCTTAAATATTTAAGGATGGCTTGTGTCTTGAATTACAAGGAAGTGCATGACATGTCCGAACTTAACGAGCTCATACCGGATTGGATGAAAGAGAACATCAAGTTGATGGTGAAAGACCTCGGCGAACGACTCCAGACCATCATCGACCGTTACCGCGAAGCCGGCCGCGTGATGAAGGGAATCTCCTACCGCTTCTCGTGATCCGGGATTACAAGCTACCATCCTATATCTCCAAGGGATGGCTTGGATTCATTCTCTCCTATTCTGGAAACACGGAAGAGACGCTATCCGTGTACATCGATGCGAAAGAGCGCGGCATTCCTTGCATCGGCATCACTTCGGGGGGCCTCTTGGAACAGTTCCTCCACCAAGCAGGCGATGTTTGCTTGAACGTTCCCCCCGGCCACCAGCCACGTGCTGCTTTCTTTTACTTGTTCACAACGCTTGCAATCGCGATAAATACTTGTAAATTTCCCGGCTTGCACGATCTCGTGGGTGAGATTGAAGATACACATCGAACTCTCGTCGACATGAGCCTACGTTTCAACAAGAGCATTCCCGTTACCCAGAACCTGGCAAAACAGCTCGCAGTTCGGCTACACCGGACAACCATCATCGTGTACGGATTCGATTCCTACGGTGCCGTTGCACGGCGCTTCAAGGGACAATTCAACGAGAATGGAAAGAATCCATCGTATTATGATGTCTTCTCTGAACTCAACCATAACGAGACTGTGGGCTGGGAGGTCGATGAAAAATTGGTGAAATCATTTTCATGCATTTTTATCCGCGACCCGGCTCGTGAAACAAAAGCAATCCAAACTCGCATCGAATTCACCAAGGAAATCGTGGAACGAAAAGCACACACCGTCATCGAGGTGCACCCGGAGGGGCAGGCCTTGCTCTCCCGGATGCTTTCCCTTGTGCTCGTTGCGGATTTCACGAGCACTTACTTGGCCTTCCTCAACGGGAAAGACCCCACCCCCGTGAACTACATCCAAGGGTTGAAGGACGTGCTCGCCACGCATGTCAACCTCCAAGCGCAAATAACTCGTGATTTTGACCGCATCATGAAACAACAACGTAGAGGCTGAGGCCAGAATGCCATCAGGATTCTTGGAACAACTCAAGTTCACGACCAACGGCATCAGGGGGATAGCGAATCAGGACTTGACCCCCTATACTTGCGCCCGCATTGGCCAGTCTCTCGGGTCGTTTCTTGGAAAGAATGCAACCGTGCTCGTTGCAAACGATTACCGGATATCCGGCCCCATGATCAAAGCAGGGCTTATCGCGGGCCTCCTTTCGACCGGGGTGCACGTGCAAGATGCCGGCTACGCGCCAACGCCAGCCCTGCAGAAATTCGTGAAAGATAGTTGCCATTTTTCCATGGGCTTGATCATCACCGCCTCGCACAACCCGCCCGAGTACAACGGGATCAAGGTCGTTGATAACGATGGCATCGAGATCCCCCCCGAGAAAGAGCGCGAGATAGAGCGCATCTACGACGCGTGGCTGCCGGGCGCGGGATTGTGCCCTTGGAATGCGACGGGGATATTATCCACCCAAGCCGGCGTGTTGGAAAATTATATCGCGAGCATCATTGAAAACACCAATATAAACAAGGAACAGGCAAAAAAGATAACCGTCGTCGTTGATCCGGGTAACGGCATCGCGTGTTCCTACATCGATACGCTGATGCACAAGCTTGGGGTGAACTATTCTGCCATTTTCGGTGAGGCAGACGGTTGCTTCCCCAATCGCGTTTCCGAACCAACGCCGGATTCCCTTCAAGCACTCAGCAAAGCTGTGGTGGACCGTGGTGCGACATTTGGCATTGGTTTTGATGGTGATGGTGATCGTGCAATTTTTGTTGATGGAAAAGGTGCTTTCCACTGGGGGGACGAGAGCTTCGCTGTCATCTTGAATGACTTGCTCCAGACTTACAAGGGTTGGGTCGTGACACCGGTCAGCTCATCCGTCCTTGTCGAGGACGTCGTAAAAGCCCACGGCGCCAAGTTGGAATGGACGAAGGTGGGAAGCATCACGGTCTCGAGGCGGATGCTTGACTTGGATGCCATCATCGCGGGAGAAGAAAACGGCGGTATTTTTTACAATCCCCATCAACCCGTGCGT
Organism: Promethearchaeota archaeon; assembly: GCA_041305945.1. Lineage (GTDB taxonomy): Archaea > Asgardarchaeota > Lokiarchaeia > Sigyniarchaeales > Sigyniarchaeaceae > JBGLND01. Next base: position 3,031,742 of record JBGLND010000001.1, read on the forward strand.
GACGGTGGCATGGCGCTCGCCCTCATTACTGGCATCGTGTCCAGAACAGGAGGTGACTTGACCTCGTTGTTCGAGGCCCTTCCAAAATATCACCTTCACAAGGAAACCGTGATGGTGCCCCCAGAAATCAAGGCACGCATCATCGAGTATATAAGTGATATCACGCGTGATGAGAACCGAACGCTCATCGACGGGGTAAAAATCTTCAAAAACGGCGGGTCAGTCTTGATACGGCCTTCTGGGACCGAGGCAAAGTTCCGTTCGTTCGCCGATGGACCCACGCCTGACGTTGCAACGGAATTATCAACGTGGGGAATCAAGCTCGTGAAGGAATACCTTGATTCAAGGTGAATCGAAAAAATGGCCAATTTATGGAAGCTATGCAAGCAAGAACATCGTGGTTCGTTCAACATATTCGAGATCGTTGAACGCGTGTATGAGAATCCTTATTCAAAAACTCCCGTCCCGACTTACGTCATTACAAGCAAGGATTGGGTGAATGTCATTGCAACCACGACCGCGGAGCGTGTGCTCTTGATCGAGCAATTCCGGTTCGGGTCCAACCGGGTTGAGCTCGAGGTTCCCGGCGGCATCATAGAAACCGGTGAGGCGCCTTCCAGCGCCGCTGCGCGGGAGCTGTTCGAGGAGACAGGGTACAAGGGTTCCACCCCCGTCTTGATAGGCAAGGTTAATCCCAATCCGGCGATTCACGAGCATGCCTGTTATACATTCTGGATTCCCTCGTGTAAAAAGGAAAGCGAGCCTTCTTTCGATGGACCAAACGAATTCTGCCATGTTATCGAAGCTTCCCGTGATGAAACCTTGAAATTCATCAAAGACGGGATCGTCACGCATTCGCTCGTGGTATGCGCGTTTTTCTGGTACTCTTTGGCAAATGAATCGTCGTCCCGCGTGCCATCGCGATTTGAATGAACCCCTTCTCGTTCGAAACGCCAGCCGGGCTATTTACTTGACGAGATAAGAAGAATTTACCTTTCATTTAGGCATATAAGACCCGAAAATCTTTCCGAATCGTTCATTCGGCGAGTCCAGCATGTCCTTGAGCGCGGACCGGATGGTCGTCATGAACCTTGAAAATACCGCGAGCTTGATTTCTCCTGTAAAATCGATGCTCTTGTATTCATCGTGAAACATCCGCGATAATTGGGAGACCTTTTCTTTCACCACTGCGATTGATGTTTCGCTTTTTCCTTCATCGCTTATATCAACGATCACGTAGCAAAGAACAGGGTCGTTGTATACTTGGTTATTGCCATTTTCATTATAGATATTTATGGCAACTTGAAACAAGACCGTGTATTTTTCAATTTCTAGTTTCACCAGTTGCTTGTCTGAGAATATTTCTGCCAGCATCCCGTGAATGCCCATGAAGATTCGGTTCACGTAGACCCAACACGCCCTTCCTGCATTTATTTACCGATCGGCATTTCCTGAACGAATGAGATATTCCTTATCGTTGTTGTTCTTCATTATCATGTAAAACCCGTGCGCAATGTTAAAAAATGGCAGTCTTGCACCCGTTCCCACGAACATGTTATTGTTTTGGCCTTTGTTGCATGCCACCTGTCGGCGCTTCCTTCCTTTCACCGCATTAGAATAAAATTAATAGCCAAGTCGCACCCACCCTAGGTCGAGCGAGACCTATTACACCGGGCAGAATGAACCACGATGGAGGGCGCCGGTATCGCGACGTCCTAGACCGTTCTCATGCAGCCGAGATGACCATTAAAACAGAGAGGTCGTTGATAATGCAACGGATGTTTTTCACACTCGATATATTCGAGCAATCGATTCGTGTTGTAGGTTACGTTCTTGCAGCATCCTTTCTAACGCTGGCCCTCATTTGTTTCGGACTTTCGATAAAGACATGGTATAAGAAATTTGATTTCTGGAAGCGCTTCGAATGCGAGCTGCACCGGCGCGAGAACAACAAGAAATCCAACACCTACTACGTTCTCATGTACATTTTCATGGGGCTGGGCCTCTTCTTCGGGACGGCTTTCGCACACCTCCACGTCACGGACTACGTGCCGGTCATCCAAGTGCTTTCCATCCTGTCGCTTGCATTCATCACGGTGGTTGCATTCGTGCGAACCGAAGACCACATCATCGTGCACAATATCTTCTTCATCCTCGTGCAGATATGCGTGACCACGTTGATCATCCTAATCGGGCTGCAGAAGAGCATCGCGATCATGCTTGTTTACGTCGGATATTTTGCGGGCTTCATTCTCACGTCGATCCTCGCATTTTTCTTGAAGGACAAGTATAAAAGAAAGACGATTCATGTCATAGGCATTAGATTTTTCTTGTTCGTTATATTTGGAGTGGTTATAGGCTTGAATATCGTGGGATTTTGAAGCAGGTCGCTAGAACCGCTCTAAAATGCATCATGAATGCATCATCTGTCGAAAACCAGGATGTAGATCGACCGCTAACAGCGATCCGTAACTTGTGCGGATCACGATTTTAAAGTGCGGGAGAAAAACATGGACCATGAACACGAGTTTACAAGATAAATTCCTTGGATGCATAGCCGGTGTCCACATTGGATCAGCCATGGGAGCACCTGTTGAAGGATGGACACATCAACGAATAGAAGAGACCTACGGCACTTTGGACACAATGCTGCCATACCACCACTACCAGAGCACCACAGACTGGAGACGCGAACCAGGAACAACAGAAGACGGCGTGGAAAGGCAAAAACTCATCATCACAGCTATCGACCGGAAACAAGGACGTATCACGGCAGAGGATCTTCGATCCGTGTGGGTGAGCGACATGAATCCAAAAGGTGCGGGAGTAATTTCAGAACCCTTTGAAGGTCTGTTGCTGGCAATGGCGAAAACACCGATCCCTGCTCGTGACCTGGGTCGTTACTGCGATTATGCTGGATTAGTGTCCTTTGCGCGGTCTTGCCATCCCATCGGCCTGATTAATGCAGGTGACCCTGAGAGCGCGCGGGAAGACGTGCTCGAAGTGGGTCAGGTCTATCAAACCAGCAACAGCCGCGGATTACAGTGGGCATCGGTTACAGCGGTTGCCATCGCTGAAGCGACCAAGCGGGATGCCTCTGTGGACAGCGTCATTGAAACCGTGTTTGATACATGCGACATGAGTGTTTTGCTTGAACTTGACCGGGGTCTCCAACTCACTGAAAAATGTAGCAATTTCCGCGAGTTAAGGAAAGTATTCGACGGCATGTACGCCGGATACGGCATCCCATACGCGCAAAGTTATGCAAATGAGGTGGTTACAAAAGCCGTATGTATTTTCCGGATGGTCAAAGGGAATCTCCGAGATGCTATTATCAGCGGTGTCAACATGGGACGAGATACGGACTGTATAACTGCGGTATCTGCCGGAATATCTGGTGCGTTAACAGGAAGTCAGGGCCTGCCGGAAGAATGGGTAAAGCAGGTGGATCATGCAACCAGCATCAACCCCCATACAAATTCCCACCGCACGATCAGGGAGCAAAGCGATGCGTTGTATAACGCGTTCCAAGCACGGTTGCGTAAGTTTGACCGTTACATCGAGAGGATGCGATATTAAATTCGCATGTTAAGCACGGCGGAGCATGTCGACCAGGCTTGGAGAGCTGGAAAAGGAGACTTCACGAAATTAACAACAAGATCGCAAGACTCACGGAATCCCGCTGGAACCTACAAAACCTTGAAGAATTCATTCTTGCGGGAAATCCCATGACGGAGGTCCCTGGAGGAGACTTGATAATAAATGTTCCCGAGGCATGCACGCGGACGTTACGAAACGTGGTGGAAGGAAACTTGCTCGCTTTCCTAGATCAACCGAAAATGATGAAAAAGGAAATGGCATATCATTCAAGCAGTCCTTCTAACTTGGAGCGGGTTATCATCATCGCGCGTTTCGTGAAACGTATCCACGCCCCTGAAAAAAGGGCAGGAATGCAAGAAACGCGTACTGCTATGAATGCTAGAATAAACTTATATAATAAAATTGCTATGATGTGTATCATGTCTCAAATTAACTTCCGCGTGGATGAAAACGATAAGCTGGTTCTCCAAGCACTTGCAAAGAAAAAGGGTGTATCAATAGCGGAAGTTGCAAAACAAGCGGTACTAAACGAGATCAAGGCTTTAAGAGTTGATCTGGCTTTTGATTTGCTAAAAAAAGGAAAAATAGGGCGAAAAAAAACGTTTCTCATTTCCGGGTTAGAATATCATGAATTCTTAGTCGAATGGACCAAACGAGGCGCAGAAGAAATAATCCCAGACGAGGCAATGCAAAAAGGTATTGATCTTGCGCTGTCAATTGATCTATCCAAGTTCTTGAAGGAACCCATGCATGATGAAAAATAACCTGGATGTTGCAATCATGTTCCTACTAACCGATACTTGTTTCTGGACCCATCTAAAAGATTTAAGCGAAAATGTTGATATTGACTTGAAACCAATCTTGAACAAGTTTCGATGGGGGTTTACCGAGGAGGTTCAAACAGAATTATCTCGTCAAAAATTGTTTCCCTTCGTTCCTGTTGACCAAGCGTTTATCGTTCCAATTAATGAACAAGAACTATCCCGATTGAGGAAAAAAGCCCCGTTAATTGAAGAATTTGATTTGGCTGATCAAACTCTAATTGTTTCTGCAGAACGTGATAATTCAATCGTATTAACAGACGATGGTGAATTGTTCATGCAACTGTTGGCATTGAATATGAAAACTCTTTCTCTTCCCCTATTTTGTCTCGCACTGGTGAAGTGAAGGGCTTCCACGAGTATTACTTACGGGCGAAAAACGAGTATGGCGTCAAGTTCATGCAAGGACGGGTGTCGCGCGTTTATGCAGATGAGAACTCGCCCGATCTTCTCGTTGAATACGAGGACGGCGAAACGGGGGAGGTCCATGACGTGGCCGTCGACCTCGTTATCCTCGAGTCGGGGCTCGTTCCCAACACCGCCGAGATAGCATCCGTGCTGGGCATCCCCCGCAACCGCCACGGGTACTTCGACCAGGACGTGATAGACGGGATGGAAAAGCGCGGCATCTACCTCTCGGGTTACGACATCAAACCCATGGACATACCGCTTTCCGTGGTTTCCGGGAGCGCCGCAGCAGCAAAGGCATCCCGCCGGTTGACCAACGCGCGATTCACGAGGATGGTTGAAAAAGTACTTCCCCGTGAGAAAAAGGTGTCTCCCGATGATGAGCCTCGCATTGGCGTGCTGGTTTGCCATTGTGGCATCAACATAGGCCGCACCGTGGATTGCAAGAGAGTTGCCGACGAGATCAAGGCAGTCCCGGGCGTCGTCGTTGCTGATCACAACTACTACTCGTGCAGCAGCGATTCGCAAGTGCTCATCAAGAACTTGATCAAGGAGCACGACTTGAACCGGTTCATCGTCGCGTCGTGCACGCCGAGGACGCACGAGACCCTGTTCCGGGGGACGCTCCAAGAGGCGGGGTTGAACCCGTACTTGTTCGAGCTCGTCAACATCCGGGAGCACGCGTCGTGGGTCCACATGAACGAACCAGAAGCTGCCACCCAGAAAGCGATCGAGCTCATCAAGATGAACATTGCGAAAGCCCGGCGGCTATCCCCACAGCAACAAAAGAAAATACAAGTTTCAAGATCAACTCTCGTTATCGGGGGCGGTCCCGCGGGCTTGCTCGCCGCGGATAACCTTGCAAATCAAGGATTCGACGTTTTCATCCTTGAAAAGGAGGCAAAGCTCGGTGGTGCCTTGAACAAGATTTCACGGAAATCCTTGCTTCCTGGCGAGGCACGGATCGTCGCGGAAGTCGACCGGTGTACCAGCGACTTGATGAGAAATCCCAAGGTCAAGACCTACACGGGGGCAAGCATCAAGGACGTGTCCGGGTTCGTCGGGAACTACCACGTTATAGTGAGCACGGGTGATGCCGTCGATGAGATGGACGTCGGATCGATCATCGTCGCGACGGGCGTCGTTCAAGATGGTAACGTGGGAAAGATAACGAAAGCCAGCTCGCCGCGATTGTTCACGCAGGAACAATTCGAGGTGCTCCTCGACGAGGGACGCTTGGACGGGATAGACAAGGTTGCGTTCATCCAGTGCGCGGGTCAAAGGTACGATGGCGGGGATGGAACCGATTTCCCGAACTGCTCCGGTATTTGTTGCAAGATCACGCTGAAACAAGCGCTGCAACTCAACGGCTTGAAGCCGGGCTCGCAAGTGCATATCATCCAGCGTGGAATGCAGCTCAGCGGCGAGGTGGAGAACGAGGCCTTGCTCGACAAGGTGCAGGCGTTCGCCATGATCGAGCGGTACGCGCCCGGGCAATTCCCGTCCATCAAGGCATCCGGCAACCAGCTCTCCCTATCATTCAAGGAACGCAACACGGGCGAGCAATTGGACTTGTCGCTCGATGCGATCGTCCTTGCAACGCCATACAAATCCATCGAGGGCACGAAAGATCTCGCGATGCAATTGAAGGTGCCCGTCACGCAGGATGGCTTCATGCTCGAGGCCCACGTCAAGCTCCGCCCCGTTGACTTCGCGACGGAAGGCATCTTCGTTGCCGGGGGCGCGCAATGGCCGAAGACCCTCGAGGACGCGATGCTCCAAGGGCTCGCGGCAGCATCCCGGGCCACGGGCCTGCTCTCAAAGGGCTTCGTCGAGGTGGAGGGCATCACCGCGGAAGTCGATGAGGCCACGTGCATCGGGTGTGGCCAGTGTGCAGACGTCTGTCCGTACAACGCTATTGAAATGGTGGAAATAACCAAGCACATCGATTTGGATGACGTGTCCATCCGGAAAGCGCACGTGCTGGATGCCATGTGTAAAGGATGCGGTACCTGCGTCGGTCAATGTCCAAGCAAGGCCATCGACCAGAAACATTTCAAGAACCAGCAAATTCTCGATATGATAAAGGAACTGTTTTCCGCGGGTGTTGCTTGTTCCGCGTGTGCGAACGGAGGCGCGTGCAATGACTGAAGCGACCAGTAATACATCCAAGGAACCGTGCTGGCAACCGAAAATCCTCGCGTTCGCGTGCAACTGGTGTTCTTATGCTGGAGCGGACCTTGCCGGGGTTTCCAGGTTCCAGTACCCCCCCACGATCCGCATCATCCGCGTGATGTGCAGTGGAAGGGTCCATCCGGACATGGTCTTGGAAGGGTTCGCCCGTGGAGCGGATGGCGTGCTCGTTACCGGGTGCCACATCGGCGATTGCCATTACATCAAGGGAAACCAGTACACCAAAGCTCGCATGGAAGTCATGGAAGGTCTCCTTGAAGGGATAGGCATCAACCCGCGCAGGTTCAAGCTCGACTGGGTCTCCGCGTCCGAAGGCAAGAGGTTCGCAGAGCTCATCACGTCCTTCACGGAGGACATCAAAAAACTCGGCCCCCTTGGCATGAAAATCGATTTCTGAACCGTAAGGGGGGAACAGGACATGGCCACGGGACAGGAACACGGCGGGCCGGGAGCCCGTTCGCACCTGTTTTTCCAACTAACTCGCAATAAATCAAAGGTGGTCTATTTTTTCACCACCCTCGCCGCCTTGCTTGGCTTGCGTACCCTCGAGACCGCCATTCACGAGCTTGCGCATGGCATCGCGGTTATAGTTTCTGGCGGATGGCTGCCGGAAAACGCGTTTTTCATATCTCCATTCGGGGGCTACACATTATGGCGTGATGTCCCGAGCAACGCGTTATGGTTCGTGAACATCATCGGCACGTTGCTGGCGGTTGTCGTGATGCTAGCGGTGTTTTTTACCACGTTCAAGCGTGCCGTGAACCCTTGGGCGCGCTGGATGGGGTACTGGGGTGGCGTGGTCATCCCGGTGAATTCCTTGTTCTACTGGTTCGTGGCACCGTTCCTTGCCACGGCACAGAATTACGATCCCATCGCGTTCGCGAGCAATGTCGGGATAACCCCCGCGTGGCTGGTGGGCGTCGTCGCGGGGGTCCCCTTTGCCATCCTGGTCCGCAACGCGTGGCGGGGAACCGCACGCATCGGTGAAGAGTTGCTGGTTGATCCCGCCCGGTTTCACGTGAAATGCCTCGTGTTCTATTATTGCATTACCTTCACGTTCTCGATCGTCTCGTACTTGAACCTGCTCGACCAGTTCAAATGGTTCTGACGCCTCGCATCGATCACGGTCTTGGTTTCTTGAAGCAGGTCCAGCGGGAGAACGCGCGCGCGGTGATGCCATCTGCCATGTGCCATCTCTTGCCCGACACCGGCATCAGCGTCGTAGACGAGTTCGCTCGTGCATTCGGGCTGCCCGTCTATGCCGTGGAGCTAGATTCGTCCGGAAGCAAGTTCAAGACCGTGACCGCCCACGTTGAAAGCCCGTGCGGGGCCACTGCCCGCTCGATGCCCATGTTATCCGGCAAGGAAATCACGCCCAAGGTGATCAACGACTACGCCATCAACATCGCCCAGGAATGCAGGGAATCGGTCGCGTACATGATGTCCAAGTCCGATGACACGGACCGTGCCACGATGAACCACGTGCTTCCCTTGCTCGACGAGCTGGAGCGGATCAATCCCTCGCTCTTCGGGAGCAAGGGCGTGCTCGGGCAGTACGCGCGTGAAATACGGGAAAAAGCCGAAAAAGGCAGGTGAACGTCCCTAGGCGAGCAATTCTCCCGTCATCTCGCGCACGGCTCTTTCTTGATTTTCAAGTACACGCGGGGGTCCAATTGAATTGCGGATTGGAACATGGAATCGATGACCTCGTTTTGTTGCCGTGACCATTCCTCATCGGGAAGCGAGCGGACGTGCCGCGCATACCGTCTCACCATTTCCACGCGCTCGCGTTCATTCCTTGCCATTGTTACGCTCGTTCCCCAGTAGTTGCTCAAATTGCATGAATTTTTCTTGCTGCAAATGTCCAGTAAATATTTCTTCGAGGAAAACCGCATCCTCGACATCCTTGGGCGTGGCCAAGATTTCTTTCTTATAGAGAATTTGGTATTCGATTCCGGAGATTTTTATCGTTTCGTCCCCGATGTGAACGTGGAGAGGATGTTCAAGTACGTGCTTCTCGAGCGTGGACTTGGCAACTTGAAGCTCGATGTTTGGAAAAATTTTCCCTCTTTCTGCAATCCGGATAGGCGTGTGCTCTTCGATGTAGGCATGAACCAGCTGCGGGGATTCAGCGTTCAAGCACCAATATCCCTCGTCCAATAACGTCCCGTAAAGCTTGAAAAACTCTTCTTTCGTGATTTCGCCTATCAAGATGTCTATGTCCTCCGTGCCCCGTGGCCTGCCGAATAAAATGCTCACGTATCCACTAACGATCACGTAATTGCACGACTTGGACAAGATATCCAGCGCCCGTATCACGAATTTATCAAGCAACGATAGATTTTTCGACAGCTTGACGTGCGTCTCGTCTAGTATCTCCATGATGTCCCTCGTTGGAACTCACGCCGGGGATTATTATAATTATGCATGCCCGCGCATTAAAAGACCCGCATGCCACTCAGCATGCTTCTAGATGCAACGTGCCCGCCCCTCGAATCCGGGCCACGCCTCGCCACCCGTTGTCCCGCCCTCGCTCCAGCCGCGCGTTTTCCAGGTTGTCCCCTCCTATCCCGGGCATGGTATCCGCGCTCCAAGGCAAGGCAAGATCGACGCTCGCGCGCCCGCCCCCGGTCACGTCCACGTGAAGCCACGCATGACCGGGTTCCTTCGAGTACTCGATGGTGATACGCCTGTCCCCCGGGATGTACATGTCCAGCTTTGCCTCCTGCCAAGGTGCGGGAAATTGTGGTGAAACGCGCAAGGTCGTGTATCCCGGCGTGACGGGCGAGATACCGAAGGTCCCGTGCAAGAGCACGTCGAGGAACCCCGCGGACGTTTCGCCGTACCATGGCGCGCCGCCGGCCTTGGTCTCGCCCGTGAATTTTTCCCACGTCCAGTACTCGTGGAATGATCCTGCTTTCCTTGCCGCTGCACCTTGCCGCTTGAGGTAGTCAAATCCTTGGTCTGGACGCCCGCGCGCGTAGCAAGCCAAGGCAACGGACGGCATGATGCCACGTCCCCAGCCACACCCGCCGTTGCAATAGACACCCGGGGGGTTTTGCGGGCCATCCTCCAGGCGAACGGGAGGGATGTGGTACGGGCCGGGCACGGCAAAGTCTTGCCGCCCCATGAAGTCGAGAATGGTGTTGTCCTGGCCCGGGCTGGTGATGCCGAACAGGATCGCGTACCCGTTGGCAAAGGTCGTCGTCACGTATTCCAGCCGTGGCACCCGGCTCGCGCGGTCGATACCGAAGATGTACCGGCCTTCGGGGCGCCAGAACAAGACGTTCAAGCCATCCTTCACGCGCGTGGCCCATGCTCCGGCCCACGCGGCGTCGCCATCGCTGCCGAGGTATCTCGCCATAGCTGCGAAGGCTTGCAATGCCCCGTAGAGCATGACCTGGTCCTCGGCACGTTCCGTGGAGTTGATGTCCGTGTCCCCGGCCACGACGAGATCGGACAGGATGCAGGCCGTCTCTATCAAGCCGTTCTGGTCCGTGTCATGAAGGCCTTCCAAGTACTTCAAGGATTGCCGGCAATGGGCGTACATCTCGATCAAGAACGGCAAGCTCCCGCATGCCATCCATTGGTCGAAAACTTGCAAGACGAACAGGTGGTCACGTACGTAGATGCCGTACCGGACCTTCCCGGGTTCCTTGCTCATTTCGGCTACGTGGCTAGCGATGGGGCGAGCGATCCACGGTTGCCACTTTTCTGGTCCCCCGGCATCCACCCAGTCCTCCGTCCACTCGGACTCGGGAATGTCATACACGCCACCGCCGATCTCCCCCGTTGGTGCCTGGTATGCTGCGAACAAACGGACCGGCCATTCAATGGACTCGCGCGGGAAAAAATAACAACTCACGCGATTTATCCAGAAATTGTCATATGGGTGCACCCAGTAAGGATAAGAGCTGAAGCCAGACACTGTGGGAACGTGTATTCCCGCTTTCTTAGCCATGCCACGCCACAACGCACCCACGGCAAGCTCGGTACCAAGGTTCACGTCATCATCGGGCGTGCGGATGATGAAGTAGTATTTAGGATCCAGCGGCGGGGGTGCTTCGAGCCGAATTTCGGTTGGATTCATGCGCTTCTTCACGACTCGTCATTCCACTGCATGCAATCAGAAGATGGTAGAAGTGCTCGAACGTATGCAATTATGGTTAAAAATGAATCGCTATTTGAACGCTTCCTCTTTTCTATACCACGGCGAGGTGTAAGTTGGCAAGCACGACCTAGAACGCGCTCGATGGAAGGAGCTCGCCAAGCTCGTGCAAGGAGACTTGCCAACACCCGAAACAAGGGATTTTCCATGGAAAAAATGCAAGAAGAATTCAGCAAATTGCTCGAAGGAGAAGACAAGGAAGCATGCGTCGGGTGGGCGCTGAAGCAACTGGATGGCGGCATGAAGGTTGCAGATCTTCATGCCAAGGTGCTCGCGCCCTCCCTGAACGCCATCGTGTGCACGTATCATTTATGATTGTTATCGTGAAAGGGAAAGAAGATCCAATAACGACCTTCAATGGGATTGCACGGGCACCTGGCCCGTTTGGAAATGAACCCAGACAGGCATCGCGGCCTGGTCTTCCCCCGGCATTCGGGTTTAGCGGGGGGCATCACTCCTTGGTCTGGGTGGTGGTTACGGTGGCAGCCGGCGCGAAGAGCGCGTCGATCTGGCCTTCATATCCTGGATCGCGGTAATACCGGAGTTGGATCGTTTGCGACCTGCACACGTTGTTGCACGTCCCGCATCCCTTGCAAAGGACGAGGTCCACGTATATCTTGCCTTCCTCGCCGATGGATATCGCGTTGTAGGGGCATGCATCCACGCATCGATAGCACAAGGAGCAATTCTCTGGAGTCTCCACGACCGCCTTGATCAGTTCCATCTCGTACTTCCCTGCCTTCAAGATTTGTCCCGCGCCGGATGCCGCGCCCTTGGCCGCGGCGATCGACTCCGCGATGTTCTTGGGACCCTGGCAAGTGCCTGCAAGGAAGATGCCAGGCACCTTGGTCGAGATGGGATCGAGCCTCGCGTGGTATTCCTTGAAGAAACCATCGGGGGATTGGTCGAGGTGCAAGAGCTTGGCCAATTTCGTTCCTTCCTCGCCCAACACCATGTTGGTCGTGAGCACGACGAGATCGACTTCTAGCTTCTTCAAGTTGCCGGGAGCCATCGTGTCCTCGAACCTTAGGATGAGATTTCTCGTCTTCGTGTCCTCTTGGATGCGACCGATGTTGGAGCGGACGAATTGCACGCCTTCCTTGCGAGTGGCCATGGAATATTCCTCCGAAGCCTTTCCGGTGCAACGCATGTCCATGAAGATGATGGTGATCTCGGTGTCTGGATAGTGCTGCTTGATGAGCTTCGAGTTCTTCACGGACAGCAAGCACCCTGTCGTGCAGCAATGCTCGTTGGTTTGCGTGTCCCGGGAACCGACGCATTGAATGAACGCGATGCGTTTGGGTCGCTTCCCGTCGGAGGGCCGTATCAAGTGCCCCACGGTCGGGCCGTTAGGCGCCAGGATGCGTTCCAAGCGTCCCTGCGTGATCACGTTCTCGTAGAGGCCGAAGCCGAGGACGCCCTTCGGGGGCAGCCACTCCTCGAATCCTGCCGCGACCACGATGACGCCGAATTTCTCCTCGATGATCTCGTCTTGCTGGTTGAAGTCGATCGATTCAAGCTCGCACGCGCTCTCGCACAAGTGGCACTCGATGCAGTAGTCCTTGTCTATTTGCACGACACCAGGGACTGCTTGGGCAAATGACTTGTAGATTGCCTTGGTTTGGGCCATTCCATACTCGAAATCGTGAGGCCTGTACGCGGGACACACGTCAACGCAAGCTTGGCACCCGTTGCACGTGCTTTTCACGTACCGTGCCTTCTTCCGGATGCGGACGTTGAAATTCCCGACGTAGCCGGAGAACCCTTCCACCTCGGAATAGGTGAGGGTCCGTATCTTGTCATTCCGGTTCGCCTCGAGCATGATCGGCCCCAATATTCAAATGCTGCAATCATCGGTGGGAAACGTGCGATCGAGCTTGGCCATCTTCCCGCCCGTGGTGGGCGATCTCTCAACGAGGGTGACATCGTAGTCCATCTTGGCGAGATCGAGTGCCGACTGCAAGCCCGCGGCTCCACCGCCAATCACCAAGGCTTTACGCTCGACATCGACAACCTCGGTGGGAACGTCCTCGAGGTACCTCGCGCGCCCGACCGCGGATGCGATCAGCGACTTGGCTTTCTCTGTCGCGGCATCCTTGTCGTGCATGTGCACGAAGGAATCATGTTCCCTCAAGTTCACGAACTCGAGCATGCGTTTCGGCAAGCTTGCCGCTTCCAAAACGCTCTGGAAGACGGGCGTGTGCGTTTTCGGCGTGCACGCGGCGATAACGACCCGGTCAAGCTTTTGCTCGTCGATCGCTTTCTGGATGGCAATTGCCCCTGCCTCGGTGCAATACGAGAGGTGCGTTTCGGCGTGCTTGACCCCTTCGAGGTTTTTCGCGAAATTCGCCACGGCGGGACAGTCGACGACACCCGCGATGTTGATGCCTCAGTTGCAAACGAAAACTCCAATATTTCCGCCGTTTTTGTGTTCTTCACTCATGTTGTTCATCTTGGATGGTATCCGATGAGTATCCAAGTATTGAATGTGTTATTCGCATTCGTGGTTTGCACGCGCGCCATGGACACCCGAAAAAAGGGTCGTCCTCGCGTGCATCTCATCACCCGGGTTGTATGATGGAAATTTGAGACTATACGTGCTCTTGAGGAATCCTTTGTTTGTAAATTTTTTAACTTTTTACGTTTGTTGGCATGAGTTTATCGAATTTGGTAGATGTCCATACCTACGATTTCGGAAATCCCGCGTAACCGGCGCTTTTCACGATGATATCCGCGCATCCAATCTTGGTTCACAATCCCAAACAGAACGATTGTATCGCGTGTCGGTGTCCGAGATCGAGCGTGCACGCGGCGGTTGGAGAAAGTTATACTACGATTTAAAGGCCGGTGCAATAGGTTTTTCGATAGTGTTTTAGGTTCTTACACTCCTATCATACATGCTAAAAAGCGAGGATCGTTATGACGTTAAAAATGTTGCTGGAAGACCCGAACATGCACTTCATTTTATTTGGCGGGAAAGGTGGCGTCGGGAAAACGTCGAGTGCTGCATCAGCGGCATTATGGGCTGCAGAGAATGCTAGAAAATCAGTGTTGATCGTATCAACAGACCCCGCACACTCTTTAAGTGATAGTTTAGGCGTTCCACTGGAGCCGGGCGTCGTGACACCCATACCGGGGGTCGCTGGCCAGCTATACGGGCTTGAAATTAGCCCGGACAAGGCGTTCAAGGAGTACAAGGACAAGGTGGGCGGCGGGCCCATGGGGATGGGAATGGGGATGGAAGGCATGGAAGGCATGAACATCCCGCTTCTCGGGGACTTGGGCGACCTCGCAGGGATGAATCCCCCCGGCGTTGATGAGGCAATGGCCTTCGGCACGGTCCTTGAATTCTTGGAGAACTCCGATTATGACCTCGTCGTGTTTGACACGGCACCTACGGGCCACACGCTACGGTTGCTCAGCCTTCCCGACATTCTCTCGGGATGGATAGGCAAGATAATCATGCTACAAGTCAAGTTCAAGAAACTATTCGGGGCATTCAAGGGCATGTTCAAGCGGGGTAAAGGGGACAAGGATGACTCGATGGACGCGATCGAAAGCCTGAAGCGCTCGATCGAGAGTGCCAAGGAGGAGCTCCAAGACCCCGACGTCAAGTACCACCTCTTCACGTCGAAGTAGGGTCGATTCGCCGTTTGCTTGGACCCGGGCCTTATCGGCCTAAAGAGCATGCTCGATAACGTGTATGCATCGTTATCGTTATCGGGAACCATCGTCCCGGAAGCATACACTGCCGTGTGCCGGATCCCCGCGAATAACACCATATTAAAACTTGGCACGCCGTTTTCAGCCAACCAAGTCAAGACCGTCGTCCTCGAGGGTGTATCGACGAGTATGAACACGAGGGATAGCAGCATGTACTTGAAATACTTGCAAAAGATCGTCGAGATGGCCACCGCGACGCCAAAAAATTCCGCCGCTTTTTGTGCATCGTACACAGTCTTGAAGGGCATCCTTGATGCCGGCTTCGAATCCGCCATCAAGGGCGCGGGGAAGCTACCGCTGTTCGAGAAAGCCGGCATGGCAAGCAGCGAGAATGACGATCTCATCGCGCAATACAAGGAATATTCGCGCGTTTCGAATGGCAGCGTCTTGCTTGGCGTGACTGGCGGGCGGAACAGCGAGGGACAAGATTTCCCCGGCGACGAGATGAATGCCGTTATGATCGTGGGCATACCGTACGCCACACCGACGCCGCGGGTGAAAAAGAAGATCAGCTATTACGATTCCGTGTTTGAAAATGGCAAGGGATGGTCGCTGGGGTACGAGATTCCAGCCATCCAGAAAGCTAACCAAGCTTGCGGCCGGCCGATCCGCACGCTCGATGATCGTGCCGTCATCGTGCTTGCCGACGACCGGTTCAAGCGGGAAAAGATTTTGCGGTTAATGTCACCGTGGTTACTGCAAGATATAAGCTCGGTGAAGGATAGCCCGGGGTTCCTCCATGCGTCGGTATCCCGTTTTTTCCAGAGGACGTGATTCCTGCTCATCCCATTTGGCAAATGCGTGGTAGTGCCACGCTTGGTCCTCATTGTCAAGCCCGATCTTCACGCTATCTCCGACTGGGGTGCCCATCACCCCCATGACCGCGATTCCAATAGAATACGGTCACGTTTTTGGGGTCGTATCGAGAGCAACATAATACATAAATTTGATGTCAAGATTGCAATGTTGATCATCATGAATCCACGATGTGATGCTGTCATCAACAAGCGTGGCATGGTTACGATACCTAAAGCCATACGCGAACAGTTCGGTCTCGAGGAAGGCTCCAAGATCACGTTTGTAACGATTGATGGTGCCCTCCAAGTCATCCCACTTAGGAGCATTGAAGAGATGGAGGCCGCGTGCACGGTAACTCGTGAACAGATGGAACATATTCAAGATGAGGACAGGGAGACTGAATTGCGGCTCGAGAACGAGTGATCATGAAACAGATTTGCATAGACACGGGTGTATTAGATATCTATTTCTCGGCAAGCCGCACCGAACTCGTGAAAAACCTCATGGCTAGCGTGAAAAAAAGCACTTGCTCTGCGCATATTATCAAGCCAATCCTAAGCGAAATATTCTTTCACTTGTGCCGGACGAGCGGGGCATCTGAAGCCACGGTACAACTGACGAATTTCTTGAACAACTATCCGGTCATTCTCGTTGAACTCGATCGAGATTTATACTTAAGCGCGGGGAAGATTCGATGCCAGCACGCGTCGACACTTTCATACATCGATTGCATGTCCATCGTATATTGCTTGAGCACGAATACCGAATTTCACACAACGGAAAAAACAATCAAGAGGATACCGCATAACACGCTTAGTCGGTTGCGCATTGTCGAGTACACGTGGTGAGGCGGTTTTCAACCGGGCTTGCGGCCGGCCGAACCACACGCTCGATGATCGTGCCCTCATCGTGCTTGCCGACGAGCGCTTCAAGCGGGAAAAGATTTTGCTGTTAATGTCGCCGTGGTTGCTGCAAGAAATAAGCTCGGTGAAGGATAGCCCCGGGTTCCTTCATGCATCGGTATCCCGTTTTTTCAAGAGGGCGTGATTCCCGTCCGTCCGGTTCCGTGGCCGGTAGTTCACGGGCGGTTAATCTTTTTAGGTGCTGGCCACGATATATACCGTCTATCGTTGCAGTAATGGATTGTATGAAGGATTTTGCATGAAACAAAATAAGGCAGTCGCCTATTGGGCGCCGTTTCTTCACTTTTACCAGCCCCCGACCCAAGATTACCACGTTCTGAAGGAAATCAATGACACGTGTTACGAACCGCTGTTCAACATGCTCTTGGAAAACATCGATTTCAAGCTCACCATGAACATGAACAGCGTCTTGATTGACTTGCTCCGGGATCACGGATTATCGCACACGGTTGGCCTGCTCAAAGAGCTCGTCGCGAGAAAGCAGGTCGAGATCGTCGGGAGCGGGAAATACCATCCCATCCTGCCGCTTGTTCCAAAGAAGGAAGTTCTCCACCAGATCGCGCTGCAAGAGACTGATCTCTCCCGTGAATTTCCCGGGTGGACGAGGAGCGGGTTCTTCCCTCCAGAAATGGCCGTCTCCCCTGGACTCGTCTCGCTGCTGGGGGTGCAAGGGTACACGTGGGTGCTTTCGAGCGGCATCGCGTGCCCGTCTAACTGGGCCTACGACAAGGTGTACCAGAGCCCTGAAGGCGTGAACCTCTTCTTCCGGGATGATATCATATCGAACGAGATCTCCTTCAAGAAGATATCCGTCGATTTTTTCATCGATAAGTTGAAGATATTATACAAGGGGCCTCACTACATAATTACTGCCCAAGACGGCGAGACATTCGGTCATCACGTGAGGGACTACGAGAAAACCTTTCTCCAGCACGCCATGCAAGATGCAGTCGATGACGAGCTGATCGATATCTGCTTGATTTCCGATTTACAGTCTTACTTTCCCACGGCCCACTCCCAAGTTCGCGTTCTCTCATCGAGCTGGAGTACCAGCCAGGATGATCTTGATTCGAACAATCCGTACCCGCTCTGGAACCACGGCGACAATGAGGTGCACCGAATCCAGTACAAGTTCCTGAAGAACGTGCTTGAACTGGTGTATGTACTCGAAGACATGAAGGATTCCACCTGCGTTCAAGAAGCCAAGACGACCAGGTATTTTCTCGATCAAGGTCTGCACTCGTGCCAGTTCTGGTGGGCGAGCGCTGCTGCCGGCAAGTGGTACATGTGGTCCCCGAACATGGCTATGAAGGGGGCAGACCTCTTGCTCCGGGCTGCCTTCAATGCCCGCCTTGCGATCATCAACATGCGCGGTGATCAATCAGTTCTAGCGAAATCTGAAGAGTTATTCGATCAGATCACGCAATATTATTCGTTGTTACTCATGGAATTGACGAATTACCAGCAGAAAATCACGGGGAAGAAGAACGGGCCCGAATCATTCTTCGATAACTTATTTACTGCCGATGAGGATTCTTACAAACAATTAAGGAAATACTAAAAATCGCTTATAAAACCGCCAACTCGCTATCGCGGCAGATCACCAGCTCGATTTTCCGCGGAAAAGGCGGGACGTATCTGGAACGCGTTCTCATGCGCGGGTGGCGGTTCTGAAAAGAAGTGCGTGGCAGGAAGAAACGGCACGCGGCGTGCGTATCTCGCTTATAATACCGCGGAGGTGCATTTTTTTCCCGTGGATGACATTTAAGATACGAACGATCATGAGCCAAGACGAACAAAAAAAGGATAAGGATTGCGAGGACTGCAAGTTCAACCTCGGGGCGGATGACGAGCAAGTGCATTGTGAGTTCCTCAAGATGCTCGGGAAACCGCCCGGTCCGGGCTGTGAGAAGTTCGAGAAACGGTAAATACCGTTCATATCAACTTCGCGACAAGATTGCCCGCGCCCTCTTCCGCTCCCGTTGTTTCTAAATAAAATATAACCACCGACATCCTTGCAGCGTCCAACGCATCGAAGAGTTGCCGTTCGATCAAGACGGGGACGAGGCCCCGGACTTCCTCGAATTTTTTCGACATGAGGGCACCATGCACCTTTTCGACGTCGTTTGCATGCATCACGGTAACCTTGTAATCGGGGCTGTCGATGAGCAGCCATGTGATCGTACCCTTTTGGGTCTCGAGAAACCGTCTTGCCTCGGGTTTCAACACGATGTTCATGCCAATCACGTTTCAGCATTCACGCGCTTGCACGCCATGCACGATCACGTTTAATGAACCATCGTTTTAATCACGTCCCACGAGGCGATGGAGTATCCCACGCCCAACTGTCGTGGCTGCTCATTGATTACAAGAATGTTTAATGGCGAGTAGGTCTACTAGTATCTCGTAATCCGTCTTGCACGTCGGTCATTCGTGAACGTCCATCACCAATCGTGGGAAAACACATGGTATCCGAGACAACAATCTTCTATTTCGATATCGGGGTGCAACAAAAAGACAAGGGCCTTGTTTCTCGGAAGGCGATCGTTAAATCCGTTCAAAAGTACATAAAACAAAAGGAAAAAAACGACCCGGATTCCAAGTGGGGTATCGTCCTCTTCCAACACGGCGAGGACAATCCGTCGTTCATCGAAAACCTTGCAAATGACGAGTCGGAATTCGAAAAATACCTCCAAGATAACCTGAAAACGGCCTCGAAGGAACACCCTCTGGAACAAGGCTTGATGCTCGCCTCAACGTATCTCGTTGAAGCATTCCGGACGACCAGGGATCACGTGTATCGCATAATCGTGATAAGCGATGGGCCATCAGGTGAAAATAATCTTGACCTGACCAACGCGCTTCTTGACATGCTCGAAACCGTCAAGTTCTTTCCCGTGTACATTGACATCATTCGTTATGGCGACCAGCGCGTGTATCCCGATGACATCAAGCTCAAGTTCTTGACCGATGCGACGCGGGGTGGAGTCTTTTATGCGGATTCCGAAAACGCGTTCAAGCGCATCCTGGAGGAGCAATTCTCTTCCCTGGAACGTCCATTTGACATCTACAATGCGGTCCCTGCGAAATTGATGAATTATTACGAGGGACTCTGTTTCAACCTCCAGCAATCGAATTCCCCGGGTTTCACCTGCACCGCCTGCAAGAACGGCCCGACACCGTCCCTCGGGTCACCCGTGGCTTGCGAGAAGTGCGGTGCCACGTACCACGAACGTTGCATACAGGAACTCCCCAACCGGGTATCGGTCGGGTTGCCGGGGATCACCCGTTGCATTCAATGCGGCGCGCTGCTCTCCCCGTCGCTCGTGAAGTCGGGACCGCTGGTGGTACCGCATTTTGACACGCGTGAGATCTTGAAAATCGACGATGCACCCCTGGCCAGGAACCTCGTCCCCCCGGCAAGGGGCCCACCACCAACGGGTTCTGATGGGATTGAGCTGGTCGAATCGCCGAGCCCCGAGCTCGTGAAACCAACCTTTTCCATCAGCCCAGAAAATAGCAAGGGGAATGCAAGTGCTTTCCCTTCGAGAAGTCCTGCAATGCAAGACGAAGGGTCCCCGGAACCCGTTCGTGTCAAGTTCACGCCCCAACGTCCCCCGGTGGTCAATCTCTCGCCGCCAATCGAAAGGAAGGATGAAAGGGGGCCGGTACAACCGCCCAAAAAGCCACCCGTGGTGAACCTCGCACCGCCACACGGAAGGAAGGAAGAAGAAACTGAAACGCAAGGACCTAGCACGGATGTAGTGCCTGGAAAGCCCGTGATCGTGTTCCCCGACGACGAAAAAGGGACGGACGTCGAAACCAAGCAGGACCAACCCCCATCGGGCTCGTTGACCAAGCCACCAAAACCCCAAGTCCCCGACGTCCTGGGGAATGCCCCGAAGATCACGTTCAAGGCGCTCCCGGGACAGCAGGGCGATGGTGATGTAAAGGCCGTGACGGGACCCGCGGCAAAAACGCCACCGGAAAAGCAAGCTGGCATCGTGTTCCGGCCCGTGGGAGGCGCGTCCACGCCAGCGACCGCGCAGGCACTTGCAAAGCCAGCGGTTTCATCCTCCATCGTTGCCGCCCCGCGAGGAAGCCCGGCGCCGGCCAAGAGCACCCCCGCACCGCAAACACGAGGGTCAAGCCGGGACGAGTGTGACATCACCGTCATAAGCATGGAAACCGTGACGCCATCCGCCTCGAAAAATGATGCGTGCACTGATTCCCCGGAACGACAAAGGGAGAAAACGAGAGACAAAAAAGGGAACAAGGATGACAAGGATGACGTCTTGGTCATCGATGATTGAAGCGCACGCCATGTGGCCTCCCCTTTAACGCTATTTTCACCATCCCCTCGCATCACGCGCCGCGCCCAGCCAACAAGGAAAGGTAACGTGCATGTATATCAAGGTTCTTGATTTTCTCTACCATGAAAGGAACTTGATGGTGGTTGGTAATGGTACATGCACGAGTGGAATTCGGCGAGCACGTGCTCACTGACGTTTTAAACAGCCTCGGGGAGTACATCCTCGTGACCATGGAAGAGCCGTGGGACTTGTTGCGTGGCTCGACCTTGTTGCGCAACATGCCACGCGAGGTCATCTTCAACCGCGACATGGGCGTGGAAAATCTCGAGAGCATCGAGCACCGTGCCCATTCAAGCGTAACGACCATCGTGGGCTTTGGTGGTGGCACGTCGTGCGACACGGCAAAATACTTGTCATGGAAATGGGCGGTACCGAGCTTGATCATCGCGCCGTCGATCATCTCCGTCGACGCGTGGCTCTGCACGTCGATTGCTGTTCGCGTGGATCGAAAGGTGCGTTACATCGGTAACGTGCAACCAGCCCGAGTGCTTGTCGACTTCTCGATCATCAAGAAAGCACCGAAATCTCTCAATATTGCTGGTGTTTCCGATACCATATCGATCGCCACGGCGCTCGGCGATTGGTCTATCGCAAGTGAATTTTTCGGTGATAAAATAGATTGGGATGTTTTTAGAGAAGCAAAAGAAATTTTACTGCGCTTGATAGACCAGCAAGATGACATTGCCGCGATGAGTAACCGTGGCATCGAAGCACTTGTCAAGGGTTTCGAAGAAGAAGTCAGGCTTTGCGAGGCATGGGGAAATGCTCGTCCAGAAGAAGGCGGGGAGCATTTCCTTGCATATTGCTTGGAAAGCATCACGGGCGGTCATTACATCCACGGTAATCTCATCGGCTTGAACGTGCTGGTCGTCCTCAAGCTGCAACGGGAGCAGGGTGCAATCAAGCTCGACTCGATAAAAGATTTTTTAGATGCGATTGGCTTGGAGTATAGCCCGCGCGCGCAAAGCATCTCGCGCCAAGATTACAAGAAAGCCTTGGAAAGCGTGCAGTCGTACGTGACGGAAGAAAACCTGCAAAAAGGCTTGTGGTCCTTGAAATGTGGGAGAAAAAAATACGTGAACTCAATATGTTGATTTCATGTAACCCGAAATGAGGATCAGCGCTCCTATGGCTTGACCGACCAAGAACACCACCCAGTTCAAGGGCATCTCTGCGAATACCATGTCTCTCAGCATGTGAAAAATGACCATCGTAAAGGTTATCAAATACCCAATTGCGATCGTGTTCGAGTTTTTTTTCAAATCACCCGATGTTTGCTTGGCTAGAGTAAAATATATCGATGGCAAAGATATGATGGTTATTATTATTCCCAGGCCAGCGAGTAACAAGAATGGGTATATCAATTGGCCTCCCCAACTGAGCCCGGCCGTGATGAGCGATGTCCATAAAGACGAATAATTGAGCACCAATCCCACGATGCCAACGACTGACGATATTACCACGAAAATCGTGATCGGGTATCTTTTACTGTTCTTGATATATTTCTCGATGCTGTGAATGATGAAAAGGCTGCTCGAGCACGCGAGAACTATTGCCGTGTACGTGTCCCCCCTGCCCAAGTCTCCTGCCTCCGGGATCAGAAGCGCTGCATAGTTGGTGGGAGAATTCAACGGTGCCTTGCTGAACATGCTATAAAACACGATGACACCTTGAGCTATGCCAATTAACACGAACATTACTGCCAACCCGTAGTGAAATTTCTTCTGGATCTCGATCTGGCTCACCTTCCCTTCCATGAGAAGGAATATCCCTGCCAAGATGAATAACAAAACGATCGTGATCGTAATCGTCCACGCCAAGCCGTTCGCTTGTCGTGCCAGGTCACTAGGATCGGGCATGAATGAAAATGTTCCCGGGTTGGCTTCATCCAGCATTAAAAACCACGACACAATCCCCGCAAGGCAAAATATTAAGACCAACGCCGCCAAGATGCTATAGAGTATCTTTCGCTGCTGAACCATCGTGTTCACCTACACACTCATGTGTACCGATATACTACTCGATCAATATAAATCTCTATGAAACGGTCTCGATGACGTCCAAGGCTTTTAATTCCTTGAAACCATTCATTGTTTTCACGCTCTTGTCTTGCATTTTTTGCACGAATCTCTTGATCGGGACGCTGTTCGTGAAGCCGAGCCCCGCCTGGCCACGGCGTTCGAGTTGCCCTACACCGGCGGCGTGGATTTCACCTTCGACACGCAAGGGTGCGGCGTTGACCTGTTCGACTTGGACATTGAATGCGCTTCACGTTCCTTGCAGCGTGCTAGTTTCTCTTCTTGGTGACAAGGGTATAAACTATTTCCAAGGTGAACACGCCGATCGCTGCGAAGAGCACCCCGAATTTCACGAGTGCAAATATCGATGCCACCATGGCGTTCATCATTGTTGCCGGTGCTGGAAATCCTTGCAGCATCACGATTAAATTCAGGTTTTCGATGACATCACACGCCGGTGAAGCAAGCGAGATGAACGCGAACGCGATACCGAACTTGGCAAGCTTAGCATGTGTTCCAACGAGTTTCACGCCCAGGACCAGCAAGAAGAATGCCATTGCCCCGTAACCCACGAGATACCCGAAATCGAGGTAGGTGATGAAAAGTTCCTGGGCCACGACCGCTGCGCCCCACGTGGCCATGATCGCGTCTGCTTGCGCGGCGGTCCACGAGAACTCGAAATCGACGATGTTATACACGTGCACGGGGTTGGTTCTCGAAGCTCCCATCAAGATGTTGAATATCAAAAATGTTGCAAGCGAGATGATGATCAGTACGAGAATTTGCTTTGTTGGCATTCCAAACAATCGAATCGACATAGGTGATACCATGCGCGCGCGGCCTAAAAAAGTACCACTCCACCACGGCTTGCACGGCCAGTGAAGCATTCATTAGGCATGCACGGCTCGTCATTGCATGCGCATCGGATTCTCGAGCATGGCCTTGATGCGGGAATACATCGTGGCTGGCCGCACCCCACGAACGGCTTCGGAATTGGATGAAAAAATGTTCGCCTGGGTGGAAGCGTCGCTGGTGTTCGGCGAGGAACACGGGTTCGAGTTCGTTGAAATCATCATCGAGAGCCCGTTGATGGATGGAGAAGCCAACGCGCGGCGTCTCGATGAAATGCTTTCCTCGTTTTCGATTCCCGTGTCATTCCATGCCCCGTTCGTGAGTAACAACATCGTTGATCTTGACACGTGTATCCGGGAAAGTTCGGTGTCGGAGTACGAGCATGTCCTCCGGTTCGCGTCGGGATCGAAAACCCGCGTGAAGAACGTCACGGTGCATCCTGGAAAGATCAACCCGTTCTTGCTGGCATTGTTTTCCGGGGTTTCCCCGGCGTGGCTTGTTGCTGCTGCTGGCCGGCTTGCAACTACACGTTGGCCAAGCACCACGAACGTGTGCTTCGAGAACATGCCATCGTCAACCAATATTTTCACCGGCATCGACGAGATCGCCACGTATTATCAGGACCCGGCATTCCATCGGTACAAGATCACGCTTGATACATCGCACCTGTGGATATGCCACGGCATGGACGGCTTCGAACCGTTTTTCGAGAAGCTCGGCGAGAAGGTGGTCAACATGCATCTCGTCGATAATGTCTCACGTGATAACGATCCCCACGTTGCCATCGGGAAAGGAAAAATCAATTTCAAGGCGATCCTGAACGTTGCAAAGGATCATTCTTATGAAGGTGATCTGACCATCGAACATGGCGACGGGAACGACGTGTTGCATTCCCGGGATATCATCCAGTCCTTGCTATAGGCAGATACATCATACAAGGAATGGTTAATAACCACCGTGCCAATTAAGCCATGCATTATCCTTCGTGCCATCACGATTCCTGGCTTGGATTGATGATGCACGACCCACGTAAGCAAAAAACACGGCCCGCCAACTTACCCGAGTAGCCAAGGGGGCGGCCTGCAGCGATTCACTTCATCGCAGCGAGCCGCTGCGCAAGCATCGCCGGTGCAAGTCCGGCAGTTGGCTCCTTTTTCTAGCCTCGAAACACCTTGAAACGGGCTGGCCATGGTGCTACTTTATAAACCCGCGCATATTTATCCATGATCGCGGGTCGGTACTCTTGCGAAAGGAACGGAACGCGTCGTCTCTGGTCCTCGGGATTGTTCTCGTGGCGTTGCTCATCTGCATAGGGGTACTCATCTGGTGGAGAATTGCCCAGGATAGCGCAACGAACGTGAACTTGTCATATGCATTGATCCCGTTGCTCGTTCCATTCATCTTTGCAAGAAAGAAAGGAACCCGGGTACCATACAAGTCGCGTATTAACTTTTTCTATTGGCGATTGCGTAATTATTACTCAAAACGCTCGCGCGAGGTGCGCATTCCCGGCGGCATCCCCGGCAGGCCATGTCTATACAAATATTCAAGACCTAAATTCGCAAGTCGACTTCCCGTGCATCACCTATTTCCTTTCCTCGTTCCTAGAGCGTGACCTATTCCTTTTTAGCACGCATCTGATCGGCCATGGTCGCGTTGCGTAGGTTACCGTGCGGCCGACGCTGTGAACGTCTATGCTAGCAGGAAAAATCAGGAAACGAGGAAAATGGGATGCAAAATAACCTTTCCTTGTAACATTCGTTAATGATTTCTTCTTTTTATCCAAAATCGCAATTCTTGTCCCTTTTTTTATATTTATCGGCGTGGTCTGATGCTATTTTTTTAAATGGTTGGCTTCTAAAAGCGCCGGACATTGACATAAGTGATACGAAAGCCATGCAAAAATGCGTTGGTGTGTAAAAATGGCTGAAGATACTGGTAAAGCATTTGCTGAAATCGATTTTTTACTCAAGAAAATCTCTGAAAACACGAATGTTCCACGGAACATAAGAAAATGCGCGGAAGACGCCGCTAACGATCTCCACTCTAACATGGGGACGCCAGCAGTACGAGCAAGTAATGCAATCTCCCGTCTTGAAGACTTATCCGTCGATCCAAATTGCCCTGTTCATGTTAGAACGCAGATTTATAGAATCGTGAGTTTATTGGAAACAATAAGGGATTAAACATTATTCTGCAGGATTTTGCCTGCATTTCATTTTAATTCCGTGAAAATGGAAAGTAGAGAAGGTATTGTTTGCACGACCGATTCAAGCAGCGGGTTTCATGGGCTTGATGGGTTTCACGGGTTTCATCGCGGGCCCCTTCATGGGGGGCTTTAGCGGCTTGAGTTTCTGCTGCGATTGTGACTTGTCCACGAACATGGACTTCAACGTCGCGAGCGCGTTCTCGGGTTTCTCGGGGTCCACGAGGTTAACGGTCGTGAACGCGTCGAGGGCATCGAAGCCACCCTCGTCGAAGTATGCGAAACCGAACTTCTTCCACTCGCCGTTGTTCCCGATGGGACCGAGGCCCATCATGTCACCGAAGACGTTCATCGCCACCATGAGCACCTCGTTCGGGGTGCCGTTTACATTCCACCGGGTGCCGAGCAGGAACTCGTTGCGGTAATTATTGAAATTATCCCGGAACATCGGCACGAGCCTCGTGATCTCGACGTCATTGGAATCAACCATCTTGATGATGACCTTCGACAAGACCTCGATCGACCTCGTGCCGTTGACGGGCCTCGCGTGGACCGCGACCGGCTTCGGGATGGTGGCTTGCTGAGCCACTTGCTTGTTGAAATCGGGAAGCAGCCTGAGCAAGTTCATGCCGAGAATGTTCTTCGTGTCCTCGATGGTTCCGCCTTGGTCGTAGAACGACTTGCTAAGCATGAACGAGATGATGTCCTTCGCGTGGCGCTCGAAGAAGTAGGGGAAGTCCGACCCGAAGAGGATGTGCTGCGACCACGCCTTGCCTGCTGGGCTCTTCCGCATGAAATCGATGATGAACTGGTCGAACTCGGGCGAACGGACCATCGACAGCTCGCCGTAAGTGTTGGTATCCGAGACGGCTTGGTACATGCGGGCGTCGTCCATGTTACCCGCCGCGCAGTGGCCGATGATGACCTTCAAGTGCGGCAGGAGCGCGGGCTCGGAGCGCTCGATGTAACTCTTCGCGTTCCGCGCGAGGTCGTAGATCGTGTAGATGGTTTCCTTGCCACGAGTATCGAATATGACGGGCATCGAATGACGAGCAGCCTCGACAAGCACGTTCACGGCTTGGGGGGTGTTCACGTGGTCAAGCCATCCCTCGGAACGCGGGTGCAGCTTCAACCCGCGGAGCCCCAACTTTGCGCCATTCCTGATCTCGTTTATCGCCTTCTCGCCTTCATCGGGATGGACGCGACAGTACCCGATCATTCGCAAGGAAAGGGGAAACTTGGTGACGACGCTCGCGATCCGCTCGTTGCTCGCGCGGTACAGTGCCTCCGGCTTGTCGCTCCGGTACTTGTCCTGGAATGGAAAGCCGACGCCGTAATCAAATAACCACGTGTTCTCGAACTTCTCGTACAATTTCGAATATTGTTCGGATAACGCTGCGGCTTGCTTGATGATCTCGTGCACGGGCGGGTTGGGGACGATCTTGAACTCGTAATTGGCGCCACGGGCGTTGAACTTCCACGTGTCGCCCCCCATGACCTTGACGATCTCCGCATACGTCTTCGCATAGAAATCAAACGTGCCGAATGCGGCCATGGGATTGGGGTTGGACACGCCATCGATGTCCGAGCCGATGTGGCTGTGGGCATCCACCATGTAGATCCGGTGGACTTGGTCGTTAACCTTTGCAATGATCATGGCACATTTTCACTCGATTACAACGGTCGTTACTCCACCGTCGGATTCATGCAATATAAAAATTCACCACGTATGAAGTAGGTTGGCATTTTAGACAATAAGGTACCCACATACACGTTTAGAGCAATTGGTGAAGTCGCTTGGCACGTTACTCGATTTTTTTGAATCTGAAATCGCATACCTTGGCGCCCCTTGCGATCGTGCCCTTTCGGACGAACTTGAACCCGAACTCGGCGGCACGCGGGCCCAAGTAGACATCGTCGGCATCGCAATCGGGAATGGCTGCTGCCGGGCACCCGAGGGCATCCTTAACGCCGAACCACCCGCACCGGGTGATGTTGACCTGGAACGCGTCGGGCGTGTCCTCGACGATCTCGAAGTCGTGGATGCCAAGCCGCCTGTCAGCGTCGAGTTGCGCAGTGAAATAGCGCTTGAATGCCCCGATCGGGTCATCGAACCGCTTGAAATCATCGTTGGTGGGGAAGATATCGTTTACGATGTCCAACATCACGTTCTGGAGCACCATGTCATGGATTTCGATGGCCTTGTCCGTGCCGACCACGTTGGCCATTGCTTGGAACAATACCGCCGAGGCGATCTTGTCCTCGATGAAGGACTCGTCCTTGATTATAGCCCGCACCCCCGACAGGTCTGCCCGTTCCAGTTCCTTGCGGGCCTTTTTCTTCCCGGCGAGCATCTTGATGGTGTTCCGCAAGCCAAGTGCTTTGACAACGGTACGGGCGATAGTCTTGTCGAGCTTCCGCTTCGTGGCCGGGGAGATGGAAGACGATGCCTCGTGCATGTTCTTGCCGTAATTCTTCAACCGTTCGATGTCCATGATACTTCCTCGTTTGAATTTGTATTTAAGCACGATAGCGAAACAACATGTTGGATTTGTCGTCTGATTTGGCATAAATTTTATATCGTTATAAAGAAAATTACCAACAACACCATGTGAGAAGTTGGATTGGTGACATGTTATGGTCAAACGGCCCACCGGTACCCGATCTCGTTGATCTGGAAGGAGGCCTCGTGCCAGTAATTGTCCGTGCCGTAGTAGGCGATGCGCATCTGGTTCACGCACAAGCCCCACAACGAGGTGGTGCCCCTGCCAGCCGGGTCGAACATGGTGGGCGCGCCGTACCGGCTCAACATGACCGTGTAGTCCTCGCGGGTCAAGTTCGGGTTCGTGCCTGATGTCGGGAAGTTCGGGACGTCCGTGTTGTTGTCATCGTCGTCACCCGGCGGGATGACTGTCCCGCCCGGTGGTTGCAAGTTCGAAGCGATGCCAACCACGGCCGTGCTGATGCCGAACATGAGAACGAGGCCGATGCCCCACTTGCGTTCCGCGACGTACTTGCGGAGTTGCGCGCCTTGGGACGCTCTTCGACTTGGAAGACCGTTCATGTCCTTGGCTTTATTTCTCATCAAGCCATTCACGCCCGTGATCGCGCCGATGACGCACAGCGCGAAGAGGGCGAGCATGCTGATTGCTAACATTGTTCAACTAACCTTTCCATTTGTGTACTAGCTCTTGTCTACTAACCTCTCCTTTACCAAGCTACTTGTTGTAATGATTATCTTTATTGCTCATTCCGCTAGAAATTCAAGGGTTTGTTTTCTTGCATGAAAATTGCTTCCCCTTGAAGCAACAAGTAATTAGTAGAGACGTGCTATTGTCCAATAGTATAATATATATAATTTTCGGGCCAGAGCTCGATTGTAACACTCGGCTCTCAAATCTTGGGTATGGCCCCCGTCACTGCGAATAGAAGGATGATCGCTCCACATACTTTCCTTGATTTGAATCCCATTAAACATTGATGAAGTTGATACTTGAAAAAATGCTTTATCAGATGGTATTCGAGTATCTTGATGGCATGAACGTAAAGGTTGGAAATTTCATAGAAGTGCACAAGAATCCATCGGAAAAAATTCAACCCCCTTGAAATGCTGAATGATACCTTGTCAACGATAAGCCCTTTTGGTCTTTGAATTACAAATTATCGTTTATTAACGCTTTCATGAGTGCGAAGGAAATGATCAAAAATATCATCGGACCCGTTATTCTCCAATACCCACATCGTTGCGTTTATTGGCTTATCCTCGCAATTTTCTAACAAATAAACGTGGCATCTGAACGTGTAAAGATATTTAATTAGAAAGATGATTGATGTCGAAGGTTGCTGTAAACACACAATGAAAAAAAACTCTACCCTCAAACCCCACTCGCCCGACGAAAATCATCCTAGCTCCACTCCACGCAGGTAACCCGTGGTGCACTTTTTGCTGATGACGTTGCTTCACCGGTGTGATTGGCCTATAATAGTCTCGTAACGGCTAAATAAGCCGTGAATCGTGATGATTTTTTGTCGGGTGAGTCCCGTTTGAGACTAGAGAAAAAAGCCTCGTGATTAGACCCCAATCACGTCAAAGTACCAGTTATTTTCCCTCAAGGTATTACATGCGGATCATCAACTTGAAACCTAATCTATACCTACTTGTTTTTACCCTTTTTTATCTTTTCGAACAATTGCTTTATGGTTTCCTTCGCATCCACGTTAAATCGCCACGATTCAGTTTCCTTCTTTATCCGCGCCTCTAACTCTTGCAAACCCTTACGAATTGATGAGGGGTCCAGTTTTCCAGGTATATCATTCACGATAGACTCAATTTCGCCTTGTTGCACGTGAAGTTGCTTGAGAATGTATTCCCCACGCTTACGAACTTGCGCACCAACGTTCTTTTTACCGCATTGTGAGAACAATTGTTGTTTTTCCTTGCTAAAGCTTGCTTCCATCTTGACGTTGGTGCGTTCTGGCACAGGAAAGTCGTAGTACGCGAATAGGCCACGGCGATAAGATAGATAGAGTCGATACCACTCCAGTAACACATCTGCCTTGGAAGATTGAAAAGATGGCTGAAAGGATCGTAATTGTGAAGGTTCTGATACACCAGATTTGCCACTTGCACGGTTCCATAAGGAATCAAAGCAATCATCTGCCATTCTCATACGCATTTCTTTGGAAAGCCCCGGCTGGTTTAAAATCACGCGGATGGATTTGAATAACTTGAAGAGAATGGTGTTCTCTACATTCACTTGCTGGACGGTTTCGAGCCCATCACGTAACTTCGAGGCCGTATGAAGCAGGACTTTCACGTCACGTCGATTCGGGTCCTCGCGCGAGCATTCTAATTCGATATCTTGCGTATATGAAAGCAAATTCTTGTATGAAGCAATGCCTCGTAGTTTGTCGAACTTTTTGGTTCGATGGCTGATAATTTTTTTGAGATCACTTGCAATACTCTTGAAATGTTCGGACACGGAGACATTTCCCGCACCTTCAATATTTACCCTCTTTGTTTTGACGATAGACGAGATGTAAAGGCCGTTCACCACTTTGCCAAGCTCCTTATTCACGTTGTCATCCCTTGCTTCCAAGTGTCCCCATAAGTTGGCCATGAAATGAAACTGGCAATATTGATGTGGGATATCAGGATAAAAATCGTCATGCATCTTAACGATGGACTTTTGCTTGTCTGAAATGAAACCGACAATTGGCACTCCAAACTCTTGCTCGATGTTAGAGACAATTCCATGTAGTACATCATTCGACGCGGAATCGAGAATGTCTATGGCAAGAACACGATTGCTCACGACATCCGTGAACATCCATAACGATGGACCTCCTTTTTCCGGGTCTTGTCCATCCAACGCGAGCAAGATGAGCTTTTGCTTCTTAATTACTTCCTTGGTTTTCTTGTCTATTTTTCCCGAGATAAGTACGTCCACTTCATCAATTATATTTCGC
The DNA here is from genome assembly GCA_041305945.1 of Promethearchaeota archaeon. Classification (GTDB taxonomy): domain Archaea; phylum Asgardarchaeota; class Lokiarchaeia; order Sigyniarchaeales; family Sigyniarchaeaceae; genus JBGLND01. The sequence goes on from JBGLND010000001.1 coordinate 3,063,294, forward strand.
ACGGTTCCTTCGGATATCGATATGCCATGTTCTACCTTTGCGCGATAGACGATCTCCGAGGGTTTCTGCTTGAAGATCTTTGCCTCCCTCGCAATCCACTTCCAGACATCAAGCGAGAACTGTTTGAACGGTAGTACATTCGCCGGTGCAGGATTGAAGTAGATCCCGGCCATCTTGCACGATGGATTCATGCACCGGTACTGGTACCGGATCTCCCGCACCATCCCGACGAAATCCTGATAATCATGCTTCGAGGAAGGAAAGCAATGTTGCACGAGCTCGCCACAAACCGGGCATCGATAGTACAACTCTTCTGGATAAGGCGTGTTGACGCGTTCGATGGCGATTTCATCATCATCCATGGTTTCCATGAAAGGAATATCGCGCACACGGTTTTGAAGGTTTCGGTCTCGCTTTAAAAATACCCTAGCTTAGATTACGTCTAAAGTTGATGATATGTATGTTAGGACAACTTTTTGATGGTAATAAGGAATACTGCCACGAGCACCTTCTCCCAGACGGTCTTCCTTGCCGACGGGTCGAGGCCGATCGTCGGCTCGTCGAGGAATATCATGCGTGGCTTGATGAGCAGCGCGCTCGTGATCTCAAGCCTTCGGACCATCCCACCCGAGTATGTCTTCACCAGCCGGTTCTTGGCCTCGACAAGCCCCATGTCATCCAGCGCGCGTTCCACGGCTTGCTTCCGTTCGGAGCTCGGGATGCCGTATATTTTTGCGTAGATGAGCACGTTCTCGTAGCCAGTGATGTCTGTCCACACGCTCATCTCTTGCGGCACGTAGCTGATGAGGTTGCGTATTTTTTTCCCGGCCGAGACCACGTCCAACCCGAACACGCCCGCCGTCCCGGACGTTGCTTTGATCTGTGTCGTTAGGATGCGCATCAGCGTCGTTTTTCCCGAGCCGTTGGGGCCGAGCAAAGCGAATATAGTCCCCGGCTCCACCGTGATCGACAAGCCATCGAGGGCGCGCGTACCTCCCTTGAATACCTTCACGAGGTCGTGCACGTCTACGGCGGGATCGGGCATGGGTCACAAGCGTCTCGCGCGAGAAAAAAGGATTGGGAATGGGCTGGAAAACAAGAAATGAAAAAGAATTTGCGGCCGGTGCCGCTAGAACATGATACCCGAGAAACCCTTCTTGAGCACCTCGGGCATCGAGTCTTGGTATGCCTTTGCCTTGTCGGTCATGGTCTGCCCCCCGGACGCGAGGCCCTTCAAGAAGCCAAGGCCTTTCGCCTTCAAGTCCTTCTTTGGATACACGGCGGGGTTGTTTTGCTCGAGCTTGGCCTTGATCTTCCCTGACCCGAGCAACTCGTTCTGCTCGTAATCCATGTGCACGATCTTGATGTTCGGCAGGTTCTCGATGCCGGGCGGGATGGCTGGTCTGCTGGAAACGCGAATGTGCGAGATAGCGAGTTCCTCGAGGGAGGAAACCTGGCCGATGTTTTTCGTGATCTGGTCGTACTTCGGGGACTTCAACCCGCTGATGTTCAGCTTCTTGAGGTTCTTGAGGCGCGTGATGTTCTGGTCGAGAGCCGCGGGGTCCACCTCGACAGAGGCGATGTTGAGTTCCTCCAGCTTTGATATGCTGCAAATGCCCGCGATCATGTCGCCGCTCACGACCATTGGATATTCGGCGCGTGGCTTGCTCTGGAACGCCAATTTCTTGAAATTCGCAAGGCCATCAAGTGGCGCCAAGGACGCATTCACCGAGAAACCCCTGATGCCAAGGCCTTCAAGCGTGGTTAGCTTGGCGATCATGTCGATCAAGGGTATTTTCGAGGACTGGTACTCCGGGGCGAGATAGAGCTCCACGACGTTCCCGTCGCGCTGGACGAACGTGTTGGCCTTGTTCCCGTCCGTTTTTTGCGGCACGATCTCCGCCTTGATAGCGTCCTCGATTTCACGAAGCACGGATACGTGCTCGGGAGGCAACGATGCACCTTGATGCTGTCCAGCGCCCTCCTCGTTACGTTTCTCTTTCCTTCTCTCGGCGCGGTTATCATACAGTTCCGATCCGGACTTTGCTGCCCCCACGTGACTCAAGCTTGCACTTGAACTTGAACTCGACGAGCCACCCATTACCTGCCATTTCGCGTTCGCGGGGCCCATGCCGCAACTCGGGCACTTGTTGACCTTCCACGTGGGCACGCATCGCTCGCATAGCTGGAACCCGGTCCCGCATGCCGAGCACACGACGTGCTGGTTTATGGCGCTGCTGCTTTGCAACCCGCAACGAGCGCATTTTCTTACGGTTGACATGATTTTATGCATATCTCCCCTTTGCTAGGCAGAGGATGAGATCAAGCGGAAGTTGAAACCATAAAAAGGTAATGGTGGATCGTTCCCGGAGCGCGCGAGATCAACGTGCCGGTACGCCCGTAGAACCGGGGAGGATGTCATCATTCAGTCGTTCCTTCAAGAAAGGATGGCACTTCCGGCGTTTTTTCAACGAGCGTGTTTCCGATGGCAAGGGAGGATGTCCTCAAGGCTGGACTTCAGTGCCACAATTGGCACAGAAGCGCGTCGAACTGCTGTTCCATGCCCCGCAATGCGGGCAAATTTTGTTTCCATCGGGATGCACGTGCTGTCCTTGCACTGGCGTGCCAAGGGGCTGGACTTGTTCCGGAACAACGGCCGGGACGCCTCGAACGAACGCCGTCATGTCGTCAATCATGTCCTGTGCCCTCTCCACGCGGGGGGTCGCGAGCAAGATGATGGGAACCATGTTGGGTTGTGGTTGGAGCATGACGAGGGCCATGCCCCGAAGGGACAAGCGCATCATGCCGAACCCTGGCCCCGCGGGTTCGCCCGGATGCACGAGCCTGAAAGAGCAAGCACTTAAATCCCACATCCTCGAAAAATACTGGCCGAACATGGCATACCTGTTATACCGGCCGTACCCCCCGGCACCGGTGGGCCAGCCATACCCGCCATAACCCCCGGTTTTCATTCTCACGAAGGTGTTCGGCGTGGAGATGGTGAACAAGTTGGAAAACTTGTCAAGCTCTATGGTGGCCGTCCGTGCCATCTTCTTGTACATCGCGTACACCACGCAAAGCATGATGGGAAAGAAAATACCTATGAAGACGGGCAAGACGATGGCCAAGGGGCTGAACGACAAGCTCCCGAATGAAGTAGATAGCACCCCGAAGATAACACCGATATAAGCAATTATCAAGATGCCGGGTAATAACATGCAACCCAGCATTGACTTGACCGCGAGTTTCGTGTCGATTTGACACTCGATCATGAGATGCGTCGCGTCGGATGCGGTAACGCGATATTCCGATGCCACCACCGGCAAGGCGTTATTGTACGTCGACATGGTCGTTCGTCCGTTTCGTTTCAACGTCGTGGTTACGCGACGTTGCGCTCGTTGATCGCGTTAATTGTGGTTGGTCGCCACGGTCATGATGGGATGACACCGCAATCTCTAAAAATTCCGTGGTAGAGACACCTTATATACTTGGACGGAGATGTTCATTCCTACCAACCCGCTCCCGGAAGAGGGTAGAGACAATGGCAAGTAACTTGGATTTTTCGTCGTTCTTGGACGGCGAGCACTTGGATGAAGGAACGAAACGGGATTTGATCTCCTTATTCGAATATGCCCAGTACCTGTTCGATGAGGATGTCAACCTGACTAAAACAATGAACCTCACGAAAAAAGCAAGGGACATGCTGCTCGACCGTATTAAGGAGACCTTGGAAACGACAGTAACGATCGAAGGGGAAAAGGGCGTGAACAATGACAGTGCGGCCGAAAAAAGGGAGGAGCAACCATGATCGAATCGATCTAAGAGGCGTTCGAGGTCCAGTTCCACCCGCGGGTGCTGGATAACCCGGACGCGTTCGACTGGTTGAATGCAAGGGGTGCGGTGCTCGTTGAAGCGCTCCCCACCCGGTCCCGGGACGAGTGCGAGTTCACTCCCCTCTCGGCGCTGGATCCGTTCTAATCACCGGTTTTCCAGTTATCCAGGATTGATTTTTGAATTTCATGTAATTCTGGACCTGTTGAATAAATCGTGGTTGGAGTACTTGTTTATCTTCTCCCGATGGACATTTATGCAAGAACGTCATTCGGCACGCCTAATTAGGCGCGTCTAATTCTGCTGCTTTTTGCTGCACTATGAATAGACTTAAAGGGAATAGAACTCATTGATCGTGTTACCGGTGAAGAGAGCCCCGGTACCATCGAGCACGCGGTGCAACACGTTGAAGACCAGCAAGACCACGCTAGCGAACTGGGCTGTCGGGTATTCGCTCGTCGTGCTTGCCACCAAGAGCGTCATGATGCTGCTCTCCGGTTCGATGACCGTCATCTCCGAAACCATGGACGTGATCACCGATCTCGCTCTGTTGTTCGTGCTCAAGTACGTGCAAAAAAAGAGTTCCGAGCCCGCGGACAAGGACCACATGTATGGCCACGGGAAATACGAACCTGTCGGGGCTGTCGTGCAGAGCATCATCATCACGGTCATTTACACGCTCATCATCTACAATGCAATTCATCAAATCATCAATAATGAAGTCCCCGAGATCGGCCAAGGTATCATCACCATATTGATGTTTTCCGTGCTCACTGCTAGCAACTTGGTCATCGGGTTTTTCTTCATTGTTCAAGCACGGCACATCGGGAATAACAACATACGCATCCAAGGCATCAATTATTTCTTCGATGGCTTGCGCAGCGTGCTCGTGATCTTCGCGATCGGGTTGTACATCTTGGGATTTCCCCTTGCAGACCCCCTCTTTGCTATTGCAGTCTCGGTCATCGTCGTCGTGAGCACCTTTGCATCTTGCCGGGGCTCCTTTCGCAACCTCTTGGAAGAAAACCCGCTCACGGGGGAAGAAATGCTCGTGTTATACAACACCGTGCAAGCAGTGGAAGACATCTACTCGGTACAGAATCTCCGGGTCAAGCTGGTTGGGGAGACGTTGTACATCACGATGGAGATTGCCATGGACGGGGAAAAAACGCTCAAGGAAGCCCACGACAAGACCGAGGAGATCGAAACCGTCGTAGCGGCGTTATTTCCCGAAAGAACCGTTGACGTGTTGATTCACGTTCACGCGTGAGTGGCAGAGCGCGTGTTGAAATGGGCTGCCGCCTTACAGTAGATCGAGCGTCGTGTCCGGCGGTTGGCATGAACAATACGCCGGGGTGGCATGGCGCGAGCGTGGTGAATTTTTTGCACGGGACCTTGAAAAAATACAATCCATTTTATTTTCTCTTGATGCTATTTGGCGCCAACCTCCTCATCGATTACGTGTTCGTGTCTCAAGAAGTCGAGCGGGAAAACGGGCTCTTTTCCATCGATGCAAGCGGGCACTTGGCATACAAGCCCTACGCGAACGAGGGAGAAACCGCTGCCATCAACCTCCTCCCCGATTTCTCGTTCGCGGGGTACCGCGGCGGTGGCATTCCCATCCCGGATGTCCCGGTTACCATCACGATCGAGCCCGTTGCCGGTGATAACTTGCGCCACGTTCAAGATGCAATCACCAACGTCTCCGCGTTACCCGTTTGTTCAAGCGGCTTCAGGGGCGCGATTCTCTTGAAGAGCGGGCTCTACGAGGTGAACGGGACGCTCGTCATCAACGCCAGCGGTGTCGTCCTCAAGGGCGAGCACCAGGGCTCCAGTGGTACCGTGATCAAGGCAATTCGGACGGAACAACATGACTTGATCCGCGTGCAAGGTGGTAGCTCGGGCATCCCGGAAGTCGATGGAACGAGGGCGAACATTACCACTTCATACGTGCCCACGGGATCGACCACGTTCGAGGTGAATGACACGTCGGCGTTTTCAGCGGGCGATGCCATCACGGTCACCCGGACTCCGAACGATCTCTGGATAGACGAACTTGACATGCGGCAGTACGGGTGGACCGCGGGGAGTTACGCGATCGAGCACGAGAGAACGATCACCAGCATCAACGGTAGCCACGTCACCATCGACATCCCGGTCGTCGACCCCATCCGGTCCACGTATGGCGGTGGATACATCGCCAAGACCAACATCACGGGACGCATCTCGAGGTGCGGCATCGAGGACCTGCGCTTGGAGTCATCATTCACCCACGACGAGGACGAGAACCACGGCTGGAGTGCCATCGTGTTCTCCCGGACCGTGGACTCGTGGGCGAGGCGTGTTACGGCACGATATTTTGGTTACAGCTGCGTGTATATCCTCGATCAATCCAATTTCAACACGGTGGAGGATTGCGCCCAGCTCGACCCCGTTTCCATCACGACCGGCAGCCGCAAGTATTCCTTCAACGTGGCTGGTGGCCTGGGAAACTTGTTCCAGCGGTGCTACACCCGCGGCGGCCGGCACGATTTCGTGACCGGGGCGCGTGTTACCGGACCCAACGTGTGGCTCGATTGCGTCGCCGAGGAGACCTTCAGCGACATCGGGCCTCACCACCGCTGGGCCACGGGCTTGCTGTTCGACAACATTCACGGTGGTGTGACTTGCGTGCAGAACAGGCGGGCAATGGGCACGGGGCACGGGTGGGCAGGCGCGCAGACCATGTTCTGGAACCTCGTGTCGACGGCGTACATCAAGGTGGAAAGCCCGAAGGGCGCGATGAACTGGGGCGTCGGGTGCCGGGCAGATGGGTACGAGGGCAAGGGATACTGGAGGTCCATCGGGAACCATGTCGCGCCCAGGAGCTTGTACCTAGAGCAACTGGAAGCCCGGCTGGGGATTGGTGCCGTGGTGAACGTGACGGTCCCGCAGCAGCGATCGGGCACGATGTACAGCTTGCTCTCGGCGTGGCACGGGGAGGGGACGCCAAACTACTCGTAATTTGAAGCACGAGGCACGCATCTATGTTGATCAAGATACCCGGGGACGACAACCTGCCCGTGCATGGCCTCGATTTCATCGGGCTGGTCGACCGCGGCACGAACCTGATCGAGATCAAGCCAACCACGCTTTGCAACCTCCGATGCGCGTATTGTTATGCCAATTCAGGCGGGTATGAAAACGAGTTCGAGGTCGACGTGAACTCATTACTTGATGATTTTTCTAAAGTCGCGAGCTTCAAGCACGCGGATGACATCGAGGCGCATATCGACCCGTATGGCGAGGCATTGCTGTACCCCAAAGTGATAGCCCAGAGCGCCGTTAGCGAACTTGATCGCGACGTTTGAGGTACCCTCCATTTCCATCCAAGGAGTGCCCAGGTTCGTCCCCAGGTGGGTGCCCTCCACGGGTTCGCCCATCCAAGCCAGCAAGATATCGATATAGTGGCAGCCATGGCTGAACAACTGGCCGCCTCCCAGAGTCTCTACCCGGTGCATCCAACTCCCTGGCTCCCCTTGCGTGTGTTGCTCGGTCCAGATGGAGAGTTGAAACGTCTCACCATAGCGCTTGCCCTTGAGCAGCGCTTCCATTTCTTGCAGCAGCGGGTGGTACCTCATACAGTACGCCACCATCAAGGTGAATTCCACCGCCAACACGGCGAGAAGTCCAAGCAAGGCTTTCCAGTACATGCATGCATCACTCGTTTTCATTTTTCAAATGTTTTGCAAAATCGGGTTCTTTCGTCGTTATGAGCAAGTTAGAGCTTGCAGTGGCGATGAGATTGCCCGTTACATCCATCAATTCAGCAGTAGCATGAACCACGTTCCTGCCTTCACGAATGATACGACCCTTTGCCAAGACGGTCTCGCCAACCTTGATCCGCCTGAGGAAATTGATGCTGGTATCGATGCTGAGGAGAAAACCCTTGTGCCCGAGCGTCGCGCTCGTGATGCCGATGATGTCATCGAGCATGGCTGCTTGCATCCCTCCGTGTAACAGCCCCGTGGGATTCGCCATTTCAGGGCGCACGTCGAGCTTGATTTCCACCTCGCCACGCGTGGCAGAAAGGATCCGGCCGTTCAGCCACTTCGAAAAGGGAGGGACTGGCTCGGGGAACATCCCGAGTGGCTGCCCCTTGATCGCGTTGAAAAGCTCAAGAATCTTGGTGGAGCGGGCTCTCATCTCTTCATCCGTTTCCGGCGTCTTGCATTCTGGAGGCATGGTGTCTTACCTATCGAAGGTGATTCAAGTATTAATTCCCCGGCAATATATATCGTCGTATGCCTTTCGAGCAAGTCACCAGCCGCGTCTATCTCGTCGGTTCGGACGGGTTGTCAGGGCCAGGAGATTGCTTGGTTTATGCAATGGGCTTGAATGATGGCACGGTGATGCTGGTAGATGCTGGAACCTCGAACATGAAACCCCTTTGAAAGGGGGGTCAATTTCCCACCTTGTGCTCACCCACGCGCATTATGACCACGCGGGCGCGGCATGCCAGCTGAAAGCGATAAAAAAAGAAGTCGTCGTCATAGCCCACGAGGCGGACGTGCCCGCGATCGAGGGCGTACCAGGGACCGAGCGCATGACGGCTGCAAGCTGGTACGGGGAGACATACTTTCCCGTGACGGTGGATGTAATCCTTACCGGGGATGACACCGCGCGTGATATCGGGGGTACACGCGTTAGATTCATCCACGCGCCCGGCCACACGCCTGGATCCATCGTGGTTCTCGTTGAAGATGATGGAAAGCGGATTCTCTTCGGGCAAGACATTCACGGCCCATTCATGGCAGATTTCAAGTCCGATATCTCGCGATGGCGTGAATCCATGCAAAAATTACTCGCCATCGATGCCGATATCTTGTGCGAGGGCCATTTTGGAGTTTTCAGCGGCAGGAAAGAAGCACGCCGGTTCATCGAGCAACATCTCACCTATAACTCGTGACTTGTCTCAAGGCATGAAGGCCACACGTGCAAGCATAAATACTCTCGTGGGAATGCATCCAATCATGGCTTACATCTTCGGATTGTTGGTCCCGGACGGTTACGAGATTCCCTTCGTTTTCACCATCATCATCATCCTCGTTAAAATTATAATGGGCATGTTTTTACTCGTGAGGTTATCGAGGGTAAGGAAGGAAAACGTGTTCGCTACGATGTTCATGTCGTGCGTGATGTTCGTGATGTTCTGCTGGATGGTGTCCCGCGTATTTTACATGGTCTTCGATTATTTCTTGACGGAATTTGTTCCCGAGCTATATTATATCGAACCAAACATCTGGTTCTGGAAAATAGGTTCGTTGCTTTCAGCAATCCCCGTTGGCGTGTTGTTGTTGGTGATCGACAGGAAAATTCTCCAGAACAAGTTCAAGGGCATCTTTGCCTACATCACGTTCGCGGGGGCCTTGATTCAATTCTTCTATCCCGTGAGCTCGTCTGCAGATTTCAGCCTCGTTTCCACGATCGGCGCGATCGCGGGCGTTGCCGGGTTTCTCGTCCCGGTCTTGTTCTTATGGATCGGCGCGAAAACTCCAGGATTGAGAAAAGTGGCGTGGGCAATCGCCATCGGCACGATCATCTATACCGTGGGCAACAGCTTACCCAACGACACTTTCATCAACTTGCTCATGTCCTTCGGGTTAAGCCGCGACATGGTCTACATCTTGTCGACAAGCTTCAAGGCAGCAGGTCTCGTGTTGATGACCTACGGCGGGTTACATTTTAGCACGTGAAAAGATATTTTATTCTTTTATTTTATCAACCCGGACCAGCACGACTTTCATCAAGCTTATGTTCTTCGCCTTGTCCCTGTTGACCTTCAATTCCTTGATGGTATCTATCGTGATGTCTTCCACCTTGATGCGTCTTGAATAATTGAGTTGTAACAGCCCCACGATGTCCGCGAGCGTGTTGATGGCCTTTGCTTGTGCCCGCAACATGCAGCGTTTCGACGTGGCTTCTCCAAGAAGAACGGTCTCGATTTCGGTGATGTATTTCTTCACGTCTTCCGAAAGTACGCTGATTTCTCGCATCGATTCTTTGAACAAGGCATTAAAAAAAAGGTCATTGGTAGAACGATGGTTCCTTGGCCTTGGCAACAATTTCGACTTCGGAATTCCTGGCCCGTTCCTTCGCCACGGCGTCCAGGGCAACCTTGAAATCATCCACGGCGACATGGTCACTATCGTTCCGGAGGGCGTTCATGCCCGCTTCCATCACGAGGGCTTCCAAGTCGGCGCCTGAAAATTCAACCGTTCCCTTGGCCAGCATGCGGATCAGGGCATCGACGTCGATGTCCTCGCCGATGTTCGTGCGCTTGACATGCACGCTAAGTATCTTCTCGCGACTTTGTTCATCAGGTTCCCCGATGTACACGATCCGGTCGATCCTGCCCTTTCGTAATAGCGCTGGATCGATGAGATCTGGCCTGTTCGTCGACGCTATGATGATCACGCCATCGTTGTCCTCGATGCCGTCCATCTCCGTGAGCAACTGGGCAACGACGCTCTCCATCAAGTGACCTTGTGGCGTGTCGCTTCCATTCCGGAACGGGGCGATCGCATGACACGTAACCTGGCGACGATGTTGCAGCTGGATTATGTCTACATCGACGACAAGGAGGGTCGCGACCCGATCTACACGAAGAAAGATATCAAGAAAGAGATACTCTCGACGATTCCATTGGAATACAACGAGGTCACCGACATAGCGCCCGACATCAAGCTCACGTTCCACAACAGCGGCCACATCCTTGGTTCCGCGATGGCGCACTTGCACATCGGCGACGGGGCTTATAACATGGTGTACACCGGCGATTTCAAGTTCCAGCGCACGAAACTGCTCGAACCCGCGTCCTACAAGTTCCCCCGGCTCGAAACCATCATCATGGAGAGTACCTACGGCGGCCCGCACGACGTGATGCAATCGCGCCACGAGTCGGAACGACGCCTCGTGCACCTGATACACGACGTGATAAGCCGGAAGGGTAAATTGCTCGTCCCCGTGCTTGCCGTGGGTCGCGCGCAGGAGATCATGATCGTGCTCGAAGAAATGCTCGGGAAACGCATCCCGGACATGCCTGTTTTCATCGACGGGATGATCTCCGAGGCTACTGCGATCCACACGACGCATCCCGAGTACTTGAGCGAGGAGCTCCGCGAGAAGATATTCCACCAGGGCCACAACCCGTTCTTGTGTCCCAACTTCCACATCGTCGATAGCCAGAACGCCCGCGACGATATCATTGAAGGCGATCCCTCCATCATCCTCGCGACGAGCGGTATGCTGCAAGGCGGCCCCAGCGTGCAATACTTGGAAAAACTGTGCAACGACCCCAACAATTGCTTGCTCTTCGTGTCGTACCAGGTTGAAGGCACCCTCGGCCGGCGGCTCCAGAAAGGCTGGAAGGAGTTCACCGCAATCGACGAGAAGGGGAAGCGCAGGCAAGTGCGCGTGAACCTGCAAGTGGAAACGATTGAAGGCTTCAGCGGCCACTCGTCGAGGTCACAGATCATGGGCTACCTGCGGAAATTGAAGCCGAAGCCCGAGCGCGTGATCACGTGCCACGGCGAGGCGTCGAAATGCATCAACCTCGCCAGCACAATCCACCAGCGCGTGAAGTGCGAGACTAAGGCGCCAAAGAACTTGGAAACCATCCTATTTTATTGAGCGTGGCTTGCTTCGTCTCTTTTTTTCTTATCACGCACTCTTTATCATCCGGGCTCGAACGTTCATGATGCGAAACAAACCTGGCAAGGGCGATGGCAAGAAGGACTACGTCGTCACCCTTGCCCTCGAGCAGAAGGCCAAGGTCGGGGATGCATTCATCCACGACGATATCCCACGCGCGTGCACCGATTGCCCGTTGTTCCAGATTTGCATGAAGAACTTGATCCCGCACAGGCGGTACCAGATCATCGAGGTCAACGATGACGTGCGCCACGAGTGCCCTAAGAAGCTCTTCAACGGGACGATGGTAGTCATCAAGGTCAAGGAGCCCCCACTCCTCGTTTCCTTCCCCCCCAAGAACACCTTCGAGGGCATCAACATCAATTACCACTCGCAACCGTGCCCCGAGAAATCGTGCCCCTACTACCCGAATTGCGTGCCCGATGCGGCGAATTCCTTGGTAGACGGGACCACCTTGAAGGTCGTGAAGATCGTGAAAAACATCAAGCGCGAGTGCAAGCTCGGGCTCGAGCTGTGCTTGATGGAGGTCTCAAGGCTCAAGGATTCTAATTAAGAAAAAAAAGGTCATTTCTTCTTCAGTTGCTCGATTGCCTTGGTGATGTTCTTCAACTCCTTGTTATCGAGCGCCTCTACTTGCCTCGGGAGTTGTTCCTGGTAGTAATAGATCAAGTTTTCCATCACCTGTTGCATGTACGAGAGCACGCCGTTGCACGTCGAGAGCGCTGAAGTCTCGACGGACGCGAGCACCTTGTTGATTTCCTTCACCATCTTGGCAGACGGATCGCCCGACGAGACGAGAAATTCGACGTAATCCTGTTCCATGTTCTTCATCGTGCGTTGCATCTCGTTGGCGATCGAGACGAGCAAGTTGACGCGCTGGTCGATGTCATCCCTGAGCTTGATGGTCCACTGGTTCAGTCCCTTGACAAGGTAGGCGACCACCTTGTCCGAGAACGGCGCGATGCCCTTCTCGTTCAAGTCCTGGAAATTGCCGCGTTCTGCGGGCGTCAGCTTGTCGTAAAACTGGATGAATTCTTTCAAGCCCGTGCTGAAATTTCCTGGAATGTCCCCCGTCTTGATGAGCTCCTCTGTGATATCATCGCCGTGGTCCACGAATTGAGCGATGTTATCCAGTTCACCCGTCGAGGGTATCTTGAAGTTGCCGAGCAAGGGTGGCGGCACCGGTGCCGATTTCATCGCCTCCGCTTCTTGGAGGGCTTGGCCAACACGCTCGAGGTGCGCGGCGAGCATCCCGGCAATCACGTCGACATCGACCTTGGTACCCGGTGGCTCGCCGGCCCCAGGGTGGTCACCGCCCGATAGCTTGGCAAGCTCGGCTTGGACGCGTGCGAGCTCGGTCTGCCCGAGTTTTTCCTTGCCCTTGTCCATGAGCGCGCGCCAACTGGAGCCCATCACGTTCACGATCTTCTCGTATTCTGTCTTGTAGTCTTGGAGCAGCTTCCTGACCGTGGATTCGAGGGCAGCCGCGGCGTGGGCGACTTCCTTGGATTTTTCCTGGCTTTTTTCCGCGTTCGACTTGAGGAATGCCACGAATTCGTTTTGTATCTCTTTCATCGTGTCCTTCATGGTGTTCAAGCAAGCGATGCCGTAGTTCACGCGCTTGTCGATGTCGGTGCGGAGTTTTCTTGTCCACTCGTTCAACCCGAGGACCACCGATTGCAAGACCTTGTCCATCAACGGTGCAACCGTGCCGTCGACGATCTTGTCCATGCCTTCCTTGCCCTGGGGGGACATTTCCCGGTACTTCTCGATGAAGAGCTGCATGCTCCGCGTGAAAACCTGGTCGAGATCTTCCAGCGGCAGGACGTTGATCTCGGCACGTTCCTCGCCCTTGATGCCGGAGCCAGCGTCCTTCAACTCCTGGGTCGTGGGAAGCGTGAACTCGCCGAAGATGCTCGGCGTTTCTTGGAACTCCTTGATGATGGGCGCGCGCTTCTGGACGTTCTCGATCATGGCGAGATCGTTCTTCCACAGCTCGATGAGGTCTTCCCTTTCCAGCAATGTCCTGTCGAACGGGACCTCGCTGAACGGGATGTTCACCTCCGTCGAATTGGGGTTGTCAAGACGGAATATCTTGAAGCCGAGATCCAGCTCGCCCGTGGCAGGGCTTTTCTGGAACACGCACGTGTTGTCGAACACCAGGCCGGCGAATACCTCGCTCCCGGGCTCCTTTCCCCTGTCGAGGAGGCTGCGGGATGCAGGCGCGACCGTCAAGGACTCGTGGTGGTCCTCGATGATGGTCCGGGTGGTAAATCTGCCCGCCTTCCTCGAAAAACTAAAGCGTTACCAGGAAGAGGTCATCATCCCACGGGTTCCAAAGGAAACCACGGGGGCCATCGCGGATTTCGACATCTGGCTATCGATCGGGCACGAGCACGAGCAAGATACTGTTTTCGTGCAATATACCAAGGAGAATGGGACGTTGGCGGTGAATATATCACGCGAGCATGGACCCCGCACGGCCATCCCCGCCAGCACGCGACAGCTCGCGCAGATGGCACTCGGGAATTACACGCCGGCGAATCTCGTCGACTGCGAGTGCTGGACGTGCCCGCGCGATGCGCTCGATCCGCTTGGCTTGTTCTTTAACACCACCGACAACCTCGTCTACCAGAACGACCACTTCTAGCCACGGGGGCATGAAGAACAAGGAAGAAAGGGAAAGAATGAAGGTCAAAACCACTCGAACGCGGGCGTTTCCTCGAAACAAAACTTCACGAGCTGGAAGCCCTTCATGAACTCGACGACATCTGGCACCAGCGATTTCGGGTCCTTCTTGTCCACCACGACCTTCTTGAAAAAGTCCGCGATGACGTCCATGTCGCTTTCCTTCATCCCGAGCCTCGTGACCTCGCTGGTACCAAGGCGGATGCCGCCAGGATTCATGTAAGAACGACCGTCCTTGATATCCCACGGGAGCAAGTTCCGGTTCACGATGATGCCGGCCTTCTCGAGTGCTTTTTCGATGTCGGCACCGAGCCCGAATGTTTTTTCGAAGTTCGTGACGTTCAAGACCACCTGGTGCGACCGCGTGAAGCCCTTGTGCTCGCAGAGGGCAGTGAACCCCCTCTCGTGCAGCGCGCTCGCGAGCCGTTGGGCATTCTTGATGACTTGCCCGTGGTACTGCTTCCCGAACTCGAGCATCTCAGCCAGCGTTATTGCAAAACCCGCCACATTGTGAAGATGGTGGTTGCTCAGCAACGACGGGAAGCACGCGTTCTTGACCTTCTCGTCCAATTCTTCCGGCCCGTTCGAGACGACGCACCCGTGTTGCGGGCCAGGGAAGGTCTTGTGCGTCGAGAACGACATGGCTTCGGCACCTTCCCGCAACGGGTCCTGGAAGTAGCCGCTCCCGATGAGACCTGCAACGTGGGCGCCGTCGTACGCGACCCGCGCGCCGACCTCCTTCGCGACGGCTGCCAGTTCCTTGACGGGATGGGGGAACAAGAACACGCTCCCGCCAAAAAGGACGAGTTCGGGCTTGAACGCCCGGATGCGCTTGGCGCTCTCGTCGACATCGAGGTTCATCTCGTTATAATCGAACCCCAGATACTCGATGTCCAGCCCGCGGATCGCGCCCGCGGTGCCGTTGATCTCGGAGCCGCTCTTGGCATACTTCGGGGCGTGGCTGATGTGGCCACCGCTGGGGATGGGCATCGCCATCATCTTGCCGTTGTTGGGGGACGTCATCGTTGCATAAATCGCAAGATTCGCGATCACGCCCGAGATGGGACGCACGTCTGCGAACGAGCATCGCCAATATTTTCTTGCTAATTCGCCACAGATGAGTTCGACTTGATCTAAGAACTCGCAACCTGCATATACCCGCTTCCCGGGCCAACCCTCCGCGTACCTGTGCTGGAAATCGCAGATCGTCGCGAGACGAGCCGCTTTCGACGTGATATTTTCCGATGCGATGAGCGGGATTGCCCTGCCAAAGAACGCGTGGTGATCGCCGATCAACTTGTTGATCTTGGTAACTGTTTCCTCGTGCATGGTAAACACTGTACTCGACAAATGGAGGTTTCTACCACGCTTCTTTCAATCCCGATTTTAAAAAAGGCTTGCTATTAATTCGGCGAATCGCCGGGCCGGGCGGTTCGATGATGGAACGCTCCGGGTTGCACCTCCGTGGAAAGCGAACGGCGTCGAAAGATGTTACCATCCACCGGATTGTATTGCCAAACGTTTATATACGTTAAGATGGGGAAAAAAGGAATGAATAAAAAAGGAACAATGGTCTATGCGGCGATCCACGTGATCACGAGAAGCTCGGTCGTCGCTTCGAGCGCCCCGTCAACGATCAAGTCGAGCCGGTACACCAGTTCCACGTCTTGAGTCGGGTTCAATCCAAGCGCGACCGTGATGCCGGTCAACACGGTCGGGTCAAGGTACCGGTCTATGACCGTGTAAGTGATGCCATTCACGCCCGGGTACATCGGATCGCTGGTGAACGTGCTGTTCGGAATCGAGGAAAGGCCTGGAACCGTGACGGTTGCTGCTGTCGAAAACACGGTCAGGTTCACTTGCACGTGTTGCGTGTTGGTGAACAAGTTGGTCACGTTGAGCAGGAAGTACCCGAGTTCCGGTTCGGTTACCGACGCGGGCAAGGAATACGAGAGCATCACGTCGCTGCCGGTGATGTTGGTTACCGAGTAGCTCGCCGAGTAGAAGGTGATGCGTTCCACGGGTTCCTCCAGCACGGAGTCGTTCCCGACGGAAAGCACGAACTTGAACTCGACCTCCCGCATCGCGAAGTTGAGCATGTCCAGCGAGAGCTCGATGGTCTGGCCTTCGATCTGCGACGGGTGCAAGGACCAGTTTCCTATCGTGTAATTCGTCGCGAGCACCCCGTCATCCATGTATTGCACGGACGGGAACGGCGTCGTGCCGTTGAAATACAAGGTCGTGTCTTGCGAGTAGACCGTGAGGTTAACCGTGACGTCAACGGGTGGCCACGAGAAATTCGCGATCGTGTTGGAGAGCGTGAAGGATATCTCCGCATCGTCCGGCTTGACGACCGATGACGGGGACGTGGATTCAAACTCGATGTTGGCAAGGTCGTATACCCCGGGCTGGGGATACCGTGCAAGGAGAATCTCGAAGGCGGCGCGAGCCGTTGGTGCCACGATTACTTCCGACGAATTGAAGCCGTTTACCAGCCCCACGTAGTTTAATTGTTGGAGACCGTCTTGTTGCGTTTTATACACGGGAATCATGTAATACAATGAATTGGCGAATGGGTAGAGTAAAATATTCCCGTTTCGATACGGAGCGATGAGATTCAATAACTGGGCGACACCAGGAAACCCGGCAAATGATTGCTCCGCGGCGGTGGTGCCGATGAATGGCCTGTTGGACGGGATGCGGTAAAACAGCGTTTCCCCGAAGTGATCGTGGGACTGCCGGATGAGATACATTCCTGCCAGCGGACCATCCCGATAGATTGAACGTTTTCCTCTCCCCCGTCCTTCTTTTCGCGTTGGTGCGCCGCCGTTCGAATCGAGGAAAGGCGGGGCTCGTCTTGAAAAATGGAAAAAGAAAAAAAACCAATGTTATTTATTCTCGTCTGTAAAATAGTGCCCGCAATTCCCGCATTTATAGCCCTTCGCGTAGATGGGGCTCCCTTGCATGTTGTAATATAGCACCTTTGATTTGTCGGGGCTCTCGATGATCCTGTCTGTCTTGCCACAAGCAGGACATTTCTTGCCACGGATTAAAGTCATGAATCGCGAGATGGCACGGCAAGATAAGAATCTTCCTACATTGCCCCCTGTCGCGATACAAGGGCTGGCTGGGCGTTCTAGCATCGTCTCGCGTGGCATCGCGCGTTCGTGGCCGCTTTCACCGGCATGCACGTACCTTTATAGCACACCACGGTAACGGATGAAGTGCATATTCGTGCCGGCGCGAGGCGAGAAGATGGATGCACCACGATTTCGACCCGACGTTGCAAGCCTTTCTCGAGCACGCGTTTCCCCGTCGCTCGTGTATCGGGTGGTCCCGCTGGTTTGATGCATCGACCAAGGCCGAATACAACGATCTTGTGCTGCACCATCTTGGCATCGACGACCCTTCCACTCTCTTTTCTGCGTTGAAATCCTCACGAACCAACCCGCGTGATATTTCTATCAACGTTGATACGTATTTTGCATCTCGTCACGATAACGAGACACGCCTTGCTTGCCACACGTCCGGCACGTCTGGAACCGTGAAATGGTTTCCAGTCACGTTCAAGGACGTTGAAAGAACGTGGCGCCCGGGGATGGCCGCGATATTCGAGGGGAGCGGAATGGCACCAAGCAACGCTGCCGTCGTGCTCTTGCCGTCCCGGTTGGCCGGTGACGGTCTTGTCACCGGTGACCGGGGCCCGTGCATGAAGCTGTACTCTATAGAATTTTCGCAGCGGCTTGGCATCGCGCATTGTCAGCCACGCGAGCTCGTGATCGACGAGGCCAAGCGCGCCAATTCCTTGGAAACGCTCGCCCGGGTGCTGTCCCTGGATGGCATCGCCGTGGTGTCGGCCCCGTCGACGGTCGTTCTTGGCTGGTGCGACGTGGCAACCATTAAACGGGGACTGGAACGATCGATTGCCCGCCAAGGCGTGGAAGACATCGAAAGCGTTCCCCTCGTGGCCGAGCTCGTTCGTTCCATCCGGGACCATGGCATTGAACACGTTGCAAAAGACGTCCACGCCCGGCTGGTTCGCAAGTTCAAGGATGCTAGGTTTATTTTCGGGACGACCTCGCTCACCGCGGGGCAATGGCGCAAGTTTCGCGAGTTCACCGGCCGGGCTGAAGGCGAGGAAAACATCACCAACTTGTACGCGAGCAGCGAGGTCGGGCCGCTCGCGGCCAGCATCTCTCCCCCCGGCCATGATTTCCCGCGCCCCGGCGGCACGACCAATACCAGCCTCTACTGCTTCCCCCTTGCCTTCCCGTGCCTGGACACCGGTAACGAGATACGGTTGCTTCCCGTGGAACGGGCCGACCACGGCGTCCTCCTTGCCACCCGGCAGGGCCACGATGGCTTGGTCGTGAATCTCGACACGGGTGACCGGTTGAAGGTCCTAGACCAAGAACACGGGTTGCCCTTGCTCGACGGGCAAGTCTTGCGTGCAGGATTCTTCGTGAAGCAGGGCTATCCCGTTCCCGCGTTCTTGCCACGGGCGCCCGCGTCCCGTTTCATGGCCGGTGATTACCTTGCCAAGGACGGCTTTGAAATCGAGAATCCAAGCCGGGCATTCGAGACCCTGCACGAGACGTTTCCCGGCATTACCCGGCCCCTCGTGTTCACGGCACCGGCATCGGCCCGCGATCCTTGGACGTTGCTGGTGTTCTTCTTGCATCACGACCCCGTGCCAGACCCTGCCACCTTGCTTTCGGCATGCGCGGGATCCGGTGACACGAGATTCATCTCGACATACCATGCCTCCGGGATGCTCGATGTCCACGTGACGGCCATCGACCCGTCGCTGGTAAAAGAGGAGAGGGTGCTTCTTGGCCAGAAGGTCAGGGATGGTTTGCTCCCGAAGGGCGTTCTCAAGAGCTGGCCCGCGTTCGTGGTAATCAAGGAATGAAGAAAGAAATCAAACAAACGGGACCAGGAACCATACCCATCCCGTGATGATGAACGTGGGCAGGAACGTGAGCGAGATGGAGTTGATGAGGGTGATCTGGATGTTCATGCTCGGGCCGGCGCTGTCCTTGAGCGGGTCGCCGATGGTGTCGCCGATGATGGCGGCCTTGTGCGTCGGCGTTCCCTTCCCGCCGAACAAGCCTCCCTCGATCGCCTTCTTCGCGTTGTCGAACGAGGCACCCCCCAGCGTCATGAACAACCCGACAATGAGGCATCCCATCAAGTTCCCGAGCAAGAACCCGCCGTGGGCGAACGGCCCGAAACAAATCCCGAAAATGATGGGCACCGCGATGATGAGTATCACGGGGAACACCATCGTTTTCAACGCGTTTTTCGCCGAGATGTCGACACATCGCTTGTAATCTGGCAATCCATTTCCTTCTTTCAAGCCCGGGATGGTTTCAAATTGGAAGCGCACCTCCCGCACCATGGCACTGGCTCCCTTGTTCACGGCCTTCATCACCTGGGACGCGAACAAGAACGGCAGCATCGTGCCGATGATCAGCCCGAGTATGACGAGGGGATGGGTGAGGTCCAGGTTCGTGATGACCTGTATCGGGTTCGAGAAGATGAATAGCGTGGGCAGCTCTTGCGAGAGCGCGAAGCTATCGAGGACGAACGTCTCGAACATGACCACGCTTGTCAATCCACCGCAGACCAAAGCAAATCCCTTTGCAATGGCCTTGGTCGTGTTCCCCGTCGCATCCAGCTTGTCCAAGATGGAGCGAATATTGCGTGGCGACTCGTTCTTTGCCATCTGGGTGATGCCAGCGGCATTGTCCATGATGGGGCCAAAGGTATCGAAGCTTAATATCGTCGAGATGATCATGTCGCTGGACACCGAGGCAAGGGCGATCCCCCAGACGCCAAACATGAACTTGAACACCTCCTCGTCCATTGGCGGGCTTTCCAAGGACGCGTAGTACCAGTCCCCGAACCAGTACCCGAACATGTACGAGAAGATGATGGCCACCCCGAACACCACCATGGGGAGCGCGATGGACTCGATGCCAACGCTCAACCCCGCCACGGCGTTGATGGCCGGGCCCTCCTGGGATGCAGATGCGACGGAGTAGGTGGACGCGGTTGACATCGCCGGGGATCGTGTGCTTCAACGCGGATGCAGCAACCGCGAATTCCAAGGCATCCTGGTCATTCATTCCATCGAGCATCCCGTATATCAAGCCCGCCGCGAACGCGTCCCCCCCGCCGACCCTGTCGACGATGTCGGCAAGCACGTACTTCCTCGAAACGATCGCTTTTCTCGTGCCTCGCGGGACGAGCATGGCAGACCAGTCGTTGTGGTCCGCGGAATGGCTTTCCCGCAAGGTGATCGCGATGGCCCGTACGTTGTGATACATTTCCATCACCTTGCATCCTAGTTGCTCGTACTTTTCCCGGTCCAACGCGCTTCCGACGTCTTGATCGATGGTGATGCCAAGCGACTTCTGCACGTCCTCCTCGTTAGCGATGACGATGTCCACGTGCGGCAAGACGCGGGCCATGGTCTCGGGCGCGCTCTTCCCGTATTTCCACAAGTTCTTGCGGTAGTTGAGGTCGCACGAGACTGTCAATCCCTTTGCCTTGGCGATCTCGACCGCCTTGATCGTGAGGCCCGCCGCGCTCTCGGAGAGCGCCGGCGTGATGCCCGTGACGTGAAACCACGTGCATCCCGTAAAGATTTCATCCCAGTCGAAATCATGGATGGTGGCAGACGAGATGGAAGATCCCGCCCTGTCGTAGATGACTACCGATGGCCGGGGCCCGGATCCTTGTTCAAGGTAATAGATCCCCATCCGCTCGCCTTGTCGCTTGATCCTCGACGTGTCGACGCCCGTGCCACGCAAGAACGCGATGGCAGCATCCCCGACCTTGTTCGCTGGCAGGGCCGTGATGAACGAGGATGCTATCCCGAGGTGTGCAAGGGATATCGCGACGTTCGCCTCTCCCCCGCCGAAGGTTGCCTCGAACGAAGGGCTTTGCAGCAGGCGCTCGAAGCCGGGCGCCTTTAACCTGAGCATGATCTCGCCCATCGTTGCAACGCGAGCGCTCGAATCCTTTTGTTTCCCCATGAGTCCCATCATTTTTTACGAGTTTCATTGACTACTTTCCTTGCTTCCTTGCACGCGTCTGTAATTTTCCCGTAATCACCCGCTTGCACTGCATCCTTGGGCACCAAGAAGCTCCCGCCTATCGCGATGACGTTGGGGAGAAGCAAGAACTCCGGCATGTTCTTCGAGGATATCCCTCCCGTCGGGATGAACTTGACATCGCTGTACGGCCCTGCGATGGCCTTGAGCCAATTCGCGCCACCTGACACGTCCGCGGGAAAGAACTTCAACACCTCGAGGCCGGCATCGAGTGCCTGCTCGATGCCAAGGGTCGAATCAACGCCCGGAAAACAAGGCATCTTGTTTTCTCGTGCCCAGCTGACAACGTCCCGGTTGAATCCCGGCGAGACCAGGAACGTCGCGCCTGCTTCCATCGCGGATCGTGCTTGTTCCACGGTCCGCACCGTGCCGGCACCGATGGCGATTCCCGTGCTTGCATCCTTCAATGCCTTTATGCACGCGGCCGCGCTTGGATGGCGGAACATGATCTCGATGTGGTGCACGCCCCCCGCGAGCATTGCGCGTGCCACGTGCTCGGCCTTCGCGGGATCGTCAAGTGTCACCACTGCAATGACGCCATCTGCTTGAAATTTTTTCACGAGCGCGTCGTAAATTCCCATGTAACCACCATTTCGTTTAGATTTGCATCTTGAAACACCACGCGTGCTCGCATGGTTTGCGTTCCGAGAGAGATTCCGGAACGCGTATCCTGCACGTGCTGCCTTCCATCCGCCAATCCAATGGTGCTTCATTGCCCAGCATGACCACGTGTGATTTGTCCTTGGGTCGCACGGATGCGATGGATAGTTCGTTGCCTGGCCATTCAAGGATGAACGCGTAGACGGTGCCCTTGTCCTTGGACGCGGTGAACCGGATATGTTCGCCTTCCTTCCACGTCGCCAGCGGCCGGGTCCCGTAGATGCCCTCGCCGTTGACGCGTATCCAATCGCCGGCGGCCTCGAGCTGCTTGATGGCCTCTGGATGGAACGTCCCGTTCTTGCCCGGGCCTATTCCCACCATGAAGTTCCCGCCCTTGGCCACCGTGTCGACAAGGTTGTGCACGACCCATTTGGTGCCCTTGTGGTTTTCAGCGTCCTTCTCGTACGAGAACGACTTGCCCAGCGGGTAGATCACCATCCACGGCATGCCCGTGTTGCTGGGGTCACCGGGGACGTAGCCTTCCGGCGTGTAGTAATCACCATAATTCCCGATGCCCCTGCAGCGGAACATGACATCGGGCTGGAGCCTGCGCGCCATCTTGATGGTCTCCTTCAAGAATGGCCACACCGCGGGTCCGAACCGGATGTCCAAGCACATCATGTCGATCTTCCCGTAGTTGCCAAGGATTTCAAGCATCTGGTCCCGGTGCCGGTGCATCATGCGGTTCCTCTCCTCGGTTGTTGGTTCATCCAGCACGGCGCAATTTCCTGTCAGCGCAGAGAGCAAGTTCACGCCGTAATCCTGGGGGTGATCGAGGGAATCCGGCGTGAAGACGGGATGGTAGCCGTATGGCCTGAAATCGGCGTCGTACCAGTCGGGATGCGAGAAATACAGGTCGATCTTGATGGCATGTTTGCGGGCCGCTTCGCATAATTCCTTCACGACATCCCGCTTGAACGGGCCTTCCATGATGCTATAGGCTAGGTCGCAATCCTCGGCTGCCGGCTCTCCAGGCGCGAGCCAGTTCATGCGCTTCTTGACACGGGTTTTCGTATCGAACATGGAGAATCCCTCGTGATGCTTCGTGGTGAAAGCCAGGCACTTGAAACCGGATCGCTCGAAGAAGCTCATCCATCCCTCGGCATTGAACCTAACGGGATTCCACGTCTTGTATAATTGTTGGTATTCTTGGCGTGTTTCAAAGTTCATTCTCAAGAACGGCCACGATTCTCCATCTAGTTCCCAGACGGAGTAAATTCCCCAGTGAATTCGCACGCCGAATTTCATGTCGCGGAATGCCTCGTATGCCTCCTCGGACGCGTGGTGGTAGTCCGGGTCCGGGTCGCGTTCGATGTAGTCCTTCGCTTCCACCCACGTTCCATATTTTTCAGGCATCCGTATCTTAGACTCGTCTCGCATGATATTCACCACATGACATGGTACCACACTCGATCTTGTCTATTGCTTGGTTCTTAGCGTTAAAAAAGGATGGATATATCAACGAATGCATTCATGCCATGATCGTTAAACTATCGAATTGATAGTTATCATCTGCGCGTATGAAGTGCAAGTCCATCGTCGTTGTATTTACACCGTTGTGGATGGCGACGGTCAGCCCGACGAATTCGGGCAGGACGATCATGTCACGGCAGTGCGTGCGCACGACCCGTTTCGTTCCCTTTTTCAGGGCTTTCCGCGC
Organism: Promethearchaeota archaeon; assembly: GCA_041305945.1. Lineage (GTDB taxonomy): Archaea > Asgardarchaeota > Lokiarchaeia > Sigyniarchaeales > Sigyniarchaeaceae > JBGLND01. The sequence goes on from JBGLND010000001.1 coordinate 3,086,946, forward strand.
GGCACGCAGTTTCTCGAGCAGTTTTTTCTGGCGCTTGGGGATGCCACGCAACAATGACCTGCGTTTCCTCGCGTCGAGCAGCTTGATGAACGAGTCCATGCTCAAGCGCCGCAATTCATCCAAGGTATACCCGTGAAACAAGAATACCCTTTTCTTTAACTCATCTTCGGATACAGACATGATCGTGCCTTCTCGGTTGATACGGTCGATGCGCGCCCCGCGACCATCCAAGGATGGTGCGAGCCCGGCACCTTGCCGTCGTTCTGGCGTTTAAAATGATATAAGGCTTTTGAACCTATTTTGGGGAAGAATTTCATGAATCGCGTGCCGCTCCTTTCTTGCTCAATCGCATCGCATCCTCACCGCAGGCAAGGTGCACGTCTTGCATGTCATTCTTACCTCGAGACGTGGTCAACACGTGGAACAGCATCTCGTCCTCGTCGCACACGGTATTCCATTTCAATCCAAGGCGTTCAAGTTTCACCAGCGTTCCCAAGCCTTCAACACGGGATGTTCTATTAAAATCCGGGTGTAACTCGTCCCGGTTCACGGGATGTTCCAGCCCTTCGATTTTCGGTACCTGGTTCCAGGCCAAGATCAAGTGTTCTCGAGTGTTTAGTTGCATCCTGGCACGGCCTACAATTGTCGCGGCTTCCTGGCGTATTAAGTCCTTTCCGTTGAAACAGCGGTAGCGCTCGTGTAGAAATGGCGCGCCAGATGCTGGTGATGGACTATATAGATGCATATAGAATCGGTTCATCTCCACGACGTATGCCGGGAATGCATATATACCCGGATATCATCATGTATCACAACAAGGATGCAAACGCGCATCACGTCCACGAGGTTACGAACATGAGTCAAGACATGACGAACGAGCCCAATGATTTCGATGATATCATCGAATACATCGTTGAAGATACATGGCCTTCCGCGTTCATCGATGCGGTCTTCTTGGATAAATACAGTTGATTCATAGTATATTATTTCTTTTTATTCGACCGTTCCTCGTGTATCCATCTTGCAGGGTGCACGCATCCGTCTCGGAGTTTTTCGATGATGGCTTTTAATCGTGGCACGTGGCATGACCGTAATCGAAAACGTTTTAGAACCCATCGAGGCCACGCTTGCATTTTTATCCCCACGCGCCGGTACATTTACCAATGGACGGCGAACGCGCCCCCGGGCGGAAACCATTGTTGCGGCACGGCAAGCCCGCGGGGGATGCCGGCAGCGAGCTGGACGTGCGCATCGTGGAAGCCATGCCGCCAGCCGGGACGTTCGTGAAGATTTCATACTTGATAAAGGCGTTGAACGTCAAGGAGATACCGGAAGCCCGTCATCTGGAGGTGCACTTGAAGCAGCTCGTCCGAGATGGGCGCCTCGACCGGGTGTTCCAAGACGGGAAGTGGTACTACACGCGGAAGGCGTGAAATGGCCCTGCCCCAACCGGGTGGTCGCTAATCGAAACGTGAAAAATAAATAGGGAAAAAAAATACGGGCTGCCTCAATAGACAACCGTGTTCCCGCAGTACGAGCAAAGCGCGCCGCTGCGTTTCAACTTGTCGTGCGTCTCCTTGTCCAATGCAACGGGGTTCCCGCACGAGGTGCAATTCACGACCAGCGTCAGCGACCAAGAACACGAGGGACACGAGTACCACGCCTCCACGTCTGGATTCTGGATGTCGTAGTACCTCGCGCACTGGTTGCAATAGAACTTCGCCGTGGCAGGCGCTGGTTGAACCGCCGGCCCTGATGCCTGCACGTGCGACCTCGTGCCCGTGCCCGTTCCCGTGCCCGTTCCCGTGCCCGTTCCCGTGCCCGTTCCCAGGCCCGTTCCCAGGCCCGTCGTGGCCGTGTATCCCGGCGATGCCTTCGGCGCAAGCGTGGCTGCCGTGCCTCGCGTGGTTCCCGTTCCGGGAGCCCCGAAACCCGCCACGTAAGGTAGCTCGTACCCCTTGCCTTTCTTCTTCGTCCCGGTGCTTGCTTTCACGGCTTTTTTCTTGCGGGATGCCCCGATCGCAGCCCCGATGATCACGATGCCCGCAAGCGCGATGCCAAGGTACGGCCAGTTTTCCTCCAGGAATGCCATGAAGGGGTTGCCGGCCGCGACGATGGTCACGGTCACCGTTGATTGGTTCCCGCGGAACCCGTTCGAGTCCCAGAAGACCAGCGTGTAATTATGCGCCCCGGCAGCGAGCGATGAATCCACGGGAAGGGTGAATGCCGTGTTGTTCGTCCACTGGAGACCCGTGTAGGTTACCACCGCGTTGCCATCAACGTACAGCGTGTAGGAACCTGCCCCGATACCGTCGACGAGCGTCCACGAGAGCACGGCACCGGCACCACCGGCAACAACGTCGATATCAGCGGGCGAGGCAATGCAAGCGGGCGTGTCATCGATCGTGACGAGCACGACGTCGATTGAAACGAGACCGTAAGTGTTGTTGAATTCCAAGGTGTACACGTGCTCGTCCACGGGACCCGTCGTGGCGACGGGCACCTCGATGGCCGAGCCATTCGTCCATGGCGTCCAGCCCGTCACGACCGCAGCGTCCACGAGCACGCGATGTTGCCCCGCACCGGCGGGATCGACCAGCACCCACGAGATCGTGGCGCCCGCTGACCCTTGGAGCAAGATCATGTCGGCTGGATGCGTGCATGACGGGGCCTCTGCAACCGTGACGATGACGCAACTCGGGACGCCCGGCAGGCCGTAAAAGTCTTGGTACACGATGCTGTAATTGAACGTGCCGCACGTTGTGGTGTTAAAAATGACACCGAACCAGCTCCCGCTAGTCCAGACTTGCTGCGGGTGCGCGACGCCGTTAACCGAGATGGTATAGGTGCCCGTGCCCCCGAAAGCATCGTCAATGTCCCACGCGAAGCCGGCTATCGAATTGGCAAGGAGGACCGTGTTGTTGACGGGCGAGAGGAGGTTAGCTCGAGGCATGTCATTGAGGGTTACCAGCACGCTGTCGGGGATGCCGAAGAATCCCGTGCTATCGTTGTATTCAATGGTGTATTGCCACTTGCCCAAGGTAAGACCCGTGTTCACGGCGACGTCGATGGAAGAGCCGTTGCCGAGCCATGCCGTCCACGGGACCAGTTGCGTGCTGTTACGCGAAACGCGGTAGTGTCCCGGGGAGAATGACGTGTACAAGACCCACGTTCCATGAGCGAACGGAGAGACTGGTATTTCGAGACATTTCCCGTGAATTTTTCCTCCAAGAGCCCCGTTTGCGCGATCAGTGGCGAGACGCTCCGCAGAAAGATACCCGCGAGCTCGGGGTCTCCTTCTGCCATGGTTATGAAGTAAAATCCCTCTTGGTTTTTGTCCTCGTTGATCGGGAAGAAATTTATCGTGATCTCTCGCTCCTCGAACGTGGTAAAGTCAGAAAAGCGCATCAATATATGGTTGCAGTTCGTGCCCTGGATGAGTGATTGGTACGACAGGGTTGAAAGCTGGGCTGAAATCAGGTTTTCCAATATCGCGTGTGCATCCTCGCCCTCGCTGGAATGGAACCGGAAGTGATCCAGCATTTCCGAGTAGAACTTTGCAACGATCGGCAATCCTTGAACGGATATGGTGGCGAACAAGAGTTTCAGCTTGTGCTCGTCGGAATCGAGATTGTCCAGCAAAAATCCCGCATCCTCGTGGGTGAACAAGTCATATCCAACCATGGTCTCGTTGAAAACCTCGTCGCACACCTGCGTGAAGCTTTCCTTGTTCTCCTCGAGCTTCTCGATGAATTTTCCCCGTATTTTCACCTTTTCAAAAAACTTGTCGATGAAGAAATCAAGCAAGTTTTGCCCCAGCTCTTTCTCGTGGAGCTCCGACGCTGCGTAATCCAAGCAAAAATGCAGGATGATCTCCTCCTTTCCGGTAATCGTTCGAGCCGCGACGAACATGTAATGTTCTTCCGGGTCATCAGCTATTGCTGCATTTTGAATGAAAGGCGTGTGATTGATCTCGTAAAGGCGTCCGTCACGGATATTTTTCGCGAAAGACACTGCGTATTTCACCAGCGTCATGTATCGCGCGATTTCATTGCTACTGTAATAAATGACGTTGTCAAACCTTTCGAGAATGCCTATCGTCGGCATTTATGCTTTCTCCTTGATGGATTACCGGGTGGGTAAAAATGTGTCGCTAGCACTTTATTTTGGCCTTCAAAAGTTAAAAAGTTGTGTTCACGCGATAATAATGCCGGGATTTGAACGATAATTTACATATGCTTATATTCGTTAAGATGCTCGCCGCTGGCAATTAAAGGACATCGAAAAATGAATCAATCCCGCTCTTCATACTCGTCATCAATGTCATCACGTGTATCCTCCATGTTTTCGCGGTTTTCATCACTTTCTGCCTGGTCGCGTTCTTGCCCGTCACCTTCAAGGTGTGAACGAGTTTCATCGGGCTCGTGGTTAACATCCTTCAAGAACAAGGCGACAGCTCGCGTTGGCGTTGCAACCACAGATTCATTCCTTCCAATTTCTTCCCGTTCTGGCTCGCCCCCGGGATGACTAATGGGATTTTTTTCAGGCTCGACAGCATCTTCGTAATCAAGCTCCCCTTCCAACCAAGGATCGACCTCCTCTTCCTCACCGTTCTCATCTTGATGCAATCCCACATCCAAATCAAGCGCTGCAGCTTCGTATATGGCATCGGTTTGCTCGGGAACCTCTTCCTTCTCGAAAAGATCAAAATTTGCTGGCAAGCTTGTCAGAACGTCTGCGACGAGCTCGAAATCCTTAAGGTTTCCCCTGAACGGGACCATGAGATACTTGGTGAACATGTGGTTACAAGCCTGCCGGAACCCGTCAATCGACGCCCGGTCCCCCTCGTAGCAGATTTCCAGCGTATATTGGTCTTGATAACCGATGGGATAGAACGCGACCATCAGCTTTCTCTCTTCCAATGAATCCAGCGTGGAATACAAGATCGTGATGTCGTTGATTTTCGTGCCCGCACGGATAAGGGCAGAGTTCAAGATGGCCGAGAATTGCGCGGACATGAGCGAGCGCAGCACGTCCTCCGGGGTCGTGTTCTCCTTGGCCGGGAGCTTGAAGAGGGACGTGAGGTCCTTGTCGTAGATCCGGTTCCGTACAGGCACGCCCATCGTTGACAGGCCTATGTAGTGAATCCGTGTCACGACTTCCTCGCGTTCCATCATCAAGAAACTATTTTCCTCTTCTTCCATCTCGTTTATGAGGCTCAAGCCTTGATCTATCTTGTCGGCGATCCTGTTCATCTTGAGGATGAAGTCCGAGAATTTTTCATCGTATATCTTTCGAATCCTCTTGACTTGGATTTCGGCTTCTATCTCCTTGTAGAAATTATCGAGTATCTGCTGCTGGAATTCTGGCGGTAGTATTTCATCATTACCCGAGATGACGTACATCAACATGTTCTCATCATCATTCCCCGGGATGACCCTGTTGTGAATCATGGTCGTGAATGACTTTCCATCGTGATCATGGCGAATGGAATGGAGCCTCCCATCCTTGATGTTCGTGGCAAAGGAATTCGAAAACAAGACCACTTGCAACAACTTCTCAAAGTCCTCGTTACTCGAGAATAACACGTCTTGATCGAGTAACACCCCGTAATTGATTAGATGGATGTCCTTCGGAATGTGCGCGTTTGATTCAAACACGATCTCGTTCACGCGATGATTTCTATGTATATACGTCGAGCCATGGGCATATTGCGGTTGAATTGAGGAATATCCTTCCCCGGTTAGACGTTGCCTTCACGGACAAAAGGGCATGATTCCCCTATATAGCTTGAGCTTTCTTGCAAAAAGGAACATTCCCGCGCGTTTGCTGGTCAAGCCGGGGTAGAATGGGCCTCCTTTCCACCGCGCGAGCACGCCAACGGTGATAAAAAAGAATATCGGGGGTAACCGGGTCCCTTCCTAGCAAACCCGCACGCGCCAGCCGAACGGGTCGTCTTTCATACCGTACTGGATGGCAACGAGCTCGTCGAACAATTTCTGGGATAGCGTCCCAACCTTGCCCCCGTTGATGACCATGCACTTGTCCTTGTAACATAATTCCCCGATCGGCGTGACAACGGCAGCCGTTCCCGTGCCAAAGGCTTCCTTGAGCGACCCGTTTTCCCACGCGCAGATGATCTCGTCGATGGTGATCATGCGTTCTTGGACTTTCATGTTCATGCTTTTCTTGAGGATATGGAGTATAGAGTCCCTCGTGACCCCCGGGAGGATGCTTCCCGTGAGGGGTGACGTGACCACCGTGTCGTCGATGAGGAACATCACGTTGCTGGTGCCGATCTCCTCTATGTACTTGTGTTCGGCACCGTCGAGCCAGAGGACCTGGGCGTATCCCTTTTCCTTGGCTTTTTTCGCTGCCAACAAGGATGCAGCGTAGTTCCCGCCCGCTTTCGCGATTGGCGCTCTAGCTCGCCTAACAGATAACGGTGAATACCCATCTAGATCCGAGGCAATCCGGGTTGCCTTGAACGACTTTTTGACTCGAGAACTCAGCATGGTAGATGTTCTACTCGAGATGAATGATGAATCGAAGAAACAAAGCCAGCCAACAGACACGCAGAAAAACAAGACCAAGAAGGTTGACATGCGTTCGATAAGGACCGGTTGGAAATGAATCATTGTTGAAACGAGTTAATTAACGAGTTTCTTCCTCTTTTTCCTTGGAATAGCGTTCCACGCGAGCCAACAAGACCAGGTAAACGACAAGTGATTGGAACGGAAGATTACATGAAATCCAAGAATATACCGGGCATCAAGGCCACGAGCAGCATGCTCATGCCTTGCCCTTCTTTGCTGGCACGCCGGATTCCTCTTCCTCGATGAACTCCCGTGCCGGCTTGGGGAAGAAATTCGATGCAAACTGGTAGGCGATGACGCAGCAAATTATTTCGAGGATGAAGCTTGGAATGATGACAGCGCCGAAATCCGCACCGAACGAGCGCAAGACGATGGCCAAGCCGAGTCCAGAGCCCAGCAAGGCGAGGAATACCAAGCTGGCAAGGATGATGGGAATCGCCTTCAAGAGTGCTGCTATCCAGTCCTTTATCATGTCAGCGAGCGTCATGGGTTATTTACAAAAATCAACTAAACGATATAAAGGGCTTTGGTATGTTCATTCCAGCAGCGTCATGCTTCTTCCAAGGACAAGAACCGGTCCCAGTCCCGGGCCACGCCGTAACGGTCCAGCTTGTCATCAATGTCGTGCAATATCTTGGGCTTGAAGCGCCACGTTGCTTTTCGATCGAAGATATAACACGAAACGAAACAATTCGTCTCCGGCTTGAGCCGTTTTTCGAGCATGAAAGCGTACAAGGCAATCTGGGGCAGGCAGAAGATGAACTTGTTTTCGCCCTCGGGTTTGTAATCCATGACCTTGATCTCGACGTGCCCGTCGTCCCGTTTCTCGACCTGCAACAAGTCCACGTGCCCGGTCAGGCACTCGTGCTTGTAATGGCCTGTCAACCACACGGGCAGCTCGATGGCAACAGACCGGGAATCCTTGAGCAAGATCGATTTCAACACGGGCTCGTGCGCGGGCTTTTGTTTCACTTGCACGTCCTTGAAGTTGTCGTATACCCCTTGAACGAGCCTTGGCACCCTTTCCTCCACGCGTTCGACGATGCCCTTCTCGAACAAGTATTTTTGCAAGTAAAGTTTCTGCGTTTTTTCGATGCTCTTGATCCGCATCCGGCTGGCGCGTGGAACGCCCGGGTCGTTAAAAAGCACGCTTGGAAACGACCCGGACTGGATAACACGCAAATATTCTTGCAAACGGCGCACGGTGGCATGCCGTAGGAGGTCATCATTGATATGCTTGTAATTAAAATCGTAGGAGATGCTCCCGTGAAGGAAACGTACGGAATCAATGTCCTCGAGCACCATGGGCCACCAAAACATAACGCGTGTTTATTGGGCTAACGATAAACCTGGCGATTATAAACGTTTCTTGTTAAAAAGATATTAAGGGGAGCTTGGGGACAAGGCGGCGTTTCTCACGACGCGAACACCCACGAAAATAATCGTTAAGCGAGTGGAAACTCGACGCGATGGGACGAAGGATTTCCGTGCATCACGTGGCGGGGGGGGACACGTGAAAGATACCGTGCAAAGGACGAGGTCAATTCATGCCCTTCAGCAATTCAGGATTGAGCATATCGGTGTTTTGTAACTTGACACGCTTTCGAGTCTTTGTTATTTGCGAGATGGTCACGATTCCTTGAATTTCCAAGTTCATCAGTTCCTTTTGCAACAGCTCGTCGGTAGTGCTATCATCCCCTCGGGCCACCAAACGTGCAAGGTCGTCATCTATGATCTCGCCTTTTCGCTTGATAAGGGCCACGATAATCCTGTTTCTTAACGGTGTTGAACTCCATGACACGGCAAGTCATCACTTTTTGGTTTTCCTTGTTCCTGTAAAAACAGCCTTGGTTCTGTAATGCATGTAGAACGAACACGTAAAAAGAACGTGAAACCCCTTTTAAGATTATTCCCGACCGCGGGCAAGGTTCAGCCCCGGGGGAGACTAACCCGTTATTAATGCGTTTCGTTATATGGTGCGGGGACGAGTGAAATATATAGTTTTAACGGTAGTGCTTTTCTTCAAGATACCACGATTCAATTGTCCGGACCACGAAGTCCAAGAAATGGTAATGTCCCTCAAGAATTCACCGCTGCACGACGTTCATTCCGCCCTCGGAGCGAAGTTCGTCGATTTTGGTGGTTGGAACCTCCCGGTACAATACACGGGAATCGTGGAGGAGCACCTCAACACGCGAGAGAACGTTTCTCTCTTCGATATCAGCCACATGGGCGAGCTGTTCGTTTCCGGGAAGAACGCCTTTGATATCCTCCAATACTTGTGTACCAATGACGTCGAACTGCTCAAACCAAGCAATGCGCAATACTCGCCGTTGTGCTACGACAACGGCACCGTGGTGGACGACATCTTCTATTACATGTACTCGCGAGAGAAGTACCGGCTCATCGTCAACGCCTCGAACAAGGACAAGGACGTCGCGTGGTTGCAGAAGCATGCACCAAGGTTCCAAGACGTCGCGATCGAGGACCTGTCTCCCGGCCGCAGCAGGGTTGCCCTCCAAGGGCCTAAAGCGCAGGACGTGCTCCAGAAGCTCGTGAAGGCGGATTTAAACGCGTTCAAGCGATTCCAGTTCCTAGAACCGGCCATTGACGGGGTTCAGACCTTTATCGGAAGGACGGGGTACACCGGGGAAGACGGGTTCGAGATTTCGTTCCCGATCGAGTCGTGCACCACGGTATGGAACGCGATCATGAAGGCAGGAAAGGAATTTCACATCCTACCCGCGGGGCTTGGTGCCAGAGACACTTTACGCTTGGAAGCGTGTTATTCCTTGTACGGACACGAGCTTTCCGAGGAAATCACGCCGATCGAGGCTGGCGTCGAGTTCGTTGTCAAGCCCGGCAAGAAGGGGGAGTACATGGGAAAGGAAGTCCACCTCAAGCAACTCACGACGTGGATAGACAAGAAAATCGTTGGCATCGTGGGGCTCGAGAAGGGCATCTTCAGACACGGGCAAGACATCTTCGATGAAACGGGAGCCGAAAAGGTCGGAACCATCACGAGCGGAACGTTTTCGCCCACGTTCAAGCAATCGATTGCCCTTGCTCGTATTAATTCAAAATATAAGGTCATCGTCGCGGTCCAGTACGGGAAAAGCACGGGGTACTTGCTGCAGAGCATGCTCCAATCTGGTCCCGCGGGCATCACGACGGCGATATTGTACGAGAATCTCATCATCGAGGGCGCGGCTGAAGCACGTGCACGGTGGAATGACAAGGTCATTGCCGTGTATCCAAGCGAGGGGTCTATCCATAGTGACCACCCGTTTTGCGTCCTGGACGGGGCCCCGTGGGTCGATGACCACCTCAAGGAAATCTCGTCACGCTTCTTGGAATTCATACAGCAAGAAGATGTCCTTCAAGTTGCCACCAAGGAAGGCTTCAGGACCTACAATACCAACGTGACGCTACCGAACGCAACGTTCAACACCGAGAACGGGGTGCAGATCGACATCTCGGGTTGCCCCCAGATGCTAGTGCCAAGAGATCCCTTGTTCATCTCGCGCGTCGCAGACCTGTGGCTCATGAACAGGCCCGCGTTCTGATAAACGATAAAAGAACGGTGAAAACATGGAAGACCACGAGCACGATAGCAACAACAACGGCGCCGGTACAAGGACCCGCTTGGACGCGGACGTGCCCGAGCCGAGGCTCTCGTTGCTCTTGCGTGTCGAGAAGCATTTCTCCCAGAAAAAGTACCGCGTGGCTCTCGATGCGGGTATAATAGGTTTTTTCTTGTTCTTGATAATCGGGCCGCTCATCGCCATCATCGTGTCCGTCGCGGTGAACTGGGACGAGGTCTACACGCAAGTCTTCGACGACCCGATCACGGGCGACATCCAGTGGCAGATCATGGCAATCTCGCTCGGGAGGAGCTTCCAGATCGCGACCATCGCCACGGTAATAGACTTGTTCATCGGCCTCCCCATGGCATTCATCCTGACACGGTACGAGTTCAAGGGAAAGCGCGTCCTTGATACCTTGGTCGACTTGCCGATGGCCGTGCCGACCTCAGCCCTTGGATTCAGCATATACCTGTTCTTCGGGACGAACATGGGCATCGCGGGCTTGCTGGGCTTGGACCAGGGAAGCCTCATCGCGCCCGGCCCGCTGTTGATCATGCTCTCCCACGTGGCGTTCACCTACCCGTTCATCGTGAGGAACCTCAAGGTCGTGTTCCAGGAGACGAGCAAGAAATTCGAGGATGCAGCGAAGACCCTCGGCGCACCCGGCTTCACGGTATTCAGGACCATCACGTTGCCGCTCGCGAAGGAAGGCATCATTGCAGGCACCATCTTGGCATTCACGAGATCGCTTGGCGAGACGGGAGCAACCATCATCGTGGCCGGCGTGTTCGAGACGGCGCCCCTCGTGATCGTGGCATTGCGCCAATCCCTCCAGTTCCCGTCCGCGGCATTCCTCTCCATGATCTTGATCCTCATCTCGCTGGCAGCGCTGGCATTCGTCCGCATTTTTTCCCGGAAGGTGGGATTCCCGGTTGCCAAGGTGTGGCCCAAATTCGAGGGCATCATCAGCTCGAAAGCTGCACGTGTTGCCCGGGACGTGGTCGGGATGGTGCTCTTCGGTGCCCTGGTGCTGGTCCCGGCCATGTACACGTTTCCATACGTCTTCTCGTGGTTCTCGGTGAATCCCTTCACGGGAACCCAAGCGGGGAGCGTTATTGCCTCGCTGTTCTCGAGCGACAATAAATGGGCGTGGTTATGGGTGTCCACGACGAACTCGGTCATCATCGCCGGCATATCCACTGCGATATGCGTGCTGTTTGGCCTCCCGATGGCAATGATCATCGTCAAGCGAAAATGGGGAAAAATAAAGGAGCTGTTGGATGCCATGATAGATATACCGCTTATCGTGCCCACGGCAGCGCTAGGATTCGCCATGTACCTTTTCTGGGGGCCATTCGGCCTCAACGCGTTCCAACCCGGTTTCTGGCTCACCATCCTCGTTCACGTCGCGATGTGCTTCCCGTACATCGTCCGGCCCATCATCGCGATCATCGAGAAAACCGATCCGGAACTGGAGGAAGCCGCGCGCACGCTTGGCGCGAGCTCGATGACCACCTTCCGGACCATCACCCTCCCGAAAATGCAACCGGGAATCGTGGCCGGGATGATCATGAGCTTCACGCGGAGCATGGGTGAAACGGGCGCGACGATCGTGGTGGCAGGGCTGCTCCGCACCGTCCCCTTGATCATCGTGGACTGGTTCGAGACGAGAGACCTGGCCGTCGCGGGATTCGCGAGCGTCTTGCTGATTGTTTTCTCGTTCATCATGCTGCTGTTGCTGCGCAAGACAATGGAAAAATCAAGGGGAACGTGAACCGGCATGCCAAGAATCGAATTGATCAACGTGACGAAAACGTTCGATGATGGAAAGGTCGTTGCTGTCAAGAACGTGAGCTTGGTCATAGAGAATGGTAGTTTCATGTTCTTGCTCGGTCCATCGGGGTGCGGGAAAACAACCCTCTTGAGGCTCATCGCGGGCTTGATCGACCCCACCGAGGGCAATATCCTGGTCGATGGTGTTGACGTGCGTTCCATCAAGCCAGAGGACAGGAACATTGGCTTCGTGTTCCAGCATTTCGAGATATTCCCGGCGCTGAGCGTGTTTGAAAACGTGTCGTATGGATTGCAAGTGAGGGGGTACGATAACAAGACCATCGAGGCAACCGCGATGGAGGCCTTGCGCCTGGTGAACCTGGACCACCGCGTTCTCGATTACCCGGTTGACCTGTCAACCCCCGAGTTGCAAAAGGTGGGTCTTGCACGCGCTATAGCGACCCGCAGCAAGATATTGTTCCTCGACGAGCCGTTGGGAAAGCTCGACCCGAAAATCAGGAAAAAATTCAGGCACGAATTGCGGCGCTTGATCAAATCGTTGTGCCTCACGGCAATCCAGGTCACCCACGACCAGGAGGAGGCGATGGCCATAAGCGACGAGATCATCGTGATGCGGAAGGGAGAAATCCTCCAGAAGGGCATGCCGCAGGACTTGTACTACCACCCGCAGACCATTTTCGTCGCCAACTTCTTTGGCGAGACGAATTTCCTGGAAGGATTCCTTAGCGACGTCGCCCCGAGATCGTGCATGTTCCATTTACACCTTGGTGGGCCTAAATTCAAGATTGATTTGCCGGAAGGCCATTCATTCAAGAGCCATATTCAAGGAATCATTGCATACCGCATCGAGGACATTGAAATCACCAAATTGAAACAAGATAACGGTGACGGGGACAACGGTGAAGATCAAGTCGATGAGCTCCTAACATTAAACCACGTGAAAGGGGTGCTGAAGGATAACATCTTCATCGGCCCCATGAAGCGGTTTTATCTCGATCGCGCCCCAATCCCCGTGCACGAACGACTCGCTGGTGCTCTCCTACGACTATTCCGACGTGAGCGGGGAAACGGAGCTCGGGACGGAGGTGCGGTGGTACAGGAACGGCATCTTGTTCCCCGCGTGCAACGACCAGCTCGTCGTTCCAAGCGAATACACGAACAAATCCGAATGGTGGCATGCCACGGTGAGACCACGCAACGACCGGGGCACCTACGGGGCGATCGAGTCCGTGGCCGCCGTGCGCATCCGGAATCTCGCGCCCGCCGCACGGAACGTGACGATCACGCCCGCGTCGCCGGCACAAGGGAACTCGCTTCACCTTTCGTACACGTTCGCCGATTATGACTGCGATCAAGAAGGGACGAGCATCATCCGGTGGTTCAGGAACGACATCCCGGCGCGCGAGTACGACGACATGCTCGTTGTTGCCGGCGCGTCCATCAAGCCGGGAGACCGGTGGTATGCCACGGTGCGCCCGTTCGACGGCGATTCTTTCGGGACCTTGGAAACAGCCCCCGTGGTCGTGGTTTCCAACGACCCGCCACAAATATCTCACCACGCGCCGCTTGCATTCACCAGCGGCACCATCGGGAACCACCTCGCGTGGAACATCACGGACACCACGGTGAACTCGCCCACCTTCACGATCTACCACAACAACACCATCATTCTCGTGGACCAGCCGTGGCAACCCGGCATGCAGGTCAGGGTTCAACTTGATGGCTACGCCGCCGGCACCCACGTGTTCAAGATCGTCGCTCACGACGGGGCGGGGGCAAGCGTGTCGGACGAGGTCACGGTCACCATCACGGAAGCACCGGGTGGAATCGACATGGGCTTGACCCTGGGATTGATCTCGATTGCCGGCCAAATCATTCCCGCGGCCATCGTCGTCGCGATACTGCTCGCGGGCATGATCAAGGCAAGCAAGGACGGGCGGGGACGAAAGGTGCTTCCAAGGACGACGTGATGGCGCGCCAATTCAGGCAATTCTTTTTTTTAATTCTTTTTTTTCCAGGTAAAATGAGTGTTAGTAAAGCGAATTCAATTTCGAATCAGGAGAATCACGGCGATCGAAACAGCAATCATGATACCCACCAAGACCCAAGCAAGGATGGCACCCTTCACCCTTTGTTTTTCAAAGCAGTCGATGCACCAGAACTTCCGCCGGATGTACCCGGAATGGCTTGAACAAACTGGCTGGCCGCACCCGGCACACGAGATGTCGGTTTTCCGGCCACACACGTTGCATGACATGAGCTTCCACGATCGTAAAACCGGCGGCCCAAGTTATTTTTTCCCGGGTGCCATCCAGCATTATACAAATCGAATACATTTTTGCCGGTATCTTGGAAAAAAGAGAACAAGATCGGGGAGAATCTTCTAGATTTCGGAGAAAACCATCCCATCCTCATCGCGATAACAGAATTATGCGATCACTTTTTAGATTCAGCAAGATTCTCTCGCGCATAGGTCCATTTTCTATAGTTTGAGGAAAAAAAATCGATTAGGTGTTCTGGAAAATGGTTGTTTCACTTGTCTCACTGTGGCTGGTTCCCGTGGCGGCTGCCGCCGGTATCGTGCTTGCATTTTACTTCCGCAAGCGCGTGACGTCTGCAGAGCCCGGAAACGAGCAAATGCTCTTGATGCAAGGATACATCAAGGAAGGTGCCAACGCGTTCATCGCGAGGCAATACAAGACCCTCGCGTTCTTCGTTGTTGGCCTTTCTATACTGATTGCTGTGGCGTACTTGCAAAGTGACGTCACGTGGTATTTGATGGTGATCGCCTACATAACCGGGGCCGTGGCCTCGGGGATAGCAGGGCTCATCGGCTTGAACGTCGGCGTATCGGCCAACTCGCCGACCGCGTGGGCCGCGAAAAAAGGCGGGCTCCCCGCTGCGTTCAACGTCTCCTTTTTTGGAGGCGCCGTCATGGGGTTGCTCGTCTCTGGCATTGCCCTGTTGGGCGTCTGGTTGATATTCTACATTTCAGGCGACCCGAGCCTCGTGCTCGGTTTCTCCTTCGGTGCCTCGTCCATTGCGTTGTTCATGAAGGCTGGCGGTGGCATTTTCACGAAAACGGCAGATGTCGGCGCTGATCTCGTGGGCAAGATAGAGTACTCCTTGCCCGAGGATGACGTGCGCAATCCCGCGACCATCGCCGATAACGTGGGTGATAATGTCGGGGACATTGCGGGCATGGGCGCCGATCTCTTGGACTCGTACGTCGCGTCGCTCGTGGCCGCCATGTTGCTTGGCTTCAACTTCGTGGGCACCCTTGGGCAGGAAATCGGCGAGCTGCTCGCTGCCTACCCTCCCATCATATCCGCAGCGGGCCTCATTGCATCCTTTATCGGGATATTCATCGTGTCGAAGCTCGTGCGCGAGGACCCCGGGAAGGCCTTGAACCTTGGCACGTACATCTCCGCGCTGCTGTATGCAGGCGTGAGCGCCGTGTTCACGGTAATAGTAACGGCGAACGTTCCCGCGAACATCGTGGCCAAGCTCTGGGCAACGTGGGCCGCGGGTATCTTCGGTCTCGCCGCGGGTCTCGTCATCGGTATCACGACGGATTATTTCACGGATGATTCCAAGAAGCCAACGCAACAAACCGCAGAGGCGGCTCAAAAAGGCCATGCACTTGTCATCCTCACGGGTTTCTCGTACGGGTTGCTTTCGGTCGGGCCCCCGCTCATCGGGATCGCCATTGCCACCGTTGTCTCGTTCATGTTGAACGGGTTCTTCGGTGTGGCAAACGCAGCGGTGGGTATGCTCGCCATCGTGTGCACAATCGTGTCGAACGATGCATACGGCCCCATCACGGACAACGCGAGAGGCTTGGCCGAGCAAGGACAACTCGAGGAAAGCGTCATTGCCATCTGCGATAAGCTTGACTCGGCAGGTAACACTGCAAAGGCGATCACGAAGGGGTTCGCCATCGGCGCTGGTGCTTTGACCGTGCTCGGGCTACTCTTCTCCTACTCGGAGGAGATCAAAGAATTGACGACCATATCTCCGGTCATCTTCAACTTGCTCGAACCGAACATCATGGTGGGCGCGCTCATCGGGGCCATGATTCCTCCCGTCTATAGCGCCATCCTCATCCGCGCAGTTGACAAGAATGCCGAGAAGATGGTGGACGAGATTCGCAGGCAGTTCAAGGAAAACCCCGGGCTCCTTGAAGGAAAGGGCAAGGCGGATTACGCCAGGTGCGTGGACATTGCCACGAAGGGCGCGCTCGTCGAGCTCATCGATAAGCCCGCGTTCATCCCCATCATGTTAGACAAGATATTCAAGAGCAACGTGAAGATCGTTTCTGTAACCCAGGAAATATTGCTGAAATTTAGAAACACGTTCGAGCCCATCCGGGATGTCAAGGATTACCTGCATTTCATGATAATGAAAGCACAGGGGATAGAGACCATCGCGACATTCAATCCAACCCATTTCAAATCGTTTAACGTCGATATTTACGAATTCCAATGAACATCGAACGAAAAGATGGAATGGACCCGGGACGTGATCAGCCCGTTCCTTTGATTACGGGTCCAGCATGATCTTGTTTCTCTTCAACTTGGCCACGCGCCAAGCTGGACGGTTTCATGTAGCATGCAATTTAGGGGAAGGGCTGTTCAGCACCACCCCACTCCCGAGCTTGTCGGCTTCGATCAAGGCGAGACGACCATGAATGCTTGCATTACAAGTGGTCACGACGCGTGGATGGCTCGTCCGGGTCGTGCATTCAATGTTCCCGGCAAGAGATCTCTGTTTCAGTAAAAAAATAGACCAAGCCGTGGCGATCTGCAACACGGAGGTCGCGCGGGGGGCTCCAACCCATTTAAGGTAGATGCATTTTTGCGAATGTTTCCGGGTCAAGCACTTGAAACTGGCTTTTTTCCATCACGGGGATATCACTCGAGATCAAGAAATCACAAGCAGCAATCCGGGCAGTCGCGGATATCAACGCGTCCGGGAGACGCATGCCAGTATCTGCACGAATTCTTGCTCCTTCGATTGCGATGTCATCATTAACAGGAACCAGGGTGTAGTTCTGGAGCAATTTTGCAGCGAAGGCTTGAGCATCGGATATTTCATTGTTAGAGTAAAAACCAACCTCGACCTCTGACAAGACAATGGTCGAAACAATCCCTTGTAACTTGGTATCCTCGATGGCATCGAGAATTTTTTCGCAAGCGGGGGCAGTGGCCTCTTTATTTTTAATTGCGATGAATATATTGCTATCGATGCAGACTTTCATGTATCACCACTCGTCTCGCAATTCGTTCACGAGGTTATTGCGTATCTTGTTCCCCCGTTTCAAAAGATCAACCATCGATCCTTGATCATCATCGATTTTTTCGATCACGATGCTTTTCCCGGCCATCTTGACCAGCACCGCATCCCCTTCCTTCAAGCCTGCACGGTCTCGTATTTCCTTCGGGATGACGACTTGGCCCTTCGTGCTGATTTTCGCAATTTCCATACAAAAAGTAAGAAAGCTGGAGTAGATATACTTACACCTGAGGGTCCATGAGAGCGCAAGTGGTCCGGTGAATCTTCACTTGAAGATTCAGGAAAAAGAGGTTTTTAAAATACTTTCCTCCAAGGCAATAAGTATTGACGAGTAGAAAGGATGAAGGCTATCGAGATGAGTGACGATTTGGAAGACAAGAACAAGCTGATTTTTGAAATCTACGAGTATGTACAAGATTTCATGAAACTTTACCGGAAAGATTTCATTAAACCGGAGAAAGGCGTTGGAAAGACAAGTTTTTCCGAGAAGGAAAGAGACGAGATGCTCTTTTACCTGGCGTTGACCTTGCGCGATGCGCTCGTTTCCGTGTCCAAGCTATGTGATCCAACGAAAGAGAACATCGGGATCGCCCTTGCTACGACGCATTTCTACCAGCGCATTCGGAGCCTTTTTCCAGAACATGCTGCCGGGCTCCCGGGTATATAACGCTATTCTCGGTTCTCAGAAGGTACAGCCGTTGATTTACTTGCTCCAGCAGGAATTCACGTATCGTGGCGATCTTGTAATTGATCCATTCTTGGTCTCACAAGAGACGTGGCTTACCGCAGCACTGGCCGACCCCGGCAGCGTGAACAAGGTGAAATCCACCTTTTTCACTAACACCGCGAGCAACGTCACACCAAAGATAGCGATGCCCTCGTTGGAGGGCATCGTTGTTGGATATCCGGGGGATATCCACGTCCAATCGGGGAATACCATCTTGTTACGCGTAATATCCGGTATCTCGGGTTTCAAGCGTGGCGCACCTCGTAGATATCATGAATCGGGTCAACAACAGGGATGCCGGTGGTGAAAACGGTTCCATTAATGGTCGCAACGGTTCAATCCATGTCGGTTTTTCCTTCCCGCAAGATACGGTGCAACGTCTTCCCGATGCGGCTCTTGGGAATCTCGTCGATGAACTCGACGATCCGCGGCCACTTGTAGCCGCTCATGTTGGCCTTGGCCCAGTCCATGATGTCCTTCTCCGACACCTTTCCCTTGAACTCGGGTTTCAGGACGACGAACGCCTTGATGTTTTCCCCGGCTTCCGGGTCCGGGATGCCGATCACGGCACATTCGAGGACAGCCTCGTTCTCGAACAAGAGTGCCTCGATCTCGGCCGGGTAGACGGAATGCCCCTTGTACTTGAGCATGTTCTTGAGCCGTTCCTTGATCACGGTGTAGCCTTCCTCGTCCACCAAGGCAGCATCGCCCGTGTAAAGCCACCCATCACGTATCGTCCGGGCGGTCTCTTCCGGCCTCTTGTAGTATCCCTTGAACACTTGCGGGCCTTTCACGCACAGCTCGCCCACCTCGTTCACGCCAAGGAATTTTTCGCCCGTCTCGATGTCGACGATCTTCATGTCGGTTGACGGGACCGGCAAGCCGACGGTTCCGTTCTTGAACCGCCCGGCGATCGGGTTGATGTGCGTGAGGGGGGATGCCTCGGTGAGCCCGAACCCCTCCCGCAACTTGGCACCCGTGAGCTTCTCGAACTTGTCTTGTATCTCCTTGGGCAACGGGCCAGCCCCGGAGGTGCAGAACTTGATGCTGCTCAGCTTCGCGTGCTCGACGCCCGGGTGGTTGTTGATGTTGTTGAACATCGCCGCGACGCCGGGAAAAATCGTGACGTTGTGCTGCTCGATGGCCTCGATGAGTTCCTCGGCCTCGCGCGGGTTCGCGACGAGTATCTGGTTCGCGCCCATGCGCACCGACACGTTCATCAAGCAATTTTGCGCGTAGATGTGGTACAAGGGCAACGCGGTGAGCATCACTTCCTTGCCAGGCTCGTATGCAGGGAAGATCGCGATGATCTGCTCCACGTTCGCCACCATGTTCCGGTGGGTGAGCATGCCGCCCTTGGGCAGGCCAGTGGTGCCCCCGGTGTATTGCAGCACCGCGAGGTCCTCCGCGGGATCGATCTTGACGGCGGGTGGATCGGGCGGTGTCGTGCGTATCATGTCTTCAAGGTACAGGATGGAGCCATCGGTCGAAGGAAAAACGGAAAAAAGTAATTGATATAATATCCAAGAATTGTATCAACCCCCAGACGAACAAACCCCACCCGCCTGCCCGAATAGAGAAAGCATTAGAAGAGGCAAAGGTTCATATCGATCCTTTCAATCCCGCAGAAGATCAAATTTCAGATATCGTAAAATCCTTGAAAAGTATAATCCCTATCAAGATGGAGCGGTCCTCCATCGCCCTCGTCGTGCCTGCGGAACACACCGGAAAGGCGTATAACCTCATCAACACGATGGCGTCCCTCACGAAGGAAGAATGGAAAAATAATGGCGCTCTCGAGTGTACCATCGAAATTCCTTCTGGATTGCAAGTGGAATTCTTGGAAAAACTTAACAAGCTCACGCATGGTCGAGCCCAGACCAAGATACTCGAAACGAAGGGCGCATAGACACGTGACGCTCGCAAGGCACGTGATCATTCCCTTTTTATCATCCCACCTTGGCCCGCATAACTTGAAGGATGCCTCCTCTATCCTCGAAAACATTAATAGCCACGGCGGTTTTAATCACCACGGAAGAAGAAAATGGCGGTTGTATCTTGAAAGCTTCATGCATTCAAGAGTTGAAGTTTAATCTTTAACGATAAAATTGACGTACGCGTTTCTTCTCCTTTTGAAAACGTTTAAGCATTCATATGTAATTATACGAGGTCTTGATGAAACATGTCGAATTTCGGCGATGATGAGCCCTTGGAAGATGAATTCGACGAGGATGAGGTTGAGAATGGCACGGGTGAAGCGCGTCCCGGTGCTTCTGAAGCTAGAAAAGAATCTCAACCTTCCCGTGCGAACGAAGGCGAATATCCCCGTGGTGAAGATGATGATTCTTTCGGGGATGACGGTGGCAGCGAGGAACAAGATGATGAAACGGAATCCGGGCCTCGCGAGGTCGTCGTTCCAGGCCAAGTTATCGGGAATAAAGCACAAGATTGCTTGTCGGGTTACGGTACCATCATGGACCCTCAAGGGAACATTATCAGCTTATACATAGGGTTCATCCAACACAGGGGGAAATACATCAACGTGATTCCCTTCAAAGGCCGTTATATGCCACATGTTGGTGACAAGGTGATAGGAAAGGTTGTTGACAAGAATGTCGTTTTGTGGAAGCTGGACATCAACGCGCCCACTCAAGCCATATTAAAACCCATGGACGCGGGCGAGGATAACCGGTTCAACCGCCGGAACGATCGAGGAAACCGTGGTGCACCGCCACAAATGCGGAAAAGGTTTGACCGGGGCGGGAAAAAGGAAGACACGAGCCAGTATAACGTTGGTGACATGGTGATCGCCAAGGTCCTCCGGTTTGACCGGATGACCGAGCCCGCGCTCACCACGGTCGGCCCCGACTTGGGCTCGATCAAGGGTGGCTTCTTGACGGAGATATCGGTCCCCAAGATCCCGCGTCTCATCGGGAAGGGAGGGTCCATGATACGGCTTCTCAATTCACTCACCTCGTGCAAGGTTTTCGTTGCACAAAATGGCATCGTATGGCTAAAAGGACGAAATGTTGAAGAAGAACGAACCATCCTAAAAGCAGTCAAGAAGATCGAGGTAGAAGCCCACACGACGGGTCTCACCGACAGGATCAAGGAGTTCGTGACGACCGAACTAAGGAAATAGACAACAATAAATAAGAACGAGGTAATGAACAATGCCTTTACTTCCAGAAAAGCTCCCCCCTCGCATCTTCAACGACGATGGTACGAGGCTTGACGGGAGAAAGTTAGACGATCTACGAGACTTGAAAATTGAAATCGGCGTGCTGAAAAACGCCGATGGTTCGGCCATGGTCTGCCATGGAAAGAACCGCATCATCGCGGGTGCTTTCGGGCCGAGAGAAGTACACCCGAGGCATCTTGCAAAATCCGATACCGGCATCTTGCAAGTTCAATACCGCATGTCCACGTTCTCGGTTGGGGAACGGAAAACGCCTGTTCCGGGCAGGAGAGAAAAGGAGATCAGCATGGTCGTGCGTCAAGCATTGGAACCCGTGCTGTTTCTAGAACAATACCCAAACACTACCATCGATGTCTTCATACAAGTGATGACGGCTGATGGTGGAACTCGGTGCGCAAGCGTGACAGCGGCTGCCTTGGCGCTCGCAGATATGGGCATTCCTATGCGTGATTTAGTTTCCGGCGTTGCCGTGGGTCAGATCGGTGGGAAAATCATTCTCGATCTAAGCGACAAAGAGGATAAATGGGATGAGGGTGGTGCCACGGATATGCCCGTTGCAGTGATGGTCAATGAAAAGAAGATCACGCTCTTGCAGATGGATGGAACAATAACAGTAGAACAATACGAGAGCATGCTTAACCTTGCACTCGAAGGGGCAAAGAAAATCTATGAAAAACAGAAAGAGGCCCTGAAAAACAAGTACACAACGGAATTCTTACGGTGACCAGAATGGACCTCTCAATATCCAAGAAAATCTCAACCATCGAGAAGGATTACATCCTCGATTTACTCTCGCGTGGCACCAGGCTCGACGGGCGTGGCCCGCTTGAATACCGGGAGATCAAGGTCGATGCCGGGCCCATGCTCAAGGCGGAAGGTTCCGCGCGCGTCTATCTCGGCGACACACAGGTTTACGTTGGTATCAAGTACGATACAGGTGCCCCATTTCCAGATACCCCGAACGAGGGTGTCATCACGGCAATGGCCGAGTTCGTGCCGTTTGCAAGCCCGATGTATGAATCCGGCCCGCCTGGCGAGGATGCCATCGAACTCGCCCGTGTCGTTGATCGAGGTATTCGTCACTCGGATCTAATCGATAAATCACGATTGGTGATAACTCCGGGTCATGAAGTATTCATCCTGTTCGTTGATATCTATTACATGATGCACAGCGGGAACCCGTGGGATGCAGCAAGCCTTGCCGCGGTGTGCGCACTCAAGAGCACCATGCTCCCTCCCTTGAAACCAACGGATGTCAACGGGAAAACATATCTCGTTCCTGACGGTGAACCGCAGCCTATCGGCGTGCGGGATTATCCTGTAACCGTAACGTTCGTGAAGATCGGCGATCACTTGATTGTCGATCCATCCTTGATTGAGGAACTGATCTGCGATGCACGCATCTCTTATTGCTTCGACAAGAACGGTTGCATAACCTCGATGCAGAAGAATGGTTCGGGTACTTTCACGGTCGATGAGCTCGTCAAGACAGCAAAAAACGGGCGGGATATTGCCCCCATCCTGCAACAAAAGGTTAGAACCGAATATCCCCCCGCCATTCCGTTGGAGCCAGCCACCCAGTCCACGCAGGCGTGCAACTTGCAACTCGGAAATGCTCCCGTCAGCCCGTGGCCCCACGTTCAAGAGCAAGTTTCCATTTTTACTCACGACATCAATGAAAGAATGCACCAATTGTTCCAGTGTCAGGTAATGGTCTGCTGTCTCGAACTGGTTGTAACCGAACGAACGCCCGATGCCCCGGCACGCTTCCCACTTGAATGCTCGCAAGCACGTGCGGGGCTCGTATTCCGGTGTCGTGAAGTTGGCGAATCCCTTCGGTGGCTGGCCGCCCGAGAACCCCTTGGCGGCTATCCGCCGAGCAATCTTGTTGGCAAGCGCCTTCATGACCCGTGACTTGTGCAAGTGCCTCGCGATGCCCGGGATTTGCCGCCAGCGGTCGTTGATGGCGCCCTCCGGCACGGCATTCAGGTAGCGGGCAATGACCTCGAGCAGCCGCCCCCTCGCGGGATAGGCGATGTCATTCCACAGGACAGAAGGCTTGAACTCGTCGACCAGCTCCATCACGTGTGCATCGCAGTACCGCGCGTACTCGTCTCCCGGGTCCGGGTTGGATAGCATTGTCGTTACATCCCGGATGGGCTCCGTGGAGAAACTCCAGTCCAAGGCTCCTGAATAATAGACGCCCATCTTCAGTCCGGCAGCCCGGACCGCGGTCGTGAGTTCACCAACGATGTTCCTCGACGCGTGGTACCCCGGGATGCGGGGATTCGGGTGCCGGCTCGGCCACAAGGTGAAGCCGTCGTGGTGCTTCGTGGTGATGACCACGTACCGCGCACCGGCGTCCTTGAACAGTTGTGCCCACTCGCGCGGGCTCCACGCCTTGATGGCATCGTTGAACATCGGGGCGAAGTGCTCGTACCGGAAGTAGGCACCAAAACGGTCCTCGTGATACGTTCGATACGCCGTCCCGTTTACCCGCAGGGAATTTTGGTACCATTCCGCGTAGGGATTGTTTGCGAGGTGGAATTCAAATCCATGCTTCGCCACCATCTCGGAAATGTCCCCGTATTCCGTCGGTGCGAACGCAGGAACCGAGTACAAGCCCCAGTGTATGAAGATGCCCAGCTTGGCATCCAGGAACCATTGCGGGGTCCCGTGGCTCGAGAGGCTCTTCATGGTCGCGGCATAGGTCATGGGCATAGAAAACGCGAACCAGTAAAAAAACCCTTGGAAGTCCACGTGCGAGAAGACCTCGAATAAACATTTTTCCACTCTCGTGCTTCTAGATGAACCAGTATGCTTGGTGCTTGGAAGACAAGGCCGGTCACGCGGTTGAAGGTGGTGGCGATCGTTGCGGTGATCTTGGGGGCTAGCATCGCGGCATGCGCGCTGTACTCGTGGTGGGGACTCTCGCAGGTATCATTGATGGATTCACGTTTAACATTGATTCCAGGGCAGGTGCAGGGTTTAAACATGCGATACATGCCACTTACCTGCAGGCCGGGCGTTATGTTCAGCACGAACGATTCCACCGTTGCCACGGTCTCGGGCGAGGGCACCGTCACCGCGATGCGAATCGGCAAGGCGACGGTTCATGCCTCGCGTGGTGACGGGCATGATCTCGGGACGTGCACCATCGAGGTCGTGAGCCTCGGCGAGTTCTTGCAACGCACCTACCCGACCATGCCGGGAAACGTGAGCCTTGATCCGGCCAACAACACGCACAGGGCACACGTGCTCTCGCGGTTCATAGAGGACCATCTCTCCACGAGCATGCCGGGTGAAAAACGATATCACGGGACAGTTTCCAAGCAAGACGTGACGTTCTTGTGGGATATCGGGATTCAACTGGCGAACCTAGCTGGAGCAGCCAAGCAGCATCCCGGCTGCTTCAAGCACGCGCTGGACGCGTTCCGCGAGGATGGCCTCCCGTGGTACAAGGACCTCGCCCGCGGGGGCTTCCAGCCGTGTTTCAAACCAAGCTTGGCGGGCAACGACGACCGGTATTTTGACGACAACGCGTGGGTGGGAATGGCATTGATGTACGCGTACGATGCCACCGGGGAAAGAAAATACCTCGATTTAGCCTTGGAACTCTTCCAGTTCATCAAGGAGGGACAAGATACCAGCGGGAACATGACCCTTGATGGTGGGGTGTATTGGCACGTCTCCAAGGAATCCATCAACACGTGTTCCACCGCCCCGACAGCCTATTTTTGCTTGCTCTTGTCCCGGCATCTCGATGGTGAAAATAAAGCCATCGTGCTGGACGTGGCAAGCAAGGCCATCGATTGGTGCACGCACGCGATGCAAGACCCGTCGGACCACCTGCTGTTCGACAACCTCGATGTCGCCAGCGGGCGCGTCGACACCCGGAAGTACACCTACAACACGGCCATGGTAGAACGAGCCTTGCTCCTTCGCGGCCAGGTCACGGGCAACGCGTCGGATATCGAGCTTGCAGCCGCAATCGCGAATGCATCGGATTATTTCTTCGACATGGAAAAAGAAAGCTACGTGGACGACGCGTTTTTCGCGTACTTGCTGGTGGAAGCAAGCGTGGAATTGCATCATCACGACCATGCAAACATCGACTTGCTTTTCAAGGCAAGAGCCACGGGAAATCATTATTGGGACATGATCAACGATGCGAGTTACGCGGACTACTTCAAGGCGTGTCACTTGAAAACCTACGCCGCGATGGCGAGGACGTTTTGGGTGCTGGGAGCTACATGAGAGGCCAGGAATGGGGCTTCAACAGCAAGCGCCAGCCAGCAAGAAAAGGATGAGCACCACCAGCCTCTCGGGAATAAAAAGCACGAGTCATTGGGATCGATAATGGCCCTCCTCGATTTCATGCCCTTGTCGGTCTCGCTGTCTATCTCCTTCTCATCGGATTACTACCACGCGCACGCGGGCTCGCGCTTCACCGAGGACGTGCTCGCCCATCCCTTGGCACGGTACGAGCAAAAGGTCCGGCAATGGGAATACCGTAAGGCGACCTTCCCGGAGATGTTCGGGAACGAGGGGCGACCCAACCCGGACCTCGGCATCGGCGTGCCCACGAACCCGCGCATCTTTGGGTGCCAGGTCCGCTACCGGGAACACATGGACGCCCATGCCTTGCCACTCCTGCGACCCGACGAGGACCCGGCGACCTTGAAACTTCCCGACATCCAGCACAACATGCAATGGTTGTACGATGAGATAGACGTGCTCGTCGACCATGGCTGGAATAAACACGAAATCGGGCTTCCCGACCAATGATATCACGCGGGAAAACAATTTCACCATCAAGAAATTGAGGAGAGCCCTCGCACGCATACAAGTCAACCCGCTCGTATCTCGTGGATGCCGGAAGGGCTTGATCTGCCACAGGGACTTGCCACGGGTCATTTCCAGCCAAGGCAAGTTTAACAGGCCTTTCATGACACCCGCGCAACATGCCGGTGCCAGCTTGCTCATCGTGATCGACGAATCCGCCTCGATGAGTAACGAGGAGGCAAGCAGGAGTTTTTTTATCGATAGCGAGTGCGACGAATGCCCGCGGGCCGGCGGGTGCCCCGTGCTCTCGGGATGCGACGAAGCCGGGTGCTGCGACATGGCTGGCATCTGGCCAAAGGAACGCGATGTTGGATGCGAGCGGTTGCAAGATTGCCCGTTGCACGAGCACCTTGGCACCGCGAGCAATGCGGACTTGCACGATCCTGCCAAGACGCTCCCGATCTACATTGCAAAGAAATCCGCCATCGTGCTGGCGGAGGCATTGAAGGAAACGCGGATTGACTTCGGGGTCATCGGTTTCTCCGCGGTCGGGGGAAAGCACGTCATCGTGGAAAAGGTCTACAAGACGTTCACCGAGGACGTGAACCCCAGGAAGCTCGGGAGCATCTGGGTATCGTTCGAAAGCGGCGAGAACCGGGATGGAACGTCATTCAGGAACATTGCACGTCGCCATTTCAAGGGCATCCAGAACAGGCATCCCGTGATGGTCGTGATCTCGGATGGCGAACCACACCACGGGGGCACGAGCTACGTGGAAGAGGTCGCGGAAGAATTGACCTTGGAGGCCGTGAAGGAATTGAAACAAACCGTGCACATGTTCGCCATCTCGATAGACTACAACGGCCGGGAATACTTGAAACAGATCTACGGTCGGGACAATTACATCCTCTTGAACGACCCTCGCGAGATCACGGACAAGCTGATTTATCTCGTGAAAAACTTGGCTGCTTCCCTCGCCTAGGTTTCCATTGTGTTTAAACCAATTTTTAGCCCAAGTACCTTTAGACGCGTATCTCTTTCACGCTTTTCTTGGATAGTTATTCACGATCCAGCACTTTTTTCCCGCGTTGATCGAGCTTTTATTCGTAAATGCGATTCTTTATATCCGCGACTTGGTTAAAACGTAATTTATGAGTAAACGCCTCCGGTCGAACAAGGACCCCGATCTCAGCACAAAGTATGAATCAATTGTGAACGTTCTGAAACACGCGAGAATAGGGATCTCCCGAATTTCAGAGAAAGGTTCTCGCGCGCCCCATCAACATCGGTCTGAAATGACAGACGAGATTATTATATCTGTCTCGAATGACCCGCCCCAGCATGTTCTTTTCCAATCCTTGATGGCTGTCTTGAAAAAAAGTTTTCCCGATGAACGTATATATTATAGCCACGATACCACGAGCATTCACCTTGATTTCGTTAACGGTGAAAAATTCGATATCACCTTTTTCCCGGAATCTGAATTTGATAAAGCATACAACGATTTCTTGGTTCCACATGAAAAAAAGATGAAAAAATGATTGAAACTCGTGAAAAAAGTGCCGGTTTTCACATCATTCAACGTTTTATCTTACATTTTCGAATACTGCTTGTCGCACAATTCCCGATAGTCCTCGTCCGCATCGTAGAGCTGCTTGTGGGTGCCCGTTGCAGAAACTTTCCCGTTCTTCATCAAGACCAGCCTATCGACGGCACGCAAGGTGGCGAACCGGTGCGCGATGACGATCGTCGTGCATTCTTGCAATATCCGGCGCATGTTCTCCTGGATCAGGTTCTCCGTGTAACTGTCGATGTTCGACGTTGCCTCGTCGAGGATGGCAATGCTTGGCCTTGACAAGATCATCCGTGCGTAGGCCACGAGCTGGCGCTGCCCACCGGACAAGCCAGCACCACGTTCACCGAGGACCGTGTTGTACTTGTCGGGCAATTTATCGATGAACTCGTGGGCATTTGCCATCTTGGCTGCTTCGATGATCTCGTCATCAGTCGCGTCTGGACGTCCAAACCGGATGTTATTTCTTATGGTATCGGAGAAAATTACTACATTTTGGGATACCACGGCATATTCCTTCCTTAAATCCGTGTTTTTCAAGTGCCTGATGTCCACGCCATCCAAGAGAATCGCACCCGCTGTCACGTCGTATAACCTCGTGATCAAGTTGATGAGCGTGCTTTTCCCGGCCCCCGTTTCTCCCACGATACCGACTTTCTCCCCTGCTTTTATTTTCAAGCTCACGTGGTTCATGAAAGGACGTTGGTCATAGCTAAAGGAAACGTCCTTCAGCTCGATCACGCGCTTGGTCGCGGGCGGTAACATTTCTTCCGTGCCGGGGGTTGGCTCGGGAACGTCTATCGGGAACTTCATGCATTCCGAAATGTGCAACAGCGCTGCGGAGGCTTCTTGGAATATGTTGTAAACGCCAATCAAGCCGTTGATCGGGCGCAGGAACATGAGCACGTACTGGAAAAACGCGATGATCCCCCCGATCGTGATGGCACCGGCGATGAATTGCATCCCCCCGAACCCGATCACCAAGGCGAACGCCACGAAACCGTTGATGGACGCGATGGCAAACATCACGGCAAACAGCAGGGTCGCTTTCATGCTCGTTTGGAAGTTCACCATGCTGAGGTCCATGAAATCTTGATCCTTCCTAGCTTCAACGCTCAATGCCTTTATGACTCGGATGCCCGCCATGTTTTCCTCGACGCTTGCGTTGAGCATCGCTATCTTCCTCCGCACCTCGATGAACGCGTTCCGGATCTTCGTTCGCAAGAGGAAGATCACGGATAATATCAACGGTATCACGATGAAGGATACAAGCGTCAGGAACGGGCTGATCAATAGCATCGCGACGAGCACGCCAGCCAGCGAAATGATGTCGCTGAAGATGTTGATGATACCCATTGAAAATGCATGGGACAAGGCGTTCACGTCGTTCGTGACCAGCGAGAGGAGCTCCCCCTTCTTCCGCTCGCTGCTGAACCGCAGCGACAGGGCGAGGATTTTCTTGTAGATGTCCCGCCGGAGCCCCTTTATCACGCTTTGCGCGACGTTGGTCGTTGTCCTGTTCTGGACGTAGGAAAACAGCCAGTTGAACGCGTAGATCACGATCATGATCACCGACACGGCCACGATGCCTTGAAGGTCCCCTTGCATGATGTAATCATGGACAGCCTCTTTATTGATTTTTTAGCTTCTTCGTAAATCTGGATCTTCTTTGACCATCTAAATAAAATGTCCCTTAAACTCCTGTAATCTGCCATCTCTTCCTTGCTTGCTTTCAAGTTATTCTTCTGGATGACGACCGGGTCGACCGATTCAACGCCGATCGCCGCGACATTGCCCGCCGTGCAATGGCGCACGATTGATCTCGTGATTTCCCTTGCTTCTTGGGGGTACAAGGCAAAGTTGAGCGCGTTCACGTTATCGATGTGCAACGTCTTCAAGCCGGGGCACGCCTCGCGGATGTTCCGGAGCAAGGTTTCAATCGCCCCCGGATTTGGTCTCGGGTAGCGGGGATTCTCGTATTGGCCATGCTGGTAGGCGTAAAAATCGGTCTGGTTGCCAAGCCTGAAATTGCGTGCCCCTTGCTCGTACAGCGCTTCCACCTCGCTGGTGATACCATCGATGGAACGGTGCACGGTCGCTCCCTTGGTTGGTTCCACGCAGAACGAGCAACCACCTGATCGAAACCGGGGGCACCCGCGGAACGTCTCGATCTCGCAGATCAAGTTGCCGCCCTCGTGCTTTCCCAATCCCCAGCTGAAGTTCGGGTGTTGCCGGATCAGTGCCGCGCCCTTGATGGCCCACTGGTCGACCGATGCCAAGCTTTCGGAGCACCTCTCGATCGAGGCATACTCGCGTGCATAAGCAATGTTCTCGAACGAAAAACCTTTTTCATCATTCAACATGCGGTCGAGCACGACTTCTGCATCTCCCGTGATGATGAGCTCGAAATCGTCGAGCAACCTCGTCGACGGTATGCTTGGCTTGCCGCCTTCTTGCCCGATCCCAAACCTCGCGGCCGGGCCACAGAGAATCCTATTTGCCTTCGGGAAGAGCTTGGAAAACCGCTGGAGCTCCCGGAACGAAATGGGCTTTCCTCCGATGTAGTTTCCTGGAACGGACACGCCCGAGACGAAGAGAGCCAGTTCGTGGTCAAGGTGGGTAATTTTATCGAT
This sequence comes from Promethearchaeota archaeon, assembly GCA_041305945.1. Lineage (GTDB taxonomy): Archaea > Asgardarchaeota > Lokiarchaeia > Sigyniarchaeales > Sigyniarchaeaceae > JBGLND01. The sequence goes on from JBGLND010000001.1 coordinate 3,117,135, forward strand.
GTTAACATCGATCCGGAGCTGGTCCACCGTGATGTAATCTATCGCATCGAAAATATTGCTTGACGTGAGCACGCCATGAATGTACCTCGGGTAGGTGGCAAGGTACGGCGGGACGCCCAAGCATCCCGGCTCATCAATATAACCGTCGACGATGATAGCTCGCATCGGGTGCACTAGAGATTCGGTGGTGTGTGCGTACACTAATACTACGACGGGGATGTAATGAATGAATGGTATGAGTGTCCATCCACGGATCGTGCTACACGTCGATCTCGATTGCTTTTTCGCGTCCGTCGAGGCCCGGGATAATGCTTCCTATCGCGGTGTTCCGTTGGTCGTTGGTGCCGACCCCGCGGGTGGAAATGGACGCGGGGTCGTCTCGACGTGCTCGTATGAAGCACGACGATTCGGGATCCGCTCCGGGTTGCCCATCTCCATGGCATATAGGTTATGCCCGCATGCCACGTTCGTCCGTCCCGATTTCAAGAGATATAACGAGGCATCGGGCCGCGTGATGGCATTGTTGCAGCAGCACGCGGATTCATTCCAACACGGGGGCATCGACGAGGCATATCTCGACGTGACATCTAGGTGCCGTGGTTCCTGGGACCACGCGCGCGCCATCGCCGGGCGGATACAACAAGAGGTCCACGACGTTGTTGGCATCACGTGTTCCATTGGCATCGCTCCCACCAAGACCCTTGCAAAGATCGCGAGCGACATGCACAAGCCAAATGGCATCACCGTCTTGGAGCCGCCCGCGTTGGCCAGCATGTTGCAGCCTCTAGACATAACGCGCGTGCCTGGCATCGGGAAGAGGACGGCAAGCCATTACCGGGAGAGGGGATTCAACACGCTCGGGGACATCATGAACGCCGGGTTTCCCCGCCTGGCTTCTGCCCTCGGGGTGCGGGTCGCGAGATGGCTTCACGGGGTGGTGCATGCACTGGATGGCTCCCCCGTTCAAGAACGGCACGGCCGTAAATCAATCAGCAAGGAGCGGACGTTTCCACGGGATGTTTCCGACATCGACGTCGTGCGAGGGTGTGTCATGAACCTTAACGGATGGTTGCACGAGATCATGAAAAAGAAGGGAATCATGTACCAGACCGTGACGTTGAAGATCCGGTTCCAAGGGTTCGAGACCTACACGCGTTCACGTTCATTCCCGCGACAAGATTTCAACCAAGCCGTTGTCTCGGTTATGCTGCACCGGCTGGTTGACGAGTTTGACACGCCAGATGACCGGGTTCCGGTGCGCTTGATCGGGGTGCGTTTTTCCGGTTTATCGCGTGTCGGGGCCGGAGGGCAACGTTCCCTGCTTGATTTTTCTGGAGGATCATGCGACGGGGAAGGGGACCTCCCGGCGCCAGTAATCCCGCAACATCCGGACGAACTCGGGGAGCGAGAAATCCACGAAGAGGTTTGACGCGTCACCGAACCTTTCAAGCCTTGACAGTAACAGCTGGATGTGCCCCTTGTTCCGTTCGGTGTTCTTCCGGATGGTCTCGAACTCGTGGGCGACACCCTTGTTGAACGCGTCGCTCCGTTCAAGCTTCGAGTAGTTAAAGTCCCAGAACCCTTGATAATTAATAGCCAAGTTTCTAAACGACCGGCCCAGGTCGATCCTCACGAGGGTACCCCTGCTTATGATGAAATGGCGCCAATCAACATCATACAAGCTCAATACTTGGTGAAACGCGTGCTGGCGTCCAAGCTCGTAATGGAAATCGTTGAATTGCTTTCTCTGGAGCGCGTTACCATTCACGTATGACGTGATGAGCACCGGCTTGTCCTCCTTGCCTTGGCGGTGCCACCGCCCGAACATGTAGTTCTTTATGCAGAGGTCGGGATCGAAAAAATGGATCCCGAAGTGCAGGCCCAGGATTTCCTTGAACAGCTCCGTTTCCCACATTTCCTTGATAAAGAACAGCGGGCGCTTGTCGAGACTGTAGACGTGGAATTGCTTGAACTGGTGCCAGTTGCCTTTCACGTGAACCTGTCTCGGCTCCCGTGGCAAGATATCGAATTTTTCAAGAACCTTCACCACGTTTTCCTCGTTGATATCCCCTTCGAGCTCGATGTAATTGAGCAATTTCACTATTTGCATCCAGGAACCCGTGGCGGGCTCGTGCGTAGTACTTGTCATGGTGTGGTACCCGTTGGGTAGTGTTCTCCCAGAAGCACTTATTAACCTTGCTCGGGGCAAGGAACGGGCTCCGGAGGCGGGGATCTTGACGTCCTTGGAGGGTTCGACCATCATCGGTCATCAATTATTAGTAATTGAACTCTATCGAGATATGGTGCTTGAACGATATATTTGTTTTCGTCGGACACGGCCACCATCACGGCTCGACATCTGGCTTCGGATTTGAAGGAGAAGAACGATCCTTGCTTCATTCGTTGGGAATTCAATATGCTGGTTCTAAGTGGAGGAACCGGGGGAAGATGTTGCCGGGCACGACGGTAGGAAGGCTTGATAACCACCCGCGAACAAGCTTTTCTTGACATGAGTTTTATCTTCGAATCCTTGAAGATGATCTTGTTATTCATCAAGATCCCGAACGCGCTGTTCACGCTGGCGATAGCGCTCAAGATCAAGAGCCAGTCCAAGTACATCTTGAACCACTTGTTCTACATGGCCTTCATCTGCTGGTCGGTGTACATCAGCATGGACGGCGTGCTCTACATCATCGCCCCGAACGGCGCCTTCTTGTTCACCCTTGCCAACGTATTGCGTGACCTCGCGGTTTTCATGCTCGCATTCATCCCGTTGATCTTCATACAGGCGAGTTTCGTCATCAAGGAGGGGGAAGAGATCGCGCTGCACGTGAAAAAAACGCGCCTCGTCTCCACGTTCATCGTGAGCTTCGTCATTGCCGTCGTGATGGTGCTCACGGACACCGTAATCGTTGTCCAGGGCGGTTTTCCAGTCGATCCGCAATTGCTCCCACCAAGCGGCAAGTTCACGGTGAAATTCGACAACCTAACACTACTCGGACAGATAAGCACCTATTTCATCCTCGTGTTCGTGGCGTGGTACGTCTGCAGCGTGCTGCTCATGTCCGTACAGCAAACCAGGGAATCGGGGCGGAAAAGAACCCGGTCGCGGTTCCTCATGTTCGGCATGCTGATGATCCCAGCGGGTATCTGCTAGTTCATCCTGCTGGCGTATGTGCCAGTTCCGGTCGACTTGCGCCCTTGGGTAAACCTCGTCGGCCAGGTGATCTGGGCGACGTCCCCGGTGCTGGTGTACCTCGGCTTGCGCTTGAGGGTGACAGAGGAAGTAGTGAAGGTCGACGCGCCGCTCCAGAAGGTTTAGATGTACCCGAGGTTCTTGAGCCGCTTCAAGAGCTCGTCCTTCTCCATTTTCCCGAGCGGATCGTTCTTTCTATCCGGCTCGCCGGATTTGCCTTGCCCGAGGATTTCGCGCAGCACGAACGCCACGTAGCTCGACAGGGACGTGAAGCCCGTGCCCTGGATCCGCCGCTTGATCTTCTCGGCCAGCTCCACGGGGATGGTCACGGAGGTGAACGCGGTCTCGCTAATCCGTCCCCGCCTCCGCGCCCTTATCTTTCTCGATCTGGTCGATCTCCTTCTCGAGCTCCTCGAGCACGTGGGTCACGAACGCTGAGGGGCTATGGAACTGGGTTCCCTTTATCCGGTTCTTGATGTGGTTTGCAAGCGTCTTCGGGATGGAGACGGTCGTGAACTTCTGGGTCATGGTGGTCAGACCAATGGCTCCCGCGGGGCGGCGCGAACGGCAGATGTTACATCTAAAGCCTCCGGCGCCAATGTACTCTCACCGTTTGTGTTAATGAAAGTATCCAACGGTGAAACGCCGTGCCCGAGATCGTGAAGATAATCAAGACGATACCCAACTTGAGCGCAGAGTTGTTCGAAAGGGCGCTCAAGTGCGACAAGTTCTGGATGGCTTGCATCACCAGCCTCGATCGTGCGGTCGTGAAGGCCGCCGGGGAAGGGAAGATGCACTGGGATCTGAAGGCCTCGTTCGTTCTGGACCCGCTCGGCGTGGCCAAGATACCGATCGAGATCCAGCAGGACCTGCTGCACCAGGAGGACAAGGCCTTCAAGGGCGAGGGCAAAAAGTACGTGTTCTCCGTCGCGAACTCCAACGCCACGTCCGCCGGCGAGGGGAACTTGTTCTTTAAGGCCTCGGGGCGGGACTTGAAGATCATGGTCGAGGTGACCAGGCTCGAGCTCAAGGCCGGCTTCCTGGACGTCGCCGGCCTCGGTAAAGCCATGGTCGTGACGCGCTTGCTGCAGGAGATGCAGCAGATGGTCACGAACCTGATCGACCTCGCCAGCAAGGGCAAGGTCGATGAGATAATTCGGAGCTGTTAACACGCCTACTTAGAATATTTTTTGATAGCGCTTCAGCGACGATGCAATCTTCTCGCTCAGATCGGCCTTTTCCTTCAACGTGTCTATTCGTAGCGATTCACGGTCGATATCAATCGTTTTTAAAATGGATTGGAAGAACGCGTCGCCGCATTGGTTGGCAGGGGATAGATCCTCGGCGACGATAGAGTATTTACCGGCGTTTCGCAATGAGAGTAGGTCTATTTCCGGCTCGCCCTTCGGGACGACGAGCGTGTTCACGAGATCTCCGATCGTCGCCATTAGAGGTTCCCACCGTGTCGGAGCGCCCAGGCATTCGAGCATGTCGCGCTCCACGAGGGTGATATCATTTCCGATCCACGTCGGCGAAACGAGGGTGACTTTCTTGTCGAATCCTTTCAATATTTGCCTGAAATCTGGGCACGAGAAGATGAGGTGCAGCAGCTTTTTTTTTTTGAAAATCACGGCTCGTTCGTCGTAAATCCTATACAGTATTAGGCAGCCGTGATACCTAAGGATCTAAGATACGGATGTTGAGTATCATTTAGCAGAAATTCGATCCATCATGGCAAACCCGCCACCTCCCATCCCGTTCGAGGACTCGCGAGCAAGTCTAACCGATATATCTAACCGATATATTCAGCTCCTTTTTGTTTTCTCGCCATTGTTTTCTCGGAAACTAGTGGAAATACGACTAACGGCGAGTCGGTCTGATCGACAGATCAACCGTACAACCTCTTTTCTTAAGGCCATCGATCCAGGCTTGTATCGTCCCGGAGGGAGAGAAAAGCATGTTATCACTGAGATCAAGGAACGTGAGCGATTTCAGTTCGCTTAATTTCTCGGGGAGAGAGGACAACGGGTTATCGCCCAACCAGAGCTCCTTCAGGTTCACGAGCTGCCCTATCGTCCCGGGGACGGAGGACAACTTGTTAGAATGGAGGGCGAGGTAACTGAGCGATTTGAGATTCCCGATCGTGTCGGGGAGAGAGGCCAACTGATTAGCACCTACCCCTAGGTCTGTCAGGTTCACGAGGTTCCCTATCGTCTCGGGGAGAGAGGTGAGGTTTCCTCTTTTGGGTTAATGACATGAGAGTGCACAGTTGTCTTTGGTATCGACTTAGAATGGTTTGGAACCACCTGGATAATTCTCGAGAAGCGCCCGCCGAACTTTTGATCAAACATCTCGTTAAGTTTAAAAGTGGGCGTTTTTGTTAGATTATCATCGACAAAAATGGGAAAAGCAATGACCACGGAAGACACCTTTGTCATGGAGCACGAGCCTTTTTGTAGGGGATTGGGCCTCGATGATGAAGGCATGGTCTTGCTGCGAAAAGCGTGGGCTGACATACTATCGAAGCCGGATCCCAAGGCGTTGACGTTTGATCACGTGAAAAAAATCGTGAAGAAGCACGGTGACAAGGAAAACATATCGGTGGCGGCATTTGCCTTGCTGAAGTCGTTCCACGGCGACAAGCTCATTTACTTGTTGATCGGGAGCATGATCCCCGCCTTGAAGAAGGCGTGAAGGCTCGACGACCCCGCGGAAAATGTTATACAGCCCCCTTTCCTTTTTTTCATAGTCATGGTCGTCGTCGTGTTGGTGGATACCAACTTCTTGTACGTGCCCGTCCAGTTCAAGGTGGATATTTACGACGAGATACCCCGGTTCGTCGAGGAGAAGACCGAGTTGATCGTGCTAACCGGCGTTCGAGACGAGCTTGTATCCAAGGTCAAGCGCGAATCGACCAGGCAATCCGCGCGAGATGGCATGCTCGCCTTGCAGATATTGGCAAAAAAGGTCGATGAACAGAAGGCGCGCTTGGTCAAGATCGATCCCCACGCGGGAGAAGCCATCGACGATTACGTCGTGCGGGCTGCGATCAAGGCAAGGAACGACGCAAGCGTGCTTCTCGGTACAAATATCTATGCAACGCGCATCTACGTTGCGACCAACGACAAGCAGCTCAAGCGGAAGCTTGATACCGAGGGCATTGGCGTGCTGCACCTGCGGCAGCGGAAATTTTTCGCATTCGCGTGAGCATTCAATCATTCTTGCCTTGCGCGTTCGACGACCTTGCCCGCTGACACGTCCTTCCAGTCTCGTCCTATCAAGAACGCGCCCGTGAAGATGTAAAACGCGGCCAGTATCTTGTCGATGCTCGACCCGAAATACAGCAACGGCACGGCGATGATGACGAAGAAGATGCCGATCGCGGCCTCGTGCACCCTGATACCGAATATCTCGGCGCGCCAAATCTCGACGTTGAGTTCACCCGCGAAGCCCGCCAAGATGAAGCCCGTCGAGATAACGGCCCCGGTCAAGCCATACGTGGCGAGCACGTGGATTTGCTCGGTCATGCCACTTGCGAAATATATCATGCCGTAGGCCCCGAGGCACGCGATGGCCATCCCGAAGAAGAACAGCTTGGCTTTCTTGCCCTTGACGCGCGAGGGCATGAACTCGTCTTGCACCAGCTTTGCTTGCTCTTCGGTCAAGCCGAAATCCTTCATGCGTTGCTTGCGCTCGTTGATGATGCGCTGGATTTCAGCAGCACGGTCCTTTCCTTCGGATGCGATCCCGAGCAGTATAAAGCCCACCAAGCTCAATATCGAGACGGTGACCGACAAGGATTCCCTGAAATCCAATAATCCGGCCGGCGGCGGGTTCACGAGCAAGTTGGACGAGAGCACGGCGAGCATGATCGAGTACCCGAACGAGGAGAGCAAGGCGATGGCCAAGATTAACATTGCCAGCGCCCGCAAGAACCGGAGCACCGTGAGTGGTTGGCCCCGCTTGGGCCGGTTTTCCTTTGCGAACGGGTCGATCGGTGCAGGCAACGCGGGTTTTGCGTGCCCCCGGCGAGCAATGGCATCGACATTTTTTTCCCGGTCTTCCAAGCCACCACGCGCCGTTGCGTCGTCCATTTCCTTCGTATCTGGCGGTTCCTGTCCCCCGGGTGCCTTGCCCGCCTGGCGGTCCTCGCGTGGTGTCACCTGGTTCCCGCGTGCCGTCGTGCCCGTGGGACCTGTGCCTTCGTCGGGGTCATTCATGCATGCTTGCTCTCTATTTTTATATGCATTCAATGGGTTTTTGCCTTATAAAGGAACCCGGTCAAGATCTTGGGAGCAACGTTGTATGGTTCGTGTCGCACGTTTCTCAAACAGGTGACCACGTTGTACATGATCTGGCTAACCTAGTGGGTCTGATACCAGTAACGTGACGTGTACAAAAATCAGTCTTTATCTATCTCGTGCCAGAACCGGCATCGCACGCACTGCATCACTATCTTGGGTTTACCATCGGCGATGACGCGTCTCCGCACCATATTCGCTAGGCACTTCTCGCAGATGTCGAAGTTCTCGATCGCGTATTCCAAAGCGCCTGCAGCGTTCACTTTTTCTTTACCCACGGGGAGATCCCTTTTGATATTATGATTAAACGGTTGCTTATACTAAAATTTTACTTTTAGTGTCAGCGACACGCGAATTCCGCGGCGCGTCTTGCCACCACCTCTCTGTAGCAGGAGGAGTCGATAAGGCCGGGTATCATCCCCGTGTTCTCGCGACCGACAATAATCACGATGCCAGATAACGGAAGCAAAACGAGATCAAGTTCGTCTCGGACATGTTTTTTTTTCTTTCTACATGAAAAGAACGAAAATCATGGATGTTTTCAAGATAATGGGGGAAGGTACTTCACGACCACAGTACCCCCGCGAGTATCATGGGCTCCGCATCCGCATTCTTGAAGGAAAAAGAGAGCGTGGCGGGAGGGATTCGAACCCTCGCACCCGGTTGGGCACCAGCTTAGCAGGCTAGCGTCTAGGTCTCGTGGCGACCTCGCGCTCACGAAGTAACCACTTGACTACCGCCACGTTATTCCACGCGTGCATGCGTGCACCGGATACCGATGCCACGTCAAGCTCGTCCAGCGAGGCAACGATGCCGGGATTCCCGCGGCGCGCGTTCGCGTCTTGCGCGTTTCGTGCACTGCAAGACTAGGTGCCGTGGCATTAAACCATTGCGCGCGGCCCATGCAAGGTTATCAATTCCAAGGGAGATCCTCACCGGTACACGGTAAGGTTGACCCAACATGTCTCACTTCGGCGGCATCAACATATTGAACGAACGCATTCGTGATCGCATCACGACAGAAAATATCTTTAAAATTTTCAACTCGTTCATCATTCCTCTTCTATCACACGAAGAACGAGATTTTATGCTTGCGTTAAGCGATGCACTCGGCGTTGGTCCCGCTCGCCATGGAGAGCAGCTCGACCATGAACGTGTCCGGTTTTGCTGATGTCCTGCGGGGTTTCATCAGCCCGGTCGGTGGCCTTCCCGCTCGCGGGTCTACATTGAAAGAAACGAGATTTGGAACGGAATTGGCCACGTTTCTCAATGACACGAATGCAATTCTAGAAAAAAATGATGCAACCGGCTATATCATGCAATTGGTGCAAGATGATGGTGGATACAAGGACAAACATGATTTGAACTCGTCAATCGAGGGAACATACAACGCGTTTAGGACCCTGTCGCTGCTCAATCACACGTTTGGTACCTTAGAGATTCAAGGCATCGTGAACTATGTCAACAGCACGCTCGTCAACCAAACCTTTTTCACCAACATCGTAGCACAAAACGTAACGACCCCAAAGACGATGTACCAAGCACTGGCAATGTTGAATCATTTTAACGTGACCTTGCCCGGTTTCAACGCGTCCAAGGCGTTCGCGTACTTGTTGGATAATTTCTTCAACGGTGACCCGAACGCGTTGAATTACGAGCTTTTTGAACACGAGCTGGGAGCCGAGCCTTTCTCCGCGACGTATCATGCCTTGCATGTGATGAGCATGCTTAATGGAACGATGTACCTGCGAAAACCATTTTCCAATTCCACGATGACCTTGCACGCGGGCACCCTCGCATATGGTAATGCATCATCGCTCCAATATCCAGACTTGGATGCCATGGGCGTGAACACGACCAACGGCACGTTCAACATCACCTTTTACCTCCCGGTCGAACATCTACGCGACTTGTCCGAGGACGAGTTCGGGTTTTCCATCGATGCAAACGTCTCCGTTCCTTTGAACCCAGTGGGCACCACCAGCTTCGCATCCATGTACAACCATTCGTCAGGATCGTGGTTCTGCATGACCAACACCACGTTTTTTAACGATCTCGATGCGGACGTGAAAACGTACACGTTCAACTCCGGGATGGTGAACGTCTCGGATTTTACCGTCACCGTGAATGGCACCAGGACCGTTGAATTGAATTTCTTCCTTGAAGACACGTCCTCGCTGGACTTGATCTTGGGGATTGAACATCTTGCCTGGAATTATTCGGCGGAATTTTGCTCGTACCTTGGGGACGTCATCTTCCAGTGGCTGGTGCAAGGGTTTTTTGACATCGACAGCACGCGCGAGAACTATTATGGCATCGATGTCCTGAAATATATCAATGACACGACGACGCTCGATGCATGCATCGGTTCCATCGTGAATCACACCTTGATTTTTCAAGATAAACATGGCTGGTATTTCATTTCCTTTCAATCTCCTAAACCGACGATGGAAGGCATGTTTTATGCTTGCTCCATTTTAAATACCAGGCTTTTCACGACAAACATCTCCATCTCGGGCATCAACGAGAACATGTCCGCGTACCTGGCGGGATGGGCATTTCCGGATGGTGGTTTTGGCTCGGCGGCCGAAGTTTCTCTCAAGGCAACGTGGGAAAGTGCTCAAATGATGTACGACACGGGCTTCCTCGATACCACGACACGTTCCGCCATCTTGTCCTATGTTGATTCCTGCCAAGGCATAGCACCGTATTTTTTCGACGATGGTAACTACGACGTGGATTTCATGGGCGATACCTACTATGCATTCAAGACCTACGATCTATTGGCGGGGAATGCATCGGACGTACCTTATGCAGAGATCATCGTAAATTATATCATTGCAAACCAGGACCCGATGGGTTACTTTTTTTCTGGCTGGAGTCTCGATGAGGTCTTCTATGCATCGATGATCATCGCAATGACGGGAAGCGAGACTAGGATCAATTACCCGGATGGGCTCACGGAATTCGTTACCAACCTGCAAACGTACTACGGCGGGTTCCTCATCGACCCATACACCACCGATGGAGCGAGCGTGCTGGCAACGAGGTACGCGATCAGCATAGCCAAGAATCTCGATTTCCTGCAAGACATCCAGGTTAATGAAGGGGATCTCGTGCTAGGTGCATTTGATTTCTTGAGAGACCACCAGAACGACCACACGGGTGCATTCTACGATTATTCGAACGAGATGCTGGATAACATCACGACCGTCGAGAATCCTTTCACCGTGTACCAAGCATGCGATGCGCTCTACGCGCTCTCCCTCTTGCACAACATCAACACGGCGCTCCTTAACAACTATATCTCCTCACGAGTTGCCTCGTTCAACGATTTCTCGGCATTCAATGGCACCGGGCGGTTCAACTTTACCTCGGAGATTATGGACCGAGTTTACTTGTACTTCAGTTCCGCAATCTTCGATGCCGGTAGGTTGATCATCGATATCTTCGTCGATGACCTCACGGCATTTCCCAACCAGAGGGTCAAGGTGCGTGTCGATTTGGCAACCCCGAACGGTCATTACATCGAAGGAGCAACCGTGACCATCTCCAAGGTTGATTTTCCCGAGGAGATCGGTATTCAACTATCCGACTTGCAGAACGGGTCGTACGCCGGCGAGCTCAAGGCATTCAACTCGACAGGCCAGTACCGGCTCAATACCAGCATCACGCACGAGAACTTCTTTGGATTCACACGCATCTACATCTTGGACGTGCTGTATTCGTTTGATATCGAGAAGATCCGTTCCGTGGCCAATCCAGTATGTTTCTTCACCAACCAACTGCGATTTTCCGTGCCTGTTTACAACATGCACACGGGGTTGCCACACGAGAACGCCACGCTGGTACTGCAAACGCTAGACGGGAATACCATCGCGACCTTGGCGGCGGAAGAAGGCACCGCTAATTACTGCACGGATATCGAGTTTTCGCCATGGATGTACCAGTACAAGACATACTTGTTGCGCGTCGAGGGCATGAGCACGCACACGGAGACGTTCGAGGTCCGCATCCTCGTGATCCCGCTCCCAATAACCTTGCTGATCGCCGGTTGCATTGCATTCGTGCTAGCGTTCTTGTTCTTTAAAAACCGGCAAAGAAGGGGACCACGACGGGAAAAGATCAAGGAAACACGGGCAAGAAAGGGAATCAAGCGTCTTGATGCAGCCGATGGGAAGCGGAAGTCACGCGAGATAATGGACGTGACCATCGCATTGCCACAAAACGAGTTACAAGTCCCCGTTACCATCGCTCGGGTTGTCGGGGTCCGCTGGAGGGGACGGGGTGCCCTCCCCCTCCTGCTCGATCGTCCTGCCTTCTTTCGACTCTTCGCTCGTCTCCTCGATCGGGGCTTCTTGCTCCGCCTCTTCCTTGTCCTCCGTTTTCCCGTATCCCTTTGGCCTCCACATGGTGTTGAGGAGCAAGGATACTAGGAAGATGCCCGCGAATATGATGAAGTAAATGGCAAATCCCGTTGCGGTGTCGGGCTTCGGTATGATCTTGACCACGGGACCGATGATGTCTTCGCCGAGCGACTGCCCTATCGGGACCAGGAAGCCCTTGAACACGTTCAATATCTCGCCGAGGTAGGGCACGATGAACCCCATGTAATCGATGATCGGGTCGCCCGTTGCCAGCGGGATGATGCCCGCCCGCAAGATACCAAGGCAAGCAAGGGGCAGGGTGAGTTTAAGCAGCAGTGTCGTCTTCATGGCGTTTCACCTCAGGCATACATGCCCGTCGACCTGACCTCCTGTTTCTTTGCCGCCTTGTCGAGGGAGTACACCTTGCTCCTCCGCTGGTCCAGGAATGCGATGATGATGTCAAACAACGCGAGGGACGCGTTGAGCACGACGATGCCAAATATCATGAACACGAACGTGTCGAAGGTCACCGTGATGGAACCGAAGCCCAACAAGACGATGGGTATCTGCGACAAGCCCGAGTACTTGATGATGTAGGCATACGTGCCGCTCGTCAGTATCTGCCCCAGGGAGAAGATCGCCCGGCGCTTCGAGTGCTTGGGTGACGACCCCTTGGCGAACCCGAGCCCCACCAGGATGATGCCTATGGCCTCGATGTAGAAGATGATCATGTCGATGTTCAGCCGCGCGTAGTCGATGTTCACGCCAAGCCCCGACAGGTCCAGCGATTTCATGACCGAGAGGCCGAGGTAAGGCATCACGATGTAGGATATCGCCGCGATGGCAGCATGAAGGATTCCCGTGAATAAGTTTTTTGCTGTTCCCATGATGCTCGCCTCACACGAACCAGAGCGGGTTCACCGTGATGTTCATCGAGAAATCGAACAGCGAGAAGGCATACTTCCCGCGCAAGAACAAGAATCCCGTGACGTTATCCCACCGGATCCCGTAGAGGTCCATGGTCATGTTGAACGTTGCATACGGGGCCGTGAGGTTGATGTCGAACGTCGTGACGTTTTGCGGGGCGATCTCGTCGAACAATTTCGTGTACGTGATCACCGTCCCGTTCGGCTCGTTCAACGAGAAGGAGACCGAGAAGTTGTTGAAATAAAACAGTCCCGTGTTGTTCACGGCGATGTCCCCTACATACAGAAAAGGCTCCGATGCATTAAGCCCGTTGATGACATTGAAATTTGTCTTGAAGTTGTTCGTATCGCTCACGAAATAGACCGTGCTGTAGACTGCGATGAATGACGTGAATGATAGGATGGCGTTGACCAAGATCAAGACGATCCCGAAAATCTTTCGTAATATCCGTATGACTGATGCCATGAGGTTGTTTCCTCCCGTGTGCTTCCATCATATCTCGAACAGCATCGATGCATAGCCAACCGCCGCAAACCTGCCGAACCGGTCCGGCATGACATCGTGACTTGTGGCTTGTTTCAAAAGCTTGACCCCGAGCCTTTCAAGGTTTTTCTTCCGAGAGAGCTGCTTGAACGTGTCGAGGGCGAGGATTATTGCCCCGGGACAGCAGATGTTGTGGCTCTCCATGGCCTCGTCGAGGATGCGGCCCGGGTCCTCGTCGTTCAAGTGCAAGATCATGTCCAAGACGCGCGCGTCGTTATCCCGTACCCATTGGTTTTGCTCATCGATGCTCTTGTCTATAGCTGGCATGAAGCCATAGTGCGAGCCATAATGGGTGAGATCGGTAGATGCAACGATGGCAACCCGCTTCTTACCATTCGCCGCCATGTAGGCATTGAGTGCAGTGGATAGCTGGCCTGCAGCGGCGTGCAGCTTTGGGAATGCTCGTGAACCGGCCGCGATCGGGACGATGGTGGCAGCCGGGGCGATGTATTGCATGAACAGCAGTTGCAACTCGAAGGTGTTGTCGGTGTACTCGAAATCAACCATCTCCTCGTTGGCCACCTTGATGGCTTGACCAGCGGTCCCGATGGCTCGCGCGATGTCCCTGTCGACCCTCGTTTTTCCCAGCGGCGTTTCCCACGTTCCATCGTCTTGGATCAAGACGTCATCGAACCCGCCGTGCGATGCTATCAAGATGAACGCGTCCGGCGCCCCTGCTTCTGCAATCGCGAGGTACCCGTTCGCGGCAATGCCTCCCGAGTACGAGAGACCCGCGTGCGGGGCGATGATACCCATGACATGTTCTCCATCTCCTTTCGCTTTGGCAAGTGGTGGGACAGGGGGCAAACGTCCAGGACCGAACGCCGACAAGAAACAATCCTCGATCGTTTTCTTGAGCGCATCCTTGGTCCCGGGGTACCACCGTCCGGCTAAATAAGCACTTCTTGTTGGTCCCGTTGTCGAACTCACCTTTATCCTTGCAACGACCAGCGTCGCGTATGTGTTTTTACTCCTTCTTGGATTAATAACATTGACGCTATACACAATTTCGTCGACGACCCTCATTCCAAGGTACGGTGCCCGTGAGCGATAGACGAGATCTCTACGATGTTTTGGGCGTGAGCAAGAACGCCAGTCCCGATGACATCAAGAAAGCATTCAGGAAGATGGCCAAGGAATATCATCCCGATCTCCACCCGAATGACAAGCAAGCCGAGGAGAAATTCAAGGAGGTCAACGAGGCCTACGATATCCTGTCCGACCCAAGCAAGAGGGAACGCTACGATCGCTTCGGTTTTGCTGGCATCGATCCCAGCCACGGGATGGATGGTGCCAGCGCCAACGGGTTCGATTTCGATGACATGTTCGGCTTCGGAGATATCTTCAGCAGCTTCTTTGGTGGTGGTCGTGGCGGTCGTGGCGGTCGCGCGTCTCGCCAGGCCCAGCGGTACGGCACGAACATCGAGATGCCCCTCGTGCTGGAGTTCGAGGAGGCGGTCTTCGGCGTCGAGAAGGACATCTCGGTCAAGCGGCGCGTGCCTTGCCACGAGTGCAACGGGACGGGCGCGGAAGCAGGGAGCAAGCCCGAGACGTGTCCCACGTGCCAGGGACGGGGCGAGGTCGTGCGATCGTCCCGCACATCAGTGACCAACCCCTCTTGATATACGGTGGGATCGACCCTGAAACGGGGATCGTCATCGAACAAGGACATCCACTCAACGGCATAGGCGTGGCTGGAAAGATACTCGTGTTTCCCGAGGCAAAAGGCTCGACCGTTGGGAGCTACACCATCCTTCAATTGAAAAAAAATGGCGTGGGACCCCTTGCCATCATCAACAAGGCTTGCGAGCCCATCGTTGCAGCCGGTGTCATCATTGCCCGGATCCCTTGCATGGACCAGGTCGACTTGGGAGAGATCAAGGGCGCCAGTAACTTGGAGATAGGTGGTGGCCTCATCCATGTGCGTGGGTAGCGAGAGATAGATAAGGAGCGTGGCTTGTATTGGTCGATTCATCAGCACTTGAAAAATTCTACATGAAAACCGTTGAAGAGCGCGTTTCTGTACTTAAAGCGCTCTGCAATCTCGATGATGCCGAGGTGCACTTGCTCAAGAATGCTTGTGATGGAAACTTGTTTACCGTCTTGAATTCGATGGTGGAAAACGTTGTTGGCACGTTTCCCTTGCCCCTCTCGATCGCGACCAATTTCATTGTCAACGGGAAGGACCGCCTTGTTGCCATGGCAATCGAGGAAGCATCGGTCGTCGCTGCCGCATCGAATGCCGCTCGAATGGCAAGAACACACGGGGGCTTCACCGTTGAACCCGTGCAAAGCATGATGATCGGCCAAGTCCAGCTGATCAACGTCCCTGATGTAGAGAACGCGTTGGCCGGGATCGCGCGCGCGGAACGTTCCATCATTGATCATGCAAACGCTCAAGACCCTGTCTTGGTGAAAGCTGGAGGTGGGGCCCGCCGGATCGAAGCATTCAAGATTGCAACCGATAGGGGATGCATGCTCGACGTGCACATCATCGTGGATTGCCTCGATGCCATGGGTGCGAATGCGGTGAATACAATGGCTGAAGCGATAGCTCCCGTCTTGGAGGAAATCACGGGTGGGGAGACCTTGTTAAAAATCATTTCCAATCTCGCCATACACCGAATCGTCCGTGCGAGAGCAATTTTTGACAAGGAACTCCTCGGGGGAAATGATGTCATCACGAGTATCCTTGATGCAGTGGAGTTTGCACGCCACGATATCTTCCGTGCGACGACACATAACAAGGGCATCATGAACGGTGTTTCCGCGGTTATCCTCGCCACGGGAAACGACACGCGTGCTGTCGAGGCCGGTGCGCATGCATTCGCCGCTTGGAATAGGCAATATGGCCCGCTAACGCGGTTCTGGAGGGACGATGCGGGGAATCTCGTCGGCGAGCTCGAGATGCCCGTTGCTGTTGGCATCATTGGTGGTGCCACGAAAACGCATCCCGTTGCCCGTTTGAGCCTCAAGTTGATGGAAATCCAGCATGCGAGCGAGCTATCCCAGATCATCGGTGCGGTGGGCCTTGCGCAAAACTTGGCTGCATTGCGCGCGCTCGCTTCGGAGGGTATCCAGAAAGGTCACATGAGGTTACACGCGGGGAATATCGTGCGCATGGCCGGCATTCCCGAACCGTATCACGCCCGGGTCATCCGGGAACTCGAGAAGGGCGGGAAGATACGTATCGACGTGGCGCGCGAGATCTATTCACGATTCACACAGAGTGAAGGGGAAAAATGACCGTTCTGGTTGAGTGCTCATCGCCCGGCAAGGTCATCATTGGTGGTGAGCACGCGGTCGTATACGGATACCCCTCCATCGTTTCCGCTTTGGACCTTCGCATGAATGCTTCGATCACTCTTTTGCCCGCGCCAGAATGTTCCATAAACTTGCGAGACATCGGGTTATCCTTGCATGGGGCCAGCCTTGATGGATTGCTTGGCACCACATCGAGCAAGTTTCGATTGGTTAATATCGTCCTCGATGCTTTGCGTGACAGGTTCCAGAAGCCATTTCCCGGCGCGGGGTTCTCTATCCACGCGGCTTCTTCCATCCCCATCGGGGCCGGGATGGGATCATCCGCGGCGACTTGCGCGCTGTTCACGTTTATGCTCTCCCGGTGGTACGGGGTTGAATTGAAAGACCGTGACTTGTTAGATATCGCTCGCCAAGCAGAAATGTTGTACCACGAGAACCCGTCGGGTATTGATACAACCGCGACCATACAAGGTGGTGCATTCATGTTCGAAAACGGGAAAATCGTTGATGTGGTAGACAAGGTTACCATCAATGGCGGGCAGATCATTGTTGCAAACACGAATGTCCCTAGAAGCACCTCCATACTGGTGCATCGAGTCAAGGAATGGCATGCAAGGGACCCCGCAAGGGCACAGGTGGTGTTCGAATCCATCAAGAGTATCGTGCTCGGCACGTGGCGATGCTTCAAGGAGCACTCCACGGACGTCCACGATCTCGGCCGTGCATTCACCCGGAACCACGATGCGCTATCCGAGATGGGGGTATCGATCCCTGTTATCGACGAGATTCTCAAGGTATCAATGGAGAACGGCGCGACGGGTGGGAAGTTGACAGGCGCGGGCGGGGGTGGGTGCGTTTTGATCGCCGTTCCTGAAGGAATGGAAGGAACCTTGATGAAGATATTGGCACGAAAAGGATTCACGTGTTTTCTTGCACGGATCGGTCCTGTTGGTCTTATATGTTCTGAAAAGGTACTTTAACATGAAAAAAAACAAATTAATTCTGGTAAAGATAGGCGGGAGTTGTATTTCAGATAAGAGCATTCCGAAATCGTTGCATGAAAATGTCATCGACAACATCTGCTCGCAAATCAAGCGCGCGGGACGTGACGTCTTGCTTGTTCACGGTGGCGGTTCGTTTGGCCATCCCTTGGCAAAAACATATAAAATAAACGAGGGGCGTTTGCAATCGGTGGAAAATCAAGCAACTGGTTTTACGATGACCCATACCGCGATGATCGAGCTCAACACCATCGTGGTAAAAAAATTCATCGCTCACGGGATGGATGCCTATCCCGTGCAGCCATCTGCCATATACATTAACAAGAATGGTTTCATCCACGACGGGTGGGTCCGGTCGATCGATGCCTTGATCGAGGAAGGTTTCGTTCCGGTCCTGCACGGGGACACGGTCGTCGACGTGTCACGGGGGTGGGGGATCCTTTCAGGTGATGCCATCATGGTGCATCTCGCCAACAATCTCTCCCACGACGTGAAGAAGCTCGTTTACTTGCTCGACGTCGATGGATTGTATGATAAAGACTCACGAAACGGGTCGTGGAAATCCTTGCAACAGAATAAACGGGCGAGACAACATGAAAGCAGACAAGTTGTTCTTGAAACCAAGCACGAGCTTGTTTCCCGTGCCCGCGGTGATGGTGTCTTGCTGCGCGCCAGGTGGCTCGAAACAGAACATCATCACGCTCGCGTGGGTCGGGATACTCTCGTCGGACCCCCCCGTGATCGGCATTTGCATCAGGCCATCGCGGTACTCGTACGGGTTGATCCGGGATACCGGTGATTTCGTCGTCAACGTGCCGTCGGAGGTGCAAGTAAAGGCATTGGATTATTGCGGGGTGGTTTCCGGACGGGACGTTGATAAATTCAAGGAATGCAAGCTCACGGCCATGCCGGGGAAGCTGGTGATGTCTCCCGTTATCGCGGAATGCCCGGTTAACATCGAATGCAAGGTTTCCCGAGTAATCTCCGATTATTCCGAATCCCACCACATGTTCTTGGGTGAAGTGGTGTCTGTTGACGTGAGCAAGGATGTCGGGAAGGAAATGCCCGTGATGCGGGCAAAACCCGTCGCTTTCTGCAACGGCGAGTACTGGGGCTTGGAACGGCTTTTAGGGTCGTTCGGGTTTTCCCGTCGCTAAACCAGCAAGGTCTCGGTCCGTTGAATGAATTTTTTCTTGATCTCCCCCAATTTTTGCGTGAAGTCCGCGTGCGAGCTAGAATAGTATCCCTCCAGTTTCGTGATCATGAATGACGAGAGATCCCCGACAAGCGACTTTTTCTCGTGGATGGAGAACTGGTCCATCGCCTTGAATAGCATGTGCTTGTCCCGCTGGAATTGTTTCATCGTCGTTATGATTTCAGCTTGCAAACTTTGGGAGTCGACCTTGGTTTGCGATGCGATCATGTCTATCGCGTCAAACAACCACGCCTTCTGCCTCGTGGTCAAGACCAGTGAGTTTTTCCGCACGATGTCGTCGATGACCTGGAGCAACTCCTCCACCTCGGAGGCCGGCGTGACCTTCCTCGTGAGGACGACCATGTAGAACGGGTCGAGGTTGGAAATGTAGAAGTTCCGTTTCGTCGTGCAGAGCACCACCCATTCCATGGTGCCGAATTTCTGCACTTGCTCGAGGAACTTGAAGGTGCCGGACGTGGTTTCCTTTATGAACGTCCTGATGTGAAAGAGTTCATTTGGCGTCATGTAATCCGCGAGTTGCTTGAAGATCGGCATGAAGATGAGCTTGTCGCAGATGATGAAGCTCATGTGTTCCGAATATCTCTTCAACGCGGGGAGTATCTCGACGATGATTTCCGGCGAGATGGAGATGGGTATCGTGGCTGCCTTCTTGATGAACTGGATGAAATCGTCGAACATGATCTCGTCGAAGCTGACCATCTCCGTGGTCAAGAGGTCGTGGTACCGTTCCTCGAATTCCGCCAGGACGTACTGGGAAAAATCCCTGAGAATCTGCTCGTTTTCCCGGCCCTTTTGCGTGAACAGGATGATGCCGGTCTTGCTCCCCATGGTCACGTGGATGTCATAACTTGTCTGGTCTATCTTTCGCAGCGTGCTCTTATGTTGGGTATCGATTTCTTCCGATATCGCGAGGATCGCGGAGATCATACCAGACAAGAGGCTCTGGTCGAAGTTATACCCGTTATCACGAAAGTCATACCGCAACAACGGGATGGATTGTCCCGTGTGGAAGATGACGATGGATAGTATCGCGTCGTTGAAGTTCGGGACGAGCAGCTGGACCTCGTCGTCGACACGTGCGTGGTTGAAGGCTTCCATGGATGCTACCGGGAAATCTTTTTAGCACAGTGGTTAATTACAGTCCAAGACTTTTGTATTTACGGGTGCGACCGAGATGGATGCGTTGCTTGTCATTTTCGACTTGGATGGCACGATCATTGACGTCGGTGACCGGGTAGATTTCGATTCGCTCTTGGTGAAAACGCTTGAAGGGGCCGGTGTTTCCGTTCCCGGGCATGACACTCGCGAAAAGCTTTGGGCATCGGGCCGTCATCATGCCACTACGCTTGCGTCTTGGGGCGTGCGGGACGTGAAGGCATTCTGGAGTACCTTTGATGGCCTTGATTTCGAGGCTCGCACGCGCGAGATCGAGACCGGTGGCATACACCCGTTCCCGGACGCCCTGCAAGCCATCGAACTCTTGGCCAGCACCCCCGACGTGCACGTCGCGGGATTCACGAACACACCTGCCCGGCTGGCGCGTTACCAGGCGGAGCGGTTCGGGCTAGACGTGTTGTTCGAATACTTACTCGCGCTTGATATGGACGGGCACGACCAGACCACCGCAAAGCCGGAACCGGATGGTATTTTCAAGATACAACAAACCATCGAGACACGTTCCAACATCAATGTGCACAAGTCCACCATCCTTGTCGGTGATTCTGATATTGACATGATGGCGGCATCAAATGCCGGCATCCCGTCCATTCAAGTTCTACGTGATCCCGCTCGACAAGTACGCTTCACATCGGCAACAGCAACCATTCATACATTGATCGAGGTGAACCCTGATTTCTTGCGTGGTATCCTCGAAACGTTTCACCGCCCCGAGACGGCCGAGTAACCTTTATGAGATACCGTCTTGGATGTATTCATCATGGAGACCGTTCTGCTCGCAATGGCCATCGCGATCGGCGGGTCTTTCTTCGTCTACGCCCTGCTCAAGAAGCTGCGGGGCAGGCGGGTGGAGCGATTCGCCGCTTTGATCCTCATGATCGTTGTGTTCTTGTTCGCCTTCCTGCTCAGCCTGAATTCGGTCCCATCGTGGGTCCCGCTGCACGATTTTCAAGTGGCACTCTCCACGCCTGACCCGGCCGCGTTCTGGATAGAAATCTCGATTTTCATTGTCCTTGCACTATCCGGGTTTTCGCTGGGAAATGGATTTTTGCAATTTTCCAGGGCAAAGAACGACAAGGTCAAGGAACTCGACCGGAGCATGTCGACGAAACGATTCTTGCAGGGCCTCCTGACGTTCACCGACGCGTACTTCGTCGTCGTGATCGTGGTCTTCGGGGCTCGCCTCATACTCGACGCGTTCGGCGTCATCCACGCCGAGCCGGTGCTGGCGTGCGTGCTCGACGCGATCGTGGTCTGGCCGTTCGCGTGGGAGGTCGCGGGGTCGATCTTGTTCATGGCGAAGTTCTGGCGCGACAAGAGGCTGAACCTCAACTTCTCCCTGGAGTGAGTGACAGGAGGTTCCCCTTCTTTCCAGCTCGTTCCTCGTGTACCAAGCCAAGCGAGACGAGGGGAACTGTCCGTTGCTTCAACTCGCGGTAATAACCGAACATCGGATAGTTATTAATCAAGTCAGTGAGTGACTGCTCGTCGTTATCGAGCAAATACAAGGGAATCAAGAGCACCTTGTAATCGAGCCGCCATTCAAGGTCTGATAGGAGCGCCATTATCCGGGGAATCAAGTCCATCAAGGCAGGCAGCTGCCCCTTGATTATCCGCAGCGACTGGGCCAAGGCATCCGGCGTCTCGAACCCGGGAAGGGAGGTCTCGTCACGGAACCGAGTTGCCAAAAATTGGAAGTGCTTGAAGTCCTCGCCGTTTTCGAACGCGAGCATGTAATAGAAGAAAGCGGCCACGAACTTGCCTTTTTGCGTGGTTTGCAATATTTTAGCATTCTTGGGGCCGATATTTTCAGAAACAAGCCCGAATTGCCACAACGGTTGCAATCTCGGCGAAATATCCTTGTAATGCCTGAAAAAAGGCCATGCCTTGATTAAATCAGCGATGCTGGATGGAGTATCTGCAAGAACGAACAAGATGATGAACGATTTCCAGTCAACCTTCCACTCCGACTTCTGAAAGTTGCGGACGAGATAGTAAGAATTCAAAAGAAACAAGTCCTCGACGTTCTCGCCGAACGAAAGGAAACGGAGCAATCGTTCATCAAATTCTTCCATATTTTTAAAAAGAAAATGGCGCGAGAAATATAAAAAGATTAGACCTTCAAACCCCATTCTGCCTTGTCGAATGCTTGTTTCAAGTAGAGCTTATCCGGTTGGCTCGCAATCCATAGCAAATAATCGAGCCGCTCCTTTTCGGTCTGCAATGCTTGATA
Organism: Promethearchaeota archaeon; assembly: GCA_041305945.1. Classification (GTDB taxonomy): domain Archaea; phylum Asgardarchaeota; class Lokiarchaeia; order Sigyniarchaeales; family Sigyniarchaeaceae; genus JBGLND01. Next base: position 3,139,359 of record JBGLND010000001.1, read on the forward strand.
TTGCGCGCTTTCCACGATCTCGGCCGTTTCCCGGAATGCCTTGGCACCAACACGGGTGCCACCAGGATGGCCGTGCATCCCGCCACCGGCATTGCACCCGAGATGGAAACTTAGGCCGGTGGCAGCGTTGAACCGCCTGATGCGGGGAAGCGTGCCCGGGTACAGCCCACCGGAAGCCATCGGCAGGACGGGCTTGAGGTGCTCCCATTTCCGGGTGATTGCCCGGTTCACGTATGCCGTGGAGTCCAGGAGACTCACCGGCACCTCGTGCGGGTTCTCTTCCAGGAGAGACGGGTGCAACTCCTCGTGCTCGCCCATCTTCCCGCTGCCATAGGTGCCGGTGTGCAAGAAATCCGCACCAGCCATCCTGAACATCTTCGCCCACACGAGGAACGTCATGCCGTAATCTGCGCCCCTCGTCATGGCGGCATGCATCGCGCGGTGGATGTAGATGGGCTTTTGATACACGTCCTGGTCCCGCATCGCGTGCACGGCGTTGAGTCCCGAGATGATGCCGTCGATCATGTACACGAAATGAGGCGCACTGAGCTTCTCTGACAGGGCATACACGTCTCCCGCGCGCTTGAAAATGTCCCGCGTGGTGATGTTATGGGCATATACCTTTGGTTTCCCCGTGGAGTCGATGATTTTCTGCTGCCGCGTCATCACCTCCGTGAAACGGGCGTCCCACTTGCAAAATGATTGGCTGCAGAGGTTCTCGTCGTCCTTCACCAAGTCGGCCTCGAGGAAAACTTGCTCCGCCACCTTGGCCCAGTCGACGGGATTGAGCCCCATTTTCGGCTTCACGATGGAACCGGCGATCATGCGTTTCAAGTTGCCCATTTGCTTGTAAATCCCGTCGATGCCAAACCGGGGCCCGGGGAAGTGCTTCACGATGCAAGGGGGGAAGTACACGTCAAGGAACCTTGCACGTTTCAAGTCAGTCAGGCCAAAATAATTTCCCCCGACATTGGCCCACACGTTGTTGAAACCACCATCAAGGTCCCAGTTATCGGGCGGGATACCAATGTATCCGATGTTCCCTTTCTCGTGCACGATCCACCCATCCGCCTTCTTGGATTCCTCGTTGCGGGTACTTATTTCAACCCACGTGCCGGAGGATGTCTCCTTCGCGAGTTCGATAAACCCCTTGTGCAAATCGTCCTTCGTATCCTTCTTGTATGAAATCTGGACGGCGATGATGATCGCATCCTTGCTTGTTTTGAAACCATCAAGGGCTTCGATTGGAGTGTAGTTCGCGTCGTTCATTGGCCAACACCGTAAGAACTTGATTGATTTTAACAACGTGCACGATATATATGATAGTGTTCAGCGGTAAATGAGGTAGAAAAACGCATGGAAGAAATCTTAATGGTGCTCATGCTCATCACGATCATCGTGATCATATTGCTCCTCTTCGGTAACCACCAAACAAGGAAAATCATCGCTGATATCATTCTCGGGAGGATGTAAATCGAAATGGTCGATCAAGCGAGCCCGGTTGCGAACTCGGCGGAAGTCCAAGACGTCAAGACGACCATCGAGAAAATACACGACCTCACGAGGGAGAAATCGAGAATCATCACCGACACGAATTACAAGAAATATTTGCCCAAGAAACATAAAATATTGAGAAATATCTTTCAATTCTGGTTGCTGACCATCTTTCTCGCGGTGATTTGCACCATCGTGTATTTTTTCCCGGGTCTCGAAGCGTTCAAGCCACTCGCTTATTTCGGGATGATCGCTTGCTTCGTGTACACGTTATTCGCGGCCTTGATCGCGCTGGTCTTGTTCTTGACGAACTACACGCTCCCGATCGCGGTTACCAATGAAGTGAAAGCGCGAATGGTACTGAACATCAACCGCAAGCTCGACACGCTCAAGGGAATGCTGCAGCAAGGCTTCGGAAATGCCATCATCCAGCTCTCGATCCACGAGGGCAAGTTCGATCTCGATCATTCCAGCGCGTCCGTGGACAGCTTCATCAAGAATAACTTCCCGAGCGGCCAATACATAAAAGAAATTCTTACCGACGAGATCATCAGCAAGGTTCAAGCGGATATAAAGCATTACATCGACAAGCTCTCGATTGTCGCCAAGGGACACATCAAGAACCAACCGGTAAAGGTCACCCAAATTGCATCCAAGATGGCCTTGAAACCAGAGGTCGTCGTCCAGCTTTTCAAGCACATGCTAACCAAGCGAACCATCGACGGGATGCTCACCGAGCTCGATCAGGAATTCGTGCCGGAATCGTTCATGGCGGGCCAGGACTTTGGTGCAGACGATGGAACGGGCTCCAAGGTAGCAGCACCGGGACCGGGACCGCTGCAGCACAAGGCAACGCGCAACAACCGGCTGGCCAACCTGTATCTGGCCAGACTGGCCTCACCAGCACGTCACCATCGCCAGTCCTGGTGGAATCCGGCGGGATGGCGGGCATCCCAAATATCGAGCAGGTCAAGAAGGACCTGGAAAACAAGCGGGGCGAGATCGAATCTGCAAGGGACATGTTCGAGCGTGGAGAGATCGGGATCGACCAGTACAGGAGCATGTCCAACACGTTGGACGAGGAACTTGAATTCATCAAGTTTCGTTTAAACGTCGTGAAAAGCATCCTGGACCCGAAGAAAACGTGCATGGTGTGTTTCAAGCCACTCGAACCCGCATGGAACATCGTCACGTGCCCCAACGACCACGGTTTCCACCTGGATTGCGCCCAAGAGTACTTGCAGAAACACGAAATGTGCCCCTGGTGCTTGAAGAAGGTCTCTTCTCTTTAACAAGGCTTGAAAAAATTTTTACATCCTTATTTTTCCCAAATGTATCTCAATGCTCTATTATCTTGGTCTCGCCGGGATGCAACAATGCCACTTCAACACCGGGAACCATGGATTGAACCCCATCCTTGAATTTTACCATGTCTTGACGGAGTTCATGCATCGGGATGACGACACGCGGCTTTATGTGCCGGACAGCTTCGATTGCATCGCGCAAGTTCATGGTAAACGTGCCACCTATCGGAAGCAAAGCAACATCAACGGGTCCCAGCCGGCGCATCTCCGGGATCAGGTCCGTGTCGCCAGCATGGTAAAACGCCATCCCCTCGCCCTTGATGATGTACCCGAGCCACAGGTTACGCGGCTTGTGGAGGAATAGTTTCAAGTTGTACGCGGGAATGCCACTGAACGTGACGCCTTGATGGGAGAACTGCTCGCCAATGTTCAACGGCGTTGCTTTCCACTTGGATATGATCTTGCTGCAAGTCACGGGGCAGACGAGACGGGTCGTGTCCTTCTTGATGGCCTTGTAGGCATTCGAGTTGAAATGATCGGGATGGGGATGCGTGACCAGGACGACATCGGCACCGTTACTACCCGCGGGAATCTTGTACGGGTCGATGTATGCCGTTAAACCCGGAAAATCAAGCTTGACGCAAGACTGGGCGATTCTTGTTATCTTGACTGCCACGTGCTTCACCGTTACGCGTGATGCCGTTGATGCACCCGCGCGCGCAAGCTCTTCTCGAGCTCATTAAAGTATTCCTCTTGGTTCGGGATGATCGACGAGTACTTGAGCTCGCCGTCGATCAAGATGCAAGGAAGGTGCCTGACTCCCATTTTTTTCGCGCGGGCGATATTCTCCCGCTCCGTCCACTTGTATTCCACGATGTCAACCCGGTCCCCGAAGCGTTCCCGCGCGGTGTACGCCATGCTCTTCATGTAGCTGCAAGCGGCGCACGTGGCCGAATCGATCGTGAAGACCTCGACGAGCGGCCGTGCCAGCAATGCATAATCCGGCAAAGCCACGTCGAGCTCGATTTCCTGCGCGTTGTAGGTTTCCAGCACGACGCGCACATGCTCGTACTCGTGCACCGCTTGTGCAACGCCCACCACGTTAGCCACGGGAACATCGTACGGCATGTCGCATCCCGGGGCAATGACGAGATTATCCTTCCCGAGTGCATCGATGAGGTCAACCACGTACTTCATGTTATCTTGCTGCGTCCCGTGGAGCATCACCGTTGTGAGCGGGATGTTGCCACCGAGGGTGATACCGCGCGGGAACAGCACGTCCCTTGCTGCAACCATGTCAATGTTCTCGTCCACGAAAATGGCATCCGGGCGAGTCCCGCACATGGGCTCGAGGTTCTTGGTCGCGTCACCGCAGACGAAGAACGCACCAAGCCGATTGCGTTGCCTTACGTGGTCGAACATCGCCTTGAACGGAGCTTCCAGGAGACTCGTGAATGCCCGTGGCGACACTTGCGAGACCACGGGATCGACGATTGCAATAACATCCATGCCAGCATCGATATAATGGTCGCACATCGCCAAGCCAACGTCCGTCGCGTACTGGAGCAATTCCATCGTGTATTCCTTGTTCCGTAGCATGTCCACGAACAATTTCGTCCCGCGCAAGTGCGAAGCAAGCGTGAGCGGGCCGGTGACCAAGCCGAACAATGCGACGTCATCACCGAGCTCCACCTTGGCACGTTCCATCACGTCAAGGATCATCGGAAGCCGTCCGGCGGTTGCTGAAGGGATCGTTGAGGGGATGGCTTGCGTCGCGGCCAGCGGGTGCGTTTCGACCGATGGCGGGGCCTTGTCTGCCCACCTGAGCTTGCACCCGAGGATTTCCGCTTCGACCTGCAGGTCGAAGAGCACGGGTTGGCCATCCGGGAAGTATAACCGCTTTACTTCGTGCAAGCACTCGAGCAACTTGTCGCTGTTGGTGAGAATCTCGGTTGCGGTGTACCCTTTCAGGCTCCCCGCGTGAACGCCGGTGAACGGAACCCACGGCGGGTGATCAACCCGTGAATGTGTTAAAGCACGGATGACCAGTTCATGGCTGCGAATAACGAGATCGGCACGATCCAGCCCATTCGGGAGATAGGTGAGATATGTTCGGACAAGGGCATCACGTTCCACACCGACGCCGTCCAAGCCTTGGGAAAGATCCCGCTCGACCCGCAAAGGGACGGCTTCCAGCTCCTCGCCGCCTCGGCGCACAAGATCTACGGCCCCAAGGGTGTCGGCCTTCTCTACGTAAAAGGCGGGGGCACCTTGCCGGGCACCGGGCGTGGCCGTGGCAAGTACATCCAGCCCGTGATCCAAGGCGGCGGCCACGAGAGCGGGTTACGGCCAGCGACGGAAAACGTGGCGGGTATCGCGGGCATGGGCAAGGCCATCGAGCTCGCGTTCTCGACCATGGACGAGGAGATGCGCCGCGAGATGGCAATCCGGGACCACATCATCGACGGGATTCTCGAATGCATACCACGTTCCGTGCTCAACGGGCACCGGACGAAGCGGCTCCCGAATAACGTGAACGTGAGTATCGAGGGCATCGAGGGTGAATCCCTATTGTTGCGCTTGGACATGGCTGGCTTCGAGTGCTCGACTGGGTCAGCGTGCTCGTCCAAGAACCAGCACGCGTCGCACGTCCTTCTTGCGATCGGCTTGGCACCGGAAATGGCCCACGGCAGCTTGAGAATCACGATCGGAAGGGATACCACGCTCCAAGTCGCGGATGCTTTCTTGTCGACCTTGAAAGGGGTTGTTAGAACGTTAAGGTCGTTCTCCCCGACGTGGAAGGACACGTGAATAGCATCTCTTGCCCGCGTACATGAAAAATATTGAACGCATCACGAGGCATTAAAGGAGCTCGCTATTTTGAAAGTAGCCACAGCGATTTTTGCAACGCCATTGTATGTAGCTCATTCCAGAATCGTTGTAATTCTCGAAAATCTGGAACTCGAGCCCGTTGTGACACGAGGGGCATGGAGGATCCCGTACCCCGAATACCTTCGAGACAAAGGGCCGGTGAACGACCTTTGACGGGATATAAAGGCTCTCGCTTCCAATCGAGTCCTTGCCACTTTTCTGCATATACGGTCTCTCCCAGTTCTATCTTCCGAACGAGCATTTATAAACCTAATAGTAAGTCCCTTCAACCCTCGCCGTCCTTTTAAAAGCATGCGAGAAACCATGCCTAACCGGGCACGGAACACCGATGATGGAGACGATCCATGGAACCGTGCTGGTGTGAAAATCCACCCAGAAACATCGACAAATTTTATTTGCAACGAAAACACCCGGGCGCCTTGAATGAGAGAACGAGGACGCGATCGTGCCTTGTTATTATGTTAATAAGGATTGCATCCCCCGAACCATCTGGAAAGGTTTTATGGGGGCTCCTTGTCTGCAAAGGCCACCGAAGCCTTTGCAGCTTTTTGCGTAGGAAATATCTAGCTACTTTAAAACACATCCGTGGCTCTTCTACATCGGATATAGCTCGTGAATTGGACGCGATCCACCATTTCACGGCAAAACCATCACCAGAAATCACCCAAGGTTACGCAACATGGCCAAGATGCAAGAACGAACCGAAGCCGCGGGCCGGCGCAGGGCAAAAAAGACGGTAGATAAATGGAAGGTTAAAAAATGGTATGAAATGCACGCCTCGCCCGAGTTCAATGAAATATACATCGGTCAAACCCCTGGCGAAGATGATGAGCACGTTAGCGGGCGCATCATCGAGAATAGTCTCTACGATTTCACGCAGGATTTCAACCACGTCTCGATCAAGCTGCGATTCAAGGTATCGGAAGTGAACGGGCAGCTGTGCAACACCACGTTCGTCGGTCACGAGCTCACCCGTGATTTCATCCGTTCCCTCGTTCGCAGGGGCTCGAACCGCATCGATGCCATCGTCAACGTCAAGACCAAGGAAGGCTACGTGTTCCGCATAACCAGCACCATTTTCACGCACGCCATGTCCAAGACCTCCCAGCAAAATGTCATCAGGAAGATAATGACAGATATCCTCACCGAGAAGGGTAATAATTTAGAGTTAAAGGAGTTCGTGCAAGAGATGGTCTTCGGCAGCATCGAACGCGACATCAAGCGCATAGCGAACGAGATCTCGCCCATCAGGGATTGCAAGCTCGTCAAGTCCAAGCTCGTTGGCGTCCCGAAGGCGTGATGTTCCATCCATTCACCGCTCCAATCATCTCATCATTCCTTTTATCCAGGCCCGAGCAACGAACCACGGGACGCACCGCCGAGAGATTTTCTCGTGTGTTTTCGTGTAATTTCAAGCATGGTCGGACGCGGGTAACCCGTTCTTGATGAGTGCCCGCATCCGGATTGCCGCGTCCTCCACCAAGGCAAGCAGGTAGGCTCGTAAGCTGTCAGGTGGCACGAGGGAATACTTGTAGGTGTATCCACGTGTCTGTCCTTGGGGGAAATCTTGGTCACGCGTCACCAAGCGCATCTCGTACAACCGCTTCATTGCCCGCTGGACGGTGCTGCGGCTTATCTGGAGTTCCTCGGCAACCCTATCGCAGCACTCGCCGCGATGCTCGAGCATGTAATTGAATATTTCGATTTCCCGGTCTGACAGCCCAAGAAGGCACTTGAATAAATCCCCAATGTTGAACGCGTTGCCAAGCAGGCTAGAGGTGAGAAACTTGTACATCGTGCACCACGGTTGTTGTTTTTCACGGTTCGAGACTTGGAAAAAAGGTGAACGGCAACTATCGACGGCGCCGGCTCATCAGGGGACGGGTTGGAGGAATTTTTCCAGCTCGCGCGTGTAAAATTCCAGGGGTCGCAACCCGATCCAGACACCCTTCACTTCCTTCTTGTGTATCAAGATGACATCTGGTATGCTAGACACGCGGAAATATTGTGCCAAGGCGGGCAGCTCATCAGAATTGACCTTCAAGAAGAGAACCTTGTCCTTGAATTTTCCCGCGGCTTGCTCGAAGATAGGCCCCAGCATCTTGCATGGGCCGCACCATTCGGCCCAGAAATCCACGACAATGGGCGTGTCTTGGTGTTTTTCTATGAGGTCCTTGAAGTGCTCCACGGATTCGACGTGCACGGGCTTCCCGTTACCGGGTAATTGCATGGTTGTGCCGGACCCGACGACGAGATCACGCATCTTCTCGTGCCGTATCCGCTGGAGCTCGGCATCCGAATCGGCATCGCTCAGTGCGAGTATCAGTGCCAGCGAATCGGCCAGCCCCCTTGCAGTCTTACTTGCATTTGGCTTTTACAGCAGGAAAAAGACGAAAAGCGTGGAAGATTTCTTGATCGCGGGTAGGAGCATCGGCCCCGTCTTGTTAGGTCTATCCTTCGGGGTAACGTACTTCAGCAGCGTCTTGATCATCGGTGGCGGCGGGCAAGCGTTTGTATGGGGACTTGGCGCCATTTGGATCGCCTCGTTCAATGTACTGGTCGGGATTTTGCTCATGTTCGTGTTCTTTGGCAAGAGAACGAAATACATCTCCGAGCAGGCGCGCGCCGTTACCATCCCGCAGCTGATCGGGTTCAGGTACCAGGACAAGAACTACCAGGCATTCAGCGGAGCCGTGATCATGTTCTTCGAGATGATCTACCTGGTGAGCGTTTACGTCGGTCTTTCGAAGCTCCTCACGTTGCTCACGCCATCGGGCTCGCAATCGGAAACAGATGTTGCCTACATGGTGGGCGTCTCGTTGTGCGCCATCATCACCATCGTGTATCTCGTGTTCGGGGGTTCCATCGGTGCCATCCTCTCGGACTCGGTGGAGAGCATGATCATGATCGCGGGCGTCGTGCTCATCACGATTTTCGGGCTGGCCAGCGTCGGCGGGCTCGAAGGGTTGATGGCGGGCTTGGCGGGAGCCGAGACAATCGGGTCTATCACGAACCCGGGCACGCTTGAATCGTTCACGATCCCGTTCACGACGGGGAGCTTGACGACGTTCGTGGGCTTCGGGGGCATGGGATTGCTGGGTTTCATCCTGGTGACGTCGTTCGGCCAATGGGGAATGCCCCAATCCTTGAGCCGTTTCTTCACCGCCAAGAACAAGAAAGCCTTGAAATACGGCTTGCTCGTGGCTTGCGTGTGGGCGAGCTTCGTCGCGTTCTTTGCTTACTTCAACGGGGCCGTCGCGAACGCGTACTGGTTCCTGCACGCGGGCGACCCGACCATCGACGCCACCATCATCGCCGTGTTCAAGGACATCGACATGAACATCCCGCTGTTCCTGCGGCAGGTGATGCCATCTGCTCTTGCGGCGATCTTCATCGCCGCGGTCACCGCCGCGTCCATGACCACGGGAGAAAAGCTGATCTTGATTTCTGCATCGGGCTTCTCGCAAGACGTGTACCAGAACATCAAAGAACGGGGTGGCGAGAAGATCAGCGACGTCAAGATGCTCAGGATCACCAAGGTTTCGACGATATTCGTGGTTATCGCTGCCCTCTTGCTCGCGCTCACGAAACCGGAGTTCGTGCTCACGCTGTGCATGTTCGCGTGGTCGGCCATGGCGGCCACCATCCTCGTCCCGTTCGTCTTCGGGCTATTCTGGAAGCGGGGGACTGCAAAAGCGGCGTGGGTATCGGGGATCATCGCTCTAAGCGTTGCCGTGGCATGGTGGTTAATATTCAGGTTTAGCAACCCGGCGATCGAGGCGGTGTTCCATGACTTGCGCGCTATCGTACTCCAGACGAACCCGTTCGCGATCACGCTCGGGGACTATTTCGTTGCACCGGGCAAGATGATAAAAACGGGCATCCACGAGTTCATCGTGTCACAAGTGGTGGCCTTGATCTCGTTTCCAATAGTCAGCTTGTTCACGAAAGCACCTGATGGCCAGTTCGTCGACTCGCTCTTCAAGGGCATGAAAGCTTTAAGGAAATAGGTTCCGTTATTTTTTTCCTTTCCTTTTTTCAACAATTTTTTTTAACCCCGCGAACGGATGTGCATCTATGACATCCGTGATCCCCTTGAGGGAAATCGAGGCCATCATCGTGCCATTGGATTGTTCCCCCACGGAGGAGTATGCAGCCGGGGAACTTTCCACGCGCATCCACCAATCGACGGGCTTGGCTATAAAAATTGAAAAGACAAACAACAACATCCCAAGATGTTGCATCATTATCGGGCTCCATCCTGCCAGCGTGAACATGGTACACGACTTTAATACAGGTGAACTTGGAGATGAAGGTTTCTGGATACGGACGTTGGAAGCAAGGGTGCTGATTCTCGGTTCAAGAGTTCGAGGCGCATTGTACGGCGTGTATTCCTTTATAGAACAGCTTCTAGGGGTTCGTTATTTCGCGCCGGAGGCAACCCACGTGCCGGTCATGTCGCCAGACATCGCGATTCCCGATTTTTCAAGCAAGGAAACCCCTGCCTTCCCCTACAGGGCAATAACATACCTCGACGCGATGGACCCCGAGTTCTCGCCAACCCAGCGGGTCAATCTCAACCCGTTCGCGGAACCCGAGCTCGGCGGGAGCTTCAAGTTCTCCCCGGGGAAGATGACGCACACGTTCTACGCGCTCGTGCCACCTGGAAAATACTACAAGGACCATCCAGAATACTTCTCGATGGTCAACGGGCAAAGGCTCGAATCGCTCGGGCAGCTGTGCCTGACGAATCCCGACGTCATCCGCATCGCGACCGAAACCGTGATCCGGTGGTTCGAGGAGGAGCCCGACATCGTTTCCGTGGGCGTCGTGCAAAACGACTGGACCAATTTCTGCGAGTGCGATGCTTGCAAGGCGATGGACCGGGGAAACCCATCGAGGAGCTTGCTCCGGTTCTGCATATCCATCGCCAACGCGATCAAGGACCGTTTCCCAGGAAAATTCATCCACACCATAGCGTACACGTACACCGAGACCCCGCCCGATGGCTGGAACGAGAAGCTCCCCGAGAACCTGATCATCGTGGTGTGCAACATGTACCCGTACCGGTCGAACCGCCCGATGGATGCGGACCCGATGAACGCGAAGTATTACAAGAACCTGCTCGGGTGGCTCGCCATCGCGCCGCAGGTCTTCGTGTGGCATTACTTCGTTGATTTTGCGCACTACTTGCTTCCCTACCCGATCTGGGACACCATGGCCCGAGACCTGAAAACCTACAAGAAGGCGGGCGTCAAGGGCGTGCTGCTCCAGGCTGGTATCGGGGTCGGGATATACCAGGAATTCCAGGAACTGAAATGGTACGTGTTCCACAAGCTCCTCTGGAACCCCGACTTGGACTGGAAGGCGCTTGTCGACGAGTTCGTGGAGAAATATGACGGGCCTGCGGCCGCGCCGGTTCAAAAATTCATCAATGACTTGATTCGCATAGAAAAACGAGAAGACGTCCAGCTGCACTTGTACGTGGGGTTGGAAGGAAACCACATCGAAAAGGAAACAAGTTCTTGCTCGGTTACGCGATATTCTTTGGATTCTTGATCTTCTACGGCGGGATGTCGGTCGTGGACCAATCCATGAAAATGTTCACCACGACGGGTGGATTCATTAGCCAACTGGACAACAGGTTCTCGGTCATTTATGATATCACGCCGACGTACACGCTCTTGCTTCCCAATCTCGCGAATCCCTTGTATCTCATAGGGTTAATGATTTTAATGCTATTGCTCGCCGCCCAAGTGTACCCCTTGGAGAACATCTTGAACTGGCGCGTGAAGCTTGGCACGATCTACTTGTTCGCCATCGCGATCGCGATTCTCCCCGTGTTCATCCCCGGTCTAAGTTATTCCTTGTACACGGACATCGTGACGTTGGGGACGGTGGTGGGCATCTTGATAGGCTTGATCTTGAACATTGGCCTCAACATAAAGCTAGCGGCATCGACGGCGGGCGACTTGCGACGGAGGTCCGTTGCCATCATTTTCGCGTCGGTGTTATTCTATCTCGGGTTTCTCATGTCCTTGAACATCCAGGAGCTCAACCTCTTGAGCAACAACGTCGAGGGACTCTCGTCGGCGTACGACTTGTTCCTCGGCAACATGTTCCAAGCCATAGCCGGCCTCTTGTACTGGCGCGGCCTGCGCTCGTCTTGAATGTGAACTCGGTGAGTACGTTCTTCCTTTTCTTTTTATACCCGGAAGCGTTCCAAGAGCTGGCGAAGCGTACGAACAGCTAACTCGGCACAATGCTTGTGGTCATCGGGCAAGCCTTGCAGCGCCGCATCAATCGTGCCAGGCTGCAACTCGAGGGCCTCTTTTGCATGCTTTCCTTCGACGAGCAATGTCGTTTGAGCCCCTGTTGCCACGGACGCACCGCACCCGGTCGTGGTGAACTTCGCCTTCTTGATGACGTCACCATCCATCAATAAGTAGAAGCACATGGTATCACCGCATGGCCCGAGATACGAATGTGAAATCACGTGCTCGCCTTCCATCGTACCCCAATTGGGAGGGTCGTGGAACAGGCTAACGATGCGATCATTGTAATCTTCCATTTCCTTGCCAATTATTTCGTTTTGCAACTCTTTCGTGAATTGGTCGAAATCCTCATCTGTTTGCTTAGAAGCATTTTCTTTCTTGTCGTTCACTCGTTTTTCACCAGCATGATGTGGTACGCCCAGCGGCGCGTGGCGCAAGTTGTCTTCCCGTGCGGGACAAGCCGCGCCAGGAACCAGCCGGGTTTAATTATAGAATCCAAGTGATGCTCATCGGGATGGAGCGTCTCGTCGAATATCTTGGCGCCGTCCATCGTGAGCTCGGAAACGAGGAGCTTGTGCCTCGCGACCCGGATCGCCTCGCCAAGCACGGCTTCCCTGTCTTGCGGGTCGACGTGGTGGAAGAGCGAGAAGCATGCCACGCAAGAGAAGCGGCAATCCGGGTATGGCAACCGTCGCGCATCGCCTTGCACGAACGTGACCTTTCCAGCAACATGTTGTCCTTCCACCACGTGCCTCGCGCGTTCAAGTTTTTCGGGATGGGGGTCAATGCACGTCACGGTGCAGTTCCTGAGGCTTGCAGCGACGACCGTCAGCTTGCCATGCCCCGCACCGATGTCGAGAAGGTCAGTGTCGTGCACGTCGCCGAAGTCCAAGAACGCGAGGCGTTCTTGCATCCCGTCATAATCGATTTCCATGGTGCGATTGCCAGATTGAATTTATCTCGGGGGAGATTTCAATTGTTTGAACTGGATGTAGGTGTTGCCATCGTAGGTGGTTTCTCGCAACGAGCCCCGGTCGATGATGGAGCGGAGGGTGGCACGGGGATCGATGAATCCTTTCGTGGCCAAGATGTGAAGGAGTTGCTGCTCTCGCAACGGGTGCCGCCTCACGAGTTCCACGAGGCTCTCGTGTAGCTGTCCCTCGGTTGTCCCGGGCAAGATGACATCGCCATGCTCCAGGAAATCGATGAAAATTGCACCCGGGAATGCAGACCGGGCGAGTACCATGGTTTCGATGGACGGAGAATGCACCCATGCCTCGGCGGGCGGCCGTATGGGAACGTTGACATAAATGGCATCGGGGGAGAAACTACCGAGCGTGATGGAAATGGCCGCCATCTCTTCGACCGTATCATTGAGGCCCGAAACGAGCATCACCTCGACCCACAGCTTGCCCTTGTAGGAATCGCGGAACTCCCGGAATCCATCGACCAGTCGATCGAGCGTGATGGACGGGTGCGGGCGGTTGGTCCGGCGGAACACGCTTTCCGAACCCGCATCGCACGTCGGGAGGACCACGTCCGCGTCCATCATGTCATGGCGCACGTCCGGGTCGCCGAGCAAGCTCCCGTTCGTTATCACTGCCACGGGAATGCCATACTCGGACTTGACGCGCTGGATGATCCACCCGATATCCAAAGACAGGCATGGCTCCCCGTTTCCAACGAACGTGATGAAATCGAGGCCATCACGATCCACGGAAGATACCTTTTCAACGATGGCCTTCCACACGTCGTCCCGTGGAAAAAAGGATGCCCGCGTGTTGGTGAAACATGACGTGCGCCCGAGCTGGCAATACACGCACGAGTAGTTGCACGTCTTGTTCGGAACCATGTCGACGCCGATTGACGTGCCGAGCCGCCGGGAAGGGACGGGGCCGTAGGTGAATGGCATTCATCTCACGATTGGCTGGGACGTCATTCCCCGTGCCCGTCCTTCTTGGGCAAGCCATAGCCCTTGCCACCGCCCGGTGCGCATAGACTTTCACCACCTTCGAGCGTTCCGTCGAGCACGCCCTTGATGACATCATCGATTGAACCAGAAATGCCAAGAAGTGGGGTGATCTTGAAGCCTGCAAAGAGCTCGATGGCTCGATGTCCCATCCCGCCAGCGATGATGATATTCACTCCTTTTTCCTGCAAGAACCGCGGGATGTACCCGGTTTCATGGCCGGGGTTCGGGATTTCGGAACGATTCAGGAGTTTTCCCCCTTCAATTTCGAGGAACGTGAACGAGGGGCAACGGCCGAAGTGGGGCGAGACCTGCCCGTTATCGGTAGATATTGCGACAAGCATATGAATCAGATCTCCGCATCGTATTAAAGGAATAATTATTCAGAACCATATCTACAGAAGATCTCTTGATTTTCAAATGAATAATAATTCAAAACTGGACACTCGCGGCGAGATTCCCCTGGATTCCCGGTGCCGGGGTCACGAGGGCCCTGAGTAGCTCGATGATCCCCGCGAGGGCGGGGATGGACACCACGAACAGCCGCCCCGACGCGCGCCGCAAGTCGACGACCAGGCATGCCATGGCGCCGAGGAACATCAACACCACGGGGATGAAGTCGATGACTGCCGCGAGCATGTCAGGCCACCTTGGATGGTTTTTTTTTCAGCAAGAAGCCCCTGTCTTGCTCCCCTTGCTGCACGTGCAGGTCGTAATCCTTGATGTACACCTCTGACGTGATCCCGTGCTCGTTTCGCTGGTCGATGCATGCCGTGTATGCCCCGATGAAAACAAAATAGACGAGATCACCGACCAGGCATATTACAAGGAATATCTGGATGACGAAATTGGTGATAGCGACGATGAAGACGATCAAGAGGACCATGATCACGAGACCGTTCGCGTGCACCTTGAACCGGGACGGGGTGTACATGTACATTCCCGAGCAAGCCATCACGATCAAGCCAAGCACGACCAAGTCAAACATAAACTCGATGTTCAGCGTGTTGGAAAAAATTCCCACCACGATGAAGTACGCTGAAAAAGGGGCAAGCATCAACACCAAGGAACGCATGTTTGTTCCTTTTTTTACACCCGGCGTTGCTTGCATGGGGATCGCTTCCTTCGCTTGGCAATTCTAGTACCCTTTGACTGAATTACATGGTGTCAGATTATATATGATTTGCCGGGAAATTTGGAGTCGAGGTTTTTTTTCTTGATAGGCTCGGTTCGATCCACCTCTTGTCATAATTCCTTACCGATCGACGTGAATCGATGGCCTTGACCAGCCGTGCGATGGTCGTGTTCAAGCATTTCATCCCGTTCTAGTTGGTATACGTCCTGGAGTTACCCACGGCAGGGTTGTTCTTTCCGATGTATGCCTTGCTATGGTTCGGGCGCAGCTTTTTCTGTCCCCAGATCCCCGCGATGGCGTGCATGACATCGCCCGTTGCCCGTTCGAGGTCCGCTTTCGTGGGAGGCTCGGGAACGTGAATCGAAAACGGGGCGCCGTAGCGCACGATCACCTTTTGCCTCGGGCGATCGACATTTGCATACGAGGGTAACTGGAATGCACGTTTTCGATTATGGTGGTGCCTCTTGAACCGTCGCTTGTGTACCATCCGTCGCCACCAATGCACGTGCGGGTTGTATGCCTCGTGCATGCCGATCGTGCACACGGGCAGGATCGGCAAGTCCCTCCCGGTTCTTGCCTTGTAGTCTTGCGCGACCCTCGCCACCCCCGTGAAGCCCTCCATCACGAGGCCGAAATCGTACGTCCCTTCGGGGAAGAGCATGACGTTGTCCCCCCGTAACAAGCGTCCCACCATGCGGTTCACGCTCTGCTTTCCCGTGCCATACCGGGGAATTTGCTCGCTATAGTAAAGTAGCGTCGCGAGCACGCTCGAATATGGTTGCGTGAAGCCATCCGAGTTGATGAACGTGAATGCTAGCACGCCATGGCGCGCGAGTATCGATTGTTGCATCACGACATCAAGGTTCCCCGAGTGGTTCACGACGACAAGGAAAGGCTTCCGCTTGCTCTTCAAGGCATGCACGTGATGCGCGTCTCGTACCTCGAGCCTGTTCCGGAGCTTGAAAATCCAGTACATGAGCTTTTCAGCGATGGCCAAGCGCACCCTGCTCTTGTGCAATGCCAAGAAATGCCACGGGGGGAGCTTCCCGATCACCTTCGCCGAGAGGGGACATGCCGATTGCGAGCAAAATTCTCCGAGCATCGTGGTGGGTCTGGATTAGGTCGCATATAAGGCCCATTTACTAATGGTGAATATTCTTGCGTGTGGAACGGCCGCAGCGGTAAGAAACGATATATATAACGGCGACAAATTTTATCCTCAAGCAATCAGTCTAGTTCAAAATCGTGATTGAAACGAAACCACCGAGCCCGGGTATTTCTCTCGCCGGGAATTCCACGTTTCATTTACAAGCACACGTTTACTAGAGGAAAATAAGGGTGACACATGAATGCCTTATGGATTGATGGTTCTTTCTTACCGGTTCGATTTAGAAGCCGATGAAATCAACCCGGAATTCCGCATCGAGGCAAAGGAATCGATGGACGATGAAAGCGATCTTGAAAAAATGTTCACCATCGACGACAGATTCCGCGTTTACTATGCCCACACAGCGGGTGAATCCGGGGTTGGCGGCGGGTCCGGGGCAGGCTATTACACCGGCCGGCTGCGCGACTCGAGGGCGCAGATCATCTCGTTTTACTCGGGCTTGCAGAAGGATTCCAGCAAGCCAGAGTACCTCGTCTGCGCGTTGATTCTCCCCGATGAATCGGCAGACATTTTCAAGGATGTCATGGAGGAATACCGCAACGAGACCCTCCGGTTGCTCGACAAGCTCGGCGACAACGATGATAAACTCGCAGGCACGAGGCTCTGGAAAGACGTGCATGATAAATTGGATTCTGAACTCAAGTTCGTCTTGTTCCAGATGAGCAGGCTCGTGAACTTGAACAACGAGCAGAAGATCGCCATGATTTTCAACTCGCTCGAGCGCATCGCCATCTTGCGGAAGCTCGCGCAGGGCCCCATCGCCAAGGAGAAGCTCCGCGAGTTCATGGAGCAGACCGCGCTCACGCTCTACCCGAACATGGAATTGCTCTTGAAACCGTTCGTAGCGTGCGATCTCATCCGCCAAGACTGGTCTAAGGGCGAGAAAGATGCGAAGACAGGCCGCATCAAGGGTCGCGGCGAGTACATCTACCTGGTCAAGGACATCTCGCTCATCCGGGTCCCGCCCGAGGAGATGCTCAAGAAGGTCAAGTCAAAGACCAGCCCGTTCGACGACAAGGAGTTCACGAAAAAATTCCTCGAGTCCGTCCGCGATTACTTCTACGGGTACAACCCGCTCGACGACCTCGATTACAAGGATTCCGGGGAGCTCGCCAAGATTCTCCTTGATCCCGACACCTATGACTTCCTCGTCCTGTTGCGGAACCGTGCTTACCCGAAGAAGAAGATTCCCAAGGTCGTGCTGAACCGTTGCGAGTGGGGCAAAGACGACTACAGCCTGGAAATCAAGAACCTGCCGCAAGCCCCTGAACCTAGTCCACCGCCGCCAAGCCAGATCGGAACTCAAGGCATTCTTCAAGGCAAACCACGTGTACGGGGACCGGAGCGCACCCGGGCAGATGGGATTCATCGGGTACGGGCTAGAGATACTGGTGTACGTGTTCGGCACCATGGAAGATGTCCTCGTGAACATCGAAGCCCTTGAAGCAAACGCGATAGACGTGTTCGGGAGGCCCACGAGGCAACTGCGGGCCAAGGTGAGGTTCTCGAACGATTTCACCATCATCATCGACCCGGCCGACCGCAACAGGAACGTCGGGTCCAGCCTCGACGAGCGTTGCTTCAGGTACGCGGCGAACATGATCAAGATGTTCATCTCGGAGCCGGACGAGGTGTTCTTCGAGCAGCAACCCATCCCGTCCCCGCCTAGCTCCGACCCGCATCTCTTTTCGGCATGGTTCGAGAACAAGGCGGGATTACATTACACCATTGTGCGGGACAAGTTATACAGGCTCGGAAACATGGCGAAGCGCGCCCTGGAATCGGAGCCGTCGCACGAGCCGAAATTCGGCCGGATCGAGTTCGCGATACTGCTCGACAGGAACGATAACAGTGCCATCGCCTTTCACGTCGAGCATCCAACCATACCGGCGACGTTCAAGCACCTGGGGCCTTCGACAAAAGGGGACCCGAACGCAGTGAGGAATTTCCTGAAGAAACACCCGCGTGCAGCAGCCAACCACGATGGGTACTATTACACGCTTGTTGCACGCGATGTCACGACCTTCCCGGTCGCCCTCGAATCGTTGATCACAGAGAACCTCGACATGCTCAAGTTACGGCCCTGTACGACCGCGCCTGGTACCGGTATCGACATCACGAGCGAGCCAGGTGACACCCTACGGCGCCAGGTGATCCACGTGCTCGCGAGCATGGTGCTCCCGCACATGAGGCACGATTGAAAGGGAAACACGGGAAATAAAAGGTTATTTTTTAAAAAAATTAAAGGGGAATAATTTATTTTCGCGCGTAGATGAACCGGTCCCAGGACGCCGTGTTCGGCTGCTCCATCGCCATGCCCTTGCGCTTGCGGATTTCCAATATGAGCTTTTGCGAGTCGGGCGCCGGCTCGAATCCGGAAAACTCGTAACCAAACAAAGCCCTGCCCGCGGTCGCGCTGCGAAGTTCATCTGCCAGCCCGATGGTTTCCGCGGCTGGAACTTTTGCGCTGACATGCATAAAATTATCCTCTTGCGTGATTTCAGTGATCTGCGCCCGCTTCGCAGTGAGCACGCCGATGATGTTGCCCTCGGTGCCCGCAGGTGTCTTGACGTCTATGCGCTGGATGGGCTCGTATAACCGGGGCTTCGCGGACAGGAAGCACAGCGACAAGCCTGCATTCGTCATGGGGAATATCTCGCCCGCACCCGTGTGCGCGTTATCCTCGTGGATGGTGGCATCGGTGAAGGTGACCTTCAAGCCCATCACGGGTTCCTTGGCCAGCGGCCCGTTTGCAACCCAATCGCGGAACGCGCCGATGACGTAGGGCTTGATCCGGTCGAGGCGTTGCACGCCGTGCGTGCCGTCAATCAAGATATTTCCATCGATCACGTCCCAAATGCTACGGGCTTCCTTTGCTTCCCAGCCCGCCTCGTCCCGCAAGACTTGCGCGCGCACCTTTTCCTTCTGGTCGGCGGTTACCTTTCCTGCCGTGATGAGCTCGACGGTCTTGTCATCGAGGGGCTCGATGTGCATGAGTAACCTGTTGTGGCCATTCGGGCTCTTCGTGTGGTACTGGCTGCTGCCTTGGGTGATGCGCTCGCGGTACACGATGATCGGGTCGCTGATGATGATGGGGACTTGCGCGTCAATGCGCTTGGTGAGGATCTCGATCTGGAGGGGGTCGATGCCGCTCAGGATGTATTCACCCGAGTCCTTGTCCTTCTTGAACGTGGCCGTGTTATCGGCCATGAGCCACTTGGAAACGACCTCGCCTACCTTTGCAACGTCCTTCGGGTCCTTCGGTTTCAAGCTCTGCGAAACCACGGGCTCGCAGACATAGTTGATCTGCTCGAACGGGACGATCTCGTCGATTTGCTCATCAGTTAAATCCCCGGAAACAAAGGTTTCACCTGCAGGGCATATGAAACCGAATACTGCAAACAAGTTTCCAGCGGGAACCTCCTCCATGTCCAGGATATCCGTGATCTCCATCACACCGAGGCGCTTGACCCGCTGCTTCTCCTTCCGTCCCATTAGGTAGATCGTGTCGGTGTTCTTGATCGTGCCAGAGAACACGCGGCCGATGAGCGTCGGGCGGAACGACTTGGGATCGATGTATATCTTCGTGATCATGCCGAAGAGCGGGCCCTTCGGGTCGGACGCGATCAATGCCTTGCCGAGTTCCGTATCCAAGTCGCCGGGCCAGAGCTTGGGAATGCGGTACTTCGCAGCCATGCCCGGATCGGGCAAGTGATCCACGACCATTTGCAACACGACCTCGTCCAGCGGCAAGTTTTTCCTGAGCCAGAGGGCGTCATTTTCCTTGTATTTCTGGAACAAAGTGCCCGGTGTCAAGCCCTTATCCTTGAGCACCTTCAAGTTGAAACCCCAACCGTCCTTAGCGGAACCGATGGCGACGGAATTGTTCCGAAAATCAACTTTCCAGCCCATGTCCGCTGGTGCAACCTCCTTGATGAGGGCGTTGACCGAGTATATGATCTTGTCGATTTTCTGGTAGAACTCCTTTTCGGTTAAACGAAGTTCCGAGATGAGACGGTCCGCCTTGTTGATGAACAAGACGGGCTTGCATTTTTCCTCGCCGACCGCGAGCCGGATGTTGGTCTCGGTCTGCGTCATCATGCCTTCCAAGGCATCGACGAGGATCAACGCGCCATCGGAACCGCGCAATGCCCTGCTGACTTCACCGGTAAACGAGATATGACCAGGCGTGTCGTTGATCTGCACGATGTATTCTTTTCCTTGGTACTCATATGCAAGCAACACGACGCTCGTGAAGATGGTGATTCCACGGGCTTGCTCTTCGGCATCCGAGTCCATCATGCCAAGCTTGCCGGCATCTTGCTCGCGCATCAAGCCCGCGCGCCTGAGCAAGTAATCGGACATGGTCGTCTTGCCGTGATCTATGTGCGCGGTAATCTTGAAGATGCGTTTCTGCTCGAATGGTGCCTTGGTAACTAAATCGACAATTTCCATTCGTGGGAAATGCGTTCGAGGACATTTGCATCGAATGGATGAAACGAGTACATGCAGGATACATTGTTGGTCGATGGTGGGACCGGTCCGAGGAAATCGACATCGTGTGCATCAACAAGCGCAAGGACCACGCGATCTTCGTGGAAGTGAAATGGTCCACCCTTTCATCCAAGGACGCGCGATCGATCGCCCGGCGCCTGGTGGAAAAATCACGGCTCGTTGACACGGGCTGCTCGAGGTCGAGCTACGTGATCATCGCCCGGTCCGTTGAAAGCAAGGAGAACCCCGGGGTCGATGGTGCCGTGATCAAGGACCTGGAAGACCTTGCTTTACCTTGAGCGGGCTGTTCAAGTGAAATAACCGAGCAAGAACACAACACAGAAGCTCAACACGCCGATGGCCAGCATGCGCACTCCGCGTTTGATGGGTGATATGTTATTCATTTTTCCGAATACCATGCCCGTGATGAACAAGACAGAAATCAAGAACACGATCGAAACGATGACGGCAACAACGATCCAGTTGATCATCAACAAGAACAAGGTAACGCAACATGAAAGACCAACGGGCATGAGGAAATTGGAAGCCCCGACAAGAAATGCTTTTTTCTTGGCATCATTTTTACTCGAAGATGATGCCCCTTCAAACATGTGGGATTCTATCTCCTTGTTCTTGTTGAGCTGCTCCAAGTATTCTGCCTCGAACGTGCTGGTCCCGCTAGAAATACCCAAGGCGATCGCAGCCGACAACAACGGCATGGAAAATAAATAACCAGCTGTGGACCCAGAAAGATAGAGGCCAAGGATGATTCCGATTGATGTGTTGATCGAATCAAAAATAGTGTTGATGAGGTATCGCTGGATCAAGAAGAAATTTTCCTTGAATGATTCATTGAACCCGCTCCAGGCGCGTTCCCACTTAGTTTCTTCCTTTTGTGGTGCAACCTCCACGTCTGGTGCAAACTCATCGATGGATGGAAAATATTCATCGGAGAAAGCAAATTCATCCTCTTCCTTATCGGGGGGCGGCTCATCGTAAGGTGCCGGTGTGTCTTCTTTCAAATTCAATCAATTTAGAATAAGTTGAGAATATTATATATTCTCTCATTGAATCGAGAATGTTATATGGGGCTCGACCATCATCCACCATGGCATCCTTGATGGCACCAGCATCAGCCTTCATGTCTGATGAAGTCTGCAGGGCGGCATCTCAGGTCCGCTCGGGTAGGTGGCCTCTACGGGCCCTTGATGATGTCCAAGATTTCATGGCGATGCCCGAGGAATATGGACAAGTGCCCCTCGTCCTCGAACGTCTCGTGCGTGCAGTTGGGGAGCCTGCGTGTCCATTCCGCCCACAGCTCGGGGTTGAACGTCGTGTCTTGCACCCCGCTCATCATGTGGATGGGAATGCGGGCCGGTATTTTCGACGGATCGAACTTCCACGTGTTCTCGTACAATCTTCCCTCGTTCTTGAAGCCATCAAGACCGGCACGCAATCCCTCGTAACAGATTTCGGTCAAGAAATCAACGAGTTCGGGATTGGAAAAAAACCGGTTATCCGCCTCCGAGGGAAATATTTTCTGCAACAAGGAAGGAAATTTTTTGAAAAAAAGAGCCTTGTTTTTCCTGATACGATCAAAATAAAAATGCGCGATCGCGTTCACCATTTGTTCGCCAAGCTTGGTTTTTTTGTCCCTCAACGGGGGGAGTGCCGTGTTGATCAACACGCACTTGGTAATCCTTTCAGGAAGTTTGTAGCACGCGCCCAATGCAAAGGCGCCACCACCAAACAAGCCACACATGGCGAACCTGTCATGCCCGAGATGGGTCGCCAGGCGGCCATACACGGGTGCCATCTCGGTGAAGCAATCGATCTTCTTGAAACCGGACAGGCCGTAGCCGGGTTTATCCACCGAAATGACTTGAATTCCCCTTTCTTCGAGCTCTTTTTCGAATATCATCCAATCCAATCGTGACGAGGGATGCCCGGGTATCGACATTACCGGGATTCCTTCCTCGTCCCCGTGTATTGCATAGCCTACTTGATACCCGTCTTCCAAGACGAGCGTTTCATTCTTGCGACTCATGATAGTAGTAACCTTTCATCTCTTTAAATAGGTCGTGCAATTGATGGTGGCAAGCCCCCCGCGCGGGACGTGCCGTGCTTGTTGTTGCAGGTGCCATGGTCAATGACCTTGAAGACCTTGCGTTACCGTGACGGTGCTAGTTCCACAAGTCATCGATGTCGGGCACCTCCACGCCCGAGGGGATGCCCACCTTGTCCTGGACGAACAAGACCTTGCTGGGTGCATCGACCCGCGCCAGCGTGGTCCCGGCATGCTTGATGGTCCGGGCATCCACGTGCCCCCACTTCACCTCGATGGCGATCTCGGGCTTTGCGAACTTGAGCAAGCACCCGTCGACGTCGAGGTCCGCCGCCTCGTTGATGCTCTCCTTGATACATTCACTTTTCCTGCTGCATGATATCCTACTTTTTTCTTGCAACCTCGGGGCATAGTTTATAAATGCACGTTTCAATGAGTTCCAAAGACATGAGCGAGAATCAATATGCAGCATGGTTCAAGGAGGCTCAAGCGGACCTCAAAGCCGGTGATGCATTGCTTGAAAAGAAAATTTACAACCTTGCCATCTTTCATTTCATACAAGCTGCTGAAAAATCAGTAAAGGCTTTGTTGTATCTTAATAACATGCGTCCGTGGGGTCATTCAATCGCCACATTATTAGAGGATTATGAGGATCTAGGAAAACGCGTTAGTGAACTCATCAAGGATGCTGCAATTGATTTGGACCCGCATTACATACTCTCACGCTACCCTGATATAAGCGATGATACAGCGCCGAGCGAAAGATATGATGAGGCGGGCGCGAAAAAAATCGAGAAAAATGCACGCGAGATAATCCGGTTCGTGGAACGCGAGAGAACTGCATTTTCTCTTTCGAAACAAAGGGAGGAAGACAAATGAGCAACATGAATGACTATCGCGCGCTGTTTCGTGACATGATCGCCAGGCTTGCATCATCGATGCGCCTTGATGCGGCCATCCTCTTTGGTTCCAGGGCAACGGGCAAGGCACGTGATGATAGCGATTATGACTTGGTCTTCATCGGTGATTTCAAGGACGCATCTATCGAGCCTAAAAAAAGGTGAAGACTTCCGCTAACCAAAGAGATAGGTATATTTGTCAATAAAGAAAAGGACATCTGAACGCTCTTTGCATCGATATCGACCACCAAAGCCGGATTCGAAGCAACCGTGAAAGCGTGCAGCTGGGGAATAATGGGACGCACCATCCAAGCGTGCTGCACATGAACGTAACAACTTAGGATTAAATCGAGTATGCCGCCGCAAAAAGAACTAGTGATCATCGTCCTCGGTCACAAGCAGAGCCCGTTCGTTAAGGCAATAATCGATCGGGACGACATACCGGTCACTTGGATTTGTAGCAACGTGCTCGATTTTCAACTCTATCACCCGGATCCGGCCAAATCCTCGACTTATCACCTTGAATTCACCAACCTCCTCGAACTCAAGGCAAAAAACTACATTGAATCCTTTAACATCTTCGAAACGCTCGGAAAGTTCTTGGAGTTTTACAACCCTCTCAAGATATCAACGTTAAACTATTTGATTACCAAGTACATAACGAGCCTCAACCCGTCCCTCAAGGGCTTGCTGGCGACGTGGAACGAGACCGTCAAGACTATATTTGACGGCAATTCGATGCTACCCTTGTTCGAGGAGGGAAGGGTCTTGCATGTGAAGGTCGACGGCGTCGAGATTCCCGCCCGCCAATATTTAATCACGAAGGAAAGCGAAAAGAAGAAGGAGAACGGCGCGACGCCGAAGGCCAAGAAGAAGGATGATCAAGAGGATTCCCCGGGGCCCGCGGTCACCGGCATCGTGGATCTCGAGAAAATCGACAAGCTCAGGTTATGTGACGAGTCGATCAAATGCATAGAGCAATCGTCCGGGGTGCTCCTCGTCCCGACGGACTTGCTCTCCCTCCACATGCTCGCGCGGTACGAGCCTTTGGCCGATGCACTTCACAAGTTCAAGGAGAAGGTCGTCGTCCTGTCGCCGTTCTGGAATGGAGGTGCGATCCCCGTTGCCGAGCAAGAGATCCTCGAAAAGACAAGAATCGAACCCTCGTTGCCCAATCTCGCCAGCAAACTGAAGGTTTTCGTGGATACGATCATCATCGACGAGAAAGATTCGGGCATGCTCCAAAAGCTAAGTGAAACGGGCCTTTCCGTGCTCCTGGAGAACCTGGATCCCGTGGCACAAGCAAGCGAGGAATTTCTTGACCGTGTTCTCAAGTCCATTTCGTTCGACCTCGAATCCAACAAGCGAAAACGACATCCGAAGGTGATTGCGTTAGGGGAGAAGATAGTCTCCATCTTGAGCGAGCGGTTCGCGAAAAAGGAACCCAATGCCGAGGAAAAACCATCGGTTGCACCCGGGGCACCACCGGCGGCCCCATCCATGGCTGCCCCGGTTCCCGCGCCCGTGCCGGGCATGGCACCGCAACAAGCGGTTCCAACAGCGGTGGCCCCGGTTCCCGCGCCCGTGCCGGGCATGGCACCGCAACAAGCGGTTCCAACAGCGGTGGCCCCGGTTCCCGCGCCAGTGCCGAGCAACACCAAGGTCGAGGAAATCCCATCCAGCATCTTAAACGACCTCGACAAAATACTCTATCCGAAGTATGAGGCCGGTATGGAAGCGGTTCTCTCCGCACTGCTCTCCTTCATCGATAAACCCCGCCTCTTGCCCGCGATCTACAAGGTTCTCGTCAACAAGCTAGAAAAGTTCAGAGAAATAAATCCTGAATCCAGGACCATCGATATCATCACATACCTCGCAGCCCATGATCCCAATGCATACACTGACCTACTTTTTGAGCTGATAACGGAAGCTATGAAGCAAGAGGATGGCAAGCAATTCGAGCAGCTTATGCATATGGTGTCGCTCATCATGGGTGCGTCCCAGGTGAAACGGGAAGAGGTTCTGCATCATTTCGTTAAAGAGAACCTGGCAAGCGAAACTGAATTCGTTGTCGAGCGGGCGCGCAAGATCCTCAACTATTTCATCAACAAGGATCCCCGTTTCGCCGTAATTATTAGTAAAGCGCTTGTGGAATCCTTAACACCGGAACTGGAATCGACCAAGCCGAACAACAAGACAATCAACAACATAGTCTTTTTCTCCCTCTCGATCGATGCTATTTTATTCGGGGAAACAATCGTGACCGATATGCCCGAAGCAGTGCATCCAAAGGTGAAGGCTCTACTCGAAGCCTTGTCGTGCGGGCAATCATTCAACAAGATCGTCATCAACATCATCGAAGCGTACCAGGCAGGCGAATACGAGGCGTTGAAGAAGGCATTGAACGTGAAGAAGGTGCCAGCGCACGTCCAGATGGCCGTCCTCAAGCGCAAGTATATTGCGCAGCTGCTTAAGGCCGGTTCTGTGCCTCTCGAGATGTTCGCCAACAAGCTTGGCATGACCGTGCCGGAAGCCGAGAAGCTCATCTACGAGATGATATTGAAGGGAGACATCTCTGCCAAGATGGAAGTGGTCGGCGGGAAGCTCTACGTCGTCAAGGACGAGAAGAAGGGCAAGGAAACCGAGAAGGCCAGTTGAGTACTTGCGGCCGCTGATTAAATTTCATATAATTCCTATTGTTTCAGTTTATGACGATTAGTTAAAAAGCGAGTCGATGATAATTAATTCCGTCAACATGCCCCCACATACTTTAACACAACTGCAAAGGATCATATGAGATGAGATCGCGGAAGATCACCGTCATCGGCGGCGGAAATGGCGGCAGAGCGTTCGCGGCATACCTCGCGAGCCGGGGACACGAAGTTATGCTTTTTAACCGGACGCTTTCGCATATCAAGCGAATCGCGGAGACCTCGCAAATCACGTCGGAAGGCGAGGTAGCCGGCACATTTCCACTCCAGGCAGTCACTGATGACTATCGCGCGGCCATCACCGATGCATGCTTGATCCTGGTCGTCCTCCCTGCATCGGCCCATACCGCGGTCGCGGTGAATATGGCCCCACACCTCCAGGATGGCCAGGTCATCTTGTTGAACCCCGGGCGGACGTGGGGTGCCATCGAGGTCAAGAACACAATTAAAAAAGCCCGTCCCGAGCTGGATGTGTACGTCGGCGAGACCCAGACCCTCCTGTTCACTTGCAGGGAAGTCGAGGACAGCGGCGTGAAGATCTTCAAGATCAAGGATGACAACCCGCAGAGATTAAAAAATACATGTCGAGTTTCGCCCGTGTGGAGCAGATCCGCAAATTCAAGCTTCTGGTGAGTGAATGGAGCCAGGCCGGCGGCGAACTCACACCCTCGCTTAAAGTAAAAAGGCGTGTAATCCTGCGAAACGAGGATGAACATCAACTGGTCTATGAAGAAATTCAAGAAGACCAAGATGAATAACAAGGACATCATGGCCAAGGAAAAGAACGCGGTCTTGAATTTTATACCCTCGGGTGACCGTGCCAGCTTTATAGCGCGTGACATGAACGGGAAGTACACGGTTGCCATGTACGAGAACACGAGGAAGAAGACGATGACGTTATCCAAGTCTGTCATGTCTAGTATCAACACGCTGGCCGATGCGACCGCTGCACCGAAAACGCCCATCGCTGCTTTTTTAGCCCGTGTCCCACCTTGCTCGAAAAAGTTAGCACGCAGCAAGTACGAGACGAACAACGCCACGCACACGAACAAGAAGCTTATCCGGAACGTCATCACCAGCCGGAAGAACAAGTAGAATGGCTGGTCGAGCGGAACAGGATTGCCAGAAAATAGGAACACCTCGAACGCCTTGGATAACCAAGAAAACACGATTGCAACCGTCCAGTTCACGAACGTCGCGAACAATAATAACGTGGGCGCGTTTCGTTTCTGCAAGTATTTCACGAGCGTCATCACGTCCCATACAACCGCTAACACGATGATGACGATTTCAAAGTAAAATCCATCCACTGGCCCAGCCATGTGTACTCACGCTTTCGTATTGTTATTGGTAGCACGGGAAATCTGCCCAGCAATCAGGCACCCAGACTGCCTTGCCCGTGTGCGACGACTTGATGGCGGACATGGCCACGGAGAACGACTTGAACGCCTCCTTGAAGCAAGTGTCGGGCTGTATCCTGCCCTTGCTGTCTATGCCCTTGCCCATCTGGTCCAGGATGACAGGCTGGCCGGCATACTTGCTCCCGCGCACGGGTCCCGCGTCGATCGGCAAGTACGCGTCTTCTTCCACCTTGGTGCGGTTCTTGGGATCGGGATAAAGGCCCAATGAAAGGCCCCATGTCTCGATACCGAACTGGCCCTTGTCGCCGTAGAACCGAAAATGGTGGCCTGGAACGCCACCCAGTTGCCAGTCCCCAAAAAGTTGGCACCATACCCATTCGTGCCTGTGCTTGTAATTCTCGTGGGTTGCAAGAGCCAGATTGGCCATAATGGTCGATGAGCCATGCCATTTTGAGTACCGTGGCATGAACGTGTCCGCCTTCACGGAAACGATGTCCATGCCCGTGATGCTTCTCAACGAATCGTACCAGTGGGGTGCCTGGTCCTCCGCGTAGATCTCGGGAAGGTGGCGCCTCCAGCCCCACCTGCTCTCGCCCCGGTATCCATTATCGTACCATTTGATCATCCCGAGCTTCCCGATCGAGCAATCCGGGCTTGTAAGGTAGGTCTGCGCGGTCCAGAAACTTGACGTGAACCGGTTCTGGAATCCCGTTGCGGTGCACAGGTGGGGTTTGTCGAGCGATGCTTGGAGCATCTGGCGACCTTGTTCCAGGGTTGAAGCCAGGTTCTTCTCGCAGATCACGTTTAAGTCCAATTCTAACGCTTCCCTCACGATGCTATGGTGCGTGGGGATGGGGGTCACGATGATGGCGAGATCCGGTTTTTGACCATATTGACACGCGTCCTCGATGCTGATGTATCCTTGATCATCATCGAGCTCGGGGACGAGCGAGTGGAGGTTCTCGAGCATCTCGGTATCCGTGTCGACGATGCCGATGAGCTCGAAATCTGGGTTATCACGGACGGTCCGGAGCCAAGACCGCGCGTGACCACGATATATTATCCCATGCCGGGATACATTAAAACGGATATTTTCGTTTTTGAATGAAAAACGGAGAATAGAGGGGGAATGCTGCTCCCCGGACGCGCCGCACCAGACCGCTCACGTGCCGGGTGGTTTCAAGCCGAGCCGGCAGCGGCGGCCTTGGCTTGGTCGGCCTCTTTCTTCATTTCTTTGCCCGCGTAGTAGAACGCGATGTTCAGCTTGAGGAGGCTCTTCAGGCCCCGGAGTTTAATTTTCCTGCGTACCCACAACTTGAGGATGTCAGAAGTGCTCTTCGCTTTGGTGATGGCAAGGATGTTGTCCACGATGCCTTGTATCAAGCCGTCCCTCGGCGTGTTCTTCACGTCCTCGATGGGCACGTTCTCGACCTCGAGAATGCCGTTGTCGATCTTCACCAGTCCAGCGGGGGGGAAATCCGTCGCAACGATCAAGAACCGGAAGCTGCCCAGGTCCTTGAATTTTTCCTTGAAACGTTCGTTATTATTCACTCGCGAGAGGATGCCCGATATCATCCCCGCGAAGCCCCGTGGGCGTTTCTTTTTCTCCTTCTTCTTGTCTTGGCCATCGAGTGCGCTTGGTGTTCCTTGTGCGCCCGGTTCTGGACCATTTTCATCGTTCATGCATTTCACCGTGCTCCAAATGTCGTTACTTGCACCATGCTTCGGGGGCTAATTAGCCTTCTTGCGCGGGACGTGCTGCTTGGATGGACGCGAGGCCCTGGCGTTGCATCGCTATGAGCGACTCTATGTCGACATTGGCTTTGGTGTCATCGATCGGGAATCGTCCGTGCAACGGCGTGTATAGCGAGATGCTCTTGGCCACCTTGTATATGATCATGACGAATGGCTTGGAGGGACCTGAAATCTTGGCAGTTTTCTGGAATATTTTCAAGGAATCCACGTCCCAGCCGCCCAAGAACGCGTAGACGGGAAAGTAGATGAAGAACGGGAACATGAAAATCGATAGCAAGACGACGATCGCGGCGCTGGGGATGAGCCCTATCGCGCTGGTGAGCAAGGGAAACCCGTACTGGACGAATGCCCAGAGCACGGCGTATTCCACCGCGGCAGCACCCGCTGGGGCAACGATGGTCTGCCAGATGTTGATGGTGTACGGGAAGAGGCGGCGTACCAGCACCAAGCCGAGGACATGGCGGGCCCACCAGCCGGCGATGCGACCCAGGGCGAGGGCGAGCCAGCCCACCTGCCTGTATGCCAGCCCGAGGTACAGCATGGTGGCCCGCGCGTTCGCCTCGGCCCCGTTCGTGTAAATGTAAGCTCGTCCAAGAAATACAAAGGGGACGGGAATGGCGATTTCTCGAGTTCCCTCTTTATTTCCGATTCCCTCGTTGCAAACAAGGCCGGTATGCCGCGGATCGAGGCGAGCGCGATGGTGAAACAATCGGCAAGGGAAATTGCTCGCGTGCACTTGATGGAGCTTGCTACGGGGCGCAATGACGAGATGCAAGCAACGTCGCAAGTGTTCGATGCCAGCAAGGCATTGATCTTCGCCCCGGCGGCTGCGGCACCCAGTTTCCTGCATAAAATGTAGTGCGTTTCGGTAATTGCCAGCTCGGTGGTGCAAGGCTCGACATGACCCGCAACGATGCCCGTGGCTAACGGGCTTGTTGGCCCGCTTAGAAGCATCTCGATCAGCACGCTCGCATCGCATGAAACGCTGGAGAACGGGTATTTACTTGTCGTCGTGCCTTCGTTCATCATGAAGCGCCTCGATTAGTTCCCCAGGATCGATTCCCCGTACTCGTTCGCATGCTTCCTTGAACATGTTAATATCTTGCTGTTTTCTTGGTTCCTGTTCGAGCAAAAACTTGATTGCATCATTATAATTGATCTTCCGTTTCAATCGAGCTTGTAATTTCGCGGCAACGCGCAAAAGTTCTTCCTTTGTTTCCTTGTCTATCGTTATCGTGGTGCTCATGTGAACCCGACTCCCGTACGTTCTCATTTTTTATTAATGAAATCCATGATTTTCATTACTTCTATTACCATCTTGGCATCGGGGGCTTTTTAGTTTTGCCTTCACCTTGGCTCGCACGCGACGGCGACACCAGGCACGGCGTGGCGGGGACCAGACGGGTTCGTGTACGTGCCCATGGCGTGGGAACGGGACCCGTCGGTGCAGGAGGTGTACCGGGTGCCAGGCGGGCTCGCCGACACGGCGCGACACGGGGTGCAGGCGTTCTACGTGGCCACGGTGCTGCCCGACGGGACGGTCGTGCCCGGGAGCGGCTCGGGGGCGTCTGCAACGTGGGACGACCTGCAGCGGGACGTGATCCAGTACGATGGCATTAAACCAACTTGGGACGTGCGGGCGAGGCTCGATGCGTTCGTCGCGGGGCATTTCTTGACGCCTTTCGCGACCATCGATATCTGGGGCTTGCTGGTTGCATGAACCGTGGCCGCCGGCGCCGCGTCCCCTTGTCTTTTTTTCGCTTTTTTCACGGGTTATGAAAAATTTTTAAGTGCAACGGCCTACGTTCTATACTAACGATAGACGATCGAGGTGCACGGCGCCCGATACGAGCGCGATCTTGCACGGAATCGTTACAACAGGGAAACACGATGGCTACACAACCCACCGAATACAAGCTGAAGTTGCTCTTGTGCGGGACCGCCGCCGTCGGGAAGACGTCGCTCATCAAGCGGTTCGTGAAAAACCAGTTTCAAGCGGACTACAAACTGACGATCGGGGTCGATATTCTCACCAAGGACGTGGGCTTGCGGAACGGGCAAGCGGCGACGCTGTCGATTTGGGACTTAGGAGGCCAAAAAAGGTTTGAGTTTATCCGCAATACGTTCTACAAGGGCGCCTCGGGTGCGCTTCTCGTCTTCGACCTCACGCGCCCCGAGACGTGGACCGAGGTCACCGAGAAATGGTACACCGAGATCCAGTCCAGTTGCCCCGCCATCCCGTGCGTCATGATCGGCAACAAGGCCGACTTGCTCGAGAAGCTCGGGCGCCAGCTCGACCCGCAGATATGCGAGCAGTGGGCTGCCATGCACAACTCCATCTACATAGAGACCAGCGCGCTGGAGGGCCAGAACGTCGACGAGGCCTTCTACGAGATCACCGAGCGCATGGTCGGCCTGAAATAAACTTTCGTTCCTTTTTTCGCCAAGAACAAGATCGCTCGTTTATTTGAAAAATCAATGATAGAATACCCTGGCAAAAATGTGGCGTTTAGGGAACAAGCAACTCAATTGATAGATCAAGGCTCTTTCTCGTTCATCAAACGCATCGACGAATTCCCGCAATCCACGTTGCTCGTTTCGTTCCGCGATTGCCATCAAGATTGAGAACCTGATATTGGTGCAAACGTCCTCGTACGCTTCCCACAATGGTTCGTCATACACGTGCATGGAGAATCCGTATCGTGGATAGTAAAACTCGCTGTCCTTGTTGAAATTGATGTTATTAGGATTGCCCCAGTGGTGACCATAACTTGAATGTATTTCATATTCTTCCAATTCAAGAGCGGATTTTTTCCATTCGATCAATTTATTGTTTGGAATGTCCATGTGAAAGTAGAAATTAATCATAGAATTTTTTTTTTCCATATGGACATCGATAGCCTCTTTCCCCTTCTTTAAAGAATCCATCGTGATAATATTGTTTTGTTGAAGCACGTGAAGAGTTCGTTCGATGTCTTTACCATCCGGGATCAAGTTTTTATCGATGACAACCAATCCCCAACTAACGTCGATTCCCATACATCGGGAGATCGATGGTATAGAGATATATAGTTTCCTAGGCAGATCAAGGTACTGTAGTTGTGGGGCTTCAAACCGATGCGACGGCGCTTCGTTCTTACCGAACACATGGACCTCGTCTTGGAGGATGATGGACAAACGGAAATCTACATCGGAGGGGAGAAATTTTATTCGTGCAAATACGTGGTCTTGAACCTGCCAGCCGATACATTGGGCGATAGCATGGACGAGATCATCAAGAACGTGCCGCCTGAGAACATGATCGATGAAAACCGGGTGGGCCCAACGGTCATCAGTCCGGAGGAGGCGTTCTTCGTGCATTGTTCCAACCTGCAAGCATGGGTGGATCATGATTACGACGTTCGGGTTCTAGACTCGCGCCTTTCGTTTCCAATCCTGAAGAAACTAGCAAGCCTTGGGGATTTGAAAGCAAAACGCGTGTTCCAAGGAGAAGTAATAGAACGCATTTACACGGATGACGTGGATAGGCTGATATTTCTCCATAGAGAATATCTATTGCACGATTTGATAGACACAGAGAAGGAAAAGTATTGCAATCATCTCAAGGGGCTTCTATATAGAACGCTTTCGTTAATTGATCAGAAATTGCTTGGCAGGAAGCTCGTTATCATGGTTTTCAACGCAAGGATGCTACTGCAGCAGACCTTCCAAGATGAACGATATCTTGGCCAGCCGGGTTTGCAAGCCAAGGTAGTCTTCGCCGGCAGCGTAGATGAGCAGGAATAGTTGTTCCACCGACGTGGAAAGCCGCTGTATCATGACGGTCTCCTTGCCCACCTCGATGATGGCGAACTGGTTGTCCTCGTCCATGTTCCTCGATTGCAACGTGTCTTGCCAATCAAGGAGCGTGACCACCATCCTCGCGGCGAGGGTCGCGAACTCCTCGACGCTCACCCCGTCCAAGGGACGCAGCTGCTTGGCAATGATGTTCCGCTTGTTGTCCAGCATGAGGGCAACACCGATGCCGGGGTTCTTTTCAACGAGCTCTACCAGGAAGTTATTCATCGTGGTAAGCCGCGGGACGATGGTTCCCCATATCTTGTAGAAGGTTTCTTGCATCGCCCACGCGTCGTGGATCGACGTGGTGTGCACGCCGCCCACGCTCGTCCCGTGCCTCGTCGCGATCTTCGAAACCTCGCCGGAGAGACGGTCGAGCTCGATGCGGGCACGCGTGCCAGCGTCCTTGTATTCCTCGACATACCCCCCGTCGAACTTGTGCATGAGGCAAAAAACGGGCGGGTGCAAGCCGAGTTTCTCGGTCGCGACCAAGGCTTCCTCGTAATATTCCAAGGCGGCATCGTACCTGCTTTCGTCCTGGAGATCGATCACGAGCACCAGCGCGTCCGTGGATTCCAAGTAGCTCTCGTTCTCGATGTATTGCTTCCGGTAGCGTTTCTGCCCCCCGAGATCGTGGATGATGATATCTTGACCGAGGATGGTCAGGTCGCTGCGCTCCGCGCCGCGGGTCGGTTCCTTCGCGATGGGGTCGACCACCTTCTTGATCACGAGGTCAACAATGCTGGTTTTTCCCGCGTTATCAAGCCCAACGAACACGATCTTCTTCTTCGGCGTCTTTTCCTGGTCACTCGGAGGCATTTTGATCTGCACCGGACGGTTGTGATAGTTAGATCTCGCTTTGGCAGCAAAAAACCATATGGCAATTTATAGATAAGGTCCGGAGAAGTCCCGGCCAATGTTTTCCTCGAACAGTTCCGGCCCGAGACGCGGGCGGGATGGACGAGAAACAAACCCCGGTCACGAGCCGCGAAGCTTGCCGAGCAAGATGTCACCGGGTTCCCAATTTAGATTCATGCTGTACCCGGTATTCATGGCCTTGGCAATTGAATACTTGCATAGCTCGTGCGTGTGCAGGATGCCGTGCATCGTTGGCGTTGTCCTGCCTTCCCACTCGATCGAGAGCGGGATGGATGCACCGGCATCGTGCATCATCTTGATGGCGCGCGGGTAGTCAAGCGTCGTCTCGAAACCATTTTCATCGAACTGGTAGGCCTTCGCGTGCATGTACTTCACGGCTTTCTTCTTTAACAGCAATTCTAACGACTTCCACGATAGATCGCGCGTCTCGAAGTTCCCGATGTCGAAGATGAATCCCAAGTGCTTTGACGGGAGCGCATCGAGCAGCGCGCCTTGGTACTCGGGATTGCTGGAATACCGGTGGTGGGTCTCGATGGCGATGGTCACGTCTTTGGTCTCCGCGTGTTCCACCGCGGGCTTGAGCACCTCCACGGTCCACTGCACGGCCTCTTGGATCGACGCGGGGCGGATGTCCCCCACGGGGATGCCGATGACCCGCTTCTTGTCGTACCGCTTGCCGCCCCCGAGAGATGCACGGAAGCAATGGATGCCGTGGTCGGCAGCCATGTCGATCCATTTCTTGAATTCCGCCAGTTCCCGTGCACGCTGTCTCGTGCCAACGAGCGGGCAGATGTGCGGACCCAAGGAAAATATCTCGTAGCCATGGTCATGGAGGACGTTTTGGATGGCCTTCAAGATCGCTGGATCGGACCAGAACGTGCGGTCCAGGAGTTCCACCTTTCTAACGCCGTCCAGCATCTCTAGGCACCGCACGAAGGGCATGAAATTCCCACCCTTGGTGAGATCGGCCCATTCCTTCCGCAGGCTGTAGCTATTGAGAGCGATTTCCATGATGGTCATGTTTTTCTTGTACGGATGCAATAAAAACACGGGGGATGATCCCAGTCGCCCCAGTACAGAGACCCAAAATGTCGATGAAGACCCCAGCGACGACGTGACCCCACATTTCTTCTTATACGTGAAGAAAATGCGTTTTTTGCAAAAACGGGTGTGTTTATTTAGAGATTCGGTCCACCATAACCCATATATCCCCGCGGCAGGAGAGTGGTGATCGGGAACCATGACCGCTCGCTTGCACGTCGGGACCTCTGGCTGGTCCTACAAGGAATGGGTCGGACCCGTGTACCCGCGCGGGCTCAAGGATGCCCGGATGCTCGAATGCTACACGGCGCTCTTCCGCACGTGCGAGATCAACACGACCTTCTACAACATCCCCAACGAGTTCGTCGTAAGGGCTTGGGACAAGAAAACGCCCCCCGACTTCACGTTCGCCGCCAAGATACACCGCTCGATCACCCACGATGCATGGCTCGATTTCGTGAAGATCGGCACCGGGCTCAACACGTTCATGAACCGCATGAAACCCCTGGACCACAAGATACACGCTTACTTGCTCCAGCTCCCGCCCAAGTTTTCCCGCGCCAGCGACGCCGATGCGAGGAACTTGGAACGGTTCCTCGCGTTCTGGGAGCGCAACTGGCCCCCGGAGAAGCTCGTCGTCGAGTTCAGGAACCTCTCCTGGATACACGATCCCGGCACGGGGGAGCCAGCCGGGCCAGCGACCACCATGACGGGCGCGAAGCTGGAGCCATCCACGTCGTCCCTCCTTTCCAGCCACGGCACGGGGTTCTGCACGGTGATCGAACCGCTGCTCCCGCCGGTGATCGAGGCAACCAATCCCGAACGGGTGTACATCAGGTTCCACGGGTTCGGGTCCAACCCGTGGTTCAATTACAATTTTTCAACCGAAGATCTCAGTGCCTGGGCCACGCGCTTTAGCTCGGTGTGTTTGCTCAACTCCACCGAAAGACAGACGGTGTGACCATCACTGACGGCCACCCGGTTGGTGTGCGCGGAAATGGCAAACGGCGCCAGCTCGACCGCTTCGCCGTCCAGCCACCAGTATAAAGACCCGGTAACCGCCCACCTCGCCGAAAAAATCGCTTCCAGAAACTAGGACGCCGTTAAGGATCCCTATGAAAAGGCCCGCGACGGGCGCGGTTATCGCCCAACCAAGCGACCCGAAGAGCCGGTATTTCAAATAATATCGGGTCGCGGCGTTTGGATTCAAGGGGGTACCTCTGACCTCATGCGTGAGCTGCTCGATGATCTCCCCGAGTTCGTAGATGATGGCTACGTCAAAGGAGAGAGGATTGAGTATGTTGATGATTATGTTGTAGATCACGAACATGATGATGTTGTTACTCAATGCAAGCACGAGGATACCAACCGTCCTGAAAAAAAAAGCGAGCAACATAAACACCTTCCGTTTCTTAAGGAGATCGGAGCGCTGGTTGAAGAATGTAGAGCTAAAAAAGGTCACGACGATGACGAGCAAGTTCAAGAGGAATATGCCGGACAGCGAAACGCCGAGTTCGTTCATGAACACGACGCCGAAGATCATGAAGATCACGTTGGCGCACCACGATGCGAAGCAGCAGGCCTGGAGGACGTGAAACGTTCGGTGCAGGGCCTTCAAGGTGGTTGCTGGATCCTCGGGTGGCACTTGTATCGTAGAATCACCCCCTCAAGATGCGCTCGAGGCAGCTCGCGAATATCGTCTCCCCGATCCGGTTGTAGCCCGCCACGTTGAAATGAACCCCGTCCCCGATGTCAAATGCAGGATCGAGCCCGCTACCCGATGCATCCTGGAGCGCCGCGTAGATCGGCACGACGGGCGCGTTCCGCTTGCTGGCTATATCGTGGATGCCGGCGTTCGCTTCTTTGATTCTGTCTACATACGTTCGCGTGACCGTGCTTGGCGCGATCTCCATGGCTATGAGCCGAGCCCCCGCATCGTAGAACCGAGTGGTAAGTTCCGCGTAGTCCGCTATCACTTCCTGGGCGAGGGCACCGTGGCCGAGGATGTCGTTAATGCCACCCATCAAGATCACGTGATCGGGTGCGGGCATCAACCGGAGCACGTCCCGCTTGAACCGGTATTGCATCTGCCAGATCGTATTCCCGCCCACCCCGAAGTTGACGATGTCCACCTCGGCATCCGGGAATTTCTGCTGCACCAGTTGCTCGAGCCAGTACTCGTATTGGGATTTCGGGTTCCCCGACCAGCCGGAAAAGCCCGAGAAGCCGGGCGAGCCGGCAGTGAGGCTGTCGCCAAGGCAAGCGATCGACAGTTGCTTCTTCACGATATCTTGCACCAGGACAATTCTTTTTGGAGAACAAGGATTCTAAACCGTGAACCAAAAAAAAGGTTGCCTCCCGTGACAGAAAACAAGGGCGCGAGTGCTCGTTCGATCGTTTTCTTGGTGCTCGCGGCCTTCTTCTGGGCGTTCCCGCCTGCATTGGGGAAGTTCGTCGTGTTCGACGTCACCCCGTTCTTCGTCACGACCTTCCGGTTGCTGATCGCCACGTCGATGTTCGTCCCGTTCTTATTCAAGAAGGAAAACCGGGATCGATTGAAACGGTTGGATATAAAGACGGTAATGTGGCTATTGATATCGGGTGGCATCTTTTTCGGGCCCCATTACGTACTTTACTTCCTGTCGTTGCAATGGGCGCCGGCCATCCACGTATCCGTGTTATTACAGACCGGTTACGTGTTCTCCGCGGTATTGTGCATCAAGTACTTGAAAGAATCGTGGAACAGGCAGATAGTGATAGGTTTTCTGCTGTCGATGGCAGGGGTTGCGATCATCATGCTTGCGTATCCGGGTCAGGATAGCACCGCCTACACGCCCGAGGGAATCCTCATCGGGGACGCGCTCATCCTCGCCGCCATGCTACTCTGGGCAGTCTACAGCGTGATCAATAAAAAGAATCTCGACTCGGTGGGCGAGGTGCCATCGATCGTATTCAACTTTTCCTTCGGGGCGCTCGTCGTGCTCCCGTTCTCGATCGACGGGTTCGTCGCCCTTCCATCACTCGACGCCCCCGTCATACTGGCCCTGCTGCTCATCGCCCTGTTCGGTTCTGCATTGGGCTACTTGTTTTACAATCTCGGCCTAAAGCACACGAGTGGCGCGAAGGCGAACATCATCTTGCTCACGAACCCGGTGTTCGGCGTGATCATCTCCGTGATGCTTGTCAGGGGCGAGCCGATAACCGCGTGGTTCGTGATCGGTGCGGGGCTCGTCATCGGGAGCTTGTATCTCGTGAACCGGGAGAAGAAGTTGCCAGGTTCTGTACAGGCCGGAGAGCGATCTACAGCACGTGCGACTGAATACCCTGATAGTACTTCTTGATCTCGACGATGCAGAAATGCGCCGTTGTAAATCCTTGGGTAGCTGCGTACGAGACGATGTTCACGAGGGCTTCCTTGTGCGGGTAGGTGTCCGGGATGGGGGTGTTCAGCTCGCGGATGTTGAAAACAGTTCGCCACGTCTCCACCGCCCATTCTACAAGGGGAAAAAAACGGGATTGCACGGCCGTCTCTTGTTCGGGGGCCAACTCAAGCCGCTTTACGTGCTTGTAGATCCTATTGTCGGATGGATCTATCTCGATTAATCCAAGGGCCTGGAACCGTTCCATCACGCCGTGGATGACATAAGGCGTGAATTCGACTCCATCCTTCGAGAACATCGTGGCGATCTCCCCGAGGGTCATCGACTTCTTGACGCGGA
This sequence comes from Promethearchaeota archaeon, assembly GCA_041305945.1. Lineage (GTDB taxonomy): Archaea > Asgardarchaeota > Lokiarchaeia > Sigyniarchaeales > Sigyniarchaeaceae > JBGLND01. Next base: position 3,178,357 of record JBGLND010000001.1, read on the forward strand.
GCGTGGTGCTTATTTTCCCGTAGACGAACAGATCCGGGCTGAGGATGTCGCGCTCTGCCGCGAAGAAGGCCATAAGCGAGTTGACAAACTTCTCGCTGAGCCTTAGCTTGAACATCTCGATGTCGACGTCCTCCGAGAATGCAGGGACGTGCTCGTTAAGTTGCGGCGGGATGGACTGGAACAGCGCGATCGCGACCATCTTGATAGCCCAGTACGCATCGACGAGAATGTTCTCGCACTGCTCGAGCACGTCGATCCGCGCCGAGGGCGACGATGCGAAATCCTCCTTGTCGAACTTGAACTGGCGTATCGGGTGGTATTCCACCTGAAACGCGGTCAAGTGTCGCTTCCAGAGATCCACCATGCGGGAGTGCTGGATCATGCCGTTATGGCACGTCTTCCGGCACACCTCGAGCAAGATGCGCAAAAAATTGTCGTTCTGAAGCAGACAGTGCAGCTCGCCGTCGAGGATGCGGATTACGACTCGGCGAGTGCCAGCCTTGTGGTTCAAGTCGTTGCTGACGAGCTTCCCTCATTCACGTTCACCACCAACGCGACCCTAATACTCGTCGGGCAGTCCGTTGCATTCACCTTCTCGGGCTCGGCAGGTAACACGCCCTTCCAAGCAACGTGGAGTTTCGGCGATGGTTCGTTCTTCAACATGACCTCCGGTCCATCCACCTCGCACGTGTATTCTGTAGCAGGAAATTTTTCAATCACCCTGACTGTCACCGATTGGGATGGCGACGTGTTTACCTATACATCTCCTGCAACCGTGCTCGCCTTGAACGCCGGTGACGATTATGATGCAGATGGCCTCACCAATGGCCAAGAAATGCTCGAGGTTGGATCAGACCCGCTGGATGCGGACACCGATGGTGATGGTACCGGCGACGGGGACGAGGTCCGCCTTGGTCTTGACCCTACCACGCCCGGTGACGCGCCCATGTTCATAGGTAGCATCGTGACTCTCTGCATCGTTGGGGGCGGGATTGCCTTCTTGTTCTTCCTCGATTACAAGAAGGTGATCAGCTTGAAGGATATCTTCAAGAAAAAACGTGACCTTCCCGGGAGCGGTAAACTAGGCAAGCAATGACCCGCGTTAATACTCATTCTTTGATTTTTTTATCTTTGATTTTTTTATCACGTTTGTCTAGCAAAAAACGAACTGTTTACGAACCCCATTAACCGAAGCATGAATCTGTTCGTTTATAGTAAGAGCTTGCGGATGCAACTCATCCGTAGTTAATTCGTTCAAGAAACACGATAAAAAATTCTCGTGTTGAATCCCAAAAATGGTTTTGGTTGGAATATCTTTATATCTCCCTCGTTGGAAAAAGAATATCATGGGCAAGAAAAGGACGCTGGACCCGGAGCACGAAGCGATCTTGGCGACATTTGGTGACGGGGCAACTAGCAAGATGGAAAAAAACAAGTGTTCGGCAATTTTTTCGGGGATAACAAGGGACGGGAAGACGTGGCGTTTCGTGCTCCTGGCATATCCCGAAACGGGGAAGATAAAGGAATTTCGCGTGAAGCTCGAGGATATGGGTGTCACGTGGGATTGCGTCGTGTATGATTATCTTAAAGAATCGATAGAAGGTCCTCGTGATGATGGAACGATCGATGGTTATCTTGAGGACGGTGCGTTTCGTTATCATGTAATTGCTCCTGTGCTTCCTAGTGGTTTCGGTTTCATTGGAGACCCCGCTAATTACTTAACCATCAGCGAGAACCGGTTTCCATCCATCTCGTGGGATGAGTCATCCATCACCGTGGATGCTAAAGGCGATGCGGGCGATTCATGTTGGGCCTTGTTCTTCACACCAAAAAAACCTCGCAAGATCGAGATTGATGGCGAGAAACCCGACGAGATCGTGCGCGTAAACGACATGACCCGTGTTAAGGTAGAGTTCAGCGAAACCGGGAGAAAAACAATCACGCTTGAGGCTTGAAAAAACATCATTTCCATCACCGTTAATTTCAAACCGGTTAAAAAGGATGAAAGTAAAACAAAATGATTTTAATCGAGCATTCAAGGGGTTTTTTGCGACTTATATCTTCCCAACGCGAAAACAACACCCAGCGCACCAAACATCATTAAGAGTGCAATAGGGGAGCCATTAATACTCATCGGGTTTGTTCCTTGCGTTTGTTCCTTGCTGGTCGAGGTGCCCAGCAAGCGACGGTTGTTAGATCTACCGTTCGAGATCTGGAACCTTTAACGCGGATTATCGTGTAAAATAAAACTCGGGATAATAACGAGGCCAGTGGCACTGCTACCACGTATGATCCACGGTTGATGCACCACGGCCAACCTTGAAGTCGACGGCCTTGATTTTCGCCTTGCGATCATCCGTTTTATGCCACCACACGATGCCCTCTATGTCGTGGTTAGAAAAATAGTGTTTTAATTCGTTCCACGCGTCGTCCTTGTTGATGAGCTCGAAATCGACCACCTCCTTCCCGTGCGGGATCAAGACGTGCTTTTCTAGCTTCTCCGGGTTGCCGTTTACCGATGGGCCGCAGAGCTCGTACGTCCCGTCCTCGAAGGGAAGATGTGCATCGTTTAACGCGCCTTTGGACCGGTTTTCTTGCTCGTCACCATTCACGTCGTCGATGATGGCTGCCTTGTACCACTTGTTGGACGGATCCGAGAAATCAACAGGTATCCAACCCCACCAATGGCCCGCTTGTTCGTCGATCTCGCAGGAAATCCATCCTTCAGGTTCTGGCTTCCACTGGCCTCTTTCTGGCCCTTTCATAATTCGTTTCCTGTCGAACCGCTTGTACATCCTGCCGTTCTTGATGAGTACCGCAGTGCCGTCCCACTTGCGTGTCGGGATTCCCTCGCCTAGGAGTACCCAGTCGCACTCCGGATCGACTTCATCAATAATCGGGTGACCCGGCTCTGCCCAGTCTCGCTTGAAAAGGGTTGGAATCTTGTTTATGCGCGTCACACCTCCAGCAATACATGCTCATGTTCATGATCGTGCAGATCTCTCTTGATAAAACCGACGTGGTTGAATAGCAGCACATGTTTGGCGGGATAGATGCGTTCTCGATTATTAATGATGGTCCTCGTTTACTTGATTTCTTTCGTGATCACTTCGACTTGGAATTCCCTCGCTTTCTTCTTGATGGCATCGTTGATGGAGGGTTCGATCTCGATGGCGCAGAAATATCGCCGAGCTTGCTTCTTGAAAACGGCTTGCTCCATGAACATGATCTTCGAGAGAAAGGTGTCGAATTTCTCCATGGTACTCGCTTTGTATGTCACCTCCCCGATCAGGGGCGGGTCGGGATAATACAAATCAACTTCGACGTCAGTGGTGTCGGGATTGACCATCCGTTCATTATCCACGAAATGGCGCCGTTGTTCGATGTAAGGGATCGGCTGGCCTTCAGCAGCGAGTACCTTCTTGATCATCTCTATGCAAAATCGCTCGAATGAAACATCTGCCCCTATTGCGATTTGATCCAAGCGATTGTCGACTTGCTCGAAACGCTTGTCGACTTGCTCGAAACGCTTGTCGACTTGCTCGAAACGCTTGTCGACTTGCTCGAAACGCTTGTCGTCCCAGTCTTCCCACACCGTGCCGCTCGGGAGCGGGGTGGCCGGGAGCACCCTCGTGAGCATGTGCTCGAAGCCCGGGCAATCAGGCACCGTGATAACCTTCAAGGCAAGGTCTGGACGGCCAAACTCGTGAAGTGCTTGGTACAGGAAATACGTTCCGACGATTCCCGTCGACAGGTGGTTGTTCCTTTCCCCGGTGATGTTCCGCACCAAGCAATCGAAAACCTTGTCTTTGACGGCCTCGGGGACGATGCCAACGACGAGGGCCATTGCCTGCGCGCTCTGGCTATCCTTGGCATACTCACCCGTTGCTGCATCGAGGAATTCCTCGTTGAACGCGTCTTGCACCTTCCGGGCGATGGCCTTGTACGCGTGCTCGTCATCGTGGAGGCCCAGCAGCCTTGCGGTTTCGGAAACGATGGTCGCGCACCTGAACAGTGCCAGCGTGCACGTGAGCACCCGCGGGGTCCTGTTCGCCGAACCGCCCGAACCCACCTCGAGCCACTCGCCGAGCATGGTCGGCCAGTTTATCATGTAATCGAAATCGCCGGACCCGGGCCCGTACCGCGTGGTGGCGAGCAAGAAATCGACGTACCGCTTCATGGCAGGATATGCAGCCTTCAACACGCCGGTGGAGCCATAATGCACGTACAACCGCCACGGAAGCATGACCAGCACGCCGCCCCACCACGGGTCGGCCATGTTCCCGAGCTGTTCGGGCGTCCAAGGCGAGCAGTCACCCGTGTCCCGCACCACCGATGGCTTCCCCCACCCGGGAGAAGGCACGATATCCGGCACCTGGCCGGTTGGCGCGTGCTGCGAGTCGATGATGTCGTTCACCCATTTCTGGTAGGCGTGGAACGCCGCGTGGTTGTACACGCTCCCGTGCGCGGAGATGAGCCCGTCCTCCGTCCACCCGGCTTTCTCACGCTGGGGGCAGTCCTCGGGGTACGAATGGAACCCGTTCGTGAACGTTCGCTTGCATGCAGCGTTGATAGCGTTGAGCAACAAGCTGGAACACTGGAATTGGCCACTTTCCTCGAACTTGGTGGAGACTTGCTTGGCGACGATATCGATGATGTCGCCGGTATCGATGCCCGTCACTTGCGCGTACTGGAATCCAGCGTAGCAAAAACGCGGCTCCCACGATTGCACTAGCGCTTCCCCCGCGGGCCCGCCCTTGCACACGTACTCGAGCGTCTGGTAGCGCCCGTAGGTGTGGCCGGAGTGGGTCGCCATGTCCACGGTACCATCGGGGTTCAGCTTCTCGTTCAGCTCGACAAGTACTCGCTGGCCCGCGCGTCCCTTGACCGTGATGGTCACCCATCCAGCGTTGTTGACGGGGAACCAGAACACGGTAGCGACGCTCGCGTCGTCCCGGCGCAAGATGACGCGCTTGACGGGCGCGAACACGTCTTGTACTTCCATCGATGGCAGTTGCTGGGATTTCAACGTGCCCGCGGGCCCGGGAACGAGTTGCACGTCCTTCCAGCTACCCGCATCGTGCAAGGCCCCGCCAGCCACGTTCCATCCATCCATTTCCATTCGAGCATCATAAACCTCGCCCGAACGAATGCAATTGAACCTGATGGGACCATTCTCGGTGCATTGCCACGTTCCATCGGTCTTCACGTGCTCGATCTTGCCATCCTTGTATTTGATTTCCAGCTCGAGCAACAACTTCGGCGGCGCGGCCCATGGTGCCGCCTCGAACCCGAAGAGGTCCGGGGTCCCCACCCAGTACCACCCGTTACCGAGGATGATGCCCACGCAATTTTGCCCGGCGTTCACGAGGCCCGTGATGTCGTGGGTCATGTAGAGCACGGTTTTCGAGTAATCGGTCGCGCCCGGGTCGAGGACGTTCTTGCCCACCTTGGTGCCGTTTATGTGCAGCTCGTGGTAGCCTAACCCCGCGACACGGGCTATCGCGGACACGATGCCGTCCCGAGCGGTGAATTCCTTGCGCAAGTAGACTGCCCTTGCAAAATCATTCTCGGGACCGGGGCCGTGCGGGTGGTCCCTGCGGGCGGCGGGCTTGATCCACGCGGGGCAGTCCTCCAGCTCCTTGGACACGGGAAACCGGTCATCACGCGACACGTGCGACCGGGCACCGATCCACTCGCCATGCCAGTCGCAGGGAAACGTGCCCATCGTCCAGCTGGCCGGGGCGCTCCAGCCTGATTCGAGGCCGGCCTCGTCCCACACCTTGACCTTCCAGTAACATTTCATGCGCGAATGCAATTCGGCACCATTATACTCGATATGGTTGGATTCGGGAGATGCAACCTTCCCGGAATCCCACAAGTCACCTTTTCCATCCGTAAATAACGATAATGAGGATGCAACAAGGACGTGATAGGCTTGCTGGTGCTTCCCACGTGCACCGTGGCCAACGTCAAAGCCCCAGCCCAAGCATGGCCTTTTAACATCGATGTTGATAGGGTCGTGCAAGTACTCGCACGTCAAACGGCTCGGCATCATGATAGCATCACCACTTGCATGATGACCTTACGACACCGGAATATATTATAACACCAGCAGCAATGGTGTACATGTACACGGGATGGTACCAGTGAACAGCGAAGTCGAAATCGATCGAGGCAAGCGAATCTGCAAGATACTCCTCGCGAGGGACATGTGCGAGACGGAGGCAGAAGGGCTCATCGCGCACTTGAAAGGAAACAAGGACCTGGCCGGCATCTCTAAATTCATCATCGTCGTGCCTTCCGATGCGTTCCAAGCCTGCGAGGCATTCCGCATCAACATGCACCAGCTGGTGCTCCAAGCGAGCAAGTCAAGGCCAGCGTTCCGGCTGGCGGTCGTCACCACGTTCATGAAGGTCGTCGGGTACGAGCGCGTCGCGAAGCTCGTCTTGCAACTGGTCGACAAGGAGCAAATCTTCCAGACACTCGATGATGCAATGGCGTGGATACTGAACGAGTGAACGCGCCTGTTGCATGCTCGCTTATTTTTTTTCTCTACCCTCAAACCCCACTCGCCCGACAATAATCGTCCTAGCTACACTCCACGCAGGTAACCCGTGGTGCCCTTTCTGCTGGTGACGTTGCTTCACCGGGGTGATTGGCGTATAATAGCCTCGTGACGCCTAACTACGCCGTGATGTCCCCCTCACCGCGGGCGGGAGCAAGTGGGCCCCGACCAAGAACATCACGTGGTTGGACACGGGCGATTGGAAGTCGGCCTTGGTTCAGCAGACCGGCGCGCTCTTTCGTATCGAAATGGCCGAGGGCACCCTAATAAACGAGGAGACTACACGTGCCCGGTCATTGTTCGAGAACAAGTACTCGGCCGACTGCTGGACGCGCGAGGGGCGCGCCTGGCAAGTGGAATAATTGCGAGATTAGAAATCCGAGTTCTTCCTGCTCGAGATCACGCTCCGGTCCCCCACCGTGACCCGGTTCTTGATGATGTCCTCTAGATGACATCCCTCCCCGATGATACTCTCGGACGTGATGACCCTGTTTAACGATGAGTTGTCAGCAATAACCGCGTTTTCGATGATGCAGTTCGTGATCTCCGTCCCGTCGCCTATCGATACGTAAGGTCCTATTATCGAGTTCACGAGGGTTACATTTTTTCCGATGAATGACGGTGCGATCACCTTGGAATTCTTGCCTTCTACGTCGTGTTCATTTGCCGGCTTCATTTTTTCAAGGAAAAACTTGTTGCCTGCTAGGAACGACCCCGGTCGCCCTATGTCGAGCACCTCGTTTTTCATGCGGTGGATGGTGATCTTGCACCCGTGCTCGATGGATTGCTGGATGGCGGGCGTGAACTGGTATTCTTTGTTGCCGGTTAACGGTTGTTTCACGATAACCTCGAGCTTGTCGAGAATGACATCCGTGGCCACCTCGTTGAAGATGTACATGCCCGATACCACGGTGTTGGAGATGAATTCTTTTGGTTTTTCAAAAATGCCCACGATCTTGCCTGCAAGACCTGTTTTTATGACCCCGTAATGCTCTGGATGCTCGGTCTCGGTCGTGTTTATGATCCCATCAAAGCTTGACTCTTGAAATTGCGTGAATATGCCTTTAAAACCGTCTATAGGTAACCGGTCGCTGAGAAAAATGAACATGCCATGCTCATCATTTTTTGGAATGAATCCAATCTTTCGCGCGAGGTAAATCGCGTGTCCAAGCCCAGGAAATACGGGAACGTCGTCAATGATGTCGCGTGGTTCTTGCTCTTCAAATCGCATGTTGAAGTAGTTGGAATACTTGTTCGAAAGGTGTTTTATTATCATTTCCTTTTTATAACCCACCACGAACAATATTTCTGTTTTTTCGGGAAATACTTCCTTTAACATTTCCATCGCGTGGTCGATGATGGTCTTTCCCGCGATTTTCAAGAAAGCCTTGGGCTTGGCATAGGTAAACGGTTGTAACCGTACTCCCACGCCCGCGATCGGGCATATGATCTTTACTTTTTTCATGGCACATCGCTTCAATGAATCTCGCCCGTTAGAATAAACGAATCATCGATCGGGTCGGGTTCGTCATGAACGGGTCGTGATGCAAGCCTTCTCGCCGGCGTCGAATGGATTCATTTACGTGATCTTTTAAATAATGACCGGTGACTCTGACAAACTGCGGTTCTTTCATGCTGGCAGCACACTTGAGTTTTCGGATCCATTTGATTTTTTCCTAGGGATACTCATGGCAAAAAAAGGAAAAACAAAATTCAAGAGAGTCGACATTCTTCGACATGAACTCGTTCCAAAGCATCTAATCATGTCTAAAGAAGAAGTCGACGCGTTACTTGACACGTACAAAATAAAGCTCGTGCAATTGCCCCGGATCTCTGTGGATGATCCTGTCGTGCAGATGATCGGTGCAAAAGTGAATGACGTAATTCGAATCGAACGTAAAAGCGAAACAAGCGTTCAAAAATCGACATATTACCGGTTCGTCGTGAATTTACCTTAATTTAACGTGGTGCTTTTAGAATGTTTAACAAGGATGAAGTGTGGGACCTTCTACAAGCCTTTTTCGAGGAGAAAGGCTTAGTCAGGCAACATTTGGACTCGTATAATGATTTCATCGAGAATCAGCTACAAGATATCGTGGATGACGTGAAGGAAGTCCTTCCCGATATCCCTGGCTTCCAGATCAAGTTCAAGAAGATCAAGATCGACAAGCCCCAGATCCGGGAGGCCGACGGCGCGTTGAAGGAAATCACGCCGTACCAAGCAAGGGTGAGGGACCTCACGTATGCTGCTGACATCAAGCTCGAAATGATAGCGATCAACATAGATGAAAGGACACAATCACCGCAAGAAGAGGATCCTGAAGAGATCTTCATCGGGCGCATGCCCATCATGTTGAAAAGTTTGAAATGTCCCATGTCCGAGATGAAGGAACCTCAACTCATCGCTATCGGCGAGGACCCGCTCGATGTCGGTGGGTATTTCATCATCAACGGGACCGAGCGCGTGCTAGTTACTCAAGAGGACCTGGCCCCAAACACTATCCTGATCGACGAGGCGAGTTCCAGCAGCAGCTCCACCCACATTGCCAAGGTCTTTTCCGTCACGAAGGGATTCCGTGCCCCCGTCATGATCGAACGGCGGAAGGACGGCACGCTTAAGGTGTCGTTTCCATCGGTGCCCGGAAAGATACCGTTTGCCGTTCTTATGCGGGCGCTTGGCTTAGGAACCGACCGGGAGATATTATCTGCGGTTTCCGATAACGAGGATATCGTGAAGGTGATGCTTCCCATCGTGGAAGTCGCGGCGTCGCTGAACATAACGAAGGACCCTCAGAAAGCGCAGGAAAATGCCCTCGATTACATCGGAAAGCGTGTTGCCGTGGGGCAAACGAGGAAGTTCCGTGTTCAACGTGCGGAGCAAGTGCTAGACAAGTATCTTCTCCCCCACATCGGGGATCAAACCGAGGACCGGGTCAAGAAAGCGTATTATCTCGGGCAAATGGCCCAAAAAATCTTGGAACTCTCGTTAAACATGCGAAAACCTGATGATAAGGACCATTATGCAAACAAGCGCTTGAAACTGGCCGGTGATCTTTTCGCCAGCCTTTTCCGCGTCGCGTTTAACAGTCTTTGCAAGGATATTAAATATCAACTGGAAAGAACCGCCGTCCGGGGACGACGACCGAGCATCAAGACCGCTGTTCGTGCTGATGTCATCACCGAGCGCATCCGTCATGCCCTCGCAACGGGCTACTGGGTCGGTGGAAAGGCCGGGGTGAGCCAGCTGCTCAAGCGATACCTCTGCCATGCCTTGGCCGCGAAGCATTCCTTTGCTTCCTTAACTATTGCTTCGTTTCTCTCGTTTAATGCCGGGTACAATTCTGAAAAAATATCCCACAAAAGAACCGTTCCATCGAGTGAACTTGTTGCTAACTCATTCGAACTCGGCGAGAACGTGATTGATGTTAGTGCATCTTTATGTCCCTTCAATATAGCCAATTGTTTGTTTAAAGATGAATCCCAAATGTATCCAAATTTATCGTATGAAGAATATACCACGTATTTGCCGTCCGGGGAGAACGCAACAGAAGATATTCCTTGATTAGAACCCATGATTTTTTTAACCACCGTCCTTGATGCTACGTTCCACAATATAATAAAACCATCCATTGAACTCGTGGCGATAAAGACCCCGTCCGGGGAGAATGCAACCGAGGTCACTTGATTTCCGTGTTCTCTTAGAATCATGACCTGGCAACCTGAAGCAATATCCCAAATCCGAGCGGTAGTATCTTGTGATGCGGAGGCAATCAATCTTCCATCGGGGGAAAAGGAAACGGCCTTTACGGTGTCAGCGTGACCTTCTAACACCCGGATCATTTTTTTCGTGATCATATCCCAAAGTACGATTTTTTTATTCGATCCTATAGCCAAAACAGCACCATCTGGCGAAAAAGAAACCGATTCGACCGAGTTTGGAATGAGGTCATCGATAACATGTATCAACTTTCCACGCGCGTGGTTCCACAGATGCACGGTATTATCTTTCGATCCTGACGCCAACATTGTCCCATCTGGCGAAAATGCTACACAAGTCACGGCATCTTTATGACCTTTCAAAATTTTGCTTGAACCTTGCAATGCACTAACTCCAGAATTTAAGGTATATGTTACTCGAGCAGTTTTATCGATAGAACTCGTCGCGATGAATTCATAATCTGGCGAGTAAGCGACGGAAAGCACAGCCTCTTCATGAACGGATAACGTCCAAGGTCCACATACCAACATCAAAATCAAGTCTTAAGTTTACAGATGACTTTAAATATTTTCGTCGAAGGCGGCTATGAAGCTTGACGAGGCTACGTACGAGCACGAGGTCCTTATCCTCGAAAGGTTCTTGTTCTTGAAACTGGAGACGATCCCGCCATACGACACGTGTAGGCTCTAGCTCGCCCCGTCAGCGGGAGTTGCTAGAACGAGAAATTATCGAATCATTTACCGTTAATTAATACACCTATTTCGCGAGCTCGTTTAAACGCGCAAGCCATTTGCCACACTTAGCAATCTCCTTTGCCGCTTTCGAGAACCCTTGCTTGAACAGCTCTTCCTGCACGAGCTTGGCCCGGGTGACACGGTCAATTGCGCTCTTGTAGTTCTTTTCCTCTTCCTCGAGGTACTTCGCCTCTTGAACGTATGCCTTGTAAAATTCGCCAAGGTTCTTGTTGATGCGGGCGATCTCGGCATCCACGAAATGGCGCAAGCCTTGATCGCTGAGCGCCGTGCTCGCGACGAACGTGAGGGCCTGGTTGATGTTCTTGTTGGTCTTGATGGAGGTCTCGAACACGCCCACGAGGCGATCGCTGGACTTGATCTCCCCCAGGTCGAGGGCATTCACGACCTGGATCAAGGTCTTCGCATCGGGCTTGTCCATCTTGTTCGCCATGACGATGAGCGGGATGTTCGAACTCACGGGATCCTTGAGCACGTCCCACAAGTATGCTTTTGCTTGGTCGAACCGCGTGCTGTCCGATGCGTCGACGATGAACAGCATGAAATCGGGATTTTTCCAGTAATTCCGCCATTGCTCCCGGTATTTTTGCTGGCCGCCGACATCGTTGAACACGAACTTCATGCTCCCGAGGGCGATGCGGCTGATGTTCACCCCGATGGTGGGCGAGTGGTCGGCGAACCGCTCCTTGTTGATGTAATCAACAAAAGTGGTCTTGCCAGCGGCATCGAGCCCGAACAAGAAGATCGACATGAGCTTGGCCTTCTTCCCTTTCCCGCTTGCCTCGTTCGATTCACCACGTTTCCGCAACACGGTGAGCTGTGAAACGGTTTTTTCCTTGATGTCTTTATCTTGCTTCTCTGCGGCCTCGTTTGCCTCGGATATCATGGACTTGAACTCCGAGACATCGCTTTCAGCAACGGTAAGGCCAGCTGCACGCATGTCAGTGATAATTTTACCAGCAATGTTCAGGCTGGCGATTGCTCCCTTGAAGTTCTTGATTTCCATCGCGTGCCTCGCTTTTTGCATGAAATCCTTGAAGGCAGATTCCTTTGTTGGTGATTCTATGGTCTCGCTCATGGTTCCCACGTGCCCGAGAACAAATAGCTAAATCAATAATACCGACTGCGGCCAAATAGATAAATGATTACCCGCCCGTGCTACGGCAAGAAAGGGAACCACCACGACAGTGACCGTGACCATGAAAACAAGCGTGCTTCACATCATATTCGATGAGAAACTCGGGCCTATAACGCAGAACTGGCTTCCCACGGAGTTAGATGCGGATCTCCGGGAAAAAGTCCCGATGCTGGTCATGAACATCTCGAGCAATATGCAAGAACTCCCGAAAGGGGTTGCTATCATTCCCATCCCGGCGCATGGCATGAAGGCCCTCGTTCACTTGATCCGGTTCGAGGATGCGAAGCGCCGGGGGGGAACCGGGGAAGCTGCCCTCGTGCTGCTCTTCGACGAGGCAGACGACGCGGTCGTCTACAGGTACATGAAGCAGTTCGAAAGCATATTCGAGAAGCACGGCACGGTAGCACGCCAGTTGCTCGAGAAACGGGGAACGAAAGCCCAAGGTGCATCCATGCTTGCCACCTTTCACAAGGACGTGGCCGGATTGCTCGAGGTGCTCGAGCTAGAGGAGAAAAAGGAAACGGCATTTCCGTTAGACGATGAAAAGGAAGAAAAGGAGCCGTATAAGTGCAAGATCGTCGTGATCGGCGATCCTGATGTTGGAAAGACAAGCCTCGTCATTCAATTCACGGAAAAGGCATTCAGGAAGACATACTTGCCTACAATCGGCGTGAACATCACCGAGAAGACGGTCTCCCACGGGAGCAGCCTCATTGCAGTCGTACGTGACGGAAGAAAACCTGCAAAAAGGCTTGTGGTCCTTGAAATGCGTGTTCGACATGACGGGCGAATATTCCATCGACGGAATTATAGACTGGATATTCGGGTTTTAGATGAAAAATTGATGGTTTGGGAGAAGCTTGTTTATCTATCCCATTTTCCTTCCTTGCGCAGTTTTTCCACGACCTTCAGCGCCCACTTTCGTAACTCCATGTAGTCCGTTTTCGCGACCCTGTTCAGCGGTATCTGGCCTTCCTCGACGATCTTCACGTGGCTGGGCCGCTTGTAGGCGGCCATATCCTTGCAAGCATTGAGTATCTCCTCCACCACCAAGTCAACGCCGGGTGCACGCTCCACGAACGCCATGATGGCTTCCGTGTAGATGTCGTGGGGAACCCCGATCACCGCGACGGCGAGCACCTTGTCCTTCACCTTCTGCTCGATGAAGTCTTCCACCTCGGTCGGGAACACCTGGTATCCCTTGGGTTTTATGACGAACTTGCTCCTTCCCGAGAAATGGAGGCCTTTCTCATCGTAATAGCCAAGATCACCCGTGTAGCAATAGCCATCCGTCGAGACCGTTTTTCGGGTGTTCACCTCGTCGTTCAAGTATCCAAGAAACACTTGCTTCCCTGAAAAGCATATTTCCCCGACTTCCCCTTCTTGCTTCGGATTTCCCGCGCTGCCATCCGGTTTCATGGGATCCTTGATGGACACGGGGCAGAGGGGCATGTCGTACCCGACGCTTGCCATGATGTCGTCGACGGTGCCATCGAGGGGTGTATACGTCACGAAGCCCGCGGTTTCGGTCAGGCCAAGCCCCGTTCCAAATTTCGGTGCCATGGTGCTGAGCTTCTCGAGAAATTCCTTGGTGACCGCTTGGCCCCCGTAAAGCGCGAATCTTAACGAGGACAAATCGAACCGGCCGTAATTGGGAAGCCGCCACTGCATGGCGAACAGCGCGGGTATTTGACCGAATGCCGTGACTTGGTATCGCTGGATGGCATCGAGGGTTTTTTCAGCATCGAAGATGCGCAAGATCACGCTCACGCCCCCCGCGAAAATGGTCGTCGCTAGCTGTTCCGTGACGCACCCCACGTGGCTGGGTGGCAAGTTCACGCACATGCGGTCCTGCGCGGTGATTTCGAATGCAACCTTGATTCCGATGTTTTGGATCGTGATGTTCTCGTGGCAGATGAGCGCTGGTTTCGGGAAGCCCGTGGACCCCGTGGTGAAGATGATCAAGCATGGGTCGCGCCTGTCCACCTTTTCCATAGCATCTCTCACATTTCCCGTGAGCAACGACTGGATATATGCCTTTTTCACCCCGGATGCGAACTCCCGGATGCTGGTAGCACCTTGCATGATTAAATGCGGAAAAACGTCGAATTGTACCCAATCCTTGATGTACGGGTGGTTATCCATGATCTCAGCAACCATCTGCCTGAAATCGTTTACCTCGGTCTTGCCCAAGAAAAAGTAAGCTCTCGGCCGTATCATGGCCAAGCACCTGTCCACTTCTTGCGCTTTCAACCGGAGGTCAAGCGGGGCAATGATGATGCCAATGCGGTAACAAGCATACATCAAGTACACGTGTTCCTTCAACAGCGGGAGGGTCGTGGCGATGACGTCTCCCTTTTCCAATCCCATTTCCAAGAGCTTCGCAGCGAAAGCCTTCGTTGCTTGGGCAAAGTCCTTCCACGTCACCTCCGTTTCCGTGTCGTATTCGATGATCGCGATGTCGTCGGGGCGCTGGCGGGCGTGGAAATCGACGTAATCGGAGACCCGCGGAAGTGACTCACCGTAGAGCCGCTCGCATTCCCTGTCCTTATCTGGTTCTCGCATGTAAATCCATCCCTCTGTTACAAGAGCAAGCATTCCTTTGGCAAGAACTCGCGCACCTTCTCCACGGCACCGAGGTATTGCATACGGAATGCCTCCGCATGTTGCATGGGCACTTTTGGCGCGATGTCCTTGTGGGCGTGGTAGAATTGCGTTGCCACCTTTCCGGTTTCTTCCGCCATCGACTCGCAGACGGTGTCCCACAAGTCCGCGTGGTCAACGCCCGCGAGGTCGGGATTCATGCCCAGGGTGCGGAGCCGCCGTTCCAGTTCCGTGATCATGAGTTCCAGTTGGGATGCATACGCGCCGCCTGCTGCTTTTTTTCTCTCCAGCGGGTCGCCCTCGATGTCCACGAACACGTTTGGGTCACGGGTGGGCGTGAGAAGCACGCGTGCAACGAAATGTGGTTGCAACCCATCTTGCTTGTGTTCCGGGTGCACGAGTGGATAGGCGGCGAATGCTGCGGCTTGCAGCCCGACCCGTGCAAGGAGCCGGTGATCCGGGTTCTCCTCGAACACGTCGGCGATGTCGAACGTGATCACGGTATCGGGCTTGAATGCCCGTATTTCCCGGATTAATAATTCTCTCAAGTGTAATTGTTGCTCGGGCGAGAAGATGAAGTGATTCGTGAACCCGTCCAGGTATTTCTGGTCCTTTATCCCGATGATGCTCATGGCCTTGGCGTGTTCCTCGTGCATCACGCGCTCGATATCTTCACGTGCATATCCGGGATTGACCGTCGATTGGTCCCCCGTCGTCAGCGTGATGACGCGAATGGTATATCCCTCGTCCACCATCTTGGCAATGTACCCGCCGTAGAAATACACGAGGTCGTCCGGGTGCGCCTCGATGCACAAGATGCGACCTTCCTTGTTCATGTCCTTCACGTTATTGGTATGCTCCATAGATGTAATCGGGAATATTATTTGAAAGCATATCACGCTCCCACGCCCATTCGAGAACGAGGCTTGGTCATTTTCGCCACCGGCTTTTTATAACCACTTCAACCGCCGGAAGATGACCCAAACGAGAACCGAGACAGAGAACGACAGCCCGATGATGAAGAAGAACACCCACGTGTGATCGACAGGCGAGCCACTCACATCGCCCGGCAAGGCGACGTTCATGCCGTAGTAAGAACCGATTAGCGTGGGTATCGAGACGATCAAGGAGATCGAACCGACCACCTTCAAGATGTGGTTTAATGAGTTGTTGGCGATCGCCGTCATCTGCTCCGTCAGGTTCTTCACCTGGCCCTGGTAGATGATCGAGGCAGACCAGCAGCCGCGTGGTCGCGTGGAGCTCGCCCTTGAGGGTGAACGGGGGCGGGTAGGCGAGGAACGTCTCGTGGATGTCGCGTGCGACGTCCTCGACGAGCCAGCGCCGGGCGGTGATCGACAGCAAGTTCTTGGGCAGGTGGCGGCGAGCGACCGGATCCCAGAAGCCCATCACGGCATCGGGTTCGGGCTCTTGCTTCATGAGCAAGGGGAAGTTCAGGAGGGCCTGGCAGCCGGAGCCGCCAGGGGAGTGCACGAAGTTGTTATCGTCGCGGTTGAAATGTAGCAAGTTGATCATGGTCGACATGTCATCGGGATTGCGGACGAAGAAAAGGACGAACTCGATCTTCTGGCCGTCCGGGATCTCCTTGAGCCGCTGGAACACGATGTACTTGCTGCCGGCCGGGCGCTTGACCGGCCCGGGATACTTGAGGACGTGGGCCGCCCGGGCTGTGTTCTTTTTGAGGTGCTCGCCCCTGCCGCCGAAGCAGTCCCACCGGCCGCCGGTGGAGATGAAGACCGTGATGCCCCGAGGTGGGTATTTCGAGAAACCGGCCCACCACAGGCCACCAGGGCAGCCGCGATCCGCGCTCACGACGCTCGGTTTGCCTTTTGCAGCGGCAAAGAACGCCAGGCGGGGGATGCACCTGTTAAAAACGTTGGTCCCGTACCGGATCTTCCCCGCGGGCAGGTCATCACAGAAATAGACACCCAGGGGTTTGTACTTGAATTTCGCATACTTGTCGAACCGCGCGGCGAGTTCGGCGTTGGGCATGCCTTTTTTTTCGGACATCTTTCGTGACTTAACGCTACCCAGAATCTAAATTTATAACCCAAGCGGTAGACTCCAATGCATATCTCTGCTATACACCGAGCAACCCAGGGGAATCCCCATGAAACGAAGCCAGGGCAGGCTGCAGCGAAAAAGTATCACGTCCTTGTCCATGATCACCACGCCGATCATGTTCTTGGCTGGGATCCTCTGCTTCGTCGTGTTCCAGCAAGAGTTGCCGTATTTATTCAAGCATATCGCGTCCGGAAGCTCGTTCTTCGTCCCGTCGATTCCGGCCATCAACTTGTTCGGTTTCCTGCCGGATCACGTTCCCGCACCATGCTTCACGATTGGAAACCTCGTCGACGTGGTCATCGACTTCTCCATCGCCCTGTCCATCGGCATCATCCCGTATCGATGGCAAAAGAGTGTTAGGGAGCCGGGAATCCCCTTCTTGGACATGCGGCTCTATAACCGGTTTGATATTACAAAACCACGTGTGAAACCTTGCACCTCCGGGTCATGTCCCTCACAAAGCCTTGCACGAAGGACGGAAAAAGGGGAGATGCCTTTGGACTTGGCGCGATCCGACGGACTGTCCGAGGGGTGGTCCAGAACAGGCGCCTCTCAAGTCGTGGTAAAAGGCCCGAGGAACCACGCCGTACATGGAGCCCGTCTTTTTGAGGGCTTAATGGCCCCCGGTGGAAGGAAAGTCCCCATGGAATCGATTGCGGCTCTTTTGGTTGTTTTCTCGTCGATACCTTCGTTTTATTCTTGTTCGCGCACCAGGGAACGCGGCGCGCGTGCTGATCGTCACCTTTTTTTAGCAAAAATCGAAACCAAATCTTCAAACAACAATACGGAAGGGTGGAGAAGAAATGACAGTTGACATACTAAGGATTTCGTTCGAGATCGTTTTTCCAGTTGTATTGCTGGCCTTGATCGCTGTGCTCTTCTTAACCAGCATCAAGAACAGGCCGCCGAAGGAAACGGAATACATGTCGACGAAGGAATACATGAAGGAATGGATGCGGAGCCACGGCCAGGCCCACGACCTAGATCGCATCGTCGACGAGATCCAGCAGAAGGGGAACCCCTTCGGATCCATCTGGGCACCCATCGTCGTCAAGAACGCCAAGATATTCGGCAAGATGGGGTTGACGCCGAACAAGGTCTCGGTCATGAGCTCCCTGCTCACGTTCCTCATCTTCTACCTCGTGGTCATGGCCGGGGTGCACCAGCCGGGTGGCAATCCGATCGAGAGGCTCACGTTCGGGCTGCTCGCGATCCCGGCAGCATTGCTCGTGCTCTACGCGGGCATAACCGACGGGGTCGACGGTGCCTTAGCGACCTTGTTGAAGAAGAAATCGAAGAGCGGGGGCTGGGCCGATGGCGTGCTCGACCGCATCAGTGACACCTTGCTCCTCGCTTGCACGATCCCTGGCGGGTATCTGATAGTCGTCGACGTGGGTTTGAACCTCAAGTGGCTCGCGTGGACGAACATCTTCCTCGTGTTCTTGTACGAGTACTCACGTGCCAAGCACTACGAACTCGGTATGGTCAAGATCAAGGCGCTGATTGCCGAACGCCCCGTCAGGATCATCTTCGAGAGTGGCGCCTTGTGGGCATTCGGGGCGAACTGCTTGATCGACCTCATCGTGATCTGGGCCAGTCCCGTGGTCGACCCGGGCTTCGTCGCCTATTACACGGTTGTCCTCAACTGGATTATGGTCTACTTCCACTTGGCCTTCCTCGCGATCATGGTGATCTGCACCGTGATCGAGTGCCGGTTCGTCTGGGCCGAGCTGAAGCAAATTGATGCTGCGAATCAAGAGAAACACGAATGATCTATTATTTAATAGGAGACAAAAACCATGAACGTTCCAAAAATCTTGGGCTATATCTTGATAGTGCTCGGGATCTTCGCGTTGTGGTCCTGGGCATTCCAATATCTATTCCCCTTCAGCGTCGGCTCTTGGGTATACAAAGGTATCTATGACCTGTTCACCTATGGGAACCAGTCGTTCCTAGGGGCGTTTATCGGTTTGATGCCCCTGGTCGGCCTGACCACATTCTATGGAGTGGTTGCACTCGCCGTGCTCGAGCCCAACAAGCAAACCAAGGACTTCATCACCCCGGCGGTCAGCATCATCATCGCCGCGAAGGACGAGGCTCCCTTGCTGAGCCGGACGCTCGATTCCCTCGTGGCCTCGGATTACCCGAAGGACAAGATGCAGGTCATCGTTATCACGAGCAACTCGTCCGACGGCTCGGAGGCCTTCTGCAAGAAGTACTTCGAAGAGCACCCCGGTATCGACTGGTTGAACCAACAAGACGCTCGACGAGCTCTACTTGAACATGAACGCAACGGCGCCGGGCCGAATATTCTTGCTCTATTTCTTGAAGAATGAAACGGCTAGCATCTCCACCTTTAATGCAGCATTCGGGACCTCGATGAACGACTGGAGCCAGCTCCAGGACTTGCAAGCAACCGACATCACCCTTGAAACCGATCTCTCGAAAACAATTGCCAGCAATTTCAAGCACGCCGCGGCGTTGCAATACTTCACCGTTGGACACGATGCACTGCGGCTCCACGCGCCCGGCCAGTTGATCTTGGGAGCCCGGTTCGCCACGAACCCGGGCGACGAGGTCGTGTCAGCGGCCAAGGGACTCGTCGATGTTATCTCATTCGCCGGGTACGGGATGCACCCCCCGCTGGCTATGCTGGATCACGTGCACGAGGAATTCGACATGCCGGTCTTGATCGAGGAATTCTCGATAAAGGGGAGCGACGCTGGGCTCCCGAACACGAGGGGTGCAGGTCCCGTCGTGCCCACGCAATTCCACCGCGGGCTCACCGTGGCGCAATACATCAAGGAATTCATGGAGAAACCGTACGCCGTCGGGTACCACTGGTTCCAGTGGTCGGACGAGCCGGCCGAAGGCAGGTTCGATGGTGAAAACAGCAATTTCGGGCTGGTCACCGAGCAAGACGAGCCGTGGTCGTTACTCGTTGACATCATGGCTGCAGCAAACCTTCGAGCAGACGTGCTTCACGCTGGCTTGTGAACAGGAGCCGTTCGTGCCGGGCCAGATTTTAATTCTTTTTTTTAGTCGGGAGAACATGACCCAGAATGGCACGATAGGAGGGATTCATTAATCAGCGGTGCCCATCAAAACACCACGGTATCGATTCCAAAGATGAAAATGGAGTATGAACGACGTGGTTGATGCGAATACGCTGCACTTGAGCACGGGCATTCCCTCTCTCGATAACGTCTTGCAAGGCATACTTGCGGGAGATAACGTTGTTTGGCAGGTCGATGATATCAAGAACTACATCCCGTTCGTGCATGAATTTTGCAGGCACGCGTACAAGAAACAACAGAAACTCATCTATTTCAGGTTTGGCCGCCACGAACCGCTCCTTCCCCCGGATGTCGAAGCAAAGGTGGTCGAGTTGGCACCAGAGGGCGGGTTCGAAAAGTTCCTGTCGCGCATCTTGCACGACATCGAGGAGAACGACAAGGGCGCGTGCTACGTGTTCGACGCCGTGTCGGAGCTCGCTGAACGGTGGGGCTCGGATGCCATGCTTGGAAACTTCTTCATGCTCGCGTGCCCGTACCTGTTCGATTTCGACACGGCGACCTACTTTGCCTTGCTTCGCAACTACCACGCGTCCTCCGTCATCGAGAACATCCAGAAGACCGCTCAGGTGGTCATCGACGTGTTCGACCAGCACGGGAGCATCTACATCCACCCGTTGAAGGTGATCGGAAGGGCTTCCCCCACCATGTACATGCTGCACGCGTGGCGGGGAAATGATTTTGAACCCGTGACTAACAGCGCCGTTTCTTCCGAGATACTCTCCAACGTGCAACACCAGTGGCTTGACATCACCGAGAAACGGCTCGACGTGTGGACCTTGGTGTTCAGGGAAGCACAAGAAACGAGGGAAAACGTCTTATCAGGTAAAGCAACGGAAGCAGATGTTTCCTACTGGAAAGAACGGTTGTTGCAGATGATCATCGCCCGGGACAAGCGAATGACTGACCTCGCGATGCAATACCTCGACATCGATGACCTCTTGCTTGTCGGGCGGCGCATGATCGGCACGGGAATGATCGGCGGGAAGGCGGTCGGCATGCTCATCGCCCAAGCCATCTTGAAAAAAACCGATGAAAAATGGCGGAAAAAACTAGAAGTCTTGGACTCGTTCTTCATAGGGTCGGACGTATATTACGCGTTTTTGGTACAGAACAATTGCTGGTGGAAGCGCAAGAAGCTCACGGAACAAGACACGTTCATGGACGGCATCGATGAAACGAAGTTGTTGATCCACGAGGGGCATTTCCCGCACCACGTGATGGATCAATTCCAGGCAATGCTCGATTATTTCGGTCAATCACCGATCATTGTTCGTTCCAGCAGCTTGTTGGAGGATGCTTATGGAAACGCCTTCGCGGGAAAGTATGAAAGTATTTTCTGTCCCAACCAAGGCACCCCGGATGATCGCATGCAGAATTTCATTACGGCCGTCAAGACGGTGTATGCCAGCACGATTTCCACGGACGCACTCGCGTACAGGAAAACTAGGGGATTGCTCGAAAAGGACGAACAGATGGCCTTGCTCGTTCAGCGAGTCTCGGGCACCTTTCATGGGAACCTTTTCACTCCGCTCGTTGCCGGTGTAGGCTTTTCCTACAACCCCTTCGCGTGGGACAAGGAAATAGACCCGAAAGCAGGGGTGATGCGCATGGTACTCGGGTTGGGAACGAGGGCGGTAGAAAGAACGGACGATTACACGCGATTGGTTGCCCTCAACGTTCCAACGAAACGATTGGAACGCAACCTTGACGAGATCAAGAAGTACTCGCAAAAGCGAATGGATTTGCTTGACTTGTCAGCCAACGCATTCAAGACCGTTCCCGTCCATAAAATATTGAAGGACGGGTCGATCGACATCCCTCGTGCCCTCGTGCTCACGGGGGAAACGACCGTGACCTTCGACATGCTGCTGAAGGACACGACGTTCGCAGCGGAGGTGCGCGAGATGCTCGCGTGCTTGCAAAATGCGTACGCGACGCCCGTCGATATCGAATTCACGGCTAACTTCATCACCGCGGACCTTAAAATCGCTTTGCTCCAGTGCAGGTCGTTCCAAGTGCGCATCGAATCGCGATACGTCGAGCCACCCGGCCAGATCGACCCGAAAAACTTGATCTTCGAGTCTTCGGGGCCCATCATAGGCACCAGCATCACCACGGAGATAGATGCGATCATCTACGTCGTGCCCGAAATGTATGGCACCATGCCAATCAGAGACAGGTATGCAGTGGCAAGGGCAATCGGGAGCATCAATCACCACCCGGATATGACCGAAAAGAAGATATTAATAGCGGGGCCGGGACGGTGGGGGACATCCTCGCCGGGTCCTTGAGACGATACTCGAAAGGGAAACGGATGCCGATGTCTCGGTGACCCGCCACGCCACGGGCACGGAACAGGTTCTTATCGCCGAAAATGGTAGCGATATAAATGAAACCAATGCCCACCGGCTTGACATCATCACGTCCCTACCGGCCGGTGCTGCAAATACGCCACCCTTCGGTATCAAGTTCAAGAATGATGCCATCTCGGGAACAAACGCATTCAAAGCTGCCATCTTGCTGGGATTGCTCGATCTCCTCGCCACCACGGAAGCCCGGTGCATCTTCTATCCAGGGCAAGCAAGCCCGGTTTCGCTCGAAACGATACTCGCGGAAATAATACCAGAAGACATGGCCGTGATCGTCGCGGAACCCACCCGGATGTACGTCTGTCCCGTTGAAAAGGGAAACGGGCGAAGCAAGCTATCCTTCAAGCTGAACAACCCGTTCGATGCACGTGTATTACCAGATATCGCGAGAACCATCGAGGAAAGGTTTACGCCCGCGCATCCGCTCTACCCCCTTGATCCTAAACTCCCTTATTCCCTGCGCTTCTTGCCGGGGGCAAGCATGGTCCGCGCGTTCGTTGATGAAAGGGCTGCTTGCATCCACGTGTCATTCACGCACCAGCCATTCAACGACAGGTACCAAGACACCTTGCACGAACGCGTTATCAATATCGCCAACGACATGGCACCGGAATTAAGGTCGGATGTAAAAGATGAATGGCATTATCCCGGCGCGCGCTTCTCGCCGTCCAGCAAGCTTGTCCGGGCATTCGACGATGCCACGGAAGCAGCAACCGGCCAGCGAGCATACCTCGAATGGAGTAGCCACCCGACGGCCGCATCTGTCCTGTACAGCATCTCCCCGATGCTTCCATGTGCCGTTTACGGCCTTGGCGACCCGTTCACGGCGGGTTCGAAGGGAGAAAAAGTCTCGATGAACGAGGTGCACGAGTTTTCGAGCCGTCTAAAGGCAGTTAGCGAATGCTTGCCGATATGATCTAGAAAAAGTCGGATGTGGTGGACGTGCCCGTATCAGGTTCGCTGGGTGGTGGTTGCTTGCTTCCCTTGCCTTTCTTCTTCGGTACCGCCGGGACGGGAGGTACGGGAGGAGCGGGGGGAGATTTCTCCTTCTTGTTGCTCGGTTCGGGCTTCTTGTTGCTCGGTTCGGGCTTCTTGTTGCTCGGTTCGGGCTTCTTGTTGCTCGGCTCGGGTTTCTTGCTTTTATCGACTTGTTTCACTAGTTGTTTGCGTTCCTTGAGCAATCGTTTCCGTTCTCTCTCCAAGGCTTCTTTTTCTTCCTTCACGGTTTTCAATTGCTTCGCGACCTGTTTCTGCCTGATCGGCTTCAGCAATTTCACCAGGTAAAACAACGCCGCGATGAGCAAGCCGCAGAACTGCGAGATGTAGGTGAAGATGAATGCCCCTTGGATCACCGTGTAAAGTGGCGTGAGGTCCAGCACGAATGGCATTATTGCAGATATCACCGATATCACGATGCATGCACACGCGGCGATGTACCGCTCGAACCGGAAGAGTTTCCTGCTCGTGAACACGAAAATACGCAACCATGTCAGGACAAGGGCCGCGCAAATTGGCATGAACAATAGAGTACCAACACCAAGGGGAAGCAACAAGATGACCGCGAATCGTTGCCGCAATACCCGTAAATCTTGCTTCAATGACAGCTCGGTGATGAGTTCTGCCTTCCCGTAATCCTTCTTGCGCTCGTAAAACCACTTCTTGACCGATTGGCCTGTCTTGGATAGGTTATTCTTGATGATGTCCTTGGTCGTTATGTTCGTTATCGTGAGGACATCGACTTTGATGAACGGAAGGACATACATCGTGAACATGAGCGAGACGATGCCGTAGATGAACAATACCTTGTCGAAAAAGGTATCGACATCACCCCCGGTGCTCAAGATGCTCTGGATGATCTTCACGGGACCTTGATAGATGAGAAGCCCGATGATGATAAGAACGCCCATCGTCATGAGCAACTTCAAGTTTTTCCTGTTTTCTTCCCCACAATACTTGCTCGCGAATTTCGTGAGCATGAAAATGATGAAAGAAATGATCCCGATAACGGTACCGAGACCAGCGATGAATTTCACCACGATCAAGAAGAGCACCATGGTATAATCGAGGCTCGTCTCCCCGGTGATCAAGATCAAGAACATCAACAAGCCTGTTCCAGCAAGAAGACTTGTCCAAATCAAGACGTCCTTTTTAGTCCACTCGTCCATGATACGTCTAGTTTAACACCCCAATCGTTAATAAAATGCTTGTCACAACATGGTTAATTTCTATGGTCGCTTAATACGGGTAGGTGTTCGCCCATGAAAATGTTATTGATCCACACGAACGGCGTGGAAATGCAAAAGAAAGGAAAAGCAACGTCCACGCCACAAGAGTACGACAAAGAAGGACTGAAGCTCGATGGCTTGGTGCTCGTCGCGTACGTGTCAGTCGAAGACCAAGATACTTTCGACACGGACATCATATCCAAGCAAGCAGCAGACGAGATAATGGCTGCCATCGAGCTTATCGAGGGATTTCCCAAGCGGGTTGATGGAATCAACGAAGATGTTAAAAAATTCAATGATGGCCTTGAAAAACGTCGAAAGGCTTCAGAAAGCAACCCGAAAGTGACCCCGCCAACTGAAAAACCGCGGGAATTCAAGAAGCTACTCATGGACCCTTCCGTGTACAAGGTGGATCGCGTGCTGGTGTACCCGTGGGCGCACTTGAGCAACTTCCTCAGCCAAGAACCGACCGCAGCCGATGTGTGCCCGAAAATCGCGGGCTTGTTGAAGGAACGTGGCGTCGAGGCACACTTCTCCCCGTTCGGATGGTACAAGTCGTTCAAGATAGCTTGCATTGGCCACGAGGTCGCGGAAATGTACCGCGACGTGAAGCTCTCGGTCCTCGCCGACGAGGTGCGGGCAACCTCGGTGTTCAAGATCGTCACGGAGGACGGCCAAGAAATCGATCTCTGCGATAGCACGGAAGAGTCGAAGAAGAAAGCGAAGCTACCAGACCGGTACAAAGGAAAGGACTGGAAGGACTTCCAAGATTTCGTGAAATCGGAGGTCTTCGGAACCTCGTGATCGAGAACGGCGCGGTGCTCGTGGACACGCCGGTCATGTACACGGTGCTCAACAAGAAGCTCACGGCCCAGACGGCACGCTTCCCTGCCAAGACCTACACGGTGTTAAGCGGAAACACGCGCTTCCACTTGCGGTTCGCCAGCGACTTCCTGCTCTTCAACATGTTCTCGGAAATGCACATCCGCGAGGAACACCTGCCGTTGAGGGCCTACGAGTGGGAGCAATACGCGTTCAGGCGCGAGCAGGCGGGCGAGCTGTCTGGCCTCCGCAGGCTCCGGGCGTTCACCATGCCGGACTTGCACACGCTCTGCAAGGACCTGCCCCAGGCCGCGGACGAGTTCCGCAAGCAGTTCCTCATGGTGAACAAGTGCCTCGACGACATGGGGCTCAAGTCGTACATCATCATCCGGACCACGGAGGACTTCTGGGCAGAAAACAAGGCGTGGATCATCGACATCATCAAGCAAGATGGCAACCCGGCCATCATCGAGCTGTGGCCCGAGCGGTATTATTACTTCATCTTGAAGCTCGAACGTCCCGTCTTGTCAGCGGCAAGCCAGACGTCTACCCTATCCACGATCCAGATCGACGTTG
The DNA here is from genome assembly GCA_041305945.1 of Promethearchaeota archaeon. Taxonomy (GTDB): domain Archaea; phylum Asgardarchaeota; class Lokiarchaeia; order Sigyniarchaeales; family Sigyniarchaeaceae; genus JBGLND01. The sequence continues at coordinate 3,204,288 of JBGLND010000001.1, forward strand.
AATCCAGCGCCGATGTTATAGAGCAATACGGGAAGCAACGCCAGAAGTACGATATCAAGTACCATTCAAAGGACGGGACCACTGGCCACCCGGTCATCTTGCACAACTCGCCCTCGGGCGGCATCGAACGCGTGATCTGGGCGCTGCTCGAGACGAATGCCCGCTACCAGGACAGCCGCGTCACGGGGCTTCCCACGTGGTTGTCCCCGGTGCAAGTACGCGTCGTGAGCCTTTCCGAGAAGGAGGTGGCACGGGCAGAGGAGATCATGAAACAGCTCACCGGTGCAGGGATACGCGCGGACGTGGACGATCGTGACGAGAAAATTGGCAAGAAAATCCGGAGCGCGGAGGTCGAGTGGGTGCCCTACACGGTGGTCATCGGCCAGGAGGAGGTCAAGAACAAGACAGTCTCGGTCAGGAAGCGCCTCGTCGGGCAACCCTTGAAAGACGGCAACACCAGCGAGCAAGTCAACAACATCACCTACGATGAATTGCATTCCCGGCGTGAAAAAGGAAGACATACACTTGAAAGTCATCAAGGACGGGCTACGGCTTGAAGCTCGGCGGGATAAATCTACGGAATACGTGTCAGAATACCAGTTCTTGTGTCCGGCAGACTTGGATCACGTGCGTGCCAATTATAATAGCGGGGCACTCACGGTGGAAGTCCCGCTCGTCTGCACGGACCCGTTCAAGGATTCCAAAGACATCCCGTTGGCGTCTTGAGCCCAAGTTATGAAGCAACGTACCTTGATACAATTCCCCTTTTTTTACTTGCGAGAACGTTTTTTAATTACCAACATCAAGCTACACCAGACACCAAACACCAACATATCCCGAGGAGAGTATGCTGATCGAGACATTACAATATACTTCTGAAGAAGGCTCGAAAACGGGTCACGACGTGGTCGTTTTCGCGCTCAGCACGTGTGGTTTTTGCAAGTCGTGCTTGCAATGGCTCCATGACAACAACGTCAAGTTCAAGTATATCTATTACGATTTATTGGATGGCAACGTGAAGGACGCTGTCAAGGACGAGCTGAAGACCAAGTATAACGAGCGGGTCATGTTCCCATTCGTCGTCGTGGACGGGACCCAGGTGGTCGTTGGATTCAAGGAGGACAAGCTCCGGGAACTCCTTGCTTGAGGTGAGCATCTTGGCCCAAAAAACAAAGGAGCAAGTGCTCACGTTCGTTACCATGGTTGCAAGCAAGCAAGGCTGGGTGCTCCATCCCGACAAGAAGTTCTTGGACATGCTCGTTGATGGCTTGATGACGAACTTCAACCGGTATGGCTACTTCAGCTGCCCGTGCCGGTCGGCGTCCGGCGTGAAAGAACGGGACGCAGATATCGTCTGCCCGTGCGCATATTGCGTGCCTGACCAGCAAGAATATGGCCATTGCTACTGTGGCTTGTACATGACCAAGGAATTCGCCGCAACCGGCAAAAAACCCCAGCCACTCCCCGAACGCCGCCCCGAGGAGAAAGACGCGTGAACGGCCATTCCACGTGCCGTCGATTGTAGGTTATTATTCCCGCATTGTTAATGTTCCATCGAGCGCGGATGCAATCGAATTACATCGTGGACGTGGTATCACCCACTTTATTTTCATTCCGCTACACGCTTGACATTAAAGCGATGATGAAAAGGATGCTTCGTCCTTGCGGGGCAACTTTCGTGGTCTTGGGCGCGGTCTTGGCGATCATCGGGCTCATTTTAATGACCTCGCATTACAGATATGTCATGCTCATCATCGGGTGCGTCCTTGGTGTGTTCGGGTTGATGTTCGCGTTCGGCATTGTATCTGGTGCTAAGCTGGGTACCTGGGAGCTCGTGTGCGTGATTGACAAGCAGGAGGGCACCGTTGAAATCCGGAATCTCACGAAACCACGCATGGCCTCGACGAAGTATAAATTGATGCCCGGCTCTCGCGTGGTGCCCAGTACCGAGTTAAAGGGGTCGGTCATGCGATTCTTCGCTTCGACCTTCAAGGACATGTACATGCTCGTGATGCCAAGCGACGTGAGCACGCTACCAACCATTCTCTACATGAATGGCGAGCGCGAGATCGTGGAGAGCTTGCTGGCGGGTATCGAACGATTTTTGAACGGACCTGGCGGTGGCGTCGTTGAATCAAGCCCTCCGGTCGTCGACACGAGCACGCCTCGAGATGGGATCGACCCTGGTTTCGATTCCACCTTGTTTCGAAGAAAGAAAGCACATGAACAGTGAAAAAAATAGGAAACGGGTCATTGTTTCTTGATCGATACTTCCAAGCCCTGTTCATCGATGAAAATCGTTGCGGTCTTCGAGAAGTACGTCTCGTCCGCCGTGAAGCTCAAGTAATCCTCCATGCCCGACGTGGCGCCGTTCACCGCGTTGTGGCACATGGCGAACGCGCCCGGCTTGATGAGACCGTACCCGCGCTTCAAGAACGTGTAGTTTATCCGCTTGGAGCTCGTGCCCGTTTCCGGGTCGATCCCGTTCGCATCCATGTAAAGCAAATCGAGCTCTGCAGGCGAGTATTCCTTCAAGACCTCGAATCCATCCCGGGCGTGGATCGTGACGGGGACATCGCCCTTGATCTCGGTGAAGTTGTCGTTGCAGATGCGCGCGTGGTTCTTGTCAATTTCCACCGCAGCGAGCTTCGTGGACGGGTACACCTTCTGTATTGCGGGCCCGAGCGACCATACCACGGGGTTCCCGGTGAAGATGCCCAGGCCGAGGATGTTTTTCGGCTGGATGATGTAGCTCAGGGCGTAGAGGAGCCGTTCCATGGGTCCCGTGATGGCCGTCCAGAATATGAAGAAATTGTCGTGCACCAGTTCCCTGTAGGCTGAAAACTTTCCATCATCGTAACCGGTCGATCGAATGAACCCGTGCGACTTGAGCTCGTCGAGCGTGATGGCGACTTTTTGCATTTCCGATTCTTTGCTCTCGTGTTCCATCTTGACTTGGTCATCGCGTTCCTTGCTATGATAGAAGACCTTTTCCCATTCCGGGCGGGTTATGGCATGTCTCATCGGCGATTTGCACCACTTCAAGCTGCCCGGCGTGATTGAATGTGGAAAAACCTACGAGGAATCCAAAGCCGAAATGCGTCGGGCGATAGAGAATGTGGAAGTCGCCTGCGGGATCCCGATGATGATGAAGGGTGAGATCGCGGAGGACATCGCGCCCGGGATCGATGAGTTAATGATCCGCCAACCACTCGGGGTATGTGCTACCATCTGCCCATTCAATTTTCCCGGGATGATCCCATTTTGGTATCTACCCTATGCGATCGCATGCGGCAATACATACATCATCAAGCCCTCAGAAAAAGTACCAATGACCATGCAAGTGATATTTAAGTTGATCCATCAATTGGGACTCCCAAAAGGAGTGATCAACCTGGTCAATGGTGGCAAAAAAGTAGTGGATGCAATCCTTGCGCACCCTGTCATTCGAGGAATTACTTTCGTGGGTTCCTCAAATGTCGCCCGACATGTTTATAGCACTGCGGCTGCCAATGGCAAACGGGTGCAGGCCCAAGGTGGCGCGAAAAATGAGCTCGACGAGGATGAGGATGGTGAAGAAGGGGAGATCACCGAATCCGACAGCGAAGAGGAAGAAGCTGAGGTAGAAGAGGTATTCCCTTGTGATTTCTGCGTGAAAAATGCCAATCATTCTTGCTTCCGTTGTGGAAAGAACGGTTGCGACGAGCACGTGTTGTCCACGACCGTCTGGGAGAAAAAGAAAGGGCGATCAAGGAAGAAAGAGAAAAAAGCCGTGTTTTGCTGCATTGATTGCCTATCCCTTGTCGAGGTCGTCGACGATGACGAGGAAGAGGACGACGAGGACTGGGAAGAATCCGATGAGGAAGAAGCGGGACCTGAAACCGAAGCGAATGCTCCAGAAGAAGACGAAGAAGAAGACGAAGAAGACGAAGAGGATGACGATGATTATTACGATGATGACGACGAAGACGATGATTATTACGATGATGACGACGAAGACGATGACGACGATGACGACGATTACTTCTAGGAACAACCATGCGGTTCCACGCCTTCGACGCGGGTAACCCCCCGTTAATCGTCGCGTCGATTTCCATCAACCTTGTCCGGTTCTCGTTCCTGTTGTTCGTGTTCCCGGTTGAATTTTTCTTGGTTTCGGGCTTTTTTCCCGGCACGTACGAGCATTTTTTGTTGGTATTTTTCCTGCTTGTTTTTTCGTTACCTGCAACCATGACGTTATCATTCATCGTTGGAAAGTGGATCGCGCATGTTGGCGTTTATATCTCGCCGTTCGCGTTCCTCACATCGGGAATCGCCATCCTGCTCTACGTGTTATCGTGGTTACCGGGGTTCACGTTTCTCGGAACGGGCGCTTCAGCCTTGCTTATCACCTTGAACGCGATTTTTTTCGTCGGGTCCTACCATTGCAGCTGCTTGGGCGGGAGCGTTTCTGATACCATTGGTATCATGACAGGTAACGCTTCACGCAAGCACAAGATCGGTTGCGCCTGCGCGGGCGTGGCGATAATTGGTGCCATGTACATCATTGCCATTCTCGATTGGAGAAACATGTATTTCATGCAAGCTCTCGTCTTGCTGCTCCTCCCGTTTCAGGTATTCAAGGGAGACCGTGCACTCGAGGCGAGGCTCCAACGCGAGAAGGACGCGACGAAGCGCCTGATGAGATCGGTATTCGAGAGGGCATCATTTACCCGCCCCGTGCTCACGCAATTCATTCCCCTTTGTCCGTTAATCGCCTGGCCCCTTTTCATGTATTGGCCGGCATCCATCATCTGCATCTTCTTCACCACCGGCGTCTCCGTGTTGTTTATCGTCCAATCCGTCATGCCGGTGATAGTATGAACGCCAGGCACCATCATGCAGCAATTGGACATGGGCTTTCTATCGTTGGTGCTTGCAACGCTAACGCCACCCACGAGTGATTGCTAAAAAGCGATTGAAAAATCGGGAATGTCCCGTGGTTCACGGGTCGAGCGGCGCGGGGAGGCCGACTTGATTGCGTATCTTGTCATCCTTTGCCTTGATGGTCACCAGCCGGCAAGTCCGGGGGAACTTGTAGGTCGCAACTTGCATGGCTTTCTTGACGCCAGGGAAGAATTTCATGTACGTGGAGCACTCGGCGACGAGCTGCCCCGCCTTGATGAGCGCGCAGCGGCCGGATGGCTTCCCGAAACTTTGGCGCATGCCCTGCTGGAGCCGGTCAGCGCCTGCGAAGGACATCATCTTTCTCTCCCGGTAGACCCTGTAAGGGTGTATCCTCATCTTGAAATGGAATCCGCCCTTGCCTACCGCATCACGAAGCACGCGGTTCACCGACGTGCGGGCAGCCTCCAGCGTCGCGTCCGAAACGATGACCGAGTTCAGTATCTGGATCCCGATGGTGGTGTCGTAATCCTCGCCTGCATCACCCATCTCGTAGATGCGTATCTTCGGGTCCGCGCCACCGTGCACGTATTCTTTACCACGTGCGCCCCTTTTCTTGACGTAAGGTTTTGAGTGTATCCGCTTCGCGTAGCAGTGCCATGTCCTTCTTGCCATTTGCGTTCACCATTCGGGGGTATTTCCTCTGGTGAGTGAGTTGTCCAAGGCTTAAAAAAAACTATAATGAATGCTTCAGCATCGAAGTATTTACTAGGAAATGTATGCCGTCCACGTGGCACCTCTAAATGAAACCGCAACATCTTCCATCATTTCACGCGTCGAGTAATTTCCACCGGACGTTTTTCCTTCTCTTTAAAAATGAAAAATATCGACACGATGATGATGGCCATGCCTATCACGTGATACATCGTGATCATTTTTCCGATGAGCAAGGCAAAAATGGCCGTCGCGATTGGTGTTGGTGATGCCAAGGCTCCAGCTTTTGAAACGCCCACGTAACCAAGAACCTTGTACCAGCAGAACAAGTCGAGCCCATACACGATACCCATCGCCACGTAGGATGCAATATTTGACATTTCCAGCAAGTAAGCCAAGTTCACGAACGGGAAGAACAGCAAGTACGCGGTGAAGAGAATCATGCCGCTAAGACCGTTCCTCACGAACACGAGCTGGACCGGGGTGCATTCATGCCTGTCCAAAGCTCGCTTCGTTATGGCGTGTGCCAGCATCCACAACGCGGCCGTGATCATCATCACCACGGTGCCCGCGTTGAGCTCGAGCAAGTTGAACGACCCTTGGGTGATAGCCACCATCAAGCCAAACAGCAAAGCCCCCGACAAGGCAACCTGCATCCTCGTTATGCGTTCCTTGTTTACCATGAACCCGAATAGGAGCGAGAACACGATGGTGCTCTTTTGTGCGAGAGCCCCGTTAATTTCCCCCGCGAGCTCATACGCGACGAAAAACAGAATCTGCGCGATGCCAAAATTGATCCCGATGTACACGAGGAGTTTCTTGTTGCGCTTCCAGCCGTGGAGCAATCTTGATGCCATGTCCTTCGTTTCGGGAATGGCCAAGCCGTTTCGCAACTTTTTCCGTTCAACGAGCATCACGGGCAAGAACATGGCACTTTGCACGATGCACGTCATGGTGGCAAACAAGAACGCATCGAGCTCCGTCATGTTCCTGTGCTTATAGACTACATGCTCGGCCTTTGAAAGCCGGCAGCCGCACCGGAGCAAAGTTCAGGATAATCTATTTCGAGCAAGATGTCCAAGCCCCGGGCAATATCGATCTGGTTGGTTACCGTGTCGTTTAACGTGACGGTTATATCCGTGGGTATTGGATTGAGGAGCACGAACAGTTTCTCGGTTGCAGTTTCGACGGTAGTGTTGATGGCATGGATATACACAGCGTGGACACCAGATGCATTCAATCGTGACGTGAAACCTGTCGTCAAGTTCAGTCCGGTCACCCCACCCCCGGCGTCCCACCAGGTATAGTCCGCCCCGGGAGTCCAATAATCGGCATCGAACTGGCTACTCACGGTAACATCTTGCACGACATAGGAGAAATTGATGTCGTTCGATTTATGGTACCGGAACGTGATCGTGTAATCGCTCCCAAGGATGACGGACGTGCTCTGGGTTTCAACCGACAATGACGTGGTGTCCACTTGAGCGCCCACGTTGATCAAGCTATTCGTGGTGAGCGTGAAAGGATTGGTGATGTTGATGATACGTGCTTGTCCGCCGTACAAAAGCTCGATGTTGTATTGCGTGCTCCCATCTGTATACAACCGGAACGTCACGTAACCATCCCATGTTATGTTCTGTTCGACGATTGCCGTTGAGGTGGCGTTTCGCAAGCGTATAAGACCGCCTGTGAGGGCTTCGCTACTACGAGCCCAGTTCACCACGTAAAACGACAAGTTAGCGATGTTCGCATCGTAATTCCGGTAGGTTGACCTATTCACGAGATGATCGAGGTAGAAGGTTTCTTGGCGGATGGTGTACTGGTTGAGGAGGTTGGGCGTGAAGAAATACGCTTGGACGGTGTATTGATCATCCGGGAGCCGCAAGAACGTGACGTTGCCGATGCTATCCACCTGCTCGTCGTACACGATGTCATTCGTGGAGTTATAGAGCCGGACGTACGTGTTGTACGCCGTGTTTCCCGCTATGTCATTGACATGGATGAACAAGCCGTTGTTTGAAAAGAGCTCGACATCGGACACCTCGACGAGCACCCGGTCATTCATCCGCCGCGAGATGTCACGCATAGAATTGTATTGCGTCCCGTACGCAGACGTGAGAAGGTAATATTCGTAGCTCATGGTATTCCCTCGCGGGATCATGAACTGGGATCCTTGGTGTCCCTCGGGAAGGATTTGCTGGAGCAACGAGTTTGGCCCGATGGTATCGACCGCGAGCGAGAGCACTTCCCACCCGATGCCGTTCGTGACAGCGGACATGCCGATGGTTGGCTGGCTGCCTGGGTCACCGGTATCGTCCCACCACGCGGTCCATGCTTCAACGGGATAATCCCTGCGCTTTGCCGTTGGGAGGTTAGGATCGGTGTACAAACCATACTTCGACCCGTACCACGATTTGCGGCTGTGGATCGATGCTGAAGCCTCCGTTGCATCGACAAGTTGCATCAAGTGAGGCCAATCACCGTAGTTCTTGAACCACATGTTCGTGTCTTGGTAATTCACGTTTGTTCTTGGATAACCATTTGCCGCCGTGCCACGTTGCGGGTTTGCAGTAAATTTCAAATCGATCTTGACAAACGTGGCTGGCGCGTAATAATAGAACGTGTATTCGATGGTATAATTAACGTAACCGATGCCACCATTTCCCCGCGTGTACGAGTCATCTACTAAACCTAGACCGAGGTCGTCCAAGAACCACGTGGCCGCGTCGGTGGGCTGGAAATCAGAGAATGCCCCGTCTGTCGTCCTCACGCGCACCTTGGTGAACAAGGGGCCGTCTTCAACGACATCAACTCGCCCGTTACCATCCCACGCCTCGGCAGGGTTATCAGGGCCAACATTGATGCGATAGGCGCCCGAAAACCCGTTGGGCACGTCATTCGCTGCATCGTATCCTATTGCATCGAGCGCCATCTCTCCAAACGAGAACCATTGCTGGGTCGTCGTAGACAGGGCATCGGTCGCGCCGTATCGCATGGTCGTGAGCCCGCAAGATGCACCGCCCCAGTCCGAGCCACCGCGCATGGTATCCACGAGGGCAACGACCGCGGCAGGCGTGACGGTATTCCCGTCGTAGACAACTTCAAAGCTGTTGGTATTGAAAAACGTGGTCCCGTTGACGTGATACACCTCGGGCCGGCGAGCATTCGTCCCCTCGTTGATGATCTCGGTACGAACGCGTGCGCGCGTCGTGATGTGATCGGTATAAGTTGGAGCGGTCGAGATAACGGGATCGTAGTACACGTAATACACGTCCGTGTCGTACTTGGTGATGTTGAGGAAGAAGAAGAGCGTGCAACTCACGTAATAGGTCAACGTGCCATCAAGGGTCACGTTCCAGAGCTGGCTTGGCACCTCGTGCCACGCGCTATCGTTCCCGAAATATGCCAACCGGATGCTGTTCACGTGCGCGACGTTACCTGTAAAGGTAAGATACACGTCGGTCGGTTCCTTGTCGCGGTCCATCAAGCCGGGTTCCGTGAACACAACTTTTTTACGGTACAACCAGTTTGCATTCCACCACGAATCCAACGTCTCGATGGCTTCCCAACCCTTTGAGATCACGGTATCAGATTCAACCGGGGAAACATCATCAAGGTCATTGTTGAATATATCTGGTTCGTATGCGCCGGAAGGGTCTGTAACCAAGTCGCCTCCGAAAACTGCGATATATTCCACCAGGAAGCAACATGCAAGTGCCAGACATATCATCCGGCCAAGTTGTCGTTTATGTATCATCTTTGCTAACCTCGATTATTAAAAATGGAAAAAACCGTACCTTCTAGATTATCTACATCTGGCTAGTATTTGTATGACTAGAGTTATGCCGAGGGTCTTTATAGTTTTTAAGGAGGTCTCGATTCCACGAGGAATTAATCATGCCCACTAGGTTCATCGAGGGAATTGCATCCGGATGCACGATTTCTAGAGATGGCGCGCAGGGAGCAAAGAATGATGATCAAGAGGATAGAACACGTGCTTTGCGTTGATTTTTTAATAACAATCTGTCGATCTGCCAATTCAACGTGATCAAACCACGCGATAAAAAATAGAACCGCAAAAAAAAGGATGTAGAAAAAAAGGGCTAGATGTTGAACGCCGCATGGGCATTCCAGCTGTACTGCTCGACGTCCAAGACGTCCTCGCCGATGTGCAGCAGATCTCCGACGCCGGTGGATGTGCTTTGTTCAGGTCCAACGCCACCGATTCTATGGTGAGATCAAAGGATCCAGCAGGCGAGGTTATCGTCGCGGTGAAATCGCCGGCTTGCGCCAAGGGAAAGCTGGAACGGGCCTCGATCGTGATCGTTTCATTGACCAATCTCAAAGCTGGAACGTTCCAGCGCGGTCGAAGCAAGGAAACCTTGTTCGTTGCCACCGCGATCACCAAGAATGATGAAAAAATCACGCCGGACATGACCAGCATCCCGATCAGCTGTTTCCCGGCGATTGTTCGTTTTTCTGCCATCATGCATCACGTATCAAGAGATACAACATGTTTTCATGTTAGTTACTTGCCAATCTCATCGCTGGCGATTACCCAGTGCCAAGAAGAGGAATCCGAGCAAGCACGGCACGGATCGATACCAGTTCCCGCTTCCCGTGTGTCCCACCGTGTGGATGTCAACCAGCACGAAGATGAAACCGAAGGCAAGCAACAATGAATTCCTCCGGAGGTCGCCCGTGGTCTTCCCCGCCAAGATGAAGTAGATGATGGGGATCACGGTGAACGAGACGTACCCGAGGGCAGCGAAGAAATTAGCGAGCATGGACTCGTCGCCCGGGTCGAAAATGTCTATCATCTGGCCAGTGATGGGAACGAAGGCGATGAAGGCGCACACGAGCAGGAATATGAAGAAGATGTGTCGCGCTTTCGGAATGAACGCGCGTTCCATGAAAAACGTCGCGATTGCCAGCCCGAGCAAGAAGAACATGTTCACGAAGTACCCGTTCCGGATCTCGCCAAATACCACGTTGTCGTAAAGGAGGTACTTGAACACGTCGTACAATTGTTGGTTCGCGAGTGGCATCCCGAACAAGTCGATAGTACGTGATGGGTTCACCATGTCACCAAGCGGGTTGTCAATAACCCTGCTAATGAACAGGAACAAGAACAATATCCCGAGCCCGATGTTCAACTGCTTCAAGGTCTTCATGTTTTCATCCGTTTTTCTTGCCTTCCTAAAATAGAATATCCCAAAGACAAGGCAAAGGATGATGCAAATTTCTCCAAGGAGGTATTCCCAGCCTTTCACGTCCGCCATTTTTTTTATCACGTCGTTGTCGATATTGTTATCTTCAGTTCAATATAATGATTGAAATTGCTCTCCTTCGTAAAAGAAAAACTTTTCATCCGTGCGCGGGAAACCAAGGATGGTTCTTGATGGGATGGATGCTTGCATGGGGTCCGAGCGGAATCTTCCATCCCCGGGATAAATGGGCATTCAAGGCCCGCAAATCATGCTCCTTGTTTTTATACGACTAGGAAAATGAGCCGTCATGGGTCGCTCGTTTCACTAAAAGGCGATTCAAAACCTTTTTTTGCACCGGGCATTCATCTTTATATATCTCGCGAGAGATATGGTAACGCTCGAAGTTCCTTCGGAGGGTATATTCGTGAGTGAGGATAGTTTTTTCACCAAGTTCATGCAAGATGTAGAGCATGTCATCGACGACCATTTCCCCGAGGGAACCATCCTCGAGGTCCGCCACGTGCGTCGCCTCATGAACATCCCTTCCAAGAACCGTAGTAAGACTGCTTTCATCTCCCGTGCGCTAGACTGCCTCGCTGATAGGGGTTCCTTGGAATGCGTTGATAAAAAAGTGACGAAACGGTACAAGAAGATAAAATAACAAGCCGTGGCACGTGGCGCGTTTTCGGTCAATCGAATGTTGGTATCTTGATTGCCTTCCCGGTTCTCGCGGATTCCGATGCAGCGATACCTGCCATGCAAATGTTCGCGGCTGCCCTCGCGTGGAATGTTGGTTTGCGTCCTTCGTCGATGGCATCGAGCCAGTCTTTCTTCACACGGACGTTCCCACCCCAATGTCCGCCGATTTCCATCGGGATGAGCCGGGAAAGCTTGTATTGACCGATCTTGGTTTTCTTTCCCGCCCTGTGGCGTAAAACGTTTATCTCGTGGCCATTTGCAATGAATAGAAAAGACTTCCCTCCGGGGCTTGGTGATTCGAGGGTGCCGAGCTCGCCCGTGATCGTGAAATAGCGCCTTATGGGTTCCCGTGCGAAAACATACGCTGCCGCGCACCTGGCGATCGCCCCCGATTCCGCCTTGAACAAGCCGACGTGGAATGACCGTGCTGGATCGCAAATGGGTTTTCCATCCTTTCCTCCTATCGAGTTTGCGTAGGATTGCACTTCAACGAACGGCATCGGTTGTTTCCCGCCGCCCATGGCTAGTTGCGCGGGGCCAATGGAATGGCCGTACATCAACGGGTCGAAGAGCGAGTACCACGAATCCACCCTGGGGACGTCCGGCCCGCCCTTGCCACCTTGTCGCCAACGGTAGGTCACGTCGTGGAGATACTCGCACTCGCAATAGACCACGGGGCCAAGTTTCCCCTCGGATACCAGCCTTCCTGCATACAAGATTTCCGAGATGAACGCGTAGTTCTCGCCAAATTGGTATTTTGCCCGCGGGTTTGCTTCCTCCGCGCGAATTATGCGTTCAACGTCTTCCTTGTTCAAGGCCATTGGTACCTCGCTGAACACGTGCAACCCGGATTCCAATGCTGCTATTACTTGGTTCGCGTGGTGTTGTGGTGGGCTCGAAACCATGACCGCCTCCAACCCTGGCGTGGACAGCAAGTCCTCAAGCGAATCTGCCACCTTGAGATTCTTGCCCTTTATCTTTTCAGCCCGGGACGGGTCGGGATCGTAGCCCGCGATCACCTTCATCCGGTGTTTCAAGCCGGGATGGGCACCGTTCTCGAGCACGTGAGCCCAGCCGTTCAAGCCATACCCGATCATTCCATATTGAACTTGTTTCATCCGGTCATCACCACCAAAGGATATTTTCATCTCAAAACTGGTTTAAATCACCTGGTTGCAAGGACTTAACTGATATGCGAAACATAAACTCATCGATTGTTTCGTGCACGACTTTTATCGGTACCACGATGGTTTCCATGATTTTTTTCATCCTCGGCAGTGCGCACCGGATCCTTCCAGTAGCCTCTCATCACTTGCGGGCCCTTGATAATTATCTCGCCAGACTCCCCAACCGGCATGATTTTCGTGTCATCATCAATATCAACGATTTTTACATCCGTGTTGGGAATTGGAAAGCCGACTGACCCTACCTTGCGTTTCTGGATGTTCACGGGATTGGAATGTGTTACCGGGGACGCTTCCGTTAGCCCGTAGCCTTCCAGGATGATGGCACCGGTGCGTTCCTCGAATTCCTTTAGCACCTCAGGAGGCATCGCGGCGGCGCCCGTGTTGCAGACCTTGATGGCACGGAGGTCCTTGGCATAATCCTCTATGTCATCACGTTCTAGCAAACGGATGTAGATGGTGGGTACCCCGGGGAACATGGCCGGCCTGATATCCCGTATCAACTCGAACAAGGACTTGTGGTCCCTAGGATCGGGGTTTAAACCGATAGTTGCTGCCATGTGGACGGGCACGTTCATGCACACGGTCTGGCCGTATATATGGAACAAGGGGAGATTGGTAAGTGCAGCATCTTTCCCGCGTTTGATTACCGGAGATATTAGTTTTCCAACGGCAATTGAGTTCGAAACGATGTTGTAATGCGAAAGCATTGCACCTTTGGGCAACCCCGTGGTTCCACCCGTGTATTGGAGAACCGCGATATCTTCCTTTGGGTTCCACAAGACCTTGGGGGGTACTCCCTTGGTATTCTCGATGAGGTTGAGGAATTGGACGGTCCCGGCAATCTCTGGCGGGGACTTGTTGCCCATTTGCATGTAATCGAAAACGCTCGTGATGATCACGTGCCGCAATGCGGTCCGGTCCTTTATATTATTCACCTTCTCGAGCTGCTGGTCCCATGTAATGATGATTTCCGCACCGCTATCGTTCAACTGGAATTCCAGCTCGTGTTCCATCAGCAACACGCTGCATGCGGTCACGATTCCCCCGGCCTGGAGGACACCGTAATAGCTGAAGAGGAACTGGGGAAAGCTGGGGATCAAGATGGCCACCACGTGGCCTTTTTTCAGCCCCATGTTGGCGAGGGCAACGGCAAGCCGGTCGGTGATCTTGGCGAATTCACCGTATGATATCTTGTTCTTTTGAAAATAAATCGCCGTCCGTCCCTTGAAATCCCGAGCGGCTTCATCCAAGAACGCGTGGATGGGCACCTCGGGAAAATCGAGATTTGCGGGGATGTTCGCATCGTAATTTTTTGTCCATGGACGGCTCTCGTAGGGGTTAATTGCGTTCATGTTCAAGTCACTTCTCCTTCAACTTTCCAACTTGTCTAGTGATTCCAATGCAGCGCTCGCCACGAAATCCTCACGGTCATGTATTAATTTTTTCAACTCGTCGACGGCACCAGCCATGCCCAGCTTCCCGAGTGCCTCCGCGGAGCGCCATCTTACTTCAGGGACCTTGTCCCCCAATCCAAGCACGAGGATACCTTGAACGGCAGGGTCATTGGTCCCTAGTTTTCCCAGCGTGTTGGTTGCTTCTATGCGCAAGGCCTTTGGTTGTGAACCTTGAATGAGGTTGACGAGCGCGGGTATGGCAGCATCGATGTTGTGGGTGAGATTCCCGATCGACCTAGTAGCTTCAATCTTCGCCTTCACGTTTCCTGTTCGAAGTGATGCCACGAGGACCGGGATGGTCTCGGGATGATGATAATCCATCTTGCCAAGAGCCCAGATGCCCAGCACGTCACTAGGATTCTCTTTTACATGTTTCAATAAAACAGGGATAGCGGGCTCTCCAATGGTGCGCAAGGCATCCGAAACCTTGCCTCGTAGCACTTGATTCTTGGACGATAGCAAATCGTCCAAAATGCGGAGCACGTCTTCCGAGCTTGCATGCATCTCGCCCAAGGCTTCTATTGCACATTTCTTGGCCACGAATGACCCCCTCGCCACCATATTCAATAAAAGGGGAATGCTTTTTAATCCTATATGGATCAGGGTCTGCACGACCCTGGACCGCACTCTCCAGTCGTCGTCCTCAAGCGCAGCCACGAGCACGGGGATCGCATTCTCGGCATCATCACCGATGCCTGCAAGGGCACGGGCCGCGGCTTGTCGCACGCCCCAGCTCGGGTCCTTTAACGAAACCATCAAGGCTTCTAGCGCGGGTATTGCGTCCTTTCCAATCTTACCGAGTGCGTGGATGGCATTTTCCCGCACGGATTCATTTTCATCCTTGGAACTACCAACAAGACCATTAATTATCCCCGGATTACCATTCTGGAGATTCCCGAGGGAAACGGTTGTTGCTTCACGAATTGAAACCTCCGCATCATTCAAGAATGGGAGCAAGGAGTCCGCATGGTGTCCCGCTGCGCCGCCAAACTTTCCCAAGGCACGAATGGTTTCACGCCGGATGCTCCAATCGGGATCGCCGAGGTTGTTAACTAATTTTGGTAAGCCGTCCTTTGCAAGGCTTGAAACTTCCCCTAGCACGAAAATAGCGTTGAATCTTACCGTGCGGACGGGATCGTTGAGGAGAGCGATCACTTCACCGAGCACCGACATCTCGGTTTCAATCCGCTTGATGACGATCTGTGCTTTTGCATCTTGGAGCAATTTTTTCACGGTTGCCTTCTCTCGCTGGCTCATAGCATGGTCACCCGTTCATTTTATACCGAGATACACTTCCTTTATGCGTGGTTCCCGCACGAGCTCGGCTCGCGTCCCTCGCATCTCTATCTTTCCTTCTTCAAGCACGTGAATGTAATCTGCAACATCCATTGCAATGGTCGCGTCTTGTTCCACCAGGAGTATGGTCTTTCCTTCCTTCTTGATCTGGATGATCGCGTTGAATATTTCCTTTTTTATCCTCGGTGCCAAGCCCATGGAAGGCTCATCGAGCAATAACAAGTCAGGATCAGCAACCAACGCGCGTGCAATGGCAAGCATTTGTTGTTCGCCACCACTTAGGGTTCCAGACCGCTGCTTCACCCGTTCCTTGAGCCGGGGGAAGAGCTGGAACGTCATATCGCGCAATTCAACGTACCTTTCACGTTTTTCCACGCGATAACCACCAAGATCGAGATTTTCCATCACGGTCATATCTGCAAACGGTCGTGTTTGTGCCACTCGCCGGGTTCACGGCACCCGCATCGAACAGCAACGGGCAATGATTCACCGATGGTCCCGTGTACGCACCCGAAGAAGGCGTCCTGTTCATGTTAATGCCGTCAGATGCTTGGAAATAATGCTCGTGATCACCCTCGTCCAGCCACGTTGTGTAAATATACAAGCAACCGTCCGTGTAAACATTGTCGCCATCGTCTTGCTTTGTCATGTTAAAGGGGGTACCATCAATCACCACTTGAACTGGATTCGGGCTCGGTGCTTCGTTATCGGCATCGAAGTACCGAACGGAATACGTGAAATGGTTTGAATTCACTTGCGTGTATCCATCACCAGTAACATCGAAGTAGGGAACCCGGTTATGCCTGTACACGGCGATTGAAAAGCTAGCTGCACCGCTACTTGCTGATGCCTTATATACCACGATCACGTACGTGGCCCCCGAAACTTCGGGACTGAAATCAATGATATGTTCATCACTCGAACCGCCCGAGATGCTTTGCCTGAATTCCAGCTGGGAACCACCAGCATCAATGCCCGATAAACGGCACGACCCACCTGCGAGCCGGAAAATCTCCACGTTGAGGTCATCGGCCGACGAGATATCAAGAATAATGTTATATAATTTGCCTTCCTCCATCGTCGAAATCTCGTACACGGCAGCAAACTTGTTTGAAGAAAGCGATGAAGAGACTGGAATGTTCAATGCGAGTGTCGTGGCGCTTTGCGATTCCACGTATACTGTCCCGGTACTCCCTATCGTGTTCACCCGTGGATAGATCGGGGATGATCCCGAAGAAGGCTTGTATACCAACCATTCCACGTTCGACCCGGTATCGAGGGGATCACCCAGGAGGACCGAATACTGGTTGGACGAGAACACCTTCATGTCAAAGGTCACGGTTGGTGACCACGCCGAAACGAGATGATACTGGCTCGATGACATGCCGTGCGTCTCGTAATAATATGGCATGTCCGGGTTTGACATGAGGGCTGCGAGGGGGATACCGTCGGTAAGCGTCTCGGGGATTTCCTCGATCTCCAAAGCAGCATTATTTCCGGGTTCCAGCAGGCAATCAACGAGGACCACGGCATACGTGTTGGAGAATAGAGGTTTGAATTGTAGCGTTAGATCCGATCCGATGCTTGAACCATTAACGTGATAGTCTTGCCAGCTCGATGTGGATGCACCGGGAGCCAAGTAGAAGACGTGCATGTGAAACTTCCCGTTCCATGGTACATCGAGGTGGAACCGGTAATTTTTCGATGATGATAACGATACCGTGTAAATCGCGTGCTTGTTCGTGTAGGCTGGGGCCAGGCTTCCCCCGAAAGGCAAACTACTTCCTTGAAAAAGACCGAAATAAGCCATCGAGCTATCAGACAAGGAATGAATGAATGGGTACCTGATCTGGGCGGTGCTTTCCCTGAAAACATTCCACCTCGTCAAATTCGAGATTTGGGTTGTATCGAGAATGGTTTTATCCGTGCTTGATTGTACCCCCATTTCAAGATTCGCAATTTGGGGAGTCGAAGTGGACCATTCGCCGAAGGTAAAATAATAGTTGCTTTCTACCGTGGGAACGGACATCTTCCGGTACCAAAAATACGGGGAACTGATGCCAGAATTTGTTACCGTGTCGAACGGTAGCCCGCTTGATAGCACGCGTGCTACCCGGAGAGTGGCAGTGGCTGTTCCCGAAACGCTGCGAACGAGGATACCATACAGCGTACTCGCAGCAGGTGTGAAATCGACGCATTCATTCACCGAGGTGCCCGAATGACTGGAGTGTGGATCGGTCCACGTGCACGTGTTTGGAGTCACCCTGAATACATCCAGCTCGTAATTGCACCCGGTAGGGACGCCCAGCCATACCTTGATGTCATATCCCGATGCGGGTGACGTGAATTGATATAATTCCATCGCGTCGGTGCTCGAAAACGAGAGAGAAATTTCAGTATCCAAGGTGATGGGCGTTGCTTGCTCCCATTCGATGCCGAAAATGCCGGAACCAGACGGAGCGCTCACGACCGGGTTAAGCGTGCCGGTTGATGTTCCGGATGGATTGTACACGAGGAACTCGAACGAACTCGATGGTTGGGCCGACACTCCAACTTGAACTCCCTTCCGGTACAAGGCAAGATTGAAATCTTGGCTTGGTGGATTCGATTCACCAATGTACACGAGTTGGAGGCGATCGACATTGATATTTTCGTCAGAGCTATAATTCATTATTTTCCCGGTGGAGATACTGTCCGTAACACCAACATCATCGCTAAGAAACCTGTGAGGAACAAATCGCATTGTCGTGCTTGTTCTCGTGGTGCCGTATCTCGCGATGACGATGACGTATTCCGCCCCGGGGTCATCGATGCAAAGTACCTCGTTCACGCCTGTTGATCCTGATGCACTCGAGTAATCCGGGGCATCCCCGCGCACGCATGCAGATGATGCAACCTTGTAGGCGTGGAGATCGTACTGGCAGCCCACCGGAACGTCCAAGTAGATGTATCCCGGCACCGATGAAGGCATCGTGCAATGGACCAGCTCGATGAAATCATCTTGGTTGTAAAACGAAATGGTCGTTGAACCACTCAGGCTAAGCGAGGTCGATTGCTCCCATTCCACCCAGCCAGTCCCTGTCGCACCCGTGGTATTCACGCGCGGACGTAGACTGTAACCAATAGGAATCATGCTTGGATGGTGAAAGACCATCCACTTGAGATTTGCCGTGCTTCCGATGAATGTCCCTCGCAATGTAGATGTGTGAGGCAACACATGCGTGTAAAACGCCATGTCGACGTCGATTTGACTGCTGTACACGGTGAACGCACTGTAGGCAGAGGCAACGATCGAACTGTTGCTGCGATAATAAAACTCGTCGACCGCGGGCGTGAAAGATTCGCCGTCATTTATTCCGTCGTTCAGAAGTTGTGGATTCGCGATATCATTTGATAGGGACCCGACAGGAATTCCCAAATTCGCAATACTCGTGCCAGAACTCGTCCCTTGAGATGCCAAGAAATAACAAGCATAAAAGCAGCAAGATACCGTGATGGCTAACGCCAATCCGATCCGTATCTTGTCTTGATGCCAGAAACGATGTTGCACAGCTTGTCGATATCATACCCGGGTTTCGTGATCAAGTGACCCCCGCCGAGATTTATCCATTTTAGCCCGTGCAGTAACGACCCGAATTTCGCCTCGACAGCGGCGAACACACGTTCCAGCGCGTCCGCGCCTTGCTCGCACAAGCAATGGAAGTGGATTCCTTCTATCCCGCCCGGGATGCCGTGTAGCTCGCTGGCAACGATGCCGAGGCGTGAACCGGGGTTACAAGGGTCGTAAAGCGGGGTTTTGACCTCCGAGTACTCGGGGTTCACGCGCAAGCCGCAGCTCACCGGTTTCCGGGCTGACCGGACTGCATCCTTGCTTCGTTCCCACTGGGCCACCGAGTTGAACACGACATGGTCCGCGACCTTCAGGATCGCATCCAAGTCCCTGCCGGGGTACGCGGGGGCGTAGACGTGCACCTCCTTCCCAAATTTTTCCTTTCCCAGCCGCGCTTCGTGCAATCCAGACGCGCACACGCCATTAAGATATTGTCGCATGAGCGGGAAGGTGGCATGCATGGCAAATGCTTTCAGCGCGAGCAATATCTTCACGCCCGTGCGGTCATGAATCGACTTGAGGCAAGCCAAATTTTTCTCCAGCAACCGCTCGTCCACCACGTAAGATGGGGAATGCATCATCGCTAGGAGATTCTTGTCGATTCCACCAGGTGCCATGGCAAGCCACTCTTCCCCATCGATTCGAGGAACGGTTCCGGGTCCAGCTGCTCGACGTTGAATACGCCCTTGCCTTTCCACTTGCCGTCAAGCACGAGCCCCGCGCCGCAAGCCGCGGGGACCCCGGCAGTATACGCCACAGCGTTTTCCCCGACTTCCTTGAAGGCAAGCTCGTGATCGCAAGTGTTATAGATGAACATCGTTTTTTCCTTTCCATCCTTTAAGCCCGTTAGCAAGCACCCGATGACCGTTTTCCCTTGATAGTTATCGGCCAGCGAGTGCGGGTCGGGGAGCAAGGCCTTGAGGAATTGCAACGGAACCACCGGTTGGCCGTTGTACACGACGGGATCGATGCGGGTCATCCCGACGTTCTCGAGCACCCGCAAGTGCGTTAGATAGGCCTCGGAGAAGGTCATCCAGAACCGGCACCGTCGCACCCCGTCGAAGTGCTTCGCGATGGATTCCAGCTCCTCGTGATAGAGCAAGTACACCTCTTTTGGACCTACAACCGGAAAATCAAAGGTCATGTGCACGCTGCCTGGCGAGATGATGGGTGGGGTCTCGACCCACCGGCCGCCATCGAAATGCCGCACGACCTGGGTGACCTCGCGGATGTTGATCTCCGGGTTGAAGTTCGTGGCGAATGCTTGGTGGTGGTTACCAGCATTGCAATCTAGAATGTCGATCGTCTCGACTTGGTCGAGGAAGTGCTTCGAAACGTGCCGACAATATGCATTGGTTGCGCCAGGGTCGAACCCGCAGCCAAGGACTCCCATGATGCCCTGCGCCTAGTATCGGTCGTTGAAATCCCACTGCGGCTTGTATTCGAAGTGGGCAACTCCCGGCGACTCGAAATTGGCCGTGTCGAGGTAATGCGCGCCCGTGGAGACGCATGCCTCCATGATGGCCAAGTCGTGGTACGGCAGGGCGACGTTGATGACGATGTCTGGCTCGAACCGTTTCATCAATGCTTGGAGTTCCCGCGGCTCGTTTGCATCGACCTTGGCAACTTCAACGTTCCGGTCAATACGTGCCCGTATCCGTTCACATTTAGAAAGTGTACGGCTCGCCACGCAGATTTCCCCGAACGTGTTAGCGTCTTTCGCGCATTTTTGCGATACGACAGACCCCACGCTCCCCGCCCCGATGATGAGGACGCGCCCGAGCCGAGTTTTTCCCATTCCGTGGTTTCCTCGCGATGGCCTTGATCGTGGTTTTCCGAGATCCGGCAATGCATAATGGTTGAAAAAAAAAATCATGGCCATCCCGCTGGCGTGTGTGGCTTTGTTTGTCCCTTCCCGACCCGGCAGAGCAGTGTCGCGGTGCTCGGCCGTGTTGGTTCGTGCCCCGGCATGGTTAAGACCGGCGTGGTGGGTCTAAATCCAAGGAAGATACATTTCATTCAACATCAAGGTAACATCAACCCCTCCTGCTTCCCGCGCGTTCCGGGCACTTGCGATTTGCTCGTGCCCATCTCGTCACGTGATTATTCATTCCCGGACCCGCGGGACGGCAGCTAATTCTCCCGTTGCGCGCTCCGGGCACCTTGCTGAAAAATATAATATGTCCCACTGGAACTTCCTCTCGCGATGTCTGATCTTGACACGGTAACAAGGATCGAACTCACGCCCGTGAACGTGCCGTTCAAGGCGATCGTTCGCCAAGCGATGCTCGCCGGGGCAGGTGGCTTGGGGATGGCGATACCAAGCGACGAGCCGTGGCTCGGCGGCGACTTCGTGATATGCCGGTTAGAAACCGGGAATGGCACGACGGGACTCGGCGAGGCATACATCTGGCTCCCCGAAACGGGCCAAACAACCGGCCAGATCATTGATGTCATCAAGGTCGCGCTCCACCGGTACGTCATCGGGGAAAATCCCGGGAACTTCAAGAAAATAAAGGCCCGTATGGACGTAAACGTCGCGAGAAATGAGGTTGCAAAGGGCTTGCTGGATATCGCCCTCTATGACCTCGTCGGGAAGCTAACGAACAAACCCGTTCACGAGATCATCGGCGGGAAGAGATGCGAGACGCTCCCCCTCGCGGCATTGGTTCCTCTCGGCAAGCTGGAAAGCATGGTGGAATACGCGCTGGTTTTCAAGGAGATGGGCTACAAGACGCTCAGGGTCAAGCTAGGCACCAGCATTCAAGATGATGCCACGATCATGGCCGCCATCCGTGACGCTGTTGGACCCAAGATACGACTACGGGTGGATTACAACCAAGCGTACGCCGTCCCAGACGCGATCACGGCGATCCAGGCCATCGAGCCATTCGACATCGACGTCGCGGAGCAACCGGTTGCCATGGACGACTATCTGGGCATGAAAACCGTCCAAGAGCGTGTAAAGACCCCCTTGATGGCGCACGAGGGGTGCTTGGTCCTCGCTGCAACGAACGAGGGGCTCGGAACATGCTGGGTCGGCTACTTCGACGAGGAGAAGGTCAAGTCCGTATTGAACGTCCCCGCGAGATCCCGGATCGTTGCCATCACGCCCCTTGGTTACCCCGACGAGGAACCGAAGCCAACGTCACGCAAGGCCATCGACGAGATCGCGTTCCTGAACGAGTATGGTGCGAAGTATGTCTCTTGATGCGGGTGGATGCGTGCCATTTCCATTTTATTTCCTATGGAACAGGATGTTTCGGTTTCCCCCAACCAACCATGCTCTGGTTTCCCCATGGTGGCAACCCGTGTTAATTGCTGTTTTTCATCGAGTCACGCTTGACCTTCAAGATATCCAGTTTTTCTCCCAAGAACAAGCATTTCTTTTCGGACACGCGTTCCAAGTGCTCGATTAATTCTTCAACCTTCTCTACGTGTCCCATCTTCACGATGATGTTTTCGAACTGCTCGACATCTTCCATCTCGCAGACTTTCTTCAAGAAGACGGGATCCATTTTCGTTCATCGATCTATTCCTCGCCCTCCATCTTTTTTAGGTTTTATTCAGATACCGGGAGCTACATGAAAATGGATAGCAGCGTGCCAAGCACCAGCATGACAACGAGGAATGGCAAGATGAGCTTGGTGTTTTTACCGGTAAGCAAAGCTATGCCCACCCAGTCAAGCCAGAGCCACTTGCGGATGAAAGCCTGCTTTTTTGGATTCAAGCGCAGCATTCCTTTCTCCGGGCGTGGTCCTTCGCTTACAAGATGGATCCTTGTTTTTCCCGTTTTCAAGGCGGTAATGATCCCCGGGATGGAACGGTCATCCGTCAAGATTTCGGTGTATGCGCGTTTATGTTTCGCGGGGTCGTGCACGTCGGTGCCTGCGCTAGCATACATGACCCGCCGTGCCTTGTTGTCCTCGATGAAATCCAAGGCTTCCGTGTCCACGAACCCGAAGCCGTTGTAGACCTCCCAGCCATCGATGCCTTGCTCCATCCACCAGCCCCGGGGGAGGTGCTTCAAGATGTCGTAGGGATACCAAGCCTTGTGGTTGAACTGCACGACACCGCCCTCGGCGTGGGCGTGATCGATGGCAGCCTTGATGGTGCTCTTCCTTGTCCAGAGCATGCCTGGCTTCCGTGGCGGTGTCTTGATGCCGATGAGGTTCATGTGGGCGCGCATGGACGTGAACTCGACGCCCGTGATGACGACAAACTGCGGGTCGATGCTTGCCGCCGCTTCCTTGACGGCTTCGACGTTATCCATGGTGTTATGGTCAGAAACGCACACCCCGTTGTACCCGTTGGATATCGCCCAGAGCACGAGCTGCCGGGGCGAGAGCACGCCGTCCGATGCCGTCGTGTGGCAATGCAAGTCGACCAGGAACGCGCCTTCCGGGACGCCTGGCGGCCGGGTGCCCTTGTACACCAGCGCCTCGTCATCATAATAGTCGTGGTACCAGAACGTTGACAGGGCAGCGAACGCGTACGATACGAAGATGTATGCAAAGACACCAGTGCCGAAAGCGAGCAGTATCCAGAAGTTCATGCCGAGAGTCCCCGGTTCACGTTTTGATGCCATTCATGGACGCGAGGACCTTGTAAAGCCCTTGCGTGCCGAGGTTTTCCAGCCCCTGAGCCATTGCCGAGACGTAGAACTGGTTCGCGAGCGCGAGTCCTGGTAGCGATAAATTCATCCGTCTCGCCTCGTCCAAGGCAATGCCCATGTCCTTGACGAAATGCTTGATGAAAAAACCGGGATTGAAATCTCCCTTGATGATGCGCGGCCCGTAATTGGTCAACGACCAGCACCCCGCGGCCCCCTTCCCGATGATGTTGATCATCCCCGATTGATCGAGCCCCGCCTTCTGGGCGTAGAGCATGGACTCCACGACGCCTATCATGGTGGACGCGATCAATATCTGGTTGCTCATCTTCACGTGCTGGCCCGCACCCGCGGGCCCGAAGTATCCTATCTTTTCCTTGTCGCCCATGAGCTGGAAGACCGGGAGCAACGCGTCGAACGCTTCCTTATCCCCGCCGGCCATGATGGCGAGCGCGGCGTTTTTCGCACCGACATCGCCTCCCGACACGGGGGCATCTAGCACCAAGATGCCCTTTCCCGCGGCATGTGCCTGCCCGTGGATGCGTTTTGCCAGGCTCGGTTCCGACGTGGTCATGTCGACGAGGATGGCCCCCGCCCTCGCCCCGGCCACGATCCCGTCCTTTCCAAGGTATATCTCCTCGACATCCTTCGGGAACCCGACGATGGTGAACACCACGTCGCTTCGTTCGGCAACCTCCCTTGGTGAATCGCACCACGTGGCACCCAGATCGACAAGCCTTGCTGCCTTGTCCTTGCTACGGTTGTGCACGAACGCCTTGAAGTTGCCCTTGCTCATGACATGCTTGCACATGCTGCTGCCCATCACGCCCGTCCCGATCCAGCCAATCGATTTGGTATTCACTTTCTCGTTACCTCGCCGAATGTATAGAAATAGTGGAATGAATGTATTAGAAGTAATGGATTAAAACGGTGCAAAGACCAGAACATGCCCATTCGAGCTGGATGATTATGGAAAAACGAATACTCTCGGTATTATCCTTCACTGTCGTGATGCTTGCCACGTGCGTGCTCGCGACTGTCCAAACCTCGCGGTTTCACGTTCCGCAACAGGTCGAGCTTGGTGCTGCCCCCGGTTGCGTTCCAGTTGTATCAAGCTTGATACCCGTGGCGCCATTCATCATAGACGAGCTTGGCGGCGGGAATTACACGTGGACAAGTCTCCGCGCCACGGAAGCAAGTTGGATAAGCGGGTCTGGAATAACAAGCGACCCGTATATTATTGACGGCATTATCATCGACGTGAACCAGACAATCAAGTATGCTCTCGTCGTGAACAATTCTCGCGTGCATTTCATCATTCGTAATACAAGCATCACCGATGTTCTCGGCGTGATGTCGGGAGATGGTGCCATGACCCTTTCAAACACGAGCAACGGGCGCGTGACTGGATGCACGTTCTCGGACTGGGGATACGCGGCCATCTACATCGCGCGGGGAAGCACGTGATGGGGTTCTCGATCACCTTCTTGGGTTGAGGGAATGGATTGCCACCCGTGCGGATACCAAGATGTCGCGGATCGTGGTGTCTCCATGCTCTTCCCTTACACGGCGGGGAGTTCGCACGTCATCACGACGGGATCGTGGTCGCTGAGCCAGCGCGGCCCTGCGTTCGCCCCGGTGCATGTTTCGATCGACGCCACGTGCACGTCGGGCGTCACGAAGATGAAATCGATGGTCATGGGGGGCACGAACCCGCCCGCCAGTCGAGCGGCGTTGTAGACCGGCTTGGAACCGAATCCTTCCAGGAACGAGTAGAACGGGAAGATGGGCGGCATGTTGAAGTCGCCGGTCACTATCACGGGCAGGGTTCCCGTGCGGCGCGCGATGTCGCCGTTCAACATGGCCGATGCCTTCACGTGGAACTCTGGATAGAAGCCATAATGCGTGTTGTAGAAGAAAAACTCCGTGCCGGAATCCTTGTCTTGGAGGTGGACCCACTGGTAGGTCCGCTTGATGGCCTCGGTGAGCCACGTCCGGCTCGAGACGGTTGGCGTGTCCGAGAACCACAGGGTACCGTTATCGATGAGGGTGAACTTGTCCATGTCGAAGAAGATGGCATCGTGCTCCCCGGTAAAGTTCCCGCTCGGTGTCTCCCGGCCGATGCCGACCCACGTGTAATTGCGGTTCGAGAGCGTGGCGTTGAGATAATCGCCTTGTATCCTGAACACCTCCTGGAGCCCGAACACGTCCAGGTCCAGGGATTCGATGTAGCCGGAAAGGGGCTCGCGGCGGTCCATCCATTCCATGAGCGAGCCATCCTCGCCCGCGTAGAGGATGTTGAAGGTCATGGTCTTGATGACCAGTCCGTCCTGGATGCTTGGACGGTTCGCGGGGCTGGCCACGAGCACGAGGGCGGACACGCATGCAACGGCCACGACCATGCCGATGGCTTCCCTCCGCAATGCACGCGTGCCCGGATTCCCTTGGTGCAAGTCGTACCCGTTGTAGAACGGCACGCCGTGCTTCGCCGACACGCACGCCACGATCCCCGTCCCGGCGCAAAACGCCACGATGTACGCCGCATCGCCACCGGAAAAGCGCCCGGCAACCACCACGCCATGAAACACGGCTAACGCGCCCGCAAGCGTTGCGATGAAAAACCGGAAAATGCCCGCGCGAATCTTCTGGCCGGTTTTCAATGATTTCCCAAGCGGGGATGTCAAGTTGCTCCCCCTCAACATCACGTGCCCGAAGATGCGCAAGACGATGGTGGTGAAGAACATGACTGTTATGATGGATATCCAAGGGCCCACTAGCACGATCAGGCCCATTTCAGCGAGGATGTGCACCCACTTTCTCCGGTCTTGTTGCGTGTAATGGCGGTAGTAATATACGCTCAAGGGATAGGCAATCCATGTTGCCAAGACGAGGAGGATCGCGTTGAATTCGAGCAACAGCATCGTGGCGGCCTCAGCCGGGTCCTCGGGACGCGCGAGAGGAGTGGTCCTCAATTTCACGGCAATCCTTATATTGTCTTGCGTTGGTATAGAACGTGAAAATCATCGTGGCGGTAGATGGCATGGAAAGAAACGAGAAAGCTCTTGCCCCGCGGGTCTTCAAGGCCGCGTTGTTCTTGTGCCGTGGTTCCGTGGCCGGGTGGGCCGGATTTTACTTGCTCGTCGTCATCTTGCTTTTTTTTGCTGAAGATGGGCATCTCGCGCACCAGCTCGTCCATCCCGTTGCATGCGGGTACCTGTTCACCGGCATTCTCGGTTCCTGGTTCATGAAAAAGAAAGGCCGGGACGTGCTCGGCAGCAGCATCCTGTTCTTGGGCTACATCATCACGACATGCATTGTCGTGGTACTCGCGTTCCCGCTCTTCATCCCTGCTGCCACGGGGTTCAAGTGGTACGTCTACGTGATGCTGGCGTGTCTCTTCGCGGGTATAATCGGCGCCAGCCTTGCCATCAGGTGAACGCGATGCGGGGCACGGGAGAAGCATTGAAAAACCGACCCGAGATATACTCCACTGGCTCATGAACTCGCCAGGCCACGACACGAGGCATCAACCACATGAAGATACGCGGTATAAACGAGGACCGGTGCATCGCATGCAAGGCGTGCGTCGAACGCTGTCGCCGCTTCACGTTTGACGAGCACCAGCAGAAGGTCACCTTCTCGGATCCGGATTTTTCTTGCATAGACTGCGGGCATTGCCTGGTCCTTTGCCCGGTGGACGCGATCGAGCACGTGGATCTCGGGGACGTCATGGTGGAGACCAGCAGCATCCCGGCCAGCCAGCGTGCAGTGCCGTACGAAAACTTGTTTAACATGATGCGCGTGCACCGGTCGATCCGCCGGTACAAGCCGGACCCCGTGCCACGGGACGTGCTCGCCAAGGTCATCGACGCGATGCGGTACGCGCCGACGGGCATGAACATGCGGAGCGAGAAATTCGTCGTGATATCCAGCACGGATGTCATCCGGCAGCTGTCCGGGGCAGTGATCGAGGCGCTCATGGCGAACCCGGGGGCAAAAGCAGCCTACGAGAAGACGTTCGCGTGGCTGGCTTCCAAGTTCAAGGCACCGGCATACTTCGACGCGCCGCACGTCATCATCGGGTACTCGCAGATGGACATGGATATCGAGGATACCAATCTCGGGATCGTCATGACGTACGGGCGCCTGGCCGCCGAGGCACTGGGCTTGGGCACCTGCTGGAATGGCTGGACGCAAATGGCCATCAAGGGGAACAAGGACATGCAGAAACTATCGGGCGCCAAGGGCGTGCGGTTCGCGGCCATGACCCTCGGGTATCCTGCAGTCCAGTACCCGCGCAGCGCGCCGCGCCCCCCGCCCAAGGTAAAGTGGGTCGATTGATGGTAAAGGCTCGCCTCTATAACGTGCTATGCAGCACGCGGTTGCAATCGGCGCCAGCCTTGCCATCCATTGAATCACGGTCTAATTCGTGCTTCGTCCATCAATACCCATCCCCAGATAGGTCATGAAATGCGGTTCGAACAAGTTATATTCTTGAATCGTTTCCTTGAAAATATCAAACACGGTTTGAAAATCCTTCACGCGTTCAACGAGTCGTATCTCGTCAAGAAGAAGGATGAGAAGGCCATCGCGTCCATCGCGCGGCATCTCTCCACCTTCAAGGTATTCCCGCTCGAAGGCAGCGGCAAGAAGGAGCCGCTCGCCAGCTTGGACGACCCCCGTCTCTTTCCTCGGAAGCTCGCGTTGCCCTCGTTCCTCGCTTCGGGATTGAAAGGAACGAACGACATGCGGTACCTCGACCAGGACATCGATGCATTGATCGAACGGATCAACATAGAATTCCCCCACAAGACAAAACTCGAGAACATCAAGCTGGACGTCTTGCTCAAGATGCCCAAGCTATGGACCCCGACGTTGAAAGAAAAGGATGACCATCTAGCATTCATCAACTACATCACGGTCATCGCGAGGGTGCGTTATTACCGGGAAAATGACCCCGTGCAATGGAATCGATTGCTCGGTCAATTGCAGCTCAAGGTGGAGGGTTCCAACGATTTCAAGCCGTTGAATCTGCTGGTGCCTGTTTTTATTCGGAACAACTTCAAGGCGTGGTGGAACCGGCTCACGGGCTCGTTTGCACAGCAGGAAGATTTCACGTTTGGCCACCACGACGAGGCCTTTTACGGCAAGGTTACCTCGACCCAAATCGATGGGATGATGGAAGGCAACGAATCGGCGTGCCAAGTGTTCGATAACAATTATTTCATGACCTTGATGATCAGTTACTTGAAATCAAAGGAATCCACGTGGCAAGGCGAGGATGTTATCAAGCATTTTGCTAAAAACTTGTATAACGTGCTTCAAGAAAATGAGCGTGGTAAAAAACCCGACCGAACCGTTCAGCGCGATCATGTAAGCACGTTGCTTGACCTGCTCGTTTCGAGAACACGTGACCACAATCCTGCGCTGTTCCAGAAATACTACTTGAACGCAAGAACAAATTTCTTCCGATATATCTTGGATACCAATGAATACATCGACCAAGATAACGATTTTATCATTTCCATCCGGCATCTCATGAAAAATGCAGTTTTATCCGAGCCATTTAATGACGAGTTGATCGACGCGTTCATATCCAGCAAGTTCAAGCAAGTGAATGATCTCTTCACGATCGAACGTGTGGCAGAGAAATTCAAGAACGTGCAAATTAACAAGAGCACGCTGGTTGAAATGAGCGCGTTCTTGGAAGAATTTAACGCGTACCTGACGAGCTTGGGACTCCAAGACGGTCTCGCGTTGTTGAAAGGGCACGCGCCTGGCGGCGGGAAACCAGCAGCGGGCCAGCTTTCGGGCTTCGAGGCCTTGAAGCGGGACATGCAAGTGGTCCTCAAGGTTTCCGACGACGATGCAAGGAACTCCCCGTTCTCCTTCCAGCAAGTCTTTTCAAAGAAAGGACAAAAGGACCCGAGGCTGTCGGGGATCGAGGAAATTCACGAGTTCGTGCCAGGTTTCATTTACTGGGAGACCCTTCTTTCAAAATTCGGCCTCCAAGAGAAACAAGTTGAACCATTCAAGGCATTCTTCGAGATCACGCCGTTGGCCGTGGACGACCTCTTGCATTACCTCCGCCAAACGAGCGGGAACGCTGCGCGGAAAAACCAGGAACAGCTGTTCGTCCTGGCCAAGTTCTTGATCGAGCGTTTCTTCGAGGCTTGGTCATCATCATCGCTCGATGTTGCCATGTTTCCGGTCTTGAAATTGAGCGAGAGTGGCATGGTCCAGAAGCAATTCTTGTCGTGGAATGGATTGATCGATAACAACGTGTTTTGCACGTGCAATCAAGAGGTCATCGAGGAGCTCGGTTCGAAATTGCAGAAGAAGGGAAAACCCGTGTATCTCCTGTTCGACAAGCAGCACACCGACGAGTTCGAGAAGTGGTACGGGCTGGTCAACACGATCCTGGAAACGATGAAAGGGGCGAAAATATTTTACTTGGAAACCATCCAGAGCAAGATCGCGAACATCAACGATGCTATCACGCAATCATCGCGTGACCAACTCGTTACCTTGGAACGCAAGAATCCTTTCTTCAACGAAACGATTTTCATCCGGTACTTGTTGCCGATCCTGCAAAAATGCAGTTTCCCTCACACCTTCAAGGATATAAACATCCTTGACGTGGATGCTGCCTTCTTGAACAATTCATTCGTGTTTGATTACCTGTCCGAGACCGATGCGGACATGACCGTCGAAAAATTTGACGGGGTTGTCATTGACATCAAGAAAGAGAAAATCACCACGTTTTTCGAGCCGCAAGTCCACCCGCACAAGCAAGCCGTCATCATCTACGTCTCGAAAACATTCAAGAAAAGCGACCAGAAGAACGAGTATTACAAGTTCTTGTTCCGGCGGTTGTTTCCGAAGCAAAAAATGGAAAAAGGCGCGTATTCACAATTCCTCGAGTTTTTTAACTGGATGGACGATTTCGACAGGACGTTCTTCGAGGACACGGCTGATCCCGGTGCCATCGAGGCTGGGATACTGGACTACGTGTACCAGCGCAACACTTTACAGCTGAAGGCCAGCAAGTCATACGAGATCGGCAAGGAATTGCGAGCGTTCTGCGACGCGTGCCAAGAAACGTGGCTGGAACTGCGCCCATCGTGGAGCGCATCAACGGGTGCAAGAGAGCTGCCCGCGGGAACCGTTGACGCGTGGACGCGTTGGTTCGACCTGATCGCGAGCCACCTTGCCCTCGACGAGGTGGGTAAAACGAAGAAAGTCGAGCTCCGGCTCGACGGGGATGGCAAGCACGTGTCCGTCGAGATACGGTACTCGCTCGGTTCCAAGGATGCACCTTTCCCGAAAACTGCAACGGGGAAACAGGATTACATCAAGGCCATGATCACCGCCATCACGCAACATTTTCTTGACCCCGGCAATGGCATGCGCGGCTCGATCGAAAGCGTGTTCCCCGGGGCCGGCCTACTCGACGTGAAAGGCATTGCCAAGGTCTTCAAGGTACTCGGGAGCCGGCCGGTTCGTGAACCGCCGGTAACGGGTCCCGTGCCCGCGCGACCCTCGTCTCCCGACCTTGAAATGCCCGCGGTTGCCTCGTCACGCCCGCCAGGCCCCGCTTTCCCCTCGCCGATTACAGGTCAAAATAACAGAAATAATCCATCGAAGCAAAGGATACAAGTGGCTTGAATAGGCCCGTTCAGCCTTCCTGGTGGATAGAATCGCAGTTCTCGTTGAAAGAAAAAATAAGGTGCATTCAGATATCATCGAGATCGAGGGGCTTGTCACGGCTCAGGTTATGGAGGGTCGGGTATGCAATCGTGTCCTTGACCGGGAAATACACGGCACGTTCTTGCTGGACGGAGTTCAATATCGCCCTCAACACTTCAACGCTCTTGCGCCCTTCTTCCCCGGGCACCATGGGATCGACGTCGTTGGTGATCGAGTCCAGGAAGTTCTCGAGCAGGTTGTGGCGCTTGGGCACCATGAAGGGCACTTCCCAGTCTTCCTCGCTCTTGTACCGCGTGTCGGTGGTGATGGACATGCCGTACGCCCCGTCCGCGGCCACGTAACCTTTCTCCCCTTGCACGACAATGGTATCCTTGGGGGCCTTCTTGTTGGACGTCGCGAACATCATCGTCCCGATCGCCCCGCTCTGCGTCGTGAACGAGGCCATGACCGTGTCCTCCACCTCGATGAGGGCATGTTCCTTGGCGATGGTCGCCGCGTGCGCGGACAGGCTCTTGAACGGGCCAACGATCCACTGGAAAATGTCGATGTCGTGCACGGCTTGGTTGATCAAGATGCCACCGCCTTCGGTCTCCCAGCGCCCCTTCCACGGGCCAGAGGCAACGCCCGTCGCGGGGTCCACCGGGGTCGACCCGAGGTAGTACATGTCACCACGGTAATGCCTCGCCGACATCGAGAAATCCGTGATGCGGCCGAGGTCTCCAAGCTCGCCCTTCGCCCCGCGAGCGGCATCGTAGAGGTACTTGAAATGCGGCTTGAACCGGAACTGGAACCCGATGCCCAGCTTGATAGCGTTCTTCCTCGCGGCGATGATCATCTGGTCGGCCTGCTGGAGGTTGATAGCCATCGGTTTTTCCGATAGCACGTTCACGTCGTTTTCAGCGCATATGATGGTGTACGGCGCGTGCAAGTAGTGCGGCGTCGCGATGACGACGAAATCAAGCGATTCGCTTTTCAGCATATCATGCACGCTGCGGTACACGTTAGGCTTTCCAGCCCGTTCCGATATCGCCCTCGCGCGTTTTTCATCGATGTCGCACAGCGCGACCAGCTCCACTTCCTTGTGCGCGTGCAGGTCTCTAGCCCAACCGCTACCCCTGCCACCCGTGCCGATGACGGCACCCTTGTAAGTTTTTCCCATAGTAGAATCAACATGGCTTGCTATTCGTGATGAACTATCGCGCGGCCGGGATAAAAAAAAATGCACACCCACATCCAACGGGTTTTTTACCGCGCGGAGTAACCCGTATCACATGAATATTATTGTCGATCGCACGGCATGCACGAAATGCGGGCTATGCATGAAGATGTGCAAGTGGCTCGCGCCGGACGGGGACGGATTTCCGTATAATACAAGCGAACGGGGGTGCATCGATTGTGGCCACTGCGTGGCTTTGTGCCCGACTGCTGCCATCACGAACACGAGAATGGATGCATCGGGATTTGTTGACGTGATCGAACCTAACATCACGATCGACGCTTTCACGAACTTGACACGCAACAGGCGCAGCATCCGGCGGTACAAGGCAGATGCCTTGAAAAAGGAACACCTCGACAAGCTCTTGAATTGCGTCCGGTACATCCCGACAGGCTCGAATAAGCAAGGCTTGGAATACCACGTCATCACGGATCCCCGCACGTTGCAAGACATCAAGACCTTCATGAGCAGGAAATTCAAGACAACGGCTAAACTCGCGAACATGTTCAGTGCATTCGTCGCGAAAGAGGACCGGATTCGCTTGCAACAGCAAGTGGACATCTGGAATTCCGGCGAGGACGTGTTCTTGCGTGACGCGCCGTGCCTTCTCGTCATCCATTCCCCGGAAAATTATTTTGGCATCACGAGCTGGGACGCGGGCATCGCCAGCCACAACATTGACCTCGCGGCGCAAACGCTGGGCGTCGCGACAATGCTGAACGGCTTCTACGTGACGGTATGCCGGGTCTTCAAGAAACTCAAGGCGATTTCAGGATTGCCGAAAAAAACCAACGTGCTCGCGGCCATGCTGCTGGGATACCCCGATATCAAGTACAAGCGCGCGGTGTACCGGAAGCCGCTTAATATCACGTATTTATAGCGTCTCCGGGCCTTCACATGAACCGGAACATGCGGTACTCGAGAAACGTGGCGAGAATGACGACAAGAATGGCAATGACAAGCGTGCGACTCCGCGTGCCGGCAGCAATCAAGCTTCCAATGAAATAGACGGTTGCCATCAAGGCCGGGATGCCTATCAAGACAAGATAATTAATGGACACTGGAATGCCAGGGTACATGATCACCGGGACGAAAACAAGCACGAGACCCACGCTGGCGAGCCGCCATGCAAGGATGATGCCGGAATTCTTGCAGAGGCTGGAAAACGGGTGGCTGGTGGCCCCGCGTGATTCCGGGAACGCCGGCACGAGGCTCCTGAACACGAGGTCGGCGGCGAAGTTCATGAAGAAGACCACCGTGTAGGACAGGAACGTCGCGTTGAAAACGGTCATGCCCGGGTGCTTGATTACACTGGCACAAGCCATGTAGCCGATGGAGAAGAATGCCGTTGATGCAGCAATCGATACCATCCCGGCAGCCCAGTTGCGTGCACCGGTTCCTTCCAACCACGTGTTGATGGCCGGGAGGCAGCCCTGCCGGCGGGCGTGGATGGCATGCATCGCCGCGAGGGCAGCAAGCACGGCAGCCGGGAAGAGCAGCAAGTATCCCCACATCACCGACGTGATATTCCAAAGGACCAATAACCCTATAACGAACGCTATCGCAAGCGTGCTTCCCAGCACCACGAGCATGTATCGCCGGTCAGGCGTGGGTGGAGGGGTAGACACGATCGGGGAAGAAGCCCCGCGAAGCAACGTGAAGAGCAGCAAGAACAGCACGACGGCCGCCGCCACGAGCCACCATCCCGCGCCGTCCATTGAACCGGATGGAGCGTCGTGGATGGTGATTGCGGCGGCTCGTGCCCTTGAAACCATGGAACGCATCATCCGGGTCGCGGAAGCCCAAATACCACCCCGGAACCCTGACGACTTCGATTCCAGCGAGGAGAGCATCGCGGAGATCATCGGCCACCTCACGCACTCGGCGAGCAAGGAGTTCTACGACTTCGACACCAAGAAGGAAGAGATCACGAACGTGAAAATCCTCGTGCTCACGCGGAGCGGGCTATCCGCGCGCATGGTGTCGAAATACAGGCCGTTACTCCCGATCATCGCGGTGACGTCCCAAGAAACAACCGCGCGGGAAATGCGCTTGATCTGGGGCGTTGAACCGCTCATGATCCAGGGCATCGATGATGAGTGGAACACGTTCGTGAAGATACAAAAAAGCGTCCGCGTCGCGGTCGATCGCAACATGCTAGAACCCACGGACAAAATCATCACGGTGGGCAACATGAATTACCTCCCCGCGAGGACGAACATGATCTCCATCTTCAAGGTAAGCGATATCATCGCTTCCGAAGGTAAATGAATTGGAGTGGCAACCACCGTGTTTTCCCGAGAGGATGCAGAGATATTACCGTGGGTCGAGAAGTACCGGCCCCGATCCGTTTTTTCCGAGGATTTCATCAACCAAGAGCTGATCATCAATAACCTCCAGTTCTACGCGTCGAATCCCGCGAGCAACATGCCCCACCTCATTTTTTCTGGTCCACCGGGGACAGGAAAAACCACCGCTGCTCTCGCCCTCGCCCGCGACATCTTGAAGGAGAATTTCAGGCTGGACACGGTGCTGGAATTGAACGCGAGCGACGAGCGCGGGATCGACGTCATCCGGGGGAAGGTGAAGGATTTTTCCACGACCATGGAAATATCCGCGGTGCAGTTCAAGATCGTCATACTGGACGAGGCGGATAGCATCACGAGGGATGCACAAGCTGCGCTTCGCAGGACGATGGAAACCACGAGCAACAAAGTTCGCTTCATCCTCATGTGCAATTATGCGGACGAGATCATAGACCCGATCAAGTCCCGTTGCGCGATCATGCGGTTCAAGCCGTTGCCCCCGTCCCACGTCAAGCATTACATCCACCGCATCATGGAACGTGAGAAGATTACGATATCCGAGCCGTGCGTGGACGCCGTTATCATGGCAGGGATGGGCGACATGCGGAAGACCATCAACGTGCTCCAGATGGCCTTGTCCGTGGTGGAATCGAGCGATGACCTCATGCCCGGCATCGTCTTCGATCTCGAAGGCTTCGCCCCGCCCGAGAAGATATCGGAGTTTTACAACTTGGTAACTGCTAAAGATGTCAAGGCAAGGGAAAACGCGGGCACGCTAGGAAAGGTGATGCGCTTGCTTGAAAGCTTCAAAGGCGTCTCGAGCAAGAACGTGATCCTTCAAATGTACACCAAGTTCATGGAACATAAAGCGAGCATGAACCAAGCCTTGCTTGCACGCGTGATCGATATTCTTGCCACGATCGACCACCGGATCACGAATAAAGCTACCGATTCGATTCAATACTCAACGCTGGGAGCGGAGGTCTGGCAAGCATTCAAGGACCTGGCGTGACCAAGGAGCGACATGCAAGATGATGACCAGCGAACGTAAAACCGGGCCATTGAACGAACTTTTCTCGGTCAAGTACACGCCGCACCACCTTTCAGAGATCACCGGCCACGAGGACATCGTCCAACGGCTGACGAGCATGGTTTCGACCAAGAAGGTGAGCCACGTCCTCATCGCGGGGCCGGATGGTTGCGGGAAATTGACGCTTGCAAAGTGCATGGCCCGCGACTTGTTCGAGGCGGACTACGCGGCGAGCGTGAACATCGTGCACGTTGCCAACCCCTTGACGCAAGAGGAACGCAAGCTAGCGGACAGCGAATCGAGAATCAGCTCCACCCGGATCGGGAGCATCGCGGGCCAGACGCTCATCATGCCGAAATTCATCCAAGCACGGATCAAGCCCGTTGTGGAGTTACGCGCGATGAACGAGCTGGGCTTCAAGCTGATCATCGTGACGGATTTCGAGATGCTGAACCAAGACCAGCAAGGGTTCAGGAGGTTGATGGAAACCTATGGCACGAATTGCAGGTTCGTCTTGACCACGACGCAGATATCGAGCGTCATCGACCCGATAGCATCACGGTGCCAAGTGTTGCTCGTGAGCCCCGTCACGCGGGGGCAATTCTTCACGGAGGTCTCCAAGGTCGGCAAGCTCGAGGGGACCAAGGTCACCTACACGTTCGCCAACTCGCTGTATTACGTCACGAAGGGGAACATCGGGAAGGCACTCAACATCATACAAGTCCTCGCACTGAGGGGACTGGAACTCACCGAGGATAACTTGTTCGAGATCATCCGGGACCTTGAAAGCAAGGAACTGTTGAGGTTTCTCGAGTCGTGCATCAACGCGAATTTCATGCAAGCTCGCGAGCTCTATTACACGATCAAGAACAAGAACGCGTTCAACTTTTCTCAATTCCTCGAATCATTCAGGAAGGCAGTGCTCCACGCGCCGGTCTCGCAAGTCATGAAGGCTTGCGTGCTGGACTCCATCGGCGAGGTCGACGCGCGGGCAACTACGCAGGCCAGCGATGACGTGCACGTGGCAAGCTTGATCTTTAAAATATCGACCAGCATCGCGGAAAACTCGACGTGAAGACCATGGACGCTGAAAAAAAGGGACAGAATAAGGGAAAACGGGAGCTACCGTGGGTGGAAAAATACCGGCCAAAACACATGAACGAGATGGTCGGTGTTGACTCGAAGCGAAAGGAGCTTACCGAGTTCCTGGACGCGTTCCCGAAGACCCGCGCGGCCGTCTTGATCGGGCCGCCCGGCGTTGGGAAGACGACCATGGTTTACGCTGTTGCCGCGGACAAGAATCGCGATATCATAGAGATGAACGCGTCCGATGCCAGGAACTCCGACCAGATCAAGAAGAAAGTCCAAGAGTCCACGAGGACACGGTCGATCACGGACTTCATGGGCATAACGAAGGGAAAGGTCATCCTCATCGACGAGGTCGATGGCATCAGCGGGAACGAGGACAAGGGCGGGATACAAACCCTCGTGGACATCATCGTTCCGTAAAGCGATCGGGCGCGATGTGCTTGGTAATAAACCCGCCTCTGGAACCGAAATTCTTGTCGAGCTTGGCATGGGGTGCATCAACCCGAAGAAACCCAACATCCTCATGATCGGGCACAATGCTGCCCCCGGCGTGGAGATGGTCGATTATGTCCGTGAGCACGGGCTGGACGACGCGGTCGATATCTCCGCGATCTGCTGCACCGCCATCGATCTCACGAGGTACTGGGACCGCGTGAAGGTCGTCGGTTCGATGTCCAGGCAGATGCGCTTCATCCGGTCGGGTATTCCTGACGTCGTGATGGTTGATGAGCAATGCGTGCGATGCGACAACATCTGGGAAGCCAAGAAAATAAAGGCTGCGTTCATCGCGACGAACGAGAAGAACATGATGGGATTGCCAGACCGTACGCACGATGACGAGAACAAGATCATTGACGACCTGGTGAATTTGAAGGTGGATGGTGTCTTGATTCTCGATCCCGCAAAGGCCGGACGAATTGCCGTCAAGGTAGCGATGGCGATCCATCCAAAACGTGCGGATGTCAACATCATTCCGAAGGCCGATGATATTATCGAAATGGCAAGCAGGTGCACGTTCTGCGAGAATTGCTCCCGTGCATGCCCTAACGACCTCCCTCTAGCCGAAGCCGTGCAAGCAGCAGCAAAAGGAGACTTCTCTATGCTTAGAGCCTTGGAACCCGAATGTCTCAACTGTGGCCGTTGTGAAAAAGAATGTGCAAAGAACGTCAGTCCGGTCTTGCTTATACAATCGGCAACAATGGATAGGCTCGTGGAGGAGAAATACAAGATGCGCGCGGGCCGGGGTCCTGTCACGGACGTTGAGATCCGGAACATCGGTGCCCCCGTCGTGCTCGGGGAAATACCCGGCGTCATAGCAATCGTCGGGTGCGCGAACTACCCATCAGATATCAACGAGGTCGCTTACGTCGCCGATGAATTTTGCAGGCGCGGGTACATCGTGCTCACGACCGGGTGCGAGGCCATGGATATCGCGCTTTATAGGGATCCCGAAACCGGCCAGACGCTATATGAGAAGTACAGCGGGGTCGTCGAGCGCGGCTGCTTGGTCAACATCGGTTCTTGCGTCTCGAACGGCCACATCACCGGGTGCGCAGCGAAGGTGGCTAACATCTTCGCGCGGAGACCGCTGCGCGGGAACTTCGAGGAGATCGCGGACTATATCTTGCACCGAGTTGGTGCGGTCGGCCTCTCGTGGGGTGCCATGAGCCAGAAGGCAGCATCCATTGCCACGGGTGTCAACGTCATCGGCATCCCCGTCGTGGTCGGCCCGCACGGTGCCGAGTACCGGCGGCAATATCTCGGCAGGACCGACGACCCGTCCAGGTGGAAGGTCTGGAACATGCGCGACGGCACGGAGCACGTTGCAGATCCATGCCCCGAGCACTTGATCTTCGCTGCGGAATCCAAGGAAGAGGCCATCGTAGCCATGGCGAAGCTTTGCCTGCGCCCGGCAGACTCGACGAAGGGTCGCAGCATCAAGATTTCGAACTGGGTCGATCTCCACAAAAAATACATCGGTGGGCTTCCCCATGACCTCACGACCTATATCCGGGTCGAGGCAGATATCCCAATCACCATCAAGGACGAGGTCATGGGAATGCTCAAAGCAGAAAACTGGCAACCCAAGGAAATCATCGACCCGACCATGGTCGAGCGACTCGGCATTGCCCGGGCGAAGAAATAAAAAAATATCCGTTCAATCCCTTTTTCTTCTTTTTGCATCATTCTCGTGTTTCACCACTGGAGGTCATGTGCACGTGGCATGAAAGATTTTAAAAAAAGCAAGTGAAAGGAAAAAAGAGAGGCGGTGCGAGAACGCAAGCTCGCATTTGGGAAGTTATTAGATGGTGTCTGGATTCCGTTCATTTTCTTGCGGTTCCTTTTCAAATACTTCACAAAATCTAAGCAAGCTATTAATGCCGATCGAGGTCACTAGTGATTAGCTTAGCACTATCATCATTCGATCATGGTTAGTGAACAAAATGGAAAAGGATCACGTCACGATCATTAACTTCCTGATAGACTCGGCTCGCAAGCATGCTGAAATCGATTGCATGCGGTACTTGAAGCGGGGCGAGTACGTCGGCATCACCTGGAGCGAGGTCATGGAGATCACGCGCCTGCTTGCCTTGGGTTTCCAAGCATTGGGATTGCCCCACCAAGGCAGGATCGCGTTGATGGCCAAAACCCGGTACGAGTGGCGCTTGGTCGATTACGGCATCATGTTCGCCGGGTGCACCACCGTCACGATCTACCCATCCCTCACCGCGGCCCAGGTCGAGTACATCATCAACGACTCGGATTGCACCGTCTTGGTGGTGGACACGCCGTCCAACTTGAAAAAAGCAATCAAGGCAAAACCAAACTGCCCGAAATTACAGCACGTCATTTCTATCGAGCCCGTGCCAGATGATCTCAAGAGCAAAGAAAACATCATGACCCTTGACGACCTCATCGGGAAGGGAGAGGGCATCAAGCCGGTGTCGGGCCTTGCACCCGGCGACATCGCGGGGAAACTCGACCGGAAAGAGAAACAACTCAAGAAAGCGTACCACAAGGACAGAATCGATGCGCTCCTTGCCGAGTGCCGGGCGCTCGACGCAGAGCTCGTGAAAGCCACGAAGAACCCGTTCATAGAGCGATACATGCAGGTCAAGGCGGATGACGTTGCGACGATCGTCTACACCTCGGGTACCACGGGCGTGCCAAAGGGTGCCGTGCTCACGCATTACAACATGGCCATCAACGCCGTGCAAACCGCGCAGGTCATCCCGATAGAGCAACATGACCTCGTCCTGTCGTTCTTGCCCCTCTCGCACGTGCTCGAGCGCCAGGTCGGCCAGTTCCTCGCGACGTACATCGGATTCACTGTCGCGTTTGCACGGGATACCGATTCGTTGATAGAGAACCTCGACCAGATCAAGCCGACGTTCATCACGAGCGTGCCCCGTGTCTACGAGAAACTGTACGACCGCATCATTGCCGATGTCGTGGACGAGGAGAAGAAGAAAAAGATATTTGGGGGCTTTGGAACCGGTGCGGTCTTGACGTCATCCCTTTTCATCGAGTCACGTTGGGTCCTTTCCAATTGTTCCTTGTAGGATGCCGCTTTATCCTCGAGCGCCTTTAACTTGTTTTCATATTCTGCGACGGTGGATTCGAGCTTCTTCTTGCTCTCCACTCTGGCATCGATGCTGGCGATTTTTTCCTTCTCGAGGTCCTCCTTCAATTTCTTGATCTCTTCCCCCGATCCGGCACCCTTGCTTGCTGCTTCCAATCGCGATTTCAGTATCGTGATCTCGGACTGCAACTCGGAGATCGTGCCCTTCAATTCCTTGTTGTTCTTTTCCAAGCCTTCGCTCAAGCTTAGCAATTCATCGTGCTTGGTTTGTATTTCCTTGAAATTGTCGAGTTCTCGCTGGAGCTCTTCCATCTTCTTTTGGATTCCAGCATCCGATTGTGGCTTGTCCTTCATCCCGTCGACATCCTTTTTTAACGAGTCGACCATTCCTTGCAAGGCGACTTTTTCCCCTCGCAGTTGCTTGCACTCCATCTCGGCGTTCTTCTTCACGTCGTTAATGGCGTTCTTGGCACTTTCAAGCTCGTCCGAGAGGCGCTTGATCTCGGCATCGAGTTCTGCTTTTTGCGCGTCCATCTCTTCCTTCATTTTCGCCACGCGATGGGACGCCTTCTTCCTCTCGTTTTCCAGTTCAGCCTCCAGGTCATTGAGCTGGTATGCCGGGGTGATTTTCTTTTCCGGTGGTGCTTCAACCTCTCGCTGGGCGATCAAGACGTGCTCGACCGGTCGTGGTGCCGGCGCCGGTGTGGATACCTGGGTTGCAATGGGCACATGGGATGATTTTTCCTTCTCGGAAAGTGCAGACCCTTGGCCTCCGAGTAACTTCGCGATTTCTTCCTTCAAAGCGCCTGTCTCCTCGCCTTGGTTTATCGTCTGGGTCCGGAATCCATAAAATTGATACTGGCTCTTGATTTTCGTTGCGAGGGTGCCGCCCTTGTACTTCTTCACGATGGAGGTGTTTTGACCTATCCAAACATATATTACTTTGTCCGATTCTCCCACGACAAACGCGATCTCGTCATCCGATATCTTGTTAGACCAATCGAACATTTCTTTCTCGTAATTTTTCACGACCAGTGTTTTAAACGTCAATCTGCTTTCACCTTCGACTAATCTGTGTGAGCTTTGTAGATCGAATTTGTTTGTAAGTTATAAAAAGGTACTCACGTGAATTTCTTATCTCGACCCGCCTTGAATTATAGCCGTGCTCGTGCAATCGCATCATGCTTGCACGTGATCGTCATCGATCCTTATGACTTTCGTCGAGGACGTGGCGCCCCGCGTGATGGACACCTTCGAGACCGGCACGTTGAAATGTCTCGAAATAACCTTGATAATTGCCTTGTTTGCCTTTCCCTTGTCCGGTGGTTCCCTCACGTGAATGACATACGTCCCGTCCTCATCTCGCTGTATGTCCTCTATTCTTGCCTTCGGCCGGGCATGAACGGTTATCTCCATGGTAGTGACATGACCCGCGGGCGGGAAATAAGCTTTTATACGGTTTTTCCATTCGATCAAGATGGTTCACACGCGATTTGGTGCCCTACAATGAGCTCCACGGAAGAAACCCACAAGCAAAAGTTCCGGTTCAACTGCACCCAATGCGGTGCTTGCTGCGACACGCGTGATCCGGTTCCGTTGGCACTTCAAGACCTCGAACGGTGGGCAAGCAAGAAGATGATCCAGAACGTGCTACCTTATTTGAAGGCCATCGTGAAAAACGAGGTGATGGGCCTGTTCATGGACGTCATCAATGTCGAAAAGAAGCAAGGTGCCACCGGCGCCGATGTCCCTTCCCCCGAGAAGGGCAAGTG
This sequence comes from Promethearchaeota archaeon, assembly GCA_041305945.1. GTDB lineage: Archaea > Asgardarchaeota > Lokiarchaeia > Sigyniarchaeales > Sigyniarchaeaceae > JBGLND01. The sequence goes on from JBGLND010000001.1 coordinate 3,246,660, forward strand.
CCCCATGTACAACACGGAATCGAAACGTTGCTTGATCTATCCCGACCGGCCCTTGGCGTGTCGTGCATTCCCGCTCGGCTATGATGCAAATAGTTTTTTCATCATGATGGATGATTGCCCCGGTATCAATGCCGTGGATGAGATGGACAAGGATTTGCTCAAGCAAATGCGGGAAGATGCCAAGAACGGGTTCGAAGCGCGCCGGACCATGGGTATCACGCTTCCCATTCTTCAAGCAATTCTCATGCGCATGTTGCAAGAGGAAAACATGAAGGTCATGAGCAAGCTCAGCCCCGAGGACATGGAAAAGCTGGGCTCCATCATGCAAAAAATGGGCGGGGACGAGAAGGCAGAATAGCAGCCTGCATCCAATGGCCCAGTAACACGCAATGAATCCATATAGATGGCAAGTTCTTCCCCGTCCTCTTTTTTTTATCAGAGCGTGTGGATCAATAGGATTACACCCGCGATCACGCCGGGAAAAATCATGCAACTCCCCGGGAAGATTGTCGTGATTCACGTGACGGGTATGAAACTGGAACCAAGAATTTGAATGGCGATGGTCGGGTCGCGCCGCCAACCCGGGACGAAGGTAGTCAAGGGGTTGTAAACAGTCCGTTTTTTGCGCGGTTTGAAATAACGGTGGCAAAAGCACGAATCCTTTTCTATCTTTTATCACGTGTATTCAAGGTGTGATTCCAATGCTTGGCCATCCTCCAAACCATCACCGCGTCAGCTGGCGTTCGGTTGTGCTTGTCATGCTTCCGATTGTCGCTTTAAGCTTGCTTGGGCAACCGGTCGTGACCCGCCAGCTCGCGCCCAACACGACCTCGGGAACGCATTCAATCGGCGTTTCTTACACGGTACACGCTCCCATCACGATTTCCAATGCATCCGAACTCGAAACGTTTGCTGGCATAACCGGAAACGGGACAGTGGGTGCTCCTTTCGTCATCGAGGGGTTGATGATCGACGGCACGTCGACCGCTTGCATCAGCGTTTCTAACACGCATGTTCCCCTCGTGATCAAGCGCTGCTTGTTGTATTCACCTTCCATGGGAACCACCGGCGTGATGCTCTCGAACTGCTCGAACGTGTCGATCGCGGACAACAGTATCTCATCGCTGACGCAAGGCATCGTTGCCACGTCATCCTCGTGGAACAACATCCGGAACAATTCCATCACCGTCATTTCATGTCATCGGATTTTCATCACGGATTCACTTCGTCGATGCACGCAAAGCCTTGAACCCGGTTTTCACGTGATCCTGTCTCTTCGGGAGAGAAGCGCGTCGTGCCCGGTAACATGCCCGGCAAGGCCGCCTGTCGTCGTCACGGTGTCGATGGTGACCGACTCGATACCGATGCCGTGTTTTTCCATCATCGTGGTGAGCTGGTTCGCGATGCTCGATGCAAGCCGCGCCTTGGTGTCCTCGCGGCTTTCCTCGATCTCTTTCCCCGTCGATGCAAGTGCTCTCGTCAAGAAATGGCTTGCATGCTTTTTTAAAATCGTTTCCACGAAATTGGCATCACTTGGTTGCCATGAAAAAGCATTGTATGCAATGTCCGGTTGCATTACCTTCCACAAGATCGACATCGACGCGGAGATCATGTATCCGCCCTTGTTCTGCACACCCGTGGCCTCGATGGCCAAAGATTGAACTGATGCGGGGAGGACCTTCACCTCGTCGATCAAGGGAAGCTTGTACAGCGTTCCACCGAGCCCTGCATACTTGATCCTTCCATGCCGCCAGTGAATGACGTAGACGTTCGTGCTGAATTTACGGTACCTACCAACCAGAAACAACAAAAAAAATAACGAAAACAGGACCATCGCTACTAATGGCAAGATAAACATCATATCCGAAAAACCTTGGAACAGCGTTTTCGTTCTCCTCCATTCCAGTTCAAGTATGGAATCCAATCGAGTACCTACTAAGATATACAATATAACGTATTTATCTTGTTCTGTGTTCCATCGCGTGCTTGTACAGCCCCTCGATGACCCGGAGCGCCCCGATGCATTGCTTCCCCGAAACCCGGGGCTCGTGGTCGTCCATCGTTATCCCCTTGCAGAAATCCGCAAGCAACCTCACGTGTGACAGCATTTTCGTGTTTATACCCGCTTGTTTTGCCATCACGGTGCAATCGGTGGTTGTCGTGTTCCCGTTTTCATGAATTTTGAACGTGTCTGTTGAAACCGAGACAGCGCGCCCCGTGCCCGAGATGGTCACGTCCCAGAACGAGGGGTGCTTCGTTCCGATGGATGCCTTGATAGTCCCCATGACCCCGGCCATGCTCGCGTGGTTTCCTAGCGTGAATGCAGCCACCGCGGTGTCCTCGGTCTCGATGGGATGAACCAGCGTTGCTATGAACCCGCGTGCGAGTACTTCCTCCCCGTTTGCATGTAACAGATACAAGAGCAAGTCGATCTGGTGAATGGCTTGGTTAAGCAACACCCCGCCGCCTTCCATGTTGATCTTCCCGCGCCACCCGTCATTCGGAAAGTACTCGGGGTCGCGCTTGAAAAACGCGCTGGCGCTGGCTTGGAGCGGCCTCCCAAAGCTCCCGTCGCTGATGGCATCCATCGCCAGCGATGTCGACTCGTTGTACCGGTTCTGGAAGTACGCCCCGATCTTGACGCCTCCCCGGCCGGCACGTGCGATGACGTCTTCAGCGTCCTTCACCGACGTTGCGAGGGGCTTCTCGACCAGCACGTGCTTCCCGGCCTCTATCGCCTCGATGGCAACGTCGTGGTGCAAGAAATGCGGGAGCGAGATGATGGCAAGGTCCACGTCCTTCCTTGCAAGCAAGTCCCGGTAATCGCCCGTCACCGCCGGGATGCCATGTTTATCCGCCAGCGCGCGGGCCTTATCGACATGATGGTTCGCGATGCCCGCGATCTCTATGGTCCTCGATTCGCGGGCAGCCGTCGCGATGGTGTTCGCCGACCATCCCGCCCCGATCAACACCGCACGAACCATGACGCGTCACCCCCGTGCTCACAAGGTCACGATCTTCTCGCCGTTGGACTCGTACACGGCACGCACGACCTTGATGGACTTCAATCCTTCCTCGCCGTTGATTGCCGGCTCCCTGTCGTTGATGATGGCATCCACGAAATCGTTCATAAGGCGCGAGTGGGCCACGAGCGAGAATTTCTTCGGGTCAGTGGCCGAACCGACCTGCCCCCCTTGTCGAGCGGCGTAATCGATGACGTCGGTCTTCCCGTCCCCGTGATGGATCGTGAGCACGTTCCCGTCGATTTCCAAGCCCCCGTCCGAGCCGAAGATGGTCAGCTTCGCGGGAAACGCGGCCTTGGTGGCGGTGCTCGTCTGTAAGGTGCCCAGCGCCCCGTTCTCGAAGACGAAGCACGCCGCGGTGTTATCATCCACCTCGATATCGTGCACCATGTGCCCCCAGAACCCGAATAACCTCGTCACTTTGCCGGCTAGGTACACCATCTCGTCCACGGGGTGGATGGCCTGGTTGATCAGCGACCCGCCCCCTTCCAGCTTCCACGTGCCGCGCCAGCTGCTCTTCTTGTAATAGTCTGCCTCCCGGAACCACATCACGCTCACGTTCACCTGGAGGATACGGCCGATCTTCCCCGAATCGATGAGCCGCTTCGCTTCTTGCACGGCATCGAAGAACCGGCACTGGAAGTGAACGCCAAGCTTGACCCCTCCTGCCCGGGCGGCCTTGATCATAGCCTCCGCGTCGCCAACAGTCGTCGCGAGGGGCTTCTCGACGAGCACGTGCTTCCCCGCCCCGATGCAATCCAAGGCGATGTCCTTGTGCAACCCGTGCGGGACCGATATGATGGCGAAATCAAGCGGGTGCTTCAACAATTCCCGGTGATCGTCAAACACGAGATTGACGTTATGTTTCTTGGCCAGCATTTCCGCGGCAGGTTTGTGCACGTCGCTGACCGCGACGAGTTGCACGCCCGGTAACGTGGCGATGGTTTCGGCTATGTTGGTCGCGGACGAGCCGGCGCCTATCAAGCCCGCCCTCAAGATATTCTTCGTGTCATTCATAATCGTTCACCATGTCGTTACGTTGGTTCTAGTTTCAGATCGCGACGCTGCTGGTTCGTTCCCCGGCCCGCGTACCCCGCATAGTGACGATCGCCGCCGGGATCACGAACCCGAGAATGGCAAAGAGCATGAGCCACTCGAACCCCGGCATGACGTTCACACCCGTTGCTTGCCAGATGTTCCACCCGAACAAGTTCAAGACCGACGACAGCCCCGACCGCGAATTGCAGGATGTTGCCGATTTCGATGTCGGTGACTCCCTTCGCCACCGTCGGGACGAGCACGATCGAATCGAGGCCTGCATTGCGGCAAATTTCAAGTGCCCGAAGCTTGTACTCGACGAAGTTTGTCTGGGCGCGGGTCTTCTCGTAGGTCTCGTTGTGGATGCCGTCGAATGAGAAATAGAGCGTGTCGAGGCCGGCTTCCCAGCAGTCCTTGGCGAACTTTTCACCGATGCCATTCTTGCGCTGGAAACCGTAGCCGTTGGTGGCAACGAGAACCTCCTTGAAGCCTTCTTCCTTTGCCATGCGCACGATGTCGACGAAGTCCTTGCGGACCGTCGGCTCGCCGCCCGTGAACATGATGGCAACGGCGGGGATGGGCTTGCTGCGAAAGTGCCGCATGATCTTGCGAATTTCGTCCTGGGATGGTTCAACGAGCAGGCCCGTTTTTTCCACGTTTGCATAGCAGAAGTTGCACTTCAAGTTGCACCGGTTCGTCAGATCGATGAGGGCCAAACTTGCTGTTGATTTGTGCTGAGGGCATAACCCACAATTGTACGGGCAGCCCCGCGGGTCCAATGCCGGATTGTCGGGCGGATTGGCAGCCCCGTCCTTCTCGAAGGAGAATGCATCCTCCGAATAATGCGTCCACTTGTAATAAAGCGCGTTGGTACTAATGACATCCTGGAAGTACCCGTGCTGGGGGCACGTCTTCTTCATGAGTATCTTGTTCTTCTCCGAATTCTCGCTCACGACTTCCTCGACAACTTCAGCGTCGATAGGTTGCAAGCATTCGGGGCAGATGCTCTTGGTTTTCTTGTACCACGGCTTTTTTCCGTATTCAGTGTCCCGGATGTGATACATAGTCACAACCCATAAGGTTTTACTTGAAACGCGCCCGTTGCGCGTCTGTGATTACTTAACAAAATGCTTAACTGACACTACATCCGAACCCATTTGAATTTTACTTTAAAATTCGCTTCGTGACCCCCGGGATTAATAATAGTGCTATCATACTTTTAATAAGTTTATTCAATCAAATGATTCACTCGAGGACTCGAGGGAAAAGAGAGAATGCACAAGGCATGCAGCTCACCTTTATGTGCAAGACCGACCTCTCGATGATCGAGAACCATGTCGAAACGAAAACATGTCAAGGTTGCCATGGTCGGCACTGGCTTCGCCGCAAACCTCCACGGCGAGGCTTACGAGCAAGTTCCTGGCCACGACATCGAGGTGGTCGCGATCGCCTCGAAGATGCCCGATCAAGCCAAGGAGTTCGCCAAGCGATTTCACGTGAACCCGAACAATATCTATGATGATGCAGATAGGATGATCAACGAGGTGGATGCGGACATCGTCGATCTTGTCGTCCCCACGTTTTTACACGTACCGTTTGCCATGAAAGCAGCGAAGGCCGGCAAGAGCGTCATTTGCGAGAAGCCGCTCACGGGATACTTCGGTGACCCGGCCGTTCCCATCGAGCAGCGCGCCAACGTGGGTGCCACGGATAAGAGGACCATGCTTGCCGAGTGCCTCAAGGATTGCGAGCGGCTGGAGCAAGTCATAAAGGAAAAGGACGTGACATTTTGCTACGCGGAAAACTGGGTGTACGCGAGGCCCGTCTGGAAGGCAAAACGCCTCGTGCAAGCCGCAAAAGGCAAGATACTCGAAATAAGGTGCGGCGAGAGCCATTCGGGATCGCACAGCAAGTTTGCATCGGAGTGGAAGTACACGGGCGGCGGCGCCCTCATCAGGATGGGCGCGCATCCCATCTCCGCTGCCATCCACCTCAAGCTCTGGGAAGGCATGGTGCGCGACGGGAAGCCGATACATCCCTCGTCGGTCATTGCCACCACGGCCAGGCACAGGCCCTTCCTCGACAAGCTCCCGCGGGAGCAAGATTACGTCGTGTCCCGGCCGGTTGACGTGGAGGACTGGTCCACCACGATCGTCACGTTCGAAGATGGGACGAATGCCACGTGCATCGCATCGGACGTCACGCTCGGGGGTATAGAGAATTGGCTCAACGTTTATGCCAGCAACTGCAGGATCGAAGGTCGCATATCCGACAACAATACCGTGATGGCATACGCACCGACCGAGAAGCAATTCGCGAGCGAGTACACGATCGAGAAGACGGAGACCAAGGCAGGCTGGTCCCGGGCACAACCCAACGAGGACTGGATGACGGGCTACCCGTTCGAGATGGAGGATTTCTGCAGCGCGGTCCTGGAAAAACGCGCCCCGCTATCCGACCTCGAGCTGGCCATCTGGTCGACGAAGGTGTTCTACTCGGCTTACTTGTCCGCGGAATCGGGACGACGGGTCGACATCCCGAAAAAGTACTCATTGTAGCCGTTCCACTTGCCTTTTTTTTCATTCCTGGACGGATAAAAGCGAGGTGCGGTGCCGGCTTGGACGGCCGGGCTCGCCGGGAGCCTACCACCACGCGAAGCCCACGTTCAGGATCAAGAGCACCGCTACCGTGATCATGCTCCCGAACCACGCCTTGAAGTACTTCACCTGGGCAAATTCATTCTCCCGCATCATGCGTCCCAAGGCATACGAGGTGCCGCACGCGACGAGGCAGAACATCAAGGTGGCAAGCCATGACCTAGAGCTGTTCAAGTCGAACAAGTACCCAACCCCGAGCAATCCTAGCGAGCCGAACAAGGTCACGAACGCGATGATATCAAACAATCGCGGGAGATCCTTGTCCTTCTTCGTTAACTTCAATCGATCGACAAACTTGGCTTCCTTCCTTGCTTTTGACATGGGACTTCGCCATCGCCGTGCCACCCGTGCCGGGGGCACTGGATACGGGTATGTAAAGCCTCCAGCTGTATTTGAACGTTGCAGTTCAAACAAACGAACCAGAACGCGGTCGCTGATGGTCGTTTTTCACCGTCACGTTTCGGTTCCCTTTCAATTGCCTTTAATCCGTGTTACTACGAATGATTTTATAAAAATGGAAAATGAAATGGTAGTCGCGGAGGGGCTCGGACCCTCGATCTCCTGTTTTAACCTAACGGGCAGTTTTCCGCCGATTCTTCACCAATCCCCAACGGTAGCCGATGCATTCTATCTTCTCGGGTACTTGCCGCTCGCGATCGGCTTGATCATCCATGCCCGGTTGATCAAGTTGCCACTCACTGCTGGTAGCAAGGTCTTGGTCATTATCGTGGGGGTCCTCGTTGGCCTGTTCATCGCGGCCGCCGTCATCGTGTATCCGATATACATCTCGTGGCCAATCCCCGAGGAAGACGTGCTCGTGTGGTTGGTCGGTTCCATGTATCCCGTCTTGGACATCGCCCTCGTCGGGGGCGTGCTCGTCGTTGCAGTGAAGCTCCGGAAAGGCGCTATCGACACGGCGTGGGTCTTGCTGCTTGCCGGGTTGCTCGTCACGGTTGGTGCAGACACGCTGTACAATTGGGTCTCGAACGTCGGGGGAGAAGAGATGCTTTTCGAGTATTACGACCTGCTATTCATTGCCAGTTACACGCTGATATTCGCATCAACGTTGAAGATCATCAACATAATCCGGAAAACATTCTGAATGGAGCGTGAACACGATGGGATTCAAGGGCATGCTGGTGATGGACAGGTCGAGTGCTCCCATCTATTCCAAGTTTCTCGACCCGAACTTCAACATGGACCCGGCAATGATGGCGGGCTTGATGAGCGCCATCCAGATGTTCGCGTCCGAGATCTCGACCGGGTCCATAAAGGAATTTGCCATGCAGAACATGAAGATCCTGTACCGGCAGATAGAAGGCTTCACGTTCCTCGGCCTCGTGGACAACGATAACAAGATAAAACACATTGACCTCATCCTTGAATACATCATCTGGGTGTTCTTGGCCAAGTATAAAGGCCAGCTCGCCATCCCGAACGCGATCCACGACCTGGAAGCATTCCGGTCGTTCGACGAGGTGTTCCTCCAATTCCAATCCGCGAAGGAGAAAGAATTGCAACGGTGCGTGGAAAACACGTCGACCGGATTGCTGCAATGCATGCTCAACAAGCTGGCAAACTTGTTTCCCGTGACCGAGCTGATCGGCGTGAGCGATGTGCTGAAAATAATCGGTAAAAAGCTGGTGTGGGTTGACATCAACATACCCGGTTCTGAAGAAGCGCGTATCATGACCCTGTTGAAGCAAAAAACCGATATGGTCTATGGCCCTGGCATGTTCGATAGCATCAAGCAAGAAATCATCAAGAACGCCAAGAAATGAACGGCAGGCCTGCCCCTTTGGCGCCTGCAATCATGGGGACAGGTCCCGGTCATCCTTCAGGACATTCCCGGTCGCCATCGTTGTGTTCGTTGAACCTTCGTTGAACCTCATTGGCAGAATTGCACCTTGGAACAAGGAGAATGAGTTGGAAAAAAGGGAAAAACGAGAAGGATTGGCAAGGCGGTTGCCGCTAAGCAACCACCAAGCCATTGCCCGTGCGCCGATGCATCATCCCCGTCGTGCAAGACCCGCCGTGCCAGGTTTCTGGACCGCTCGTGGCGCGGTACTGCCGGTTTTTTGCCGGCAGCCGGTGCTCCCGTAGCACCGGGGGGGACTCCGAACGCGCTGGCATGGTATCGGTCCAATGCAGGCGTTTCTGTCCCGCCGCGGGGTTTTTCACCCGCGGTTTCTTGCATATCGGGGTGGGGTTCGTGCATTGCTTGCTTTTCCCGCCACGCCCAAGAAACCACCGAAGATGCTTGCCGAATGTAGCATCCTGGATGCCGTGTTTTTGCGGCTGGTCACCCTTTTGAGGGGGCTTCCGTTTGCCATGGTTTCGGCCGGTTCTCCTTTTGAGGGGATTGCCGTTTCCCGTTCGACAGCATGTCGCCCTTTTTACGGGGTTTCTTGCCATTTCCTGGTTGGTTGCCCTTTTGAGGGGGTTTCCGTTTGCCGATTTCCACGGCCGGTTTCCCTTTTCAGGGAGTTCCCGGTTGCCGCGTTGCACGGCTGGTCGCCCTTTTGAGGGGGTTCCCGGTCAAGCCTTGGCGACTCCTGCCAGGTCCAGCGAGGCATTCATCACCGGCTTGTTCAACGCGTTGGCACGCGTGTTCTTGGGTGTGAGAGGGACGACCTGCTTTCCCGGTCCACCGCGAAAGATTTCCTCGCCACCAAGCCCGTGAATCTTGGCGATGATGCCACCTTTTTGAGGGGCGGCCACCCAGAGCCCCTTTCAGGGATGGATGGAATGGACACCGGACTCCGCCGCGTTTCGGCGCGGCTTCGTTTCACGTCCAAGCCGGTCGTTGCCAACCGGCATCTTTCCTATTGGGAAGGGAATACACGTTTCACGTTCACCACCAGCGAGCAGAACCGACACGCACGAGCACCGAAATGCTCGCCGTGCGCCGCGATTTCTCGCGGCCAAGCCCGTCCCGGGGGGCGGGCAGGCAGGGTCGCCAGCCATGCACCCGTCTCGGCGGGTGCCGGTTTCAACCCCGGTCGCGTGCACGCGACCTCCGCTCGTATTGGTGAAGGAAACGCCACGTTTCTCATGCCCGTCGCGGAAGTTCCACCAGCAGCCGTTTTCCGGATGGTCCGGCTGCCGGCGCACCTGTTCGGTGCCATGCCACCATCGGGATGGTGGCCGGGAGGGACTGCGAACAGCAACCGTTGCTAACGGCGTGTTTCCGTCCCGATCGCTTTTTGGCGATTACTCCTTATCGAGCCAGAGAGCCCGTCGAAACCCCAGACGCTGAGGACTTGGGGCATCGATGCTTGCCACCAGGGCAAGTTCTTCCCCCGCGATGTCTCGCGAGGTGCGGTCGATGGCGTCCACGATGCCCGGGAGCATCACGGCCACCACCAACGTGCCGGAGCACGGAACTCCTATCTCGTGCCCACGCGGAGTGAGCATTCTATATTTCAACCCGACAATATTTAAACCGGCATATTAACCCCCTAACATGGCAAGGTTATGCCCCGAGCAGCTGGGCCAACGTGCGCCCCGTGAAGGGTCTGACGCCCGGCGTGCGCATCACGAAGAAGCTGACATTCGGCACTTTAACAATCCCCATCGTCGAGGAAACGTGGCGCCAGACGCCCGTGTTCCACCCGACCTTCCACGAGTGGGTCCACGACACGTTCAGCGGGCTGCCGGGGTACGATTTCTCCCCGCGCACGATGTCCATCTCGATCTCGTCGGTCTCAACCACGCCAAACATGATCCCAACGGACTCCTTGTACTTCTTCTCGAAAAAATCGAAAATTTTTTTCAAATCGTTTCCATCATCGAAGCTCATGGAACATATGAACGAACTGGGAGTTAATCTACTTTGCGACCCCCCGGGAACCTTCTTATGCATTCGCGTGGCATATGGAAATAATGAATTTCATCACCATCATTTCCGACACCCTACGGCGGGACTTCTTGAAACCGTATGGCAACGATCGCGTGGATACGAGGAACATCCAGCGATTCGCGGAGAAATCAGTCGTCTTCGACAACGCGTATTCGGCAAGCTTCCCGACGGTTCCCAACCGGCGTGATGTCTTCACGGGATGCTACACTGCGACGTACACGCCCTGGGCACCAATGACGATGTTCGAACCTGTCCTGCAGGTCATGCTCGGGCAGCACGGCTACACGTCCATGATGATTACCGATCAACCCCACATCGTTGAAAATGGCTATTTCTTCGACCGGGGATTTGATGGCTGGGAATGGATACGCGGCCAAGAGCACGACCGGTGGAAGACTGCCCCCCGCGCCCCGCCCTTCAAGGAGGACCCCGCGCTGTATCGCAACCCGCCCGGCCTTCAAAAGATGCATATGCGCGTCCGGGCGCAGCGGAAGTACGAGAAGGACACGTTTCCCGGCCGCACGGCGACGTGCGCATGCGAGTGGCTCGAAGACAATTACAAGGAAAGTAAACCATTTTACCTTTACGTGGATTTCTTCGATCCGCACGAGCCGTGGGACCCGCCACAATACTTCGTTGACAAGTACGACCCGGGCTATGATGGCCGCTCGGTCGATTACCCGCTCTATAACAAGACCGCCGGGTACCTCACCGAGCGAGAAGTCCAGCATTGCCGCGCTCTCTACGCGGGTGAGGTGACCCTCGTTGACAGGTGGGTAGGCCGCATCTTCGAGAAGGTGGAAGACCTGGGCTTGCTGGAGGATACCATGATCATCTTCACGACCGACCACGGGTTCTTGCTGGGGGAGCACGGGTTTATCGGCAAGAGCTTCACGAATTACCAAGGGGAAGGAAAGACCGTCCTGAAGTACATCCCCTTGTTCGAGGAAATCAACCACATACCGCTGATCGTGTATCATCCCGACGTGAAGCCAGGTCGCAGGAAGGCGGTCGTGCAGCCACCAGATTTCTTCCCGACGATCTTGGATGTTGCTGATAAATTCGTGATTCCTTCCCACGGGACTTCATTCAAGGACGTGTTGCTCGGAAAAAAACCCGATCACCATCGTGATTTCGCGTTGAGCTTCCCGTTCTTGAAGATGAGCGGCATCCCGGTTTCGTTCGTGAAAGGGGATTGGTCTGCCGTGTTCATCTCGAAATCCATCGGCAAGGAACAAGCAGGAAAGCAAGTCATCGACAAGGCGGTCGACGGCCTCGAGAAAACGCTGGAACCGTGGGAAGAAGCGCGGGACATGCTGTTCAATCTCAAGGATGACCCGCGCCAGCTCAATGACGTCTCGAAAGACCGCCCCGATTTGATGGCCACGTTCAAGAAGGAAATGGTCGAATACCTGGATGAATTGGAAGCCGACCAGGATGTCTTGAACGGGTGGCGTGATGGGTGAAGTATCATGACCACGAGACCTAATATCCTCTTCTTATTTCCCGATCAACACCGGGGAGACTGGATGCCGTACCCGCCCGACGTGCTGGCCAAGTTTGGCATGGGCGAGCTACCGCTACGCATGCCCGTGATCGAGGCGTTGATGGCGCGTGGCGTGACGTTTCACAATTGCGTGACCCCGGCGCCCTTGTGCGCGCCCGCGCGGTCATCGCTTGCCTCGGGATTGCGATATGAAAAAACCGGCGTCAAGGGCAACAATTTCAACCATCCCCTCGAGCTCAAGACCTTCTATTCGGTCTTGAAGGAGAATGGCTATACGGTCGGCGGGTGCGGGAAGTTCGACCTGCGAAAGCCGGAGCATGATTTCGCCGGGACCGGTTGGGTCCCGAAGCTCGCGCAGCTTGGCCTCACCGAGGGGTACACGATCGATAACGGCGGCAAGCACGATGCCATTCGCTGTGGCACGACATACGTCGATCCCGTCGACGGGAAAAGAAAACACCACCTGGATCCCGAGAAGCACCCGCCCGTGTGCCCGTACATGAAATATTTGAACGATAACGGGCTCATGATGATGCATATAAAGGACTTCGCGAAGCGGGGCAAGGTCTTCGGGATGCAGCTTAATAGCAGCCCCACCCCGTTGCCTGAAGAAGCGTATTGCGATAACTGGGTGACGCGAAACGCGGTGGACGTCGTAAAGCGTTTGCCCGCGGGGAAGCCATGGTTCTTGCAAGTCAACTTCGTGTGCCCGCATGAACCGTTCGATATAACGAGACGCATGAAGGATGCATGGAAAAACGTGAAATTTCCCGGGCCCAACCGCGGTTCAATGCTCACGGCGGCTGCCGAGAAAAAAGTCCGGCAAAATTACGCGGCCATGATCGAGAACATCGACCGGAACGCGGGGCTCATCATCGACGAAATTTCCAAGCGGGGGGAACTAGAGAACACGATCATCGTGTATTCCAGCGACCACGGCGAGATGCTCGGCGATTTCAAGAAGTATGGCAAGTCCCGTCCAGAGCGCGCCTCCATCCGGGTGCCGCTCGTCATTGCCGGGCCCGGGATATCGAAAGGCGTCATCAGCGACGCGCTCGTCGAGTTGCAGGACCTTGCTGCCACGTTCGTTGGCCTCGCCGGCCTGTCCATGCCGGAAGCCAAGGACTCGATATCGCTCGTGCCCGTCCTCGAAGGAAAAACGGACCGGCACCGGGATCACGTCGTCTCGGCGCTGGCCAACATGGGATCTGCACTGGGCAATAAGAAGGTCGGCTGGCAAGTGGTGCTTGATGGCAAGTACAAGCTGGTTTCAACCACTTCTGGCGCGGAGCTCTTGTTCGACCTTGAAGCTGACCCGTGGGAAAACGAAGATATATCTGCAAACCACCCCGATATTGTTGGTGCGGCGAAAGATACACGCTAATTATTCAATGATATATGCCCTTGAAGGAATCATCACGTTGAGCTCGGGAAGCCGTGCCTACACGACAATGCCGCACGACAACGACGAGATCATTAACAACGTGCTCGTTGGCTTCGATAATTTCTGCAAGAGGCTCAAGGACAAGTAATTGGTTTTTTAGCGGAATGCTGCTTGGCAGCAATTTTTCTTGTTTTTTTCCAATTTTGTCGAGCTTTCCCCACGCCGGGAAAGAAATAAATATGCGAGAAAGCAACATCCTTCCTAATGACGTGATCATGACGAGCACCACCGTGATTTTCGATACAAATTTCTTCGTGGGAATAATCGACAACGCGAGGAGCAACGACGCGATCTTTGATTTCGTTCGCATGCTCCGTGCATCGTTCGATGAGAATGACATCGAAGCCATCATCCCGTTCCGCGTGGTGCACGAAATCGAGCAATTCCACAAGCCTCTTTCATCCTTCATCGAGGGAAAATTTCGCGTGTACAAGCCGATCGATATCAACAAGGATCAATTTTACTTGAACGTAAAATGGATGAATTTGGAACGACATCCCGATAACCGGTGGTTCAACGCGAGCGAGATCACGGACTTGGAAATCATCACCGTTGCCAAGCACGTTACCGAGGAGCAGAAAGGACATTCTACCGGCATTAATGGCGATGCAGCATGGGTGGTGACCAACGACGAAGGCATCCAGAAAGCAGCCAAGCACTTGCTCAAGAACGCTGTCAAGATCATCGAACCAGCGGCATTCCTCGGTTACATGACAGGGGTGACAAACGATACCAACATCCGGACCGAATTCGAGCACATGTCGAAGCTAATATTCAAGCATTTCACCCGGTATCGTGAACGGTTTGGCCGGCCCCCCGTGAGCCAACTGGACCAGTTCTTTTCGGGGATGTTGACGTCGATCAAGATGGCCAGGGAAGATGCCAAGGGATTCTTTGACGAGGAAGCAATCATCGCCTTGGACAAGCACTTGATGCTCGGCTGCGAAATGGAGAGCCCGGAGATGACCATGTACAAGCCAGCCATGGTGATCATGCGCGAGATCATGAACGAGGATGACGGCAAGATTGCCAATACGTTGCAAGAACACGTGAATCGGTTATCACTGGCCTTGGTCGAATTGAACGCGCGGTTAAAGGAACTAACGAATTACACGCGATTCTACAATTACATCAGCCCCTACCTGGCAAGAGCATACATCATCTCGTTCAAGACGGCGTTCATGAACCACGACCTTGACAGGGCATTCACCATGATCGGCATCGCAAAGACCCTCGTCCAGCCACTCATCAACCGCCCGAGCATCAGCAGGCTGTATTTCAGCATCTTCATCTCGGAATGTGCAGCCCGGCTCGTGTCGGGGTATGACGGGGGCATGTTAAGCCAGGGCGCGCTACAATTCTTGAAGCAAACCCTTGAAGAGAATATCATGCCGGCGCTTGTACCAGAAGAGCACGTTCGGCTGCTCTTGCTGGTGGACGCGTGCGCGAGAAATGACATCGAAGCAAGCGGCCAAGATGCCCCCCCGTTACCTTTTAGTGATGATGTTTTTTCGAAACTATCCATCTTGGCGGAGGATTTCGCCGACGAGATCACGCGGTTCGGCAACCTGACGCTTGCGTTGCGAATCTACGCCATGCTGCACGACAAGGCGGATGCAACCCCGGAGAAGGACCAGAAAATCCGTATTGAAGGAAAATTTTTTCTCACGTGCATGCTCCTGCAGGGTGATTCTTGCACGGGCTCGATGAGCCGGTTTCCCGGCGATTGGGAACGCACGATGGATGCACTCGATGCATGTCACGTACACGGATCGTGGACCAGCATCGAGCACGTGCACGACGACTTCCAGCACAAGATAAAGATATTGAATTATGATCGGGCCAGGAACGCGTTCACTTGCTGGGTGTACCCCCTTCGCTCAAGATTTCTCATCGACATCCCCGCGCCGTTGATAGGGGATAACAAGATCAACTTGAAAGAAATAAAGGTAAGGGCGGGCAGCATCAAGGTAACCGGGTTCGAGGAGGGCGACCGCAAGGTGTACCGTGCACGGGGAAAGATCGCGATAGACAAGGATTGCGAGGTCGATGTATACACGTACCAAGCACGGTTTTTCACGTTGAACGTGTTGTAGGTAAAGTAACGGGATGGATACAACATCATGGAACAGTACAAGAGTGCCATGGCAAGCATCATCGCCACGATCTTGCGGGAATTGAAGGAGTCGCCCAAAGGACCTAACGAGGTTCCTGTCGACACTTTGCGGGAGGTATACACGCCCGACGAAGGCGAAAACGATCCATCCTTGGAGGAATTGCTGGAATACGTGAGTACCGGGACATCGGACAGCATCACGATGGTGAAATCGGGAGGAAAGCACGTCGTCAAGGTCATGGACAAGGTATCGTTGTACCTCGCGTTGTACTCCCTCGATTACAGCATGGCGACCGCGGAATTGTTGCACTGGTCAGACTTCGAACGGCTGATAGCCCACGCGATGCAAGAGAACGGGCTGGTAACGAGGAACAACACGCGGTTCAAGGACGTCAAAGGTTCTAGGCACGAAATCGATGTCATTGCGGTTGACAAGCTCTCCAAGGAACACATCATCTTCCTGATCGATGCCAAGCACTGGGACTTTCGCACCGGCGGAAGCGTTGCGAGGGTCCTCGAAGCCGCAAACGAGCAATTCAACCGCGCGGTCATGCTCGGGGAGAGTCTCGATGCGCTCTCGGCCTTGCTCTTCCAGATGAAACTGGAATGGACCAGGTGCGTGCTCGTGCCCATGGTCGTGACCTTGCACGCCCCGCCGGTGCAAGATTTTTTCATCCCGATCGTGAGCATCATGGAATTCAACAACTTCATCCAGGAGTTCGCTGAAAACATGGACTTCTACAAGAAAAAGTACGTCGATAACATCCCCGTGCAAAAACGCGTTGATTCCCCGTGAGCAGCCGGCCATCGTTGGCTAAATGCTCCAATCAATGGGTGCCAAGCCCTTGGCCTCCAAGTTGATGCCGAACCTTGCCGCGTCATCGCCCTCGAGTGCATCGAGAACGCGATCTATCGAAACCGTGAGCAATTGCTCGGGAGTCCCGTCCCCGAAGATTGCGGAGTACTTGAAATGCCCGATGCCCGGCATCTCGAACGAGCCCATGCCCACGGTGGAGATCAAGCCCAGCCCGCCTGCCCGTGCGACCGCGGCCGCGAGTTTCGTTGTATCGTACGGGCCCATGCCCGCCTGGATGATAGGGTACCGAGTTTTGAACATGTCGTTGAACAAGGTTCGCATGGAAGATGTAAGGGATACAAATTAAAAAAACAAGAGTGGCGAGGGCCAAGACGAGGTTCAGAGCCACTTTCTTTTCTTGAAGATGGCTAACAAGACTATGCTGAGGACGACCATCGCGGCGATCACGATGGGATACCCGAAGGGCGTGTCCAGCTCGGGCATGAAGTCGAAGTTCATGCCGTATAAACTCGTGATGAACGTGAGCGGGATGAATATCGTTGATATTATCGTCAGCGTCTTCATTACCATGCTTAATTTATTGCTGGTACTGGACAAGTAGATGTCCATCATGTTCGACAGCAATTCTCGCTGGTTCTCGATGATATCGATCACCTGGATCATGTGCTCGTACAAATCGCGTATGTAAATGCGAAGGGATTTAGGCACGAGCTTGATGTCCCGGGTTTCGAGTTTCGAGACGATTTCCCGCATCGGCCAGGTGGCCTTGCGGAGATCCATCTGGACTTTCTTGTACTTCTGGATCTGGAAGAGCACGTTCCTGTCCGGCAGAGAGATCAGGTCATCCTCCAGCATGTCTATTTTAGTTTCCAGCATTTCCAAGACATTGTAGTACGTGTCGACCGCGTAATCGATGAGCGCGTAAGCGAGATATTCGGATCCCATCTTCCGGATTATTCCCTTGCTTGCCTTCAACCGTTCCTTGATGGGCTTGAAAAAGTCACCGTTCCACTCTTGGAACGTTATGACGTGGGTAGACGTGAGAATGAGGGTAACTTGCTGCGAGCTTGGCTCTTCATCCTCTTCTTTCCAAGCAAACACGTTGAACTCGACGAATAAATAATCATCAAGGTCGTCAAATTTCAGACGCTGGAAAGGATCAGCGATATCCTCCAAGATGAGGGGATGGATGTTGAAGCTCGTGCCGATGGCTTGGATCAGCGCGCTAACTTGAACGCTAGGAATGTCAATCCAACTTACCCTTTTCTGGGGCTTCACGTGTTGCAAGATGTCCTCGCCGGGCGATTGGAACTCGGTCAGGTCTTTATCATCGTAATTCATGAACGAGACGGTGGTTCGGATCGTCCTTCCAGTTGGCTCCTCGATAAGCGTGCCCGGTGGTAGACCGGTGGTCTTAGAGAAGCGCTTGAACTTTGTCCTCTTGGACTTGTTTGCCATGCAAGTCACCAGCCGAGTGATGGACGGGACAGCAGCGGCTAGGTCACCAGTTGTGTTTAGGTGACCGCCCGTTGCGGGGGTGTACGGTAGAAGGAGGACGGGAAGGTTATAAATAAATGGTAAAAGGAAAGAAAACATGTCTTTTTACATTCAATGATTGGCCAAGATGACCTTCTTGCCGAACAAGATGGTCTTCGCGGTCTCGTACGCGGCGCTGTAGTTGAACACCTTGGCACCGGACGTGTTGGCCGCCTCCTTGAGCATGTTGCTCTCCGTGACGTACTTCAAGCCACCCAAGGCCAGCGAGCCGGTCCCGAAGATACCCGGGTAGACATCCTTGTCCTCGTGCTTTGCCTTCAGGCCCTCGATGCCGGCAGGCGGGACCGCGTTGATGTCGACGACGAGCTTGAGCCCCTTCAGTTTTTCCATCGACGTCTTACCGAGCACTTGCACGCCCGCGGTTGCCACGGCCCAGATGATGTCGGTACCTTGGGCGATCTCCTCGCGAGAGGCTTCCGTCGGCGCGAAGGCCGCCACGATTGGGGTTGCATCCTGGCCAGCTTCGTCGTTGAGAAGCTTGACGAGGGCTCCAATGCTCTCCTGGCTTGCCTTGTCCCATGTCTCGACCATGGTCACGTGCGCGTGTTCCTTCGCCGCGATGATCGCCGCGATCTGTCCCACGGGACCGGCACCGTACACGGCGACGTGCTTTCCCGCGAGGCCATCCCACCCGTGGTTGATGGCCATCTGCAAGGTTTTCGCAACCACTGCCGACGCTGTCGTGTGCGAGCCGCGCGGGTCGACGACCACGGGATGCTCGAAGGGGGGCACGAGGGCCTTGACCACTTTTTCGGCGATCTTGTCGCATTCCTTCACGTTAGAGCCACCCACGAAGAAGCAGGTGGGTGCCGTGGGTTTCCTGGAAAACATCGCATCTTGCACGAGCCTGGTGACCTTTTCCGCGGTGACGTTCGAGAATGGTATCACGGCGGTGAACCCGGCGTCGTAAGCCATGTTGATGTCGAACGGCGAGGCAAACGAGTCCGTGTCGAACATGTACAATATCTTCTCGGCGTCGGCTTTCTTTTCCTTGACTTTGACGGGTGCGATGTCGAGCACGGTGCTTTTCAAGAACTCGTCGATCTTGGCAGCATCCGGCAGGTTCTTGACGCTCTTCTTCATGGCAACCTTCAGCACGCCGACGCCAAGCTGGTCTGCGAGCCCCGCCATGCCATCGAAGTGGCGTTTGTCGCAGATCAATAACGCGGTCATCTTGATGGCATCGATGCCCTCGGCACGCTTCAAGATGCCGGACATCATCCACGCTTGGCGGATATCGTACCGGACCTTGTCGACCTGGCTCTCGATCTCGGATTTCAAGTATTCTGCCGTCAGCAGCACTTGCTGCAAGTAGGTCCTCTTGGTCGTGTCCTTGCTCGCCTTTATGGAATCGGCAGACGAAACCAGCCCCGCGTGGAGGGTGATGGCAGGATCCAGCGAGGCGTTGATATATCCCAGGGCGTTCTCGTCGATGTCCACCCAGCCGTGATCGATGCCACGTTTCTTGAACACGTCGACCAGCGGGTTATCGTAGAGGAATGCATCGAGGTTCCTGTTGCCGAGCTCTGAGCGGCAATGAATTCACGATGCTACCCGAAACTATTGGTAACCTTTCCTCTCTCGAAGAATTATACCTTGTTTCGAATCGATCGGAGACGTTCTTTCTCCCGGACAGCATCGTCCGGTTAACCGCCCTCAAGCGCCTTGACTTGGGACAGCTGGATGTATCCTCATTTCCCGAGGGGAAGAAGAATGCATTGCTGGCACTCCAGGCCAAGGGAATACTTGACATTGCTTCATTGCCGTTGAACGAGAAACGCGTGAACGTGAAAGTCATGATCAAACAATTGAATGAAAGGATCATCAAAGCACGGGAAGGCTTATCGCAGACGAGCTGGGACGAGGATAAGAAAAACGAGATCATGGCATTAATACAATCCGGCGAACCCAATATCCTGGACTCTCCACGAATCAGGGAGATAAAGTACCAGCTGGTACAAAGCGGGTTGGTTTTCAAGGAGATTAACGAGTGGCGAGTGCTAGACGAGACGAAACACGCGGACCTTGCATTGAAAAAAGGCATCGAGATCCATGAAAAGATGGTGAACGTGAAAGATATCTTGCACCCTGCCATCAAAGCATATTTTAAAGAAACTATCAAGGCAAAATCAGACGCGTTCAGGAAACGGATTCCATTCGACTACGAAGCCTTGGAATGATCTTTCATTTCTGCGTTAGTCGTTGATGAACTACATTCTATTTTTCTTATAGCAACGGTAACGAAATCAACCTTTCTCGTCCCCCTATCAACTCTTGATTTGAAGCATCAATGGCCCGCCTATTACAAGACTTATGGATGGTTATGGAATATGCCCCGTAGAACCTGAACGAATATCTCGGCATGGCGGTAAGTGTTTCTAGGTGGATGGACACGTTTTTCCCATGAGACGGCCAGCGATTTCCAGCGGAACGGTGCATGACTTGCCGGCGGATTTACGGGACGTGATAGTATCCTCCCCCGTGGCGCGGGCAGCGTGGGAGGACATCACGCCGCTGGCACGCAACGAGTTCATCTGCTGGGTGGAATCTGCCAAGAAAGCAGAGACGAGGAAGCGCCGGATCGAAAGGACGCGTGATGAACTCATGGAGGGAAAACGCAGGCCGTGTTGCTGGGCAGGTTGCATGCATCGTTGAACGTGCCCCGCCGTCATGATCGTGAAACTATCCACTGCAACTCGTGGATAAAACGATTGATTGGCACGGTTGCCTTTGAACAGCGTCTTTTCTGATTCAATTTAGTAAGATATGCACGAAAAAAGGATGGTGGTGCATATCGACGATTTAAATCCCTCGAAACCAATTGTTCAAGTGGAGTGATCAAGAAGCCCATGACCTATTCACGACGCAAGAAGGCAGCAATCCTCCTTCCCGTGGTAATCATGCTATCAGCAAGTTATTGCATGAACGTGCTGTTCACGGTGCAACATGTATCCAACGTTCAAGCCGGTGTGAAATTCACCTCGTTCGAGCACGAGATCGATAGCAGCATCCCCTTCTTGACATGGAACGATGACATCTCGATCTTGCTTGAAAACCCGGATAGAGGTTTTCGAATGGAATCGTACATGACCCTCGGCACGAACCTTTCCTACCCTTACCGGCTGGTCACCGGGGCAGACGAGGAGGCTGAGCCCTCGCTGGGAGGCGCGAATGCATCGCTGCAAGTGCAACTCCAGACGTATGCGCCGGATAGACCCAAGATCATCCAGCAGTACGTCTACCTGACCTTGTACACCAGCCGTACCGTGATACCCCAGAAGGCCCTTGACCAGCTCACCGCGTATTTCGAGTACATCCGGAGCTTGGACATCAAGATGCTGTTGCGTTTTGCCTATGAAAACGAGAACAACTTGGCAGACCCGCCTCAAGATGTCATGCTTGCCCATGTCGCGGAACTGAAAACCTGGTTCCACAATAATTCGCAGCTGGTGGCGGATACTGTCTATTGCCTGCAACTTGGCTTCCTTGGCTGGTGGGGGGAAGGGCATTCCTATCACGTGGAATATGATATCCCCCGTGTCATCGCCGCCGTATGCGAGATGGTGCCAAGCTGGATGTACGTGAACGTGCGCACGCCTTGGTATTATTACACTACCCCTTTGCAGTACCGGTCAAGGATGGGCATGCACGATGATTATCTCGTCGGTTACAATGTCTATGGCACTCCAATGCCGGACAATCCTGTGCAGCAACCTTATTACCGGGATCTGTTCCAGCACACGATCAACGATGGCGAGCTTCCGTGGGGTGGTGAACCGACGAATAACGAAACCTATATCGACGGGACGAACACGACTAGGTACCTGTATGATTACTCCCTGTCGACGTTGAGCATCGTGCACAATTACATCGAGAGCGGGCTAGGCCACCCGTACAACATGTACCGGTGGAAAACGGAATATCTCGATGCGGATGCATTCAACGACCACGGCTGGAATTACAATCCCAACTTCTTGGACGACGAGGGCAAAATATCCATATTCAATTATTTGAAATATCACTTGGGTTACCAGCTGGTGCTTTCGAATCTCACGACTGATGGCAACAAACTGCACTTCATGATTAGCAATTACGGCTTCGCCGCACCATTTAACATGGATAGTCTTGTCGTGCAGGCGAGATACGCCAACGGAACGACACGACACGTGAACTTGGCATTCACGCCGCACGCGTTGTATACCTTCCGCCAGGCGGTGTATTCGGTGGCACTGGATCTTGGTAATATTGACCACGTGAGCGTGAAATTGTATAACAGCAGGAATGGCGACCACGTTCGTTTCGGGAACGACATCGAATCGGTCGACGGGTTTCACGAATTGCTTTCACGCTAGCTGCCGCCCAAGCTCACGCTCGGATCATTTCCATGAATGCCTCGATCCGGGTCCTGTTCTGTTCCACGTTCTCGCCGACATTGTTGAAGCTGGTTTCCACGACTGGTATGCCCATTTGGCGAGCCTTTTCCTTGAAAATGTTGAGCACGGGTGCGAGATTCTTGCAAGCGAAGGTACTCTGGAACAACACGCCGTCCACATCGATATCCTTCTCGGGAAAAAAGGGTTCGTAAACAGTTATCTCATGGATTAATTTTTTTCTTCCATTCCGCATACCGCTGCCGGACGACGTCGAATGCCAATTTAGGAACCCTGAATTCGTCCACGAAGCCCTTGTTGTTATACGACCGGGGGCGCCCGTCCGGCCTCGTTGGAAGGTCGACACGCGTGTCACAGAACATCCACGTCCACGTCCCGCCGATGAAATCGTCGTGTTCCATTGCTGTCTTGATGTAGTGTTCCAATAATGCAGCCTGGAAATCCTCGCTCCATTTGGCAGCATCCCACGACCTGTACCCCCGGATGGCACCCGCGCCGAACTCGGTGAGCACGATGGGCTTGGGCGGCCCGAGCTCGTGGTCCTCATCGAGCAATATATCGTGGATCAAGTTCACGATGTTCATGAACCCTTCCTTGTCCCCGCCGTACCACCCGTCGTAGATATTGATGGTCACGAAATCCGACAAGTCGTAGCACCTTTCCATGGCACGCTTTTGCGAGACGTGTATGATGAAACGGTTTCCCTTCTCTATGGCGCGTGCGTGGGCATAAAGAGCCTCGTGGAACGCCCTTCCTTCGATGGTATCGGATTGTGTCTCGTTGCTCATCGACCACGCGATGATGCACGGGTGATTTTTATCACGTGAATGCATTTCCTCGAAATAACGCTTGGCCGTGGCCAGGACCGCGGGATTTGCCATGTGGCTTGCGTCCAACTGGTAAGCTGGTATCTCCTCTATGAAGAACAAGCCGAGCTCGTCGCAAAAATCGAGCGTTTCCTTGGCAACGGGATAATGGGATCCTCGGAAGCAGTTAATGTTTGCTTCCTTCATGATCTGGAGGTCCTTGAAGATCAAGGTATCGGGTATCGCCGCGCCGAACGACGGGTGGTCCTCGTGCCTGTTCGTCCCGAGCATGGTGAACGGCCGGTTGTTCACGAAGAAGCGCGTGCCCCTTGTCTCCACCTTCCGGAAGCCCCACCGGGCACGTTCCGCATCGATGACCTCCCCGTTCTTGTTTTCCAAGGAAAGCTCGACCGAATACAAGTTGGGCGCGTCCGGGTGCCAGAGTTCCACGAGTGACGGGTCGAGATTGAATCTTGCGAGAAAAACAGCATGGTTTTTCCCATCAACATTGACCATCACCTTTTTGCTTCCCAACACGTTCACATACCTTTTAACATCTCGTATCGTGACGAGAATGGCTCCCTCGAAACTGAGGTCGCTCTTGTTTTCCATGTTCGTGGAGACCTCGAAGGAAATGCTGCCCGGCTTGGTGCTTGCCTCGCTAGCAAACTCGATCTCATCCATGAAGGTGAAATCCTCGATGCGGGCGGGTGGCTTCACGATGATGCCGACGTGTCGATGGATGCCACCGTAGTTGAACCAGTCCACCGTGCGCGTCCACGGCAGCCGTTCAGGGTGTCCCCACTCATTATTCACGTAGACGACCACCGTGTTATCGTCGGAATTCCCCGGGTGCACGTGTGCCGTTATGTCCAGGGAGAATGACGTGTACCCGTTCTCGTGTTCACCGGCGAATTTCCCGTTCACCCATGTCATGCACTTGCTATTCACGCCGCCGAACGTGAGCTCGATAGTATCGTCCGGGCTTGTCCTTTGCACGGCAAAGCATTTCTTGAAAAGCACGGTTCCGAAAAACCTGAACAATTTCTTTTGTTGCAGGTTCCATGTTGAAGGCACGAAACATGGCTTCCATTCGCAAGTGGTGACTATGTCCCCAATTTTCTTTTCAAGTTGGATGCCATCGCCGGCCTTGACCGACCGCTTCTCGTCAATCCAGTATTGCCACGTTCCATCTAAAATCAGAGTATTCCTCATGATCATCAATCTGGTCATGCATCTATTTAATGATCAAGATGCCAAGCGACAGGTTGGTCGCGCTTTGAGGAAATACCATGCATGCTGGCCGGATCACGTGCCCATTGCACACGCGGGTGAAAAGGAACGTGTTAGTTTGTTGAACTCGTGATGCCTACCGCGGGCTTGCTCGCGTTTTGCATCAAGAGCGTGTCGACCAACGTGGCTATGGCCTCGTGGATATTCTCGCCGGTTTTCGACGAGGTCATGACCAATCCTGAGAGGTCAAGTTCCTTCACGTAATCCCATGCTTCCTTGATGGTGTCTTCGATATCTTCCTGATCGACGATGTCGATCTTCGTGCCAACGAGCAAGATGGGCGAGTTTGGCAAGGCGTTTTTCCTGATCAAGTCGACCCATTCACGTATCTCGAACAAGGTGAACGATCTGGACGCATCAAAAAACACGAGAGATGCAACGGCTCCCTTGACATACGTGGGTTGGATGAATCGGAACCTGTCTTGCCCCCCGAGGTCCCACAGCACCAGTCCTATTTTCTTACCTTGTCGTTCTAGATTATGCGTGTGCAATTGCACGCCAACGGTCAAGGCAGTATTGGAAACGAATTTATCGGTGAGATATCGTAACAAGAACGTGGTCTTACCGACACCACCTTGACCGCATGCAATTATTTTCCACAAGAAATCCGGGGTCATGAATGTTCTACCTTTGATAGCCGTATTCAATCATTACCCCCTTTTGTAATAAAGCAACCTCTTACTAACAATAACTTGAGAAGGAGGTGTGGCATTGCCACGAAATTGTACGCATGCCAAGCATTATTCCGTGCCTATCGTGCTTGAATATTTACCGGTTACCGCGTCCCGCGGTTGCAAGCAGTACAATTCAAGAGTATCGCATCATGCCCTTCACGAGCTCGTCCGCTCCCCCGAATATATCCCCGCCGTTACACCGGATGAAGAATTCTACCTGCAAGTTCACTTGGACGCCAGGATTTTCCCCGGACGATCGAAAGTCAGTCCGCAAGCCAAAAATTTTCTTGCCAATGGCAGCGGCATATCCTATTTCTGCAGCAACGCCCGAATCGATGTCCATGCCCGAGCCATCGAGGACCGCCACCAAGAAATCTGCACGGGCTATGGCATCCTTTCCCGGTACGGACGCGAAATACGCGGGGGCACCGATCACGATGGCATCTGCACTGGTCATGAGCGATTCCAGCCTTCCCATGTCGTCCGATTCGCTCAACGGGCATGAAAACGGTTTTCTAAGACATGCATCACACCCGGTGCAGTGTTGCACGCTATACTCCGATAAATTGATCGTTTCCACCTCTATCGTGGGGCGGTCACTACCGTTTGCTGTTAGCGTGCTTGGCAAGGGCTCGACGTTCAATGCCTTGATTTTAGAGGCGAAAATACCCGCCAAAGTTGCTGTCATGCCGTTTTTTCGAGGGGAACCGTTCACCACGAGGATTTTTTTGTTCACGTGGTACTATTCCCCGTATCGAATTAAAACCATGACAAGGGCGGGATCACGTTGAGAACGGCGTGAACAGGAAGATGCCGGATTCTTTTTCAGCTTCGGCATAGATGCCGGGAAATACCTTCCGCGCGTGGGACAGCTTCTCGAACAAGGACTTGTAATTGTGCTGGATGTCATCCAGCATTTCTCCTGACGACCTGTTGCACCCTTGCACCCGTTCCGCATCCCGCTCTTCTTGGTGGATGGCATCGCTAAGCTTGATGAGTTCCATCTCGTGATCGTGCAATTTCTTCATCAACTTCTCGAGTTTTTTCTCTTGCTTGCCGCCTTGCATCTCGTCATTTAATAGCGCCTTGATCTCGAACTCGTCAACGTTGATCTCCTTTATGAGGTCAAGCTTCTTCTCATTATCCTTTATGACCCTTTCGGGAACGTCCTTCAAGGCATCGATGTCCTTGCAAGCATGTTTTATCTCCTGGATTGCCTTGGCATACCCGTCGAACTGGAGCAGGTATTGCTTGATCGATTCCTTGATCGTCTCGCTGGACGGTGCGTTGGTGGTCGCGGGACTCGCCTCGTGGGGGGGCCATACGTGCGGAATGTTCGACGGCAATTAGGCCAACGGGGATTAATCAAGATATTCCTTATGAGGGAAACTACTTCCCCGATGCTTGCTTCTATCCATGTACGTCGCGGGATCGCGCACGAATTGAAAGGATTGCACTTGCATGTACCCCGCGGAGGCGATTAAGCATATGATAGGAAAGAAAAACATGTTGGGAACGAACCTTGTCACCCAGATTGGCATCGTCGTCAAGGATATAGAACAAACATCGCAAGCCTATGCTGACTTGTTCGGCGTGAAAACACCGGGCTGGCGATGGACCGATCCACATGAAAAAACGCACGCTGAATACCGGGGGAAACCAACAAACGCGCGCGCCAAGCTCGCGTTCTTCAAGTTCAAGAACATCACGCTGGAGTTGATCGAGCCAGATGGTGAGCCAAGCACGTGGCGCGAGTTCCTGGAAACGAGGGGGGAAGGCGTCCATCACGTCGCGTTCAACGTCAAGGACGCGGCGGGAAAGGTGCAAGCCCTCGCCGCGCGGGACATGGGCGTCGCGCAGAAAGGAGATTTCACGGGCGGGCATTATGCCTACATGGATTCCCAGGAGATGCTCAAGGTCATCTTGGAGCTGCTCTCGTGAATGGATGTGCCACGCGGGGACGGGTCCCGGAAAGAATAGCGCGGCGTGAACCCGAATCTTTCACCTGCCGTTCAATTGCGGCATGCTGAAGAAGATGATTCCCGTCTCGCGCTCGATCTCGTCGTACAATTCCTGGTATAGTTGCCGCATGCGCATGAGGTTGGCCATGACCGCCTTGTAATTTTGTTTCAATGTATCCTTGTTCAGCGTTGCATGTCCGTTATTCTTGGCAACATCGATCTTGGCCTTCACGGATTCGATCTCCGCGACGATTTGGTGGATCTGGGCTTGTATCGCGGACACCTTGGACGATTGTTTCTCGATCTTCTTGAGAGTTGCGCCCTCGTTGATCATGTTGTTGAGGGTGTATTCCTCGGCAACGAGTTCCGTCCGGAGTGCATCATACCTCCTTTCATGCGCGCCAAGCTCGGCTTCCCACTTCGGAACGTCCCTCGTGTTGGCCGTATCGTCTTGCATCTGCTTCAATTGCTTCCCATATTCATCGAACCGGATGAGTTGCTGCCGTATCGATTCCCGAAGGAGTGGATTTGGGTTTTCCATCATACGTCTCCCGTTTCACTAGACGTGCCAGATTTTAAAAGTCTTTCGTTTCGTTGTATGCATTCGTGCTTATATTCATGAACGGGACACCCCGCGGTATGTTGCATTGCCACGGAATCTCACACGGCTAAAATTCATCCCCCCGTCCCGGCGAGTTACCGTTTGAGATTCTTTCAATGTACCGGGCCGCATGGATGACGACCGAGCTGGGCATGGCATCGTGGCTCGCGCCCGAGCCACGAAGACACACGCTATCGATATATCTGTTTGCTACTAAGGGCTTAGCTTGGTGCAGTTGCCGAAAACATCAACAAACTCGTCTATCGACCTGTTAATAATTTTCCATGCATCACCCTTCCCTTGCCATTCCCTTACCGATGCATACTTCGGTTCCTCGAGGTTCTTGTACGTCCGGAAGAATTCCTTGATTTCATCAAGCACGTGGCAAGGAATGTGTTCCAACTCTTGGTACACGTTGAAGAATGGATCGTGAATGGCCACTGAAAGGATTTTTTCGTCTATTCCCTTCTCATCTTCCATGATGAGTACACCCACGGGTCTCGCTGGAATGATCGTTCCCGGGTAAGTCGGGTTGCTGATCATGACCAGGATATCGAGTGCATCGCCATCCGGAGCATGAGTGCCCGGGATGAGGCCGTAATCTTGTGGATACATGACACTGGAGTGCAGGACTCTATCCAGCATCAACAAGCCCGTGGATTTAGACATTTCATATTTGTTCTGCGTTTTTTTCGGGCATTCAACGATTGCATTCACGATCCTTGGTGGATCGGGGCCGTGTATGATATGTTTCCAAGGAAGCAGCGGTTCCATCGCAATCACGGGCACAATCCTATAATCTTGATATCTATGCCGCGAAGCAATAAAAAGCGGATCCTCCATTCGTTCTGAAATTTTTTCTGGAAGGGGGTCAGGATTGAAGACACACTCGCCACCGAGCTTGTAAATGCGTTCCGAGATGAGATCGAGGTGCTTCATCTCCTCCATGAAGGTTTTTTTAAGCAGGTCAGAAATAACTTGTGCCTTGTTGGAATTTTTCAATACTTCCAAGGGCTCCTTCTTCACCCGGAGCGCCAGCTTTTTCGCCTTCTCGTGCTGGTTGGTGTATTGAACGATCGCAGAGATCTCGGCTGCGACGGCCTTGTTGAGCAGGTCAAAATACTCGCTCGTGTATACCTTGGTGTGCTTGGTCTCGATGTCCGCGGGACCATCCGGCTCGGAAAAATCGAGGCTCTTGTATGCTTCAAAGAACCTTAAGTGCTCTTCCTCGTCCTTGTATATCTTCCTGAACATCTGGACCGTGGTCTGGTCGCCGCAAGACCGTGCTTCCCGGATGACCTTGTCGTAGAGGGCCAAGGCTTCTGATTCGGCTTTCTCGTTGTTGACCATGTATTCCTTGAGATTGGTGCCGATGTCTGGCTTATCGGCTTTCGTGGTCGCTTCCCCGCCAAGGCGGTAGATGCGTTCCATGATCTCTCCCGCATGCTTCATCTCTTCGATCGCGAACTTCTTGATCTGGTGTCCGAGCTGCTCGTAGGTCGTCGTTTCCAGGAGGATATTTTCAAGCCTAATCCTCTTGAGAATTTTCTCCATACGAGTGTACTGGAGAATGTATTGAACCACGACTTGCAATTCACGAGCAACCGACGCGTTGAGCAATTTAAAGAGTTCTGCTGATGGTTGTACGCTCATGTATCTCACGTTGAAATTGCGTGTTTGAACTTTCGATGAGTGCGCGATAATCGATGAAAAAATTCATATGCGCGCCACTCGTATAGATACTGGTTTCACACGTTCGTTAAAAAGATTATCGCTTACGGCTAAAAGAATCCTCGTTACTCGCGTGGCACATGATATCCCATTATCATCGATAGAACCGGGTAACAGCCCGATGATCGTCGTGACACGAGGCAATTACCATGCATAATCATGTCAAGTGACAAGCACGCGGGATATATCAATGATAGAAATAAATGAGGAAACGAGCAAGTACATGGATGCTATCGTGAACGATATCATCAAGGAAATCGGGCCTCGAATGCCATGCAGCCCCGCGGAGGCGAGGGCGGCAGACCGCATCAAAGGAGAAATGGAAAAAACTTGCGACGAGGTGACCGTTGAACCATTCACTTGCCATCCAAGGGCATTCCTCGGGTGGGTAAAAATCGATGTCCTGTGCGTGGTGGCATCCCTCTTGCTATTCCAAGGGGCGAGCGCCATGACCACGGATGGAACGTGGCTCGGGGTCGCGCTTGCCGTGTCTGTGTCCTTGGTGGGATTGGGATTGGCCATCACGATAAAGGAGTTTTTTAATTACGATGAGTTCATCGACCATCTTTACAAAGAATTGCCGTCACAGAACGTGACAGGCCGGATCATGGCGAAGACAGCACCAAGAAAGGTCTTGATGTTTTCCGGCCACCACGACAGTGCCTTGCAGTTTAACTTGATCAACCACCTGGGGATTGTGGGTTACGGGGTGCTCATCTTCGTGGGATTTGGCATTTTCCTTTTTTGGGGACTGGTGGCAGGGATAGGGGTTATACTTTCGATTGCCGGGCTCCCGTTGAATACTATTCAAAGCGTGAGCTTGTGGATACTCGTTCCCGGCACCCCGGTGGTGGTTGCATTCTGGTTTTTCGTTTCATCCGGTGAGAAGGCAAACAAGGTCCCTGGGGCTGCGGATAACTTGAGCGCGGTCGCTGTCGTGTTGGCCATCGGAAAATACATCAAGGAACACCCGGGATTTCTCCCGGATGACGTGGAAGTCAGGTTGATCTCGTTTGGATGCGAAGAGGCTGGCTTGCGCGGTGCATACCGGTATGTTGAAGCCCACCGCGATGAGATACAACGATCAGGAGCTGTGCTGTACAACATGGACGGCATCCAAGACCGCACGAAATTCATGGCCTTCACGTTCGAGCCGACCACGCGAACCAAGCACGATATGGAGACCACCAACAATCTCATCGAGGCAGCCCATTCCCACGGCATCTCGATGGCAGTATTCGGCAATTCCCTTGCGTCCCGGCTGGGGGGCTGGTTCTCCGGGGGAACCGACGCAGCGGCGTTCTCCAAGGCGGGATTGAAGGCATCGTCATTCGGGGCGATCAACATCCTTGAATACGCAAGACACTACCACACGGTTCGGGACACGCCCGACAAGATCACGCCTGGCACGCTTGAAGAATGCTTGAAAATTGTACTCGGGATAATCGAAAAGGAACGAAATAATGAATGAGATTTACTTCCATATCAACAATATTTCTCTTCACCGTTACTTGATTCCGTTCGTCTTGAGAAACAACGGCGCATACATCACTTTTTTCAAGACAGGCAGGTGCTGGAAAAGAATCTCGCCCGCCTTGAAGTCGTAATCCGGGGCCCCGTCCGCGGCGTAATCCGCGTGGTAGCATTCCACGATGAGCTTGCGAAGGTCAGCACGGCTTGCCAAGGTGTCACAAAAGTGTGCCCACAGGTCCTCGTCTTGCTGGGCTTGCCAGAACAAATAGCTGTTTTTTCGTCCTGACCGCAAGAACTTGCTCACGAGCAAACGGCCGAGCAGGCGCTTGTACTCGGCGAGGTTCTCAGGGGTTGGCGGTAGCCCTTTCTCCCGCAAGCCGGCCATGACTTGAACGGCGAGCTTGGCCGAGAGCCCTGCTTCCCAGACGCCTTCGTAATAGAACTGGTGCGCGAGACCTGCCGCATCGCCCAATGCAAGCACGCGGTGGGAATACGGGGTTTTGACCGGGGCCGCGGGAATGAGGGCGGTCACGAATGCCGAATGCATCCCGTCCAGAACGCGTTCCCGCGTTCCTTGGAACAATGGCTTGATGCGGGGATCACGGGAGATGGTATCGAGAAATTTTTCCTTGGTTGTCTTGTAATCGATGATGCCCGCGTTGAAAGTATCTTTCCTCGGTCCCACCTACCGATAGGGCTCGCGATGATCGCAGCGGTTCTGCGGGACGCGGGGCACGACGTTTTCGTGATCGATGCAACCGTGCAGAAGCTGAACATCCACCGATTGGCGAAGAAAGTTGCCGAGCAGCAGCCCGGCGTCATCGGTATCACAGCGAACGTGGCATTTGGCTGGAAGGCGATGCTCACGGGGAAATGGCTAAAGCGCGCGCTACCCGCGAGCAAGGTGGTCTTTGGTGGGCCGTGGCCGTCGACGGAATATCGCATGCTGCTCGAACACGGGGCCGCAGACGCCGTCATTATCGGTGAAGGCGAGAATTCAACTCTTGCCTTGCTTGACGCGTGGCAAAAGGGAACATCCTTGGAATCCATAAAGGGTATCGCGTTTATCGGTAGCAGCGGCGTCGTGGCCACCGATCGCCCGCCACTGATCGAGGATCTCGACGCGCTCCCGTTCCCCGCGTGGGACCTGTTTCCGCGCCCCGCGAGGTACGTCATCAGCTCTAGGGGGAAACGCCACTACCCCATTATGACATCTCGGGGCTGCCCGTTCGACTGCATCAACTGCACCAAGTTCGTCCACGGGTTCAAGCTCCGGAACAGGTCCATCGGGAACGTGATCGACGAGATAAAGCACTTGCGTCGGCGTTTCTATGCCGACGAGATCGTTTTCATCGACGACGGGTTCAACTGCAACGTCGAGCGGGCGGAGCAGCTATGTGACGCGATACAAGCGCTCGATTTTAAGATCCACCTCCGCTGCCCGAGCATCCGGGCTGATCGGCTCACGCCACGTCTTGCATGGAAGCTCAAACAAGCCGGTGCCTACGACGTGGCCGTCGGAATCGAATCTGGAAATCAGGCCATCGTGAACGCTATTGGCAAGAACCTGGATCTCCGTGCTGCGAAGCGCGCGATCAGGCTATTGAAGCGGTTACGAGTGATGACGATGGGCTTTTTCATGGTAGGCTTGCCTGGCGAGAACATCCACACGGTGCTGGACACCAAGCGTTTCATAATGGAATCGGGGCTTGACATCGTTGACATATTCAAGATCGTGCCGATCCCCGGCACCAAACTCGCGAGTATCATAGATAGAGAAGCCACTATGCTACTAGATCACGGGAAGCGCATGCAGTTTTATTCTTACGACACCCCGGTGTTCGAAATGGAAGGTATGCCATATGAGCTCGTGATGCTCGCCATCCAGGACATGTACCGGTCCTTCTACCTGAACCCACGCAAGTTATCATGGTTTGTCAAGCAAGTAGCCGTCACGAACTGGCGTTGGTACATCAGCGCATTCTTACTAGTCTTGCGTCGCGTCCTCGGAAGGAATCGAAAAGGGGGCACGAAGGATACGAAATCGGTCATCCTGGAGAAGATGCGTGGTAGGAAAGCGGGTACGTAAGGGAAGAAGAGTATCTTCAGCGTTTGTAACCTGCTGTCGATTATGGTGCTGTGTCCGATTACAAGAGGCCTAGAAGGGGATGCCCAGAAGGGCTAGGAATAGGATCATGAACGCGCCGATCAGCAATGGGTTGAGGATGTTGTCCATGATGCGCTTCGAGAACACGTCGATGGCCGCGAATACCAGCGCGTTACCCGTCGCCAGCATGAGTACGTGCGACCACGAGACCGTGTCCCACCACGGCGCCAGTGAGAAACCGAGCAGGGTCATGGCGAATGCCACGATACTCCCGGCGGCCAATCCCTCCCACGACTTGCGCGGACAGGCGGGGATCTTGTGCTTACCAAACCGTTTCCCGATGAGTGAGGCCATCGCATCGGCCAGGCTCTCGACGAGGGCGACCGTGACGAAGACCGTGAACGGGCCGAATAAGAATGGCATGAGGCAGAGCACGACGGGGATGGACGAGATCATGGCCTGCGACTCGCTCTCCTTCAAGCTGCTAGCGAACCACTTGTGCGCCCAGTCCGGCGTGAGCCAGAAGAGCTTGTTGTAGTTGATGAGGCGGAGGGTTTCGGCGAGCATGAACATTGCCACGAACGCGTAGCCTATCGTGACGATGGCGAAGTATGCGAATCCTTTAGGGGTGATCCCTGTGGGCAGGCTCGGCGCGATAAGCAGCGATGCGAAGTGTATGAGTAAAACGACCGCGACGGGGATGAGGTGCAAGAGCTTGCGGAGTGCGTCCCGCTTGTTATCCATGGCGAAACCCGCGTTCTTCTCCATCAGCCGCTGGTAGCTGCGTTCCTCCTTGAGCGCCGGGTTTTTTTTGGCGCGGAGGATCTCGCGAAAGATATAGCACATCAAGAAACCGAGGAAACCGTAGAGCACGACGTCCGCCAACAAGTAAAACATGTCCTCCCACTCCTGAGATATGTTCGTGTTCGTGTACATGAAAGGAAACACGATGCAGCAGAAGAAATAGATGCACGCCATCAGGAAGTCATTTATAGCATATTCCTTCAGCTCTGGCTTCTTGTAATGCTGCACAGCAATGATCGAGCTAAACATGCCGAAAGCGAAATACATGACCGATACGGGGAGGGCGACCAAGGAGACCATAGGCAACACGCGTGAGACGGGTTCCCGTTTCCAGAACAAACACTCCGATCTTGCATGGGTGGGGTTGGTTAAATGAGTTGATAGCCCCGGCGGACGTTATTAGCACATCGAGCATTTTTTAATAATCTAACCTGTCCCAGTAAGGTTAAGTGATCTCGGGCGAAGGGTAAATAGAGCATCTATGGTCGACAAGAAACAACTTCATCCCGATATGGGCAAGGATCCTGACGAAATAGTCGATGAGATCCTCGGGTATATCGATATCATAAAGAAAAAGCTCGTTGGTGATGATTTCTCGACGCTTGCGGCCAAGGTATACAACATCGAGACATTCACACCTGAAAAATGCCCGGAATGCGGCAATTTGCGCCAGATATTCTTTATGCTCATGCAGCCCGGCGAGAACTTGTTCGACAACGTCGGGCCGGAGAAGACGATCACCAACTACAAGATTTTCTGCCTGGAATGCACGAAGAAGATAAAAGTGCTCGACCGGATCGAGCGTGCTTACCATTTCTCCAGCACCGATGGCGAGCAGTGGCGGCAAGAAGGCACTACCCCCGTGCTGCAGAACACGGGCTGGCACGATTTCTACACGCGCCCGGCGTGCTTGCTGCCCCTCGATGTTGGTTTCTTGCTCGTGTACGAGGGTTCCACGATCCAGTGGCACGATCCCGGCTACAACATCGCGACCGGGCTCGCCTACACGGCTGACATGAAGGTGTTCGTCGACCTGACGCCGCACGAACCCTTGCTCACGTCGACGACCCCGGGCAAGTACCACACGTGGCGCTATTCGCACTGGCTGGTGAACGGGGACAAGTTGCACGTGTACTTCGAGGCGGCACGCCCGAACGGGTCGAACGAGATTCGGGTCTCCGTGTTTCCCCTTTAGTGAACGAATCCCTCAATCGCCGTGTTTCATGCTAAGTTTCCTTGTATCCAAGCCGTAAAACCGAACGGCATTATCAAAGTATATTGCCCTTTTCACGTCATCCCCGACGGGAAGCCTTTCTATGCTTTCAACGGCTTTCTGGTACGAGTACGGGATGTTCGGGAAGTCCGAACCGAACATGATCCTGTTTTTGATGCGGAGCATGTCATCGAGCAGCAACGTGTCCTTGAAGCCATCATCGAACAGGCCATGCTGGACGAGGATCATCGCGGTGTCGAAATACACGCTTGGAAAATCCCCCGCGAGGTCGAAGAATTCCTTGAACTCGAAGCAACCGAGATGCGGGAACTGGACCTTGAGGTTTGGATATCGTTCGAGCACGGGACGTATTTTCCGTATGCCCACGTGCTCGTTCGCTCCGGGTCCCGTGCCCGCGTGCATGACAAGTATCTTGCCATGCTGTACCAGGGTTTCGTACATGATATCGAGCCGACGGATCCCCGGGTCGAAATCCGTGACGAGCAACTGCAATTTCAACCCTTTCAAGTCGAGCTGGCGCGGGTGCAAGGCGCGATCGAGCTCGTTCTCGAAGTAAGGGTCACCGGGGTGGATCGTCCCGAACGGCACCACGTTCTCGTGCTCGCTGGCGAACTGGTGCGTCCACGTGTTGAGCTCGCGTGAAATCGATGGCTTGTGCGCGTAGTTCAAGCACGTGAACCCCGCACATCCCGATCTTGCCATGAAATCAACGATCTCGTCTGCAAAATACTTGTATTCGATCCTCCAGTAGTTATCCTCGAAAAAATCCCAGATTGCCTTGAATAACTTGTTAGGGAACGCGTGTACGTGCGCGTCGAAGAAGTTTTTCATGTTCCATGCTCCGAGATGGAGTTATCCATCACCATCCGAGATACCATGAACCTCGACGTGTAAATTTATTTTCTTGCTTACAACGTTTTCTAATCTCATCAAGCGAAGCCGCGCGGGTTCCACGTAAACCTTCTCGATCTCGAATCCCAGCGCGTTCCTCCCGTGATTAGCCGCCATGGCGAGTACCGTGCCCGACCCGAAGAACGGATCCAAGACCGTATCGCCCTCGTCGGAGCAGCTGGTGATGATGCGTTCTACCATCTTCTCGGGGAACTGCGCGGGGTGGTTGTTGCGTTCCTTCGAGTTCCCCTTCACGAGGGGGAAGTACCACACGTCCGTGGGATTTGCGCCCGCGGGGTTATTTCGCTTGTCCTTGGTTTTTGGCTCCACGCGGATGCGGTCGAGATAAAACTTGTATTCCTTCGGGTGCTTGACGAACCAGAAGAAAAACTCGTACCGGGGGTGGAACTTGTTATTTTGCGTGTCCGAGTTGATGTCGTAATTCCAAATGACGAGATTCTTGAGGAAGAGCCCTGCTCGCCGCGAGTAATCGAGCATCCACGTCGGGGGTTCGAGGCTCCCATCGATGGCACTCACCGTGCGGCCATCGCTATCGAGCCAGCGACTTTTCATGTTGATCCAGATCGACCCGCGTGGCTTGACGACGCGAGCGAGCCCTCTCACGATCATGCCGATCTTGTTCCTGTATTCCCCCTCGTTCAAGTTGTCGAAGTAATTCTCGGTGTAGGCGTTTCTCGACTTCAAGTTGATGTTGTACGGTGGGGAGGTAATGACCAGGTCAATGCTCTCGCTTGCGACTTGCTCGATCCCTTCCAACGCGTCCCCGTTGACAAGTCGTACGCTGGTCGCTGTCATCGATGTAGTATGAATGGTTAGGGAACTAAAAAGTCGTGGATTTCTTTCCCTTGGTTTCCAAGGCGCGTCGTGCCATGTAATTTGCGGCTTTCTTGGCAGCTCCCATTGCCGAGATGACCGTGGCACCGCCGGTGACCGCGTCCCCCGCGGCATAAACATCATCGAGTGTGGTTTCTTGGGTCTCACCGTTCACCTTGATATGGCCTTTCTTGCTCGTTTCAAGCCCGCACGTCGAGGACGAGCATATCGTGTTGACATCGCTCCCGATGGCAACGATCACGGTGTTCACGGGGATGGTCTCGTACGCGCCCTCTATGGGAACACAAGCAGCGCGTCCTGACTCGTCCAAGCACCCGAGCGACATCTCCTGGACCGTGATGGCCGTCACGTTCCTGTTTTCATCACCAATGACCTCCACCGGGGCCCGCAAGAACCGGAATATGATGCCTTCTTCTTGCGCGTGGTGAATTTCAGCGTTCCGTGCTGGCATCTCGTCCATCGTCCGGCGGTACAGCAAGTACACCGTGCTTGCCCCGAGACGCAACGCCGTTCTCGCCGCGTCCATGGCCACGTTACCCCCGCCGATCACCGCCACCGTTTTCCCGACCTTTATGGGGGTGTCGTACTCGGGAAACAAGTACGCTTTCATCAAGTTCGCGCGGGTCAAGAACTCGTTTGCCGTGTAGACATCGAGCAAGTTCTCGCCCTTGATCCGCATGAATGAAGGCAATCCCGCGCCCGTGGCGATAAGGATGGCAGCGTACCCTTGTTCGAGGAGCTCCTCGACGTCGACGGTCTTCCCCACCACGTGGTCGAACGCGAACTTGACACCTAAGGATTCGAGGAAAGCAACCTCTTCACGGAGAATATTACCCGAAAGGATCGAGATGGCCAAGAAGATGGCCGGTCTCGGGATCACGGGGATAGAAGCCCACTACCCGTCGGAGATCAACCGCGACAACATCGACCTGTACAAGGACCTCGAAAAGAGCGCGGGCATCAAGGTCGTCGGCGTGCCGTTCAGCCATTTTTTCGACAAGGAGTTCGAGTTCGGGTCGCTTTCGAGCCCGTACAAGAAAACGAGGGACAAGGCCATCAAGATCGCCGAGGAAGGCCTCTCTCTTGCCAAGGAGATCGGCGCCGGGTGTGCCATCTCGTGGCCCGGCATCGACGGTTACACGTACATGCTCGGGACCATCTACCCGTGGATGTGGCAGAACTTCGAGGCGAGCTTGGCCGAGGCAATGGACCGCGTGCCCGGCGTGCGCGTCGCGATCGAGCCCAAGCCCTACGAGCCGGCGCCCAACAACATTTACCGCACGACGGCCGAAGGCGTCCTCGCCGCCCAACGGATCCAGTCGAAGCTGCAGGACGAGGCCAACAAGAAGCTTCTCGCAGAGGGACACGCTCTCGTCGGCTTGAACCCGGAGATCGGACACGTGACCATGGGCGGCGAGCCGCTCGCAGCAGCGTATTGCCTCGTCGGCATGTACGGGATGCTTGCCCACACGCACTGGAACAGCCAGCCATTCGGGAACTACGACCAAGACCTCAACGTTGGCGTCGTGAACGTCCAAGAAGCGATGGCCTTGCTCTACGTGCTGAAGATGATGGGATACAAGGAGTATTACGGCATCGACATAAACCCGGAACGCATGCCCGTGCACAAGGCCGTCGAGATCAACGTTTCGGTCATCAAGAAGCTGGTGGACAAGGTCGAGTCCCTCCCGCACGACGAGATCCTCGATATCTACCTTGACCCCGCCAAGCACCGGGGCGACCTGGAAATGCTACTGTCCCGGTTCTTGTAAAGCCCGTTTTTGCAAGTTTTCCAGGTCCTTTTCTTTCTTCATCCTTTCTAGGTCCAGCGCATCCCGTTCCGCTTCCATCGAACCCTTGATGATGAATTTATCCTTCAACGGGCTGTGCTTGTAAAAGAAATCGGTGGTCTTGAACATCCAGTTGAGCAAGAACTTGGAGGGCCCGGAAACTCGCACCGTTTCTTGGAATACCTTGATACCGCTCTTGTCGAACGCCCCGAAATAACCCATCGCCGGGCAGAAGATCAACGCGGGCCACGCGAACAAGGTCAGCACGATGGTGATGAGCGCGAAGGGGAGGTCGCCAACGAGGCTCACCCCGAGGGGGAATATAAATACCCCGTACGCGATGCAAAACGCTGAATAAATGGCCACGGCTGGCAATACGAGCAAGTAGGCCTGCACGAAAAAGTCCCCCGGCTTGATGGAGATTATCTTCTTGTGGAGGATGAGCCACCCGAGCCCGATGAAGAGCACCTGCAACGGGATGTCCTTCAGCAAGAACAGCTCGATCGTGAGCTCGGCCTTGATGCCGTAGATCAAGACGAGGTACCAGACGAAATTGGAGATGGACGATGCGATGCTCAAAGCTTGGTCAATGCCCGGACGCCCGAGCTTGGTGAACGAGACCGGGACCTCGAATGCTTTGATGAAAGAAGGCACGCATACCAAGGGAATGAGCGGGAGTGCCGGGAGCCAGTTCTGTCCGAAGATGGCGAGCATTGACCGCATGGCGATCGGTATCAAGATCATGATGGTCACGCCAAGAAACATCGTGAGGAAGAACCTCCACTTGAGGGTCATGGATATGTAATACCTGCTCAAGTGTAACTTGCCGTTGTTGTACGATTCTGATATGCTGTAGTCCGCGTTGTCCTTGATCGTGCCTGGCAAGTCCACGATTTGCGTGGTGAACGGCCGGATGAGTTGCGTCAAGCCAAGCCAAGCCGCGTATTGCGGGAGGTTGGAGAACGTGATGAGAAACCCGAAGAATCCCAGCACGCTCCCGAATAGACCCGCGGGCATGGTCTTCAGCCCGAAGATGACCGATTCCTTGGCGATGGCCCTCGTGAAATTGGGCTTGAGGCACGTGCCAGCGTCGAGCCCGATGTCCTTCAGGACGTTGTCGAGCATCTTGGCGCTGAGGATGAACGACAAGAAGTCATCTATGTAAAGCCCGATGACGAGGCCAATGCTCATGCCAAGCAGTTCCCCTATTTCTGGATTTGCTGCCCCCCACGCCCTTCCCAGCATGATGAAGATTACTTGCGTCGAGAACTCGAATATGTCTTGAAAAAATTTGCCTATGATATATTTTCCATAATGCTGGAAACTTTTGAGCGCGCTATACAACACGCCAAGCATTCCCGGGTATTGAACGGTCGAATAAACAAGATATATCCACGACAGGTGCAGCATGTTGGTTGGCATCCAGAGAATCACGAACACGGCAATTGCAGTCACTTGTACCAACCCGGTGAACATCTGGAACCACGTGAAGAACGAGAGATACTGGCATGCGCGTCTAGGGTCCTTGATCCGGTGTTCCGGGACAAACCGGCCGATTGCGCTCCCGATTCCCGCGTCGAAAATCACGAACATCAAGGCATACATGCTCTTGGCAACTTCGGAATACCCCTTCGCATCCGGGAATGGCAAGAGTTGTGGCATGACCATGCCATTCAAGATGATCAAGACGATTGCCGTGAACAAAGCGGGCAAGTAATTGAAAAAAAAGCCCCCTATTGCACGGTGAAAACCTATCTTTTCCCAGCCAGAAGCATAGGTCCCGTCC
Organism: Promethearchaeota archaeon; assembly: GCA_041305945.1. Taxonomy (GTDB): domain Archaea; phylum Asgardarchaeota; class Lokiarchaeia; order Sigyniarchaeales; family Sigyniarchaeaceae; genus JBGLND01. The sequence goes on from JBGLND010000001.1 coordinate 3,287,078, forward strand.
TTTGAAAAAATTGAAGCCTTCTGTTTTTTCAACTGCGAAGCGTCCACGATGAATGATCATCAATCACGAGATTCAAAAGCGTAATCGCTTATGAAAAAAAAAGACAGGCCCTTTCCCGGTTTATCCGGTGAACGGGATAATGCTATCTTTAATTGGTGGGTTGGTTAACATAACACGAAATATAACGACCAAAATTCAAGGTGTAACTCGATGATGGAAGAAAGCAATGACATGGTTCGCCGTATCTGGATCCCGGGATGCGCTTGCACCCGGCGCGCCTGCTTACCGTGCTTTTCCATGAAAGCCTTCGCCTTTTCACCTGCCTTGTCGAGGTCCTTCTGCACGAGCTTCTTGTTTGCCTCGCCGGTCTGCTTTCCCGATGCCTCGAAGAGCAGAATCGCGGTCAATCCTGCTACAAGTGCCTTGTCCGCAATCTTGTTTTCGATGTTGTATTTGATTGCCTTGTACTTGTCCACGGCTTTTGCACCGCCTACGAGCATCACCATGGGGCGATCGGGATTTTGGATGACTTTCTTCAAGGCCGCGAGTTCCTTGGCAACGAGCGGACCTGCTAATAATGTTGGCCACCCAATCAAGGACGGTTGGCTACGGTGGGCCGCTCCAAATGCATCGTTCACGAAGTAATCGAACAACGGTGCGAGTTTTTGAACGAGTTCCGACTTACGTGCATCTTCGATCGACATCTCCTCGTTATCGGGCGCGAAGCTCCTGCAGTTCTGCAATACCAGGACTTCCCCCGGTTTCAGTTTCTTTATCGCTTGGATGGCCTTGTCGCCAAAGAGGTCATCGACGAAAGAAACTTTTTGGTCCACGTATTTCTGGAGCCGCTTGGCGTGCGGTTCCAGCGAGTAATAATCCTTGTCACCCAGACGACCTTGGTGTGCCAACACGACGAGCGCGGTGTCCTTGAGGGCTTTGATGGTCGGAGCCGCGGCACGAATTCTCGGATCGTCCCGGAGATCATTTTTCTCCTTTTCGATGGTGGAATTCATGTCAACCCGCAGCAAGACCTTCTTTCCCTTCAAGTTCACGTCGTCTATCGACTTGTACTTGATTTCCATGGATCATACACCATCCACGCGTGGCGCGTGGGATTTCGTGTGGATGTCAATCCTCCCGGTACCTTAATAACGATTCTCGACGGTTTGTTGGCTTGACCTCACGGGATGATCTCGCAACCGTTGTACTGGAAGTAGTCGAATTGTGATAGTTTCACGTGCTGGCTATCGATCATCCGCTTGATGTCGGGGAGTCGCGATTCCAACGTTTTCACTAAATGATGGATGGTTTCGCAAACCTTGCGGTAGCCCTCTTCACCCCATGGCTTTAATTTATTCGCATACAAGCATCTACCACCACACACGTTGAAGATGTCGCATGACGGGCACGGTTCTCCCACGAGCATGGCATCCTTGAAGTCATGGGGTTGGTATTCAAAGATGTTTCCCAGCTCGAAGATCTGGTAAAAGTCAGATGAAACCGGGCATGCCGTGATGCGACCATCGGTGCAGATGTTGTTATTGGCGTGCCCGCACCCGCAATGGAGCCTTGCTGGTTCACCGGAGAGCAACGTGCGCACGATGCCGACGAATGGATACACGAGCCGGACGGTTCCCGATTTTTCGATGCTTGTGACCCATTCACCCGCCAACCGCTCGATTCCGGGATAATACGACCTTTCAAGCCATCCATCGAGGTCCTTCCAGTTATCCATGTCGCCGAACATGAAATCGTTTTGCCAGTGAATGCCGTTGAACAGGTATTTACCGTGGCCATCTTTCAAGCCAAGCAAGTATGTCACGTCATTGTAAACGTCAGAATGTTCTGAAATACACATTCGAGCCGTGATTTCTCCTTTGAAACTTTTTTCACGGAGTAACGTGACATTTTCAAAAACCCGGTCATGCGTCCCGTCGCCCCGGTAATAATCCGTGGTCTCCCGCCTACCATCAATCGAGACAAGCATGCAATCGAAACGTCCCAGATACGCGTCAGGGATTCTATCGAGGAAATACCCGTTTGTCTGTATCACGTACTTTTCTATTTCGATCTCGTCCATGATTCGTTGTATCATGTCCAATCCAAGCAAGGGTTCCCCCCCGTAAAATGCGATGACGGGATGCCTATCCTTCTCTAAAAATGATTTCAAATCCTTTATATCATACGCGATTCGGCGTGGAAATGGCACGTCCGCCTCTTGGTTCAAGCAATACCGGCAATTCTTATTGCAATCGTGCGTAACGATTATATTCCAGATCATCGGTTTCCAATGGTTGTCAACGTTCCGTCTGGTTTATTTTATGATAGAAATAACCGATACCGATTTATACGACGGGCGTGAACGCGTGACCCGGTGATAGAAATGAAACGCGTTCTCTCTTTGGACTTCCTACGTGGAATAGCGATCATCGGCGTTCTCCTTTTCCACGTTCTTAACATAGCCTTTGCAGTTCGTGTCGAAGAGATAGGGAATGCTCTCGATGGTTCCGGGAGCGTGGATTTTTACTGGTACATCCTTGCCCCGGTCTTGCTGGTTCTTGGCGCCTTCAACGGGTTGTTCCTCATGATCTCGACCGCGAGCAACGCGATTTCCGTGCACAAGCAATGGGAACGCGCGATGGAAAAAGAGATATCCAAGGATGGTGCATTCCGTTCAATATTCGTCTCGCAACTCATTCGCGGCGCATTAATCTGGGTATTCGGGTACTTGAGCGAGACCATCTTGGCAACGCTCTTAGGCGGGTACATGGAATATCTCGTTGACGGCGTTCCCTTCCTTCCCGAGGAATTCGGATGGCAGCTGATCGAAGGTTTCTATTTCTACAACATCCTGTACACCATCGGCATTTCCATCGTGCTCACGAGCTTCATCCAGTTGCTTTACTTGAAGAATTCCATCAGCAGGAAAAACTTGAGCGTGTTCTTGCTGGTCGTGATCGTCGGGTGCACGGCGGCGCTTCCCGTTGTACGGGAAATCTTTCACGAATTTGGCATCTCCGATAACTTTTCCAACAACTTGCTGGCCGCCCCGTGGTGGGAATGGGTGCTTCGACTGGTGGGCGCCCCGATCCTTGGACGCCTGACGCCTTTGATCCCGTTCTTCTCGTGCGCGGCCGCCGGGCTCCTGCTCGCGATCAACATCAACGCGGGTGCCATCACGCCCGGATTCATCCGGAAGGCATTTTACACGGGTTTGCTGTTCGTGCAAGCATCATTCGTCGTCGGGATAGCCTCGGTTTTATTGAAATCATGCGCGGAAAATATCTTCTACAAGATGTCCCGGCATTGCACGTCCATGCCTTGATACTCCCATCCCCGCCGGCCGTGAAAAACGACACGCATGCATCTTGCCGGTGGCGACCGGTTCCCGCCGTTTCGATATCGAGCACTTTTCCCTGGCCGCAATCGATGTCCAAGACGGGGCCATCTTGGAGGCCGTTCCACGCCCGGACGTAGCCGTCCGCGCCGGCGGTGAGCAGCATCCCGCCCGGGTGCAATGCAATCGAGAACACCGGGCCGTCGTGTGCGACCACCGGCTCGCCGGATTCGAGCTCGGTTCCATCCCACGCGTATTCCCTGATGGTCCCGTTCACGTGTCCCGCGACCAAGCGCCCGTGTCCCCTCCGGTTGCCATCATCCTCCCACCCGAACGACAGCACCCCGTTCCCGCGAGGATGCCCGCGATCGTGCCCGCGCACCGTGGCATGGTGGCGCGGTGCGAGGGTGTCGATGTCCCACGCCTTGATGCTGGAATCCAAGCCCCCCGTGAAGAGCAAGCCAGCATCCTCGTCCACGGCCGTCGCGAATATCGCCTTGCCGTGTGCACGGCCGATCTCCTTGCTTTTTTCCCACGCGTGCGTGCCCGGCAAGTGCTTCCACTCTGCCACCGTCCCGGCTTCCGTGAATGAAAACAATCGATTCGACCTTGGCACGAGCAAGAGTTTTTCCACCGTGCCTGCCGTTGCATGCGGGCTGCCGGCCACCCGGTCGCGCGTGGGCACCGCGAGATCGAAGGCTGCCAGTCCGGCTTCCCCGCCGGCGACCAACGTCTCGTTTTGCCCGTCCACCACGAAGCAAAAAGCCCTCGCGCCGGGCGGCCACGAACCGAGCCGGAACATCCCGGCCGGGTGCACGATCGAGGGCGTGCCGGACACGGCACCATCGCATCCGCGGGTCGCGTCTTGCATGAACCTTCACGGGTGAGAGTCCCCCCCGCTCCTTAAACGCGCTCCTTTTCATGCATGCGCGACCGTGGCTGGGCGCAGCATGAAAAAAAACCTATTGCGCCATGCCGTCCCGTGACTGGATGGTGATTTCTATCCACGATAGCGATTTAATTGCCCTCTCGTTCTCGCCCGTTCGCTTCGTGCGAACCTGGACGTCGTTCTCGGTGCCTATGCGCACGGTACCTATCTCGAATATGTGCCCGCCTTGCCCGTGCACGCATTCCAAGGCGAGCTCCACGGCAAGGTTGATTCCCTTTCCCCATGCCTTCACGGTAACGGACGGCCGTTCCGACAGCTTGCACGTGATCTCGTCGATGAACCGAACCGGCCTCGCCACGTTCACGATGACGAAGCCATCACCGGCTCCCGTTCCCAAGTCTTCCGATCGAACCATGTCCGTTCCGACTCCTCGCCAGTCCTCGGGATCATTCCAAGGAATGCCATTCGCCCCGGTGCATGCAATGCATATCCGCTGTTCCCGCATAAAAAGGTTTGCCGCGCCGGCGTCGCGTGGTCACGAGCTCCCGTGATGGCGAGGTAGCCGCGGGGCGCGCGGGCGATTCCGAGAGGTGCCGAGGGGCGAGGGGCCGGGGGGCGCGTGGAAGGTTCAAATCCCCGCGGGGCTTTGTATCCCGTGAAGCAATCCATTCGATTTCTCGAGAAGATGATTGGAACATGAAAAGCGGATACGCGATTCTCTTCGGGCTGGGTTACCTTGCCGCATTCGTCTTGATGGGATTCGGCGCGATCTTCTTGATGGCAGCACCCGTGGAATCCACTGGAACGAGGTTGATCACGGGGCTTGCCATGCTCGGCGGCGGTATCATCATCATCGTTGGCCTGCGGTTGCGCCAGCGGGTCATCGTGGAGCAAAAAGTGACCTTGAAGCCGACGCAAATCAGGGAACTGAAGTGCAACAATTGCGGCGCTTCCCTTTCCGAGAAGGATTACACGATCAAGAACGACACGGTCATCATCAAGTGCACGTATTGCGGCGCGCTCTACGAGTTACACGACAACCCCGTGTGGTGATGCACGGTGAGCGAAGACCACGCGGGTGTTGCACCCATGATATGGAAACGTTTCTCGATGGCAGCGGCCATCGCCATGGTGTTATTTTGTGCCGTAGGCATACCGCTTGCAATCGGTGGTGGCGAGGGCGACCAGGGGGTACCGGGCCGCGCATCCGGCCAGGCCGGCACTGCATCAAGCGACATCGATCCGGCCCAGTACTACCGGTTCACCGTCCAGAACGAGACTGTCAACGTTTTCGTGAACTACAACGGGTCGCTGACCATCGAGTACTTCATCACCTTTTCAGCTGCATCGTACTCTGACCCGCTTCGATACTTCGATATCGGGTTCCCCACGAAGGACTACGACTTGAACAGCATGCGGGCAGACATCACGCTGGGGAGCACGACATACCCGGTACCCAAGGCGAGCATCCAGCACGGCGATCCTGACTACATCGATATCGGCATCACCATCGATCTCGGGTATTCCTTGTCGATACAGCCGGGGAACACCGGCATCCTGCACCTGGTCGGTAACAACGGCCGGATGTTGTACGAGGATGCCGAGAACGCCAGCATGGCGTCGTTCGAGTTCACCCCCACGTGGTTCGATTCGACCCTCGCGGGATCGACCATCTCCAATTACCAAGTGACGTTCTTCTTTCCCGCGAACGAGCTGGACGGAACCCTGCTGAAATGGCATGAAAAGCCATCGCCGTGGAAGGTACCGGCCTACGGGTTGCAGAACTTCACCGATCCCTTGGAACAGCGCTTGTACTACCGGTGGACGTACGCCACCATCTCGCAAGGGTCGCACCTGTTCGGCGCGTCGTTCCCGAAATCGTGGGTGGATGATGGCACGGTGCGCCCGAAGCCCGTCGACCCCGCCATCGTGCTCGGCTGGTGGATCGGGCTGATCGTGTTCGCATCCATTACCGTTCTCGCGAGCATTTTATATTTGTACGCGGCTCATGCCAAGAAAAAGCGGACGCAATACTACCCGCCGGTGCCCAAGAAGCCCAATCCATTCTCGGGCTGCGGGTGCGTGGGCATTACCTGTCATTGCTGGAGGGGCGATGGTATTCGTATTTTTTACCCCGAGCCCTGGCTTTAGGATGTTACAAATACCTTGGATTTTTTGCAGCACATTTATCGCTGCCTTATGGCCTGCATCCAAGATCATGCGTTTTTTTTATAATGCGGGTATCCTTGAACCCGCCCGTGACTCCGTCATTTTTAATGATTTCAAATATATCCAACACATATTGTTCCGAGGCCATGTCGTTGTATCTATCATTCTCGGGTTCATCATCGTTACAGGAACCATTTACATAGACCTGAATTACCACATCTATATGACAGGCTCCGAGGGCATTCAAGAATTCTATTCAGTATATAACTCATTCTTGGGCTTGGGAACTTACACGCCTTTAATTGGAACCTGCTTGATCTGTTTCATTTCGGGTATAACGTGGGGGTCCTTAGAATCGTTTCTGAAGCTGGAAGGAAATTCCCAGGAGAACAAAGATGGATTGGATGCTTGTAATCTCGGCAAGCACCTCATCATCAACGGCTTCATCTTGTGCATCGTTGTAGCCATCATGGTGTATTCTGTTCCGAGAATGGGATATGTTTTCTTCAGGTACGGGTTATTTGTGATCATTGCAATCATTATCGTTGCAATATGGGGGATTGTTATTTGGTTCGGATTTTCAGATTCGATGAGAAAGTTGTTCGATGCGATTGCACGGATTTTCCAGCAAAACCATTAATGGGAAGCTGCAAACCGGGCTCGAACGGTAATCTTAGAAGAACTCGGACAGCGACAGTTGCTTCTTGGTCCCGTTGAACACCGTCGCCTCGACCTTCTCCGCCAGCATCTCGATCTTCTGGCGCGTGTAAGCCGATAGCGCGTACTCGCGGACCAAGCTCAAGGCCTGTTCCAGGTATTTCTTGATGCTGGCGGGCGAGACCGTCAACGCGAGCCCCTCGTGGCCGCACTTGGTGCACTTCCCCGACAGTGGTGGTCGCCGGTACTTCTCGTTGCATTTCGTGCACCGGAATTCCTGCGACGTGAACGCACGCAGGTTCCCCATGATGTCCGGCGTGAAATGCGACTGGATGACGCGGGCCGCCTGGTCCGCGGCGTCCACGGCTGCTATTTTCTTGGCCAGCTCGAACTGCGCTGCGATCTTGTCCGCCATGGACCCGAGCTCCTTGTACGCCGTGGTCTTCGGCCCGTCGTTGATACTGCTCGTCGGGTGCGTGAACCCGAGCCCCTCGTACTGGCCTTCCGTGTCCAGCCGGTCCTTCACCGTATGCACCAGCTTCTTCACATCCTTCGGGTCCGGGTACTGCTGGGTCGTCTCGTAGAACTCCAGGGGGTATTCCCAGCCCGCGTCGACGTTGTGCGCCTCGCCGTCGACCTCCTCGGGAACCACGCGGCTGGAAATGACGAGCGGCGTGTCCATCCTGCTCCCGATTGATGACGGGAGATAATACCGCGAGAAATTCAAGATAACGTCGAGAAAAAGGAGGATTCCATCCTCGTCGCCGTCGCAGTTGCGTCTTTTGGCTGCATGGTAAATAGGGTGCGCGTAACCCACGTTCGCGTGCGTGAACCCGATGATGCGACCCACCACGCCGGCGGACGTGTGGGGCGCGAGACCTATTACGAGCTGCCCGATGAAATCCTTTGGATTCTTGATGTTGTAAAACCGCGGGAGCCCGTACACCTTCTCCAGCAGCTCGTCCACGAACCGCGAGACTTGCAGGAAGTACTTCAACGATGCCTTGGGGAGTAGGATGTCCTGGTACTTCAGCTCCAGCACCTGGTCGGGATGCTCGAGGGGCTCGCCGTTGATGTCCGTGGTGTAGCCCAGGTTGACCAGGTCGTGCACGCCGACCGAGATTTCCTTGGGCGTGAAGTGCGTGAGTGGGCAATCCCCGGTATCGAACCGCGCCGTGCCGTCCTTGTACACGAACACGTCGTTCTTCGCCCGTAGCATGCCTTTCTCCAGCATCTCGGGGAGCTTGGACACGCTCGACATTCCTTTCACGCCCTTGAACTTGGGGATGTTCATGTTGAGCCGGTTCACGGCGTCCATGAACGTGGAAACGAGGTTGAGCTTCCTGGGCGAGAAGAACTGGCCGGGAACGTTACATTTCTTGCAGGTGTCATCGTGACCCCGGAGCGTCTCGCCGCACTTGGGGCACGTGCGGTACTCTACCGTCCGTCCCTTGCATTTCGGGCACCACGGCAGGAACGTCGCTTGCCGGCACGACGGACACGCCCGGTTGGCAATCTCCACGTCGACGGGCTTCTTCATGGCATCCTGGAGCACGCGCTGGTTACCCGCGGCATGCCCGAGCGGGAACAAGCCGTGCACCGGCGGGCTCATCTTGCGCTCCTTTGCTTTCTCGGGACGCCCCATTCGCATGCCCATGAAATGGGGGGCCTTGTCCCTGATGGTGGTGCCCGACAATGCGGTCAGCACCTCGACGGTCGACGAGCCCGCGGGGAGTTCGCCAGGAATATCCTTGTCCAACGCGAGGGTCTCCACCAAGGCAAAACTTTCTTCGTTGAAGTGCAACACGTCCTTGTCAACCTCGTGCGGGATGCAAGCGAGTTCCAATATCTGCTTTATGCGGGGATCGTTTTTGCACGAGAGGTTAGCTTGCTGCCGGCCGGCACCGGGCGCTGTCCAGCCTTCCTTCAAGGCGTCCCGCAGGTCCTTGACTTGATCGGGGGCAAGGGCGTTCCAGAAATGCACGTGACGGGGGTGCAGCGGCACGCCCAGTTCCCGCGATAGCAGGAACGCGTGGGCAGGACCGGGCTTCGAGTAGAAGAAATCATCGAGCCATTCATCGACGGTCGCGAGGGGAACGTTCAGCTTGGCTGCAAGCCCGCCACGGTCGAGCCCCGCCGCATCCATAGCGTGCATGACTTCCTTGACCCACCACTCCTCGCAATACGGGGACGGCACGAGCGTGTGGTTGTTTTCCAGGAACTCCCCGAACCCGATCAATACATCGCCAATGAACAGGACCTTGTCTTGAAGATGCCCTCGCTGAATTTGAGAAATTATGCGTGAATGAACCGAAAGTTGCAAAACACCATTTCAACAAGGCACTCGCGTTCTACAAGATGCAGAAATACGATGAAGCATTTTTAAGCGTGAAGATTGGATTGACCATTGCACCAGAAGACGAGAAGGCGCGCAAGTTCTTGGCAGAACTCAGGCGGCTCATTTTAAGTAATGACACGATACCGGTACCCGAACAAGACACCACGTCGTTTAAAGCCCCCGTTGTCATTGCCAGCGAGCACGAAAACGAACGAGAACCTCGAATCTTGAATGACTTGCACGAAACAAAGGATTTTCATGATTTCAAGAAAAACAACGATGAACAGCCCATACCATCTATAGAAATCACGGATGATATTGAAGTAGAACCAAGAGTCGTTTCTGGGGACGATCATTGGAAAACATACGCCCAAATATTTAACGAAAGGGATGCTATCGACGCCGGTCCATCACGTGAAACGGAGGAAACCATCTTCTTGGAAGACTTGAACGAGGGCGATGACCACCTGGCCATCCATCGAGTGGAAGCACGGACGACTGGTGACGGGGGCGGGCACGTTTCCCCTGCGCCGGACGACGACCAACCGTCCATCTCGTCCCCGCTGTACCAGCGCATCGCCGACATAGACCAAGAACGTAATCTTGAAGCCGATGGTAATGGAACCGGGGCGAGCGCGCCGGGCCGAGCACCAGGGTTGGAACCCGGCCGTGATTCGGATGGTCCCGCGACGGGTGCCGAGAATCCACCACGGGCAGAACAGGGAATTGGATTGGATGATGGCATGATCGACCAAGGATTCGCTGTATCGCCCTTTCACGTGGACGAGGCACATCTCGCCACTTTCAAGACCCTTGCCGAGCTCGACGCGTTCAAGCACGAGGTGATCCGCGACGCGATGGAACGGGTCAAGGCACGCGTGGCAAGCGACGATGAACGTGACCCGGAGGCCCGCCGGGAAACGATCAAGGTGTATGACGAGCTCGGCACGCACGATTATGATGTGCACCAGGATAAAACGGGTGCATCCGGGAACGTCAACATCTACGATGAGGCTCTTGATGGCTTTTACTTGATCGCCAAGGTTGGCGAGCAAGAATCCATCAATACCTGCTTGGCCGGTGAGCTTGCCCGGGATGAATGCACCACGAATGATAAAAAGAATCTTTTTCCCCGGGAACTCTTTAACAAGGTTAGCGATGAGGGCCTATTAGAACAATATTGTTGCATTGACACGAGCAAAATCGAGGATTATTATTCCACGTTCACCGTTTCTGCTCCATTACCGGCTCCAGACCGGATCGACGGAATGGTTTCCGAGTTCAACGCACAAGTGTCGAAACTGCTTAAAGATCGAGAGCAAGATGCCGGCCACGCGTCGATGCCCGCTGGATGCCAGGCCATCGTTGAAAGCTTCAAGCAAGTGGGGATATCCTTGTACAACGACGGCCGCTACGATGATGCATCGAAGGTCTTCAAGGCGGTCCGCGAGCACGTTCCCGAGGACCTGCAAGTGGCCTTCTACATCGGGTTTTCCTACCGCGAATCCGGGTCATTGGAACCAGCTGCCACCACGTTCAAGGAAATCATAGAAGGTTTTTACGACAACGCCTATGCATGGTTCAATCTCTCGGTGATCTACGCCCAGATGGGTGACAGTCCATCGGAATTGTATTGCTTGAAAAAAGCACAAGAGTTTGGCTACCGCGTCGACATCGAACGTCTCTCTCGCCTTGCCGTCACGTACCTCCCGAATAACCCATTCGGGGACTGGTAAATAAGCACCCACCCTTGCACCCAGAGGTTTGCCGAACGTGAGCGATCCGTGGACAATCGAAAACGATGGATTAGGCCGCTTCAAGGCGGGAAACCACGGCGAGGGGTTGCTGCTGCTCGAGAAGGCATGCTCGTTGGACAACGGGACGGATGCCAAGTTGCATTTCAACCTGGCCTTGGCGCGTGCAGTCACCGGTGACACGTTCGGGGCGTTCGCGGCCATGAAACGAGGCCTTGAAATCCAGTCTTGGGACAAGGAAGCCTTGAGATTCCTCGCGCTCTTGTACGATGACTGGAAAAAAAGCAACACTGGCAAACAGGTACCCGGGGACCTCGCGTGGATAGGTTCCTACATCCGGGTGATCGAATCCAGGGCGAACTTCATTGAACAGCCCACGGTGCAATCTATCATCCAATCCATAATAGATGGTGCTCTTGTTCGCGAGCACGTGCTTCATGGCTCTGAGTTCACCGTGGTCCGGGCTTCCTTGCCTTTCAAACCAAACCAGCTCGACAACGAATCATATAACACGTATGCCCAAGAACGCCCGTTGTTTTGCTCGTGTTACAGGTATCTCCTCTTGCCCAGCCTTGATGATCTCTTCACGACTGCTCACCTCGTTCACCTGCTCAAGGTTTATGGAGACCTGCCCGAGGACGAAAAAGAAACGTTTATCGCCTGGGCGTTCAACGAGGGAAAGCGGCGGTACGAGGAGGCGGAATACCTTGATGCAATCACGATATTCGAAGGCTTGGCAGGAATAGAACCCACCAACATCGCAATCCTCATTTATTGCGGCAGAGCACTTCGAGAGGCAGGAGCAGCGGAGGAGATCGAACGATCTGTTCCATATTTCAAGGCAATCGTCCAATTGAACGACCAGAATGCATTGGGATGGTATGAACTCTCGTTAAGTTATGCCTTGCTCGGCGACCTTCGCAAGGAACTCTATTGCTTGCAGAACGCATATAACATGGGGCATTCAAAACAAGATATCAATCGAATCTTGTATCTGCAAGGCATCGTGGCCCCGGAAGATCCATTTGCATGATTTAAGGGATCCTTTTCTTGCTAGAATGGCAAAATTCCACCCATACGGGCAAATAACCGGCCACGTGATTGTAGTTGGCGTGCACTTGATTGCACATTGCATGTTACCAATGGTATAAGCACCGTTCCATATTTGGAAGGGGACGGGTCAAACGAACCAGATGGCGAAGCGAAGTAGTTCTGCCAGTATTATATCCATTGCAATCGAGTGACGAGAGTGAGCCGGGGAAAAAAAGGGAAGGGAACGGGCGATAACCGAGGTCAATCGCCTGAGAGAGAAACGACCGGGTCCCGGGATATTTTAAGCCATCTCCTTTTCAAGGCCGGGTGAAGCAACACCGAGAATGCCACGTTCACACCGATGATACTCAACGTGATGATCAGGCCCGCGGGACGGCCCATGTTGTAGAACAGGTCATCGTTGAAACTCTTCAATATCTCGTAGTCGGGGGATGCGATGATTTCGAACGGGAGCGTCGAATTTCCCCCGTTGATGGACTCGTTGAAGTTATCGAGGAAACCGTCACCCCACGTGTCGAACACGCCACCCATGGAATAATTGTTCTCGATAACGGTATCGAGGATGAAGATGGTGATGATGCGTGAACCGAAGGCCTTGGCAATCAAGGCATCCCGCACGAGCTCGTCATAACCCTTGCCGAGGTAATTCCCTAATGCATCATACTGGTCCACATCACGTCCATAACACGTGCAATTGGTGATGCCCAGGTAAATCCCGAGTTTACTGGCATTGCCATCGACGACGGTGAGCGACCGATTCAAGAACGAGAGCTTGTTATACACTTCTATGCTTCCATCGATGACCGTACCTGCAGTGATGCTTTCAAAGCCACCAAACGGTTTCACGCCCTTGTACCCGCACCTGTATATCATGGGGGCAATTTCATCCCAGCCATCAACGTCCAGCACGTTCCACATGCTGCCGACATGCAAGTCGTTGTCGCCGTCAAAAGTGTCGAAAAACGGCTCGTTGCCCATCGTGCTGGTCAAAAAAAACTCCGACGCGTTGGCCCGGACCCAAGCAAAGAACTCGTTGTACGCGTCGATCGACGCGGCATGGCGCGCGGGATCCGGCCCGATGTCCACGCCGTAATCACGCAATGCCTCGGCCGGCGATTCTTGATCCGTGTTGATGCCGATGAAATTGGTGAGATTCTCGTCCTTTGCGATCTGTATGAATTCCTTGGCATACTTGATGGTGCCCTCCACGGCACCGTCCCATGCAAACCCGCCCCATAAGAAGTCTTTCAAGTCATCACCGGTATTATTGATGCGCGTGATACCGGGGATTGCGGCTACGAACTGGACACCGGGATAGCTAGCATACCATGCATTCATGTTGTCGATGAAATACTGCCGTTGACTTGCATTCCGTATGTCAGGGGTGGTGTAAAACACGATCGTTGCATTGTGCTTGCTGAGGGCATCCCGTTGAGCGTGCGTGTAATGATCGTATCCGTAGTGTCCCCAGAACGCGATCTTGGCCTGGTAATCTTGCGGCTGGATGGTGATGGTTTGCGAGTAAGCCCACGGTTGCAAGGATACGTATCCCGTGATGCCCATGGCACCCACGACCGAGAGGGCAACGACCAAGGAAACCTTGTGACGGCGTGCTTGCGTGCCCATCCACCGGGTCCACTCGAGCGGCCCCTCGAAATTATTACGTTCAGTGTACGAAGCACCGAGCGCGTTGAACAACCCGAGAAACCCGCCGACAAGGATGACACCGAGCGCGACCCACTTGAATGTCGTGAATTCCGGGACGAAATCGCCCAAACCATCATACACGTCGTTCCACGTGGCAAATATCGCAATAGCAGACGTGAAAAACGTAGCGATGCCGCCAAGCCTGTTCGTCGCGCCCAGCCACCCGAACACGAACATTGCAGTTGCAACTGAAAAGCCCAACGCTATGCCCGGCCACGCCTGCACGAGCGTGATCGCCCCGTACCCGACGCCAAGGAGCGGGAACGCTCCATAAATGGTCAAGGCCATCACGAGAGAAAAGCCAATCGAAATGCGCATCACCACGACGGAACCATCGACCAGCACGCGGACCAACGCTTTCTTCTTGCGAATCGCCTTCGTGACCAAGTAAGCAACTATCGCGATCACGTTCAAGATGACGACGCTGAAAAACCATCCTGCCGCATGGCGCCCGTCACGCTTTGCATCCGCGTGGATGATGAGACCAACGATCGCGGATATCAAGAGGATGGCATACAGGACAAGCAAGTAATCCCAGTGGTCTTCCAAAAATTCCAAGATTTGATCTGCTAGCGCCATAATATTTTACCAACACGATGCATTGTATCATGAAACACTAGGCGTCGTGGTTTTACAACCTCTGCATCTGGTCGGTGCAGACAAGCAAGGAGCGTGGCAGGTGGAAGAATGTTTTCCATTTCCCGCCCTTGAGAAAATGCGTGGGCTCGCCACGCCGGTTCAAGTACCCGAACCACTCGCCATAAACGGGATCAGGAAAATGCGTCCACGTCCAAGCATCGACCTTCTTGAACCACTCGAGAAATGCCACGTCTGCCGTCAACCGGTAGGCGAGCAAGGTAGCAACCAATGCCTCGCAATGCACCCACCACAGCTTCATGTCCCACGCGAGCTCGACGTGCGGCTTCCCAAGAACGTCCATGAAGTAAAAGATGCCCCCGTGTTCCGTATCCCACCCGGCATCGAGAATAGACCGGATCATAGCACATACCCTCGGGATCAAGGCCTGGCACCGCTCGTTCTCCGCGAAATCGAGGATGAACCAGAGCGCCTCCAGCCCGTGCCCTGGATTGACATGCCGACCATCGCAGGACATGTCATCGAACGAGAAATCCGTGTTGATGTTCTCCCGCAGCACCCCGTGGCCGGGATCCCAGAATTTTTCCACCACGGTCTCGATCGCATCACGGGTCGAATCGTCGTACGTGGTCACGCCCGTGCACGCCTTGAGCACGTTTCCGAGATTGGCCAGGATCATGTGCACGCCCAGCGAGAGCCGTTCGGGGCTCGCCGGGAGATGTTTTTCCCACTGTCCCTTCGGGTGGCTCGTGCGGGCAAGGTAATGGTCCATGGCAGAACATGCCTCGTCCCTGTGCACGCGGTCTCCCGTGGCCTTGTACAGCGCTGCAGACCAGAAATCCACGTGAAGATTTGCGTGAAGAATTGCGGTGAAGAATTACCCGCGAGTGAAGAATTGCGAGTGAAGGATTGCGATGAGTGAAGAATTGCAAGGAGACAAGCCAGGCGAGCTCAGTTTACGGGTGGCAGAGATTAACAAGGCATCTGCAGGACGAGGGCTCTGCACTGCTGGCTCTCACGTGTTTAAAAAATTGAATTTGCGGGCCGGAGACATCGTTGAAATTATCGGGAAAAAATCGACGGGTTGCATTTTCTTTCCAAACAACGAGGATGAAGGAAAGACCATCATAAGGATCGATGGCCTGGTCCGGCTGAATGCCGGGACCGGGCTTGGCGAGATCGTCAAGATCCGCAAGGCAAAGCCGGAACCCGCCCGCCGGGTCGTGGTGGCTCCTACCAACACGAAAATGACGCCACAAGCCCGGAAGATCCGTGATTCTCTGATGAACCGCCCCGTGGTCAAGGGTGACAACATTTCCTTGATGGGCATGAACGTACCCTCCGACAGGCCTGAAATTCCCGATGATGACGACATGATGGATGCCTTGCAAAATGCCTTCGCGCAATTCGGTGGCCGCCGGCGGCGTTCCTACACGCTGGGCGAACTCCGGCTGGTCGTGCTTGAGTCGGTTCCAGATGGCATCGTCCAGATCACGCCGAGCACCAACTTGGAGGTTCAAGAAGGCGTCGTGAGCGTGAAAAAAGGCACGATTAATTATGACGACATCGGTGGCCTTTCAGACGTGATCGTGCGCATACGGGAGATGGTGGAGTTGCCGTTGAAGCACCCGGAACTGTTCGAGCGCTTGGGCATCGACCCGCCCAAGGGCATCTTGTTGTATGGCCCGCCAGGGTGCGGGAAAACATTGCTTGCACGGGCAGTCGCGAATGAATCGGATGCCTACTTCATCACGATCAACGGTCCCGAAATCATGTCCAAGTTTTACGGCGCGTCCGAGAGCAAGTTGCGGAAGATTTTCAAGCAAGCATCGGAGAATGCGCCCTCCATCATTTTTATTGATGAACTGGATTCTATCGCTCCCAAGCGGGAGGATGTCGGTGGGGAAGTCGAACGCCGCGTTGTTGCGCAGCTCCTTGCCTTGATGGATGGCTTGCAAGACCGTGGCAAGGTGATTCTCATCGGTGCGACGAACCGGGTGAACTCGATCGATCCCGCGCTCCGCCGCCCCGGCCGGTTCGACCGCGAAATAGAGATTCCCGTCCCGGATGCGAACGGGCGGCTCGAAGTTCTTCAAATTCACACCAGGGCAATGCCCATCGACGACGACGTCGATCTCCAGAAAATATCTTCTATCACCCACGGCTTCGTCGGAGCGGATCTCGCATCGCTCGCTAGGGAGGCGGCGATGCACGCGCTGCGGAACATATTACCCAAGGTGGAGCTGGACAAGCCCATTCCCGACGAGATTCTGTTCGAGCTAAAGGTATCGAAAGAAAATTTCGACATGGCCCTCAACAACGTCGAGGCAAGTGCCATGCGGGAGGTTTTGATCGAGATCCCCGACGTGCAATGGGACGAGGTCGGCGGGCTGGACCATGTCAAGCGCGCGCTCACCGAGGCGGTGGAACTCCCCTTGAAAAAGCCGGAACTGTTTGAAAAGGCCGGCATCCGCGAGCCCGCTGGTGTGTTGCTTTATGGCCCGCCCGGGTGCGGGAAGACCCTCTTGGCAAAGGCTGTTGCAACCGCCAGCGAGGCAAACTTCATCACGGTGAAGGGGCCCGAGATGTTCTCGAAATACGTTGGTGAATCCGAGCGGGCGATACGGGAAGTGTTCCGGAAGGCACGTACCGCGGCACCGGCGATCATCTATTTCGACGAGCTGGATGCAATCGCCCCGCGGCGTGGTGGCGAGTTTGGCTCGCAAGTGTACGAGAACATCGTCAACCAGATACTTGCAGAAATGGATGGCATAGAAGAACGCAGGCGCATCGTCATCTTGGGGGCGACCAACAGGCCGGACATGATCGACGAGGCAATGCTGCGGCCCGGACGTTTCGATTCCTTGATCTACGTCACGCCACCGGATATGCCGACGCGGTTGCAAATCCTCAAGATACACACCCGGAAAATGCCCTTGGGCACAGGTGTTGAGGATTACTTGCGGCAGATCGCCGATAAATCCGATGGCTATTCGGGTGCGGACTTGGAAAACATCGCCCGGGAAGCGGGGATGAACGCGATACGCGAGTTGAGCGATGCGCTCGAGCACGTCGAAACACGTCATTTCGAGACCGCGTTCAAGGAAAGTTCTGCAACATTATCGCCTGACTTGATAAAGACGTACGAGAAGATTGCAACCCGCATGAAAAAGCGGGAGATCAAGTTGAACTTGAATTACATGTCGTGATTGATACCTTTCAATGCATCCTTGATGGCCTCGTTCACGAACACGTCTTTTACCAATTCTTCTTTCTTGTTTCTTGGCAGCGTCTTTATATCCTTCTCCCTTGCCATTGCCCTCGCGCGCGTGGTGAATGACTGGTAGAACACGAGCCGGCAATCCTTGCCCGCCGTGTACCGTGCCCCGCGATTGGTGCGATGTTCCAGGACGCGACGGTCGAGGGATTCCGTGCTGCCCGTGTAGTAGGTCACGTGCCCCCCTCGATCGCGGCATTCCAAGATGTACGCGTAGTACCTTGCCTTGTCCGATGGTCCTGCCATTTTAAACGGTTTCCGGTATCATTTCCTGTGGTTATACATTTTTTCTTCCACTTGTTTCAGCAACGCATCCTTCCCGGGAAAATTTGCGGATGAATGGATTTGGTGCACGTCCTTTTCAGTACATTCGTGCACCACGCGATTGTATTCCCATTCTTCAAGCACGTCCACGGACATGCCTTCGATTATCCTGTTAATGAGGCTTGAAATTGACTCCTTGTAGTAATCCACCAGTTTATCCCATGCCGGGCAATCGATTCTTGTAAATAATTGCAATTCCCGAAGGTAGGACTCGTTTTCCTCCCGTGATAATGATCGCACGGCGGGCAAGGTGCATCCCTTGATGTTGCACACCTTGCCGCTCCCTTGATGCTCCTCTCCCTCGCCTTTTTTCGCATATTTTCGCACTTGTGGCATGGTGTATCGCCTCGGACTTCGTGGGGAGAGGAATGTGCGGGAATTAAAAAACGCCATTTACCCGTGGTGATATTTGATACCTTCTCCGTGGGCTGGATACTCGATGCGTATGGCCGAACTTGAGCATGCTTGAACGCACCCGCCACATTCGATGCACAATGCTTGATGCCCTTCGATGCATTTTATCGAGGCGCCATCTTCGACCCATACACCCATCGGGCAGATCAAGACGCATCTCTTGCATTTGATGCACTTGTTCTCGTCGAACGCGAGTATGGGCTTCGTGGCCTGAACCCTGTCCAGCAGCCTTGCAAGATCAAGTGTTTTCGTGGTGGAAATCCTGTCTTTCAAGGCGGTCATATTTTTCTCCTCGCCAGCAATGGCGTGATTCCCTTTTGCCCCGAGCCAATCATCCAGCACTTGGCGGATCATATTTTCTCGGATGGATCGCGTTGATTGCATCAAGGGCTTCACTATGAGAGAAAGATTGAGCTTGTCGAGATAGAAACCGAGGAACTGGTCAAGTATGGAGACGAGGGGTTTCGAGATCAATCCCTTCACTTTTGGATACACGATCTTGGCAAGCGTGATTGCCCGCTCGTGAAGCAGGGCGATGGATTCGGTGTGCGTCTCCGCGACGTTCAACGCAGCGTACAAGGCGTCCGGCAGGAGCTGGTTCACCCATGGCGATGCATCCGTGTTGAACGGGACCGCGGTGATGAATTCCTTCCACTGTTGCCCGAGCTCGAATTCCTTGCCTATCGCGCTCTGGCGGACGAGGTTCTCGTACCGAGACAAGAATGCCGATGAATACTCCTTGCGTTGGGTGGCTTCGACAGCGACCCCCGCCGCGAGCTTTCCTGCCAGCAACGAATAGTAGACCCCCTCCGCTTCGAGCGGGCAAATCAAGGCGCCCGCGTCTCCCAGGACCATCAGTCCGTCCGCGACCATCTTCGCGGGCCTGGACACGAACGGGACCACGTGCGCTTGGAATTCCCTCGGTTTTGCATCCAACAGCTTGATCACGCGCTGGATGCACGGGTTCGCCAAGAATTCTTCGAGGACCGCGACCGGCGAAACTTGTTCCTTGAAGAACCAGGAAAACAAGTCACCAAGGCCGACGTGGAACCCGTCTCTTGTAAAGAAGATGTACCCAATCGGAAAGCGCGCCCCATAATAGTAATGGAGGCTGTCATCTTCAAACCACTCGTCGATCATCTTCGGGTCTGCTTGGTAATCGATCGAGACCATGTACGCGAGGTCATCATTCGACCATTTGCGCGTGATGCCGAGCTTTTCGCACGTGAACGATAGGGCACCATCCGCTGCGATGATCAAGGGCGCCTGGTACCTGGTCGCGTGGTTCACCGTGACTTCGTGCAATTTCACGCTCCCCGCCGCCCCGGGCACGCCTTGGATGTCGGTCACCAACGCCCCGAGCTCCACCCTTGCACCCCTTTCTATTGCCAGCTTGCAAAGCCACGGGTCCAGATCGGCACGATAGACGTTCAAGGTGAGGAACTGGCTCGCTATCTCGGTTGGTGCAAACCGCTTTGACGGCGTGAACGACACGGTTCCCGTTTCCCGGCGATTTTCGTCGATGAAATGCATCGTGGCACGTATTCCCTTTCGATTGGGAACTTCCTTCATTAACCGGTCCATGAAATCGAGGTCTTTCCAGCACTTGGGCGAGAGCGCCGTGCCCGATGCGTTTTTTTCACCCGGGACTGCCGCTCGCTCGAGAACGAGCACGTTCAGTTTTTTTTCAGCCGCGTGCATGGCGAATGAAAGCCCGGCGGGCCCGCCGCCAACGACGATCACGTCGAAAAGGGATGGTTGATCCATGCTTTATTCTACATGCTACATACCTTTTTTTCGCGATGGTGAGCGATGTGACCGATGCCAAAAACCTGCTCGAGTACGGTGGAAAGAAGCCCAAGGTCTCGGAACTCGCGTATGTCGATCCTCGCGCGGTGCTCATAGGAAACGTGGAGGTCGGGGAATATTCCTCCATCTGGGGCAACGTGATCATTCGCGGGGACGATACCAAGATCAAGATCGGGAGCCGCACCAACATCCAAGAAGGGACGATCATCCATTCTCCGTACAATTTCAAGGTTATCGTTGGTGACGACGTGACCATTGCACACGGGTGCATCATTCACGGCTGCACCCTCGAGGACCTCACCTGCGTGTCGATCGGTGGCGTGGTGTTCGATGGTGCCTCGATTGGCACGTGCTCCATCGTCGACTCGCGGGCGTTCGTCACCGAGGGTACCCGCATCCCGCCCCGCACCCTCGTCCACGGGCATCCCGGGCGTCCCGTGCGCGTCTTGAAGGAGTCCGAGTTGCAGCAGATCAAGTTGTGGGCCGAATGGTACGTGCAAAAAGTGAAAAAAATACTGGCCGATGGCAAGGGACGCCAAGAAATGCAATGAATCCATGGCCACGCGTGGTTCGGGTGGTCCCGGACGCCGGACTTCAAATCCGGTCGGCTCGACAAGGGCCGGGGGTTCGATTCCCCCGCGAGGCCGTCATTCCTTCATCTTCAACAATTCTTTCACGATCATCGCGTCGACCTTGGCTGCCGGCAGGATCTTGAGCATCTTGTTCCGGAACATGTCGGGGGCGATCAAGTACCTCAGCTTGGGCTTCTCGCTCGTGAGGGCGTGATGGACGGCTTCGGCCACCCTCGCCGGTGGCAACCCTCTCGTGTTCCCCTTGTTGATCGCGTACTCCCCGACCTTCAACCCGACGCTCCCGAATGGCGATTCGCGTTCCCGCCCGCGGTATTTATCCAAGAGTTTCCTTCCTTTCTCCCAGATCGGCGTCGATATGCTACCCGGCTGGATGATCGCCACCTTCACGCCCACCACGATGTCGTGTTCAATCTCGTCGAGGAGGGGACGGAGCGGAGGCTCCGGAGCCAGCCCCTCGTCGTGTAGGGCAACCAGGAAGGCAAGGTGTTCGATTTAGGCGGGAGAACGTACACGATCAAGAATGGCATGGCGCTCAAGTGGTCCCAAGAAACCATCGATGCCCGCCTCGCCAAGAACCCCCGGCTCATCTACTGGACGGGTGGCGGGGAGCCACGGTACAAGACCTACCTCGACGAGTCGAAGGGCATCAAGCTCACGTCGTTGTGGGACGACATCAAGTTGGTCACGTCCACTTCATCCGAGAGGCTCGCGTATCCCACGCAAAAGCCCATCAAGTTCATGGCGCGCGTCGTGAGCGTTTCTTCGAACGCGGGCGATCTCGTTCTAGACGCGTTCTGCGGGTCCGGCACGACGTTGCTGGCGGCCCGGAACCTCGGCCGGCGGTTTGCCGGGATCGATGCATCCCCTACAGCGTGCCGGTTGGCCGGGAGCCGTCTTGGCATCCAACCCAAGAACATCATGGGGCACCCGGCAACCGCCGACGCGTTCGATGCCCTGCCACCATTCGAATTCGTGAACTGGGTGTCGTGGATCATGAACGCGACGCAAAAACATGACCTGCATTCTTTTTCCATCGACATCGTGTGCCGGCACACCAAGGTTCCCGTGGTCGTGAAGCAAGGTACGCCCCTCGTGCCAGGAGATCTCGAGGGGCTGCTAGCGTACCTTTCCAAGGCAAGGCATACCAGCGACGGGACCGCGAGCCGTGGTGCGTGCATTTCCACCCGGGTCGACCCGGGTGTCGATTCATTCATCGCGAACATTGCCCGGGAAAAGGGGGCAACCATCACGCGCTATTCCATCGATGACTTGCTCCAGGACGTGCACGTCACCGGTGGCGTGTCGGTCCGCACGCGACTCGTGTAGCTGTCGTGTGTCCCGTGGCGTACCACGCACGGCGTGTGCTAGGACACGTGCTCACCACAACGAGAATCCATGCATCTCCTGAACGTCTTCATTCAAGGCAAGCAATCCAGGGCTCATGCGGAAGTGAGCCCACGTGCATTTCACGTCGGGAAGGTGGTCGTTCGCGGCCTTGAGGTAACCGAGATTGTCATCGACGTACAAGATTTGCCCGGGCGCGACGTCCATGAACACCGAAGCACGGCGCCAGATCTTCTCGATCTTTTCACCTTTATCCTCCCGGTCGAATGCCGATATGGAGAAGTCGAACAAGTGATCGATGCCAAACGCAACCATAAACGCGCGCACCTGGTCCTCTGGACCCATCGTCGCGAGCGCAAGCTTGTAGCCTTCCTTTGCAAGCATGACCAAAACGTCGCGCGCATTTTCAACGAGCTCTTGCGCGGTACCTACCCCGTCTGCAACCCTTCTATCATCCAGCCGGGAAAACCGGTCCGCCACGCGCTCGTCAGCGACCCCGTACCAGAGGGTGTCGTCCACGTCGAATGCTATGATTCGTATCCGTTGGTTCATCGACAATCCACGGTATGAAGCACGTTTTTTAAGGCGTGGCTTGATGATTTGACATGGTGAATTTACATGCCCTTCGAATCAAACTATTACGAATCGCAGGTATTCAGTTGCAGTTCCAAGAACTGCAAAGGCACGCTTGTTCCCGTTCAAATACGGGAAGATAAGAAGGATAATGAAGCCATCGTTACTGCAAAATGTCACAAGTGCGGAAAATCATTCAAGTTTGGTTTATCGCTTGACAAAGCGGAATCCGACAAGTGGCGCCCGGTCCTCAACGAGCAGATGGCGAAATGCACGGAATGCGGCGAGATGACCCTCAAGACCTCAGAAGTGAAGGGGAATCCCAAGTCGGATTACAAGATCAAGGTCGAGTGCATCGAATGCAAGAAAAAAAGCGAGAGGTTCGTCGACGGTGAGTTGTTCTTCCTGTTGGAAGGCGACCTTCCGCCTGAAGAACGCACCATCATCACGTGCCCCACGTGCGCTTCAAAGGTTGATGACAACGCGAAGACGTGCCCGAATTGCGGGCGCGAGATCACGTGCGACAAGTGCGGGGTGATGCTGTCGGCGTTCCCCAACGCGAAGCACTGCATTAAATGCGGGGATAGCATCAACCTAGGTGATTTCTCGAAAAAACCAATCAAGATCACGCAGACCGCATCGAACAGCTGCCCGAACTGCGGTAACTTGCTAACTGAGAAGCACCGGTTTTGCAACGTGTGTGGCCAGGAGATCGTGTGCGACAAGTGCGGCGAAAAAATAGCACCCGGTGCCGTGTTTTGCAATGCATGCGGGGACAAGGTAAAGAAAGGAAAGGCGTGAATCCCGCCCTCCATCACTTTTTTTCCCGGGGCACTGGTGCGTGCCTCGCCGTGGTATCCTTGCATAAGTTCTTGAATGGCTCGGGATACCTCCGGTGACATGGTATCGTTAGCTCGGTTGGTCGATGGCACGAAGCAGTACCACGTGGTGCTGGAGCCCGACAGGAACGAGGCGGACTGGTGGGCGGGCGCGCCATCGGTTGCGATCGCGAAGGATGGCACGTACTACCTTGCGGCACGTATGCGGGATGCGATCGCCCCTCGCGGTCGTCGAGGTTACGAGATACGTCTCATGAAAAGTCTTGATGGCATCACATTCGAGCGCGTGCGATCGATAGAGAAGGATGACGTGAAAAACGTTCACGGGTTCGAGCGCCCTGCCCTCGTCGTCGATCCTGCCACGGAGATGTTCAAGCTCTACGGCTGCGCCGAGATGGCGGACCAGGGCTGGTGCATCTGGAAGATGGATGATGCCCCGACCATCGAGGGCATTGACCCGTCGACCGCGCGCGTGGTGCTCGCACCGTCAAAGCCGGCGTTCGTGGCAGGCGGGGCCCAAGAGCATCATGCCACGGTGCACGTGGAATACAAGGACCCGTCAATCGTATTCATGGGTGGCAAGTGGCACATGTTCGTGATAGGGTTCGACCGGATCGAGCGTGCTTACCATTTCTCTAGCACCGATAGCTGCGAAGTCTATAAGCCCAGCGGGAGAGGGTTCGTTCGCCGTCGCGATCAAGGTGAGTAATCAAGGTGGGGTCGAACTCGAGAATATCATGGTCATCGAGACCGTCCCAGCAGGATTCAACGCCGGCTCCTTTGAACCAGAAAGCTTGAAGCCGGTATTCGAGGAGGACGACACGGGAAGCAAGCTCACGTGGTTTATACAACGACTTAACGCCAACGAGGACGTCAAGCTCAAATACACGAGCAGCGGGAAGGGCGAATTCACCCGCACCGAACCAACGGTCATGGTGGCAGAGCCCGATAGCTTGAGAAAGGCCATCGAACCGGGTATGGTCGAATCCGCAAAGGCTCACGAGGTCTCCTTCAGCAAGTCAACGAAATTCGGCGAGGTCTTCTCCGCCTTTGAGGGAAAGATCAAGGCCATCATGCCATGCTTGCAAGCCGCCGTGCAACTCCAGCAGTTCCGCGATACGTTATTCGAGATGGGGATTCCTGCTATGATGTCTCGAGAATTGACAATTGAAATTGCTGAATTGAAGAAAAAGGGAGATAAAAAGCTCGTTGGCGAGGAGCTTGATGAATTCCTGAAGAAGATCAATATATGGCGCAGTAAAATTTCTTGAAAAATTAGATGTTGACGCATTTTCTTTCTATTTTCATTCTTAGCATCCATCTCACGATACACGGGTTCAAGCTCCACCATTACTAACGTGACAAATCCGCAGTCTCTGGCTCGCCAAGCTTTTTTTCCTACCGTCCCTACCAGTGAACAAACTCGACAATACCGGAGGGACGCGCATGGGAACCAACTTCATCATCGACACGAACTTCTTCATCTCAGTTAATCAGCTCTCGGAAAAACTCTGGGTTAACAAGCTCAACGCAGTGAAAAACGAGAGTGGTGGTATCAAGTATCATGTCTCAGGCCAAATCGTTGGAGAGATGCCCTTTCTCAGGGGAGAGACCAAGAAGGATTTCGACTACGTCGTGAACGTTGATAAAGTCACGCAGGCAGATATAGACAACGTCAAGAAAGCACTTGACGAAAAAAACCCCGCGCAAGACAATGACGTGTCATTACTCTATATAGCCGACCGTCTCTCCAAGGTAGAAGAGACATGGCTCGTCACCGACGATTTCAAGCTGGTTGAAAATGCACAAAAATTGAATTCGAGCATCAAGATCCTCACGCCTGGCGCTTTCATGCTCAAGTTATCGACGCTCACCAACGATGCCATGCTCAAGCGGTATTACAAATCTATGGAAAAGAAACTCACCGATTATTCCATTCAATACATCTTATCACGCAAGGATATTTACCCAGCAGCAAAGAAATTATCGTGGCTTATTGATCGGACCGCGGCGCTCATAGGTGCGAGCGAAGGCGGCGTGGAAGGCGAGAGCGAGGCTTCGATGGATGTCGTGCGGGCAAAAACTGCCTACATCACGTCAAGCGAGCTCGACGATGACATGATAGCCAAGCTCCGGATCGCAGATGTCTATATCTCGGGCACCTTGGTGGTGGACAAGAAAACCGCGAAAATCATCGAACCTTACAAGGATTATCTCGACAATCTCAAAGCACACGTTTCCAAGCTTGATGAAATGCGGAAGCACATCCTGGACGAGGACCTGGCCTCCGCACTGAATGCCGTGAAGCAATTGGATAGTGATCTCATCGAAGACATCATCTGGGCTAAGTTTGAATTCAAGGATCAATATCCATTTCTCTATGTGCTCACGGCGCTGCAAATCTACAAGGTCGATTTTTTCAAGTCGTACGTGTATTTGCTGACAGGGGACCTGCTCAACGCGTTCACGTTCCTCACGGAAACCGCGTATTGGGCATCGCAAAGCCATCAAGATCAAGCGATCCTCAATTCGGTCTACATGAAGGCGATGCTCTTCTTTTTCAACTTTTCCGACATCCCGGATTTCTATATCAAGGCCATCGAACACTTCGAATACGCAAGGTTTCTTGCAGAAAAGGTAAAGGATATTGAGATGCAGATCAAGTGTTTATTGGCCAAGACCATCGCCTCGTACGAGGTGGAGCGCGTGGAGGACGCGGAAGATTTCATCAAGATGGTACAGGGCCTGGCCATGAATAACCCCGGTGCAGCGGTTAATGCTTTCTCCGAAATGGCGGATTACTTCTTGATCTTCGGAAAACCCCAGTACTCGGTTTTTCTCTTCGACGAGGCACTCGAAGCTGCCATCGTCTCCGGCCAGGAACACAAGAGTCTATCATTAATCGAACGCATGAAAAAGTCCCATATCATAGCAGGTGTTCGCATGGGCGAGATCGAGAAAGGGGGGATGCACCTTGATAGCCTCATCGATCAATCATTCAACATAACTGAAAAGGACATGGTGGATCAATATAACGAGCAATTCATGAAGATCGCCCAGTTCAACAGCCTCATGTACGAACCGTTCCCGTATATCTATAGCGATTGGACGACCATGAACAAGGTGCACGAATCTCTCAAGGACGAGTTCGAGCTCATCGCCGTCGAGAATCAGGGCGAGTACAAATCGACCGTGACAGTTTACTCATCGACACTGGGTCTTATCGGCTTCGTGATACCCAAGAAAGTGGAATTGGCTGGACCTGCCGAGTCATACACATTAAAGATAACCAAGAGCGCAACCATCAAGAGCCGTCAAGTGACCGGCGACTTGTTCGAGGAAAGGGAGCAGACGCCCATGGATCGACCATGACGCGTTTTGGTTGATCAGGCTGACACCGTCGATCGTCGCGCTGGGCGGGAGGCCGCGATACACGGACTCGTAGTTCTGAACAGCCAAGCCGAGCTGTTTCAAATGGTTCTTGCATTGGTATTTGTTCAGCTGGCAAATATTCGCTGCTACCCAAAACCAATGTTGGATCTTCACCCATAAGTTCTACCAACTCATGATCAATAATATTTAAAACACGTGGATCTGTTGCTGCTGATTTAGCTTTGTTCAATCTTTCATAGTCACGATCAGCATATTCTTCCATTCAACTCTGTTTTCATTATTACAATAATGAACTACAAAAGTTCCTTCCTCACATAGGCATCCTCCTGGATTTCCTGTCAGCAGATAGGGAGTACAACTGTAATGATTATGCTCCTTATACTCAGGGAGTTGGAATATTTTACCGGAAAGAATTCAATAATATTGGGGAACTTTTCAGAAAGTCAGGTTCAGATCGACAGAAAAAAAGCAAGTAACCAATCCCGCATGCATGCCTTTGGTAGACCGCAAATGGATGTCGTCATCTTCGGGACCGGTGCTATCGGGTCCATCCTTGCTACCTTTTTACAAGAATCGGGGAAAGGACATCACGTTCATCTCGTCGGGCGGCAAGATCGCATGCGCCCCATCAAAGAACAAGGACTTATCTACAAGCCATATAGCGTGACCGACGAAGCCAGGTGGATAAAAACATCCGGGTACCACATGTACTCCTCCATTCAAGATGTTCCACGTGCAGATGTTGTTTTCATCACCATGAAGGCTCACGGGTTGCCTCGCGGCTTGGAGGATGCGGAAACATTATTTCAGCGAGAGCAGCCTGCCGTCGTTATTACCATGAACGGGCTTGGATTAAAGGATATCGTCTCCCGGGTGGTGCCCGCGCGAAACATCATCGAGACGATTGCATTCTACCCGTCTCGCTTGGAAGGAAACGTGGTGCTCAACACGGGAGGTAATTCATTCCTCGTGGTGGAAGACACCCGTGCTGCACGGGACGTGTTCGATTCCATGTACCTGGGCAGCTCGATTGATTATCGATTCGACAAGGATTTCCAGACCACACAATGGACGAAAGCCATCATCAACGTTGCGATCAACGCGATCGCGGCGCTGACCATGCTTCCCGTGGGAAAGATACTCGATACCGAAACGCTTTCCACCATCGTGAAAGAAAACATAAAGGAAGCCGTCCTGGTAGCCAAAAAGCTTGGCATCACTTTCAAGGAAAATTTAATCGACGTTTTTTGGAATTTCGCCTTGCGAGATCCCGTTCACAGTCCCTCCATGCAACAAGACATGGCAAGGCACCGGCTCACCGAAATAGACTTCTTGAACGGGTACATCGCAAAGCTAGCAGACGAGCTTGGCATCGACGCCCCGGTTAACAAGGCGTTGACGTCCCTCGTACACTTGCTCGAGGCACGCCTCGTGACCAAATAGCCGAGCATGGAAAGAAAAAGAAGCAAGCGCGTTTCATTCCCGTCTCGCGAGGATCGCTTCCCGCAAAGCATCAATCGAATGCGGGGGCCGCTTCCAGAGTGGCAAGGTGCTGCGCTTGTAGGGGCCGAGCTGCTCGTGGAACACGGGCCTTTCCGTCGTGTAAAACACCCCCAAGGGCAGCTTCCCGGTCTCCAGCGACCGCTTGAACGCCAGCTCGCGGTTCGTCGGGTCGTGGGATGCATCCAGGTAATACGTGTTCTGCTTGTACCACGCGTACGTGTTGAGCTTGTTGAAACTCGGGCATGGCTGCAGGATGTCCACGAGCGCGTATCCCTTGTGCTGGATGGCTTGCTTGAGAATCCCGGTCGATTGTTGCTGGTCGCCGGCATACGCGCGGGCGACGAACGTTGCATCGAGGGCGATTGCCACCGAGATGGGGTTGAACGGCTCGAGGATGACCCCTTCCACTTGCACCGGCGTCACCATCCCCTTCATGCTCGTCGGGGACGCCTGCCCCTTCGTCAACCCGTAAATCATGTTATCGTGCACGACATGCGTGATGTCGGGGTTGCGTCTTATGTTGTGGATGAAGTGGTTCCCGCCCTCGCCGTAGTTGCAGCCCTCGCCACTCTCGCAAATTACCGTGAGCTCGGGATTCACGGCCTTTATTGCCATGGCGACGGGTAATGAGCGCCCGTGCAGGCCGTTGAAGAAATTGCATTTGATATAGTGGGGGAACTTTGCCGCTTGGCCGATGCCCGACGACCACGCGAGTTTTTCGGGCGGGATCTCGAGATCAGCAAGGGCTTGCTTCACTATCTTGAGGATGCTGAAGTTGCCGCACCCCGGGCACCACTGGTTGTCGGTGCCCGCGGGAATATCGTAGATGCTCGTGTCGAATCCCAATCAGGCCACCTCCTTGATGCGCCCGGCGAGCTCTTCCACGGAAAAAGGCTCGCCGGTGTATTTCAAGACGTGCTCGTCGATCGTGATGCCCAGCTCGACCTTGATCAAGCGTGCAAGCTGCGCAGTCGCGTTTCCCTCGATGGCCACCGTTTTCCTTGCCGATTTCAAGTATCCCGCCGTGCTCGGGTGGAGCGGGTAGACCTGCGTGAAGTGCAAGTGGGCGATGGACGGGTCCTGCAGGACCTTGATGGCTTCTTGCACGGCATGGAACGTGGACCCCCAGGAGACGAGCAAGGTCGAGTAGCCGTCCCCGCCGGAAAAAACAGGCGGGACCATGTCTGCTGCTGCATCATCCAGCTTCCGCAACCGCTTGTCGACCATGGCCTTGCGGGTCGTTGCATCCTCCGTGATGTGCCCGTCCTCGTCATGCTCGTCGCTATCCACGAACACGAGGCCATCGCCGTGTCCCGGGATGCCACGCGGTGAAATACCGCTCGAGTTCACTGCATATCGCTTGTAATCCTTGGTCGTTCTCACCACGTGATGTTCCACCTTCACCTTCTCCAGGGCAAAAGGTGGCAAGTTGTAATACGAGTCCACGTAGTACTGGTCCGACAAGATGAACACGGGAACCTGGTATTTGTCAGCAAGGTTGAAGGCGGCTTGCGTGAGGAAGAAGCCGTCCTCGATCGTTCCCGGCGCGAGGATGATGCGCGGGAATGCCCCGTGGCCCGCGTGCAGGACTAAATCGAGGTCGCCTTGCTCCGTCCTGGTCGGCAATCCTGTTGCAGGGCCCTGCGCATCTTGCGCAGATTCTCCATGGTGCCAGGCGTGATTCCGCCCCCAACGATAGTCTCGTGTACCCTCTTTGCCGCCCACCAAGCCAGCGCAAAGAGCCGATAATATCTTCTTTTTTAGCTTGACCAGATTTGCTTCCAGGTTTCTTGCAGCTTCTTTGACTGTTCTCAATGTCTCAAGCATGGAAAGTATCCCCTCGCGTTGTAATATCTGGCACGGATGTTCGGCACGTTGCTTACCACGCTCGTCCACGACATGCCATGGAAAACGAATATATCCCCTTTCTTCCTTATTGGTTAGTGAAAAACCATGGGTTCAAGTCTTTATTTTTCGATGACGATGTTCATGTGGGCAGCACTCGGGGGAAAGCGAACCGCCACGTTCCTCCATGGCCGGGACAAGCGAAAAAAGGTGTTGCCCGAGTTCTACCAGCAAGATGACAAGCTAGACCTGCTAGTCTACGACACCACGGGCGTGGTCGACATCAAGTTTGGCGAGAAGAAGTTTTTGCGTGGCATCAAGCCCAAGCTTCGCATGAACGGCCTCGTCTACTCGCCCACCGAGCGAAACAAGACGGCGAAATTGGTTCCCGTTCGGGTTGACGTGGAAAAACCCGGCACGACCGCGCTGGGCAAGGTACTTGAAACGACCATCGAGTGGCAGCTTCCCGGTTCTGAAAAACGTGTAATCGGCAAGATATTTCAAGGCGTTGATAAGTTATTTGTTCAATTCAAGCTCATCATCCCGTGGAAACATGACTTCGCGAAACCACGGAAGTTCAACGACGTGACCGTCCAATACCCCTGTTTCGAGAACGATAGCGCTAACGAGAACGTGTTCACGTGGGGAAACCACAAGTTCGCCCCGCCCCGAAATTGGTTTGACCTTGCCGCTGCTCCCGTTGTGCTCTATGACGATGAGTTGAACGCTATAATATTCTCCACCCTGGATCATTTTTTCGTGAGCGGCATCAAGAAGCAGAACCGCACCATCAGCTGCGGGTTGGCCGGGACGGTAAAGCAGATTCCCGAGAACTTCGAGCTCGAATCCATCATCGTGTTTGGAAAGGGCATCAACAAGATCATCGAGGACTGGGGTGTCCTGTTTCGTGCCAGGCACGGCACATCAATCCGCGATCCGTATTCGAGCCCGATCACGTCATACCTAGGATACAACACTGATAACGGTGCCTATTATTATTACAATACCGAGAAGGGTATGAACTACGAGGACACGATGATAGCTTTGAGGAAGCATCACAAGGACATCGGGTTGCCCATGGGATATTACCAGCTCGACTCGTGGTGGTATCCAAAGTCGTTCGAGAGCCTTCCCGCGCTCGTGAAGATATTCCTTTTCGGGTCCGCGATGCACTGGGGCGAGCCTCCCAAGCCCGAAATCTTCCCGCATGGTTTGAAGTACGTGTGGGAACAGCTCGACAAGCTTCCGTTGATGTGCCACTCGCGTTGGTTCTCCCCGAAGTCCGATTACGTGAAAAAATACGATTTTTACATCCAGAAGCCAACCATGAAATCCTTCAACTTGCCCTTGTTTGCAGCCCCCAAAAATATCGATTTTTGGGATGATTTATTTGCTGCATCGAAAGAATGGGGCTTGAATTGTTTCTTGCAAGACTGGCTCTCTTACCAGTACGACGAGATCGATATCATGAAATCCACGGTCGATTTTGCAGACAGGTGGACACGGAACATGGCGGAAGGTGCTGCGAAGCATCGAATGACCCTCCAATATTGCATGGCACCCTCGTCTTTCATGATGCAAGGCGTGAAGCTCCCCAACCTCATGCAAGCACGCGCGTCCGACGACCACAACGGGATGCAACCCCGTCGTTGGTACCAGCCACATTTCACGCAAACGTCGATGCTCTGTCATGCAGTTGGTTTTTGGCCTCATAAAGACACGTTTGCTTCTTCCACGAGGAAACATTACTGGTTTTACGGGGAGCGTTTCCCCGAGATGGAGTGCATCACGGCCGTGCTATCCGGCGGCCCCGTGGCACCAAGTGACAAGATCGGGTACGAGGACAAGGACTTGCTCATGAAATCTTGCCGCGCGGACGGGTTGTTGTTGAAACCCGACAAGCCCGCGACACCGGTAGATATGATGTTCAAGGACCATGCCAACTACTACATCACGTCGACGCATTCACGGAAACCAAGCGGTCTAACTTGGTATTACGTCCATTTCATGAACTTGTGGCCAAAAAGGGTCAAGGAACGAGCCATTTGCACGCGTTCCCTCGATATCCCAGGACGGAGGCTGGCCTACGAGCTCCTTGCCAAGAGAGCGACCGTCTTGCACCAGCCGGATGATTGCATGCCGCTTGATGTCCCCGCGAGCGGGCAAGAACTCGTTATTTTTTGCCCGGAAGTGCTATCCGGGATTTACATCATCGGGAACCACGAGAAATTCGTGACATGCTCGGCAAAACAATTTCCCGACGTCGATGTTGATGATACAGGGACGTCCGCGACCGTGCACGTGGAAGGCGTGCCGGGCGAGACGGTTAGCGTCCTGGTGTATTACGAGAATTCCATCCCTTCCGTGAAGGGAACGGGTGTCGAATCAAGCCCGGGCCCCTTGCCATCGACAATCGTGGTGAAGGTGACGGTTGGCGATGCAGGAAAAGCATCGATGACGATAGCATCGTGAAATTAAAAATTCTAACGAGGGTGGCCTTCCCCATCATGATCGTGCACGTGACCGTGCTCGTGATTTTCCCTTTCTTGCATCATCCGAGCTTCATTTTCCCCGTAAGTATATAATGGAACCAATTCCGCCATCAAGATTCCTTTCAATGATCGGATATTCTCGAAAAATTCACGGACCTCTTGTGTTTTTCCCTTGACGGCAATTACTTCCGAGCAGTTGTCTGGCCCAACGTGCACGTGCAATGTAGAGTATATTTGTACCTTCGAGTGATGCTCGATGTCGGTGAGCTCGTCGAGCAAGCCCCGCCGGTGGTGGTTGAACGAGATGATGACGAAGCCATCGATGAATGCGGCCGGGTTTTGCGCGGTATTTTTCTTTGATACGACCGGCCAAAAGGGCAGCGGTCTGCCGATCCAGGTGCCCCGATCTCCAGTGTTGATTTCCCACAACCCGATCTCCCCGTGACGAGCACGGATTCGCCGCATTTTATCTCGAATGTCACGTGCTTCAAAACAGGGGATGGGGAGTCCGGATAGGAGAAGGTGAAATCCCTTGCATCAAAAATGATGCCTTTGGACGTGGTTGGTGGCACCAAACATCACGCGCGCTGGTGAATGTTCGATCGTTCCCGGCTCGTTTCCTCGGTGCCGGTGGCCTTTTGCCGAGATTCCCGTCTCCCGATCCCCGCGATGTTCAAGACCTTCACCACTGCCAAGCCAAGCAACCCCGAGATCAATGCACCCGATATGAATGCAAACACGCAGGCGAGCGTGATGAAATACCACGGGAACATGAAGAGCGTGCCCTTGAGCAACCAAAAAAAGGGCGGTTGCGTGACGTTCCCTATTGCACCTGCCAGTGCCCACCGAAATTTCGAGTCGTGCGCATTTTTCATCCGCCCGGTGATGATAAAACCTGCTTCCAATGATGCACCTTCAAGAAGGTTCAAGAACATGATTACCGGGCCAAACGGGTCCCCGAGCATGAATTCGAGGATGCCCTTGATCCCGGCCGTCGAGATGGCCGCACCTTTCTTGCGCGTGAGCCCGAATGCAATCGCCATCCACCATAAATGATGCCCGCCTAGCAATTGGGGAAGCGGGTTGGGCGGGGGAAGCATGCTCTTTAATAAATCTATGAATGGCACGTATGATGACAAGAGACCGGCAAGAACGCCCAATAATGAGATGTATACGATTTCAAGCGTCGAGAAGTAGTACTTCCGCTTGTATGCGTTGGAGATCAACCTTGAAGGATCGGTTTCGACCATGTCTCTCATCAATGATAGATTTCGTTCCACGGATTCCATCCGTCTCGATATGTATGACTCTATACATATCGATATAAAAACTTATGGAATCGACGAACGAGCCCGTCACGTTACCTTCTTCCCGGGAACGCTCGTGTTCTCGTTGATTTTTTCCCGTCCGTGTTCAACCATATCATGTAAGAGACATTCAGCTATTTCCTCGAAAGCCAACCAACCGTTCTCTGGACAGCCCGAGGTTTTTTCCTTGTGGTATAAATAGAACCATCGTATTGAATTGCATGGTTTTTGAAATTCCCTTCCACGAGGGCCTGGATGCAAGCCTTGACTGGAAGCAGCGATTGATCCCGAAGATGTTCATCTTTTCAGGAAAGGGGGGCGTTGGGAAGACGAGCGTGTCTGCCGCGATATCATGCCGGCGTGCAAGTGAGGGGAAAAGAGTCCTGATCGCATCCGTCGATCCTGCACATTCGCTGGGAGATTCCCTCGGGGTTTCATTGGACGATCATGAAATCCATGCCATCGATGGATTCGGCGGGAAGCTGCACGCGTTGGAGATCGATTTTAACAATATGCCCGGCGTGCAAGGTGATGGCGGTGGCAACGACGTCCACCAAGAGGCGATCGGTGACCTGGTCAACGAGGCACTCTTCCCCGCCCCTGAAGAGATGCGCGTCGTGCACGGCCTGGTAGAGATGGCGAATCATGTTTTCACCAACCGGCTGTCCATCCAGGAAGTGTTCATAGACGCGGCGCCGTCGGGGCATTTCTTGCGAGCGATCACGTTCCCGTTCCGCATGCAAGGCTTCATGGAGAAATTCGCCCTCTTGTACTCGAAAATGAAATTCATGTTCGAGTTCAACCGGCGGAAAAGACAATTGTTGGAAGAGAAAGAGCGTTCCATGCAATCCTTCTCCCGTATCATGGGCGTGCTCACGAACCCCGCGATCACGACCATGACGCTTGTCACGATACCCGAATCCATGGCATTGGCGGAAACGTCACGAACCCTCGCTGCACTGCGCGAGCTGGGAATTCCCGTGCATAACTTGATCATAAACAAGATACACGCGGGTTCCCGGTCCAGCCACGCGTGTTCATTCTGCCAGCGGCGGGCTGCCAACGAGCATGCAGTCATCGAGGAGATCGAGCGGGGCTTTCCCGGGCTCTCGATAACCAAGGTGCCGTTGCTCGCCCGGGAAGTGCGGTGCATTGACGCGCTTTCCACGCTCGGGAAATACTTGTGAATCGTTTTTCATCCCATGAAAATTCTTTTTGGGAATAACCGATTTATTTTAACACGCGAACGTGCTAAGATTATAAACACGAGGTGAGACACCGTGGCAGATGAAGAGCACAAGACGACCAGAGAAGATATCCAAGTTCTCCTCGAGAACTTGAAGAGACCGACGAGCATCGAGAGCATCATCCAGAACTTCCAAAGCAGCGCGAGGATTGAAAACCTCATCGATGACATAAACCATGCAATCAAGAGTCTCAAGGTGCGCAGCAACGACCATCAGGAGACGACGGGCCAGCCTTTCACGGTCGAGACGACCATCGGCGACAGCCGCCGCTCGTGGACCTGGCCCTGGCGGTGCGGCGTCTGGGCACGCCTGGGCGAAGCCGAGCGGGCCGGCATCATGGTCCGCGGCCTGCTCACCTACAACACGCTCCCGAACCTGTTCTGCAACCATCCGCCGTTCCAGATGGACGGCAACTTCGGCATCACCGGGACGATTGCCGAAATGCTGCTGCAAAGCCACGAGGGAAGGATGAAGGATGAAGGAAGAGGGATGAAGGCCGGGCAAGCGGGGACGGAGGATGCCAAATCTTTCATCCCTCATCCTTCACCCTTCATCCTTCATCTCCTGCCCGCCCTGCCCAAGGACTGGGCCCAGCAAGGCTCTTTCACCGGCCTGCGCGCCCGCGGCGGCTACCGCGTCGATTGCGCCTGGAAGGACGGCCAAGTGACCAGCTTTCGCGTCGTGGCAGATAAGGCGCAGGACAAGAACGCGAAAGTCAAGGTGCGAGTCAACGGCGAGGTCCGCGAGATGGCACCGGATGCGTCGTAGAGCTTATCCCAAGACGGAGCGTGGCCTACGCCAAAGTCGCCGCCAGATTGTCCAAATGATGCCACGTTCACGCCGGACTGGAACGTGTCCCCCCATACAAGGTGGCCGTTGCTTGCATCCAGCAATCGAAGCGTTTTATCGAGGCTGGGTACGAGCACCAAGGATTGCCGTGTCACGGGGTCGTTGTAGGAGCAAAATTCGGATATGGTGGCCATGAACTTGTGCGACCAAGCTGGGACCCCGTCCGCATCGTACGCGTGGAAGTTCCCGTCTTCCCGTCCCGCGTGCACCAGCACCCTGCCCGGCGAGCCCGGCACTGGGACCTCACTGGTTGCAAGGTTCCACGCCCGCGACCCCATGTCCCGGGACCAGGTGAGTTTCTCGCCTGTCGCACAGGCATCCCCGAGCATGATCTTTAAACAAAGCAATCTTTTATCCGCCGAACTGCAAGCCAAGCACAAGGCTTCCCTTTCGGGGGTATTGTCAAGATCGAGAATGGCGAACGAGTCAATCTCGGCGCTTTCCAGCGGAAATTGTGTGAACCGGTACAAGATCAAGCACATCCATTCCGTGAAACAACATTTACTTGTATTCGTGCCAAGCAAAATAAGGCGTTTCGCACGCTCTCCTCGAGCGGGACGGTGGATTCCAAGGACATGCCGGCGTGGCGTGAAGCCCCGCCCGGGGCCGGGGTGACGGATGCACGCACGCAGGACAGCAAATTCCAGCAGAGAGAAGCGTGGCCGTCCTTGCTTGGATCAACATGCAGGACACGGGCATTCGGTAAGAGGGAAATGGCATCGCCAAAATAATCCACGTTGATCGAGGAATCGCGGAGGAGACTCGACAAGGAAAAACTGAAGCAAAAAAGGCGCGATTTTATCAAGATATCGGGGGGAAGGGGATACACTAAACATGTCCCATCTTGGTCGCTTCGAGGATGGAATATCTCACCACCCTGTTTACCGAAATATACCATGACATCCAAGCACGACTCAACGAGGATGAGTAGGAACTTGAAATCGACAAGCGACGCGAGCTGGCGAGAAAAAAACAATTTCAAGCCACGACCGAATTCATCATCGTCTAACAACACCAGGACCACGGGGGCACTTGAAAACGGCTTCCATTCGAGGGCGAGAACGACGCTCGACAGGATCTGGCTCCACTCACGCGTCACGTTGGCTTGTTCAGGCAGCATGCAGGTTCGTCGCGTTTCGAACGCCACCAGATCTGCAAAATGATCGATGAAGGTACCCGATAGCCTTGCCTCGACCCCCCGCGCGTTATCGAACGAGGAGAACGACACGAAATTGCTCGCATCCATCGTTGTATCAAGACGCGTCGTTATTTTTCGGGGTGTTGCCCGGCTTGCTCGTGATCCGGGTGAAGTACTTCATGAACAAGTAATACCACGCGAGCAAGCCAGCAAGGGCCAACCCGCCAGCAACGAGCCAGTTGAAGAAGCCGAGCCCCACGACAAAAAGGTCGATGAACACGAGTAGCACGATGAGGCCAGCATACACCAAAAAAAAAGCAACGTTAAGCCACCGGATGGGTTTCATGAGGAGGGTAGCAAGAACGGTCACCGCCGCGACAATGACAGCGATGCCGAGAAGCAAGGGGTCGAGGAAATTCTCTTGAACGGTCGCCTTTATGAGAGCAGCCGATAAAATCGAGAGGGACGAGGGTATGAGGTTCAAGAAAATCAAGTTCTTGACGAGCTTTGCCTCGTTCAAGGGCGCCTTCGCAACCACGATGCGGGGGATTGTCATGGGCGCGTTCGCTTGGGTCGAGGCCCGGATCAAGTCTCCCTCGACGAGCTCGATGTCCTTGATCTTGATGTCGTGGCTTTCCTTGAAGCCACGCACGGAACGTATCACGTGGAAGGCGTTGAACACGTGGGGCACGATGGACACGATGAGGACGAATTCAAGGCTTCCAAAGATCGCGATGCATCCCAAGTACATGCCCACCAGCAGCGTGCCGATGTCGCCAGGAAATATCCTCGCGGGAAAACGATTGTAGATGAAGAAGGCAACCAAGGTGAAGAGCAAGGGTATCGAAAGGACCAGGGCGATATCCGAGCCGGTCACGAGGGCAGAAACGATCAAGCTCACCGTCACGACGATCGACGTTCCCGACCCTTGCCCGTTGTATCCCTCATACATGTTCACCGCGTTCATCAAGACGGCCAAGAACCCAGGGATGAATGGCAGGTAAAGGATCGTCACTTGCAAGTAACCGAGGAACGGGACGGGGGGGTTGCTGTTGATCAAGCCCGAGAACATGTAAAGGACGGTCATCGGTACCGCTGCAACGATCACAGACGCGATCTTCTTGAACGCCGATAAACGCAGCCGGTCATCCACGAAACCGATCGCTGCTGCGCAAACGATGCTGACCAGCAAGCATACTGTCTCGAGAATATAATGCTGGAAGAATATCAATGTTAACACCAGCCCAACGATACAACCCGCGAGGACAGAGATGCCCCCAGACTCCGCGACTTCAGGGCGGGCTTGCTTGTGGATATCGTGGCCGACCCAGTTGATCCGTTTCATAAACGTGATTTGCTTTGGAATTACAAGGACGGTTATCACGAACGAAACGGTCGCCACGATGATCAAGAACATTGATTCCACGATAGCCACCATCAGTCTCTGCGGTCATAGAAAATGCCAGAGTTATTTGATATTTTGTGATTTCCCCATAGGATAGTACCAAACCCATATTTAAGAAAAGGAGAATTTTACCTTCACACGAACGTACTACCACTAAGAGTGACAACATTGGCTGGGAAGTTGACCCGCGGCTACATGCTCGTGATGCTTGCATCCATCACGTCCATGTTCGTTTTTTGCAGCATGTTTTCGAGCCTTTCTCCGCAAGCAGTTTCCATATCCTTGAACGAATCCACGATAGTGACCGCAGACGAGACCGTCCCTTCTGAATTCATCGGTAGGATTCCAAAGGCAGAGCGGAGCATCCTATACACCGAATATGGAATGTACCGCGTGCGGGACACGATGCTCACTTTCACGAGCTCGCCACCTTTCCCGCCTTTCCGGATCATGGGATCGGTCAGCCGGTCGGGATGGTGGATGAACTCGTGGATGTTCCAACCCTTGATGCAGAGCTTCCCGCCGCCGGGGTTGAACTCGGGGGGCATCACTGGCTTGGTATCGA
The DNA here is from genome assembly GCA_041305945.1 of Promethearchaeota archaeon. Taxonomy (GTDB): domain Archaea; phylum Asgardarchaeota; class Lokiarchaeia; order Sigyniarchaeales; family Sigyniarchaeaceae; genus JBGLND01. The sequence goes on from JBGLND010000001.1 coordinate 3,326,496, forward strand.
CGACCTTCCCGTTATCATCGACCTTCAGCCACAGCTGGCAGCCGGTCCCGCAATAAACACACGTGGTTTTTACTTTTCTCATCTTTTCATCACCTACACGTTCAATGGGGGTTTTATCTTGTGCGTGTTATACCCGACATCCTCCAAGCTCCGGCCCATTGCCAAGGCAATCAATTCAATGGCATACAAGACGGGAAGCTTGGTCTCCTTGAGTTGGGGCACGTTTTTCGAGGCAACCAGCTGTCCCATGTCGAATTGCGTGTAGCAGAACGGGCAACCGGTGCTGATGGCGTCCGCGCCAGAACCCTTCGCGTCGATCAATTTCTTGCTGATGCACGCGTCATTCGCGTCCTTGGCACCACCGAGGGTCAACGATACACCGCAACAGTCGATCTTGGTGAGGTAGTCTATCGCCTTCGCCCCGAGGCTCTCGATGAATTTATCGTAGATGACCGGGTCGACGGGATTGTCAAACTTCAAGATCTCGTGCGGGCTCAAGAGATGGCAACCAGGATGGCCGGCAACCTTCAAGCCGGTGAGCGGCTTCTTCACCTTGGCCTTCAAGTTATCGAGGCCTACATCATCCTTCAAGACCTGCATGAGATGTTTCACTTCAATGGTGCCCTTGTATTCCTTGCCGATCTCCTTGAGGATGTCATTAACGGCCTTTTTTAACTCGGGGTTGTGCTTCAATTTGTGATTCACGACGGCGAGCGTGTTCAAGCACCCGTTGCACAAGGTCAAGATATCGCGCCCTTGTTCCTCGGCAATGACGAGGTTTCTAGCAGCCGTGGCATACCAGAATGCATGGTTCGTGCCTTGGACCTGCACGGGATCGGGACAGCATGAAAAATCCTCGCTTTCTTGGATATCGATCCCGATTTCAGGAAGAATGTCCAAGGCAAGCTTCTCGATGTGGGGGATCTTGGCGGGAATGGTACATCCCTTGAAGAACAAGTACTTAGACATTGGCTCCACCTTTCCGTTTCAAGCCTGTCTTGTTGGCAAGCTTGTTGAGATCGCTTAATACCCGGTCGTTGGCCTTGATTTCCTTCAGCCCGAGCTTTTCGCGTCCCTTGTTGGTCGACACGCTGATGATGTACGCGGACCCGGCATCCAACAATTGCCCGACGAGGGCATACACGGACTCCGGCGCGAATCCTTCCTTGTAAGAGACTTCCTTCAAGTTCACGAAGACATGGGCGGGATCACCGTCTTGCGGGCAGATGTTGAAGCATTTCTCGCACGAGCAACACATCCAGACATCCCGCAAGGCTTGTTCTCGATCTGCTTTGAACAAGTGGACGATGAACGAGTCCTCCAGGTTATAAGTGGACACGTGCATGGTGATGGGGCAAAATTTCGAGCACGCGCTGCACTTGTAGCAAATCTCGCTTGCCTTGTGTATCCCGGTTATCTCGTCCTTGTCATAATTGATGCGGATGATTTCCATAACGATTCCTTCCTTCTTGTTACTCTGAATATTCGGTAGTACATGTCCATGACTACGCGGCCTTGTAATCTGATAACAAGATTGTTGATCTATTGTTTCGGAACTACTTAAAATTGCATGTATCGCATCGGATTCGAAAATGCAAATCATTTTATCGAACAAGCACGGTAGTGTCTTATGGGGGTGATGCGCGCTACCATCGGTTTTAATGTAACCTCGTGAAACGAGGTTATATGATGCAATCAAGACCCTTGATCGAAATGTTTGTCCATACCTATCGATCCGTGAAACAGGCAAAATGGCACCAAGGGTGAATGAAAGCAAGACCAGCAAGTAAAAAAAATTAAAAAAGGAACAAATTCTGTCTACTTCTTTCCAGCAGCATCGGTCGCGCACGCGACTTCCTTGCCTTTCTTCAAGTACACGATCCAGTACAGAACACCGACGATGATGACGCCACCGATCATGTTCCCGATGGTTACCGGAAGGAGATTGCTCCCGAAGCCAAGCCAGTTCAGCGTGTCGATTCCCGCAACTGCGGAAAAATCACCTATGCCAGTGCCCGTGATGAAGAGCCCGATAGGGATGAAATACATGTTCGCGATGCTGTGCTCGAACCCGCTCGCGACGAACGCCATGATCGGGAAGAAAATCGCGAGGACCTTCCCGCTCGTTGTGGTACCGGACACGGACATCCACACGGCCAAGCACACGAGCACGTTGCACAAGATACCCCTGCATAAGGCGGTCATGAAATCCAAGCTGGTCTTGGCGGCGGCGGTGGTGACGATGGTCGTGCCGAGCGCGTTGACCGCACCGTCGGTCTGCCAAAGATTCGTTCCGAAGTAGATCGCGGCGAGCGCGATGGAACCCACGAAGTTCCCGATGTAGACGACGATCCAGTTCCGGATGACGCCCATCAAGGTCACTTTCTTGCTGCACAACGCGACCGAAAGGAGATTATTTCCCGTGAAGAGTTCTGCCCCGCACATGACAACGAGCATGAGCCCCACGGAGAACACCGCACCGCCAGCAAACTTTGCTAATCCAAAGCCAAGCTTGTCGGCAGTTCCGGTGGATACTGTAGACGCGAGAATTGCTCCGAACCCGATGTAAATGCCTGCAAATATTGCAAGGATGAACATTTTCGTGAAGGTGAGGCCACATTTCACCGTGCCCACGCCTTCAAGGGCTTGTGCAATTTCCGCTGGTGCCTTTATACTCATATATCAATATTCACCGATTTTTTATCTTAATAAATCACAAGCATATCCCCGTTTCTTAAAAGAAAGGAGATTACATACCTCTTAGTCGGAATCAATATAAACTTTGATTTGAGATTCCCTTTTTAAAATACGAAAGCATTCTGGGCATCGTTGCAAACGCGACTCACCTCGTCATCGAGCCCGATCTCCCGGGTGGCTTGGCACATGCCGGTGTCCACGGCATGAGGGTGGCAGGCATCACGATGGATATCAACATCACGGGCGACTGGATCGTCGTGTCACGAGTGCGCGGCGACTTGGCCACGAATTTCACCGTCTCGTGTGCCAGCGGTTCGTTCAACGCGACCGAGCTGGTATCGAACGGGACGATCTACATGGCCAACGAAGCCGGGCGGGCAAGGGCTGCCCGCCTGATCGGCGTGGCCGCGCGGGAACTCGACGAGGCAATCACTGCCGGTCGCGTATACGACACGAGCGGGAAGAACCAGACATCGACCATCGCGGCTTTGATCTCCAACGCGAGCGCCTCGAACCAGTCCGGCCAGTACGGTGCCTCCATTTCGTTGTCCCGGCAATCGATCAACCACACGGGGCTGCTCCTCAATTCCAGCACGTATGCCTCCTTGAAGGTGCAACACGACAACATGACCGCATTCCGGTCCGCGATCGAATGGACGTTGTTTCTCTCCCCGCGTGCATCCGCTATCCGGGCAAAAGCATTGCAAGAAGCAGGCTTCGCGCTCGATTCGTGGAATAGAGGGTCGGCGTGGTGGTTTGCCGAACACGTGGCTCGTGCCAATGCATTCATCCTCGAAGCAAGGCTCGTCGAGGCAGCAGACTTCCCCATCATGATACAAGCCACGGCGATCCTGCCCGCCTTCTTTGCATGCATGGCATTCGTTGGCGTTGCGGCCCGGCGTGCCCTCCGGAAGCGGTCCTAACATCGCAACTCTTTCCCTCCATTATTATCGTTGAGAACGTTTTTCTCCCGACGGGGATTATGTTTCTTCACCATGGGTAGCAAAGCAAGGAATGCCGAGCTTGCGTCGCTCGTGAGCGAAGCGTTATTGCGTGACGTGCCCGGGTGGCCCGGTGCACCCGTCCCCGCGTGCATGGGTGGTGACCCGCGTTCGTTAACGTTTTGCTGCGCGCCCGGATTTGCCCTGTCACACGGCTTGATTTGTCGCAGGGATGCACTGCTCGAGGAAGTCGGGTTGACCCCTGCCGAGTTTTCAAGCATAAAAGACCATTTTTCCAAGGAACACGGGTGGGACGACGATCGCACGTGCTTCAAGAGCTTGTCGTATTGTTGCATGCGGCAAGGCGGGTGTCCCGCGGGTCGTGACATTGCCTTGGCAGAACGGAATCCCGGGAAGAGTTGGGATGGCGTGAAAGCATACTACTTCTCGAGAAAACGCTTGCTATCCATCAAGTTGCTTGAAGCATGCAATAACAAGGATGTCGTTCGACCATTCATCGCCGTGGAAACCGATGGCTGAAGATTCCCGCAACCCGAGCCCGAAGCTGGTGCTTGGCGTCACGATGCCCGTGTTCTTGCTGGGCTTGACGTCATTCTTCACCGACGCGTCAAGCGAGATGATAAACGCGATCTTTCCCCAGTTCGTCGAGGTCGTGCTCGGCGGGACGCTGGTCACCCTTGGCCTCATCTTGGGCATCACGGACGCGATGGCGAACCTCGTGAAGGGCTTGTCGGGCTGGTTGTCCGACCGGCTCGGGAAACGAAAGGGGCTCGTGATCGCGGGCTACGGCCTCTCCAATCTCGTCGCGAAACCGTTGATCGGGATACAGTCGAACTGGTTGCCCGTCTTGTTGCTCAAGGGCGCGGACCGGCTCGGGAAGGGTATCCGTACCGCCCCGCGGGATGCCATGATCGGGTATTATGCAGGAGCTAATTCCGGACGGGCATTCGGCTTGCACCGGTCGATGGACACGCTGGGCGCGGTCGTCGGCCCGCTGCTCGCAGCGTTGTTACTCGTCACCACCGCCCCGTTCTTGTTAACCATCAACGAGCAACTCTCGTTCATCATCATCTTCTCATTGATTCCCGGCATCCTTGCATTTTTAATGACCCTGGTGGTGAAAGACGTGAAACAACCGCCGGACGCCCAAGTCCCCCGGGCAAGCGAGACGAGGCAACCGGCGAAGAAACCAGAGGTGATCTCGAAGCGGTTCGTGAGGACCGTCGCCGTCTTGGCCTCCATCGAGTTCGCATCCTTGAACCAGGGCTTCTTGATCGCCCGTGCTGGCGATTTCTTCGACCTGCTGTGGGTCACGTTGCTGTTCGCGGGATTCAACGTGGTTTATGCCACGGTATCCATCAAGGGCGGCAAGCTTTCCGACAAGATCGGCCGTAAAAAATTGATCATCGGTGGATTGCTAGCATTGCTCGTTTCCAACGTGCTGCTCGCCATTCCGTGGGCTCCATCCTCGGTGGAATCGTTCATCATCATCCCCGGCATCTTTGGCATCTACGGGCTCTACAGCGGTCTCGTCGACCCGACCTCGAGGGCCATGGTGTCTGACCTCTCGGAGAAGAAGAAAGGGAAAGCCTACGGGATGTACTATTTCATCGTCGGGATCGTTTCCATCCCGGAAACATTGCTCTTCGGGTTCTTGTGGGACTCGTTCGGCCCGACCATTGCCTTCACGTTCATTTCCATCGTGCTCGCCGCCTGCATCCTCGTGTTCGTGCTGGCGGTACCGGAGACCATCAAGGCACCATCAACGCGTGGCAGCGACCTTAAATAGGCGAGTTTTTTATCCGCCCTCATGTCCCCGAATTCTCCTTTACCCGTCTGGGATTACATCCAGACCGCGGCGGAATGGTTGGTCGCCGCAAAGCACGTCGTGATCTTCACGGGTGCTGGCCTCTCTACTGCATCCGGCCTGCCTGATTACAGGGGGCCGGACGGCGTGTGGACTCGCCGGGATGCGGGCCTTCCCCCGCCCGTCGCCAAGAGATCGTATGAACGCGTGCAACCTAACGAGGGTCACCACGCCATCGTGGAGCTTAAGAGCGGCATCGTCTACAAGCAACTCAAGCCGGTCCCGTCCAAGAGGACGCTCCGCAGCCACACGACCGCGCTCTGGTTCCCGGTCTTGGGCTCGTTCATCGGCCGGAAGCCACTGCCCATCCAATTCTTCCACACGGGGCTGAAATTCAGGCGCGAGCAGAAGCTGGATGCAACCCACCTCTACGAGTCGAACACGCTCTCGCTGGTCGTGTGCGCGGAGGAGATAACGCTGGAGGACTGCATGGCCATCGCTAGGACGATCTGCATCAACATCGGCTTCAAGGATGCGAAGTTCGAGATCAAGAAAGTCACGGGAAAATACTATGCACCGGGGATGGAATTCGAGGTGTTCGTGAAGCACGAGAGCCAGGACGCGTGGCTCGAAATAGGGGATGGTGGGTTCTATAGCCCGGTGAGTTGTGCCAAGTACAACATCCCGCACCCCGTGTTCAACATCGGGTTTGGCGTGGAACGTATCGCCATGATCCGAACGGGTGCCCAAGACATCCGGCAGCTCGTGTACCCGTACTTCTACTCCCCGACAACGCTGTCCGATGCAGAAATCGTGAAACTCGTCAAGATACTTAACCAGCCAACAACAGCGGAAGGCAGGAATCTGGTTGAGGCGATCGTGAACGCAGCCTTGGATAAAGGCGATCAAAACGCCCCGTTAGAAGCAAGCGTTGGAAGCTTCACCATCCAAGGAAAGCACGTCGAGGTGCATATTTGGGAGAAGGAGGAAGGCGCGAAGCTCGTCGGGAAGGCGGCCTTCAACGAGGTGCACGTGAAGGACGGGTCCATCTCGTGCCACGATGGCCGGAAGAAGGAGGTCCCGGAAGGCGCGACGAACACGGGCATCACCTTCATCAAGGCGGTCGCGTCGGACTTTGCAGCCCAGCTTGAAAGGTACCTAGAAGGGGAACATACCGAGGACTTGAACGTGAAAGTCAAGATGGTGAAAAAATCGTCTGATGTCAATCTCCACATCGATGCGGCCGCGATGCGTTTCATCACGGATCACCAGAAGAGGGTGGATGTCAAGGGACCCGCGTTCATTGGCTTGCGCGCCAGCATCAAAAAATGAAAACGGGATGCACGTTCACGGTACCCGCGAGGAGAAAACGACCATGGTAAAGGGAAGCAACGAGCAAGACACGAGGAAACCCGCTGGAAGGAAGGTCATGATCGCGGGCACCTTTGACATCATCCATCCCGGCCACGTTCACCTCATCGAGGAAGCGATGAAGATCGGCCGCGTGTACGTGGTCGTCGGCACGGATGCCGTCGTGACTCGCTTGAAGGGAAAGGCCCCGGTCGTACCCCAGGACCAGCGCGTGTACATGGTATCGAGGATCAAGGGCATAGAGGAGGCGCGGCTGGGTTACGAGAGCTTGGATTTCTCGCATATCATTGCCGACGTGGTACCGGATGTCATATTGCTTGGCCCCGATCAAGGCCCTTCCGAAGAAAAATTGAAGGACATGATCGAAAAAATTCACCTTTCCATCGAGATCAAGAGACTGCCAAGGCGTGTTAACCCTTTTCCCTTGTGCAGCACGTCGGAGATCGTCGAACGCATAAAGAAGAACAGGTGCCCTTGAGGGATACCGGATAATGGCCGTTCATTCGTTCAACCGAGACGCATCGTACACGATCCGGACATAATCGTCATCCTTTAATCCAAGGGCGTCCCGCAAGTTGTGCTCCGAAATTATCTCGATGACCGTTTTATCATAATGCGTCCGCTCGATTTTCAAGAAATACCCCGGTAGCACGGGCGTGCCAAGTTCCCCGCGACAGAGATCGACCTTGAAAGCGAACACGTCACCGAACGTGCGCGTGTCATCACTGAATGCCTCCATATGGATGCCGCCACGGCTCTGGATGTGCTCGCGCAGGAACACCTCCCGCTCCCCGAGCAACTTCACGTTCAACGTGCCGGGAAAGGGAACGATGTCGAGGTTCCGTTGGAAGAACGAGACGTATTTGTTCACGTAATAACGCCCTTCACCGATCCCAGAGACCACGTGGCCGTGCAACACCATCATGCCAGCCAGCTCTGAAAACAAGGTACACAAGTCGTCGTACATCTTTTTCAACTCGGTGATGCCCTTTTCCGTGATTTTTATACCGGGAACGTGACCCCCGTCCACCGGCGAAGAACGCACGATCAAGCCCTCGTCTTCGAGCTGGGAAAGGCGGCGCGACGCGGTTTGCTGGCTCACGTGCAACCGGTCACCGATTTCCGTGCTCCCCATATTGACGAGCTTGAATATTGCACCGGACTTGGCAATTTCCAGCAAAAAACGCCACGCGTCGGGTTTCACTTGGAAGAAGCCACCTCGATTCCTCTAATCGCGCACGCACGCGTTTTCAAGACATGCACGGGTGATCTTCTCGAACAAATCCGAGACCTTGTCGCCAGATTTTGCCGAGGCTTCCATATACATGCACGTGAAACGTGACGCAAGGTTTTGGCTTTCCAGCAAGGGAACCGCCCTCTCCTCGACGAGGTCGGCCTTGTTTCCGACGACCAAGATGGGTATGTCCCCGCACACGTCGCGTATCGAGTTGATCCACTCGGGCATGGCATGAAGCGTCTCGATCGACGTGAGATCAAACACAGCAATGGCCCCGTTCGAGCCCTGGAAATACTTGGCACGCATCGAGGTGAACATCTTCTGGGCGCCGATGTCGAAAACCAAGAGCTGGATGACCTTTCCATCGATGTTAACGTCCTTGACCATGAAATTGGTGCCGATGGTATTCTTGAGGTCTTCCTTGTAATAATCCTTCACGTATCTCAAGATGAGGGACGTTTTTCCTACATTGGATTCCCCCATCAACGTGATCTTGAACTTGAAGTCAGCGCGGCGGGTATCATGGCCGGAATCGCTTGTTCTATCGAGGACCATCGAATATACTAGACCGCTTTGTGCTTTAAAAATAACGATTCGAGACGGGAGCTGGAAAGATGACCATCGTTACCACGGAGCTTTCTGCGACTATTGGAATCCACCTCTACATTGATCTGAATTCTGGAACCATAGACTTACAGCATACAAATAATTATTCCATCCAGATCAATTACAACATCCTCTGAAAACCCCAACCTTTCCTTTTTTTCTTGTTTCACTCGCAAGGGGCAGCACGTGTCGTTTCCCGTTGGCCGTTTCACGGGGCACGCGTCGCGTTCTGCTGCCTCACGAAATTTAAGGAAACATTTAGCAATGACAGTTAATACCAGTTGAGATGGGACGCCCGTAGAACCCTATCCATGTTCGATCGAACATTGGTCGAATATAGAGGCCGAGCCCTGTATGCTCGGCCTCTTTTAGGGCGAGGATTCTGATTCGCCCGGATTAGAGGGCCCTCTATTATTACTTGACAAGGGACCCACTTGATTGGTATTCCTGATGAGGTACCTTGACCCGCAATCGTTCCACCAGAAATTTATTAGGAAACTATTTCACATAGAAGACCGAGAATAGCAAGGCAATGGGAATGAGCAAACGAAAGTTCACCATCAAGGGACCACCCGTGAAAGTCCCTGCAGAGTTCTCGTCCGCGTTGAACCCGCAACAGCTGGAAGCGGTGATGCACGCCAAGGGACCCGCGCTCGTGATAGCAGGCGCGGGTTCCGGGAAGACCCGCGTGCTCACGTACCGGGTCGGGTGGCTCATGCACCACGGTGCAATCCCCCAGTCCATCATGCTCGTGACGTTCACCAGGAAAGCGGCACAAGAGATGGTCACCCGCGTGAAAAAGATCGTGCAACTATCCACCGAATCGCTGGTTGCAGGCACGTTCCATCACGTCGCCGTGCTTTTCTTGCGGAGGTATGCGAAGCTGGTGGGCTTCGAGCCGAATTTCTCGATCCTTGACAGGGCAGACTCGAACCAGATCTTCAAGGCCATTCGTGCATCGCATGTCGACAAGCTTCCCAAGGAAAACCGCCCCCGGTACCCGGATGCTCGAACGTTGGGGAGCATCTATTCCACGTCGATCAACTTGCACTTGCAAATCAAGGAGGTTCTCGACCGGGACTACCCGCAATACAGCAGCCTTGTCAAGGACATAGAGGCGATGATGGCGGGCTATTTCTCGCGCAAGAAAGCCATGGGTGTCATGGATTTCGATGATTTGCTCGTGTATTTCTTGCGGTTGCTCCGGCTGGAAGGTATAGGGGAAAAAATCGGGAGTACCATCAAGCACTTGCTCGTTGACGAGTACCAAGACGTGAACCAGATCCAGGCGGACATCGTATACGAGATCGGGAAGCAATCGGAAAGCGTGATGGTGGTGGGGGACGATGCGCAAGCCATCTATTCGTTTCGGGGCTCCGAGATCAGGCACATCATGGAGTTCGAGTCGCTGTTCAACGCGCCCGTGTCACGGTACTACCTTACCATCAACTATCGAAGCACGCCGCAGATACTTGCCCTCGCGAACGCGAGCATCAAGCACAACGAGCACCAGTTCGAGAAGGAACTGGAAGCGACGGTGGCCGACGGGGAAAAACCAGCGGTCGTTCCCGCCAACACCAAGGACGATGAATCCCACTTCGTGTGCCAATACGTCTTGGACGCGCGGGATAACGGCATCCCGCTCGAAGAGCAAGCCGTCTTGTTCAGGGCAAAGCACCATTCCTTGAACCTGCAAAAATGGCTCTTGCATTACAACATCCCGTTCGTGGTCCGGGCTGGCATGGCATTCTTCGAGAGTGCCCACGTCAAGGACCTCATCGCATATTGTCTTATCCTGTCGAACCCGCAACACGCCATCGCGTGGGGCCGGGTGCTTGAACTCGTGCCTGAAATGGGGGAGAAATCCGCCCAAGCGGTTGCAGAGGCACTCGTTGCCAGCGAGAACGCCTTGGCAACGTTCGTGACTCGCGATCCCGCGGAAGCCTTCGCGGGGATGCGATTGCGAAAGGCATCCTACCCGCGCATCCACGACTTGCAAGCCGTGTTCTTGGAATTTTGCGAAGCTGGCGGGGCGCCCTTACCCGCGGGAAAGATGCCGGCGCCCGTCGCGATCATGGGGCGGTTCTTGGAATATTACGAGCCCTTGCTGAAGGAAAAATACGACAACCCGAAAGAAAGGAAGGAGGAACTGGACGAGTTGATCAATTTTTGCGGCGAATACCAGACCTTGGAGGAAATGCTTGGTGAACTGGCCATTTCGGACACGTGGACGGGCAGGAGCGGTGGTGGCCCTGTCCGGGACGAGATACCCCTGGTCTTGAGCACGATCCACCAGGCGAAAGGGCTGGAATGGACGAACGTGCACGTCATAGAGGCACGTGATAATGCATTCCCGAACAACGAGCAAATCGATGAATCGGAAATCGAGGAGGAACGACGTCTTTTCTACGTGGCTGCAACGCGTGCCAAGAAAAACCTGCTCTTCTCGTTTCCCATCGAGGCGCAACGGGCATGGGACTCGCAGGTCATCGGCAGGAAATCCATGTTCTTGCAAGAAATAGAGGCTAACGACGTGTTCGATATCATGGAACTGGAACGAGAATGATGCTTGTTTTCAAGATCATCAGCTGAAACGGGGATGGATATGAGCATGAATTCGAGAAGTAGGAGAGAAATTGGCAACATCGTCATAGCCCGATTAACAAGGAAACGTGTGCACTTCAGAATCACCTTATAAACGATTTTGCGACCCGCAAGCAACGCAAAATAGGCCTTCGATCACATAACATGTCATCAAGCGGGCCCGGCATCACGTTCCAGGGCCGAGATGATGCCCTCCAGGAAGGCCGCATCTGCTTTGCTCCTGGCCTTGCCACGCGCGTCCCGCAACTGGCTCGCGGCCTGCTGCCGGAGGCCTGGCTCTCTGACCACTTGCACCATCGTCTCCAGCGCTGCGCGGTTCCCGGATGACCACAGCAACCCCACAGCCGGCGATCGTCCGGAGGATCGCAGCGGATTCCAGTCGCTTGATCGCGGAGGTGATCCAGAACGTGGAGAAGAAGCGTTCGACTGCCACGGTCAAGAGGCGATCGATGGTGACCTTCGTGCGTGAAACGAATATCTTTTTAAATTTCTCAGGCACATTTCCAAGGAGATTATTCAAACCGAACAAGATGAGGCTTGCATCCATCTGGGAATAATCCACCTCTATCCGTTTATTGATCACCTCTAATAATGCCGAGCATTCCTTCCCATCAGCAGTTTGCTGGCAGGCGACGGAGATCTGATCCACGATTGATATTTCTGGTTGGTCCGCAGAGCCGGGAGGGATCGCGGAAACGCGCTTCTCCTTAACCTTTTCCAGCTTTCCCTTGATTTCGCTTTTCGAGATGATCTTCGTTAGCGAGCTCGCCACTGGAACGATCTTATTCGCATCGGCCTCGACAAGCATGAGCAGTATCTTCCCGAGGTGCTTGCACCAGCCGTGGCTGTATCCGCCCCCGTTCCCGCCACCATAGCCACCTCCGTAACCCCGATAACCGCCCCCATAGGATCCCGCGTAACCACCCTCGAAATCCGGGCACCAATGGGCGACGATCTTTTCCTCCAGGTCGATAAGCACCGTGTATGGCTCCCGATCGCTTCCCTGGATCAGACCATACACGACGAGGGGCTCGTCCTGCACCTTGGCAAACTCCACGATGGCGTGGTCTGGTATCGCACGAGCTCGCTCCAGGCGACTCTTGGAGAGTAGTCTTTCTGCCACGAGTTACAGCCTCGAAAGGATTCGTGAAACGATCTCAGGGAACTTCTTCCAATCACCCACGGTAACGAGTTGAGCGTTCGCAGCCTCTACCACGCTCTGGATGTTGCCGAGGCCATAGGTGACTTCGGGCACGATGAGCACGCTCGTCGCATTCTGGTCGGCGATGTTCCGCATGTGCTCCTTGGACCTGTCGAAGTCCCCGAGCATCGCATCGGTGACCATGACGAACATCTTATCCTGGGAACGGGACAGCTGAAACTGATTCTCGGCCCAACGCAGTGCTGCTTGCATCTGCGTGCCTCCACGAGCTTCGAGGTCGAGGATCTCGTCAATGACCGAATCGATCTCGATAGTTTGATTGATCTCACAGATCACGTGCGTGTTAGACTCGAACAATGCAACGCCAAGCTCATCCCGGCAGAATGCCATCAATAGCATGGCACAAGCGATGGACGCGCTTGCCAGGGGCTTGCCGCTCATGGATCCACTGATATCAACTAGGAATATCACGCAGCGACGCCCTGTCACTTCTTTCCGAACGATGAAGTCGTCCGGTAACACGTCGCTCGCCCGCTTGCCGAGATCGAGGATGTTATCCATCGTCTCCTCCAGGTCGATACTGTCCGCATCGTCGCCGAGCACGTACGGGCGGGTAGTACCCTCGGGTAGTGGGCCGGCTTCGGAAGAGCCGATGAGCGAGCAGGACTTCGCCTTTGCGATGTCGATCATCACGCGTTTTGCAGCGTCCTTCGCGATTTGGCGTAGCCAGGGGGGCAAGCTTTTCCCGCACATGAACCATTGCTGGAGCAAGTTTTCACCACCTCCCGCCCCCAGCGCTTGCTCGAACAGATCCGCGCCCTCATCACCCGGGGGGATCGACTGGGCAACTTGCATCATGTCACTCGCTGCGAAGGCTCCAAGTGCCCCAGCGGCACCTTTTTTAACCGATTCCTTGATCAAGGTCGAAAGCTGCTCGCGGGACAGGCTCGCGCGCTCCATGAGCGTGCTCACGCGCTCGTAACTCGGGTTTTGGCTCTGGATGATCTCCTTGAGGTATTCATAAACACTTCCAACGAGGCGGGCGATCTCCTCGTTGCTCATACCCAATTGCTTGCCCTTGTCCATCACGTCTTGCGTCTTGAACTTGAAACCATTATCGCGAGCGAGGTTGACGACGTCCGTGAGCTGTTCCGGGGTCTCGGCCGTCGTGATGAGCTCCTCAATGCTTTCTTGCAACTTGCTTGCGAGCTGATCCTTGAGGTATGGGTTTGCGGATTGCTTGGAGGCCCCCAGCATTTCATGATCCTGGTGGAAAGTCTCGTTCCACCCCTGGTCCCCGCTCTCCAAGGCATTATCGAGCGCGTCTAACCATTCGCTCGACGCGATCGGTGACTTGATGATGTCATCAAAAGCTAGGTTCTCGTATTCCTCCTTGTATCGATCGTAACTCTTACTGGACATGTTCGTGCCGAACAATTCGTCTATCTGCTTCGCTTTCTCGAGCATTTCCATGGGTGTGCTGCATGCTTTCGTGTTATCGAGCATTTGGTCAAGTGCCTCGTAGTCAAGATCCCCCGAAAACAAAGCAGGATGCGCTAGCACGTCGTCGAACGTCGTAGCGCCCGCCTTGAACTGTTTGCCTATCTCCTCGGCCATGGTCGAATAGCTTGGAGCTACCTCGTCCAGGGAGAACCCGGCCCGGTTTGCTAGGGATCTATACTCTTCAAGAGTGTCCATCGCCTGGGACAACTGGCGCTGGGAGAACGACTTCGTCAGTTGTGCCGCGCGTTGCTGAGCCCTCTGCTTGTCCGTGTCGGAGCTGGCTTTCAGCATCTCCGCGAGATCCCGAACTTGCTGCTCCCGCGTCATCTCTTGGATGTCGCCCGAGAGGCCGAGCAGCTGGCCCGCGGCCAGCATCTTCTTGTCGATGAACGGCACGGATTGCTTGATCTTGTTACTGGCGTGTTCCGAAAGCTGATCCCAACTGGTTAAATGGTGCTTCAAGATGCCACTACGTCCCCCGCTGATTTCGAAGGAGAGTTTTTGACGGGCGAGGCTTGAGCGCTCGGCCGTAGGCAGGGCCTCTTGCCCTTCGGGGGCGGGGGAAAACAGGCTGTCCTCGGCCAGCTCGGTGAATTTCATCTCAGCCTGGCCCTTGTCCAGGTCTACTCCGGGACGAGGCCACCGACAAGCAACCGTGGTTCCATCTCTACGGGGTATACAGCGATAACCTCCACATGATCGACGAGTGCGTCCCGTTCGGCGGGTACCGGTGCACGACGACGGCTGTTCCCGTCGACCGGTCGCTGCTCCAGCACCCGGACGTCATCGTGCCCGTGAAGGTGCATTCGGGTGCCATGACCATTCCCGACGGGTCGAAGCGCTGGAACAAGTACGCGCATCTCGTCGACAGGGAGCACTTGTTCTCGGTCCACACGATCCACCCGGCATGGAACGAACCGTTCATCGTCGTGAAAAAACCCATTTTCCACGTTTACGAAGCATTCCAATTGCTCGGCCCGGAGGAGATCAAGACCGTTATCGACCAAGGAAACGGGACAAAACTCCAGGATGACAAGCTTGGCATGATTTCAACAATATCCCGAGAGACGAAGGAAATCATCTTGTTACTCTATTACTTCGAGGAAAACCCGGACGTCACCCGCGATGCCATCGAGATCCACCTCGTGTCACCGCAGAAGGTGGCATTTGGCGAGAAGGAGGGATTCTTCAAGGCAGCACGGTGCATCCCCATCACCCCAAAAACCTGCACCGCATTCCGCCGGTGGAACGATGAATGGTCGAAACTCGATGCGGTGAACGAGGCGGGCTTGAAGGCCTTGCTGGAATACAACCGGTTGCCAATGGAAGAGCAACACGTGGATATCGAAGGTGAAACGATCGTGGTGAAAAAAGAGGTTGAAATGAACTCGGTTATCACGTTGATACTGAAATACGATTAACCATAACGTGATTTTTCCTTCTTGCATTTCAGAACGTCTTGATGACACAGAGGGCGGTTTTCAACGTCTCGAACGAGATGGACGGGTGGAAGGACTCGAAGCTCGTGTATCCTTGATAACCCGCGGCCCGGAAGGCGGCGATGCCGGTTTTCACGAACGATGAATCAGACCGCATGAAATCAAGCGAACGCGGGTGGTCTGCAACGTGCACGTGCATAGCCTTGGACGCGTATTCCATGATACTTTTCACGAGATCAGGCTCTTCGACGTGCATGTGAAAGATGTCTAGTAATAACCCGAAGTCATTTTGCCCGCGCATGAACGTGCCGGCATCGATGTCAAGCGCCTTGGAAAAGAGCACCGTTGCATCTCGAGCGGTCTTCACGATGGTATTGTCGCCGGAGAAGAGTGGCTCGAGCATCAGCCGGACGCCGGCATCCCGTGCATAGGAAGCGAGCTCTTGCAAGGATTCTACAGCGTTGCGTTCTAGGACCTGCTTGCCTGTCCGATGCAAAATTTCCGGCGTCGTGATGAAACACGCGTGGGTCAAGTTAACCCCGAGCTCGGATGCCGCGTTAATGCAATATTTCACGTATTCGACCGCGTTTTGGCGAGCCTTCTTGTCGGGATTCATCAAATCCCGAGTTGGATTGATGCAAGCTGTCACTTCCCCGACGTGTATCTTGCCAGAATAACTTTCCATGGTTTCTACCATCTTGAAAATGGGATAAATATCAGGCTCGCCGGGAAGATCGACGGCATCGAAACCAGCCTCGACAAGCCGGTCCAGGATGGTAGGCAACGGGATCCCGATGATGTTGGAATTCGTGATGGTGGTGGAGAATTTCATGCAAGGTTCCTTCCAAGTCTGGTTATAGTGCGGCAGGTAAGAGGAATGAACGGGAGACGCTGGCTTCAAGCCCATTTCTTCATGACCGTCTTGCCACCCATGTATGGTTGCAAGGCCTCGGGGACGAGCACCGACCCGTCCTCTTGCTGGTAATTTTC
The DNA here is from genome assembly GCA_041305945.1 of Promethearchaeota archaeon. Taxonomy (GTDB): domain Archaea; phylum Asgardarchaeota; class Lokiarchaeia; order Sigyniarchaeales; family Sigyniarchaeaceae; genus JBGLND01. The sequence goes on from JBGLND010000001.1 coordinate 3,342,874, forward strand.
GAGGATACAACAGATCGTGCGCTCGGTTGCCACAAGCGTCGAATTTAGTGTATGCACGACTTCCTTCTCGCCGCCTTGCTTCCCGAAGCGGATGTTCAACTTCCGCGCCTGGTAGTCGGTGCAATTGGAGCACGAAACGAGCTCGCGATACGTGTTAGAACCGGGGAACCACGCTTCAAGGTCATACTTCTTGGCAGCGTTGTCGTTCATCTCGCCGCTGGCGATGCTCACGACCCGGAACGGGATGCCGAGCCGCTTGTAAAATTCCATCGAGTTGTTGATCAACTCTTCGTGCATATCCCACGATGTTTCGGGTGTGCTATAAATGAACTGCTCGATCTTCTCGAACTGGTGGATCCGGAAGATGCCCGTCGTGTCCCGGCCGTGTGCCCCGGCCTCGCGCCTGAAGCAAGATGAGATCCCGCAATATTTCAAGGGAAGACTGTCCTTATCGATAATTTCGTCCTTGTGAAGCGCCGCCAGCGTCTGCTCGGATGTCGCAATGAGGAACAAGTCCTCGTCCTTGATGCGGTAGAGCTGCTGCTCGAAGTCGGCGAGCTCCGCAGCGGCCTTGATCGTGTTGTAATTAATAAAGAACGGCGTCCACATAGGCTGGTATCCCTTCGAGACCATGAAATCAGCACCGACATGCATGAGCGCGATGTTGAGGAGCGTGAGGTCGTTCTTCAAGTAGTACATGCGGGACCCGGCAATATCTTGTGCTTTCTGGAGCTCCACGCCGCCGACCGTTTCCACGAGATCGGCATGGATGCGTGGCTTGAAGGGAAAATCTGGCTTCTTGCCCCATTCATGGACGACCTTGTTTTCTTCCTCGGTTTCACCGACAGGCACCGAGCCGTGGATGATGTTCCCAACCTTGTACCTGAACTCATCGCGCTTCTCGAGCGCCTCGGCTTCCCGCTTGGCGTTCTCCTCGATCCGTGCCCCGGCTTGCTTCGATTCTGCAACAAGGTCCGGGTTCTCCACACCCTTTTTCTTGAGCTGGCCTATTTCCTTGGATATCGCATTGCGCCGGGCGCGTAAAGCCTCGGTTTCGGCAAGGAGGTCGCGCCATTTCTGGTCCCACTCGAGCACCTTGTCCACGATCCCGGCGTCCTTGAACCTTTTTCGCTGGGATTCCTTGATCCATCACGCTGAATCCTTGTACGCGCGCAGCTCATCGTCGATCGACGGCTCGCCCGGCTCGACGAGGAACTCTCGCGAGCGCACCTTGAAGAAGATGGGCATGTTCACGGCACCACCAACGACCAGCGCGTGGCCAACCGGGAGCCCCGAGATCATCTTCATGGCACCCGCCGTGATCTTCTCGGATGACTGGCGGATGTGGTCGAGGTCGTAGGGGTTCGAGACCTTCATGATGATCTGCGTGTTGCATTGCGACAGGATCGTCGTGTTGAGGTGAACGGGACGTTGCGAGACGAGGCATAGCGATGCAAAGAACTTCCGACCTTCACGGGCAATGGTCTCTATCGTCTTCCGGGCGATGACGTGGCTGGCATCAGCTTGTGGAACGTATTGGTGGGCTTCCTCGATCATCAAGCAGAACGGAGGCACCGACTTGCTCTTGCGGAGGTAGAACGCCCTGCTGGCGATGTAATCGACGATGATCTGCTTCTGCACCTGGCTGGAAAGGTTGCTCAAGTCGATGATCACCAGCCGGTTTGGCTTCAAGACGTCGTGCACGCGGGGAAACTCGCTCGTGGTGAAGATGCCCAGGATGTCCAGCTGGAACAGCCAGCCCGCGAGTGCTTCCTTGGATTTCTTCGCGAGCTTGTCATCTGCCTCGATCGCATTCATCAAGTCGCGCAGGTCGAATGTCTTTTTATCGCGCTTGAGCGTGTCGAATATCCGGTTCAACTCACGTCCTTGGACGGGGCTCATGTTCGGCATGTAGTTGTAGAACGACCGCGCCCCGAGGAAGGGCGTGGCCAGCTGCACGAAGGTCCCGTCGATGATCTCGACATCAACGCTCATCTTGGGAAACCGTTCCTTGAGGCGGGAAGCCTTGAACGTGGCCGCGTACTCGCCGTGCGTGTCGATCAAGATGACGGGGGGGATGTCCCCCTCGCGCTTGATCAGCTCCTCCAGGATCACGCTGACGAGGTATGACTTCCCCGCGCCGGACATGGCAAGGACGGCGAGGTGTTTCTGGAAGAGGCGGGTCATGTTCAGCCGTGCATGCACCGCCTCGACATCGACCGTGCCCAAGTCAAGCCCGCGCGCGGCATCCAGCCCGAGAAACGCCTCGAGCAAGTCCGTGTCGAGGAACTCGACGGGTGCACCGGGGCTCGGCGGCACGGCCGATTTCTCGATGCATTGGTGGTGGCCACGGGTGGGAATAACCCCTTGCCGGCTATTGCCGGTGTCGTGGGGGTAAAACCCCATGACGTCCACGTCGCCGATCACGTACTCCCACTGGTCGACGGGGAATATCGACGCGATCGGGATGGGCGTGGATCGCGGGTCCTTGAGCGTGCTGGCGTTCAGGAAGTACTCGTTGACCTTGAACAAGTTCGCGATCTGGCCCACGATGATGCCGTTCGTCTCCTTGACGGCAACGTACCGCCCGACCTTGACGTGCTTGAGCGCGGTGAAGCCGGCGTTCACCACGAAGTGAAACTTGAATATGTCGGGCGTGTTCGCGAACGTTATCACCGTGCCCGCGGGCTCGCAAGTGCCGCGATGCGCGTCGGTGGCCGGTCGGATGGTCGGCTCGCTTGTCATGGAAGTCATCGAGATGCTGGCATGGCGCGCATTAATAGACGGGAGGTGTGCAGAATTTCTGGACGAACGGCCGGGACGATCGGTACTCGATCGCGCCTCGCCACGTCACCGATGAGCCGGCGGGCGGCCGGGGGACGGCCCCGCACGGGTTTCCTTGCCGTCGCGCGCGCGAAAAATGAGAATGGATGGGGGGGATCAGGCCTTCTTGATCATGTCGACGAGGCCCTTGTCCTTGAGCTTCTGGAGGCTGGACTCGATCTGCTCCCGCTTTTTCTTCAAGATCGTGCATACCTCGTCGATCGAATTGTTCCCGTCGCACACTTTCAAGATGGAGAATTCCTCTGGCGTCACCATGCCAAGATGCACGGCCATGTCGGGTATCTTCTTGACGATGACGGGAATGATGGTGCCTTTTTGAAACGAAGCGGAACTCACGCCTTCGGTGCCCTCGAACGACTTGGTGCCGGTTACCTCGTATTTCGGGTTGATGTAGATGGCCACGGTGTGCGGCGCTTGGCCTTCAGGGCCGTGCTCGTGGTTGTGCGTGTAGATGCCCATCTGGAGACCCCGGTTGATTTCTTCCTTTGAAACACGCAAATTAATCATGGGCGCGTAACCCGTGGACTCGCAGATGCCGCACGGAACCCAAATCTCTATGAAACCGAAGTATTTTCGGACGACCATACTCGATCCTTGCCTTTCCTTGCTATGATCATTCCTTTCCTTCCTTGGTATTTATGCATTTATGGCACGGGGCGTGCGACCGGCGTGCGACCGCGCGAGGCCTTTATAACTGCGGGGAGAGGAGAGGATGAACGGAATGGAAGGCATCAACGATGACGAGCTCGTCGAGCTCTTGAAGAAATCGATACGCGAGAATGGCACGCTGGAATCGGCGGTCATCGGCACCTTGTCGGGTATCCTGAAGACGCAACGCGACATCAAGGAGATGATCCAAGCCATCGACAAGCGATTGGGAGCCCTGGAAGGGAAGCTGGACAGCAGGCACGCCCGGTGGCCCTGCCGGGGCGAGCTTGCAGCCTGTCCCGGGCGTCCACGGCGCGAGAAAGCCGGAATTTTTATACAAGATAGGCATGTGCGGCCACGAGGGCATGGACAAGACGTCCATCCTGCAGAACTATGCATCGACCAACTCCAACGTCAAGAACAAGAACGTCGTCGGCGTGGACTTCTTGCTGTGCAGGCTCGAGAGGCACGAGAAAAGGGTCATACTTTTTTTGTGGGATTTTGGCAACCAGGAACGGTTCAAAAACGCCATCTACAATTACATCAGCAACACGCGCGGTGGCATCATCTTCTTCAACATGGCCAAGATAGAAACCTTGGAAACGGCCAAGGATTGGATCGACATCTATAAAACATGTGCACCGGGCATCCCCATCATCCTCGTGGGCACCGACAGCGACCTCGTGGACGAGGGCAGCATGCACGCCGTGCTCGATGCAGCGAACGCGGTCGCCAGGAAGCATGGCCTGCACGCGTTCATCCCCACCTCGGCAACCACGGGGACGAACATCGACGAGCCCATCTGCACCATGGCGGACCTCATGCTCGCGGAAGCGGGCGTGCTCGCGAAGCACGGGTGAAAGAAGCAAACGCCGCGCCCGGGACCGATGCCACGGGCCAGAGCCAATGCTGGACGTGCACGCGTCGCCTCTCCTGCGATCGCGTCAATCCACCAATGCACGTTCCCTGCGATAACGGGGGGCATCACGATGGAGAAGGGCGCCCTCCATCCCTCGCATCCCTTACATCTTTCTTTTTCTTCCTTGACAGGCCGGGACGATTGGAACTCGGCCCGGCCAAAATCGGTGGGGGGGACGATTTTTGATAGGGGGATACAACGTCCACGGTGTTTGATAAAATAAAAAAACTCGAAAAAAATAAACAGAAATTTAACCGTCCAGTAAATTTTTCTTGCGTATAAATTCTTCTTCTGATATTTCCCCGCCGCGAGAAAGACCATGTAATAAATAATACACAAAGTTGAAAATTGAAAGAAAAGAGAGATTTACCTGGTAAATCCTAACATAAAGAAAATCAAGCCTCCAACAACTTCAAGGAGAGCGACCCATGTATATAAGGCCGAACTTATCTCTTGTAAGACTACACCGAGAGTTACACCTAGTACAACAAGGAATGCGCCGGAGAGACTCAATATCAAGCCTTTCAAAGTGGATTTAGCAAAGAGAAAGCCCTCTAATGTGTACAAGGTTGACAAGAGAGCCAGAAATGATACACCTCCTATAATTGCCAAGCTAAGTTGTAATACAAAACCTGACAAAAAAAGTGAATAGAACAAAATATGCTCGAAACCAAAGAATACTATGCTAGCAAGACCACCTATAACGAATAACCATGATAGAATATTCACTATCCTTTTGCGTGTTCTCACTAAAATCAACACAACAAATTGCCCGATAAAGACAAGGCCATATATCAAGAATGCCGTCAAGAGCCCGATATTTATGCCATTTAATTGCAACCATAAGTCGTCTTGTATGATCAATAGAAAACAACCTCCGTCTTATTTTAACACTTGAATGCTCTCGAAACTCGTAAGAAACGACAATTGCCGTTCACATAGCCTCGCCGGAAACGTCAAGATCGATGTACCCCCGATGATCAAGAAAAAAATTAACACTTGAACTACATGTGTGGTCATCAATTTAGCAGAAACCATGCTATTTTCATCTCCTTGCTTCTATTTCGTATATCAATCTATATCAAATTGGGGGGGATTTTATTTGTAAAAATCATGCGCTTTTTGATGCAAAAACTAACCCCATGAAGCAAGACCGTGATCGAACAATTTATCGACCAAAACGAGGCAAACAACGAATATCAAGCAGGCCAACGGGAACCCGGCAATGACAGGATTTCTCACGAAAGTAACGTTCACTTGCACCACGTTCGATTGTGGGCCAGTCCCCAGCACGTTCCACCCGGCAACATGCACCGTGTAATTGCCCGCCGTGGTGACGGCGCCCGTCCACGACCTTGCTTGCCTGCCCGTGACGTTGAACGTGCCTTCCAGCGTGCCGTCCTTGGCGAGGCTGACGGTGAAGCCATCCGCGACCCCGTCGAACGTCCACGTCAGGTTGATGGTACCGCCCGCGTTTGACTGGCTCCCGATGTAGAAAAGCACCGGCGATCGTGCCAGTGCGCGTGGCTGGTAGTACTCGTACACGTACAGCGCGCGCGTCCCTGCAACGACTTCCGGGACGCCGTCCGAATCCACGTCCCCCGCGAGGACGGGGACGAAGTCCCCGCGGGACGGGAGGCGCAATGATGCCGTGAGGTAATACCCGCCAGCACCCTCGCGAGTTAGGATAAACACGTCCGACGTGTTCATGCCCTGTCCACCGAGGCCAGCTATTATCTCGTCGTGCCCGTCGCCCGTCAAGTCCGACACGGTCACCAGCACGTTCGACCACTTGCCGTCCTCGAGCACGTAATTCGGGAGCAGGGTCCCCGAGTCCCAAGCGTGCTCGTATCCATCGGGCGAGCCGTCGTTCTCCAGCACCACCACCCTAGTCCCCCGGGCCCGGTTCTTGCAACCCTCCCCGATGATGATCTCGCCACGGCCGTCGCCATCCGTGTCCCCGGTCGCGATGCCCAGCGCCCTCGCACCAGTCACGACGCTTGAAACATACTCCACGATCATCATGCCGTCGGAACCACATTCCCATACTACAACGTGATAGCTTTGATCATCCACGTTGGGTGCCGTGATGATCTCGACAAGGCCATCTTGATCAACATCGCCGACCGCGATACCCGTGCTTAAATAAGAATTCCCGTCATGGACGACGACACGAGATGTATAACTATCATTTCCAAGGGTTTCATGCCCCCTTCACGAACAGCGCCGCGTTCCGTCCAGCTCGCCTCGCCTCGATCGCGACGTTGTCGACAAGATCGTGCACTTGCAAGACGTTCCCGCAAGCGAACACGCCATCGATGCTTGCCTGGAGGAACTGGTTAACTTCGGGGCCGCCCGTCCTAGCAAGCAATATGCCGGCTTTTTTCGAGACCTCGTTCTCGGGGATCAAGCCCACGGAAAGGAGCAACGTGTCGCAGCTGAAGAATTTTTCGGTGCCGGGCATAACCTTCCAGCTAGCATCCACTTGAGCGATCGTGATGCCCGTCACGCGATCCTTGCCGTGGACGCGCACCACGGTATGCGACAGGTACAAGGGGATGCCGTAATCATCGAGGCACTGCACCTTGTTCCGGATCAATCCCGACGGGTAGGGCAGTATCTCCACGACGCATTCCACACGGGCGCCCTCCCAGCTCAACCGCCGTGCCATGATCATGCCGATGTCCCCCGAGCCGAGGATCACGAACTTGCGACCGGGCATGAATCCCTCGACGTTCACGAACCGCTGCGCCAACCCCGCCGTGTAGACGCCCGTGGGGCGGTAGCCGGGGATCTTGATCGCACCCCGGGTTCGCTCCCGGCATCCCATGGCAAGCACGACGGACTTCGCCTTGATGTTCACCACGCCGTTCTCGTTGATCGCGTGGATTTCCTTGGCAGGGCTCATGTCGAGCACCATGGTACCCGTGAGCACCTCGATGTTGTCCCGCGCGGCCTCGATCCAATCGATGTACCGCTGGGCATACTCCGGGCCGGCAAGTTCCTCGTCGAACTCGTGCAAGCCAAAGCCGGGGTGGATGCATTGCTGCAATATCCCGCCGAGGGCGTCGTCCCGCTCGATGACGAGGACCTTGCATCCCGCCTTGCCGGCTTCGAGCGCGGCTGCCATTCCGGCAGGCCCGCCACCGATGATCGCGATGTCGGTTGTTTTCTCTATCACCAGTCCAGCGCCCCCTTTCGTTTCTTGCGGAAGTCCTTCGTTTCCCCGAAGAAGTACAAGGTCTGGGGCTCGCGTTTCACGATGTCGTCCTCGTGCATGCCCAGCTCTCGAGCAAGTATCTTGATGACCTTCGGGGTGCAAAATCCACCTTGGCAGCGTCCCATCCCGACGCGCGTGCGGAACTTGATGCCGTCGACGGTCCGCGCGCCGACCGGCCGCTGGATGGCTTGCACGATCTCGCCCTCGGTCACGCTCTCGCACCTGCAGACGATCTTCCCGAAGGAGCTGTCCGACTGGATCAACGCCTCGCGTTCCACCCATGGCATGTCCGCGAAGAGCACGGGCTTCTCACGCGACGGGACGAACTTTTCCTTGGGGACGAGCTCGTTGCCGGACGCCTTCACGAGGTCGACGATCTCCTTGGCGATGGCGAGGCAAGAGCTGAGACCGGGGGACTGGATGCCGGCGGCATGGAACAACCGTGACACGGATTTCGATTCCCTGATGATAAAATCATTGGTATTCGAGACGGCTCGCAATCCAGCAAAGTTCGTGATCGCGTCGCCAATGGGAATGTTCGGGATGAGCGCGCGGCCACCGTCGATGACCTCTTCAAGCCCGTTGAGGGTCGTTGAGTTATCCAGCTTGGATTCCTGGTCCCTGGCGTTCGGCCCCACGAACACGTTGCCGTCGATCGTGGGTGAAACAAGGATACCCTTGGATTTCTTCGTCGGGACGGGAAAGAGCACTTTCTTGACGAAATCACCCATCTTGTCAAGCAGCAAGTATTCACCCTTTCGCGGGGTGATAGTGAACGACTCGTCGCCGGCCATGCGGGCGATGTCATCCGCGAACAACCCGGCAGCGTTGATGATGGTCCTTGCCTGGAACGAGCGGACGGGGGTATCGATCACGAAGAACCTGCCCATGTTCTCGATGTTCTGGACGGGAGCATTGAACGAGAAATCGACATCGTTGATGCTGGCGCTTTCCGCCAGCGCGATCGCGAGCATGAACGGGGATATGATGCCCGCGCTGGGTGCGTGCAAAACGCACTCGACGTCGTTGCTGATGTTGGGCTCGAGCTTCTTGATGGCGGGAAGGTCCTTCACGATCTCGATGCCCGGGATGCCCCGCTCGATGCCCAAGGCGTGGAGCTTTTCTATGTACCCGGTATCTTGCCCCGCCAAGGCGACAACGAGGGAGCCAATGCGCTTGAACGGGATATAGAGCTCCTCGCATACTTGATCGAACAGGGGATTCCCTTGGACATTCATCCTTGCTTTCATGGACCCTTCGGCCGCATCATAGCCGGCATGGATGATGCCCGAGTTGGCCTTCGATGTTTCAGTCGCGACGTCCGAGAGCTTCTCTATGACGATCACGCTTGCCTTGTAACGTGATAGTTCCCTTGCGATCGCGGCGCCGGTAACGCCCGCGCCGATCACCGCAAAATCATATTCCATGTTGGTTTCACCGGGGTGCGATGGCGGGGACGAGGGCACGCGCGAGAGCCGTGGATGTTCCTCGTTCCACGTTGATACAACGCTCCAAGATTATAACGATTGATATCCCATGGAATAACCGCTGACGTGAAGGGAGAAAGGAAAGATTTCCGGCTTATTTCAAGAGCTCGATTTCGATCTGCACCGCTTCCGGAATCCTGATGCGCATGATGGCGCGCATCGTTTTCTCGTCAGCATACACGTCGAGCAACCGCTTGTGAATGCGCATGTAATAATTTTCGTATGTTTCCGTGCCATTCCCGCAAGGTGACTTGCGAACGTTGATTTTCAATTGTTTCGTAGGTAACGGGACGGGGCCAGCAAGCTTGACACCAGTTTCCTTGGAAATCTCCCGGATCTTGGCGCAAACTGCATCCAATTCGGTAATGTGAAGGCTCGTGAGCCGTATTCGCGCTTTTTGACTTGCCATGGTTGCACGATAGATCAAGATTGCATTTGTTATAAAGATGAGCTCCCGGAACATGCTGGCGGCGACCGGATGGAACATCATGGCCAAGTCCATCCCTGCTACAGCGAGACAGATGGCCGTGTAGCATTCCCAAAGCGGGCCGCGCAAGTCACGTAATCCCCATTCGGGATGCTTGTCCTCGCCCATCCATGCCTCGCGTGCTCCCCACGCGTTGGTCGTGCCCGCGGACATGGGGAAGTTGAGGTCCGCGTCGCCACGCAAGCCGCTCAGGTGGTACCGTTGGTAGATTGAATAGCTATACTCCAAGCCATAACCCAAGGTGGCACAGGTGGGGTCTTGCAGCATGTGGTCGCGCGGGAAGCCCATGTCGATGGCACCACGGTTGAGCTTCTTTTGACTGTTGATGTCCAGCTGCGTCCAGAGAAGCACGTTGTGGTCGTATTTCATCGCGATCGGGATGATCTTCTCGTACGTATCGAGCTTCGCGGCCGAGAGCATCAATCGTTCTGCCTGCGAGGCCGCCGCGACGGCCTCGAACATCTTCAAGTCGGCCTCGTCCCAGCCCGATGATCCTATCGAGACCGGGACCTTGACGGCTTGGAGCACGTCCTCGAAGAGCCTGGCGCATTCGCTGGCTGGCGTGCCCTTGACAGCGGGGTCGACCGATACGAAGTGGAGCGACAGCATCTGCGCGCCGAACTTTTCCACGGCCAGCTTGGACCACGCGACTGGATCGTGCAGGACCTCGCCGTAGTGCTTCTTGATCGGCCCTGGCACGTGCGCGACGTGGTCAAACACGTCGTAGATCACGACGGGCGGGTTCGGGTTCTTGTTCTTTTCCCAGCCGTAGAAGTGGGGGACGACCTCGCCACCGAGCTTCACGGTCGTGCCGTTCGACCTTATGAATGAGATTTCCTCTATCTTTTGCGAATAGCTCTGGTACGGGATTTCGAATTTCGTGGCCTCCCATTCGAAGTCCTTCAGCGTCTTCTTTCCAGCAGCCAGTTCGGGTGCCACCATCTGCCGGGCCACCGTTGACACCAGCGACGGCAAGAATTGCAATTCAAGAGTTTGAGCGACGAGATCGACGTTCTCCATTTCGATCTCACCCACGTCTTTTAGCAGGCTTGCCAAGCTCTTGCTTAATTTTTCTATATCCATTCTTTCAACACACCAGTAATTTTTTCTGAATTTCGCACGCGCCCCGACTCGTGAAGTTGGAGCTACGCTTTTTTTTTAATACGTATTAGGTTGTAAATGCTGAGAAAATAATAATCTATTCATCAATCAACGTGGTAGGTTTGAGACCAGAAGACAAAAAAGCATTCCTCGCCATCGCCATCGCGGGCATCACCATCGGAATACTAGTGACGCTCGTCATCCTCGCCGACGTGTTCTCCCCGGGCGGTGGTGGCTGAGGAAGCACGTGACGCGTTGCTATTCCTTGCCCGTGCGATGATCCCCGGCTATAAACCCTCGCGGGCGGCCCGGGCGTGAGCACCCCTTGCCCGGGCGTGCAAGGATACTATCTTCCATTCGGAAAGTTTTTTCACCTCCTTGGTATATTACTAGCCCGTGGTTGGTTCTCCATGGAAAGCAATGACGCTGGAAGTCCCGACCCCAGAGATACACGCATCAAGAACATCATCATCATCGCTGCCATCTCGGGCATCATTGTAGGCACGATCATCATCGTGCTTGCCTTGCTGGCGGCATCACCGATTGGTAGCCCGCCCACGCCTTGAGGCGGGTGATGCGTGGTGTACGCGATCCCGTGGCAACCGTGAACGTGGGCCAGCAAACCGCCAAAATAACCAGCACAGGTGGCTCACGAGAGTTGGCACGCCATGCTTGCACGGAGTTACACTTGCGCCCGGGATCGTTTCTCTGGTTTTTCCGTTGGCGAGCGAAATATTATAATTCAACGATGAACTCAACGAATCAATCGCTGGAGAGCGAGGTCCCCATCGCATGACAGCACAAATACCAGATCTTGTACTATACAACGGGAAGAAATACGACTTGTCCGGGGTAGATGGAGCGGGATTGTTCGACCCTGCCGGACATGGCATCGAGACCTTTTCTAGCTGCACGGCTTGCTGGCGTGGTTACCAGGCAATCTACAAGATAGAGGATGGAAAGTTCCACCTCCACGAGCTCAATTGCAACACGCGTGAAAACCCGCCGGAGATAAATGGCGTGAAACCGGTTGAACCGGGAGAATACATCTCGTTCAAATACCAGTACAAGGATCTCGACTTGAACACGGGCTACTCGGGCACGCTCGTCATCGCGCGGGACTTCATCTCGTCGATGTACGTCCACATGGGATTCCACGGGGCCGATTGCTACAAGGATGTCGTGCATTTTAAGATAAAAGATGGCGTGGTGACGGAAGCCAAGGACATCTCGGGGGACATGGAAAAACGCCGCCAAGAAGGAAGAAATTGCAAGCCCCGGTCGCCGTTCGAGGAAGCAGGGGGCGACGGCGATGTCGAGGGCTGGGTCAAGAAACGGTTCTCTAGGAACATCAAGTAATGCACGGCGTACTCATCCCGGGAAATGGGCCTTGAAGAAATGCGTGTTGTAGTTGAGCACGACAGGACGCGGCCCGAACATCGCGTCCAGCTGGGGGAGCGTCCCGTGATCGGAGCACGTTGCCAATCCATCCCCGACCAATTCGGAAGGAGGCACGTTCCCGAGGAACACGTGGGTCATGGTGGCGTGATCGGTGGCAAAGGTCACCCGGCCTCCTGCATCCCGCCCTGCCAAGTCTCCGGGGGACCTCATCTCGACCTGGATGGCACCCGCTGACGGGCTGTCGCTTGCATGCATGTCGAAGCCCACCCTTTCATCCCCGATCACGAGCAAGAGCGGCCTGGGCGGCACGGCTCCACGCGCCCGGGCGTGTTCCGTGAGCCCACGAGCAATGAACGGGAGGGTTACCCCCAACACCACCTCCCACGACATGACGCGTAATCCAGGCGGCATCCGCGCCCGACTTGCACCCCATGACGATCGAGGCGTGCATCGTGCGCTTCGTGGACACGATCAGCTACATCGGGCGGGACATCGAGGACGCCATCACGCTTGGCTTGATCACGCGGGACGATGTCCCGGGCACCGTGTTGGGCAGCACGAACCGGCAAATCATAGATATCCTCGTCAAGGACTTGATACATTACACGGAGACATCGGGGTTTACGAGGGTCGCGCATGGCAAGGAGGTACACCAAGCATTGCTGGAGCTATACGACTTCAACATGGAACGCATCTACAAGCACGAGATGCTAGCATCCAAGATCAAGGACGTGCCAGTCCAAATCGAGGCCATGTTCGAGCAAGCACTCGATGACATCGTGCATCGCCGGGAGCAAGCCCGGGTGTATCGGGATCACGTGGACTTGATCGGGAGGGAGTACCTCGAAAAAAACAAGGGAACGCCCGCGATCATCGCCCGTGACTTCGTTGCGGGGATGACGGATCGGTATTTCACGACGCTTGCGCGCGCAATATCAAGAACCCACCATTGATCCCATTGTATGGTCAAGCAAGTGCTGGTACTCAACGACCGCGTGCGGGTCTTGAGGGATATAAAAGTGACACGTCGCCACTCGAGCGTCTTGAAGCGTGCCATTGCCGACGAGCTTGCCTCGTTCGAAATAACACATGACGTGCGGGCAAAACAAAGCCGTGGCATGATGATGTTCGAGGTGGAGATCGACGGGATCGACGCGATTGCCGCATCAAACTATTTACGGTTGCGCCACGGCGGTGGCATCGAACCCGCCGGTCTCAAGCTTGGGATGGCGATCGCACGCGCGCGGTGGGACCGGCCGGGGTCCGTGGGATTCGGGACGTTCGTCGACATCGGCGTGGCGGGCAGCAACGCCTTGTACCCGCTGTATGGCATGAGGCAACAGCTGGCGGGGGGGAAGCAACATCCCGTGAAATGGTTCGAGAAGGCATTCGGCGTGTGCGACGGGTTCGCCATCGACGTGGTGCTCCAGAAAATCTCGCCCGAAGGCAAGCTCTTCGTCGAGCTGTCCGGCAACCTGGTACAAGAGCTCGCCTCGTGGCGCCAGGACGGGTGCGACCGCGTGTTCTGCCATGGCGAGACGACCCTCATGGTGGAACGGGCGCTGCGGGTCGCGGGCGTGAACCCGGAGCACGCCATCATCCAGGAAACGGCGTTCCTAGATTCGATCATCACGTGCGACGATCGAACCGACGGGGCCGGCTTGGTGGCCTTGATCGGGCGTGCCTTGCCGCACCTGTCGATGGGCGTGTTTAACGCGAGGGAAATCAACAAGACATTGAATGCCAAGGAATAACAAGTCGTTCAAAGAAAAAATGGTGGAGAGGGTGGGGATCGAACCCACGACATCCACGGATCTTACTTTTTCGCATGATGCGAAAAAAAGATGTAAGCGTGGCATCATTCGGCGAGCCCTTGGCGATCTTGAAACGCGAACGGGCCATAACCGCTAGATCACCTCTCCATCGACCACGGGAGGTCCAGCACGTCTGCAAAGGTGGCTGTATACTTGAGATAGGACTTGAAGCGTTTTTAAGCTTCTATTTGCTTTTATGGCGTGGTGGAATTGAATGGACACAGTGATCATCGACGGCATCAAGATATTCTTGAGCAACCCCGTGTCGCTCGACATCGATTGGATCGGGCAAGAAGAACTAGTGGAGCAGTTACTCGCGGCGTGGGCATTGATACACGAGGATGACATCCCCCTTCACCCGAGGATACTCGGCCCTCCTGGCACGGGCAAAACAACGCTGGCGTATGCAGTAGCCAAGAAAGTCAACAAGGACGTGTACATATTCCAAGCAACCGCGGACACGAGACCTGAAGACTTGCTCATATCGCCCGTGCTTGGTTCCAACCAAGAAATACGGTACCACGCGAGTCCCTTGGTGACCGCCATGATCAAGGGCGGGATATGTATCCTCGACGAGGGGAACCGCATGCCCGAAAAATCATGGGCATCCATCGCGCCCCTGCTCGACAAGCGCCGGTACGTTGAATCGATCATCGCTGGCGTGCGCGTGCAAGCGCACCCCGATTTTCGAATTGCGGTGACGATGAACCAGGATTCATCCGTCTTCGAGATACCGGATTACATCAGCAGCCGGTTGCAACCGAAGATCCACGTCCCGTTTGCGACCAAGGAAGACGAGATGGCCATTCTCCAATATAACATCCCGTTTGCAAGCAAGGACATCGTCGAATACGTCGTGAACTTCTTGCAAAAAGCCCACAAGAATGGAGAATCATACTCTATCAGGGACGGGGTAAACATCACCCGGTACATGCTCAAGCTCACTGCGAGACAGCAACAACCACTCCCAAAAGCGCTTATCGAGAGCACGTTCGAGCAAGCAACGCGGATGGTGCTCGACAAGGAAGCCTTGGCATATATCCATGGTGGTACCCGCCAGCGAGACCAGATAATGGAGGAACTCAAGCGCAAGTTCCCGTTCGACTTCATCCGTGAGAAGCTCCAGGTCGACCTTGATACCCCGGACTTGGACGAAAACGAGAACGAGGACGACGGGGAGGACCCGGACGAGTACTTGGACGATCTTGACGATGGAACCTCGGAAAATGATGAACGTTGAATTGAAAACGATGAGGATGATGGCGTTCTAATATGGCACGTGCCTTCACGGGGAGCTTGCTTCGTGAAAAGTTGTGCATCGTCCCCGTTTACCATGCCCGAATCAACTTCGCGCTCGAAGTAACACGGATGTTCGAAACGTTCAAGCCCGACATCATTGCGGTCGAGCTCCCGTGGGACGTCAAGAATAACGTGCTCGAGGCCGTTGCAAGGCTCCCGGTCTTGACCGTCGTCGGTTACGTTGAACGCGAACGGGAGATCGACGCACGGATTGCCGTCCCGATCCAGAAAAACTCTTGAAGCTGATCCATGGCGTGTCCAATGCCGAAGTGAAGGACGTCCCTCTCGACCTCAAGGATTCCATCCCCGTATTGAAAAAGAGGCAGTTGCTCTCGGAGAAAAAATACACGCGCAGGATACTTGCCCTTAGCCCGAAGGGAAAGAAGATCGACACCGGGAAGATCACGTCCATCCAGGAAGCGACGCACCTCACCAGCGAGATGATCAAGTCCGGGTCGTGGCGTGATGCAACGTTCAAGCCCTACGACGTGGCGATCGCCGGCCCACGGCTGTACCCGGGCAGGATACATCCCCTCGTCGAGGTCATCAACCGCGTGCGGGAGATATTCTTCTCAATGGGGTTCACCGAGATACGCGGTCCCATCGTCGAGAGCGCGTTCTACAACTTCGACGCCCTTTTCCAACCGCAGGACCACCCTGCCCGGGAAATGCATGACACGTTCTACCTTGAAAACCCCAAGCAAGCCAAGCTTCCCGACAAGAAACATGTCGATGCTGTTGCTGCTGCACACGAGAACGGCGGTGATACGGGCTCGAAAGGGTGGGGGTACAAGTGGGACCCAGCAGTAGCGCGGCAAGTGCTCCTCCGGACCCACACCACGGCTACCACCGTCCGGCAGCTGGGGAAAGCGGTGCAAGACGGGTTGAAGCTACCGCTCAAGGTGTTTTCCATTGACCGCGTCTACCGCAACGAGAAGGTCGATTTCAGCCACCTCGCAGAGTTCATGCAGGTCGAGGGCATCGTGATAGGGGAAAATCTCACCCTTGCCGACCTCCGTGGGACCTTGATAGAGTTCTACACCAAGCTGGGGTTCGAGAAGGTCATCACGCGTCCTGGCTTCTTCCCGTACACGGAGCCAAGCATGGAAATCTCGGTGTATTCCAAGGAACTCGAACGGTGGATGGAAATCGGTGGTTCGGGAATTTTCAGGCCCGAGGTCTGCTCGCCGTGGGGTATCAAGGAGCCCGTGCGCGTGCTGGCATGGGGCCAAGGGCTGGAACGCATTGCAATGTTACGGTTGCATCGCAAGGACATCAGGGACTTGTACAAGAATCCCCTATCGTGGCTCCGTAAAGCCCCGTATCCAAGATTATAACAAGAGACGATGAACAATGCCCGCTATAGAACTTTCCATCTCACGATTGAACAAGTTACTCGGCAAGGAATGCAAGATCTCGGACCTGGAATACGATTTGCAATGGATCAGCCTTGATCTTGACGACGTCCAGGCGGATAGCATCAAGGTGGAGTACAATCCCAATCGCCCCGATTTTTCTTCTCCCGAAGGCATCGCACGTGCCCTGAAAGGGTACTACGATCTTGAGCTCGGGCTTCCGCATTTCAAGCTTGGGTCGTCGGGCTACATCATCAACGTCGACCCCATCGTGAAAGAAGTGCGCCCGTGCATCGTCACGGCCATCGTCCGCAACGTGAAACTCGACGAGGAAGAGGTTGCAACCCTCATGAACGTGCAAGAGGACTTGCACTGGGCCATCGGGCGGGGCCGCCGGAAGGTGGCCATCGGCGTGCACGATCTCGACAAGGTGGAGCCTCCTTTCACGTACACCGCCGTGAAACCGGATTCGATGAAATTCGAGCCGCTCCAGATGCCCGGCATCCCGCTCACGCCTGCAGAGATCCTCGTGGAGCACCCGAAGGGGATCGAGTATGCCCACATCTTGAAGGGCGCGGACGTGTACCCCATGATCTTCGATAAGAACAATAACGTCATCTCGTTCCCTCCTATCATCAACGGTACCCTCACGATGGTCACGGACGACACGAAGAATCTTTTCATCGACATGACCGGGACGGACATGAAGGCCGTCAACCACGCCTTGAACGTGCTCTGCACAATGCTGGCGGACATGGGATGCACCATCGAGACTTGCACGAACGTGTACCCGGACAAGCCATTGGTGACCCCTAACTTCGATCCCGTGCACTGGACCGTCGAGGCTGCCTACATAAACAGCTACCTGGGATTGAAGCTTTCCGACGATGATATCATCAAGGCATTCCGCAAGGTGCGGTTCGATGCCAAGCCAAGCAAGAAAAAGGGAACCATCGATGTGTGGGTGCCTTGCTACCGTGGCGACCTGCTCCATCCCGTGGACTTGACGGAGGAAGTAGCCATCGGCTTTGGATACACAAATTTACCGACAACCACGCCCGCTGGTGGCGCGGGCGCTTACCACCCGAAGATCATGATTCAAGAACGTGCTCGCAAGATCATGACCGGCTTGGGCTTCCAAGAAGTCGTGAATTTTATCCTCACGAACAAGGACAAGAGTTTCTCGGCGACCCGCAGGGAATGGAAAGATGGCGTGGTTATCTCCAATCCCGTGTCCAAGGAATACAACACGACCCGCCAAGACTTGCTCTCGGGGTTGCTACAGAACCTCGAGGACAACAAGCACGAGCCCCTCCCCATGCACCTCTTCGAGGTCGGTGATGTCATCATCATCGATCCTTCCCAAGAAACCGGCGCGAGGCGGGACGTGCATCTCGCATGCGTGATGTACGATAAAATTGCAGAATACACGTCAATCCGGTCGGTGCTCGACGCGTTCATGGAGATGAATGGCATTGAATCATTCGACGTGGTCCCAGGGAAGAATAGATTTGGATTTGATGGCCGAATTGGCGATGTTATCGTTGCAAAACACCACGTGGGAACGATAGGCGAGCTACATCCAGAGATATTGGTGAATTTTGGACTCGACCAGCCCGTCGTCTTCATGGAATTGAACATGGAGCGGTTCGGTTGAAAACCAAAGGAATACTCGATCAAGGAAATGCTTAATTGGTGAATGAGCTAATCTTACGATCGCCAGAGGTGAAAAACCAATGGGTAAGAAAAGTACTCTCCTAGAATACAAGAACGAAAACCTGGGCCAGATCGTGAAAATAACCAAGGATGGCTTGCTTGGTTTTGGAACCCGTTCGATCGCTAGTTTCACGCGGGCGCCGACCCCCGGGCACGATGCTAGCACCAACTTTCTTTTGGAACCGTTATAGAGCATGTCCAAAAGCGTGGGATAGATGGCGTGATAAAGAAAAGCACAGAGTCCTGTAGGAAGTAATTGATCATATTTTACGCTTCCCATGCCCCGGTGGCGGGCACACTTTCGTTTCATGCCCACCACTTCAATGCACGGGCACGTCTTTTCAACCATTTCTTGTAGCATGCAAGCGTCTACTGGTTGTATCTTGTTGTCGTGGCCATCACCTGTTACCACGTCCAGGACCTCCTTTGACCTTGCAACCGCCAGGGAGACCCGTGCGTGCGTTCCTTCTTTCACCAAGGATAGTGCGGGATATATCGCATCGATGGCTTCGAGGTCCTTCGGGTGCGCGGTGATGACGATTTCTTGGTTGGAAGAGTGCCTAGGGCACATGCCCGTCGCGTGGGTCACGTGTATTTTGCATGTTCTACCATTGGGGCGCTCGACCTTGGCACTCGTGAAACCTGCCGGGCAACATATATTTACCTCGTCCTTTTTTTTTTCCCACGTGAACACGGCGTTATCATTAAAGGCAAGGATATATGGTATTGCAATATGGAGCAACCCCAAGCAAATCCCTTGAACATTCTGAAGCAAGGGTATTTCTTTTCCGTTGCTCATCACCTTCAAGGACGTTCCGTCGATGGTGCATGCCGGGTTCACTTTTTTCCCCCCAAGAACGTATTCATTCCAAGGATCACTCCATTCCGCTTCAAGTCGATGATGTCGTTTGACTCAATGTATTGCAGGTACGCGCAACCCCTGCACGAGTGCGTTTTCAGGTGCTCGAATGCCTCCTTGAACCCCACGTCTCGCACGTTCAAACCTTGTTTTATACCCATCTTGATGCAAGGATAGACGTAACCCTCGCTGTCGATATACACGAAGCGATGGCCCGCGAAACATTTTGAATCCTTTCCATTCCTACGATTGCCTTCAATAATATCATTCCGCGTGGAATACGGGTCGTGTTCCCATGCAATTGCCTTGTTTAATGCAGCTTGCGTGTTGTAGACTGGGTAACCCTTCGATTTAAATGACTTTAACTCGTTAAGAAATGATTGGAGCTCGTCTCTCTCGAGAAGAAATGGGATGCGTGATGTTCCCGGTTCTGCATCGATGATGGGTGTTGAATATCCAAATGTTGCGCGGTACTTCCTCGCTAACCCCGCTAAATGGTTTATATTATCTCGATTTGCATTATAACGGGAAAGGACAGCATGAATCCTGATCTTCAGGTGGTACTTGGATGCTATTTCTAGCCCCTTGATTACCTTTTCATAGGTTCCATTTCCACGTAACTTATCGTTTGTATTTTTATCTCCATCCAAACTCACGCATAACAAGTCAATTTCCTTTATATCATCTATTTTTTTCTCGATCAAAATGCCGTTGGTTACCAGCTCGCAGAAAATCCCTTCATGCTTTATGAATCGTATCAATTCCCCGATATCATCCCGAAGGAGGGGTTCCCCGCCTAGTAAAATGATCCAACGTGTCCCGAGTTGTTTCATTTCCTTGATGTATGCCTTCAACTCTTGTGTCGTGAAATCTTCAACGTTCTTGCTGAATCTATCTTCCACATTTGCATAGCAATAGGAACATCTCAAATTGCACTTGTTCGTGACATGGATCGAGACCGCGATCGGTATTCTTTTCCGGAATACCTTTGCTTTGATAATTTGGACTGCAATTTTTACCAGCTGGTACATCTCGCGTATCCCACGCCGTTGAGGGGGGCTGGTCACGTTCGCTCTGCGTTGAATCACTGATCACAATTTATATCGTTAATCCTTATACGTACATTGTAAAAGAAAGGATTTATCTTGATCAGCACGTTTCTTGATTCGATTGCCGAATCTGCATCATCCACCGCAAAGCGTTCGAAACCGACGATGAAAATTGTACTTATCTTCCCTAATTATCTGGATAATTTTCTCTTGATCCGTGCATCTTTTTATCCTCCTTTAGGGATTGCAATGATCGCTGCAGTCCTAAAACAGGCAGGTCATGCCGTTAGCGTGATCGATGCAACCGCGCTGCGATTGAATATCCACGCGCTGGCAACTCGTGTGCTCGAGGAACAACCAGACATCATCGGTATCACATGCAACATTGCCTACGCGCGCAAGGCCGTGATCATCGCTCGATGGCTAAGACAACGCATTCCTGGCGTTCCCGTCGTTTTCGGTGGTCCTTGGGCTACTTGCAGGTTCGAGAAGCTTTTACGGGACCACGTTGCCGATTACGTCGTGCTCGGGGAAGGCGAGGTCACGATCGTTGAATTGATACGCGCGATTGCACGTGGCACGCCCCTGCAAGATGTCAAGGGCATAGCATACTTGCAAGAAACCCGCGTGATGAAGACGGAGCCTCGCCCGCATATCGATGACCTCGATTCGCTTCCGTTTCCTGCCTGGGAATTATTTCCGAGCCACCGGAAGTACTTCTGGGACCCCAAGGGAACCCGTTTCTATCCCGTGATGACTTCAAGGGGATGTCCATTCGGGTGCATTAATTGTACAAAGCTGGTTCATGGCTATAAATTAAGGTATCGTTCCGTGGGTAATGTCATTGAAGAAATCCAATATCTAAAAGAGAATTTCAAAGCTGACGAAATAATCGTCATCGATGATGCTTTTAATTACGATGCAAATCGTGCGGAAGAAATTTGCGATAATATCATCAAATTGAAACTAAACGTGCACCTTCGTTTCACCAACGGCTTGCGTGCTGACATGTTGCCCCCGCGCCTCGCGTGGAAGTTGAAGCAAGCCGGGGCTTACGATATCGTGCTTGGTATCGAGTCTGGTAACCAGGAACTGGTGTATCGTATAGGAAATCCTGTCTGGCGCGCCGCCTCGACGCGTTCCTTCGCAACGGTCACTGCCCATTCGGGATACCCGATCTTCACGCCACCTCCTGCCCCGCAACACCACGCGGAAGACCGGTTGCGTCCCATTTCGACAAGCGAAACGCCCGGAATGCTTGCGAGCACGTCTCGTGGAGGGTCGTAAACACCCGTGTGGTGACCGAGATGGCATGGATCGTGATAGGTAACCGTGGTAATGGTTGCATCACTTTCTTTTTTTTGCTTGAAACGTTTCAATTCTACCGGTGTTAACTTCTGGTTGATGAATTCCGAGGAATGCATCACGTTCATGCCGAGTTCGATCCCAAACTTGGCAAAGTCTTTTTTCATTGTGCGATAACATCCCGCGCAAGATGTAATGATGGTGTTCGCCCCCGACCGTGAAATCAACACCTAACTTCTGGAGGACAGACAAGGTGGCATCGCGTAACCGCTGCTGGCGATAGTTGGACGTGCATCCGATAAAATACACCACGGAGGCAGTCGGGTTAAGGTGGTACCTTGCCCGGATCTCGGCATTGTCCGAGTGCGGGGTGCCATACGGATTGAAATGCTCGACGACGAGGGGCACCATTCGCGCCTGTTTTGAAGGTGCACCCACGGTCTTGACAGCAAACTCCCGGAGGGCCTCGATGATGTCAACGATACGGTCCTTGTGCGGTGCTTGGCAGCTATCAACGCACGCGCCGCACGTCGTGCACGCGAAAATGGGGTCCGATATGGCGTCAGTCCATTCGAGCCGCCTTGTCAGCACGCCCCGCGCGATGCGGATGCGTCCCGAAGCCCAGTAAGACTCAAACTTGAATGTCTCCCCCGACGGGCATGATGGCGTGAATTCCTTATAAGCATACTTGCACGTGTTACACTTGATGCACCGGTCCAAGACCATCTTCAATGTTTCTTGAGATGATCTTGATAATCGTGAGATGTCCGCAAGTTGAACCATTTAGATACCCCACCTCCCCGGGTTGAAAATACCATGCGGGTCCATGAACCCCTTGACTTTCGTGAAAAATCCGAGCCAGTTCGGGTCTATGATTTCCTTGAGCCGGTTGCACATCCAGACAGGCGTCTTGTACGGGATGCACCCGTATTTGACACCGAGGTCGAAAAATTCCTCCATAGCGCTCCTGGCACGGTCTTCCTCTGCGTCCTTCTTGAAACGTATGATGGGACGGAATATGCCGTAATGTCCCGATTTCATCATTTTTGAATACACGAACGCCGGGAAATTGTATTTATGAAAGATGCCGGTTGCTTTTTCAAAGAGTATGCCCATGTGCTCCGGGGGCGCGTAGGACCCGAACCAAGTCAAGCCGGAATATTCCACGAGCGGGGTGATGACGCCCGGCAAGTCGTAAAATACCCGGACCCGCTCGCCCACCAGCGAGGCGAAAAAGTCAAAATCTTGGATGAAAACCTTGTTGCCATGTTTTTGGTTTATTTTCGTCAAGATGTCTTGCACGATCTCCTGCTTGGCCTCCAGATGCTTTTGCGTCAATGCGGACAAGGTAATGAGCATTGCAAAGTCTGGTTCCTCAGTTATTTTAATCGGGTTGGGAATTTCTAGCGACATCTTTGCTACTTCCACGGACACCGTCGATATATCATCGATAATCTCTGCCCGTCCGAGCTCGCGCATGAACTCTGCAGTGGTCTCGTATCCATAGGTAATGCCGAAGAAAGCCTTCTCGATGGGCCGCCGTGGCCACAACTGTACCGCGCACTTGGTCACGATGCCCGTCATCCCTTGCCAGTTCACGAACAACCCCAACAAATCCGGCATCGGGTACCGGGAATGCCAGTTATCCGGCCGGAACTCCTTGCCGAGGAAACACGAGCCGATGCGCGCGACCATCCCGTCGTGGAGGACCACCTCGACACCGTTGATCCAATCTCCCATCGACCCGTGCGCGCAAGACATGTTGTTCATGCCGGAGAGAAGAACATTACCAACTGCCCCGCTGTAAGGCGGCGCGAAGGGGTAGGAATACCGGAGGCCCGGGTGGTGGTCATCAAGATATTTCTTGAATTGCCCGAAGGTGACGCCGGGCTCGAGAATCGCGTACATGTGCGATTCGTGGACATGCAAGACCCTGTTCATGCGCTTGGAGAAATCGAGGATGATCCCGCCCTTCTCCGGGATGGCCAACCCGCCGAGATTGTTGCCGGATATGTAGGATACGAGAGGAATTTTCGCTTCACTTGCCAGCTTGACGGCTGCCACCACTTGATCCACTGTTTCTGGCAGGACCACGAAATCGGGCATGTGGGGCTCGCATTCCGTAGCATCATAGGAATAGGGATACAGGTCGTGTACCTTGTCCGTGACGTTCTGTGGACCGAAGATATCCACGAGACTGTTCTTGATTTCATTTCTCTTACGATCGGTGAGTTTTTCCAAAATGCACTCCACGCTCCGCAGCAATTTTCAAGGCCGGTATGAAGATGTTCAAGAATTTTAGTAATGCCGCCACGTTCCACATTTTTTTCACTCCTACCTGCCCCCTCAAGAATGCTTGCAAGCTCCCCGTTTGGCCATTCGCCAGGGCAGCCATCGTATCCAGTGTCATCGAGACCTTCAGATCGAATTCCTCACTACATCCAGGCTCGATCCTAACCTCGTTCCCGTGGAAATGCACGGTTACCGGATACACGCCGGTGAGATCGATTACAAACGTTTTTTCCAAGTTGGAAACGAGTGCCTCCATCTCCCCGCGTTTGTCGCGGTTATCGAGGATATTCTTGATGGCGATGCCAAGTAGGTCTTGTGGATCGTTGAATTTCAACATGCCCGAGCCACTTCCATGTGGGTGTTATTGCGATTTGATCCTATCCAATCACGGGTATTAAAACTGGTTGTTTGCATTTTTTCGCGCTGCCGTAGTCGTTAAACTATAGGTGGAATGAGGTTCTTGCATCGGTAAGTCCCGCGTGCCCCTCAAGAAAGGAAACGTTAGCGAGACGTTCTTTCCAATCATCAGCCAAACTTACGTGGAACCGGACCACCAGAAAACGATCTAATAGGTGGATTCGGGCCGGTTGGTTTCCATCCAGAACGCGAGATGGAAGTATATCTTCGACACGAACGATGATGGCTCTTCCATGTTACTCACCCGGCCTAAACCACTGGACGAGGAGGTGGATATGTCAATCGAGAATCCAGAAGTGAATACCCGTTTCAAGGAAGATCGGAAGAGCGTCGAGCGACGCGAAGTCCAAGATGTCCCCGGCTGGAAGGTCATCCGATTCGAGCCTGGCTTTCCCTTCCTGCGGTTTTTCCTTTCCCTCCTGGCTTCTTGCATCGGTGTCTTGCTTCACCTTCGCGCTGGCACCGTCACTTGGCGGGGTCAAGACCTTCTCCTTTCCGACGGGTGCTTCCAAGATTTCAAAATCGTCCTTTCCCGTGGTCTTCTCGTCTTCCTTTGGTGGTTTCTCCTTTGCTTTCGCTTGAACGGCAAGGGTACCTTCTATTTCATCGAGCAAGGGGAATTCCAGGTTCTCTTGGTTGCTTGTATCGGGAAGTTCCAGTTCCGGGCTGGCCACGGGTACTACTATCTTCGCCGCGGGCACGTCCTTGCTGGCTTGCTGGGACGGTGACCTGTCTGCTTTCATCGTTTCGGCTTTCGGGCTTTCTCGTTTTTGTTTCCCTTCCATCTCTTTCAACTTGGCGGCATCAATGTTGGCTGGAAATGCCGCCTTGTCTCCCGAGATGACTTGCACGATCGATTCAAACCAGATGCTCCCCGTGGGTGCCGCTGGTATCTGCTTGATGCTGTAAAAATTCATCTTGACCTTGTCGGCAATGCCTTCCTTGATCTTCTTGATCCGTTCTCCCATCTCGTTTTCGAGGTCACGCTTCTCGTTTTCCAGCCTGCTTGCTTCCTCCTTGATGGCATCCCTGTCTGCCTTGATCAAGGTGATCTGGCCTTCGAGGTAATGGCGCGTGTCATCCAGTAGCCTCTGCACGGCGTCCCGCTCCCCTGCCAGTTTTTGTATTTCAAGCTCGAGGTACTTGACCTTGTCGTCGAGTCCCTCCTTGATGCGTTCCACCCTCGTGGTGGCGACGTCACGTTCGGCAATTAATTTTTCTTTTTCAAGCTTCATGATGGCGGTTTTACTTTCCAGATCGCGTTCAAGATCTAGCACGCGTTTTTTTTCGTCTTCGAGTTCTGCGCGCACCGTGTTCAACTCATTGCTCTTCGATTCGCTATCACGCTTGATTGCATCCAGTTCAGATTTGAGCTTGTCGATACCGCCATGGGACGGAGGCTTTTCTTGTAGATGCTTGTTTTCAAGCACGGATTCCCCTGCATCGGACACGGGTTGCTCGCGCATGCGGTTCTGGAATTCGAGAATCGCGGTTTCTATCAAGGCTTTCTCTTCGCCTCGGGCGCCACTCCCCTTTCCATCTAATAGCTTCGCTACTTCCTCCTTCAAGCGCTCGCTTTCGTTCCCTTGCTCCACGGTGTCGGTTTTATAATCGTATAAATGGAATGCGCTCTTAAGCGCGGGTGCCATCATGCCGGCCTTGTACCGGTTGAGCATCGACGTTCGCTGGCCGTTCCAAATATGAATGGTCCCTAAATCGTCGTCAATGATGAAGGCAATATCCCCGTCCTCGACTTTCGTCACTACATCCAAGATATTCTTGGTGTAATCCTTGATAATCACGGTTTTGAATGAACCCATCATTCTCTCACTTGCATCTCGCTGGAGATGCAAAGAACCCATCACGCTCTCACTTGCATCTCGTTGGTGATCTCCCGCTTTATCCATATAAACATTGAACCGGCGCCCCGTGCTCGTGTCATAGAAAGGCCGTCTGCGTGGTGGGCGTCGGTGTCTTGATGACGAGGAACCGGAACGGCTTGCTCCCCGCGTTGTAAAGCCTATGCGGGACGCGAGCCGGGCTAAACACGAGTTGATCCTTGGTTATGGCTTCATCTTCTTTCCCTATTTCCACGTGGCCGTCGCCTTCAAGCACGTAGAAGCACACGTCGACAGGTGTCACGTGCTTTTTCAACGACTCGCCCGGATGCAGCTCGATGTGCACGACCGTCGCGTGCTCGTATGCTATCATCTTCTTGATCGTGCCTTGGTGCGGCGTGTCTTGCACGGCCGCGTCGGGCACTGATGTGATGTTCATTATTGTTCCACCTCAAGTTTGTTTGCTTGGTCTCGAGCGTGTACCCTGGTTTCCAGGACGATCGCATCTTTCGGGCACACATCCACGCACCGGTTGCACAAGAAGCATCCTGCCTTCGATGCATCCCGGCGTGCCTCGTCGACCGGGCACGCTTTCTCGCACAACCCGCAATCGATGCACGCGTCGGTCCTGGCAAGCTTGTACTTGCTGAACCGGCTGGTAAGCCACGCGAGCGTCCCGAACGGGCAGGCGAACCTGCACCATGGCCGGTAAACGAATATGCTGGCTAACGATATGACCGCTAGCAAGATGGCGGGCACGACAAGTGCTATCGAACCTGGTTGCTGGAACACCCTGAATCCAACAAATGGATTCAAGAGCTGGATGATTGCGATTCCCCAGATGACCGTGATAGATGACAGCACGATGAGCACGGTGAGGCGGGTTGCCTTTGCATACCTTTCCGGCACCACCCAAGCGCCTTTCACGGCACGCCGTGCCAGAACCGGTGCCTTGAACTTGATCCGCGACAGGAGTTCTTGCAATGCCCCCAGCGGGCATGCATACCCGCAGAATGCCCGCCCCGCGATGAGCGTTGATGCTAGCAACACCACGAGAGCCAGCACCATCGGTACCAAGGTGGGATTGACCCCTATCCCTCGAATGGCGAGCAAGACCTGGCTGAACGGTTGAATGGGATTTGGTAGCGCTCCAAGGATGACACCACCCGCGACCACGGCCGTCACGAGCATCCCGGCTATCTTTCTCCATGATAGCATTTTCCTTTTCATGAGCATCATGCTTGACGCGACTAGTATCCCCCACGTGACAAACACGAGCACCATAATTAGCGGGGACACGGCGATGTTCTGTTCTTGCTGGATCGTTCTGTTTCACCCTTGATTGATAGCACGGCTTTGGGAATTATAGTTGGTGCCTCACCAGTGCGGCACGTTCTTGAATGGGATCCATGAATAAACTGCCGCGCAAGTCGGTGGCTAAGAAGGTGCTGAACACCGCACGAGGCGTCGAGTTCGAGTCGATCTTCTACATCCGCGAACTCATCAGCAACCTCAAGACGAAGGGGATCGAGGAGATCCACTCGTTCGACGCCGTGCAGAAGCTGAAGGCAGACCAGGTCGTGTTTGCCATCAACCCGCGCACGAATTACATCATCGAGCAGCTCAAGCCCTACATCAAGATGCTCACGGCGGACGATCGCTACACGCTCTTCGCCATCCACGAGAACAACACGGACGGGATGGCCATCCAGAAGTATTTCAACAAGTACAAGGTCACCCTTATGACCGAGCTCGCCGATGTACTGGCGAAGCTCAAATCCATGCGTGTCATCGAGGAGAATAACCACATCAACTCGACTGGCGCCGCGATCGTGACGCTGCTCCGGTTGATCCCCGATCTCTGATGGATCACTAATTTTTCTACTCCTTTATTTCCTTCCTCGTCTAAATCAGCTTCGTACTCATGAGCAGTGACGATATGAGACAGCCGTCGATCTGTATTGTAGGGCGAATGCGGAAAGGATATAAGGCGGTTCGTTCAGTGTCCAAGACAGGGCAATCGACAACACGAGACGATACGCGATGGAATTAGAAGAGAAGCACTGCGTGCCGTGCGAGGGCATGATCCCCGCCATGAGCGAGGCGGACGAGGACATGTACATCGCACGGGTCAAGGGCTGGCAGCTGCTGCGCGACGGCATGCACAAGATCCGGAAGGAATTCAAGTTCAAGGACTTCAAGGGGTCAATGGACTTCGTGAACAAGGTAGCAGGCATCGCCGAGGGCGAGGGGCACCACCCCGACATCTACATCTACTACAGCAAGGTGGTGCTCGAACTCTACACGCACGCGGTGAAGGGCCTGTTCGAGAACGACTTCATACTCGCCGCCAAGGTGGACGCGATCCTCGCCAAGAAAGCGAAAAAGGCTAAGGGTTGAACACACCGGGTCGACGCGGGTTTAGGATGACCCACCCTACATCCTTTATCTGATAAGAGTTCCATGGGCTCCGTGATTCGGAAAGACCCACATTCGGTGAACGAACCGTGAGCGGAACTCGGCGGTACTACGAGAAACGGGATTACGAGGGCACGAACTCGAGTCTCGGCTGCGGCCTGGTCTTCCTGGGCGTTGCCATCTTGTCGCTCGTGTTTTCATCGTTTAACATAACCTTCTTGAGCTTGAACACGTGGGGCTACTGGCTGTTCATCCCCTCTTTCTTCATGCTCATCGGGGCGGTCAGCAACAAGTCGACGGACAATCGCGTGAGGCGGGACGTTCTCGCCGTCGTCCAAGCGCGGATGACAGGTAGGTTCTCGCTCGACGAGATCGCCGCGGATGCGGGGGTGAAGCGGAGCCACTTGCTCCGCGTGCTCATGGATCTGCGGGGCGAAGGACTGGTGTCGTACATGTACGACTCGCAGACCGGCGAGGTCATCCTGGGCGAAGGGGTGCAGTACCAGCAAGCCCCCGGCTTCGAACCCGCGAAGAAGGGCGAGCAGCCCGTCCCACAAGGCGGGAGCGAGCGCAAGTACTGCATCTTCTGCGGGCAGATGCTGGACGCCAGCCCGCGCTTCTGCCCGAACTGTGGATCCCAGCTTCCATAACGCCATCTGCACCGCACCTGGCCTCGTGAGGGCGCAGTGGGCGCAGCGGTCTTCTCGTGGATTATTTCGAATACATGTGTTGTAAAAGGGTATGGGGTCGTAACGACGCCATGAAAAACAGCATACAGAGCGATAAAAAGATGATACTCGCGCTGCTCCTCGGGATCGGATATTGCATCATGGCCAGTGCATTTAACCAGCAACAGCGACATGCTACGCCATTTCTGTCGCCCGAGCAGCGACTTCAAATGGAAAATTCCGGCCCACATGGGCCGATCTCGATTAACGGCGAAAGCGCCCTCGCTGCTTTCGTGAACAAAACAGGAAACGGCACGGCTGGCGACCCTTTCGTCATCCGTGATCTCGTCATCGATGCGACCGGTTATGCATACGGCATTTACATCGCCAACACTGCATCCTACCTCACCATCGTCAATTGCAGCGTTGCATCGGCAAGTTCAATCGGGATCTTCATTTCCAATTCCCGCCACGTCACGATAATGAATTGCACGATAATACAATCATATGAAGGCATCCGTGTATGGGAGGAAGTCACGAGCGATGTACTCATCACCAGGTGCATCATCAGGAACAATGTATGGTGCGGGATAGAGTTTTATGTCCTAACCGCGGCAGATGACACGTCTTACACCATCAGTGACAGTGAGATCGTCTTGAATGGACAACTGGGCGTCCTTCTTACAGGACCAGCCCAAATAATGAACAACACGATCACGAACCACACCACGTACGGCCTAGAACTATACGGCCCGACACTATTCGTGAGTGACAATGTTGTACGGTATAACAATGCCTCCGGCATCTCGCTGAATAACGCGTACGGAGCCACGCTCGTTGGAAATTCCATCACAGAGAATCGTGGATGGGGGGTGGTTATGGATTATTCCAACAACGGCCTCTACATGGGAAACGACTTCCGCGGGAACGGTAACGGTTCCATCCTTGCTACCTACTCGGTTGGGAACCTCTACCGATACAACCTCTTCGATCCAGGCCAGGATCTGAACAACCAGCACCCGGAACTTGGTGCCATGCCGCTCTACGCGTCGATCGGCACCATCGCCGCCGTGCCACCCGTGCTCGCGTTCGTGCTGTACAAGGCCATCAAGCGCAGAACCCGGCGGGCGGGGAGCCAATCGCCTGGCAACGTACCTAAAGGAGCGGGTCAGCCATGATGCACGACATCTACCTGGACGCGTCGCTGTATCGCGTGCTGTTCTATGCCATTCCCATCGCCATCATCGTGCTCACAATGAAGTGGTTGATAATAGTGCACCATTCGCGGCAACAGGAATTAAGGCTGTGTGTGATGAAATGGGTGTTGCTCTTGTTAATCTGAAAGATGAAGAACGCATTGAAGTTGCTGTGCAGAAAGGAAAGCGTGTCAAAACGGTTATTACTATGAAACCGGTAATGGAGGCACACTATGTTATAAATATACCGAAAATGAAAACGCATGAATTGACGATGTATACGGGGGCGATAAAGAATTATTATGGTATTATAACATTCGGACAAAAAGTATCTATTCATAAAGATAATCCGCGGGTAGAGGATTTTCGTGAAGGCGTTCTTTCGATTGAGCGCGTTGACCATTTCCTTCGTATCCTTGAGACCAATCTCGCTAGGTTTCAATATCGCGCCCCACCAGTTGCAAGATGGTTCCGCGCCTTCCGGCACCTCTGGAACCTTGAGTCCCTTCACGTCCTTGAGGTTCTCGTTGAGGTAAAACCACGCTTGCTGGCGCTTGCGGATGTTGCCCTTCACCACTTTCATCTCCGCGAGTCCAACCGCCGCGCTGAGCTCGGTCGGCCTGAGGTGCCAGCCAAGCCGCGCGAACACGTACCAGGATGATTCACCATGGTGGCGTATGATTCGGCATTGCTCGGCGAGCTCGTCGTCATTGGTCACGATCATGCCGCCTTCACCCGTGGTCATGTTCTTGCTCGGGAAGAAGCTGAAACACCCTGCATTCCCGATCGTGCCTAGGAATTTTCCATTCAACTTCGCGCCGTGGGACTGGCACGCGTCCTCGAGCAAGAATATCCCCTTTTGCTCGCAGACCTCTTTCAACGGTTCGATATCTGCTGGCATGCCCGCGAGATGCACCGGTATGATTGCCTTGGTCTTGGGGGTTATCTTTTTGATTGCTTCTTGCGGGTCGAGATTGTATGTCTTCATTTCTATGTCCGCGAAGATGGGAATGGCATTTGCATGTAAGACGCTGCTGGCCGTTGCCATGAATGAGAACGGGGGCACGATTACCTCGTCACCAGGGCCAACGTTCGCGGCACGTAACGCGCAAAACAAGGCTGCCGTGCCCGAGTTCACGAAGATGGCATGCTTGGCACCCATCCATTCCGCGAACTGGCGCTCGAATTCTTTATGCGCCATCCCGTCGAGAATGTCCAACCTCTTGGTTCGGAGAACCTTCACCAATTCCTCCATGGTCGCTTCGAAATCGAAGCGTTCGTCGCACAAGAAGCTCAACGATTCTTCCTTGCTGAACTTTTTCACCATCTTGTCGATGTCCTTCTGATCCATCGTGCATTCACCGTGTCCGGGTGTTCGATATGGCGTGTGAAAGTGCTCGACGGCTTATATTTTTTATTTATCTCGTCGATCCCGGCGTTCAATTCAAGGATTGGGTGAAATCTTCACGTGAATTGCCTAAAGATGAAATTAACGTGCGAAAACTTGAAAAATAAAGTGGGATTATATTATATCATAATCGTCGTTGCTATCGACTTCGCCGTTCTGGTTTCCCGCGACACCATAGGACTTGACTTGCTCCACCAGGCGTTCGATAGCGTTGCCAACGATCTCCTTGGTTTTTCCACCCGTGCAGACGATACGCCCCGTGCTGAAGATGAGAAACACCGTTTTCGGGTCTTGCATGCGATAAATCAAGCCGGGGAAGACCTCCGGTTCGTACATGGCGTTCTCCATGACGATGGCTGCTTCATTCAAATCGATCGACGTGTGCAAGTCCCCGCTCGCAACGATGTTCTGGATGGTGATTTCAGGCTCGTTCTTGATGTTGACCTTGGCCTTCTTCATCTTCGTGATGACGTTATCCACCACGGTTTCTGCCTCGGATGCTTGGCGCAAGCCGGTTACCACCATCTTCCCCGTTGAGAATATCAAGATCGTTGCCTTGGGATTCTCGACGCGCATGACAAGGCCGGGGAAACGTTCTGGGTTGTATTCGCAATCGGTGTATTTCCTTGCGATCTGGTTCAAATCGATTTTTTCTTGTGGATTTTCCAGTTCCAAGGAAACCGTGGCAACAACGTTCTCGATGCGCCATTCTGGCTTGATCTCGACGCTGTTCTCGCGGGGTTCCTCTTCTGCTTCGTCAACCGGTTTGGAGCTGATTCGTTTTTTCGCCATTATCGTTCTCTCCATGGTGTGAATATATGAGCTAGCGCGGTCGTGCTCAACTACCACGCACAAGTCATCTGGATGCAGTTTAGCACGACGTACTCGTGTTGTTTAAATAGAGAGTATTTAAACTACACATTGAAAATCCATTTATAAAGTTTATTTATAAAGCACTCCTCATCTCGCGAGGTACCACGTGCCCTCAGCGCCACGGGACGCGGTTATTTTTCATAAGACCAACGTTTAATGTATCCCCGTGAATTGTGATATTTGTGCAACCAACTTGCACTACCAAGAATACCACCCACGTGACGACCAATGCAAATAACCATAACCGATGATGCGAGAACCCTCATCGAGGCCGAGGAAAAGCGTCGCGGCAGGAAAATATCCATAGAGGTCGCCGAATCGCAATATCGTACTTGATCCGGCCAGACGTGCACCACCACTTTCGTGGACATGGTTGATTCGGATTCGTACTTTCTCGAACGCCACGGTTCGGAATACGAGAAAATAAACGGTTTGTTCCGACCTGTCCACGTGATGAGACGGGTCTTGCACGCGCTGCCGGAATCCTTGCGAATCGACGCCTATGGCTGGGGACCTTTCAAGCAACTGGTTCTCCGCCGCGCGTGAAATCCTGTCCCGGGACTCGGTCACCGATGAACCCACACCCGATAAAGCCTCCCGGCCGGTGTGGGAGATGGGAACCGCGCGTTCTCCGGTCCCGCAACGACAATCAACACCAACACAACCCCCACTGCACCATCCGCCCAGACCGGCAAGCACATTTCCTGCCCTTGGTAGTCAAGAAATCACGCACGTTCCCCAAGCTCGAATTATTCAAGAGGACGTATATGATTGCCAAGTTGAATTGCTTGGCCGTTTCCAAGCAATACAGGGCCATCATCATCCCCCCGTCTCCCGTGATCCCGATTACCTTGCCTTCCTTGTGGACCATCTGGGCAGCCAGCGCTGCGCTGGCGCACCATCCCATTCCGGCCACGCCCCCCGGTGCGATGAACTGTCCTGCTTTTTTCGTGCGGAACAATTTCGTGAATGCCATGCGGTTGTTGCCTGCATCGAGCACGATGAGATCGTTCTCCCGGATCAAGTTATTCACCGATTTCACGATGCGCTCGGGATCCAGCGGGACCTCTTCCTTGTAAAAGAACTTGCTGTCGAAGAATTCCATTTCCGGGTTTTCTTTCAAGGTTTTTAACTCGTTCCGGCGTTTCTCGAGATCGATACTCGGGTTGATGGTCTTGACGCTATCCAAGATATGTTGCAAGGCAAGCTTGGCATCCGAGGTCACCCCGAGCGTGATCGGGTACGTCCATCCAGCATTTCTCGGTTCGATGTCGATCTGGACTATGTTCTGCTTTTTCGGGTTGATAAAATCGAAGCTACAATTCTTGGTGTTGTCCGGTGCCAAGCAAGTCCCAACTGCCAGGATGAAATCTGCGTTCTTGACGAGCTGGTTAGCGATCTTTTGGCCAATAGCCCCAGTCGAGCCCACTGCCAATTCATGCGTCTCCGGGATCGTGCTCTTCCCCATGTAACTTGTTGCGACCGGCATCCCGATGAGCTCCGCGAGTTCAACAATCTCGTTGTATGCACCCGACGCGTGCACACCCCGGCCACAAATCATGACCGGCCTTTCTGCAGAAACGAGCATCTTGGCAATTTCGATTGCATCCTTGCCCGAGATGCAAGGTGGTTTCACGTTTACATATCCACTTAATGGTTGGAAAGGTTGTGGGAGGCTCTTCAATTGGGATGGATCGTTTATGAGTCCCATCATGGCGTTCCATCGCGAGATGACTGCAACCGGTCCAGGGCGCCCGCTTGTTGCATGCTTGATCGCGAGCTGTACGGCATAGTAGAGCTCTTCAGGTTCGGATGCGGTGAAAACTTGCTTGCACATGGATTTGTACAAGGCCGGCAGGTCGACCGCGCCATACTGCCCGTTCCCCAGTTGGTAGCACCCGTGCATGTTGAACCCGTACCAGTCCGAAAATTCCGTGATGATCACCATCGGCACGCCTGCATAGAAAGCCTCCGAAATGCCAAATCCACCATTCGTGGCCATGAAAATGCCTTGCCCGATGAGAATCGCTGGTTTGCGGGTGAGTCGCCCATAGACATCTGCCATGATCGCGGCCGATGCCTCGTGCCTAGCGATGATGGTGTTGAACTTATCCCGCTTGAAGAATTCCTCGACAATAAAAGGTGTGGACCCCCCGGGTAGGGCAAACACTTGCGTGTGGCCTGATTCATCGAGCATGTCCGCGATGTAATCGATCACCCGCCTCGGTTTGACATTTTCCATTTTAATTGCCATTATGCAACATCCTCCGTTTCGCTAGCTTTATATTTTTGTTTCAGTATTTATAAATTATTTGCAACAATACCGATGCAAATGGCTGGCGCGAGATGGGCGAGGATACCCTTTTTTCCGTGATGGACCGCGATTTCCGGCTTGTGCTTGCATACTTGTTGATGATGCACCCGCGCTTGAACGTCACCGAGATCGCGAGCCGTGTCGGGAAGGATAAAGCCACCGTTTCAAGGCACCTTGCTGCACTGGAATCGGCCGGGGTCGTGAAATCTGTAAAAGCCAGCAAGCGGGGCAATCCAAAGTATTTCACTATCGACCAAGACCGGATTGAGGAGTTCAATTTTTCCAAGATATTCCCCCCACTGTTCACGGATGGGATGGCGAACACGGAATTCTACACGCGGTTGTTGCGCAAGTTGAAGGCGATAACGCGGTTTTTCGAGCGTTCTCTCTCGTTCGTCAACGTGCTCCAGTCCGACTTGGAACCACGTTTGCACGGCAACGGGGCTTCTCTGGACGAAGAATTCGCAAAGTACATGTTCGACGGGAAGCTGAACTTCCAGTACTTGTTCATAAGCGAGAACAATTTCACCAAGTTCAAGGAGATATATGCCGATTTCAGGATCAATATCAACAAGCTCGTTGAATCTCCACCCAATGGAGAAAATCAACCAACATCAAGCAATGCGATCATGTTTCTCGATGTTCTCCTTCCCATGAAACAACTTGTCGACTTGAAAATCAAGCATATCCAAGAATGAACTCGCGTGCGTGGTGCAATGATGAATCACGATGATTTAAAAACCAAGCTCTTGCAGATCGCGGAGATGGACGTGGTCAAGGTCCGCGAGCCAGCCCTCCACGATGCTATGGAAGCATATGGGTCCCGGTTCGCCCGGTCCCGGTTGCTCTTCGAGGAAGCAAAGAAGTACATACCCGGGGGTGCCGAACACCAGAATGCCAAGCATTCGCCGTTCCCGCTGTTCATGGACAAGGGAGATGGTTGTTACTTGTGGGACGTTGACGGCAACAAATTCATCGATTTCTTGATGGCATCAGGCCCGATCTTGCTCGGTCATAATTACCCGCCTCTACGTGATTTCGTTCTTGATGTCGTCAATACTGAATTCATTCGGTACAAACGGATTAGCTTCTTGCTCTGCTAACTCATCTTCAACCATCTTAGCTTCTTGCAATTCTTCTTCTAGTCGTTGTAATTTTAGTTTCTCGTCAGATACCACCTCAACATCAACAAAGTATTTGGACGTCGGGGCGCGCGTTCAGTTCCCGGACGGCCTGGATGACCTCTTGCTGGCTCGTCGATGCGGGCTTGTTGATCTCGATGGATTTCATTCCAAGCTCGGCGCATGCCTTGTGCTTGTTGCCCACGTAGATTTTCGATCCCGGGTCGTCGCCGACGAGGACCGTGGCGAGGCACGGCACGATCCCCTTCAGTGACAAGGCCTCGACCCGTGGTCTCAACGAATCCTTGACCGATTGGGCGGTAGCACGCCCGTCCAAGATAGTTCCACGTTCGCCGTTCACGAGCATCATCGCGTTGTTCAATGAAATTTATTCAACAATCTCGGATAAAGGGAAATGGTGGTGAGAGAATAGCCCGAGCAGGATTCGAACCTGCGTCCGGGGGGTCAGAGCCCCCTATGCTTGGCCTCTACACCATCGGGCTAGCCATGTATCAATGCATTTATCCTCCGGGGGAGTCCCGTGCGAGACCGGGATTGGGGAGAGAAACACGTCCACGAAAGACATGCAATAGAACGTCGCCCGATTTTTGAGGTTTCACTTTTTTCGCGCGCCGTTTTTATAGCCCAAGGAGGATGTACCTCTTGTTACATGGGGTGAAACCATTGTACGAGAATTCAACGAGTTCCAAGCTTGGGAAATACTTCCGGAGCACGGGCACGGCGATCTTGCTGATGCTCATTCCGATCGTCGACATCTTCATCGCGATATGGCTCCTCGTCTTGTTCTTCCAAGTCGTGGGCACGTCCATGGAATTGAGCAAGGAATCGGGATCGCCGGAATTGAATAGATATGCCATCTTCCGGATAATTGGATTCTTGGTGATCATAGCCACGATCATTGCCGCGGCTTTCATGGTCATCCAAATCATCGACTTGATAGTTGGCCTTCCATACAGCATCATCAGCAATCCGAGTGCGCTAGTGCCCTACATAGCAGGCGCCATTGCCGCGGGTTCAACAATCATCACCGGCTTGATCTTGGTCGTGCAAATCCTCGCGATCATCGCCGCGGCACAGCTGAAGCAGTTCTTCCAGACACGCGTGGAAGGCCCCGCTCGGGAAAAGGGAATGCAAGGCGCGGGGTACTTCATGTGGGGCAATTTGCTTTCCTTGATCTTGGGCTTCATCCCGATTGCCGGGTTCATCGGGGCCATCATCGGGTTCGTTCTCGAGGTCATGGGATGCTACACGACGGGCAGCGGGTTCCAGAAGATGGGGGGTGCGTATTCATCGTCCATCTCCACGGGCACGGCAGCGCCCCCGGCGGGTTCCTTCTCGGGGAGCACCGCCCCCCCGGGGACATACCAGCAACAACCGGCGCCGTCCGCGACGCCCGCGGCCCAAGCGCGGCCAGCGCAAGAGAATCGGTTCTGCCCCTTCTGCGGGGGCCAGCTGCCACCCGACCCGGCGTTGCGGTTCTGCCCGAACTGCGGCGGAAGCGTCCCGAACGTGTAAACGACCACGTTAAACCATTCTTTTTTTTTTCTCCACGCGCCCTCACGGGGAGAGAACGAGTTTCCCTTCCACGTGCGCCTCGACTTGTTCCCGGGTCCACAACATAGGAATGTACTCGCCTTTGAGCCACGCATCGTACATATCCATGTAATGGGGGGATGCAAGGTGCCCCGACTGGCCGGGCGGCAAGATGCATCGTGCCTTGGAGACGTCCGACCAGTCGATGGCCATACGGAAGCTGGGAACGCATCGTTTGGTTCCCCAGCCCTTGTCCGAATCGCTGGACGATTGGCACGCCGTGAACGGGTTCCCGCCGAACGGGCGCGATGGAGGGTTGAACACGAGGTCCAGTGGCTTCTTCATGGCAAAGGCATGGGGGAACACCACCTTGCTAATCTTCCCCCACTGCCAAGCAGCGGGGTCCCTTGCAACGTTGTCTCGCAAGAAGTAGACCGCCCGCTTCAAGCCTTGCTCGATGACGGCCTGCTTTCCACCCGCGTTCTTCACCCACCACGACCCGGGATCATCGAGAAACGCGAACAGGATGAGCGGCTTGCAATAATAATACTCGTTTATTTCCTTGAGAACCGGGTTGAATGAACGACCCATGGCAAGGGGAACCATCTCCGGCTCGAGACCAGACTCGAAAATGTATCGCAACATGAACCCCATCGCGAGCTCGCACACGGCACCCCCCGTGGAATCCGCGGACAGCACGCCGTCCCATGCCCGCACCATATCGAAACCGAGCTTGGCATCGGGATCGGCCGTCTCGAAGCGCTCGAGTCGCTTCACGAACTGCTGGCCCGGAAGCGAGGTGAAGTCGAGATGCAACGGGAGCAGGTCTTCCAGCGCCATCTTACCCTTGGTCTCGATGAATGACGTGATCCGGGCAGCGCGGAACCCAGCGTCCCACGCGTTGCCGAGGTAATGCGGATACTCGTGTCCCTCGAACGGCTTGTTGTTCGAGACCACGATAAACCCTTTCTTGGGATTCAACGCGTGCGGTAACTCGCCGAACGGGATGTACTCGCCTGCCCAGTCGTACTCGCCCGTCCAGCCCGGGACGGGTACCTGCCCGTCATGGCCTTTCACGCGCCTCGGGGCACGGCAGCACACGTGCGACCCGATGTTCCCGTCGATATCGGCGTAGGTCACGTGCATGAAATAGAGATCAAGGTCCCGCCCCGCGTCGATGAAATCATCCCAGCACCGGGCCTTCATCAGCTTGATACCCCCGCGCACCAACGTGCTTGGGTCCCTGCTGACAGAGCAGTAGGCAAGGGCATCCTTGCTGCCGTGAATCGAGAGGGTCTCGATCCCCGACACCACGGGACCATGCCGCGTGATGACGACCTTCTCGATGAACGGCACGTTTTCTCCCTTGATCTTGATGGGCTCGTCGATGACCTCCGCGTCGACCCACCCTTCCTTGTACTTGTATCGTGTGATGGGAATCGTCGGCCTCATCGGCCTCTTGATCTTGATGGGCGTCCTGATATTCGCGGCCGTGAAATTCATCCCGATTGAGCCCTGGAATTACGTCGTGCCCTTCATGATCGCGTTATTGGCACTGATCTTGACCTTCGTGCTGGCGGGCGCGAGACTGATGTACGACACGTCCAACCCGACAGCAGCCTCGGCGGCGCTGATCTTCGAGTGCTTCTTCGCCATCATCTTCGCGGAGGTCGTGATCGTCGTGGGATTCTGCCTGGCGATCGAGCACAAGGAGGTGATAGTTCTCGTGTTTATAGTAGGCCTCGTCATGGCCTGCATGATGTATTTCATCGTGTTCGTCTGGGATACGAGGCTGTCGCCCGTCTTCTCCTCTTGCTGGGTCGCTGCATGCGTGGCCTTGATATTGCCATCCCTCTTCGTGTTTTTCAAGTATCAATGGAACATGCTGCATAAGGACAAGTGGAGCTCGGTCGTCACGTCGATCATCGCAAGCGTCCTCGTCATGATCGCCTCGGGAACGAAGTTCACACCCGGCTTGTCCGATTTCGTCAACTCCATCATCTCGATGGCATCCGCCGCGGCCCTGGTAGCTGGCTATCATATCTATGCCAAGACCAAGGAATTAGCCTGGCTTGACTTGGACATCGCCAAGATAAAAGCCGAGCTCAAGACAAACCCCGCGGAACCTTTAAGTTTCCCCGCGTGGAGCAAGCTCGGCGACTTGTACTATCGCAAGGCGGATTATGACCAGGCGATCGACGCGTACAGCGAGGCGTTGAAGATGCTCAATCTTCAACCTTGTATAGACATGCTCAATCTCCTGGCATCCCGTGCCAGGAACCGCATCGATATCTGCAAGCAAGAAAGGGATGAAAAACAAGGGGCACCTTCCTAGTTTAATATCTCAGTAGCATAACAAGCGTCAGATACCCGATATAGAGAAAAAATGAACCAGCAATGCCCAAAAAAGCGACTAGAAAAATTATTAAGCCATTCGCGCGATGAAAGATGGCCACGAAGCGCTCGGCAGTGTCATCCTCGATGAGAAGCCTGTCTTGAATCATCCCAAACACCTTATTCTATCCTGATAATCTGGAAAAAAACCTAGTCCCATAGTCATGGCTTCTCCCCCATCGCGCTTTTCTCTGTAGTCGACGATGATTCTTCGAGCATACCCTGATCTCTCTTTGATTACACGCGTGCTCGCGTGTCCTATCTTTTTCTTATTATGCGACCACATTTCTCCTATCTCGTTTAGAATCATCCCGATTACACATATATGCAGATGGTATATGGGTTATGAAGCCGGCCACGTCTCGTGTTATCCATGCCCTCGCTTGTCGATCCCCATCAGGGGAAGTCCTTGGCTGACCTCATGAACGAGCACCGGTTCCCAAGGAACCAGGTGTCGAAATCCTTGGCGGACCTCATGAACGAATACGCTGCCACGCAAGAAAAGGTGTTGAAACAAGTCTTGAAACGAACTATCGGGCAGGGGATATAGAAAAGATCAAGAAAGACCGCTCGTTTAGAGTTCCTTCATGTCGTACCATTTCTGGCTTGATTCGGCAACCACCTTTACTCGTTCCCCGGCAATGACCGCGCTGATAGCATTCCACATTTTATCGAGCACGTCTTTATGAGCCTCGCCGCACTCGTCGTCGTCCCGCATGGCAGGGGTAGCCTCGGTGTCCCAGAGACGCTCCTGGGCACGCTCGGTCGTGGCCATGTAATACCACTTCTTGTCGGTCGCCATGACTTGATGGGTGAACCCGCACGTCACGATGTCACGCTGGTGCTTGGTAGGGAACCACGGCCCGAAATCATCGTCGCCCTGGGTGAACAAGGGAAACCCATCCACGTCCTTGGGAACCGGGTGTCCCTTGAATTCCATGATCGTTGGGAAGATTTCCGTATTCGAGACCAAACGCGGGTCACGCGTCCCGCCGAGCTGCTGTCGTGGAAGCTTGACGAGCAAGATCAAGTCGTTCAGGTTGGGGAATTGCCCGTTCGCCATCTTGCCGATGCACCCGTGCTCGCCGAGCTGGTGCCCGTGGTCGGAGATAAGGACGATTGTAGCATCGTCGTACAAGCGGGTGCTTTTTAACGTGTCGATGAAATACCCGAGCCACCTGTCGGTGAGTTCCACGAGGCTCGCGTAGCTTGCCCTTAGGTACCGCAATTCCCGGTCGTTGTATGCGTTCGTGTAA
Organism: Promethearchaeota archaeon; assembly: GCA_041305945.1. Classification (GTDB taxonomy): domain Archaea; phylum Asgardarchaeota; class Lokiarchaeia; order Sigyniarchaeales; family Sigyniarchaeaceae; genus JBGLND01. Next base: position 3,384,127 of record JBGLND010000001.1, read on the forward strand.
TGATAGATGGGCCACGTGATCTCCCGGTCGTGCTTGTGCTCGTCTGGCGGGAAGCGATGCTCCCACGCCATGCTATCCTGGTGGTGATGCGTGAATCGCGCGACGGTAATCCCCGGCCAGTCCCGTGCCATGGTTTCCACGTTTTTCTCCACCCACGGTGTGCGTTTCTTGATCTGTCCCGGGTCGAGGAATCGATTCCGGTAAGCCAAAGGTGCATCGAAAGGCTCGTGCGGGGAAAAGCTGTCGACGCAACAAAATATCGCCTCGCCGTGGTGTGCGTTCTTCAAGACCCAATCCGATGCAGCACGGAACAAGCGTGGAGCAAGGTAATCAACTTCTGTCTGCTGCTGGTATGCCATGTTCATCTGGTATCGTTTCATGGGGCTCCAGTCGGGAACCACGGCAGGGGGGCCTTTCCACCGGGACTCGAGCATCATTTTCCCGATGGGGGATAGGAGCAGTGCAGAGAACAAAAGAAGCAGGACTATCAGAACGACTAGGACTTTTTTTCCATGATTCTTTTTTTGGTACAGATGGTGTTGCTAGTGAATTAGTATCACCGGGGCCAAAGGCTTTTTCATCCACTTGAATCCTCCGACCCTAGACCACTTGAACCCATAAAAGGGTCCGCTATAGCGTCTTTTCAGCACACCCATCTGCCTCTGAGAATGTTTTTTATGCAACCATTACGTCCATCACCGCGGAGTATGCCGCGGTCGCCTTGAACAAGCCAAGCGCGGTTGCAGGCTCGATCCCGATCGACTCGGCGAACAAGATGCCCTCGGCCATCGAAGCCCGGTTCAACCCGAGCACCAGGTTGATTGCAAGCTTGGCCTTGGAGCCCGCGCCCTGGGGCCCCACATGAATGGCGGTGTTTGCAAGCGCCTTGAAGATGTCACGAACGTCATCGAACGTTTTTTCGTTCCCGCCCACGAGAAAAACGCCCTCCCGGCGTGCAATTTGCTTGCTCGAGCCGGAGATCGGTGCATCCAGGTACGCGACGTTGATTTCTTGAAGTTCCTGCCCGATCTTCACGACCTCCCCGGGAAGGCTCGTGCTGGTGTCGATGATCACGCCGGGTTTGTTCGCGGCGCTCGCGATACCGTCGCGGCCCCAGATCACGTCCCGGACTATGCTTGATGTCATCAACGACAGGACGATGACGTTGCACCGTTCCGCGACCTCCTTGGGTACTTGCACCGCGATGCCACCGCTATCCTCGACAACACGTGCCCGCTCGTGGACGATGTCGTGCCCCACCACTTCGAACCCCCCTTGGTGGAGATTCTTTGCCAGCACGGACCCAACGAGGCCGATGCCGATCAATCCAACACGTTGTCGCGCTCGCGTGGAAGTCACCTCCTCATCTCGTATAGCGACGTCACGGTGAACTCCGGGTCATTTCCCCCGATTGCCTTCGTGCCCTGCACCTGAGGCGGCGTGCGGGTCCTGATTTCTATTTCCCTCGCATCGCCACCTCGCAACGCGAAGTAATTATCCGATGCTATGAAGTCAACCGTGCTTGATTCGATCGAGACGAAGACCGCGGGTTTCTCCGACGAGACGCGTACCTGTAATGTCGGTCCATTTCCATCCCGGGGTATCTTGGCAGTCTCGATCTTCAAGCCGGGATTCACGAGATCGAGGTTTTTCGGGTTGCCCGTGATGCGGAACCCGTGCAAGTCCCGGTTCCCTATCGATCTCCCCGTCACGTGGTACAAGACCATCACCGGGGCCGCGTTCAAGTCCGGAATGCCGATCGATGCACCCGTGATTTTCTCGACGGGGATGGAGCTGCAAGGAAATATTGTTACTTCCTTTTTCCTTTCCAAGAGCACGTTCCCGCTTGGCTGGACGATGTGCCATCCTACCATGACGGTTTTTGCTACTGGATGATCGTTCGTGAGCCATAACTCGATGGCGTCCGCCGTGTCAAGGATGCTGGCGAAGAGAGGTTCGTACGCTCGCTTCACGAAGTAATGCAATGCCTTCCACCGCAGGAAGTAATCGATGGAAGACCACGACGCGACCGGCCAGCAATCGTTCAACTGCCAGTAGAGCGAGCCCATGCAGTGCTTCTCGTTCCTGTTCCGCCGCCAGTGCTCGATGCCGTACGCGATGGCTTCTGCCTGGGTCAGCTGCGAGACGTGCACTTGCCTCGGGAAGTCTGGCGGGATCGAGAACCGCCGTTCCATGTAATTCATGATCTTCTTGTTGCCGCCGCGGTTTTTCTGGTGGCCCTCCATCACGGGCGAGTAGAAATCTAACTGGTCTGCAGGGCAAAACGCCTCGATGGTTTTCATCCCGGGAAAGGACTCGAACCCGTACTCGGACATGAACCGGGAATCGAACTTGCGGTACGCGGAGAACGGCGCGTTCATGTGCCAGACCTTCCAGAAGTGCGAGTCCCCCCTGTCGGGCGAGTTCGACGCGAACAACCCGCTGGTGGTCTCCATACTCCCGTTGCTGGGGGATGAAGGCCAGTATTGACGGTCCGGATCAAGCGCGGCAACCAGCCGGGGCAACCGTTGCTCGAAGAGCTCGATGTATCCCCTTTTGAATGCCGATCTTTTCCAAAGTTTCGACCATAGTATCAATAATGATATGCCGGGCCAAAGTTGCTCGATCTCGTTGTTTCCACACCATAAAGATAAGCTCGCGTGGTGCCGGAGCCGTTTAATATTTTGGGCGGCCTCCACCTCGACTGCATCGAGGAATTCCTTCCAGTACGGGTATATGGCACATGCAAACGGGAAATCTTGCCAGACCATGATGCCTCGCTCGTCACACGCGTCGTAGAATGCATCATCCTCGTATATCCCACCCCCCCACACGCGCATGAAGTTGAAATTCGCCTCCACCGCGTCATCGAGCAAGGACTCGTACACCCCGAGTTTCTTCCCCCTCGGGATGAACGTGTCCACCGGGATCCAGTTCGCACCCTTTGCAAACACGGGGATGCCGTTCAACCTGAAATAGAACGATTCCCCGTGCTTGTCCGGTTCCCGCATGAGGACTATCTCCCGCAAGCCGATCTTCTTGGACTGGGAGTCGATTTCCTTGCCGTTCAAGAGCAAATTCACGGAAAGGACGTGAAGGTGCTGCTGCCCGAAATCGTGCGTCCACCACAACATGGGGTTCCTGACCTTGATCGTCGCGCGGGTGCTGGTGGCGGTGCCGGTGCCGGTGAAGCTTGCTTCCTTCCTGTATTGCTCGCCGGACGGGGCGGTCAGGGTGATTTGCGCGCTGAGCGCGCCGGTGCATTCAACGGCGTCAAGGTTGGCTTTAACGTCGATAATCACATCTACCGATTCGATCTTGAGCCTATCCAAGCCGCGAGGATCCTGAATGGTTGCCGGGTTGAGGTTATAATCAAAATGCTGTTGCACGGCAACGTCCTCTATCTTCGGGAAATCTTGGCAGACAAGTTCCACTGGCTGCCAGATGCCGGTGTCCGGCAGCTTCGGCCCCCAGTCCCAGCCGAAGCTGTACTGCGCCTTGCGCAAATAAGGCATGCCGGGCAGACTCATGAGCTGCCGGAGCTTGAACCCGTGCTTCTTGATCAAGTCCCTGGCGTGCCTCGTCAACCAAGCGATGATATCCTCCTTTCTTTTCAAGTATCCATCGATGTACCACGTGTATTTATGACCTGTATCTAGGGTCTTCCATCCGTTCCGCCGTCCCTTGTAATTGACGAATAGTCCCTCTGGTTTCTTGCGATACCGGGCTTCTATGTCCGGATCCGTGATGATCTTCCCGTCCTCGTCCAGCACCTTCTCGAAATCCATGTCATATCCCGTGCTATAACCGGTGTCTTCCGCGCCGAAGTAGTACTCCCGTGTTTTATCACCGAGAGGAGTGAAGAGCATGTTCCGTTCGTCTTGGAAAAACGGGTCGTGCTCGACAAGGTCGTCTTCCTTCGCGAGAAACTGGATGTGCGTCGTACTGTATTCCGGGATGCCCATCATGTGGATCGGGATGCGATCGGGAACACCACCGTTGAGGATCGTCTCATACCGCTCCGTGGCATTCATCGTATCGGTCGGGAGTATCATGGCAAGCCGGGAGAATCATGCCTCGGATAAAAAGCACGACATGCATTCACTTGAACCGGTCGAAGGTGAAACATCGGAACCTTGAAGCTGATACCCGTCAATTTCATTCCAAGGGCGAGGGGCAGGATGCTTGCCATTTCTCATCGCGATCGATAAAATCGGAAGGGCCGGGTATAGATTACTCGCGTCCGACCAATAAACCGTGCGATCGGGGGGGCATCGCGAAGGTGTTTAGGCAGATAAATCCACATGTCACGAGTGATGAATGAATTGATAATGAGAAAATACAATGAAAATCATTTAAATTAAAGGTTATTTTCATCTCGTAATTATTGAACATCAATAATTTTTATGATTCATCTTCGTGTAAATTTATTATTCACGTTCATTGATATCCTAATAGTTCGATATCTACATTTAATGTTTGTTTATATATTATATAAGATCATGATGCATCCTTTTTTGTACTTACCTCGAATGAAAGGGGAAAAGAAAAAATACATTTTTAATCGTGATCTCGTGCGCGGTTGTTTTAAATACGTCACGAACGCGAAGAAAGGAAGGCGGGAATCGTGAAGAAAGATTAACAAGGCAAAGAAAAAGATTTTTTGAAACAATTACAAGCTGAACGTGCTTCGCAACGACCGTGAGGCCACCGACAAGTACAATGACCGTACAAGGTTATTCTGGTTACGTTCCGCAACATCTTCCAATTTCCCAAGGAAATCGCCCAATTTCGTGAAATCGGTGAAGTATTGAGAGATTCCTTGCGTCACGATCCTGACACCGCTCGTTCCGGGCTGGATGTAAGCATAAATGCCACCATACTTTGCATTGTGCTTGCAATAGCAAATCGTGTTCGTCTCCGAAGAGATTCGCCAGAATCCATATTCTTTACGTAAGAACTTTCCAAACATGCCAACAGTGTTTACCATTTTTTTCACGCATCCAATGTTTTTGCATCCATGATATTATTCTCGTATGTCGAGAACATGTGGTAGTAGATCACGCAGATATTACAAGGTGCATGCCATCACGGTATCATCCGGATGGTACACACCAGATCGCATCCAATACCGGAAAGGCCCGGAAACCCATATGCGTCGAGATATATAGACGCGCCGATATCCAGCGCTGTATATATTCCCAGAGCCGTGGGTTTCAAGAACATTCTGGTATGCTCAAGGTATCATCACGAACATATTAAAAGAATCTGTCAAGCGGGCTTGTATAGATAGTAAATCCAGCTGATATGACCCTTATTTCCACTGGAAAAAGTCGAGGCGGCGGGCGTCCATGGTCCAGGAAATGAAAATGTACGTTGAACTTGAATTGTCTTGAGATTAAGTTACTTAAAACGGGTGATCTTCCATTGATCCATATTTATCGTCTCAATTTCATGATCAAGAAACGAATAATTTACATGCGCGCGAAAACTTCTTTTCAACTGGTACGCGCGATTCGCATTTCGAAACATTCATGACAATCATGCCCTCCATGGCTGGAGCAACAAGAGGGCACCACGCGATGAGAAAATAGAGATGCATCATGCCAGCTTGCACCGTGGAGTCCCTTGCTGACGCCCGTGGTCGACTCATTCCTCCACGAACATTGCCTTGAATTCTTCCAGCGAGGCGATGGCTCCTTCGAGCTTGGCTACTGCAAGGTCGTTTTTCTCGTCACCTTTCGAATTCCCTTGGAGAGAACGCGATGCATCCCGGAGAATTTGTATCGCTGCCTCGATGTCATCCATCGAGAAGCCCCCACCATCCTCGGCATAGGTGTCGTCGCTAGTTTCCACCATGGGCCCTGGCCTCGTGAGGCTACCCGGAACCTTGAACGTGTTTCCGACGGCATCTGCCAGCACCCGCGGGAGCTGGGTGATTTTCTCGAAAAACGCGGGCATCTCGCGTTGTTCCTTGATGATCACGGTTACGTTTGCTTTTTTCAGTTCCTTCAGCCATTCCTTGATGGTTTTCGTCAAGGCTCGCAAGGGATTGCCGTGCAAGGCGAGATGCTTCAGGAACGCGAGGTTGATGATGGAGTCGGGTAGGGAAAAGACCTGGTTGTTTCCGATGTTCAATATCTCGAGGGAGCGCAAGGCACCGATGTTCTCCGGCAGGGCGCGGAGGGAGTTGTTTTGCAAGTCCAGTCGCTTGAGGTTCTTCAACGCACCGATTTCCTCGGGGAGCATCTTTATGAAATTAGCGTCCAAGATCAGGATTTCTAGGTCTTGCAGGTTGTTGATCTCTTCGGGTAATGCAACAAGCCGGTTGCTGCCAAGGTTCAGGTATTTCAATTTCAATGCCTGGAGCACGGCGGGAGGGATGAGATTCAGGTCATTCTTTTCGTCGTCGGGCAACAGGGATCACCAGTGCTGTATTAATCACTGCTGGATTCAGGGAGCTCGGGAACACGTCGCTGAACCAGCGATTGGTTTCCATCGCGCGGGAGCACGGCATCCGATTCATAGGGCCTAACTGCATCGGGTTTTTCAATAACTTCGTCGGTGATGCGGGCGCGAGCGAGCCAAGCGAGGCAGCCAAGGCAAGCGATACAAGCGATCATTCCCGATACACGACCATCAACACGACGTGGATTCCCATCAACCCGCCCCGAGGAGGCGTGTCGATCGCCAGCCAGTCCGGGACGTTCGCGTGCCACGTGTTCTTCGAGACGGCACGGCTCGGGATGGGGATGTGCAAGACCATCTCCATCGGGAACGAAGCGAGCATCGATATCGTCGACTGCTTGGAATTCCTCGAGCAAGACCCCCATACCAAGGTCATAGCGCTGTACATCGAGGAGATCAAGCGTGGGCGCGAGTTCATGAAGGTTGCGGCCCGCATCGCGCGCAAGAAGCCCATCGTGGCGATGTACGTGGGCGGTACCGAGGCAGGCGCCAGGGCCGTGAAATCCCACACTGGGTCAATGGGAGGCAGCGACCTGGTGTTCAATGCCATGGCAAGGCAAGTGGGAATCATCCGCGCCTACACCATGGAAGAATGGCTCGATTACGCGTACGCGCTCGACCGCTGTCCCGTCCCGAAGGGAAATCGCATCGCCATTTTCACGAACGCGGGGGGGCCCGGGGTCAACATGAGCGACGTTGCAGAGCGGCTGGGGCTGCGGGTGCCGGTGTTTTCCGAATCGTTGCAAGACTCCTTGAGGAAGAAGATCAAGAACCCCACCGCGCAAGTCCGCAACATCGTGGACGTGACCTTCGACGTGGACATCGAGGGCTTGTACCGCACGGTGCCGCGCACCATCATGAAATCCGAGGAGATCGATGGGATGATCGTTTACGGCATTTTCGGGTGGAGCTTCTTCGATAACCTGCGGAAAATTGCCCCGCCTGGCATAGACGTGCCCATCGGGCAGATGCGTGATATCTTGACGCCGTTGCTCGAGCACTTCGCCAAGTTACCCAAAGTGTTTGGCAAACCTCTTCTCGCTGTAAATCTCATGGGCAGGGATGAGGAAGCAGTGCAAATCGTGCAAGACCGTGGTATACCCGTGTTTCCCATGCCCAGCCGCGTGGTGAAGGCATTCTGGGCGCTCGACCAATACCGGCAAATCTTGGAGCGGTTCAAGCTCAAGGATGTCGCTTGAACGGGGACGCCTCAGCCCCCGTGGATGGACGGCAGCAGCGTCACGACATCCCCATCGTGGACGTTCGCCGCCAATCCCCCGAGCAACCGGGCGTCGACATCGTTCACGAGCAACAAGAGACCCGGTTTCAATGCACGGGCGTTTTTTCCATCAATAGCATTGTTGCCCGGGATGAGAATGCTCGCGCCGCCGTCATCAATCCGTTCTTGTTCCATTAGCTTGAGGATGACATCGACCACCGTTCCACCCCGGTCGTCGATGTCCGTCGTGATTTCCTTGCAACGGAACGCGTTCTTGAGTTCCCCGTGCAGTTTCACGGTGATTTTCATGGCAAGAACCTATTTATATCGGGATCGCTCTCAATGTAATTGCGCGAGGGTTAAAATCGCGGGGATGTACCCGATGGCAGATATTCCTCCCGACATGACGCTGGAAATGGCTTGGGAATTGTACATGGCCACCCAAAAGAAGCTCGAAGAAAAAGACGAGGAACTAATGTCCTTGTGGAAGAAGATGGAAGAGTCTGGAATCGAGTCGATAGAAATATTGAAGGAAGAGAATGCAAAATTGAAGGCGAGGGTATCGGAACTCGAATCGGCACGACCACAACCCGCCGTGCCTGTCACGAAACCAGTCGTGAAGCCCGGGGCAAAGCCAGCCCCGCCGGTCGTGAAGCTCCCGTCCTCGCCCGTCAAGCAGCCCGCTCCCTCTGAACTCGAGCCCCCCGGCGAGCCGCTTCCCGAGCTCGATGCCCTGCCCGAGCTGGGTGTGCTGGACGCCCTTCCCGCGCTCGATGAGCCCGTGGCGAGCCTGCCGGAACTTCCCGACATTGCCGGCGGTCTTCCCCCCATCGATGCACCCCCGAAGCCGCCTGCGGCCGAAACGCCACCCAAGGTCGAGAAGCCCGCACAAAAGCCCGTCCCCGAAAAGCCCGCTGCCGTGCCATCCAAGCAACCCGAGAAGCCTCCCGAACCGCAGCCGGCGATCAAGGAGCACGCGGCGGCTCCTGTCCAGAAGAAGGAGCCCGTGCCTGAAGCCCAGCCCGTTCAGGTCACGCCACAAGCGCCCGTCCCGGTACAGGGCCCGGCAGGCGTCCGCATCGCGAACGTGTTTAACCAGCCCGTTGCGGAAGTCGCCGAGTTCATCGAGAACGGGTTCGCGGTGCTTCATGCATTCTTGAAGGATAACCACTCCGGGGAGGAGATCGGCATGAACCTCGATCTCTTCAGGAATCGTTTGAAAGACATCGTTGGTTTTTCCCAGTCACTCTTTCCCATGATGACCACGGCCCGGAACTTGAAAAAATCGAAGGAGCCCCTCCCGAAACAAGTCGTGGAAGAGATGGACAACAACTTGTTCCGGTGGAAGGCCGAGATCATCGGGCACTTGAAATAAACGAGGACTACCTTTTCTTCTTTCAAAACTCGCTTGTTCAGCGACCTCGACTTTACACATGGGTTCGGCGCGGATTCCTCTTTTTCACCCTCGTGTGGCTAGGCTGGTATGCAAACGCTCAGCTCTCCGTGGTCAACGTGCTTACCTTCACAAATTCGCTCATTAGCGGATTCAGCTGGGAATATTTTTGTGTTTTTCCGAAGGGTCTGCTTTGATCTGCCAGAGTTTTTCTTTTAAAAAATAATCAAGTGAAAAAATGGTTGAAATAAGATGGTCTCGCCCGGCCCTCGATGACGTGGAGGAGATCGCCCGTTTCATTTCTCGTGACTCGTCGCGCCATGCTCAAGCACTCGTGAAATGATTATATGAAATGGTAGAACACTTGAAATCTTCACCCGAGCTTGGCAAGAAAGTTCATGAATCTAATGACCCCAATGTTAGAGAGATTATTTATCGAAGATATAGAATTATCTATCAATTATTTGAAGGATATTTGGAAATTGTACGTGTTATTCACGGGAGCAGGTCAAGGTTGGCTATATAATGTTAATGCAAAAAAAAACCATCGTTGATTCTGCGCGGTCTGCGCCCGCGCACGGGCGTAGGTTCCTTGGTTGGATGCTCGAGCGAGAGCAATTCGCCCGTCGTGTCCCGGGTGTCTCATTGCACCCGGGCAATGTGACGGTACGTTACATGTGACGGTACGTCACGTTGCACCCGTTCGCTCTCCAGCTGTCGATCCATTTCCAAATACCTTCGGGAAGCGGGTTGCCATCAAGGTTTAACTCCTTCAGGTGCACCACGAGGTTGCTCATTACGTTTGCGACACTTGTTAATTTGTTGTAACTAAGGTTTAAACAAGTAAGCGATCTTAATTGTTCCATCGAATCTGGAAGATGTGTCAATTGATTATTTTGAACGAATAGATTCATTAAATCTAGCAAATTACCCATGGATTCGGGAATGCATGAAAGTTTATTGCCGCTCACGTTCAATTCTTCGAGCGATTTCAATTCCCCGATACTATCTGGGAGTTCTTGCAGGTTATTATTCTCCAGTCTCAGAATCCTCAATTTTACGAGATATCCAATGCCTGCGGGGAGACGGGTTAAGCCCTTGGCAGGTAATATAAGCTTCGTGACGTGCCCGGCGTTTATCCCGTAACCGAAATAATGGTAACCGCCATCATCGCAGTCGGGGATGTCGATATTCAAAAGTTGTTCTAATTCCACGAGTAAATGCATTTCTGCTTCGGGAATGTCTACATTTGGATTCCGCTTGAGCCATCTTTCTCTAGCTTTGGGCAGTTCAACCATGTTTTTTTCAAGCGTTTTCAATTCTTCCATGTTTTTCAGGTAGTCTTCCTTCAATTTCTTGTATTTAATGTATAATGGCTCCGTGGATACTATGTTTGTCGGATCAGGAGCATGTATCTCCCGGAACAAGTCAATGATCTTATGATACATTGAATCTACTTCATTGAAGATTTCCTCATCAATTTCTATTAGTTTCAATCCCGCAAATTGATTTTTCAGGTTTTCATCTTGCACCTGGTCTGTCCTTGCATTCAGTATAATTTCGTAGAGAAGCCTGATTTCCCCATAATTCTTATGCCAATCATCCAATATGGAGATGCTCGCGGTAAGTTGTTTGGTAAAAAAATCAAACACTTCCGTATTGCGCCCATTCACGCCCTTCTTCTCCTTCTTTTGCCAGATAGGACTCATGGTTTCAAGGCACCATGCATGAAATTGTCTACATGTCTGAATATCGATAAAGAACTATCTTTCCCGAAGGATAAAAAAGCCTTCCTTAGTAATAGAAGTTTCTCAACTTGCGCCACATTTCACGACAAAAATGGCTGCCTTGCGAAAAGCACCCGCATCCAGCAAGCCACGCACGACCCGGCCATCGTCAACGACCTCGCCTACTTCTACAAGACCGTCTACAAGCATCTTGACTGCGATTTCATCAACGGCAATCCGGCCGAGATCGAGGAAACCCTCCTCGTCCACGTCAAGAACGTACGTGCAATGTTGGTTGGGCTCGTTCCAGGTAAGAATTTCAAGATTGATATCTCGCAAGGTGAATCGGGAATAGTGCCGTTGCCGGTAGGAGTGTCTCTTCCTTGCATTCCACGTCGTGTAAATCTACCACAAAGGGAATGGTCACGTGCATTGAATCGAACGCTGTCAGTTCTTCCCAAAATTCATGGGAAAAACAAGCCCGCTGGGCGTGGCTCTCGGTGGCTGGCTGGAAAGCGGGAAAAAAAAAGGTCACTTGGAAAACTTGATGGCGAACCTCGTGACGCCGTACGAGAACATCAGCAACCCGGCGACCTTGAACAGCAGCGACAGGAAATACATGGTGATGCGGCTGGCCGGGCCGAACGCGTCCACGAGCATCACGACCAGCGACTCGACGGTGATATTCGCCCCGATGGCATACACGATGACCCCGAGGGCGATCATCACCGCGGCAGCCCTGAACGGCGACGGGTTTTTCGCCATGTAGAAGAAGAACGCGGGGATCACGATCGCGACGAGGTTCACCAGGAACGACATGGCGGACACGGTATCGAAATCTGCCTTGCTGGCCACGGGATACAGTAATTGCACCACGGCCACGCCACAGATGATGTATGCAATGATACCCTTGAACCGGAACTGCAACACGCGCTTGTCGGTGATGTAGATCATGATGGCGTAGCCAGCAGCCACGATGGCACTGGCGGATTTCCAGAACCAGATGTTGGGCATCAAGTAATAGGTATTTTCATCGAACAACGTCAACACGAAATCGAACACCATGTACAATATCCGGGAAACGAGCAGCGTGATGAACATGACCAGCACGCCGAAGATGAACCCGAAGGAAAACTTGCCGGTTTCCCGCTCGTGGTCGATGACTTTCTTGGCAAGGAACGCGGCGAGCGAGACCTTGACGATCACGAGCACGATCGTGAGGGCAAGGAACGTGGTAAAATCCGATTCCGAGAGTTGCAGCAGCATGATGATGAACTGAGCGCGCGGCGATTTTTTCTACCTTTCGCGTGCACCATCGCGCGCGGAAATTTGTGCATCGCCCTTGTTTGAATGCGTGCACGCGGGAACACGGCCCCGGCGCATCGGGAGCCCACTCCCAAAAATGGAAGCCACGATGGAAGTTCATGCTTGGCTTGAACTGGTGGTAGGTATCGGTGATGAATGCACACACGTTGAACGTGTGAAAGTATTCGGCAAGGGTCGCGTGATACGAAGGAATTGGCCCCCACCCGTTTGCCTTGACAGGATCTCCAACATATCCTTCCTTGACGTTGTGTTTGAAAGGAAATGTACGCACACCGGTATGCAACACGCGGCGCACGGGAAGAGTGGGCAAGGATTCTGGATACGCAAAATCGAAAATGACGGAATCCCTCGCCAAGGCATCAAGGCAAGGTGTTTTTATCCACGGGTTACCATAACAACCGCAATGGTCCTTTCGCCATGAATCGACGATGACGAGTATGCAAGGTGGCATTTTTCATTGCACGGCGCTTGATAGGTTAGTTGTTCGTAGAACACCGGGGGGATAAAACTCTGATCACGATTCACGTGTTGGCATGGATCATTTCTTGGCTTCGACGAGCTCCTTGATCCAAGCGGTACCTGCCTCAGTGAGGGAAAAGCGATCGCCATCGATGCGCAATAAACCGGAGGCTACAAGATCATCCAATATCATGATAGCTTCATTGACATCGCTTCTTGGGATGTCGAGGGCAAATATTGCATCCTCCTTTTTTATCGAGAATGATTTATGGATGGCCTCATGCAATACAGAAATGAATGCCGTCCACCCGCGGGCTCTTCGATCATTTTCTTGTTTTAAACAATTGTCAGATAGCTCCTTGAGACGGATGAAACCCGGGTCCGGCTCATCCTTGACCATCGAACCGGGAGGAATGGGCACGAGATTATCCTTTACCTGTCTCAATTCATCGGCAAAATCCATCGGTTCTGCATCATCAACCTTGGTGTACTTCATTCTTTTAGCCCCGTGGTCGACTTGATTCTCACGTTCACGGGTAGCAGGGGGTTTCTTGCCCATTTCATTCCACGACCACGCCTTGCAAGTGCTACGCTTGATCCAACGGTATATAACAAGATAGTTTTTTCTATCTTCCGGAAACACATGACATCATGGCCAACATAAAATACCAACCCAGATATTGTAGTTACTGCCGGAAGGAGATCTCGGAGGAAGACTTTACCAAGTATGACATGAGCTGCAAGGCTTGCTATGAAACGAAGCTTGCGCGGGTGAAGGACCTGGCGCAAAAGAACATCGGCGTCATGGAAGGACCGGACGGGAAAAAAATACCCGAACAAAAGCTTGTCCAGAAAATGGGGGAAGAACAGAAACGCTTGGAATGGGTAAAGCAAAAGGAGAAAAAAACGAAGTAATCACGTGTTACCACGTGCCATCCAGCGCATCATAGGAGATCTTGTGTCAGGGTTCCTGATCCAGTATGTCCTTTATTTTCCCGACGATCTCCGTCGCGTCCGCGAGGAGTCTCGTCACTTTTTCCTTGGGGATGGTCACGATGGCCGAGTAATCGGCTTGCTCCCGTACTTGCTTCACCTGCTGGATCTTGAAATACATGTCTAAGGAATTTCACGTATGCCGGCCCGGATTCCATCATTGCGACTCCGGAACGTCCCGTCCGAGACCAGCATGTCGATCTGCTCGACCATTGCCTCGTCCACGCGGAGGGGGATGATCTTGTCCAAGTGTATACAATGGTATATCACATTTTTATGTGTGTGCCCAACCATGCACGGCCACGCGTGTGTGTCCGACCATGCACGGCCGGTCTCGCGATGCGTCGCGCGCTGAAGGGGCGAAATTTCATTCTCGTTCAATATAAACGATTACATTACTTGCGAAATGATGGAAATGGTCGTAAAATTAACCCGAACCTGACACGCGACCGCGTTCAATGGCGATTCGTGCCCAAGCCTCGAACGTGCGGGGATCGGAACCAGGCTGGACTTGATGACTCGGGCCGATGCAGAAGCCCGTCCTCGTGCCGAGCGCGTTGTAAGCCTCGATGATGCCGTAAAGGCGCGACACCTCGTCTTGCATTTCTTGGATGACCTCGGTGGAGCAAGGCTTGAGGAAATAACGTAAATCAAACGCTCCTGTCATGGAAAGCTGGCGCCCGACCTTATCAACGACGTCCTTGAACTCCAACGCGCCAGGCTGAATGGGATTGAGCGCGTCGATGCCACCCGACACGAGCAAGTCGAGGATGTCCATGATGTTCCCGTCCGAGTGCAGGATAACGGGGAAATCCTTGCCACCTGCTTTCTTCAACCCGCCAACGAGTTTCTTGTGATAGGGATAGATGAATTCTTTCCACGTTGCCATGGAACACATCAATCCCTCGTTCAACGCGTAATCATCACCGATGCGAATCGCATCAGCTCCGTGCTCGATCATGCCGGTACCTGCCTCGATCGAGTACCCGGCCACGCGATCGATGATGTCCTTGGCTAGGCCCGGGGCCTTCCGCGCCAGGATGAAGAAATGCACCCACGAGTCGGAGAGCAGCTGCCACGTGGGCTCGAACGGGCCATTTATAACGCCCCAAATCGAGAGAGGATCGTCGAGCTTGCCGTTGGCTCCAGCGATGGCATCGATACCGGAGAACCATTTCGGGTGGGCTGGGTCGGGAAGGTCGAGGCCAGACCAGCGCCGCTCGATCTCGCCAACGTCAACCTTTTCCATCGAACGCAAAACGTACGGGGGAGCTATCTCGTCGAAATGGGAGGTGATGACCCTGGTGCGCCCGAAATCATCAACGTAGCGTGAACCAGACGATAATTCCAGCACCCGGACGGGGTAAAACGAGGGGTGCCCCACTTGGACGATGTCCAAGCCCAGCTTGCAGCAATACTCCCACGCATCGATGGCACTTGGCCGTTCCTTTCCCGTGCACGCTTGGAGGAATTGCGGCGTTGCCGCCATGAACACCTTTTTCCTTTTTTTGCGGGGAATTGATGGAAAATATGATTCTTGCATCGTCGACGAGCTTCCGAACGCCGAGCACGAGATTGATGGTGTTAATCTCGACGGGAAGGAGACCTTCTTTTAAGAAATGTTTCTCGTCAGGTACCATGTTCAGGTCTTGATCAAGCTTCGTGTCATTGTTCCCCTTGAAAAACGAGCGCAGCAACTCGTAGATTCTCGTCTCTTTCGTGCGATCGACGTCGAACATGCCAAGGATGCGTTTCAAGAAGTCACGTGCCTTGTCATACTCGGCATCCAGGAACGTGAGAATCGCGTACATGCCAGACACGACGAGCATGAAAACGGGATCGACCTTTGCATCCTTCAGCGCGAATTTCGTCGTGACGTTGTAGTACTCGGCCGCTGTCTTGAAATCGTTCATATGCAAGTACACGGCACCCAAGCGACGTTGGACACGGGCACCGGCACCGAACTCCTCGTCTTCAATGAGCAGCTGCGCCGCAACAAGTAGATTTTCCGCGACCAGCTTCCAAGCATCGTTATCGTTGGAAGCTATTGCGATCTGCTCGAAAAGGTCGGCTGCCGTGACGAAATTCCTTATCGCTTTTTTTTTCTTGCCGTCCGCAAGCAATTGCCGGGCTTTCCGGGATTCAAAAGTCGCCTTCGAGTCGATTTCCTCATTCTTTTTTTTCATGGGACGTGTCACTGGGTGCTCAGTGGGTAGAAGTGAATCTAAAAAGAAATAAGAAACTTGTCACGTTGAAGATCACATACAAACCCGGCTGAACTCCCATGCTAGACTGGTTCTTCACCATCAAGAAGCGTTCCTATGATTTTGACCTCGCCCCGCAACCAAGGATTAACGTTCCCGATGAAACATTCGAACGCGGCTTCAACGCGCTTTGGACGCTCTTGGAATCGAATCTCATGCCACCCGTGGGCCGTTTATCGGGGCCGTGGGCTCAACCAGCATCTAAATTTCCCGCGGCTTACTTGTGGGATTCTGCATTCATATCGCAAGCATGGAAGATTCGTGATCCGGGGATAGGATTCAAGATATTGAAGCCATTCATCGAATTCCAAGCAAGCGATGGACGCATGCCCCATCTCGTCTTTTTCGGGCGCAACACCAGCAAGCTATCGAACCCGCCGTTTCTCTCGTGGGCCATCAAGCACTTGCACGATTACTTCCCGGATAACGAAGCAATAACATATTTCTTGCTCCCGTTGCAAAGGTTCATGGAATTCCGGGTTGCCCACAGGTTCAACGACACCCTAGGCCTCTATTTCTGGCCGGATTCGTACGAGTCGGGAATAGATAACACGCCCCGGTTCAGGTCTCGAGACGAGAAGGAGGAGTACGGCGTGAAATATCTCGGGGCGATCGACGTGAACACGGAAGTTTGCATCCAGCACGAGACCTTTTTGGATTTACTCGGCCGTACGGGGAGAAATGATGAGGGCCACGTGATAGCATCGAGATTGGGCAAGCTGGTTGGCGCGATGGAAAGCAAACTCTGGGATAGCAAGGCCGGCATCTTCGGGGACCGTGATACCGTCACCGGGGAGCTCAAAACCATCGACACGATAGCAAGCTATTTTCCCTTGGCCGCCCGCGCCATATCGCGGGAACACAAAGCGAAACTGCTTGAAAACATCAAGAACGTCCTGAAATACGACACGCTCATGCCACTACCTTCCGTTGCCCGTGATTCCCCATCATTCGTGAAGGACACGTGGCGGGGACCCGTGTGGGTTAACACTGCATATCTTGTCATCAAGGGTGCCAAGCAATGCGGGGAAGGCAAGCTTGCCGGCCACCTGGCATTCAAGCTGTGCAAGGGCGTTTTCCAAACGTGGAAAAACGAGGGCTCATTCTACGAGTTTTATGATCCCGACAGGTACGACCTCGCGGAATTATCACGAAAGAAGGGCAACGTGTACAAGCAAATAACCTTGGGAGGAAAACCCGTGAAGAATTTCGCGGGATGGACGGCGCTCGCCAACACGCTGCTTGTTGAAGACGTGATCGGGGTATATAAAGACCAGGACAAGTGGATCGTGGAGCCTCACATCCCGCAAGAATGGATCGGCGCGGGAAAAAACATTCTCTTGACCTTGCCATTCTTCCACGCTGAATTCAAGATGAACGTTTCGGACGAGGACGGGATCGACATCGACCATACCATTCATGGCAAGAAAGGCGCGTTGAAGGTGAAAAACCACGAGCGCGTGAACCTTAGCGTGTCTTGATGGAAAGACGAGAAAAAATCAAGAAAAAAAAGGACGTTACTTCTTCCCATATAGGGGGCCGAAGCACTCGCAAGCGCGGTAATCCGCACCTTCTGGGTCCGCGGTCCCGAATGCCCCCCATGCGCTCGGCCTGAATATCTTCTCCTCCGGCACGTTATGCATGCAAACCGGTATGCGTACCATCGAAGCGAGCGTGATCAAGTCAGATCCGATATGCCCGCACGATATCGAGCCGTGGTTCGCGCCCCAGCTGTTCATCACGTCGTAGACGCTCTTGAATGCACCCTTGCCGGTGAGGATGGGAGCAAACCATGTTGTCGGCCACGTGGGATCCGTGCGCTTGTTGAGCATCTCGTGGATGGCAGGATCGATCTCCACCACCCAGCCCGCGATCAAGCCATTCTGGGACATCTCCGAGGCGGAAGCGATGGCGTGCATTTCCGCGACGCGGTTCTATCCAGCATCCGTCGAGTACTTCCGCGGTGGCGGGTTCTCGACGTGCTTCAACACGCTGCCAGGAATGCCCGTGACGATGTCGCGGGTCAACTACGTCGATGGCTTGGGGCCAGTGCTGCAGCTCGCCGAGGGCTGGGTGGTGGAGATCGATCCTGCCATCCACGAGATGCTCAAAGATATTAAAAATAAATATTAATCCTTCGTTGTCGAAACTTTTGTCGGATATGAAAAGGAATCCTAGAGGCTGGATCTAGCGGTGAATTGGTAGAAAAACATTAATCTATGTATAGCTCCGGTTAAATGGTTTGATGCGTGGCATCGAAGCTGATCTCTGTACGGGACGATATCTACAAGAAACTCGAGAGGCTGAAGTTAGACGGGGAAAGCTTCTCTGACGTGATTTCGCGATTGATAGCCTCTGTCAGGAAGGACCCGTTAAGGCACTTTGGAATTGGGAAAGAATTACCGGCGCCAATTAACGACACCTTTGAAGAATGTATTGAGGCTGGAAGGAAGGCAAACCCGCGACGTGAAACCCGATTACAATCTAACTTGGAGCATGTGTATGGTCGATACCACCGTGTTGGTTGACGTGGAACGAGGGCGTAAAGAGATCAACGTGATCCTTGAAAAATTTCCTTTGTCGCGATTTGAAATAACGGTAAAAATTCTTTCCTACTCGATTTCTAATGCTTGATACCGAGCTTTTCCATGGCTGCCCGCTTCATCAAGTCCACGTTCGGCTTCTTTCCCGTCCACCACTCGAACGCGATGGCACCTTGATGGACCAGCATGTCAAGGCCGTGGGCTATCTTGCACCCCTTGGATGTCGCCTGGTGCACGAGCTTCGTCTCGTAGGGATTATACACCAGGTCGAACACGGCCATGTCTTCCCTTAACCATTCGTCCTTCATGAGACTTTTCCCCGTGTTGGGATGCATGCCAACGGGCGTCGCGTTCACGAGTAATCCAGCCTTTTTCATTTCCCTTTCAAGGTTTTCATCGGACATGAGCACCTCCGTTATCCTTGCATCCGGCGCGTATGCCCGGAGCTCCTTGCCAAGCGCTTTTGCCATGTTCATGTCTTGTTCAATGGAAGAAAGGGTGATCGAGTTGGCCTCACGTGCCAGCGCGAAGGTCACCGCCTTCGCTGCGCCACCGGCACCAAGAAAAAGCACGTCTTTCCCCTTGTACTCTATGTTTCCAAGCTTGATCGCTTCCAGCGCTCCCCCCGCGTCCGTGTTCTGGGCATGCAACCTTCCATCGATGTTTTTTATCGTGTTGATCGCTCCTATCTTCCTTGCCACCTCGTCGACCTCGTCAAGGTATTGCATGATGGAAACCTTGTGCGGGATGGTCACGTTGATGCCGGCAACGTGCAGTGCCTTGAAACCCTCTACTGCCATTTTCAAGTCTTCATGTCTCACGTGAAATGCCATGTAGACGTAATCAAGACCCAAGTCTTGCAACGCGGCATTATGCATCGCCGGGCTCATGGTGTGCTCGATGGGGTCCCCGATCACGGCGAGCAAACGTGTTTTTCCAGATATCCTTCCTTCCATGATTTATACCTAATGCAGACTACATAAATAACCATGAACAGCAATCTCGCTCTCGTTGGCTTCATGGGCACCGGGAAGACGGCCGCAGGAAAAAAAGTTGCCATGATGCTGGGCAAGCAATTCATCGAGGCCGACGCGTTGATCGCGGCACGGGCGGGGATGTCGATCCCGGAAATCTTCGAAAAACATGGTGAAATCAAGTTCAGGGAGCTGGAAATCGAGATCGCTAAAGAAATGGGTGGAATGAATGATTGCGTTTTCTCGACCGGCGGTGGCCTCGTCATGAACCAAGTCAACCTCATGTATCTCAAGCAAAGCAGCGTCATCATTCGGTTGACCGCTGATCCCGCAACCATCTTTTCTCGCATCATTGCAGATGGAAAACAAACACGTCCCATGATCGCCAAGCCCGATCCTAAAGGTGAAATAGAGCGGCTCCTTGCATTCCGTGAACCATTTTACTTGGCGGCAACTCCTTTTTACGTGGACACGGCCGGTAAGACCATCGATGACGTGGCACGTGAAATCGCAGCCGTGTATGAAAAAAACAAGGCATGAAGACTGGCCGGGCTCACGGTTCGGTTTCTCTGGTGTTATGGTTCCTTTACAATCCGTTACTGTTCGTTACCAAGCCATAACAAATCATAACACCCCGTGAACGGTCCATAACAAGATCCCCCGTGAATGGGCATGAAAGGGAAAATGGGTGGCTTCGAGTGCCTTGCGACCCCGAAAGCTGAATTAATCGACGCGCTTGATGAATTCGACCACGATATCGTAGACCTGGGCCAAGGCTTCCTTGTCAACAACGTCAAGCGTGTCATTCCGGTTGTGGTAGTAATGCGGCAAGTGTGCACCCAGGTCAAACGCGTTGATGTTGGTCGTCTTGATCTTGGCCTGGCTAAACCTCGCGGCATCGGTGCCCCCGAAGGGGAGCGGCCCCAACCTGGCCTTGATCCCTAACTTCTTTGCAATATCCATCAATTGGTCGTTCATCCACTTGTCATGAGCAACCCCGATCAATGGTTCGGTGCGGGTGAAAATTACCTTGTCTTTCTCCCCGATGCCATCGAGGTTCACGACAAAAAAATCTTCCTTTTTCAATTCTTCGATGTGCTCCTTTATGAACGCGCTGGAACCTCGGAGCCCCGCTTCCTCGCCCGCGAACGAGACCAGCATCACCCTCGTGTTCTCCAGCTTCTCTGAAGTTCCAAAATGTTTCCCGATTTCAAGTAGTATGGCGACGGCGGAAAGGTTATCGAACGCACCCATCACCGGCTTGTTCATGTTCACGAAGAACATGCACATGCACGCGATCGGGATGAATATGATGCAGATTACCATGAAGACGATGAAAAAGACGGCTACAGAGACAAATGAAAACAGATGCTCCCTGATATACATAAACGGATATCTGACGGAAAATATGGATGAGATGATTTCCACAATAATAAGTGTAAGGATTGCGTAGTCAATAATGGACGAAACAACAAGCAAGGCAATGGATTGAATACCTCGACCAAGGGAATTTTTTGCTTGTTTTTGGGGCGGATGCAGGGTGGCTCGGGAAATTAGGGCATCGATTCTTTGTAGAGAAGGGAAAAGAGGTCAAGATTGGAACGCCGGCCGACGAGCTGGCCATCGGGGAAATCGATTACCTATCGAGTAAGATCATGGTGAACCAAGCACACGTGGAACCAAGGTCAAACCTTGGACCGTGGTTGGGCGACTATGCAAGATGGGCACCGGAATGGACTGTATTCGTGAAATCATCAAGGGGGGGTGCCATGGGTTTGGTGCAAACCTTTGGAACGTCCCAAGTTGTTGTTTATACGGGATTGCTTGATGGTGACAATTTGAAAAAAATCTTGCCCGTCAGAATGCTGCTCGTTGGCATTTTGAACACGTGGCTTTCTAACCGAGACATTTCTTGCTTTGATCCAAAAACGGGGGCACATCTCACGATGAGTTTGAAAAGTCACTATGCCACGTCGTCAAGACCGATTGTCTGTACGATCTGTCTTGATTCGGTGGAAGATAGCAACACCAAAGGTACGGTTGAGCTTGATATCACGATCACCATCAAGAAGGGAAATACGCTTTTTTTCTCAATGCAAGAACACGTTTTTTTGGAACGGGAGATGGATAGGGCTGCATTTTGCAAAATATTCAAGATTGATACAAGCCAAGGTAACAGCCATGCTTGGACAGATGGTATTTACAAGATCAAGGCAGATTTGAAATCGAGAGATGGTTACATCAAGCTGAGCAGCGGTAATTTGGATTTCCAGATTGATAACAGGATAGACAAGATCGAATCCCGGTTGCAGATGGTTCGTTCCTTGATCGATGACAATCTGGGCAATATGCCCGTTCAAAATCAAGCGGCCTTCGATGATGAATGGACTGGACCGACCGAGGAGGAATATCTCACGAGCGTTAAGATACGCAAGCTCTTGTTTTTGAAAAGCCGTGTTAGATGTGCAAGTGAAATCTTCGAGAATATTATCAACGATCATTGTGATATCGTTAAAATAGAGAAACAACAACTTGGAATCGAGGATGGATTTCACATCAACATAAACACGCTAGACCAACTTGACAGGATTACCTCGGAATGCGATACACGAGCGCAAATCATTCCATCCCATTCACCCATCATGGTGAATGAGAAGTATCGATTGCTCTACTCGATCACCTCGGACATCACATGCGAGAGCACGTGGGAATGCAATCCAGGAAAGGGAATGGCAAATTTCCTTGGAAGCACGACCAACGGGGGGAAGGGCACGTATGACCAAGTGGCGTTTTTCCGGAATGGCGTGTACATGATCGGGGCCACGTGCATCGAAGAGAAAAATCCGGAAAGTGCATTGAAACGGCTAGAAGATTTCAAACGGAAGAACGAGCATTACACGGAATATTTTAACGGCATGTTGTTAGGCATGGAGACAACACAATACGGGAATAGAGTCTACAGGGGCATCCTTGTCACCGGTAATTTGGTGTTCACGATTCATTCATATTCCGAATTCGGAATGCAGGTATTCGCGGAAAGGGTCTTGACATCAAAACCCGTCACGGGTAAGGATTGCATTGATATTTCACGTTCCATCTGGGGAGCTCTTGATTTCACGGAATTCCACGATGCATCCACCCTGTACGAGCTATTGAAAGGTTCAACCTTGGTTATCGAAGGTCCGGTCGGCAGGAAACCAAGAGAGGATTCAAATAATGCAAGGAAACTTGGAATCAGCGCGATTATCACCGGCCAAGGCCATGAAATCGATCACCACGGCGTGGTTCATCCTGCAACAGTCCGGTTCACGAAATCGGAGCCATGCATCATCACGTGCGAACCCGGCAAGACGAGGTCCCGGTTGTTCATGGCAATCAACGAGGACATCACGAATGACGTGGAAGATATCTTGGAGTTCTTGGTTTTCTTGAAGCAGGTTGAAAACCACGAGTTAATGTATTATATGTGCGATTTACATTCACATTCGACAGCATCGGACGGATCTTTCAATCCAATAGAAGTGGGCATCGCCGCAATTAATGCAAACCTAGATGTATTCGGCCTCACGGACCATCATTCCATCTGGGCTTCAAATTTCTTGCATGAATATGCTAATAAGCACGGATGGAGCACGAAAATTTTACCAGGATGTCAAGAAGTCACGCAAACGAACGCGCATTACATCGCCGTGTGTGCACGCAAATCCGTGTGCGAGCTAGTGGAACCCGAAAGGATCGTGGATCGACTGGATGAGGCAGGTTCGTTATTAAACATCTACGCCCACTCTCGATTGCCCCATCCATACAACGATAGGGCGAAGGAATCGGGAAAAAAAAGTGGTTTCGATGCGTTCGTGAGCAGACCGGAGCACTTGCAGTACATGGACACGTGGATGCAATCCGATTCGGAGCCGGCCTGGGTGGATTCGACAGATACGCCAGACAATTGTTTCGGTTCTGCAAGCCGCACGATCATCTTTTCAAACAAGATTTCGTTAATGTCTTTGAGAAACACGGACGTGTGCGAAACTATCAAGAGGGGTAACTGTGTGTCCCAAAGCGGAGGGGGCTTGTTCGGAAAAACTTCGCTCAAGTTATTGGCAAGGGCAATTTACACGCTACGAGTGTTCCAGGATGCCTACAGGAAGAGGACATACCAAGCTTCATACTCGTTGTTGCCGGATTGTTTCAAAAAACGATAGAACGATTCGAGCGATGAAAAAGAACAGATTTTTCAGTTTGTGCATCTGCTAAATTAGTATGGAATGTTTGACTTGGTATAATTAATGTTTGCGTTGATGATGACAACGATGGCGCAAAACAAATATAATAATTATGGAATTCTTGCTTATCTCGTCATCTAATGTCTTCATGTCTTCCCCGGTTTGAATTGCAGGGTAGAATTCGACTTCTAATTCAACCATTCGTTGTTACGCCTCCTTGTAATCCCTGTTATCCATTATTTTCAGGTGTTTCGTCATACCACTTGTCCAATATGGACATCGCTTCTTTCAAGTCTTCGATCACGGCTTCCCGTTCATCTCCCCTCAAGCGATCGAGCCTAACTTGTTTCTCCGCGTCCATTATTGTATCATCCTTGTAATACCTCGTCTTGAAGTCTTGAACCTTCAAGTTGTACGTGGAAATGAGAGTTTTAATTTCCGGGTCCTCGCGGACGGCCTCGAAACCGTACAAATGGTACAACCCCGTGAGCCCGAGTTGCCACCGGAACCAGCATACCGGCGTCTTCCGGTTGAACTTGAAATCCTCGAGCAGCGGTTTTATCACGAGCCAGTCTAAATCACCGTCCGCGGTTACGTTCTCGGAGATGATGATGAATTCAGCTGCCTTCGACGCGATGTCGAGCACGACAAGCCCGGATACCGAGCTCGGCTTTTCTCTCAAGTCTATTTCGAATGCCTCGTTTTCATATTTCGGCCATATGCGTCCGATGATGCGTGCCATGCCAACGAAACGTATCTTGGCGACTTTCTTCTTCTGTTGCTTGAAGAACCCCTCCTTTTCCTCGAACACCTCTATTTGCGGGAACGTGTTCGTGGCACGGAAGTGCTTGTGCATTGCTTCAAGTTTGTTGATAAATTCCGGCTTCACGTTAACGAAAATGGACGTACCAAACGCGTTTGCCTCCAATTCAAGGATGCCGTGAAGGAGCAATTTTTTTTTCAATGCATATGAAATGATGTTCATAACACGTTGCTTCAGCTTGCCCGGGTCCTCAGTTTGCATCTCCTCCTTCACGAATCGGATGTCCTCTATCTGATCCTGGTCCCTCACTTCAGAGGACTGGTCAAACATTCCAACAGATTGCCTCACCTCGACAGAATCAAAACTCACTAGTTGCGAGGGAGACAAGAGCGCGAGCATCGATAATTCGCCACGCAAGTCCACCTCTTGTTCGTTACCCTTCGCGAACAATGCCTCGGGGGGATTTTCAAGCTTCAAGTCTGGTGTCGTGCTTACAACTCGACTGATTATGTCGTCTGGTGATGTTTGGCCCATTTACGTTCCCTTGGATGAGGATTGAAACCCTTGCAAACTAGAAAGTGCTGCGACGCAACGATACCACGGTACAATTACATGATCGGTGCATTTCTAATTATTAATCCTTTTGTATAAAATAATTCCGACCTTGTAATGAAATCACCTTAATCCCATCATGGAGTCAGATAGTAACAGCAACTTCATCGTGGAGCCCAATCCACTCGTTTAAGCGTAATGTCATCATCCTCGTGATGGAATCATGAATGTTTCTTCTTATATCGTGCATATAATCGTTCCATTGATTCGTTGGCTCGGCCATCCATCTCCCTGCCACGCATGTTCCACAAGCATTTTTCACATTCAACATCGCCGGGACTTGGAGCCGTTTTCTTGATGCATAGTTCTCCCTTTTCCATCAAGAAACAAATCCTTTTCGTAATAGGCACGTTGTCACCCCGTCACCCATTGATGGTATACAAGAGAGAGGAAATCTTGGATATGTAATGGACGATGTCATCCCCCGGGTACGCCGTGTCGATGATGGTCGTAGGAATCCCGCTCTTGTGCGCTTCTCGTTCGATGGTGGCGAGCCTCGCCCCGGGCATCTTGCATCCCAAGTTCCTCTGGATCGCGACCCCGTCCACGCGTAAATCCTGTGCCACGCGTATCACGTGCGGGGTCACGCGTGGGCTTCGCCCGGTGAGGTTTTGCCCGGTTTGCAAGACATGACGCGCATATCTCTTGAGCACGTTGTTCGATGCATCGACGGGTTCCAAGAATCCCGTGATCTCCCAGTCTGCAAGGACGGGCAGCGCGTTCAAGGCGGATACCACCTTGACGCCCGATATATCGAGCCCGGGAAATGAGGGAAACACAAGCACCTTTCGCGTCCCGTCGGTCTTGAATCCTTTCCCTTCCCGCACCCGCCCGTGGAATTCCTTGATGATGTTTTGAATATTCTTGGCATACGATGCGAGATTCGAGTTCATGTCATAAAAACTGGCCATGATAAAAAAAAGAATCGTCCCGAAAGTCAGAGGGTTGTAGGGGATGATATCACCCGTGTAAATGTCGAACAACAATTCCTTGTACATGATTTTGATCTCGTTCGTGGTGTTAATCGCTTCCGCAAGCTTGGCTTCGGAAAACCTGGTGTTGGCTCGCGCCTCGACGTGAGCGATGAACGATGCAAGCCTGTCCTCCATGGCCATCTCTACGGACTGCCCGTCACCATCAGGAACCTCGATACCTTGAGAAACGGGGCGCGGCTGCCCGTGACCTGGATTTTCCCCTCGTACGTGCTTGCATTCACATAATAACTCGAATTTCAAGCCCGAAACATTCCTCGTCAAGGTTCGAAGCCGACCCGGTGCTTTCATGCAAGAATATAGCACGTTCAAATCCCTGGTGGCAACTGGATTTTTTCCTGTTACCTCGATTGGTTCCCGGGTAATGCCCTCGCCAAATGCATCAATAAGGTTCGTGAACAGCGTTTCCACGATCTCTGCACCCATTCTCGTGAAAAAGGCCATACGTAACAAGTTGTTTAATGCATCCCACCCGAAGGTGCGCGTGATCCTCGTGATTGCTGCCAAGAGCGTGTCGACGTTCTTGTACGTGAACCGCTGGTACCTCGGCGGGAACAGCGGGATCGCGTCAAGGGAAAAAATCAACTCCGGGTAGGGGTCCCAAACCGATCGGCAACTTCAAGCTCTATGTCTTGGACCAGAACAAGCAGCCCGTGCCGGTGGGCGTGCCGGGCGAGCTCTATATCGGCGGGATCGGCCTGGCGCTTGGGTACCTCAACCGTCCCGAGCTGACGGCGGAACGCATGGTGCCGGACCCGTTCAGCAAAAGGGCCGGGGCGCGGCTATACGCGGCCGGCGATGAATACGTTTTCATGCGCGGTCCAATCGATGTAAAAGCCGCCCAGCAAGTGATTTTTGCACCTATCCAAGCCCGGGTTTCAATTTCATCGCCTAATACCCTTGCCCACATGTTGGAGGGTCGTGTTGTCAGTCGAAATGACGTGATCGCGGTTCCCTTGATGGGAGGAGGCATTTTAAATTTGATGGTTGTTGCCATCAAGCCAAACGTGGATTCCGTCATCATCGAACGTGGCACGTCTGTTTCGATATCTGACAAGCCCGCGAGCGAGGTTTCATCTATTCCCCGGGTTTCGTATGAAGACGTGGGCGGCTTGCGGGACGAGATACAGAAAATACGTGAGATGGTGGAGCTCCCGATCCGCCACCCGGAGCTCTTCAATCACCTGGGAATCGAGCCCCCGAAGGGCGTGATGCTTTACGGCCCACCTGGTACTGGCAAGACCCTACTTGCAAAGGCGGTAGCCAGTGAAACGGATGCTTATTTCATTTCCATTAGCGGCCCCGAGATCATGTCGAAATTTTATGGCCAATCTGAAGAAAAATTACGCGATCTTTTTCGTGATGCAGAGGAAAAAGCACCCAGTATCATATTCATCGATGAGATCGATTCCATCGCGCCGAAGCGGGAAGAGGTCACCGGCGAGGTCGAACGGCGCGTGGTCGCGCAGTTGTTAAGCCTGATGGATGGCCTGAAAAGCCGTGGGAAGGTCATCGTCATAGCAGCGACGAACAGGCCCAATTCCATCGATGAGGCCCTCCGCCGGCCCGGCCGGTTCGACAGGGAAATTGAAATCGGTGTTCCAGATTATAAAGGCCGGAAAGAAATACTTCAGATCCATTCGCGCGGGATACCTTTAGAACAAGACGTCGATATTGATTACTTGGCCTCTAAGACTCATGGATTCGTTGGTGCCGATCTTTCTGCGCTCGCAAAAGAAGCAGCAATGAGGGCCTTACGCAGGTATCTCCCTCAAATAGATATGGACAAGGAGGTTCCCTTGGAACTGCTACAAAAAATGAAGGTAACCCAAGAAGACTTCATGAACGCCTTCTCGGAAATCGAACCTAGCGCTCTGCGTGAAGTATTAATAACCACGCCGCGTGAAAGCTGGGATGATATCGGGGGCCTTGAAGGCGTGAAACAAGAGCTTCGCGAGGTTGCCGAGTGGCCACTGAAGTACCCTGCAGTATTTGAGTACATGAATGCTACCTTACCAAAAGGAATCCTCTTGTTCGGTCCGCCGGGCACTGGAAAGACTTTGCTAGCGAAAGCACTTGCACACGAAACGGAAGCCAACTTCATTTCCGTCAAGGGGCCCGAATTCTTGTCAAAGTGGGTCGGGGAAAGCGAGAAGGCCATTCGTGAAGTTTTCAGGAAGGCCAAGCAAGCCGCACCGGCTATCATATTCTTCGACGAGCTTGATTCCATTGCGCCTGTCCGAGGGCAATCATCAGATTCCCACGTTACAGAGCGCATGATTTCCCAGTTCCTCACCGAGCTCGATGGTCTAGAAGAATTGAGGAACGTGTTGCTACTTGCTGCCACGAATCGGCCCGACATCATCGATCCCGCGTTGTTAAGGGCAGGAAGATTCGGCCGACAGGTATTCGTCGGTATGCCCGATGTTGCTGCACGTAAGGGCATCTTGCAAATACACTTCAAGGGCAAACCCCTTGGTTCCGACGTGGATATTGATGCAATCGCTGCGCAAACGGATGGATTCACGGGTGCAGACTTGATGGCATTAACGGAAGAAGCCACGATGCTAGCGATCCGTGAGGCCATATTGAACGGGACGGTGACCGACGGGAAAACAGAAAATGAATCTATCCAGCAACTGAAGGTAGAATTACGGCATGTCAATCAAGCGCTCGACCGTACGAGAGATACATCCAAGCGTGAACGTGCAACCTACCTTAACAAGCCTGGAGCCATGAACCCAAAAGAATCCCTATACGGGTAACTTTTTTTTAGGTGATGCCAAATGGAAAACGAGGACCTTGCTAACGCCGATGATTTTTTCGACATGATGGGGAACGAAGTCCGGAGGAAGATTATGAATTTCCTGACCCGTGGCCCCATGTCCATTGCAGACTTAAGCAAGGAAATCGAAGTGTCCCGGCAAGCCATTCTAAAACATTTGAAGGACCTGGAACAGCGTGGGATAGTTGAAACGAAACAAGCAGATGAAAAGGTAAATAAAGCCGGTCCAAATCCTAATTTATATGAATTAAAAGAATTTTTTTCAATTCACGTGGACATGAATCCTTCAAATTTCGGTCCACGAGTGATCCGTTTCCATATTGAGCCAATTAACGAAAATCTAGTACTTGATAACGAACAAGAGGGAAAACAGGGTCCGCTTCATTTTTCTAAATGCATAAACGCCTTGTCCGATGTCAACGAACGAATCGACGTGGTTTCAAAAACGTACAAGGAACTAATGATTGAAAAAAACAAGCTTCTTAAAAAAACGAGCCAGATTGCCAAAGATAACCTTCCCCATTACGAAGAACGCTCGTTACTTGCGATCTTGTACAATAATCCCGGTCTTGCCCGGAAAGGATTCACGGCACATAACATCTCGACTCTCGTCGGCATTCGTGATATTTTCGTTCGATCCATGCTAGATAATCTAGTCCAAGATGGCTGGTTGGAGAAATTGACCATCAATGGCCTCGCGATCAACCGATGGATCTACTTTATACGTTTTAACACCCGCATTCTTGTCTTGCACGTGCGAGATCCAGATCACGCGCGCCAACCCCGACATGCGGAGAAGGGTGGGAACCAGGTCGAGGTCATCCCCCCCGGAGTAACCGAGGACCACGAGCGTCCTGCCGTTGCAGGCCTTGTCGAAGAACGATCGCTTGAATGTTTCGAGGGCGAACACGTCCCCTCCCTTGTGCTTGCCGAGGGCATCGAGGGTGCTGACCACGGAGCCACGCGTGTCCTCGCCCGTGGTGATGTTTTGCGGGGACCCGTGTATCTTGTAGATCGCGACCCTGTTCGTGGCGGCGTTGCTTACGGGGTCACCAGCCGCTTCGAAATCGTCCTTGGTGATCACTACCCTTGGCTGGATTCCTTGAAACATGACCGCGGTCTCGATCAAGCAATCGAAGTTTGTCGTAACGACGACGTTATGTTTTCGAGCCATGTTCGCAAGGAAATGGTGGATGCGATTCGGAATCGTGGCTGTTTCAAAATACCGGGAAAATTCCATCTTGGGGTCGTAGACGTCCCTGAAAAGTTGTACCAGCATCTCGTACCTGAGCTGCCGGATGGCCAGCAACCCGTCGCGCGCGTCAGTCGGGGCACCGAACGTGACGAGGGCATCGATGAGCTGGCGAGCCGAAGCAAGGCATGCTGGCGGGTCCATCGAAATGCCTGCTCCGGCAAGGAAACTGAGTGGCCTGTTTTCAGCTACCAATTCCTTGAAATCCAGCGTCGTGCCGACGAGAATTTCTTGTCCTCGCGGTCCGGCCATGGCGTTTTTTCCGCTCGCCTTTGAATTATCATTCACATATTGGAAGCACCCTTGCGGGTAAAAAAGGTTTAATCCCGCCGGGAGGAAATTACCGGGTAGGATTGATAATTCAAGTGACATGATCATGGCCAAGAAATTGAAAGCCGGCGACCCGGCTCCTGCTATCGTTGCAGAGCCAGTAAACATGGGCAAAACGTTCGACTTGGGTGCATCGGTGAAGGGAAAGCCCGTAGTGGTGGTTTTTTCGAGATATTTCGGGTGCCCCGTGTGCCAAGAAAACTTTGCACGCCTTCTCTCGGCAAAGGCACAGCTAACGAAGAAAGCGAGCATCGTCTACATCATCCAGTCCAGCAAGGAGCAGGCACTGGCGTTTTTCAAGGACAAGAAAGAGGTCGATTTTCCCGTCATCTCGGACGCGCAGAAGCCGTATCCCATATACGATGCGTGGGGCGTGGGGAAGATGGGACTCGGTACTTTGATGAAGGTAATGAAGGTCGCGAAGTCATCCGGCTACAAGCACGGCGATTACGAGGGCGACGAGTTGCGCACCCCCGCGGACTTCGTGGTCGACACGAACGGCACCATCCGCCACGCGAACTACTCGCTGCTGGACACTGGCGCGATAGCAGCCGTCTTGGAATCGTTATAAATGCTATTTCATCCCTTTTTTCCCGAATAAAGCTTAATAAAGCGATGGATGGTTTTCTTGATTAAACCAACCGGAAGCTAGTAAAATACCAACCGGAGAATTTACCATGTCTGAACTCGAAAAGATAAAAAAACTCGTTGTAGAGCTCGAGATCGACGATATCAAGGCAGCAGTTACCGAAGCCTTGAAGAATAACTCGGCCGAGGATATCTTGAAATCGTTATCCGACGGAATGACCGAAGTCGGCCGCCTTTACGAGAAAAAGGAATACTACCTCCCCGAGCTCGTGCTCGCGGGTGAATGCATGAATGACGGGCTGGAAATACTCAAGCCTTACTTGAAGGCCGATCGGGGTTCCAAGGGCACCATCGTCATCTCCACGGTGAAGGGTGATCTCCACGACATTGGCAAGAACGTTGCCGCTACTTTGCTTACCAGCGCCGGGTTCAAGATCGTCGATCTTGGAAAGGACGTCGAGCCCGAGACCATCATCAAGGCAGTCAAGGATAACAACGCGAACATCGTGGCGTTGTCCTCGCTCCTCACCATGACGGTTACCGAGATAGCCAACGTCGACAAGGCCTTGAAAGCCGCGGGCCTGCGGGACAAGGTGAAAATCATCTGCGGTGGCGCGCCCCTCAACCAGGAGCTGGCCGAGAAGCTCGGTGCGGATTACAATTGCGACGATGCCCCCCAAGGCGTCGAGGTTGCCATGAAGATCATGGCCGGGAAGTGAGTTTTTCGTTCTTTCCATGCCATTTTTTTTTTAAAACGTTGTAATTTCTCGATCGTTTTCATGCGTGTTCAAAGGGACCCGGACATGATGAATAAAATCATCTCGTTGAAAAAATCGCCATCCAAATTCGTTGCCTTCACGGCGATATTTGCCGTGCTGTTCGCACTGGGGAATTTCATCGCGATACCCACTGTAGCGTCGATAGAAATGGTCGTGACGTTTATATGCGCAACCCTGTTCGGGCCGCAGATTGCCATCCTTTCCAGTCTCGTTGGAGAATTGATCGTGATGCCCATTGCCCCGCCGTCGGAAGTCCTGTTTATTTATTCGGTATTCATCGGCGACGCGATCGCGGCGCTCATCATGGGCTACGGGCGGAACTTGGCCTTCGTGCTCGAACCAAGGTTCAAGGATAACGAGAGAAAAGCTCGGATCACAGGCGAGTCCATCGCCTACATCTTGATGCTCCTGGCACGGTACACGTTTTACACTGCATTCGACGCGATTCTCCTGTTCTCCGGTATACTCATTTCAGACGAGGGCGCGATGCCAGCATTCATCACCTACACGGTAGGAAACTATACCCGGTTCGTGTTTAAGGCGGTCTTCTTGCCCTTGTGCATCATCATCACGGAGACCATACGCAAGTTGACCTGGTCGTGGAGGTCGGTGCGGATGGAAGCATCTTGTGGTCGTACCACGGTGACGGGGACCACGCGTTGCACCGGCCGCATAATGCTGACCGGCTGTCGAACGGGAACACCTTGACATGCAACTCAGATCGATCATGCATATTAGAAGTAAACCAAGACGGCGATGTTACGTGGTCATTCAAGCCAATGGCAGGTTCTGCCCCGTACTTCGGCTGGCCCCGTGATGCGGATGTTCTTGGTAATTACTTGCTCGTGTCGGACACGAGAAGGGAAGGTGCCGGTGCAAATGCAATATATCTCCTCGACCGCCGGACGAATGAAACCATCTGGTCACTGGACACGGACTCGGCGAATTACGAGGCCGACGTGGTTCTGATGCACGGACCTAGAACCACCATCAAGATGCCTATCAACGAAGTGTACGTCTCAACGATCGTGGACGTGTTCCTGGAACCATCAACACCGTTCGATACGATGTACTTCAACGTGCTCGATAACACCACGAACGATTGGGTGTTTGGCGTTCCCCGGCTTTACTCCGGCCGAACATTCATCTCCTTGATGGATGGCCACGATTACACGCTCGTTTCATGGGCCAACAACAGCGGTGGTTGGGGCGGGGGATTCCCGCAAGACGATAGCCATTTGATCCCGGCAGGGTTGTGTTCTTCTATCTCGTTCTCGATTTTGGTGAATAAAACTATAAATGGTGATGATCACTACCCCGGAACCACCTTGCTGGTTTCGGACAACCCCCCGACCGTTCACGAGGTGGACAAGAATAACGTGTCTATCTGGTCCATGGAGGTGCCATTGTATGATGATGATGTTGCCGTTGCAATCACGTTCATCTCGAGCGTGGATTATATGCCCAACGGAAACATCCTCGTGTCGGTCACCACCACGTATCATAACTTGACGAAAGTAGACCGTGCCTTGGAGATCGACCATGACGGCACGGTGGTTTGGTCCTACGAGAGCCACCAATATCCATTCACGAACATTCACGGCGTTCACGATGTAGACTACATCCCGCAAAACGACACGTTCTTGATAGCCGATACTGGATTGCAGCACGTGATCGAGGTAGACCGGCATGGCGATGTTGTGTGGGCGTGGGACCCGTTCCAATTCATCCATTTTAACGACACGAGCGGCACGTATGTTGAATTTTCCGAAAACGAAACCAAGCATTCGTTTTATTACTACTTCACAAACCCGTCAGAAGTATGGGTTCATTTGAACGATGCAGATCGCTTGGCAAACGGGAACACCTTGATCTCGCTTCGAGACTTGAATCTGGTCGTCGAGGTAACCCCGGGTGGCAACATCGTCTGGTTTTACGGCGACCCGAGCGATTCATTCAGTTCCGGGAGCATAAAATGGCAACACAATCCCGTGCGCCTTAAGAATGGAAACACGATCATCTGCGATTCAAGCCACTCCCGAATCATCGAGGTGACCCGTGGCAAGGAAATCGCCTGGACCACCGAGTCGTACCCTTGGCTCGGGCTCTTGTTCCCACGAGGCGCGGAACGATTCTCCAACGGAAACACGTTGATTTCCGATTCGTTCAATAACCGGCACATCGAGATAAATTCGAGCGGGGCTGTTCTCTGGAGTTTCCCGGGAAACCTGGCCTATGATGCCGATCGTGTCGACCGTTTCCCTCCCGATATACAAGTGCAGGTAAAGCAAGAAGCGATGCCCGAGGGGTTTCACGTGAACGTTTCTGGGCAAATCCTTGCACGGGATTTCAGCGATGCCTGGTACAACGTCTACGACGAAACGAACCAGGCGTGGTTGCTTCCGAATGCCACTTCCCTATCGAGTACCGTGAACCTCGTGCTCTTGATGCAAGAAGGAAACTACACGATTCACCTGTGGGCTCGCGATACGCGCTTGGATTGCGTGATGGACTCGTCCGATTTCAATCCCAACATTGCCCATGTCGTGGTCCCGTGCGTGCTTTCTCGCCCCGATGACTTCACGCCCGTGGTTGTTGCCATTGTAGTTTCCGCATCGATCGCTGGGGCATGCCTTGCCATCGTGATATATAAAAAAAGGCACGCTATCGACCCCGTTTACCAACCCAAGCGTTTTTTCAGGGCCAACTGCTACAGCGCGACGGTTCCTCGACCCGTGGAAGGCGAGCTCCAGGGGGGCGATGGTGCTGGCGCGGGTCGCGAGAAGGAGGACCTCCGATTGAACTTCTGAATGGGCATCTCGAATTCTCGGTAATTGCGTGCCGGTGGTAGTGGAAGTCATGAATCTCCTTGGAACCAAGGTTCGATCTCACGAATCTCCATGAAACGTGGATATCGAGAAAAAAAAGGAAAAAAGGTAACAAAACTTGCCACGTGGTTCAGAACTTCTTGTGGCAGTAGGGACACTCATCGAGGTCAGCGCCGACCTTTGCCTTGCAGACCGGGCACGCCTTCGTGGGGATGTCCTTGGACAGCGGGGTCTTCTTGCCGGTGCCACCGATGGTCTTCGACTCCGGGGCAGCCTTGACCGCGGCGGATACCTTCTTGGCTTTCTTGACCGCCTGCACGCCTTGCTGCACGCGGTACGAGATCGCGAAGACCAAGCCAAAAAGCATCACGCCGAACATCATGAACCCGACTGGTTCCTCAGCAGCAGCTGCAGGAGCGAGCGCCTGGTAGAGCAAGGTCGCGGGGTTCGGTGCCATGCTGGCGGAGTTATCGTTGCCGGCATAGTCGAGCACGTAGACCGTCCAGTAGAGTTCCGAGCCCGCGGGTTGCGGCGGGAACATGAGCATCCACTCGAAGGTCGGGATGTCGATCAACGAGAACTTCAAGACGGACGCGTTCACCGCTTCCCACGCGGTCCAGCGCGAGTTCCTTGATGAGGGTGGGGACGGACTTGCCCAGTAAATTGGAACCCAGTTCCAGCCGCTCGAATTCCGTTTCGGTAAGGCGGAAGTTGACTTGCTTCATATGTAACAAGCATAATGATGGTAATCTATTTATATATATCTTGCTATCATAAAATAGCATGCTGGTTCTCGACACGTGTTCCTTGCTCAAGGTGAAGCTGTTGTATGACTTGCAAATCGTCGACCTGCGCGACCTCATCTACTCGAGTGAGCCGTGGACAACACATCAACTCCTCGCGGAATACAAGCATTACTTGAGTGGTTTCATCGATATCGATCGTTTTTCGATCCAAGCAGTCGACACCGGGCACTTGAATGCATATATTGAACGGAAATTAGATGATGCCGATGTTTCCATCATAAAATTCGTGCAAAAACATCCCGCATCCACCATCATATCTGACGATGGGGCATTGCTTGCAATCTTGCGTTCGCTCCAAAAAAGTTGCTTCCAACTCTCGGAATACATGCTGTTCCTTGTGACACATGACGTTATCCGCAAGCGCGAAGCGAACCGTGTGGTCAAGACGCTACGCGAGTATTGTAACATAAAGGAACGCAAGATGGAATTGCTCTTGGACGCGATCAATCTCGCGTAATGATTGGTTGCATCGAACCCAGACTTGAACCAAGGAATTGCCCAATCCGGAATTTTTTCTTCATTTCGATGACGCACATCAATATTTGCATGCACATTCATCGTGACCCGGGGAGTCACGATGCATGTAGGGCGCCGTGCGGCTTGCGCCGCATCTGTCGCTCGATGTCCACCACGTCGATGCATAGCACCTCCCGCCCGTTCCACGAGGTAACCCTCGATGCGAACGTCCTTGCAAATAGCATGACACGCTCGCGCTCGCGATCGAGACGCACCAGCGGTATCTTGTCATCCAGCGACGCAAGCAAGTGCTTCGGGTTCACGCCATCGGACCACTCGCATTCGATGCACGTCATGGTTCTCGATGGCTCGTCGTGAGCTACCAGGTCGATCTCGTTGTCCTTCCACCACCATCGCCCGATGCTCGTGAACGGCACGGGCCGGAACGCGATCATGAATTGCCGCACGACGTCCTCGAACACGGCACCCAGGTAGGACTGGAACCGTGGCTTGATGGTCGCCGCGTCCAGGATGCGCTGTCCCAAGGCGCTCTTGTGCGGGAGGATGCACCGGTACCAGAATGCCATGAAGGCGTCGCGCACGAAATACCTGCCGTTCCTCGAACGAGGGCCTTCCGTGACAGGGACCTCCTTCTCGATGAAGCCGACGTTCAAGAGCGTGGCAATGTAGGGGGTCAGGTCGGTCGTCTTGACATGCAACCTCGTCGCGACATCGTTCAGCCGGGTGCACCCCGTGGCAATCGCATCGAGCACCCGCATGTACGTTTCCGGCTTGGTGAACTCGTATCGCATGATAAATTCCATTTCTTGGTCGAAAATGCACGTCGGCCGGTGGAGTTCACCATCCAACCACCCCCAGAACCCGTGCTCCCCCGTGATATCGATCATGGCCAAGTAGTAAGGAACGCCACCGGCGAGCGCGTGTATCTCGACCAGTTCGGGCAGGGAAGCACGCGGGTAGAACGCCGGTAGCTCGAAAAATGGTACCGGGCCGAGCCTCATCGAGGCGGTCTTGCGCCCGTAGAGCGGGGATGGACTGGCCAACACGAGCGAGGCCATCATGGAGATGGAAGAGCCGATGGCGACCAGCTTCAGGCTTGTCGTGGCCAGCGGCCCGTCGATCATGGACTGGAGCATCGCCGGGAAGTTGGGGTCATCGAGGATGAGGTTCTGGAACTCGTCGAGCACGATGACATCGGCCTTGTCTTTCATGTACCCGAGGACGTCGTGAAAATCTTCCTTGATGGCCGTGATGCCGGGAGCGAGGGCAGCACACGCGTCGATGAACCGTGGCAAGTTGCCAATTTTTTCTGCAAGAAAGTACACGTGCTTGGTTGAAGCGATCGCTTCCAAGACCAACGCAGTTTTCCCGACACGCCTTCGACCGTAGATGATGATGAATTCGAACTTGCTAGAATCAACGAGACGACGGATATCTTGCAACTCGCTTGTCCTGTCGTGGAACGGTCCTCGGCCGGTCACGGGCATCGTCATGAATAATTGTATATTTTCATTTATGATAAATGAAATTATATAATGGGAGCATATATTCTTGACCGTCACCCGGGAGTGGTTCAAAATGCATTTCATTGCCAATGAAAGTGACACGGGTGGAATTTTCAGCACCGGAAGAAGAATGGAACGCTTTTTTTATCCACGCGTGTCGATTTATCCCACGTGGTGGCCATCACGGGCACCGGGCGAATAGTTGCATGCAAATTCATGCTCGCCCCGTGGCACGCGCGTGATCTCTCCATCCGGCATGTGCACCTCCGTGTCCGACGGCACGCGGATGGTCAAGGTGAACACGCCGTCCCGCACCGTCCAGGAGCTGGCGACCAGCCCCGCGACGCTCTTGTACTCGCACGCGACGCGGGTCAGGCTCCCGCCGGGAAGCGGCTTGATCTTGATCCTCGTGAACCCCGGCGCCAAGGGCGTGATGCCCGCGACGTGCGTGAAGAGCCACGCGCACACGCATCCCATGAGATAGTGGTTGAGCGAGTCCTTGGGCCGTCCTTGCTCATCGATGCCGTTCCAGTTCTCCCAGATGGTGGTCGCGCCGTGCAAGACCTCGTACAGCCACCCGGGCCGTTCCTTGTTTTCGAGGACCTTGTATGCAGTCTCCACGTACCCGTGATCCGAGAGCACGGGAAGGAGGTGCGGCGTGGTCAAGAACCCGGTGCCGACCGTCTATCTCCGCGTACTGCTTCAAGATGTCCGCTTTCTTCTGGTTGATGTCCTTGCCAACGATGTCGTCCAGCTTGTCGGAAAGGTCAGCGGCTTCTTGAAATTTCGCCGATGCATCGATGAATTCTTCCTTTTTCAATGCCTCCCGGGCGAGCTTGACGGCCTTATCGCGTCCTTTTTCCAAGATTGGTATCTCCGACGAGCGTTTCGATTGGCGTTCGAATTCTTCCGCGAGCTCCTTCTCGTCGAGCATCGTCGCGCACCGTTTCGCCTCGTCATATGCCTTGGACGACTCGTCGTAGCGTTTTTCGTTGCGCAGTTTCAAGCCGGTCGTCGCGTTTGCCTGGAGCTGGTCGGGGATGCTCTTCGAATACGATAACAACCGCTGTGCCATGTCGATCTGGCTGCCGTCGAGCATGTCCTGCGCCCGCTTGATGACGCGCTTCCGGATCACCTCCGCGTCGATGTCCGAAATGACCTGCGCGGTGAGCTTTGTGAACGCGTCACGCATTACCATGTTCGCCTTGAGCTGCTTGGGCAAGCTTTCCCAGATGTCATTCTCAAGGGCATCGAGCTGCGAGAAGAATGATTCTGCACGCTCGCCCTTGTTCAACACGAGCGTGAGGAGCACGCGCTGGACGGTGTTGCCGCTTTTTTTCTCGAAGAACCGGGACGCGATCGACAGCGTGTCGATTTGAATTGCGATCTTTTCTACCGGTTTCTGGCCGCTAGCGTGGCTCATCAAGATCGCGTTGACTTGATCGTTGCTCAAGTCGGTTCCCGAAACCGCGGCCTTCGCGTATACCGCGGGTCCCTTGATGGGGTCCCAAATGGATAGGAAGATACCGAGAGGCATGACATTATCCCGTGATGCTGTGTGATGTATTTTCATTTAAAAAGAGATAGGTCTTGAATAAAAAAGTTATCCACGGGGGATTGCGCGGCCGCCGGCACCTACTTCATCCTGTCCAGCAGGAGCAGCAAGACGTTCGTGAACGCATCGTCGACGTTCTGGCCAGTCTTGGCACTCGTCTCGTAATATGCCATGCCCAAGTCCGCGGCCCGCTCGAACCCCTCTTCCATGGTGACCTGGTGTTCGAGGTCTATCTTGTTGGCGATCATTGCCGACGGGAAGTTGTTCCCGAGCACCTCGACGAGGTCCTTCTTCCATGTCTCGATCGATTCGAAGCTGGCCTTGTTGCTCACGTCGAAGACGAAGATCGCGGCTGCAGCCTTCTCGTAGAACATCTTGCGGATCATGGAAAATTTTGACTGCCCTGCGACGTCCCACAAGAACACCTTTGCAGTGGTGTTCTCGTCCAACGTGACTTCCTTGATGGAAAATTGCGCCCCGATGGTTGGCATGTAGAATTCTTGAAACGTCCGTTTCGTGTAAAACGAGACGAGCGACGTTTTTCCCACCGATCCGTCACCCAGCACGACGATCTTCCACGTGAATTCTTTTTTTACCATCCTCGTCACCATCTGGAAGGTTGGGCCATGGCGGGTACGCGCTTGGCCATGAATCCCATGCTTTTACGCGGGTAATGGCTATTAAAACTTGCATCTCCCGTTAGAAGTATCCTTACGGTCACTCATTCTTGGACGGGACTTTTTCCCCGTCACCGCGTGGCACGTGCTCGGTTGCATATGGAAAACGGCATCTATGGTAGTACTTGAATCCCCAATGCGCGTCATCGGGGAATGGCCGCGTTTTCCTGCCGCCATCGAGTTTTGTTACCATGTCGCGTGCACCTCGCGTGTATTCTGGTGGTTGGAAGGTTTGAAAAAGGGCGCGGGTATGCCCGCGCCCTTGGAGAACATGAGGGGAGGATGTGACAGTCTGCAAGTGTCTTGATCCCGACAAAGCGTCGTGGTCACGTGTGGTACTTATTTTTCTAGACTTTTTAAAAATTTGTATGGTGAAAAATAACAAGCCATAATTTTTGAACATACAACACGGGTGGGATGGATTATTTGGTATGTACTACGATGTCGTTCCGCTTTGGTCCCAAAAGGCCAAAGTTCACATCGACCGTTGTGTATTGACATTCATTACCAACAGAATCAGAGGAGAAACGACCTTGCTACGTTTCGCATTGAAGAATGTTTTCCGGAAAAAAAGCATCGCGATACTGAGCAGCCTTGGAATCGGCTTCGGGTTGATGTTACAATTCGTGCTTGGCGGGTTCTCCGCGGGCGTCACGGCGTCGGTCGAAAGCAACTTCCAAGCTGCCCTCGGGCGGATCGAGATCACCGAGTACGGGGAAATCGGGGCCACCAGCGAGCTCCCTCGCGACGTGCTCGACGTGCTCCTGTCCGCCGATTTCGCGGACGACATCCAATCGTACAACGTGAAAACCGAGCTTGCCCCCAAGTTCACCCTGCCGTATTTCAGCCAGTTGCCGAATAGTGGCGATAGCATCGTCATCATCGGCGTCAACCAGACGCTCGATGTGACCATGGACGGCGCGACCGCCAACATCATCAACGGCACGTCCTTCCGTCTCGGTGAAGACGAGATCATCTTGGACTCGCGCTTGTATGGCCTCGCGACCGGGTTCTCGAAGGACATCGGCAGCACGTTTCCCGTGTACATCAACGTGACGGTGGAGTATAACATGACAGTCGTGGGGAATTACGACCAGCCCGATAACGGGGCACCGAGCTTCGTGCCTCGCAAGTATTTCGCCTACACGAGCATCGAGACCGCGTGGAAGCTCTTGCAGCTGGAAGGCGACTTGTCCGGGGCGGGGTATTTCACGCAGATCGACCTGCAATTCCCCCCCGTCTCGAACAATGCCACCGCCGGTTACATCGAAGAGATAAAAGCCGCGGACGTTCCCGGGTGGGCGTTATGCATTGCTGCTAGTTTCTCCTTAACAA
Source organism: Promethearchaeota archaeon (assembly GCA_041305945.1). Classification (GTDB taxonomy): domain Archaea; phylum Asgardarchaeota; class Lokiarchaeia; order Sigyniarchaeales; family Sigyniarchaeaceae; genus JBGLND01. The sequence continues at coordinate 3,425,000 of JBGLND010000001.1, forward strand.
TAATCCGTTCAGGCGTCGCGCTCTCGTCAGCAATGCGAAAAGAGACTTCGCGCCGTTTCAAGAAAGGATTCAAAACCGTGTTGGTTATGTCGATTTTCATGGCCCGCTCATTGCCAGCGTTGATATTATATAGCAACAAAAAAAATATTTTAATCCAAATAAAATTTGTCTGAAAAGTTTAGAGAACGGTTTTACTACATTCATTTCATCCCGGTGATTGCCATGCGACGCGATATCAAAATGCACCACGTCATGGTGCTGCAAATCTTGGCACTGGCCGTGGCCGGGCAGGCAATCTTCGTGGTGGTTTCCATGAACGCGCTTGGCGAATATTTATACCACGCGGACGGCTTCCCGCTCTTGCTCTGGGGATTCATCGTGCCGCTGATCTCGACCATGGTCGTCTTCGTCATGGCCTTGAAACGCGTCTTCAAGCAAAAGCCACCGCGATTCTTCTCTCGCAAAAATCCATATTTTATCGAGGGTTCTGGAGTAATTGAAATGGATGGAATCGAGGATGACCCGTTCTTTCCCGCGGGCGTTGACGTCATTGTCGCAACAACGGAGCTGCGGCCCGAGCTTGCAAGGCTCCACGGCGAGCTCCTTCCCGGCACGGAGCTGGAAACATTACCAAGGATAAACACTTTCTTGCTCGATGCGAAGCCCGCGTACATCGGCGGGTGCGGTGATGTTATCTCGAAGAACCTTCTGCTCACTGAATTCTACCCCGACTTGATCGTGATCGATGGCATGACATGTAGATCGGATTACAATGCTACATTTCCTTCTAGCTATACCCACATCACCGTTAAGAACATCACCGGAGGTATCACCCGCGAGGCTTGGTTCACCATCAAGGATGTCATCGCATCCCGCACGCGCACGATCGTGGAAGTCGAGGACGGGGAGGAGGATTTGTTACTCGTTCCAATGGTCCTGTTCAGTCCTGATGGCGCCGTCATGGCATACGGCCAGCCCCCGGTTACCGACGCAACCCCGCCCATCCCGTCCGGCGCGGTGATGGTGCGCGTCACCGAGCAGAAGCGTGCAGAATTCGCCGCGCTCGTCAGGCGGTTCATCCCCGCCCCTATTAAAAGGAAGCAAGGCTAACTAGGCAAGAGAACCATGGTCACAAAATTCATCATCGCAGGCCCCGCGTCCCAGATACTATCCGTCGAGGTGGCCCGGTTGCTCGATGCCCCAGTCATCGAGACGGAATTCAAGAAATTTCCTGATGGAGAAAATTACGTTCGATTGAACATCGAGGACGAATCCATCTTGAAGGGAAGCGAGGTTGTGGTAATACAGTCCACCGATGCCCCTCAAAATGATCATTTATGGGAGTTACTATACTTGATCTCCATAAGCCAGCGTGTTGGCGCATCGAGCATCCGCGTTGTCGTGCCGTATCTTTCCTACTCCCGCCAAGACAAGGTCTTCCGGCCCGGCGAGGCCGTGTCGGCACGGCTCATTCTCAAGCTGATCGAGATGGCAGGAGCGACCGAGTTCTTCACGGTAGACCTCCACGCACCCGACGTGTTTTCGGAGCTGTCGATCCCCGCGCATAACCTGGATTCAATGCCGCTACTTGCTGAATACTTGAAAGGCAAGGATCTCAAGAGCCCGGTGGTCATTTCACCCGACAAGGGATCGAGGGAGCGGAGCGGCCAGTTCTCGAGGCTTATAGGTGCAGAGTTGGTCATGTTTGACAAGAGTCGTGACCGCATCTCTGGCGAGATCACGATGGAAGGGGACGTGCAGCTCGAAGGAAGGGATCTCGTGATCGCGGATGACATCATCGCGACTGGCGGCACCATGGCTGCTGCGATAAAGATCGCCAAGAAGAGCGGGGCGAGCAGGATATATGCCTTGTGCTCGCATGCCCTCCTCACGGGAAGTGCCATGTTCAAGTTGTATAATGCCGGGGTTGAATGCATCGTGGGAACCAACACCGTGCAATCCCCGGTCTCGATCGTTTCCGTGGCTTCCATCGTCGCCGATGCATTGCGTTAACACCATCAGATAAAGCCGGGTTCGTTCGATGAAAGTATTATTCTTCCTCACGGGCCAGAACTTGGCTTCCGCAAGGAAAGGACTCGAGCTAGGCGATGTTCCCCGTTTTTCTTTGCTTGAACTATCGAGCTTGGCAAGTGCAAGGTTTGGTTCCACGTGTATCATCGAGCCATTCCAGTACCACCATTTCAGGCTCGTGCAGGGCGACCTCCCGTTCCTCGATGAGCCGTTATTTCACTTGCTCGACCGTGCCACGTCGCTTGGCTACACGGGAACGATAGATTACGCGTTCACTTCCACGTTCCACGACATCACGCGTGCCACGGAGGAATTCACCCGTATATTGTGCGACGACCCCGTGTTTCACGAGGCATTGACGTCCTTCCACTTGCCGGAGGGCACGTTCGCGATCGGGCACATCCTCCATGGCATGAGCGCTCCCGAGCCCATCGATGCGAGCATCCGGGATGCCCTCGCCGGGACAATCAGGGCCCGGTTGCACGCGAACGTCGACTTGCGCCCGTCCACGCCCCGCGTGTACGTGATCGTGACCGCGAGGGTGGAACCGCCCCACGAGATAACCTTCATCGTGTCGTTCCACGGCATGCTAAAGAAGCGGCGCGGTTACGGGAAACGATCAGCGAAATTCCGCCCGAAATTCGAGGTAGGCACCATGAACCCGCCCCTCGCAACGTTGATGGTGAACGCGGCCCAACCACCCTTGCGTCAAGGTCATGTCGTCGTTGACCCATTCTGTGGCACTGGCGGCTTGTTGATCGAGGCGGTCGTTCGCGGGCTACCTGTCCATCCGATGAGATCGCTTCGGCATTAGACACCTTGCAGGCCGTCGAGAAGGTCTTGACGAAACCAGGAATGGAAAGAACATTACGGGTGGCTTATAGTCTGAAATTATTGCATGATACCGGGCTCTACTCGATCGCGGCGAGTTTCGTCCACGAACTCGGCCAAGCATCGCAAGAAACATGGAATGCAATACACGCATTCTTAACGGACACGTTAAAGGTTGAGAATGGGTTATCCAACTATCGATTCAAGGCTGTTGAACCCGGCACTGTCGACCAAGGGATTGATATTGCAGGCGTGATGCATGACAATGTCGTGCAACCCCTTGTGGAAGGCGCCCCCGCGGGGACCGCGCGTGATGCGGGGACAGCGGTCGAGAGCCAGGACCTCGCGGGCTTGCATTCGATGATCGAGGGCATCAAGGTGCAGCAAGCCATTGACGCGGTAAAAACCAACAACCCGCTCGTGCAACCAGATTGCGATCCCAAGAAATACACGTATCGCCAGTGGATCGCCATCGCGAGGGGCGTCGCGCGTGGAACGAACGTGCCCGTGGCCACCATCATCGACGAGATCAGGGGGTCCACCGACATCCGCCCGTACATCGAGCTGGCCATGTCCAAGGACGCCCCCGGCGACCCGGCGTTCTTCGAGGCCTACGCGACCGCGACGCGGGAGAGCCTCATGTACCTTATCAAGACCGTGGGGCCGCTATTCGGGTTCCGGATGGGCAAGGGCACGGTCGCCATCGGGATGTATTCCACGGGCAACGAGATAAGCAAGGCCATCGTCGTCCCGAGCCACAAGGGGATGAGCAACCCGAACGGTGTTTTCGCGACCATGCTGGAGCACATTGGTTTCAACACGAAGTTTTCCCCGCGCCTCACGAATGAACACGTGGGTACCTTCAAGCATTACGCGGATTTGAAGGGACGTGGGCAAAATAAATTCCACGCGGAACCCTCGTTGATGCAGGAACTGTTCAATGCCATCGCGGGTGGCACGGGTGCAATTGTCGCCCCGGTGAACGTCTACCTCTATTCCGAGCTCTGGTACTGCGACGGGTGCCTGCTGGAGATGCCGCAACTGACGCTGGCCTTGAAAGCCACGGACATCGACGCGTGCATCATCGCACAGCAGGGTGAGCGCACGTTCGAGCGGTGGTTCGCCTACGCACCCCAGGGCGAGCAAAGCGCGATCAGGTCCGAATTCGACAAGCACCTCGATCGATTCGAACCGGGCTTCGCCGCGGATTACAAGAACTACATCGATCAACTCTTCATAGCATTAGCATCAGCTCGCTATCGGCCAGGAGACGCAATCCGATACGTGCTCGACTTGCTTGGTGGAAAGCACGGGGCGTGGACACCGGGTGGTTCGCCAACGCCATTCTCGGAGGTGGTGCACTGATGTCTCCCCATGTATCGGTCGTTTTGGACCCGTCAGCCGTGCCATCCTTGCGTGATGTTACACGCATCATACGGGATGGCGGGCGAGACCCGGCAACGATCATGTCGCTCGCGTTGGGCCACGGGACGATAGAACGGATCGAGGGCTTGGAGAACCTTCCCGCCTTGGAAAATCTCGTATTAGTGGACAACCGCATCGAGAGCATCGAGGGGCTTGACAAGCTGGTACACTTGAAGACGCTGGACCTGTCGGGGAACCGCATCGGGCGCATCGAGGGGCTAGAAAGCCTCCGCAACCTGCACGAGCTGCGCCTGTCGCGCAATCCTATCACCCGCATCGAGGGGCTCGACCATATCGAGAATCTTCTGTTCCTCTTCCTCGACGACACGCGCATCGAGCGCATCGAGGGATTGGACCATCTTGCCAAGCTGGAGGCGCTCGACATCACCGGGGCACGCATCGGGCGCATCGAGGGCCTGGAAAATCTCGGCGAGAACCTGTGCCGGCTCCACTTGAGCAACAACCGCATCGGGCACATCGAGGGGCTGGACACCCTCGTCGAGCTCCAAGAACTGTACTTGCAAGGTAACAGCATCAAGCGCATCGAAGGCTTGGACAACCTCCCGAACATCGATATCCTCGAGCTGGGTAACAACGCGATCGCGGATTTCGAGAACCCGGGTGGCTGGTGCGGGCCAACAAGCTTGGCTTTGCAGCAAAACCGCATTGAACACGTGGATGGCATCGACGGCATGGAAACGCTCCAAGCTCTAGACCTTTCCAACAATCGAATCAGCCACGTGAAGAATTTACACGCCCTTCCCATGCTGTACTCGTTGAATTTGTCGTGGAACCGTCTCGCCACGATTGACTGGAATGACTTGCCGGCAACGATCCGGCGTCTCGATATCTCCGGAAATCGCATCCGTTCGCTGAAGGGCATCACGCGTTTGGCCGACTTGAAGCACCTGGAGGTTGCGGGATGTCCTTTGGATGAGCGCGTGCAGAAAGAGATCGCGTCATTCAACGAGCAAGCAAGCCGCATGAAGGACGACGCGGAGCGGGTGGCGTGGCTCAAGCGCATAGAGGACATGGCACCTTGACCCGTGGATGTTTCTTGGCATCCTATTTTTCCCTTTCTTTTTCCTCTCGCGTTCGGCATGGGTGGCATCTGGAAGTGCTATCGATGAGTTGTGCTAATGCATTAACATTTTCTTTCTTCTCCTCAAAGCGAAAGAATCTTCCCGGGGTCTTCGGACGGGATGCAGTGTGAGCCAGCTCGTGCGAGGGGAGCCACCAGCAAGGGGAGGTTTATTAGCAGCATCTCTCGTTCGACCGGTGCTGGGCCAAGCTGGCCACGGGCGAGGCCGTGTCGTTCGCGGTGCTGCGGGACGCGGGCTGGACCGCGGCCACGCTGTTCACGAGCCCTGCCGTGGCTGAAAAGTGGTTTGTTTTCAAGCCCCAATCCTGCCGGGCAAGAAGATGATGGTGATGGTGACATCGGCGAGACCCTTGAAGAACCTTGGAAATGATCCAGCCAAGACCAATTGACCCCCGGTGCTCATGAATACATGTCCAAGGACGGAGAATCTACCAAGGAACCAACGGAAGGCACCACCGCTTACGGGACGTTCTCTCGGGATGTCCTTTCATTTCATCCAACTCCCCTCCAAGAGAAAATATTGGCAATTGCAAAGGAAATGCTCGACAAGCATTACGTGCTCAAGAGCCACGCCCTTTTTTCACAATGCCAGCGGTACCTCAAGGTTGAAACCAAGCAGCTTGTTCCTGCGTTCAACGAGCTAGTCTCGAAACGCATCCTTGTTGACGGGAAAGCGATCACCAAGGAACATGTCTTTGATACCGCGGGAAGAAAGGACATTTTTGACGGCATCATGAATTACCCCGGCATCAACGTTCCCCAGCTCGCGAAGCTCACCGGTCTCGGGTTCACCACCGTGCGCTGGCACGTGAAGATACTGGAGCAATTCCAGATGATCCGGGCCGTTCCCTTTGACAATCAATTCACCTATTTTGATTTTAACCGTGATCCGGTAAATGATGCCATTCAATACCTGTTGAACAAGAAGCACGTGCTCGATATCGTAAAAATCATTGTAGAGGCCAAGAGGGCCTCGTTTGCACTCCTTCAAGACCGGGTGGCCATCCCCCGGTCCACGTTGATCCGCAAGCTGAAGGCATTAATCCTCGGGAATATCGTGTGCCGGCACTCGAACGGCGATGACAGCCCGTCCCTCTTTTCCATTTCTCCAGATATCCAAGACCTGGTGGAGCAAAGGATAGCACGTGGCTTCCGTGCTTGACATCGCCAAAAAGGTTTTCAAAAAAAGAGGAGAAATCACAAATCCTGTTCTCGCACCCTGGTAACCGTGGCGAGGATCGCGGTGAAGACACCGAGCCACAAGATGGTTGCATCCAGGTTGGCTTCCACCAGCATGCCCACGACGGGATCGACGATCGCCAAGCACATTGTTCGCAACATGGCAATCGTTGACAGCACGGTTGCCCGGGTCGCGGATGAGATGTGCTTGTTGAAGCAACTCTCGAACAAGGGCCTTCTCGATAGCCCGAATGATATGGCCACGGTGATGGCCGTGATAACCATCCATGGCTCGTTCGTGCACGCGAGCAAGACGAGCGCGGCTGCAAGCACGAGCGGCGCGAGGAGCAACAGCCTCGATCTCGATCCGAGCGCCCGCTCGAGCCGCCCGGAGCACCCGATGACAGCGACTTGCCCGGTGATGCTCATCGCATTGACCATGCCGAAGAGCAACACGGGAATGCCCGCCGCCGCTAGCTTCACCTGGTACACCCAGACCAGCATGAAAGCGACCGAGTCAACGGCGATCATGTTGGCAGCCAGCCGTCGTAGGGATTTGCTTCCCGTGAACTCCTTGATGCCCGCTTTCATGATGCGGATGTACGCGTGTTTCACGTGCTTCTCGGTGCCAGTTGCACCGGGTTCCGGGGTGCCATCACGCGGGGGTTCCTTGATCGTGAGCGAGATCGCCGTGGCGATCGCGAGGGGGAAGATCATGAAAAGCATGGTCTCCTTGTACCCCGTCGTCAAGGCGATGACGCTTCCAACGGGTCCGGCAACGAGCATGGCTAGCTTGCTGAGCATCCCGGTCGTGCGGAACACGCGATCCGACTCCTCGCTCCTGCCATCCGCTTTCAAGCCATCGTAAACCAAGGCAGCGTCGGCCCCGGACACGAGCGCGATGGATAGCGCCCAGAGGAACTCGCCTGCCATGAACACGAGGAACAAGGGAACCGACGTGTACACCACCACTGCAAGCGTGTTTGCCACGAGTCCCAGCACGAAGCTGGTTTTTCGACCGAAGCGATCGGCCACCGTGCCCGTCGGGATTTCCAGCAAGAAAGCCCATGCCATGAACCACGACTGCAACAAGAGCACCTGCGCGAAGCTGATGCCACCCCAATCGGTGTAGAACGGTACGAGCACGGCGCTGATGAAGTGCAAGCTACCCAAGACGTGGCACGTGTAGATTTTCCAGAGGTTACCGTCAAACCTCGTGGACCGATGTTGATGTTCCGTTTCCATATTCCTGCTGTGCATGGAAATTCAACCCGCGACGAAGGAAAAGAAAAATGGAGGATACCTATCACCGGGTCCCCGTCCCGTGAAACAACACGGCTCGAGATGGCGCGTCGGCATTCATGCGAGCACGGGCGCGATCGATCCGGCGAACATGCCTGGCACGGCCTGCCTGGTGGTCGTTCCGCGTGGAACGGTGACTCTTCGAGTGTCATGTACCATGAGGCATTTCACCTGTGCAAGGTTCGATGTTAATGAGTGCCGGTCGCGTTAATATCCGATGTGGGAAAGCCTTCCGCACCGTGGTCGCACGATTGCTTGCCCATTTCTTTCCCCGCGTGCTAGAACGTGGTTTTGACACGACGTCGATTCATTATGACGTGTTGATCACGAACGAGGTACACGATAAGGTGAAGAAAAGAAAGAGATGTCTTGGAACGCCCGTGTTCCTACTTGCTCGGGCATGACTCGACGTGGTTGTCGAGCCCGCGTTGCGTCTTGTAGACCTTCCCGCAATGGGGGCAAGCGAACGATGCCGCCGCGGGTGCCGAGGCTGGGGCAGGTTTAGCGGCCGGCGCCTTGGGTTCTGGCTTCGGCTCTGGCTTGGGTTCTGGCTTGGGTTCTGGCTTGGGTTCTGGCTTCGGCTCTGGCTTGGGTTCTGGCTTCGGCTCTGGCTTGGGTTCCGGTGTCGTCTTCTTCAAGACATCACCGACAAGCTCGAAAAGGAGAAGTTCCTCAAGAAAATCGAGGGCATCATCGAGCGGTACGTCCCGCTGGAGCCGTACTTCTCCCTGTTCACGGGCCAGAGCAAGGGATTCCGCGACGAGATTTCAGTCATCAAGGATAATAGCCTTGCAGATCAGGCCAGCAAGTACGACGAGTTAGATGGCATCGGGACACAAGCGAAGACCGACACGGAAAACACCGTGGCGCAGACACAAGCCCAGTTCAACTCGGACGCGAACGACCAAGGCAAGGTTGCGACGGCGACCATCACGAAAGCCAGGGACCGTTTCGAGTCCACGTCAAAGGCATTGGAAGCGGAATTGCACGCGCTGCACGACAAGAACTTCGACACCTTCAAGGCCGATAGCAACAGCTTGGAAAGCGAGATCTCGGCCAAGTGGACCGCGCACGACACCAAGTTCACCAGCGACAACAAGAGCTTGAACGACCGGCTCACGCAAACTAGGGACAAGTTCAAGAACGACGTGGCGGCGCTGGAAAAAACCATCCACGCGACGCTGGATGCCTTGAATGGCCAAGCGGGCGAGCATACTGCAAAGGGAAAGAACGACATCAACAAGCTCGTCGATGACTTGTTGAAAGACTTCGCGACGCGCCTGAAGGTCCTCGATGGCGAGGTCAAGCAGCAAATGGATGCCCACGTGGACGCGCACAAGTCCCACGCGGAAGGGCTCAAGCCCAGGATGGATTCCATCCTCCAGAAGTACATGGACCGCATGAACGAGGTCGTCGAGGACTTGAAGAAACGCATCTCCGACATTCTTGCCAAGCACGTGGGGCACGTGGAAACGACCACGAGCAAGATGCGGGACGACGTGACGTCCACGCTAACAGCGAAGCAAGACAATTACGTCGGGAAGGTCAACGACTTCGAGTACAAGACCAAGCTCCTGATCGATAACCTTGTCGACATCTCGGGGAAGCTGAACGACGTCTCGAAGTTCCTCGCGAGCCGCGGGTCCGCGTTCGGCGCGTTGTTCTTCAGCCAGCACAAGCACTGGAAGGACGTCTTGGAAAACCAGGTCAAGCCCCGGGTTTCGGTCTTGAGCGCCGAGATCAAGGCGCAGTTCGAGTCCGAGACGCGGGATTACGTCAACGAGACCAATTCCATGACCGCCGACCTCAACAAGAGCGTGACCAGCATCCTGGCCACCGAGAACGGCGGCCTGAAGGACGAGTCCGGCAAGCTGGACAAGTTCGCACAGGAGACCGTGAATGCCGAGCTCGAGGGGCTGGCGAAGAACCTGTCCAACGAGACCTTGGAGACCATGAAGACCAACATCCAGCACTGCCACGACACGACGACGAAGCTGAAGACCTCGGTCGAGTCATCGTTCAACAGCCACCAAGGCAACTTCAACACGGCGCTCAACCAGCATCGCAGCGGCGTGCTCGCGTTCAATGACGACTACCGCAAGAAGTTCGATGCCGACATTGGCACGTGCAAGAAAGGCGTGTCGGATGACGTTACCAAGGACAAGAAGGTCGCCGACGAGTTCCACGCGGACGCCACGTCCCAGCACACGGAGCACGCGACCATCTTCCACGACGATAGTCAGGAAATGAAGGCAAAGCAAACCGAGATCTACAAGAGCCGCATCTCGAAGATTCAAGGCGATAAGGATGCTGCCAAGGTGAAGGTGTCCAACCTCATCGACGAGCAGATCGGCTTGTTCAAGTCCGAATGCAAGGAAATGAACAGCAACTTGCTCTCCATGCTCGACGACCACAAGGACCGGTTCAAGGACGTGTCAGGCGGGATGGAAACCTCGTTGAAGGCGACGACCGACGAGACCATCCAGAAGATCAAGGACTCGATCGCGGAGTTCACGCTCACGTTCATGAACAAGATCGACGACGCGTTCTCGCTGGCCGAGAAGACCGAGGAGAAGCTCACCGAGATCCACAAGGCGGCGCACGACGTCCGGCCCATCGACCCGATCCGCACGTGGCACTTGATCGGCCGGTCCGGGCTCATCACGTACCTGAAGGACGTCATCTGGCGCACGAAATCGTCCATCATCATCGTGACGCCGACCGTGGTGCCCGAGGTGCTGGAGCTCATTGCCAGCGTGGCGTACGAGAAGAAGGCGCAGAAATTCTTCCTCACGACGCACTGGGACCTTGCCATGTACGGCGAGATCATCAAGAAGATGTCGGTGCTCGGCAACGTGCAGTTCCGGCAACTAAAAACTGCAGGCGATTACTGGGCGGTTACGCGTGACGCTGAAGAGATTATGTTGGCGCCAAACACGCCCAAGGATAACGACCTGGTGTGCGTGATATCGGAGCAAGAAGGGTACGCGCAACTCTACTCGCAATTCATCGGGCCGCTGTTCCAAGCAAACTCGGCGCCCTTGAAATTGTAAAAATCCTGCATTTTTTTCACTTATTCTCTCATTAAAAAGTGTTACCCGATACACGATATCAATAGCATCGCCCTTCCTTGCCGTGAAAAAACGTTTTGCATCTTCTTGTTAACGATCTTGTTGCTGGAGCAATCCAACCACGAGCCCGATGACCCGCCGTTCCTGTTCAACTGGGGGAAGGACCGGTTGCTCGGACGGGGGTAGCGTCTCGCGGGCGAGCCATCACGATTCACGGCTTAGTTAGCCGTCAAGAGATAATTATTTTATGTTTGTTTCTCCTCGCTAAGAAATCGATTGACAGGCGTGCTCGAATTTCTTCAGGTGTATTTGGATTCGAGGCGATTGCAGTTATGATCTCCCATTCTTTTTGATTCTGATATGCTGTATCATTTGTAAACCAATCCTCTTTATCGTTGTTTAAACGTCGGTAAACCAGCGAGAAATCGATGCCATCGATGCTCGGGTCGAGCTCTTCCACGTCCTCCACCCAGTTGCCGTTGCTAGCATCGACATCGGCGACCCCGAGATCGTCTTCCAGCACGACCACCTCGCCGCGGAGGCGCGGTACGTCCGGTTCCCACGCGGGCATGGAACCCGGCACGTGCACGCCACCCGACGTGACGTTGACCGTGCCAGGGCCGTTCCCGGTCGAGTTGAACGACATCACTTCCACGGCGCACGGGAAGTTGATGGTCAAGGTCCCGTTGGGCGTGACGGTCATTCCCGTGCGTGGAGGCACGCGCGATTGCAACGCCATTCTCGTCTTGTTTGCCAGGATAAACGCGGAATCCATCGAGCTCGCGTTGACCTGGACCACGTCATCCGCCGCTAGCACGTGAGTCGATGATGGCACCGCGCCACCCCCCAGCGAGAACCACGCGGTCACCGTTGATGTACCCGCGATGGTGAACGAGACGTGCTCGCCATGGTACAGGTAATTTCCCCCGGGGAACGTGATGTTCACCACGCATCGATCCGGGTCACCCGGGGCATGATAGGCATGTGCATCCCGGTCGAACGAGTATTCGAGGTCGTACCAGAACGGCGGGGCGCTGGCATTCCACGTTTGCGCCGATGCCACCACGATCTGGAACTCGTGCTTGGTCCCGTCGGCGGGAGCAGGCTTCATGTAATCCGTGCCGTGGAATGCTGCCCTGCCGATGTAAATGCCGGGGTACAGGCGCACGAAGCTCTCGCCCATGGTCGCCAGCGAGATCTCGAACGTGGCAATACCGGTCTCGTTGATGATGGCAAGCAGCGGCACGCCCGTGAACAGCGTGCCCGCGGGGGACACGATCTCGAGCTCCATGTATTCCTCCTGTCCCGTGGCCGCGATGTCATCGAACCACCCGGCCGAGTCGGAGCGCCACGGCTCCAGGACCAGCTTTCCATTCGCGTTGCGGTTCGCCTCGCACAAGAACAGGTTGATCTCGAATCCCCGGTCATCCGTGATGGTTCCCTCGACGGTCGAGCTCGCTATCTCGATGTCCTCGCGGCTAACGCGCACGTGGCCCTCGGCGTAACAATTTCCCAGGTAATGGTTCCGGTACGAGCCCGTGTAACCCGGCCTTGCCGGGTCATCCACCGTGAAGAGCATGTCTTGCACGTCGGGGCCGTTGCAGAACCGCGTGTTGGACGGCTCGATGGCCATCGACTCGAACGTGACATCGTTCTTGTAAAATGCCCGTATGTACAGCTTGATGCTTGATAGATCCGCGGTATCCTTGAGGACCGCGTACACGTCCTCCAAGAACGTCTTGATCGGGATGCCATCCTCGTACGCGACAGACCCGTCGTCCCGGGCATTCCCGAAAATCACGACACCCGATGCATCCGTCCGCTTCACCGTCCACATCAAGGGGCCCCAGAACTGCCACGTCGTGAGGTTCACGTCGAAATACGGGTATTTGATGGGGATATCGTACTTGCCTTGGTAGTACAGCATCTGGTAAGCCAGCGGGACCTGGTCGTTCACGCCCGGTTGCTGGAGGTACAAGTATTCTTGCGTTGCATCGGCGAAGTAATCGTCGTTCCACGTGATGGAGCCGGGCACGATCCCGACTTGCAAGAACACGGGCGCGTTCGCGATGGGCAAGCGCGTGTCCTTGGTGACGAGCTTGAACCCGAAGCTCGTGTCGTCGCCGTACGTCCGGGACAATTCGAGGTAAGTCCACGGTTTACCGGCCTCGTCACGGAACTCGCTTGTCTGGTATTCCCGGGCGGTCATGTTCGTGCCCCGGTCCGCGAAATCGCGCTGGATGCTGGCATCGGGAAGGTACACCAGTTCCGTCGGGGCGGCATCGATGAAGATGTCGAATTCCTTGCTGGCAGGCTCGTACCACTCGTTTCCCGAAAAGTGCACGCGCGCGCGCCACGCGCCCGGTGGCAAGTACGTCTCGTCAACCGCGCGGACCACCGCGCTCCCGCCTTCCCAGGTGACCTCCGTTGCCGTGCCCACCTGGAAGCCGAACATGCCGTTGTACCCGATCTCCACGGGAAGCCAGTCAAACCAGCAAGACATCACCGGGTCCCACAACTGCACCGACGCGAGCAAGGCCGGGTGGTACCAGTCGGTGAAGAATACCAGGTCCGACGATGGCACCTCGATCCACTGTCCGGTGCCGGTCGTGGCGTTCGCGGTGGCATTCTTGACCCAGAGCGAGCCCCCGGCATATCCCGCGGTGCGAGACGTGCCCGCGGTGATCCGGACCGGGACGGTCGTCTCGCCATCCACGGGACCCGAAAATCCCTCCAAGGCCAAGAAATACTCCCGCCCAGGTTCCAAGCCTTGCACGTTCGCGTCGACGAGCGTCATCCCGTTTGTTTGGTCAAGCGCGTAGAATTCCCCGCGCACGTTCTTCTTGAATATTGGCATGTTGAGGTCTGGCTTCCCCGTGGTCCCGTCCACCATGTAAATCGTGATCGAGACCAGGTAAGGCACCTCGCCGTGGCCGGGCCCGCCCGTGTCGAGCACCAGCGAGGAGATGCTCGTTCCAGTTGCCCGGAACACCGTGCCAAGCCCGTATTCCGTCTGGTAAACGACCTCGCTCCCACTGACGACCAGTAGCACCCGCGGGACGAAATCACCCGCGACCATGTCCCACCGGTTGAACGTCCTCGATACCAAGGAGGTTCCTTGGGGGATGTAGACGTGATCGTCGTCGTCGATGATGCACCCGACCACCGAGCGTGCCCCGGCATTGTCATGCGGGATGGAGAGCACGTGGTACTCGTTCCCGACCGGGTCGTGCTGCGTTGCCAGGGACCTGGAGCCCGGCCAATGCAAGATACTGCCCGTCGTGCTCGCTGCTGGCGAATCGAAGGAGGAATTCGAGGAAAACTTGGCAGCCGGCGTTGCACGGGCACGACGAATGCACGGTCGCATGGGGAAGATAATCGGCCTGCCGGAACGCCAGGTAAAAGCAAGCGACGGGTTAATCGAGAAGATGAACGAGACCTGGAAAAGCATCAAGAAGAACAGTAATTGCTAGGTCCCGGGATGAACAAGAAGCACTTGTTGGATTAACCCCGTCATTTTTCATTCTTTTTTGTAGGTAGTTCACCTGGTTCTTGAACTAGCCCGGCACGACCGCCTCCGATGTACCAAGGAAGGTACCCGGTGGAGCACAACGAAATCTTTTAGAAATCCCGCGGGCCTACCGTGTTATAAACCACGGACACACCATGATACCATCATGGACAGCTTGGAAGAAAGCGAGGTACGCGGAACAGTGAAAGAAAAGATTGCAGAAACCGACCGGCAAGATGAAGCAGACAAGATAACGTCATTGCTGCAGCTCAGGGCACACTTGGAGCAAGAATTGCGGGCAAGCACTAGAAAAATCGAAGAGTTGAAGCGGGATTGCGATTCCCGGAGGCGATGGATATACTTCCTCGATGAAATGCTGTCGGAAGCCAGCTTCCAGCCCGCATCTGCACTGGTTGGCAAGCTTGGTGCCATGACGACGCCCGACAACAGCGGCCATTTCGACCAGCCCGCAGCAGACGAGGCATATGACTTCGACAAGCCCATCAACATCACCAATCCCGAAACGGGCACGCTTCTTTCGACCATCAACTTCCTCGAGGGAAACGCGCTCGTCGCGTTCAATGAAAAAATACTCGCCCTCATGAAGGGTGCCGCGGTCAACGAGATAGTCAAAACGAACATACTCGCCGTGATAGAAAAAGAAGGGGGAAAGGTGTTCCTTGAACGGGACGAGGGTTCGGGTTCGATACGTTCCATCACGGGCATCGGCACGTTCAAGACGGAGGTCAAGGAAAAAATCATCCAAGGCGTGAACGTGTTATTCTCGAAGATACGGGACTCGGGCGAATCGCTCCCGTAACGCCGCCGGTCACGACGCGGGTCCTATGCGCCCCTGGCAGCCATCCCCGGGAACGAGCCAAGGATGGCCATTGACCTATGAAAATCATAGGTGTTCGAGTGGTGGTTATTCACCGCGAGCTTTTTTTTCCACGGGAAACGCCGGGAAAGGTTCAAAAAGGGCAACGTGTTCACCCGCGTTGCTAAAATCTCATCACCAGAGTTGGCAACCGTGGTCGAACAATACGATGTGATCGTGGTCGGAGCAGGCACGGGTGGCGCTATCTGTGCCCGGTTTGCGAAAAAATTCGGTTTGAAGACGTTACTCGTGGACAGGAAGGCAAGGGAAAAAATAGGGGATAAGATATGCGGCGACGCAA
Organism: Promethearchaeota archaeon; assembly: GCA_041305945.1. Lineage (GTDB taxonomy): Archaea > Asgardarchaeota > Lokiarchaeia > Sigyniarchaeales > Sigyniarchaeaceae > JBGLND01. Next base: position 3,440,630 of record JBGLND010000001.1, read on the forward strand.
TGGGGTCGGAGATATTCGACGTCCTCGGTATCGAGCACCCGAAACCACCGGAACTGGACTATCGCCTCAAGGGGGCACGATTGTTGAGCCCGGATTGCTCCAAGGAATTCGTCATGGTGGACTCGAAGCAAGCCGGCTACTTGCTGAACCGTCACGCGTTCGGCCAGCGCTTGGTTAACGACGCCATCAATGAAGGGGTCGTTTTCAAGGACAAGGTCCATGTCAAGCGCGCAATCCAGAAAGGAACGACAGTCACGGGTATTGAAATCGGCACCGATGCGGGTAACACGGAAATAATAGAGGCGAAGGTCGTCATCGATGCAAGTGGCTTCTACTCCCTCATCCGCGAGAACATCAAAAGCAAGCTCATAGAAAACTCGATCGATCCCGAGGACACCATATTGTGCTACAGGGAGGTCATCAAGTTAAAGGATTCCACGGTGGATTGCCCGGATTACATCACGATCCACCTGACCCAGGACCTCGCCCCCGGGGGCTACATCTGGTACTTCCCTAAAGGAAACAACCTCGTGAACCTCGGAACGGGAGGACCCCAGCACAAGGACAGGAAAGTCGGTGATGCCATCAAGAAGCAGTACCAAGAGAACGTGTACAAGAGGCTCATAAAGGGTGAAACTGAAATACTGAGCTCGGGTGCCGGCGCGGTGCCCGTCCGCAGGCCCTTGTGGAGCCTCGTCGACAACGGCATCATGTTCGTCGGTGACAGCGCGTGCCAAGTGAACCCGCTGCACGGTGGCGGGATCGATGCATCCATGCGCGCGGGCTTCATCGCGGCGAAGGTGGCGAGGGACGCGATCGCGGCAGGGGACGTGTCCGCGGGCAGCTTGTGGCCTTACAACGTCGAATACATGCGCGGCCAAGGGTCGCAATTCGCGGCGCTCGATATATTGCGCATCGCGCTGCAGCATTTCAAGGACGAGGACTTGAACTTCGGGTTGAAGAAAGAAATTCTGAGCGGGAACGACATCCTGCAGATAGCATACGCGGGCGAGTTGAAGCTGACCATGCTCGATGCCGTGATGCGCGTTGCACGCGTCGGGCTGTTCGAGAGCATCACGCACGGGGAGCTCTTGTTGAACCTGGCCTACGTTCACAAGTTGATGACGGACATCAAGAAATTATACGAGAACTTCCCGTCTAAAGAGAAGATGGAAAATTTCGACCTTTGGAAGAAACAAGTCGAAGAGATTTATAGAAAAATTCGGAAAGCATTTTAAAATTATTTTTTCAAGCCTTGTTCACGCCCAGTGCATCGAACCGGGCTTTGGATCGGCAAGGATCACGTCCTTGAGGAACGAGACTGCCTTGGACAGGCCTTCCGCGGTCGACGTTACCGAATCCTCGTGCTCGATGGACATCACGGTAGGTACTTGCTCCGGCTCGCGGCCACCTCGGCCGGGGGCACGTCCCAGAGAAGCACGACCGTCGTGGTCGATGACACCGCGCCTCAAGCGGCGTTCATGTTGCCGACGTTCGGGACCTCGATCATCGATGGATCCGTGCTGGTGGTGGCGAATGCATCGGCCGTGACCAGCAGCGTGGCGACGGTGACGTTCTATCAAGGGAACCCGGCATCCGGCGGGAGGAAGATCGGCACCGGCGCATATGACCGTGCAACGGGCGGGTACGCGTTCTTGTACAAGTACCCGTCCACGTTCACGGGCGCGATGCACGTGGTGGTGATGGACCGCGCCGGGAACGGGGCAACCGCGTCCGTCGATGGCGTCACGCTGTACAAGATACCCGCGGGCGGGACCTCGCTCTTCCACGGTTTCCTGGGTGGATCGCCGTACACCACGACGGGCACGCTGCCCGCGGGGATGGTCGCTCCCGTCACCGTGGAATTGCTCTATCGCCAGGCAAGCGTGGGTCCCGGAACCGTGCTGGTCCCGATAGGACAAGATGCACTCGTTGCTGGCGAGACCACGTGGAGCATAGACTGGGACACGGACGTGATGCTTAGCGACGGTGCCAGCAAGTTCCTTCCCGTTTCCATCGACGCGTCGCTCGATGGCGGCGTCAGGTCGTTTGGCCTTGCCGGGTACTTCGAGGATGACGGGGATCCCGACGTTGCCGTCGTGCAGGTCATGGCGTCGTCGGGGAACGTGCTCGTGCACACCTACGACATCGCGGTCGAGGGAGGCAAGGAATGGGCACCGGAAGCGATCATCACGCTCGCGGGGTACACGTTCGTTGCAAGTGCAATCGCTGCAGACGTGGATCAAGACGATCTCCAAGAGATCGTGATCGTCGGGAAGAATGCCACGTGCTGGAACATCGTCGTCGTCGAATACCAGCCGGGCGTTACTGATGCCATCACCACGCGCGTGCAGCGGCTATCGGGCCCGGGCGGGCTGATGCCGGGCGTGTCGGAGGTCACGGCCGTGGCCGCGAGCAAGAACACCGGCGAGCTTTACCTGGGCGTGAACGATAGCACCAGCCCGGCCATCTTGCGCTTGCATCACGGTCATGAGACGCTATTGTTTGCTTGCCAGGTGGCGGGGCCATCCAGCACCGACTTGCTGCGGGTGGACCATCCCGTGGTGGGGCTCTCGGTGGCCACAATGACCACGTTGCCGTCCGATGCGAGCGAGTTCCTGTTCTTCGGGACCACGATGACGTTGGGGTACGTCGCGGACTTTGCAACCAAGGACGTGCGCGTGGTGGACACGGGGATCGGCACGATCACGCTTGTCGACACGGGAGAACTGTCCGGGGACACGTGCACGGACCTTGTCGCGGGGATCGAGACCGGGAGCCGTACGAACGTGCTGGCGTGCTACGAGCAGGCGGGTGATGCAACGTGGAAGCCTCGCATCATCACGCGGCTCGACGTGGTGTCGAAATTTAGCAGCATCGACGTGGGGTTCGTGACATCAACCGATGCAAGGGGCGACGCGGTGCTGGCAACCACGGATCAGGTCTCGTCGTTCCACCTCCAAGAATCCGTGATCGAGGTGTCTATCGAGCCTGGTACCCTTGGCGGGCCTGCAAGCGTGGCACAGCTCCACGAGGGCACCCTCTCCATGCGCCAGGTTGGTTCAACGAGCATCTTGCCCGCTGCGACCGTGGCGGGGCAAGAGCGCTTCACGACGCCGCGCGACAAGTACGTCATCACCACGGCAAACGCATCATCATCCTATGACGTCGAGACCGTGGGGGTAACGAACGTGACCACGGCCATCGATGCCCGCGCGTCGCATCACGCCGCCCAATCATTCACGGCGACCAAGGAGGGACTCGTCGAGGCAAGCTTGATGGTCGCCGCGCTGGACCCGGTTGACACGAGCGGGATAACCGAGGCCGTGAGCATCACCTTGTATCATGGAAGCATCGATGAAAAAATCCGGGTGCTCACCAAGAAGCTGGATTTCGACCAGCTGACGCGTGGCAGGGACACGGCACTGGGATGGACCACGATTCCCCTCGGCGTGCTCAACCTCGTCGTGAATGACACGTATATCCTCGCCGTGTCATCCGATTGGAGCGACGAGGATGCAATGCTGGTATTCGGCACCAATCCCGACCAGTACTACCACGACGGCCACGCGTGGTGGCTTGACGAGGTCGGGACGTGGCAACCGGAATACAGCACGGACCTGGCTGCCAGCTTCACCCTTGGCACGCCGGTGGCGACGACCACGCTCGTCCCTTGTCCGGTCATCCTTGGCTCGGATGATGCTTCCAATGCATACACCATGGTCGGGCAGAGCTTCGTTGCAACCACGGCACACATCGATTCGTTGGCTCTCGGCGTGTTCCATCCAAGTTGGAACGATGATAACATTCAAGATAGGTTGATGGACCAAAAACTCCGCGTGTCATTGCACGAGTTCACGCGGGGAATATATTCATTTTTCCCGGGATTGTTGGGAGAACCGGTCGAGCAAGTTCAAGTGGATTGCGCGGGCATGAACCTGGAACCAGGAAGCGAGAGCACGATCGATTTCAACGTCGACGGGCTTGTTGCCGGCAAGATTTACTTGCTCGTGTTCGAGGTGACCAACCCCGTAGAAGCGTGGAGCGTGGAACCGTTGTACTTTCATAAAGGTGTCGGCACTTGGAACGACGATCAAGCCTTGTTCGAGCCCGTGTACGAGGCGTATCTCGAAGGCGATGACGGTGCTGACCTGGACTTGATCGTAGGATTCATGGAAGTGGACAAGCAAAAAAGAATTTGCCAAAGCCTGGCCTTGGTTCGAAAAGAAATCTTGTTCTATTCTCGAAACGTGGATGTTTTTGAAAAATGTAACGGGAACCTCGAAAGCAGTTTTTATTGGCTCCATGAAGCTTGCATGCTCGTTGCTATCATACAATATCGCGATACGGGGGACTCCGAGCATTTCTTTGATATCAAATTTGAACATGATGTGATCCCGTATTCATTAGGTGTTTAATTGCATATTTATGGCATGTGAATTATGAACTGTTATGTGCTGTTATACGTTTGTAATACGTGGTTATGTTTCTGTTATGCAACTGCTAGATTGCATGTGCGTACCATGTATTGTTATGCGCTGTTATTCATTTGCGATACATTGTTATGCAATTGCTCGGCTCTATCCAGCGCCGGCCCCCGTGTTCACGAGAGCACAATGATGCTAAGACCACTTATATCATATAATGACGTAATCATCACTATGGTTGATGCACAAGGTCTCGATTTTTTTTCGGATTTCAGGGAAGATGCATGCAATTTATGTGGCGATTGCTTTCACCGCTGTCCCGTCATGGGATTGCCACGGGAACAAGCAATAAGCGAGATGAAAAACCTCATTGCTGGTGAAAAAACGGCACGCGTGTTACGAGACTGCCAAAGTTGTTTCTCATGCAATTTTTATTGCGTAAAAAAAGCTAATCCCGCAAGCCTTATACTCCAGCGGTGGAACGAGCAATATCAACGAGATGGACTGAAGGTCAGGGGAAGATATTACGTGACGTTTTACCCGCAATACCCGAACTTCCGCACGCACGTGTTGGAACGAATGCCGGTTGAATCAAGGAACATTCTTGAAACATGGGCGGTTGATTCGCCTTTAAAATCCGATACACTGACCTATCCCGGATGCAACGTCATCACGTACCCGGAGCTAACCCAGACTAGCATATTTAACGGATTGGACATTCGTGGCCGGTTGGAATATTGTTGTGGTGAAACGCTGTTCCGCACGGGCTACAAGAACGAATTATATCAAGTAACGAAAAGGCTGGATCGATGGTTCAACGCCCTGAAACCAAGCCATCTCCTCGTGCTCTGCACTGCCGGGACCAACGTTTTCAAGAATGTCCTCCCGCATTACGGGCTCACCTACAAGTTCAAGTCAATAAAATCCTACATTCAATACATCTGGGAGAAAATCGAGAACGGAGAAATAAATTTCAAGCAAAAGGTAAACATGACGGTCACGATCCAAGAGTCGTGCTATGCAAAGATGTTTGGAGAGGAATACATGGACCTTCCAAGGAAAATCCTTGAAAAAATTGGCGTTACCGTTATCGAGTCACCGGCTTGCAGGGAAAACATGAGATGTTGCGGGATTGGAGGCGGGTTTTCCATGGATGCTGCATATCATCCCGCAAGCATAATCAAAAGTGCAACACGAAATTTAGATGATTTCAAGAAAACGGGTGCGGACGCAGTATGCGTGTATTGTGCCGGCTGCTTGGCCGTTCTTGGAATCGTCCAAAAAACAAGGATTGGAAAGAAAATGCCTGTATATCACATCATCGAGTTGTTACAAAAAGCGTTGGGAGAACCCGCCATTCCAGAAGACGTGAAAAACAAGCGGAATGCATCTTTCTTCGCGGGAATCATCAAGAACCAGTTTCCAAAGGTATTATCCCGAAAAACTTTCAAGATTGCAGCCATAACAGAAGAACCTCCCGATTACGGCACGGGATTGTGATGCCGGGATACTTCCATACCCGGCCATATTACAGGAGGAGAATCGATGATGGGTTTCAAGAGGATCCAAGCATTTAACGAAGATGCTTGCACGCGTTGTGGAGATTGCTTCCACGAGTGTCCTGTATTACACTTCTCTATCGAAGATGCCAAGCTAGAAATTCAAAAATTGATAAAAAAGGAATATTCGATAGTACTTGCCCGGTGTAACTCTTGTTTTTCATGTAACCTGTTTTGCAAGCAGCATGCAAACCCGTACCAGCTCATCCTTGAGAATTGGAACGCCCTCTACAAAAATCGCAAGGCTCCACCGCTCTACAAGTTCGTCTGCCCTACAGAAGAACCCAATATCTGGCAATTGTTGAACGTTTTCCTGTCTCCCGAGGAGCAACGGTGGGTGACGCGCTGGATGGATTACGTGCCTAAGCCGGGCGATACGATCCTGCTGGTCGGAAACTTCACGCATTTATTCCCGTTTATAATTGGTGGAAGTAAATTGCTCGAACATTTCAAGCTAGTTGATAGAATCGATCAATGGGAGGGTGGGGCGTATTTATACCAAGGTGGATATCTTGATGTCGTCGAAAGAATCGCGCGAAATGTTGAACAAGATTTCGCTCGTTGGAAACCAACAAAAATCGTCACCTTTCTCGATGCGGTGCATTATATCTTTACTGAAGTACATCCAAAGGAATTGGGTGTCTACCATGATTATGCAATTGAAAGCTTTAACAAGTGGTTGCTAGAAGAGATCGAATCCGGTCGCGTGCAGCTACACAACAAGCTATCCCTCAAGGTTACCGTGCACGATAACTGTTATTCGAAAGTGATGGATGGTGACATCTGGGACGTCGCAAGGAACATCTTGAAGAAATGCAATTGCGAAATCATCGAGATGAAGCATTCCAAGCGTGACAGCCTGTGCTGCGGGTTTGGGGCAGGTGCATCGTGGGTCAAGAATATCTCTATCCCGTTCGACATCCTTTCCGAGGGACGGAAAAAATTCAAGGAAGCAATGGATACGGGCGCGGACGGACTGGTCTCCTATTGCGGGGGTTGCATTTACCTGCTATGGGCTGCCAAGGAACTCTTCAACGTGGATGACGTGATACTTTAACCACTTGATCGCTCGCCTCGTGATCCACCGTGCCCTCACGTAATATATCACTTGCCTACCGAAAAACACCCTGTATAATAACTTCTTAAGTGTGGTTTGCAATACCTTGGAAAAGTTCAAGTTTTGCAACCTGTTCAAGATGGCATTCCACCGTGACCCCGATCTTGTTGCCCCGCCAAGGAACCTCCGCTTGAACGGGTTATTGCCGCTGGAACTGAGCGAGTCGAAAAACCTTGAAAAACCCCGGTGGTAGTTGTAATAATGGCTGGTGAGAGGGTTCGACGTGTATCCTGCCGTCTGGTAGCCGTGGTGCTTGAAATGCTCGGCGATGGTCTGCTTGACTTGCGGGATAGGTGAATATCCCCCTTTATCAAAAGGAAACGTGCCGGTAAACATGGAACTGAAGGAAGGCGGGGTGCACGGCCCAGCAGACCATGCATTGTCGAAAATGACACCTTTAAATAGGGTCCTCGACAGTCCAGGGGTCACGTTTCGCGGGTATCCATTGAACGTGCAATGGTCATAACGCAGGGCATCGATCGTGATGAGCACTATGTTATACCGCTTGGTTGTTGCCATGGCTTGTCGATTGCCTCGATTCTTGCATGATACATGTCAGAAAACGACAGGTTCGCCCCCGTCGTTCTTGAAGAGTTGTCGTTGTATCTTGGAGTAATGCCCGATGTCTCGTTGCTCGAGCCATTTTATCAAGTATTTTTTTCCCACGCCACAGAACGATTCAAATCCAATCAAGAACGTGATGGGCGTGAATAATGTAAGCACGGGATCGAGTAATATCGTGAGTGGTATCGCGCCCCCCAGTTTACTCAACCCGAAAATGAGATACGAGATGATGATCGTCGGTCCACCAAATCCCTTGAGAACAGGTAGCACGCTTTGCCCGAATGGATATAAAAACGTCACGCCTTCAGACTGTGAAAAGAACATAAGATTTATATCGTCAAAGTACCAGATGGGAGCCAATATAAACGATATCGCAAAGGAGAAGATGAAAACGAGCGCGGAATAGAAGTTCTGGTAGTTAGCGGCGGGTTTTGCGGGGTCCGGGTCGAGGATCCAGTCATAACCAGCCGGGGGTAATATATCTGGCCGCACAAACGCGATCAATTGTAAGGTGATGAGCGTGAGCGAAAACGCGATGCAATACAAGAGGAACGCCCGCTTGACGATTGTCCATCCCGAAACTTCATAATTCGTGTCGAGTCGGATGTATTTCATGCTTATCACCTTTTTTCGGGTGATTTTGTTGTGCATGGAAAAAAATAGTTTGGAGAGTGGAACCCCGAGCAATCCAAAAACAAGCATCCCGAAAAACAAGTTAAGCACGAAATCAAGTCCTATTATCAAGACCATGCTCACGATATCAAGTGATTCTGATAAAAATTGAACCGTGTAGTAAAGAAACGAGAAGAGCATCATCAATATGATTGGTACAAGGTACTTGTGTGCCGTGCGTTTTCACCAGCTTGTTTGAGTGACACTTCTAGATGACAGACCAGCTATCATATTTCAATACATCTGCGTTTATCCCGTGCTGTTTAACGATATTCATGAACTCAAGCGGGTCTTGGGAGCAGTCGAAGTTGCCGGGAGTGAATGGTTCCCAATGATTGATAAAAACTCCTTCCAAGTTGCCCGTCTGCGTGAAATACCCGATGATATCCTTTTTTATTGCCTTGCCCCACGTGACCAAGTGCGTAACGAGGTGCCGGCGGTCATCCCACTCGCGCGAAACGATCGAGTCTCCCGTGAAGAGGACCCCTTTGCCATCGCTCGTGCACACCAGGTAGCCAACGCGATATGGATGTATTTCCTTTTGAATGCCCGCGTTGGGCATCACGTGGACGGTAACCGTGTTTTCATTGCCTTCAACAGTAAATGTGCCGTTCCAATCCAACGGGGCAAGAAATTTCGTGCACGTGGGTTTTAATATCGAGCTGGCCCTCAACCAATCGATGACGGGGTAGGGGGCCCACAATTCGAGGTCCGGATTGCGTTCCACGATCGCAGCTATGGCGGGGGGGTCGAAGTGATCGAGGTGACCATGCGTGATGAGCAGCGCCGTGATCCCGTCTCCGAACGTGTCGATGAAAGCTTGCATCTTGGCCTCGGAACCTATCCACGGGCTCGTTCCTTGGTAGACGTTCAATTTCCCGTCCCACAAGAATGCCCCGGACAGGAATGGATCGATGGCAAGGAGAACGTCACCGTAACGCACCAATGTTCCCGCATGCCCGATGTATCGCAATTCGATGTGGTTCATGATCCTTCACGCGCGTGGAAATGTATTGCATAGTGAAATGGTATCAATTGAAAAAAAAGCAAGGCAAGGCAGGCAGCAAGTGGATTATACTATACTGCGCCACAAGGGTTGTTTCTCTAGCTGGTAGGCTTTACGGCAGTATTCTTCGATCATCCTGTGCGTGTTGAAGAAGGAAACGAGCTTGATGGCGTGTTTCATGCGCTCGCGCCATTCATCCTTGTTCTTGCGCCAGACGGGGATGATCTCGTCTTGTAACTTGCAGTACAAGTCATCCGCATCACAGCTATCGTCCTTGCGTTCCGCTTCTGGGTCCTCGGGGCCAGGGCCGATTGCCCAGCCTGCCAATGGGTCGAGCTTGTAGCCCTCGATCCACCAGCCGTCGAGCACCGAAAAATTCAAAACGCCATTCAAAGCCGCCTTCATGCCGCTGGTCCCGCTGGCCTCGCGGTAGCGTCTCGGGTTGTTCATCCAGATGTCGACACCGCTGACCATGAGCTTCGCAAGATCCATGTCATAATTTAGAATTCCTTGAGTGCATTCGGGTTGAACAAGCCTTTCTTGAACAATTTGTCCATCTTTTCATTCTCGGCTTTCATGTATTGTTGCTGGAACGAGCTTAATGAAGGAAAGCAGTTCTTGCACACGCCCCCGTTCATTGCGGATTTGGAGGTGTGCCGCATGCACGTCAATTGCCCGCATCGCACGCAACGCCACATCGTGTCGATGGCAACCATGGCCTTGCACACGCTGCACGGGCTTGCTTCGTAAGTGATCGTCGGCATGATGTGATGATGCTCGATCGGTATATTTAAACGTATTTTCGCGGCGGTGCCGGTCGCGCCGGCACTGGTGATTAAGGACAACATAGATATACCGGCGAAACACGTTCTATGGTGGTAATCTTCCTAGTAAATTCATCTACAATCAATTGTGGTGGTCATCATGTCTCAAAACGAAGCAGTTGAAGGTGCAAAAAGCCCGGAAGACCTGCGCACGAGGTTCCGGATCGAGAAAGAACGCATCAACTGGATAGATCAAGGCCGCGGGTTCGTCATGTTCATGCTCGTGGTTTCTGGCTTGTTACCGAGCGCGTGGCGGCACATACCCGGGCTTGATTTCTTCTTGGAGCATCCAAGCGGGAGCACGACGGCACAGTATATGAACTTGTACGATGTGGGAGTGCCGGCATTCTTCGTGATTATAGGTTTATTGATGGCAGTCTCGTTCAAAAAACGGGTGCAATCGAAGGGCGTCTCGAACGCCGTGCTGAACGAGGTTTTCCGCTGGGGCTTGATCTTTGCGGTGGGTTTGTTGTTCATCATCATCCCCGGCGCCCTCGAGGGAGATGATCCCGAGATATGGTTCGGCGAGGTAAAGGAGATCGCGACAGGCGTGTCCGTGTTTGTCGTGCGATGGGATGTTGTCATCTCGCTGGGATTCGTCGGCCTTGCTTCCATCCCGTTCTTTTTCTTGAACACGAAATGGCGCCTGATCATCTCGTACGCGATGATGGCCTTTTACCAAGTGATGGTATTCATCCCCGAGACCTATTGGCGTGCCTACGCCATTTCAAGCGTGCACGGGGGCATCATCGGGTCGATCTTCGTGCTCGTGCCGATCGTCTTGGTGAGCAGCGTCGTTGGCGAGTTTTTCGTCCTCGACAAGGAAACGCCGGTTGCCGAGAAGAACAAGAAGTTTGCAATGCTCGGGATCGCCAACCTGCTGGTTGGCATCGTGCTCTGGCTCGTGCCCGGCGGCTTTCCAAACAAGCGGCAATCCACGATGGGCTGGGCGACGATCAGCCTGGCCGTCTGCATCGGCGTCGTGTTCTTGCTGATATGGCTTGATTACAAGGACGAGGAGTACCCGAAATTGCATCCCGTGAACAAGGCAAGGATCGTGCTTTTCAAGTCTTACGGGATGAACCCGTTCTTGATATATGCCGTCGCGGAGATTGCAATGGTGCTTTGGGAAGCGCTCGTCGGGGATTCGTTCGATGAGCAACTCATTGCATGGCTGATATTCGTCCCGGCAATCACGATCATGGCCTTGGTCTTGTACAAGCAAAACAAGGCGATCTCAACCACGAAAGTGGCCCTCGGCGTGATCGTCATCGTGGCCGTGCTCGCCGTCATCTTGTTGCCGCTATTATAGGCATGGCTGGCTCGCGCTCTTCTTCTTTTTTTTCATCCATCCTTAACATGGCGTTGCATGACATGATATCGAGTAACTCGCGTGGAAATAACAGCATATTCACGCGTGAAATCTCGTGATCCGACTTATAATCAAGAAAAAAAATTAAAGAAGCGCTTTCAATTGTTCCAAGGCGTTTCCGCATCTCGTGCGGAGGTTCATGTAAGTGCGGGCGTCGTGATTGAACTCGCGGGTGACCACCGTGAGGGGCCATTGCATGTCGGCCCATTGTTTTCCCATCGCAGCGTCCACTGATTGCATGGTGGCGATTGCCTCGTCCAAGATCGGGCTGCTCACGTTTTGGAGCCGGGCGATCGCTATAGTCTTGTTCAATGCCCACAAGAGCTCATTATCCTCCAAGCCGTCCCGGAACGCGGCAAGCCTCAGCGTGGGTACATATCCGCCATCGTGGGGCGTTATGAGAGTCCCGTCGCCTCGTCCATCGTAACCGCAGCCCGAGCGGCCAGCGTCGTTGTAGTTCCAGTAGAACACCCAGTGCAAGAACCCGCTGATGTTGTAGTGGTAATTGACCCACCCGCGCAGACGGCTCATGATCAAGGGCGTTCGCAAGTCCGTGTCCGTGCCCGGAAAGTTATCGCCGTTGGAGTACGTCCATATTTCATTCCCTGCTGCCCTGATCTTGCTTGCGACCCCGGGAGAAAAGGAGTCCGGCGTGAGCACCCATATATCGAGGGAATCTAGCCACTCATCGAACGCCGGCTCGTACGCGAAGGTCTGGAACGACCGGATCGTGCCGTTGGACGCGTTGTGGACGATCTTGTACACGAGATCGAACGCCGCTGGGGCGAGGGGATCGATCCGGGGGTCTGGCTCATCCGAGTGTTGCGTGATGGTCTCACTCGCCCACGTGGTGCCCCACGGTGTTGTTTTGCTGGCCAAGTGCACGGTTGCATTCTCGTAGAACCACCGGATGAGGGTCAAGTAGTTGTCTTTCGACCCGTCGAGCACGGCACCGGCGTTATGCCGGCAATCGATGCCCGGATAGAAATCCACCTTGATCTGGTTCATTCCAGCGTCGAGCATATCTTGTACTTGTGCATCAAATGTCGTCCAGTTGATCGTGATGCCTTGGGCCAAGTTGGATGCATTGTATTTGATATCGTCCGGTGTGAACCAGGGATGGCGTGCGTTGAATCCCGTGCATAATAATTACACCGGCGTGCAATGGCTTAGCGAGTTCAACGAGGATGGTGGCGCGCAATACACGGAAACCAGCACGGTATCGATGAGCACGTCGTCCACCCGAACGGTGACCCTCGATCTACCGACAGAAGTCGTCGCATCGGTAGAATTCCTGGACGGAAGTCTCACCTTCGAGCTCACGAAACAGAATTACAACAAGACGGGATATGGCTGTGATATCAAGACCAGTTACACGATCTTCGATGATGAATCCACCGATCACATCAGTCAAGACGTGGGCATCGATCCAACGTTCGGCACGTTCATATTCCGGCCTCGCACGTTCTTTTCCAACACGTCGGAACCGTTCGAGCACGACACGACCGATTACATCGCCCCGCTCATCGGGATGCCCACCATCAACCTCGATCCCTCTGGTGATGGGATCGCGCCCGGGGGCAACGATGCCCCGGTCATCACGGTGACCATCTACGAGGAGGCAACAGTGGCGAGCGCGAAGGTCTGGTACGACGACGGGAACGGGCTTTACACCGCCATTCTCACTGAACTCGTGGCGAGTCCTGGCACGTGGCGAGCAACGATCCCGGCACGACCTCATGGCACGACGGTGCAATGGTGGATTTTCGCGGTGGATGTGGAGGGAAACGTTGCCATCCGCAGGGACGTGACGGGGCTCAACTTCTCATACACGGTGCTCAATCGAAACCCGGTCATCTCGTGGGTGTATCCAAACGGGGGCGAGCAGTTCTACGGCATGGTTCCGGTCTCGTGGTCCGCGCTGGACCCGGATGGCGACACGTTGATGGCAAACATCTCCTACAACCGCAACAACTTGGGCTGGAATACCGTGGTGACCGGCTGGAGCGGGGCATCTTACGATTGGAACGCCAGCACGATCGCTGATTCCGCTTCATTCTTGATCCGCGTCCGTGTTTACGACGGGCTGGGCGGGATCGCGTTGATGGAGAGCGATCAAGTGTTCACCATCGCGACCCACAACCCGACAGGAAGCATCATCATCAACGGGGGGAACGCCTTCACCACATCACCAACCGTGTCCTTGACCTTGTCCTCCTTCTCGGCGATCGAAATGCGCTTCAGTACCGAAGGTATAACGTGGACATCATGGGAAGCGTTCGCAACAGCAAGGACCTTCGAGGTTCCAAGCGGGGATGGTTTCAAGACCGTTCGCGTGCAGCTGAGGGACCAATTCGGGCTTGTATCGCTGGTCCAGATCAATGATAGCATCACGCTAGACACGACCTTGCCTACCGGCTCGTTTTCCATAAACAATAATGCCACGTTCACCATGACCGGCACCGTTACCCTGCACGTATCGGGTTCCGACGCGAGTGGCGTTACAAACATGAGGATCAGCAACGATGGCGTGCTCTGGGGCGGGTGGGAACCGTTCTCGATAACGCGACAGCTTGACTTGCAAGGCGGGGAGGGCACGAAGTCAGTTTACGTGCAACTGCGCGACGCTGCTGGGCTAGAGTCCATCATCATGAGCGATTCGATCATCTATTCCACGATCGACACCGATGGTGACGGTACGCCCGATCCAGTGGACACCGATGATGACGACGACGGGTACTCGGATCAAGATGAACGCGATCAAGGCACGAACCCGCTCGACCCCGGCGACAATCCCGCAAGCGTGGCGCAAGGACAGCTCGTCCTTACCTTGATATTAACGCTAATTGTTGCCGGTGCAACCGTCGCCGTCACGACAATCATGTTAAAGAAAAATGTTCTGAAAACAAGAAGACGGAACCCTTGAAGCTTTCATAATCGTTTGGTTTTCCTTAATTTTTCTTTTCTATCAATCTAAGCCTTGTTTTGATGGATCGCGCCTTGTTGTCCAGGATGCCAACACATTTCCCCTTATAACCCCGCGCGTGCCGGGGCGCGCATGACGACGATGGATCGTGCCGGCGGGGCGCTTGACGCCTTGAAGCGGTGGCTCGTGGGCGTGAACGACCGCTTCGGCGAGCACTACGCGGGCATCCAGGCCAAGGTGAAGGCCATGCTGGATGGCCCCGTGAAGCGGCTCGTGGTGGACGACGGCGTGCCGCTGGCAATCGGGTTGAGCGTGTGGGATACCAAGATCGGTCCCGCACCGCTCTTGCTGGCGGGGGAGCAGTCCCTCGCGGCAAAGATAGACGACAAGGCCATGGCCGAGTCGACCAAGATGATCGACGTGCTGGAGGCCGGGAAGACGTGCGACGTGACCGTGGCGGGCATGCGGCGGCTCATGGTGAAGTTCGGCATCGATGCGCCTGGCACCCGGGGCGGCGAGCTCCTGTTCTTGCTCGCCATCCACGCGGAGCCGGGCACGTGGCTGCCGGCCGACCTGCTGCTGGACATGCTCGTGCAGGCCGGGGCGACGCTGCGGGACGAGGCGCAGCTGGCAGCCGAGGCGCAAGCCATGCCCGCGGCGTTCGACGTCGTGTACTCGAAGTGGAAGGTCGTGCTGTTCCAGCTGCGGGACACGGCGGCCATGCTGCGGGAGAAGGCCCTCGCCGCGCTCGCCGCGACCGCGGGGCCGGTGGAGCCCGTGCCCTTGCTGGCACCCCCGCCCGCGAGGCCCGGGGTGCACGTGGACGTGCCGGGCGTGCCGCTCGCCGCTGCCCCCGTGGCACCCGCGCTGGGTTCCCTCCCGGTGGATGATGGCGATGGTGGCGATGGCGTGCAGCCCTCCCTGGACGAGAGGCTCTGGGAAGAGGTGCACCAGCACGAGAAAGCCGCGGCGGTCGCGGCCGCTGTAGCCGGCCACCCGAGATCAAGAAGCTCGTGCGGGTCGTGCCGCTCGAGGATTACCTGGAAAACATGGGCGAGTTGAAAGCAACCACGGGCATCGCGCTCGCAGACGTTGCAACCATCGCGTGTGCTGAAAGGAGCGAGGGGCGGGCCCTTTTCAAGCACGAGACCGAACTCGATGGACAGCTGCAAGGGCTCGCATCGGCTGATGTCTCGTCAAGGATCGTCTTCATCGATGATTTTCCCGCAATTGCCCAACCAGAAACACCATCAGAATATCATGACGCATGATGCGTGATGCGGAATGAGGTAATCAAGGGGTATCTAACAAACATTGAACATTTCAAGGTCAGAATGCAAAATCCTTTAGCAAGGCAAGCAGAGGAGATTTGAACGACGACAATGTCTCCCCGCGGCGGGCTAGATAATCCATGATCGCGTGAATATCATCTGCCGATTGTGGCGACCATCTTATTTCGACCATCGTTTCACGCGTTCCTTAACTTGGTCGTGCGCCAGGTAATCCCCGTTATCAAGCTGTTGTATTCCCCTCGCTATTTTTTGCTGGATGTAGATCGCTTCCAAGATGTCATCGTAATCCACGTCCTCGGGGAGATTTTCGATGGCATGAATCGCCGATTCCTTGATCGTTTTCATCGTCTGGACCGCTGCACGTCGTTTGGTGGTGAAGAAGTGAAATGCTAGCTTATATCTTTTAGGTTTTTGATCTCTTGGATCCATATTGTGGAACAGAGCGCGAATGGGATGGCTGGCTTGCCAAATGGCTGTTACCTTCCCTCGGGAAGATGACCAGGCCCCCGGCGAACAATCGTGCGAGGGAGGCAGGCAGACCTGTCTCTTGGCTCATCAACCGTTCCCACGGTTGGTTCGTCGCTGGACATCAACCCACACATACTTTCGTGTACCGGCGTTTTATAGGTGCCGGCCACCATGTATACACGTGCAGCGGACAAGGCATCTTGATCGCTGTGAAAAGTGCGCGGGATGAAATCTTATCAAGAACCGCGACGCGAATCCCGCGTCTTGAATTCATGCACGTGATTCCATTGGTGTCAATAAGGGTCAAGCGAAAACGGGGTTTTCGCGAATACGTGGTCGACGGGAACACGTTCTCCGTCACGAAGATATCTTCATTCTCGGATATTGATAGCCTGGATCGTCTCACCCATATCACCTGTTTGGAGGTGTCGGATTCTGACCTGCCGGTCGTGGAGGGGCTCGATGCCCTCGTGAACTTGAAGATGCTCAGATTGAACTATTGCAACATCACGACGTTGAAGGGGCTCGACCGGTTACCCGATCTAACCTGCTTGAGCCTTGAGCACAATCGGATCTCCAGTCTCGGGTGGATCGAGAGCCTGGTGGGCTTGGAATTCCTTTTCTTGAATTACAACCCGTTGCATGACATTCATTCCCTTGGAAATCTCGAGAAACTCGTGGTTCTCGAGCTTCCGTTTTTCTACTCAATCGAGGGCGTGCGTGACGTGCATGTAGTTGAGCATGCATGGGATCTTTGGCAGGACGAAAAGGGCTCCACCTTGCCATCCCCTTCTTCCCGTTACACCAACCCCTGCTCGATTTTCGATGAGCCGGTAACGATACCCTTCGTGTCTGATTCACCCGTGTCCTTGTTTCTCAAGGAAAAGTCCGCTACGGCGAAAGACATCGTGAACGTGTGCCGAATCTTGCAGAAGCAAGGGCGCGAAAAATGATAATGATGTATTTTTTCCCATTTTTTCTCGTCCAACTTTGTCCGAGAAAAGTTAAACTGTTTTAGCACCCAACCAGAAACACGACGAGAATTTCACGGTCACTTCCCGGTCGCGTCGTTACCTGAAGGTCCAGCGCATTCGTCGGCCGGCTCGTTGCCCGGGTACAGCAGCGCCCTGAGTTCTTGCCTCGTTTTCCCCGGGAACATGTCCTCCAAGCGCAGGGTATCCACCATGGCGAGCATCTTGTCGTCCATTTCATCAGTGATGGGTGGCTCTATGTCCCTCCGGACTAGCTCCCTCGTGAACTCGTGAAATGTCCGGCCTGATAGCTTCCATGCTTGTTTCAACCCGATTTTTCCTGACGTGTAAAGGGAAATTGCCACGTTCAATGCGTGATGATGCAAATTTTCCGTGGTTATTTCCTTCACCAACGCCGGGACCGATTTGCCCGTCAAGTGCGCCATTACCTCCACGAGCTTGTACTCGTCGTCGGAAAGGCGGAAGTTGACTTGTTTCATGAACGGTCCATACAAGAAACTAGCTCGGCCTTTTTAAGCATTCTGCTAATATATCCTATCATGGATGTCATGCTTGACACGTGTTCTTGGTTGAAGGTCCAGCGCATTGAATCCGAAAAAATCATCGACCTGCGGCCGCTGTTGTATGCCATGCGCTTGTGGGCAACCCACGAGCTGGTGGCCGAGCTTAAATATTACATGGCTGATTACCTGGACATCTCGCGGTTTTCCATCAAGCACGTCCAGCTCGAACGGTTCTCGAGCCTCACGGACAAGGAACTAGACCCTGCAGACCTGTCCATCATCGCCTTCGGGCGCGAGCACGCGGGCAGCATCATCATTAGCGATGACGGGTGTGAATTGGCAATTCTCCAGTTTTTTAATGTCAGATGCTTTCAACTATCCGAATTTCTCGTCACCCTCGCGACGATGGACGTGATGAAGAAGCATGACGCGTACAAGAGTATCCGGGTGTTGCGGAACGCGCGCAACATCAAGGAAAGGAAGATGAAGGCCCTTCATGCGAGATTGAACCAGCACGGCTCAAATCCCGGCATGGATCGACACGATACCTAACCGCGTCGCGATGAAATCAGCCTTCTTGGAGATCATCAAGCCCGCAGAAGAATAGAAAGAAGAAGCAAGATGACGTCAATAAAGGGGAAGAGCGTTCTCGTAACCGGCGGGTGTGGATTCATAGGAACCCACGTCGCGAGGCGTTACATGACGGAAGGAGCCACGGTTGCCGTCTTGGATGACTTCTCGTCGCCCCACGCGAAAGAGGTGCCCGGCACGACGCTATTCAAGGGTGACGTGCAAGATGCAAAGCTCGTCGCGGAAGCCATGGAAGGCGTGCACATCGTGAGCCACCAAGCAGCGGTGCTCAACATGTTCGAGGGCATCCATGACAAGACCCGCGAGCTGAACGTGAACGTCGTCGGGACGATCAACCTTCTCGACGCAGCGGTCAAGGCAGGCGTGGAGAAGTTCGTCTACGCGTCGTCATGTGGCATGTACGGTAACTCGAGATACTTGCCCCAGGACGAGGAACACCCGAAAAATCCCGCGTGGCCGTACGGCATCACGAAGTACGCCGCGGAGATGTATTGCCAGCTCTACACGCGGCTGCACGGGTTGCCCACGGTTTCCCTGCGGTACAGCGAGGTTTACGGCCCCGGCGAGTGGTACGGGCGTGTCCTCACCCTGTTCATAAAGCGCGTCTCGCAAGGAAAGCCGCCGGTGGTGTTTGGCGGTGGAAGGTTGCTCAGGGATTACGTGTATATCGATGACGTGGTCGAGGCAAACATCCTCGCCACGTTAAACGATGAAGCGAGTGGCATGGCGTTCAACATCGGCGGCACGCCCTTGGATGCGGCACGGATCGCGGGCATCGTGGCGTCCATCATCAACCCGGCAATCCAACCGGTACACGACGACCCGGAACCTGGAATGTCCAGCGTGCACCAGCCCGGCAGGCCCAGGCTGGTCCAGGAGTTGAACGATTTCGTGCTCGATAGCACCCTCGCAAAGGATAAACTGGGGTGGGTACCGAAAACACCGATAAACGACGGCATCAAGAAGGAAATTGATTGGTTCAAGGAGAACCCCTCGGCATGGGAAGTGGTCCCGAGAGTCTGAATCTAGTCTATTTGCCTGACCACGTTGTGGTCCAAGTCGAGCAAGAACGTGTGGCCGTCCGGCGTCTCGTGGATCACGTGCGCTTTTGCAACATGACCGAAATACGGTTCCGTGGAGAACACGTGAAGAAGGCGCCCGTCCCACAATCGTTGGAAACCACCGCGACGTGACTCGTGCGCGCGGACTAGCCGGGGAGAATTGCTGCCGTTCAAGAATGAAACCAACGCGTTCTTGTTGAAAAAATACGTGCCAGGGCCTCGAACCGACAGTTCGAAATCGCTCGTTAGCGTTTCGCTTGGATCGTTCCAGAGAAGCTGGATAAGAAAGCCATGCAAGATTCGCTGGGCCTTATCGGGGTATTCGTTTAACTTTTCAAGCGGCTTCGGGATGTCGTTGACCTCGCGGATGGACGCCATCCCCTTCGGGATGCCCCCGTGCAGGCAGATTGATCCCCGGGGCGTGATGGCGGCCAAGGAAAGCCAATCGTATATCCTGTCGAGGATATCCTCTGCTTGGGTGACGCCCTTGACGTCCTTGAAATGTTTTTGCAACTCGTACCGGAATCCATACGTGCCGTTAAGCTCGATGTCCTCGTGGTTCCCGCGCAAGACGATCACGCGCTCCGGCCACGCGAGGTGCAGCGCTATTACCAGCAAGAGATTCAACAGTGAGTGCTCGCCCCGGTCAACGTAGTCCCCGAGGAAAAGCAAGGATTCAACGCGACCATTTAAGAACGGGGCAACGATTCTCGCGGTTGAATGCACGTCGCCATGGGTATCCCCGATAATGACCACGTCGTTAAAAAATTTACCGGCGTTGACTAGATTGGGAATGGACCGGCACCTTTGCTGTAGCATTTCCTCGACGTTCCAGAGCAATTCAAACGACGGCTCGAAGCGTGCCCGGCCTTCGGCCATGGCGACGTGATCCTTGATGATATCGGAAAGAATGCTCGGGACGTCCGACTCGATCGCTCGCATGATAGGATGTACACGCAGCGTACAAATATATGGTTTCAGTGCGCCTCGTCAAGCTCCTCGATGATGTGCTCGAAGCATATCCTCGCAGGGTTGTCGTATTTTTCCAGCTTTGACTTGAAATCACCAGTGAACCGGCCGGCACCCGGACCTTTCGAAAGGATGTCGATGGCCTTGGCAGCGATGTCTCGCGGGTGCTTGATGTGATACATGGGAAATCCTTCCCGCACGAGATAGTCCTCTTGCCACGCTGTATCACCCGGGAAAAATTCCAACGAGGGCACATCCATCAAGCTTGACTCTCGAACGATGGTGCCCCCGCCGCTAGCAATGAACGAGCTATAGAAAATCATGTCTTGCAAGTGAGGCACATACCGGGTGATGATGACATGCTTCTCGTCAAGCTCGTGTAATTTTTTCTTTAAATATTCTTCTTGAAGGGGGGATCGAACTAGCAAGAAAAATTTATGGTTGGGAAAGGCACGAACGATGCTCGGTAAGAAGTCCGGGATAGCCGTCTCCTCGGGTTTCATGGTCTCCCGCAGGTACTGCGTATGGGTCATCTCAGTACGCATCAACGAATATTGCCCCTTTTCAAGGTCCAACATGTCGAGGACGCTAGGATCGGGCTGGTATTCAGATATCCACGCGATCTCGTCAATACCGTTGTACCGGACGAGTTGGGCCTTTGACGCCCCGAGCTTGTAATATTCTTCCTCGGGAATGCATACCGACGCGCCCGACTTGCCGTGGTTCGACATGAAATCCCCGAACCCGGAACGGCCGGACCTGGCAGATTTCAGGTCCAACGAGGCGTACATAACCGATAACGCGGGATTCTTGATCGGGTTCTCGACATACCTGGCAGAAACAAGTTAATTGAAGATATTGGGACCGGGTTATTTTTTCTTTTTATTATGACGCTCGCGACGCGGGATGCATCCGGTCTCAAGCGTTCCGCAAGCGTTCCAGCTCCGCGATAGCCTTGTCCGCGCGGGCTTTCTCCTGCTCCGCGCGGGCCTTCTCTTGCTCCGCGCGGGCTTTCTCCTGCTCCAAAACCGTTGGGAGCACTTTCCTGGCACCCACGTCTAGCAAGACAAGCCGGTACAAGGGTAAGTCCTTCGCGTGCTTCTCCCTTAGTTCCATGAGGCCGAATGCGAATGGGAGACGTCCCTTGCAATCGATCACGTGATTCCAGTTCACTGTCCCTTCACCGTCCTTCAAGGTGATTTCACGCAGCTCGTGAATGCCATAGTTGCCCTCGTCATCCATCAAGTACACGCGGAGGAACGGGGGCTTGTAGACACGGGAAGCGACGTCGTACGGCGAGAAGATCACGTACACGGGGATACCTATCGCCCGGCACGTGTCCACGATCTCGCCAACATCACGTACCCACGTGCTCTTTGACAGCACGTTGATGACCAAATCGGGCACGCGTCCCCCGTGCTCGCCCGCCCGGTACGACGAGAGCGTGTGATCGATGCGCAATCCCTTGAAAAACGAGATGTCGAAGCAGAAATCGATTTCTTCACCGTCGAGCATGAAGTAATGATGTAAATCCCAGATGGGACGATCGGCAGGGAAATTAGCTCGTAACACGTCGTGAAGATACGAGACTTCCGCCGAATGCGGCTCGCTCTCGCGCCGGCCGATGCGCGGCGCGCGAGGATCAAAATCATCGGGGACAGCACTGGACAAACGGTTCGAGCGCCCGTTTTCGGCTGCGATCCCTCGAGACTGGCTTCCGTCAACCATTATCTATCACGCTACCGTAACCGAGCGAGCCATTAAATGGTTATCTATAAAGGATCGGAGACCACGGGTCGAGTGATGCACGCTCGAGAAATCACGTTCAAGGTATTCATCTTGTGGATGGGACCACTGCTCGCCTTCCTCACGATCATCGCGATCAAGCTGCTGCTCGCTGGGAGGTACGCCCCGCCGCAAGTGTTTTCCATGCTGCTGGGCACGTGCCTCGGCACGTGGGGGTTGTTCTTGCTTGCCATGCTATTCATCAAGTACAGGGCAATCCAGCTGGTCACGGTCTCGATCACGACGGCATTGTTCGTGATCGTCTTGCTATTCTTCATCGGGTCGCAGGGCATCGCGTTCCACGTGATGCTGCTCGTGACCGGGTACACGGAAGCATGGGACGCCTTCGTGCTGGCGGACATCATCAAGCACTCGACGAGGGCGGATTGGCGCGTGAGGCGCCTGGAGAGGAACGAGGCCATCGCGGCAGCGTGCATCGCGGGCCTGGTCTGCTCCCCCGCCTTGCTGGTGCCTTCACCCTATTACACGCTCCCGGCAGGCCAAGAATTCACGGTCACTAGCGAGCAAGGCCAGGCATACGATTTGCTGCTGTATTATCCCAACCCGGATCATATCAACGCCAGCGTGTGCTCGATCTTGAAGTCGGTGAATGCGACCATCTCGTTCAATGTCGTGGAGCCGGATTTCTCGCCGTCAAACCCGAGAAGCACGCAAATCGCCAATGCGGTGCGGGTGTGCAACCAAGAAGGCGTCGAGGTAGAGGTCTGGCCCCTGTTCGCGTGGGACGACGGCGCCTACCCGTCCCTCAGCGAGGCACCGCGATTCCCCGCGCTGTACGGGGCATTCCACGACTGGACGGTGCGGGAGAACATCACCGTGGAGTACCTCATGTGGGACATGGAAGCCGGGTTCGAGCAAGCATCTTGCGCCCCGGCACCCGCGTGGGTAGACGCGATGGGCATCTTCGGCTACACGGGCAACTCGCAACGGTGTGCCGTGGAATCAGCTGCAGAATGGGACCAAGCGGTGGGCATCCTCCAAGACGTGCTCCACCAATCGGTCGTGGACGGGCACCGCGTCCGGTCGACCACGCACGCGGGGCTGGTGTGGGACATGTTCGACGGGGACGACACGCTGCAACGCAACTGGCGACTGCCCGTCTGGGTCAACGATGACTACCAGTACGTGTCCCAGATGCTCTACCGCGGGTGCGACGGGCCCGGCAACGCGACGAGCGCGTTCATCTACGAGGGCGTGCGCGCGGCCGCGGCGGTACAACCCGAGAAGGTCGCGGTGTGCCTGGGATGCATCAACTACGAGCCCTACCCGGACACGCCGAGCGTGGTCTCGGACGTGCACCTGGCACTGGCGGCGGGCGCGAGATCGATCCGGCTGTTCCAAGGCTGCTCGTGGGTGTTCGGAACCGGGCAGGCACCTGGAACCGACGACGGCATCCCTTACACGAACCCCCCACACTACCTGTCGGGCTTGGAAGAGCTGCTGGTCGCGAGCCGGCAAGGCGGCACGGTCACGTTCCACCCGGAGGCGAGATTACACCTGCAGATGTTCGTGGACATCCTCATCGACGTCTTCGGCGACTTCACGATACCTTGAAAGCGGTTAATTTATTCGAGAATCTCGAGGGAACCATGGCACCTGAAAACAAGGGGCACGAGTTATTCCACGCGCTGAAGGCGTCGCGCGGGAAAAAGCAAGGCATCCAACCAAAAAAGTTGGTCGTTAGACCAGATCGGAAGTGCCGTCTTGCACGAGAGGCGTGAAAACGAGCGAACCGGACCAGATCAGCGTGCCGATCAACAGCAACCGCTTCCTGTTCCCGCGATCCCCCAGGTACCCCCACGCGATGGCCATGGATGCAACGATCCATATCAAGATCGAGTTCACGAGCCCCAAGAATTCCGGTTCGATAAGCAGCTCATCCCGGATAGCCCAGTATACGGAAGAGGCCATGTCTAAAACTGAATTATCTATGCTGGCTAGAATGATGAAAACCGTGATGGTGAATGCCTTGAGGGCTGCATTTATTTTCCTTTCCATGCGTTCAATCGCTTCCTTTTTTTTTCGCTTGCTCCGCCCTTGATCGAAGCAAGGCTTTCGTGTTTCGGATGTCCAGCGGTGACATCTTGACCAGTATCACCGACAAGAACCCGCTGATCACGAAGAACCCTTGGGATGCCATTAAGCTCAAGATGTAATTGCCGGGAAACGCCACCGAGTTCCCGAACATCCCAGCCACGAGCGGGATAAACAAGTAACCGATGCCCCGTGCGATGCCCATCAAGAGGTTCGCGCCACTGTAGACCGTCCCGCGATGTTCGGGGACGTTCACCTCCGTGCCCAATGCATAAATATTGGGCATCACGCCAGAGTAGATTCCCGTGGAAATGAACGAAACGATCGCAAACCCCAAGAAAGCGGGATTCGTGAAACATAGGTTAGCGATCAAGAGAATGATATCCACCGGGCCCGAGTCTGCCACGCTCGAAAAATGGGCAAGATCCAAGGGCATCGATAGCATCCAAATGAAAAACGGTATGTTTCCAAAAAATCCCACCATGCAGAAGAGCGCGCGGCTTGATGGCGAACGATCTTTGAGGTTGTCTCCAAGATGTCCAAGCGGGATGGACACGAACCCGCCAAGGTAGTAGAAGATCACCAGGAAGAACCCGATGATGCCAATGCTCCCGCCTGCGAACGGTAGCATCGATGTGTACACGTAAGGGAGCCACGTGATGGCCCCCAGCGTGACCGAACCGAAGAAGAAGATGGCGAACACGAGCACGTTGGTCGGTTTTTTCAGTGCGAGCCCCAATTCCTTGATGTTTATCACGTGCTCGTAATTTAAATCCTTGAATTCCTCTTCTTGGGAGCCCCTCGTTGGATTTATCGTGAATATATAAAGTAATAGGAGCAAGAACCCTGCTATAGCCGTGAGGAAGAACGGTAGGTGCCATCGCGATGCGTCCATGACGACAAGCGCAGAAAATGATTTACCCGCGCCCGAACCAAGCATCTGGCTCATCCCAAAAAAGGAAAATGCAATGCCTCTATGTTCCGGCGAGACCAGGTCTGTCAGTACCGAAAATCCCACGGAACTGATGGACCCGAGGCCAACACCCGCGATGCATTGCAAGAGAATCCATGCACCGATCGAGGTGATTAATGGCGTGAACGCGAGCGACGCAGACCAGATGATCGTCCCGTAAAGCAGCAGCCGCTTTCGTCCCCCCTTGATAACGTCCCGGTCACCCGCGTATGCCCAAATCACGGACGTGACGGACGTTACCCAGACCAGGACCGAGTTTGCAAGCCCAACCCCGAACTCCGTTGAATCCAAGGCATCGATGATTGCCCAATATATCCCTGATGCCATCTCGAGTACTGCATTATCGATGGACGCTAGTGCAATGAACACGGTAATGGTAAATAGCGTCAAGAATTGTACTTTCTTCGTTTTCTGCATCAGGAACCCGAACACGAACTTTGATTGCTTCTGATCAACAATTAATGCGCCCTAACATTAAATGCGTCGTGCAAGGGACTTCTCATTTCTTGACGGGCATCGTGGCATCGATGATATTGGTGGCTGCGGGCATCGTGGATTGGCTTTTTGTTATCATCATCATCCCGGCCGGGATTCTCCTACATTTAATCGTCGATATTTTCTCGATCATCACGTATCATCCTAGGAACGTTCTCAAAGGAGATAAATTTTATTTTGCATGGCATGCTGTGGTGTGGCTCGTGTCGGTCTTCGTGGTTTTCTGGTTCTTGAATGCATATTGGCTAGGGATGCTCGCGAGCGTGTTACCTGACATTTACGATTGGCTCATCATCCGCACCGTGCGTGCCATAAAAAAAAAACAACTGGGAGATGATTATGAAAATCATCCCGAGTTTTTTGCTGGAAAGGAGTTCCACGCGAACCTGGAACGGTTCAGGGACGAGCACATGCCGTGGTTGCCCGATCGCAGCGAGCGACGTTCCGGGATCATTCCAGAAGTGGTGATATGGTCGGTTTCCTTTCTTTTCATATTCTTCCTTCCGTGATTGGCTCGAACCGGCGGGATATAGCTAGGAGTATTTTTAAATGGTAGGCGTGAAACACATACAATCAGAAATGTCCCCCATTCTCACCACCTTGAAAATCCGTTTGTTGGACTCCCGACAAAGATTGATGCTGGAAGTCATTTTCTTGCTTCCCATCATCGTTGCAGTTGCCATGTTCGGCCGCTTGGCAATGCAAGATGTCTTCTTCACGGTAATCCTTAGTATCATCTTCATGGTAAACCTCGTTATTCGTTTCTTGGTGGCAAACCAGCACGGCGATATATTTTATTTCTTGCTTGGTATCATTGCCGGTGGAGGAAATGACTTGTTATCCATCTCGAACGGGGTATATGACTATACTTCGTTGACCGTGTTACCGTTCCTGTCACACCTCATGCCCATCTGGATGGTAGCGTTCTGGGGACAAGTATTCCTGTTATTCCGCAAGATATTCAACGTTGACTGGTTCGCCGGGGTGCCATTCAAGCAGCCCGGCGGGGTCCCCGCCCTCGGTGAACAGCGTGGTGCCGGGCAGTTGCATGGTCCTGAAATCGATGAAGGGGCTATAAAATGCTCTTATAAATAGTTTCACGTCGCTCAACAACGAGACGGGCACCTTCAAGATGCGCGCGATGTCCTCGACGATGCCATCCACGGGCAAGCCGCCGGGGAACGAGAATGTAACGGTTCCATCGACAGGCGACGTGGTGCCGTGCATCCACGCGCACGGGCCCCACGACCGCCACCCGAGCACGGGATCGTAATAGGGATAGCTGATGGGCGCGGTGTCGTTCCCTTGCAAGTACTCCCGCACGTGCTGAAGGGGGACATAAGGCGCCCCTTGCTCGTAGAGGTAATCGGGCGCCGATTCGGAAAGCGAGTAGGGGTACCCTGCCGAGCCGGGGGTGTAACCCACTTGCAAGAACACGGTTGCCCCGCCTACCGGCCGGACTGGCTTCCCGCCTTCGCCCGTCTCCACGAGCTTGAACGTGATCGAGGTCGGGTCGCCGTACGACCTGTATACCTCGATCTCGCCCGTTTCGGGATCGTACTCGTCACCGGTACCGGCAAACGTGGCATCCGTTGCCACGTATTCCAATCTCGTGTTCACCGGGGACACGACGATGTCGAACTCGTGGCTGGTCCCCGCCTCGTACAAGCCATTTTCCGGCACGCGCACGCGCGCGTTCCACGTTCCAGGCGGGATGTAGGTCTCGTCCGCTGCCGAGAGCCCGCCCGCGGGGATAGAAAAGCCTTGAGACGCCCCCACGAGGGGGTTGACCGTGAACTTGAAGAAGCCGTGTTGCCCGATCTCGATGGCCTGCCAATCGCGCCACGTGCCGGTCTCCGGGTCTTGCACTTGCACCGTGCCCGATGCGGATGGATGGTAGGCGTTTACCGCGAGGCAAACCGACGATGACAAAGCTTGCACCCACTCGCCGTCAACCCAGTACATGTAAACCGCTTCACCGGGGTCGGTGGCAACACCAAAGCAGAATTCCGTGTCGAATGGCTCCGACCCGGACCACGGGAAGAATCGCTGCCCCTCGATGACGATCGCGTATTGCTGGGAGGGAACCAGGTTTCGTGCATTCAAGTCGATGTAATTCCAACCACCGGCATCGCCGGACGCCCACCAGTCACCGCGCACCCGTGCAACAGCCAAGGGCATCGAGAAATCAGGTGACCCGGTGAATATGTCCATCGGGTAGAGGGAAACGATGACCCTGTCCAAGTTGCCAGAATTAACATCCTTCTTGGTGAAGAATGAAACCGATGTGATGAACGTGGTCGTCGCGGTGAACATTTGACACGCCTTCCCTGGTGTCACGAACGTCCGGGTGGTAGCATCGATGGTGGCTGGTTCCACCGTTTCCCAGAGCATGTCACTCGATGGATCGAACACGAAACGGTCGAACGGGATGCTGGTAACGGGAGCCTTGCCAGGCATTATCTCGTGCTCGTCATCATCGTGCACTTGGCCAACGCATAATGTCTTGTTGTTCGTGTTATATTCCACCGGGACGTGAAAAGCAACGTTCCCGGCATCGTCTTCGAGGCCAACAAATCCCATCCCGGTGCTCAAGTTGAACGCGACGTGCTCCTTTTCAATCGAGAGCACCATGGAGCCCGGCAAGATTTGCTGCGAGCTTCTTGCAAAGAAAGCGTTCCCGGCGTACACGATATCCAAGCCTAGCAGCTCGTTCCCTGCTGCTGGAACCACGCAAGGCGCGAGCCCGCCCTCGACGGGAACAAGCACGTGCACGCCCGAGCTATCGTACCCGCCGATGGCAGGGGCCGGTGACAAGCCAAGGGATAGGCTTTCAAGGCTAGTGCCGGGCATGGCAAGCACCGAGACGACCACGTCCCACGGGTTCACGTCGGAAAAGGTCATGCGCGCGTCTTGGAGGTACACGTACCCTTGCCGTGCAGGGGTCCCGGCCACGGCGAAGTTCACGCGCGTGACCTCCACGTCCCCGTGCGAGATGAAGGACAAGATGATTGGCAGGTCCTGGATGCCAGCGGGCGACCCGCCGGGCATCAAGTGCACGAACCGGTCGTGGAACCTGTAATTAACATACTCTCCGGGTTGGAACACCAGTTTCGAGATGTCAATGTTGGGGTCTGCATAATACACGCGAAAGGTGAAGAACACGCCATCAAAATCGCTGGTCGCGGAAAAGTGAAACCGCCTAGCAACCTTGGAACTGCAATCGGGAATGGCTACTTCCTGGAACAAGCCACCATCCCAGTGGAAGAATTGCACGGAAGCATCCAGCACGACCACCTTCACCACGGAGCAATCTCCTAGCTGTTGCGTGTACTTGTTCTTCGAGCCTGGCACCACGAGGTCAAAGGAGAAATGATGGATACCATCGAGGCTCACCGTGTCGATCTCGAACGTGTCATCGAACAGCGTGACCATGGTGGTGTCCACCTCGATGACCGTGCCCTCGTGCGCGATGCCGGCAGCCATGCCGTGGTTCCCTGAAGGTGTCACGTCGACGCTCCCGGCAGTGATCGTCGCCCCGCCCGACGAGAATTGCTCGGCCACGGGACGGGGGTCCGGGAGCCCGCTCGCGTCCACGAAATCGATCGTCGCTGCTTCCTTGTGCAGCAAGCCGGAGAAAGACTCGTGACCGGTAACAACGAGTGCCGTGGCAAGAGCATCGACGGGAACGTAAGCCAAACATGGCAAGCACGTTTTTCTTCCGGAGAAGCCCGCCATAAAACATGGCGAGTCCCGGCGTCATTAAAAGCACGAGACAAACCGCCGTGAGAATCCACGACGTGTCTCCAGCAGTTGCTTGGACCATCATGTGATGTTCACCTTGTTGAATACAAGGTAACACTTTCACCTCGGGTTATATCGCCTTCGTGCAAAAGTCATGGCCATCTATAAAAACCGGTTATACATCTAGCAATCTATGACGGCTTTCTCGTGGAAGAACTCTAGAGAATGTTCGTTTTTTTTTCATGAATTAAAAAACACCCTCTAGCAAGTTACAATTCCCGCCTTGAACCAAGCGCCGGTATTCACTACCAAGATGGATGGTTTTGATCCGGCGCGAACTCGGCTTTTTCTGGGGAATAAAACGTGTTATATCCCGCCGATGCTTTAAAATTAGTGATGAGACGTCCCTACTCTTCGTATTCCGAGTCTATTCCGAGGAAAGACCTTTGTTTACCGTGGTTTCACGACAGGGTAACCATCCCCCGGGAAACGATCGAGGAGCGGGCCAATCGGTATAACAAGGAACATCGCATCATAAAGAAGATCTTCCCCTTCTTTTCTCGCTTCATGTGGCGGTTCCACGTGATCCGGCACAGGTGGGTATGGTACAAGGTCATCATGCACGCGTTGCACAGGTACATGAGGCTGGTTCACAGGCTGGAAGTGCGTGGCCGGGAGAATATCCCCCGGGACGGTGCAATCTTTTACTTGCTCCATAACGGAGATAACGATGTCATTTATTTCCTGTCCGCGTTCAAGGATCCCGTTGGCGTGTTCACCGCGATAGGAAACGGGTTTTTCGCGGATTTCATGGAGCACGTGTACGGGTGGGTGGCGCGGCGGGGGACGGCGAACGTCATGGTGGAGAAGATGGCGCGTGCCATCCTGAAAAAAAACCACTATTTTGTGATGTGGCCGGAAGGTTCCCCCAGCCGGGACGGGCACCCCATGGAAGCGTTCTCGGGGATCGTGCGCGTGTATGCAACCTTGAACGCCAAGCGCGACCTCGTCCCGTTCGTCCCGGTGCTGATGCGCGGGTCTGAGACGTATCAACACCACAAGGACAAGCGCAAGTGGAAGATTCTTGTTGAATTCTTGCATCCCATCTTCCTGCCGCGAGCTTGGCTGGCCGAGCCTCGGAATGGCGGCAAGACGGCACGGGAGACGATGGATAAATTGATGCTCGTCCTGGCAAGGAAGGTAGGATACTCGTCCTTGCGAAAGAACCACGCCCTCGAATGGCGCCGGCGGTCCGGTGGCCGCCCGTGGGGCTCGCACGATTAACAGGTGACCCGAACGTGAACGATCGAGAAACTGATGCAAGAAACATCGCCGCTCTAGAAAAACAGCTCCGCCGGAAGATTCCCGTCTCGCGCATGGTCGTCGATAGCGCCGTGGGTGTCATGCATGACTCGAAGGGGAACGTGATCGGCCTCAGCTTGCACGAGTGCGGTCTCGACAGCATCCCGGAATGTATATTCTTGTTGCGATCGTTGCGGCTGTTGTACCTCGTGGGGAATCGCATCACCTCCGTCCCTGCCGAGATCGGGAACCTGTCCGAGTTGCAAAAGCTCGACTTGTGGAAAAACAGGCTTGCAGCACGTGCGATACCGCCATCCATCGGCAAGCTGAAGAAATTGAAGAAATTATACTTGAACGGCACCGAATCCAAGGCCGGGCCCGGCACTAGCAACGACGAAAACGGAAACGAGGTAAAGGAACTCCCCGCGGAAATTGGCGAATTGGAATCCTTGGAGCTCTTGAGCATCGCGCACAACGCGTTGGAATCGCTTCCGAGCACCATTGGGCAGCTGGTGAAGCTCCAGACATTGTACGTTCAAGGAAACCAGCTACCGTCCCTGCCCGAAAGTATTGGCCGACTTGAAAGCCTTCAAACTTTTGACGTGTCTGGGAACCGGTTGATCTCGTTACCCGAGTCGATTGGAGAGCTGAGATCCCTCCAAGCATTGATTGCTGGAAGGAATTCCCTTGAAACGATTCCCGCCTCGGTCGGGGGCATGATCTCGCTGACGGAGCTCGACGCCTCCCGGAACCGGCTGGCCCAGCTCGGGAAGGAAATGCTCGGGCTGCCGGCGTTGAAGCGGCTCGATCTCAGCTTCAACGACCTCGTCTCGCTCCCGGACCCCTTCTTTGCATTGGGTGCGTTGAAAGTTCTCAACGCCCGGGGAAACAAGCTCGATCGTTTCCCCATGCTCCCCCCATCGATCGAGCGCGTGGATTTCAAGCAGAATTACATTGCTTCCATTCCGGAAGACGTGCAGGATTTTCCCTCGCTCAAATACATGGAAATGACCGGTAACCCGCTCGATGCCGGTTCGATGGACGTGATGCAGCGATTGCAAGGGATGGGCATCAACACGGGCTCGCTCTTCGCGAGCATCAAGAAGCCTGCAGAAGATCCGTTCGCGAAGGAATAAAAAAAAGCAAGGATAATACATCGCGTTCACAACTCCACGGGGGAGCACAAGTTTTCTTTTCTATTTGCAACGCGCCCGCATTCCGAGCATATGAATCGCGGGGCGTTCACGAGGGGCTTGTATTTCTCCAGCGGGATGCGGTCACCTGTCCAAAGCTTGCACAGGTGCCCTTCGTGCCCCGCATGCGTCTTTCTTCCAGGCATTTTCCTTTCCGCTCCTAGAGTTGTACCACGCATTGATATCTCCCGCGGGCTATAAAAACGATCCCCGTATCATGGCCAGCCCGTGCGATAAAACTCGCCATCTCCGACCCACTGATGGGCTATATCTCGGATCGATTTCCCACGAGCAAAATTGGCCGTCGAAAACCATTTCTCATAATCGGGGCGCCGATGCTTGGCATCTCCTTCATAATGCTATTCATTCCCTTCGTCGTATTCACGGGTGATCCCGGGGAAGGCGTTTTATTCGGTTGGATGACGTTATGGGTCGTAATGTTCAATTTTGCTTATGGTTTTCTACTGGTTCCTTACCAGAGCATGATGCCTGAAACGTTTAACGAGAAAGACCGGTTCGGAGCCTCGTTGTCCGAGAACGTGTTCAGTTTCCTGGGTACAATGGTCGGATTTGTTATCTTCGCTGATCTCTCCATAGAAAATTTCAAGACTGAAAGCTTCTCTGAAATGATTCTCATAATCGGAATTCTCGCAATAGTTTTTTACATACCTGCAATCCTGCTCATGCCCGTTTCTGCGGAAGATAAGGCTCGCGAAAAAGCCACTCGAGAGGCTCGACAACGCCGAATCCCCGTGGACATGAATCCACATGAGTCTGTAGGGAAGGCCTTTCGACGTGACTTAACCCACGTCGCGTACAACAAAAATTACGTCAAATACGTCTTTTTCATAGGTGTCTCTGAAACTGGCATCTTCATATCGATCAGCGCGCTCGCTGGCTATATCGAGGAAGTATTCGATTTTTCGGCTGATGATTTCATCTTGGTCGGTGTGGCGCTTGGCTTGATTGCGATCGTCGCGATATTGGTTTGGTGGTGGATGAGCCAGAAGCGATTAAACATACATAAAACACTGGTCGTTGGCTATATTCTGACGATCATAGTAATGCCCTTCTCACTCGTAGTTGGCCTTTCCCAGGAAATGGTGATCTTGCAAAGCGCAGTGTTCCTTGGTGCATTGCTTGCAGGCATGGAATGTGATTATTTCCTGCAATACGTGATGATCGGAAACATCGTCGAAGAGGATACAATGCGCACCGGGCATTCCCGCAGTGGAATATTCCATGGTATGCTCGACGGCCCTGAGAATGCCTTCCAGGGTCTTGGCTTCGTGGTCCTTGGGATCATCATGGCGCTTCCAGACGTGACCGTCGGCGCGAAAACATTCTCGGCGGGATATTACTGGTGGGGCCCTATCGCATCGGTGTTCCTGGTA
Organism: Promethearchaeota archaeon; assembly: GCA_041305945.1. Classification (GTDB taxonomy): domain Archaea; phylum Asgardarchaeota; class Lokiarchaeia; order Sigyniarchaeales; family Sigyniarchaeaceae; genus JBGLND01. The sequence goes on from JBGLND010000001.1 coordinate 3,473,914, forward strand.
CTCGGTTTGTTAATTTTCAGGGATATTAAAGCCGATCTTGGCGACATCGTAGCGTTCAACAAGTCTGGCGGGCTTGCAACAAGTATTTCGTTATTTATGAATAGACACCCAGAAAGGAAGGGGATACAAGGCGCTTTAGCGCGTGTAAAGGATTTTTTCATCGACGTTGGCAAGTTCACGAGATTCCTTTTCACAAAAACGAAAAGATAGTGGTGATACATCGGAATTAAGGGCGTAGCTTATAGGTCCTTGATTTCTGGCGGGGCGATGTAATCCAGGTACTTGTCCCTTATCCTTGCGGATCTCGCGTCCCCGACGTGCGCGATGAGCCGGTAGATGAACGCGAGGGAGCCACCTTTTGCCAGTGTGTAGTCCCCGTTCAGCTTTCCCTTGGTGAAGTGCTTCAAGCCGAACGGGTTCGCGCTGAACAGGCCATAGTCCCGCACGTGCCAGTAGGTGGGATGGCGGAAGCTCGTCGGGTGCTCGAGCATGGCGAAACCGACGTGCTTCCCCTTCACCTTCCCTGAATAATCCACCCACGGCGCTTGCTTCCCCCAGCATTCCTTTTCACCGACCGCGCCGTAGAAGTTTTCGATGCGGCCGCCCTTGTCGCCATCCATCGACGTTGCCACGCGCACGGAGAGGAGGCCCCCCTCCTTCGTGTCTCCGAACTTCACGTCGCCGTTGATGGCGGTGAGCACGACCGAGAAGTCGATGGTCTGCAGCCCCCGCGGGAGGTTGAAGAACCGCATCTCCCGGCGCTCCGCGAGGTCGACGTCGCCGAACTTGTTCCTCCACTCGTTGCGGAGCACGACGCGGCCGGCGGCGACGCCAGAACTCGCGACGGGCACCTCCTTCGTGGCTTGGGTGCCCGCCATATCCCCCGCCGACCAGTGGTCGACCTCGTTCACCTCCCCGTAAGCGGTCCAGACCGAGGTGTGGTGCGGGTGATCCGACGTCTCGCCGGACACATCCTTCTTCATCGGGAAATGGCGGGTCATGGGATCGCCGAAGGGGCCGATGAACGGGTAGAGATAGGGGCGGAGGCCATCGTTCACGTGCAAGGTCGTGAACGGCTCGCCGTTGACCTTGACATCGTATTCCTTCTCCCCCTTCTTGCAGATGTCGACGGGCTTCTTCTTGATAGTATCATCTTTCCCCGGGGGGCCATCCGGGTCGGTGCCCAGCTCCAGCTCCTGGTCGGGATGCATGTACGGGATGACCATCGCGATCTCGGTCTTCTTGTCCTCGGTAGTCCACGCGTCAGCCGGGTACCACGTGCCCTTCTCCTCGTCCTTGAACCAGACGATGCCATCGATCCCGTAGTTCTTGTCCAGCACCTTTGTCACGGGGCAGTTCACGCGTTCATGCGACCCAGCCAGGACGACGACGGTGTGTAGTTCTTGCATGATAGTTCCGAAGGTTGATGGGTTAAAAAAAGTTTGTTGAGGATCCAGAGGATCACGGCGCGGGCGGCCGGAACGTGACTACGGGATCGACTAAACCTGCGACCGCAAACGCCTCGGCACGTTCCCGGCACGGCTTGCAATGCCCGCACGGGCTCGCCTCGTCGAAGGCGCAGCTCCACGTCCACTCGAACTGGACGCCGAGGGAGGAGCATAGGGACGTTCGGGCGGTGCGCTGCATTCTCGCTCCAAGGCTCGAAGATACTCCCCGCGGGGGAAGCGGGCATCCTCGTGACGGACGACATCGAGATGCACGAGCTTGCCACCGCCTTTGGCCATTACGAGCGCATCCCGTCGCTTGAACGGGACAAGTACAAGAAATACAAGAAGACCGGGCTTGGCGTGAAGCACAGGCTTTCCCCGTTGCATGCAGCCATCGCATTATGCCAGTTGAAAAAGTTCCCCGAGGTCAACGCCCGCATCACCCGGAACTGCGAGCGATTCCGAACCGCGATCAAGGACATCGAGGGAACCGGCTTCGTGATCCCGGATGTACCGTCGCACGTTAAACGGGGGTACTTCATGAACCAGGTCGTGTACGAGGACGGGCCGGGCATCATCCCGAAGCAGGACCTCCTCCCGGTGCTTGAATCCGAGGGGTTGCGAGTGGGCCAGAGCAGGTACGAGTTGTTGCACAAGCAAGCGTACTTCATCGAGCGTGGCCAAGACCCGGACGCCATGCAATCGACGCAATCCCTTGTGAACAAGCTCGTGTCGTTCCCGAACTTCCCTTGGGACATCGATGGCACGCTCGTTGACCAGTACGTTCACGGTATCGAGAAGGTGGCGTACCACTTGAAAGGAGAGTACCAATAAACGGAACAAGGTCGTGAAACGGAATCATGGCATCACCTAGAGGCAACTTGAATTCAAATGGCGTGAAGCTGCACAAGCTTGGGAACGTCCTGTACCTCGTCCTCGGAACCTTGATCGCGCTTGCCGCGAGCGCCGTTTTGCTATTCTGGGACAAGGACGAGATGATTGAATACTGGTATTATTTTTTAGCGGGCGGCATCATCCTTTACGGGCTCGCCACGTGGGCAATCGCCGGGAGCGTGGCCAGCTACAAGAATGGTACTAGGAAAAAGACAAGGAATCAAGTGGTCGGCGGGGTCGCGATCGCCGCGGTCCTGCTGGGCGCCACCGTGTCCGGGCTATCCTATGCAGCGTGGGACATCTTCATGCCGGAACCATTCATGATGTACCCGCGGGAACATTCGATAGCATTTGATCCCGCGTTCAAGTTCAACACGCAATACGGGAACCTGAATGCCACGATCGAGACGCTGTGGGCCACCACGCTGAACAGCGCCACGCCAACGTCTCCCGACGGGTACGCGTGGGGTGAATCTTACGTGGATCGTGGATTGGTGACCCTGTACAACAGCACCGGGGACGTGAAATACCTGTACAACTTGCTCAACAGGACCGATACCATCATCAATAACTCCGACCGCAACAACGATGGCATCCCCGGCTATGGCACGGCCGGTTACACGGACGGTATCTACGTGGAGTACATCGTGTGGGACGGCGTCGTATTGCTCCCGCTCATGCAGATCGCAAATATCATCAAACGAAACGCGAGTCTCTGGGCAAACGCGTCACTGCAGGAAAAAGCGTTGGCCTACGCGAACGTCTCGGACACCGTTATCCACAAGTGGACGGCAACGCACTGGCACGTGGACGGCAACCGGGGATACTTCGTGAGCCCGCCGGAAAACAAGACAGCAATCTTCAACCGCATCAACGCCCTCGGGATGCTCATGTTGCAAGTCCACGATTTCATAGAAAACACGACCCGTAAGGCAGACCTCATCAACCAAGTTACCATGATCGCGCGATTCTTCAAGGACCATCTCGTGAGCCGAAATTACATAATGAACGGGATGAACAAACACATGTACACGTGGAATTACGATGCCAATCGCTTGGACGGGAACTCGGACACGTCGCACGCGTGCTTGGACGTGGAATTCGCGATAGAGTGCCACGAGCGGGGTATCGTGTTCGATGCCGTGGACATGGGAAGGTTCGCAAACACGTTCGTCGATTTCGTCTACAGGGGCCGGCCAAACGAGACAGCCAAAATTGAAATCGATAAGGAATATGACCCCCCGAGAAACGTCAACCACACGAACACGTTCTCGGACAACGTGAACGGGAACACGGGAAACGAAAATTATTACATGTGCCTGCGCGACGCGTGGTTCAAGCTCTACCGTTACCACGATAATGTTACTCTATCGTCGTTTGTCGTTGCACGATCCTTGGACGATCTCGTCGAATCCATGCCCACGCGCCCGCCCTACAACACGTCGATAAGCGTTACCTACTTGCAGTGCCTTTCTGCCATCCGGCACATGGCGTTCGTGGCCGACGAGTTCCCGGTGGACTGGTTTTAGGTGCATTCCTTTTTCTTTCACATCTTGGGAGCACGAGGCGAGTGAAACCAGTATCGTTACCTACAAAAATAAAAAAATGTGAGCCGCGTGCCATCCAGCGTGCAACGGGGAAACGGGCAAGGCCCGATCAGGTTCAATCGAGCTCTTCCCCGTCGATATCCTCGTCCAAGCCCTCCTCGTCGGGCTCGTAGAGCATGTATTTCCCGCGTATCTCGCGATCGATCTCCACGTCATACGACCATGAAAATATCTCGGAAATGATGTCGTGGAGAAGCTCCGCTTCCTCGACCGGCAAGTCGAGCACGCGAGAAACTTCCTCGAGAAATATTTGCTCTTCAGGATGGCTGAGAAGCATTTCCTTCAACCTTGCAAGCAATAGCTTGAAATCATGGAGCATTGCCATTGAAATCGCCTCGGGCTTGGTACGTGTTGCACGCAACATCAACATCTCATGGAATGATATATATATTTTCCCTCTAAAAAATCGTGGCTGCAAGTAGCATGCTTGGAAAAAACGGGGATGGAAATTCTCATCCAACCAACCGCCGCCGCCACATCCACCGTTGGATTCACCACGGGTTCGGTCTTCGTGTGGCGCTGGACCATGTACACCTACAATCCGGACATGACCGTGAACGAGACCACGATCCAGTACCGCATGATGAATGTCACGGCAATCACCGATGGTACCGACCACTTGAACGTGTCTGTGACGTATCCATACACGAACCAGACCGATTATGAAGCAAACGGGGTAAACGGGTCAACATGGAAATCGGGCTTGTCATCCACGCGCACGATAATGGATGGCAATTCATCCACGTGGTATAACAGTTTCTATTGCAAAAATGGATGGAACACGATACTGAACCTGCTTTCTATGAACGACACGGACAAGTATAACGCGATATCGACCATGCATGGCATACCCGTGCTCGAGCTCTTGATATTGATGTGGGTGATGGGTTTGAGCAGTTCGAAATCCGATTTCTGGAGCAATGCAACCGCCTCGGTATCGTTGGCAATGATCGGGTACTTGTCGTGCTCCGTGGACTTGCGGTTCGGGTACATGGAGAGCGGCCATTGGAAAAACACCACGGCCCACTTGCAAAGCTCGTTCACGTTCTCTGCCACGTCGATGGTGCTCAAATCCTTGGACACGACGTTTGACATGTCATCCGTTGAGTGGAACAGCACTACCTCTGCATACCAGACAGAAAACGGTCGCAGTCGCCACGTGTACGAGGCTGTCTACCCGTCCGCACTTGCAAGCTATGTTCCCGTGGAATGGTTCATTGGCGGGGGCGTTGCCCTCCTATTGGTCGTCGTCATTGCCAAGGCCGCACACAAGCATAAAAAGTAAATACGTCTTCTCGATTTTTTTTTAATTTCTTTACTCCTTTTCGCTTCCTCTGTTTGCACGTGAACTTTCTACAAGATAATAAATTTCATGTTAATCGGGCAAGTGCTTGTCTATCTCTTGTAATACGTCTGATATCGAGCCCTTTATCGTGATTGAAGCGATCTTGTCCAAGTCCGTATCTGCGTTATTGATGATGATGACCTTCCCGCCGTTTTTCGCCACCATGACGGGCAAGTAATTCGCGGGATACACGACAGATGAAGAACCGATGAGCAATACCACGTCGGCCTTGACCGCCTCGGCTTGAGCGTCCCGCAACGCGTTGAGCGGGACGCCTTCACCGAACAGGACGACGTTCGGTTTCAGCGGCGCGGCGCACACGATGCAGTTTGGTGGCTTCCTGCCCGCCTCCTTGTAGAGTGCCATGACCCGCTTTAAAGAGTAATAGCCCCGGCAGAAGATACAGCGCGTCTCGGCAGCATTCCCGTGGAGCTCGATGATCCTGTCCTCTTCTGAACCCGCTTTTTGGTGCAAGCCATCAACATTCTGGGTGGTGATAGATTTCACGAGCCCTTGTTTCATCCATTTTGCTATGACGAGGTGCCCCGCGTTTGGTTTTGCTTTCAGCAAGGTTTTTCCTATTTTATATCCTACCTTCCAGAAAAAATCAAGGTGTTTTTCGAACGCGCCTGGCTCCGTCAAGACGTGTGCATCCTTCTGGTTCCACAAGCCCGTTTTCGGGGAACGGAAATCTGGGATGCCCGAATCCGTGGATATTCCTGCACCGGTCAAGACGATGGCATACTTGGCGTGTTTCAGCATGTCCGCGGCATCCGTGGTGCGCGTGCCAAAATCTTGCGTGCGTTTCTTCATGTGCGGCAGACGGAAGTGATGGCTCGTGTCTCATAAATATTATCAGAATTGCATCTTGGCGCCGCAGAACTTGCACGTGTATAACTCGCCTTGTACCGGTGACCTGGATAGCGTTCCGCCGCAAGTGGGGCAAAAGAGTTCAATCAATTCTACATCCTTGGCGATGACATGCCGGGACACGAGTTCTTGCCTTAACGAGTTCGCGAAGTGGGTGCATGCACAGAGGAGAATGCTTGCACCATTTCCCATGCCAAAGAACTCAATTTTACTGTTGAGGATTTGGCCGATGATAATGAAATCATCAACGTCCGAGCTTATGCCCTTTACCTTGGTATAATACCAGCCCAAGAAGTTTCCATCATCCTCGTTGAATTTCTCTCCCACGAGCTCGAACTGGTTGATGAGGAGAATTTCCTTGACGAGCAAGTAGGCCTTCGAGCTCTCGATGGCGCTTGGCATCGCGAAGCTTTTCATCGCCTTGAATGCAAGCGAATGCACGAGCTGCTGGAATTCAATTTCATCGATGGGTTTCTCTTTCGGGATGAATTCAGGTATACTGAGATCGATCCGCTGGGACACGTGCTCGTCCTTGAAAATGCCGTCCTCGTCGTTGTACTGGAGCAGCACGAATATTTCGACGGGCTTGCATTCCAGCGGCGAGAAGTAAAATAGCACGCGCCTGTAACCCTGAGCCGGGATGGACGGGATGGTGATCCCGTCCTCCAAGTCGGTCAAGCGATAGTTCGGTGGTTGCGTCCTGGCGAGCATGACCCTGCCTTCCACCAAGAACTTCAAGACAACATTCTCGACGGGATGGTTCGTGATGTTGGTTATCGTGACCTTCAATTGCACGTGCGATGCCACGGGCGTGATCTCTACCTCCATGGCAAGGGGCGTCGCTCCTTCACCTCCCTGCACCGCTGGTTTCTGTCCCATGACCTTGAATTTCAAGTCAACCCGTTTTCGCTGGATGGGCTGGATGGCAGGCTGCATGGGCACATCTTCGTTGCTTTTTATGACGTGCATCGGTTTCTGGTCGAGTTCTTGCTGTCGCGGGACCTTTTTAAAAAGGAGCTGAGACGCTCGGCCTGATCGACATGATGAAGCATGTCAAACAAGCGAATATCAAGAACGTATTCAGCCCAACCTTAACCATTCCGACGGTCAACGGTGCAATACCCAAAAACGGCGTGGTATCAACGAGCTGGACTTGGAAAACTTCCACGAGCAATCCGATGAAGACAAGCAAGGCCGTGATGAATATTGAACACGCCATTATCAGATTACGTAGTGCTTGAACGGCAACGGTGATGTCCTCCTTGATCCTGGCGTCCACCCATTTATAATAAAGCTGGTTCAGTACATTTCTCTTGTAGATTCCGGGGTGGCGTGTCTGGTACCAAACAAGCAATCGGTATGCAAGGCCACAACCTGAGAACACAAAAAAGGCGATCTCATCTATCATGTATGTGAAGTACATGTGCAACCTAAAAAAATGATATCGGTTTCAATGTGGATGGTGGTAGCACATGCAAACCGCGTTGCATATCGTTAAAAATTGGCAGCTAACCCGCGTCAGTTTCGGTGAAGGCACGGTGAGAACGGCGGGCGAGCTGGCACGGGACATGGGCATGCATCACGCCCTCGTGGTCATCGGTGGTGGTTCCGTCGAACGTTCTGGCCATCTAAAAACCCTCCTCGGCGTGCTAAATGCTGCTGGCATCACGCATGACGTTTTCAAGGGCGTGGAACCGAATCCTTCCATCGAGACCATGTACCGGATTGCCTTGAAGGTGCTTCACTCCAAGGCTGACGGGTTAATTGGCTTGGGGGGCGGGTCGGTGCTCGACGCGTGCAAGGCTGCAAACGTGCTCGTGAGCATGAAAGCGGACGACATCCACCCGTTCTTCGGCGTCGATAACATCAAGAAGGTGTTCACGGGTAAACTCCTCCCGTACCTGCCGATACCGACCACGAGCGGCACCTCGGCCGAGGTCACGAAGTACAGCAACGTCACGGATCACGCCTTGGGCGTCAAGAAGCTCATCGCCGACCCGACGATCATCCCCCCGAGGGCAATCGTCGACCCCGAGCTCACCTACTCGTGCCCGCCGTCCTTGACGCGGGTGGCCGGCTTGGACACGCTAACGCACTTGATGGAAGGTTTCGTCAACAACGTGCACGACGCGGTCGATCCCGACGCGAACGAGAGGGCCATCGAGGGGATGCGGCTCGTGTTCAAGTACCTCCCCGCTGCGATTGCCGACGGCAAGAACGCGGAAGCCCGGCGTGCCATGAGCCTAGCAAGCGTGCTCGGGGGCACCGTGATCGTGTTCAAGTCCACCGGCGGCCCCCACATGAACTCGTTCTCGTGGTATTCTGTCATGGACCATGGCGAGGCCACGGCGCTGATGCTTCCCTATTACATCGCGTATTATGGCCCCGCCATCAAGGCAAAGCTCGACATTATCGCGGGCTTGATGGGTATCGATGTAGGGACGGACGTCACGAGACTGGTCGCGCAAGGATTGCTTGATTTCTACAAGAAAATCGGCCAGCGAACGATGATTCCCGAATACAAGGATTTTCCAGAAGCGTTGATCGAAAAAGCGGTTGAAGACGCCGTGCAGAACCAGATGAAACTCGACGCGATGCCCCGGCCGATCCCGGCGGCACGGAGCAAGGAAATCCTGCGGACCATCTTGCGAGCCGCGTGGGACGGGAGCATCGATGCGATCCTGGCACTGTAGGGCGTGGCATTCTAGATTGTTTCTTTTTTTATAATCTTCAACATGTGGTGCGCGATCGGGATAAGGATAAAAAAGGTAAGAGTAAAAAGATGCACGGGATAATAAACGCGGTTTAACTGCGCACGCGCCTCGGGTTGAAGAGCATGGAAAGCTCGTGAGGCGTTATGTGCATGTAATACTTGGTTCGAAGCAACCTCGCGATGTCCACGCTATCGTACTTCTCGCTCTTCAACAAGCGGAGCGCGAACGCTATGCGTCCCGGCTTGTCGGGTATCTTGATGCCTTTTTCCTTCTCGAGCTTCTCGATGTACATGGCGATCGCGGCACGCAGCTCGTCGTCGTTGTACGACCTCACCTTGCGCTTCATCTCGTTGTACAACTTCCGCATTACCTTCTGCATTTCGGGATGGTACTTGATCATGAGGGCGAACAGGATGATGTTCGACCTGAATAGTGGATCGGTAGAGAGCGTGTCATCCTTGAAGGTGATTTCCCACTTCCCGCCAATGTCTATTGCCCTGCCGTCTATCTCGGCGACGACCTTGTTGCCATTCATGGGGTCCTTGACAATGAAGTCGGTACCCGGCGTGAAGCGCTTGCCTTCTATGACGAAGTAACGGCTGTAATAGTTCATGGGCATCTTTTCAGTGCTGCTCGTGTCGACCTCGATCCCTTTCTCGACAGATGCTGCGAAAAGCTCCTCCATGGCCACCTTTCGTTCGATGACCGGCAGGATGAAACGTTGTCCCGTGATGGCGTGCGAGCGTACCAACTGTATCTGGTAATCGAACCCGGGAAGCGTGAGTATCGAAGCGAATAGCGGGTCCTTTTCACCGAACGTGAGCATCATGCTATCGATCAAGGACTGCTCGATGGTCCCCATCCAGATGCCCCGCTTGTCGACCTCCGAGTGGTCCATGTCACGGAAGACCTTCACGATCAAGCGCCGGTTCAAGTCCGCGAACTCCCCGAACTTGCGTTTCAAGTAGTTATCAAGGAATTTCTTCGCGTCGGTCTTGCCATCCGCATCCGAATCGATCTCCTCCATCTTGCTCTTGTCGGTACCCTTCGTGTCCCAGTATCGCTTGTTGAGCGCGACAACGAGTTTCCCATTCTTTTTCAACCGGGGCACTTCACTTACGGTAAAAAGGCGAGATCAAAATGCATCTTAAAAAATTGCGAAAACCAGTGGTGCTTTTCATGTCATTGGTTTGTGTATTCGCGGCATTAGCAGCATGTACGTTGCAAATAACTTCCAACGCCAAGTTTCTGGAAAGGTGATCACTGGATGTTTACTTGTCCCAAGATGCCTTCGGACGCCTCGATACTTTTTTGTACCATTACGTGATTTACCATACGATGGCGAGCTCGGAAAGCGTGTTGACCACCCCGGCCAGCGAGGCCTTTCCCTACAAGCAATACTTCTTGGAGAAAACGGAAGATGGCCGGACGTTCGTGGGATTGCTCGCGCACGAGATGATACCCGTGGAGATCGTCCGGGCGGCCGGGGCGCAAGTCGTTCCCTTGGTGTTCGTAGGTCCCGAGGAGTACTCGGCAACAGGTGGTGCGTTCATAACGCACAGCGCATGCACGTTCGCCCGTAACATCATCGGCGCGTTCGTGCATGATGATTTCCGTTTCTACAGGCAGATTGAATTTTTCGTGCGTACCAACTACTGCAACGGTGATTTCTGCGCAATGGAATACCTAAGCCGGGAATTTCACGTCCCTGCCATCGACCTCGCCATCCCCATCAAGACAAGGCCATTCTCGGTCGTGTATTTCACCGAGCAGGTCAAAGCGTTCGCGCTGCACTTGGCGGCCGCGCTTGGCATCACGATTTCCGAGGACGAAGTCCGGCGCCAGATCAAGATGCACAACGCGGCGCGGGTGGCCTTGCGCGGGTTGCTCGATACCGGCATACGCGGTACCGAACTCTTGCAGCGGTACCAGGAGGCCACGGTGCTCGAGCCTGCCGAGCTCATCGAGCGGCTCGACGCGCTGTACTTCAAGAACGAGCGGTTCCTGGTAGCAGGATCCAAGGAATGCGGCAAGCGCCCGGGCATCATGCTCAGCGGCGATCCCGTCTTCATCAACGACTTCTTCGCGGCCTCGATCGAGGAATCCGGCGCGAGCATCACGTACTTCGACACGTGGATCGGTGCTCGAATGGGCGAGATCGCCGTTGACGAGGCGGATCAGGACGCGTACCATGCCCTGGCTCAGGCATACCTCGTGGGCCAAGGCTTGGAGCGCGTCGTGCCTGATGGGATGACTGCCAAGCTGAAACGGGCTGCAGCATTGGTCAAGGAACGTGGCATCACGGGTATCATCAACCACACCCTCAAGTTCTGCGACTTCCAAGCCATCGGTAGGAATGAATTCAAGGAACAGCTCGGGAAGCTCGTCCCCGTGCTCGACGTGGAGCGCGACTTCTCGCGATCCGGGCTGGGAGGCTTGAGAACCAGAATCGAGGCATTTAACGAGCTCGTCACGGGAGGGGGAACATGATCATGTTCTCGCTACCACGCGTGACGTCGAGCAGGTACAGCCTTGCCAACTCGGTAGAGACCATCAAGCTCGCGCATGCATTCTTCTCGGGGAGGGAGCTCACGAGAATGTACAAGCAGAAGGATCCAGGGAAGAAAGTCGTGTCAGTTACCCTCCCCTTCTCCGAGCTCGTGTTCGCCATGAACGCGATACCGCTGAACCTCATCCGCCACGAGGAATACACCCACAAGGAAACGCACGTCCTCATGCGGCGCATCACCGAGATCACGAGGCTATTCGGCTGGGGTGCTATCGATAACCTCATCAAGCTGGCTTACTTCACGCGCGCGGGTGCTGACGTGGTCGACATCCTCAGCGATAACATGATCGGTGCCCTTAACGAGCGGTACGGCCAGCTACCCAAATACGCCGAGAAGCACGGTTTCCCCGTCGACTCGTGCTTCGGATCACGCATGCTCTATGCCACGAACCTGCGACAGGGCCAGGTCGCCGACGCTAGTTTCAACATCCCCTACCGGTGCCCTTTCTTCTCCAAATACTCCGACTCCCTCACGCCTTTCATGAAGAATAACTTCATCCTCGATATCCCCGTGACAGGCGGGGTCGCCTCGGAGGATGCCCTCGAGGCGGACTTGATGGAATGCATTGCCATGCTGGAGCGGGTCACGGGCAACGCGTTCTCGGAGGCACGGCTCGCAGAAGCCTTGCAAGCCACGAACGAGGTCAAGGCCATATACAAGGAAATTCTCTACGGCATCTGCAAGGGCGAAATGCTACCGTACAACCCGTTGACATTCAGCGAGGTGCAGGCGTTGATCATGTATAGCTTCATCGATTGTAATTCAAATCTCAAGGCGTACCGGTCGAACTTTAAGCACCTCTTCGCCGAGATGGCCGGTAAGATATCGCGGGGCGAGGGTTTCGACGCGTCCCGGTGCCCGAAGATACTGTACTCGCCCATGTTCACGGGATTCGAGCAAGAGAACCTCAAGGAGATATCCAAGCTTGGCGGGCGCGTCATCCTCGCGGATTGGGAGATATTCGGGTTCTTGGAACCCGTCAGCATCTCGGGCAACGTGCTACGCAACTTCACCCGACACTTTCTACGATTGAACCAGTTCCTCGGTTTCAACAACGAGACCTTCGCCAACACGATGGTCCGCGTCGCTAAGGACATAGGAGTCGATGGCGTGCTGTTCCAGAGCACGTTCGCGTGCAAGAATCTCGCACCTTCCTTGAAGATCTTCAAGGAAAAGGCGTACCAGAACGGCATCCCCGTCGTGGAAACCAGCTTCAACAATGTCGGCGAGAACGTGGAACAAAACAAGACCCGGATCGAGGCATTCATGGAAATGATCCGAGCGTGAGCTTGGGCGGCAACAAAAGAAAGCAGATGATGACTCGTAAGCCACCTGCATGTTTTTCCTCCTTTTTACTTCCTTGCGATGACGAGCGACTCCCGCAAGTAGGCGTTATCCTTGAGCACCTTCAATTGCTGGCTGCTCGTGCCCAGTTGCCTGGCGACGCGAATTTCCACGTCCTCGAAGCCGAGGTCTTGCAGTTGCATGGCGAGGAAGAGGTCAGTGGCCACCGGTATATTACCGTATGCCGAATTTCCAACGATGCAGATGATGGTGCCCTTGTCGTTTAAAATGCGATCCACCTGGGAAAACACCTTGTACATGTCATCGAAATAGGCAACCACCATGGCCCGCATCTTCTGCTTCCCCCACGTTGCCGTCCACGGCACTTGTTCGACGACGAAATCAAGTTCCGGTATCGACGGGCTCGTGCCGGTGTCGTATTTCTTGTTAAGGTGCGATGACAGGCTATTCTCCCGCAAGACCTTGAGGTCAGCATAGTCCTTTATGAAATCGAGCATCCACAGCTCGATCTTGTAGACTTCCGTGTAATCGAAACAGTTTGCATAGGGCGGGGAGAAGATGGAATAGCGCGTGTTCTCGAGCATGTCCGAAACCAGTTCAGGCGGGTGCTGCGCCGTGCCCCTGATGTCGAAACTACGCGAATCGCCGTTGAACACCACGTGGTGCTGGTTACCGTGGGACATGCCTTGGGATGACTCGATGTCCTCCAGCATCAAGCGATACTGGCCCTCGAGCGTGGGCAGCAGCGGCAAGGGATGCTTGGAGGCCGGCCACTTGAGGCCATTACCATCCTTCCTTGCGTAACTGGCACGTTCCAGGATGCACCCGAACCCGACGAGCAAGAAATTTCGCACGTCCGGGTCATCGATGTTGAGGATTTCTTGCTTGACTCGGAGCACGTCGTCCAGTTGCTCCCGGAAAAGCTTGCTCGTGATGGTGAGTGCTGGGGGCTCGATTTCGACCGGGTGGCCTGCTTTGACGTTGGCGAGCACGGAGCTCACGGCACGTTCCAGCTGGGTGATGTCGTTCCATCTCTTCACCTTTGTTTTAGCGAGTGTTGCAAGGAACGGGTTGACCTCGAAGCCCGCGCCGTTGATCCCTGCCTTCATTGCTCCCACGATCGTGCTTCCCGAACCGTTGAAGGGGTCGAGGACCCATTCGCGTGGCGTGGCACCGAATTCGTCCAAGAGTTGCTGGATCATGAACGAGGAGTACCCTTCCTTGAGCTTGAACCACCTGTCGAACGCGTGCTCCTTCCAATTCTTCGGGCAGACGAGGTCCTTGAAATGCGGCGCGTGGCTGATGTTCAAGTCTTGCTCGAGGTGCTTGTAGAGGGTTTCAACCTGTCTCGCGGCTTTTGATAGCTCCGGGACGAGTGCTTGGCTCGATGATACCATGGTGTGTCGTGGGTTTCTCTTGCCCGGGGTATTAATGGGGAAATAACACGCGGAACATCCGGGGCGCGCTGGTAAACCGCTACCATTTTATCCCTCGGCACAAGCATTGTACGTGATGCGCGAATCTCCCCGTCACCCGCCCGGCGAGCCAATCGTCATCTCAGGGCAAACCATCCACATCGTGGATTGCTTGGACGGCTTCAAGCTGCTCCCCGATGCGAGCGTCGATCACGTGTCCACGAGCCCGCCTTACAACTTGGGCGGGTTCCATGCCGACCGGAAGATCAGGAAGTACGAGGGCGATTTTTCCGATGATATGCCCGAGGAAGAATACCGTGCATTCATCAAGCGCGTCATCAAGGAATGTCATCGCGTCTTGAAACCCGACGGGAGCTTTTTCCTGAACATGAAAACCCGGATCATCGAGGGCGTATCCATCCCGCCGTTTTGGGTGCTGGAAGACAACCCGTTTTTCTTGAAACAGGAGATCATCTGGCACTATCCATCGACTGCGAACGTTGACAAGATTCGCTTCTTTCCCTTGTTCGAGTACGTGTTCTGGTTCATCAAGGACGTGAAGGGCTTCAAGTGGAACAATGAGTGGGCGATCATTGGCAACGTGTGGCACATCAGCCACATCGGGGAGCGGAACGAGACAAAGGTGGAACCCGGCGCGAACGGGGCTGCGATCCAGCACCCGGCACCGTTTCCAACGCAGCTCTCCCAAGCAATGGTCCTTTCGACCACCCGCGAGAACGACGTCGTCCTCGACCCGTTCGTCGGGAGCGGCACGACCCTCAAGGTGTGCCGCCGGTACAACCGGCGAGGCATCGGATTCGACAAGTTCTTCCACCATTATGCCGAGATCGCGCGACGCCGGATCATATCCGATGATTTTCCCCCGTCATTACTGGAGATCAAGCAAGCCAAGGGATCATCCAAGAAGAGAAAGCCACGCGTGAGGCTCGACGCTTTTATTGAAGAAAAACCTTGAAATGTAGTGGGAAATAAAAAGGAGTGTTCATGCCCTGGGGAAGGCTTCGGGGGACACGAGCGAGCCGGACTTGGCTTGGACCTCCTTGAGGCGTACCTCTTGCTCGTCGAGGACCTTGAAGAGCACGTCCGGCACGTGATGGCTGGCATCTTTCGAGTTCGCCTTGATCCACGCGTTTTCCTTCTCGTATATCTTGCGGATCCGGGCTATCTTGTCGAGGTGCTTGTCAACGCGCGCGCTGAACTGCTGGATGTACTGGTCCCTCGTGTATTCCTTGTTAAGCATGTCCTTGAACAGTTTTTTGAGGTCGTCGTAGACCGGTACGAACCCGGTCGGCGTCTTGTACGCGGCGACGTCGCCGTGCACCCTGAGTTCCATCCATTTTTTCTCGTGATAGGAAAAATGTCTTTCAGTTTATCGATGGCAAGCAAGTTCAAGGGAACATCATCATCGAAAGGTAATTTTCCTTGTTCTTCGATCGCTTCTTTCTTTTCACCACTCCTTTGCTTGAAGGTTTCACCGATTTCAGATGCCACGTCATAGATATCAAGCTTGTCCCCGGTCACCTTAACCATGAAATCCGGTTTCAAGCACACGAAACTGAACATCATTTTATGTGATTCCTCCGCAACCGATTCGAGCAGCACGTGATTTTTCGATTCTTGATCACGACTCATGAACCGGTAAAACGCGAAAATATCATCCGTGTACCCGAGTTTTTTTATGTTCAAGTTGAATTCCAACATTCACACCTTCGTTGCTCCATTCATTCGTTTCACGTAATCATGTACCTTTTGCTTCATTATTTGTTTATCATCAAGGTTTTCTTCAATGATTCTCACGATCGCCGACCCCACGATGACCCCGTCCACGCCCATACTGACGAGTTCCTTGACGTGATCCGGTGTAGATATTCCGAATCCCACGCACACGGGGACAGTGCGTCCGGCTTGAAAGAAAGCCTTCAAGCGTGCAATCAAGTCCATCGTTTCTTGGTGGATCGATGTCCTGACCCCTGTGACGCCCTTCACCGCGACCATGTATATGAATCCCGAGGATTTTTCAACGATTTGGTGGAGCCTGTCGTCGATCGTGGTTGGTGCCACGAGGTGGATCAGCTTCATTCCATGCTCTTCTATATTCTCTTTGAAAGTTCTGGATTCCTCTATCGGTGCGTCTGCAATGATGATCCCGTCCACGCCTCGCTTGGCCAGCTCCTTGATGGTTCGTTCCTTTCGTTTTCCCACGCCTATCACGTTTGCATAGGTCAGGATGACGATCGGTTTTTGCGTGATGTTCCGGACCTTCTCGATCAGACCCAGCGCTCTATCGAGGCGCGTTCCCGATTTGATCGCGCGTTCGTCCGCCGCTTGGATCACGGGACCATCCGCGACAGGATCCGTGTACGGTATCCCAAGTTCCACGATGTCGGCCTCTGGTTCGATGAGGGTGGTGATCTCGATGAACGTGTCCGGGTCCGGGTCCCCCACCACGAGGAATGGGATGAAGGCTTTCTTGTGCATTCCCGGCAGTGCTGAAAACATGGCCTGTATCCTGTCCGTCATTCACCGGTCCCTCCAATCGGTAACACCTTGGACACGATCCCGAGGTCTTTACCCCCGTGTCCCGAGAGATTGATGACGAAGACATCGTCCGTCGATGCGCGCTTTGCTAAATGCCTCGTGTAGGCGATCGCGTGGCTTGATTCAAGGGCTGGTATGATCCCTTCCGTCCGGGCTAGAAGCTGGAATGCATCTAGTGCTTCCGCGTCGCTCGCCATGCCAAGGGACAGCCTCCCGATTTCCTTGAGGTAACACAGCTCGGGACCAACGCCCGGGTAATCCAGCCCCGCCGAGATCGAATACGACTCGTGGATGTTCCCATCATCGTCTTGCAACACGAGTTCTTGGGCACCATGAAGCACCCCGTCCGTCCCGCGATTCAAGGAAAGCGCGTTCATGCTTGTATTGTCCCCCTTTCCTGCAGCCTCGATGCCCCACAACGCGACGTCGGTATCCTCGATGAAATGGTAGAATGCACCCATCGCGTTGGAGCCACCACCCACGCACGCCACGATCGCATCAGGTAACCGTCCTTCCTTCTCGGTGATCTGTTCCTTGATTTCCTTGCCAATGATGCTTTGGAAATCGCGTACGATCATGGGGTAAGGATGGGGCCCGACGACGCTTCCTATCAAGTAATGCGTGTCCGTGACGTTTGCTGTCCAGTACCTCAGCGCCTCGGACGTAGCCTCCTTCAAGGTCTTTGCCCCGTTGTGGACGGGGATGACCTTCGCGCCGAGGAGCAGCATGCGCTGGACGTTGTATGCCTGCCTCTCCACGTCAACGGCGCCCATGAATATTTTGGTTTCCATGCCGAAAAATGCCCCAGCGATGGCGGTTGCGAATCCGTGCTGTCCTGCTCCCGTTTCCGCGATGAGCTTCCGTTTTCCCATGTGTTTTGCGAGCAATGCTTGTCCCATGACGTTGTTGAGCTTGTGAGCACCACCGTGCACGAGGTCCTCACGTTTCAAGTAAACCTTGCATCCGAGGGCATCGCTCAACCGCCTTGCATGGAACAGCGGGGTCGGGCGTCCTGTGAAATCCTTGCGTATCTCGTTCAACTCGGTCCAGAATGCTGGTTCGTCCTTGATCCGGCCGTATTCTCGCTCCAGTTCGTTGATTGCCGGCATCAATGTTTCAGGGACAAACTTGCCACCGTACTCGCCGTATTTTCCATCCGGTGTTGGATGTTTCCCGTAATAATCTAGTTGCTTCATGTTTTCCATCCAATATTCAATTCATCTATGTTCCTTGTTGATATTGGTAACAATATCAATCAAACTGGTTATTTTTTCCATGTCTTTCACGCCCGGGCTTGTTTCAACGCCCGAACTCACATCTATCCCGCCCGGCTTTAATTTCCTGATGACGGGACCCGCCGTTTCCGGGCTTAGCCCGCCTGCAACGAATATCTGGGACCGTTTGCACTCCGTGATGGATAGTAGCATTTTCATGCAGGCATTCATGTCCTCGATGTTTGCGGGAACGCCCTTCCCGAGGCTGCTATCTATCAATACGAGGTCATTCTTACGGACGAATTTGCGTATTAAATCTATTTCTGATTGATTTGGCTTGGCATTAATGCTATATATCACAGTCCCTCCAGCACCACGCGTTCCATGCCCGGGCTGGATTCATCAAAGTTGATGCCCAGCACGATGCGGTAGAACCATTCCCCGACGGCACCGATGGAATAATGGTTGAACGAGTTCATGCCCTTGTCTTGGAACCCGCGTCCCTTCACGTACCCGTCCCACCGTTCCCAGATGGTCGTCGCGCCGTTCTCGATCGTGTATCCCCATGACGGGAATCGCTTGCTTTCGGCCAAGGCGTACGCGAGCTCGTTCTGCCCGCGGGCCGAGAGCTCGAGCATCATGTGCGGGGTCGAGATGAATCCCGTCGATAGCCTGTTATCGTACTCACCCAACGCGGCCAGCAAGCGTTCCAGCGTCGTTGCTTGCTCGTTTTCGGGGTGTATGCCGAATCCCAGTGCCATGGCATACGCGGATTGCGTGTCACCCTTGATGCGCTTGTTCCCGTCCACGAACGCGGCCCGGAACGCGGCTCTCACCTTGTCCCGCCACGACGCGTAGTATTCCTTGTCCTTGTCCTTTCCGAGAATTCCCGCGATCTTGGACAGCAAGCTTGTCGACAGGAAGTAGAAGTACGTTGCATACACGTCCTTGGGCAGTTCTGCCTTGCCGTGCGGGTATCCCTCCGCGTCCTTGATCGTGTCCCCGTGGAGCCAGTCGCCGTAGTTCGACCCGCAAAACTTCCAGATGCCGTCCGGGTTCTCGTCGATGATGAGGTCGACGTAGCGTTTCATGGAGTCGTAATGCTCCTTCAATATCCTCGTGTCCCCGTAGCTGGTGTACATGCGCCACGGGATGATGATGCCGCAATCGGCCCAGCCTGGTCCGAAAGAATTCACGTGCTTGGTAGGGAACGGGTGCGGTGCGAAATCCGTGTACATGCCCTCCTCGCCCTGAGCGTCCCGCATGTCCCTCGTGAACTTGGAGAAAAACGCGGCCATGTCCATGTTGTAAATGGCGGTTTGCGCGAACACTTGCGCGTCGCCCATCCAGCCCATGCGCTCGTTCCGTTGCGGGCAATCAGTGGGGATCGAGTGCATGTTGTCCCGCTGGGTCCACAATATGTTCCTCCAGAGCTGGTTAAGCATCGGGTTGGAGCACTCGAAGGCTCCAGCGACCGGCGGGTCGGACGAGAATGCCAGCCCGACGATGTCGTCGAGTGTCGGGTTCCCGTCCAGACCGGTAACCTCGACGTACCGGAACCCGTGGAACGTGAATCGCGGTTGAAACCACCTTGTTCCCGAGCCGTCCAGCATGTACGTGTCCGTTGCCGCGGCGAGGCGCAAGTTGTCGACGTGGAGCGTTCCATCGTCGTCGAGCATCTCGCCGTGCCGCACGATCACCTCTGTCCCGCGCGGGCCACCAAGCCGGATCTTGCAGAAGCCAACAATGTTCTGCCCCATGTCGAAGATGAACGTGCCCTTGTCCTGTTCTATCAACGTGCGTGGCCTGAATTCCTTGAATACACGTATCGGTTCATTCATCTGGGCAACGAGATTCACAAGTATTGTAGTGTCGACCAGCGCCGGTTTCCATGATGCCGGGTCGAAGCCGGGCCTGTCCCATCCAGGCGACTCGAAGGACGCGTCGTAGCTCTCTCCCAGGAAGTGGTCCGAGGACCGCACGGGACCTTCCGGGTTCACCTGCCACGAGCCATCCGTGACGATGCTCGATTTCCCCGAGGGTGTCGTGACCACCAAGCATGCTAGCAGCCGGCGTTCTGTCCCGTAGTACCGCTGGCGTACCTTGTCGCCTGGTCCAAGCAGGCCCATGTACCAGCCGTCCGCAAGCATGGCACCGAACGTGTTTTCCCCTTCGTTGACCATGTGCGAAACGTCATAGGCTTGGAACTGCACGCGCGTCCCGTAATCCGTCCATTCTGGTGCGAGGAACCTGTTTCCCACGCGTGCACCGTTGATCCGGGCCTCGTATTCCCCCAGCGCGGTGATATACAGCACTGCTTTGGCTGGCTGGCCGGTAATGGAAAAGTCCTTGCGCAGTAGCGGCGATGCCTCGCTGGCAATAACTTGCTGCAAGCCCGGGCGAGTGGTATCCTGGACCAGGACTGTCCTCGGGGGCTTGGCCGGTGCACCAATCCACGCGGCCCCGTGCCAGTCATCCATCACGAGCGGGCCCATTTCCCACCACGCGGTGGGGCACTCGTCCCACGCGGGTTCGTCGCCCAGGTTGCTCCATGTCTTTACTTTCCAAAAACAACGTTCACCGGCGTGTAACTGCCTGCCGGTGTATTCCACATGCGATGACTTGTCCGAGTTTACCTTCCCCGTGTCCCATAAATCCCCCGTGCCCTTGTCAAGGTCTTCAAGGTTGCTTGACACGATGACCTGATATGCAAATTGCACCAAGCCTCGCCCGTCACCGTCGCTTGGTTCATTGATCCAGCTTAGACGTGGGCTTTTCACATCAATGCCGAGTGGATTGGTCAGGTACTCGCAGCGAAGGTATGCTGGTTTCATGAATGAAAAGGAAGCTGCGCGTGAAAAAAAAGATTCTCCAAAGAAATCAATGGTCTTGTGTCATGAAGAAAAAGTTTAGAGATGCCCTGCTACATGAGGGGATTGCAAGGTTGATGGGAAGATCATGCCTTTCCAGTATCACCCACCACGTTCTTGCTTGCGCAGTTCTTTCTTGTCTACTTTCCCGACGGTTGTGAGTGGAAGCTCTTTTCGGAATTCGATCATCTTCGGGATCTCGTATGGGGCTAGTTTATCCTTCAGATATGATTGGATTTCTTCCTTCAACGAGTTCTCGTCCTCGACCGGTGGCTTCCGATCTTTGAGTACTTGCTCCGCTGGCTTTCCTGAAACATCTCCACGCTGGAGCTCCTCGTGACGACGCCGTGCTTCCGCGATCCAAGCCTGTTCTGCATCCGGGTCTTCCTCTTCATCCAAGCTCCTTATTAAATGTTCGATTAACTGGGCTCGTTCTCCAACAGGTAATTCGAGGGCTTGTTTCTCTATCTCCTTCAGTTTCGAGGCCATGATATCACGATTTTAGAGGTTACTATACTGATGAAATTACTCTTCTTATGTCTTACCAGCCTATTGGGTGGGGTTGGTAAACAGTTCAACCTTGAAATAACGGTGTCATTCCATGTTCCATTCCAGCCGCGGCTGGCAAAATGCACGAACGAGGGCGCGCGTGACCGTGTCTACACGAGGCGCTCGAGGAAGCTCGTCTTTACTCCTTGATCCGTTCCACGATCTCCCCGGAGTCCCGGTCTTTCAAGATCTGCTTGGTTTGGCCGCTTGGCATCGTTTCTTGCTTTATCAAGATATATTTTCCATCGATGACCGTTTCTGTTTCAACCATTTCGACGGTCTCTCGGCCGCGCCAAGTGTCGATCTTTACGGGCTCCCATTGCCGGGTCCTCGCCGAACGGTAGCAGGCATCGATGATGGCATTGACGATGTATCCATCGTAGAAGGTTTCAGCAGGTTGCGTGCCGTTGTCGAGCGCATCGAGCACGTGCCGGAACATCTCCACGTACCCGAGGGCACCTTCCTCGTCGCCCACGGGGAAGAGCCAGCCCTTGTCGCCCTCGGCCTTTTCAGCGACGTATCCACCTTGCCCGGCGGAGGTGAACATCTCGAACCCGGTTCTCAACCAGTGATTCAGCCAGATGGTGCCTTCGGTCCCGGAGACCTCGTCACGGAGGTCCATCCCGCCCCGGAACGTCCAGCTCACTTCAAACTGGCCGATTGCACGGTTCTGGAAGCGGATCAGGCCGATGGCGGTGTCCTCGGCCTTGATGGGATGCACCAGCGTGTCCGCCACGCACATGACCTCGGCGGGCCGGACGTCCTTGCCGATGAAATTGCGGATGATCTCGATGGTGTGGCAGCCCATGTCCACGATCGCGCCACCGCCTGCCTGTTCCAGGTCCCAGAACCAGTCGCTATGGGGGCCGGGGTGCGTCTCCCGCGACCGCACCCATAGAATCTTGCCGAGGGCCCCGTTGCGCGTTGATTGCAGCGCTTTCAACGTCTTGGGGGTGAACACGAGGTCCTCGAGGTATCCCGCGAACACGCCAGCCTTTTCGACGGCATCGAGCATTTCCAGCGCTTCGGGTGCCGTGCGGGCGAGCGGTTTCGTGCACAAGACTGCCTTCCCCGCGGCCGCGGCCTTCAAGACGGCTTCCTTGTGCATGTGGTTCGGGATGCCGACGACGACAACGTTCACGTCGGGATCGGCGATCGCCTCATCGAGGCTATCTGTCCACTTTGGAATGCCGTGGGCCTTGGCGAATGCCATCGCCCTTTCCTTCTTGCGCGAGTAGACCACGTGCACGCGGTCCCTGCCCCGTAGCCCGTGCAGGGTTCGCGTGTAGAACGTGCCGATCAAGCCGGTGCCGAGCATCGCGATCTTGTTCGATTTCATGGGCGTTCAATGTCCCTTCCCCCCGCGCGTATAAATGCTTGGCGGGCATTTTCGAGCGAGGTGGCCATCGTGGCAAGGGGCACCCCAAAATGAGAGATATTTTTATACCAAGCAAGCAACGTGTATATCATGGCGTGGTCGAGATGGAAATACCGCCATGTTTTCGGTATTTTGGCCTACGTTGCTGCATGGATGGTAATCTTTCTTAGTTTCTGGATTGCGGGATGGCCGGGCAAGATCAAGAAATGCGTCTCGACACAGACGTGTTTTTGCGAAAATGTTGATCTCAACTCGATTTGGGGACAGCCGGTCAGTAGCCTTACCAACTTTGCATACATCGTTTCTGCCGTGTCAATCGTTGTCTACCTCACGAGGGCTGCAAGCGTCATCCCCATGAATGAAGACGACTACTATAACAAGTTCAAGAAAATCACGGCGTGTTCATTTTTATACGCGATCTTGGTTGCAACGATAGGCATTGGTTCTCTTTTCATGCACGCATCCCAGAGAACGTGGACGGGTCTGTTCGATGTCTACGCGATGAATTTATTCATCGTATTCGTCTTTATCTATAGCATCGCCCAATTTCGGAGAGCTAGCCTTAAACAACTTCTCATCACGTATGCCACCATCGAGGCGGTCATGCTCGTCGTGTATCTCCTGGCACGCTTGAAGGAAAACGCGATCTTCGGCATGATCACGGCGGTCACGGTGTGTTGGGAGGTCATCTACCAAGTCGATTCCCGAAGGCGGAGACGTCCCTACCGGAGGGATTGGAGGTTCTTGGCACTCTCAATAACCGCATTCCTCGGCGGGTTTATCGCGTGGGAGCTCGAGGATTTCGGCATCACGCCGTGCGACCCGTATTCGCTCGTGCAAGTGCATGGCTTCTGGCACGTTATCACGGCCGTTGCAACGTTCTTTATCTTTTTGTATGTTAAAAGCGAGACCAAGGTTCATGATCTTGATGCCACCAAGATGATGAGGCAAGCATGCAGCGCGTGACCTGGGGCATGTAATGTCAAGGGGGCATTCGAAGATTACTGGCCATCCGCGGTACGAGGTGTTCCTGGCAGGTGCCGCGAGCGCTTCTCGAGCTCGGCGGAGCTTCCCGAGCTTGAGAAGGATGACCGTGCCCTTGTCGTACTTTGCCGGGCACGTGGGCGAGCCGGGGTCGAGGGAAAGGCGGATTTCCCGGGACTCGCGCACGCGCGGGATGCACGTGTTTCCAGTGACGAGAATGTCGATGCCCTTCTCTTTTGCAACGGCGTCCCCGGGATGGACGGGGAATATCCCGATCTTGTACCCGCGGGCCTCGATCACCTTGCTTTCCGGCAAGTCCACCGTGAAGTCCGCCGGGTCATCCATCGGCCCGCGCGCTGCCACGACTGGTGCTATCTTTTCAAGCTCGTCAAGGACGAATTGCTTGCAAATGTTGCCGGCGTGCAATATCACGTCAACGCCCTCGAATATCGAGCGCAGCCGGCCGAAGAGTGCAATCCCGATCTTGTACGCATCGTCCCTTGCCACGGTGACCCACCTCGCTCACACGATGAAGAACAGCCCGAAGATCCAGAACACCAGGACCAGGGCGATGACGAGCATTGCCTGCTTGAGCTCGTTGAAAGATAGTTCCACATCCGGGGCTTGACGTGACACGTTAAAAAATACATGGTGAAAAAAACGATGGCAACGAATGATGTTGCTCGTGGCGTTGTGTCTCGGGTTGAAACCGAGGATGAGTTAGCGAAAAAGTACGTGAACTTGGAGGAGCAAGCCAAGCAGCGCCAAGGCACGATAGACGAGCTTGACAAGAAGATCGACACGCTGGACAAGAAAGAATTAGAATTCGTCCAGTCGGCTTCAGGGCGTTAAGCCCGAATTTTTTCATTTCCAGATGATTTGGAATACCTTGAAAACTTGTTTTACGAAAAACCGAGCAACCACCAATACCTGGATCGCACCAACCATAAAAGTGTCAATATTTATGTACGACATGTAGCGATTGATACATCTGCATTAGAATGCATGTTGGAGGAAATGTGCCAATGACGGTTTCTCGTCCAATTCAATTCAACCCGGCGGAATCGATGCTTGGCATCCTTGCCACGGCGCGCGCCGTGCAACACAAGAAAAATGAGTTCGTGAACGTGGACAACAATATTGTTCTTGATTGCTTGCTTGATGAATTGAAAGATATCGAGATACGGACAGTTGATAATTTCGAAAAGGCAGCGGAACGCGTTTGGGAACGGGTACGACCACGAATTGATCTAGTGAGTCCCGACAGGATGATCAAGGTGTTCGAAGCATCCATCGACTCCGTTAAGACCTTGAGAGGCAACGGCAAGGCGTTGATGTTCAAGGATGTTTTTCCGATCCGGTTGATGCTCTGCTGGATTGATGCATTAGACATGATCATCAACATCTACCATGTCGTGTTGAATAAACTTTACTCCAAGTACTTGCGAGACCCTTCAAGGTATCATGGCGTGTTCTATGGTATCTTGATGGCAATCGGGATATTGTTCACCCGTGTCGCGGAACAAAGCATTGCCTACCACAAGTTGGTGGAAACGAAGCAAGACTTTAGTGACGAGCAACTTGACAAGTTCGTCACTTTGCTTGCCAAGGATATGGCATATCTCGTTGAAATTCAAAGCAAGTTTCATTTGATAAACAACGAACAAGAACCATTTGCCGGCAACATCAAGGAATTTGCCGAATTCCAAGATTTTCTCTTGAAGAATTATGGTAACCCGGCCGCGTGAGAATGAATGTATTTTCCGATTCCGGACACCTGTTTTTTCATTAATCTCATCATTAAAAACGGGAGGTATCATGATGCTGCAAAAAAAATCCATGATTGCATACTTGGAAAAAGGGAGACGTATTCAAGCATCGTGTTACTGCATTCGGTGAAAGAAGAGTATTTTGAAGCCTTGCTAAAGTTCAATACCGTTCTCGGGCGTATAATCGAAAGAGAAAGGTCAAAAAACGAAACGATCAAGGTTATGAAAATATTTACCGATCCGGAACATAACAATGCACGGTTCATGTATCAAGATATGTTTAACCTCTTGTATAACTGGATCAAGCATGAACAATCACGCCAAGAGACATTCCAACCGGTTAGCCTCGAAATGCTCTTGGATATTGCATCCAAAATGAAAACGGCACTTGGTAACGAATTCACTAATAGATTCCTTGGAAGAAAAGCAATCCATTATCGTCCTCCCGATCAAGACCTTGAAAGGGCACGAGGTTTATTGAATCTTCAATTTTTCCCGAAAGAAGACCGGAATCATATTCTATTTGCATTTTGTTACGCCCAATATAAGCATCGCCAGCACATCCCCCACCACTATCTTTTCATCACGATGGATCAACAATTGGGAAGACGAGGTTCGAATTATGCCGGCAACCTTGGCCGGCTCGCGATCTTGCTCTATACCAGGTTCATGGACATGAATGAAATCCCTACAGACCCGGAAACATCATTTGTGGGCCAATAAATTCCCATGGGGGACGGTCGTATTTTTTTTACATAACCTCGTTTGGAGAAAAAACGGCCAAAATGACCAATCACCATCAACACTGATAGGGGCTATCTAGTTGCACAACGATGGTCATTCGGTGGTCACTCCACCTCAGGCGGAAACCTCGCTGGTGAAGGGATGCCACCCGGCGACACGGCAAGCCCGCCGGCACGAAATGGTTAAGGAATAGTAGCAAGAACGTCCATCCAATTTCTACACCTTGATGATGTAGGAGAACAAGAGCTTCCCGAGCTTGAGAAGGATGACCGTGCCCTTGTCGTACTTTGCCGGGCACGTGGGCGAGCCGGGGTCGAGGGAAAGGCGGATTTCCCGGGACTCGCGGCATAGGAAGCGACATTGGTCTCGTTTCGCTGGCCGTTCTGGGTGTGCAGGGGGATGGGGTTGAACGCGATGGGCGCGCCGCTGCCTCCCATTTTAATCCCCAGGGAGGTGTTCCGTAAAATAACGAACCGAAGCGCATCCTCCTCGAGACAGCCAAGAAATTGAAGGTCTGCACATATCGGTTCCAATAACCTCGTGATCAGTGCTAATATTCAACGTATAACCGCTTTGCGATTGCTCTAAGGGTTCAAGTTCACCTTGAAAAAGGATAAATAGCTGTGAAAAGTAAAGATAATTGTGAAGAAACGTAATCTCCAAGGTGAGGTTCGATGGTAGAGCTGATTAAGACAAAGATCTCGAAAGGTTACCAAACCGTATTCCCCTCCGAGATCCGTCGCAGGATAGGCGGGGAACCTGGTGACGAGATAATTTGGTCTGTCATTGGCAGCGACGTGTATCTGCACGTGAGAAAGCATAATAAAGATGATCCGATAAAGGAACTTATTGGTGCGTTCGAAACGCCATCGGAAGAAGATGCTACAAGAGACATGGATAAAGTCATCAACGAGTGAGTGCCATGTCGAGCTTGATCGATTCTGGTGTTTGGATTGCTGCCTTCAACAAGAAAGACGCCCATCACGTGCAAGGAAAGACGATCATCTCCGCGGTAACGGAGGGAAAATTAGCGAATGTGCTCATTACAGATTATATTTTCAACGAGGTCGTCACATACACGCGAAAGAAACTTGGATCCGAGGTCTCGTTGAAAATTGCAGCCGCTTTACTCGACTCTCGCCACGTGAAGATAATCATGGTAGATGAGGGTGCTTTTATGTCATCATTTCACATCTTCCAAAAATTCGATTTGCTGAGCTTCACGGATGCAAGCATCGTCGTGGTTATGAAAAATCTAAGAATAGAACATCTTTTTTCATTCGATTCAGGATTTGATAGCGTCAAGGACATATTACGATTGGAATCTCTCCCGGATCTATGAAAGATTCAAAATCTTGGAAAATGATTGTGTTCCATCTCTTTCAAGGTTAATACTTCTTCTTTACGCAAGATCGGCGAGTTTTGGTAGAAGTATTGTAGAAATATTTGAGTGACACTGCTATTTCACGTGGATCCGATATAATGGGATCTTTCGAGCCATCATCTTCTCTTCATCAAATGGACCTTCGTTCCCTGCATCCTATTCCCTTTTCTTTTTAGAAGGAAAGACCCATGATGTTTCCATCTCTTTTTCTAGATGGATCTAGTCCCGCTTCAACGAATGCCAACCTTGATATGCCTTCTTGAGTAATTCTACCTACTTAGGAGGTTGAAAACACGTGATGGAAAAAGAATTCCAACTCGATCCAAAAATCGTCCAAGAAGCGTTCAAGGCAGTCCCGCGGTTCATGCAGGAGATTGAAGCGGCTATGATCAAGCCATACGAAAACGCTTTTCGCGAGTGGTTCCAGTCCAACAGCCCGCCGCTCGAGAAGGTGGCATCGTTCAAGGCGGTGGAACAGACGTTCGTATCGATCGTCTCCCAGCAGATCAAGTCAAAGGAGCAGTTGCGAGAACTGATGAAGACCGGTGCTGGCCCTCAAGTCGACGTGGAGAAGCAATTCGCGCAGTACTGGCAGTTGTTCGAGGAGATGGTGCTTACCAGGTGCAAGATCCAAGCTTGGGAATCCGCGGGGAAGGGACGGCCAGACGTGTACGCCAAGATCCTCAGCGACAAGCTGGTCTTGATGGCAATAATGGATGATATTAGTGAGCCGGAAACTCTTTCAAGAATTATTGCCGACGAAACCCTCCAGCTCTTCAACGAATTCAAGAAAATGGCACCGCAAAAATAAGCGAAAACTTTTCCTTATACCTTTACATTTTCCACGCGATCCTAGAGCGATCTTGCACCTTCCCAAACCTTTTATCGCCCAAACCGCGTGATATACACGTAGTCGAAACGGATGTGAGAAAAATGCCCTTCAGACCCATCAAAAACCCTAAAATAAAAGTGAAGACGAATTCCACGAGGAGAGCCCTCATCAAGCGGTATGAGATCAAGAAAAAGAACCAGACTGGATAGGGAATAAGCAATTCCCAGTTTTGATAGAACGCCTTTGTTTAGAACTTTGGTGCCCTTTGCTCGGGTAATCCCGACAACCTTCCTTTTCCCGCGAACCTAAATACGAGACATTCTCTCTTCATGCTCGCGGCAACGGCTAGACATCGAATGAGAGAACATAGTGTTCGATTAAAAAAGAATAGAAGGCGAAAGGGCGGGAGGGATCACGCCTTGTACTTCAATGCAGAAACTGTCCACAAGAACATGTCGACGCCAGTTATGGCCAGCGCTGCCGGGTACAAGTACTGGATGGAGTCAGGATCCACCGGGCTGATGGCGAATGCTATCGAGACGCCGAGCAGGAACACGAGGAGGAACGCGACGAGCTTGCCCGTCGCGTCCTGGCCGATGCCGCGCCGGGGGATGTCGGGGAACCCTTTCGGGTACTGGATCCCCTCCCCCACGTGCACGACCCGCGTCCAGAAGTAGCCGAGGGAGAAGCCGGTGACGAAACCGGGCAAGCCAGAGACGAGCTCGGCCTCCATGCCGTACATGTACAAGTAGATCATCGTCAAGATGGCGGCGACGAACAGGGCGATCACGATGCCCTCCAGCACGGCGAGGGTGCCTGGCTTATTCCGCACGCGAGCGACGAGGAAATGGACCACCCCGAAGGCCGCGAGGCTGGGGCCCGTGAAGAGGAGCGTCGGGCTCTTCCGATCTCACGAGTTCAACGTCGCTGGCAAGAGCGTTGCCGTGGTGCTGCACTATCTCGATCATGTCGTGTCGAAGGACGGCAAGACGAGCTTGATCGACTTCAGTACCATCACGAGCGGTTCCAACGGCGTGATCACCCTATTCCTTGAAGCAAAGCTATTATTCCAAGAAGATCTCGTCGTGATGGGCGTGTACCACGCGTTCAAAGACAAGCTCGAGCACGGGATAACCGTGGGCGATAATCCCGCGATGAACATCCTGATGCATATTTTTAGCACGAGCCAAGCAGGTGCGATCAAGCAAGACATCATACCCAGTGCATTCCACGAGCCTCGCGCGGAGAATAATGGCGTGGTGATGATCCTTGTTTCAGAGTCGGACAAAGTTCCTGCTATTGCCGAGGCGTTTTCCGCTTTCCGACATCATTTCTCGTACGATCTTCTCAAACAACGGAACGCGCCCGCCACATTGGACGCGGCACTCTTGTGGGTATGGGCTGGGCACGACGAGCCTCAAGTCAATTCCCCTGACCAAGCCCGTCGAGGGACGGATTGGCTCGCGAAGACAGCTTCCGCGAGGATGGCCATCTTCTCCTTGAGCTTGCAGCAGAAGACCTAGAGGAACTTCTTGCCGATGCTGAACACGTCGTCCTCCTTGAGTATCGAAACTCCCGTATACTTTCCAATGATTTCCAGCCTGATGATCTTGTCCGGATGTTCGAGATCCACCGTTTTATTGATGTTCTTTGCGATTTTCTCGATGATCTCGATTTTTTCATTGTGGATGC
The DNA here is from genome assembly GCA_041305945.1 of Promethearchaeota archaeon. Taxonomy (GTDB): domain Archaea; phylum Asgardarchaeota; class Lokiarchaeia; order Sigyniarchaeales; family Sigyniarchaeaceae; genus JBGLND01. Next base: position 3,504,057 of record JBGLND010000001.1, read on the forward strand.
GCCTCTTGTTCACAATGATCTTGTATTTCTCGTCATCCCGGATCTGGTCGATTTGACTCAAGACATACTTCTCGATCTCGTCGAAATCGGTCACCAAGACCTTCTGTATGGGGACGAACTTGAGGAGGTATTGAAGGGGGAACCCCTTTTCGCCAACGTAGTCCTTGATGCGATGGACGGCCAAGACCGGATCCACGCCTACCAGGTTACCCCAGATCAAGCCCGTGACGATCAATTTTCCGTAATTGAGCTTGTCTTCTGGAAAAACCTGGTGGACGAGAAAATCTAGCTCGGCAAGCCCATCGGTTTCGAAATTTCGTGGTGTCGAGATGATCATGTTGAAAATGAAGGGCATAGAATCGCCTGCAAAGGGGTCTCTGGTTTTTGGTGATTGAAAGGCTTGGTTGATTTATAATTTTCGATTTATCCGCAGAGCCCACGGCGTGGATGCAAGGAGGAGTCAAAACCTCCATTAGCGCGGCTGTATAAATACATAGAATCGATAGGTGGGTATGAGCGGGTATCCGCGGGTAGATGATCCACCAAGTGCATACAAGCAAGGGAAGCGGCGCTTTGATAACCAGAAACTGCTCATGTATAATTACTTGCAGAATGCGCTGAAAATGGACATCTACGACCTGGTCATCCTTACGAAAACGGTGTTCGTCTTGTTGACATCCCGCGACTATGACCGGTTGCCCCACAAAACCGAATTAAAAGTAGTGCTAGGCTTGATTCTGGAAAAATTCACGTTCCTCGTTCCTACAAACGATGGCCTCGTTGAGATGCTCTCCGCGATATTTGAAAGCGACCTAATCGAACACATCCAGACGAGATCGGAGGCCGGGTGCGTGCGCGTGGATGTCAGGGTCAACCCCCAGAAGAAGCCTGAATTCTTTCAAAAGTACAAAAAAATCTTTGATGACATAACATCCTTCTTTAAAATCATCTGCGACCAGGATTTCAAGTTCCAGTTCTCTTGATATAAAAAATAGAAATTATACAATTACTTTTTTGAATATCTCGCATGCTCCATCGAGTAGCCTCTCGATATCGCCCTTGACCTGATTGTTCGTGAAGGTGCCGAAGAGGCCCACCTTGATCACGTTCTCCGCAACGAGGACTGCGACGATGACGTTTGACGCGTCCTTCTCGAAGATGTTCACGAGCAAGCCGTTCGGCGAAATCCCCTCGAAAACAGGCTCGAATTCGAACTTGATCATCATCTTCTTGACGTATCCATTCATTGCGGGGTTATAGTTCGTTAAATTTACGAACTTTCGGATCTTGACGTTGCTGGTGATCTTTTCAAAGAAATCATACTCGACCGTCCGTTCCAAGAGGTCTTCCACGGTCTTATCTTTGAGCTGCCTGAACCGGTAACAACCCGAACCGTCTGAAACGCTTGCCGGGGTACCTGCACTTTCCCCTCCAGCCAGTTCCGTCACGTCGATGATGCTCGGGCCACCCTCTTCCCCTGCAGTGTCGTCTTGACCATATGCAGAGTCTTCCTCCGGCATCTCCGGGTGCAGGATCCTTTTCAGATCCGCCTCTGTTAACGTGCTGTGCTTTGAAAACAAGTAACGCGTCTTGATCTGGGGGTTGGGCTCTTCTTTGATATCCGGTAAGAAGCATATAAACTGGCCCGTTTCCAGGACGGTGATCTTGCCCAGGATTTCGTCTACCCGATCCGGGTTCATCTTCGCGTCAAGCAAGTTCTTGAGGACCTTCTGGGACTGGTCTGATAAGATCCGTCCAAAGAAAAACGAGTTGATCTGGTCGAGGCCGTGATAATCGATGTCCTTCGGGCTTTGGGAGGCAAGTGTACACGATACCCCGTACTTCCGCGCTTGTCGCAAGAGCAGGAGCAGCATCGCCTTTCCAGGGGGGGCACTCATCCCTGCGGGCATGAAGGGCGCCATCTCGTCCATGTAGAAGAAGCACCTGGCCGTTGGCGAGGATCCTTGCTGGATCATCCAACTAAACATGAGAGAAAATGCTTTGAAAAAAAGTTTGAAAATGCCATATATTAGTTCTGACACGTGAAAAACGAACATCCAGACGCGGCAATATTTATTACACTTAACCTAGGTCTTTTCTTATCATACAATAACCCATTGAAAAAACGCTATTGGGGCAACAACCATGCTATATCAAAAGATATTCCTATTTGGAATAGATAACGCGGGCAAGACGTGCTTGTCCGAAGCCTTGCGGACGGGAAAGCCGCCAGACATAACAGAACCGACGGTGACGTTCAACATCAAGTCCTTGTTCTTGGACCATTTTAAAGATTCGATAGAATTCCGGATCTGGGACGCACCAGGTCAAAAAAATTACCATGACGTGTGGGGATCGGGGTACGATGGCTCGAACCTCATGGTCTTCGTTCTGGACACGTCCGAGAAGCGACGGTTCCACGAGGCAAAGGAGGTGCTGGAGAAGGTGCTCCACGCTCCCGAGACCGCGGACATCCCGTTGATCTTCTTGTTCCACAAGATGGACGATAAAAAAGCAAAGGAATATTTCGAGGAAGCGGTTACCGTGTTCAACTTGCCTTCCATCAAGAACAGGCAAGTTATACAATTGCAGACGTCCATGAACGATCCCGATAGTATTGAAAACATCAAGGGCAAAATCGCCGAGATCGTGACGAGATCACGGCCTCTCGTGATATAACCACCGGGTAGGCACCATGGCACAAGCATCTATAGAGAAGGACCTGGTCAAGGGGCTGCTGTATTCCATCTTCGACGAGAAGATAGGTCCAGTTCCCTTTGCTTGGATGCCGGCTGATTTAAACAAGGAAATGCTAGAAAAAATCACCATGACCGTCATGAACCTGTCCTATTCGATGAACACCGTGCCGAAGGAGCTCGCGACCATCCCGGTGCCCGGGACAGAGATGAACGCCCTCGTGAAATACCTGATGTTCGAGGACAAGACCCGCCGCGGGGGCGTGGGGAAGGCAACGCTTATCCTGTTGTTCGATGCTGTCTACGATAGCATCTATTACAAGTACTTCAAGTACATCGATGACATTTTTTCAAGGCTCGCGGGAAATGCCCTGCAAATCCAGACCAGCAATCCTGAAAAGGACCGGTTCTTGAACTTTCTCGGCGACTTGAACAAGGAAATCGAGAAATTATTCAACGACTTGAAAGGGCAAGAATTATCCCTTGAAAAAACCTGTGCATTTCCTTCCGAGGAAACGTGCGACCCTGACCATGTACTGAAATACAAGGTCATCGTGTGTGGTGATAACGCGGTCGGCAAGACCTCGCTAGTTCTCCAATACACGGAAAAAGCCTTCCGGGCAACATATCTTCCTACGATAGGCGTGAACATAACCGAGAAACTCGTCACCAACGACGTTAACAAAAAATTGGTCAAGTTCGTGATATGGGACATCGCGGGGCAATCAAAGTTCACCATGATGAGACGGCACTTTTACGATGGCTCGGATGGCGAGCTGCTCGTGTTCGACATTACCAGGAGGGACTCGCTTCAAAACATAAGGGACTGGTACAACGACGTGAAGAAAAACAAGAAAAGTCCATTCCATGGTATCCTGCTGGGAAATAAAAATGACTTGGAACACTTGCGGGTCGTTTCCAAGCAAGATGCAGAGGCACTGGCCAACGAACTCGGGCTCGTGTACTTCGAGACGTCGGCAAAGACGGGCGAGAACGTCGACGAGTCGTTCAAGAAAATTGCGGAAATGATATGCGGCAGCGTGTAAAAGCCACCCCTGCCGGTTATTGTCGTTCCGCGTGCGCGTTATATTCATCCAAGAGGGCGTCAGGGTCGCCCGTGAGGCAAGGAGCCGTCTTGAACTCCTCATCCAGCATTTTCAGCTTGCCAGCCGGGTCCTTCCACGCGTACCAATCGGCCAAGGCAGTTTCCAGCGCCAGCGCTTTCATGTATTGCAAGTCTGGGGTCCGGGTTATGGCGTGCTTGATGGCGCGTACCAGGACCGCGTTTTTCCTCGCGAGGTCCTTCGCGACCTCCGAGAGTCGGGCATCGAGCGAGTCGAACGAGACGACCTCGTCAATGACGTGGCTTGATAACGCCTCCTCAAGGTCAATCCGCCGTCCCGTCATGAGGATGCGCTTGGTGGCCGCCAAGCCACATGCGTGGACCATGATCGGGATGCACGACGCGCCCGGGAACGCGCCGAGGTCAACTTCTGGCATCTGGAAAAACGCGTTGCTCGTCGCGATGCGGTAATCTGCCGCGAACAGGAACACGGGACCCATGCCCATCGACCGGCCGTTGGCACCGACCACGACGGGTTTCCCCGTGAAGAGCAACGTGGCAATATCCCCGGCAACGTTGGCCAAGTTCGTTTTTCCCGCCGTTGAAAACTCTTTCACGCTGAACACATCAATCCCGGTGCAAAAATCTTTCTCGCCGGCGCCTTTCAGCACGATCACGTTGATCTTCTCGTCATGCTGGGCATCGAACACCGCCTTTCGGAGGTCCACGAGGAGCGGGGGATAGAGGCTGTTCCCACGGTGGGGACGGTTCAACGTGAGCCACAAGACCTTTCCTTTCCGTTCCGAGAGCAGGTGGCTTGGTGGGGGGTCGTCCATAGGCAAGTCTCGTCGCGCGTGCTTTTGTTGGTTTCGATCGGCCAGCTTCATCGAACGCGATGTGCTCGCTCGAGCGTTCACGATGACGAAGACACGGCAAATGATGCCGGTAGCGTGATTATATTCAATTAAATATCCTCGAGCAGTGGGGGGCTCGCCTATCCCCCTTCTTGAAAACAAGGGGCTGCACGGGCATCATCCCGGTGCCATCAGGTTCTAGCAACCCGCACGCGACCACCACCCGGGGTAACGACGCGAGCAATCGAGCCCGGAACGGGCGTGGACGGCATTGACAGCAGTGACGGGTTGCTGGACGGCCGCGCCGGGCGAGATGGTGGATGCACCATGCATCCCCGGGCCACGGGCTTCCACGGGACCTGCCCGGGCGTGCCCGGGACCCCGTGCACGGTTTCCCGGGCCAACCGTGGCCAGCCCGGCGGGACGGGAAGCGCCGCGCGCGGCCGCGTGACGTGTAATTTGTAATAGATGCGCGGTCGCACAAACCATTTTATAGCCGCGAACCCCATCCCTCCGTAACGACGGCAAGCCCGTCCCGGCCCGGTTCGAGCGCGCGTGCGAGGCACTGGCACGCCCCGGCTGGCCCCGGGCGCGGGATGCTGCCGCCACGAACGCCACCGCGGCGCCGGACGGTTCGACCCGGCGCGCGCGGCTGGCGAAGAACACCATAACCGGCGATACCATCATGGGAGAAGAATTAGACTTCCTGGCTGCCAAGCCGCTCGTCGTCGACAACGGCACTGGCATATCGAAAAACGGGTTTGCTGGAGAAGACCAACCACGGTCCGTGTTCCCCACGCTCATCGGGTACCCGAAATACACGTCCATCATGACCGACGTGGAGCACTACACCCGGGAATACTACATCGGTGAAGAAGCCCTGCAACTCAAGGGCGTGCTCAAGCTCATGTTCCCCGTGGAGCACGGCATCATCGAGGACTGGACCGCCATGGAAAAGATCTGGCACTACACGTTCTACACCGACCTCCGCGTCGACCCCAGCGAGCACCCCGTGCTGCTCACCGAGGCCCCGCTCAACCCGCGCCCCAACCGCGAGAAAATGGCCGAGATCATGTTCGAGACCTTCAACGTCCCCGCCCTGTACGTCGGCATGCAAGCGGTGCTGTCACTGTACGCCTCCGGGCGCACCACCGGCTGCGTCATCGACATCGGCGACGGCGTTGCCCACATCGTTCCCATCTACGAGGGCTTCGCCCTGTCCCACGCCATCTCCAGGCTCGACCTGGCCGGGCGCGACATCACGACCTACCTCCAACGGTTGCTCCGCCAGAAGGGCTACACCTTCACGACGTCCGCCGAGCGCGAAATCGTACGCGACATCAAGGAAAAACTCTGCTACGTTGCCCTCGACCCCGAGAAGGAACTCATGCTCGCCAAGAAAGTGGCCGGCATGGAAAAAACCTACATCCTCCCCGACGGCGAGTCCATCCTCGTTGGCGTGGAACGGTTCCTCGCCCCCGAATGCTTCTTCAACCCCGGCGTCCTCGGGAAAGAGTTGGAACCCCTGGATGACGTCATCGTCGCGGCCATCAAGGCGTGCGACGTCGACCTGCGGCGGGACCTCTACGGCAACATCGTGCTCTCCGGCGGCTCCACCATGTACCCCGGCTTGAAAGAACGCCTCCAGAAAGAAATCAAGGAACAGATTCCAGAATCGGTTGATGTGAAGATCGTTGCACCCCCCGAACGCATGTACAGCGTCTGGATCGGCGGGTCCATCCTGGCATCCTTGAAGACGTTCCAGAAAATGTGGGTGACGAGACGTGAATACAAGGATTTAGGTGGCCAAGTGATACACCGCTGCTTCTAAGGCACCATTTTTTTTTCATTTAATCTCCTTCATTCTTGCATCGCCTGCCATCCGGGCCCGCAGCCGCGTAACGTTGACGCCTGCCTCATGAAGGCTCATGATGATGAATGCCTTCATGTCCTCTCGCTTGATCCAATACGGCACGGTCACGAGCACGACACCATGCTGCTTGCAAAGGATTTGCTTTCTCGCATCGTGTTCCTGATTTTTTTGCACGTCTCTTTCAGTGCAATGGAAGTACGAGCATGGTTCATAATGCTGGATGCCGTTATACTCGATAGCAATACCCAAATCTTTGTTGTACATGTCCAGTTCCATGCGATAGCCTGTAATATTCACGAGCCACGGTGGCCGTTTCTTTGGGAACTGCACGCCGAAAATGCCTTCCACGGTGGCGCGGCAGTGGGTCTCTGCAATGAGCCTGTTTTTCTCGTAACATGCCATGCACCAGTGGCCAACCTTGATTTGCCTCGCCTCGATTTCGAAGCGGTGTCCGTTTTCGCACGTCACTTGAATCCTATCCACGGCACTGGTGCACGTGCCTGACGTGATCTTGGCGCCTGGATGCGCGTGGTCGATGTAATCTTGCAAGTCCTCGATCGTGAATCTCGATGGATGGATGTTGCTTTCCTCGAGCAAGGCATTTGTTGCATCATAATCGAGGCCGAGCTGGCTTCCAATGCTGGTAACGGGCATCCCGTCGAGCCGCAACCTGCGCAAGAGCAGTATGCCATCTCTTCCCATTTTCATGGCCTTTTCCAGCAAATCAGGGTTCCCGGGTGGCACGTGCAAGACCGGGTTGAGATCGCTCACCGGCAAGGTGGCGGTCGCGAGCAAATTACCCATTTCCTTATCGGAATAGATATTTAAACGTTGGCCACCGTCTACTTCCTCCACGAAGGCACCCATATTTCCAAACCTCGTGCTTATGTAGACTTGATGCCCCTTCCAGAAGAATCCTCCTTGCGAGGACAAGTGCACTTGGAACTCATCCCTTTCATCGGTCGATCGTGCTTCCCTGGCAGGCATCTTCTTGATCAAACGCGAGCACGCGGACAACACCTGATCGATTCGTGCCAAGTTCCTCGCAATACTCGTCCAGCCGGTCGAGTAATGCCTTCGGAATGGTCATCGACATGCGGTCCATATCCTTGTCTTCGAACACGGTGCTTACCTCGCTTTCATTCCTTGCTCTTTAATCTCATTGTCTTTTTTTCTTCACGACTACCCTGCAATACCCGGGATTCTTTGCACGGTCGCACATGCGCTCCGTCACGTCCACCATAACCCCTCCCTTGCACCTCGCACGGTCGCCATCCATCGCAATATCGCAGAGCAAGTCTTTTTCCTCGTCGGAGAGGCCAAGCTTCTCCCACGCGGCTTGCAAGGCACAATAGTGCATGCGGAAGCAACGTTCTTCTGCATTTCCTTCCGGAATTTCCTTTTCGAACACGGCCGGGTTCGAGCCAATCGCATGCTTCTGGATCCACTCGCCAGGTGTTCCTGGGTTTCCAGCAAGATCGTCCTTGAGCTCGCCGAACCGGCGCACTGCCCTCCGTGCTATTTCTTCTGCCTTGCTAGCGCCGATCTCTTTTCTCATCTCGTCGTGCAAGAAATACAGCCATAATGCACGGTCTTCTATCCGGGACCGCTCGGCAAGGGTCCTTTCATCGATATCATGCTCGGGTCTACTCATGTGTGCGTCGATGAACCTATATGGGAAAGAGTAAAAAAGGTTGGCGGCGTTATGTGTTAGCGAAGTCCGGAGAACATGCTGGGATTTTGGTGTAGCTCGATGCCCTTGGCTTTATTCGTCATTCAATGGGATGCCTTCGAAGGCGCTCTCGTCACGCATAAATTCCCTGGTGACATAGATATTCGCTCCGAAGACGTTCAAACCATACAAGTCGCGCACCAATTCAACCAAGGATCGAGTTGGTTCATCATCGAAGACCAAGAATTCAAGGGCGTCTCGTATTACGACGATAAAGCAGCCAGGTCACTCGTGCTCTCCTTGAAAGTATATGAAACTCCTTATAATTACGTCAAATTCCTAACGGCACTCGCCGGTTTCATCTTGGCTCGTTCGAACGACGAGATATCGGCCCGCCTTGAAGAGGCGTTCTCGATGGTTCAAGCAGAGGTTCCCCCTGGCGAGCTGATGATCCTGAACTTGACAGAGCAACTCGCCAAGATAGAGGACGAGAAGCTGGATTCAAGGCTGGCCTTGGAAGCAATCATGCGCATCACCCCCGACCCGCAAACGAAGGTGTTGATTTACCTGCTCGTTCACAAGGAAAGCTCGCTGGATGCCATGACCCGCCAGCTCGATCCAAGCGGGGTTGGAACGATTGATGTCAAATCCGTGGTGGTGTTTCTCGAAACGAAGGGATATATCACCCTCGACAAAACGACCGGGCTTTACCGGTTGAGCCATGCCTTCGAGCACCTCGGCTATTGATGCAAGAGCCACCCGGCAAGTGCCCTCACCTCCTCTTTTTTAAAGCAACGCAACGAGGTTTGACCATGGATCTCCCTCCCTCGGATGGAGCCATGGCGGCATTGAAGGAACGGGTCGTTGCCACGTCGCGAGCGATCGGTATTGACTTGGTCGGCGTTGCCAGCTTGGAAAGGCTGGCGGGCGCGCCCAAGCGGTTCCACGCCACGGATTACCTCCCGACTGCCCGTTCAGTGATCGTGCTTGGCACCCATTTTCCGGATGGCATCGTTGATAATTGGGATAAAACCCCTTCCGGGTACCAGTATTACGGGTACGCGATACCCAACAAGGAGCTCGGGCATGCATGTTACAAGATCAGCAAGATGGTTGAAGCCGAGGGATTCAAGTGCTTTCCCATCGTCCCAACCGGACATAGCAAGGACATGGATCACGAGAAACAGATGGGCGAGTTCTCCCACCGTCATGCAGCGGTCGCGGCAGGCTTGGGCGAGTTCGGGTATAATCGCCTTGTAATAACACCCCAGTTTGGCAATCGCGTCCGTTTCTGTTCTATCATCACGGAAGCTCCCTTGTCCCCCGATCCCATGTACAGCGGGACCCCGCTCTGTGACAGGTGCAAGAAATGCATCTCGGCCTGTCCAGGAAACTGCCTCGACGAGCGAAAGCCCTTGCATTGCACCATCGGGGAAAAAACGTACGAGTACGTGACCTTATACCATTTCCGGTGCTTTTACAACCTCCTTGGTATGGGTCCTGGTGCCGGTGGCCATGTCAGCATCCCGCTCCCGAAAAAGCAAGGTGAGCTTGGCCAACTTGCATTCTTGAGCCGATACATCAAGGCATTCATCTTGCGCTTCAAGAAGTTCCAATACATGTCGCGCCAGCAAAATGCCGTTGATTGGCATGATTACTGCGGGCGGTGCTTGCACGCGTGCGACAGACCTACTAACCGGTTCAAGCAAGAGTGACCGTCTATGAAGCCCGCCAGCGTTGCATTGCATGTTACTACCGGTATCATTGTAGGTCTATTCGCCTCGCATTTTCATTGGGCGCTGGGACTTGCAGTTACCATATCCTATTTCATCGTGCTCGGCGAGTGCCTATATTCGGAAGCGAATGCCACGTTCACGCGCTTCGATGATGCGCCAAGCTTGTCTGTCATGTCCCGCGGGGCGTTAACGATCGAAACACTCCGGATCGGGAACATTTTCGCTAAGATCATTAAATCCCATTATGTCCCTACCAAAAATGCTCCCGTTGTCATCATGCACCACGGTTACGGCTCGAACTATCGCCGGATGCTCGTGTACGCGTATCCCGTGGCGCTAGCAGGGTATGCAATGGTTTCGGGATTCGATTCAGTTGAAACAGCCGCCTTTGCGGTTTTTTCCGAAAACATGATAAATGTCGGCGGGCAGTACATGTTAACTAACGACCTAATTGGTTACGTGGTGTTCGATGTTGAGAAGGAATATACCGAGTTCGGGGCTCGTCATTTCAACAAGATAGAGGGTACAATAAGAACGCGGGTCATTTCTTGAAAAACGGGAGCATGTCCTCTCCCCTATCAAGATGCATGACTTGGTGGCCGATCCATTAATTGGGCACGCGCCAAGATTACATCCATGTTCGGGCTGCGCGGATCGCTTGAAATCACGGCTTTTTGCTCGCTGGTAAAAAAAAACGACGAGCACCATTTCTTCGAGTACGCGTGGTCTGAACCAAGAAATATTGAACAAATTTCCATTTCTCCCTCCAGATTGGATGAAAACAAGAACAATCGCGTTAATAAAGCCCAGGTAATAACGAAAATAGAGTATTGGAAAGTTTTTTGGCCAGAAAAAAGGCAGCTGGATGATAGAGTCGATGGGTCTGGGCAATCCGGATGGTCAGCCCAGGATGACTGGTACAACGGCACGTGGAAACAAGCGGACGCTTGTTTCGCGATCGAGGAGCACGAAGATGCGGGTCTACACCGTGCCGTTTACACCTTTCATGCAATCAACGCACGAGAATTTCCAAAAGAAAATCTTGACGTCACCTACCGGAGAACCTTGAAAATAAGGGTTTATTTTGACAAGGACGAGTATTTCCAGCGTGTCCCGAGTGACGTGCACGTTCACACGGATTCGAGCAGGGTCAACCAGACATTTGTCGTATCGAGCCCAAGAGCCACCTCGTTGAAGGACCCCACGTTCATCGCGTCGTCATGGAATGGATACTTCCTGAATGAATGGGAAGAATCGCGCGAGACGCGAAGAACGTGCACCTTCGACAAGGGCTTCTCGGTGGCCGCGGGAATATCCGGCTTGGCCAACGCGTCAGACGAAACGATCATCACCATCGATGTACCGGCTTGCGGGAAGTTTTCCTTCAAGTGCAGCGACGTGGAGAAACACGGTCGCGTGTTGATCCCGGACCTTGAAATGCTGGTGCAACACGAGGGCCAAGAAATAAGTTACAAGGAAGCCATCCAACGGTGGATAACTTCAAGGCAAGTAGACGTGCAAGAATCACCAGAAGATGAATCGCAATCGGGTGCATTCTCCAACACGATATACGATAGCTTGTTCAAGATGGACGAGCAAAAATTGCACCACGCGATGGAACGATTTTCCGGAAAGCAGCGCATGCATTTCGTGCTTGGGTGCGATGGCACCCGTGCAAAATGCGCGTTGTCGCGTTCCGGGAATATTTTCATAAGCAACAGGTACTTGCTGAAGGTTCCCGGGCCCGATACAAGGCAGGTATTCTGGAAGAAACAATATTACAAGGTTGGATTCAAGTTCTCGGTGAACAACGAATTTTTCGGGCCGGACTTGGCAAATGAGATCGCGGACCGAGTCTTGCTGGATCGCTTCCTCCCGATCATCACGAGCCAATGGAACCTTGGACCAATCACCGTTGTCCAGGAAGCATTTGCCACGCAGCTCAACAGGACAGTCCCGGGCAAGCAACCAATGGCGAATGATAATGTCGTCGTCATGGTGTGTTTCAAGATCAAGAACCATGACAGGTTACCACAAACCATCAACTTACACGTCATCACGGGAGAAGTCACCGCGGTGGACGATACCGAGATGCCATCACGCGTGTTTTCCGACGTCTATTTCAATCCGACGAGCACGATAAATGCGAAGATGATCGAGCTCTCGGGAAACGGGGTACCATCGTATTTCATGCACGTCCACCACGGGGAAACGAAGATCGAAAATCATCATGACGGGTTCAACCCATTCTCGTTGAAGTTTCTCCTTGAACCCCAAGAAGAACAAGTGCTGTACTTCCGCGTTCCCTTGCTTGCCATCTCCTCGTCCTTGGCGATAAGCGCGCTTGACAGGCTCGATTTCGACAAGGAACGGGTCAGGGTGGCGATTTACTGGATGGACAGGATGGAAATCGGGGCATCGATCGAAACCCCCGAAGCACATTTCAACCGATTCTACAAGGCCCATCTCACGCACGTCTTGATGAGCAACGACAGGGAGATCGGCACGAAACGTATCTTCGGGAGGGTTGGCTCGTTGAATTACGGGACGTTTGCAAACGAAGCATGCATGATTTGCTTCGATCTGGACAGGCGAGGCTTGTTCGATGATGCCCGGCGTATCTTGGACGTGTTCTTGGAATACCAAGGTACGGCGGGATTGCACGGCGATTATGAAGATATCGAGGGGATATTTTTCGGTGCGAACGGGTATGAATGCGGCGAGGGGTACAATCAAAACCAAGGCTTTGTCTTGTGGGCCATCGCTGAACACGTCCGGATGTCGGGCGATGTTACTTGGTTGAAGGACATTGCCCCCAAGGTGATCAAGGCCTGCGACTGGATCACGCGCGAGCGGCACGCACGCGCCCACGCTATGGCCAGCACCGACATCATCGGCGGGGTCGATAAAGAACTGCTTGCGGCGGGTTTGCTTCCACCCGGTGGCGTTGAAGATGTAAAGGATTTTTGGGACTGGTTATCGACGAATGCCTATAATGCCTTCGGGATGGTGCAAGCAGCGGACGTGCTTATGCAAACCAAGCATCCAGATGCTAAAAGAATAGCCGGGGATGCGAGATCGGAAGAGCACACGATGCAGAGTTGAAGAAATAAGAACCACGCGAAGAATCATCATGTAGACGTTCCGAATAAGAGATTGCAGTTTCATATAAATGCAAAGCGCCCTTGAGATCGTTTTTTGCTGCGTGCACCATGGCGATCCTATTTAAGAATTGAGCTTGTTCCTTCTCATTTTGAAGTTTTTCTGCAATCCGGAATCCTTTTTCAGAATTTCTTAGTACATCATCAAAATTAGCTAATTTAAAATATATCCAAGATGCAATAGCATATTTGTTTAAATCTGTTATCGCGCCTAACGATTTTTGTAGAAACCCGTCAAAATCCACATCTTTACACGCGCCATTGTCGATTATTGGCTTCGATTTAACGGGAATCATAACATGCCAAAGCTTTCCTTCAACAAATCTTGATGTGTGCGTATCGAGACGATAAATGTCTGGAATCTTGCCTTTTTTACCTAATTCACGCCCAATGTTTACCAAAACTTGATCTACTTTTGGTAAATCATGTGCATTAAAGTTAACGCTATTAAAAACATCATTCAGCTTGAAAAGTTTGCATGTATCACTTTCAGAATCATTAACATGGTTTACCCATATGATTGCTTTTAACTTGTTCAATTCATTCAAGGTCGGCCCTATATCAAAATCGTCACTACCAGAATATCCTAATACAACTAGCGTTTTATCATTCGTGATGTTATTTATCACGGGCATTTTGTATGGCTCGATGGCAAATGTTTTTTCCGAACCTCTTTCTTTACCAAGAGCCGAAAGCGTTGTAACGAGGGAACCAGTGGTATCTTGTCCCGTCACGAGATTCTTTTTTGATCCGTGTATCTTGATCAGTGGATATTTTCCCGATTTCCAAATTTGGCCGATATCTGGATGGGCAAGATAATCATCTCTATTGATGATCGGCATCAGTTTTTCCTTGCTTTCTACTCGATCCAAAAGGGCAAACTCAATCAAGTAATCGAAATTAGTCGTTACCACGTAATGCCCGTTGATAATCATTTCAGCTAAGAATTGATGGAGGATATTGGGCTTTTCGAATAAATCGAAGAAATTCATTATTCTTAATTCGGGATCCAAGTAATTTTGAACGCCTTCTATCACTAATTCATAACGAAGGTCATTCAATCGAAGAATGTTGGATGCCTCTTCCTCCGGACAACAAATCTTTATTAAGGAATCGACAATGCTTTTCGCCGAAAGCAAACAAGATGGAGGGTCTATTGAAATTCCCGCACCTGCCAAAAACGTGATTTTTCTACTCGGATTGAAAAACTCTTCTATTTTAATATTGACCAGGTCAAAAAAATTTGGCGCCATCAACTTTCACGCTACTATATCCCATAATAGATTCTATTTTATGAAATAAATGAATTAATTACTAATTATACGTGTTGCCGGGATTCATGGTGGATTGGAACGACTGGTTGCCCGTCGAGGCCTCGTAGGTGTATGAAGACGTGAAAACGAGCGCGCCGTCTTCCGAGAACAGCGTCACGCTACCCCGCACGTTCATGCCCTCTCCCGGGCGACTGGACGGGTTCGACATGGCACTTTGCGGCGGCGGGCCATGGAGGATGTAGGCGAAGGAACCGCCCTCCAAACGCTCCGTCCAGTCTGCCCCGGTGACCTCACCACGGTTCACCGTGTGTTTCCTGTCGATCTTGATCTTGTCGGGATTCGGGCAGCCCGCTATCCTCAACCTTTTTTCCACGTCCGCCATGTCGACGTAATGCTTGTCGAGCGCCGTGGACTTGTCCTTGGGCGGATCGACCATCGTGAACGCCTCCCAGTAATCGTACGTCTGCGTGAACGTCCCGTTCGAGCAATTCGGGTTATTGGTGCATTTCGCGGGGTCGCAGCTCGCGGTGATCGTGATGACGATGTGCGCCACGATGACCTCGTTTGGACCAGGCGTGATGGTGCATGGCACCTCGAAGTAGATGTTGTACCTGTACCCTCTCGGGTGAAGGGGGTTTTCCGTCTCCGTGTCATCTGCCGATCTCTTCCAACGCACTTGCGGTGGCCGCTCTTGCTTGACGGGAACCCCCGCGGGAACGCTCGCCGGCCTCGATGCCGGGGGATTGCTCCCGTCACCGCCCGCACCGGGGTCAGAGGTGCCCCCGGTGATGTCCGTGGTGCCACCGGTGGTGTCCGTGGTGCCGGACCCGCCGGTTTCACCGGGCACTGTCGGGGTCACGTCGGTTGCGCCAGGGCCCGTGATCTCGCCGCCATCCCTGTTGAACCTGTCACCGCGACCGTGGGTGGAAATCCCGATGCCCGTGACGATCGCCGCGATGACACCTCCAATGACGATGAACCACCACCAGTCAACGCCACCGGGATTGCTTTTAGCTTGGTATTCCGCGGTTATCACGATGTCATCGATGAACCAACCGAACCCGTGACCGGGATCGACGCCGGTCTCCCCGAAAACAAAAGAAAAACTGAAATTGGACGTGGAGATCCCGATCGCGCTGAGGTTCACGGTGACGAGAACCCATTCGCCGCCAGAATCATGAATCCAGCCGTTCTCCGCGGGATGTCCCGGGTAAGCGAGTCCAGCCACGATGCCAAAGACATAGGGATCGCCCGACACGGCGGTTTGGTGGTCGTTTAGCGGGTTTATCCAATCGCTGCCGTCATACAAGTACAACCCGCCACCGTCATTCATGGTGGTCGTGAAATTGAACTGGTGGTAAAATGACATCCGGATGTTCGAAAAACTTCAAGCAGCGCGAGCCGATGAACAAGTTTTCAACGTTTTTCGAGTAGACCGACCTGAACGGGATGGTGTACAGGTCGGACAGGCGCCCGTGCACGGCCGGTGGGCCTGGCGCGTAAAACCCTTCCGGCGGGTGCAAGTCGATGCTCCACCCGCCCGTCGCGATCTGGTCCTCGAACAGCGTGCCGGCCACGACATCTTGCTCCACGAGAATGTAATCCCCCACCAACCTGCGTGATTCCCGCTTTCCCGGTATCTGCCCGACCCACGTGAGGTCGTAATTTCGTGCCTGGTCCTTGTACCGCCAATCCCCTGAATTCTTCACGTGGTCCCATACCCCGTGCAAGATTGCAAGCAATTCTTGCTTGATCGTTTCGTTATCATCGATGGTGTTCAACATGCCCCCGTACTCGATCCACCAGTATCCCACGCCATCGCCGTGCCAGATTCCTGGACGGTTGTCCGATTTACCGGGTCGACGGTGCGGGTTCTTGTCCGAGTAATCGTCCGGGAGCTTTTTCGCCCATGGTGGCGGGATGTACATGACCGGTTTCCCCATGTCCTTGGCTTGGAACATGATGCTGGAACCGAGGGTATGCTCGTCCGGCACGTCCGGGGCTATTGATTCCCCGAATTCCGCCTTGCCCTCGCGGCCCCACCTGAACTCGGCCCCGGCAAGTGCACCCAAGGTCCCGTCCCCCGTGGAATCGACGAAGACTTTGCCCTTGAACACGTGCCGCGTCTCGGTATCACGTTGCGTGCCGCGTATTTCCGTGATCTTGCAAGCATGCCCCGTTGAACTATCAAGGGACGCCGTGGTTACCTCGTCTATCGTGGTCTCGTACACGATCGTGACACCGCTCGCGACGCAAGCATCGTGCAAAACCTGGTCGATCCACGCGTAGCTGTTCAACGGGTCTTTAACCGCATACGCAAGCCGGATTTCCTCGATGATACCACACTCGCGTGCATCGAATTGCCAACCGGAATGGCACGCGCCACCAACATGCACGCGTATCAAGCTCGAACCATTACCTCCTAGCATGTGACGCTGTTCGACAAGCACAACGCGTGCACCATTGCGTGCGGCGCTTATCGCGGCGCACACGCCCGCGAAGCCACCGCCTGCGATCACGATATCAAATAGATGTGTTTTTTCTTTCATTGCAATGAACCCGTTAACGCGAGGGAAAAAAAGGCTTTCCAAAATTATAGGATGTGTTTAATAACACGAGGACCATCCTCGTAATCATGGATACGCATCGTCAATACTCCATCTCGGTTCTGGTACTTTTCACGATCGCAATGGTGAACCTTTTTCTCGTGACGTTCCATGCCGGCTGGGCTTTCCGTGAAGTGTACGAGGAAGACATCCTTTTAATGCTCTTGACGGTCCTCTTGGTTCCCGTGTTCGTGTTGATATTGGCTAATCTGAATGAAAGAATCAAGCATTTGGTGATTTTCATCGTAGGAATAATGCACGTGGTTATCAGCTACGTGCTGGTCTTGCTAGTCCCAAATTTCCTTATCCCGTACAACCTCCGGCTCGACCGGGTGCTATTTATCATGTTTTTCTTGCTCGTGGCGAGTGCCGAATCCTTGGCCATGATCGCTTTCGCCGAGATGACACGTCTTTCCCGGATGGTTGGTTGGAAGTCGTGGTCGCTTCTCGTTGTTGCCGGGGTTGCGACCGCCGGGCTTTCCACGGCAGCGTTTATCCCTCTTGGATTCAAGGGATGGCTGGCTTACTTCATGGTTTCCAATATCATCGTCCCCACCGCGTTACTCGCATTTTTCCTCTTGTACCCGAGATTCCACGAGCAAGAGATACGGCAGCCAACCACGCCACCATTCACACGACCTTATTTCGTAAGTGATCCTCTCAAGGGGGGAAAGCTGGCATTACTCACGATCCAGACGTGCGTGTATGCCGTGTTGATGTTCGGGTTAAGCGGGTTGGGATTGCCGGACTCGTCCTTTCCAGGGCGCAATTGGACCTATTACCTTGGAATCATCATCGGTGCCGCGATCGGCCTGCCGTTGCTCCTCCTATTCTCAAGGTTATTCTTCAAGACGCCCGGTTCGAAGCGGAATGACGTGCTATCGCAGGTGGCGTGGGTGCCGGGGCTCGTGCTCTCCCCTTTGTTCTTTTTCGTGCTTATCCACGACCTTGTTGTGCCGGGCATGCACGGTTCGGCGGAAGGCCTTATCATCCTCGGTTTGGCAACGGGCTTGTTGCTCATGACATTCTTTGCTGCCATTCCGGTCCATTTCCCGCCACGAAGCTACAACGCGATGTACATGCTGTTGTTCTTCTTCCTGGTGTTCTCGATCGTGACAGGGAATTACTTGAAGGGCGTGCCGGTGAACGCGGAGGATTTCGCGGCGATCGTGGATTATGCCGAATACTTCGGTTATTTGATGATCGCTGTTGCGCTAATCGAGATTCCTCTAATCGTGATAACCATCTGCGTGAAATATTTTCAAAGCAAGAAAATATCAATAAAAGGAGGTGCTCTTGTTGAAGCATAGCACCGGCATCAAGCTCGTACTTCTAGGATTCATCTTGTGCAACATCACGTGTTTCACGCGCGCTGCGGGCCATATCGTTTCGAGCGAAAGCACGCCGTTTGATTCAACCGGGGCAATCCAGGTAAAGGACCCTTTCTCCGCGTGTCATGCCGACAGCTACGATCTCATGGTGGAGCTTGGAGTGAAGGATAACAGGTCGAGGCGGCACGTTTCTGGCCAAGTGGACCATTCCCGGAGACAATTATTATTTGCGTCTTTTGATTCATAATGAACAGCGTGCACCCGTGACGGCGTGATCATGAACAACCTTGATGACAGTGACGTGACCTCGTGCGACGTGGTCATCGTCGGCGGTTCGATAGCGGGGAACTACCTCGCGAGCTTGATTGCAGGACACGGGATTACCATCCACGTGATAGAGGCACACAAGGAAATTGGATTTCCAATGGAATGCGCGGGGATCGTCTCTGGGAAAATAACCTCGTTGCTTGCAATACCACGCGACATCATCCTGAACCGGATCAAGAAAGCCAAGGTGTTCTCGCCGGACGGAAGTCACGCCACGATCCGTGCGCGTGATCAACCCGTCGTGCTAGATCGCGTGAAGCTTGACCAGCATTTTTACCACGTCGCCGAAGAGCGGGGCGTGCAGTATCATTTAAACGAACGGGTTATATCGGTGGAAAAACACGAGAATTTCGTCATGGTAACCAGCACGCGGGAGAGATACGTAAGCAAAATGATTGTTGGGTGCGACGGTGCGTCATCCATCGTTGCACGACACCACGGCATCAACCATTCAAGGATCACGGGCAAGCAAGTGATCGCACGTATCGACAAGGCCATCCACGAGCTCATGGAACCGGACACGTGCGAGCTCCATTTCGATCCCGAATGGCACGGTCTTTTCGGATGGATAATTCCCGAATCCCCCGACGTCTACAGAATAGGGATTGCATCGCCGATGCACGTTGCACGCCATTTTGGCACGTTCATTTCACGGAGCCTTGGGCTCCATTCGGTTCAGGCGACACGGAACAACGGCATATCCACGCTAAACATCACAGGCGGGACGATCCCAATCGGGATCCCAACGCGATGCTCGTTTGATCGCGCTCTGCTCGTGGGTGACGCCGCGTGCCAGGTGAAAGCATCAACAGGCGGGGGAATCGTGATGCTTGCGATGGCTTCGAAGCTCGCTGCAGAAGCAATCCTGCAAGCATTCGAAAAAAATGATTTCTCGGGGCGCTTCTTATTCAAGCATTACGAAAGGCCTTGCAAGATGAAAATCGAACCGGACTTGAGGGTGCACTTTGTCATACACAAGGGGATCGAAAAATTGGATAGAAGGGATTTCGCAACGCTGTTCAACCTATCCAAGTCCAAGGACATTCAAGCACTCCTGTTGAACGTGGCGGACATGGATTTCCCGTTGAAATTCATGCTGCAGTTGTTTCAAAAACGAGCTTTTATTGCGTGGGTTAGTAAGTTTTTCTGGAAACACCGTGAATTCTTCAAGCACGTTTTCATGTTGCTTGTATTCGGGAAACGATTTTAAAAAAAAACGTGATGGTCGTGCCTTTTGATGTATCTCACCAAGCAATAAATCCCCCCGCGCATGCATTCAACGAGACAAGAAGGCTGGCTGATCGCGACCATGGAAGATTATCCCCGGGGGTCCAAGACAAAGGATTCGCCCTTTAATCAATATGAAATACGGCATCTCATCGAGAAAATCATCAAGATAATCGTTATCGAAAGTTTCATGTACGGCGCTTTCATCTTGTTCGATCCCGGGTTCTTGGATTCCTTGGTAGTCTACTTCTCTTTGATCATCGTGGCATCCATCATCGTGGTTACAATTTTTCACGTTCGTGACGTTAAAGAAGATCAGAAAGACCGTGTCACGTCTGTTCTCGACCAGACTGACTATGCCGGTGAATATTAATACGTGAATGCTTTGCACGTGAATGCCCGTGGTTGAATGCGCGTGGACTTGCTTTGGATGGTGGTTACATTGCCATCAAGGCATCCATTGGGCGATGCTCGATTTTGCCACCATGAAGGATACCAGATGTTTTTTTTAACGTTCACAGTAATAGTTTATTCACCAACCAAGGGAACCGATTATGCCCGTAATATATCTTTACGATGAAGAAAAGGACGATTTCAAGGAAATCAAGAAAGTGTCCACTACTGATGTTGCATTCATCGTTTTTCAAGAGGAACAGAAGTTATTCATCTGGCAAGGGAAGGAAGCGCCTCGAATGACCAAATACAAGGCGGGATCAAAGGCCCCCACGCTCATGTCGAAAAAGCAATACTACGGATTCAAGCAAGAGGTCATCGAGGAGGGGGACGAGCCCCCTTTGGTCAAGCAATTCCTCGACCCAAAAAAAGGGTCGCGCGAGGAAAGCAGGGAGGACGTCGCGAAAACAGACCGGGAGCTCGTGCAGTCACGCGTGAAAGAAATTTCGGAAAAATATAAGCACGAACAAGATGAAAGCGTGACCACACCTGAAAGCTTAAAGGTTCTAGAAGACCAAGCATACCATGACTTGAAGCTGAAACTTGCACAAGCAGCAACGGCGAAACCCACGCAAGAAGAATCCGGGGCAACGAAGGTACCGATAGAAATGCCTGCAGAACGACCCGTCAACCCGCCCGTGGATAGCAATCCAAAAGAAAGCATCAAGGAAGAATTGAAACGGACGACGACATCAATCGGAAGGGGGATGGTGCCGACCGGGCTCTCAACCGACCAGAAAAAGGAACTCACCATGGAGGAGCGACAAATTCTCGATGACGTTCGGAAAGAACAAGGAAGATCCGATAACCTGTTGAACGTCCAAACGGTGCAGTTGCTCGACGAGGAACGTAAGGAAAAATTGCGGCGGGAAGAGGAGGAAAGGATCCGAAATCACTTTTTTTTTCTCCTTTACCAGCATCTTGTACCTTGTGATCCATGGCAGGTGCCGGGATGGCTCGACGTTCCCGGCTCCCGTGCCGTCCCTTGCCGTATATGGAACGCGGTGGGCCACCACCATGGAACCTTTATTATCCCCCGGCGCACACACCCGGCATATGGAAGCACCGGCAACGGGCACCACGCGGAGCGCGCTCCAGAAATTCCTGCACGCCATCTCCGACGAGGCGCACGAAACGGGGGGCAAGGACTTGCCACCGGTCACCGACGAGGAGATCGCGGCGTTCGACAGGAAAAAGTACAAGGGATTCGACCGGGTGGGATATGCCAGGCCGCTTGGAGGCTGGTTCTACCAGTTCTTTTTTGTGCTATTGAGTTCTGGCGTGATCGTCGTGCTATACTCGTACGAGCTTGGCATCTTGTACCCGGAAGTGGAATCACGCGCCTACGTTGATGTCGCGGGTAAATTATATAGCATCTTGTTCTTCGCGTTCAACGTGCCCACCAACTTCGCGATCGAACGGTGGGTCGCGGACTTCCGCATCAAGAACCCGAAAAAGATGGTGCAGTATATTTCTTTCTACATGTGGTACCAGATGATGACAGGCCTTATCCTCATCACGTCTACAAGCCTGTACACGTTCTGGATCGTCACTGAAGGGAAGCTCGCATACACGGCATTCTTGATGCTCGTGCTCATCGTCAGAGAATATCCGGCCTGCCTGGGCGTCTTCATGCACACGATCATGGGATTGCAAAAGTTCGACACGCAATCGCAGATCGGGTTCATGGAGAGCATCTGGTCGAAAGGCCTCGAAATCGTGTTCGTGCTGCTGGGGCGGTTCTGGCTCGGGTCCAATCCCGCGATCGGCGCGCTCATGGGCACGGCGATCGGGCACATCATCGGGACCTACGTCGATGACTTCGTCACGGCAGCGACGGCAGCCTTGTTTTTGCGAAGGATATTGAAACCGATGGGCGTGACGCTCACGGACATCTTGCGACCGAATTTCACGAGGGACGTGGCCGTCAATTCCTTCGTTTTTGGCATCAAACGCAGTATCCCCGGGCTTTTCAGCACCATCCTCGGG
This sequence comes from Promethearchaeota archaeon, assembly GCA_041305945.1. GTDB lineage: Archaea > Asgardarchaeota > Lokiarchaeia > Sigyniarchaeales > Sigyniarchaeaceae > JBGLND01. The sequence goes on from JBGLND010000001.1 coordinate 3,526,319, forward strand.
TTCTTCGTGTTCTTCGCTTGGTACGATGCCGTGCCCGCGTATGCCACCTATGTCGTCTTGAACAACCTCGCCGATAGCATCGCGAACATCAGCAAGCAGAGCCAAGGCATCGAATCCACGGGTGCGTTTGCCGAGGCCATCAACAACGGCAAATACAAGCTCGCGCAGTACCTCATAGCAAGCACGTTCAAATACTACGGATTCTTCACGATCGGCATCGCGTGTATCGTGATCGGTTTCATGCCAGTGATCTTGCAAGTCATGTTGGTGACCGGTGGTGCCGCCAATTATTTGCTTGCAATCCCCTTTATCGCGCCTAACATCATCGCAACGCTTCTTGAGCAACCCAGTAACGATGCAGGACGCATACTCACGATGGGCAACAAGCCCTTGTTCAACAGCCTCACGGAGATCATCAACTCGATCATAAGCAACACGGTCACCATGGTCATCATCGGCACCGGTATCCCGCAAACCTACGGCCTCTCCGTGCTCATCTGGATCATCCCGTTTTCAGGCATGCCAGGCGGCCTAACGAAGTTGTTCTTGAACTGGTGGTACATCAACAAGTACATCTGCAAGGTCGGGCAAGCCTTGCGTTCCATCGCGTGGCAAGCATTCGTTGCACCGATCATCCCGGGCGCGGTGACGATCGCCATGGGCTCTGCTTGGTACGTCTGGGCGTTCCCGCCATTGGCAGCGGTGCTCACCCCGATCGGTGCCGTGATCGTCTCCGTCCTGTTCGCGTTCGTCGGCGGGCTCATGTTCAACTTCATCATCTTGTACGGGTTGGTGGGTGGCTGGTGCAAGCACTCGCTCGAGGTGTTCAAGGAAGCGGTGGACATCTCGGGGCCGAGCAAGATACTCTTCTGGCCCGTGTACAAGCTCACCGCGCTATTTTCACCACGGTCGAGGCTCTTCAACCGCTTCCCCATGGAACACGAGGGCGCCGTGCGCGAGATGAAGGAACTCATGATCCAGCGTGAAAAGACCACGGCCATGGCGAAGGCCGGCGTGATTTAAAAGGATAAGAATCACGTGCTTTTTCTTTTATCGGAATGGTTGGCAGGTAAAAAAAACTCTATCCTCAAACCCCACTCGCCCGACAATAATCGTTCTAGCTACACTCCAAGCAGGTAACCCGTGGTGCCCTTTCTGCTGATGACGTTGCTTCACCGGGGTGATTGGTGTATAATAGTCTCGTAACGGCTAACTAAGCCGTTGATCATGATGGTTTTTTGTCGGGTGAGTCCCGTTTGAGAGTAGAGAAAAAAAGGAAGTAAATGGCAAGGATCAAACCCGCTCCAGCGTCATGCCACCGATCTGGTGTGGCGGGTGCGCGTTGTAATATTCCACGGCTTCTTTGAGCCGGTTCTCGTTGTCGGAATAGATGCGGAATATCACGTCACCGACATTCACCTTGGCACCGATCTTCGCCTCGATCACGATTCCCGCGCCCTTGGAGGCTGGACAGCCGGCAATCTTGGCGATGCGGTTTATTTCCTTGTTCTCGACCGATACCACGTGACCGGCTACCGTGGCACGCATTTCGGAAACGTGCGGGCCAACCTTGATGTCCGCGGGGGTGATTTCGGGATCGCCGCCTTGTGCCTTGATCATACTCTCGAACAAGTTGGAAAGCGAGAAGCCTAGCTCGTAGAACGACTCGTGAAAGTAGGCGAGGATCACCAGGTTGCCCACCTTGGCCGGGTAGCACAGCCACTCATCGGGCGCGATCGCCACGTGTTCCATTGGATTCTTGACGACCTTGACAAACTGCCCCGTGCGCTTGTTCATTGGCTGGTAGAGCACGAGCGGCGGGTTCAAGAGCACTTGCCGGATGACCGGGACATCGACCAAGGTCTCAGAATAAATGGATGGAAGGGGAATTTGCTTCGGGAGTGCAATCGTGGCAATTTCTGCTCCCGCGCGAACCTGGCGGTACACGTTCGGGTGGTCGCCCGTGATGTTCTCCTGGATGTCCCGGTACACGCCGCGCACGAGATGCGTGAGGGTCTCGATGGTGTTGTTGAACGTCCGGAAGGGGCGCTCGTCGAGGGGGTCCCCCGCCGCGTCGCAAATGATGAACCTGTCGTAATGGCGCCAGTAATTATACAAGTACTCGATGAACTGGAACAAGTGATCCTTGTTCTCGACAAACTTTTCGGCACCCGCCATGAGATTCGGGATAAGTTTCAAGGGCATCTTAGTTAGGTATTTCAACACGCCCTTGAGTAAATCGATATCTTGCTGCGTGACGGGCACGTGGGGGAACATCTGGAGCATGATCGATTTCCGTTGCTCGAGTTCCTTGATCGCGTTGGCAAGTACCTTATCGAAGAGCGAGCTGCTTAGCAGCTCGTTCGATGTCTCGCATATCCTGTCCTTGATCTTCAAGATTGCTTTCCGGTCGAATAACTTGCTCGTGACGTGAAACCGTGTTCGTTCCATGAGAAACCTACCGTCCTCGACGGGACAAGGTGTATCTATTCCCCGGCCTCTTTAACAATGCCCTAGTTGGAAAATAGGGATCGCGTGTTATTTTCATGGTATATTCATCCTCGACCGGCAAGATGGATGCAAGGCTGGCCGTCATCGTGACCGGTGGTGAATGATGGTTTTTACCGCCGCTTCTTGACGATAGCGAGGCGCGCATATAACGAGTATACGCGTATAACTCGTGAAACAATAGAAAATCTGGAAATCAGAAAATCTTGAAAAGGGGATGCGTTTCCGGGCTTGGCTTGATCTTGTCGATGCGCCGGCCCGCGTAACCGAGGAACGCGTCGATGCTAGCAGTCGCTAGGAACGCGTTATTGCAATGCTTCACCGGGCCAAACAAGATGAAGTCCGCGCCCGCCGAGGCCAAGAACGCGCATGATGCGGATATGCTCGTGGCCCGCGCCGTTGCCCCGAACCGCTTCGTGCCCGCGCACTCGAAGATGGCATTCGACGGGGCGCATCCCGCGGGAATTCCCCACCGTTCCTTCACGGTCCTGATGGTCCGGGCGGCAATGCCGACCGATGGCATGTCCAGCACTGCGACGTCGACGATGCACTTGCCAACGCCAGCACGGCGTGCCTTTTCCAGCAGCCCTTCCTTGGGTCCTGCCTTGTCATCCCACCCCTCGATGATGCGCGCTTTCTGCGCGGGCAGGAGCATGGTCGAATCGAAAGCAAGCAACACGGCTTGTTCCACCTTGCATTCCTTGATAGCATCGATCGTTGCATCGGTGATCTTCGGCTCGATGCTATTGTACACGAGACGGCTTCGCAGTCCCGAATCAACGAGCTGCTTCAAGGCAGGAACCCGGATCTCGTCGCTCAGCCCGTCCATCAAGAAAGGCTGTTGCTTGTTTTCAGTCGTGTCCGCAACGAACTGGCAGTATTTTACGAGCCGATCGGGAGAATCACCGACCACGTCGACGATGAACGGGAGGCCCGTCTCTTTCGAGATGGATTCCATCTCGCGAAGCTGCGTGGTGGCCGCCTCCCGATCGAAGGTCCCAGCCTTTGGATCTGTGATGATCGAGTGTGACTTGTAAAACATCGTGCCGATCATGCATGTCGGGTGCTCGCCTGGCTGCCCACCAAGGGTCACGTTCCCGATCGTGATGCTTGCTTGTTCTTTCTTGAACGGTTCCATTATTTCAACACTAGCATTTATGATAAAACATGTTCGTGGATCATTCGAAGGTGATGTTCAATTCCACCAGCAACTTCTTCAAGTTTTGCACGCACCGGCGCGCGTCCTCGAACTTGGTGTCGCCGTGGACGTGCGGCTCGACGGATAGCGGGCCATCGAAGCCCGCCTCGACGAACCACGGCAGGACCCGGCGCCACGGGATGGTTCCTTCCCCGAAGACGGCAGATTTCATCTTGAAGTTTTTCCCGATGACCGGCAGCTTTCGCAAGAAGCTCTTGCTGGGCGCCCGGTCCTTCACGTGGAAGTATTCCACGTGCGGCAGCAAGCGGTCGAAATCGTCCCGCGTGAAATCCCCCGCGTGCCCGATGAAGTTCGCGAGGTCAAGGTTCGCCTTGAGATGGGGGGAATTCCCGTAATGCTCGAACAGCTTGAGGTAAGTAGCCGTGTCCCGCACGAGGGTATCCCCCTCGCATTCCACGACCATGGTCTTTCCCGCCGCCTTGCATTTCTGGACCAGCACGTCGTAATCCGCCAAGGCTGGATCCAAGAACATGCATCGTGACGTGGAATACAACGCGGGATGCATCGACAACGCGATCAAGATGGCAACAGAGTTCGGCGCCAATTCTATCGTCACCTACAGTTACTTCAACTACCTTAACAAGAGGCCCGAGGACGAGTTGTGGATCCAGCCCGATCTGAAGTCATTTCAGTGACTTTCTTGCGATTCCGTTTATGCTGTTAATGTTACTAAACACGCCCGTATATAATCTTTATTCTAAGAGTGAACAATAGATGGAGATTTCTTGCGTCTCCCTCGTGCATTACTCTTTTGCTTCCCGAATCTTGTAGAGGAGCTTCTCCGTCTCCTCGTCTGAAAGCCTTTTAGTTCCCTTCTCGAAAAAGAGCGCTACTTCCTCGACGGTGTCCGGGTCAATATTCGCGATCTGGATCGCGATGAGTTCAGGGATGCCCTCGCCAACGAGGGCCTCCACGACCTTCCTTGCTTTCCTCGCGTCCATTTTGGAGAATGTACGTGAATACTCGTGCGTTGCTTTCAAGTAGTACTTTTCCGTGGTCTCCGTCCCGAGAACCAAGGGCGTCGCGCCCTCTTCCGTTTCCACAGGTTGCGGGGCAGCAGGTTCAACCGTGGAGACCCGGTCAAGAATTTCTTTAACTTCGGGTATCGAAATCATTTTCCTCTCTAAAATTTCGCGGACCAACGTGCATTCACCTGTTCGTTAGGAAAATCATTGATCGGCATCGGTTTTCGATGCGATGGTGTAATAATTAGGTTGGAAATGGCTCCGGTTCGTGATGACGTGCTTGACCATGTTCTGGTCCTTCACCTCGATGACGAACGCGTTCCCACGCGTCTCGACGATCTTGCCCGTCTTGCCGTGAAACCTGCGGTGTGGCATACCCTTGTGCTCGCTTGGATCGATCTTGATATCCACGCGATCACCGATCTCGTACTTGATGAGCAACGACGTGAGGGGCCGGATGCCTTTCTCGCGGGGTTTCTTCCGCAACAACGACCGTGTCTGGGCACGATATCCCTTGTGGCGCGTCATGAGTGGTTCACACTTCCTATTTCAGAGCATGTAAGATCGTTTTTTGTGGATTAAAAACGTTGCCGGAGTAGGCGGAGAAAACGGTGATTTTTCCACGCGCGTGGCGCGCAGAAATTTGGAGTAAATTTACCCGGGCCCGAATCAACCATTTTCTTGGCTCACGTCGAGCACGTCAAGCTCCTTGCAACGAACTTGCTGGCCGGCAATGGACGAGACGGATGGTTGCGTTCTTCCATCGTCCGACGAGATCAACTCCTTGATGTAGGTACCACCCTCCGCATCTATGACGAGATAAATTTCTAGCCCGTCGGGATCGATTTCCTTGCGTTCCCACGAGAACGCATGTACCTTCTTCACCCGGACTTTGTCTGCCCGCCGGTGAGCCACCCGGACGGGCGTGCGCTGCTTGATCGCTGTGCCTTCAAGCTGTACCTTGATGGCGTTCAAGGTCTCCTCGTCCAACGATTTTTCAAGCGTGCACAACGCCTTGTACCGCTTCCGGGTCGTTGAAGAGTCCTCCTTGAGCCCTTGCATTTCTTGCTTGGTGCTGCAACGGAGTCCTGAAACCTCGATCTTCCCCGCAGCTTGCAGGTTGATAGCTCGCTGGAGCTTCTCGAAGTCGATGGACCTCACCTTTCCGTTAATGATCTCCAAGGTAAACGGGCGTCCCTCGCCGAGCATACGGGCATCAATGTCCTCGCGACCCGCGCCGTGGAACTTGACGCTGGTGGCACGGGTCGCATCGACCACGGGCCCGGCCATCAATTCCTCGACGGACTCCTTGTATTGCTTCCCTGTGAAGTCGCACGCCTTGCATCCCTTGCCGGAACATTCCTTGTGCGGCCAATGCGTTTGGGGGATGCCCCGGACGAGCTTCCTGTACTTTCCGAAGATGAAATAGGGGGTCACGAGCATCTCGAGGCTGAATCCCTTCCCGTCCCCGGGCGATGCCTTTCCCAGGTGGTACACGAACACCACCTCGGGCTCCTTGAAGTTCACGGGCTTCCCGAGCCTGTCCCCCAGCATGGCCCCGACGTGCCTGTTAAAGTGCGACTTCGGTGCCTCGCCCCAGCGCAGCCCGTGCTGCACCCTGAGCTCTTCCTCCCGCTCGACGAGCATGGCGGGAAATCGCGATCCCACGAGGAACGAGGTGAACTCGAAACCCGAGGACGCGGAAATGACGGCTTCGATGTACGCATCCTTGTTGCAACCGTGGAAGATGCCATTGCACAACTCGCACCGGGTGGATTCCAAGGCACCCTGGGGGGAATCTTGGAACCCGTAGGTATCCCCGGGTGGCAAACCCTTGAGCTGGTCGAGCAACCGGGTGCCGATGGCCGAACCGCTCCTCGCGTGCCCGGTAATTACCGCACGGAACGTGTCCGCGTCATTGGCATTCCCGGCTTCGGATGCATCCTTGAATGACGCGTGGGCAGCCATCACGAGAACGTTCCTGAGCATGGCACCACGAAACCAATTTTCAATACCCGTGCCGAGCATCGCGAACTGCCGGCCGAGGCAATGATCGCAGACTTCGTGCTTCGCAAGGAGCGTCCCGACGATGCCGATGATATCGACGAGCGCGGGTTTCACGTCGGGAACCATCAATCATCCACCTTCATGGATACTACCTTTGCTTGCCTTCCGCCGGTGATGGTCGTGTCGGTGCCCTTGCACGCCGCGCACGTGAACACGGACGGGGCCATCATCGCGCCCGCGGGCACCTCGCCCCCGGCACCAGTCCCGGTGGCAGGTTCCATGGCTGTTTTCATGGCATCCCCGGTAGGCCGCTCTTGTTCCGGGCTTGCAAACGAGACCTCCGACACGTGCCCGCATGTTGAACTGGCTTTCTTGGAAGATCAAGAGCATGAATGCCATCAAGATCGTGCCGAAAACAGGAAATCCCAGGATGAAGAGGGTGAATTCCACTGCTGCGAACGCGCCGGCACCGTTCGCCACGATATTGATGATCTTGATGTTCTGGATCACGAAGAAGATGTATTGATACAAGGCGCTCGTGCCGAGGACCGCCTTGACCAGGCCAAGAAACCAGCTGCTCACGGTACGCATCTCGGCGGGCTGGCGTCGTTTCGTGTACTTCCTGAAAAACACGATGCCTGCATCGTCCATGAGATAGGTGGGCGGGAGCGCCCAGAAGAACACGATGAAGCTTAGTATCACGGGAAGCGTCAGGTTCAAGAAGTACCCGGCACAGTAACGAACGAAATCAGGGTCGCTAAGCCCAGACACGCTCGCCGGGTTCACGATCCCGAGCCCGAACAGGGGATCGATCCCGATGTTCTCGAGAAGGCCGAGAACGGGGATCACGCCTGCAAATGTCATGAATATCGAGAAAATCAAGGCATTGAAAGCACGGTAAATCAACACGCGGAAGGAATGCTCTTGTGGCTGGTCTAAGACAAAGATATCAGATATGCGATCTTTTCCTTTCCAGTAAAATAACTTGTGCAGTTTGATGATGAAACACGCCGTCTTCGGGCTAACCTTATACCACAAGGCCATTATGAAAGGGGTTGCGGCGAAATACAAGACCACGCCGAACACGAGGCTGATCGCGAGGGTGCCGCGCTGCTCTCCCGTCCAGCCAAACGGGTTGATCATCGCGAGCCTCAAGAAAAACGACAAGCCCACGAAGATGAAGGCCAGCAGGACGCAAGTGAGGATGATGCTCCCCAGGAGTGATTTTGGATCGAGTCGCTTCTTAACCTGTTCTGCAGTTTGCTTTTTCTTGTAATGAATGGCAAGGACGATAAAAATGATGAACGTCACCGCGGCGAGGCTCAACGGGATAAGCGGTTGCATTTCAAGAACGGGCGTGAGGGAAAGCACGCCGAGCACGAGAAACACGATGAAAATCCCCAGCAAGAACAGGACCCGGGCTATTGGGGTGCGAATACCGATATGTTTCGAGCCCTCGACTCGCTGGGCTTGCAAGTCTTTCAAGGATGGCATGGCTATCACGAGAATGAAGTCATGGAAAGGACATCGCCCCGCGGCCTAATAAAGGTTCCCGGCGAGCCAGCGAATCACGGCTTGAACCATTTAAACACGTAATAGGAGATTGAGGGCCGCGTGGTGTCATTCCCCGAGGAAATGCTCGCGATCACGAAACGCTTCTTGACACTCGTCGCGAGACGCCCTGCACGTACCATGTCCATTGCCGATATCTGGTTCTCGTGCTCCAAGACGAGCACGACGAATGCAGAATGATCCAGTCCCGGGCCCTGGTGATACACCGTGAAATCTGCCCCGAACTTCAAGCCAGGCCGGACGATGTATCCCTTCCCGCGCAAGTCCTCGTAAACGAAATTTTTCTCCGCGAACTTCTCGAACCGCGACGTTGCGATGCCTTCGATCTCGCCGGGGGTGTACCTCGCCCCCGTCGTGGCATCTTCCACCACCAGCCAGCCCTTTCGCATCAAGTATAGGGATTCGATGAAATCGAGTTGCAAGGGACGCTCGAATGCCATCGCGGGGTCTGGTTTCTTGATGCCTATAGGTTTCCCGAAAAAACCCTTCCCGTACAAGGATGAACCTTGATCGAAGTTGAAGATGATGACCTCGTCCTTGACGAGCTTGCCGTTGTAGGGGGGTTCAAGATCCCGGCGGATCTTGGCAAGCTTCTCGTTCAAAGTTGGAGTTTCGCTCGACATCTGCCGTAAGAAAGTGCTTTGCAGTAAATTATTTTATGGATCGCCGTGAAACAATCGACATCACCACGCACAAGGTAACGTTTCGATGACAGAACACGGTGAAACAAGCACGCAACCACGACCACTCGCCGGGAGGAACGTCGTGCTCGGGATTTCCGCCGGTGCGACGATCATCCTCGTGGCGGGCATTTTCATGCTTTCCGCTGGCTTGAACGAGGCGTTCTACTCGCCCGATGCCACGGTAAAGGCGTTTTTCGAAGCGATCACGTTTGCGGGAGACGAGCTGTTCTTCATCATTGCCATCTCCTTCATCTACTTCGGCATCGACAAGCGTTTCGGACGCCGGCTGGTCTTTGGTTTTCTCGTTAACATGCACGCCAACCAGGCTGCCAAGGCTTTGTTCCAGGACCCGAGACCGGCCACCAACATGGGGCAAGAAGAGGGCTTCGGCTTCCCTTCTGGACACACGCAATCCAACGTCGCGATCTGGGGATACACCATTGTATACACCCGGCACGACGTGCAGTTCAAACACATCATCAAGGTAATCGGCATCGCCTTGATCGTCCTTGTCCCGCTTTCAAGGCTCGTGATCGGGGTGCACGACCTCCAAGACATCATCGGGGGCTACGTTATCGGTGCCATCGTCTTGCTGGGATACACCATCGTGGAAGACCGCGTCGTCCCGATGGTTCACTTGGAATGGCGCTTGCGGCTCATCCTCGGTGCAGCCGCGTGGATGACCCTCTGGGTTGCCACCATCCTGGCGCTCCCCGCGTCGGCAACCGATTTCGGCCTCGTGGGGGGGTTACTCGTCGGCATCGCCATCGGGTTTCCTGTCGAGCAGGAATTCGTCAAGTTCAAGCTGTCAACCGCCTCGCCTCCGGCCGCCACCCCTTGATTGAAATCCGCGGGCCAGGGCCCCTGCCCGAGTGGAACCCGCAAGGCCTCCACCGCTGGTCGATCCGCATCACGTTGCGGGGGGCAACCGTGCTCGACGGGTGTTCGGATAACATCAAGCTGAACGGCATCGACCGGTGGATCGGCGGCGTTCACTTGCTATCGCCACGCAATGTTTGGCGCTGGGATACTGGGATACACGACGTCGTTCTCTCTCGATAGAATGATCCAAGGAATACCACCCTACGTGCTCGTTAAAAACCCAAGAATGGCTTCAACCTCGATTATTAGGTCGATTGCACGAGTTGCAAGACGTTCCAGGACTTTCGGTTCTTTTTCGTTTTTCTTTCCATTCGCGCGAAGCCGTGATGCAATTGAAAGAAGGTTCCATGACCTTGAAGTATAAAAATCCCGGTTTAGTATACTACCACATGCAGACTGCGAAAGAGCACGTGATCGAGATGATCCGGAAATTACCCGAGACGGCCACCTACGAGGACATCCTTTATGAAATACAATTCTTGCGCGGTATCGACGAGGGTCTTGCTGAATTGGATCGCGGGGAAGGAATCCCTCACGAAGGTGTCAAGGAGCAGTTGCAGAAATGGCTGTGATAACGTGGTCGCCACAAGCAGCGCGTCACCTTAAGACCATTCTCGAACACCTCGATTCGGTCGCGCCTCGTTTTTCGAAGCAATTCGCATCGGACATCATTACCCACGTTCAAAACCTCGAGAAATTTCCTGAAATGGGCAGGATCGTTCCAGAACGGAAGGACCCAAGATTACGCGAGTTGATCGTGAGTCAATATCGTGTTGTATACCGTATTCAAGGTGATTTTATTGAGATTGCGTTTATATTTCACGGAAGACGCAATTTTAAGAAAGCCACGAATGAATGAATGCTTTGCACGTTTTTCACAACGAACAGTAACTTGGATCCATAGATGACGGTTTACCTTAAGAACTTGGATCCATGAGTGACGGTTATATAAAGCCTTGTTTGCATGTCAACATTATGAAGAACCTTCTCAAGGAGCTCAACCCGTGGTGGGTGACAGGTCATGTGGATACTCGCCGGACGGGCATTTCGAGGGATGAGCGTTTATCTGAAATTATGCCTTTGCTCGCTGCGAAGGAAGTTATCGTGCTATCGGGGGTACGACGTTCTGGAAAATCAACGTTGCTGCATCAAATAATCGCGAAGCTCCTTGAGACCGTGGCGCCGGTGAACATCCTGTTTTTCTCATGTGACGAGCCGTTGAAGGAACCCATTCCTAACTTGGTTGAGGCAGTGCTGGATACATTCATCGAGTTGCACAATCCCGGGGGAAAAAAATACGTGCTCATCGACGAGATCCAGCTCGTGGATGGATGGGAACAATGGATCAAGAAATATTACGACCGGTTCGGAGCCGAAATCAAATTCATCGTGACGGGATCGAACGTGCTGATGCTTCCCAGCAAGTCTTCCGTGCTCTTGTCCGGGCGCGTGTTTCACCAAGGCATCTTTCCACTGACATTCCGGGAATACCTCGCGTTTAATGGTATAACGGTGCAAGACGTGCAACTTCAGATGCACGAGTTGAAGCATCATTTCATGTTGTACATGCCGGGGGGCGGGTTTCCCGAAGTCGTGCTGGACAAGAACCCGCAAATTAACAAGCAACGGCTGCGTGAGTATTATAACAGCATCGTGCTTAGGGATATAATTGCCCACAACGAGGTACGGGACGTGAACCGGCTCGTGAACTTGGTGGCACTCATTATGGCAAACGTTGGCACGTTATTCAGCTACAACAAGGTCGCGAGGAGCCTCGGTTCCAGCAACCACGTCATCAAGGAGTACATGAGTTATCTCGAAAATGCTTACCTGATCTTTACTGTCGGGTTCTTCTCGTACTCGCTCAAGGATACCATCACGATCCAGAAGCCGGTCAAGATATATTGCATCGACAATGGCATGCGCGAAGCGATAGCCTACAAGGTTTTTCAAGATGAATCCCCCAAGCTTGCCGAGAATCTCGTCTTTTTGACGATCAAGTGGGCTGGGAAAGCGTGCTATTACTGGAAAGGTACACAAGAAGTCGATTTCATCGTCCGCAACGATGATGGTACTTTGACAGCCATCAACGTATCTTATACGGATCGCATCCCCGATCGCGAGTTCAAGGGTTTCGCCGAGCTGGAAGCACTCCATCCACGGGTCCGGGAAAAACTGTTGATTTCCGAAACTCTTGAACGAATAGAGGGCGACATTCGGATCGTGCCGCTCTGGAAATGGCTTCAGGTGTATCACGAGTACATTTAATTTGCAATAGTTGAACCTATTGAAACACCATTCTACCCGAAATGCGCGCCTTTCCCGTCGCACAACATGCTGAGCTTTTTCTGTTCGAGGATGGCGCGTCGTTCAGCGTGTATGAGCGCGCCTGGCCGGGCTGGCGCTTATGGCGGATGGTCCGAATGGACGAGATGGACCGACGGTAACGTCTGGAGGAAGACCAGTATGGACGGGACTCGAATGCCGGATGTCGTGCTTGAGAAGCTCGTCAATCGAGTTTGCGAGATCAGGGGCCCAAATGTCAGCCTTCAATGGATTGGAGGAGAGTCTCTGGCAGTGGGCGTAGAATTTTACGAAAGGTGTGAAGAACTGATTTCAGGGTTAAGCAGGCCGAGGCGAGTCTACTTGGAGGTCCACGTGAATCATCATTTCCTGCATGCGTTGCCGGCTTCGGGAGCGACGGTAAGGAAGTATATGTGAGGTGAAAAAAAAATGCCCTCGTTTTCACGCGCTACGCGTTGTGCGAGCTGATGACCACGTCCGCGAACAACGACAGGTCCCTCAGCAATTCCGAGATTTTTTCATCGACGCTGGTTGCCAAGCGCTTTGGTTTCATGATCAAGACGGCGAGCACGTACTTGAATATGTGCAACTCGATCTCCTTGTCCCCGTCGACGGGAACACCCTTGAACGTGGCGGATTCAGCCATGAACATGTTTTCTCGTATGATGTTGCATGAATGGATGAATTCGCGGAAGTCGCTCCGTAATTGCAATCCCGCGGACACGCCTGGCACGTTGTGCACTATGACATTTCCTGATATGTCCGCCACGATTATCTTTGCGTCGATTTCCTTGAGCTTGCTCTCTGCTTTCTCAACGTGCGTCTTCAAGGTTTCGTATGACCCGACGAGAATGTCCCGGAAAATGCGGTTTAGCTTCTCCTGCTCGTAGATCGATGTCGTGTTCACGACGACCTCGAATCCCGAGAATAGCGAGTCGAACAGTTCTTTTGCTTTCTTGTAGTTTGCATCGAGCATTTCCTTCGGGTAGTCTTGCGTGTCGAACTTGTGGTAGAGCAAGTATACCTTGGGCTTGAGCGCCTTTTTCCGCAATGCATCGATGATCTTGGAGAAATACTCGCGTGCTTCGTTGAATTTTTCTGGGTCGTGCATGTCCACGATGGGGACGAGCACGTCGGTCTCGTTGAAGACATCCGGCTTGTCCAAGTAATTTGACTGGTACTGCTTCTGGCCCCCGAAATCGAAGATGCTCACCTCGAGTCCCAAGTACGGGTGATTCCGGACCTCGTACATGATCGTGGGGGATAGTGTCTTCGTGCTTTCAGGCGATTTCATGGCGAAGGTCGTCGCGTAGATCGATGTCTTCCCGCAACCGCCTAAGCCTATGATGGAAATTTTCATTTTTTTTTCCTCCGTGTTTTCATATTCAATTTCATTATTCTCTAACTTAATACTTACTTTTTCGTTGCCGATGCTGCAGCAGCCTCTTTTTCTTGATCGAGCAATTTCTGGATGCTGATCTTCTCGTTCAACAACGCATCCGTTCCTGTTTTAACGTCCACGATGACGACGAGGGGGCTGGTATCATTAATCCCGTTGCCAAGTGGATAATCGAATGCCATGTTTTCGTACGGATAAAGTTCGGCCACCTCCGCGCGCCACGCTGTCTTCTCGAATATATCTTCCGCGATCGATATGCGAATGTCGAGGTTCTCCATGATGTATCCCGAATCGTTGTACAAGGTGAACTTGATGCTCTTGTGCTTGTTCACGAGCTTGGCATCCTTGAGCTTGAGTTTCTTCGCGAGGAACGGGATGCGCGGTTCCGCCGAGGCTTCTTGGGTTTTTCGCACGTCTGATTCAATGCCGCCGCTTGTGGTCGCGGGCGGGGTGAAAATGTATTGCGTGCGCACGTTGACCGTGTACAGCGATTGCTTCTTCATCTTGGCTAGCTTGATGACCGCGTCGATGTCCTTGTCGGTCGCCTCCTTGAGCTCGATGTACCCGTGCGCCGCAGCGTCCTTGAGCACCAGCTCGCCAAACGGGGTGCGGCAAAGGATGGTGTTGTAGCCCTCGGGAGAGCCGACCGAGCCGACGGACACGTCCGCGTTCTCGGACGTGAGGTCGACACAATAGTTGCAGCTCGTCGACTTGAACTTGTTGAGGTCCTTGATCTTGTACGACTTGACCTTCTCGCCGGCGATGTTGTACAAGTTCAGCTTGCCCATGGAGATGTCCATCTTCTTGATCGATTTCATGTCAACGCCTTGCTGCTGGAAGAAGCCATAGAGCGTTTCAGGTGCGAACGAGTCCATGCAGAAGAGGCCGACCTTAAATATCTTGTTCCGCAGGTTGTACAGCATCATGCCGTACGGGCTGTGTTCCATCTTGGCGATGGCGTCGATGTTGCACGGCGTGCCGACGAATGCCAGCGCGTGGTTACCTTCCTTGATGGCGTCGAAGAGAGCCTTCACGGTCTGGGAATGGATGTAGAGAGAGCCTGCAGCTTTCATGGCCTCTTCCCTGGTTTTCACGAACACAGGCTTTCCATTCCAGTTCTCGTCGCGCTGGGTGACGACCGCCCCGTCTATCAGGCCCTTGTCTAGGAGATACACGAGCAAGCTCGTGACGGTGCCACCATCTTGCCCCTTCCCTTGCATCTCGGGCAGTGCAGTGCGGCCTATCCACGCCGACTTGAACTGGCCTATCAGCTCCTCGGGAACGGTAATGGTCCGGGGACATTGGTTGTAACAGATGCCGCAGCCAGAACACTTGCCAACGAGTTTAGGTTGGTGGAGGTTTGCATCCCAGTCAAGCACGTCGCATACCGCGACGCACGCCGAGCAAGCCGTGCAAATGCCTGTCTTGACAATCTCTTTCATGAGCAAACCGTAACTATCCTTGCCACCTTCAAGTCGCTTGGCGACGTAGTCGAACGAAGCCTTTGTTACCGGTTTTTCATTCGGTTGTGCCACTAGAAATCACTTCTTGGTGGGATATTTGCGATTTAGAAAAATTTCTTTTGTTCTTGATCATTATGGCGAGGCAATTAAAAGCTGGTAGCTCGACTTGATCGGGAGTTTCAGAAGCGGGATTTCGAGGAGTTGCTGGAGGATTACAATGCACGCGTGATGCGACAGAATTACCCGCGTGCATCACGTCGCGTGAAAATCTGGGACGAGTCGCTCCGTGATGGGGAACAATCGCCCGGTGTTTTCTTGAAGTTGAATGAAAAGATTCATCTTGCCAAGCTCTTGGATGAAATCGGGGTAAAAGTAATCGCTGCAGGGTACCCGGCCGTCTCGAAGGATGAATTGAGCATGGTGAAGGCGATATCCAAGGAATCCTTCTCGAACGCGAGCATTGCCGCCGTTTCCAGGCCGAAAATGGAGGACATCAACGACGTGCTGGCGACGGACTGCAAGGAGATCATCTTTTTCGTGCCCTTGTCCGAGCTGTTCATGCGCCTCGTGTTGAAGAAAAAGAAGGAGGATATATACGATCTTCTCACGAAATCGTTGCAATATTCCAACGACCACGGGTTACACGCGTCCATCGTCGCGGAAGACGCGTCCCGTGCCAAGGTCGAAACAGTCGTCGAATATTTCAAGCTCGGGCTGGAATTCGGTGCATCCAAGTTGGTATACGCGGACACCGTCGGTGTCTTGTTCCCGGAAACAATGCACGTCATCATCCGGCAAGTTATGGATGAGTTGGACAAGACACACGAGGGAAAATACGAGCTCGGGATCCACGTCCACAATGATTTCGGCCTTGCAACGGCCAACACGTTTGCCGCCGTCCTTGAAGGCGTCGTTTACCCGCACGTGTGCATCAATGGTTACGGTGAACGGGCAGGGAACTGCGCCCTCGAGGAGGTTGCCGTCGGCCTAGAGATGAACGGGATAGAGACGGGCCTGAAGCTCGAACAGATCGCCAACTTGTCGAAGACGGCCGAGGAATACTTCGGCATCCCGATCACGTCCCACAAGCCCGTTGTTGGCAGCTACTCGTTCTCCCACGAGTCGGGCATCCACATCAGCGCGTTGCTCATGCACCCGCTCACCTACGAGCCAATCCCACCCAAGAAAGTCGGCCACCGTCGAAATTATTACCTCGGGAAGTTTTCAGGCACGACATCAATCCAGGAAAAGCTCGCCCAAGTTGGCATGGAATTCCCGCGCCCCATCTTGCAAGAAATCGTGGAAGAAGTCAAGCAAAAGCAAGAAAAGCGGGACAAGGAAGAGCGGAAAAAGATATTTCTCAATATAATGCGGGAAGTGGACGAGATGCGCATGGGCGTCACCGATGCTGAATTCTGGGACATCGTGCGTACCATCGTCCGCAAGCACGAGCAATACCAGGACCAGATGAAAGACATTCCCGGCAAGGAATGACCACTACGCGCCGATCATGTCCTTGAAATAAGACACCGCGCATTCTTTACAAAAGACTTTCGTTCCTACTTTCACTTCTTCGCCCGGTTTCAAGGGCTTCTGGCAATTTTTTACAATGCACTTGGCGAAGTCCTTATTTTCGCTGGTAACCATGAAAGGTCAACCCGGAACCGGCTTCTTGGTGCCACCAAAATTTAGTTATTCCCTCCAATTATAGTTACGTCATGGAACGTTACTCGCGCCAAGTACGGATGCCCGGTGTTGGCGAGGCCGGGCAAGCCAAGCTCCAGCGCGCGAAGGTCTGCGTGATCGGGACCGGTGGGCTTGGGTCCCCCATCTTGTCATACCTGGTCGCTGCCGGTGTCGGCCACGTCAGGTTCGTGGACTGCGATGTCGTTGACATCTCGAACTTGAACAGGCAAATCCTCCACAAGACGCAAAAAATCGGGGCTCGAAAAACGGAATCTGCTTTCGAAGCGTTGCACGCGTTGAATCCTGACATCACCCTCGAGCCGGTCGATGCCACGTTCACGAATGAAAATGCAAGGAAGTTGTTCCAAGGCATGGATTATGTCATCGATGCTAGTGATAATTTCGATACAAAATTCCTCGTGAACGATACCGCGGTGCAGCTCGGTATCCCGTGCACGATCGGTGGCGTGGTCCGGTGGGACGGGCAGATGATGTCCGTGATACCAAGCAAGAGTGCCTGCTACCGGTGCGTTTTTAGTGAAAAACCACCTGACGGGACAATGGCATCCCCGTCCGAGCTTGGCATCATTGGAGTTACAGCGGGATTATTGGGCGTGATTGCTGCATCTGAATGCTTGAAATATTTTTTGGGCTTCGAGGATAAAGGTAGGCTCGTTAACCGGCTCTTGATGGTCGACTTGCGGTCTCTTGATTTCACCTCCATCTCCATACAACGTTCTCCAAGATGCAAGGCATGCGCCGGGACGCATTGAATCCAAGAGCAAGTTTTCTAAACGATTGAGGCCATTGTGACCACGGGTCGATCCGAGAGGTCCAGATCAAGATGAACATTTCCGAAGAAGAGCTCAAGAAATTCAAGAATCTCAGCAGGGAAAACGAGGACAGCTACATCAATCTTCAACCCATTCAACGGGGTGGCGTCCTCCCGCCGGAAAGCAAGAAGGTCCTTCTCTCGTTCGGTGATGGGTATAGCTTGTGCGATTTCTGTTTTTCAGGCCGTCTTGACGAGATCGAGACCCCTGCCGTTACCGAGTTTCTTCGATTGTGGGCAAGGTTCGTGGACATGGACGTTTCGATGCCCACTGGCTCTTCCCGTGAAGCCAAAAAGATTGCCATCCAGCAGCAGTCGCGTCTCTTCGATTCTTGCGAGGCAGCACAAGAACGAGTGCGGAAGATGATCAAGGACCACGGGCTCAACCGTGTTGTTGTCGGAGGTTGCTCCCCTCGCATCTACGGGTCATCCTTCAGGAAAGCAGTCGAGCGCGCGGGGATGGATTCGTTCTTGCTCGAGATGGTGAACACGAGGGAGCACGCGACGTGGGTGCACCAAGACGATCCCCCCGGCGCGACGAGCAAGGTCATCGACCTGGTGGCGATGGGCGTTGCAAAGACCAGGGAACTCGTGTTCGACGAAAGGAAGCAGATTCCCATGACAAAGGCAGTCTTGATCATCGGTGGAGGGCCATCCGGCATCATCGCCGCGGATAACCTCGCCAGCCAAGACATCAAGGTGTACCTCGTCGAAAGAGAATCACGTCTTGGCGGCGCGATCAACAAGATATCCCGCAAGTTCTTGCTCGAGGACGAGGAAATTTACATCGGCAAGCTAGAACACATCATCGACCGGTTCCCGAAAAATCCGAACGTCGAGGCCCTCACCAATTCCCAAGTAATCAGCGTGAATGGATTCGTAGGTAACTTCCAGGTGATCATCGAATCGGCTGGCAAGACCAGACAAATCAAGGTCGGCTGCATAATCGTCGCGACGGGTGCCACGCAAAGCAATGATTTTTCCAATATCATCATGGCCCCTTCCCCGCGGGTGTTCAACCAGGAACAGTTCGAACGGTTGCTCGTGGAAGGAAACATCGGCGATTTCAAGAGGGTAGGATTCATCCAATGCAGCAACCAGCGGGTTGATGGCAAAATATCGAGCAATTTCAAGAACTGCTCTGGGATATGTTGCAAGATATCGCTGAAACAAGCCATCAAGATACATGACTTGAATCCCGATGCAGAGATTCATATAATGCAACGGGGCATGCAACTCAGCGGCGAGGTGTACAACGAGGATTACCACCACAAGGTCCAGCGTTTCGCGTGCATCGAACGCTACGATCCCGATGATTACCCGCGGGTCGTGCCAGGAGAAAAGGGCGTCCAAGTGAGCTTCAAGGAAAGGAACACGGGCGCCGACCTGGTGCTCGACTTGGATGCCGTCGTCCTAGCAACCCCCTACCTGTCCGCATCCGGGACCGAGAAGCTCGCCGCGATGCTGAAGGTCCCCTTGATGCAGGCGGGGTTCTTCCTTGAAGCCCACGTCAAGTTCCGCCCGAACGATTTCGTCGTTGATGGGATGTTCCTCGCGGGCGATGCCCACTGGCCAAAGACGCTCATCGATGCAGTTGCCCATGGCCTCGGCGCGGCTGCAAGGGCGAGTGGTTTCCTGAGCAAGGGATACATTAACACCGAGGAGAATGTCGCGGAAGTTGATCTGGAAACTTGCATAGGATGTGGAAAATGCGCGGATGCTTGCCCGTTCGGTGCCATCAGCATGGTTAGCATCCCTATCGAGATCGAGGGGATCACCATCGAACACCAGAAAGCGCACGTGAACGAGGTGCTTTGCAAGGCATGTGGCACGTGCGTCGGGGGCTGCCCCAGCTTTGCAATCGATCAACGCAACATCCGCAAGAACCAGCTCTCGGCAATGATCCACGCGCTGTTCCCCCAACCGATAAACAAGACATGATGCACTTGCAGGTGGATTGAATAATGGTACAAATAGCAAAAGAACGCATATCAAGAACGTTCATTCCCAAGATATTGGCATTTTCATGCAGCTGGTGCTCCTACGCGGGCATCGATTCCGCCGGCATCTCCCATCTCCAGTATCCCGCGTCAGTCCGCGTCGTGAAGACGAATTGCATCGGGCGGCTCAGGCCAGACTTGATACTCGAGGCATTCTACCGGGGTGCTGATGGCGTCTTGGTAGTGGGATGCCACGTTGGAGACTGCCATTACATTAGTGGCAACGAGAAAGCCGAGCAACGGTTGGAACACATGGGCAAGTTACTGGAAGGGCTTGGTATAGACGCCAACCGGTTCAAGATAGAACACATTTTCGCATATGAAGGCAAAAAATTCTCGGACGTGGTGCGCGATTTCACGGGCCAGGTTGCCAATCTCGGGCCGAACCCGCTGAAGGCACGGGGAGCATGACCGTCCCCTACTTTCCTTTTAGAAACACGTTTTTCGATCCGTGATCGGATCGTGCAACGGCTCTACCGAAAAGAGAAACTTCCCACCACGGTGAAGCTTCTTTGTGCAAAAATGAAGAATTATAAGAACCCCAAATCCAATCCTTGCCCTCAACTCCCAGATGTTTACCTGTGAGTCGTTCATAAAAAGGCCCGTTGAGGAAAAACTCAAACATTATTACGACGCTAAAGACCTGATCAACTTGTATATTTCAAATATTCCGGAGGGTCCTGATGCTGAAAAGGCAAAAAGCAAAGTATATGAAATTGATTATTATGTTGAGCGAAGCGACAAGGCTAACGAGCACCTCAACGCCGGCAATGATTATTTCGACAGCCAGCAATATGAAAGCGCGATTTACGAATATAAAGAAGCCTTAAAATCTGATCCAACCATGGGCATCGCTTATAACAATATGGGCTGCGCATATCAAAGGCTCGACAAAAACCAGCGGCCAAGGCGACGGGCAGCAGCAACAGCGGATCGTGCTCGCGGCAGAGACCAAAGTACATGCCGACGATCATGGAAGCGCCGACAATATAATCAAAACAAAAATCCCGGCACGTTCATCATCTACCTCTACGGGATGTACGGGCTGTACATGGTCGATCAAGTCTACCCCCTCGACATATCAGTATCCTACTTGTGGCCCGCGGCTGCATTCGGCCTGTCGTTGCTGCTGGTTTACATCTACGCCACGCCACGCTGGGGCACTAGGGCACGTAACGTTGCTGTGATGGCATTCGGCATTCTCATCGGGAGTTACCTGCCGCTCGTCATCGGGACGTGGACGTCGCTGCTCATCTTGATGGGGTTCGCGCTCTATGACATCTATTCCGTCCGCAAAGGACCCATCAAGGAGATGATGGAGCACATCCAAGAGGATTTAACCACGGAAGGCACCGCGGATGATAAATTCGACGTGGATGACATCGATCTTGACATCGGCATCGGCGACTTGGCCTTCTACTCGATGCTCACGAGCATCACGCTCATCAGCGCGGAATGGGGAGGGCCTGCCTTGGTGGCCATCACGGAGAACGCGCTGGCATATTTCTTCCCGTTCATCCTCACCATCATCGGGGTGCTGTTAGGCGCGTTTATCTCCTATGAGTTCGTCAAGAAAGCGAAGATCATACCGGGACTTCCCATGTCAATATTCATCGGCATCGGGCTGCTGTCCCTCGCCATGCTAATCGGCCCGCTCATTTTTTGAGAGAAGACGATCGCGTCTGCTCGCGGGCTCGTTCTCGTTTTTTTCGGGCATTCCTTCACGCGTTTCGAGGGGCATCCCGCAATGCCAGCACGTAACATCCTTGCTCCCGGGGGATGCCGGCTTGGGGGGCGCCGCACGCTTCCTTTTTGCCATGGTGGCTCGTCTCGCAACTCTCGTGCAGGTGAAAAAAGAAATACGTGGTGGTGCTTAATCGAAAAACGACTTCTTCAACAGTCCCGAATCGAGCTTGCCGAATATCTTGCACTTGCCCGTGGCGATGTTGTTCACGGTGACCACAGCGGGTGCGAAGATGCCCGGGTCGATCTTGTAGAAGTCGAACTCGAAGCTCTTGAAGATGTTGTAGAACGGCTCGCCGTAACCCTTCGCAGTCGATGCAGGTACCCGGGCCATGATCTCCCAGAGCTTGTCCTCGTCATCCTTCGGGACATTGACGTAAAGGTTAACGTTCCCGCCACCGAGGATGCAATCGTTCGTGCGTCCCATCGCCGTGAGATCATCCTTTGCGAGCGGGGCAATGGGTGCGATACCTTGGCCGGTGACGATCTTGTCCTCTATCGGGTATCCAGTCTCGTGGGCGACCTCGAACACCTTGTGGATGCTCGTTTCAACGACCCTAGCCGATATCTGCACGCTGCCAACGATTGACTTGGTCGGTGCCCAGACTGCGTGCGCGTCCTTGGGGTCAACGTTGCACTTCTGGGCAACGTACTGCATGATGGTTTCAGTCGGTGCCGTTCCCGTTTCGAACACGGTCACGGCTGTTTTCGCGGGATCAGCATAATTGATGCGAGCAAAGAGCTCCTTTTCGACTCGTGACAATGCACGGGCAGGACCGGATGACATCGATTTCCAGCTCTTGCCCGTTTCCTCGTTCTTGACCTTGACTTGCCAGCCGGCGTACTGTGAACCCATGCAAGCAATGACGGGGTACCCCGTGTAGACGTTGACGGCGGGGAGGTGGATGTCACCGACCTGCATGGTCGCGAGACCGACCTTGCCGAGACCACCCATGCATATCTCGGCGACCTTGGTTCCCGCGTAAAAGTTACCGTTGGATGCATCGATCGCAGTGGACCCGCTAGGGAACGCTTGCACCACCAAACCGAGATTTTTTGCATCTGCACGCATGTCCATGTAGGTGGCTAATGCAAGAGTATTAACTGAGGGAATGTAAGTTGCCATGTGTGGAACCTTCCAGAAAGATGCTTGTTGATGTATTGCACGGAGATAGATAAAATGATATGTGCCGGGGGCAAGTGATACGTGTCGAATGCACGTGGATTGGAAAGGCCATGGAGAAACACGAGAAATTTCTCGCGCAAGTTGCCGAATGCAAGGGAGCGTTCATGCAGGTGATGGAACGAAAGCAAAACCCGGTGGTCATCATCACGCACCACGATGCGGACGGGATAGCAGCCGCGGGGATATTGTCCATCGCGCTAGGCAGGTTAAACATCCCGTTCCAAGCACGGGTCATCAAGCAACTCGCGTTGAAGCATCTCGATGGCATTCTAGGCCCCAACACGTCCCAAGGGTCAAAGTTTTTGATCTTCACCGATTTTGGTAGCAGCCAACTGGGCTTCTTGTCCAAGCATGCCAATCTACGCCAGGCCATGATCGTGGATCACCATCCCGTCGATGGCGTGGATGCGGAAGCCACGAAAGGCCTCGTCCACGTGAATCCAACCATGCTTGGCATTGACGGGGACACGGAGATATCCGGGGCGGGTGTCGCGTACTTTCTCGCCAAGGCATTGCACCCTGCAAACGAGGTGCTCGCCCCGATCGCCCTCGCGGGGGCGCTCGGGGACGGGCAAGACGTGGGCGATAATTCATCGCTGGTTGGTTTGAACCGGGTTATCCTTGAAGATGGCAAGCGCACGGGGCTGGTCTCTGAAAGCATCGATTTGAAGATTCCAGGCCGCTATAACAGGCCAATTCACCTTGCTCTAGCGAACACGACCGAACCATTCATACCGGGGCTGTCCGGGGACGAGAATGCTTGCGTGGAGTTAGTACGGGTTTTCCGCGTTCGCGAATGACGATCGGTTCCTGTCCACGGAAGCGCTCTTCAAGCATTTTACCAATGCTGCACCCGATTTCTGGGATATGTATGTTGTATATCGGGACTTGAAAATACGAGGTTACATCGTTCGCCGGGGAATCAAGGACGTTTCCCATTTTCGCGTTTACAAAAAAGGTATGAAAAAAGATGTTGATACTGCAAAATTTATTTATTTTGGCGTTTTCGAGGGGCGTCCCGTGCCACTATCCAAGCTCCATGAAATCTCCGATTACGCAATGAAAAACAGGCAAGAACTCATCTTGGCCGTCGTGGATAGGCACATGGACATCTCCTACTACAACATGAAAAAGCAAGAACTCTAGCAGTTATAACTTTTAAACATCGGACGCAACAATCCCATGCCGGGCGGTGATTTTTTTTGAAGGATTCTAGCAATGTTGAATCACGTTAATGGACAGGAGATATTGGATGGATGAGGGGGAGAAAGGAAAAAAAAAGGAGTGGGGTTGTTTTCTCCACCCCCTCGTGTTAAGAAGGGAGGTCTGGTATGGATGCGATGCGTTGTTGGATGTCGTGCATTGATGCGAATGCGCGATTTCAAGGGTACATTACACGTGCCCCTATAAAACGAGCCATTGAGGCCAGAATTTCTGAACTATATCGATGGATATAGATGCCATCCATGGACCCCACGGGGAGTGTGGGTATCGGGCATCTAAAGGACGGCGGACAAAAAGGAATTAATTGATGATATACCGTATCTGGTTAATATCTTGGATGGAATCGAGCTCGTCTACGATTGCCCTGAAATCAAATATGTTTCCCTGGAATGAGTAGGTGCAAGCGGTGGTATCAAGCCCTTGCGTGAACATCTGGAATGACTGGATCGAATCCGAGTGCTTCGATTCGACGTTGAAAATGTCTTTCAGAACTCTTTGTTGCTTTTCATCATTCTTGAACGAGACCATTATCTGCCCGTTAACCTTGTATTCCGATGCATCGGTCTCTTCATCAACGCTGATTTGTGCTTCGGCAGAGTTGATATAATTGCTCAAGGCAGCACGTACGAAACCAGATTGGTTCTTGAATGCTTTGTTTTTCTCAACGATGGTTTGAATGAGGCGCTTGAGTTGATCCGATATGGAGAATGACATGATGGGCATTTTCAACGCTTCCAATATTTACTTAACTAACTTGTTTAATAAAAGTTACCGGTGAAGATTTATATGTATTTCTCTGCATGCGATAGTATTCCATCCCGATAAATAGGAAAGCGAATTAATGGTGATTCTTTAATGATGTTCATCCGTTGTCATTTGTTGTATTAGATACCCGAGGTCGGTAATGCATGAATAATACCATGGATTATATCAAGGTCGAGGTAATTGGAGCCGAAAGCATGGGCGTTCGGAGCATGTGCACGCTGGTGGAAACGCCGGACTGCTGCTTCCTCCTCGATCCGGGGTGCGCCCTGGGTCCTCGAAAGGGGTACGAGATCCCCCACCCGCTGGAATACCGGCGCCTTCATGCAATTACCGATGCGATCGTTGATAAGTCAAGGAAAGCCTCCCGTTTATTCATATCGCATTTCCACCACGACCATTTCAAGCCTAGAATGGCCGATGAAACGTACATCCATAGCAACGATGACATCGTCCAAGCGATCTACGCAGGAAAAACGATATACATGAAGAGCAGCTTGCACCACATAGGAAAAAATCAAAAATCACGTGCCCGCTATTTCCGCCAGTCGATGGGGAAGATCGCTTCCGATTACCACGATGCGGATTTTACCCGTGTTGCCTTCGGGGACACGATCGTTGATTTCAGTTACCCCGTTTGCCACGGGGAAGCGGGTACTCGGTTGGGGCACGTCATCATGGTGCGTTTTCAATACAAGGGCGAATGCTTCGTGTTTGCACCCGACGTTCAGGGCCCGGTTGTTGACGAAACGATGAAATTCATCTTGGATGTCTCTCCTGTCGACTTGCTCTTCATTGGCGGGCCACCAATCTACTTATGTCCGGGCTTAGATGCCCGGATCATTGAAAGCGCACGAATCAATCTTGGAAAGTTGCATGAACGGGTGAAAACGATCATCCTTGACCACCATTGCTGCCGGTCGCTCGACGAGTTCAACCGGTTCGTTGGTTCGATCGCGACCCCGAGCAACGCGGAACGCGGCAATCTCATCATGGACGCGGCGTCCTACATGGGGACGCAAAGAGACTACCTCGAATCAGGGCGGGAAGAGCTATATGCCGCGCATCCTCCCGCCGAGGCTTTCATGGCGTGGGCAAGCTTATCCCGGGATGCCCGGAACCAACAACCCCCGCCCGTATAATGGAACGGTGGTCTTCATCATGATCGCGAGGAATTATGAGATCAGAGAATCAAAGGGCATCATCTGGTGCATGAACGACGCGCAGATCGAACGAGCACTCCTTTACTTGCGCGACGCGAGGAACTCGCTCGAAGGCTTCGTATCGATGTATCCTGATTTCGCGGTCGCGCTCGATCCTTGGACATGGGACGAGCGGGGGCCGGTTCCTCGCGTGGTCTCGTGCATGTTGGAAGCCTCGTCGATTGCAAATGTCGGCCCAATGGCCGCCGTGGCTGGTGCCCTTGTCGACGTGGTTTGCGACAAGATGCTATCGAACGGCGACAACCAGATAATTGGTGGAAGAGGCGATCCACGCGGACATGGTCATCGACGCAGCGGGCGTGTTCTCTCCCGTGCGCCAAGGCCTTCCGGACAGCTTTGGTATCCAGCAGAAATTGCATGATTCCGAGGTGTTTCATGCCTACCGGGCTTACCACGAGTTGGTCCCTGGCCAGAACGTGAACGGGGCTGGTGGTAGCACCGGTGACCCTGTATTCATCATCCATTTCGGGTTCAACCGTACCCGGGGGATAGCGTGGTTCCAGGACCATGCGCTTCCTGCACCGGCAGATAGAACGGGGCGGCCATTCGCCGACGTGCTTGTAGGGAAGATCGGACCGTTTGCACACGGGGAAGTCGAATCGATCCTCGACCGGCTTAAAACCGTCCACCCTGCTATCGGTGACCAGGTGCTGCGGGGCGGGCATGTCGCCGCAATACCAGTTAGGCGCACGTTGGACAAGATCATTGCCCCGAATTATGCGCTCGTCGGGGATTCTGCATGCATGGCAAAGCCCATCAACGGTTCTGGTATAGAACACGCGATGATCGCTGGTAAAATCTTGGCAATGACTATCATGAATATAGCCCCAGACGGTGTATCCGGTCGCGTTCATTATCGACCCCATGTTTTATGGCCGTATCAAGTTGAATACACACGCCAAATCGGTGCAAGAATGGTTGGCGTGCAAATCGTGAAGGAATTCCTCGCGTCTGCACCGTGGGATGATATCGATTTCATCTTCGCGAAGGGGCTCATCACGGGCAAGGACATCGAAGCAGCAACACGTGGCGGGGATGTACGCATGGGCGTTGCTGACCTCCTCCGGCGGGTTGCAAGGGGGATCGCACGGCCACGGGCACTTGGTGCCTTGAAACGCATGGTCGACGGGGTGCAAGGCGCCACCAAGATCGCTCGTGACATGCCGGTATCGTGGGACCCTGCAGCGCGCGACGCGTGGCAATCCCGGATCGAATCGAGGATGAAAAAGGCGTTGGCCACATGAATTGCCGCGATGATCTGTTTGGTACGACGTTTATTCATGGCCTCGTCGAGTAAAGCGCAATTCCGCGTCACGATTGGCTTGTTCGGGCGTCGCACGGCTCGGCGCATATACCTATATGTTCCCCACCATGCTTGAATATTTATATGTTCATTAGCTAGCTTTTCAGTTGTTGGACATGGGCACCTTCAAGATACGTTCGGGCTACCAGCCCCGTGGAGACCAGCCAAGCGCCATCAAGAAGCTCGTGGAAGGGATCAGGCGGGGGGACAGGTACCAGACCCTCCTCGGTATAACCGGCTCCGGGAAGACATTCACGGTCGCAAACGTCATAGAACACGTCCAAAAACCGACCCTGGTCATGAGCCCGAACAAGACCTTGGCCGCCCAGCTGTACAACGAATTCAAGGAACTCTTCCCGGATAATGCCGTGGAATATTACGTTTCGTATTACAGCTATTACCAGCCCGAGGCATACTTGCCCACCACGGACAAGTACATCGAAAAGGACCTGGATATTAATCACGAGATCGAGCGTATGCGGTTGAGCGCGTGCTACTCCTTGCTCACCCGCAACGATGTCATCGTGATCGCGAGCGTTTCGTGCATCTATGGCATCGGCAATCCCGTGGAATGGAAAAAGCTGCAATTCAGGATCGATGTCGGGGAGAAAATAACACGCGACCGGCTCATCGACGGGTTCTTGCGAACCCTTCACGAGCGCAATGACTTCGATTTCCAGCGAGGCATGTTCCGGGTGCGGGGTGACATCATCGATATCTATCCCGCCTACATGGAACGCGCGTATCGCATCGAGATGTTCGGGGACGAGATAGAGAGCATCACCGAGATCCATCCCGTGACGCTCGACAAGATCGGGAAGGTGGACAAGCTCGTCTTGTTCCCGGCGAAGCATTTCATCGTGCCCGACTACCGGATGGACGAGGCAATACATGGCATCGAGGCAGAACTTGAGGAACGGGTGAACTTGTTAAAATCCCAGGGCAAGCTACTGGAAGCGCACCGGCTCGAGCAGCGCACCAAGTACGATCTCGAGCTGATCCGCGAGGTGGGATACTGCACCGGGGTCGAGAATTACTCGCTGTACCTCGATGGCCGCAAGCCCGGGCAGCCGCCGCGCACGTTGCTCGATTACTTTCCCGATGATTTCTTGCTGGTCGTGGACGAGTCGCACATCGCCATCCCGCAGGTACACGGCATGCTCGAGGGCGACCGTTCGCGCAAGAAAAACCTCGTGGATTATGGATTTCGTTTACCGACCGCGTACGATAACCGGCCCCTGAAGTTCGACGAGTGGGAAGCCAAGGTGCACCAGGCGATCTTCACCACGGCAACCCCCGGTGACTGGGAGCTCAAGCAATCGAAGCAAGTCGTGGAGCAGATCATCCGCCCGACGGGCCTCGTGGACCCCGTGATAGACGTGCGACCGACAGCGGGTCAAGTCGATGATCTCGTGAAGGAGATCGATGCAGTGGTGAAAGCCGGGAACAAGGTGATGGTTACCACCTTGACCAAGAACATGGCGGAGAACTTGAGCGAGTATTTCAAGCAAATAAACACGCGTGCCGAGTACTTGCACAACGAGATCGACACGATCGAACGTGCAGAGATCATTCGGCGATTTCGCTTGGACGAGTTTGACGTGCTCGTTGGCATCAACTTGCTTCGTGAAGGGCTGGCCTCTTGCTCTTGCATGTCCTCCGGCCTTGAAATCTTGAAGTAATACGTGGTGTCCGGTTTCAAGCCTTCAAGCAAAAACGTGTGCATCGCGCTTGGTAACGCATCCATATCCTTCTTTATTCGTTTTCCGCAATCAATCGTTTCACCGTATTCGATCCAACTATCCAACGAGAAGAATTTCGATTGCCACGAGACGTGCATGGCCGTCGCTGCGGAATTTCCAAACGAGAGATAAGGTCCCCATTTCCTGTACTCCGAGGGTGACCCCCATCCATGGTCAAGTATCATGATGTTCACAGCGTGATAAGTTTCTTGTTATTGGATGATTCGTAGCATTTTTCGATGATTTCGTGCGCGTACAAGGCGGTTTCGAGCCCCGGGTGCGCCGGCTGGCCACTGATGATGGAACGCATGAATGCAACGTTCTCGTAGAAATAGGGGAGTCCGGCGGGCACGTTCAAGCCGGGAAAGACGTGCTTGAAAAACGCCCGCGAGATGTCCTCGCCTTGCACCTTCACCACCTTTTCATTCCCTATCCTGTATCGGATGCTTCCTTGGCCGAGGAATCCGGTCTCGAGCACCATGTAGGCGTTCTTGAAGAAGAACTCGCATAGCCTCGAGTCTTGTTTGGCGCCGTACCAGATGGAATTCAAGCTTGCGGTGGACCCATCCTCGAAGTCCATCAATACCGATGCTGAATCCTCGATGCCCTCCTTCCCGTTGAAAAACTTGACGATCGCCGAGATTGATGTTACCTTGCCACAGAAGCGAATCAGTTGATCGAGGTCGTGGATGCTATGCTCGAACAGCGTCCCGTGGTACGCCATTTCCTTGTCCGCGCGCCACGTGCTCGGGTGGGTTCCGGTACCGGTGTACGGGTATTGCTGGTCATCGCGGAACAAGACGTTCTGCAACGGGCCGAATTCGTCCTTTTTTTCATCAGCAAGGTGTTTCAAGTACCAGAAAAACGGTTCGTACCTCAAGACAAGGCCCACTTGGCTTATGATGTCGTTCTCATCCCTGGCACGAATCATTTCCTTGATATGCTCGTTCGTTCCCACGGGTTTCTCGACGAACACGTGTTTCTTGTTCCGCGCCGCGGACATGAAGAACTCGTGGTGGTGCTTGGTTGGCGTGACGATGTAGATCGCGTCGATGTTGTCGCTCTTGCACAATTCGTGCCCATCCGTCGTGAGGTGCGTGACATCGTACAATTCTCCCCTGTCGTGCAACGTTTTTTCATTGATATCCGCGAATCCTGCGATCCGGATGTCCGCGACGCCTTTGAACACCTCCTCCTCGATGAGGGTCATGAGGGACATCGCGTGGATGTTGCCCAGCAGTCCGATGCCGACTATCCCGACATTGATGCGCTTCATAATAGTCCACGCGTAGCTTTGATAATGCCGGGATAAAGCTATGACTTGGTTTAAGCAATGACAAGTTCCCGACCCCGGTCGAAAAACAAGGCACGCGGCCACGTGATGCGTGATGTCCTCACGTTCACGTATCTAACCATCTCGTTGTTCGTGTTCGTGGTCTATCCGGTTCTTGGATACATCGAAGAGCATGGCGTGTTCGATATCAATACATTTTTCACCAAGCCCATTTTTGGAAACTATCGCATTTCATTATTGGACGCAGTGCTCGATGCAGAGCAATTGGTCGCGAATTTCATGACGAGCGTGCTGTTCTCGCTGGTGCTCTCGGCATTCCTCGTCCATTATGGCCCGGTCAAGGCTGAACTCGAACCCGCGCACGTCAAGGCTGCATGCAAGCACCGGACTGGATGGCTGCTCGTTATCACGGTTGCCGTGCTGGGCACTGCTATATTGGTGGCATCACTGGGGCTGGGGTATCACAGGCCAGAGTTCGGCGGGCAAACCCTATACCTTCTCTTTGGCAATTTCCATGCCGAGAATTTCTCGATTCACGCGTTGTACTACCTCTTCCTCGTGTCGGGGCTACCTGGCATGTTGTACCTGCTTGCAGCATCCAAGGCGAGCCCCCGGCGCGCCGGATGGATTCCGGAGCAGCCGCGAGCCGGGTTGTTTTTCTGGATCGTGGCATTGTTGATCATGGAGGCGATCGCGATTTGCTCACCTTTCGTGCTGAACGTTGCCCTCGATAACCGTGCCGCGATGCGTGAAATCGTGTATTCGATCATTGATGGGCTTTTCATCACCGGCATCGTGTTGTGTGTCGAGCGGCGCGATAGAAAATCCATCGTCCCGCCGGTCACCGATGGCATGCAGAAGGTAACCCCCATCGTGCGTCATGTGGTGTACTGGAGCATCCCTGTTACGGCCTTTTTCGTTGTCACCGCGGTGATGTTCTCCTTGGGGTACCTTGAACTCTTCATAAGCGTCGCCTTTTTTCTTTCCAGGACGTGGACATTCGCGTTCACCGTTATGTTCACCATCCTTCTCTATCACGTGGGCATCCTTTTCAAGGCCGGCGTGATTCATTTCGATATAAAGCGGTGGAACAAGGTTATTCGTATTGTACAAGCAAAACCAAGGATATTGGCAGGTACCTTGATCGCGTGCTTCGTGACCGGCGGGGTGCTTTTCACGGCCAAGCCATTCATCGACCGTCCCATCGTGTTGCTGAACCAAGCTGGTTACTTGCCGTTCCAAGACAAGTTTTTCAATGTCAAGACGAGCTACATGTATTCAAATGCCTCCCGCAGTTCGTGATCGCGTTCTTTGGCATCTTGCGAGCGGGCTGCGTGGCGAACCCGATCATCCCGCTGCAGAAGTACGTGGAGATCGTCCACCAGGCGAACGACTCGAAGGCCAAGGCCCTCGTCATCCTGGATTTCTTGTACCTCGAATACCTCGAGGGGAAGGACTTGTCATTGTTGAAGACCGTCGACACCATCATCATGACGGGGACCGCGGAATATTTGCCACCTCTCAAGGCGAAGTTGGGGACGCTGCTTGGCAAGGTGCCGCGCATGAAGACATGGCCGACGAGCGCGGGGAACATATCGTTCAAGAAGTTCCAGGACGTGATCTCGGCCGACCCCGCGTCGCTTCCCAAGGTCACGATAAACCCCCAAGAGGACGTCGCGTGCTTGATCTACACGGGCGGCACGACGGGCTCGCCCAAGGGCGTGCAACAGACGCACTTCAACCTCTTCTCGAACTGCTTGCAAGGATTCAACTTGGCCGAAACGCAGCTCGATGGCGTCAAGGAAACGTACGGGAACGGTGGAATGATTTGTGTTTTGCCCTTGGCACACTCTTTCGGCCTCACGGTCGCCATGCACATCGGCCTGTTCAAGGGCTACACGCTCGTCCTGTTCCCGAGACCCCCCGAGAAGCTGTCGACCTTGCTAAAGGTCGGTGCCGAGCAAGACGCCGTGTTCATGCCGGGCGTGCCCACCTTGTACAACCGCCTGAACCAGGACCCGGACTCGCCCAAGTGGGCCGCGAAGATGCGGAAGTTCAAGGGGTGCTTTTCGGGGGCTTCAGCACTCCCGTTCGAGGTGAAGGAGAAGTTCGAGAAGATCACGGGGGCGCTCATCACGGAGGGATACGGCATGAGCGAGGCGGGACCGATGCTCACGGCCAACCCGTTCAAGCGCCCGCGACCGAACAGCGTCGGGCTTCCATTTGCCGACACGTGGCTCAAGATCGTCGACATCGACACCGGTGACAAGATCATCCCCGCGTGCCCGTACACGGAACCCGATTGCAAGGAGAAATGCGGCCCCGACACCGCGAAGTACATCGGGGAAATCGCGGCCACTGGCCCGCAGATCATGCCGGGATACTTGAACAAGCCCGAGGAAAACGCGAAAGTTTTACGCAAGGACAAGGATGGAATCACGTGGTATTACACGTCGGACATCGGCTGCATCGATTGCGAGGGATACCTGCACATCAAGGACCGTAAGCGCGACATGATCAAGTACAAGGGCCACGCGGTGTTCCCGCGCGAGATCGAGGACCTCATGTATACCCACCCGGCGGTGCTGGAGGTGGGCGTCTACGGCATGAAGTCGAAAGATGTCGATCAAGGCGAGATCATCGTCGCGGCCGTGTCCCTCAAGCCCGAGTACAAGGACAAGGTCACCGGGGCGGACATCAAGAAATGGTGCGACGAGAACCTTGCCTTCTACAAGGTTCCACGGGAGATCAACATCGTGGACGAGCTCCCGAAATCATTCGTTGGAAAGGTGCTGCGGCGCGTGCTCAGGGATGGCGAGCAACCGGCACCCAAGGAAGGGGACGTTAAGCAATAGAACGACCCGACAACCGGGTCCCTACCATTTTTTTTTCCATTTTACCGCGCTTCAAATTTGCGCACGCGGCGATCGAGCGTCGTCCAGCACGACATGATGGTTCCCGGAAATGAGATTTCCCGTGGATCCATGCTCGGAGATGGTATACAGCGTTGTGTTGGAGTAGTACAGGCAATTATCGCGTATCGTGTTGTTGTTAGAATGGTCCAAGAGAATGGCCCTGAAGTGGAACACCAGATCGGTATCTTGAATGAAATTGTTGCATGAAAGCTCGAGGAGAATGCATTCCTCGGTGCACCGTGAAACCGTGCAGTTGTCGACGCGCACGTTGGTGCAATTGACGAGGTGAATGCCATAAAACATGCAGGCGCAATCGGCCATGTACCTGGCACTTGCGAGCTGGCAATTGCGAATGATCAGGTGCCTCGTGGTGTTCTGTATGTGGATGCACGGCCCGTCATCGACCAGCTCGATGCGGCGCCCGTCAAGGACGTGTGCATTCTCCCACGACATGCCATCCGAAGCATTCCCTGCAAAAAAGGCATCCATCTCGTCATCACCATCAATTGCAATACGACTCCCGGATTCCTGGAAAGGCGGGCCTTCTCCACGTCCCTCATCGAGGTTCCTGACCAAGCACCCCGCGAGCACGACGCTTGAAATGGCCGCGAGCAAGACCACGATGATGAAAGGCTTTCTCTTGAGGATGATGTGCCATCACGCTCCGGGCGCGTTTCCGCCTCGTCGATCCATTCCAAACGCGTGATATATATAGCTTGTTCCACCTTTTTCCAATGATGGAAACGAGAGAACGCGTGCTGGGCGCGCTTCGCCAGTTGAGGGCGAGCCAGCACCCGGAAACGGGCATCACGCAAGTGCTGCTTGAATCGCTCCACTTGCTCGATGTCCCGGCGCTGCGGGAGGCGATCGCATCACCCAAGAAGCAAGAACGCGATGCGGCGCTCGATATCGTGGAGCGCAACCTTGACATGCTGCTGTCTTGCGATCACGCGCAATGGCAAGAGGCGCACGACGCGATTGCCGACACGTTCTACGACGTGGGAATGCTCTGGGAAGAGGCCTGAGAAGAAAGCGATTTTTCGGCGCGGGTGGTTCAATTCAAGGCTTGACCGGCTTGGGGGCCCGCCAAGCTTGCTTACAAGGCTCGATGGTAATCGTCCCGTAGACGGCCATCTGAAGTACTTATCCCTATATATATGCCAAGCATCGAGTCATCTCAGAGCGAACAATGCGGATGGACTCGGCGCGTGGTCTTGGTTAGATGAACGAAGCATTCAAGATAGGGTACCGGAACCTCAAGCAACGAAAAGCCCGGACAGCCTTGACCATCCTCGCAATCGCGTTGGGAATTTCGATACTCGTCGGGGTCAACATCGGCTCGGACATGATCCAATCATCGTTCGAGGGCACGCTCGATGAGAATTTAGGGTACATCGATGTTGTCTCCAATATATGGGGGTACAATGGTCCGAGCTATCAAGACGTGAAAAATGCGTTCGACCGGGGCAACCTCCAATATCTCGATTCATGGGTCCCGCGTTACGTGAATTATCTTTCTGAAATATGTCTTGAGAACGATACGTTCTTCGATTACGATGAACGTCTTGATAGTTTCATGATCGGGTTGGATACCAACTCCGACATGGAGAAAAATTTCGGGAGGGTGAAAGTTATCTCCGTTCACGAAAATTTTTCGCAAGACCTCGTTGGCAAGTATGCATCGCCAGACCTTTTCTTGAAACAAAGCAATAACATCACGCGCCCCGTCGTGCTAACGAGGAGGTTCCTGGAAACAAACGACATCATGGAAAACGTGTCGGCAGGAGATGTCATCTCCATCAGGAACCGCTATCCCCATCCGGACTTCCCGTTTTCGACGTGGTACTCGCCCGCGACATGGCCAAATTTCACCGTGGTTGCCATCGTCGACGATCTTGGAAAATTAGGGACGGCCTCCTTGAACCCGTACTCGAACTATTTCATCTACTTGGGCCTTGAGGACATGTGGAATTTCGTGTTTAACGAGCCTAACCTGGAGCAGCCGATCAATTACATCATGGCGCACTCCACGGAACGCGCGCACGTAGAGGAACTCGGGACAAGTATTCAGGACCTCATGACGGACGAGCTGGGCTTGTACTTCTCGTCAAGCACGCCAAAGCAGTCGTGGATCAAGGGGATGACACCCGCATTCAACATCATCCGCGTTGCATTCTCCATCTTTGCGGCAATATCCCTCGTGGTCTGTGGCGTGCTCATCAAGAACTTGTTCGAGACGGCAAAGCAAACAGACATCCACGAAATAGGAATCCTGAAGGGCATCGGGTTCGGGCAATCGTTCATCTTGAAATTATACTTGACGCAAATTTTCATCATGGCGTCGATAGGGATCGCGCTGGGCCTTCTTATCGGGCTCGGGTTTGCCAGCGCGTTCGTGACATTCCTCACGCGATCGACGCTCACGACAAACATATTGAACATCACCTTCGAGCTCAGCATCAAGGTAAACGTGTCGGTCACCACGCTGATGACCGGAATCGGGCTGGGCTACGCCATCCCGTTTGGATTCGGGCTCATCCCGGTCTTGCAAACCGCAAGGATCGAGGTGATCAACGCCATCAAGTCAGGGCGGACAACCGGTGCACCGTCCGTGAAACGCGAGGTGGGCAAGAGCCTCGCAACCTTGGCTGGTGGGATCGGGCTGACGATCGCATGCACGGTCTCTGCAATCACCGGCATCACGCAACTCCTCGACATGAAGTCCATCTCATATCAAGATTTCATCGCACCAACTATCGCCATTTTCGCGGGGATCGTCGGTTTTTTAATGGGGATGATACTTATCGGGATATTTGCATTGCCAGTCTTGAGCAAGGTATTCACGTGGGCAATTCTCCTTCCAATGCAGAGAAGCTTGAAGCAGATTTGCTATCGTACATTGATGCGCAACAAGCGAAGGACAATCAACACGTTCATGATGATGGCGATAGGCTTGAGCTTCACGGTCACCATCACGACGATCACCAGCAGCATCTCCGCGGGCATCTACCCCCGGAGCAAGACCATCATCGGCGGGGACATCCAGCTGGGCTCGTTCCTCCCGAGTAGTTATGGCTTGCAAACGATGAACAGGACCTTCATCTCGGAGATCGAGAACTTGTCACTGGTGGACAATGCTTGCATGTACCGTCATTCCATTGACCCGTCCCGGTTTTACTCGTGGGTATACACGACCGTAGGCCTCGCGGCCACGCGGTCGGTGGTTCCCCGGCAGCTCGACCAGTACCAGGAATACTTGTCCATGGCAGGTAACAAGGTGGACAATTATGGGTACATCACCGGGGGAAGTTACAACAGCTACAAGGAATATCTATCGGTCTCCATCATCGACGGGAAGAAATATTATGACATCAACAATGATGCCATTCTCAAGGTCCCCCAGACAGGCGGGCGCACCGTTGAGGACGTGTTCACGCGACTGGACACCACGGCATCCATCATCTTGCAATCCGACTTGCAAGGCGCCATCAAGAAAACAGTGGGGCAGACCATCGTTTTGCAAATCGAGGGCATGAGCGCGGAGCTGGAGATCGTCGGGTACGCGGACGTGCTCCCTGGCAACCCGTGGACATTCGGGCTGGAATTTCTTTCGGGTTTTTCGGACATTAACAACCCTTACGCGAAGGATTTAAGCGCCGTGATCTCGTGGAATACCTACAACAACATCACGGGTAATTTTTTCAAGAACATCGACTTGATCATCAAAAATCGTTTCTGGCAGGAGGGCGTCCGTATGACCGACCCGCTTGAGGCGGTCGCGATGTCCTCGAACATGAGCGACGATGCAACGTTCGTGACGATCAAGAGCTTGCTGGATTGGCCGTTGGTGATTAAAGGTAGATATTTCATCACCAGGCCAAGACCGACATCCTCGCGCAAGATGTGCCCGTGCTCGTCGCAGATGCTGATCCGATCGGCATCACAATCAATACCCAAGCCGGCATCCGCGTGTTCCGCGACCACGGTCTTGGAAAGCAAGCCAAGATTAGCCGCCACGGGCTCGGAATCCCGGGGAAAGAACGGTGCACTATCCAGCAGGGAATCATTGATGCTCACCACGGTGCAACCCAGTTCACGGAGGAGGGGGACGACGGATTCCTTGCCGCAACCCCCGCCGGGATCAACGACGATTTTTAACGGTAACGGCACGTGGACGGTCGAAGTGATGAAATCCTTTATCTCGGAAATGTATTCCCCGGTGACATCAATGGTCTCAAGCGACCCCGGCTCGGTCCAAGGCGCCACGTGAAACGAGGCCGGGTTCATGAAGATGGAATACATTTCCTCTAGCTCCTCGTTGCTGAGGAACGTGCCCGGGGGCGCCGGGGATAGGAATTTCAAGCCGTTGTATTCCGCCGGGTTATGGCTCGCGGAGATGATGATCGCCCCGTCGAAGGCGTGCACGCGCTTTGCATACACGATCGCGGGGGTGGGGCAAATGCCCGCAGAGAAAACGTCGCAACCCGTTGCCAGCAAGGCGTGGACGATGCCGGCTTCTATCATCTTCCCGGATGGGCGCGTGTCCCTCCCGACGAGTATACGGGGGCGTTTTCCAACGCGTTCCCGGATCCACGAGCCGTATGCCATGCCTAGCGGGACGAGAAAGGAGGGCGTGAGACCATGCTCGTCACCTACAACGCCCCTCGTGCCGGACGCGGTGAAGATAACGTCTCTCGGGATGCCGGGTCTCATGATTGAATCCATGACCGCGCGGGTGATAAACCTTCCATGTTCATTCCTCATCACGGGGAATGCCGTCCTTGGACCAGCCACGCGCGGCGTAGTACTCATCGAGCATCTGGCCGTATTTTTCCTTGTCCAGCTCGTGCGGGGGTCCAGCCTTGCGTGGCAACTTTTCACGGTACACCCGTTCTGGCATGTAATCATCCTCACGCGTGAAACCCGCTTTCACGTTAAAAATCCTGCTCCCTGTCACGACCTTTGCAGCGATGCCACGCAATGCTTCGGTCGTGAGAGTGACGCCGCTGGACACCGTGCATAACCGCGCGAGAAAATCCCAGTCCAAGATACCCCTGACGAACTTGCACACGATGAGCGAATCGATGATGGCCATCTTGTCCTCCTGCTCGATCATGGGGAGCACCCTGTTTTCGTAGGAGGGAGGAAGCTCCCGCTCGATGCCGTGGTAGACCGACCGCAAGTGGGTCGGCCCCTCGGGAGCCACGCCGTAGCTCAAGGCAAACCCGCGGAACGCCCGGGGATCGTATCCCGCGAATTCAAGCCCCTTCACGTGCATCGCGATGCTTTCCAGCGAGTACTTCCTGGCGACGTGCTTCGTTCCCATCGAGAACTCTTTTGCAATGCCCTTCAAGTTCACCATGTCATCCAAGAACGCGAGCACGGACAGCGGATCGTTGTAGTCGAGGGGGATGGCGTCCAATTCCTTCACCATTCCCCTGCGCTTCGCCTCAATGGCCAAGCCACAAATGCTGCCAGCCGATATGGTGTCGATGCCGGCATCGTCGCAGAACTCGTTAATCTTTGCGATGGCACGAATGTCTTGGATGTCGCAGAGGCCGCCAAAATTGGCGATGGTCTCGTATTCCGGGCCCTCGATCTTGCACTTGAATGGCCCGTCCTCGACCTCCACGTATTTCCCGCACGTGTAGGGACAATTCCAGCATCCGGTGCGCTTTTTCAAGATAGTCTCGTTCAAGGCATGGGCGCTGATCTGGTGGGACGTTTCCGAGAAGCCTTGCGAGTAGTAGCGCGTTGGAAAGCAGCCAAGCTCGTTGGTCCAATCGACGATGATAGGCGTTCCGAACTTGCGGTACATCCCCTCCTTTCCATACACCAGCGGGTTTTTCCGCAGCCGTTCCAAGGCTTCCTTCACGATATCCTTGAATTCAGGGTCGTCATTCAAGGCAGGACGCTTGGTGCCCTCGAACACGATTGCCTTGATGTTTTTCGAGCCCATCACGGCACCGGGACCGCACCGACCCGCGGACCGGGACTCGTTGTTCTGGACGGATGCGAACCGCACGAGCCGCTCGCCGGCAGGCCCGATGAGTGCCACCTCGCATTTCGGCCCGTGTCGCTCCAGCAATGCAGCCCGGGTGGTAAACGTCCCCTTCCCCCATAACCAACTTGCGTCATGGATTTTCACTTGGTCCTCGGTGACGTGGATGTAGGACGGCGTGCCGGCGACGCCTTGGATTATGACAGCCATGTACCCGGTTCCCCGGATACGACGGCCGAGGTCGCCCCCGGAATACGATTCCGCGAACGTGCCCGTCAAGGGGCTCTTGAAGAACAAGCCATAACGGTTGCCCGTGGGGAAGCTCGTGCCCGTCAGCGGGCCGCACGCGAAGACGAGCTTGTTTTCGGGGCCGAGCGGGTCGCACCGGGGCGGCACCTCATTAAGGAGGAAGTGGGTTCCGTATCCCAAATGGACGGTTGTGGATACATGGGGAAGACATTATTGGGATTGGCAGGCGAATATTCAAACGTGCGTCACAACCGATTCGGCTGTGAGAGTTTTGATGGCTCATCCGGATTATTTTGATAACTGGAAATACGATGTTCGCAATATTTTGAATCTTTTTATGCATCACACAAGCTGCAGGCCCTCTGCTCGAACAGATACTTACAGCGGCGCATGGGCATATCCGGAAGGTGCTCGCGGGCCGGCACGTCCGATGTCTTACCCTGTTTTAGCGACAGCTCCTTACTATGCGCAGTATGCCGAACTTACAGGCAGCGAGTGGGCAAAAGAGATGGTGAACCAGGCCAACTTGATCAACCCTGAATTCGTGCTTTTGGTCGGCGACATCACCGAGACCGCCTTGAAATCGGAATACCAGTTCATGTACGACCAGTGCATGCGGTTGAACGTTCCGATCTTTGTAGGCACGGGTAACCATGACTATTTCGGGACCGCCGAGTACAAGCGCTGGTGCCAGTACACCAACTTCACGTTCGATTACGGCCCAGATTACCACTTCGTGTACATCGACACGGGCATGAACCTCGATGCCTTGCGCGAGCAATATTTCAACTGGCTTGCGGACGACCTTGCCGCGCACTCGAGCACGCCTGTCAACATCGTCGCGGGGCACGCGCCCCCGTACCAATGCTCGGGCAATGACAGGACCAGGATAAATAAGAACTTCGAATATCTCAACGAAGAGGTCGTCCAACTACTTGAACAGCACGATGTAAGGGCATACTTGTACGGACATGATCACAGGGACAAGATCACCTACGGGAATTGCACGCTGGTCCCGGCGGGGGCGAATGCCGGTTCCCCGTGGTACATCCAGACCGCGAGCGGCCGGGAGGAGGGCGCGTACCGGGTCCTGCATTTCAAGGAGAGGCAGTTGTTCAACGTCACCGCCCTTGTAAACGCATCGACGGGGGAACGCGCCCAGGCAACGAGCTTCAGGGTATACCCGCGGTGGGAGGACAAGGACCAGCCAGCACCCGTCATCCCCTATCTTGGTGTCGAAACGAACGTCTCGTCGGTGAACAATGGTTCTGCACCGGCCGTGATGGCGATCGATTGCAACGTCACGAGCAGGTTCACGGAAGAGTCGTTTGAGGGCTTGACTGTACGGTTCAATCTCGTGTCGGTCTCTGACCCTTCGACGTTTTACTCGTCCAACGCGAGCACGAGCATCACCGGCGTGCGGGCAGTCAAGCACGCAAGCGTATCGAACACGTGGATGCTCGAGGTCCGATTCGACCTTGGTCCCGGCACGGGGATCAATATAAAGGCTTGGGGTGACTGATGGTGGAGCCTGCAACCACGAATGGCGTGCCCGGGAGCAGCAAGCAACCGGCAGGTGGTAGTACCTTCGTCCAAGGATTGAGAGATTTACCCTACGCGCTTGCCGTACTCCAATTCTTGCTCGTCACCCTGCCCTACGGGTTCTGCAACCTGGCAGGGATCAACATCCCCTACTCGGATGCGGGATTCCTGACTGGGTTGCTCGTGCTGCTGCTGTTGACCGGGCCATTGCTTGGCATGATTGCATTTGCACTCATGAAGGCGGAAATAAAGATGATTGCAACGACCGGCGGGAGGTTCGATTCCGTCCACGCGAGGATGATGCCGCTCGCATCGTACGGGATGGCGTTCATGTCGATGCTGCTCTATTTCACGGTGGTGGATGGCTGGCTGAGCGAGCTGGTGCCCATGATGGTTTATTTCGCCTACGTGCTGGTATCGGGCGTGGTAGCCATGCTCGGGCTGATGGCACGACGGGTATATTCCCAAGGAAGCCGCGTCCAGGCTTTCGGTTTTTGCCTGGCGTTCCTCGTGACCGGTGCAGCGTGGTTGTTCCCCGCCATAACCGGACTTGAGATGCTGCTAGTTGCGGGGATGATCATCGCCATCGCGATCCCACCATTGCTCGCCCTCGACCGGGCTGCCGTGCCGCCATCCGTTCCCACCACCGATCCCCGCCCGGCAACGAGGTTCGCGTGGTGCGATAACGTGCTCGAAAAAGGAGGCCCGAGATCGTGGATGACAACCGCGCTGGCCTTGCTTCTCAGCATCGGCCTGGGCAACTTTTTCGCCACGTTGTTCTACTTGAAAACGCCGGTTCCCGCGTATCCGCTCCAAGCGCTCTTGTTTTTCGCCGGCATCGCGACGAGCATGGCTGCTTTCTCGATTGCATTCAAGACCAGGAACTCGGATGGCTTGATATGGTTCGCCTTCGCCACCATGATCGCCATCACCATCCTGAACGACTTGCTCCCCGGTTTTAGCAACAGTCCCGTGTCCTTGCTCGTGAATGGCATCGGGACGGGTGCCACCTTCACGCTGGTCCTCCGATTCCAAGCGTTCAGGAACGGCCACGCGAAGCTGCCCGACTTCCCGGGAAACAGGACGGTGGAATTCTTCTATTACACCTTTCTTGCGGCACTTTTCGGCCTCATATTCAGCTTGACGGTCACGTGGGAAGGTTTACGTGTGGATATCCCCGGTACCTTGCCCGCACGGATTCTTTTTGGCGGGATCGTGATCGGGCTAGCGCTCATCATCCTTGCCACGTTCAACTCGAATTCACGCTATTTGAAGAAAGTGGATAGGGGAGAAGCGGTCAAGAAATCGACAACCTCTTCCGATCTCAACATGTTTTTCCACCATGTCCACCATTCGACGGTAAAACAGCCCTACTTCTCATCGCTCGGGCAAGATTAAAAATACTCCGTTGGTGTTGAATCACCGTGCACGATCAACCACGGAGACACCTAACATGACACCACGAAACACGCTGAAAACAAGCATGATGCTGTTGTTATTTGTCCTAACGTTCTTGTCATGGATGAATAACGCATCTGGACTTGTCTACAAAGAATTCCGCATCACGGAACCCATGAAACCGGTTTCGGTTGCATTCAAGATTCCAGCAAGCGAGACGTTCTCTTTTTCGTTTGATTCAAATGTCACTGTCGATGCAACGTTCACTGTCTTGAATGGATCGGAAGTCATCGGGATCCCGGAAACGTTATCCGGGAAAAACGAGTCATTCACGAGGTTATTGCAGATGAAGTGGACGTGTAACATTAGCTTCATCCTAGCGGATCCCAACGCGACCGGGGCATTGATCCAAGCAAGGTACACTTGGACGAATCCAGAGGGAAGAATATTGTTCTACATCGCGTTCGGCGGATCCATCGCGGCGGGTATCTTCTTCGCTTACGTCTTGATCTCCAGCAGGGGATACCGGCAGATCGAGAAGCTCGAAAAGGAACTGGAGGGGAACTAATGATGGCAGAAGCAGAAAAAACCAAGATAAAACTCGATTACAAGCGCACGTTCCTCATCGGCTTTGGCTTCCTTACCACGGGCTTGGCATGGAACATCTACAACGTCAAGGTCCCGTTGGTGTTAAAATACTTCTTGCCGGCCTTCACCTGGACGGATTTCATCATCGGCATCATCATGGTCTTGGATAACATCACGGCCATCCTGCTCCAACCGTACGTCTGGGCTGTTTCTGACAGGACGAAGAGTAAATTTGGCAAGCGCATGCCGTTCATCATAACCGGCATTCCGCTTGGAGTGGTCTCGTTCGTCCTCATACCGCACTCGACGAACCTCGCGTTGCTTGTCTTCTTCATCATGCTCTACAACATCGGGATGGCATTGTACAGGAGCCCCGTGGTCGCGCTGATGCCAGACCTCACGCCGAGCGAGGTGCGCGCCAAGGGGAACGCCGTCATCAACTTGATGGGAGGCTTCGGGACCATCGGGAGCTTCTTGATCGGGGCCATCTTGCTGGACATGGACCCCACGGGAAGCATGGCATTCTCTGTCATCGGTCTCATCATGCTCGGGTGCTTGTTCGTCGTCTTCTTCACCGTCAACGAAAACGAAATAACGAAAAAGATGATACAGCAATACGGGGCAGATTTCGCTGCAGATAGAACCGAGGCAAAGGCGTTCAGGGTCAAGGAACTTCAACAGCATCAAGACGTTAAAAAATCACTGGGGGAAAGGATTGCCACGAGCGAGACGGTGATGATCTTCCGCGAGAAGGAAAAATCCGCCCTGTTCATGCTGCTAGCCATCTTTTCCTGGTTCTTCGCGTACAACGCGATCGAGACGTTTTTCTCGTTGCTGGCCACGGAAGTGCTCGGGTTCACCCAAGGAACGGCGAGCTTGTTGATGCTGTTCTTGCCATTATCGTTCATCATCTTTGCACTACCCGCGGGCATCATCTCCGAGAAGATAGGGCGACGCAAGACGATCAAGATGGGATTGGCAATCATCATAGGCGCCGCGACGGCACTCCTGTTCGTTTTCGTGATCGAGGAGAAGTTTATCTACATCATTGTCATGTTCCTCGTGATCGGCGTCGCGTGGAGCATGGTCAACATCAACTCCATCACCGTCGTGTGGCAGCTCGCGCCCGATGGCAAGATCGGTGCTTACACGGGCGTGTATTACTTGTTCTCTGCATCCGCCGCGATCACGAGTCCCGTGGTTGCTGGATTCTTGTTTTCCATCACGTCCGACGTTCTCGGGGCCATGAGATATGCCTTGATCTTCCCCTTCATGCTCGCGTTCATTACGCTTGCGCTTATCTTCATGCTCTTCGTGCGGCGCGGCGAGGTGAAGCTCTCGAAAGCAGAACTGGAAGCCCTCAAGAAAGCATACGAAAGCGCGGATTGAACGCGACCAGAACCGCCGGCATTCATAATCTCTCCTTTTTTCTATGACAATCGATGAGTAACGAAGCCACGCCGCGCGTTCCAAGAGACCGGGACATCGTGGGTTTATACGAGAAGTATGAAACACCGGAAAACATCCGCCGGCACCAGCAAGTCGTTGCAACGGTGGCCACCATCATTGCTAAAAACGTTGCATCCCGTGGAACGACCGTGAACGTGGGTCTTGTACGGGCTGCAGGATTTCTCCACGATATAGGCAAGATATTCCAGGTAAACAAGGACAAGGCCATCGAGATACAAGGCCTCATGCAGCCTGGAGACCGCCCCCATCACACGGTGTACGGGCTACGCATCCTAGAGAAGGAGGGATTCCACGAGATCGGCCGGCTCGTTGCCTTGCACATCGGGAGCCTTTACGCGCGTGATCCCGCCCTTTTCACGGGGATCGAGGAAAAAATCGTCATGGTCGCGGACATGCGGGTCGTGGAGGACCGGGTCGTCACGTTGAAAAACCGCGTCGAGTACATCAACCAGCATTACGGATATGTCTTTGGCGATAACGTGCAGATACTGGAAAAAGTGGAACGTGAAATCCTGTCCAAGGGTGGCGTTGGTCA
This sequence comes from Promethearchaeota archaeon, assembly GCA_041305945.1. Classification (GTDB taxonomy): domain Archaea; phylum Asgardarchaeota; class Lokiarchaeia; order Sigyniarchaeales; family Sigyniarchaeaceae; genus JBGLND01. The sequence continues at coordinate 3,571,014 of JBGLND010000001.1, forward strand.
TTCTCGGACACATCAAACAAACGACCGAGGACAGATTCCTTTTCCTTCGAGATTTCTTTCGGGATCACGTCAAATGCAATAGGGCCTTTTTGCTTGTCGAAATACATGAGAACGAGCTTCATTGCGGTCACGCGGGATATTTGCAGTTGCGATAGCGATGCTTGCACTCTAGAATGTTTTTTCCGATTAATGTAGCTTCGTTTTTACTTCGAGACTATCAACCACGGCGCGTCCTTTCTTACTCTCGATGACGAGCGCGTGCATTCCGCTTTCAACTACCTTGTCAAGGATGAGATGACTCCCCACCCATTTTCGTGCATGGAAATCTACCGCTTGAAGCACCTCGCCATCCAAGATCAACTCGCACGTTCCAAATTTCGGGCCCTTCGGCGAGAAGAGGCGAAACCTGTCGCCTGTAAAATTCCATTTCGCGCGAGCTGCGGGTACTTTTCCGATAAAACCATATCCACGAAGGAAGTGCTCGTTCCCGATTCTTTTCCACGTCCTGGCACCGACCGCTTGTCGTTCACCATGCGCACTGAATATACCACCGCCGGCGGCCAGACCACGTACGGGAAGACCCAGATATACCAAGGCTTGTTCTACACCGCGGATTTTAACACGGCATCAGCAACGGTCATAATCAATGATCTTGTGTATAATCTACGAACCACAGAAGAGTGGGCTCTCGAAATTTGCCAGATTGCACGTCCTGTGTACTATGCTGCCAACATCATAGACTTGGCGATGAAGCAAGGCTTGCTCGTGCTTGGTGACATCACGTTCTCCTCGTCCATGGTTCTCGATACCAGCACGCCTACGCCCAAGTGGATGGTGCGATGTGCATTCGATGTTCCCGATCCTGCCGGGGGTGCTACCCAGCACTATCATTACGATGTGTTGCCCCTTTCAGCTTCGATGACCACTACGGGATCGGAGACCTTGGTGGAAATCCGTGCCGGCATCCCGATAAAGCTCATGAAGGTGGAACCACCCAAGAAACTCAACGCCATGGTGGTGACGTGGGCTATTACCATGAAGAGGATGCTCGACGCGGGGTACCCGCTCTCGTTGAGCCCCGGGCCGGACGAGCTGTCGTTCCAGCGGGTTACCATCGACAACATCGATTTCGGCTTGGTTGGTGGCAATCAACCGTCCTTCATGCTAGAAACTGGGATCACAACAAATGTATTGTTCAGTCCCTTGGGGCTCAACCACCCGTTGATTCCATTCTCCATTGCGAATATCAAAAGTGGTTTTAAATGGAGTAACCTTGAGGTGATTTTCAAACGCATTGACGATGCGTTGCGGTTGGACGAGGTGGAGGTGCTATCGGACACCGGCGAGAAGGTGCACCCGTTCGGCAATAGTAAAACCTACTCGTTTATCAAAGGAAAGCGTGACGTCACCATGATCGTGCAACAAGATATCGCACTCGATGATTGGGATGAAACGATTGATGTTGTTGTGAAGATCGTGGAGGCTACAGGAATATTAGATTCACACCCGTGGTCATTTATCCAGAAAGATATTAAACTTGAAAGGGCTCTGAATAGAGAAGCCCTTGCCAAAGCCATGGTACGGGCACACGCTCTCGCCTCGGACCCGTCCAGCATCGAGCTCTTGTACCCCGACGCTTGGGAGAAGCACATTCCCACAGATTGCGGTCAAAGATGCAATGTATTTCCTAATCCCATCGGGGGGTCCCAAGCGTTCCGGTCCATCGGGCATCAATGTGAGTTTTACATTCTCAATGCCGTCGGCGATCCAACCAAGGTATTCGCTCGCCCCGTGTGGCTCGTTCCCTACGCGATCACAAAAGTCGATCCAAGCAAGCTCCATGAGAAAGTCGTGCTCCAGTCTATCATAATTGACGTGCCCGGCGGCACACCCACCACCAGGGTAGTGAATCTCTGGGCCTTGGTCGACGTTGCAAGTACCAGCGACATTGCCAAGTGGAGCCAGTCCCTCATGGGACCCGTCGCCGCGGCGCTGGTCGACGGGCGAATCAGTACACCCCGCGACGATGACGCCACGCCGTCTCCTATTCTTGGTACTGGTATCACGGGAGTTAATGAAGTGTGCCAAGATAATGTGTTGAGAAGTAAACTCGGCGTTGTTGCACCCCGGGCGTGCAGCAAGGCCGTCGACAGCACCCGTTGCAACTTATTATTCGGCCTTAACGAAATAACAGGCGAATTTGAAGTATTGAATACCAGAACAAATTTAAAAGGGTGGTGGTGGATCGGTGCTTGCCCGAAAGCCCTCGCCTCGTGCAAGGTGCCCGTGGTCGATGATACCAAGGCGTTCGACTTGCTGGTGCACCGGGGTATCATCGACGGGAACACGAAGTGGAAGGAGCTGTCGTACGCCGAGTGGATCCGCTGGCACTTCGACAACCCCGACGCGCATGGGCCCCTGACCGACCCGAGCAGGAAAACCGAGAATGACCTAAAACCATATAAAAATGACTTGTACAACTTCGCGTGTTTTTGGTACGGCGTGTGGCCTCGGGGATCGCGATTCAGCGTGAACTTGGACGATTATTACGCGGCATGAACGTCCCAGCCGGCACCTTTCTTTTTTTTCCATGTCATTGTCCACCACGCGCGGGAGAGGCCATGCCATGCACGGGACCCGGCCGCTGGCGGGCGATAGGTTTATAAGCACGGACGTCCTCGGCCCCGGTCAGGTTTGCAAGGATCGAAACCATGTCGCCCGACGGGATGGTACCATCGCACCGCATCACGAACTGCTGGGTGACAGTGTCACCGCCAGGGTGCAAGGTGACCGGGGCGTGCACGGTCAGCACGGTGCACCACGCGGGGTCAAAAACAATGGCGACCGACAGGTTGATTGCATCGACGTTCCCGTTGTTTTCAAATGAAACCGTGACCATGAAATCTTGCCCCTCGACCACGTCGGTCACGTTGGCAGACAGGGCGGTGATATTGACCAATGCTGCATGTCTCCACGCGATCACGCTCGTGGTTAAAGACGCTGAAAGGCTTGCCCCGGAGTACTGCTCCACGCCGCTCGCCGTCACGTTGATGAGAACCGACCCGTCGGACGGGATCGATGTGTTGCACCGTAGCACCAGCAATTGCGTCGCGGTGCCACCCGCAACCACGCTCGTCGTGGGACCGAAGTAGACGACCGAGAAATAATCCGGCAGGAATGCCACGCCCGAACCGACTTCAAGTGCTTGGACGGCATTTCCCGGCGTCCCGGCGTTCTCGTAGGTGATGGCCAGCTCGATGTCACCCCCGGCAACCACGTCGGTCGCGTTGACCGCTATACCTTGGATGGCCAAGATTGCCTTGTTCCAGATAACCACCGATTGGCTTGCTTGAGCAGATGCAGCAACTTGGGCGGAAATATTAACGCCATCATCATACGTCCCGGATGCTTGGCATCCCACGACGACCTCGCCGGCCGCCACAGGGTCCTCCACGCGGACGACGAACGCTTGCGTTCCCGTGCCCCCGCTGGCAGCCAAGAAAACGGGAACAGGATCGTTCGCCACGAGCAACCGGCCCGCCGGGTCTAGCACCAGCATGCCATCCCAGCCATCCACGGGAGATGCACCCGTGTTCGTGTAGTTCACGACCACGGTGAACGTCTTTCCCTCCACGACATCGACATCTTGCACGAACACATCTACCACCACGACGGGCGGTGATATCAAGACCGAAAACGACGCGGGTGAAATAGAGCCCGAGCTAGAGACGTTCATGCCTCCCGCCCATCCCGTCACCGAAGCGTTCATGACGCACGCGCCGACCGGCGTGGTTCCGGATGCAGCCACAGCGAACGCAACCGTGATGTTACCGAGCGGGGCTATCGAGACCGGGAGAGACGCAGGCCACGTCCGAACGATGTTGAATTGCCCGGTCGATGCCATGCCGTCAATGACGATCGTTGCCGATTCCAGCTGGGCAGTCAACGGGTGCGGATTGTACACTTGAAACGTAAACACGCCGAAATTGCCATCAATATACACGTGATCAGGACCGATTATCCCCCGTATCTCAAGCGGCAAGAAGCCCGTTGTTTCATAGATGTGCACGATTGCAGGGGAACGTTCGTACGCGGCTGAGCCTGAAAACCATGTTACATTGGCGGTAATCTCGACCTGCCCTGTCACGACCATGCCGGATAGCACTTCAAATTCATATACTCGTGATTCACCCGGAGGCAAGCTGGTACCCACGATTGGCACCGGCCCGGAAAGGTTGAAGAGGCCGGTAACATCGATACCCCCTTGCGTGATGGACAAGTTAACGGCTTGGACCGTGGTGGTAATAGTTCCAACATTCCGAATCGTCACGAATACTGGGAACGGGATGATATCATATACTTCAAGAAAGTTTGTACTTACATTTTCTACAAACAAATAATACGGATCAAAATTTCCTGAGTCAAATTGAAACTCTATGAAATCGCTGTACGCCATCCCAACCGGGTATGCCGTCGATGGACACGCGGACGCGTGGTCGAATGCAAACACGCGATAGCGGTAATACCGGCCGTTTACCAGGGACGGATCGTCATGGTACCACACGTCCGATTCCATGGTCTCGCGATCGACCATTGCAATGGGCGCGTCGATCGCCGGCCACGAGGGCCAGGTCCCGGGGTCATCGGTCTCTATGCGGTAGATGCCATACTTCCATATCCCGCTTCCCGTGTTCGACGGGTCACCGTCCGAATAGAACCCGGGGTCGATCGCGATGCCCGCGCCCGTGATGTCGATGGGGACAACGCGCCATGTAGGCTGGTACACGGGCCCGTAAGGCCAAGCAATGGTGGCGGGAATCGGCGCTGATGAACCCGTGCCCGCATCGTGGATGACGGGGATGGGTATGCTATCCACCGAGCTCCCGGAAAGATGGCTCCGCAGCTTGAACCAGTAGGTATCATCACGTAGATCGGGGATGGTTCCCCAATCCACCGTGCAATTGTAAACGGTCGGGCTAATGCCGGACAGGAGCGTGCTGAACGGCCCCATGGGTGACGTGCCATACAGGATGGAGAAGCTCGTGATCAAGCCAGAATAGGGCGCGCTCGCGTCCCATTTCAGCATCATGTTTCCATGCGCGGCGACAGGATTCTCGTTCGACGCGGGACCATCCAAATCCTTGTTCCATTGCGGGTTCCACGTTCCATAATTCGGTCTCGAGTCGATCACCGTCGTTAACGGGCCATTCGTGGCGCTGTTCCAGGCGAGGTCCACGGTTTTCAAACGATACTGGATAATAGTGCCGCTTCCGGTTCACCACGTAATTGGCTATACCACATTCATCCGGTGGCGGAAGCGTGCCGTCGCTGTTATCGGCTCCCGGGCACGCGGTCCAATCAAGGATGACATAATTCGCAGGCGTGGTAGCTGGAAGTGAGAATTGAGCTGGGGTCGGGGCTTGCGTGTCCCTGAACAAGCCGCACGATGCCGTCCCTTGCACCGGCGACCCGAAATCTGCATACACCCAGTAATAATCGCCTCGCTGTCCTAATAGCGGGCCGACGTTGTCGCCATCCGATGCGCCCGTCCACGTGAACGTGACCACGTGCCGGTATTGCCCGTTGCCGATGCTCTCGCTAGGGCTGACGCTCGTGCCCGCGGCGGTGATGCCATCAAACCGGATGGAAATGTCATCGCCGAACCACGTCGAGATCAATTCAAGCGTGACGAGATCTCCCGATTTGTAGAATGAACCGTGCGGCGGGACGGGTCTGAACGTGGTGATTTGTGGCCAGCGGGCAACTTGGTGCGTGACGACGAGCATGTTACCCAGCTGGAACCGGTTGCGAACCCACTCGCGTTTTCCGATGGTCATGGCAGCCGTCGCGTTGTCGTCAATCGCCCAGTCGTTGAATGCCCACTTCAACGTGAACGGGATGGCTTGCGCTCCAAATGCCAGCCTCGCCTTGAACAAGCCGATCTCCTTCATGTCTGAATCCTTGATCGCCATGGCAGCGTCGTTCACGGGATGCGCCGCGGAGGTTTGCAAGGGACCCGTGTACCCTTGCGACTGCATCTCGTACGTCTCGCGCAGCGGGACGTACACCCACATGTTGCCCGCGCCGCGTGGCGGGCAAGCAACGCCTCCAGAAGCTGTTCCTGGGCGAGAACAAGCTGATGAGCACCGCTGGGCTCGAAGACCTGCCCGCCATCACGGGCGTGAGCATCGACAAGAACATGATACGCGAGGTGCCCAACCCGGAAGGCGTGCTGGGCGTGATCGGGAAATGCGAATGCGCACGCCGGGCGAACCCGCCATCGGGAGGCGGGTTCAGCGACGGGGATAACCCGGTTCGTGTGCCCGGGGAACGATCCCGCATGCCATCGCCCTACCTGCGGGCGTACTTCGCGACGAGGCTGGAAACCATGATCCCCGGCCTGGAGCGCCGGCTGCGCGCGGGCGAGACGATCGGGATGGCAGACTTCAAGCGCTGGCTCCGCATCGAGGACGTGTACCCGTCACATTATGGCAATGACTGGACTGGCAAGGCCATCGTGGCCAACGAGTACGCGTTGCTGTTCATCCGGGCAGAACAGCACGGGTTCGAGGTGAACCGCAAGGAAGCGGAGGCAGCGGGGAATGATGACTTGCTGGCCATGCGGGCTGGCGCGGGGGCTCGGGTCGAGGACTTCATCTCGGTCGTGAAATACACCTTTTTATGACCCGCCTTTCCTTGGTTGCACGAGGCTTGGAATGCCATTCCCGCGACACGCGCAACCTTAATTTTCAAATACTGTTGTTGCTAGTCTAGGTACAAGGATCTGGCATCGACGCCGGGAATCGATCGAGTCAGAAGAGTTGTTGGCGCCAGCCCGTGGCCCGGATCTCCAAGAAAACGAAAAAAAAATGCACGAGACCGAGAAACCATGTCACCAAGCAGACGAGCAGATGGAACATTGGTCTTTAAATTGGTTTTTTGGGGGCCCTCGATGGGCGGAAAGACCACAGCCCTCGCATGGGTCTACGAGCGTGAAGGGCTCGCATCGGGACAGCTCCAGAGCATCAGCGATCCAACGGGTCGCACGCTGTTCTTCGACCGGCTCGTTGCCAAGGTCTCCAACGTCGTTTTCCAGTGTTACACGGTCGCGGGCCAGCGACGCCACAAGTTCCAGCGCCAGACCGTGCTCAAGGGCACCGACGCGCTCATCTTTTTCTGGGACTCCGACAACGCGCAGTGGAACGAGAACATCTACTCGCTCAAGGAGCTCTTGCAGATGTACGGCAAGAAAGTCCTGTCCCCCGATGGCAAGGCCGCGCCCGAGGTGCCCCTCATCTTGTGTGCCAACAAGCGCGATCTCCCGAACATAACGCCCGTCGACAAGGTGCGCGAGGTCATCAAGGCCGCGAAGTTGCCGTTGACCATCATCTTCGAGACGGTCGCCACGACCGGCATCAACGTCAAGCGCGCGTTCGTTTTCGCGGCCCGCGAGTGCGTCATGCGCCACTACCAGCGCCTGAAGTCGGGAGAGAACGTCGAGACCACCACCGAAGAGGAGGCATGAGCACCAGCCTGCCCCATTTCATGCGTCTAATTTTTCCTTTTCACTCGCCAAGTCCTTTCGCCTGCCCCGGGAAAACAGGTGGGGAAAGCAGCCCAAGAATGGCCCAGGGCATGAAAACCCAGGCAAGCCACGCAAAACAAGCAAGCATGGCTGCCTACGTGCCTTGCGGCGGCAGCACCCGGACGTCATCCTCCCGTTCCCGCACGATCCCGAGCCGCTTGGCACGCTCTTCAAGATCGTGAATGCATCCGCGCAACGAGTGGATTTCCTCGCCAACAAGGCTTCCGACGAGTGCAAGTTGCATGTTCAGCACCCGGGACTGGTGTTCCCGCGCCCACGCCATCCACGCACGTGCGTTATCGATATACGTAACGACCTTTCTTGCGTCGACGTCAATGAGCCATGCCTCCTCGCTGATGGCTTCCAGCAACCCGAGCAACCTCGATGCCTTGACGAGATCGAGCTCGTTGATGCATTTCTCGCACGATTGCACGAGATCGATCACGTAGCCCTTGGCCACGGCGTCCAGCTCGCGTTTCAACGCGGCGTGCCTTTCCCGGCGCGCATCCAGGGCGTGTGCCCCGTTTCCCCGCAGGCCTTTCCCCGTGAGCAAGCGTTTCTCGTCGTGGATGGCTCGCAAGATGTCGAATGCCGCCATGACATTTTTCTGGACGATCTTCTCTTCCAACAACGAGAGCATGGCATCGAGCCACTGCAAGTCGCCAGGTTTCACCGTCGCGTGGAGCACGTGCATGGGTCGCGTCGCCTCGGTGCCAAATGGTTGCACCCGCTCGTCACGTGGTGGCCCGCCCTAATAAACCCGCATGGATCACGACCGGTCACCGCACCGTCCGGTGGGAAGTGATGTGGACGGTCCCCAAAACACCAGGTTAACCATGAACGTTGGAACGGGACGATGCAAAATTTCCAGAAAAAGGTAGGCAAACTGTCAAAAACAATTAAAGACCCGGCGGGACGGGCCAAGGCCACCAAAGCATTGATATTACATCAATCCTCTATCATGCCACCTAGCACTTCAAGCAATTCCTCGATCTCCTGTCCCACTTCGAGTGAACGGCCCGCCAAATCCTGCAAAACGTCCGGGTCCTTCTCGTTTCTCTCGAGCTGGAACAAGGCATTCTGCAATTGCTGGAGCGCTGTAAGCAGGCTCCAAATATCTGATTCTGGTCGATCCTTGAAGGAGCGAATGCTTTTAGCTGACAGTGTCTAGCCTGCTCCTTCTTCTGGAGGTACCCGTCAATGTACCAGTTGTATTTCTCCCCCGACGGGAGTATCTTGATGCCGCTGATCGTCCCGGAAGGGCTCAAGTACTTGTATTCCTTGCCTGCCGGAATCTTGTTGAATGCAGACGGGTCCAAGTCAAGCGAGCCGTCATCGTTGAACAGCAAGTTGTTACCGCCGTGGTGGTGGACCCCGATCCCGGCCATCTCGACCTCGGCACCGAAGAAATACTTCAAAGTATAATCGCCCATAGGCGTGATCATGATGTTCTCATCGTTATCGAAGAAATCATCGAGCTTGCCCATTTCCTCGCGTTCAACGAATTCCTTATAACACTTGGAATAGGGCGGTATTCCCATAACGTAGCACGGGACGCGATCGGGCTCTTGGTGATGGATCGTCGCCCGGAAACGTTCCGTGGCGTTCATGGTATCAGTGTCGAGCTTCATGTTTCTCTCCCTATTCAAGCTTTGGAAGCCACTTGGCTTCGGCCTTGAGCAGCTCGTCCACCATGTCCCGGACCTCCTCGGGCGAGCATACCGACGCGGTGTTCGGGTCCAGCAAGACGGAATGGTAGATCTTTTCCTTGCTGCGTTCCATAAATCCCTCGACCGCCGCCTTTTGCACCATGATGTTTGACATGCAGAGCGCTTGGCATGCCGTGGGAAGCTGCAGCCCGCCTTGCGGGTGCAGGCCGTGGTAATCCGCAAACACGGGGACCTCGACGCAGCAATCCGCGGGCAAGTTCGTGACGAGGCTCCCGTGCCAGTTCATGACATTCCCGTTGAACCTGAATGGCTTGTTTGTTTCCATGGCATTGATGATGTGGGAGCCATACTCGCTCGACGGCGTCGTTTCCAGCGGCATCTTGGACATCGACAGCTCCCTCTCGAACGTGTCATCCAGCTTGTTTGCCTTGGCAACGTTGTCATTGTAATAGGTCGCATGGTGAAGGGAATCGAACCCGTGTTCGGCTCCCTTGTATTTTTCGAGCAAGTCCTTGCGTTTCCTGTAATACGGGAGGTACTCCGACAAGTGGCCGCTGCTCTCGGTCATGTAGTAGCCCACCGATTTCATCATGTCCCAGCGCACCTTTTCCCCGCCGACGAGCTCCGGCTCCTCCTTGAAATGCTCCCAGATGATCGGGTACGCGTCGGTCCACGCCGGGTCCTTCAACGTTGCATCCTTGAACCACAATTCGAGGAACCACGCCATGTGGTTGATGCCCGCGCAAAGGAACGAGAATTCATCGGGGCTTGCACCGACGTACAGCCGGAGCAAGTCCGATGTGCCTTGGACGCCGTGGCAGAGCCCGACCGTTGAATCGGGCACCAGCTTGTTGCAGAACCACGTGTTGATGGCCATCGGGTTTGTATAGTTGAGGAACAAGGGTTTCGAGCACCGTTCCTTGCCGGCGTTGTACCCGACCTCCTTGATGTCCTTCAAGATGCTCTCGAACGCGTGCATGGAACGCAAGCCACGGAAGATACCACCCGGCCCGAGGGTGTCGCCGACGCATTGCGAGACGCCGTATTTCAGCGGGATGTCAGTGTCGATCTTGTACGCGTCAAGGCCACCCACCTGGATCGCCGAGATGATGTACTTCGCTCCCTCGATTGATTTTCTCTGGTTCGTCGTGGCATCGATTTCCACGCCCTTGAGTGCTTCAGCATTGTCTTCCTTGTACTTTTTCATGTACTTGTGCATGAGGTCGAGGCGATGTGCATCAACATCCTCCAAGGTGATTTGCATGCTCTTCCGCAGTTTCTCGTGTGCCAGCACGTCCTTGAGTATGCGTTTCGCGAAGACGATGGAGCCGGCACCGATGAAGGTAATTTTCACCATCGTGCATCACGTCTTGATTTCGATTCCGAACTCGTCGCCAACGACGTTCAACACGAGGATCAAGGACATGGCCTTGGCGAGGTTCCCCTCGAGCTTCACCCTTTTCTCCGAGAATGCCCCGACCGGGTCGATCTTTCCCGAGATCAAGTTCACGCCCGTGGTGCTATCGAGCGTCACCGTGACCGTTGGATTCGGGCATGCCGATGGCCGGTGGACGATCGTCCCGTCCTTGATCTCCAAGCAGTGGGTCTCGTTCATGTCGGTCACCTTGAAGTTGATCCACACGTTTTCACCTTCTTCAGCCATGTCGGAAAGCAATTCGCGGGTATCGTCGTTGTTTTTCACAATTACAACGATCGCATCGAGCACCAAGGGCAATTCCTTTCCAGTGAGCTGTCCATTGGCAATTTTTCCTTTGATATCGTCCACTACCGTCATCGTATTCACGCTAGTTGTCGTGTTGTTGTATGACCGGAGTTCGTTGCGAAATAATATAATCGTTAGCTGCGATTTAGCTCCATGGATTTCACGGTGTTCTACACGTTCGTGAAGGATGCTGGCGTTCGGGTGCCCGTCACCATAGGATATGATGCACCACGATCGATGATCGCTGCCCTTGCAGCCCACGACATGCCACAATTCATACACTCGGGGAACTGGTGGAATATTGCACCCGAGAAACGAACCAAGGATATCGTGCTTGCGAAGCAAGCCACATTCGTGAATTCCTGCACAATCGGGATCATGTCCACGAACGTCCAGCCTGGCAACGATCCGCTTTACTGGGTCACCGGGGCTAGCACGTCCACGGGCGGGTGCACGGGATGCCACTTCATCCAATCACCATCCAAGGAGAACGTGGTAAACACGACATGCTCCGGGTTATCACCCACCCTCGTGTAAAACACGATGACCAGGTCGCCCTTGGGGAGGATTGCGCAATGCCTGAATCCTTTTAAGAATTCTGGGCCCCATTTAAACGGTGACTTGCCATCATTCGAACGCAAGAGGACGCCATCCTTGTTGTCGTTCTTGGCGAACCCGTAGACGTATCCCCCGTGCCTGAACGTGCGCAAGTAGAACGGGGCGAGGATATCCTTGTGGACGGCAAACTGTATCCCGTCGCTGCGAGAAGTCGCGAGGAACGTGACCTGGCCTTGATCGCGAAACACGTTTTTTTGCTCGTGCTTGCACCGGGGAGCGTGGAAATACATCCATATTGCCTTTTCTTCCTCCATCACGTGGACGTCGGGAGAACCAATATGGTTCCGGCCGAGCGGGACGTCCTTGACCTGGACGCTGCCTTCCTTGTACACCGTGTATGGGCCTTCCACATTCTCGGCATAAGCCAAGCGGATGAATTTCCCGTGGTGGTTTGCAAAGTAGAGATAATACTTCCCGAGGGGATTTCCAAGCCACGGGGGAACCTTGACGAGTGACGGGCCGTTGATGTTGCTGCCGAGGTCACCTTCCAATCCCTTCATCCCCGGGTGTATGATGGGGTTGCCTTCAAGCCGCCGGAAGAGTCCCCCGAGCGGTTCCACGGTGGAGGTTGGCCTATCCATGTGCATGCTACCCGGATATATATCAACCATGGGACCTAATAAGGATGCATGGACGCGCTTGAATCGAAAATTCTCTCGTGCATCATGGGCGGGGCCATCGGGAATGCAATGGGCTCGCCCGTCGAGAATTGGGAGTACGAACGCATCGAGAAGATGTATGGCACGATAGAGATGCCCTTGAATCTCGGCCGGATACAGACGGAAGATGATCACCAGATCGCCATGCTCTACACGAGAGCATACCTGGAATACCAGCGTAACGTCACCCCGGAAGACCTTGCAGAGGTGTGGAAAGCACGTTTCAAGCAAGCCGACCACTTCTTCTGGTGCTTGCGCAACGGCTTGGAGCTGTTGCGCCGTGGCGTTTCGCCCAGGCAATCGGGGATGTATAACATCAACACGGGCTCCGCGATCATGGCGATCGCGCCGGTCGGTATCTACAACATGTTCGAGCCCGACAGGGCGTGGGCGGACGCGCTCGACCTGGCATACATGTACCAGCCGAAGCCCGACGCGCATTGCGCAGCGGCCATCGCCGCCGGGTATGCAAAAGCATTCGAGCCCGGCGCATCCGTCGATGCCATCTGCAAGGAAATCCTTTCGCACGCGCTGGACGAGGACATGGTATACTGGGACGATCGCAAGGTGAACAACATCCACGATGCAGTGAAGATAGGCATCGAGATCGCGGACGAACACGGGACGGACTGGAAAGCAGCACGCAGGGATATCGTGGATCGCCTCGGCCAATGGCACGCGATCGAGCCGATCGAGGTGGTTTCCATCACCACGTGCCTGTTCAAGATGACCGGTGGCGATTACGTGACCGGTGTCATCGCTGGCACCAACATGGGTCGTGACTCGGACACGGTATCGAACTTGATAGGCGGACTGTGCGGTGCCATGCACGGCATCGATGCGATTCCAGAGGACTGGCGCGAGGGCGTTCAAGAAGTTAACCCGTCATTATATACCATGTTTCACGATGTTGCAAGGGAATTCTCATCGTTGCTCAAGAAAAAATTCAAGAGATACGAAGAAGAAGTGAGGATGGCCGGGATCGTATCTTGACCGTTAAAAAAAAGGGTTGAGATGGTCGGGGCATTGCACCCGACGACTCCTCGGGAAACCCAAGAACCCCATGCTGATTATAGATAGATGGGGTATCTCCGTTCTCTCTTTTAAACCCACCTCGTCAAGTTCTGGATAAAAAGTATGTTTAAAAAATAGAACCCGGTTTCATCCGGGTTATTTTCAGGACGATGCAACCAAAGAGGAAGACAAGGAGTTCGAAATAAAGGGACCCATCTCTCACGATGCCGCCTTTCAACCTATGCTGGAACGCATCCATCGTGTTTCCCGTGAGATTTCCTATCATCATCATGTATATCCGGTTCATGATCGAGCGACTATCTTTCATCCCGTAAGCACGAAAAAATGCTTTCATGGATTCTCGTTCTGGCTTGCCACGCGTGCTGGCATAATGCTGGGCAAATAATAGCGCGGGCACGTGAGCCGGTTCCACGTTCTTGAAATCCGATGATAAAAGACCGGATATCTCCCTTTCCGTGGTGCCTGCCTCCAAGGCAAGCCTTGCATGGACCCAAGAGCAGTACCGGCACTTGTTGACGGCGGTCACCGACAGGAAGATCTCCTCGGCAAATTTTCGTGCGATGGATGGTCCCTTCTTCCTGGAGCCCGCAACGAGCAAGCCTTGCGCGGTTATGGCAATATCCTTGATGAACCGCCGGAGAGTGTACGATCTTTTATGAAAAACGCCTTGCAACTTTGTCGTGGCACCCGTGTCACGTTAAAATAGTGAAAAACAAAAAAAAAATTACTCGACCTTTCCTTTCTCGAGCAACTTCTTGAACTGGTCCCGGCGAAGGTTGCCGTGCCCTTGCATGCCGCCGCGAATCGCCGCCACGCGTACGCGTTGAACGGCACGAGCAACACCGAGGTGATGACGAGGCCCGCGACGAAGAACCACGCGCCAGCCGGGTTGTCGCCGTGGTTCCCTTGCCCGCTGATGGTGCGCAGGAATGGAATGTAGCCTGGCCCGCCCGTGACCGGGTCCGGGGGAAAGAGGATGTCCGCGATCACGAAGCAACCAAAGAGAACCCCGTAAACGAGCGGCAGGTACCGGCGGAGCAAGAATTGCCTCGTGAATCGCCCTAAAAGCAGGTTCAAGGCGCGCGTCATGTGCATGCCAGCAATCCCCTTGTCATGGATACATTCTCCGACCTAAAGGTTTTTAAATTCTCATCTTGCACACGTTACGGGCGCGAGAACCACGTTTCACGGGAACGCACCACCCCGGGGATGACACCACATGAAGGGCCACCACGCGCGTTGCTTGAATCGAGATGCGTTACCTCGTTGGTTGACTTTCTTGACAAGCCTTAAAAATAACGAACAGGGGAAAATGAGATGATTACCACCACGAAGCTCGTTGCAGCAACATGTATTCTAGCATTCATGCCCGTCATGGCAATGGTACCGTTCTATTCCACGGAACCGGCCACCGACAAGCCTGCCTTTAACAAGCATCCACCCGTCACGGTCGAGAGTGATTGCTATCTCTGCGAAATAAGGAACGTCGCCACATATCCATCGTGGTCACGATCACGCGAGACCCCTGGCACCGAGATGTACGTGTACTGGAGCCAGACGGGAAACATGGACATCAACGATATCAACGCGTTCGATATATTCCTCATGCGATATGGTACCATTCTCCAGCAGCTCGACGTGTACATGATCAACAATTTGCGTTATTATCTCCTTCCCGAAACGCTCGAACTCGGTCCCGGATACCAAATAAAGGTGGAATACGTCAACGACCGTGGCGTGTATAATTTTAGCCGCGTGTTCACGGTGATGGACGACTGGGGGTTCACCAACGAGACGGAAGAGATGCCGGACTACATCACGGGACCCGCGGACATCACCTACAACACGACGGGCAATGTGCAAGATGGAACGCGCGTCGACTTTTTCAAGCGGATCATCACGACCTTCACCGAATTATGGTTCGACGTCGTGTTCACCAACTTGCTCGGGACTACCGTTAACCGGGGTGCGGAGCTACGCGTGCATGCCGGCTTCACGTTGAAATATGCAAACAACACGAGCATCGCACCGAACGAGACAGATGGTGATGAGAACGTGTTTCTCATCGAGGACCTTCCCCTGGAGTACAAGCAAGAACGGAGGATACGGCTGGTGCTCCAACCCACGGCGTTCATCGGGACCGTCATGCTCGCGTTCTCCCAAAAGATCACCGTGATACCCGTCCACGACGGGGAGCTGCTTGAAAACGACGTCGTGGAGGAATATTTCGTGTGCTTCAAGTCAGAGCAGATTCAAGTATCCAGCAAGGATTTCAAGCACGAGACCGACCCGTGCTATTGCAGCGGGGGACCTTGCAAGTGCTCGTTTGGATTCTGGTTGAAATCGTGGCTCACGACAGACGACCCGTCCTGGTTCAAATGCGAGATCGTGAACAGGCTGGGAAGCTCCGCCGGGTGGCAGGTGTGGTTGAAAACACCATGCATCGCACCTTTTGCCATCCAAGATGCCGTGGTCGATGGTAACGATTCAACGTTCGTCACGAACAAGGTTTTCGACCAGACGGTGTATTACGGCGGCTCCGCGTATTTCGAGCGGGACATAGAATACAGCGCGACGTCGCCACCGGATTTCGATTTCGTTCGCTATCCCGTCTCGGTGCTGAAGGAAACAGCATCCTTCGGCGTGGAAAACTATGCAAACACGTTCGTCGATGTCTATTACAACGGTTTTGGCGATCTTGGGGCCGATCCCTACGAAATCGTCGAAAATAGTGACATTTACTTCGACGAGGAAAAGAATCAATTCCACGTGACGGTGAAAATGAGCCAGCCGAACCAGTCCGTTTGGATACGCACGGAAAATACAGAACCCATCAAGCTGGATGACCAAGGCGATGGCAACTACGGGCTCGTGCTTGAAACCGAGAATTGGACGTCGATGGCCGAAAGATTCAACATCGAGGCGATAGGGGAAGGCGTGTCATTGGCTTACGAGGTCATGTCAATTGCAACGCTCATCGTTCCGGAAACGCACCTGCTCACCGCGACGGTGATTGTCGGGATACTTGACTTGCTGCTGAACTCGCCAATGCCCGCCTGGATTCCCGGGTATGACATCACGGCCGTCCTTGCCATCATCGGTTTCGCATCCATCGTGATGGCGTGGAAGATGGCGCGTCCGGCGAGGAAGGGCAAGGCTCGTCCCTAGCAGATTGAAACCTTATTTTTCCCTCCCATTTTTTATCGGGTTGCAGCCCTAGTACTAATTTTTTCCATCCCACCAAATTTACACGGGTGGATTGCCCAGCCTTAAACGAATAGAAAAATAGACATGGGTGGTTATCGGACGAATAAACAACCAAATAATAGGTTCCCGCCTCCCAAAACGTTATAGAAATTCGATACACCTATCGTGCCTAATTTTCATGAACCCCGTGGCACCGATGGCCACGAGTAGCGGGATTGCCACCACGCCAGCCATGTACTGGCCGAGATTCGCCAAGTCGAGCAACGCGACCGCCCGGTCGAGCACGATGGGGAGCAACACCATCACGGGGAGCAAGTTGGTCGTGCTCCGGATCGCGTGGTACTTGAAGATCTTCTCGATGTAGTCGTGCGTGAGGTTGATCTTGCCGTTGTTGTAGGCCTCCGAGACGGTCGCGAACGACTTGTTCGTGCCTCCTGGCATGGCCAGCCCGGCAACCGTGCCGGCGAAGCTCAACAAGCCCTTCCACGATGCATACGCGTCGACCCATTGCGTCACCCATAACGTCGTGATGAGGCCAAAAAAGCCTAATGCTATGCCGATGAACTGGATGGGCCCGATGAAGTAGAGAATCTCCTTGACATCCGCCCACTTGTATTCTATCCTGAAAAAATCCTTGATGGTGAAACCATAATTGTATTTTTTCAAGACCATCTTGGAAAACAGCGAGCCCCCGAAGAACACGCCTACGATGTCGGCCACGTAAATCGAGACAAGAAAGCCGATGGTAATGCCCACCATCTCGCCGATCGCGGGATTCAACCCGCCCAAGTACCTTCCCAGCAGGATGCACCCGATCTGGGTAAATGGCTGGAACAAGGCATCCCGCAGGTTGGTGACCACGCCGTGCATGTCGTACCGCTGGTACACCTGGAACAAGGACTCGAACACCTGGAGGATGCCGGGGAACTGGATGAACGAGTACGCGATGATGAACAACACCATGTGTGCCAAGCTCGTGTGGATCATGACCGTGAAGCAATAGATGCCAACGGCGGTGACCTGGACCAAGCCCGTGAGCATCTGCCACGATATGAAGAATTGAATCTGCTTCAATGCTTTCTGTGGATGTATCTGCGCATGCTCGGCGATGAACCGTTCCATGTTCCCGCTCAAGTAGCCTTGCTCCCCGGCAAGCCCAATATCCATGACGCCAAAAAAGAACCCAAGCAACGATTTCGTGAGGTCTTGGTACCCACGCACCGCGGGATCGGGAAAAAACAGCTCGGTCACTGCCCCGAAGAGGAGCAGCGACAACGGCACGAGGAACAGGCTCAAGACCATGTTGTAGTTCTGGCCGCCGATGTACCGGTGGTACCCGATGTCCCCCCAGAGCTTTAGATTCTCATCACGGCGTGCGCGCTGCTTCTCGCGCATCTCGTTGATCTTGCCAATGATGCCCGGCCGTTGCGTCTTCCCTCGAGGATGCTGTCCGCCGTCCATGGAAGATACAACACCCGTGGAGGTTATAAACCAGCAATCCTCAAAGGGAAACATCAATGACACCCCACTACCACCATCATTACCATCACCACCACGTCCCGCGCATCCCTTACGTGTGTGGCGTGTGCGGGAACCAAGCAATCGGGATCAGGGTGGTCCCGCAATGCATCATTTGCGCGAAAACATTATGTGCCACGTGTAACATTCACGGGTTGTGCGCGAATGATTTTGCAAGATTGTCGCCCCAAGATCAAGACAAGATCAAGGCGTTGTCAGAGCGAACGAGGTCCTTCCAAAAAAAAATTGCGATGGCACCGCTCTTCATCATGTTGTGCGTCATGGTACCCATGATGTTCATCCCGTTCAGTTTCATGTTCGGGGATGGCTTCGATTTCGACACGATCTTCACGTTCTTCATACCGATGATGTTCTCCATCCCGATCGGGTTCTGCGTTGTTTTCATGGTTATCATCGTGGCGAGCACGTCAAAGTTACGGAGGTTCAAGGCCGAAATGGATACAATCATTTTGCCATACAAGCAATCCATGCCGGCGCTTGCACCCCAACCCATCCCCGCGAGCCAGCACCAGGTGGCTGCAGGCCCTTCTCCTTCGGGTGAAGCCCTCGTAGGAAAGATATGCCCGTTCTGCGGGTTCTCGAACCCTCACTTGGAAGGAAAGTTCTGCTCGGAATGCGGGGCACGGTTTTGATGGAGATTCTACCACGGGGTATCACCGAGAAACGTGAATCGTCATGCTGATCAACATTCCCCCCATCATCAGCCCCGGGCTCATGAAGGTGCTCATGGAAATGGGTCACGGGGACGAGATCGTGCTAGCGGACGGCAATTTCCCGGCCACCAGCGTGTCAGCAAGCACGACCACGGGCACGCCTGTCCGAGCGGACGGGCACGGCGTTCCCGCCTTGCTGGATGCAATCCTCAAGTTTTTTCCCCTCGACCAGTACGTCGAAAAGCCGGTTGCCCTCATGGCAGTCGTCCCAGGCGACCCCACCAAGCCAACGATCTGGGAGACTTACAATGACATCATCCAACGAGCAGACAAGGGGTTCAAGGGGTTCGAGCACGTCGAGCGGTTCGCGTTTTACGAGCGGGCCAAAAAAGCTTTTGCAGTCGTTGCGACGAGCGAGCCGGCGTTATATGCGAACATCATCTTAAAAAAGGGTGTCGTCAAGTAGAAACAACGCGTGCATTCATGTTGCATGATGGATGTTCAAGTTTCCTTTTTGCTCCATTCGGGGAAGCCTTTAATAAACCCGCGATGAGTATCAAATCGAGAACCGGTGCATGCCAGCATGTTCAACCACAACGCCATTCCTGGGGACCTGGACGACAGGTTGCGTGAGCCGGTCGTTGATGAGCTACGAGATCCCCGTCAAGCACATCATCGTGAACCAGGTGTACCCCGAGATTCCCGATTGCGATTTCTGCAGGTCAAGGCGGGCGTTTCAAGTGCGGCACCTCGGGGAGATACGTGACTTGTACCGGGAAGAGTTTGATGTCATAGAGATGCCCTTGTTCGAAACTGAAATTCGAAAGTATGACCAGCTCCGGAAGATGGGACGCGTCATCGTCGAGGGGGAAAAACCATGAGAACGGGGCCCTCCATTGCACGCGAGGCGAATGGAGGCATTCAATTTCCTTCCACATGCATGGCATGCCGAAGCTATCACGTGGCGAATGGCACGAGATACCTCGAGGCGTCGCACCACGTTGCTTTTGTTTGAAGTAACATTATAAAGGTTCATTAGGTGACTGAGGCGGTAATCCCCGAATGGCACCCCGAACGAGCCCCGATCCCGTCACGTTGCGACCCTTGTGCAAGGAAGATTTCATGAATCTTGCGACGTGTTGCACCGAGCTGTCAGGCATGATCGGGGAGCTTGACACCCACGTCAAGGCAGGGAACTTTTCGGGTATGCTCGCGTTTTCGAATAACACTTGCGTTGGAGCGATCATAGCAACCTTGGACGTGGACGCATCGATCGAAGAAAATCCCTTCCCCTTGCCGTCATTACGTATCTTGTTCGTGGAAGTGAACAAGCGATTTCGTGGACGGGGCATAGCGAGTTATCTATTGAAAGAATTCTTGCGTGTCCAGCAAGCAGCAGGGATCGAGGCCGTGTTCGTGAGCTTGTTTAAACAGCATAATGATGGCGCCGCTTTCTTCGAGCGGTTGGGTTTCGAGCGCGAACGGACCGATAGAAACAAGATCTTGTTGAAATTGCATCTCTGGTCTGATTTCGGGGTGGTCGATATCGATGACGAGGATATCGCGTGACCGATGCGTCCTGCAATTGCGAGTGACGAGAACAACTACCAAAACGATGGTGAGACTGCATGACAAAGAACACCCGCATTAAAGAAGCAAACCCTGGCGGGAGCAGCATCTCCGTGCGGATGCAGAGGCTGCTCAAGAAAATCTCGCAATCCTTGAAAAAGCTCGAGGAAACTGTCGTGAATATCGTGGACGTTGAAAATGATGAACGCAAAATGAAGGTGCAAACGATTTCAAGCGAATTGTTTGACTTGGCAGAACACTTGCACGACTTGAACATGGGCATCGATGAAATCGTGGGGGACGACCTCATCAACGTCGACGAGGAGGACATCCAAAACCAGTTTGAATTGATCGAGATGAACAACGCCCTCATCGGGGACTTCGAGGCACACCTAAAAAGCTTGCACAAGACCTATTACGACAAGACCATCGAAAACGACTTGAAGCTGCTCGTATTCGAGGATTTCAACAGGAAATGGAAATCCCTTTCCAAGAACCTTGGACGGACCGTGAACACGCTCCAGAAGATCATTTCCAAATTGAACGAAGCATGACCTTTTTGTTATTCATTTTAATTGTCCTCTGAAATGCACGGCGTGGTGACACCTGATGGCTCCCGATCTTGAAAAAATCTTAAGCCACGCGATCCAATCCACCACGAGCGACAATCTCATTTCTCTAGAACGGTGTGTCGACGAGTACCAACCGTTTACAAGAACCAAGGTGCTTGAATTCACGCTCGACTTGTTGAAAAACAAAAATTTCTCCATGATCGAGCAAGCATGTATTTCTGACGCTCGCGCCCTAGCGCCCTCGGTCTGGTCCTTATTTCAAGGGCTGGAATCACGGGATGCCATCATGAAGGTAATGAAAAAGGTCCTGCCAATCACGGATGCAACGGGAATCACGATTCACGATGGCCAAGATCCGATCACCGTTGCCATCAAGACGTGGTTTAACAGTCCTGGAACCAACATGCATTTCGAGATTTTAGGGGTGCTATTTGGACTTGTCGAGAGCTCGATGGACATATTATTTGGAACCCGCAAGATGTTCCCGAAGGAACACCAGACCTCCGACCACAAGCCCATCACGTATGCTAATACAACGAAGCGCGCGAAGGCGTCGCCACGTTCCAAGGAACGCAACACGGGTGCCGGCGATGGCCGTGACGGTGGGGAAATGAGCGTAATGGAGCACCTGGCGGGCAAGCAAAGGCGGATCGAGGACGCGTTGGCGAAGGGCAACCTCGATGAAGCGCGCGTTGCCTCCTTGCAGCAATCCTTGCAGGACGTGCTCGGGCAGATCGAGGCCGAGAAGCAAGTCGTGGCGAAAGCCGGGGATGCTTGCGAGCGGGCGAGCGGGAAGGTTGCCACCTTCGGCTCCATGACGTGGACGAGGGCTCTCCTTTCAATTTCCATCCACCTTGCACGAGGGAACGGCGGGGCATCGCGCTTTGTCGTGCATAACCTGGCCACCATCATAGAATCGTGTGACACCGCGATGAAAAGGCGGTCGTTCAAGGAATTCATCCTCTTTTTCAAGGACTACACCCCGGTCATCGATGCGTTGTTACGTGCCGGGAATCGTTCGGTGGATGCAGCAACGGATATCATCGCCATCCTTTCAGAAATGGATGGAACAGCATTGGATGCATTCTTGGCCACGAACGCTCGCGTGGTTCATTTGAATTATTTTTTCAAGATTTTCACCATCCCCAGTGAGACCGCCTTGCTTACAAGGTCCGCGATCTTGGTCTCGTTCAACCCGGCGTCATATCCCACGCGTTGGATCGCTTCAATGTAATCCACGACATTGATTCCAATTTCTTTTATGATGATTTCTTGCGTCTTTGCCGCGTTCGCTGGGTTTGCAAGATTATTGGTCACTTGAACGTGAATTTCAAGGAAAAGTTTCACGATCTCCTTGCGTGCTTGGTCTTGGAGAATTTCACCTCGCACCACGACGACGCTTCCCGTGTGGCCCGGCATGACGTCGCCGCTGGAAAACAAGTAGGCGCCGTTGTACCCCAGCGGACCATAGACGTCCTTGTGGACGCCGAATGTAGCGATCGCTTCCCACGCGACGAATGCATCGACGTGCGACCCGGCGTAGGACGGGTCGAGCATGCTCACGTTCATGGAGCCGGGCATCTGGGACACGTCCATGTACTTGATCGTTATGGTATCTTGTTGCAGGGTCCCGTTGATGGCGAGCTTGAGCATAAATTCCGCCGTCGTGTTGGGTGCAGGCAGCGCGATTGTCTTGTTCACAAGGCCTGAAATGTCCGAGATGCCCACCCTCCTGTCAACGACCGCGCACGTGCCGTTCACGCTTGCCCCGGCAATGATCTTGACATCAAGGCCACCCGCGTTCTGGGCCGCGATGGCCAACGGGACCACGCCCACGAACGCGATGTCTATCGACCCCCGGGCTAGCGCATCGATGATCCCTATCTCGTCATTAAACTGGAAGAACTTGAACGGAAGTCCCGATTGCTGGTAAAGAAACTGGTTCCTTGCATATAATGTCGAAACGTGCCCCATGTCTGCCTTGATGATGCCCACCCGTAACTTCTGCGCGTCAATGGTTATCCACGCTCCGATGGTGATGCACACGATACCCGTGCAAGCAATGGCAACGAGAAGCGATGCCTTGATCTTGTTATCCATCAATTCACGCACGCGGGGGAAGCCCGTGCAGCGAAAGAGTGTCGGGCCATCAATAAACATTTACCTTGTCACGGATCACGTTCGAGGTCCTTCGTGCGTTTGACCGGGATCGCGGGGAACTGCCCGAGCAAGGGCATGAGGACATCCTTCTGTTCCTTGTTCAATCCCTTCCAATCAAGCACGAACCAGTCCACGCCCTCGTGCGTGTTGTTCACCGCTAGTTCGATGGTTTCCTTGGTGAGGTGTTCTATGGCATGCTTCGGGACGATGTGGGAGAATGCGACGGGTGTCGTCGCGATCACGCGGTCGAACGTGGCGGCATAATGCGGGCCTCCAAACCCGATGCCGATGCCTTTTACCTCTTTCTTGGCCAAGGCATGCAAATCGTTCTTTTGTTCATGGAGCGTGTCTAACATGCTTTCTATCGCGGTTGCAACGGCGCTTGCACCGTCTTGATCGTGCCAATCGCTCTCTTGGCTTCCAAGTTCCACGAAAACGAGCGGATGTTTTAGCGACGTTGGACCATGATGCGTGACCTCGATGTTGATGGAAAATCTCGCGAGTTCCGCTGGATGGCGTTCTTTTTCCCTGAGCAAGCCCAAGAATGCCATTCTCACGAGCATCGCGGAAGCGATCGCGACTTTACGGGGTTCCCCGCCAAGATCGGCCTCGGGCCCCCAGTTCCCGGGCACGTGCGCTAGCAAGGCCGGTTGCCCGGCGGCACTCCTGTGCCTCGACGCGAAGATGTAGCAGGCGGGATCGATCCCTTCCGCGTGGCAGTAGCTGTCAAGGTTATCTGACCGGACGAGCGGTTCTTGGATCGTGACCATCAGCGCGCTAGTTCTTGTCGACCGGCGGAATTCGGGATACCCCTCGCCACCGGGACTTGTCCAACCACCGCGTTCAAGCATGACCGTCTTGATACTGGTACTTGCAATGTCTTCGAGCGAGGAGACGACGACAGGGACCTTCATCATTTGTCACCGTTCTTGGATTTTTCTTGCATCATGCTCGTGTTCGATCGATAGAACGACGCCGGGGAATTCCTTGAAATCCGTGATGGCGTGACGGGATTCTGGGAATGGTTCATGCCGGTACACGTCGGCAAGATCGTAGGTCACGAGCACGGTTTCCATTCCAAGTGCCTTGGCCGCGTCGAATTCATGGTCGTCCCCGTCAGCAACATAGATGCAACGCTCGGCAGGAACGTCCAGCTTGCGCAGGCTCTCGTGGAATATGCCAAGATCTGGCTTCTTCATTTTCACCACGCAAGACAGCGTTGGATCGGGAAAGAACCTTGCGAGCGGGTTGCTAGGCCAAACGATGGCGGTCTCGGTGCTGCAATTCGAGACCAAGCCAAGCCGGTATCCTTGGGTGGTTGCCCACTCGAGGGCCTCTATCACGCCCGGCTTTATCCGTTGCTGTTGCTGGTCAATGTATCCCAGCCTGGCCTCGATGGCTCGGTCGAGCGTGCCGGGCAGCTCGAAATTCGTTGTCCCGTGGTAATGTGCCAGCGCGGACTTGAACCTGTGCACGACCGAAGGGTAATCCCCGAAGGGATATTCACGCCACGAGCGTTTCCAGGCGGTTTCAAACCGTTCCCGCTGCACGCCTAGGATCGATGTAATGTGCTCGATGTTGGCCATGTACTCGCTGACCTTGTAGATCTCGACCAGTGTAGTCATCACGGAAGGCGTAGCATTCATGACGCAAGGATGCAAGGAACCCGATGGCTTCATCAGCTGCAACAGGCCATTTTCGAATTGTACCCCGTTCCAGGCGGCCAAGGGGGAGTTGCGGAACTTTCCCTTTCCGCCCACGGATGGAGACATCCGCACCATCAAGAAGCAGCTCGTGGATTTCAACGAGGACTCTTGGGTCCGCACGCTGGATCAAACCGATGATTTCTTGCTCGATGAACCATGCGGGTGATTGCAGCACAGCCCAGGAAGGGACAGGTGAACACCGTGAACAGCCCATCCACGTTGGACGACATTCTCGCGCTGGACGATGCAAGGGTAGCCAACATGAAACGGCAAGCACTGGATGCCCGCGTGCGAGGGTTCGGAAAGGTTTTGCATTGCTATGCACCACCCTTTCCTGGCACGCGTTATGAAATAGACACGTATCGCATCCAAGATCGCCAAGCCTTCACGAGCATATCGATCACGGGACATGATTGCGCGCTGCAGTGCGACCATTGCAAGGGCACGTTGTTGCACGGGATGGTGCCGGCAAGCGGGACCGCGTTTGAAAAAACGCTGCGCCAGCTTGTAAAGAGCGGGTCCAAGGGTGTTCTTGTTAGCGGGGGTGCGGATGCACGGGGAAGGGTCCCGTTCACGGACGACCACTTCCGCGCAATCACCGAGATGAAACGAGAGCACGGCACCGTGTTCGCCGTGCACACGGGCTTGACCGATGCTCGCACCCTCGGGAAGATGAAACGAGCAGGGATCGATGCCGTCATGTTCGACGTCATCGGGGCGCGGGACACTATCGATCGCGTGTGCCATCTCGATGCATCCCCGGCTGATTACGTGCAGATGGTACGTTCTTGCAAGGAAATCGGGTTACACGTCGCACCGCACGTCGTGATCGGCTTGGATTGGGGGGCCATAAAGGGGGAGGGAAACGCCTTATCATCCTTGATGGAGGCGGGACCAGACGTGCTCGTCCTCGTCGTGTTGATGGGTGTCATGGGAACACCAATGGCAAGCATCGTGCCACGTATCTCTGAAGTGGAACGCGTGCTGCTCTTGGCTCGAATCTCCCTTCCCAAAACGCCGGTCGCGCTAGGCTGCGCGAAGCCAGTCGGTGCCTTCAAGGAACGCGTCGAACGCTTTGCCGTGGAGTGCGGGTTCAATGCTATCGCCTACCCGGTCCAAGAAACGGTGAATCGTGCAATCGAACTGGGCTTGATACCCGTTTTTCACGAACATTGTTGCTCGCTACCAACCGGGCAGGAGCAAGGGCCATGAAAGAGCACCACGCGGGTTACGAATTCCCGCCCCG
The DNA here is from genome assembly GCA_041305945.1 of Promethearchaeota archaeon. Taxonomy (GTDB): domain Archaea; phylum Asgardarchaeota; class Lokiarchaeia; order Sigyniarchaeales; family Sigyniarchaeaceae; genus JBGLND01. The sequence continues at coordinate 3,596,956 of JBGLND010000001.1, forward strand.
TGAATGGAGGCTGATCGATGACGCTGCCTACCCCGTCCACCTTGGCTTGGCCATTGATGATGTCCTCATGACGTCTGTCGAGAGGAGCGAGAATCCGTGCCATGGTATCGTGAGATTCTACCAGTTCTCACCACCATCCGTGGTGGTAGGATGCCACCAGAGTATCGACGAGCTCGACTTGGAATTCATGGCGAGCCAAGGGTTACAGATCGGGAGGCGCATCACCGGGGGCGGTGTGATCATAATGGGAGTACCGGGCGTGCACGCGCAGCTCGGTGTTTCGGTCGTCTTGCGAAACCCACCCGGGTTCCCGGCAAAGATGGGCGCGCGATACGCGATCCTCTCAGCGGCGATCGTCGCGGGATTGGAACGCCTCGGCTTGCACGCGACCTACTTGCAGAACTCGGACATCGCGCTTGGCGGGCGGAAGATCACCGGGCAAGCCATGATCATGACGAGGGAGACAACCTTCCTCCATTCGACCATAACCATCGATTACGATATCAAGACCATGTTGGGCGTCGTGGGCATGGAACAATCGGAAGAGAATATCGCCAGGATAGCAAGCAAGTTCACCACGATCAAGGAACACGTTCCAAGCATCACCATCGAACGAGTTAAGAATGCTCTCGTGTCGGGCTTTACATCAAAATACAATGCAAAATTGATGAATAGCGCACTGACGCAACAAGAACTAAACGACGCGCGAGAACTTGTCAAGGAGAAGCATGGGACGCGAGAATACTTGTTTCAAACAGACGGGACACCGATGGGCAGCTGCTTCATGTGATACCGTTTATATTCCCTCGGGGGGAACTGATCATCACGGCGTGAACGACATGGAACTCACCAAGGATACCATCAAGCGAATCGTGGCGAGCGTCATAGAAAGAAGGGAAAAACTAGGTGAATCGGCAGGCGGAAGTGGCCATTTCGGTTATACATCATACAACATTACCAGGATATCGGCCCCCGTTGAAGTTCAAGAAAAGGGAAAAACGTTATTCAAGGTCACGTGCACTTACGAGCTCGTCGTTGAAACGGAGTTCACCTACTACCCGGATAACCCGCCGCACCGGTTTCCAAAGGAAATCGAACTGCTGCTCGATCGCGAGGGGAACGTCGTTCCATGAGCATGACGCTACCGCCTTGGGACCTGGTACCGGATGGGTCCGGGCAGTTCTTCGCCGTCCAAGGCGAGAAGGGCGGGAACTACCCGTACTCTAACTCCATGCTTGTTCTCACGGATATTAAACAAAATAAAGCACTGGCACGAGGACCACGTGATATCCCATCGATTGCTTTCAACCGCGACGAACCATTGCCACGAGAAAGATGTTGCCCCTCTCGAGAACCTTTCCACGTTCTTGCATTATTATGGCGTGGCCGGGACGGCCATCGAGGCACAGTTCGCGACGTACATGGAAGCCATCGGGTTCTCCCCGGTCGAAGGCGTGGAGCCATTCCGCGGGAACCAGAACATCGATCTCGGGCAAGGCGAGTCGCTCGAGATCATCCCCGCGCCCGGCCACACGGCAGGCCATTGCATATTCCACGAGCCGCGATCAAGGGTGGCCTTCTTGGGGGATATCGACTTGAGCAGGTTCGGGCCGTGGTACGGCACCAGGGATTCGAGCCTGACACGGTTCATGGAATCGATCGACCTCGTCGCCAAGCTCGATGTTGAACACGTGGTCACGGGGCATTCTGCCCCGATCTCGGGAAGGCAAGAAATTCAAGGGGCGATCAAGGAATACAAGACAAAAATATGCCAACGCGATGAACGGTTGCTCGATCTTTTAAGGAATGGCAAGGAATTGGCCGCCGGCGATATGGTTGGAAAGGGCGTGATCTACAAGCACATGACGGAGTTCAAGGAGTACCTCGTCATTGCGGAGGGGATCATGATAGACCAGCACCTTGCCAAGCTACAGAGCGAGGGAAAAGTTGCCAAGAACGGGGATCGGTACAGCATCGCGTGAACCGGCATCAGCCGAGATCTATATCCACTTGCACGAGCAGCGACACGAGGAATTTCAAGAAGCGGGCCATCGCGATGTAATCGATCCGGTCGAAGGTGTCGCGCGTGGTGTGGCTAACCCCTTCTGGCGAAGCAAAAACGAACGCGTGGTAGTTCAAGTTCACGACGCCGCTGTGATCGGTGTTTGCAGGCGGGGGCATCCATAATTTCTTGAAATCAAGGCCGCGGGTGCTCTCGTGATTCGCTCGCAAGAGCCGCCTTGTCGATGAAGCGATGAGAGGCGAGAACGGCCTGAACGCGAATCCCCGGGACGTGAAATACATGATCTTATGGCTCGCAAGGCCATCGAGCACCACGAAATGCGTTGCATCCCTGTCCAGCTCGCCCAACCTGCGTTTCAGGAACAGGTGCGTGCCGATCTCGCCAACTTCCTCTGCCCCGCTCAACAGCATGGTGACGTCCACGTTGTTGAACGTCACGCTTTTCAAGTACTTTTGCAGCATGATGCAAAGCGAAACGCCTATGGCGTCGTCATTCGCACCCGGCGATTCACCGCCAAAGTATGCCGTTGAGATGCGTAGCATGTCGAGCACGGAAAACAGCAGCCCGTACAAGAATATCCAAGGTGGGTGCAAAGTGATGCCAAGCAAATCGAAGACCGAATACACGATCACGTGGATAGAGAAGAAAAGCGTCCCGAACAAGATGCTGATGTACTGGACGGTGAAGTGCACGTGCGGGTCAGGCTTTTCGCTCTTCGAATCCGTGTGTGCAACGAGGAAAATTTTTGTTTTCGGCTCCTTGCTTGTTTGATGGACGGGCGGGAGGATGATGTTTTCCGATTCCTTGATATCAGCAAAACGAGAGTACATGGAAGGATATTTCAAGAAATGAATGACCTCTTCTATTCCAAAAGCAACTGCAACAAATGTCACGGCAAATATGATGTTCAAGACCGAAATGTTGAAGGATACCAGGAGGGCAATGAATACGAGCAAGCAAGCGCCGAAAACGAAGTAGGGAACTTGGTTGACATAACACATGAAGAACCTCGATGCCTCGAACCGCTCGGTGGTGAACGGGATGCCCCGCTTCTTGCACTCATCCTTGATGCAGTCACGAGCCTTTTCTTCTGCCGGCGTGCCAAAAAAACGCGGGAAGGAAAGCATCTTGACGAGCGACTCGATTTCCACGGCATCGGCCACGATGTCCCGCACCCGTTCCACCATCACGGTTTCACCTTCTGGCCAAGCCACTGCTCGTGGGCGAGCTTGATGTCCGCATCCATCAAGGTTTTTCGATTCGCGTGCCGCGCCAGGGTGATGGCGATTTTCACGATCTCGATGGCGACGGATTCCAAGATGGAACCCAATTCTGTCGTGGCTTCAAAGTCTGCAAACTGACATCCAGCATCCAACATGATTTGATCCAAGGCGGTAAGGGGAATTATACGTTTCGACGCCACGGAAGTTCACCAAGTCAATTCGTTCTTGTCAGAATTTCACGTTGAGTATCCTTTTCACCGGGTCGGATATGCGGTCCCTCAAGTCCTGGTCGAACTGGAAGATGTAAAACCAGATGTTTGACTTGAAATCGGTCAGCTTCGACGGCTTCGAGCCGGTAGACGGGTCGAGGTAGAATAGTTCAGGGACGCGCTTGTCATCCTCGAGGATGAGCCTCTGCGCCGTGACCCAGTGGAACCCCGTGTTGATCAGGATCACGCCCTTCTCGAAGTGCAACTCCATGAACGTGAGCATAAACTCGAAGATGTCATCGTAATTGTTCGCGCTCTCGTCCTGGATGATGTTGAGGGTCACGGCACCACCGCCGGTGTACATGTACCGGTAGCCGGCCTTCACGCGCTCGTGGAGGGCGCGGTACTTCCCGGCATCGCCGTCCTTTCCCAGCACGGCCGCGATGCCGGCCATCAAGCGCGCCGAGTACCCGTAGCACGCCGTCGCCACCTCGAAATCGGGGTTCAAGAAGCCCTTTATCGCGTCCAGTGCCATGACGTGGCCGGGCTCGAGCCACTCGCCCCAGTGGAAGCCGGCATCGATGGTGCTCCCGCGGTGGGGATTCCGCGTCAGCCACCGCGCGGGGTGCTTTTTCCGGGCACGTCGTTCCAAGAAATCCATCCACCGGGTCATGCACGCGTACTGGTCGCGCAGGATGCCCTCGTCCCCGTACATCGCGTGCAAGACGTGGGGGACGGTGATCGCCGCGTCGGCCCAGCCCGCAGCGCCGTCGACGAACGACGGCAAGCCCACGTCCGGCACGATGCTGGCCACGCGACCGTCGTCATGCTGCTGGAGGGCCACGTCCTTCAACCACTTCGCGAGGAACTTCCTGGTATCCATCAAGAACGACGCGGTGAGCGAGAACTGGGATATGTCGCCCGTCCACCCCGCCCGCTCCCGCGTGGGGCAGTCGGTGGGGATGTCCAGGAAGTTGCTTTTCAGCCCCCAGACCGTGTTGCGCACGAGCTGGTTGATCGACTCGTCCGAGCACTCGAACGAGCCGGCCGGAGCCATGTCCGAATAGACCGCGATGGAGGCGAAATTCTCGGGCTTGACGGGTTCTGGCCAGTGCTCGACTTTCACGTATCGAAACCCGTGGCACGTGAAGTGGGGCTTGTAGGTCTGCGTCCCATCCTTGAGGGTGTAGTCGATTTCTTGGAGGAGCTTCCATCGTGAAAAGAATGTCCCTTCCGTCGTTAAATTCTTTAACGTGAAGTTCCCGCGCTCGTCGAGGGTCTCACCGTGCGCCAGCTTCACGCGATGGCCCCACGGTCCCGTCACGGTGAACTCGACGTACCCGAACAGGTTTTGCTTGAAATCCAGGACCGTGGCGCCGTCCGGGGTCGTGATGACCTCGGGGCGGAACCGCTCGTGCTCGAGCACCGGCTCGCCCTCGGAGGGCACCAGCTCGCCGGCATACGATGCGGGATGCACGCCGTGCCACGAGCCGTCGTCGTACCCCGGCTCGTGCCACCCGGCCAGCTCCATCCTCGCGTCGTATATTTCCCCGTCCTTCCAATCGCTCTTGCGGACGGGGCCATCCTGCGTTGCCTTCCAGCTCCCGCCCGTCGCGACCGGCACGCGCGTGCCGTCCGTGAACGAGAGGTCCAGCACGGCAGAGATTTTCGTCTTGTCCCCGTAAAAATGGCGCCTGGAACTCACCCCGATCTTCCCGCGGTACCACCCGTCGCCCAGGATGAGGCAGATGCTATTGTGGCCCGGGACGAGCAGGCGGGTGACGTCGTAGACCTGGTACTGCAGCCGCTTCGTGTAATAGGTGAACCCCGGCATGAAGACGTGCGACGTGACGGGCGTGCCGTTCACGAATCCCTTGTACATCCCGCAAGCGGTGATGTAGAGGTCCGCTCTTTCCACGTCCTTGTCGATCGTGAACGTTTTTCGCAAGTAACTCGCGGGCTGGAACCGTTTCTTGTCGACGTTCCCTTCTGGTTCCACGAAACAAGCGCGCAGGGCATCCATGGTGAACGAGGTATGATGTCGCTTGACGTGTTAAAAAACCTTGGGATGCCGAAGTTTCCAAGGAACCAACCATTTGGCGACCGTGCCAATAACCGGGAACATCAAATGCAAAAAACCCCCCTTATACTTGCATACACCAATTAACCGGTTCAGTCCTTCACGCGTGGTTCGATTATCCAAGAAGCATTCCTTGAAAGCATTTTTCGCAGGTCAGTACGGGTTATTCTATCACATTTTGTGAATCCGTTAATGTTCGAGTGTGCTCTATTATCATCCAATGGAGCGTGAATAACAGACAGCTCCTTGAAACGCCTTACGTCACCAGCAAGAATCTGGATGATGCCAGTCATTGCTGGTTGTCGTGACCTCGCCAATGAATCACTTGCAGTCGAATATTTGCTCCAATCGACAGATATTCCCTCGATACCGAGGAATGCACCGGGTGGAATTGTTCCATCGGTTTTATTGGCAGGTAGCAAGTTCACATGAACACGACGATAGAGAAGGTCCCCATCCGGAATGTCCTCGACCGGCCATTTCACGAATACTCCACCAGCCAAGACACGATGAACGGGTTGCTTCCCTTGAGGTCGCACGTGCCCCGCGCGGCGTTCCCGCGATAATCATCCGCGGAGAACGTGACCGGGTCATTGATGTCTCCTGGAACGTTCACGAGGAGGTCAAACTCGCGCGTGCGCCATTGGACGTCCACGCTGCCATCCGGGCAAGCAAGGATCGACGGGGGATTGATCACCCGTTGCTTGGCCTGCCACGCTCGAATGGCCAGTTGCTTGACAAAATCGGCAACGCGTGCGAGCATCCCCTCTTGGAATTTTCCCGCACCTTCCCCGTCCCAATCATCTTCAAGTAGGGAGATTTTCTGGATGGCCGCATCTATGTCCCGGTAAAAGCCTTTTACCTTGTTCTCGACATCATGCAACCAAGGATGTATCAATGATCGGAACTGGATTTAGTTTGCTTAATAGTTCCTCGAAGCGTTCGTCGACCATGCGGATGCTCACGTCGACGACCTCCAGCTGGGTGGGCTTCCGACCAATGCTCATCGTAAGCCGGGCTATCAATTTATCCAAGCGATCCTTGTTTTGTATCTTGACAACAGTCATGTGCTTATTGTATAACTTAAAATATTAATATGTTGTGGTATACAAGTATGGTTCATCACTTAACTGCATCCGCGACAGCAGATGGTGCTTCTTCCGAAGCACCATGAATATGCAATGACGATGCAATGACGATGCAAAGACGGGCAGCCCTTAATCGCCAGGTCACCCGCGACGAACCGCTGCTGATATCCAGTCCGCCCACTTCGCCATCGCTAAGGGAAAATGGAAAAAAAAGGATCATTTTTGAGAACCGGTCACTTTAGAGGGACCGAGGTGTTTCCTTCCTTTTTTGATGGTGTGCCATCACCTTTTGGCGAATCGGGCTTGGTTGGTGGCTGCGCACCGCGTGTTGAAAGAGTTCCCTCGTTGGAGAGTGTAAGGTCCTTTCGTCCCTTCTTGCGCCTAACGCGCTGTGCCACAACGGCAACGACAACGACGACCCCTCCAACGCAAGCAGCAACGAGTATCGTTTCCAGCGATCCCGGGTTCGTATTGCCAGGCGTTTCCAAGTTCAGATGCAAGGTGGTATTCTGGCAATGCGTGAAATCCACGTTACCCCGCGCGTCCACCAACCAGATATAGACGGAATGGGTTCCATTGCCAGAAACGATTATTCCCGAAAGCGCATGAATTCCAATCCCCGCCACATAGGTCCCGTTGGTATTCGAAGTCGGGGGAGCATCCAACTTGTAATAAACCCCGACGATGCCGGAAAAATCCATCGGGTTCGTCCATGCGAAACTGAACGAATTGATGCTCGTTGAACCGGCTGGCGATGCTAGAGGATTGATGGGTGCTTCGATTGTACGATCCACTTGCAATAAGATCGAGCTATATTCGATGAAGTTAATGTTCCCTGCGAAATCCCGTAACCAAAGGTATAATATATGGTATCCGTCCCCAGAAACGGTTATCCCGGTGATCGAGGCAATTGCCGCCCCCGCCACGTAGGTTCCATCGGTGTTGGAAGTTGGCACCGCATCCAGCTTGTAGAAAGCCCCGACAATGCCAGACAAGTCCGCGGGGTTCGTCCATGTGAGGTTGAACACGTTCTCGGTCGTCCAGCCATCCGGGACGGTTCGCAACACGGTCGCGGGCTGGATGGAGCGATCCAGTCGAACGGTGGCAGTATTCCTTATTACCATCAAAAAGTTGTCCTAACATACATATATATATATATTATATTAGAAGGTCCTTTAACGCCTTGATGTCTTGAGTCGTGTTGTCCCACGCTCCTTTCTTGCCCATGTGCGTTTCGACGCTCCAGAACGAGTCGTAACCATGGTCAACGAACATCTTGACGATGCCCGGCCAGTTCACGCCGCCCTCGCCGATGATGCACCACTGGGTTTTCATGGGGTTCTCAGATAATATCTTGGCGTCCTTCACGTGCATGTACGCGGTCGTGTCCTTCACCTTGTCGAAAACATCCTTGGTCACGCGTTCGCCCGCGGCGAGTAAATTGCCCGGATCGAACAAGAGCTTGCAATGAGGCCCGCCAACGGCGTCCATTGCCCTCGTGATGGATGCGAGGTCGGATACCATGCACCCGTGCTCGTTTTCCACGATGATTGTCTTGTCCTTGGCTTCAGCCTTCTTGATGACCTGTTTCATGGCGAGAACCCAGTCAGACCACATGTCCTCCTCGAACATGGCCATGCGATGGAACCCGAATGCTCTGATGTACTTCACGCCAAGCGCGTCCGCGATGCGCACGCAGTTATCGGCCATGCGCAGCTGGTGCTCGATGATGGGCGTCCCGTCATCCATGGTCTCCTGCTCGTCCGGCGGCCCCGGCCATTTCGTTTTCAACAGCCCGCCTGATATGCTGGAGACCTTGAGCCCGTTGGTCCCGAGCACGTCCTTGAGCTCCCCGATGTCCATCTCGTCGAGGTTGAACACGTTCTTCACCCACACCCCGCGGAGCTCGACATACTCGAGATCGAGCGATGCCACGTGCTCGGCAACCCGCTCGAAGTCGGGCTCACCGAACTCGTCCGTGATGACTGAAATCTTGTGTTTCATGGCCTTTCATCTTGTGTTTTTTTCTTGCCACGGTAGGTACGGCATGTCTTATATGGTTTTAGCATCCCACCAACAGCTTTTTGTGCCCCGGTCTTTTAAAACCAAGTAAAGGAATGAGTGACCACATCCCGGAACGGCCTCCGGGCATCCACGAATCTGCCTTGCGGGAAGTCGCGGGCGGCATGCTCGTCGGGATTATCCTCAACCAGGATGGTTACGTGAAATACATGAACGAGGCCGCGACCACGATAACGGGATTTTCCCGTGACGAGGTCATGCAATGGAAACAATACGAATTCTTCGATCACATCCATCCCGACGACAAGGCAAAGGTGATCGAGCAGTTTTACAAGAAACAAGCCAGCGCGCCGGACCAGGCCCGTGAAACCATCTACCGCATCCTGACCAAGGGCGGCCAGCCCCGGTGGATCAAGACCCCGCGGGCTTGCGGGGGCGGGCAATCATGCAGGAATAGGAGGTGCAAACGACCATGACCACGACAATCAACTCAAAAGGCTTCACCCTCTGGTTCACGGGCCTATCCGGTGCAGGAAAGACGACGATTGCAGACAAGCTCGTGCCCATCTTGAAAGAAAGGGGCCTGAAGGTTGAACGACTCGATGGTGATAACGTCCGCCAGTCGTTAACCAAGGACCTCGGTTTTAGCAAGGAAGACCGCTATACGAATATCGAACGCGTCACGTTTGTTGCCAAGCTACTCACGAGAAACGATGTTGCCGTGCTCGCCACGTTCATATCGCCGTACCGTGACATGCGGCAGAGATCGAGGGAAGAGATTGGTAATTTCATCGAAGTCTTCGTGAAATGCAGCGTCGATGAGTGCGCCAAGCGTGACGTGAAAGGAATGTACAAGAAAGCGTTTGCCGGGATTATCAAGGAATTCACCGGGGTTTCCGATCCATACGAGGAACCGTTGAACCCTGAAATCACCTTGGACACCGAGAAGTGCGGCGTTCCCGAATGCGTTGGCCAAGTGATCGCGAAGCTCACCGAGCTCGGGTACTTGCCTTCGTAAGGTTTTATTCCTTTTTTATACGCATATATCCCGTGGACCCGGTTACCCTGACCTTGCGCGACGGGAACGAGCTCCGTGTGAAGCGATTGGACGTTGGCTCGCCCATGCAAGCCTCGCCCGTGATCGTGTTCCTGAACGGGTCGTTCTTTGATTTCAAGCAATGGGATTTGCTTGTTTCTCGATTAACAAGAGAAATTGAAAAAGCGAAGGGCAGCGCGGTATTGTTGCTTTCCGATTACCGAGGTTTTGGTCATGTTGCCCCGTTGAACCGGCCATTTGCATTCGGGGACATCACCCGTGATGTTATCGAAATCTTGGAAAAAGAACGGGTTCAAGGGGATGTCCACCTCGTCGGGATGAGCTTGGGCTCGTTGGTGGGAGTCGCGCTCCTCGGTGATCACCCCAGCCGGTTTCGTTCCTTGACGGCGTACGGGTTTGCGACACCTGTCTCGTCTCTCATCAAGCACGTGCAAGGGATTTTCCTCGAAACACGAGCCTTTTTGGAGAAACATGGTTTTTTTTCAAGAGAAAAAGAAGCACGGGTTGACAAGACATCCGTCGACGTGTTGGCACGTGCTTTATGGCAAGTGTTCGTCCTCGATCACTCCAAGACGCCAGATAGCGTGAAACGGCGAGGATACATGCCATCTTATGGCCAATACATATACAAGTACACGGCAGGCACCCATATTTCGACACTTGACTCGTTCCTCGAGTTCTTCACAGATCCCACCCTCCCTGGTGCCGTGGACTCGATGGAAAGGGACCCCGGCTTGCTGCGCCGGGTGCGGGTGTTCCACGGAAAAGACGACTTGGTCACGCCTGTCGAGCACTTGCTCTCATTCAACTTGACATCGATGCTGGGTGGCATTCACGTGCTCGATCAACGAGGGCACACCGATATCATGCTTGATGCGGACGCGTGCGATGCCATTGCATCATCCATCGTTGGAACGATTATGAAATGAACGAGGTATTCAATCATGCGCGTTGGTTACGTACAAAACTCACCCGTTTTTGGCAACAAGGAAGAAAACTTTTTACGCGTTCTCGACCTCATTCACGGAGCAACCGCGAATCTTCTTGTTCTTCCCGAGTTATTCGCAACAGGTTATGCATTCACGTCCGTTGCTGAGGTAAAGGATCTTGCTGAGCCTGCATGCGGCTCGACTTTTGAATTCGCCTCAAAGCTATCTAAAAAAACAGGTGCGGTTATCGTGAACGGGTTTGCTGAAAAAGATGGTGAAAAAACATTTAACTCAGCAATGATGGTCTATAAAGATGACTTGATTCATGTCTACCGAAAAATCCACCTTTTCAATAAAGAAACCTTGTGGTTCACCCACGGGGACAAGCACTTCACGGTAAAGAGCGTGAACGGCATGAACGTGGGGATGATGATCTGCTTCGATTGGATGTTTCCCGAATCTGCCCGTTCCCTCGCATTGCTCGGTGCAGATATCATCGCGCATCCTGCTAACCTGGTGCTTCCATATTGCCAGGATGCAATGATCACGCGTTGCCTTGAAAACAAGGTGTACGCTATCACCGCGAACAGGCTCGGCACCGAGCACCGGGGGGATGACCGTTTCACGTTCACGGGCAAGAGCCAAGTTACCGGATGTGATGGCTCGATGATCGAAGGGGGGCCAGTGTATGTAGAAAAAATTGGGATCGTTGAAATAGATGTAGAAAAAGCACGTGATAAAAAAATCAACGACTATAATAACGTGATCGCCGGTCGCAGGGTTAACATGTATGACCTTGGTTGATTGGCAATTCAAGAGACATTCTTCACCATCAAGGTGAAAAATTCCCCCAAGTCAACGTTTCCGCCGCTGATAATCGCGCCAACACGCGTTCCTTGGATGGACTCTTGCTCTGACAAGATGCCGGCAATGGATACCGCTCCCGACGGTTCCACCACCATTTTCATGCGCTCCCATAGAAACCGCATGGCATCGATGATCTGGTGCTCGGTGACGGTAATGACCTGGTGGACGTTTTCCTTGATGATCTTGAAGGTTCGCTCGCGACGTCGTGTTCCACGTTCCACAATCGTATCTCACCCACGGGTCGTTCGATGGAAAGGGAGGTGTGTATAACATATCATAGTACATGTTGGATCGTGTAAGCCAGAGCTCGGACGTGTTTCCCGGTGCCAAGGTCTGGAGCCCGTGTATCAAGAGTCCAGACCCCGTGTGATACCAGACCTCCTCATTCGCGGCCGTGGTAAGTCCATAAGCAACCACGAATGACCCGTAATACGGGTCAAAACCGGTCGAATTCACCTGGAATAGATCCGGCGTTGAAAATACAGCCCTATTTCCAGTCACGAAGCTGACGGTGCTCTCGTTGTAGATGAACATGCAATCTTGGGTCCCGTTGAGACCGAAATAATTATAATCATCCTCAATGATGCCCGTGGAGCGGCGGACGACGATCCAGCTATGCCCCACGGCGGTGGTGTTGTCATGCATGTAAGTGATGCTCGAGTTGTAATGCGTCGTATTGACATTCGTGTATTGGTACAGCCACCACGAAGTGTCCACGATTGCATAATTCTCAAACGTGTATTGCACGTATTCTGCAAACATTCCATTTTCCGGTTGTTGGATGTTCGTTGCGCTATCGTGTATTTCACGCGATTTCTGGAATGCCAAATCGTCATTCGTTCGTGGTGTGAGCAGCAACGATAGGCAGAAGCACCCAAGCAGCAAGAATAATGGAATACTCTTCTTGTCCAAAGGCATTATCTTCACCAAAACCAAGGTTGGATTGGAATATATCCTCGGCCTACTCCTTATCAAGACGGATAAACGTATAAATAGATGACACCCGTGGAAAAAGGCGCAAAGAATCGATCTTTGGACAGAAACAAAGCATTTACCGTGAAAATAGAACGCGAGATTTCTCCCCGTTACTATGAAAGTGTCAAGCAACATTCGGGCGCGATGCATTAATTTTTATTTTTCCTTCGGGCTACAATATGATCATGGCAATTTCCCTCGATAAGAAATGGGATAAGCAAGTATATGACCTCGTGAAATCCTTCCTTGACAAGGTAAAGGTGCTCGATGCAGTGGGTGCTCGTCGGTGCCTTGTCGATCTGGTTGGCTTGACCCGGGGTGACACGCACGCCGATACAATCAAGAGAGATGCTAGCATCGCGCTCGAGCTCATCCAGCAGGTCGACTACGCGCACCCGGAACAAGTTCTCATCGAATCAACCTCGTGGCAGGGTGATCTCAACCAAGTAAAAAAAAATGTCATGAACGACTTGAAAATTAAGGATTTCGACAAGGTGGCGGCCGCGGTGTCGTTGCTCCTTTTCCTTGCAGAAACGAACGAGGACACTTACCAGCGCGTGAAGGCCGTGGAAATACTTGCGGAGATTTCTCGCAAGCATCCGTTGATGCTCGACCGGTTCCAGTCACGTTTCTTCAGGCTGATGTTCAACGAAAGCCTCGATCTCACGCAGTTCGTTGCAGAGGTCCTCTACAACATCGACTTCCACACGTTCAACTCGCGGAATCCCGAGCGCGTGCGTAAGATATTGGTCGAACGATTCGAGGAAAACCTGGTCAACGCGTGGTATGACGTGAAATACACGCGACATTTCGTGGGCTTCCAGGTGAACGTCGAGAATTTCACGAACCAATGGATCTGGAACGTGCTGGTCAAGATCAAGCAGGACCCTGGGTTCAAGGCATTAAAGGTGGACCCCGAGTGCCCCATGCGCGCTGATCCTGCTGATAACACGGTAGGGGTGGACCTCAACGTGATCCAGCACAAGTCCATGAAGAAAGTGACCGTGATGCTTGATCCACGCTCTTCCAACGTGCTTTCGTTACATGCAACCATCTCCTACAAGAATGCAGATGGGAAAATGCTGTCTCGGGAGCTGCCGCAAGAAAACATTAGCATGGATCAACTGATGCCTCCTTTGTTCACCACGGTGAACGTGGGCCAGACCCATTGCAAGGAATTTTTCGAGTTCATGGCGACCTCGAAGGACAACCGTAAGTTTTTGATATCCGAATTGGCCAAACTCCCCCTCGTTGCTTCCACGGTCAAGAAAATCCTCGTCGGTTTTGGAATGGTCGTCGTGAATGACTTCACGAGCGACAACGTGGTCGATGATGCGGAATTCTACCACGAAGCCTATTATCACGGCCAGACACGGATTGCTCGCGACGAGATCGTGATCGTTGCAAGGATTTCCGGCGAGGACAGGACGCTCACGATCATGATCGCCGCCAAGAAGGACTTGTACCTGGTCGGGTTGTACAACAAGTTGCTCCGGGCGATCGGTGACAAGATGGATGACGCCGAGTTGAAGGAGTTAATATGCCCCCGCTGCCTGCAACCCATCGATAAAGGCGCCACGTTCTGCCCGTGGTGCACATTCAAGTTTGTGTGAAACAAGATTTAAAGTAAAAAACAAGTATTTTTTTTCTTATTGAAGCCGCTTGACGTGGTGCAACGCTATTTTCGTGACGTCCAAGAGCACCACGCCGATGCCGACCGCGAGGAGCATCAATCCCCATTCTTCCCCGCCAATGGGGGTGAACTGGAACACCGCAGCCATGGGCGGGAAGTAGATGGTCAACAAGTGCAAGCCGAAGGCCAACCCGACCGCGACCAGGAGAAACTTGTTGTTGACCTCAAGCTCGGGAAGCTCTTGTTCTCCTACATCATCAAGGTGTAGAAATTGGATGGACGTTCTTGCTAATAACAATTTAAAGAAATGGACCATTGAACGGCTCATGCCTTTGAAGCAGAATGTTTGCAGCGGGTGCGGCCAAGTCATCCACCCGGCCGAGAATGCCGTTCATTTCCAATGCCCCGGGTGCAAGGAAATCGTCACCATCTGGCGATGTGAACGGTGCAGGAAGTTTGCCCATTTCTGGCGGTGCGTGAAATGCAACGCGCAAGGGCCATGATCGCATGCTATTCTTTCAAGATTCCCGGAACGTGAAGAATCGAATCCTGACCAAGGAAAGTGAACAGTATGGGAAAAAACCTTTGTGTGATGAAAATACTCCCCGATGACGTCGACGTGGATTTAAAGGACTTGCAAAGCAAGATCGAATCGGTTCTCCAGAATAATGTCAAGGACGTGGACGGAAAACACGTGTTGTGCCAGCTCACGAAATGCGTGGAAGAACCGATAGCCTTCGGCTTGAAGGCGCTGAAGATCCATGTCGTCGCGCCCGAGAACCTGCCGGGTGGCACGACGCCGATCGAGGATGCCCTCGCCGCGCTCCAAGGCGTGCAGCGGGTCGAGTGCGAGATAGTCACCCGCATCTAAGTCGCGCCGGGCGCTGTCTTCTTGATTTTTTTCAACCCACTGGTGCAACCACCATGGAATTCTTTTGCGGCACCAACCAGGCCACGATACCCGTGCCCCCCGGCACGCAGATGGGCGGGTACGCCGCGAGGAACGAGCCCAGCAAGGGCGAGCATGACCCGTTGCACGTGAAGACCATTGCCTTGCGTGCTGGCACCTGCCAAGCCGATACCATCATCATCGTGGCGTGCGATCTCGTCGGCCTCGAGCAAGGCGAGGTCCGCGCCGTGAAGGAGGACATCCACGCGCGGGCCGGCGTCCCGGCCGGTAACATCTTGATCGCGGCGACCCACACGCACTCGGGGCCCAGGACGATCGCCTTGTTCGGCGAGCCGTGCGATGGCTACAAGCGCGTGTATGAGCTAATCCAAGCGTCCATCATGGACGCTCTGGGCAAGATGGAACCAGCGTCGCTCCATGTTGCGAAATGCAAGATCGAGAACGTGACCTTCAACAGGCGGGTGTACGACCCGAGCTCGGCACCGGTGGATGACGAGTGCACGGTGCTGGTCGCTCGGGGCTGCGACGGCGAGGCACGGGCGATCGCGTACAACTTCGCGTGCCACCCCGTCGTGATGGGGGCGGACAACCTGCTCGTGTCGTCGGACTGGGTGTTCTATGCCAACGAGGCCGTGAAGCGGGCGTTCCCCCGTGCCATGCCCGTGTTTCTCCAGGGCTCATCGGGCAACTTGAACCCCGTGAACACGCCCATCATCGGGGACGTCCCGAAGCACACGTTCGATGATGCCGCGAGCATCGGCACCCCGGTGGGTGAAGCCGTGGCGCAGGCAGCCACGGGAGCATCGCCCGTGTCTATCGCGTTGCCGGCGGGCACCATCAAGGAGGTCTCGATCGTGGCCGACGACGAGGACAAGGAGGAGATATTCACGTTCGCCGCGGGGGTAAAAACAGGAGAAGGGTATCGCGTCAAGACCCTCGTGCAGGCCCTCTCGGTGGGAAACGTCTCGATCGCCGGCGTCCCGGGGGAGCTCTTTTCCGAGATCAGCCTCGCCATCAAGGCGAGCCAGCCGGGAAGGCACGTCATGGTCGTTGGCTACGCGAACGATTACATCGGGTACATCCCCACGCGGGCCAACTACATGGCCGGGGGATACGAGGTCGCGATGATGTCGCTGAGCGAGGACGAGGGGAGCATCATCGAGCGTGCCGCCATCGACGCGTTGCAAGAAGTAATGAAGGAACGATAGCTTGCCATCAATGCAGGGAAGGAATCGTTCACGGGAGTTACATGCCCACGTCGATGTGCCGCGTCTTCTTGTTGATGGGGATGATCACGTCGACCCGCGACCAGTCCCCGGGACGGGCTATGAACGCGAACAGGGCATTCTGGAACACGTCCTGGTTCTCGATGACCGACGTGGCGAACTCGTCGGGCCAGATGGCCGCCACGTGCCAGAAATCCTTGCCGTCCTCGATGAGGTTCCCGAGCAAGAACCCGACGCGCAACCCGTTTTTCATGATCCCGAGCATGGCATAGATGTTCTTGTCGCTCTGGTCGCTGCCCGTGTCATCGACGATCTCCTTGATATTCCCGATGACGTTGTAATTGTCCTCCTTTTTCACCAGCAATATCAAGTCGTCGATGAACTCGTTCTTGAGCAGTGGTTCCCCGACCAGGAACGAGCAATCCACGAAGTTCAAGACAAAATCGTCTGCGGCGCCGGGGTCCTCGCCATCGAAGGTGACGTCCCAGTAACTGAACTCGTTGTTGTCCATTGTCAATCTCCGTCGTTATCAAATGATATCCAGGAATTCCAGCCCGACGTCCGTGAGGAAGAACACGTTATCGCCGTTCGGGGCAACGCGGGAGGCGACCACGCCCTTGCTCGCCAAGCTCGCTATCAAGGTCTCGATGTCCTTCTTCATGAACAGCGGCATCCCGAGTGCTTGGCGTGCTTGGTTGAGCTTGATGGCAACGCGATCGCAGTTCTCACGTGGAACTACAGGAAAAAAGGAAGAGCACGAGGCAAGATCACCGATTTCAAGGCTCACGTGGCAGACCTAAGGGAAATCTTGGATTCGTGGAACCCGCCCGAATGTATCGACCGGGCCCGCGTCCATCTCTGCGGGTGGAGCTTGGGCGGCATGGTATCGCTCATCGCGGGCTTCCCGCACCCCAACGTGGTGAAAATCTTTGCTTGGTCAACGTGGGCAAACTTGACAGAAGGCGTCTTGCAACCACTATACAAGAACCCGTTCGCGGTCTTGAGGTATTTTTTCAAGGGCCAGCTCGTGTTTCCCGATGACGATACGAATGATAGCATATCACCGGCCATTTATTTTTCACGAATGAAGCAAATCATGGGCGAGGCCAGGTTCAAGGAAGACGCGAGAAGAAAGGTGTTCTTGTGCCACGCGAAAGATGACGATACCGTCCGGTTCCCCAATTTTGAAGCAAACATGGCGGCCTTGGAGCTCCCTCCGGAGAACACGCACGTGTTCAGCAAGGGGTCGCACCTGATGGCCAGGAAGGAAACCGTCCTTCTTGGCTTGGCATCCAAGTTCTTCTCGAGCTCACTGCAAGAGGACGGGAGGGGGCGGGAGTGATGGTCCAGGCAACCTTGAGCCTCATGGAGATCGACAACATCGTCATCTCCTTGCTCGTTGTACTCGTGCTCGCGTCATTCGTGCGCCGTTGGTGGTTCAGGTGGGATCACGTGTCGGAAGCAGAAAAACGCTCGTACGATGCTAACAACGTGTCCTTCCGTGCGGCGACTCGTGAGGTCAATGACCATTTGCACGAGCAGCAAGATGTACCCGTGCTCGTTGCTAATCTCTTACCGCGGCGCCCGTGGAACACATGTTCATGGCTCGTGCAAGGCCTTGTCGCAGCGGGGCACGACGTCATCGTCGTCAATACCATGAATTTCGTTGAAAACAAGACACGGGATGTCGATGTACAAGCCATCATCGTGCTAGCGGGGAAATATACTTCATATCAATACCTCCAGCTTGATTCTGTGAGGAAGAGAAAGGAGATTCCAATACATTTAGTCCAAACGCGCATGAACTCGCTCCGGTCAAGGGTGAAGAGCAAGAGTTTTATCCGTGATTTATCGGGCGAAATTATAGAACTTCATGGCCGGCATCCAGAATTAACGATAGTGGGGTGCTTATTGAAGCGGATAGGGTTTATAGTATAGGTTTAAATATAATACGCTCGAAAGAATGGAACAGACGCGGAGAAATCGCGGGTATCGTACATCCCAAGCACCGACGAGGAATTCAAGCATGCGAATATTAATTGTAGACGATGATTCGGATATATTGAAATTGCTTGAGGATATTCTAATTCTCAAGTTTGTTTCTATCAAAATCGATACCGCGAAGAATGGCATGGAAGCATTGCAGAAACTCAAGGCGTTACCTGATGCTGAACGACCAGCCATCGTGTTGTCGGACATGAAGATGCCCGTCATGAAGGGATCGGAACTGTGCCAGCTCATCAAGGACAATTATCCCGAGATAAAGGTCGCCTTGATGACGGCGTTCACGGAAACGAGCAAGTGTTTCGACGAGATCTTTTTCAAGCCCTTGGATTTCGATACACTCTTTAACTTCATTCGCACCAATTGGAAGTAACACCACCAGCAGAAAGCAAGGCAGCTCCCTTGACCGCGGCATCGTTGCTCCGCAAAACCTATATCTATACGGGTTTCGCTTTATATGGTCGTTAATCAACCGAAGAAAGTTTGGAAAACACGTACCCGGTGATCTACAATAGATATCCTCGTAATTGCGATCATTGCCGCTGCGGCACTCGCCGTCATCATGATCATCGTGAGGTTTTTCTATTATCCAAAAAAAGAGACCTCCAGGTACAGCTCACGAGTCACGAGCGAATACTTGGCCACGAAATTTGATGATTTATTGGCGATACGAGCCATCCTGGCAATTCACAAGAATAGCGGGTCGTTGTTATATTCCTATACCATCGAGAGTGATGATAACTTTCGCATCAAGAGCCCGGAATTCGTTTCAGGCGTATTGCACGCGTTGAGAGCCATTGGCAAGGAAATAGGGTTCCAAGACCAGCATTTTAACAAGATCGTTTACGGCGATTATCACATCGCGTCGGATGAGGGTGAATTTTGTCAGGTTGTTGTCGTGTCGAGGTCGGAACCGAGTTCAGTCATCCAAGATAACATTTTGCTCCTCATCAAGGCCATGGAAAAAAAATTCGCCCCGAAATTCAAGGAGGCGAAACGCTACATAGATTCGAGTGATTTTGATACTACCATTGAGTTGATCAGGGAATATTTTGACACATTCTTCATCGAGGGCTTGAACATGCACTACGACCCAAGCGCCATGAAGGGGGATGAGGTCTCCCATCTCGGCTCGGTCTTGCTCAAGGAAGCCTCGAAGCAGTACAAGCGGGACAATACCATCGTTTTGAAAAAATTGTTCATCGACGCGTACGGGAGCAACATCGAAGGCATCCAGAAATACAAGCGCGAGGAGGTCATCAAGGAAATGTATGACCTTTTCAAGCAGAACTACTTTTCGTTTTATAACCTCTAAACAGCATGATTATTGTTCAACGTGCACGAGCTGAGATATGACGGGCTCGATCAACGATCGCACCTTGGCGGCATCACCCGGGTGCACCCCGTCCTTGAGCAAGTTCGTGACCTTGGCGGTGGTCTGTATCTTGTTGATGAAGTATTCGAGCATGTTGCCGATGAATTCGTAGTAATCGAGCCCTTCCTTGTTCCGGCGAGTGCTGGCCTTGCATTCACGGGCAAGGGAAACGATCTCCTTGCACAGCGGCCGCTGCTTTTCCATGTCATCCTCGTGATAGACGAGCTCGTCGCTGACCTCCATGAGCATCTCCTCGGGGAACAGCGGGTGAACGTTGTCGAGGGCAGGGCTGTGGTAGGGGTGGCGCCACAGGAATCCCAGCCACTTCGAGATGTACCGCCTCGGGAAGTCCGCGTGGATGCGGTTCAGGGCCTCGAAGAGCCTCGGGATCCTGGCGTCATCCGTCCCGAACGCGGCCCTTGCGTACGCCTTCCAGAACGTGGCATCATCGCACCCGTCGGGATTCCACGAGTAGGCGGCCGAGTAGGAGAATCCCATGAGGTTGTTCTCGTGGAAGTTTTCCTGCCCGTTGTCGCCCCACGCGGAGTTGATCTGGCCGATCGCGCCCTTCCGCAGGCCGTTGTCGATGAGCTTCCTGTTCGACAGGAATGACCGTGCAAGCTCCGGGAATGGCAACGTCCACGACAGCACGCTCGACGAGACCACGAACTTCACCCCGAAGCTGGCGATGCGGTCGATCTCCTTCCATTCATCCTTCACCGAGTACTCCCAGAACACCATCACGACGTCATCCTTGGGTAACCCGGCCAGCACCTCGTCGTACTTGGACGCGATGTCGTGGTACAAGAAAAATTGTCTCTTCCCGTGTTCCTTGAGCGTCTTGATGACCCACGTGTAATGGTCGAGCAAGGCCTTGGCCATGCCCTTGTGCTCGATGAAGTCCTTGCTCTTGCCCATGCCGACATCCCACGACTCGTCGCACCCTATGTGGAACTTGCCCGAGGAAAACGCGCAGGCCACCTCGCCTAGCACCTTGGCTAGAAACTCGTATATCTTCGGATCGGCCATGTTCAAGCAGCCCGCGCCGGGAAACTCGGCAAGCCTCCCGATCTCGGGGTCGAGCAGCACGTTCTCCATGTGGCTCAAGTTCTGGTATATCGGCATGATCTCGACGTGATAATGCTTCGCGAACTCTTCGAGCTCCTTGACGGCTTGGGGGGTGAGCGGCCCGCGCCCCTTGCCTATTTGCGGGTATGCTTTTGACTCGAACATGTCTTCCATGTAAAACTGGTAGAGATTCAGGCGGAACCGGCTCATGATCTTGACGTGGCGCTTGATGGCATCCACGCTGGGTGACTGGCCCCTGCTGATGTCTTGCGACAGGCCACGGATGCTCATGCGGGGGAAGTCCTTGACCTTGACGCGGGGAATGGCACAACTCCCGCCGTCCACGTGCAATAGCTGGTAGAGGAGCTGGATGCCGTAGAACAATCCTGCATCGCCCTTCGAGACGATGATAAGTTGGTCCGTGGTCGTTTCGAGGCTGAAGCCCTCCACGCTGTCTATATCGTGATCCGCGATCATCTGTTCAAGGATGGGACCCGGCGCCGTTGTCACGGTTCCTTTCTTGACGGTGTTGACCCCGTATGCCTGCAATTCCTCGTTAAGGTGGTCTAGCAAGTACCACGACCCAGCACCCGAAACGTCGAGCGATATGCTTGGAGAAAAACGCAGCGAACCCTCCAAGAATGAAATGTCTCGCGGTCGCGGGCACAAGGCAAGCCCGGCTTGCACGTTCGCAAGGCTCGGACCCCCCTCGAACCCGGAGATGGTGAGATGATGCATGCATATCCTTTCCAGCGCGAGGGAAAAAAGATGATCCTACAGGCAGGGGTACCCCAGTCACGAGGATACCCGGGTGCAGATACGTGAAGCACCAAAAGGATAAGGAATGAAAGGATATCTCTCTAGGGTGCATCCAATGCCAAGAAAAGCCCTTGAATCAACACGGAACGCCGGAAAAGACGAAACATCAAGTACCGCGAGTAAAATAACGGGGGGAAGTTCATGCCCGGTATGCGAGGTACTTGGTACGGGTCGTTTCGTTGATTTCGATGAGGACATGCACCTTCCCGATGAAGTATTCACGCTAAAAATCGTCATCTCGTTTTTTTACGATGACGACATGCGCCAGTGTTCCTTGTGTGGGACCTACTACCGTTTCCATTTCGAGACCGACAACGACATCATCCAGCCGACACATACAGGAGAATACCAGCGCATCCCCACAGAAAAAGCAGAGGAGATGATTCGTGAGAGGAAGGATTACATCAAGCAGCAAATCAAGGAATACAAGAAAAAACTCCATCGAGTACACAAGGAAGCCATCAATGGATTTAGCGATATCGAGAAACAGATCGTCGAGTACCTAATTATGAAATATTGCGAAACCACGCCATCCTGTGGGGGTGCCACAACCAAGGAAGAGCTCGTAAAAAATCTTGCCATGGATGAGGATGTGATCGATAGAGCGCTTGTCCACATGAAAGATGTGAAGGTCATAGAACCGTTAATATCCGTTCCCGGGGCATATAGAATCCTCACCTTCCGCATATAAAATAAAATTAAATTCATCCCACGCGTGGGAACATCATCCTGAAAATTATTTCTGCACGGGAGGTGGCGGCGGGAACCAGGAGACACACGCCTATGGTCAAACGACACGGTCACCCGATAACTTCACGCGAACGTGGTACAACATCACGACTGGCACGTTACAAGACATCACGTATTTCAGGAACCCTTGGAATTCTTCACGGTACATCGATAATACCGCCGTGCCGGGCATGATCACCGCACCCGACGGCAAGAATTACTACCAGGCCCCGGAAACGGAACTATACCAGGAGGACCTGCTGCACTACGGGTATGATTACGGCGAGAATGCCTACCATTACATGCGCGTTGACATCACGGGTTCGACGTGCGTGATTTCCACGCGATATGCAGACGGGACAATCTTGTCCGGTCCTTCGGGAATGCACATGCAGAATTTCGCGTTCTCCCTGTAATCCTGCATAAATTTTCTCTCTTTTTCCATGATCTCGAACCTCGTTCACCCGGCACGTTTACAATGCTCGCGATGAACGGAAAGTGATCCCGAAAAACGAGAGACAGAAACAAAGCCCCAAAACATTTGCAACGCGCCCGAGTCCGTCCCGAACACGGCAGTCTTCACGAACTCGGTGCGCGAATCGTCGCGAGCATAAACCGTCACCGCGAGCACGTGCTTGTGCACGTCCATCCCGCAGTAGACGGGAACGCCCGTCCAATCTTCGGAAAATTCAAATGCATTCGTTGCCATTTTTCAATCGCCTTTGTTTTAGGCAAGCACGGCTCCCATGGTAAGCTCCGCTGGAACCGCCTCGGCTGGCCGGCCGTTTTAGGCGGAATCCCCTGCGAGGCCCTTCGCGGGATGCCCGTGCTTGCTGTTTTCCTCGCGATTCACGGCGAGGGACCGCATCTCCCCCGACGGGCGGCTTTCCCGGGTCGTGCCCCAACTTTTATCTGTAGGGTCGTGGTGTTCAGCCGCTACTGGTTTCCGAGGTGGGAAGGGCTCCAGCTCGCATGCCGCCCCGCCAATTTTTCTCTATGGATTTCCAAGTGGTTTCCGAAAAGAGTGCTTGGCTCGGACGGGAAAGATGCGGTCGTGCCGCAGAATGAGGCATTTCGGAAGAGTTTTTGCGAGTGTATTACGGATGATATGTGGGAAAATAAAATGTCGGGAAAATTAGATAAAAAGAAATAAAACGAGTCCCGAGCCCGTGGTTTCATTCATCCAAGAAATTTTTCCAGTACCCCGGGACCCAGACGGCCTGTCCCGTGAATGAAGATTCCTTGCAGGCAATGGAGACCGCGAACGACTTGAAGGCTTGCTTGAAGCACGTGCCGGGTTGCTTTTCACCACCGCTATCGATACCACGGCTCATCATCTCGAGGATGATGCCTTGTCCCGTGTACGGGCTATTCATGTTCTCGATAGAACCAGCATCCATTGCCAAAAAGGCATCCTGCTCGAAATCATTGGTTGCTTTTGCCCACGTCTTGTACTGGTTCACCTCTACGCCAAAGCCGTTGAGCTTGGCGAAGCCCTTCTTGCCGTAGAACTCCTGGCGCGTGGACTGCTCGTTCGATATGGGCCCGCGTTGCCAGTCTCCCGCGAAATTACACCAGACCCACTTGTGCCGGTCGTTGTAATCCTCGGGTTTTGCCAGCGCGAGGTTCGCGAACACGGTGGACGAGCCATGCCACTCGCTGTAACGGGGCATGAACGTGTCGGCCTTTACTTGCACGATGTTCATGCCGGTGATGTAACGAAGCGTGTCAAACCAGTGGACAGACATGTCCTCCAGGTAGACCTCTTGCAAGAAACGCCGCCAACCCCAGCGTCTTTCCCCGCGGAAGCCGTAATCTTCCCAAAGGATCATTCCAAGTTCCCCGATCATGTCAAGGTACGCGCCCGTCTGGAAGAATTGCCTCGCGGTCCAGCGGTCTTGCCCGTATCGGTATTGCGTTCCGACGGCGGTGCATAACTCGGGATGGGCCCTTGCCATTTGCACCATCTGCTTTGCTTGGGGTATGTCGCTTGCCATGTTCTTCTCGACGATGACGTTGATACCGAGTTCCATTGCTTCCTTTGCCAAGGCACTATGCGTGTTGATCGGCGTGCACATCACCGCGACATCAGGCTTCTCGCCAAATTGCACGGCATCCTCTATGCTCATGTATCCCTGGTCCTCGTCGAGCCCGGTTCCAAGTTTCGGGATGTTTTCGAGCAGCTCCGTGTCGATATCAACGATGCCTATCAACTCGTAATCCGCGTGGTTCTTGATTTCCCTGAGCCAAGACCTCGCGATGCCCCCGAAACCAACGATCAAGATTTTTTTCTTGGTTTTTGCCATTCATGCATCCCTATCGTTGATGGATAGTGGTCGTTGGGATGTAGCGTGGCGGGTATTTTTTGAATAAATCATCGGGAATTTGAATATCATTCAAGAACGAGACCGGTGGAAACGAACCAGAAACGGGATGGCGCTTTGATTGGCCTTGAAATCAACGAAATTTCGAAAAAATATCACGGGGAACCTTGAGAAAGAAGCCGGTTGTATTTTTCCCTTAATTCATTGTTGATTTGTTGTAGCTGGAGTATTTCGCATTGTAAATTTCCAATTTCATTCATTAACTTGACAGATCGGAAGAGGTGGCCGCGTCCAAGGGAACCGCCGGGACCTCGCCCGTCCGGTCCTTCTCGGTAAACTGGTACTCGTCTTGATCGGGCACGGGGATGTCGTCGCGGGCCTTGATGCGAACCTTCACGAACTTGTAAAACTGGTAGCAAATGCGCCGCCGCCGTTCCTTGGTTTGAACGAGGATGTTGCGTTCATCCACCGATTGCAAGAATGCCAGGATGTCATTCCAAGATGCCTGTAGCAATGGAACGTTGCGTTGATCCAGGAATGCTTGGAGCTCGCCCAAGTACCCGCGCTGGTTGCGCGGGCTCTTGAACCGCGTCATGAACGTGTCGATCATGTCCTTTTCATCCATGTTACTTCACCAGCCTGTATTCGAACAATCGTTCATCAAACACCACCGTGCCGTCATCCACCATCTTGCCAAGGGTTACAAAGACCAGCTTCTCCGGGAACCCCGTGGCCCGGGCGATGTCGTGGATGTTGAGGGGAGGGCTGCTTGCAAGCAAGGTCACGACCTTCTCCGTGATCAGCGCGGTCGGGATGCCGGCCTCCGGCGTGATCGCCACGTCGGCCAGGATGCCGCGGGCCGCCTCGCCCACCCGCTCCCGCTGCTTGATCAGGCCCTTTAGCTCGTGAATCTCTTTCATGATGTCGGTCGTGGACTTGTCCACGGGGTAACCCAGGGCCTTCTCCAAGCCGGCTTGCCGGAAGAACGCGCTCACGGTGAGCCCGTGGCTCTTGGCCACCTTGTCGAAAAACGCGGCCTCTTGCTCGTGCACGTAAACGTAAAGGCGCTTCATAGCAATCCCACGGTGTTCATCTTGGCACGGATTTGCTCGTTCAGCTCGCGTGCTTCCCGCTCCCGCTGCTTGTATTCCTCGAGGAGATCGTCTATGTTTTTCTTTTCTGTTAGTTGTACGGTGGTCATATCGTCATGCCTCCTGGTGGTGGACGGGTCCCGGCTTGCTGGGGGCCCGGCGCGAGTGATTGCAACGCTTGCACCAGCGCAGATACACTCTGCACCAATTGTGCCTGCATGTCGCGGATGTCTTTCAATTCTTGTTCAATGGTCTTGTTGTCGATCTTCGCGTCCTTGTTCGCCTGGATGGCTTGCTTGATGCTATCGGCCAAGAGTGGATCGTCCGTCTCTAACAAGTCCTTGTGGCTCTGGTCGTTCCACACGCGACGTAATTTGTCGTAATTTTGTTGAGTGATCTGTAATGGAACGTAATGCACTTGATTCGCAAGGAACTTGGGAAACTCCAAGCGCAAGTTGAATTTCGATTCAAGAACGTCCCGAATCTCCACGGCCTTGTGCTTCGCGTTATCAACGGCATCCGTTGTATTTTGCCCTATTCCGGTTGCATGGAACACGATCGAGCCCGGGCTCAACTCGAAATTCACCCCTTCAAGATGAAAGTGCTTCTTCACCCAATTATTCAACTTTGTTTCCACGTCGATGGACGCGCGGAATGCATCATACTCGGCCACATGGCCTTTCACCGCTAGTTTCACGCGAAGATTATGCGTTTCGATCGCTAATACTTTACCCGGCGTTTTACCATGTCCCGTACAAGCCGGGTTAACGGTGTAAGCCCGTGGCCTCGAGTTCACTTGGGTCATAATCCCGGCGCGGACCAGTCGCTTGATCCGCCGGCCCGCGCTTTGACAGGTGATCCCGAGCTTGGTCGCGATCCCGGGAAGCAGCGTGCCCTTCGATGCAAGGTCCACGATCTGTTGGTCCCGCGCGTCGAGGGTAGAGACCACGTGCGAGGGCAAGGCGTGCAATGAAGGGGGGGCCCCCCCCAATGAAGGCGGTTTTGGACCTTGTTTTGGACCTTGCGAAGCTTGTGAAGCTGGGTGTGAGGATTTTGGACCACGTTTTGCCGGGGGTCGCGCGGTAGGAGGAGCAAGATTGTTTTTCACCTCGAACTTGCACTTGCACCCTGGGCACACTTTCCTTGCTCGGCCCGAGTGGATGAAGTCGCCCCGGTAGTCGCTAACGGCTTGACATCGCGGGTTTGGACAGAGCACGAGCATTTTCAATTCACCGTTTTTCCCTTCGATGTCACGATCTCGCTCACGCGTATTCTATCGCCCAAGGGCTTGTCATTGCGCATGTCCCAAGGTATCACGTGGAATTTGTCCACCTTTTTCCAAAGCGGCCAATCCCGAACGTGAGAAACGGGGGACGTGGATGGGTGAGTGCACGCGAACACGGTCACGCCGCTCTTGGTTCTCTCGCATGACGTGTTGGACAGGTCACATGCTGGCCCGATGGGGAAATCGATCATGTATGCATGTGGACAGAATTTTGGGCCTGGTGGCGGGTTCGATGACTCCTTGCCGCACGTGCACAGGAAGGTTCCTTCTGGCATTACCTTGTCATCCCCCCGCTTTTCATGGCACGTGCAAAGGCAAGAGCAAAGACCCGGGCCAGTTCCACGGGCACGGCATTGGCGAGCTGCTGGCCAATGGATTCCCGGGTCCCGGCGAACGTGTACCCGCGCGGGAATCCTTGTGCTGCTTGGAGCTCGGCAAAGGAGAGGTACCCCGTGCGATCTGGTTTCACGTACCGTAATTTTGTTGGGTTTACGACCGCGGGCATTGGCTTGTCCGGGTCGATCACGAAGACTATTCAAAGGCCATCGCCATTGAAAAGTGTGAAACCACCAACTGTTTTACCGGCAGCATTGAAAATATTTTTCGGACCATAACCATCTGCAATAATGAAACCCCTCACATATACGATTGCTCGCGAGCTTCCTCGTTCACGCCCTGATCCGTTCCTTGAAATGCAATGCAATATCCTTCGGGATGTTCGCTTCGGTAACTCTTGCCAGCCCCGTCCATCCCGGGGTGCCGTTCACTTCTAGCACCGTCCACCCGGATATCTTCGATGAATACAAGACGTCGATGCCGGCAATTTCCAAGTGCAACGATTCCGCAGATTTTATGGCGAGTTCTTGCAATTCCGGGGTTGGATCGAATTTCACGGGCGTGGCACCTTGGTGCACGTTCGTTTTCCACGAGCCGGCTTGCCCCACGCGCAACATCGATGCCACCACGCGGCCGCCCACGACGAAGAGCCTGGCGTCGAAGGGCGCGCGCATCCGGAAATCCGGCGGGTTTGACCACGGGTGGAACTCTTGGATGTAGAACACGAATCCTTGCTGGAACATCTCGAGGATCACGCGTTCAGCGTACCCTTTCTCGTTGATCCTGAACATACCCGTCCCTTGGCTCCCGTATACCGGCTTGACGACAACATCGCCTCCGAGAAGGTCAAACGCTGCTATGGCTTGCTTCGGGTCCTCTGCCATGACCGTTCGTGGTGTCGGGATTCCTTTTGCATCGAGAATGACGGATGAACGCATCTTGTCCGTTGCGTTTTCCACTGAAAACGCGCTGTTCACGAGTATTTTTCCCCTGCTTTCCAACGCGTATAGGACATCGAGTCGATAAAATGCCTTGTTCCACGTGGTGTGCCCGATTCCACGCACGATGAAGCCGGGTATGTCGTCGAGTGCCACGTCCGCGTGCAAAAAAGACCTTGTTAGCCCGGTGCACGTGGCAACGCCATCCAGCGAGAACGAACGCGGCGTGAGGCCGACCGACACGAGCGCCTCTGCAAGTTGCCGGTTCTCGCTCGCGCCGATCTCGGCCGAGATGATGCCAGCTTCCCGCGACATGGTGATTACAACAACGTGCGAGGAAAAAAGGATTGCGGTAACGCACGCCGGGAAAAATAAGGATGTGAATTGAAACGGGGAATGCCCGTACTTTTACATGTCAAGGCCGCCATCGACTTCGATGCTGAAGCCCGTGATGTAATCCGACTCCTTGCACGAGAGAAACTTGACAGCGTTCGCGATGTCCTCGGGAAGGCCCATGCGTGCCAAAGGGATAGCAGCGATGAACTTCTGGATGACCTTCTCTGGCATCTTGTCGGTCATGGGGGTTTTTATGAAACCTGGTTGGATCGCGTTCACGTTGATGTTGTACCTTGCCATTTCCTTCGCGACGGTCTTCGTGAATCCCAAGACGCCCGCCTTGGCGCTCACGTAGTTCGCCTGGCCCATGTTCCCGCCCTTTGCGACGATGGACGAGATGTTCACGACGTACCGCTTCGGGTAGAACGCGGCGGGCTGTGTCTCTTGGCCGGACTGTTCCTGCAATTTTTTTGCCATGTCTACCCAGCGGGCGCACACGGCCTTCGTGATGAGGAAGAGCGACTTCATGTTGATGCTCATCACCAAGTCCCAATCGCTTTCGGCCATCTTCAACAGCATGCTGTCCCTGGTAATGCCCGCGTTGTTAACGAGCACCTCGACTTCGCCAAGTTCGAATGCCTTGGATACCATGGCATCCACGTCGGCTGCCTTCGATACATCGCATTTCACCGCGATCGCATTCTTGCCCAATGCCTTGATCTCTCCTACCGCTTCGTTTGCCGTTCCTTCATCTATGTCAACGACCACGATGTTCATGTCCAAGGCGCTGGCGAGCTTCAAGGCGATGCCTTTCCCGATGCCCCTGCCCGCGCCGGTGACGATTGCTACTTTTGCCATCTTTGGTTACCTTCTTGTCCGAATTGCATGATGTGCTTATCGAAAATGAACAACCAATGGTAGTTCTTTGACGGGACTGCTTTTATAACTTCGATAATGGCAACGAGACCATGTTACATTCGAACCGCGAACTACTGGCACGGTGTAAAAATGAATGGGGAACGTCCGGGAATGGTGAATTTATCGTTGAAACAGGGAAAAACAGGCGAGATTCACGTTCTAGCAAAATGCGCTTTTCAAATCTTCCTCGATACGTTTGACCTCTTCCGGGCTAAGCATGGACATATCCTTCCCGATCTTATCAACGGGTTCATCTTTATGGATGAGGCCTAGAATCAACAGCAAGGCATTCTTAACGACTGCTTTCGGATCCACTTCTTGGTTCTCCAGATCGAACGATTTGCACGCGTTGACTATGATCTTGCCAATGAGTTCGTAATCAACGTCCTTTTCCACGAATTGACTCACAATCGGGAGATAGATCTGATCCTCGGCAATTCGTTTGCTGATCATGGGAAACACGTCGTCCGCGTAATGAATTGACTGCACCTATTTATAGTTGTTTTATCCACACGACCGTACGGCCGCGCGTGTAATCTAGTAAACGGGATTATAAAAGCCCTATTTTTTGAAAACAAAAGTATACACAAAAATCGGGGTATTATGTGGGTAACACGGGAGAATTTTTACATCGAAGGTTTCGGGTACCTCCGGGGCGCCTATGCAAAAAGGGCATTTCTTCCCCTCATTCGAAGCAGTGACCATGCCCTCCGATGGCGGTTTCCCGTCCAAAACTGACTTCACATCCAAGGGTCGTTTTTCCCTGGCGGGTGCGATGATGATCCACTTTTGCAGGAACGGGTTGAATCGCCTGTGGTTCGGTGGGGTGTCCTCTACCATGGGTGGGTCGCCGGCGGGCCGGTTGCTAGGTCATGCTAATGGTGGCTGCTATCTAAAAAAGTCTTATTATGAATTAACCACCCGGGACGCGTCCAAGATACCTTGAGCCGCCGATGCGATCGGGATTGCGGGATTGCAAGGCAATCCCGCTACGGGATAGAGGTGGCAGCACTTCACCAATACACGCGATCGCACATCTTGAAAAATTCATTCAAGGATAACAAGGAACTATCATCATCCTTTATGAGGCGGACGGTTTCTATGGCGGTGATGACTGCGCGCACGACTTCCATGTTGATCAAGACGGGCACGTTGTATTCGACCGCTTTCCTGCGAATGTGATATTCATCTTCAAGCATGTCCACGAGCTTTTCCTCGGTGATGCTCATGGGGATGTTTACCACGAGCACGATGGTTCCGTTAAGCAAACAATCAAGGATGTTGGGCTGGCGGCCCGGCTCGCTGATCTTGAAGACCGTGGTAACGTTAATGCCTTCATCGAGTAATGCTTCGGCGGTATGCTCGGTGGCAAATATCCTGAACCCGAGGGCCTCGAAACGCCTTGCGACGGGAATGAGCTGTTGTTTCAGCTCGAACCCGCCGGCGCTCATGAGGATAACCTTCCCTTTCCCGTCGGGGCGCCTGCTTTGTATCGGTATCTCGAATTCGCCAGCGATGAGCGACTTGAGCAAGGCGTCCTCGAACGAGAGTCCCATGCAAGCCACCTCGCCCGTCGAGACCATCTCGACCCCCAACACCGGGTCGGCATTTTCCAAGCGCATGAAGGAAAACTGGGGTACTTTAACACCGTAGTAGTTGAAATGCGGGACGTGGTCTATTTCCTCGCCCAAGATGGGACGGAGCTTCCCGCCCAACAGCACGCTTGCCGCGAGCTTCATGAGGTTTATCCCGCGCGTTTTAGAAACGAAGGGCATAGAGCGCGAGCTCCGGAGGTTGCACTCGATGACGAAAACATCGTCACCGTCCACGATGTACTGGACGTTGAATGGCCCTTTTATCTGCAGGGCGATTGCGAGCCTTTTCGTGTAATCGGTGACCTTTTTCACCGCACCGTCGGTGATCGAGATAGGCGGGATAGCAGTTGTTGCATCGCCGGAATGAACGCCAGCATTCTCCACGTGTTCCATGATGGCGCCTATGAAAACTTCCTCGCCGTCCGAGATGCCATCGATTTCCACTTCCCTAGCATTCTCGATGAACTTGGAAATGACGATCGAATTGCTCGGGTCGGTTACGTTCACTGCCAAGTCTAAAAATTCGTGTAATTGTTCCTCGTTATATGCAACCCGCATTGCAGCACCGGACAGCACGTAAGAAGGACGGACGATCACCGGGAACCCGACTTGCCTTGAAAATTCGATGGTTGCTTCGACGGAATGCAACCGCCGCCAGCTCGGTTGCAGGATATCGAGCTGGTCGCACAGCTCGGAAAACTTCTCGCGGCTCTCCGCCCGGTCGATGTTCTTTCCCTCCGTGCCGAGTATGTGGATGTACTTCACGCCGAACCGTTCGCGCAAGTTAGCAAGCTTTGGGGCAAGATTGTTCGAGATCTGGCCACCCACGCTCACCACGATGCCCCACGGGGTTTCTTTATCGATGATATCGAGCACGCGCTCCAAGGAAAGCTCCTCGAAGTAGAGCTTGTCGGATTCGTTGTAATCGGTTGAGACAGTCTCGGGGTTATAATTGACAACAATGACCTCGTCGATGCCGTGCTTCTTGAGCGCCCACGCCATGTTGACGCAACCCCAATCGAATTCCACGCTGCTACCTATCCTGTAGACCCCGCTTCCAAGGACGACAATCTTGCGCCCGTCCGGGTTAGCAAGCTTGAAATCGAGGTCGTCCTCGTCTCCCGCGTAGGTCATGTACAAGTAATTCGTGCTCGCCGGGAACTCGGCAGCAAGGGTATCCATCTGCTTGACGTACGGGATGATGTCTAGCCGTATTCGTTCGTGGCGTATGTTTTGTTCTTCTTCCTTCCAGCACATCGCAATTTGCTTGTCAGAGAACCCGTACATCTTTGCACGCTTGAGAAGGCCATACTTTATTTCCGGGGGTGAATTTATGCGTTGTTGTCGAAGTTCTTTTTCCATTTCAACGATGTTCTTGATCTTGTAAAGAAACCAGCGCTCGATTTTTGAGAGATCGTAGATTTCATCCGTCGTGAAACCACGCTTGTATGCCTCCGCAAGCCAAAATATGCGATTATCACACGGGTGGCGAATTTCATCCCGGAGTTCTTCATCATTAATTTTTAAGAGAGGTTTGTTGCACACCACACCATTCTTGCCGATATCCATCATCCGGATAGCTTTTTGAAGGACCTCCTCGAAACTTTTACCGATAGCCATCACTTCCCCCGGAAAAAGAAACGCACGCGAAGGAGAAACATCGACCCTTGTATTTCATCCACAAGTGGTGGGCACGGCGTCCTGGAAGCGTTTTCAGAACTGTCCTACTTTACAGCTTGGTGGATGCATCGACCAAGGTACGGGACCGGAAGCAGCAACAATGGCGCGCCATCAACAAGGAGGAGCTTGAAAATCCATGGTTATTGTTTTCAGAAGATGTCGACGTTGGCAAGATCGTGATGGATCCCATGATGGGCGGGGGCACCACTGTCATAGAAGCACTCCGCTTGAATTGCAAGGTCTTTGGGGTCGACGTGAATCCAGTCGCTCACTTGCTCGTCGAGAACATGACCCGGCTGGTCAACGTCGATGAGATCAAGCAAGCCGGCCAGCTGCTTGCATCCCTCGTGGAGCCCCAGCTCAAGTCGTGGTACCGGACGAGGTGCCCGTCGTGCGGTAGCGGGGACGCCGGTGCGATGTACTACTTCTGGATTAAGGTCTTGAACTGCCCGTCGTGCCGCGGGGACATCCCGCTGTTCAGGGGATACATGGTCGCCGAAGCACGTGACAAGTCCGGCTATCACGTGTATTGCCCCGGTTGCTCGTGCATTTTCAAGACGGCAAGCATGGACGATGGCATGACGTGTCCAAGTTGCGGGCACGCGTTTGACGCCGAGAGCAACATTGCTTGCACATCGTGCGGGTCCAAGGAACACGTCAAATCGTTTAACGTGAAGGATGGACAATCTTGTAGCACATGTAATGCAAAAAAAGGACGCGTGGTGCCCACGAAGCACATGATCGGGAAGCATGCATTTTGTCTCGCCCCGTCTTGCCGCTGGAGTGGTGAGATCGTTGATACCATCAAGCACCAAGGAAAACCACGCGACGTGTTGTACGGCGTCGAGTACTACTGCCCGTCGTGTGGCGTGAAGTCATACAAGGCCGCAGATGCCCACGACAAGCAGCTCTACGCCGAGGCGGAGCGGGCACTCGCGCGGGTCGACGTGTCGTGGTCGGGCCGCTACTTCCCCTCCACGCCGGTCCCACCAGGCGAGAAGACACGGGAAGCGATCAACCACGGGTACCGTTCCTGGCGTGACATGTTCAACGCGCGCCAGCTCTTGTGCTTGGGAACGTTGTTCAAGGCCATCCTCGACTTGAAGATTGCCCGTGGCGTGAAAGACTTGTTTCTCCTGAAATTCTCGGGGTTTCTAGAGTATCAGAACATGTTGTGCGAGTACCATCGCAAGAAAAACCACGTGTACAACCTCTTCAAGATGCACGCGTTCCACGGCCCGCCGAACCCGGTTGAAAATAACGTGTGGGGCGAGGAGTACGGGCTCGGCGTCTTCAGGACGCAGGTCACGTCGTTGGTGAAGGCCAAGCAATACAACACCAGCCCGTTTGAGCGCATCATCGGAAATGATGGTGAACCGCGCGTTATCGAGATGTCCAATCGCATACAAGGTCGTTTCGGGGATATTTTCGACGCTGCCAATCTTATTTCACTGGAGGCTGGCAAGGAACCGAACTTGATGCTATCGTGCAAAGATTCCAGGCACCTCGATGTCCCCGACGCTGCCGTGGACGCCGTCATCACCGATCCTCCCTACTACGGGAACGTCATGTATTCCGAGCTCGCTAACTTTTTCTACGCGTGGCTCCGGCTGGGGTTCAAGGACCGGTATGACGGGTTCAAGCCTGAAAATTTCGTTGGTGGCGCGGAGATCATCGTCAACCGATCGCAAGACAAGGATTACGAGCATTTCGTTGGAGGACTCCAGAAAATCTTCTCTGAATCCAACCGGGTCTTAAAAGACACCGGATTGCTGGTATTCACGTTTCATCACAAGGACGAAATCGCGTGGGGTGCGATGCTGGATGCTTTACTGCACGCGGGATTTTACATCACCGCGATGCATCCCGTGCTCTCAGAGAAAACAACGAGCGTTCACATCATAAACAAGAAAAATCCCGTGCACGACGCGGTTGTCGTGTGCCGGAAAAGAAGTGCCACGCCAACCACGGTCACGTGGGACGAGATTGAATCAGCCGTCCTTGGCATGCTTGATGGTGAATTGGCAAAACTCTACCAAGGTGGTGGTAAAGGTACATTGGCTGATGAGGATGTTTTCATCTTCTTGATCGGGAAATGCTTGCAATTCTACTCGATCCACTATCCTGAAGTATACCGCGATGGGGAGAAGGTGGACATCCAAGGCGTGCTCCGTGGATTGAAGGGCATCAAGGCACGATTCATCGCCACCGCGAGGGATGCCCGAGACCAAGGTACTTCTTGTTAATTTTTAACGATTAACAAAACATAAATAGGTGCATCTAGTATAGGAATTCGGGGCTGAACCTACTGTCATTTATCGTAGAATTCGATATTCCCGGGGATATGACATGATGCTTGAAGATCTGAAACATCTTTGGCTGGAAAATTTGCTTGATATGGAAAAAATCATAAACCTAATGGAATCATGCGACAAGGAATGTAATAAATGCACTAGAGAACAAAAAAACGATTGCATACTCGAGATGCGTGAATCGATACACAGTCTTGCCATCCATTTCAAGAATGCAATCTACTCGTTCGTGAGATCGGAAGAATTTTACAAATTGAGAGACAATATTATCATCGATCCCTCGTTCGGTGATTAAAATCGCGACATCCAAATCATACAATTGCTTCGCTTTTGATACCCATGAATCGTTCGTGCCGTTGATGAAAGCACGCATTGCATCGTGACCGGTAAACCTCGCCTCGAACCGTGACATCATTTCCTTCGTGCAGTATTCTTCTCACGAGACCAACGCGACTCGCCCGCCGGGCATTCTTCCAAGCACCGCTCGATCGATGCACGTTCTCCACCCGACAGGTTCCTTCGAGATTGCGCACCCGTCCACCAGAAACGAATCGAGGATGCGACCACCGGGTTTAATCAAGATGTTCATGTCATCCACGATGCGGGCAAACACGCACCCCATGGTAGCAAGGGCGTGGGAATTATCGCCATCAACCAATTTTTGCACGCGTGATTGTAGAAACGGGGTGATGAGCCTTGAAAGATGCCGGGATACGTCCTCGGAAAGCCGTTGTGCTAGAAATTCGCCGAGCACCCGGTGGACATCCGTTACGGACGGACCCACTCGCTGCAGGCGTGCTTGAAGCCAAGACCGCGCGTGCTGCTGGGCGGCATGAAAACCTTTCGTGATGTTGTAAGGATGGAGCCCTTGATCGAGCAAGTCCCTACCCGACAGGACGAGATTGCATGCAAGCACGATGGTTTCTTCGACAAGGGTTCCAAATACTTGGCCTTGCACGTCCCCGGCCTTCAAGATAGCTTGCGTTATTGGATTCCTTGCACGATACGCGAGCTCGTGGGCGACAGAATAGCCATCCCGAGCCACGACGAAATTTCCATGGGGGTCCTCGATCAACTTCACGTGATGGCTCCCGAGCAAGGGAGAAAAGATGCCATGCAGGTCTATCGCCACGTCCCAAAGTACCTGCAAGTAATCTTCTTTATGGATCGAACGGGTCATGGGCTCTTCCGGATTCAAGGCTCCACACGCTCTTCCATGCCAAGGTGCACGAATGACGTGAACGACATCACATCTTCTCGGGGATGCCGATACCCATCATGTTTCCCAACACTTGCTTCAAGACAACGATGGTGTCTTGCACGAGCAGCAATCGAGATGATCTCACCGCGTCGGGAACATCTGATCTCAAGACGGGACAAGAATGGTAGAACTTGTTGAACCGGTCCGCGACTTCCAACGCATATTGAGGGACTTGGTTGATCGAGAGATCTTTTGCAACGGTTTCGACGAGCGACGGGAGCTTCGCGAGGGTCTTGCACAAGTCGTATTCCTCAGGAAGGTTGACCAAGGAGGGTTCGATCGGGGTCTCCGGACCGGGAATCTTGACGCCTTGCACGATCGCCTTGTTTACGATGCTCTGGGCACGCACGCACGAGTATTGAACGTACGGGCATGCATCCCCCTCGAAATTGAGGAGATCGTCCCAATTAATGGTGATGTCCTTTTCCAAGTCGAATTTAGCGAGGTAAAACTTGATCGAACCGGTACCGATTACCCTTGCTAGGACTTCTCGTTGTGAAATATCCAATTCAGGATTCTGGCTCGTGATTATATCGAACGCCTTTGAAACAGCCTTATCGATAGCAGCATCAGCATGGAAACCGACCCACGTGCCCTTCCGCCCGGAAAACTTTTGATCCGGCAACCAGACGTGCTTGAACGAGAGATGGTGGGAGTTCTCGTAGTGCTCGTCGAAGCCAAGCACCTTCAAGGCCACGCGCACCACTTCTTGGGGGAACTCTTGCTCGTAGCCGATCACGTTGATGATCCTATCGCCGTGGGCAAATTTGGGACGACCCGGTTCGGGTGGCACGTCTTTCGTTTGCGTGCTGGCGATCTCGGTCGTGAAAAGCGGCATCCCGTTGGGTTGGGGGGTGTAAATGAGATACGTGAAATATCCAGATGCTTCTCCAAATTTCCACATTTGGAAGGCCACGTCTTTCCCCGTGTACGTGGCAACGCCGTTCGAACGCACCAATATCTTGTACGGCTTTTTATCTTGGATGTATTTTTCACCGAAAGAAGACATGTCAAGCACGATGCAACCAGCATCGGGCCCATCGGTGACCTTGTAGCATGCTCCCGGATTCCGACCCATCATCAAGTCAATAGCCTCTGAAAAAAGCCCCGACCCGACGATGTGTCGTTCCCAGATGAGCACGTCATAGAAAATGTTCATGCCCCAGAGCGTTTGGAGTTGTCCATGCAAGGCCTTGTCAACGAGCTCCTTGGCTAGTGTGTTCTCGGTAGTCCCGGGTGTTTCCATGTTGTGAAGGATGTCCCGGATAATTTCCTCGCCACCTTCCTTGTCATCGACGTCTGTGGCCCCGAGAACATAGACAAGTCCCAGGTAATAATCATCCTTATCACCAGGAGAACGAATGACCTTGTCCTTGTGGGCTCGATACCCGTGCAACAACACGGCTACCTGCCGCCCGAGGTCGTCGATGTAATTCTCGACCTCGACGGTGTATCCCGCCAAGCGGAGCACCCTCGCGGTCAGGTCGCCTAGCACTGCACACCGGGCGGTACCTAGATGTATGGGCTTGTTAGGGTTCGTGCTGGTGTGCTCGACGATGACTTTCTTGCCATCCCCCATATCCGACGGCGCAAGAAAAGGGATACAACATGGGCGAGCAAGTGTTCTTCACGCCGCAAAACGCGACCGCCTTGTACGCGACGCCGGGCGAGCTTGAAAGCGTCGCGAACGGCACGATGAGCATGGAAAACCTCGAACGCGTTGTTTCCCGTTCCCCGTCACGGTTCGTCCCGTTCACCATTGTTGGAATCCTCGTGGATGGCTGTGAAGCCCCCCGGATGCCTTTCTCGGAGAACACGGCGAGCGTTG
This sequence comes from Promethearchaeota archaeon, assembly GCA_041305945.1. GTDB lineage: Archaea > Asgardarchaeota > Lokiarchaeia > Sigyniarchaeales > Sigyniarchaeaceae > JBGLND01. Next base: position 3,635,097 of record JBGLND010000001.1, read on the forward strand.
ATGCGATGGTCCCGCCAAAGAATGGTTATTACATCACCATGGAAGACGCTCACGACCTTGTATTCAACAACGTCGATGGCATGGCTTCATTCTTCCTCGTTGATGCGGTCGAGGGCGTTACGGCAGACTTGCTTTTCCGGGCGCTGGAACCCGTCATCACGGGTGACGAGAGAGCTCGCGTGTTCGACGTCCGTGCATTCTTGAACGCGTACATGGACTACGCCTCGTCCATCGCCCGCACGATCTTGCTCTCCTTGAGTGCCATTAGCATCGTGGCTTGCTCCCAGCTCATTAAAACGACGACGCAGATGAATCTGTCCGAAAAGATACGCGAGCTGGGCATTTTCCAAGCGATGGGATTCAAGAGAAAAGCAATCCTCGACATTGTCATCTCGCAAGTGTTATTCGTGTCGGTCATCGGGACTGGAATCGGTTTCTTGCTTGGTACCTTGCTCCCGCTGAATTTCGACCTGTCTATCATGGTGAAGTTCTTGTCCGGAAACAGGATATACGCGGTTGCCTCCAGCGGCGTGCTCACGATTTCCATGACCTCGATCCTGACGAGCATCGGTGCGGGGATCGGCCTTCCGCTGTTGTTCAGTTCCGTGCCGGCGGCGAAGATGCGGTCGTGGACCATCGTCGAGATGATGAATCCCGTTTACATGCAGGTGAACCCGGACATCGAGGCGCGGGGCCGGAACGCGCGATCGCAAGGACGCCGGCGGGCCCGGAGACACCACGTGGAAATGAAACAAGTGGTGGCGTGGCTTGCCACCCTCGTCGCGGCAATCACGCTCATGGCCATCGCGCCGTACAAGATGTTCCCCAGCGGGAAGCTTTGGATACGGGGGACAGAATCGTTCGCGTGGCTCGGGCTCGGTTGCTTGGGGATCGTGCTGTTCCTGGTGTCGCTGGTCGAGATAACCGGTGGCGGGATGGGAATGGTTTCCCGGGGCTTGTCGTGGTTGTTCAAGAGGTATCTTGGGCCCGTGCAAGCGTACGTTCCCAAAGCAATCCACGCGCACTCGCGGCGGATGCGTAACATCATCGGGACGCTTCTCGTGGGAACCGCGTTGCTCGTTTCCATCTCCATAGTGCACGATACCGTTTCCAAGGGAGATGCATACAGTAACAGGACCTACATAGGAGGGGATGTTGCCGTGTACACCCCGCTTGTCTCGCAATCGGACATCCCGGGCATCGAGAACGTGCCGGGCGTGGGCCGCGCGACCGTGTATCTATACGACGTCATGGAGACGTGGCGGTCAAACATCCAAGACGGCTTCAAGTACATCGTGAACCAAGTGGACGGGTATGGTGGGAAGGGCAATAATATCAACGAACGGCTTGACGTCGTGGTGATCGATCCGGGCGAGTATGCAACCGTGAACGCGCAAGGCGTCATGCACGCCATCACCAAGCCGGACCCGGGCGAGTCGCTTGGCGCGTTCGTCTCGAGGCTGGACGAGCCCGGCACGGTCATCTTGCAAGACGCGCTTGCCCGTGACTTGCACAAGGAGGTGGGGGACCGCGTCGACGCGAACATCCTGGGAATCACCGGCACTCTCGAGATCGTCGGGATGGCAACGAACCTGCCGTGCGGCCCCTTCATGCACACGATGGATGACGGGTTCAATTCGAGCAGGATGGCCTTCACTTCGTTCAACACGTTAAGGTCATTAGTGGAAGATTTCATCGGGGACGTTGACATCGTGGTAAAAAACGCGTCCGTGGAGTCATCATTTATTGGAGATGGCGTGTTTGCTGGCAACGTTGCGGGATATTCTAGTGGGTTCATTGACAAGAACCAAGTTGCCGGGATACTTTCAACGATACCATGCATTGCCTCCTCATCATTCCGCTTCAGCACCTTTGCACCCGGGTTCCCGGTGGTGAACGCCACCTACGACGCGACCCGGGTAGAATACTTGCATCCCAACGTGGCCTTGGCCCCCGGGATGGAGCTCTCGCTTCCCTTGCGATTCTTCATCGTCGATCCTGAGGACGACCTTGCCCTTTCCGGCAGCCAGCAATCCATCGTTGATGCCCATGACGTCATCGATTCGATCGCGTACACGTCGCCTTACTTTCCCGGCGCGAACACGCCGCACAACTCCACGGTAGATGAAGTCCTGTACACCATCGACAAGTTCAACGCGTACATCCCGCGATCTTCCTTTAACGACACTTGCTATTGCGTGGCCAACCAGCACGTGGCAAGATACAGCACGGTGGACAACCTCACCTACGTTTACGAGAACAAGGTGGGTGACGTGCTCGAGGTAGAATTCCATATGGAGAACTAGACCGAGACCCACACCTATAACTTCACACAATCTCTGGATCTTGAAAAACAGGTGATCGAACGCAAACTCGACAACGGGCTTACCATCCTTATGGTCGAGCGTCACGACGTGCCCCGGGTCGTTTGCCATATCTACTACCGGGTCGGCTCGGTTTGCGAAAGGCCGGGGATCACCGGCATTTCCCATTTTCTCGAACACATGATGTTCAAGGGGACGCAGGTGATGGGCGTGAATGATTTTGAGAAAGACGATGCGATCAACCGGCAGATCGATGATCTCATGGATCGGATCTACAAGGAAAAATTCCACACCCGCAGCGGCGACGCAAACAAGATCGCCCGATGGCAGGCCGAAGCCGACAGTCTGATCAAAGCGGAAAAAACGTGCATCGTCAAAGACGATCTCTGGGAGACGTACATGAAGAACGGGGGCACCGGTCTCAACGCTTCAACCAGCAGTGAAATCACCGGGTACTACGTCACTCTTCCCTCCAACAAGGTGGAACTCCAGATGCTTCTGGAATCCGACCGGATGTGCAATTCCGTTTTCCGGGAATTCTATTCGGAAAAAGAGGTGGTCCGCGAAGAACGCCGCCTCAGCGAAAACAGACCGGGATGGCGTTTCAATGAGCAGCTCACGGCGGCGTTTTATTCAGCGTCCCCATACGCCTGGTCGGTGGTCGGCTGGGACGTCGATCTGCAAAAAGTCACCAAACAGGACATGATCGACTACAAACGGACCTACTATGTCCCCAACAATGCGGTGGTCGTGTACGTGGTTGCCGATGCGCTCACGCCTTCGAAAATACCGATGAGTGACAATCTCGCCTTCCCGTTGATCTCGACGTGCGCCTTTTTGTTATTTTCCCTCGCCGGGATTCCCTATTCTCCCTTGATACCCGTCCCTCGCTTGTAGCACGCACCAAAGACCACGAACCACGGAGACGGGCACTCAAACCCTGCCGGAACGCCACCATTCTTGTATTTTTTCCAGGTAGCGAAGCAGTTTTTCCCGTTTCACGTCGTCCCTTTCAATCTTCACCAGGATCGGCGCGAGCTTGTCGACATCGTATGCCATTGTTTCACGGAATACCCTTACAGATACCAGCCCGAAGAACACCGGCTCGATGATGATGACGGCAACGGCCAGGACCGACAATGACGTCGGGATGTCCGCCTGGTTGAGGCCGGGGAGGGGAAACGGGATGGCCACGATCTTCTCCTGGCTGATAGCGTCGATGATGGACACGGCGAGCATCGCGATGAAGAGCAAGATGTTGATGATGGATAGTTTATCGTACCGTTGTTGCGTCGGTGACCAGATCTTGTACGTTCTCGTGGAAGGTTCGGGGGCAAATTCGGGAAAGTGCTTGAATTCCGAGGCTAGTTTCTCATCCGGGGGAACGATCACGTTCACCTTGATGCACGCCTCTATCCACATCTTGTTGATCGACACGTGGAAGCACATGACGTACGCGAACATTACGAGCAAGAACATGATTCTATACGTCATCTTGATGAACGCCGGGGAGAGCAACGATTCGTAGCCGAGGGCTATGAACAAGACGATGATTATCGTGAACCCGGTTTGGAACACGTTACCTTGGAATTCCTCGTCCCCGAGTGGCGATTGGACAAGCGCGACATCCTTCAAGGAAAGATGGGGTTTCAACATGCTCATGATTTTGAAAAAGAGGCCCATGAAGCCACAGATGGTTGGCACGATGATGATGATTCCAGAATATCCCCAATCTTGGCTAAAAAATATGGTGTACGTTATCAAGATGGTGAGAATGAATCCAATGGCGGATGCATTGCCGGTCATGTCCGACCTCGCGGGCTTCAAGGGTTCTGCCATTGAACACACGTGCCTTAACGGCCTTGCATGCTTGAACGACCGTTTACTAATTCTTTGGTGGACTAGGTACTAAAGAGAGTAAGCTGTCATTACTAATACCCTCCTAGCATGCTTGAATTTTTCCCCGGTGGTTTGACATGGCGCTTGATACGCACGATCTCTTTCCATACTCGACCCTCAGGAAAGGCCAGAAGGAATTCATGGACGTGGTTAGTTCATCACTAGACAAGGGTAACCACGTTGTAGTATCTGCGCCTAACGGATTTGGAAAAACCGTGTCCACGTTATCCGCAGCTATCCCCGTCGCTATCAAGAATGATTTGAAGCTGGTATACTTGTGCCGGACCCACACCCAGAATTCACGCGTCATCCAGGAACTAAATGCAATCCACGCGAAGCTGGTCAAGCGCGGGATCGCGCCCGACGATGCCTTGCCGACCATCGGGGGAGTCAGCCTTCGCGGTCGCAACGAGATGTGCTTCAAGCCACAGATAAAGGACAACTCGCTAAGCCCCGGGGACGCTTCCGCGGTCTGTTCCCAGTTGCGATCGGATAACAAGTGCGTTTACTTTAGCAACCTCCAGAAGCTGGTGGACCGGGGACTCGACTTGGCATCAATCTCGAGCCACGGTGATGGCAACGTCGTGGTTGGCTTCGACGCGGAGAACATCAACGAGTACGCGACGGCCGCGAAGGTGTGCCCGTACTTCTACAGCAGGGAATTGCTCAAGAACGTGCGCGTTTCCGTGGGGAATTACCAGTGGCTCGTCACCGAGGCCCCGAATTACATGTTCATGGACTGGATCACCGTCGATTCGTACAACCTCCATCACCCGCCGTGCGTCATTGGCCAAGGCTACATGAGCGCGTTCTATTACCGGGCACTGCGGAACGCGGCATGGTTGAGCTTGAACATCATCATCGTATCGGAACTATTCTGGCCAGGCGAGCCGTTTCACGCGCAAGAGCTCAGCATCCTCGTGGGTTCATCGGGGATCATCGGCGCATTCACGGGAATAATCTTCGGCATGTTGGCCGACAGATTCACACGAACCAAGTTGATGGCGATCCAGACTGTGATGGACGGGACGGCATTCTTTCTTTTCGGGATAACACCAACGGGTCTTGGACTTGTTTCTTTCGGAATTTTCCTTGGAATCAACTTGTTCAAGAACGGTACAGGTGGTGGTGGCGAGATCATCGCGAATTCCTACTTGAACGATGTTATCGAGGAAGGCGAGCGCTCGCAGTTTTATGGCCTCCTCAGCATCATGCAGCAAGTAATTTACATCTTGATCATGATGTTAACAGCCACGATTTTCAAGGAGTTCTGGCGCTGGTACTTCTGGACCGTAGGAGTTATCATCATCGTTTCAGGCATCGCCATTGGTCTCAAGGCAAGGGAACCGAAACGTGGCGCCGTGAAGGACGAGTTGCGGAGCATCTTGAAACTCGATAGCGTCGTGTACAAATACCAGCTCACCAAGGACACCGTTAAATCGACTTTATTTTCCAAGAGCAACGTTCTCATCATCATAGAAGGACTCTTCACGCAAGTCATCCTGTCGATACCAGCGTTCGTGCTCATTGCATTTCTCCAAACACCACCACACAATTTTTCGCCGCTTGCCATGGGCTTCATAACTGTTGTGTTCGGTATTCCCGGTTCAATCATCGGGAATCTCGTCCTCGCGAAATATTCGGACCGAAAGGCAGAAAAAGACATCAGGAACCGTGTGTACATCATTTTCGGGTCGATCCTCTCGACCTACATGCTCTGGGTCTTAGTGATGTATTTACCATTCCCGAACTTGACTCCAATTGAAGGCGGTAACCTGGCAATCCTTTTCTCTTACCCCGTGATGTGGATTGGAGGTGCGATAATGGTCGTGAATAACATCATCTGGGGCGCGTTCGCTCTCAACCAGAGACCGTTAATCCAGCGGCTTAACCTTCCCGAAGCTCAAGGGATGGCAAGGTCAGTCAACTCGTTCTTCGAGGCTATCAGTTACGGGACCGGCACGATCATCTCTGGCTCGCTGCTGGTGCTGCTCGGGTTGAATTACCAACTCACGGTAGTGTTCTTGATGCTCATCGGCATGGTCGGGGCTTGTATATGGCTCGGTGTTGCGAAGTTCATTCCCAATGACCTCGAACGCATTTCAAAGCTGTTGAAGGCAAGATCGAAGGAACTGGAATCAGGGGTTCATTCACAATGATTCTTGGAATCATGACGGTCTACATTCAACAAGCCAGACGATAGAATAGGCAGAAAAATTGCATTTTTTTTTTGCTTCATTAACTTGAATGGAAGGTTATACAAGCCGGTTAAAAACCGGCCGGGGAGCATGGAGACTGGTTTTTCGAGGGAATGCATCGCGAGACGTGATTAAAAAGCTTGGAAACGGAAGAATACTCATGACTGGAAAGATCAAGGTTACGGTTTGGAACGAGTACCGTCACGAGAAGCAAGGCGGGCTCGTCGCCATGGTGTACCCCGATGGCATCCACGGGGCGATTGCTGCAGCGCTCAAGAAACAACCGGATTTCGAGGTGCGTACCGCGACGCTGGATGAACCAAGACACGGGCTCACCGACGACGTGCTCGATAACACGGACGTGCTTATCTGGTGGGGTCACACCGCCCACGGCGACGTGAAAGACGAGGTCGTCGACGACCTCCAGGAACGCATCTTGAACGGCATGGGTCTCATCGTCTTGCACTCGGGGCATTTTTCCAAGATATTCAAGCGCATGATGGGCACGTCGGGCTCGCTGGTCTGGCGAGAGCGTGCTGAGAAAAGCCACGTCTGGGTCGTGAACCCCCACCACCCGATCACGAAGGGCATCGACGAGGTCATCGAGCTCCCGCACGAGGAGATGTACGGCGAGTACTTCGACATCGCAAAGCCCGATGACATCGTGTTCATCAGCTGGTTCGAGGGGGGCGAGGTGTTCAGGTCTGGCTGCACGTGGACGCGTGGCAAGGGCAAGATATTCTACTTCCAGCCCGGCCACGAGACGTTCCCGGCCTACCACAACCCGGACATCCAGCAGGTCATCATCAACGCGTGCAGGTGGGCGAATTTCGACGGGGCAGACCATTACCGCGTTCTCGGCCCCTGCCCGAACCAAGGCTTGACGTTGAATCCCCTGTCGAACCCGAACGACAGGGAAGAGGACTGGATGTGACAGGACCCAGAGATTAACCACCCCGCGCGCCAACCCGCGCGAACATCATTTCTTTTCTTCTTGTTGTCTCGATAGCTGAGGGCCTGTTCGCGGGCCACGACCAGCAGGGCGATGGCATTCTCGAGATCGTTGAAAAAAAAAGTGATAGAAAGATGAATCAGAACGCCCGGTTGTTCATTTCCTGCACTTCGATGCCGTGTATCGTGGCATCCGGACGCAATTGCTGCACGGTGGATAGTATGCGGGAAAAGGCCGACTCTGCCTCGTCCTCGGTCTTGATGTTGAGCACGACGCCACCCACGTCCGTCTTGTGGACGATCTGGGGTGACACGATCTTCATCACGATGGGAAACCCGATTTCAGAGGCGAACCGGCGCGCCTCAGTGGTCGTGGTCGCGAGCCTCGTCTTCGGGTGGGGGATGCCGTAGGCAGAAAAGATGCCGCTGTTCTCGTAGTTGAGCAGCATGGCGCGCCCGTCCGCCCGTGCATCCTCGATGATGGCTCGCACCGCGCCTTGATCGACCTTGAACGCGGGCAACGGTGTTTCCCCAACGCGAGCCTTGATGCGGGAATACTTGATGAGCCCGGCGATGTTCTTGATGGCTTCCTCGGGGAAATCGTACACGGGCACGCCCGCATCGCGGAGCTTGGCAGCACCGTCCACCACGGACTTCCCGCCCATGAACGACGCGATCATCACGTGTTCGGGATAATCCTCGTGCACCTTGATCATGAGCTCGGCAGCACGCGACGGTTGGGTGTTTGCTTGCGGCGTGAGGAGAACGAGTGCCCCCGCGCAGAATTTCATGTCATCCTGGAAGACTGTCCTGAGCGCCACGTCGTACCGCTCGGGCGGGGCATCACCGATGATGTCCACGGGATTGTACACCGCGGCCTCTTCAGGCAAACCCTTGCGCAACTTTTCTATGATGTTTTGGGAGAACCGTGCAACGTCAACGCCCTCGCTGACGAATGCATCGGTCGAGATGATGCCCGGGCCACCGGCATTCGTGATGATGGCAAAATGGCTCGACCGGGGCGTTTTTGTTATCGTGAATGTCTTGCTGTAGGAGAAGAGCTCTTCAAGCGTCCTAGCACGGATGACACCGGCCTTGGCGAACGCGAGATCGTAGGCAACGTCACTTCCCGCGAGGCTGCCGGTGTGGCTCGATGCAGCCCGTGCACCGGCTTCGGACACGCCCGACTTCAATATGATGACGGGCTTGACCTTGGTTGCTTCGGTCGCAACTTTGATGAACCGCTCGCCATTATTGATGGATTCCAGGTAGCAGACGATGATCCTCGTGGCCGGGTCATCCTTGAGGTAGTCGATCATGTCGGTCTCGTCGAGATCGGCCTTGTTTCCCAGCGATATGAACGTGGAAAAACCGATGTCGTTCACCATGCTCCAATCGAGGATGGCAGTCATGACGGCACCCGACTGGGATATCATGGCGATGGAGCCTTCCTTTGGCGTGAGCGCTGCAAACGTGGAGTTGTGGGATAGCGAAATCATTCCAAGGCAGTTGGGGCCAAGCAAGCGAATGCCGTAGTGCTTCGCCCGCGCTGCCATCTCCGCCTCGATCTTCGCACCTTCAGTGCTCACTTCCTTGAAGCCGGCTGTGATGAGGATGATGCCCTTGACACCTTTTTTGCCACACATCTCGACGGCGTCAAGCACGAACTTCGCGGGAATGCACATGACGGCGATGTCGACGTGAACATCCGGTGGTATGTCTTGGAGGGATGGCACGCACGGGAAGCCCTCGATCTCGGTGCCTTTCGGGTTTATCGCGTACACCGCGGCGTTGCCATGGCGTGCCTTCAAGTTCCGCATCACGGCATTGCCCACCTTGCCCGGCATGGAGCTAGCACCTATAACAGCGATGCACCGCGGCTCGAATAAGTATTTGAGTGGTTGGGGGCTCAAGGAGATTATCTCCACGTTGATTTGTAACTATTCAATGGGTGATTATAAGAACGTTTGTCATGACCGGGATTAGCCCATGACGACTTTTTTCTTAGGACCATAATCGCGTTTCTTGCGAAACTTCTCCGTCTTGAAGTGGAGCTTGTCGCCAAACTTGCTGTTATGCTTTATACCGCCGTAGTTGGTCTCGAGCTTCTTGAGGATGTCCTGGACAGTCTTGTTCGTGACACGTGGGGGATTGTTCAACACGTTCAAGATGTCCTCCTTGCTTGCTTCGGGCGGGAGGCCAAGACGAAACAAGGGAACGCGGTACTCGGTCGTTTTCCAGTTATATTTCACGTCGGTATTCGTGAGGGATTCCTTCTTCGTGTGCGTCCGAACCTCGATGATCCCGTCCTTGTCGGTCTTTTCCTTCTGTTCCACGATTTGTTTCTTCTTGAACTCTTGTATCGTGATGATGACGTACGCTACCTGCGGGGCACCCTTGGAATCCTTGCTTTCCTTCGATTTGAACATGATACTCACGAAATCCTATGACCGTGAATAGACCGGAAAACCATTAAATCCTTCCTTGACCATTCAATAAATATGAGCGAACAACAAGATACTCAATATTTGTATCAATGGGTCGTCGACACGCAAAGCGGGCTCGCCGCGCACTTGAACTACCACCTTCAGAACAATACCCCGCAGCTCACACAAATCGTCCAGGCCTACCGCCAGCTCAGGACTGAACTCGGGTACTAAGCCGGTTCCTTCTTGCATGTCCTTTTTTCCTCGCCAGCACCATACCACGCCGTGCAAGGGCGACAATCGATAGTGAACGAGGCGTTCCAACCACTGGAGTTCCTGGTTCGGGAACGGGGAATAGACCTCCGCGTACTCGATCTCCTTTTCGGGAAAGGAGATGCCGGCTTGCGAGTAAGCTAGCTTCGCTGATTCTATCGCGCCGAGCTGCTCGCAAGGGTCAAGCTGCCCTGTCCCGGAACCAGCGTAACCCAAGATTGCATTTTCATTGCTCACGCTGGCTACCCCGTTCACGAACACGGGGATGTCCGTGTAATCCTTCGCCTTTTCCTCCGTCGTGAAGAGCACCGCGCACGCGCCATCTGACGCGGGAGTGACCATGCCATAACGCAAGGGATAGGATATGTACGGCGTGTCGAGCACGTCTTGTATCGTCAGGTCGGGCATCTTCAAGTGCGTCCACCAGTTCTTCGCCGCGTTGTGCCTGTTCTGGACGACAACGCGTGCCAAGTCTTCCTCGGTGCACCCGCTCCGCTTCATGTAATTGATCGCTTGGTATGAGGAGATACCTATCGCTCCGCCCGCGCCAAAAATGCGATTCATCTTGTCCATGCTCAAGCCGAACTTGTTGAAGATCGTGACCTCGGCGTAAGCTACGGAAGCCAGTCCCACGCCAGTATCGCCACATGACTGTTGCTCGAACCCGATCACCAGCACGTTATCGATGCCAGGTAGCCCGGCCGCCACGTTGTAATACCCGGCGATGGCAATGGAACCGCCCGTCGTGCCGCCCGTGGTAACGCGCAAGAGTGGCTTGTTTCGCGCGCCGATCCAATCGGTCATCCAGAGTTCGGGATAGTTCATGCCCTCGAACGCGGGCATGTTCCCGTTGATGATAGCATCAATGTCTTTCATCTCGCAGTTCGCATTCTTCAAGCAGTCCTCGACCGCCTCGCCGACCATCTCGGCCATGTTCACATCGGAACGCTTGGAAGCATGCTCGCAAAAACCCGCGCCGGCTATGGCTGCTTGTCGTCCTGCCATCAGTTCCTTGCACCTCCTTCGAGTACCCACAAGATGTTATTCTGCGCGCAAAAGCCGATCTGCCCGGACGCGATCGCGCGGTGGACATCCTTCACTTGGTGGTTACCAGCTTTTTCGTTGATCTGCTTGGCAGCTTCGATGACACGGATCAAGCCGGTCGCGCAAATCGCGTTCCCGCTCGTTGCACCGCCGGAGGGGTTCACGGGAATATCACCGTCGATCGTGGAAGAGAGATTTTTCCCGCCACCCTTCGCGCAAAGGCCGATGGCTTCGGAAAAGACCAATTCCTCGTGGGCGAAATGCTCGAACAGCTCTGCAACATCGATCTCCTTTTTCGGATTTTTAATGCCTGCCATCTTGAAAGCCATGCTCGCAGCATTTTCCATGGACACGCTCCGGCTTAGATCTCGATCGCCAAGATAGTATTGCTCTTGTGAATATCCCACGCCCGTGATCCAGACGGGATTGTCTCGGATCTTCATTGCTTGTCGTTCAGGGGCAAGCAGCACGCAAGCGATGCCATCGCACGGCCGGGCATACATCATTTCCGTCACGGGAGAGCTGATGCATTCCGAGGCGAGGACCTCGTCCACCGTGCAATCACCTTTCTGTGATTCGGCCAAGGCCATCTCGTTTTTCGCCGCGTTCTTGTGGTTCTTCACCGCGACCTTGGCAATGTCCTCGATGGAAACGCCGTGCTTTGCCATGTATGCCCGCATCTGGAACCCGCCTGCCACCATCGCGTGGAGCAATTCCACCGGCCGCTCGAACGTCGGGTCGGTGGTAAGCAAGGTCGTCGAATCGTAGGGAAAACAAGATGCCATGCTCCCACCCCACACCGCAACGAGGTTATGATTCCCGGACAATACACGCATCATGCCATATAGCATCGCGTGTGCTCCGTCCATTTCAACTTTCGTTTCATCCTTGAGGTACGCGCCACTTGCTTCCACGGTAAAACAGTTCGAGATTGTCCGCCCGTCGTAATAATCATTGGTTGCACTGACAACTGACGTGAGGTCCTTTCGCTTCAAGCCGACGCTGTCGAGCGCGCCGCGAACAGCCCGGTATATCATCTCGTACCGGCCCATCTTGATGTCCATCGAGGGCTTGACTTGGTAGTACCCGACGATACCAACCCTGTCCATGTTCACGCACCCCTCCCGGCGGGCTTGAACCCCTTGATGTCGTTCGGCGTGCCGGATAGTTTCTTGTTCCAGACGGGTTCCACTTTCATCCCGATCTTCACGTCCTTTTCCTCGACGTCCACTATCTCGTATATCATCGCCGTGTCGGACCCTTCTATCCTGATCAAGCCTATCACGGTCGTCTTCTTTCCCTTTTTCGACCTGCGCTCGTTCACGGTGTACGGGGTAGCGGTGAAATTGATGACGACACCCGTCGTACCCAGTTCGATCCAGTTTGCATCGAAACTTATCTTTTTCGAGCAATCTCCACAAGTTTTCCTGGGTGGCAAATACACTTTCTTGCAACTGGGGCATTGATTTCCAACGAATTTCTGCCTTTCCAGTCCATCGAAAAACTTGTCCATGTACTTTCCAACCCAGAACTCGAAATCTGCACGCATTATTCCTTGCGTGACTTCAATTTCCGATTTAGCCAAATTTTCAAAAGATCATCGAAGAGGTTCTTGATAAAAACAAATGCTGCGAATGTGGTCTGTGCGAAAGCGTTTGTTTTTTGTCAGGGGCTGGAGTTATCAAGTACGAACGCCATGGATATCGCGTGTACGATGCTGAAAAATGCGTGCGATGCGGTATGTGCCAGGCGGCATGCCCCATGACCTCGTTTGACATCGAGAGCCCGGATCATCGCACCTACCGCGGGTACATGGGACATTACCTCACGATAAGCTCGTACAGGTCCAAGATCCCCGAGGTCTTGGAGCGCTGCCAGGATGGCGGCGTGGTCACCTCGTTATTACTGTACCTTCTTGACAAGAACGTGGTCGACGCGGCGATGGTCACCCAGCGTACAGATAGATGGGTCCCGCGATCTAAGCTCACGAACGAACGGGCAGAAATCATCAAGGCCGCGGGGAGCAAGTACGCTGCGAATCCCATCTTCGACGTGCTGGTCCAGCTCAAGGATATCCCGATAGAAGAGCTGAAAAAATTCCACGTGACCACGCTCGATGACTTGCGCCTCGTGGCCGTGGGCTTGCCATGCCAGATATCGGGGTTAAAAAAGGTGCAGAACTTAGGCGTGTTCCCGTCGAACCTGGTCAAGTTCAAGATCGGCTTGTTCTGCTTCAAGAATTTCACTTACGACAAGATGATTCACGAGTTCCTCGAGAAGGAAAAGAACATCGATCCCACGACCATCAAGAAATTCGTCATCAAGGGAGACATGAACGTTGTGCTCCAAGATGGCAGCTCGCTCCTCGTCAAGTCGCAGGAATACGACAAGTACATCAACGAGGGGTGCAAGTGGTGCATGGACCTCACGTCGCAAGACGCCGACGTCTCGTGCGGGAACATCGGCTCGGCAACGGGGTTCACGACCGTCGTTACCCGGACAAAACTTGGCGCGGACATCGTGCAACGGGCGAAGCTCGCGGGATATATTGAGGAAGCACCAATGGAAGATATGAAAAAGATAAACAAGCTCGCCGGGTTGAAGGTGAAGAAAAGCAAGAAGAATGGCAAGGAGTGAGCGGTAATGGCAACGACGAGCAACGTGAACGAAATACAAAAGAAGACCTTGCTTTGCTACCAGTGCAGTAAATGTGCCAGCGTGTGCCCGGCATTCCGGATCGGGCAATTCAACCCCCGGAGCTTCATACTTGGCACGATCGGGGGTGGCATCGACGCCGCAGCCGGGGACAAGACAATCTGGGGATGCCAAACGTGCGGTGCTTGCGACGTGTGCCCAATGAGCATCGACATCCCGGGCGTCGTGCTGGCAGCGCGGCAGGTGGCATTCAAGAAGGGAAGCAACCTCCCACCGCCGGCGAAGATTGGCCACAGGCGCATCTTCAACCTCGCCCAGAATATCCAGGCGCGGTCACCGTTACCCCCCGTGACGAACACGTGGCCCCGGAACAACCAGAAATTCACCGAGAAAGGGAGCTTGGCGCTATACACGGGCACGATGCCTATATGGAATGCCTTGATGTACAATTACGACATCAACTTCACGGCAGGGCTCCAAGCAATCTTGGAAGCAATGAACGTGGTGGGCATCGAGCCGGCCATCCCTGCTGGCTTCAAGGACAGCGGCCACGATTTATACTATGGTGGTGATGTGGACACGTTCCTCGAACTCGCGACGGCCAACCGGGACTTGGTAGAAAGGCTGGGCATCAAGACTCTCGTGGTCGTGAATCCCGAGGATTACCACGTCATGAAAAACGTGTACCCGAAGTACATCGATGGCTTCGAGCCGGAGCTCGTGTTCTGGACGGATTTCTTGATGCAAAAGGGATTCCTCAAACAGCTGGAGTACCAAGCATACCTCGACGTCGACATCCAGGTTGCCTACCACGACCCGTGCAAGCTCGGGCGCATCAACAAGATATTCGATAGCCCCCGCGAGATTCTTGCCAACTTGCCCGGCGTGCGCTTGGTACCCATGGTAAACGAGATGGAGGCTGCCCCGTGTTGTGGCGTGACCGCGTTCATCGGGTGCGATGATAGCACGTTGTACTTGCGCCACGAGAGGCTGAATGAAGCGGCGAATGCCGGTGCCGAGATAATGATCACCACCTGTCCATCTTGCGTGTCCCATTTCTCGTGTGCTTGCTTGTCCGTCACCGGCGATGACAAAACGCCGAAAGTGATGGACCTGGCATCGTTTATCGGGAAAAGGTTGTTCAAATTTTGATAAAACGTGTCATCCTCGTTAAAATAAAAGTTTTTAATCTCGATTTTTTTTCACGCGTTCCCGTTCCTGGTGAATAGCAGCACGGGGTTCCAGCGCGTGCATGCGTGGTTCATTCACTAATGTTACCCGTCCGCGCGCCCAATGATCGCTTCCGATCGTGGAACCGTGAATTGCCTCCAAGACCGCGAATCGAAAAGCGTGCTAACTTGGGAATGGAAACACGTTCGTTGCGTGAAGCTCGGGAAGTGAAAACGCTGGTTCTCTGCGGCGTGGCGACGAGTATTAACTTATATTGCCAAGAAGGATAAGAATACTTGAACAATAGGCGATCCATCTAAGATCGGAAGAGCGTCGTACGATGAACGGGAATAAGACAGTGACGGCAAGTTTCACAAAACAGACGAGTACGGTAAGCACACAGGCAGGACAGGGGGGGAGCATAAATACGACGAGCAGAACAGTAGGGTATGGAGAGACGACCCAGTTCACGGTGGAACAATTTTTCGACGGCCACATGGCATGGACCATGAACGAGACGACCGTGACCGTGTATTTCGAGCATTCCGTGAACCCCGTCTCGCCTTACGAGTTAGATACCCTGACGACGAAGATGAAACTAACGAACAACGCCCGCGTTCTCTTTTCGGACCCGCAGGGGAGCACTTCGAGTGGTGTCACGACCTTCACGATACAGCGGGTCGTCCCCTTCAAGCACACCCCGCTCAACGTTCTCTTCACGAATCCCGAAGGCCGTATTGTGGAGACCAACAGGGCGACCATCACCGTCTTGCCGTCGAACTTCAACGACTGGCGGGTGACGAGCAACTTGATCGTCGAAAACCGTGGCTTGCTCGACGTGGACACCCTCAAGTTCACATTGCCCGGGGACGCGTACCAAGTAAAGGTATATGACACTTTCGGGGCAATACTGGGGCTCAAGCTCGATGCACCTGTTGGGGATTACAAGAACGCGTCATTAAACCTGTTGCTCAACCGGTACAAGATATCGACGGACACGAAATTCCAATTCACCTTGGAATACAGGTTACCTGCCGGGAACCGCATTAGCGTGGGAGACGAGAGGAACATGATCCACGTCCCGCTGGACCGATTCTGCACGACGCCATGGCTGACGAGGGATTTGAAGGTCAGGTTCGGGCTCGCCGGGGCGGTCTCGGTCAATTTTGATTCCATGGTCGTACCCGACGAGGTGGATTCCATCGACGGCGTCCAATACATCATCTACAAGAAGGACCTTGCATCGCCGAACAGCCCGGCCGTGATCATGATCGATTACAAATTCTCCAATTTCAGCTTGCAAGCCAGACCCCTTATCATCACCGTGGTTTCAATGATCGTCCTCGTGGCATACGTTAGCTTGAAAAAAGTGAAGATGGTTTACGGTGAGAGAAAGGAAGGCGAAGGTGCCACCTTGGAAACCCCCGTGGAAGACCTCAAGGAGTTCACGCAACTGTTCGAGGAGAAAGTGGGCTTGTACATAGAAATCGAGCACTTGAATGATGATTACCAGAAACGCAAGATCAAGAAACGCGAATATTCGATCCGCATCGAGGGGAGCAACAAGCAGTTGAAGGAGCTCGACTTGGACATCAAGAAACCAAAATCCCGGTTGATCGCGTTAGGGGGCAGGTTCAAGGAGATCATCGACGATCTCGATGTTTTGGAAGCGGAACGACAGTCAGTCCAGGACACGCTGATGGCCCTCGAATTCCGGTACAAGGAGGGTAAGATCCCGTCGAAAGCCGCGTTCGAGAAGCTTTACGGGGAGAACATCTCCAAATTGAAGCAAATCAAGAACGCGATCGATTCCGGGTTGAATGAACTCAAGGGATACTTTTTGTAAGGATAAAGCGACCTGTATTCTTCCTTGCTTTTCTACAATTCCCATCCCGCTTTTTTTTAAGAACTCGGCGTTAAGGTGCTTAACACAGATAGAACGTTTTTTCAAGTTTGAAAAAAAACTCTATCCTCAAACCCCACTCGCCCGACAATAATCGTTCTAGCTACACTCCAAGCAGGTAACCCGTGGTGCCCTTTCTGCTGATGACCTTGTTCTTTCCTTGACGTTTAGCACGACAAGTGCCTTGATTTATCCGGTATATAAGAACATGTTGAAAAAAAAACGAAATTTAAATGGTAATTTATAGACCAGTTATGGAATACATCTTTTTCTACCTTTTTTCTTTGATTCTTGCTGATCCTCAGGCGTTATGCGAATAATTCTCCAACATTCAACCACCAACGTTATTGTTATCCACGCAAGAGTCACGATCGCCCAGAATCAAGTGGGGGACTGTAGAAAAAATTTATTTTATAAGAAAACAAAGCATAAAACGCATAGGAGACGTGAAGAGATCATGAAACCGTGGTTGAACGAGATATTACTCTGCCCCATCGACCGGCATTTTCCCTTGAAAGTAACTGCCTTCAAAATAGAAAACGAGGCCCAAGCAATCAAGACCTTGGAAAGCATAGAATCGATGTGCAAAGACCTCCAATGGTTCTTCCAAGAGGATGGGAACGAGGAAGAGAGTGCCTCTAACCGCGTCGTGAGGGTGAATCAAGTGGGTGATAAAATTCTTGTCTTCGACGCGCTCATCCGAAAACCGGTGCTACCGCGGGATTACTTGAAGGGCATCTTGCATAGCATTGACGAGTTAAAGCACGTCTCAGACGCAAGGGGTGGCGTGGTCCAGGACGTCATCGATAGGTTGGTAGCATTCGAGAAGCAATGCAAGGACGCGTTCGATCACCTAGTAGGAAGGGAGAACGACCTGGAAGAGGTTAACGCTTGCATCAAGAAAATCGAGCCAGACATCATCTTGTTGAATTGGGTCAAGCAGATACTGGAAATCGAGGAAGGGCTACTGGTTTGCTCGGCTTGCAATCGTTGGTTTCCCATCAGGAGCTCGATCCTAACTTGCTCGAACGGGACGGCTTCTTTTCCTTCACGCGCACCGGCGGTAATCAATCCAGTACCTACCGCGAGAGAAACAAGCACCATCGCCGCCATAGCGAGAGACCTCAGTTTAACCTTGGTATTGCAGATTCTCATGGTCCTACCCTTATTTGGAATTTATTGAAATACCTATTTGGATACTGCGAATAATAGTCTTATCGAAGATCTAAACTCTAAACTACCTTAGGAAAGATCGATTGGTATCATGTCGCAAACAACTATCGACAAGGACAAGGCATCAAACGATAATGCACCGGATAAAAATCGTGTTTTAGCCTTGATTAGCGAGACGCATTGGGACCGGGAATGGTATTTGCCCTTTGAAGGGTTCAGGTTCAAGCTCGTGGAAACCATAGACAAGGCACTTCGATTGGTCGAACAAGACCCGAAATACGTGAATTTCACCTTGGACGGGCAGGCCGTGGTTCTCGAGGATTACTTGGCAGCGAGGCCACGAAACGAAACACGACTTGCCAAGGCCATACGCGACAACCGCATCAGCACGGGGCCATTCTACATCCTTCCAGATGAGTTCCTCATCAGCGCCGAGGCGCACGTGAGGAATTTGATGCTGGGCATGGCAGTGGTGAGACGGTTCGGCGAGCCCTCGCTAGCCGGATACATGCCAGACAGCTTCGGCCACATAGCACAAGTACCGCAAATCCTCGACGGGTTCAACATCGATAACTTTTTCTTCACGCGGGGCATGGGAGACGAGGCAGCCACGCTGGGATCCGAATTCACGTGGACGGGCCAGGACGGGAAAACCAGCATCCTCGCCGTAAACTTGCCACTTGGTTACGGGAACATCGCGGGCCTCACGAGGGACCAGGATAACTTCGCCATCTGCGCCGACCGGGTGAAACGCGTTGTTGAAACCTTGAAAAAACGCGCATCGACCAACGTCCTGCTCCTCATGAACGGCGTCGATCACCTCAAGCCTGAGGAAAAAATATCCGCGTTCATCGAGTACTTCAACCAGCTGGACGGCGGTGCAGCGGGCACCATAAAGCACGTGACACTTCCCGACTACATCGCCCTCTTGAAGGATGCCATCCGCCGCGCGCGCGTCACGTTGAAACAATACCAGGGCGACTTCAGGGGCGGGAAGGAACACCTTCTCCTGTCCGATGTCTTCAGCTCGCGGGTGTACTTGTTGCAACAGAACGTGCAATCCGAGATATTGATGGAACGCTTGGTCGAACCACTATCTGCACTGGCAGATTGGGCATTGAAAGGAGATTTCACGTATCCTGCAGACTACATCTGGCTCGCGTGGAGGTACTTGCTAAAGAACCACCCGCACGACTCGATTTGCGGATGTAGCGTTGACGAGGTGCACCAAGACATGATGTACCGCTTCCGCCACGTGAAGCAACTTGGTGCCGTGCTGTCAAAGGATGCCGCGCGGTACCTCATGCCGCGCATCGATTTCCATCCCGGCGGGGAAGGGCCGAGATTCGGCAACATGGCGTTCGAGATGCTCGTGTTCAACCCGTCCACGTTCCCGCGATCTGGCCAGGTAGAATTCTGGGTGGAAACCGCCGAGCTTGGCGAGGACACGTGCCCGGAGGTATTCTGGATATACGACGAGACCGGAAACAAACACCCGTCGGTGAATAAAATCGATAAAACACCGCCACTTTTACCGGGCAAGAAGCAATTTAGAAGCGACTACTACAAGTTCCAGTTTATGGCAGGCAACGTGCCTGCACTGGGATACAAGACCTACTACCTGGTTCCCGTGGACGACGAGCCAACCAGTGCCCCCGCCGGTGACTGGGTCTCGATAGGACAAGGCACCATGGAGTCGGCCGACTTCAAGATCACGGTAAACCAGAACGGTACGTTCACCATCGAGGACAAGGTGCACGGGGCGAGATACGAGAATCAAGGCTTGCTCATCGACGAGCCGGACTTCGGGGACGAGTACGATTTCATGCCACTCCCGAAGGATCATGCCGTGGTCACTTCCGGCGGCTCGCGAGCGAACGTTTCATCCATCACCATCGAATTAAATCGAGCCCGTATGCAAATATCGACGAGCATCGACGTTCCAATGGGTATCAAGGAGGACAGGTCGGGCGTAATCAGCGAGAAAATGAGTATCCGCGCTCCAATGCATAGTTGATAAGAGAGAGCCGGACTGATCGGATTTTTCTTGAGGTTCAGGGGTTTGAAGGCCGCCCAGTGGCGCTTTCTGGGCTGGCCTCTCTGAAGCTAGCCGCGTGCTCTTGCATCAAGGGCAGCAGCTCCACACAGGTTGAAATTCCACTTGATGGGGTAGTAGTCATAGATGTTAATGATCCCATCTTGGTTAAAGTCGGCGCGAGGATCCGAGGTATTAAAGGTTTCTTTGAGGACGTAGAAATCCCTAATGTCCACACAATCGTCGTTATTGGCGTCGCCGGCCAGAAGGGTGCCGAAATCAACTTCGTTGTCAGCCCCGGGGAGTAGGGTTACCGACCTTTGGAGACTGCTGAGAGCCTGGCTGTGTTTGATGTGCATGTCGTACGTGCCCGGCGTCAGGCCGATATCCTTTTCAACATCGCGGAGCAGCGGAAAAAATTCAAACTGGAAGACGTTTCCGGCGAGCTCAATGTCACGCTCGAGCTCATCCGGATCACGTTGCACGATTTGGTCAAGAGTGGCCGGCTACGCGGCGTCTTCACCCAGAAACGGGAATACATGACCGATCAAGCCCTCAAGGCGGAGATCGTCCAGATCGTGACAGCCTACAGGACGATTTCCCTCGCGGAGCTGGCACGCCGCCTTGCCATCACCGAGAAAACGGTCGAGGAGAGCCTGGCATCGCTTATCGCGCGTGGCGACATCGGTGGCTACATCGACTTGCGAACGCGGGAATTCAAGCACGATCCGAACATGGTCCCCGCTGCATCCTTTAACAAACCGGCGCCAGTCAATGTCGGCCCTGGGCCGAATATTTCTCCCGTGACCATATCTCCCGTGGGCATCCCTGCCGGCCCCGCGACGGGGCAAGTGCAGCCTGCCGACACGTCTCGTTCCCCTGCCGGGTTCATGATGCACGAGGAACGCTACATTGAAGTCGTGCGGGAGTATGATTTCGTGGGCGGGCAAGTCCACTTCAAGGTTGCCATCCGGAACAATTCAAAGGCTGCCATTTTCGATATCAAGGTCGTGCTGGACTTTCCTGATGCGTTCCACATAGAGGACCAGATGATCTCCATCCCCGTGATCGAACCGGACAGCAGCCGCGGGGTGGATTTCTACCTCGAGCCCACCAACTGCGGTAAATCCAACGTCGGCGCGACCGTCATTTACAAGGACTTCACTTCCAAGGTGCACACGGTACACGTCGAGAAAAAGGAGATCCACGTGAAGTGTCCCCTGGTCGTCTCGTCGATGGATAACATCAACGACGTGAACGTCGTGACGCAATCCCTTCCCAGTGATGCACGTTCCTTCCTCATTTCCGACCTGGACGCGCGGCTGGCGTACCACGCGGGGTTCAGGGCGATTTCCCACTTCGATGCAAGGTGCGTTGCAGCCCCCGAGAAGATGGACGGGGACCTGTTCGAGGCCGACGCGTACTTCGCGACGCGGGCAAAGGTCACGGGCGGCCGCATCGTCATCAAGCTCTCCGTGTCCGAGAAGGCGCAGGTCATGGAGATACGGGTGTGGTGTGCCGAGCCCGGGCAGCTCACCGGGCTCCTTGCCAAGATCATCGAGTACCTCTTCCAAGAAATCAACATCATCCGCAAGATCAAGTCGGAGGCTCGCGAGCGAACCATCGACTTGATGGCGGTTGCCCAGACCATCACGGTGCTTTCCGATTATGTCATGTTAAAATGGAAGGCCGGGGACATCAGCAACAAGCTGGAAGACATGTTCGCCCGGTTGATGAAGTTCCTCAAGTCCGACGAGATTCTCGACGAGATGAAGTCGTGGCTGGACAAGTTGCGCGCGCTCGACGAGGATGCACCGATCCCGGAGGCCATGGCGGGAACGCTCAGCCAAGCAATAGAACGATGGAACGATGCCATCAAGCGCAAGATATCCCCCGAGTGAGCGTCACCTACTTTTTGTCGTTCATTCTTGCAGCGAGCGAGAGCCGGCAAGGGCATCCGCGTGCTGACAGAAGCGCCACAAGGAATATATAGATTCTTGGCGAGCTTACACGTGATCATTTTTTTCACGCGGGCGTGTCGTTCACATGAAAACCACCGACAAAAAAGACATGACGGAATTGCGAGAAGATTACACCGACATGCATTTCCTCGCAGCTAGGCTGGAAGTGCTCACGAGATTGCGGCAGAACTTGATCGAAAAGATTCAAGAGATCGACGGGAAGATACACGAGATCAAGGCCAACCCTTCTTTCGACAGCTTCGACTTGTACTCTCGTCGTTAACCGTGGTAACCCCATCGAACATGCACTCTCCCGGGTACGGCGCACCGTCGATTTCACGCGATTTCTCCCCGATATTGTCGGCGTGAGCGGCAGTGCCCTTTCCTTTATAACTCCACACGTCAATGAATGGTACTAGAAATGATGCTCGATGCTGGTCTACCTCTATCATCACCTGCCATGAAAGGCTGGAGCCGGCTGCAGGTAGCCATGTTTTCGAGCAAGCTTGCACGGACAGCGTTGTACGTGCTCGTGTGGGCGCTACTCGCGTATCACTTGGAAGTAACAGCCGGCATCGACCCGAAGGTAACGCAATCGCTTGCTTCCCTGGTAATCATGTTCCAGCTTGCCCGGCCATTCTTTGCTGGTTGGTCAGACACCCGCCCACCGTTTGGATACCGCCGCAAGTCGTTCGCTGCTGCAGGGAACGTGCTTTTCATTGCTGCCGCGGTAGCACTTTTTTCCACAACCGGCGGTGGAGCGGGAACGTCCTTACCCGTGCTTGCAATAGCTCTCTTGGCATACGGGGCAGGCGATGCGCTTCAAGACATTGCATTTGATTCATGGTTGTTGGACGTTGCCACCATCCCTGCACGAAAAAGCCGCGGGCAATTGGTCATGCGGCTTGGTGTTGTCGGTGGTACCGTGATCGGCATGGCACGTAGCTCGACCGCTCCCGCCTCCCGGATGCCACCCGGGGCTTCTTTCCCCGTTCCATTCGCGCCCACCCATCCAACGTGCTTCTCCCCGGCGACCGTGAAGAATAAAGTATCCCCTGCCAGCGACACGTGCTTGTAATGATTTGCCTTGTCCAAGGAATGGATCACCTTGCCGGTCTTCAAGTTCAAGGCCCGGCTCGCCTTTTCTATCGCGATCAAGCCGCATCCGGATGAATACAAGAGCCTTGCACCGGGATGGAGCCCGATAACCCTCGCTTGGGTGCCGGTCGCGCCGTACGCGACGTGGAAGACCTTCCCGCTTCCCGTGTAGGCCACGAGCATGCCCTCCGTTATCATGCCCGCGATTCGAGGCGGCGTATCGAACGGGCCATCGAATCCCTCGTAACCACCGGCCGTGCCAATGCGAGCCACCCCTGTCGAAGCCGGGATACTGACATCCTGGAAGCCACCGGCGCCAAAGGATTCCCAGTCCACGTTCAAGGGATCAAGCCACGTGTCTATCGCGATGGTATCGATGAGCGAATCGACCATGGACATGCCTTCTAGGCCACCTCGTTGCAAGCTCCCGTTGGCCGACTTCCCTGCAACGAGGCTGACGAGCGCCTTTTTCACGGTGGCGTTGCTTCTCAAGATGTGGATCGCCTTGTCCTTGCGCATCATGTCACCGGCAAGCCACGCGAGGACGTGGATGAGGTCGTTCCGTGCCGGCGCATCATTTGGGAACGCGTGCACCATGCGCAAGACGACTTGGTAGAACCGTGCGGAAGGCTCCCCGAGGTTTTCTCCGGCGTTGAAGAGGGCGACGGCGAGGTCAATATTCGTGTCGACCAGCCCGTGCCGTATCGCGGCGGGCAGGACGGTGTTGAACAGCCCGTCGTGATCGACCGATATTACGTGCTTGTCGGGAAAGGCATAGTACCGCTTCTTGATCGATATCACGAGTAACCTGAATACTTCGAGCAAGAGTCCTGCATCGGTATCCGTGATCCTTTCCACGTTCCTCGCCGACAAGAACGCCTCGAAGCAAGGCTCCATCGCGAGGTCAAGGCCGCGCTTGACGCGCACGGAGGTTGCGTCATCCATCAATGGAAAGGTGGCGTTCACCAACCGGTTGATCGTGTCCTTATTTTGCTTCAAGAACGCCTTGAAAGCGTCGTATTTTCCCGTCATGCTGCCTTCCATTCTAGCCATTTCAGAAAATTTTGGTATCGCATGTAGTAATACTTCAGCTTCAGCACGTTATCGTACACGTACGCATATAATTTCGATTCCTTCCCGTATTTTTGCAGCGCGTTCTCGATCTTGGCCAGCCGCTTGTTGACCTCGGCCACGGTCAATCCATCGAGACCTTGATTGAATTCCGCTTCAACGGGATCGACCGGGTCCGCGTTGTCGAGGTCCAGTTGCTCGTACAATTCCATAGACGCGTCCCACAGCGACCTGATCCACTTGATCCTGTCCATCAATAGAACGGGGCTTGCCTCGAAGACCGGCGATTCGATGTTGGGCTGGAGCTTTTCACGCAAGAGCCACGGTATGATCTGCCGCATGTCATCAAGGGACACCTCTGGATTGCCCCTGAAATAGGCGAGGGCTTTGGCGAAATTAATGATGGTCATCCTCGCCCGCACCGAGATGCCGTTCAAGGTCTGCGAGCACAAGCTCTTCACCTTGTCCCGCCCGCAATCGTTCCGGCACACCTCCGACACCGATTTTCCCGCCAGCTTGATGACATCCTTGGACTTGTATTCCATGATGTCCGCGGCGAGGTCGCAGAAATCGAATTGCGAGGTGAAGAATTCGAGCCGCTTCACCACGTGTTTCGGGATGGGTATGGTCAAGAGCGTCTTGTATGCATCATCCAGCTCCGATTCCGTGAACATGATTTCTTTTGGAAATAACGATTCCGGCTTGATGTTTTGCTCGACGCGATGCAAGAGCTCTTCCAAGAACATGGAATTGAAATTCAAGGCAATGATGACGATGTCGAGCCTGTCCTTGAGGGCCTCGATGACCTGGTAGGTGCCCCCGCCGAGGTCGTCGTTCGCCGTGAGGAACCACGCGCTCTCGCCGCACTCGATGACCTGGTCCAGCACCTCCGCGTAGCCGTCGGCAAGCAAGGTCAAGAGCGCGGATTGGGTCCGCGTGGGGATGCGGTTGTACTCGTCCACGATCTTGACCCGCATGTCGATCCACTTCCTCCACGCGATCTTGACCTCTTCCATTTCTTTCGCCTTGAGCAAGTCACGCGGGAGCGGGTTCCCGAGCAAGTCGCTGATGGTCATCTGCGGTTGGCCGTGCTGGACTGCCTGCTTGATTTCCTTCATGGAATAGCCGCCCAGCAATCCCATGAGAAGTGCACTCGCTGTTTTTCCACGCCCCGGGCCCCCAATGAAAAGCGCCCTTTTTCTCACCAAGAAGTTCAAGATGGGGAGCAGCACGAATGAACTGTAGGACTGGTCGGAGGGAAGCGTGACCTTGGAACCAACTCCGGTGAACTTGATCTCGACTGGGGGCCTCGACGTGTTGAACTCGATGTCGTAAAAGGGAGAGATGATAGCGTTATTCACTATATCTTCCAGAACACGCAAGATGGCCTCTCCACCCACGGGGAGGGCAACGGTACGATCTACTTGAATACCATCTCCGGCAACGGGCGATACGGCATATATTTAGAATCGGTCGATTACGACTTGATTTACTTCAACACGCTGGCTGGTAACCCCGTCAATGCCAAGCAAGCCTTTTCAATCAACAATACATGGGATAACGGCATGTACGGCAATTACTGGGACGATTACTTGACCCTCCATCCCGAAGCAAATTCCAGCAACGGGAACACGTGGAACACGCCATACGCGATAGACGACGCCCAAGACATGCACCCGCTGATCTTTCCCGGAGGGGCCTCGGATAGTATGCCCGTTATTTCCACGCAAGATGACGTGACGTTCGTTGCCGGTTACGCGGGGTATGCGTTCTCGTGGATAATCACGGACGATACCGTGAGAAACGGGACCTTCGAGATATACGAGCAGCAAGCGCAAGGCACCACGGTATTCTGCGATTACCTTTTCATGACAGGAACGTGGACGAGCGGGACCAACATCACCATCACGGTTAATGGTTCGCTCACGCACGATAGGATTTATTTTTACAGGATACTCGTGAGCGATGGCTACGGGCTAATCGCGAGCGACACGGTCGCGGTGATCATCACGTTCGGGTTCTCGAACATGCTGGATAGCATCATCACCGGCGTGATCGTGGTGTCCATCGCGGTTGGCGTGGTTATCGTTGCCTGGTACGTGGTGAAGAAACGAGGCATTTCCAAGGGGAAGCGGGCGCCAGCGGGAAGTAAAGCACTTGAATGAACTGTTTCTTGCATGTTCCTGCCGGTCTCTTGCCATTTTTCTTTTTTCGTTGCATCGTCCATCATCATCCATCATCATCTATCATCATCCATCATGGATGCTGGACTCCCTTTCTCACGCTGTCCACGACGAACGGGTCATCGAATAGTATCCCGTCGATGCCCATGGAAGCTAGCTCCATGCAACGGGTGACAGGATCATCGCACGATAGGAAGTCCCAGCATAACGCCAAGATGCCGAGTTCATGGCATTTCTCGATGTACTCGCGATCGACCAGGGACGAGCGAAGGGAAACCATGGTGAACGGGAGCGGGAGAGCGCCGCGCGAGCGGGCATCGAGGAGATCGTCGACGGTGTACTCCTTGCAGCTCGTGATGTTGAGGCAGGTTCGCACCCCCGCGCACGGCGAGTCGTTGATGACAACCCCCAGCTCGGGCAGGTGGCTGGACGCGAAGACGAGGTCGGGGCCAGGAATGCCCGTGGTGGCGACGAGAGCCCCGATGCGGGAGCCCGTGCCCTTTCCCTTGAGGTCGATCATGAACTTGATCTTTCCCTTGCAATCGGCGAGGATGGTCTTTAGAAGGGGTGTTTTAGGGCCGCGACGCGAAGGGTCATCGTGCATGACCACCAGGAGCCCGTTATCCATGACATGGACGTCGAGTTCCACGTAATCCATTCCCATCTCTATGGATCGCTCGAATGCATCCATCGTGTTTTCCACGACCCCAATGCGAAACCCGCGATGCGCGATGAACAACACGATCATCCACTAGGAGGTAACTATGCTCTCGAATCATTAGGTTCTTTTCCTCCCGTCCTTAGTTTTGCATGCAATGAGTGGTGAAACGAAGGAACCGGTACAGGGTCCAGCCCCTGAAAATGACCCCTACGCGCTCATCGACAAGAAGACGGAGGCTTGGAAGTCAAAGGTAGCGAAGGGATACCAAGAACACGCCCATTGCCACACGTGCGGGCGCGCGATTCACGAGGGAAAGAAGTATTGCTCGATCGAATGCAGGGACAAGGTCGAGAAGATGCAAGGGAAACAAAAAAAACAGCAGAAATGGATGTACGTCCTCATGTGCACTATCGTGCCCGTGATGATGCTTGTAATGACCATGTTCTCGGGCGGCGGGTAATCGCTTAGAAAGTTCGTTTTCATGGGGGATCCACGATGGGAGAACCTCGGGAGAAGGAACCAAGGGATGGCATCGCCGCGTGGCGTGCGTCCTTCGAGGAACAATTGAAGAAGCATCCCGACCCGTCCTCCTTCCAGCTCGACGTCATCCGCATCCTCACCGACCTTCTCCCCGTCACGGGCGACGGGAAGCCCAGGGCCATCGACAAGCACCAGCCCAAGAAGCGGGCGGGTTTTCTCTCGTCGATCTATGGTGATTCGGCCCGCGTGCGCGTCTTGGAATCTTTATTGCAATATCCCGATGACTGGTTCAACATCACGGATCTCGCCACGATCGCGGGCACGGGCAAGGCCTCTGCAAAACGTGTAATTGACATCATGCTCACACGCGAGCCTATCATGATCGATGAAGAACCTGCTAAGGGTCCGGGCAAGGAACGGCTCGTGAAGCTCAAGGACACGCCTCTCACGAGAGAATTACGCTTTTTTTACGTGAAAATCCGCGGGATGCTGTAGATCGCACCCCTCAATGTTCGCGCACCAGCACCAGAAGATTCTCGACAGCTTTTCCTTTTTCCCAGCAAAAAAAAGGGTCTTCCCCATGTGCACCATCGTGCCAGTCATGGTCTCCCACCGCGTCGGCGATGATCGCGGGATTCCGCGGGTCGTCCTCCTCGATGCCGATCTCGAATTTTCCAACGAGGTCAGCACCCATGTCAGCTGACTTGGTGAAAATCCCCCCGCCGACTTGGGCGAGAAGCGATGCCGTGCTTGCCCCGAAGCTATAGCTGGTGATGAGCCTGATGTTGCCTTGGGTGATGATGAAGAGCAACCAAATGCCAAGCACGAACACGGACATGTTCATGATGCCGCTGATCATTCCCGCGAGGAATCCCGTCTTGAATCCCTTCATCGGGTGGTCGGTCGAGGCCTCGATCACGAGAATGTTCGCCCTCGTCGCAGCGTCCATGCTCAGGTAGCCCGCGAACAACGAGCTAATGGCCCCGATGCAATAGACCCCGCCGGTAAAGATGACCGCGAGCGCGGGGTTATCCAAGAAACTGTAACCCGTTAAGCCCACGGGCAAGAACAGCACGATGGCAAGGAAGACGAGGGTCTTTGCTTGCCGCTTGAGGTAGGCTTGCGCCCCCGACCGGATGTACCCGTGGATGCGTCTCATTTCCGGGAACATTGGCTTGTGCTTGCGAAGGCTCCGGAAGATCAAGAGGACCGCCAGCGCGGCGGTGGCCAATCCTATGGGTATGATGATGAAAAAGGCAATGATAAACTCGAACGCGAGTTCGCTCGTGAATAACTGGTCCCAGATGCTAGCGTCTTCAAGCATGTTGTAAAACCGCGACTGAACGCCATGAATGTCGTGATAAGTACCAATACTTTGCTATGAATACCCGCGTTCATAAAAGGTTTCTAGTATGTTGGAGAGCTTGGGTTGCTGTTAAAATACACCTAGCTTGGCTGGTTCCGCGTCCCGTATCCAAGCCCGGGCGGCCACCGGCGCGTGATTCACGACGCAAGACCCCGTCGGGTGGCCGTTCCCGGCCGTTCTATCATTCGATGTAATCCGATTTTTTCTCGCGCGTGCCGAGCATGCCCAGCCTGTCCTTGATCTTGAGGCGCGTGTAATGCCCGATCAACCGTGCCATGAACGACCTGTCTATCTGGTACACGCCGGTGAAAAAAACGCTCATGAACTTCCGGATCGTCTCGTCGTGCATCCCCCAGCGGATTGCCTTCTCGCACCGCCGCTTTACCTCGACCATGTAACCCTTCGCGAAGTACTGGTAGTTCAGCTCGTGTTTCAACCGTGCCATCCATGCATCGCGGTACCGGGATAGCATGCGCGCGCTGAAGTCGTTCGATCTCAGCGCGTCGATACCGGCCTTTGCTGCAAAGGACCCGCTCAGCATGCCGTAGTAAATGCCTTCCCCGCTCAACGCTGACACGAACGCTCCAGCCGCGTCCCCTGCCAGCAAGGCGTTCCGACCGAACGTGACCGATGCACGTGGTGCCGTGGACGGGATCAAGGCAAAGCTTGTCTTGCCCGTGTCGACGCGGTCCGCCGGGACGTAGCCGTTCGCGATGAGGAACCGCGTGTAGTCATCGAACGTGCGTGATAACGGTTGTCCCCCGATGGTCGTCCCCTTGAAATCAAGGAACGTGCCCATCCCGAGGGAGACCGAGCGTTTCTTCGTGAATATCCACGCGTAGCCTGGCAAGTTACCGTAATACAAGAACATGTGCACGGCGCGCTCCTTCCCGTAGACCCGGAGGATTTCGTTCTCGTCCATCGGGACGTCGAGTTCCGAGGCGATCAGCAGGTCGCCTTTTGCCCACGGGCGGAAGTCCGGGTGCCGTTTCCGGACCACGGACGTGACGCCATCCGCGCCGATGATGAGCTTGCATTCCACCGTGGATATTTCTCCCGTGTCGAGGTCTTTTACCTGGAGGGATATCCCGCGATGCACGTCCATCAAGGCCACGTCCAGCACGCGCGTCCTGTCCCGGAAGGTGGCGCCCGCCTTGCGTGCCAGCCCCGCGAGGTGGGCATCGAGCACGTTCCTGTAGGTCTGGCCCATGAGATAGTGGTCGCCGGACTCGATGGAGAACTCGTGTGCCAGGGACGGGGAATGGGCTACGAGCTTGTAATTGTAAGTTTCAATCACCGGCTTTACTTCCGGGAAATCTTCGAGGTCATGCCAGAGCACCCCGGCGGCGCAGCACTTATACCGCGGGAACCGTTGCGCGTCGAGCAAAAGAACGTTATATCCTTCATGCGCGAGCCGCTCGGCGGCAATCGACCCCGACGGGCCGGCACCGACCACGCAAGCATCCACGACTTCCTTTCTTGTCATGATCCATCCTTGCCCTGCCATCTACAGCCGGAGCTTGTCCTCGAATTCACGCTTGGCCGAATCGAACCTGTCGACGGCCTCGATGTCACGGCTCCATTCAAGGAGCACGTCCAAATCGATCAACGGGTGCTGGTGCACGTAACCCATGGCCTTGAGCTTCGAGATGTCCGCAAAGCAATGGCGTATGTCCCCCGGCCGCCCGTCCCCGGGAACGGCCGGCACGAGTTCGCGTCCCTTGCCCATCTTTTCAATGATGTTCTTGGCCAAATCAAGGATGCTTGTCGGGTTTTGCGTTCCAACGTTGATGCGCTGCACGGGGCTCGGCGTCTCGTATATCCGGGCGGGCAGGTCGTCACCATCGATCATGAACCCTTCCCTCGCCTTGAACGCGAACTTAGCCCGGTGGATGTCCCGGCCGATCCGCGCGAGGTCCTCCTCTTTAACGGTGTAGCCCG
This sequence comes from Promethearchaeota archaeon, assembly GCA_041305945.1. GTDB lineage: Archaea > Asgardarchaeota > Lokiarchaeia > Sigyniarchaeales > Sigyniarchaeaceae > JBGLND01. Next base: position 3,665,909 of record JBGLND010000001.1, read on the forward strand.
ACAATGATAGCACGCGCGCCACGATACTTGGCGTGTACATGTTCCGGGCGAAGAAGCAGGCCGTCAAGCTCGATATCACCTGGCGCCATTCCTCTTCCTTGACGAGCTGGTCGGTGACGGATTCCGGGGGAATTTGCTTCTCCATGAGGGTTTTTTGATCGACCGCGTACCCGGCATTATCGAGGTGGCTGTGCCTCGCGCCGATGGAATACCCGATGTAACAAGCAGGACCCGTGTGGTAGCCGGCCATTTCATTCTTCCCGAAAGTCATGGAAAACTCGCGCCCGCCATATTTCTTTGATGCGAAATACGAGCCCTTGGCCAAGTCCGCGTAAAACTCGTTTGGTTGGTTCACGACGTGCTTGACCATGGCCATGTAACTCTTGTAATCGCCCCACGTCGGATCGAGGCCCAAGGTGTGGCCCTTCGTTATCAACTGCTTCTCCAGCGCCTCGGTCGCCCATGCCAAACTCGCGCCCGTCGTTATGGCGTCCAGGCCAGCTCTTTCGACGGCATCCATCAGCTTCAAGAAGTGCTCGGGGTCGCCGATGCCCAGCATGGAGCCAAGCGCGTAGATGAGTTCGTGGTCGTAGGATATCATTGACGTCTTGTAAAAGTAGGGTTCATCATCATAAGGCTCCCGCAACGCGGCGATGTGGATGCATGCCACGGGACAGCCGGTACACGCGAGCCGGCGGCCGAGAAAATGCTCGGCAAGATGCTCGCCTGAGATACTGCTTGCATGCTCGAACTTGCCAGACGTGACGTTGCGGGTCGGGAGGGCACCGATGCCGTTCAAGATGTTGATGTTGATGGGCGTGCCGATGTCGTGGTACTTCTTCATGAGCGGAGACTCGACAGCGGACTTGTAGAGCTCGTCGTAGAGCGTTTTATATGCCTTGATATCGGTGACGGGGAACGTGGCCTTGCCCGAGACGACAACGGCCTTGAGATTCTTGCTCCCGAACACGGCACCCAGGCCGAGGCGGCCGAAATGCCGGTATGTCTCGGAAGTGACGCAAGCATAGCGAACCATGCGTTCGCCAGCACGACCGATGCGCATGATCGTGCGCGTGCCGGCGCCCGTTTCTGCTTGACGGATTATTTTGCCGGCCGTGTACGTGCTGTTCATGCCCCACAAGGTCGTTGCATTCACGAACCGTGCCTCCCCGTTGCTAATGGAAACGTACACCGGGATGTCCGATTTTCCCTTGATGACGATCGCGCCGAGGCGAGCGTTGCGTATGGACACGGCGCTCCGGCCCCCGCAGTGGCTCTCGCCCAAGTCGCCCGTGAGCGGGGACTTGAACATGGCGACCGTTTTCGACGCGAGCGGGTACAAGCCGGTGGCCGGCCCGATCGCAAGCACGATCGTATTCTCGGGATCCAAGGGGTCCGCGCCGGCAGGTATCTCGCGGGAAATCAACTGGGTGGCCACCCCCGTCCCTCCAATCCAAGCATCAAACAATGCCTCTTGCCGTTCCACCCGGAATGCCTTCTTGGTGAGGTCGACGAACATCACGTTCGCGAGCGGGTCTTTTTCAAGCATCTTGCACCACGCCCCCGGTTTTTTCCGGTTTTTCAAGCTTGAGAACCCCGTGCGGGCAATAATTGGCGCACGTGCCACAATGGATGCAAATCATTGGCATGCCTCGCTCCTCGTCCCAGAAAATGGCTTGCAAGATGCAACTCGAGACGCATGCCTTGCACCCGGTGCACTTGGACTTGTTCACGATGACGCCCCCGTCCTTCCGTACCTTCAATGCATTTTCAGGGCACGCCTTCGCGCATGGCGGGTCCTCGCACGCCCTGCAGACGATGACCGTGAAACCGTGTTCCATGCCCCCTGACGAGCGAATCGAAAGGCAAGCGCTGGCAAGGCCCACCTCATTTTGCCTCCGGACGCATGCCTGCATGCACAACTGGCATCCAACGCACCGTTGCATGTCGACCACGGATAATCTTCTCATTTCCAGCACCTCAACGCGATGTGGTGATAAGTACGACGGTGAAATCAATAATCTTTTGCCAGATGAAAATGAACTATTGATTCCGCGCGTATTGTTATAAATACGAATTCGATATTTGTTCAATTCATTCATATAGAAAATTTACGAGGCGTGAAAAACGACTGAACAACGAAAAGATATATCGAAATCCGCCTACTACCAGACTTTTAGATCGTCAATGCTCGCAATCGGCATCGTCCTTGCTGGAATCGTGGGGTATTTCACGATAGATTTCATCACGCGTCCACTAGTTTCAACATCCCACTACCATTTCAACGTGCAGTACCGGGCCGGGCAACAACACGCGATGGACGAGGTCGTGAACAATTCCCTCAGCCCGATCTTGCAGATGTACGCGAAGCACCCGAATTGGAAGACGAATATAGAATTTCAAGGGCTCAAGCACTTGGTCAACGTGGTCAATGCCCTCGCAGGCTCGCGGCTCGATGCCATCCCTAACGCGGTACATGTCTATCTTGCTTGCCATCGCGGGAACATGGTCTATCCAGATCACCCGCTTCACGCCTTGGAGCTCGAGCAAGGCGGGGCCGATGTCGAAGTCATCGTGGCCAGAGTAACCCATGACGACAAGAATTCGGCCTTGGACCGCGCAGTTGATAGCCGGTTTCTTGAATGCTTCGATCGCGAAACTTGTTCCCCCTTCCTTGTTCTTCCCGAGTGCTGATGTCGTGGTGATCAACGAATCCTTGGTGTTTTGACCCGTGACGTGATTTCGCTTCGCACCGTGCAGCTTGAAAAGGAGCCGCGTGCCGGATTTCATGCCCTCGTTGGGATGCACGCATCGCAAGTAGTCATCGCGGGTGATGACAACCGCCACGCCGTGGCGCCGTTCAGGCGGGAGCGTATCGATGAGAGCGATCTCGATCAATGCATCAAAATTCGTCGTGAACACGTGGTGCCCGTGATCTATCGAAAAAGCCAGGAACTGGTGAATGGCATTAGGTTCCTTGATAATGTCCAAGTAATCGAGAAATTTCAAATCCGTATCGATTATTTTTTCTAGTCCTTCAACGAGAAGCTCGTATCGTAGCGTGTGGAGCGAGAGAATGCGCTCGACATCATCTGCAGGCACGCAAGCTTGCACCAGTGTTTTCACGATCTCGCGCGCGGATGGCAGCGATGATGGTGGGTCCATGGAGATGCCTGCGCCCACCAAAAAGCATAGCTCGTCATCCGGTGCTATTAGATCGGTTATCTTGCCATGAAACACGTCCAGCACGGGTAACACGTTCATGATTCCATCGCTCTCGGTCCATGTTTAAAAGCATTCCTGTGCATTCATGCATCCAGTTCATTCGCATGCATACACGTACATTCATCTAGATCAACAAACGGTCATGCACTTGGTTTGATTATTTTGGTAAAAAGTGGCTATTTAAACAATTTCTTCACGGATGCCAGCCGCACGCCGAGAAAGCTGAAGAACCACAGGAAAATCACGACCAGCGGCGTGTAAGCAAGCGATATGTAGAATATATCGAGCGAGCCCATCCCGTAGAGCAGGCCGAGCGTCATGGCAAAGTACACGCACCCGGCAAAAAACGACAGCCACAACCGCCCGATGATGAAGCTCCCGGCGAGGGCTGGAAAGGTGAACTGGGCGAAGATGAAGCATATCGAGATCAACAAGATAGCGGGCAGGAAGCTCTGGTACAAGCCAGAACCCGAGATGTCGATTCGCGGGATGATGGCGCTCCCGATCGCTTGGGTGATACTGGTGCTCGCAAACGTTAATGGCACGATGAACCCGATCATGACGAGAAGCCCGATCCAGAATGTTTTCGGATTCCTCGCGGCGGTCCTGCCCTTCAAGATGCGTTCCAGCTCGGCTTCCGTGCGGGTGGCATCGATCTTCTCCGGGTCCGGGTTGGAACCGTACTCCTCGATTATGGCTTGAGTTAACTCCGCAAGTACCTTCTGGACGAGACCGTTTTCATCCCTGTCATCCACGATGGCTGCGGCGATCAGCTTCTCCTTTTGCTGGTAGTGAAGGATGAGCTTCCGGTCGTCACCGATATCGAGGACCTCGATGAAATTCTTGAATGCTTCCTTGCTAAAATTTCCGACAGCCGCGAGGAATCCAACTACCACATTCTCGTCGATTTTCTGTGGCGCCAGGTTTTTATTGAACACCAGCTCGCCGTTTGCCTTGTGCACGTACACGTTCTGTATCATGGTATACACCACCAATGTTCTGGTACCGGTTAAATTGCCTTAATGATGCCCGAACTAACGAATTTCAAGTAATCATCGAGGTCCGGGGTGGCACGTGATATCTTGTAAATATTTTCGCCGAATTTTGAACAAAGATCAACCATCATCATTTTTGAGCCTTCAAGAACCAGGATACGGTAGCGCTCGAGGGGAATCTCCTCGATGACGTCTTTTCCAGCAATCGCTTCGAGCCGCTTCGGGAAGCCGGCGTCGACCCCCTTCACTTGCAGGAGGATGACATCCCCGGCCATTCCAGCCTTGATCTCGTCGATCGTGCCGGCACGGGTGCTTCTCTTTTCGGCAGAGATCGTCAATATCTTGGAGAACGAGGCCATGATACCCGGGGGCGCTGCAGCGACGACGATCACGTGGAAATCGAGTGCAACGGAGGTCAGGAGCTTCCGGTACTGGTCGTATTCAAGCCGGGTGATGCCAAGCTTTTCCAAGTCGATGAACAGGATTTCCTTTCCCGCGGCGAGCGCGGATGCCATATTCAAGAATATCGCCTCTTGCGGCGCCAGCGTCCGGACCCGTTGCCTGCGAATCAGGTCCAAGCCCGTGTCTTGCAGGATCGTCTTGAAGATATTACGGGGGCTGGAAAACCCCCGGCGAGTGATGATGCATTCCTTGATGTTCTTCTGTGAGGGGATCTCGTACATAAGGTCGAGCATTATATTCTCCATGATCGAACGAAGTGGCGAAGGCCGACGAGCAATTCCAAGGCACGACCAGCTTCGGTGTGCCCAAGAAATATGCTCAAGAATTGAGCAAGTGGACACGAGACCACGGTGCACTCATGATCTACGACGAGGTGCAAGCCGGCTTCGGTCGCACGGGAAAACTCTTCGGGTACCAGCATTACGACGTCGAGGCGGACATCGTTTGCCTCGGGAAGGCCATCACCGGGTGCATCCCCATCAGCGCGACGCTCGCTCGCAACGAGATCATGGATGTATTTCCCCCGGGCGAGATGACCTCCACGCACACGGGGAATCCTGTTGGCTGCGCCGCCGGCATCGCGAACCTTGACTTGCTCGTCAAGGAGAAACTCGTGGAACGGAGCGCTAAGGTGGGCGAGGTGTTCAAGAAGGAGATCGACAAGATCGTCGACAAGCACCCCATTGCAGGTTGGGGTGCAGCCCACGGCCTGTTCGGGGGCATCCACGCCGTTACCCCGGGCACCAAGACTCCTCGCAAGGACCTCGCGTACAAGGTGAACCAGAAGCTCTACGAGAAGGGCATCATGATCTTCGCACCCGTGGGACCAGCCACGATCAAGCTCGCGCCGCCCCTCATCATCCCCGAAGACGCGCTGCTCGAGGCCACCGCCGTCATCGACGAGGCCATCGGTGAAGTGGAGAAGGAAGAAAAGCTCGTGTAACCGGCATCTTCCCCCTTGTCCTCATCGCCCCGTGCTTGCAGCACGCGGCACGTCGATTTCTTCTTTTCATTCGCTTTTTTGCACCCGCGCTTTTAGACGTTCTCCAGCAACCATATAACCCGGCCTTGTTCAAATACCACGTGCTGGTGATCTCAATGGACTTGGTGAATAAAAAGTGCGTCCCGTGCGAGGGAAAGCTCAAGGCAATGTCCATCACGGAGGAGGGCAAGTACATCAGGGAGCATTCCGTCGCAGGTTGGACGCTCGTTCGTGAAGGCACGCACAAGCTGCAAAAAACATTCGTGTTCGATGATTTCATGGGTGCAATGGCGTTCGTGAACAAGGTGGCAAGAGTCGCGGAGGAGGAGGGACATCACCCAGACATTTACATATATTACAACAAGGTGGTGCTGGAGCTCTACACGCACGCCGTGAAGGGACTGTTCGAGAACGATTTCATCCTAGCAGCCAAGATCAACGCCCTCGCGGGCTGATTACCGCCAGCCGTGGTGCCAAGACTTGGACCCCAGCTTGTTCTTGATTCGACGGTTCCATCATACGATCAACAACAACACGAATGACGTGAATCGAGATGGAACGGCACTATTCTAACAGGGATTACGAGGGAAACGTTGCCAGCACGCTCACGACCGGCTTCGTTTTTCTCTGTTTTGGATTGATCTCCTTGGTATTGAAAAACTTTGGAGTCGACGCGTGGGGCTTCAGCTACTGGGGGTTCTGGCTCCTCGTCCCCGCGTTCTTCATCCTGCTCGGTGGAGTATCGCAGTTCACCACCGAGAAGCGAGTGCGTGCGGACGTGCTTCTCGTGGTGCGGCAAAGGGGTCCCGGCCGTTACACGCTTGACGAGATCGCCGCCGATGCGGGCGTCAAGAGAAGGCACCTGCTGCGCGTGCTTGGGGACTTGCGCGCCGCGAACCAGTGCACCTACCGCTACGATGCACAGTCCGGCGAGATCGTGATGGGCGAGGCCGTTGCCTACGAGCCGTCGCCCGAGTACCAACCGCTCCCGAAGCGTGCGGATACCGTGGAAACCGTGGCAGTCCAGCGGGAGAAGCAGTACTGCGTGTTCTGCGGCCAGAAGATCGAGCCAGCAACGCGTTATTGCCCGAATTGCGGGTCCCAGCTGTTCTAAAATTACGTGTAAAAAAGTCGAAAAGACTGATTCTCCTTTTTTTTCGTTCATTCCTCGTCCAGCACGTCTTTCTGGTGCGGGAGACCCTTGATCATGCCCAGCACCAGTCCCGGCAGTGCCTTTCGCTTGACGTTCGGCAGCTCCGGGTGCAACAAACGATCAGCCTTGTCTTTATCCAGAAACCGGTGCCAGTTATCGGGGACCGTTGGCTCGTATATCGTGAGCAGCTTTGCTTTCATCCAAGACCCCACGTTGATGGGATTGAGGCCGTGCTTGAGCAGGGTGGTAATGTAATCGTTCTCCCTGAAGTGGCCGTCTTTATCCAAGTCCTTCATGACCTTGTCGAGTAATGCCTCGAGCACGCGGGTCACGAGCGGCGCGAGTTCCGCGACCGCGATAAACGAGTTTTCCCTCGTTATGAATTCTTGGCACTCCAGGAACGCCATTATCGGGACTTGCTCCCCGTGGGACGATATCTTGAACTTTTTCGCCAGCTTGACGAACCGTTCCAACACCGGCTTCCTGTATTCGAGGTCCGCGGGCTTGATGGTTCCCAGGTTGACGACGTGCTCCGTGGGAAGCGACAGGTACGCGTAATCCGTGCAAATGAGGACGCGTTCGATGCGTTCAACGTATTTCCCGTCCTTGCCCGCGAGCTCCAACGCATCTACTAACCACGTTTGCCAGCGCTTGACCGCCGCCTTTTCGATGTGGTTTCCTTCCAACCCTATTGCGGTGACCACTAGACAAGATTTAAGCGAAAACGGCGGACGGTGTACTCGGAGGAAAAGATCACCCATCGCCAACCACCAATCACCCGTGACCATAACAAGGAGTTACAAGCCCATAACACGGCATAACAAAACATTACAGCTCATTACAAATAGCTTGCCATTGCATAACAAGACCGCCTTACGTCGCTCCATCCTGCCATGCTGCATGGAAAAGTGAACGGAGAATCGGCCGGGATGGTTCCCGTGATGGGTATTCAGAACGCGAGTCCAAGCACGTTCAAAACAATCACGAGCACGCTGAACCCGAAAAGACCAATGGCGAATAACTTTATTTTCCCTTTTTCCTTTTCTGGAATGACTTCCCGTATGATGTTATACAACAAGGCTCCTGCAATGAACGAAAACAACAAGTACACGAACTCCATGTTCACCACGAACACGAGCTCAAGTATAAAACTTGTCACGAGCCCGGCAGGTGCTGCCAAGGCCAAAAGGGCTTTCTTCCGTCGCGTTTCTGTGTAATCCATCTCGATATCCAAGTTGGAAAATATACGTTGGCGGCTTTTCGCGTGGGAGAGCGTTGCCATCATGACCGCGATCGTGAAAAACAACAACGCTTCGATAATGTTGACGAGGAGCAAGCCTGCAAGGATGATGCCAACGATGAAATGGTATATGAATTCCGTGATGTCATGATAGTTTTCAAGGCTATGGTTCACGTGATCGTGCACGACCTTCTTCATCTCCAAGAGCTCCGCCTTTACTTCTGCCTCGGTCGCGATCATGCGCTTGATGGTATCCGCGGTTTCATCGATGGTCTTGTCATCAAGGTCGTGTCTCTTCAAGCCGTCTACCAGGAACATGGAGAATTGGTCCTCCACGTCATCTAACACTTCTTTCTTCTTTAACAATAGTTCTGCTTTCTCCCTGCTACGGATTTCGACGTGTTGCAAGATGAACTTCTCGATCAAGTGAGCATACGAGATGCCGACGAGAATTGGCATGTATTCCAGCGCGGGAAGACTGAATGGCATGGTAGGCATCTCGGCAGCAATTTCTGGAAGCACCACGAGAAAAAAATAGGATACCGAGATGCCCGCGATGAATGACGGGTGAATGTTGACGTGCTGGTTATACATGTCTGCGAAAAAAAACACCGTGCTCAAGATTGCACCCATAGAAAGGAGAAATACGAGATCCACGATCATCTTGGTTAACACCACCATGAATGCCATTTATAGGTTTCCGGCATGGTGGGATGTTTCCGGGGTCCTCGCACGCGTGCGCCTCTTAATCATTGCGGGTGCGATGATTCATAGGGCGATGAATTAATTTCACTCCCTTTTGCTCATTTTATTGCATACCATGCGGTGGAACCTTGCATCGAATATGCTGCATTATAAATGGTGGTTCCACGATAGAAAAAAAAAATAATGGTTTCTTGCGAAAGCCGTCGGTAGGTTCAATTTTTCTTGACTTTTCGCACGCCCTTGGAAACAAGCTTTCCCTTCATGAGAAGCATCGTGGCGAGCACCGCGCCGGCCGCGGCCCCGATGATGATCCCCACGATCAATCCCGTATTATCGGGAGTTTCATCATCGACGGAGCCCGGATAATCCCCGGCATCGAGCGGGTCTGTCCCGCTCGAGACCTCGATGCCATCGAAATGGCCGTCGTCATCGGAATCGTCGTCTAGCGGGTCGGTGCCGAGCTTGATCTCGAAGGCATCGTTCAAGTTGTCGAGGTCCGTGTCGATCATCAAGGGGCTCGTGCCGTGAACCAGTTCTTGCGTGTCAGGGAGGCCATCGCAGTCCCGGTCAAGCAACACGTCATCAAGCAAGAGCAAGATATCCTCGATCTGGGTGATGTTCGCCGTGATGGTTGCCACGACCGATTGCAGGTAAGTCCAGTTGTTTTGCTGGAATGCGATGACGGCATCCAGCAAAGTCGTGTTCCCTTGGAGGTAGAGCCATGTTTCTTGAAGCATGGTCCAGTTGCCTTCCATGTGCGCGTACAAGGTATCGATCCGTGACGCGTTACCTTGCATCCAGGGGAGAAGGTCGACGTGCACCGACGAGTTCAAGGCAGAGAAGAGGCTCCACAAGTTACTTATCTCCGTGTCGTTCCCTTCAAGCCATATGACGACATCGCCGAGCACCGTGGCATTGCCATCGAGGTAGGCATACAAGTCTGCAATCAAGGTCGCGTTACCTGTCATCGCCGTCTCCAGCGCTGATACCCGGGTCACGTTGCCCGCGAGCCACGCAGCAAGGTTCGAAAGCTCTGTGGCGATGGTCGTGTTGAGGGTCTGGTTGATGCCAAGCACGACTGTCCACAGGTTCTGCAGGCTCGTCGCGTTCCCCGCGAGCCACGTGACGACATCACCCAGCAACGTCGCGTTCCCATCCATATAAACGTACAAATCGGCGATAAGGGACGCGTTGCCCGCCATCGCGGTTTCCAGCGCCGAGATGCGGGTCACGTTGCCCGCCAGCCACGCCGCGAGGTTCGCCATGTCGGCCGCGATGGTCGTGGGTTCCCGACGTGGACTTCGAGATGGGCTTCAACGAGACGATGGCCCTCGCGGTCGGTTTGATCGCGGCTGTGACCCTGCTCGCGCAGCAAGTCTTCGAGAAGGTGTTCCGGTCGTTCAACAAGAGCGTGCTGATGACCGCACTGGTATTGTTGAGCTTCTACGTCTCCATCGCCCCGCGGCCTATGTAGATGGTGAGAGACCGTTCGATTAGAAGGCTTCACAATTACCATCGGAAAGAAACCGTGATTTAATTTTATCAAGTCCGTGTACATGCTCGATTTCTGCCCATTCTAATCGGAGGTTGCTTTCCATGATTGTTGGGTCATTCGTGATTCGATAGACCAGGTAATCGCAGATATTTTCTCGCTTCGGGTTGCATTTCTGGATGGAATGTAACAATTCATGGACAACTATCGTATCTGCATCACGTTTTCCTTCAAGTATCCAAATCTCGCCCGAATCCTTGAAGTATTTTCCCAGAAGCAAGGGAAAAATGTGCTTTTCAAGGAATGCCACCTTTTCCACGGGCCTTCCTCCCACCAACAATTCTCCCTTTACCCGCTCGCACATCTCATCACGCGTGCACAGGAGAACTCGGGCTTCGGGTAAAATGCCCATGAATTCCTTGATTCGCTTCCGATTATGATCGATTCTTGCTTCGAGTTTGCTATTTGACCACGGCATTCTCGCATTTCTCCCGCATGCGTGAATTTCCAGTAGAATGGAACAAGGATTAATATCGATCGATAATAAATTCGGCCAGCGAGGCAAGTTTCGAGCCGTACAGATTCTCCATCATAGGTCTCCACCGTTGTAGCATAAATTCAAGCCGTCGGGAGATTTCCTCGGGGTTTAATTCGTCAAGACGGGAGGACAAGTTATACATAAACTTCCCGAGAACTCGCTCGACGAGTGTTTCATAAGCAGCCTTCAATTCTTGTGCAAAGGGGGATTTAGAAAGAGTGTAACTGCCTCGACTTTCCCGGTTAACGATATCGGCATCGATCAAACTTTGTAGCGTCACGTGAACTTGACTCTCGCTAAGCTCGGTGATTTCGCTGAGTTGTTTTACTGAAACGATTTTCCAACAAACCAAGGCTTGGATGATCTTTTGCGCGCTAGGCGTGCCAAAAGAGCGCTCCACGGCCTTTAACTCCGACAATTCAGCGATTTCCATCCAATGCACCTCGTGATAAACTCCATTCTAATAATAGAAAATCCCCATTTATATTGTTGGTTGTTCAAACCCAAATCAGATCAGGAGTTGCATGTCCCCTACTTGAAGGCTCCTACTTTATCGCGTTGAAAAACCTTAACGAAGATATTTCCGTCAGAGAGGTGAAATAACACATGCCAGACACCACGGTCAACAAGGCAATTGTCGACCTTCTCGTGGAAGCGGGGATCGATTATGCCTTCGGCATGCCCGGTGGCACGACGGACTTCCTCTGGGAAGAGATCTACCTCAGGAGCAGCGAGATCAAGTGCATCATAACCCGCCACGAGGCCACGGCAGCTTGCATGGCCGACATGTACGGCAGGTTGACCCGGAAGCCAGGATTGCTTATCGGGCAGGGGCCATTCATCGGCACGAACGGGTCATTCGGCATCGCGGAGGCGATGTACGCTGGGTCGCCCATGCTGGTGCTCGCCGAGCTGTCGGACTGGTACGGCGTGAGCCACCAGGCGCCGTACCAGGTCGCCACGGGGGCGTACGGGAGCATCAACCTGCCGGAAATCATGCGGTCGATGACGAAGTACACCGCGGTGGCCGACAATCCCGGGGAGGTGCCCTATTGCATCGAGCTCGCGATCAAGCACGCCACTTCGGGTCGCCCGGGCCCCGCGGCGGTGCTGATGCGCTGGAACACGTTGGGAGGCAGGGTAGACCTTGCGGCCGTCACGCCGAAACTGTACCCTCTGGACGGGTTCCTCCGCGTGTCCCCGCCCTCGATCAGCCAACGGGATGCGTTGAAGATGGCGGAGATGTTGCTGGCGGCGGAGAGGCCCGTGATGATCACCGGGCGCGGCGTCCATGCCGCAAACGCCTACGTGGAAGTGCGGCAGCTGGCCGAACTCGTGGGGATGCCGGTCGCGACGACCTACATGGGGAAAGGCGGGATCCCGGAAAACCACGATCTCGCGCTCGGGAGCATCGGCACCCTTGGCCAGAAACTCGCGAACCAGCACGTCGGGGCTGCCGACCTGGTACTCGCGGTTGGCACTTGCCTCGCGCCCGAGAACACGGACAATCTTAATCCGAAGTTGCTCGACCCGGATCGCCAGAAACTCCTCCACATCGACATCGACCCCCGCAACGCCGGGTGGACGCTGCCCGTGACCCTCGGTGCCACCTCGGACGCGAGGCTCGCCCTGCAAGAGATCACGAAGGCCATCCAGAGGAACATCGCGCCATGGTCGGCGAACACCCGGTCCGGGGTCGTCGTCGACAGGAGATCGACCAGCATCGAGATGTAGCGGAACAGCTGCACCTCGATGATGGCGACGAAGAAACCGACCACGAGCAGGGCCGCGAAGTGCCTCCCGCTCGGCCTTCTCCAGTGCCTCCCGCTCGGCCTTCTCCCGTGCCGATGCTTGGTCTACGTCGATAATCAACCTTCTTGCTTCGGTCACCCACGATGCCTCGAACTTGGCGTTCGCTTCGGAAAGGGCTGCTTGGAAATGCTCGCGCGCTTCTGTAAAATCTCCCGTTGCTAGTGCATTATTCCCGAGTTGCACGTGAAAATCGAACTTCTTGCGTTGGTCTCCCGCGCTTGCGCCGCCTATGTATTGCTGCGAAGGTTGTATTTCCACCACGCCGGTTGATGGAACGTAGCCCTCGATCCATTTTTTCATTGCGATGACCACGGGATGGAATGCCGGTTCAACGCGATAAAAGTAATAAGGGCCCCGCCTGATAGATTCGATAATCCCCGCTGAGAGGATCACGTGCCATTCATCTCGCCGGTGAATGGTTACCTCGTCAATTTGGCGTTCCGAAATATATTCGTTGTTGTTTGAAATGAGACCGAGGAGATCGAAGAATAATTTTTCCACCTCCTTCGTGATTCCCATGCGACGCATCACCGTGTCGTCCGGCGTGTCGCTGTAAAACACTGGCAGGAATGCTTCACCGTCGGTAGGATCGGGATAATTATTAAGCCCCCGTAATAGACGGGCCATGTACGGACGCCCGCAAAGGTCTAACAACGCGGGCAAGGCATGGACGCGCTTCCAGTCGACCCCGTACTTGGCAAGCAATCCGTCATTACCCGCGAGGAGCTCCCGTGGGAACGATTCGAGATAGAATCCCACGGGCGTTCTCAAGCCTAGCCGGTTTGTGGTTTCTTGGATCATAATGTTATCGTGCGCGTGCACGCGCACTTGTTGTTCCCACACGTCTATGGCATGGTTCAATATCCACGTGGTGTCTCTGCATGTGAGCACCACCATCACCGTGTGTCCGAATCCGTTGAATAATTGCAGCAAAAAAGAGAGGAACTCTGATTTCTGCTCTTCTCCGAGTAACTCGTCAAGACCGTCGAAAATCAAGAGAATCTTGACCGCTCTTCCGTGTTTCTGGTAGACATTTTTTGCAGTCGATCCGACATCGTTAGCAAGGGCGGTCTTCGTCCCGAAGATCGCGCAAAGCTGGCTCTGCCATCCCATGTTGAACGGGATGAAGAACGGGACGAACCTACGCGTGTCCCTAGCGATGGTCCCCGCATGGACAGCGTTCCACGTTTTCCCCATTCCCATGTGCGCGAGCACCAGGAATAAAGGCTTTAAAATGCCTCGCTGGTTGAGGAAGGAGATGAAAGCCATGTCGAACCTTGGCAAGGGTACGAATAACGCGGGGTCGAATGGAATGTCGTGCTTGGACGCGAGCCGGGTGCGCTCGAACTGCACCGTGGATGCTTGCACCAGCTCTTCCATTGAGAAGTCCCCGAGCGAGCGCTGGCAGAGCACCTCGAACAGCCTGCCGATGGCATTTTCGATCCCATCCAAGCGATTCGTGGCAACGAGCACGTTTTCGTGGATCGCGGCAACCGAGAGCTTGATAGACGCCAATTGATCGCCTAAAGCTTCCTCGAGTGCATCGAGGTGTTGTGCGTGTTCCTCGAGCCGCTCCCTTTCTGATTCACGTTCAATTGCATCTTTTTCACGGTCACGGGCAAGTATATCGCGTTGCTCGTCAAGCCAACCATCGAACACGTCTCGGAAATCCGTGGTCATTTGATCGCTGAACGTGTTAAGCACTGCATTTATCTCCTCGATGATGCTTGGCATCACCTCGCCCATGCTCATTTGCACCAGGCATGAAACGGATTCTGGAGAAAGTGACACTCCGTTCGCTCCTTTTTTGTTGCGGTTATCTTGCTGTATGCGTTCTTGAAGTAAGGATAATATATTCTCGGAACCGGATGTGATGCTCTCCCCAATTTGTTGTGTTGCATCTCCGGAGATTTCCAGTCCCTTTCCGCGGAAAAACGAGACGACTTGGGATACGAGGGGTGCAACCGCCGTTGTAAGCCCCAATCCGCCCGTTGCCAAACTGATGGCAACCGGGATGCTATTTTTCAGTGCCCATTTTCCTGCACGTTTTAATCCGTCCTTGACACGTTCCCACGGCATAATTTTGTCGTTTCTTAACACGTTCATTTGATGCACGTCGAAATATTTAGACAAATTCCATTCTTGTAACAAGGATGGTATCGAATCTCTCGGGCCAAGCCCGAGTGACGCCGCGATGGTCGACATCGCGACAAACTTCTCATTTTTGAATAAGGCCTTGAAGTGGCCTTTCATATCACTGCGTGTCACCATTCATCTTCCACGGCATGATTCTCTGACTCGATAGATTGATCTCGCTTGTTGCAGATTAAAAAATAGCGGCAGTTATCCCCCTCCATCGCGCAGAACGGCCACGGATGGATATATAATGGCTGTATCGGAGCAGTGCCGAGTACCTAGAGATCGAGTTCTTTCTTCAAGTTTTCGAGTTCCTTCTTGATATTCTCGCTCTTGGTGGGATCTTCCTCCACCACTTCGGGCTCGTCGTCGGAGATCGGGTTGGCGTGCTGGGCCGCCGGACTGTGCCAACTGCGCCGAGGAAACGTCGGTCTTCTGGTATATCGTGCCGGCGGTCACCGCGGTCATGGCGAGGCCCGCGGCGCTACCACCGGGGCGTATCTGCCCCGCCGCGCGGGCGACGTCCATGTACGCCCCGTCGTAGGCCGCGTCCGGGAGCACGAAGCCGAGCACGCACTCGCCGCCTGGGGTCGTCGCCCCGACGAGGTGCCCTTGCTTCTTGATGTTGGTGCTGATCAGCCGTTCCGAGGTCGACTGCAAGACCGAGAACTTCACGCCTTGCAGCGTGACCGAGATGGAGTTCCCGCCACGCCACGCGTTGACGACGATCTTCACTTCTTGTGGGGTGGGCGCCCAGTTAGGCGTGCAGTAGATGATGTCGCCGGTCATCGTGGTGATGATTACGCCCGCAATTGAAGGGTTATATTGTTGCAAAGTTGCGATGATGGAGACGTAGTCGACGGACATGGCATTCACGGGAACCGTTATTCCGCGTTGATCGTCATGCTGAGATGATTCACGGGCAAAAACGTTCACGCGTTTTTCGGCTTTGCATCGAATCGTGTATTAATGACCGCACAAGGGCTGAGTTGCATCGAATCGTGTGTTTGAAACCGCACGATGGTTGAGTAAGAGTTCCCCTTCAAGTTTAATAAGATTTTTTTTTTACAACAAGTCGCGTGATGCCTTCCATAACGAAAACGGGCATGAAGCATCCCTGGCGATCGATCGAACGCGACCGAGTGGCCGTGCGTCGTTGCCGGACGATGATGCAAGCGCAGCGGGTTGCCGGAACCCGATC
Source organism: Promethearchaeota archaeon (assembly GCA_041305945.1). GTDB lineage: Archaea > Asgardarchaeota > Lokiarchaeia > Sigyniarchaeales > Sigyniarchaeaceae > JBGLND01. Next base: position 3,681,850 of record JBGLND010000001.1, read on the forward strand.
CTGGCGATCTGCCATCGTGGATCAAGGCAACACGGTCGTTTCCAGGGTGCATTTCCCCGCGTCGACGACCACGGTGGGCGGTTGCTCGAAGCTGAACCGCATCGAGAACGTGGTGCTGTAGGCGCCGCAGTTCAGCAAGAGCACGTGCTCCCCCGCGGCCGCGTCCCTGACGAAATGCACGCCCTTGCCGAACACGTCTTGCTCGGTCGGCACCCGCCCCTGGAAGCTGATGGGAGTCCCGTGCGGTGCTTCGGGATGTTCCAGTGAGAAGAAACGATAATGGCTGTTCGCGAAGCGCGTGAGCACGTCCATACCGATGTCCAGCAACGCCCAGCGGCTGCCTGCGTCGTCATTGAAGACGTGCAACATGGTCGCGACGAGCGCCCCGGCATCGCCCGCGATGTACCGCCCCGGCTCGAAGCAGATGGAGTACCGGGCCAGGTCGTGGCTGGCCGTGATCGAATCCCGGATCGACGCCGAGACCTCGCGGAGAAAGTCGGGCGTCGCCATCTCTGGCTCGGGGAAGCCGCCGCCCAGGCTGAGCGCTAGCGGCGATTTGAAATCGATCCCGTGCCTTCCTTCCAGGATGTCTTGGGCATCCAGGAGGGCATTGCACGCCACCGCGTAGGCCTTGGGATCCTGGACCTGCGAGCCCGCGTGACAAGCGAGCATGCACGGGGTGACGTGCTCGCACGCGGGAAGGGCGTCCCCGAGGCCCGACATCGCCGCGCCGTCACTCGCCGAAAACCCGAGCCGGTTCCCCTTCTTCGGGAACTTGAACCGCAAGCCGAGCCGGGCAGATTTATGGTTCCGCTTGCACGCGTCGTCGAGGGACGCGATGTTCCTCGCCCAGGACTCGACGAACAGCAGGTCGTCGTGCCTCGCGAGCAGGTCGTCGTACGTCCCGGCGTCGTGGTATATCCCGTCGACGATGATGTCCCCGGGCGGGAACCCCGCGGCGAGCGCAAGGTCGAACTCCCTGACCGACACGGCCTGCGCGCCGAAGCCCGCCTTGGCGATTGCCCGGAGCAGCGCTGGTTGCATGCTCGTCTTCAACGAGTAGAAGGAACGCGCGCCGGGGAACGCGCCTTGCACGACGTCGATAAACGCCTGGCAGTTCTCCCGGGCGCGGTCGAGTACGATGACGAAAAACGGCGGTTTCACCAGTGCCATGGCATCCCTGGCCCGCACCCCACCGAACATCAACTGCCCATCGTTCACCACGAAGGCGGGATTGTTGGCAAGGCGCAACGATCACACCCCCGAACCTTCGTCCCCGGGATCTTCACCATCACCCTCGTCGCCATCGTCCCCGTCGCCACCATCGACGTCCAGGCCGTCGTCGCATCGATCCGTGACGTGGACGTCGTCAGCGCCGGGGGCGAGCGGGATGAGGTAGAGCAGGTCCCCGAAGTAGAACCCCGTGATCGTGATCCCCTCGGTATCGAGGCCGAGCCAAGGCCGCAACGCTTCCACCCGCTCCTCGAACGTGGTGAGATCCATGAGGTTCATCGTGCCGTCCAACTCGTTCAGCGAGAGGACTTGGAACTGGGCCAGCGTGTCCTTGCCGGACTGGAACACCATGGATTCCTCGGTGAACGCCTCGGGCTTGGCGTGTTCGACCTTGCCCGACGCCAGCGACACGAGGTGAACCATGGCCGAGGTTATCTTGAGCACCAGGCACGGCTCGCCGCTCCTCGGCAGCAGCAGCACGGATGGTGCGCGGGTTCTTGTTCGGCCGGTCGAACAGCCCGACCTCGCGCCGGTTTATCGTGTATCCTTCGAGCATGCCCTCGCCAGTTCCTATCAAGCAATGGCGTGCGTCCTTCCACGCACCGTAAATGGTGCCCGCGACTTGCCGCTTCAAGAAGGCCACCCACTCGTCGTCGAGGTAGGAACCATCGAAGTCATGGCCGGGATAATATATTCCCAATGTATCGGGTGCTTGGTGCGAGTGCGTCGCGTGAATGCATATATTCTCCACCGGGATGCCCGTGAGCTCGTGGGCGAGCTCACGCACCTGGTTCACCCAGTAATTCCTGATCATAAACAAATCTGACGTCACTAAGCACATTCTCTTCGAGGGGTCTCGATTCCCGTCGGGTTCAAGGAACAAGGCACGCGCGTGCAGCTCGTGCCTCGTGCCATCCTCGTCGATCATCACGCCACGAGGGAACTGCTTCCTTCCCGTGTAACCGGCAAAGGAGACTTGTCCCAAGGGTGGCGTGATGCACGCCTTGCAAAAACCAGCACGCATGAAAAAAGGAGATCGAGAGGGCTTATAACCCGATCGGATCGAAACCGAATATGGCAACCGGTTTATTTTTGCTTGTGCTTGACCTTGACCGCGATCGAGAAGCTCTGGGCGAGCCTGTCATAAAACTTCCACAATTCTTGGAAGCTGGTCGCCCGGAAGAATTCGCCGCGTCCCATTTCCGCGACCCGGCTCATGGCCGCATCATCCGCCTCGCCAAGGCCAATGGCGTAGATGACGATGTCCTCCTTGACGAGGCGTTGCTTGACGACGGGGATCGGATTTACCGGGATGCCTTGGACCTCGTCGCCCTTGTTGGGGTTGCCATCGGACAAGATGACGATCATGGTGGGGTTGGACTTGCTCGTCCGCGGGTTTTTTGGGAACATGCCGATCTGGTCGGCCGCTATCTTCAGCGCCACGCTCATGGCCGTGAGTCCCGTTGCCTTCTTGCACTTTTCGAGGACGAAAAACGCAATGGTGTTCAGGTTCAATTCACGTAACTCTCCCGTGCACTCGATGACCGGGGACATCGCCCCGTGCTTGTTCTCCACTTCCAACACCTCGACGTCATCGGCAAACGTGATGAGTTGCACGTTCTCCCCCCAGCCACGACCGATCTTGAGGGATAGATACAAGAGCGTTGCCATTGCAGCGCTGGCGATGCGTGAAACCTTGTCCCCTTCCCTGAATTGATCGAGAAAGCGTTGCAAGTCCTTGCTTTCGATGAATCCCCTGCGTAGTCCCTCGATAGCCCCGTCGACGTCGTGCACGATGAGGTCCTCCTTCAACATGGACCCCGAGACGTCGATGAGCAGGATTGCATTAAACGACATGTCCACCGCGGGGATAATCTCGAATACGACCTCCTGCCCCGTCGGGTCGATGATGGCAGTCTCGCCGGGATTAATCGCCGGTTTCGTCTGCACGACCTTAAGCTTGATCTGGCCAATTTCTGCATCCCGCCAGTTCACTTCCAAGTTGCGGAAAACAGGCCTGTTCTTGAACAGATCTGCCATGTCGGTGGAATGGTCGGCGACCCATACAACGACCTTTTCCGTGGATTGCGATCCCATCGGCTCGACTGCGATCTGGACCTCATTGATACCACCCCGGGGTTCACTTTTCTTGACCTCCACGGTGCCGGGAGACACGTTCGCCGAATCCATGGTCATGGAATCGACCATGATGTATCCTTGAAGGCAATCGTCCCTAGACACCACCTGGGCTGCCCCCCAGTTATCATACTCGTCAGAGAACACGATCACGTCAAGATCGTCAACCCTCAAGGTTTTCATGTCGACCGAATTCATGAAAGCCCTGCCGTTGGAATCGCCGGCTTCGACCAATTCAAAATTCATGCCAATCACGCTTTATATACCAGATATGGAAAAAAAGGCTTTCGACCCGTTGGGGAATTCGGCGTTATATCCCCGCGTGGATGGAAGGGAATGCAGCGCCATTTCAAGCCTTGAACATCTTCCCGAGCAGCCACGGGTAAACGGCGGCAACGAGAAACCCGAGAATCGCATACCTCATCATCCTGAAAACCCACGGTGCCACGGTAATGTTTCCCATTGCGAGGCTCAACGCGACGTACGTTGCAATCGTGAGCAAGGTGCCGGTGATGCCCGACAGGATTTTTTTCCCCGGTGCCAGCTCGGACAGCTTGAACTTGACGAATTCCTGCTCGACAGGAAACCCGATGGCGATGCCAACGAGTAACCCCCCCACGAGGCCGAAATCCGTTGCCGACGCGGGGAGCGCCAGGATGCTGGCAACCCAGAGGGTCATCCACGCGGCCCCGCCGAGGATGAGCCGCAAGCGCCATTCCAGGTGAACCCTCGGGACGACGCGGTCTTCCACGATGGTGTATCCAAGCAAGACGATGGCACCGATGACGTATCCCCCGATGATGTCTTGGAGGTCGTGCACCCCGATCACGAGCCTTGAAAGGGGGACAAGGACGATCAAGGCGATGCCGATTACCTTGAGTTCATCGAGCGCTTCGCAAGATACTACACCCCGGCGATCTTGCTCATGTCGCTGGTCGTGATGCTGCTCCCCAGCATCGTTTTCGGGCAGCCAGCGGTGCCGTGGATTTACAGGGGCTTGATCTTGCTCGTAATATCGTGCCCGTGTGCTTTAACGCTGTCGACACCGCTGTCAATGGTAGCTGCCCTCACGAAGCTGTCACGCGAGGGCATCTTGGTTAAGGGTGGCAAGTACATCGAAGCACTGGAAGGCGTGAAGATGTTCGGTTTCGATAAAACGGCCACCCTCACGGAAGGCAAGCTGAAAATCCACGACAACATCCCGCAATCGGAAAAAATTAGCACCGCCGAGAACCTCCAGCTGATCGCGAGCTTGGAAGCGAATTCAGACCATCCAATTGCAAAGGCAATCATGAATGGTGCCAAGGGTGTCATGCTGCTCCCCGTGGAACAGTTCACCGAGGTGAAGGGAAAGGGCATAACCGGGACCATCGACGGGGCCCGATACCATGTTGGTTCGGTCTCCTACTTCAAGGGACTCGGGATCGACCTGCCGGAGGAACGCATACAAGAACACGAGTTCCTCGGAAAAACGCCCGTTCTCTTGGCAAGGGATAATCAATTCCTCGGCCTCGTTACCGTGAGGGATAACTTGCGGGTATCTGCCCCGGTGTTAATACGCGGGTTGAAACGAAGAAACATCAAGAGCATGATCATATCCGGGGACACGCAAAAAACCGTCGACTCCATCGGTGATTGTCTATTCATTGATGAACGCCACGGGAACTTGTTACCAGACCAGAAGCTAGAAAAAATAAAAAACATGCAAGAAAAAGGATTGCGTATTTCCATGGTCGGTGACGGCATCAACGATGCACCAGCTTTAGCCCAGTCGGATATTGGCATCGCCATGGGCAGCTCGGGGACGGACATTGCATTGGAATCAGCGGACATAACGATAATGAACGATGATTTGACGAAGATACTCACGTTGCTCGACGTGAAGCAGATCGCAAATCGCATCGTGCGGCAAAACATCTGGCTGTCCATCATCATCAAGGTATCATTCGCCGTGCTCACTGTACTTGGATTCATGACGCTCGCCGTTGCCGTGGGCATCGGGGACATGGGCGTGTCCTTGATGGTGATCCTCAACGGCTTCAGGGTCTTTGCCTACAAGTCGAGATTCCAGTCCATCAGCGAGGGCGAGCTCGTAGTCGAGGCGACCAAGATCATCTGCGACACGTGCAAGACGACCTTTATTTACCCGCAACACCACGGCAGGGAAATGGTGCCGCGGGACAATGACCTCGTGTGCTGGAAGTCCTTGGTGGCGGAAACGGCCGCGGACGCGTGCAAGGAACGGTTGTCCCTCATTTGCCCGACATGCAACGGAGTGCGGCATATTCAATGAGGCCATGGTATTTTTACCTAAATATAACAAAAAAGAGCATGGATTAGTCATGCGGGAGCACGGTGACCAGAAGATATATCATGATAACCCCGAGAATCAGGATCAACGCTTGAATGACGGTCTTTTTCAAGTTCCGTTCTTTCAACAACTCGGGAAGGAGTTCAGCAGCACTAATGTAGATGAAGCCTCCCGCGGAAAAAGCCAAGAAAAACATGTTGAACGTTTCTATGGCTTCCGACAATAAAATTGCGAATATACCACCGACAACAGCGATCATTGCACTCAAGAAATTAAGCGCCAATGCGCGTTTCTTGCTGAAACCACCGTACATCAAGATACCGAAATCCCCGATTTCCTGGGGGAGCTCATGAAACAGCACCGCGAACGTCACCACGAGACCACCGGCGAGGCCACCAGAAAGGAACGATACCGTGATGATGATCCCATCGAGGAAGTTATGCAGCCCGTCACCCACGAGATTCAAGATGGCGAAATTCTTCACCCGTCCCGTCACGTTGCCTGCATCCATCCCGTCCGGCATGTTCCCGTGGCAAACCAGCGTGGCATCATCATCCTGGTGCGCGTGCCCGTGAAACCAGTACACGAACCGTTCGAGGATGAAGAATGACAAGAAACCAAGCATGGCAAACGTGAATGGAATACCTTCATCAATATCCAAGCCGCCGTCCACGAGTTCTTCCAAGTGGTGCATGGCCTCGGGAAGCAAGTCGAAAAACGATGTTGCAACGATCGTTCCCGTGGCAAACGCAACGAGAACCAGCAACAAACGGTCCAGCGTTCGTTCCTTCATCGAAAGAAAGATGACCCCCGTCAAGCTAGCCAGGCCGATCACCATGATTGCAGAGAAAGCGAGGATCGCGTCAGCGAGTACCATGTTCAAACCAGCGTAGCAGTAATGCGCGCGATCATGCAGTTCGGTTTAAATAGATTCTGCTTCGTGGGTAAAAATGGCGGGATGGGAACGGGGAAGGCGAGGCGATCATAAAAAATATAACGACTGCCAGACACCAGAATACCGATGGACCGATGGCCGAGCCGGAGAATCATGCAGCGATCGTGATGCCCCGTTCCAGGGTTGAACGGAATATTTTTGTTACCGGGTCCACTGAGGATTTGCTCTCCGTAGACTTCGGGCGCCTCTTGTCGGGCCGGCACGTCTTATTCTTCCTCTTTCAATTTTCCTTGAAGGAAAATGGAAAGAGGATGAATGAGACGTGCCGGCCCGTCAAGAGGCGCCCGATGTCTTCGGAGAGCAATGCCGCAGTGGACCCGGTAACAAAAATATTCTTGGCCTTCTTCGTTTCATAGAGCATGGTAACCCACCGTTCCCAACCCTGTTTTTCTTGCACCTCGTCAAGAAACAAGTACTCGAATTCTGGCGCGACAACGTAGATCGATTTTAAAAGGGTCGTGAAATCAACGGAGTTAATCACGACATCGTTGAAATTCAAGAAGACGACGCGTTCTGGTGGGACCTTGTCCTCGATCAAGTCCCTAATGACTTGGAACAGCAGCGTTGTTTTTCCCGATCGCCTGACCCCGATGATGTCCTTGACGTGCGGCATCACGATGGTCGATTTCAATGTTTGGAAGACCACGCGGGGAACGAGTTTGGCAGGGAAATTCCACACTCCTGCCCACCAAGGATTCCAAGCCCTGATGGCCGTTGGTAATGCCTCGTTCATGGGATGATCAAGCTTACCCCCATTTATATATCTGTCCATGGTCGTGGACAGAAATGTGCATCATGTGATCACGCCATTGGACGGTTTTATAAATGCTTCTTGGCCCTCGCCTTGGCAAGCCACCCGGTCGCCAGGGGGTCGCCGGGCCTGGTCGCCAGCACCTTCTCGAACCACGCGGCTGCCTCCCCGAGGTGCCCGAGCTTGTACTCGCACTCGCCCATGGAGAACAGCGCGGTGTAGCCATCCGGTTGCATGTCAAGCGACCGCTGGAACTCGTGCATCGCCGCGTCCCACTCGGCCAAGTCCATGTGCGCGAGCCCCTTGTTGTCGATCGCCTCGTAGAACGGCGGGAACTTGTCAACCGCTCGCTGGTAGAATCCGATTGCTTCCCTGAATTCGCCCTGCTCGCACAACCGGTTCCCCTCGTTGAACAACCGCATGGCTTCCCTCGTGATCTCGTTGATGTCCTGCCCCGTTTCCTCGGCGTACCTCCCGAAATCGGTCATCTCGAGGTAGGTGAGGAAGCCCACGAGATCGTCTCGCGTGACGGGCACGTTTCCCAGCCGTTCCTCCCCGTGCAAGTATCCAACGGGCACGTGGTACGCGAACACCTCCCACGTGGCGAGGTCCTCGATCCGGGGTGCTTCCCTCATGCCCTTGTACAGCAGCACGTGGAACACGTAGTCCCCTTCCCCGTGCCGGTCGATCCGCAAGATCTTGCACGGGAAATACTCCCCGTCCCGGGTGTCGACGAGGATGTCCCCCTCGTTGAGGTCACCCGCCACGATTTTTTCACCGTTCACGGTCGTCCCCTCCGCAGCCCGCCGTCCCCGCGCTCGAAGTCCTTGGGGTATTTTTTCACGTCGATGATGGAAGTGACCAGCAACCCGAGGAATATGAGGGCGATGGTCCACCCGATGAGGTAGTACGACTGGATGGCCATCCCGAATACCACGAGATACCCGACTTGCAAGTAGGACGTCGAGACGATGGGCGCGATCGTCTGTGCAAGCCCCTGCATCGTGGACCCCCAGCCATTAGCCTCGCCTTGGCGGGACTCGTGGGCTGCCTTGGTCAAGTTACTTTGCATCACGGGCCTGAAGAATGCCATGCCGATTGCCGGTGGCGTCACGAACACGAAGAGCAACCCGTAAACGTCGATAAACGGGAAGAACACGAACGAGAGCATGAGCAAGACGCTGCTGGTCAAGAGCAGGCGAGCCTCGCCGAAACGTTTCAAGACGCGTTTCAAGACGATCGCGCTGAAAATTATGAGTTCCATCCCGAAAACGCTGAACAGGATGCCTATCTGGGAAGATGATAGCGAGAAACGCTCGAGCAAGACCAGGGGGAGCGTCGACACGAACGCGTTGAACCCGAGCGTCTGCAAGAAAACCTGGGCCAGCCGCAAGACGAGCGGCCTCGTGAACAATGGATACCCCCGCCCGGCGGCCGTGTCCACGACCTTGCGTGCTTGCAGCTCGGCGACGCGTTCCTTGGGCATGCTCTCGACCAGGATGCGGACCACGAGGATGGAAGCGATGCCAGAAAGGATCATGGCGAAAATAACAGGATACCGCCAGTTCAACTCGCCAAGGATGCCACCTATCGCCGGCCCGATGATGAGACCCAGCGAAAAGCTTGCCATTATCTTCCCCATCACGCGGGACCTGTCTTTTTGCTCGGTAATGTCCGCGATGTAGGCCCTCACGATGGGTACCTGGCCGCTGAACACGCCATCAAGTATCCTCGATGCGGCGATGCCGATCAAGTCCGTGGAAAATGCCAGCAGCGTGAGGGCCTACATCGCGGACATCACCGAGCAAAAAGACAGGTCCCGCGTGATGGGGAAGATAATGGCAAGCTTTTCGCTGGGTCTCATCATCGGGCCGGCGATAGGTGGCATCCGATGTTGACGTTGCCATAGAGCATCATCCGGAACAAGTTCACTGGCACGCTTGCAGCGGCGGCGATGAACTGTGCCGCGAATGGTTTCCGGGTGATGATGCGCAGGGCATTCATGAACTCCGTGGGTTCAGAATTGTCGTTGTATTCCCAGCTGACGTCATTGACGATGTCGCCTGAAATGGTGGTCACTATCCTGTTGAAGTGCACCATATACATGATCTCGTCTCCCGTGAACGGTTGCGAGCGCGGGATGCGATGCGCTTTCAAGTCCGCAATGAATTCAGCAAGCGAATCATCGTTGTCCCAGATGACAACGACTCCAACGTCCTCGGCATCGATGGAGATATCCAAGTCCACGAACATATCGTAGGTGATGCTTAGGGTTTCCCTGCCCGGGACGTCCAGCTCGTTCTTCGCGGGCGTGAGCACGTCAAGGGTGTATTCGACGATCTCCGTGATCGTGGTGTCGAGCAAGTCCGGGATGCCATTTTGGTCGCGGTACATGAATTGCATAACCCACAATGCGTGCACGGGGTGCATTTCTGTATTCAAGACCATGATGACTTCCTCGGGCGTCGCGTTGGCCCAGGAACGGCCAGCGAACAAGGCTGGCGCCGCGCCGGGTAACGGCTTGGTGGCCGAGAATTCTGCCTCTATCCGCCCGACAAATTGCGCGAAGGTGACGTTCCCGGCGAACGAGCCATTGTAGTCGGCCTTGATGGCATACCATTCCTTCGCGATCTGTTCCTTCCAAGCCCTTTCGACCGGGCTCCCGATGCTCCAAGTATCGCTCGACGTCCCGTAAACGAATGAATCCAACGCCTCGTTCCACGCGTGGAGGGACGCATTCAAGGATTCGACGTTCTCGTACCATTCGCTGAAGAACGCCTTTATGTCCGACACGTTATATTGGAACATGCCATTGTCAGCGTGGTTGATGCTTGCAGAGCGCGGGCCGGATGCATTCACCGTCAGATAGTAGACGTTCGTTCCTGAAATATTCGCTTTCACGAACTTGTCCGCAAACCCGGGTGCCCGGAGGATGAAATCATTGATGGCAAGATCGCCAGGAATGAACGGTGGCTGGATTTGTGAAATGTTGATGTCAGAGACCTTAATACCCGATGCGCTTCCAAGAAAAGAAAATAGCAGCACGCCAAGGAATGCCAATGACATCACGGATGTTTTGTGTAGTTTCTTCATGACAATCTATCTCGATTGCATGGTATCGCCAATCGGCATGTAAGTGAATTGAACGCGGTTCTTTGAATACCATGAGAACGTAAATTTGCCTCGCACCGGACGTGATTGGGAAAGAACGAGATCACCGTTGCGCGTAAAAGAACACGATCGTTCCGATGATGAACGCAACGGGAGACAAGATGTACCGGATCGCGTCCCATGCGGGGTTCGCGAGGATATCCATGTCCAGCAACAAGCCCACCAGCAAGACTAGAAGCCCTGCTATGGCCATGCCCGCTTTTTTCTTCACGTCCCCCGTGCCTTGCCGGAATAACACGATGTACAACGACATTATACCCAAGGCAAGCACCGGGCCCGCGATATACAATGAATATTGCGCGATACGGTGCGGTCCCGTGTTAGTAGAAACATCCAAGCCGATCCCGAGCACCGTGAGAACCAGCGACGCGATGCAAATGATGAAGACCGCAAGCGCAACGAGCATCAATACCGGCTTTCGATTCAATATGTAACGTTCCACGCTGAAATTGATGAACATGAGGCTGATGAACGTGATGCTGTATGCGGCGGTAACCCATATCAAATGTAATTGCGTGATGGTGCCGTTGTTGTAGCCGATTTCGTAATCTGAAAGCAAGAAAAAAGTGCGTGTCAGCGCGTATGTCAGTGCAAATAACGCGTACCCTTGATGGATACGTTTCGCGCCAATGATTTCCACTTTTCGATTCTTTGCAAGAAATATGCATGCAAGGATAACGAGCAACGCGATGTAGAATGCTAATAGAAATGTTCTTGGTGAATAAAACTCATCGAGGGATTGTATCTTGAGTATCATGCCAGCAAGACCACCTTTCGCCCGATAATTGATGGATAGGCCGATTTCATCATACACCATTCGCGTCGTATCCCAAGTATAAAAAAGAATCGCTTGAACCGGTGCTGCCCGGTTCACGCCGAATCCTAAAAAAGTGTCAATATCCAGTTTATGAGCGGCATCAAGGCCGGGAGCACGACGGAACCGGCTAGCTTCCACACCATCGGGGCAGAAATGGGCCAGCATTTCATATCCATCACTTCCTTGTAATCTTCCTTTACTCGATTGACATACAATGCCAAGTCTTGCATGTCCGTGATGGCTTCTTGTTTGGCTCCTTCGTTCTTTGTCGTGGTAGGCTCATGGAGGTTGTATTTCTGGTTGATCACTTGCTGGAACTTCATGAATGCGCTGGTGTAATCCTCGTACAAGGCTTCCAACTTTTCATCCTTTGCTTTTGTAATGTTCTTGTAAATTATATACGTTGGAAAAACACTTCTCACGCTCAGACCAGTTCGAATTTCTTGAGGCGCACTGCCCCGCCGTGTAGTTTCCTCTGGCACGTCTTGCACGTTAATATCGTCATCACGCGCTTGTTGATCTTGGCGTTGCGACGGAAGATTGGTTTTGGTTGGGAACCGTAACCACGCATTTTCCTGTTGTACCTTCGCCATCCTTGCGCGATGATCTTGCGCTCCTTGCCCTTCTTGTAGATCGAGGCTTGATGTAGGGTATGCTTTCCGCATTTCGGGCAATATGTTGATTGTTCACGGGGTACGCGCATGTGTATCAACTGGTTCAAGTTGATACTGGGAATTTCGGGTCTTTAATTAAACTTGGTGTGGACGTCCTTTATAGAAATATACCACGTCTTTCCCCTTTGAACCATGCCAACGGGGCATTCTCATCTTGGGCATTCTCATCTTGCACCTTGTGCGGTACCGTTCGTCCCGGCTTGCATCCCGTGGTCTTGCGACATGTTGTTGCCTCATCTCCCTCCAGACGTACACTTGCCAACCGGCATGGTCTGAATCAAAGAATGGAATGGTTGTTACTCGAAGGATGTTCTGCACGACGATAAAAAAATGTGTATCACGGGATAGCTAGCGTTGCTAGGCTAGGTTTTTTTTCCCTCCACTCGCTTGCATTGTAGTATGGACTTTGTTTATAGCAACGTTCAAAGGCTCGTTCAGAAATCCGTGCGCCGGTTCTCGAAAGAAGTGCTGGCCGTCATCGCACCGGGCTTGGACAAGGAGCACGCGCCCCATCCGAGAGCGGTGATAGAGCAACTCGGCCGCCAGAACTTGTATGGTATCCAGATTCCCGAAATGTACGAGGGTGCCGGCTTGGATTCCATCTCGTATTGCCTTGCCATAGAGGAGATTTCCAAGGCGTGTGCCGCGACGGGCTTGATGGTCACCGTGCACAATTCCGTGGTCGCCCTTCCCATCGATTCGTTCGGGACCGAGGAACAGAAAGCAAAGTATCTCCCGGACTTGGCATCGGGCAGGAAGATCGGGGCCTTCTCGATCACCGAGCCGAACGCGGGTTCCGATGTCTCGGGAATGCAGACCGTTGCGATCAAGGATGGCAACGATTACATTCTCAACGGCCAGAAATGCTTCGTCACGAACGGCGCCTTGGCCGAAACATGCATCATCGGGGCTACCGTCGACAGGAAAGCTGGAAACAAGGGTGTTGCCCTCTTCTTGGTGGAAAAAGGATTTCCCGGCGTGTCGGTCGGCAAGATCGAGAGGAAGATGGGCATGCGCGCCAACCCCGTGTCCGAGCTCTTCTTCGACAACGTCCGGGTTCCCAAGGAAAATATCCTCGGGAAGGAAACGGATGGCTTCAAGCTATCCATGAAGATACTCGACATGGGCCGTATCGGCATCGCTGCACAAGCGCTTGGCATTGGAGTTGCTGCATTCGAGGCTGCTGCAAAGTATGCAACCGAGCGCAAGCAATTCGGCAAATCAATCGGGAAGTTCCAGGCGATACAATTCAAGCTGGCCGAGATGAAGATGAGCCTCGAGTCCGCCAGGTACTTGATTTACAAGGCAGCCGATCTCAAGGACCATGGCTTGCCGTATTCTGAAGAGTCCGCGATGGCTAAGTACGTGGCGGCAGAAAACGCGATGAAGGTATGCACTGATGCGATGCAGATATTTGGTGGGTACGGTTACGTCGAGGAGTTGCCCGTGGAACGCTACTTCCGGGACTGCAAGATCACGCAAATTTACGAGGGCACGAGTGAAGTCATGCAAATCATCATCGGGAATGCAATTTTAAAAGAATTTTCTGGAGGGGCATTGTGATGGTAAACATTGCCGTTCTCGTCAAGCAAGTCCCTGCCAGCAAGGCCGTGAAAATGGACAAGGATGGCATCCTTGTCCGGGACGGGGAGCTCGTCGTGAATCCAGATGACCTCCACGCGCTGGAAGCCGCCTTGCAAGTGAGGGAGCAGCACGGCGGGCAGGTGACCGTGATTTCTATGGGGCCCCTCCAAGCCAAGGATGCACTGCACGAGGCGAGGGCCATGGGGGCTGACAAGGGCATCTTGATATCGGACCCCGCTTTGAAGGGCTCAGACACGTGGGTCACGACCAAGGTGCTGGTTGCCTGCTTGAACAAGTATGGGCCGTTTTCCTTGATTTTTGCGGGCGTCGAGGCGATTGATGGCAACACCGCCCACGTGCCGTATCAAGTTTCGCAAGCAATGAAAATCCCGTTACTCACCCAGTTTCAAGACTTGCAAATAATCAACGACGAGCTCAAGGCCACGCGGATCAAAGGGCACGAACTCCAGCATGTCCACGTCCCGTTACCCGTCATCATCACCGCGAACAAGCAAACGAACAGGACACGGTATTACAGCTTGCAACGCATCAAACACGCGTTCGACCAGGAGGTGGTGGTGGTAAATCTCGCTGACCTGGGTATCCCGGGACAAGATGCTGGCGTGGGAGGGTCGCCCGTGGAATACACCACGTCGGCGTAGGTCTTCGGGCCGAGCACCGAGCCAACGCCGAATATCCCGGACGAGAGGGTCTCCTCGCTCATAAACCCGTCATCATCGAGCGTGAAGTCGAACCGCTTTCGCAACTCCTTGAGATCCGGGTTCGGGACGAGCCCGATGCCCAGGACGATCATGTCCGCCTCGTGATGCTTCCCGCTCTTGTCCACGATGAATTTCTTCCCGTCGATCTCGATTTGCACCGACCCGGCATCGTACACGCGAAACGGGACCTTCGGGAGATGTTCCTTGACATTCGCCATGTATTTCCTAGCAAGTTGTTGGCTCAAGGATGCCCTTGTTTCGGCATTGTTATCTCCCAAGTTTTGAGCGACCCGCGGAGTTATATCTTGAATGAACGCGATGGATCGCGGGGGATTGTGGTCTGAAAGCTTCACGAGCTTCCCCCCGGTAGGGCCATCCGAGGAAAGAATGCGCTCGAACTCGGGGCTCGTGATGATGTCGTTGCCGGGGTCGTGCGGGAGGCCGGTCTGGGTTGGATCGAACAAGCTCGCGCCGACTGCGATCGCCTTGGCACCCACCTTGATGCGGATCTTGACAGGCTCTTGGTCGAGGTTTATTGCCTTGTTGGTGCACGCCCTCGCGCATATCCCGCATTCCTTGCATTCGTGGATGTTCTCCTCGTCGATGGCAGCTGCATACGGGTAAGCATGGCTGAACGGGATGTAGATGTACCCGCGCTCATCCAGACCGAACTCGAACTGGTTTTCTTTCTTCTTGATACAAATCTTCGTGCATCGCCCGCATCCCGTGCACTTGTCCTCCTCGATAAACCGCGGGTACTTGACAAGGTCGAGCGTGAAGCTGCCAACCTCGCCCGTTATGTTCTCCACCTTCGTGTTCGTGTAGATCGTGATGTTCTTTTGCTTCTTGATCTCGCCCACCAGCTCCGAGATGAAGCAAATGGAGCAATCCGACATGCCTTGGATCTTGTTCCACCGGGCACCCATGCCACCCAGCGTGAGCGACTTCTCGATGAGGTAGACCTGGATGCCGGCGCGTGCGAGGTTGAGCGCTAGGGTCATGCCGGCGATGCCACCGCCGATGATGCCGCAGGACCGCTCGATCTGGACCGTTTTTTGTTGCACGCTCTTTTGCAACGACACGCGCGCTACGCCCGCCTCGACGAGCACCTGTGCTTTGTGGCTCGCTGCTTCCTTGAATAGCTCGTCGTTGTGCACCCACGCGAGTTGCTCGCGAATGTTAACGATCTCGATATTGGGTTTTTCAATGACGCCGTCGAACATGGCCTCGAACACGGGCTGGTGCGTCTTCGGCGAGCAGGCGGCAATGACGATCTTGTTGAGATAGTTGTCTTTACACCACTGGTGAATGCCCTTGAGGTGCTTCTCCTGGCAAAGGTTGTCGAACACCTTGACCGAGGTCACGTCCGGGACCCTGCGCGCGTGTTGCTCGAGCGACGGGACGTTGACGCAATCAGAGACCTCGCCGTTGCAGTTACAGATGATCACGCCCACCCGGTTGATTTCGCCCCTTTTTTCCATCGGCGAGGGCAAATCTTCTCCCTTCAACAAGCGATCGTTGATGTCCATCAACCGGATAACTTGCTTCCCTTCCTCCGAAAGGAAATAGGAGCCCGTCGTTTTCTCCTTGGTGACCAAGCTTTCTAATTTATTCAAGTGGAAGTTGAGCTTTCCCGTCGTGTCGAGGCCAAGCCTTGCCATGAGCTCGGAATGCTTCATGAATCCTTCCCGTTCGAGGAGAACGAGCAACTGGCGCCGGATCGGGTGACTCAAGATTGTGTAGATGTCCGTTTAACCTTCCTCCAGGGTGATCGATCTCGAGATAATGATCGTTGTCCCCGATTATATTCTTTTTGTCTTCGAAATTATCATTGTTTTTTCCATCTTTTTTGTTTTCGAATTCGATCATAACGACCATCAAAATTGGCGACGGACGTTCATGACCATGATTGGCGTGCCGTTTGTTGATAAAAGAGGTGGTGGTAGGTGAATAAAAATTGTCACACTCGATCTTTTGAAGACAAGAATAATTCACCAAAAGATTTTACGAGTTAGCTAAACTGTTGAGGGCCATGTTTGAGGGCACGTTCGATGACTTCACTAAATTTGTTTTTTGCATCCTGTAATTGCCAGATTGTATTCATGGAAACTCTCCTGTCTAGTCTGGCTAGATTATAGTCGCGCCACCCTTTGGAGTCAATTGGATAATTTTCACATTCCCAACCACTTCCCGGCCTCACGCGAAAGTTGACTCAACGCGCCCTGCCGCGCAGTGCACTGTGGCAGGGATTCCAGGAATAGACGCCCATATTGTTTGGTAAGTATGCGGCGATCCAGTATTGCCACAACCCCGCGATCGGATGCAGTGCGGATGAGGCGCCCGAATCCCTGGCGGAATTTCAGGATGGTCTCAGGCAGGTAATACTCGTTGAATGGATTCTCGTACAATTCCGAACGCGCGGCACGTACCGCTTCAGGAGCAACGACAGGGACACGACCGTGACGGAACTCATAGCCATGATCAAGCCTGCAAGCTCGGGAGCCACGACACCGAATATAGCGATAGGAATCAAGGCCGAGTTGTAGGCAAATGCCCAGAACAAGTTGAGCTTGATCCGGCTCAAGACTTGCTTGCTGAGCTGGATCGCAGCAACAGCATCGATGGGATCATCCTTCATCACGATCAACTCGCCCGATTCAATAGCAATGTCCGTGCCCCCGCCCATGGCAATGCCAACATCCGCACGTGCCAGCGCCGGGGCGTCATTGATACCATCGCCAACGAATGCAACCACGTTTCCCTTGTCTTGCAGTTCTTGCACCTTGCGCGCCTTGTCCTGGGGGAGCACCTCGGCGATGACATCCTGGATGCCTATCCTGCTCGCGATCGCCCTTGCCGTCCGCGCGTTGTCGCCCGTGATGATCATGGTCGAGATACCCATGTCGCGGAGCTCGCTGACGGCCGCGGGGGCACCTTCCCTGAGCGTGTCGGCGATCCCGAAAATGCCGGCCACCTTGCCGCCGATGGCCGCGTGGACGACCGTTTTTCCTTCGTTTTCCAAGCGTTCCGCATCGTTGGACGCCAAGCTCACGTCGGTGCCGTTTTCCACCAGGTAAGACCTGCTTCCAACCAACACGGGCTTGCCTGCCACGGTCGCCCGCACGCCCCTGCCTTCCACGGTGTCGAACCCGGTTGCCGGGGGCACCTCGATGCGCGCCTCCGTTGCTGCCCGGACGATCGCGCCGGCCAAGGGATGCTGGGAGTACCTCTCGACGGAGGCCACCGAGCCAAGAAATTCGGGGTCATCAATGCTGTACGTGATGATATCCGTGATTTCGGGCGTTCCCTTGGTGAGCGTGCCAGTCTTGTCGAACACCACGGTGGTGAGCTTGTGCACCTTTTCCAGCACCTCGCCGTTCTTGATCAAGATGCCCAGCTCAGCACCCCTGCCGATCCCGACGGTCACGGCCGTGGGCGTTGCCAAGCCCAGCGCGCACGGGCAAGCCACGACCAGGATCGTGATGAGGCGCGTGAGCGGCACGAGCAGGCTCCCCATGATGGCCAGCCACGTGAAGAACACGCCGATGGCAATGGCGAGGATGACGGGGATGAACCACTTAACGGCCGTGTCCGCGAGCTTCTGGATGGGTGGCTTGGAGCCTTGTGCCTCTTCCACGAGCTTGATGATTTGCGAGAGCATGGTGTCCTTCCCGACGCGGTTAGCTTCGAACTTTAACACGGAGTTCTTGTTGATGGTACCACCGATTACCTTCATTGCTGGTTTCTTCAGCACGGGAATTGGCTCACCCGTGATCATCGATTCATCGATGTAGCTCGTGCCTTCATTCACCGTACCGTCCGCGGGTACACGTTCCCCGGGCTTGATGATGACGATGTCCCCTTCGCGGATGTCCCCGGCGGCGATCGTCATCTCCTCTTCCAGATACCTGCCGAGCATCAAGAAGCCCGCGAGCATGACCGCCGCGTCGTAGAACATGAAGCTGGAAAACGTGTTCACGAACGTTCCCAGCACGCTGGCGCCGTATGCGATGCCTATACCCATGGCGTACATGACGTCCATGTTCAAGGCCTTGTTCTTCAACGATGCATAAGCTGCCTTGAAGATGGGGAAGCTCGTGAAGACGAACGCCGGGGTTGCGACCAGGAAATGGAACCACGAGAGCACCATGGCCAGCTCCATGTGGCCGCCCATGCTTGGATCGTGCGGGAACAAGATCATCAACACCATCAAGAACACGCCCACGCCGATGCCGATGGTGAACCGCCACACCTTTTCCCGCAAATCCTTTTCCCGAATTGTTGTTTCCATGTTGGTGTTCGCGTCTCCTTTCATCCCGACGTATTGGTAGCCAGCTCGGGTGATGGCTTGCTTCACTTCGTCCACGGTGGCGATCTTTGGGTTGTACATGACGGTTGCTTGTTCCGTGTTCAAGTTCACGCTGACTCTCGCGACGCCGTTCACGGCACCTATTGCTTTTTCCAACGTGCTGACGCAAGCAGCACAATGCATGCCCCCGATCTTGATGTCTGCACGCTCGTTGACAACCTTGTATCCTAAATCCGTTATTTTCCTTTCGATGTCGTTGTAAGAAACCTTTGATGGGTTGTAAATGATGTTTGCTTCCTCATTCCCTAGATTTACCTTGATGTCGAGGATGCCGTCCAGATTCTTGACCGATTTTTCTATCGTGGCAACGCACGACGCGCACGTCATCCCCGTGATTTTCAACTTGCTTTGCTTCTCGTTCCCGTTCGTTTCCATGATGAATCACTTTGCGCGTACTCCTATGCTTCGTAATACTATCGTATCTTGGCCTTTTCTGTATGTTCCTTATGGGATGAATGGACGGGAGGCGTGCCCATTATAAAACATAAAAGGTTTCATTCGTTGGTTCTGAATGAAACCTTGCCTTGTGAGAGTCTTGACCAAAAAAAGTTCAAGAAAATAGGCGAAGAACTGCAGAGGTAGCCAAGCCTGGTCAATTCCCCAAAAAGGGTCAAGATTATAGGCGCGGGACTTAAGATCAAGCGTGGATTTCACGTGCGTTCATTGGTACGAAATCCCGTCCCGAAGGGGTTCACGGGTTCGAAGCCCGTCCTCTGCACCTTTTTTCCCCCGCGGTCTCCCGGGTCGGCGTGGTGGTGGTCGACCATGAATATCCAGATTTTTGTTGCGCCGTTGAATCTCTTGATCATGGTCGATCCCATCGGCTCGATCTTGAGCCGCGCGCGGAGCGCGCTCGTGATGTGCCTCGGCAACACATGCCGTTCACCCGCCGCGGAGGGCTTCTTGCGGAAGTTCACCCGCCAGCTTGGTGTCCGGATAGAGTCTGCCGGGCTTAACAGCTATTTCACCCGTGCCCAACCACAATCCATCAAATTTGTCCAGGAACTTGAAGGCGTGGACATTTCCAGTCATGAAGCGAGGCGAGTCACGCGCCAGATGGTCGAGGCGTTCGATTTGATCATCGTGATGGAACGGTACATGAAGGACACGTTACTGGAAGAATTTCCGATATTGGCCAGCCTTCCCGGCAAGGTGTTCACCTTGAAGGAATTATGCACTGGGCCTGAAGCGAGTGGTGACGTGGATATCGAGGATCCCTACATGCACCCCGACTCGATGTATCGCGAGATCATTGCCGAGATCCGGGACTGCACGCGGCAATTTGCTGGCCGCTGGGTGGCTGCGGCACGCGGGCACACGTCGTGAGATTCCTCGACCCGTCCGCACGGGAACCTATAATTACAAACACGGCCTTCTTACCAGTAAGAACAAGCAGTCATGAAATCTTTGCGTGGTGGCCATCCCGTCATGTTTCCCAAAGCTAGAAGCGCGATCATTGAAATCTGCAAGACGTGGCGCAAATCCGAGATATCAAAAGGTGTATCTACCTATTACTCTCATTTTGAGGAAAACTTGGCCAAGAACATCCAGAATGACTTGGAAGAGTATAAAAAAGCTATCGATGCCCTCAACAATCGTGAAAACGAGTTAAAGAAGGAAATAAAGAAGGACAAGGAAAAGAAAAGGACGTTGGAAGAAGTTCGCGAGAAATTGATGAGAAATAAAGCAGAACTGGAAAAGAAAAAGAAAGAACTCCAGAACTTGCCACAACACGTGAAAGAATCTTCGGGGACGGGACTCCCGAGCAATTGCTCACGGTTTCGATAGATCGCGTTCTCGATGCACTCGAGGGCGATGACGCGGCAAGGTTCGGCATCAACATTCCTGTATCGGAAGAATTCATCCCCACCGCGGCGAAACTCATTGCTACCACGGTCGATCGTGTCAAGAACGACCCGGAGGCCAGGAAGAAGATCGCCGGCATCGTCACCTCTGCCGGCGACCCGCTCCCGTGGGCTGCCGATCCCCAGGGGAAGGCATTGGACGTGTCCGTCCCGATCAAGCGCGAGGTGCCCACGATCGCGTGGTGCCACGTCGTGCCCTCGGTTCGTGCCGCCAAGCGGTGCGAGAAAGCAAACGTCGATGTCGTGGTAGCATCGGGTCGAGAGGGAGGTGCCCATTGCTCGTGGCGCGACACGTCAACCATGGTGCTCATCCCCGAGGTCGTGAAGTCGATCAAGAAACCCGTCGTTGCCGCGGGCGGGTTCGCGGATGGCAAGGGGCTTGTCGCTGCCCTAGCCATGGGAGCCATCGGCATCCAGATGGGCACGCGTTTCATCGCGACTCAAGAAAGCGACTTCCAGCAGGAGTGGAAGCAACTGTTGGTCGACGCGACCGAGGAAGACTCGCTGGTGGCACGGGGATTTTTCGGCCCGATGCGGTTCATACGGAACAACCGGGCGATGCAGCTGGTTGATGCAACCATCCGTGGTGCCCCGGACTTGTATAAAGGGAATCCAACGGGTTCCAGCCAAGAAATAATCGACTTGGAAGTAGGGGGTCTCGAGAACTTGTTCAGCGGGAAGATCAACGACACGCCCGTCCTTGGAGGTGCCGCCGCGGGCAGGATTCACGACATACCGGCCGTCGCGGATCTCATCGACCGGATCATGGCAGAAGCCAAGGAAACCTTGGACTCGCTCAAGCAGTTGGGTATGTAAAAAAGGAAACAACTTCAATTTTCCTTGTAATGCTGGTCCAGCGGGTGCCCGTTTCCCAAGACATCATGCACCTTTTCAAGCTCGCCAGGGATGTCGATGCCTTGCGGGCATGCCTCCACGCATTTCTTGCATTTCGTGCACAAGGTCGCCATGCCGTTGTCCTTGGCCGCGTTCAAGTCCTTCTTGGCCATCGCGAGCTTCTTGTACTCCTTCTCGAAGCGCTTCCTGTCCCCCATCCTGGAAAAGTCGTTCAGCAGCAACTCTTGCTCGGCCTTGGTGAGCGTGCCTACGCCCGAATTGTGAGCTGAAACGAGATTCTCATCGAGTTGCTTCATGGCACTCATGCCGCTCAAGACGCAGGACACTTCTGGCCGGTTCCATAGGAACTGTAACGCCCAATCAACAGGAGTGCGCTTGACAGGCACATTGTTGAAAATATCCATTACTTCAGGAGGCGGGCTTGCGAGCTTGCCCCCGCGCAATGGTTCCATGATCACGACCGCGATGCCCTTCGATGCTGCATACTCGAGGCCCTTGGTGGTCGCCTGGATTTCCGTGTCCATGTAGTTGTACTGGATCTGTGCCATGTCCCATTTATCATAAAAATCGACGATTTCCTTGAAGACAGGCCAGCTATCATGGAATGAAAAACCGATATGCTTGATCAAACCGCTCTGCTTCGCGTCCTCCATTTCCTTCAAGACGGGGAGTTCCTTGAGCGTGTTCAGCCTCCCCTTGTTCAAGCCGTGGCAGAGGTAGATGTCTAAGTGGTCGGTATCGAGCTTCTTGAGCTGCTCCGCGAGGTATTTCTGGACGTCGCCCGCCGCCTTCACCTTCCACATGGGCAATTTCGTGACGAGGTGAACCTTCTCCCGGTAGCCATCCTTCAAGGCTTGCCCCACGATGATCTCGCTCTTGCCGGCATGGTACCCGTACGCGGTATCCACGTAGTTGATGCCGTTATCGATCCCGTGCCTGATGACGCGGATCGCTTCCGCGACATCCACCTTCCGGATGAGCCCGAATAGCATCTTCTTGCTAGGTAGCCGCATCGCGCCGAAGCCGAGCGCGCTTGCCTCCCAGCCAAGGGAGCCAAATTTCCGGTACTGCATGGGTGTGTTAAGTAACAACTACAAATAAACGTCGTTTGGAGCTCACGAAAGGTACACGTGGTTCGAGACGACGTCGATCACGGCCGGGTTCAAGCGGAGGGACAAGACCTTTTGTTTCTTGTCGTAATCCCCCTCCAGCACCTTGATGTCCATGAGCTCGCCGATCTTCCGCAACAAAGTCGTCCGTGGCAGCTCCATCTTGTCTTGCAACGTCGAGAACAAGATGCCGGGGCATTCAAGGACGTTCCGGATAAGTTCTGCCATTTTCTTCTTGTTCAAGACGAAGTACAACCGCTCGAAAACGTGGTTAAAATCCGCGGTGAAGTAGACGATCTGCCCATCCATCGTGACCGACGTTACCTTCTTGAATTCTTCCAGCATGTTCAAGTGCCACCGCGCGGTCATGATTTTCAACCCGAGCTTTTCGGCCACCTTCGACAGGTTCAACCCGGGACATTCCTTGATCAAGGTGAATATCTTGCTCCGGTTCTCGTTTTCGAGCACGTCGGTTCCCGTCACGGCCTTCCCGTCCACGAGGACATGGTGCGAGACCAGCTCGTTGAACGCGTGCCGGATCGTCGTCAGTTCAACGTCCTTGATGCGGCGCATGCAGATGCTGTATAGCAAGGTGCTGTTCAACAAGTAATGCTTTTCCATCATCTCCCTCGCGATCGCAAGTATTCTCTCATGAAGCGGCGTGATGCGGAGCTGGCGATCGCTGCCTTTCCCGGCAACTCCCTCTTCCTTCCCATCCTTCGCCTCGCCTCGAGTATCCTCCTTGCTCGTGCTTGATCCACCTGCCATCTCGTTGATTTCATCGCGGCGTGCGCCACCAACCATCCACGCGATGGACGAATGGACGGGGCACGTCGCGGTCCGCGTTCACCAAGGCATCCGCGACGACTGTCCTAGATACAACGAAATGTGTGCATGGTTGATATAAATATC